>NZ_LXER01000001.1 GCF_001654925.1 Buttiauxella brennerae ATCC 51605
AAATTCTCTGGTCATTTAAGCGATTCAGACCACAGAAAGTGCCTTTTACAACCACAAAAAACCGATCCGGTACATACTTATGGTTGAAAAACCACCAAAGGCGCAATGCTGGTAAGGCACTGCGAGTACGGTTACCGGAACTGAGCGCACAGGTATCGGTGCCATCCGGTAAGAAATACCACAAGCAGGCTATCTTATGGCTAAGAATACTATCTGTATTTGGTACGATCATGATGCGGAAGCCGCTGCTCATTTTTATGCTGCGACCTTTCCAGACAGCAGCGTTAATGCTGTGATCCCGACTCCCGGGGATTATCCGGATGGTAAAGCTGGCGACACAATAGTTGTCGAATTTGTCGTCGCAGGTGTGTCATGCATAGGTATCAATGGCGGGCCACATTTCAAGCATAGTGAAGCTTTTTCCTTTCAAATATCCACCGAAGATCAGTCTGAAACGGACCGCTACTGGAATGCAATCGTCGGAAATAGTGGCCAGGAAAGCGAATGTGGCTGGTGCAAAGATAAATGGGGCGTTAGCTGGCAAATTACCCCGCGCATTCTGACCGAAGCCCTGGCGACGGGCGGAGACACCGCCAGGCGTGCGTTTGGGGCGATGATGTCGATGAAGAAAATAGACATTGCTACTATCGAAGCCGCGATACAGGGTTGACGAGCCGAAGCACTCGGCCCTAAACCTCCCGCAATAACCGGGCCGGGGACCCTGCATAAATTCCCGGCTTAAGAATATCCTTCCGTAACGACCTGGTTACCCATCTTATGAGTCAATTCGAGCTGTGACCGGCAACATAAACATGAAGCAAAAGGTCAGGTTTCGAGGGCGAACTCACTATTATTGCCAGCAAGCAGATTGGATCCACTTCTTTTTCTGAGTGCTATTCCATTCCCATCTCCCAACTATCCTTCCCTGTATTTCATCTAAAAACATAAAAGCATTAGCGATAATTTTTAATTCTTTTATCTAATCGCCGCAGTTGGAAATACTGCTCCCATCATCGATACAGGAGCACTCCTCATGGCAAAACGACATTCTCTCTGGCTGGCTACGCTTGCCCTTATTGCAACGCCAGTATTCGCGGTGGATGTGACCGTCGCGTACCAAACTTCTGCTGAACCCGCCAAGGTCGCGCAGGCTGATAACACTTTTGCCAAAGACAGCGGAGCAAAAGTTGAATGGCGTAAATTCGACAGTGGCGCGAGTGTGGTTCGTGCGCTGGCATCAGGCGATGTACAAATTGGCAATATCGGTTCCAGCCCACTGGCTGTGGCGGCAAGCCAGAATGTGCCTATCGAAGTCTTCTTGCTCGCCTCACAATTGGGTAACTCCGAAGCACTGGTTGTGAAGAAAGGTATCTCCAGCCCGAAAGATCTTATCGGCAAGCGTATTGCCGTGCCGTTTATTTCCACCACGCATTACAGCCTGCTGGCGGCCCTGAAACACTGGGGGATTAAGCCTGGCGAGGTAGAAATCCTTAACCTTCAGCTTCCGGCGATTATTGCGGCCTGGCAGCGCGGTGATATTGACGGTGCTTATGTTTGGGCACCTGCGGTTAACGAGCTGGAAAAAGAGGGCAAAGTGCTGACCGATTCTGCACAAGTGGGTACGTGGGGCGCTCCAACTCTGGATGTTTGGGTTGTGCGTAAAGACTTCGCGCAACAGCATCCAGAAGTTGTCGCAGCCTTCGCCAAAAGCGCTCTCGCCGCGCAGAAAAACTATATCGACAATCCTGACGTTTGGCTGAAACAGCCGGATAACCTGAGCAAGCTTTCACGCCTGAGCGGTGTGCCGGAAAGTGATGTTCCAGTGCTGGTGAAGGGAAATACTTACCTCACCGCGAACCAACAAACTGAGCAACTTAGCGGCCCGGTAAATAAAGCGATTGTCGATACCGCTCAGTTCCTCAAAGCGCAAGGCAAAGTCCCGGCCGTTGAAACGGATTACAGCCAGTTCGTTACTGACCGCTTCGTAAAACCGTTGGCGCAGTAAGGAGTTAGCCATGTTACAGGTTTCGCATTTAAGCGCAGATTTCGACGGTAAAACGGTTCTCAACGACATCAATCTGACCGTGGACGAAGGCGAGTTACTGGTAGTTCTCGGCCCGTCTGGCTGCGGAAAAACTACGCTGCTGAACCTGATAGCTGGCTTTGTTCCTTATCACTCTGGCAGCATTACACTTGCGGGAAAACAGGTCACGGGACCTGGTGCTGAGCGCGGTGTGGTGTTTCAGAATGAAGGGTTACTGCCATGGCACACGGTGCTGGATAACGTCGCATTTGGTTTGCAACTTGCCGGGCAGCCAAAGCTTGCGCGTGAGGAAATTGCGCTCGATATGTTGCGTAAAGTGGGGCTGGAAGATAAGGCGAAACGTGCCATCTGGCAGCTCTCCGGCGGGCAGCGCCAGAGAGTAGGGATTGCTCGTGCACTCGCCACGCGCCCACAGCTTTTACTGCTCGATGAGCCTTTTGGTGCGCTGGATGCCTTTACCCGCGAGCAAATGCAGACTTTGCTGCTCAAGCTGTGGCATGAAAGCCGCCGCCAGGTGTTGTTGATTACTCATGACATTGAAGAAGCCGTGTTTCTCGCAACCGAGCTGGTATTGCTTTCACCGGGTCCAGGGCGTGTGCTGGAGCGTATGCCGCTCGATTTTGGCCGTCGGTTCACCGCGGGTGAGCCATGCCGCAGCATCAAATCCGATCCGGAATTTATCGCGAAGCGCGAGTACGTGCTGAGCCGGGTATTTGAACTGCGCGAGGGCTTCTTATGAGCATCGTTATTCAGGATAAAGCCCGCCACAAACGGCTGGCGTTGCGCTGGCCGTTCTCGCGCCAGATAACGTTAAGCCTCACGACGGTGATGACAATCATCTTGTTGTGGTGGTGGGTTGCAGCACAGCAATGGGTGAGCCCTTTATTTTTACCGCCGCCATTTCAGGTGCTGACAAAGCTAATTAGCATCGCCGGGCCGCAGGGGTTTATGGATGCAACACTCTGGCAGCATCTCGCCGCCAGCCTGCTACGCATTCTCACGGCACTTTTCGCTGCGGTATTAATTGGTATTCCCGTGGGTATCGCGATGGGGCTAAACCCGACAGTGCGCGGCATTCTCGACCCGCTGATTGAGTTGTATCGCCCGGTACCGCCCCTAGCTTATTTACCGCTGATGGTGATTTGGTTCGGCATCGGTGAAACCTCGAAGATTTTACTGATTTACCTGGCAATATTTGCGCCTGTCGCGATGTCGACCATGGCGGGAGTGCGCAGCGCAAAACAGGTTCGCATTCGTGCTGCCGAAGCTTTGGGGGCATCACGACTCCAGGTTGTCTGGCATGTGATTTTGCCTGGTGCGCTGCCGGAAATTCTAACCGGTTTTCGTATTGGGCTTGGTGTCGGCTGGTCAACGCTGGTTGCTGCTGAACTTATCGCCGCAACGCGTGGATTAGGTTTTATGGTGCAATCGGCGGGTGAGTTTTTGGCAACTGATGTAGTGCTTGCGGGTATTGGTGTGATTGCGGTTATCGCATTCTGTTTAGAACTTGGGTTACGGGCATTGCAGCGCCGTTTAACCCCATGGCATGGAGAAGGGCAATGAGCGAGAAAGTGAATATTACGCCACTGGGGCCTTACATCGGTGCGCAGGTTAGTGGTTTAACGCTGAGCCGAGGCTTAACGGATAACCAATTTGAGCAGCTCTACCACGCGCTGATCCGCCATCAGGTACTGTTCCTGCGCGATCAACTTATTACACCTGCACAGCAACGTGCGCTGGCACAGCGGTTTGGCGATCTGCATATCCACCCGGTTTATCCACATGCGGAAGGCGTGGAGGAGATTATCGTGCTGGATACGCACAACGATAACCCGCCTGATAACGATAACTGGCACACCGACGTGACCTTTATCGAAACGCCGCCAGCCGGTGCGATACTGGCAGCAAAACAGCTTCCAGAATTTGGCGGTGATACATTGTGGACCAGTGGCATTGCTGCGTTCGAGGCACTTTCAGAACCGTTCAAGCGCTTGCTCTCAGGGCTAAAAGCAGAACACGATTTCCGCAAATCATTCCCGGAATATAAACATCTCCGTAGCGAAGAAGAGCATCAGCGCTGGCGTGAGGCGGTTGTTAAGAATCCGCCGTTGCTGCATCCAGTGGTGCGTACCCATCCGGTAAGCGGCAAGCAGGCGCTGTTTGTTAACGAGGGGTTCACCACGCGGATTGTCGACCTCTCGCAAAAAGAAAGCGATGCGCTGCTCGCCTTCCTGTTTGCACATATTACGAAGCCGGAGTTCCAGGTTCGCTGGCGCTGGCAGGAAAACGACATCGCTATCTGGGATAACCGTGTCACGCAGCATTATGCGAATGCTGATTATCTCCCCGCTCGCCGCATCATGCATCGCGCAACGATTCTGGGGGATAAGCCTTTCTGGCGAGGGTAATGGGATTTTGGTGGGTGAAGCGGGTCGGATAGCAATGCGCCATCCGACGCAGTTATTTTGCTCGTACCTTTGCCGCTACTAACAACGCTGTCAGTAACATCAAACTCCCTGACAACACCAGCGGCGAAATTATGCCGAGATTATCCAGAGCCAACCCGCCAATTGCCGCTCCACAGGTGTTTGCTAACTGGATCACCGCAACCTGAATAGATCCCGCTTTCTCTGCTTGATCCGCAAGTGAACGGGTGATCCACGTCGACCAACCAACGGGAATCAGAGCAAAGGCAAAGCCCCAGATAATGGCAACTGCTGATGCGACGATTTTATCGCTCCCCCACAACACCAGAACCAGCGCACTCAGTGCCAGAATCAGCGGAGCGCAGGTCAGCGACAGTTTGAGTGAACGCTTGAGGAATACCGCTGAAAGCGAAGTGCCAACAAAACTGGCGATACCAAAGCTCAACAGCACCAACGTCAGGCCGTCGACATCAAACCCTGCAAGCGTCATATACACCGGGCGGATATAAGTGAAGAAGGCAAATTGCCCGGCAAAGGTCATAAAGATTGCCGTCATACCCGCCAGTACGCCCGGGCGTTTAAGCAGGCCAAACATGTTTTGCTTATGCTGCGTTGATTCACCGGGCAGCGACGGCAGTGCTTTCCACACCCAAATGATGCAGGCCACTCCCATCAGCGCTGCACCGTTGAACACGTTACGCCAGCCAATAATACCGCCTAAGAAGCTGCCCAATGGCGCGGCGATTACCAGTGCGATGGAGACAGCCCCGAAGATAACCGACAGCGCTTTTGGCACGGTACGAACCGGAACCAGGCGCATGGTTAAAGAGGCTGACATCGCCCAGAAGCCGCCGAGGGCAATCCCTAAACAGGCGCGGCCAATCAGCAGCATGGTGAAGTTATCTGCAAAAGAAACCAGCAGGCAGGAGAGGGTGAGCAGCACGGAAAACAGAATGACTACGTAGCGTCTGTCGGTGGAGCGAATAATACTGGTCACAAAGAGGCTGGCGAACATCGCCACGAAAGCTGTGACGGTAACAGACTGCCCGGCAACGCCTTCGGAAATTCCAAGCTCTTGTGCCATGGGTGTCAGCAAACTAACCGGCAAAAATTCAACGGTAATCAGGCAGGCGACGCAAAACGCCACGGCAAAAACCGCCGACCAGTTAGGCCGTGTTACGGCCACTGGCTCGTTTATCACTTCTACATGCTCACTCATTTATCCACCCGGCGCTGCTTCCAATAAAGCCGCGTAGTGTAGCATCGTAAGTGTGATGCATTTAACGTTTTGGCAACTTTTTCGATATGTTTTAGAAATCAAGTTCCAGGGCAAAACAGAGATAGGCCATCAATTGCGAGCAATGCTGAAATTGTTCGGCACAGAAATTGATAGCATCCGGTTTGCACAGCTCTTCGAAATCGATGTTTTTCAACGCGATAAAATCTTTGCGCTTCAATTCAGTAAGCAAAGGATGGGTTTTATCAAAGCCCTTTGGCGGGCGGCTTAAGCTGTCGCCATCCATGATAAACCCTTGGCTTTGTAGCTCCTGTAACGCCTTTTGATAAGCGTTGGGGTTTTCATCAATGCATTGGCGAATGGCATTTAAGGCTTTGGATTCAGGGTGCCAAATTCCGGCGGCAATAAAGCAACCTTCAGGGGCAATATGGAGATAGAGCCCCGGAGCATGCACATCTTTTCCCTGGAAATGACGGAACTGAATCCCGACATTGGTTTTATAAGGTGTTTTATCTTTGCTAAAACGGCTGTCACGCTGCGGGCGCATAAGACTGCCACCGACTTTCTTTGGCACGGCGGTAAGCTTCGATGAAATGGCCAGAATGCCCGGCTGCATCTGCTCGATAAACCGCAGGGCAGGAGTGCGCACTGTGCTTTCGTACTCCTCCTGATGTTCTTTAAACCAATCGCGGGAGTTGTTTTGCGCGAGCTTGTTCAGGAACTGCAGACTCGCCGCGCTAAAAGTTGTACCTGCCGATGTGGGGGTTTTAGGTGTTTGAGTCGCCATTATTGATGAACCCTTATTAATGCCAATTATACGGATGTTAGCAGAGTCTCAGTATGCCAAACACTGATGATTTGAAAAATTAGCAGGCTTGGTATTTATTAAATAATTTTAACTTATTATTTGATGGCTAATACATTGATAATTTATATTAATGGCGTAAAAGTAAATTCATCTTATTTCATTGGCTCAAAAGCAGTTCCTGAAAACCTTTTTTAAAGCGATGTATATCAATATCGTACGATATAAAATCGCTTATATGTAATCGCATCTATTCTTCACTCCCTTTGGTATCGTTGTGTCTAATATTAAATTTTCTCAAATGGCTGCCTTTATTTGGTCTGTCGCTGATTTGCTTCGTGGTGATTTTAAGCAGTCCCAGTACGGACGTGTGATTCTGCCTTTTACTTTGTTGCGCCGTCTTGAATGTGTGCTAGCCCCCAGCAAAGATGCTGTTGTTGCCGAAGCTGATAAGCTGAAGGCCAGCCCGTTACCAGAAGAAGGGCGAGAGAAATTTCTATTACGCGCGACCAAAGGCTTGTCGTTCTTCAACATCTCGCCGATGGATCTCGACAAGTTGGGGCAGAACGACATCAAAGAAAACCTGGAAAACTATATTCAGTGTTTCTCAAAGGATGCGCGCGAAATTTTTGAGTATTTTAAATTCAGTGAGTTTATTGGCCTGTTGGACGATGCCAACTTACTGTTCAAAATCGTTAAGAAATTCGCCACTACTGATCTGAGCCCGAAAGCCATTTCTAATCATGAGATGGGACAGGTATTTGAAGAGTTAATTCGCCGCTTTGCGGAGAGTTCAAATGAGACTGCCGGGGAGCACTTTACTCCACGCGATATCGTGCATTTGACCACCTCACTGGTGTTTATGGATGATGATGATGCGCTATCGAAAGACGGCATCATCCGCACGATTTATGACCCTACGGCGGGCACCGGGGGCTTCCTCTCGTCTGGCATGGAATACATGCATAGCCAGAACCCGAATGCGGTGATGCGTGCTTTCGGGCAGGAACTAAACCCAGAGTCTTACGCCATCTGTAAAGCCGACATGCTGATTAAAGGCCAGGATGTTAGCCTCATCAAACTGGGCAACACCCTTTCCAACGATCAGCTGCCGCAAGGCAAGTTTGATTACATGCTTTCTAACCCGCCGTTTGGCGTGGACTGGAAGAAGGTTGAAGGCGAGATTAACGACGAACATCAACATAAAGGTTTTGACGGGCGTTTCGGCCCAGGCCTGCCGCGGGTGTCTGATGGATCGTTGTTATTCCTACTGCACCTGATTAGCAAAATGCGCGATGGTAGCTCGGCCAGCAACGGTGGGCGAATCGGTATTATCCTTAACGGTTCGCCACTGTTTACTGGTGGCGCAGGTAGCGGCGAGAGCGAAATCCGCCGTTATATTCTGGAAGCGGATTTGTTGGATGGCATTGTAGCGTTGCCAACGGATATGTTCTACAACACCGGCATCGCGACTTACGTATGGATTCTGTCGAATAAGAAAGCAGCCGAGCGTAAGGGCAAAGTCCAGCTGATTGATGGCACCAACCTGTGCGGCAAGATGCGTAAGTCTTTAGGTTCCAAGCGTAACCTGATGGGCGAGGACGATATCAAGCTTATCACCCGTACCTTTGGTGAGTTTGAAGTGGTGGATGCGACTTCTCTTGAAGAGTTGGGTCTTGAAAAAGCACCTGAACAAAAATCTAACCGTGGTCGCCAGTCTGCTACCACCAAAACCGAAGCGCTGAAAACCTTCGCCAGCAAAATCTTTAATAGCACTGATTTTGGCTACCGCCGCCTGACCATCGAGCGCCCGCTGCGTTTGTCTGCACAAATTACCGATGAAGCAATTGCCACTTTGCGTTTTGCGTCCAAACCGTTTAATGCGCCGATGGAATGCTTGTATGAGGAGTTTTCCACACGGTGGCAAGGTGATAACTACGGTAATTTTGCCGAGATTGAAGTTGAAGCCCGCGCCATTATCAAAGCCGAATTTGCAGAGCTGAAAGAGAAGCAAATTAAAGACTTGCTCGACACCAAGCTGTGGCTTGCACAACGCGCATTGATGGATAAAGCGCAGCAAATCCAGGTGACGTTGGGTGCTAAAGCGGGCGGTAAAGAGCGGGTGAGTAATGACTTTAATGAATTCCAGCTGACGCTGAAAAGTGCGATAAAAACCGCAGCCGTTAAGCTCGATACCAAAGAGAACAAACAGTTTATTGATGCCATCACCACCAAAAATCCTGCCGCTGAACCGGTAGTGAAAAAGGTGCTGAAAGAAGCGTCCCAACCGCTGTACGGCGCATTTGAATACCAGGGAAAAGTGGTGGAGTTCGAGCAGGACGGCGATTTGCGTGATAACGAAAACGTACCGCTAAACCCAACCATCGCCACCAGCGACCTGATTGAAAACTACTTTAAAGCCGAAGTATTGCCGCACGTGGCCGATGCCTGGATTAATGCCGATAAGCGCGATGCCAAAGACAATGAAGTAGGGATTGTCGGTTATGAAATTCCGTTTAACCGCCATTTCTATGTCTATCAACCACCACGCCCTTTAGAAGAGATTGATGCCGATCTGGATGCCGTCAGCGCCGAGATAATGAAGCTGCTGCAGGAGGTACACTCCTGATGGCTAAATATAAGGCGTATCCGGAATATAAGGATTCTGGGGTTGAGTGGTTTGAGAGTCACCCAATACATTGGCAACAGATACCATGCCGTACTGCGGTATCACATATTGTTGATAAAAATCATGATGGGAAAATCCAGAATTATCTTTCCTTGATGGCAAGTGTGGGTGTTATTCGTTATGAAGACAAAGGTGACGTAGGGAATAAAAAGCCAGATGATTTAACGAAATGCAAAATTGTTAAAAAAGGGCAATTAGTCATCAATAGCATGAACTATGGAATTGGTTCATACGGCATGTCTCCTTTTGATGGGGTTTGTAGTCCTGTATATATAATTTTAGAACCAAGGCAAAATACTTTAAAAAGATATGCACTTCGTATTTTTGAAAACACACCATTTCAAAAGCATTTGGCTACTTTTGGGAATGGAATTCTTGAGCATAGATCCGCTATTAAATGGGACGATATCAAAGGGCAGATTATACCATTACCTAGTAAAGACGAGCAAAGTAATATATTGAAATTTCTCGATCACGAAACCGCAAATATCGATAACCTAATCGAGAAGCAGCAGCAACTGATTGAACTGCTAAAAGAAAAACGTCAGGCAGTGATTAGCCATGCTGTTACGAAAGGGCTAAATTCTGAAGTGCCGATGAAAGATTCGGGTGTTGAGTGGCTGGGGGAAGTGCCGGAGCATTGGGTATCGGTTCGAGTAAAGCAAATATCTTCATTTATTACTTCTGGCCCAAGAGGTTGGTCTGATTTTATTACTGATGAAGGAAATGAAATATTTCTTCAAAGTGGTGATTTAAATAATGAACTTGGTCTGCAACTAGATAAAGCAAAACGAGTATCACCACCTAAAAATGCTGAGGGTGTACGTACCAGACTGTTCACGGGTGATGTTGTTGTATGTATTACTGGTGCAAATACTGGACGGGTTGCTATTGTCCCTGAGCTTTCTCAATCAACCTACATTAATCAACATCTGAGTTTGATTCGCCCCAATACATCTATTATTAACTCTGCATTTCTGGGTTATAGCCTTGCATCATCTGTCGGGCGTTCATTCTTTGATGTTGCACAATATGGGCTAAAGGAAGGGTTGAGCTTGGGTAATGTAAGCGAAGCACCATTAGCGTTACCTCCTAAACATGAACAAGATGCAATCGTAAAATATCTAGAGTCCATCAGAAATAATTATGACAATCTGTCGAGATTATCAACAATCCAGATTGAGTTACTTAAAGAGCGCCGCACCGCCCTTATCTCCGCCGCCGTCACCGGCAAAATAGACGTGCGTGATTGGGTTGCACCAGACACCAGCGATATCGAGGTATTAGAGGAAGCTACCGCATGAGTATGGATACCACCAAAGAGCTGATTTTCCAGGTTGAAATGATAGCTCAGATGGAAGACAAAGGCTGGATTCGTGGCAAACCAGAAGCCTATGACCGCGAACGTGCCTTGTACTCGCAGGATGCCATCGTCTTTGTGCAAAGCACTCAGCCGCTGGAATGGGAAAAATTCTCGAAGATTTACCCCACCGATACCGAACGCCATTTCCTTGATTTGCTGGTGGCGCAACTTAAAAAAGCCGATAACAACGCCACCGACCAACTGTCGCGTACTTACGGCACGCTGGGCGTATTACGTCATGGAATCAAAAGCCACAATGCCCGTTTTTCGCTATGCCAGTTTAAACCCGAGCATAATCTCAACCCGGAAACTCTGGCGCGCTATAAACAGAATATCTGCCGTGTGGTGCCGGAACTGGTTTATAGCCCGTATGCCACCAAAGCGGCACTGGATGAAACTGTCTCAGTAGCCAAGAAGTGGCGTATCGATCTGGTGCTGTTTATCAACGGCCTGCCGATTGCCACACTTGAGCTGAAATCTGAGTTCAAACAGGCGGTACATAACGCGATTAAACAATATAAGAAAACGCGTTTGCCGAAAGACCCGGTAACCAACAAACCTGAGCCGCTGCTCACCTTCAAACGTGGCGCACTGGTGCACTTTGCAGTCAGCCAGTATGAAGTGTTTATGGCCACCAAACTGGCGGGTGATGACACCTTCTTCCTGCCGTTTAACAAAGGCACCAAAGAAGGCGGCGCGGGGAATGAAATCCCCGAAAATGAAAAAGAGTACGCCACTAGCTATTTGTGGAATGAAGTCCTGCTGCCGGACAATTTGCTGAAAATCCTCGCCAGTTTTGTACATCTGCAAATTGAAGAAAAAGAAGACTGGAACGGGCTGAAAGTTAAAAAAGAGAGCCTGATCTTCCCGCGTTACCACCAGTGGGATGTGGTGAATAAACTGATTAGCGCTGCCGCAGATGAAGGCACTGGCCATAAATATCTGATCCAGCACAGCGCAGGTTCCGGGAAATCTAACTCTATTGCCTGGACTGCCCACCAGCTTTCCCGGCTGTATGATGAGAAAGGCGAGAAGCAGTTCCACTCGGTAATTGTGGTCACGGACCGTACCGTGCTGGACGATCAGCTTCAGGACACGATTTACCAGTTTGAACATGCGGATGGCGTGGTCGGGCGCATTAACAATAAAGAAGGCGATGGCTCAAAATCAGAAAAGCTCGCCAGTGCGTTGGAAAACTCACAGCCGATTATTATCGTTACCATTCAGACCTTCCCGTTCGTACTGAAAGCCATCGAAAACAGTGTCAGCCTCAAACAGCGCAAATATGCGGTAATTGCTGATGAAGCGCACTCATCACAAAGCGGTTCGACGGCGCGTCAGCTCAAAGAAGTGCTGATGAAAGACGAAGCGGATGACGATGTGGAGTTGTCTTCGGAAGATATCCTCGATGCCACCATCGCGGCGCGTAAAAACAGCAGTAATCTTAACTACTATGCGTTTACCGCCACACCAAAGGCCAAAACGCTGGAGCTATTTGGCCGCCGTCCGAACCCTCTCGAACCCGCATCAAAAACTAATAAGCCGGAAGCCTTCCACGTTTACTCCATGCGCCAGGCCATCGAAGAAGGCTTTATTCTTGATGTGCTGAAGAACTACACCAACTACAAAGTGGCGTATAAGTTGCTGCAAAAACTGGACGACCCTGACCGGGAAGTGGACAGTAAAAAAGCCAAAATCAAACTGAACCAGTGGGTCGTGCTGCACGAACACAACGTCTCGCAAAAAGTAAAAGTGATTGTTGAGCACTACCGCAAACATGTAATGCATTTACTGGGTGGGCAGGCCAAGGCGATGGTCGTCACCAGTTCACGCAAAGCGGCGGTGCGCTACAAACTGGCGTTTGATAAATACATTGCGGAGAACAACTACCAGAAGATTAACGCCATGGTCGCGTTTTCTGGTGAAGTGGAATTTGTGGAGAGTGACCACAATAGCCTCGCACTGCTGAACCAGAAGTTTACCGAAACCAATATGAACCCAGGGCTGAAAGGCCGGGATATGCGCAAAGCCTTTGATAGCGATGATTATCAAGTAATGCTGGTGGCGAATAAGTTCCAGACCGGTTTTGACCAACCGAAGTTGTGTGCCATGTATGTGGATAAAAAACTGGGTGGCGTGGAGTGCGTACAGACGTTATCTCGTCTGAACCGCACCTATCCGGGCAAGGCGCAGTCGGGTACTTTCGTTCTCGATTTCTACAACGAACCCGAAGAAATTCTTGGGGCCTTCCAGCCTTACTATCAAACGGCTGAACTGACGGATGTCAGCGATCCGCAAAAAGTCTTCGAGTTGTTCCAGAAACTCCGCACCAGCGGCATCTTCCAGTGGAATGAAGTCGAGCAGTTCTGTGACGCCTTCTTCACGAAAAACAAATCTAACGCCGCGATAAGCAATATCTGCAAGCCTGCTGTTGAGCGCTGGAAAAAGCGTTACCTCTCTGCGATTGAGGCATATAAGCAGGCAAAAGAGATTTTTGAGCGCACGAAAAAAACCAATGATGTGGTGCTGACCACCAATGCTGAAAATAGCTTCAAACAGTGCAAGCAAGAGAAAGACAAGCTGGATATCTTCAAGAAAGATCTCGGCAGTTTTGTCCGTTTTTATGAATTTATGTCGCAACTCGTTGAGTACGATGACAAAGAGCTAGAGAAGCTCAGCCTGTTCGCACGCCATCTGCGGCCACTGCTTCATGAGCAGCGTATCGAAGAAGATGAGATTGATTTAAGTAACGTGGAGATGAGTCATTATCGCTTATCGAAACTGCACGAACAGCATCTAAAACTTCAAGAAGACGCCGAAGAGTACAAAATCGAACCGGGCAATGACATCGGTACAGCCAAGCCGAAGGATAAGAAAGAACAGTTTCTGTCGAATATTCTGGCACGCCTGAACGACCTGTTTATCACTGATAATCTCACGGACAAAGACATGCTCAGCTGCGTCTATATGGTGCGTGACAAGTTATCGGAAAACCAGGCGGTCATGACGCAACTGGCAAACAATACCTCTGAGCAAGCGATGTTGGGCGATTTTCCTAAAGCGATTGATGACGCGATTATGGACTGCAACAACGCCCAGCGAGAAATGATGATGCAGTACCTGTCTAACCCGGAAATGTCGAAAGGGTTTGCGCGAATGATGTTCGATGTGATGAAGGGGGATCTGAGTCTTCGCTAATCAGGCAGATTACGTCCGAAAACTAAAAGGAGTTAGACTATTTCTCATCTAACTCCTTGTTTTATTTGGTGGCCCCTGCTGGACTTGAACCAGCGACCAAGCGATTATGAGTCGCCTGCTCTAACCACTGAGCTAAGGGGCCGTGGCGCAGGATTATAATGTAACTTGGCGCTTCAATCCAGTGATTGCGTGACATCTGCTGTTTTTATAATCAAAGCCTAATCAAACTCTTATACTTTTCACTTCTGGTATTTTCGCAGGCAATAAGGGAAGGAATACAGATGGGAATTGTTTTCGTGCAGGCATAAAAAAGCCCTCACGAGGAGGGCTTTTTAGAAGGGCGATAAGATTAATCGTCCAGGAAGCTACGCAGTACTTCAGAACGGCTTGGGTGGCGCAGTTTGCGCAGTGCCTTCGCTTCAATCTGACGGATACGTTCACGGGTAACGTCGAACTGTTTACCCACTTCTTCCAGCGTGTGGTCGGTGTTCATATCGATACCGAAACGCATACGCAGAACTTTCGCTTCACGCGCTGTCAGGCCCGCAAGCACATCGTGAGTCGCATTACGCAGGCTCTCTGATGTTGCAGAGTCCAGTGGCAGCTCGAGGGTGGTATCCTCGATGAAATCACCCAGATGCGAATCTTCATCGTCGCCGATTGGCGTTTCCATGGAGATTGGCTCTTTAGCGATTTTCAGCACTTTACGGATTTTGTCTTCCGGCATCAGCATACGTTCAGCCAATTCTTCCGGCGTTGGCTCACGGCCCATCTCTTGCAGCATCTGGCGCGAAATACGGTTGAGTTTGTTGATTGTCTCAATCATATGCACTGGAATACGGATGGTACGCGCCTGGTCGGCGATAGAGCGTGTGATAGCCTGGCGAATCCACCATGTTGCATAAGTAGAGAACTTATAACCACGACGGTATTCAAACTTATCAACCGCTTTCATCAGGCCGATGTTGCCTTCCTGAATCAAGTCGAGGAATTGCAGACCACGGTTGGTGTATTTCTTGGCTATCGAAATAACCAGACGTAAGTTTGCTTCAACCATCTCTTTCTTCGCACGACGAGCTTTCGCTTCACCGATGGACATACGACGGTTGATATCTTTAACCTGCTCAATGGTCAGGCCGGTTTCTTCTTCAATCTGTTGCAGTTTCTGCAGGCTACGATGCACGTCATCAGAAACGTCATGCAGCTTCTCAGACCATGGCTTGTTCATTGCGATGGCCGCGTTGAACCAGGTTTCGCTGGTTTCGTTGCCAGTGAACAGTGTGATGAAGTTTTTCTTCGGCATTTTGCACTGTTCAACACACAATCTCATGATGAGGCGTTCTTGCGTACGAACACGGTCCATCATGACGCGCATGCTGTTTACCAGGTAGTCAAATTGCTTCGGCACCAGGCGGAACTGTTTGAATACTTCAGACAGTTGCTGAATTTCAGCTGCGGAATCTGCGTGAGCACGACCTTTCGCTTTGATGGTGTCGCGAGTACGTTCGTACTGCGTGCGCAGTTCGCCGAATTTCTCACGAGCGAGTTCTGGGTCGATGCTGTTGTCATCGTCCGCGTCGTCGTCTTCATCTTCCTCATCGTCAGTCGTACTGTTTTCTTCGCTAGTCAGCTCAGAACCAATGTGAGTGGCGGTAGGGGCAAGATCTTCTTCAGCATTCGGGTCAACAAATCCGGTGATCAAATCAGACAGACGAGCTTCTTCTGCTTCAACACGATCGTACTGCTCAAGCAGATAAGTGATCGCTTCCGGATATTCGGCAACGGAGCACTGCACTTGGTTGATACCATCTTCGATACGCTTAGCGATATCGATTTCACCCTCACGGGTTAACAGCTCAACGGTACCCATTTCACGCATATACATGCGAACCGGGTCAGTAGTACGCCCGATTTCGGATTCTACGCTGGACAGTACTTGAGCGGCAGCTTCTTCCGCATCTTCGTCTGTGTTGTTTGAATTTTCAGCAAGCAACAGGTCATCGGCGTCAGGTGCTTCTTCCATCACCTGAATGCCCATGTCATTGATCATTTGGATGATGTCTTCGATCTGATCAGAGTCGACGATATCTTCCGGCAGATGGTCATTGACCTCGGCATAGGTCAGATAGCCTTGCTCCTTGCCCTTGGTAACAAGAAGTTTAAGCTGTGACTGCGGGTTTTGCTCCATAAGACGGTATCCACACTTCAGTATTAGGGTTGGTGTCGGTCGGCGAAACCGCCAACAATAACGTAACGAGGGCTGACTTATTTTATTGCCGCTGCCCTTCCTTGCGGCGTTCGGGTTTGACCCGATTAATGTTCGGCACTTAAGCCGATAAGATTTACTTTTTCGCGCGCGATTGTGTAATCACACGGACTTCCTCACGCTCCACCGGGGTAAGCCCCGTCGTTCTGGAACGTGCCATCAATTCTTCAAACCTCAACTCCAGCACGGAATCAAACATATGTTCCAGTGCATCGTTGAATGTTTTTTCTGCGATGTCCTTATCTGCTATATCGTCCCATGAAGAGAGTTTTTCAAGGGTGGCGGCTTCATTTGTGCCGCGATATAGCTCTAAAAGCTGCCCGGTGTTGATACCCGGTTGCGCCAGACAGGTGTTAACCAGGTCGATAAAGAGTTTCAACCCTGGCAACTTCGCCTGTTCCAGACCATTTAGCGGTGGCACATTCGGTGCCAGCTCTGGATTCTGAACCAGTAGTCCTATCAGTATACGCATGGTTGTGCGTTTTAGCTGTGGAGCCGGGCGCGGGGTATTGCTTTCCGCAAGCTTTGGCATCAGCTTTTCAAGCTGGTTATCGTCCAGAATACCCAGTTTGTTTCCCAGTTCCTGACGCAGATAAATGCGCAAAGTTTCACCAGGTACCTGAGTAATCAGGGGTAATGCAAGGGTGCTCAAACGCGCTCGGCCATCAGGTGAACTCAAATCGACCTGTGGCATCAGGCTATTAAAAAGAAACGTAGAAAGCGGCATGGCATGTTCCATTCGCGCTTCAAATGCTTCTTTTCCTTCTTTACGCACCAGCGTATCGGGGTCTTCACCGTCCGGCAGGAACATAAAGCGTAACTGACGCCCGTCTGTCATATAAGGTAGTGCAGTTTCCAGAGCACGCCATGCGGCATCTCTCCCTGCGCGATCCCCGTCATAACAACAGACAACGGTATCAGTCACCCGGAACAGCAGTTGGATATGGTCGGCGGTGGTTGCGGTGCCCAGTGAGGCAACGGCGTAAGAAATGCCATATTGCGCCAGTGCCACCACATCCATGTAACCTTCAACAACCAATAAACGTGCTGGTTCTGGCTGGCTCTGTTGAGCTTCATACAGGCCATAGAGCTGGCGGCCTTTATGGAAAATATCGGTTTCCGGGGAGTTCAGGTATTTCGGCTGACCATCGCCCAGCACACGGCCACCAAAACCAATTACCCGGCCACGCTTGTCGCGGATGGGGAACATCACCCTTTCGCGGAAGCGGTCGTAACTGCGCCCCTGATCGTTGGTTACCAACATGCCTGCGTCCGTCAGAGCCTGACGGTTTTCGCTATTTCCACCAAAACGCTTTAAGACGTTATCCCAACCGGGAGGGGCATAGCCGATGGCGAAATGTTGAATAACTTCAGCACTTAAACCACGCCGTTCCAGATACTGGCGAGCAGGTTCAGCTGATTGTTGATTCAGAGATTGCTGATAGAAGGCATTCAGGCCATCCATCAATTGATAAAGACTTTGCCGTTGATGACGCTCAATCTGGCTTGGTCCGCTACCGACTTCGTAAGGCACTTCAAGATTGTGCATTGCCGACAGTTCTTCAACGCTCTCGACAAACTCAAGTTTGTCATAGTTCATTAAAAAATCGATGGCGTTGCCATGTGCCCCACAGCCGAAGCAATGGTAAAACTGTTTTTCACCGTTTACGGTGAAAGAGGGGGTTTTTTCGTTATGGAACGGACAGCACGCATGGTAGTTCTTGCCCTGCTTTTTGAGCTTAACACGGGCATCTATCAGATCGATGATGTCGGTGCGAGCCAGCAAGTCATTGATGAAAACACGTGGAATTCGTCCAGCCATAGGCCCCGTTTGGTACTCGGCGATCTTTCAGGTTTGCGATGAAGATGCAGATTGAAAGTGCAGAAGTATGTCAGTTCATGAACGAAAATAAGCCGCGCATTCCTTTCGGAAGCACGGCCTTTACAACTACTACTAGTCTGTTTTGGAGGAGTGAACCCCCAAGAAATTAGTACAGACGAGTGCGGCGTGCGTTTTCGCGAGCCAGTTTCTTCGCGTGACGTTTCACAGCAGAAGCTTTAGCGCGTTTACGTTCGGTAGTCGGTTTTTCATAGAACTCACGACGACGAACTTCCGCCAGAACACCTGCTTTCTCACAAGAACGCTTGAAGCGACGCAGTGCTACGTCGAATGGCTCGTTTTCACGTACTTTAATTACCGGCATTAACTCTCACCTTTGATAAATTCGGTTTGCCGCTGACTTAGGCGTCAGCTATTTCAAAATGGTGCGGAATTTTACTGCAACTACTGCTGCTTTGTAAAGCACCGGACAACCAGAAACCTGGCTTTTAAGGCCGGAATCTTCCAGGGGCGTGGATTATACACCACCTGGACGCCTCAGGTTAGCAAAGTTTTACAATGAGAGCCTGTAGGCTTAAACTTCGCGCCAGAACTTCGAGGTAGAGAAAGCCATGCGCGTACTGGGTATAGAGACATCCTGTGATGAAACTGGCATCGCCATTTATGACGATGAAAACGGGTTATTAGCTAATCAATTGTATAGTCAGGTTAAATTACATGCTGACTACGGCGGCGTGGTGCCGGAGCTTGCCTCCCGTGACCATGTGCGCAAAACCGTGCCATTGATTCAGGCAGCTTTAAAAGAAGCAGGATTAACCGCAAAAGATATTGACGGAGTCGCCTATACCGCAGGGCCTGGTTTGGTCGGTGCGTTATTGGTGGGGGCAACGATTGGTCGCTCGCTGGCGTTTGCATGGGATGTTCCCGCTGTGCCGGTTCATCATATGGAAGGGCATCTATTAGCGCCGATGCTGGAAGATAACCCGCCAGCGTTTCCGTTTGTCGCATTGCTGGTTTCCGGTGGTCACACACAGTTGATCAGTGTTACCGGAATTGGGCAATACGAATTGCTGGGTGAGTCGATTGATGACGCAGCCGGTGAAGCCTTTGATAAAACGGCTAAATTACTTGGGCTGGATTACCCCGGCGGCCCGATGCTGTCAAAAATGGCATCACAAGGCACTGCAGGGCGCTTTATGTTCCCACGCCCGATGACTGACCGCCCTGGTCTTGATTTCAGCTTCTCCGGCCTGAAAACATTTGCGGCGAACACCATTCGTGGCAATGATGCCGACCCGCAAACCCGTGCCGATATCGCACGTGCGTTTGAAGATGCCGTTGTGGATACGCTGGCAATTAAATGCAAACGCGCATTGGATCAAACAGGTTTCAAACGTCTGGTCATGGCGGGTGGTGTGAGTGCAAACCGCACACTGCGAGTGCGCATGGAAGAGATGATGACAAAACGCCGTGGGGAAGTGTTCTACGCGCGTCCTGAATTCTGCACCGATAATGGCGCGATGATCGCCTATGCAGGCATGATTCGTCTTAAAGCGGGAACGGCAGGGGAATTGAGCGTAACCGTTCGCCCACGCTGGCCGCTGGCAGAGTTACCTGCGGCGTAAAAACTTTGCAGAATTAGTCGAGAAGGAGTGAGCAATCACTCCTTTTTTTTGTCTTTATTTCTGCGCAGTTTCTTCCAGATTTTGGTTTCTTGCCCGCGCCATAACCGCTGAATGTTATCGTGGTGACGCATCAAAATCAGACATGAAAGCATGGCTACCGGGAAGGTGAACTGCGGTTTAAACCACCAGACGTAGAACGGCGCGATCAGTGCGCTGATAATTGCACCCACTGACGAATAACCGCTGAGTAAAACGCTCAGCAGCCAGGTTCCTGCCATCACGCCGGTTAAGTCCCAGCCGATAGGGGCAATGGCACCAAACGCTGTTGCAACGCCTTTACCACCGTGGAAATTAAAGAAAACCGGCCAGATATGGCCAAGACAGGCAGCGATGGCGATAAGCCCCAGCCAGAATGGTGTTACGCCCAGAGCGTATGCCGCCCAGACGGGCAACATCCCTTTGAGAACGTCAAAAATCAGTACCGCTACGGCTGCGCCTTTACCGCCAATACGTAAGACATTGGTCGCACCCGGATTGCCAGAACCATTTTGCCGCGGATCAGGAAGCCCCGCGATTCGGCAGACCAGGATGGCGCTAGAAATTGAGCCGCAAAGATACGCAAGAAGGATCATGCCAGGCGCGATTGCACTCATAACGCTGTTCCATTTTGAAAGTGTCGTTGTATTCTCTGCATCTGTGGATAATACGCATATTTCGCCGGAAGTGGTATCTGGCGTGACTAAAAACCGGGCAGGGCGTGATGGACATTGTATTTATAGAGCAACTTACTGTAATCACCACGATTGGTGTTTATGACTGGGAACAAACGATCTCCCAGAAGCTGGTATTCGATATCGAAATGGCATGGGATAACCGCCAGGCCGCCAGCAGCGATGATGTAAATGATTGTTTAAGCTATGCCGATGTTAGCGAAGCAGTGATAAGCCATGTTTCTGGTGGTCGCTTTGCATTGGTAGAACGCGTTGCTGAAGAGGTAGCGCAATTGCTGCTGACTCGCTTTAACTCACCTTGGGTCAGGTTAAAAGTCAGCAAGCCAGGTGCTGTGGCACAGGCCGCGAATGTTGGCGTGGTGATTGAGCGTGGCGTTAATCTTAAACTCAGTAAATAAGTTCATCATAGTTAAACCAAAAGTAGGTAACCTGGTCTTAACTGTGATCTTTCGCGGCAGATGCCGCTTTTTTAATGTTTGTTTTTGGGGTTAGAGGATTTTTTTAATGAGCGATCTGCACTCGTTGGTTATTGCCGCGATTCTTGGTGTTGTCGAGGGGTTAACGGAGTTTTTACCCGTCTCGTCCACCGGCCATATGATTATTGTTGGTCATCTTCTGGGATTTGAAGGTGATACCGCGAAAACATTTGAAGTGGTAATCCAGCTTGGTTCGATCTTAGCTGTTGTGGTGATGTTCTGGCGCCGCCTGTTTGGCTTGATTGGCATTCATTTTGGCCGCCAGCCGCACGAAGGCACTGGAACAGGGCGTTTATCGCTGATCCATATCTTGCTGGGTATGGTGCCTGCTGTGGTTCTGGGGCTGGTATTCCACGATGCCATTAAATCACTCTTTAACCCTATAAACGTCATGTACGCATTAGTCGTCGGTGGCGTATTGCTGATTGTGGCGGAAGTGTTCAAACCTAAAGTTCCGCGTGCAGAAGGCGTGGATGACATGACTTATCGCCAGGCGTTTGCGATCGGTTGTTTCCAGTGTTTAGCTTTGTGGCCGGGTTTTTCTCGTTCCGGTGCGACTATTTCTGGTGGCATGCTGATGGGCGTTAGCCGTTATGCAGCGTCTGAGTTCTCCTTCCTGCTGGCGGTGCCAATGATGATGGGTGCCACGGTGCTGGATGTGTATAAGAGCATCGGCTTCTTAACCATGGCTGACCTGCCAATGTTTGCCGTTGGTTTTATCACGGCATTTATCGTTGCACTGATTGCGATTAAAACCTTCCTGCAAATTATCAAACGTATTTCGTTTATTCCTTTTGCGATTTATCGTTTTGCTGTTGCCGCAGTGGTGTATTTCGTCTTCTTCTAAAACGAATTATTTTTTAATAAAAGCCACTCACGAAGAGTGGCTTTTTTATTTGTTAGCACAAGATAACTGTAATGCAGAAATTGTGCGAAAAATCACATTACCCTGAATCATTACTGACTATTATCATCCATTCATATCTGGAGAGAATATGTCATCCATAGCCCTTAAATTTATCAGTTATTGTTTCTTGTGCCTGCTGGGGAAATTCAGCAGCGTGAGATCAGTGCTGGGTGGGCTTTGCTGTTTTAACTCAGTTCAGTCGTTAAGTGCTGCTGACGAATCTGAGCAAGAAAATAACGAAGATGAGTTTTCTGGTGGCTGGTCACGCTTGTGGGGTTGTGCGGGCGAAAGCCTGTTCGCCGCCTCGAAATGCCAGCCGAACCCGCCCGTTTCCAGCACCGTAAACCGCACAATTCAGGCACGACTGGTGACACAACTTCGCCATGAACTGGCGTTCAGTTTCTCCACCCGTAGTGTGCATCAATTACTGGTTTGCCACCGTTTGAGTGGCGAGTCAGACGCCAATTCAGATTCCAATAACACATTGTTTTACTGCTTAAAAAGCACAATGCGCCTCCCAGCCATTGTGCTTTTTTTATTGCCCATACCCTATATAAGAGAGAAATCATTATGTATATCGTTTGTGTAGCTGCTTGCCCAACAGGTGTTGCCCATACATTTATGGCCGCTGAAGCGCTGGAAATGACTGGCAAGAGCCGTGGTCATGAAATTAAAGTCGAAACTCAGGGCAGTATGGGGGCTGAAAACGAAATCACCGCAGACGATCTTGCCCGCGCTGATGGCGTGATCATCGCGGCTGATGTCGCTATCAACAACAAAGAGCGGTTTGATGGCATGCTGAAGCTGGAATGCAGCGTGGCAGACCCGATTAAGTTTGGCGATGCCGTCTTTGAAGCCATCGAGCAGGAGATAAATCATGGCTAAATTTCAGGGTGGCGGAGCGAAATCCTCAACGGGGACAGAAGTGAAAAACGCCATTATGACGGGCGTGTCCTACATGCTGCCGTTTGTCATTGCTGGGGCGGTGATTATGGGCATCGCCCGTATTGGCGCTTCGATGTATGGCATCGATAACATTTGGGATGCCAGCCATGAACAGGCGGCAAGCATCGTTGTGCAAATGCTGCATAAATTCGATGGCTTCGGCGGCCTGGCGCTGTCATTGATGCTGCCGATTGTGGCGGGTTACATCAGTTTTGCTATCGCCAATAAACCGGGTATTGCACCGGGCATGGTTGGTGGCTTGTTGGCCAGCAATCTTGGTACGGGTTTTCTGGGGGCACTGGCTGCGGGTTTCGTCGCGGGATATGTCGTCCGGCTGCTAACTGCGAAAGTTAAATTACCCCGCTCGCTCGCTTCCGCAGGGCCGATATTTATTCTGCCGGTGGGCGGCACGCTGCTGACCTGCATCATCATGGCGTTTGTGATTGGCACCCCGCTGGCAGCGCTTAACCACGGTATGGAAGCCTGGCTGCTGGCGATGTCAGGCACCAACAAAGTTATTCTGGCCGCAGTAGTCGGTGGCATGGTGGGCTTTGATCTTGGTGGCCCGGTAAACAAGGCGGCAGTCACTACGGCGATGGCGCTACTGGCTTCCGGTATTTATGACCCAAATACAGCAGCACAGGTGGCGATTATCATCCCGCCAATTGGTCTCGGTGTGGCTTCTCTTATCTGGAAGCACCGTTTCCCGGAATCTCTGCAAGAAGCAGGGAAAGCTTCCACATTGATGGGTTTAATCGGCGTGTCCGAAGGCGCGATCCCGTTTGCCCTGGCCAATCCTAAAATCATCATTATCAACGTAATAGGCACCGCAACGGGCGCGGCAATGGCAGTTGGTTTAGGGGCTGTTAACCACGCACCGATATCCGGTTTCTATGGCTGGCTCGCCGTGGATGGTTGGCCAATCTACATTCTTTCGATTGCCGTAGGTTCTGCCATCGTGGCGGTCGGTTCTTTGCTAGTGTTTCGTCAGTCGAATATCACAACCAGTAAACAAGAAAAGGCTACAGCACCGGCACCAAAATTTAAAGTGAGCCGCTAACCGTTTATTTAATGGTTCGCTAAAAAGAGAAAGGTAAATAACAGTGAGGCTTTTTAGCTTCAGGGTTCCCTGCATTTTAAATAAAGCCATGGCGGATTATTAAATATAGAGATTCGCCATGGTGAGGTTGATATATGAAAACGGTTCATCTGGTACAACATACACATTGGGATCGCGAATGGTATTTCACCGAGAATGATTCAAAAGCGGTGCTTTATTATTTTATGGACGATCTTTTGCAACGCCTGGAAGCGGATAAAACATTAGGGCCATTCGTTCTCGATGGGCAAACGGTAGTCATTGAGGATTATTTAAGTGTGGCGCCCGATCAGGAGATTCGGCTGCGTAACTTAATCGAACAGGGTCGGATTTTGATAGGCCCATGGTATACGCAAAGCGATTTTCTGGTCGTCGGCGCGGAGTCGATTACCCGCAATTTGCTGCTCGGCCACGCCGATTGCCAGCGTTTTGGCGAAACAATGCCGGTGGGTTATGTCCCTGATTCATTCGGCCAAAGTGCTCAACTTCCCATGTTCCTGCAACAGTTCGCAATCGACAGCGCCGTTATCTGGCGTGGCTGGAGCGAATACAACGTGCCGCACAGTGAATTTAGCTGGCTGAGCGCTGATGGTAGCAAAGTCACCACCGCCGTGCTGCCGTGGGGTTACGGCTGTGCCAAATGGCTGCCGGATGAACCACAGCAAGCCCAAAAAGCACTGGAAACAATTCTGGCGAAGCAAACCCGATTTTCATCTACCGACCATGTATTACTGCCAAACGGCAACGATCAGTCGCCGTTTGAATATCGCGTACCGGAGATGCTCGATAAGCTTAATCAGCAGCAGGATGAATATCGCTACGTGCGCAGCAGTTTCAGCCAGTTTTTTCAGGCACTGGAAAGTACCCAAATCGCGCTTCCTGTTTACCAGGGCGAGCTTATCAGCCCGAAATACATGCGTATTCATCGCGGCATTTTTTCGACTCGCGTGGACATTAAACAGCTGAATGCGCAACTCGAACAGACGCTCAGCCAGCATCTCGAACCCTTGCTGGCCGTGAACTGGCGGCTTGGCCTGCCGTATCCGCAAAGCGCGGTGGATAACATCTGGCGAGAAGCGATGAAATCTCACGCTCATGACAGCATCGGTGGTTGCAACTCAGACCGGGTGAACGCGATGGTCAAAAACCGCCTCGAGTCTGGCCTCGAAATGGCGAACCAGCTTATCGACCTGAATATGAAAATGCTCGCCGAAGGGATTACGGCGCAGCAAGACGGCAAGAAAATCATCATCTTTAATGCCCGCCCACAAACACGTCACGGGCTGGTTGAGCTGACCATTTTCACCCCCGAGCAAGATTTCCGTGTGGTCGACGGCGCAGGCCACGAATGCCGCTGGCAGATTGTTGAAGAAGGCCGCCAGGACATGTCGATCATTGTTCAGGAGCTCTCAAACAGTACTGAAACCACCTGGTATCGCAAATGCAAGTTGCTGCTTGAAGTGTCAGAGATCCCGGCATGCGGTTATCAGACGTTATATCTGCAAGAAGGTGTGAGCGCAGGATTTAGCCCGCAGGCTGCGGCGGTAGTTAAGCTCGAAAACGAATGGTTGCGTCTGGAGGCAGATGAACAAGGGGTTTTGACGCTAACCGATAAACGCAGCCAGCAGACTTACCACAATATTTTGCAGTTGGTGGACGGCGGTGACGCAGGCGACAACTACAACTACTCGCCACCTTTCGATGACTGGCTAATTAGCAGCAATGATTTCCTGACCTCGGTTCGTGGCGAGGAAGGACTTCTGCAAAGCTGTTTGACGCTGACCTGGCAGATGGCCGTACCGTCTGATCTGACTGCCCGCAATGAGCACCGTGCTGATGCGGAACTCGATATCAGCATGACGTTGACGCTCGCGCATAAAAATCGCTGGCTGGACGTGGCGATAAGCGTCAACAACACAGCGCACGACCATCGCTTGCAAGTTCTGCTACCAACCGGTGTTCAGCAGCATGTTCATTTTGCCGATCAGCCATTCGGCCTGATTGAGCGCCACAACCAGCCGCCGGAAATGGCGGTATGGAAAGAGGAGCAGTGGACGGAGGCGCCGGTTGCGCTCTATCCAATGCAAAGCCAGGTCATGATGCATGACGCTCATCGCGGGTTATGCGCGGTGACAGAAGGGCTGCGCGAATATCAAATTCCTGAAGACCGACAAGATGTTATCGCCGTGACCTTACTGCGCAGTGTCGGCTGGCTTGGGCAGGCGAACATGCCTTACCGCCCAGGTCGCGCATCCGGGATGGTGTTGCCGTCACCTGAGTCGCAAATACAAGGCATGCACCATTTCAAACTCAGTCTGCTTGCGATGAACAACGGTGCGGATAGCGCCTTCTGGCGTGATGTTGAGAACGCTCGCGGCAACCTGCATGCCTGGCTTGCCACGGGCTGGTCACGTTTTCGTACTAATCCGCATGGCCGCGTGTTCCCACCGCATTTCAGCGTGTTGAACTGGGACAGTGAACTTCATTTCAGCGTGCTTAAAAAAGCCCAGCACAGCGATGCGCTGGTGGTACGCGGCTGGAACCCAACGTTGGCTTCAATACCGTGTGGCGAAGTTATCACCAGCGGAACCATCACCCCGGCAACGCTTGCAGAAATTGCATTGGAAATCCATCAAGAAGCGGTGCCTACGTGCGCGCCAGCCACTTTTGTCATCACTTTTTGAGGGTGAGAAAAACATGCTAACACTCGATTTTATTTGTACTTTGCCCAATGGCATTCACGCTCGCCCGGCCAGTGAAATTGAACAGCGCGCACAGTCGTTTAGTGCTGCCATCACGCTGATAAACCTGAGTAAAAAAACGCAGGCCAATGCTAAAAGTGTGCTGGGTATGATTGGCGCGGATATTACCCACGGCGACTCGTGTCAGTTTCTGATTGAAGGCGAAGATCAGCAGGCTGCGTTTGAACAGCTTCAGGCATTTATGCGCGATGAGTTTGCCGGCTGTGATGAGCCGATGGAGCCATCGGCAGATACGCATATTCAGCCGCTTCCGGTATTTATTGAACATGCCCGCCCGAATCACCTGCGCGGTAACGGCGTCAGCAAAGGCATTGGGCGCGGTGTGCCGGTTCATATTGATTCCGTTGACCTTCAGGTACTCTCGCAGCAAGAACCTGCGACAGATGCCACCAGGCAACAGCAGCAACTGCGGGACGCCTGGGAATTAACGCAAGAAACGTTGTGCCATGCCGGGACGGGAGCTGAACAAGTGTTAGCCGCGCAGCTTAAATTGCTGAGCGACCCGGTATTCAAAACGTGCTTGCTCTCGCACACCACAGCACGTAACGCTTTGCAGGCTATCGCGCTTACGGTGCAAGAGTTGAGTCAGCCGTTGTTAAAGAGCAGCAGCCAGTATCTACGTGAAAGGGTCATCGACATTCGCGACCTGTGCCAGAGCATTGCCGCTAATTTATTGGGCAGGCCGCTTGAAACGCAACTGGCGCTCACTTGCGACAGCATTGTTATCTGCAACGGCACGCTGACGCCGGGGCAGTTTCTGCGACTGTGCAATCCGCACCTGAAAGGCATCGTGATGGGCGATGGCGGCGAAACATCGCACACCGTTATCCTGGCCCGTTCGTTTGGCATCCCTTTGCTGTGTGGTGTGACGCAAAGTGACGCCCTGACGCGCAGCGCCAACATGCTGATTCTGGACAGCCGCTACGGTTTGCTGGTGGCGAATCCTAATGAGGCGATGGAAAGCTGGTATCGGCTGGAATCGGCAAAACAGCAGGCGATTGCGCAGCGCAGTGCGCCGTTGCGAGAGCAGCAAGTTTCAACCGCTGATGGAACAAGGATCAGCGTTCTGGCGAACATCGCCCTGGCGGTTGAAGCGCAAAGTGTTTTTGCACACGGCGCGGATGGCGTCGGCCTGTTCCGTACAGAAATGCTTTTTTGCGAACGCAGCGAGGCGCCTGATGAAGAAGAACAATATCAGGCCTATAGCGGCGTACTCAGATGTGCCGCGGGCAAGAAAATCACCATTCGTACGCTGGATATTGGTGGGGATAAACCGTGCAGTTTTCTGGACCTACCCGCAGAAGAGAACCCGTTCCTGGGTTACCGCGCGGTGCGTATGTACCCGCAATTTCATGACATTTTCACCACGCAAGCTCGTGCATTGCTTCGGGCGAGTGCGGTTGGGCCACTGAATATCATGGTGCCGATGGTGGCAACGCTTGCGGAAATTCAGTGGCTGCACGGCCAGTTCCAGCACATCGCGCAAACTTTGCTGCAGGAAAATATTCCGGTTGGAGAATGGCATCTGGGCATTATGGTTGAAGTGCCTTCAACGCTCTATCTTCTGGAAAAAGCAGCTAACTATCTCGATTTTGTTTCGATTGGCAGCAATGACCTGGCGCAATATTTCCTCGCCTGTGACCGTGGAAACCCCTACGTTCGCCATCTTTATGACTACCGTAACCCGACATTCTTAGCGTTGATGCGCGACATTACGCAACGTGCACAGGCCGCCGGGCTTGCGATCAGCCTGTGCGGGGAAATGGCGGCAGACCGGCAAATGTTGCCGCTATTAATTGGCATGGGGCTGACGCAGTTAAGTATGGCCGCCGGGGCGATTACGCCATGTAAGGAAGCGCTCACTTCACTGAATGTTGGGCAGTGCCAGCAACTGCTGGAAACGGCTATTGGTTGTGAAAGTGGTGAGCAGGTTCTCGAATATGTTGAGCAATTTATTCGTTCGCAATCGCAAAAACCGGTACTGGCGCAGGAGCTATTGCTGCTGGATAAACAGGTAGCCAGCAAAGAAGAGGCCATCAAGTTGCTGACGGATAACCTGGAAGTGCAGCAGCGCGTGGTTTCCGGGGCGCTGGCAGAAAGGGCTATCTGGGATCGCGAAGCAGTATTTTCCACGGCACTGGGTTTTTGTGTGGCGATTCCGCACTGCAAATCTGCGCATGTCCTGCACAGCAGCATTTCTGTATTGCGCTTAAAATCGCCACTGAGCTGGGGGGAAGGTGTTGATGTCAAACTGGTTATCATGCTCGCGGTCAACGAACAGGAGCAGGAAAATCACATGAAGATTTTCTCGCGCCTGGCCCGCAAGCTGATGCACAGCGATTTCCGCGACCAGCTGCAGATGCTGTCAGATTCTGCTGCGATAACCGATTTGTTGGCTGCTGAACTGGCACTTTAACGGAGTTACCGGGCTATTTGAGCCCGGCTTTTTAACAGGGATTTTCAGCGAAATGACCTTAATAACTGCCTTGCCCGGCGAATCTCATGGTATTCGAAAACCGCTCGCTGTGCTGGCATGCGCCTTTTTTCTTTGGGGCTGCCTGACCAGTATTAACAGCGTGTTGATTCCATTTTTCTACCACTATTTTTCACTGACCTATCGCGATGCCATGTTGGTTAACGTCGCGTTTTACCTGGCACCGTTCGTTGCCTGTTTACCGTGCTCGGCATTGATGGCGCGTTTGGGTTACCGCATGACGTTAATACTGGCCATAGGGTTTGCCGTTGTCGGCTGTTTATTGATGGCGCTGGCGATGTGGCTTGTTCAGTTTTCATGGGTGCTGGTGGCTATTTTCATTCTGGCGATTGGTGTTGCAGCGATGCAGGTGGTGGCGAACCCTTACGTCACGCGTTTAGGGCCTGAGGAGACGGCGGCTGGCCGGTTAAGCGTCGCCTCAGCGATAAACTCTACGGGCACGACGGCTGCACCGTTGCTGGTAGCGGGAATATTGGTTCTCTTTCCGGTCAGTCTTGCGGCTCACCAGGAACCGGTTCGTTGGCTTTTTCTGGCACTTGCGGCGCTGGCTTGCGGGTTGATTGGCTTGTTGTATTGTTGCCATTTGCCTGATTTCCGTCAGGGTCAGATACAGCGTTTGAATCACAGCGCCAAAGAGCTGTTCCGTGAAACACATTTTGTGATGGGGCTGCTGGCGATTTTTACCTATGTCGGCGTGGAAGTGGCGATTGGCACTACCGCATTGAGTTACCTCAGCGACGCCTCTTTAGGGGCACTGAGCATGCAGCAAGCGACCTCACTGATTGCTATCTACTGGGGCGGCTCACTTGCCGGACGGATGCTTTATGGCATGGTGGCACACCGCGTTAATGCGGTGAGCGCTTTTCGCATCGCGACTGCCATTGCGGGCATGCTGGTCGGCCTTGCGATAGTGTCTGGCAGTCGTTGGGGGGGAATATGCTTGCTGTTAGTTGGCTTGATGAATTCGCTGATGTACCCGGTGATTTTCTCGCAAAGCGTGCGCAATCTCGGGGATAAAACTAGCCTTGCATCTGCCTTCCTGATCATGGCAGGGATAGGCGGTGGCGTGTTGCCATTTTTGCAGGGCTGGATGATGGACGTGATTGGTTTGCGCCTGAGTTTTCTGGTGCCGTGTGCCGCTTATCTGTTGTTGCTGTTGGTTGGCCTGAAGATGCGCCAACCGGCAGCGGCTAGCTCGCAGGCGGCATAACCAGCCCGGCTTCTTTTTTCCACGCTTCAACAGCGGCAATACGGCGGCGCGTTAATTCATCACGAATCGCCGGGCCGCTGAAACCATCATCAATCACTTCTTTATTGGTGACGCTTTGCGCCACAACCCATGCTGCCCGCAGCAACCTGCCCTGAGGATAATCACTGGCTTCAAAACCGGTGCGCCCGCGGGCATCGGCTTCGCTGGTTAACGCCATCTGTTCGACGCGCTGTGGTTTGCGCCACGCGTCGATGGCATCGAATAATTTGATGATAGTTTTTGGCTGGAGGATAGACATCGTATGAATGAGGTCATGATATTCCGCCACCAGTCTGGCGAGATCGCGAATTTCATTTGGCACGCGCATCCGCTGGCATAACTGCTCGACAAGTTTTACCCCTGCCGGGCCATGGCCATGGTGGCGAGGCCAGAACTCTTTAGGTGTCAGACCTTTGCCAAGATCGTGGCACAGCGTGGCAAAGCGCACGTCAACTTCCGGGCTAAGCTGCGCAGCAATCGCCAGTGTCATCAGAACGTGAATACCGGTGTCGATTTCCGGATGCCACTTTTCAGGAGCAGGCACACCGAACAGCGCGTCGATTTCCGGGAACAGGACTTTCAGCGCACCGCATTTGCGCAGCACATCGAAATAAACTTGTGGGTTACGGCTGGTGAGGGCATTTTCAGTCTCTTTCCAGACGCGTTCCGGTGTGAGGTGCTCAAGTTCGCCGTTAGCCGCCATCGCGGACATCAGCGCCTGAGTTTCCGGGGCAATCTGGAAATTGAGATGAGCATAGCGTGCAGCAAAACGCGCGATGCGTAAAACGCGTAGCGGGTCTTCATTGAAAGCCGGTGATACATGGCGCAGCAGGCGTTTTTCGATATCGGCACGCCCGTTGTACGGGTCGATAAATTCGCCGTGCTCGTCCTGGGCAATAGCGTTGATAGTCAGGTCACGGCGCAGCAAATCTTGCTCAAGCGTGACATCAGGCGCGGCATAGCAGGTAAAACCTGTGTAACCCTGGCCTGATTTACGCTCGGTACGCGCTAACGCATACTCTTCACGAGATTTTGGATGCAGAAACACCGGGAAATCTTTCCCAACCTGTTGGTAGCCAGCATCCAGCATCTCTTGCGGGGTTGCCCCAACCACCACCCAATCTTTATCTTTGACCGGTAATCTCAACAACCCATCACGTACTGCACCACCGACCAGATAAATCTTCACGCTTTAATGCCCCTGCATCCGTTAACCAATGACGATAATAGCTAAGTGTAGGATACAGGGTTGCGAATTAGTTCATCCAGCGATCTTTCTTCTTACGGCTTGGGATCATGTGCGGCAGTAATAAACCGAGCAGCAGACCGAAGCCTGCAACACCGCCGCCATACATAAACCACTGCATGATGATGGCGCGTTGCTTGTCATCCAACTGAACATTCGCGGCATCAACTTTCTTCTTCGCGACGATTAGCTGGTTTTTAAGCTGTTGATTCTCTTCTTTAAGACCGGTGATGACACTGTCGCTTTGTGCCACTTTCTGCTGCATTTCAGCCGTGCGCTGATTCCAGGTGGCATCAATATTCGTGAGCTTGTCAGTCAACGTTTTGACCTGGTTTTCAAGGTCCGGTACACGCGTGCGCAGGCTTGGATTGGTGCTCAGCTGCGCCAGCGGAATCCAGGAGGTACGGCCGTTACTGTCGCGTACCTGGCCATATTTAGTTTCTTCATTGCTTTGCAGCAAGGTCACTTCTTCGCCCGCATTTACGGTGCCAAGCAAGCGGTAATTATCCCCAGGACCACTACGCACCCAGGTATTCAATTCGTCAGATACATAACGTTTTTCATCGGCATGAGCCACTACGGAAACGCTAAGGGAGAGCAAAGTAAGGCAAATTAGGCGGAATTTGTGCATGATTTCGTCGTTATTGTCATAAATAGTGGAACGATAGTAGTGGCATCAGTCTGACGGCGCAATCCGTAAACCTGAATGAGAATCATCCTGGTGTGAATTTGACCAATTGCTCACAGCTTGTGGTGCGTCAAAATACGCGCCACTCATGGTAATTTGGCGAAAAATATTATCTACTGACCGCTATTGTGAGACTAAGTTCGCCGGGCGTTAGCTCGATGTGACACAACTAAAAGTAAAAAGACGATGACTCAGGAAATCGAACTCAAATTTATCGTTAATCCAGCTGAACTGGATTCTCTTCGTAATACATTAAATTCGCTGGAAAGCCAACATAGCGAACCCCGCCAGTTGCTCAACATCTATTATGAAACCGCCGACAACCAGTTGCGCCGTCATGATATGGGCTTACGCATCCGTGGCGATAACGGCCGCTATGAAATGACGATGAAAATCGCAGGCCGCGTCACTGGCGGGTTGCATCAGCGCCCGGAATACAATGTTGAGCTTAGCAAAGCTGAACTTGATTTATCGCTGCTTCCAGAAGAAATCTGGCCAGAGGGCCTGTCTCCGAAGGATTTACAGTCCCAGCTTAACCCACTCTTCAGCACCAATTTTGCCCGTGAAAAATGGGTAGTGACGCACGGTAAAAGCCGTATCGAACTGGCGCTAGATCTCGGTGAAGTGAAAGCGGGTGAACTGGCCGAGCCATTGTGCGAGCTGGAGCTGGAATTACTCGAAGGCGAAACGGTAGACGTTTTAGCTTTTGCAAAGCAACTGGTCGCTCAACCGGGTTTACGCCAGGGTAGCCTGAGCAAAGCAGCACGCGGCTACCATCTGGTGCAGGGAAATATGGAAAGAGAAATTAAGCCGTTAACGGTGTTACGCGTTGCGCCGAAAGCGACGGTTGAACAAGGGCTGGAAGGTTCACTGGAACTGGCGCTTAGCCACTGGCAATACCACGAAGAACTGTGGTTGCGTGGCAACGGCAAAGCGAAAGCACAAGTACTAGAAGCAGTTGGCCTTGTGCGCTACGCACTGGCGCTGTTCGGCGGCATTATTCCACGCAAGGCGAGTACGCAAGTTCGTGAACTGGCCGCAACTTACGAAACGATCCTGGCTTCAGACCTTAAAGCGCAGGAACTGGCTTTTAGTGCGGAAAGCAGCCAGGCCAAACTGGCGCTGACCGAGTGGCTGGTAGGCCGTCAATGGCAGAAATTCACCGACGAAAAAGCTAACGTCAAACTGGCGGGTTCATTTAAACGTTTTGCAGATACCCATCTTTCACGTCACGCCGCAGAGCTGAAAGAAACTTTCCTGCGCCCATTGGGTGACAGCTATGCTGACCAACTGCCGCGTCTGGCACGTGAAACGGGTTCTATCCGTCTGCTGGCGGGTGTTTATGATGATTCGAAAACACAGCCATGGCTGGATAACTGGCAAGGGCTGCGTCACGCCATTGCGACTCGCCAGCAAGTAGAAATCGAACATTATCGTAATGAATCTATCTCGCAGGCTCCTTTCTGGCTGCACAGCGGGAAATAATTTACCCGTCTTATTTCAGGTTGCAGGGCTGTTGGCTGCAACCTGAATTATTGAGGGGATATTCTTTCTAAGGGACACAACCATGATGTCGCAAGCGCCACTTTTACAGCAGCATTTGCAGGCGGCGCTGGCGCGCCTGCCACAAGAGATTGATCGCCAGACGTTAAGCCCTGAGGCTCAGGCTGTTCTGGCGTTTAGTGATTTTGTTTGTGACAGCATGGCGGCCTATCCCGCATGGCTTGAAGAATTACAGCAGTCTCCACCGCTTGCCGACGAATGGCAGCACTACGCGACCTGGTTGCAGCAAGCGTTGCAGGGGGTCGATAGTGAACCTGCATTAATGAGCGCACTGCGCCTGTTCCGCCGTCGCATGATGGTGAGAATTGCCTGGTCACAGGCATTGCAGCAGGTGCCGACTGAAAGCTCCCTCCAGCAATTAAGTGCCCTGGCAGAAACGTTGATTATCGCCGCCCGTGACTGGCTTTATGCAGCATGCTGCCGCGAGTGGGGCACGCCGTGTAACCAGGCGGGAGTCCCTCAGCCGCTGATGATCCTCGGAATGGGCAAACTTGGCGGTGGGGAGCTGAATTTCTCCTCCGATATCGACCTGATTTTTGCCTGGCCGGAAAACGGTTCAACCCAGGGCGGGCGCCGTGAACTGGACAACGCCCAGTTCTTCACACGCCTCGGCCAGCGCCTGATTAAAGTCCTCGACCAACCGACTCAAGACGGCTTTGTTTATCGCGTCGATATGCGCCTGCGTCCGTTCGGTGACAGTGGTCCGTTGGTGGTGAGCTATGCCGCATTAGAAGATTATTACCAGGAACAAGGCCGCGACTGGGAACGCTACGCGATGGTTAAAGCGCGTATCATGGGCGATAACGATGACGCGTGGAGCCAGGAGCTGCGCAACATGCTGCGGCCGTTTGTCTTCCGTCGTTATATTGATTTCAGTGTTATTCAGTCGCTGCGAAACATGAAAGGGATGATTGCCCGTGAAGTGCGCCGCCGAGGGTTGACCGATAACATCAAACTCGGCGCGGGCGGCATTCGTGAAACTGAGTTTATCGTCCAGGTATTCCAGCTGATTCGTGGCGGGCGCGAGCCATCTTTGCAGTCGCGCTCTTTGCTACCGACCCTTGAAGCTATCCAGCATTTACACCTGCTGCCAGAAGAAGATGCCGTAAAACTCAATGCGGCCTATTTATACCTTCGCCGTCTCGAAAACCTGCTGCAAAGCATCAATGACGAGCAAACGCAGACTTTGCCTGGCGATGAGCTGAACCGTGCTCGCCTGGCGTGGGGCATGAATGCGCAAAACTGGGACGAGCTGCAAGTCACCTTGCAACAGCATATGAGTGCCGTGCGCCAGGTGTTTAACGAATTGATTGGCGATGACGAACCGGAACCGGGCGAAGATAAGCTCGCTGAAGCCTGGCGTGAGCTATGGCAGGATGCGCTGGATGCTGATGTGAACACGCCGGTTCTCGAGCATTTAACGCCGCCAGCGCGGGGTGAAGTTTTACGCCTGGTGAGTGATTTCCGCCAGGACACTGACAAGCGCACCATTGGGCCGCGTGGCCGTCAGGTGCTGGATCAGCTGATGCCACGCTTGCTGTGTGAGGCCTGTTCCCGCAGCGATGCACCGTTGCCATTGTCTCGTTTAACACCGCTGTTACTCGGCATAGTTACGCGCACGACTTATCTTGAGTTGCTGACGGAATATCCGGGGGCGCTTAAACACCTGATCACGCTGTGTGCTGCATCACCGATGATTGCCAGCCAACTGGCGCGTTACCCGCTTCTGCTCGATGAACTGCTCGACCCGAATACCCTTTACCAACCGACCGCCACTGACGCTTATCGTGATGAGTTACGCCAGTATTTGCTGCGCGTGCCGGATGACGATGAAGAACAGCAGCTAGAAGCGTTGCGCCAGTTTAAACAGGCGCAACTGTTACGTGTGGCGGCGGCTGACATTACGGGCACACTGCCGGTGATGAAAGTGAGTGACCACTTAACCTGGCTGGCTGAAGCGATGATTGACGCTGTTGTCCAGCAAGCCTGGGCGCAAATGGTCTTGCGATACGGCCAGCCAAAGCACTTGCAGAACCGTGAAGGGCGCGGTTTTGCGGTTGTCGGCTACGGCAAACTCGGCGGCTGGGAGCTGGGTTATAGTTCCGATTTGGATCTGGTATTCCTGCACGATTGCCCATCGGATGTCATGACCGATGGCGTACGTGAAATTGATGGTCGCCAGTTCTATCTGCGCCTCGCACAACGTGTCATGCACTTGTTCAGCACCCGTACATCCTCAGGTATTTTGTATGAAGTGGACGCACGTTTGCGCCCGTCTGGCGCGGCGGGAATGCTCGTCACCACCACTGAAGCCTTTGCTGATTACCAGCAAAACGAAGCCTGGACCTGGGAGCATCAGGCCCTGGTGCGGGCGCGAATTGTCTATGGTGACCCACAGCTTAAGCAGGAATTTGACGCGATTCGCCGCAAGATTTTGTGTGTGCCGCGTGAAGGTGAAAAACTCCAGACTGAAGTGCGGGAGATGCGTGAAAAAATGCGCGCGCACCTGGGCGGGAAAACGCGTGAACGCTTTGATATTAAAGCCGATGAAGGTGGCATTACTGATATTGAATTTATCACTCAATATCTGGTGTTACGTTATGCGGCGCAGGCCCCAAAACTAACACGTTGGTCTGACAATGTGCGCATTCTGGAATTAATGGCGCAAAACGACATCATGAGTGATGACGAAGCAAAAGCGCTGACGCATGCTTACGTCACGTTGCGCGATGAACTTCATCACCTGGCATTGCAAGAGCTGCCAGGGAACGTGGCAATGGATACCTTTACTCAGGAACGTGAACAGGTATTGAAAAGCTGGCAAACGTGGCTAACTGAGCCGCAAACACGCGCATAAGATTAATTGTGATATTATCCGCGACAAAATTTTATCCCTCTCTGGAGAGTCAGGAATGAAAGTAACGCTGCCCGAATACAGCCGTGCAGGCGTCATGGTAGTTGGTGATGTGATGCTGGATCGCTACTGGTATGGCCCTACAAGCCGCATCTCCCCGGAAGCTCCGGTACCTGTAGTTAAAGTCGATAACATTGAAGAACGCCCTGGTGGCGCGGCTAACGTGGCAATGAACATTGCTTCTCTGGGCGCGAATTCTCGCCTGGTAGGCCTGACGGGTATTGATGACGCTGCGCGAGCACTCAGCCAGACGCTGGCCGGTGTGAACGTTAAGTGCGATTTCGTTTCAGTGCCGACTCATCCGACAATCACCAAACTGCGTGTACTTTCCCGCAACCAACAGCTGATTCGCCTCGATTTTGAAGAAGGCTTTGAAGGTGTTGATCCGGAACCTTTGCACGAGCGTATTAGCCAGGCTTTGCCGCACATTGGCGCGCTGGTGCTTTCTGACTACGCAAAAGGCGCGCTGGCAAGCGTTCAGCATATGATTAGCCTTGCGCGTGCTGCAAACGTTCCTGTGCTTATCGATCCGAAAGGAACCGACTTTAATCGCTATCGCGGTGCTACGCTGCTAACGCCAAACCTCTCTGAATTTGAAGCGGTTGTTGGCAAGTGTAAGAACGATGAAGAGCTGGTGGAACGCGGTATGAAGCTCATTGCTGAATACGATCTTTCTGCTTTGCTGATCACCCGTTCTGAACACGGCATGACGCTGCTGCAACCGGGTATTGAACCGTTCCATCTGCCGACGCAGGCGCAAGAAGTTTATGATGTGACCGGTGCCGGTGACACGGTCATTGGCGTACTGGCGGCAACGCTTGCTGCGGGTAATTCGCTGGAAGAAGCGTGCTACTTTGCCAATGCAGCGGCAGGCGTAGTGGTCGGCAAACTGGGTACTTCGACCGTTTCCCCAATTGAGCTGGAAAACGCAGTGCGTGGTCGTGCGGATTCAGGTTTTGGCGTGATGACCGAAGCTGAGTTAAAAGTTGCTGTGGCGAACGCGCGTAAACGCGGTGAAAAAGTCGTAATGACTAACGGCGTTTTCGACATTCTTCACGCAGGCCACGTTTCGTATCTGGCGAACGCACGCAAACTTGGCGACCGCCTGATTGTTGCGGCAAACAGTGATGCTTCAACCAAACGCCTGAAAGGTGAAACCCGCCCGGTAAACCCGCAGGATCAGCGCATGATCGTGTTAGCAGCACTGGAAGCGGTGGATTGGGTAGTACTGTTTGAAGAAGATACTCCGCAACGCTTGATTGGCGAGATCTTGCCTGACCTGCTGGTCAAAGGTGGCGATTACAAACCGGATGATATTGCCGGGAGTAAAGAAGTCTGGGCCAACGGTGGTGAAGTGATGGTGCTGAACTTTGAAGATGGGTGTTCAACCACCAACATCATTAAAAAGATTCAACAAGACAGTCAATAAGTAACATGCCAGCCCGGTAAATTATTGGGCTGGCTTTATCTTTATATCCGCAATATTAATGGCCCGCTTTATTTGGCGTGGTATCAATAAACGGTAGTGTGCCGGTTGGCAGCATCGTTGTTGGCAATACTCCGTTCCAGCGTTCTGCTTTGGTTAATTCAATTAAATTTTGGTTGCTGGCTAAGGCGTCTGCACGGGCTTTGATTGCTTCCGCTTCTGCCTGTCCGCGTAGACGAGTCGCTTCGGCTTCGGCTTTTGCATTGGCTAATTGGGCATCGGCTTCTGCCTGCGCTTGAGTGACGCGGATTTGTGCCTGAACTTGTTCAGTCGCCAGTTCCTGCTCACGTGTTTTGACCTGAACTTCGGCGGTCATCCTGGCTTCCACTGCTTTTTCATACGCATCGCTGAAGTCGATATTCTCAATCTGCACGCTGTCGATAACAATCGGGCCGATAACGTTTTTCTTTATTGCACTGGAAATTTCATTCACCAGTTGCAAACGATGTTGCACTGCGTCAACGGCGGTAAAACCACCGAACACATTCTCAACCTGCGTGGGAACCTGGCGGCTAATTAGACGATCATTAAGTGAAGTCAGATTCTGATACTGGCTGTAGACTTTCGTCACGTCTGACGGTGGAACATGCCATGAGACGGAAACCTTCAGTGTCGCGGCTTGCTGGTCTTTGCTATAGGCCTGCAATGAATCGTATACCGTAACCTGGCTCTGTACGGAAATAAGTTTTACGCTTTCGAAAAAGGGGATTTTGAAAGAAAGACCAGGTTCGATGGCTTCAATGACCGCACCATTTCGTAATAACACGCCGCGCTCGGTTTCATCAATGGTGTACCACGACCCGAATGCCATGCCGATAATAACAATGGCCGCCATTGCGCCACCGATCATTTTTAATTTTGATCCGGGCGCACCTTTAAAATGCGTCATTAATTGATTTTCCATTTTTACTTCCGTTGTAGACGTTCTGAATATCACATTAGAAAAATGTAGGCTTCTTGCAGTCTATTTTGCTGCGGAGGAGGATTGTGAAATGTATGAAAATTAAGAAATTAAATCAACGGATAGCCAGATCAAGGGATTGATGCGTGAGGCACATTAACCTTCAAAAACAAATGGTTATTTTTTTGTTGTGTATTTAATGAGACATTTTAGGATAAATCAAAGTAGGGGCGATTTAATAAATGATTAACGCGGATTATAAATTCTGAATAATAAATTTACGAACTTGATAAATAGTAAATTTATTATAATGACACTCCTGAAAACAGGAGTGTCATGGCAGCCGTTACTTACTATTGTGAGTCCACTGGCTGAGTCGGAGCTGTACGGCTTTCCAGTTCGCTCAAACGCTGCTCCAGCAACGCCAGTTTTTCTCGGGTGCGCAGCAGTACTTGAGTCTGCACATCAAACTCCTCGCGGCTCACCAGATCCAGACGGGTTAACTGTGACTGCAAAACCTGACGCACTTTCTTCTCGACATCATCCCCGAATTCACGAATCCCTTTCGGCATTGACTCGTGGACCTGGCGTGCGATCTGTTCAATTTTTTTCGGGTCAATCATAGCGGCTTCCATAATCTTACGGGATTGTCTTACGGTATTAGCATTAATTGTAATGCCTGTGAGGCTCGTTAGAAACCCGAAATGTTATAAGGTTTGGCGTTGCCAGAGAAAATCATCGGCGTTATAGTAAGTCTGCTTATTCTCAGGGCGGGGTGTAACTCCCCACCGGCGGTAAATCAGCGAACGCTGAAAGCCCGCGAGCGCTCCAGAGCAATCTGGAGGTCAGCAGATCCGGTGTAATTCCGGAGCCGACGGTTAAAGTCCGGATGGGAGAGAGTAACGACTAAGCTCAAGCTTTTAAGCCTGCTCACGTTATTTTTATAGCTCCTAAGACTGCCCTGATTCTGGTAACCATAATTTTAATGAGGTTTTTTTACCATGAATCAGACGCTCCTTTCTGCATTTGGCACCCCTACACAACGCGTTGAACATGCTCTTGAAGCACTGCGTGAAGGCCGCGGGGTAATGGTTCTTGACGACGAAGATCGCGAGAACGAAGGCGACATGATTTTCCCAGCGGAAACCATGACCGTTGAGCAAATGGCTCTGACCATTCGCCACGGTAGCGGTATTGTTTGCCTGTGCCTGACCGAAGAACGCCGTAAACAACTCGAATTGCCAATGATGGTTGAGAACAACACCAGTGCCTATGGCACAGGGTTTACTGTGACTATCGAAGCTGCAAGCGGTGTGACTACCGGTGTTTCTGCTGCAGACCGTATTACGACTGTGCGTGCCGCGATTGCTGATGGCGCAAAACCAAGCGACCTGAACCGCCCGGGCCATGTGTTCCCGCTGCGTGCTCAGCCTGGTGGCGTGTTAACTCGCGGTGGCCACACTGAAGCAACCATTGATTTGGTCACGCTTGCGGGTTTCAAACCTGCGGGTGTGTTGTGCGAGTTGACCAACGATGATGGCAGCATGGCGCGTGCACCAGAGTGCATCACCTTTGCCCGCCAGCACAATATGGCTGTTGTGACAATTGAAGACCTGGTGGAATACCGTCAGGCTCACGAACGCAAAGCCAGCTAGCTCTCGCTAAAAAGCAAAAAGCCCGGTTTTTCTACACCGGGCTTCTTTTTTAGCCGATTCCGTTGCTTTGTAGCAGCGTCAGACTAAACCCCATCACCGCCATACCGCAAAGAATGCCGTAACTCGGATTGTTATGCGGGTCGATTTCTTTTGCGAGCGGCATCAGTTCATCGACTGACAACGCCACCATAATGCCCGCGACGGCAGCCATAATTGCTGCCATTAAAACAGGCGAAATCATCGGGCCTAAGATCAGCCAGGCCAACACGCCCCCCAGAATTTCTGCCAGCCCGGAAATCCCTGCCCAGAAGATAGCTTTGCGCTTTGAACCCGTAGCCGCGTAGACCGGGCCTGCCACAGCCAAACCTTCAGGAATATTGTGCAATGCCACTGCGAGCGCGATCCCCATGCCTAATTCCAGGTTGCTGCTGGCGGTAACAAAGGTCGCCACACCTTCCGGGAAGTTATGTAGGCTAATACCAAGAGTCAGCAACAAGGCGGTGCGGCGTAAATTACGCGGCTGCGGTTTGCTGTCCATTAAATCTTGTGGATGCGCATGGGGCAGGGCGCGGTCGAGCGCGAAATAGCCCAGCAAACCCAGCATAAACATGCCATAACCCAGTACCGGCGACATTCCCTCGGTGTGAAGTGCGGCAGGCAGCATTTCCATAAGCGAGATAAGCAACATAATGCCCGCTGCAAAGCCGAGAGAAAATGCCAGCACACGGTTTGATGGCTTCTGGCCGAGCACGCCAAGAAAAGCACCAATAAAAGTGGCTCCCCCTGCTAATAGGGTCAGGATCAAGGGTACTGACATTTATCACTCCTTTTGATAATGATTCTCATTCATATTAATGGGCGATGTGATAAAAATCGAGAGCCAGTTGAGAAGCTTTACACATCGCTTACATTCAAATTTCCTGAAGATCTTCATCATGCTTATCTGAGTTCTTCAAAACACAAAAGCGCGTACTGTGGTGTTTATAAACTGAATGACCTGATTAAAGGACACCACCATGACAACTCAACGAATGCCTGCGCTGTTCCTCGGACACGGTAGCCCAATGAACGTGCTGGAAGATAACCAATATACCCAGGCCTGGCGCCATTTGGGAGAGACGTTACCGCGGCCAAAAGCAATTGTGGTGATATCTGCGCACTGGTTCACTAAAGGCACGGGTGTTACGGCAATGGAAACGCCAAAAACTATCCATGACTTCGGTGGTTTCCCGCAGGCGCTCTACGATACTCATTACCCGGCACCGGGTTCCCCTGCGCTTGCACAACAGTTAGTTGACCTTCTGGCACCCGTTCCGGTGATGCAAGACAAAGAAGCCTGGGGATTTGACCACGGCTCCTGGGGCGTGCTTATTAAGATGTACCCGAATGCCGATATTCCAATGGTGCAACTCAGTATCGATAGCACTAAACCGGCGGCATGGCATTTTGAGATTGGCCGCAAGCTGGCGACATTGCGCGATCAGGGCATCATGCTCATTGCCAGTGGTAACGTGGTTCATAACCTGAGAACTGCGCGCTGGCACGGTGAAAACACGCCATATCCATGGGCTGAGTCATTTAACCAATACGTTAAAGACAATCTCACCTGGCTTGGGCCGGTAGCCGAACACCCACTGGTTAATTACCTGGAACATGAAGGCGGATCGTTATCTAACCCAACAGCGGATCACTACCTGCCGTTGTTGTATGTTCTCGGGGCATGGGATGGCAAAGAGCCAATTACGCTGCCGACAGACGGTATTGAGATGGGATCGTTGAGTATGCTTTCTGTTGTTGTCGGATAAGAAAAGGCGCGATTTTCGCGCCTTTAACTCGTTACTCTACAAACACATGCGGGTAAAAACGCGAAAGATCCTGTGTGATTAATTCGCGATCTTCACGAATACCGATCCCTGCCGGTTGATCGTTGATCAGCCAGCTTCCGATCAGCACGTAACTATCGCCAAATTTAGGCAACTGATAGAACTCCTGCACGATCATGCCTTCATCGCCGTACGGGCCATCGACACGGGCAATTTCTTCGCCGTTTTCGATGATCTTCACGTTCGCACCTTCGCGAGAGAAGATAGGCTTCACGACATACTTATCCATCTCAGGATAGTTATCTTCGGCGAAATAAGCTGCCAACAAGTTTGGATGATTCGGGAACATTTCCCACAGCATTGGCAGTAATGCTTTGTTGGAGATAATGCTCTTCCAGGCAGGTTCCAGCCAACGCACGCCAGCATCTTCAAGCTTGGTGGAGAACATTTCACGCAGCATGAATTCCCACGGATAGAGCTTGAACAGGTTGCTGATAACCTGATCCTGCACATCCGTGAACTGGCCTTTCTCGCCCAGACCAATTTCTTCCATGTAAACAAATTCGCTCGCCACTTCAGCTTCGGCTGCACAGTCTTGTAAATACTGGACAGTACCGCGATCTTCTACGGTGTCCTGACAGCAGGCGAAATGCACCAGGTTGAAACCGTGCTGCTGTTTTAATTCAGCAAAACGCTCAATGATCTTCTCTTGCAGGCTGTTGAATTGATCGCTTCCCGCAGGCAAATTCCCAGCCTGAACCTGGTCTTCAAGCCAGATCCACTGGAAGAATGCCGCTTCGTATAAAGACGTTGGCGTATCGGCATTGTTTTCCAGAAGCTTAGGTTCACCAATGCCATCCCACGCGATATCCAGGCGTGAGTAAAGTGACGGCTGTTGCGTGCGCCAGGACTGACGCACAAATTCCCAGGTGTGTTTAGGAATGCGGAATTTCGCCAGCAGCTCATCGCTGCTCACGACTTTTTCCACAACCTTCAGGCACATCTGGTGCAATTCAGCGGTGACTTCTTCCAGGCGTTCAACCTGCGGAAGAGTCAATTTGTAATAAGCATCTTCACACCAGTAGGGTTCGCCATACATGGTGTGAAAATTAAAACCATATTCTGTGGCTTTCTCGCGCCAGTCCGGGCGCTCAGTAATCGCAATTCTTTCCATAATTTCTTAGCCACCCATGGAGCGAGAAGAACCTGTTGCGCTGTTGCTGCGCTGCATCGTTGATTGCTTAGCGACGGAGTCGCCGAAGCCGCCACGCGTTACTGTGCTGGTGGTGGCTGGTTTTGGTGCCATTGCCGTTTTTGGAACGGTGGTTGTGCGGCCTGGTGTTGCCGCGCCATAGCTCTTACCGCTGGCATCAGCATATTTGCCGTAAGCCGGGCTTGCCGGGTTCTTTGAGCTAAATAGCGGTTGTTGCGCGAAGCCCGCACCGCCACCCATCAGACGACCCATCATGTAACCCGCCATCAGTGGCATCCAGAAGCTGCCACTTTGTTGTGGCTGAGCCTGAGCTTGTTCACCTGCCATGCTGGCTTGTGCAGGCGCTTGCTGGCATTGGCCTTCACCAAACTCAGCAATACATTCTTCGCGTGAAGCGTATTTAGGTGCAGTACGTTCTGCTTCTTTCAGCGCGCTGTTAAAGGCAGTTGTACATTCAGCACTTTTGCCTGGATTGGCTTGTGAGCAGTCATCCGCGTTTTGATACATGGAAACTGTTTCGTCATTTTGTTCGCAACCGGCAAGCATAAACACAGCGGTAACCGCCAGTGCGACCGGCGTCAAATGGCGTGCGTTCCAGCTTTTGCGGAACGATGCGTGGTTTATGATTTTTGTCCGTTTCATTGTTCTGTCCTGAGCCCAGTGGTTATGGTGCTTAGAATAGGGGATGAATGGTTGAAATTAAAGCGATGACGGCAGTTTGGAGGGGGATCTTTACTTTGCCTTACGTTCGAATGCGTAAGTTGTGACGGGGGCGTGTTGCCACGCCCCACAAAACTATGATCAGTTACCGAATGGGTTAGCTGATTTATTACCTGTTGCTGACACTGGAGTCGCTTTTGCGGGCGTCGCAGGCTCAGTGGTGGCGGCAGTATCGGCTGAGTAGCCATCTGCACGAGCATTCTGGTCTGGCGTTTCTGGAGCAACACTTTCAGCGGTAGTTGGAACAGGTTTGCCCAACGTTCCGTTCAACGCAACCAGGTCTTGTTCGTTAAGCGTACCCAGTGCTGATTTAATATTCAGCTGGTTGATCAGGTAGTTATAACGAGCGCTGGAGAGCTGTTGTTTAGCGTTGTACAACGTAGTTGTCGCATCCAACACATCAACGATGGTACGAGTACCCACAGAGTAACCTGCTTCCATTGCATCTAAAGAGCTTTGGGCAGACACAACCGCTTGTTTGTAAGCGTTGATGGTGCTGATTGACGCGTTCACGTTGTTAAACGAAGAACGAACCGTTTGTACAACGCTACGGTGCGCGCTTTCCAGCTGCTCACTTGCGCCAACAAAGTTGTATTGCGCTTGTTTCACCTGGGAAGTCACAGAACCGCCGCTATACAGTGGCAACGAGAAGTTTATGCCGATTTTGTTCTGGCCAATGTTGCTGTCGTTATATGCCTGGCTGCTGGTGGTGGTTTTAGAACCACTATAAGTGGTATCAGATACGCCAGTAGAAGCGGTTAAGCCAACAGTTGGCATATGGCCAGTTTCAGCGTAGCGGATTTGCTCACGAGCTAAGTCCTGAGACAGACGCGCTTGCAACAATGCCAGGTTGCGCTTTTCTGCATCTTTCAGCAGGTTATTCACGGCATCAGGCTTGTTGGTTTTAAAACCGTCAACATTCAGTGAAGCCAGAGACGGGTAGTAGTTACCGGTGACCTGGCGCAGCGTTTCTACTGAGTTGTCCAGATTGTTACGTGCGGTCACTTCGTCTGCTAATACGCTATCGTATTGTGCACGGGCGTTCTGTACGTCAGTAATGGCGACCAGGCCTACGTTAAAGCGCTGCGTGGTTTGGTCTAACTGGCGATAAATAGCCTGTTTCTGTGCTTCAGTGAAGGACAGCGCATCAATGGCGCTCAGCACGTTAAAATAGGCTGTTGCAGTATTCAGAATCAGGGTTTGTTGGTCTGTCTGATAAGTGACGTCTTGAATACCGGCTGATTTTTCTTGCAGGGTCAGCGCACGCCATTTTGACATATCAAAAATGGTTTGCGTCAATTGCAAAGAACCACTGGTTTGGCTGGAATCGATGCCATTCGAATCACTAAACCCATTGGTGTATTCATAATCAGCACCAAGGCCGAGCTGTGGCAGTAATGGACTGCGTGCTTCGTTAATTTTTTCGAATGCGGCATCACGGTCAGCAGCGGATTTACGCAAGTCCGGGTTGCTTAAACGTGCCTGCTGATAAACCTGCATTAGGTTTTCTGCCTGGCTCATGGCACTGAAACCCGTTAGGCTCAGACCGATAAGAATTGGGAGCAGTTTCTTCATTTGCATTCCTTGTTGTGAAGCAGAAATTGTTTGTTAGCGCTGACAAGAGCCGAAAATGATCGCCGATTCTAGCAGAGTCTGCCAGCTGGGCTGCTTGGCGTAATGTGCCATCTGCCCTTAATTTTCATCAATCTACCATATTGGAAATGAAACGGCAGTCATACAGACTTGAATTGAGCCATTTCATGACCATAAAAATATCAGGAACCCCCCATGACTAAGCAAAAAGATCAACTTGTCACGTTAGGTAAAAACGATGTTGAAATTATTGCACGGGAAACGCTTTATAGCGGTTTTTTTTCGCTAGATCTTTATCGCTTCCGTCATCGCTTGTTTAATGGAGAAATGAGTGGCGAGGTCCGCCGTGAAATTTTAGAACGCGGGCATGCTGCTGTGCTGCTACCCTATGACCCTGTGCGAGACGAAGTTGTCTTGATAGAACAGATTCGAATTGCCGCGTATGACACCAGCGAAAGCCCGTGGTTGCTCGAACTGGTCGCGGGCATGATTGAAGAGGGTGAAAGCGTCGAAGGCGTGGCACGCCGTGAAGCCGTGGAAGAAGCAGGTTTGGTCGTGGGTCGAACCAAACCGGTTATCAACTACCTGGCAAGTCCGGGTGGAACCAGCGAGCGTTTATCTATCCTGGTGGGAGAAGTTGATGCTTCGAACGCGCAGGGTATACATGGTCTGGCAGATGAAAACGAAGATATTCGTGTTCATGTCGTGAGCCGGGAACAGGCTTATCAGTTAGTTGAAGAAGGGAAAATCGACAACGCAGCTTCAGTCATCGCACTGCTTTGGCTGCAATTGCATCATGAGAAATTAAGAGAAGAGTGGAACAATTAAATATGAAGCGCTATACACCTGACTTCCCTGAAATGATGCGCCTGTGCGAAACAAACTTTGCGCAACTACGACGCCTGCTTCCTCCTAATGATGAAGTCGGGGACAAAGTCACATATCAGGTGAGTAGCGCCCAATATCGACTCACCATCCTTGAATCGACTCGCTACACAACACTCGTTCAAATTGAACAAACTGTCCCGGCGGTGAGCTACTGGAGCCTGCCTTCGATGTCGGTCAGGCTTTACCATGACGCCATGGTCGCGGAAGTGTGTTCAAGTCAGCAGATCTTTCGTTTCAAAGCGCGTTATGATTATCCTAATAAAAAGTTGCATCAACGCGACGAAAAGCATCAAATTAACCAGTTTCTGGCCGACTGGTTACGATTTTGTTTGGCGCATGGAGCGATGGCGGTTCCGGTTTATTAGTCGCGGTGAAACCTAAGGACACCATTTGGAAAGCCTATTAAATCTTCCTGTGGCCGGTGGGGGCCAGATCAGGATCTTGCAAATTACAGATACCCACCTGTTCTCTGGAAAGAATGAAACGCTGCTTGGTATCAATACCTGGATGAGCTATCAGGCGGTTGTTGACGCCATCCTTGCCGAGCAGCGTCACTATGATCTTATTGTTGCGACTGGGGATTTAGCCCAGGACCATAGCGCGCAAGCCTATCAGCACTTTGTTGAAGGCATTGCGGGGATCCCTGCGCCCTGTGTTTGGCTGCCAGGGAACCATGATTTTCAACCCGCAATGTTCAGCTCGTTACTGGAAGCCGGGATCTCGCCTGCAAAACAAGTGTTCCTTGGCGACAGCTGGCAAATTTTGTTGTTAGACAGTCAAGTCTTTGGTGTTCCGCACGGTGAACTGAGCGACTACCAGCTCGACTGGTTAGAGCGCAAACTTGCCGGTGCGCCTGAACGCCACACACTCTTACTGCTGCATCATCATCCGGTACCGGCTGGCTGTAGCTGGCTTGACCAACATAGCCTGCGCAATGCCGCAGAGCTTGATAACGTGCTGCAAAAATTCCCGAAAGTGAAAACGCTGGTTTGTGGGCATATTCACCAGGAGTTAGATCTCGACTGGAATGGCAGGCGTATGCTGGCGACGCCATCGACCTGCGTCCAGTTCAAGCCTCACTGTGCCAATTTCACTCTCGATACCATCGAGCCTGGCTGGCGTTGGCTGGAACTTCACCCCAATGGCGAAGTGACCACTGAGGTTTGCCGCCTGAAAGGTGCGGTTTTCAACCCAGACACCGCTTCAGAAGGCTATTGATGTCAACGCTACTTTACCTACACGGCTTCAATAGTTCGCCGCGTTCAGCCAAAGCCACAAGCATGCAAACGTGGCTTGCGCAGAACCACCCGCACATCAAGATGGTTATACCCGAACTCCCACCGTATCCTGCTGATGCGGCAGAGTTGCTGGAGTCGCTGGTGCTGGAACACGGCGGTGAACCGCTGGGCGTAGTTGGCTCCTCTTTGGGGGGGTATTACGCCACCTGGTTGTCGCAATGTTTTATGTTGCCAGCGGTAGTGGTAAACCCGGCGGTACGGCCTTTTGAATTGCTGGTCGATTATCTTGGCACCAACGAGAACCCCTACACCGGGCAGCAATATGTGCTAGAGTCTCGCCATATTTACGATCTTAAAGTCATGCAAGTTGACCCGTTAGAAGCGCCGGATCTCATCTGGTTGTTACAACAAACGGGTGACGAAGTGCTTGATTACCGCCAGGCGGTGGCGTACTACACCCCCTGTCGCCAGACGGTAGAATCCGGTGGCAATCATGCCTTTGTAGGCTTCGAAGATTATTTCACACAGATCGTCGACTTCCTTGGCTTGCACTGAGGCCTTAAGTTGAATTCCTGTTTCGCAATCTGAACGAATAAACCATGACGCAATCCAGTTATAACGCCGATGCCATTGAGGTACTCACCGGGCTTGAGCCTGTTCGCCGCCGTCCCGGGATGTACACCGACACCACCCGTCCAAACCATTTGGGCCAGGAAGTCATTGATAACAGCGTGGATGAAGCGCTGGCAGGCCATGCGAAGCGTGTTGATGTTATTCTCCATGCCGATCAGTCATTAGAAGTTATTGATGATGGCCGCGGCATGCCGGTTGATATCCACCCGGAAGAGGGCGTTCCGGCTGTAGAACTCATTCTTTGCCGTCTGCACGCAGGCGGTAAATTCTCCAATAAAAACTACCAGTTCTCTGGTGGTTTGCACGGCGTGGGCATTTCGGTGGTTAACGCCTTGTCCAAACGTGTTGAAGTCACCGTTCGCCGTGATGCGCAGGTTTACAGCATCGCGTTTGAAAATGGCGACAAGGTCCAGGAACTGGCGGTAGTCGGCACCTGCGGCAAACGTAATACCGGCACCAGTGTCCATTTCTGGCCTGACGCTTCTTTCTTTGACAGCCCACGTTTTTCAGTTTCCCGTTTAAGCCATTTGCTGAAAGCCAAAGCGGTACTTTGCCCCGGTGTGGAGATCACTTTTACCGATAAAGTGAACAATACCGAGCAGCGCTGGTGCTACCAGGATGGCCTGAAAGATTATCTGTGCGAAGCGATAAACGGCCTGCCTACGCTTCCTGAATCGCCATTTGTCGGCAACTTTGCCGGTGACGTTGAGCAAGTAGACTGGGCGCTGTTATGGCTGCCGGAAGGCGGTGAACTGCTAACGGAAAGCTACGTTAACTTGATCCCAACGATGCAGGGCGGCACGCACGTCAACGGTTTGCGCCAGGGCCTGCTTGATGCAATGCGCGAGTTTTGCGAATACCGCAATATACTGCCGCGCGGCGTGAAGCTGTCGGCTGAAGATATCTGGGAACGCTGTGCTTACGTGCTTTCCGTGAAAATGCAGGATCCGCAGTTTGCCGGGCAAACGAAAGAACGTCTGTCATCACGCCAGTGCGCAGCCTTTGTTTCTGGTGTTGTGAAAGACGCATTCAGCTTGTGGCTGAACCAGAATATTCAAATTGCGGAGCAACTCGCAGAGCTGGCGATTTCCAGCGCTCAGCGCCGTATGCGTGCCGCTAAAAAAGTGGTACGTAAGAAACTGACCAGCGGCCCGGCATTGCCTGGCAAACTGGCTGACTGTTCTGCGCAAGATTTGAGCCGTACCGAATTGTTCCTGGTGGAAGGGGATTCCGCAGGCGGTTCTGCCAAACAGGCACGCGATCGCGAATATCAGGCGATCATGCCGCTGAAAGGTAAGATCCTCAACACCTGGGAAGTTTCGTCCGACGAAGTTCTGGCCTCGCAAGAAGTGCACGATATTTCTGTGGCGATAGGTATCGATCCGGACAGCGAAGATCTAAGCCAATTACGCTACGGCAAAGTTTGTATCCTTGCGGATGCGGACTCCGATGGTTTACATATCGCAACACTGCTGTGCGCCTTGTTCGTCCGCCACTTCCGCTCCCTGGTTCGTGGTGGTCACGTTTATGTCGCGATGCCACCGTTGTACCGTATCGATCTGGGCAAAGAAGTTTATTACGCGCTGGATGAAGAAGAAAAAGCAGGCGTGCTTGAGCAGCTTAAGCGTAAGAAAGGGAAGCCAAACGTGCAGCGCTTTAAAGGGCTGGGCGAAATGAACCCACTACAGTTACGTGAAACCACGCTTGATCCAAACACTCGCCGCCTGGTGCAGCTCACCATTGACGATGAAGACAACGATAAAACAATGGCAATTATGGACATGTTGCTGGCGAAGAAGCGTTCTGAAGACCGTCGTAACTGGTTGCAGGATAAAGGCGATATGGCGGATCTCGACGTCTAATCACTGTGCCTCTACTTTAAGTATTTATATTTTAAATAGAGGCACTATATTTCTTACGCCAAAAGAAATAGCTCGGGTGAGATTAAAATTTCATTGGCAATGAAGCGACACTGATCAATATCCCGCGCTCCACCGTAATATGCCCCCCCTTTCTCAGCGCCGAAATCATCATCATCACGTGGCTACGAGACAGTAACGTTCTGTCCTGAATGTAGCGTGCCATGTTAGTTTTGCTTTTGACTTCATCAGGCTCACTATTTAACGCAAGAATATGGGTGCGTATTTTTTCGTATGAAGTCGGTGCCACCTGGCTGAGGTTATGATGCTGGAAATGACTGATGGTAAATAGCAGTAACTGAGAAAATTCCCGCCATAAATTATTCGCTTCTAATTGCTTCGACAGTACCTCCATAGGAATAATGCCCAGTTGCATGGGCTGATTAATCGTAATGTAAGTTGCGTCGTGCGCCATAACGTAGTTGGTAGTGCCTAGCAGCGCTGGCCCTATTGCTGAACTTATCACCCGCCCATCACGGGCACGATGAACCGTTACACTCCCTTCTTCAAACATATAACACAATGTTTGACTGCTATTGATAAAGTTAAAGCGTTGGCCTTTACGTGCAGAAACAAAGGTAGCATGGGGGGTAAGTGAGTTGACCAGGATATCGATATCTTCAACAGGTTTGAAATCGCGAAGTGTCACCGGCGTCATATCTTTTATATTTTGCATCGTCTGAACCCAAGCTTTTAAGAAATAAGACTAAAAAGAGTTATATAGTTGATTGTAGCATCGGAAAAAAACCATGCTCTTCATTCATTTCTGCGGGTTAAACCATAGCGGTATACAAAAGTACCTGACATTAAGAACAAATCATTAAGTTCATAGAAAATAAGCTTTATGGTTCCCTTCACATATTTCCACACCGGCACTTCTCCAGAAACGGTTCATAATGCCGCGTGAGCGGCATTAATCATGATGAGTTTTACCACCAGGCTCGGTTTGTCAGAACTTAATTTTCACCCCTACAATCCCGCCGTAATTGATGCTGTTACCTGCAAATGACTTCTCAATGCTTAATGAGCCGGTAAACGAAACCGACTGATTAATCTGATGGTCAACACCTGCATTTAACTGCCCCCATGTTCCCGCGCCATTGGTGACAAACGGAATGTACCCGTCCTGCGAGGCGAAGTGAGTTTTCGTTTCCCCTCTGAATTCATGCACTACCCCTGGGCGCAACCATGCGGTAGTGCGGGTGCGATTTTTCTGACCTTTTTGCGCATCATCATGATTCCACGTCTGGTGGAAACGCAGGCTAACTCGCCCGGTAAGGGAATCGGCATTGCTGAAATTCACCCCGGACGCTTCATCGTGGGTGTTATCCAGCCTGACCGTTGAGTAAATCAACTGTGCCTGGGGTTCAATAAAGCGCTGAACCTCTTCGTCTGGCTGCCAGGGATAACCCGCTTCCAGTGAGGCGCTAACCGCATAGCCTTTGGTTTTAAGTGGGTTGAGATCGGTCGGGCTGGATTCAATATACAGCCGGTTGTACTGGGCAACGGCATCCAGATAACTTCCTGCAGGCGTGAAGTGTGTCCAGTAGCCGCCGATTCCCCACGACTTCAACGTATTTCGGCCTGCGTTTTCACCGTCAGTGTGAGTGACTTTGCTGTTAATTTTGCCGATGTTTCCCAGCACACCTGCAAAATTCGAACTGCCGTCGTCTTTGCTTTCCCGATACAAATCAATCCCTAACTGAATGGCATTAAGCGTAAAGCGCGACTGCGGCCCGTCAAAATCAGATTTCCCATTTTTAAACACCACTCGCCCCCAGCTCATCTGTGGGGACTCCGTGGCCTGAGTGATTTTTTCCGGGCTGGCGAACTGTTCCCCGGTGCGTTCATGCAGGCTATCGACCAGCATTCGGCTGTAAAGCAAAGCCAGTTGTGGGATGTCCTGATACAGCGAGGTTTCTGCACGGTAGTTCGGGACTTCGACAGTTCGCTGCGGTTGTGCAGGAGCCTGCGGTGGTTGTGGCTTTTCAGCTTCAGTTGTAGCCGGAGGGGTGACGACCGGTGTATCGCCCGGTTCAGTTACGGGATCTGGATTTGGTTCAGGGGCTGGTGGCGGTGGATCATCCTGCTTAACGTCATCCAGCACAGTGTTATGAGAACGCAAATACCAGGCTTGTTCATTGCTTTCATCAACGCTTGAGCGGTAAAGCAAGTATTCATAAGGCCCCGCTTTAATCTTACTGAGCAAACTGAATGCTTCGGTTGCAGTAGTCGCTCCGCTTATCGCATCGACGACCTTGATACCATTGCCGTGGGTGAGGGCACCGCTGCCATCGGTATTGGTAATTTTCAGGCTGGTGGAGCCATCAGCAAGTCCGCCATTAATAACGAGCTGATCCGTGGGCGAATCGTCGTCATGCAGATGGGTGTTTAGTGCAATTGTTGCGTTATCGCCGTGGTAGTTATTCACCGTCAGCGTTTTGTATTGGCTGTTTTCAGGAGCGCTGAAATTTATCAGGCTGTGATTGTTGGCGAGATCGCTAAGCACCGAGTTTCCGGTTAAAAGCCACAGGCTGGTATTGTTTAATGACACCCCAGACCTGGCTCCCGCTTCGGTTAGTGCCGAACCCGTGACAATACTTCCCGACATATCCACTGAGGCGTTACCTTGCAACGCACCAGCTCCATTTTTCACCTGTAGCCATTGGCTTTCACCATTAACACGGCTGTTATGCATATCAACATCAGCATAGCCTTTGGTTTCAATGCCATAGCCATGCTCGCTGTTAAGAATACTGTTATTGAGCGTAGCCTTGCCGGGATAGATTTCTGAGCCCTGAACAGCCAGCGCCGCCGCACCAGCACCTTGCGCGACTGCCACCGTATTTTGGGTAACAACATTCCCGCCGTTGCTGGCGAGTATGCCGTGCGACAACGCGCCTGCGGTTCGTATGACTGAGTTTGTGGTCGTTAATTCCGCCCCCGCTTCTGCCCAGACTCCACGCGAATTGTCGCCATGTGTGGTTAACGTGACGCTATTAAGCGCCATTTCAGCCGTTTCGGTTTTAAACTTGCGCCCAACAAAAGCACCCGTTGCATTATTTCCCAGCGTTTCGACCGTGACATTACTGGCTGACAAACTGACGCTGCCCGGTTTTGCTGCGCCAATTCCTGCATACAAACCGACTGAATTATCCCCCAGCGTTTTGACCGACACATTTTTCAGGATGATATTGCCACCGTCATCGGCGGTGGCACCATAGGCTTGAGTGCCCCGGGTCAGAAGACTCGTCCCTTCAATTGCCAGTAAAGAGCCAGGGTTACGTGAGGCGACTGCGTGTGGGAAAGTGAGATTAGACTGTATGGTTGAGCCATTACCTGATGTGACGATACTGCCATCTGTCACCGTAACGGTGGCTCCGGCGTCCGCTACAATCCCCATCGCATTGTCATTACCGGATGTATTGATATGGGTGCCGGTTATCGTCGCTGTGGTATTAGCTACAGCAATACCGGAGCCGTAGTTCCCGGAGGTGGTAATTTGAGAGTCAATCACTTCCAGGCGGCTGCCGTTGGCGGCACTGATACCCATACTGGATTTTTGTGTGGTGCTGACCTCACTGTTGGTGAGGCTTAGCACTGACCCCGCTCCCTGAAGCAATATGCCTGGTCCCCATGGGCCGGTTGCATTATCAGGAGCTGAAGTTTTGATAGTGGAATGGGTGATGCCAGCGGTTGCCCCATTGATAATATTGACCCCGGAACTGCGTGCGCCCCAGGTTTCGATGGTTGTGCCGCTGACTTGAGCTTTTGAACCCGCACCTTCAACGGAAACCCCATGGCTTTGCATGCCTGTTGTGGTCATTTTTGAGTCGGTTACTTGCACCGAGCCGCCAGACATTGCGCGCGCCGCCGTTGATGCCGCTTCTGAGCCACCTGCGCCAGTGATTGAGATATTGCTGTTGCTTACAGAAACTGAGCTGCCAGAGCCCTCAGCGCGGCCACCGCCCTGATAGTTCCCTGTGGCGTTAACCGTGAGGTTTGAGCCGGCAATCGTTGCCCCTGACAAGGCATGAAGGGCAGCGGTGCTGGTTGCAGCGGTAGCCACAGCGTTGCTGACAATGGTGCTGTCCTGCAGATCAATACGGGCATTATTCTCAGCTCTTGCCGCGCTGGCACTGGTGGCAGTCGCCGAAATACTCAAAGATACGCCCCGCGCGTCGATAAAAGTCCCGCTATCGCTCGCCAGTAAGGTATGGCTAATGCTGAGTACTTTTTCATTATTCAGCGGTGAAGCCACATTAATGGCTGCTCCTGCAGTATTGATGCTGGTGCCTTGTTGCAACGACACGCTTGCGCCATTGCGTGCCCAGATTCCGGTCGCCCCTTTGCCAGTGGTTTGAATGCTGCCACCGGATATTGTGCCGCTGCTGACCGCGCCATCCAGCAAGATCCCGTGCCCATTCGTTCCGCTGGTTGTGAGGCTGGTTTCAGTCAAACTCAGCGCTGCGCCATTCTCTAGTTTGATGCCATAGGCTGACACACCCGCAGTAGTAATTGAGCTATTTTCCGCATGAAGCACGCTGTTCAGGCCATCAACGACGATGCCAAAATTGTTATTCCCCTTGGCGCTGCCGCCCACCGTGACCGTGGAGTTCTCCAGACTGAGTCGCCCACCTGACTTTGCGACCAAAGCGGTCATGTCATGTGCGGTGACAATGGTTCCTGCTGCGGTCTTGGGATCAAGCGTGACCGTGCTGTCAGTAAGGACAACACTACTGCCATCAAAAACATAAACACCAACCTGATCTTTTGATCCCGCCGCAGAGATTGCGTTGTTTTTAATACTGCCCCTGCTCAGTGAAACCGTGCCGCCGTCGCCAATTTTGATGCCTGCGGTATTGGCAGCACTCATTTTTATCGTTTCATCGACATACAAACCTCGGGTGCAAATTCCAATGCTTCCGGAGGTCGTGACCAAAGTTTCTGCGCGGGTATCTATACAACCAAAGCTCAGGACACCTGCGACCAGGGTTGCTGATGTTTTAAGAATTATTTTTCGTCTGTTTTGCTGGAGATGTGAGGGGGATATCTTAATAATTTTCATGCGAATTCCTCCATGAACCAATATTTCGGATGTTCATGTTAGTAGCTGTGCGTAAATGAATAATCACCAGCGATAAATTCGGCAATCTATCGTAAATATAATGAGGAGATGTGTTGAATATAAATATTTAACTCTGGTGGTCTTGTGCGCTGGTCATTATACGTGCAGCTTGCTTTGAGGGTATTACGTGGTGTTAATTGCGGATTTATTTCTATTGCATCCTTGTAATGTTGAAAGGCAATACTTTGTTTCTGCTCAGTTAACTTCCCTTAATAGCCTCAAGTAGTTTCATAAAACTGGCCTTTTTCTCCATCTCTTTACGGTAAACCAAATACACGTTAATCTGCTGTAGCGAAAATAGTGGAGTTAACTGTCTTAGCCTGAAAAGTACCTGATAGCGAGTAAAGGCTTCGGGTGTGAGGAACCCCACGCAATCTGTCTCGGATAACAGCGTGAGAAGCATCATGATTGAATTTGTTTCAAATACAATGTGTGCATCTTTTAAGGTCGCCAGCAGCGATTGTTTTCTTTGATAAATCATTTCATCGCCGGTTAAATGGCTGACCATATCCAATTGCTTTAACTCATCAATATTAATCGTGGTCTTTTTAAAGGGGTTATCTTCGCGGCAGACCAATACTGGGGTGAAATCGCGAAACAGAATGCTGGTTAGCGTCGTATTAATAACAGGCGTTGCGGAGAAAACAATGTCCGCTTTGCGTAAATTAAGCAGGCCGACCGCATCTGGAATGCCAAGAATTGTTTCGATGTATTTTATTTTATAATTTAATTTTGCTTCTTTTATTTTTAATACCGTACCGGACAAGTCATGTATGGCGACTGAGAAAGGCGAGTAAATCACCACGGTTTCTCGATGATTTGTTTTTTTACTCCGGTCGACAGAGTCACTCATTATTTCCAGGGATTGCTTCAGTTTAACATAGAGGTCATCTGCAAATACCGTTGGCGCAATGGTATTGCCGTGGCGAATAAATAAAGGATCGGCAAAGTGCAGGCGTAGTTTACGCAGGGCATGGCTAATAGAAGGAGGTGTCACATCAAGGATCTCAGACACTTCGGTAATGCTGCGCGTGGAATAGATCAAACAGAAGGTGGTTAAAAGATTCAGATTAAAGGCGGCAAGGTTGATGATTTTATCGGAAACCGTTTTCGTTGGCATGCGCTGACCTTGCTGAGAACGTTGATGAAAGAATAGCTTAGCAGTATTTTTCCAACGTGAATGGCTCAGAGCAGGATTTACAATGCAGAGACAAAAAAGGGGCGGATATGAAATCCACCCCCTTTAATCATTCGGAAAACCCAATTACTTAATTGCGTCTTCCAGAATATGGATATGAACGTCCAGAACGTCGTCTTTAACAGTGACGCTGTGATCTTTCATGTGTTGTGTTTGCAGATGAGCTTCCAGGTGAGCCACGCTCTCCCATTTTTCCAGCATAAACACAGAATCTGGTGCAGTAGTCTGGAACGCGACTTGTGCGTTATGGTCGATGAGTGGCGCATAACCAAAGCAGCCTTCCTCTTCGAGCACATCAGGAATAATTTTTGCAAACGCGTCCAGTACAGCCTGGCGATGGTGAACACCAGGACGGGTACGAATTTCAGCTATTACTGTAATCATGTTCAACTCCTTGTTGTCGACATAAGACAGTTAAGCAAAAACCTGGCCCAGATGCTCGCGGTATTGCGCGATAAAACGCGGGACATCAGGCGCTTTCATCACGTCGTTGGCGATAAACGTCGGCAGACCTTCCATTCCAAGGAACTGGTTAGCTTTGTGGAATGGCAGGTAAACACCATCCACACCAACACCGTGGAAGAACTGTTCTTTATCTTCAAATGCTTGCAGCGGGGCATTCCAGGTCAATGACAGCATATAAGTTTTGCCCTGAATCAGGCCGCCGGAACCGTACTTTTTCTCTGCGTCAGAACGGGTACGACCATCGCTGGCATACAGTGAACCGTGGCCTTCAGTGAATACATCATCGATGTATTTTTTCATGGTCCATGGTGCGCCCATCCACCAGCCTGGCATCTGATAAATCACGGTATCAGCCCACAGGTATTTTTCGACTTCTTCTTTTATGTCGTAATCGCTGTCGGTGCGGGTGACCTGAACATCATGCCCGAGGTCGCGCAAAAAGCTTTCCGCGACGTCGGTCAGGGTGTCGTTAAGTTGGCCGTTAGAATGGGCGAATTTTTTCGCGCCATTGATAATCAGGATGTTGCTCATAGTTAGTCCTCGAATAATTGCGTCTGGCGCGGAGTTTACCGTGATGGATGTCACAGTTAAATGCCGTATACAGGCAAAGACTTTTGCTAAAAACGCAATAATCAGCGGACTGAATCATTTTTTACCAGCGAATCTGTACCTGAAACCCACCGTGGGTAGTGTTTAAAAATAGCGCCTGCATACCGTGTAATGCAGCGATTCGCCTGACGATGGATAGCCCCAAACCACTGCCGGTTTTTTCCTGGCCTGGCGGGCGGAAGAAGCGTTCACCCAGTGAGGCCAGATATTCAGGGCTAACGCCCGGACCGTTGTCGATGATCGTGATTTCGTGACTCTGAAGAACGACATTGACTACGCTGCCACGCGGGCTGTAACGCACGGCGTTATCCAGCACGTTTCTGACCATCAAACTTAGCAGCAGCGGTTGGCCCTGGCGTTTCACGTTTGGGTCTTGCACATCAAGGCGAATATCAATGCCTTCACGCTGGGCCTCGTGATATGCGTCCATCACCGCATTTTGCAGTAGCGACTGAAAAGCTACGTCCTGCACATCGTCCAGACCGGCTAAAGAATCGAGGCGCGATAAAGTGAGCAGTTGATCGACCAAGCGGGTCGCCCGATCTATTCCTGAACTCAGATTATTCAGCGCATGCTCGCGAACCGGCTCGTCATTTTGTGCAAGCTGTGCCACCTCAGCCTGAACTTTTAATGCGGCGAGCGGGCTGCGCAGTTCGTGTGCGGCATCAGAGGTAAAGCGCCGCTCGCGCTGCATAAATTCCCCGGTGCGGGTAAATAGCTGGTTAAGCGCCATGACCAAAGGGCGCACTTCCTGCGGCAGCGTTTGCGTCGGCAGTTCGCTGGCATCGTCCGGTTTGCGGCTACGCAACTGATGCGCCAGTTTATGGAGTGGGGCAAGAGCGCGACTCACCAGCCACACCAGCATCAGCAGGATCACCGGCGAAGCGATTAGCCACGGCGTGAGTTGGGACAAAACGATGTCCCGCGCCAGGTCTTCGCGGTACTCCCATTCCTGGCCCACCACAATACGGTACTTTCCGTCGGGCGTTGTCACCCACACCATGCGCCAGAGATCGTCATCGCCTGCCAGTTTGCCATCAATAAACCCGTCACGCTGATAGCGATAGCTGAGGTATCTGCCGTTGTCGCCGTCGTTTAGCAGCAACTGCCCGTTGGCGCTATAAATGGCGAAAGCGAGGGTGTCATCATCTTGCTTACCGCGGTGATGCGAAATCATTTTTTTGGTGCGGGGTAACTGCGTATCACTTTGCACGCCATCAAGCTCTAATGCGCTGAGGCGTTTGGCAAACAGCACTTGCTGAGTATCAAACAGCTTATTAAGGGTTTTACTGGTTTGCTGCCATGCGGCGAGGCTTGCGCCAACCCACGCCACCAGGGTGAGTAAAATAAACCCGGCAATTAATCTGGCGCGTAAACTTTGGGTGAGCTTTTTTATCATGCTTCACCCAACGTATAACCGATGCCGTGCACCGTGCGAATAAAATCGCTGCCGAGTTTGCGGCGCAAATGGTGGATATGAACTTCCAGCGCGTTTCTGGAAACGTCGTTGTCCCAGTTATAAAGTTTTTCTTCAATAAGCGATCGCGGTAATACGCGCCCTGCGTTACGCATAAATAATTCCAGCAAGGCAAATTCTTTTGGTTTTAGCTGCAACGGTTCGCCGTCGCGGGTCACGGTTAATTTAATCGGGTCCAGCTCAACGCCGGCATGTTGTAGCGTTGATTGAACCTGGCCGTGGTTACGGCGAATTAACACCTGCAGCCGGGTGGCAACTTCTATTAACGCGAAGGGTTTACACAAGTAGTCATCGGCGCCGAGCTGTAATCCCTCAACCCGTTGCTCCAGCGCGTCACGCGCGGTGAGAATTAACACCGGTTCGGCTCGGCCATGACGGCGCCAGGTTTTTAAGATATCCAGCCCATCGATTCCCGGCAGGCTTAAATCCAGTACGACCGCGTCGTAGGGGGCTAAACTCAGCGCTGACTGACCCTGAAGGCCATCGGTAAACCAGTCGACGGTAAAGCCCATTTTCGTCAGCCCGGCTTTTAATCCGTCGCCAATCAGCTTATCGTCTTCAATCAGTAATATTCGCATAAAGCTGTCCCTTATTAGCCGTTGCCTGCAAGTAAATAACGTTAGCCACCAGCTTGTACAGAGGAATAGTGCGATGGTTGAAGTTGGGTGACATTTTTATAAAATATGCGTTGTGATGGCGAATAATTAAGATCGCGTTAAGATCTACGCAGTTAAATAGCACTCAGAACATCATTCATAAAAGGAACAAAAAGATGAAAAAAATAGCCGCTATTATGACTATCCTCGCTATTACCGCAGCACCTGCACTGGCTGCAAATCAGGGCGGGTTCTCTGATCCGAATGCTGCACCGGCCACCACGCAAACACAAACGGCGGGCGGTTTTGTTGGCCCAAGCGGTAGCAACACCACGGCTACGCAGGCGAAATCATTGTCTGACGATACCTGGGTAACTTTGCGCGGTAAGATTGAGTCACGCATCGGTGGTGACCATTACATCTTCCGTGACACATCCGGCACGATTAATGTTGATATCGACCATAAGCGCTGGAACGGCCAGACCATCACCCCGCAAGATACGGTTGAGATTCAAGGGGAAGTCGATAAGGACTGGAACTCTGTTGAAATCGACGTGAAGCAAATTACCAAAGTAAAATAAATCCCCCCCATGAGCCGCTATTTGCGGCTCATTTCCTCTCTCCCCACTTCTCTTAAAGATGCGCACTCATCTGTGACTACGACTGCCATATAATGTACTATCGGCGGCAATTACGCCGTTTATACCCGTCATACTTCAAGCTGCAGATGCGTTGGCTGCACTCAGTCACCCCAGTCACTTACTTAAGTAAGCTCTTGGGGATTCCTGAGTTTGCCGCCTTTCTGCAACTCGAATTATTTAGGGTATGTGGCCACACTCGGCTCGTCAGTTTGAGGATGAATAATTAATGAGTGATTTAACTCATGATGGTGCAGAACGCCTTGCGCTGCACGAATTCACGGAAAATGCGTATCTCAACTATTCCATGTACGTCATTATGGACCGTGCTCTGCCGTTCATTGGCGATGGTTTAAAGCCCGTACAGCGTCGTATCGTCTATGCGATGTCAGAGTTGGGATTAAGCAACAGCGCTAAATTCAAAAAATCAGCTCGTACCGTTGGTGACGTGCTGGGTAAATACCATCCGCACGGCGACAGCGCCTGCTACGAAGCGATGGTATTGATGGCGCAGCCGTTCTCCTATCGTTATCCATTGGTTGATGGCCAGGGTAACTGGGGGGCACCGGATGATCCGAAATCCTTCGCCGCGATGCGTTATACCGAATCGCGCCTGTCGAAATATGCTGAAGTCTTGCTGGGTGAGTTAGGGCAGGGGACGGTTGACTATGTGCCGAACTTTGACGGCACCATGCAAGAGCCGAAAATGCTGCCTGCGCGTCTGCCAAATATTCTGCTTAACGGCACTACCGGCATCGCTGTCGGCATGGCAACGGATATTCCTCCGCACAACTTGCGTGAAGTGGCGAAAGCGGCAATGACCCTGATTGACCAGCCGAAAACCACGCTTGATGAACTGCTGGATATTGTTCAGGGGCCGGATTACCCAACCGAAGCTGAAATCATCACCCCGCGTGCTGAGATCCGCAAAATCTACCAGAATGGCCGTGGTTCTGTGCGCATGCGCGCGGTGTGGAAAAAAGAAGATGGCGATGTGGTGATTACCGCATTGCCGCACCAGGTTTCTGGTGCGCGTGTGCTTGAGCAAATCGCCAGCCAGATGCGTGCTAAAAAGCTGCCAATGGTTGAAGACTTGCGCGATGAGTCGAACCACGAAAACCCGACACGTCTGGTGATTGTTCCACGCTCCAACCGTATCGACGTTGAGCAGGTGATGAACCACCTGTTTGCCACCACCGATCTTGAGAAAAGCTATCGCATTAACCTCAATATGATCGGCCTGGATAACCGTCCGTCGGTGAAAAACCTGCTGGAAATTTTGACCGAATGGCTGGTTTATCGCCGTGAAACGGTACGCCGTCGTCTTAGCTATCGTCTCGAAAAAGTGCTCAAACGCCTGCATATCCTCGAAGGTTTGCTGGTGGCGTTCCTCAATATTGACGAAGTGATTCATATCATTCGTACTGAGGATGAGCCGAAGCCGAAGTTGATGTCGCGCTTTGAATTAAGCGAAACGCAGGCTGAATCTATCCTTGAGCTGAAATTGCGTCATCTCGCGAAACTCGAAGAGGTGAAAATTCGCGGCGAGCAGAGCGAGCTGGAAAAAGAGCGTGATCAATTGCAGGGCATTCTGGCGTCTGAACGCAAAATGAATACCTTGCTGAAGAAAGAGTTGCAGGCAGATTCCGACGCTTATGGCGACGATCGCCGTTCACCGTTGCGTGAGCGCGGCGAAGCGAAAGCGATGAGCGAGCACGATATGACGCCGTCAGAGCCCGTCACCATTGTGCTGTCGCAAATGGGGTGGGTCCGTAGCGCGAAAGGTCATGATATCGACGCGCAAGGGCTTAACTACAAAGCGGGTGATAGCTTCCTGGGTTGTGCTAAAGGCAAGAGCAACCAGCCGGTGGCGTTTATCGACTCTACCGGGCGTAGCTACGCGCTTGACCCTATTACGCTGCCGTCTGCGCGCGGGCAGGGCGAACCCCTTACCGGTAAACTGACACCGCCGCCGGGAGCTGTTGTTGAGCATGTCTTAATGGCGCCAGACGACCAAAAACTGCTGATGGCTTCTGATGCCGGTTATGGCTTTGTCTGTACCTTTAACGATTTAGTGTCGCGCAACCGTGCGGGTAAAACGCTAATCTCTTTGCCGGAAAACGCGAAAGTGATGCCGCCAATTGAGATCTCAAGCGTTGACGATTTGCTGCTGGCGATTACTGCGGCTGGTCGTATGTTGATGTTCCCGGTGGGCGATTTACCGCAGCTTTCGAAAGGCAAAGGTAATAAAATCATCTCGATTCCTTCTGCGGAAGCGGCGAAAGGTGAAGACAAAGTGGCACATCTGTTTGTCTTGCCGCCACAAAGTACCGTCACGTTGCATGTCGGCAAGCGCAAAATTAAACTTCGCCCGGAAGAGCTACAGAAAATAACCGGAGAACGCGGTCGTCGCGGTACGCTGATGCGTGGCCTGCAACGTATTGATCGTGTTGAAGTTGATTCTCCGCTTCGCGCCAGTGTGGGTGACAGCGAAGAGTAATTGAAATCTGGCGGCAGCGATGCTGCCAGAAACGCTAAAGCAAGTCATACTTGTCAGCGGTTTAGGCTTTTGAGGTTGTTATGCTATCCATCGTACGTTTTATTATCGTTATCATTTATTGCATCCTGGTGAGCATTTTTGGCTGTATTTATTGCCTGTTCAGCCCACGTAACCCGCGCCATGTTGCCACTTTTGGTCATCTGTTTGGGCGCATGGCGCCTGTGTTTGGTTTGAAAGTCGAAACCCGTTTACCGGAAGGTTATGAAAATCACCCGACGGCGATTTATATCTGTAACCATCAGAATAATTTCGACATGGTGACAGCGGCGAGCATTGTGCAGCCGCCGACCGTGACCGTCGGGAAAAAAAGCCTGCTGTGGATTCCCTTTTTTGGCCAAATCTACTGGTTAACCGGAAATATGCTGATTGACCGTGACAATCGCGCCAAAGCACTCAGCACCATTTCCCAGGTGGTGGCGCAAATTCAGAAACGTAAAATTTCGGTCTGGATGTTCCCTGAAGGCACGCGTAGCCGTGGTCGTGGCCTGTTGCCGTTCAAAACCGGCGCGTTCCATGCCGCCATTGCTGCGGGCGTCCCCATTATTCCGGTGTGTGTTTCCAATACCAGCAATAAAATTAAGCTAAACCGTTGGAATAACGGTTTGGTGATTGTCGAAATGCTGGATCCTATTGATATCAGTGATTATGGCAAAGATCAGGCGCGTAAACTCGCGACTCATTGCCGCGATATCATGAGGGAAAAAATCGCCGAATTAGATAAAGAAGTCGCGGAGCGTGAAGCCTCCGGCCGAGTTGAGAAAAAGCAGGCGAGCTGATCGCTTTTATTTTGGCGGTACGTTTTGTACCACCCTATGATATTCAGTTTCACATGGAGTTTATATGTCACTCAGTCGGCGTCAGTTTATACAGGCATCAGGAGTCGCACTTTGTGCAGGCTCGGTGCCACTGAGGGCAAACGCGGCAGGACTGCAGCAACCTTTACCCGTTCCACCTTTACTTGAGTCCCGCCGTGGGCAGCCTTTGTTTCTAACGCTACAGCGGGCGCACTGGTCATTTACCGGCGGCGCTAAGGCGCCGGTCTGGGGTCTGAACGGACGTTATCTGGGGCCGACCATCCGTGTATGGAGCGGCGATGACGTGAAGATGATTTACAGCAATCGTCTGCAAGAAAACATTGCTATGACGATTGCCGGTTTGCAAGTTCCAGGCCCGTTAATGGGTGGCGCCGCACGTCTGATGCAGCCCAATGTTGATTGGGCGCCTGTGCTGCCGATTCGCCAGCAGGCCGCAACATTGTGGTATCACGCCAACACGCCGAATCGTACGGCAAAACAGGTTTATGCGGGTCTGGCTGGCATGTGGCTTATCGAAGATGAAGTCAGCAAAAATCTGCCAATTCCAAACCACTATGGCGTCGATGACTTCCCGGTCATCATCCAGGATAAGCGTCTGGATAACTTTGGCGCACCTGAATATGAAGAGCCGGGCAGCGGTGGTTTTGTCGGTGATACGCTACTGGTCAATGGTGTGCAGGGACCGTATGTCGAGGTTTCGCGTGGCTGGGTGCGTTTGCGTCTGCTTAATGCCTCCAACTCGCGCCGCTATTTGCTGCAAATGAGCGATGGCCGTGCGATGCACGTTATTTCCAGCGACCAGGGTTTTCTCACCGCTCCTGTTTCAGTGAAACAGCTTTCGCTGGCACCGGGTGAACGCCGTGAGATTCTGGTCGATATGAGTGACGGGAAAGAGGTGTCGATAACCTGCGGTGAAGCTGCGGGTATCATGGACCGTATTCGTGGCTTCTTTGAACCGTCGAGTATTCTTATCTCCACGTTGGTTCTGACGTTGCGCGCAACCGGTCTGCTGCCATTAGTGACCGATACATTGCCAATGCGCTTGCTGCCGGATGAAATTATTAACGGCAACCCAGCCCGTAGCCGTGAAATTACCCTCAGCGAAGATCCTGGCATTAATGGTCAGCTCTGGGACATGAAGCGCATTGATATTCAGACTCAGCAAGGTACCTGGGAGCGCTGGACCGTGCGTTCCGATATGCCGCAATCCTTCCATATTGAAGGTGTCAGTTTCCTGATTAAAAACGTCAATGGTGCAGCGCCATTTGGCGAAGACCGCGGCTGGAAAGACACGGTTTGGGTCGATGGGCAGGTTGAGTTATTGGTCTATTTTGGCCAGCCTTCTTGGGAACATTTCCCATTCCTCTATACAAGTCAGACGCTTGAAATGGCCGACCGTGGTTCTATTGGGCAATTGTTAGTACAACCTGCGCCGTAAACCACCCTCACCCTGGCCCTCTCCCTCAGGGAGAGGGGATATTCGGTGTTCCCCCTCTCCTGAGGGAGAGGGTTGGGGTGAGGGCAAGAAAACATTGATCGCCCGCATTAATCCTTCATTAATTACCCAATAAAAGCGTATAATCGCCGGCTTTGGTTATTTTTAAATCATTTTTTATTCATTTTTCGGAAGCATTATGAGCTCTATTAGCTTGATCCAGCCCGATCGCGAACTCTTTTCGTGGCCACAATACTGGGCAGCCTGTTTCGGCCCGGCACCATTTTTACCCATGTCACGCAAGGAAATGGACGAGTTAGGTTGGGATAGCTGTGACATCATTCTGGTTACCGGAGATGCCTACGTCGACCATCCAAGTTTTGGTATGGCTATCTGTGGCCGTATGCTGGAAGCCCAGGGCTTCCGCGTGGGTATCATTGCCCAACCAGACTGGAACACTAAAGAAGACTTCATGCGCCTTGGCAAACCGAATCTGTTCTTCGGTGTAACCGCAGGCAACATGGACTCGATGATCAACCGCTATACTGCGGACCGTAAACTGCGCCACGACGATGCGTATACGCCAGATAACGTGGCGGGCAAACGCCCGGACCGTGCATCACTTGCCTATACCCAACGCTGTAAAGAGGCCTGGCGCGATGTGCCCGTTATCCTTGGCGGCATTGAAGCGAGCCTGCGCCGTACCGCACATTACGATTACTGGTCTGACACCGTTCGTCGCTCCATTCTGGTGGATGCTAAAGCCGACATGCTGATTTTCGGCAACGGCGAGCGCCCGCTGGTAGAAGTGGCTCACCGCCTGGCAATGGGCGAGAAAATCGACGAAATCTGCGATGTGCGCAACACCGCAATGATGCGTAAAGAAGCAATGCCAGGCTGGTCTGGCGTGGATTCTACGCGTCTGGATATGCCTGGTCGTATCGACCCGATCCCACACCCATACGGTGAAGATTTGCCGTGTGCGGAAACCGGTAAACCGGATAAGCCTATTAACGAAGCTCAGGCTATCGTGGTGAAACCTGCACCGATGAAGCCGTGGGAAAAAACCTACGTGTTGCTGCCGTCCTTTGAAAAAGTCAAAAACGACAAAGTGCTGTATGCGCATGCTTCACGTATTTTGCACCATGAAACCAACCCTGGTTGTGCTCGTGCGTTAATGCAAAAACACGGTGACCGTTACATCTGGATTAACCCGCCAGCCATCCCGCTTTCCACCGAAGAGATGGACAGCGTATTCGCACTGCCTTATAAGCGCGTTCCACATCCTGCCTATGGCAAGGCGCGTATCCCTGCTTATGAGATGATCCGTTTCTCGGTGAACATCATGCGTGGTTGCTTCGGTGGCTGTTCATTCTGTTCTATTACCGAACACGAAGGGCGCATCATTCAGAGCCGTTCCGAAGATTCGATCATCAGCGAAATTGAAGCGATGCGCGATACCGTTCCAGGCTTTACCGGCGTGGTTTCGGATCTCGGTGGCCCAACCGCTAACATGTATATGCTGCGCTGTAAGTCACCGCGTGCGGAACAAACTTGCCGCCGCTTGTCTTGCGTGTACCCGGACATCTGCCCGCACATGGACACCAACCATGAGCCGACGATCAACCTGTATCGCCGCGCCCGTGAGATTAAAGGTGTTAAGAAGATCCTGATCGCATCCGGTGTTCGTTACGATATTGCCGTTGAAGATCCGCGTTATATCAAAGAGCTGGCGACTCACCACGTGGGTGGTTATCTGAAGATTGCTCCTGAACATACCGAAGAAGGGCCGCTGTCTAAGATGATGAAGCCGGGTATGGGCAGTTATCAGCGCTTTAAAGAGCTGTTTGATACCTATTCAAAACAGGCTGGTAAAGAGCAGTATCTGATTCCGTACTTTATCTCAGCACACCCTGGTACGCGTGATGAAGACATGGTGAATCTGGCGCTGTGGCTGAAGAAGAACCGTTTCCGTTTGGATCAGGTGCAGAACTTCTATCCGTCACCGCTGGCGAACTCGACCACCATGTATTACACCGGCAAGAACCCGCTGGGTAAGATTGGTTACAAGAGTGAAGATGTGGTTGTGCCAAAAGGCGATCGTCAGCGTCGCTTGCACAAAGCTCTGCTGCGTTATCATGATCCTGCCAACTGGCCGCTGATTCGTGAAGCGCTGGAAGCGATGGGTAAAAAGCACCTGATTGGTGGCCGCCGTGAGTGTCTGGTACCTTCGCCAACGATTGAAGAGATGCGTGAAGCGCGTCGCTACAACCGTGGTGCTCGCCCGGCATTGACGAAACATACTCCAATGACGCATCAACGTCGTGCGCCTGCGGCTGCTGGCGCTAAACCTGCTACTGGCGCAAAGCCGACTGCAGGGGCAAAACCTAACGCGGGTGTGAAAGCTGGTGTAGGTGCAAAGCCAGCAGCTAAAGCGACAGCTAAGCCTGCAGGCAGGAAGCGTCCGGCGTAGTTAATGCCCTCACCCTAACCCTCTCCCCCAGGAGAGGGGACTGTTTGGTTTTCCTCTCCCTGGGGGAGAGGGCCGGGGTGAGGGGGCTTTAAACCTTAACTCCCAAACACATCAGGGTCTGGCCCCAGACGCTTACCGCTATCGAGCTTCGCAATCTCACTTAACTCGTCTTTATCAAGACGGAAATCAAACACGTCAAAATTCTCCGCAATGCGCGATGGCGTCACCGATTTCGGGATAACCACCAGCCCGCTATCGAGATGCCAGCGAATCACCACTTGTGCTGGAGTTTTGCCGTATTTATCGGCCAGGTCGCGGATGATTTTCTTATCGAACACACCTTCACCACCCTGAGCCAGCGGGCTCCAGGATTCGGTCTGAATTTTGTGTGTCGCATTCCAGGCATGAAGCTGGCGTTGTTGCAGTAATGGATGGAGTTCAATTTGGTTGATAACCGGAGAGACACCCGTTTCATCAATCAAACGCTGGAGATGATTGAGTTGGAAATTACACACGCCAATGCTTTTGACCAGCCCCTGTTTTTGCAGCTCAATCATGCCTTTCCAGGCTTCGACATAATGATCTTTGCTCGGCACCGGCCAGTGCATTAAATACAAATCGACGTAATCCAGCTGAAGTTTTTCAAGGCTGTCTTCTAACGCCTGACGCGGCCTTTGTTGATCGTCATTCCACAGTTTGGTGGTAATAAACAGTTCGTCGCGCGTAATTCCAGCCTGTTTTAGCGCATTGCCCACGCCGTCTTCGTTCTTGTACGCTGCGGCGGTATCAATGGAGCGATAGCCGACTTCCAGCGCTTTATCAATTGCAATCAGGACCTGGTCGTTACTGGCTTGCCAGACGCCTAGCCCCAATTGCGGCATTACATTCCCGTCCTGGAGCTTGATTATGGTTGGTTTTGCCATCGATTCCTCCTTATTCACAATACAACCGGGGCGGCGCCCCGGTGTAACAATTGCATTTAAGTCTGGACCAAATACTCAGAAACGTGAAAAAAAAGCTAAATTACTTAGCGTGCTGCCTCGTAAATGCGACGGCTTACGTCCAGAGTAATGTCCTGGCGCTCACCCAATTTCGTCATGCCTTTTTCTTCCAGTTTGACCAGCAGAGCCGGGATAGTACTGCCATCCAGACCGTAGGCTGACAGGCGAGTTGGGGCACCCATTTGCTCGAAGAAATTGCGCGTTGCTTCGATGGCGGCATCAATACGCTCTTCTTCAGAACCTTCAGTGATATTCCATACGCGATCAGCGTATTGCAGCAGTTTGCCGCGCTTCTCGTTACGTTTTTCATTCAACAAAGAAGGCAGAACGACTGCCAGAGTCTGCGCATGGTCCAGGCCGTGCATCGCGGTCAGTTCGTGACCCAGCATATGAGTTGCCCAGTCCTGCGGCACACCTGCACCGATCAGGCCGTTTAACGCCATAGTTGCCGCCCACATAACGTTGGCACGCACGTCATAGTTTTCTGGCTCTTTCAGCGCAATCGGGCCGTCTTCAACCAGCGTTAACAAAATGCCTTCAGCAAAACGGTCCTGCACTTTCGCGTTCACCGGGTAAGTGATGTACTGCTCAACGGTGTGAACAAAGGCATCCACTACGCCGTTTGCGACCTGGCGCGGTGGCAAGGTGTAGGTGTAAACCGGGTCAAGTACCGCGAAGACAGGCTGTACGTGTTCGGACATAAACGCCTGTTTGTCGCCTGTTGCACGGCGGGAAACTACAGCACCTTTGTTAGATTCAGAACCGGTCGCAGGCAGAGTCAGAACAGAACCCATTGGGATGGCGCTCTTAACGTCGTTGCCGTGCGTCAGCAGAATATTCCATGGGTCGATATCAGCCGGGTAGTTGGCTGCTGCTGCGATGAATTTAGTGCCATCCAGCACAGAACCGCCGCCGACGGCTAACAGGAAAGTGACTTTCTGCTGGCGAACGATTTCGACTGCTTTCATCAGCGTTTCGTAAGTTGGGTTAGGCTCAATGCCGCCGAACTCCAGTACATCCAGCCCGTTAAGCTCGGCATAAACCTGGTCCAGTACGCCATTTTTCTTTACGCTGCCGCCGCCGTAGGTAATCAGAACACGAGCATCAGCTGGAATTTGTGCACGCAGTTCGGAAATAGCGCCTTTACCAAACAGGATGCGAGTCGGGGTATGTAGGTTAAAGTTGTTCATTATTGGTTCCCTTAGCTTGGGTAAACAGAGATTGCTTATCGCATTTGATGGTATGCATTGTCGGCTTCAGGGGGGAATCTCTCAATGCTTATTCCTGCCTTTGTCTTGCCTATTTCTCCATGCTGCTGGAGAAATATAAAAATTAGTCGCACACTGACACCGTCAGAAATACCATGCGGAGCGCAGGAAAATGAAGCGGAAAGCGATTTGTCAGCAGTTAACCAATAAGATTAATTATTTGATACAAAAAGAAAATAGTGGTCTGAGTTCACTTCCCAATGTGAGCTTGCTGTATGGCACTAAACCTTATGCTCGCACGCCAGTAATGTACGAACCGGGAATCATTATTCTCTTTTCGGGTCATAAAACGGGTTATCTGAACGATCGTGTTTTCCGCTACGACGCCAATGAATACCTGCTGCTCACCGTACCGCTTCCCTTTGAATGCGAAACCTTTGCCACACCAGAGGTGCCGCTGGCTGGCTTGCGCATTAACATCGATATTTTGCAGCTTCAGGACTTGCTGATGGATATCGGTGAAGACGATTTATCGCACCCGCAAACCTGCTCTACGGGGATTAATTCAGCCGAGCTTTCCGAGGAAATTCTTTGTGCTGCCGAGCGTTTGCTCGACGTGCTGGAGCACCCGCTCGATGCCCGTATTTTGGGCAAGCAGATTATTCGCGAGATCCTCTATCACATGCTGGTGGGGTCGTGCGGAGCAGCACTGTTGGCGCTGGTGAGTCGGCAGACACATTTCAGCCTGATAAGCCGTGTGCTCCGGCGTATCGAAACGCAATACACTGAAAACCTCTCAGTGGACCAACTGGCCGCAGAAGCAAATATGAGTGTTTCGGCGTTTCACCATAACTTTAAGTCGGTCACCAGCACCTCACCGCTGCAATATCTCAAGAGCTACCGGCTGCACAAAGCGCGCATGTTGATTCTGCATGATGGGATGAAAGCCAGTACCGCTGCCATTCGTGTTGGCTATGAAAGCGCGTCGCAGTTTAGCCGCGAGTTTAAACGCTATTTTGGGGTGACGCCGGGCGAAGATGCGGCGCGGATGCGTGTGATTTAACGAGAAAGGGCGGGGGGATAATTTAGCATTCCCCCCAGAAACGTTAAGCGGGGTTAAATTTTTTCCGGATGACCACAAACAGCGTCCCTACCAGGCCTGCAACCAGCAGCACCATTGGCAAGATCATCAGGCAAGTCATCACCTGGTCTTCATGACGTTTTACAAACGGGATCATGCTCAGGGCATAGCCCAGGCTTGTCACGCTGCCGACCCACAACAGCCCGCTTAACCAGTTAAACACCTGGAAACGGCGGTTACTGAGGCCTGAAATCCCGGCCATGGTTGGCAGTAATGTGCGAACAAATGCTAAAAAACGCCCGGCCAGCAGAGCGAATAAACCGTGGCGGTCAAACATCACCGTCGCGCGCTGGTGGTACTGAGGCGGCAGTTGTTGCAGCCAGCTTTTCACTATTTTTGTGTTGCCAAGCCAGCGACCTTGCGCGTAACTCAGCCAGCAACCGAGGCTTGCCGCCGCAGTTAAGATAATGATTGTCGGTATAAATCCCATGACCCCTTTTGCCACTAACGCGCCTGCGAGTAGGAGCAAACTATCGCCTGGTAAAAACGAGGCGGGCAATAATCCATTTTCAAGAAACAGCGTCGCAAACATGACGCAATAAACCACTCCAACAACATGAGGGTCCGCGAGTGCAGCAAAGTCATGTTGCCAAAGCGCCTGAACGATATTATGTATAACAGCCATGGCAAATCCTGTGGAACCGCTTTATTGAGCAGGCCTGAATCTAAAGCAGTTAGATTAGGCTCACCTTAATTTAGAGTAAGAAGCCTTAATTTTAGTGGCTCTCATTGTCGGGGCATAGTGTAACGCTAAAAAGCCTGCGACATCTTGATCACAGGCTCAACAAATCATCCTGAAACAGAAAAAAGTGTCCTTTCAGGTATCCACTTCCGGCAATTTTAAGCAATACGCTGGAAACCTGCGTCCAAATCGGCGATCAAATCATCAACATTTTCCAGGCCAATGTGTACGCGCACTAGCGTTCCAGTGAAGTCTACGCCGCCTGCCGGGCGAATCTCAGCGAGCTCTTCCGGTTGGTTGGCAAGGATAAGCGATTCATAGCCGCCCCAGGAATAAGCCATACTGAAGTATTGGAAATGGTCCAGATAATGCTGGTATTGCTCGTTGCTCAAACGCTTTTTCAGCACGAATGAGAACAAACCGCTGCTGCCTGTAAAGTCACGTTTCCAGAACTCGTGACCTTTACTACCCGGCAATGCCGGATGGTTTACACGTTCTACCTGCGGATGCTGTGCCAGCCATTCGGCAATTTTCAGACTGCTTTCGTGATGCTGACGCAGGCGCACACCAAGGGTACGTAAGCCTCTGCTGGTCATGTACGCCGTGTCTGCATCCAGCATCTGCCCCATCAGATAAGAATTCTCACGCAGCTGATCCCAGCAACGCGCGTTCGATACGGCTGTACCTACCATCGCATCGGAATGACCAATCAGATACTTGGTACCGGCCTGAATCGAAATATCGATGCCGAAATCCAGTGCTTTAAATAAAATTCCTGCCGCCCATGTGTTATCAATCATGATGATGGCTTCAGGGGCAACACTGCGCACCGCCTTAACAATGGCTGGAACGTCATGTACTTCCATTGTTATTGAACCAGGCGATTCCAGAAATACGACTTTAGTATTGGGTTGCACAAGTTCAGCAATACCTGCGCCGATCATTGGGTCAAACCAGGTGGTGGTCACGCCGAGTTTTGCGAGGATCTTGGTACAGAAATCCTGACTTGGCTCATAGGCGCTGCCAGTCATCAGGACATTATCGCCATGCTCGACGAACGCCAGAATCGCATTGGCAACGGCTGCGGCACCACAAGGGTAAAGTGCGCAACCCGCACCGCCTTCCAGCTCACACATCGCTTCTTGTAATGAGAAGTGGGTGAGGGTGCCGCGGCGGCCATAAAAAAGCTCGCCTTTCGCGCGGTTAGCCGTCGCCTGTTTTTTAGCTTCTACAGTTTCAAAAACCAACGACGAAGCGCGTTGAATGACGCTGTTAACCGAACCCTGGGTGAATTTTTTATCGCGCCCGGCATTAACCAGCGCCGTTTCGATGTGCTTCTTCGCAGTCATGTTCACTTTACCCTGTTTAACCATCTGGATGTCTAAACTTAACTTATCATGATTTTGCTGCGTAAACGCAAGGAATGCATAGACAATTTCAGGCACTCTTTAAATACTAATGAGAACTACTATCAATTCGATGTCGTTTTGATATTATTGCGCACAGTTTTTGTATCATTTCGTGGTGGAGAGTAAGAGTGACGAATAATTTGATGCAGACAGACCTCTCTGTCTGGGGTATGTATCAACATGCCGACATCGTGGTAAAGATTGTGATGATCGGCCTGATTCTGGCTTCTGTCGTCACTTGGGCAATCTTCTTTAGCAAAAGTGTTGAGCTGCTGTCGCAAAAGCGCCGTCTTAAGCGTGAACAGCAACAACTGGCTAATGCCCGCTCTCTGAATGAAGCCAGTGAAATGGCCGAAACATTTGATGCGAAAAGCCTCAGCACAATGCTTATCAATGAAGCTCAGAATGAACTGGAGCTCTCCGCGGGCAGTGAAGATAACGAAGGCATTAAAGAGCGTACCGGTTTCCGCCTTGAACGCCGCGTTGCGGCAGTGGGCCGTCACATGGGACGCGGTAACGGCTTCCTTGCGACAATCGGTGCGATCTCCCCGTTCGTCGGTCTGTTTGGTACCGTCTGGGGCATCATGAACAGCTTTATTGGTATTGCGCAGTCGCAGACCACTAACCTTGCTGTTGTGGCACCAGGTATTGCAGAAGCCTTGCTGGCAACGGCTATCGGCCTGATTGCAGCCATTCCTGCGGTTGTTATCTATAACGTGTTCGCCCGTGTTATCGGCGGCTATAAAGCCTCGCTTGGCGATGTTGCTGCTCAGGTTCTGCTGCTGCAAAGCCGTGATCTGGATTTAGGCGCCAGCTCTCAGGCGCGCCCGGTACGTACAGCTCAGAAACTGCGTGTAGGTTGATACCATGGCTTTGCGTCTTAACGAAAATCTCGACGATAACGGTGAAATGCACGAAATCAACGTGACACCGTTTATCGATGTCATGTTGGTATTGCTGATTATCTTCATGGTTGCTGCACCACTTGCAACGGTCGATGTGAAGGTTAACCTTCCTGCATCGTCAAGCCAGCCGCAGCCGCGCCCGGAAAAACCGGTCTATTTGTCTGTCAAAGCCGATCACTCGATGTTTATTGGTAACGATGCAGTAACCAAAGAGAATATGATTAATGCTCTGATGGCCGCGACCGAAGGCAAGAAAGACACCACGATTTTCTTCCGCGCAGACAAAACGGTTGATTACGAAACGATGATGAACGTAATGGATACTCTGCATCAGGCAGGGTATTTGAAGATTGGGCTGGTTGGGCAAGAAGTCACTAAAACCCAGTAACGCCACCTACATATGCATCATGAAACGGCCTGTTAGTTAAACTAACAGGCCGTTTTTTTTAACCCCGCCAATTTTAGTTAGCTCAGAGCGCTATTCTGCTATTTATCCTCTAAATAACATCTCTTTGCTGACTTAATCTAAATTATAAAAATCACCCGACTTTATTATTGCAACTATAAGAAAAACAGACTCAGACTAACAATAACCTTCTATGCTTTTGCTGTACGTAATAGTTCTGTTATGAAAATACCTAATAAAAACTGAACGATAAAAGCGTGGATAACTCAATGGCAACGATGACTGTTTTGCATACAGACAATAAGCAGCCCGATGTGGTGTCACTAAGAAGTATTTATCTGCAAGCTGATATATTAATGTTTTTTGTTATCTGGGGGCTTTTTGCTATTTCACTGGCAGTAGGGTGGGCTTACGATGCGCTCCCCGTGGCACTGGTGGCGGGTGGTCTACTGGCTATAAGCTCAAGCATTGTCAAAGCATTACTACCCGGTACATTATTGACCCGCTTGTATTACGCTTTTACGCTAATCGGTTTTGCAGCTCTGTTAATACAGTTGGGTGAAGGTGAGACTGAATATCATTTTTCGGTTTTTGTATTGTTATCAGCATTATTGGCTTATCGAGATTATCGCCCGATATTAATGGGAGCCGCGGTTGCTGCCATCCACCATGGGTTATTTGCCTGGCTGCAAGCCAATGAGTTATTTGGTATTACCTGCTTTATGCACCCAGGTATTCATATGGTGGTGTTCCATGCCATTTTTGTGGTGGCGCAAACGGCAATACTGCTTTATATGGCTCTACGCATGGCTGACGATGCGCGCTCAGCCAGTGAAGTTGCACAACTGGCCGCGCAAATTAACCGCCAGCCAGGGTGCCTTACGCTTGCTGCAAGTGAAAGAGAGAGCCGAACGCCTTTTGCTCAAACCTTTAATACCACGCTCACCACCATGAGAAACACGCTAGGGCAGGTGAGCCTTGGCGTGGCATCGGTGCTCTCCGCCTCGGAAAGTATTATTCAGCGTAATGCCGCGCTTTCTAAACGTACTGACGAACAGGCTTCTGCGCTGGCGATTGCAGCCAGTGCCATGGAACAACTGAGTTCGGCGGCCATCGTCACCAATGAAAAAGCACAAAGTGCCCGTATGCTTGCCACGCAAGTGACTGGCCTCGCCCACAAAGGCGGCATCAGTATTGATGCTGCCACGCAGACCATGGAACAAATCCGCGAAGAATCTGACCACATCAACAACATCCTGGAACTGATCGACGGTATTGCCTTCCAGACCAATATTTTATCGCTAAACGCCTCTGTTGAAGCGGCACGAGCGGGCACACATGGCCGTGGATTTGCGGTGGTGGCTTCAGAAGTGCGCACGCTGGCGTTGCGTTGCGAAAACGCGGCGAAAGATATTCGCCAGTTGATTAGTGTCTCAATGGAATGCACTCGTACCGGATCGCAGCAGGTGGAAAATGCCGGGCAAACAATGCGAGAGGTGATCGGTTCTATCAATGCTCTTGCGGTGCTGGTGGACGAGCTTTCGGACATGAGCGGCCAGCAGAGCCTCAGTATTACGCAAATGAACGGTAGCATTGCCAGTATTGATGAAAGCGTTCGGGATAACGTGGATCACACAGCGCAAACTATGCAGGCAGCACGTCAGCAACAGCAACAAGCCGATGGTTTACAGCAGGCCATTTCCGTCTTTCGCCTGGCATGATTTGCAGGTCTGCGATCCTTATCACAAGGGAGCGGATGAAGTTCGTTAACAACTTGTTAATAGCGGGCGTCGCGTCCTACTATCCTGGAATACCCGGGAGAAGTGAGAATGAAAATAACACGCCACCAGGAACTGGTTCAGCTCGTCGAACATTACAGTAATCTGACCACACAACAACTGGCTCAACTGTTAGCGGTGAGCCAGGAAACCGTGCGGCGCGATCTGCGTGTGCTGCAAAAGCAAGGTAAAATTGTTCGCCAGCACGGGCGTGCTAAGCGCATTAACCGTGGCGTTGATGAAAGTGGTGACCCGTTCACCGAGCGCCTGAAAAGCCATCTCAACAGCAAAGCCGATATTGCTCACCGGGCTCTGGCCTGGATTGTCCCCGGCATGGTGATTGCGCTCGATGCCAGTTCAACCTGCTGGTATCTGGCACGGTTACTCCCCGATATTCCGCTCACTGTTTTCACGAATAGCGAACGTATTTGCCAGGCGCTGGCGAAGCGCGAACACATCCAGATTATGAGTACCGGCGGATTATTGCAGCGAAAATATGCCTGCTATATCAATGCTCCGCTAGCCGCACAGTTGAAATCCCTGGATATCGACCTGTTTCTGTTTTCCTGTGAGGGTGTCGACAGTAACGGCACGCTATGGGACACCCGCAGCTGGAATGCCGAATATAAAACCATGCTGCTAAAGCGATCCGCCCAGTCACTGCTATTGATCGACAAGAGCAAGTTTGATCGTGTGAGCGAGGTGCGGATCGGTGAGCAAGTTGATGTCACCGAAATTATTACCGAAAGCAGCCAGCCTTTAATGGCTCATAAATGCGGAGTTTTGTAGCTGTTTTCCACCAGTGCACGGGTGCGTGAAAGTGTTTGAGATTCTTCATTTCGCAGTGTCTGGTAAACCGCTTCCAGCTTGGCAAGAATTTCATTCTTGAATTGTGGCTTGTGGGTCATTATTTCATTAAGAACAGTACCGTAAATCTCTTCTTTCACGCGGTAAGGATAAACTTGGTGGCGATTGTGCCATTTTTGCTCAATCAAAGCCGAGGTGATATTCATTTTTTCCTGGGAGAATTGGGCAATATTTTCATTTTTAATCAGTACCAAAGCTGCAATATTTTCACGTAATAATGCGTTCTCATCTGATTCTTCGGCAGATGAGGCTGTATTTTGTAGCGGGGAGGTTTGTACTTTCGACATGACATTACTCGCTCAGTGAATAAAACAAAGGCCAGCGTTTTTCCTGGGTTAATTGGTTTACCCAGATTTGCTGTAAATGCGGACTTATCTGCAATTTTTTATCGTCTATAAGCATTTGCAGATCGGCCGTGCTGATTTTTTCTTGCTCGATGAGTTCATTCAATACTCTAACCATCGCTTCAATCTTCACAGCACAAAATAAACGGTCTTTTAAATGCCTGTCATTTTCTTCAAGTAGCGTGTTTTTTGCCTGCCCTGCATAATGGTTGGCGCTCAGCACCATTTTCTCAAGCGTTAAAAGATTATCCTGCGCATTTGCACTTAAGTCATTATTTTCATCTGCTGGAACCCTATCAACCTGCGAGACAAGGAAGGGCGTCGACACCAGGTTATTGGGCAGCATGAGAGAAATCCTTTTATATCAATAAAATAAAAATGATGATTAACCAGCGTTGCGTTGACAATATTTTGCCTCAAAATTACTATAAAAAAAACAGGAGCCCCCATGCAAAGCATCATTTATTCGATTGTATTAATACTGTTGTTACTGAGTGCCGTATTGATGCTGATGCGCGAAGTGTTTCATCCCAAAGTTAAATCAACCCCGGCGGTTATCCCTAAATTAAATTTAATGCAAAGTGATGAGCGTGAAGATTACTTTGCGAAGTTAATGTCGAAAATTACACCTGACTATTATTGGCGGGTGAGCCATGAATATGTTGATTTTAACCATGCCACTATTAAACGTATGCTTATCGAAGAGCTCAGTACTGATCCGGCGCTCTTTGGTGCTCAGCGGCGTTGCAGTGACTTACATTCAGCGATTTATCGGTATTACGATAACCTCAGAAAGCGCTGCGCAGAAGGTGAGAAAGTGCCGTTTGCTGATATTGAAGTGCTAAATTTGCGGCAGTGTTTCGACGAGTTCAGCCATGATGCTTATCCCGCGTTAGTTGCTCTGGTGTGGCCGCATTACCAGCGCCCTGAGGTGGATTTGGTCAATGTTTGAGATTTTGACTCGCCAGGGAGTGCCGGGTAGCTGACTGTTTTCAAAACTAAAAAAAGCTAAGTCTATTAATGGATCAACTCTGTGTTTGATAAACTCAGCATAGTGGTTATTATTTGTTCACCCAAACGGAGTTGCTCGTCACGTTGCTGAATATTCAGTAATGCAGTATTTGCCCTAAAAAAAGATATGACTCATGCCCTTGTTTAAAAAAATCATTGCCGCTTCACTTTTAATTATCCCTTTAGTTATTAGTACAAATTCCTTTGCCTTTAATATGCCAAAGGAATTTGCATCATTAGGGGTGAAAACACTTTCAAATAAAGATGTGTTTTCTCAACGAGCTTCATTTATAAAACCTGAAAGCAAAACAAATTCTAATAAGGTCAGATCCGCTATTCTGGCTGAATTTTCTAACTGGAAAGGCACGCGTTATCACTTTGGTGGCACCACACATAATGGTGTCGATTGCTCTGCACTTATGCAGCATATTTTTAGTGACTCTTTCCATAAGTCGCTGCCCAGAACGACTACGCAGCAAATTCGTAATGGCGAACACGTCAATAAAGAAATGCTTAAACCTGGCGATTTAGTCTTTTTTCAAACTTCTCCTGGCACTCGCCATGTCGGCGTTTATGTCGGTAATAATGAGTTTATCCATGCCTCAAGCAGCATGGGAGTAACCATGTCTTCATTGGCTAACCGTTACTGGGTGGAGCATTATGAAACGGCTCGACGCTTAAAAGTGATGGGTTGATAACAAATATGCCTTCTGTGGTTTTATTTTGTATTCATTACCCTTATTATTAGTGCCGATTTTAAACTATTTATTTAAATTCATATAGTTAATGAATGAAATAACATTAACATATTTAGTTCATTCATAAGTTTCGGGATTTATATTCTTATTTCCAGCGAGATTGTTATCAAATGAAAAGAAATTTAATTCGCCATATGGCGGGTGCAGTTATGGTTGTACTGGTTGCGGGTACGATGCTCGTGGGTTGTGATGGAAAACAAGCAGGAGATGCGTCAATGAAATTTGTAAATGTAGAAAAAGTCTTAGTAGATTCAGGTCTGTTAAAACAAGAACAAGATCACCTTAAAGCCGTGAATCAATCTTTGCAAAATGGGCAGCATCTGGCTGAAAAAAGCTATGCAAATTTGCCAGCGAACAAAGTTGATACTGCACGAAACGCAGACAGAAATATTCTCGCGCAACAATGGAAAGGGCAGCAACAAGCTGCGCGTAATGTGGTGATGGCAGCATTGAAAAATGCGACCGACTCCTACCGTACCGAAAATAAAATCGGTGTAATTTTGCCAACGCAAGTGGCGATGTCGGTTGCTCCAGAGTTGGATGTCAGCGCTGAACTGACTGAGAAGCTTAAAACAGCAAAACTGGAATTTGCTAAAGTTCCGGATATCACCGTTAAAGCCATTCAAGCCGAAAAGCCTGCTGCAAAATAATCCGAGAATAAAAAAGCCTCGTTGAACCATTCAGCGAGGCTTAAATTCCACAGGCTGCCCCCTGCCAAAATCACCATAAGTAAATCCGATAATAGCGTTCAAAATTCCTGGGTAGAATGGCTACATTGCCCAGGGCAATGCCTGGATCAGCAGACAGGCCATAACTGAGCTGGCTTCCTTTTATCTTCAATTTTCAGGAGCCAGTTATGACTGCACAACGTTTGTGGATCAAAAACCCCCGCGCTATTTTTACCGCTAATTCGCAAGATGCTTCTGGCGGCATCGTGATTGAGGGGGCGGTTATCCGTGAATTAATTCCCGCAGGTGGCGAGCCCACCATGCCCTGCGATGCAGTATTCGATGCTCGCGAACTCGTGTTACTCCCCGGTCTCATTAATACTCACCATCACTTTTACCAGACTCTGACGCGAGCCTGGGCACCCGTGGTAAACGTGCCGCTGTTTCCCTGGCTAAAACAACTTTACCCCGTTTGGGCGCGGCTTGATGCCGAAGCTCTGGCGCTTGCCAGTAAAGTTGCGATGGCGGAATTACTACTTTCTGGCTGCACGACCACCACCGACCACCACTATCTTTTCCCTCAGGGGATGGAAGAGGCGATTGATGTTCAGGTGGATGTGGTTTGCGAACTGGGAATGCGTGCTGTGTTAACGCGGGGTTCCATGAGTCTGGGCGAGGATGAAGGTGGATTACCACCGCGCCATACCGTGCAGCAAGGCGAGACGATTTTACGCGACAGCGAGCGGCTGATTAAACGTTACCATCAGCGCGGAGCAGGGGCGTGGCTGCAAATTGCACTCGCTCCTTGCTCACCATTTTCGGTGACCACCGAAATCATGCGCGACAGTGCGCTGATGGCAGAGCTGGAAGATGTCCGTTTGCATACCCACCTGGCAGAAACCATCGATGAAGAAAACTTCTGCCTGCAACGCTTTGGCCTGCGTACGGTTGATTATCTTGAAAGTGTTGGCTGGTTAAATAATCGAACCTGGCTTGCTCATGGCATCCATTTCAATGAGAGTGAAATTCAGCGGCTGGGGCGTGCCGGAGTTGGCGTCTGCCATTGTCCGGTTTCCAATATGCGCCTGGCATCAGGCATGTGCCCGACGGTTGATCTGGAAAAAGCCGGTGCAGCGGTCGGCCTCGGTGTGGATGGTTCAGCCTCTAACGATGCTTCAAATATCATGTATGAAGCACGGCAGGCACTGTATCTGCAACGTCTGCGCTATGGTGCCGAAGCGATTACGCCGCAGCGGGTATTGGGGTGGGCGACTCAAGGTTCGGCAAAGCTGATTGGCCGCAGTGACATCGGTGAAATTGCCGTCGGAAAACAGGCCGATCTGGCGTTGTTTGCACAAGATGAGCTGCGTTTTAGCGGCAGCCATGATGCCATCTCAGCCCTGTTGCTATGCGGCGCTGAAAAGGCAGAGCATGTGATGGTTGGCGGCAAGTGGCGGGTGATGCAGGGCAATATCATTGGTCTGGATGTGCCGGATCTTATCTCCCGCCACCGAATGGCGGCGAAGAAATTAGTCGCTGATATTTAATCTCAGTCTTCCGTCAGTTCCTCGCCGCTTTTGCCTTTTCCCCATGCAACGCGGCGCTGGAGCATTTTTTTCAGCGCCCGCCCGGTGGTATTTAACCAACCTGTTGGGCGCGGATCGGCCAGCATGCTCAATGCGCGGGCGTAATCGAGTAGCAGGCCTGGCGTCCATGCCATGGTTTCAGCGCGTTTGCGCAGTTGCAGTGCTACCCAAAGTTCTGGCGTCGACATCAGTTTCCCCATTGCCATCCAGAAACCACGTTTGTGCCAAAGCCGGCCAACCGAACCCTCGAGTGCGGCTTCCAGAGCCCGCGCCACGCTGCTTGAACAGTTCCGATACGTCAAATTGTACGATTCATTCTGGCGATAGTTTTCCCAGAAAGCCTTAAGCCGGGATTCGCTGTAATTGCGGATGCGCACTTGCCTTGTCGACGGGCACCACTTTGCGGCTTCTGTCGCATAATCTGGCTGAAACAGCCCTGGAACGTTATTTTCGGGTGTGGCGCGCAGCAGGCGAGCGAACTCATCTGGCGACTGGTCAATAAGCTCAGCAGGATAGAGGCTGATGTAAACGCCTCCTGGGGATTCAAGTGCGGCGTGGCCGGTTGAAATAACCCCGTTGCGGTCGACCGCGGCGATATAGCGGCTAATCACCGGGCGGGGGATCGCTTCACCTGCGGCTGAACCGACGGGCGTCCAGACATGTACCGTAAGCGCTTTTTCGTCATCGCTCGGTGGGCCGTCCCACTCCACAACGTCTGGTGGAAGATGGGCGGCTTCTTCCATGAATACAGTACCTTTCAGGCCTGGATTCTCAGCGGCATTTTTGACGCGATTAGCGAGGATAAACAGGTTCCAGCCAGCAAATGCCAGGCCTAATCCGAGGCAGTAGGGCACCGTTCCGGAATAGTGGGTTGGCCACGGCTGGAAGAAAAATATCGCCAGCGCAATCTCAACAATGCCGCCCCATAAAGCAGGTCGCCAGCGTCGGTAGCGAACCACCACGGCTGAGGCGATTTGCAGTGCGCCATCAAATAAAAACAACAAACCAAAGATCATGGATAAAACGAAGTTACCGTGGTGATGACCGGCCAGAATCAACAACGCCGCAACGGTAAATGCCGTGCCTTTAACGTAGCGCAGAACACGCTGCCCGCCCATGCCACTGTGCGCCACCATCAATGTTGCAACACCTTCAAACAGCAACAGGCAGGCAAAGGGTTGGATAGGGAAATAGAGCGAGCCATCCAAAGCATCAACAATAATCACCACTCCGGCAATAAGCGTGATCCAGCCAAAACGGCGCAGCCCACGCCAGTGGGAACGCAGAAAATCAACACCGAGCAGGATCATTGTTAGCCGCATCATGGGTATTTTTCCGTGAATCAGTCCACCACATATATAGCCCACAAGACTCAAGTGCGATACGAAGCGAATTGATAAGGTTAACGCCGAGCCTGGAAAGTTGTTGCCAAAAGAGTTTTCGACACTGGGTTTTAAACCGCAACACTGGCAGCCTTTCGATGTCGCGATGATTTTTGTCGGCACGATGGCTAACCGTTTTTCAGACAGCACCAGCGAAATTGATAACCTGGCGTTGTTTAACGCGCTGAAAGATAAATACGGTGACAAGCAGGGGATGGGGGTATTTAACCAAATCAATTAGTTAGTGAACCCTTCAGCCTCAACCACTATCGAACCAGAAGAACATCGTTATCCGTTCAAACTGGCAAACCAGGCCACGCAACTAGCTTATAACTTACCGCGTTTCGACCATACTTCTCCGATGTTCGAGCGCCTGGCAAAAGACAATGATGGCGCTTTACTCACACTAACTCACCAGAAAAATCAGCAAGTTATTGGCGAACAGTTTGCTCACAGCGGCGCAAATGGGCTGGCGGACGACCCAACCACCAGTAACATGTGGGTGATCGGCCAGAAAAAAGCGGCAGACGCTAAAACCATTATGGTTAACGGGCCGCAGTTTGGCTGGTACGCACCGGCTTACACCTATGGAATCGGCCTGCATGGCGCTGGATACGATGTGGTCGGGAAAGCGGCTATTAAGCTGAGCCGGATATAACGTTGCGCTGCTGTGCTACCAACACAACAACGCCGCTGACCACAAGCAACTAACAGAGGTAGTTAATTATGGCTGAGAAACATTCTAAAGCAGAACCTGCGATTTCCAAAACCTGCCGCCGCTATAAAGTCGGCTAAATCAGTGCCCGGCATGAGAACAGCAAAACTCATATCACCACCTATTATTCACGCAGTCCCAGCCTGCACCTGAAGGGCGACTGGCTGGTTGAGGCGGGATTTACTACTGGAGCGGGCGTGACGGTGAAAATAACGGAGGGGTGTATTGTGCTGATGGCGGATAATAACGAGGTGCAGGAATTGCGCGAGCAGCTTTATCAGGCGCGGCAGGTGATGAAGGGAATACAGGACGCGCTGGTTTAGTGTTCTGAACGGCAGCGAATAAATATGAACAGGGAAGACCGCTAACGATACTTCCCTATGTTTATTTTGAGGTTTTATATTTTTTTCTCATTTAAAATAGCTATGGCATAATGCACGACTCTGTCGAGATTATTTTCCTCTACAGCCGAGAAATTACCATACTGAGCCATTGCTCTACATGTAGAAAGCTCTTTAATAGATTCCATGTGATTATTTAACGTTTGTATATTGTTGTGCCTTAACAAGAAGAAGTCTGCAGACTGCTGCTTTTTATTATTTTGCAATTCAATTATCAACTCATTTAATGCATCGAGTAATTTATCTGTTTTCATTGCCATGGAACCTTTGTTGTATTTGTTACCCAAACATCAGGTATATTCGATATTACAGCTTGATATTCGCCACCAGGATATCCTACGCCTTGAGCCGCTGCGCTTCCTTCGCTTAGCCACGTGCCTTGAGGGACTCTAAATTTTGATACATCAGTTATATTTACCCCCCAATCATGGCGAATGGCAAGCCCCTGCCTTAATGCATCTTCTGATGTATATAACTTATTTGTTAGCCATGAGTATTTTCTACCAGTCCTATTGTCTACACCATGATATTTATAAAGAAACTCATCCTGAGTTAACTTTCTGTTTGTATACATTCCATTTTCAAAGGTTGATGTAATATTATCAGGTAATTTTGGTCCGGGATAAGAATTACCTATATCTCCTTTACACAACCCCAGCGGATCAACATATTTAAGCGGATTATTAACATACCCGTAAGGATTTACCCCACCCG
>NZ_LXER01000002.1 GCF_001654925.1 Buttiauxella brennerae ATCC 51605
GCGGGATTTGAGACGGGTGCTCATCTCACCGTTAAAATATCGAACGGCTGTATTGTGATTATTAAAGACAGCGACGAAGTGGGTGTGCTTAAACATGAGCAGGAAGCACTGCGTCAGCAACTGCGGGATATAAAAATAGCTAACCGGAATATTAAAGCAGTATTGCGAGGAATGGCGAATTAAGTAAAGTGGCCGGAAAGATCTAAGGATCTTTCCGGCCAAAATAATCATCTCGAACTAAGTCTTCTTAACAGAGTTTCAACATAAGTTTTATCACCATTATATATAAACCCTTCTCCATCATCAGGCAAGTTCAATTCGTCAAGCATTATAGATTTCAACAGGCTAATTTTTGAATTATCCTGCTGCTTGGAAAAACCAATCTCTTCAGAAAGATAGCCATCTTTTGTGATTTTTTCTTCCGATGCGATAAATTTTTCAGCACTCCTTATGGACTCATCATGACATTCATAATCTTTATAATATTCAAAGAAAAAATTTAAATCACCGATTAGAGAAAAACTAACAAATAGTTTAGAGTCATCGATTGTAACCTCACGTTCAATTAATGGGATGCTTTTAATTTCACGGCAATCCAACACTATCTTCATGCAATAACCCCAAGAGTTAAGGTGTAATGATTATTCCAGCCTTGGTTCCATCTGGGAATAAAATATTATAATGTGGGTTTGTATCATGCAATATATTGTTAGAGTCATGAACAACATCTGAAAGTGGATTTTTTGTATTATATAAATCACCTCGATATGTTCCTTTTGGCTGTTTCCATACATCACCGAACGCAGTGTCTTTGAATAGATAACCTGAATTAGCAGGGAAATCATCAATATGAGGCCTTAACTCAGCCATATTATCTAATAGTTTTCTCGCATCTTCTGCACTTCTGACAGCCACATCTGTACCATTGCGCAACGCTTCCATATCACGGAGTTGCTGAGTAGTTAAAGGACAAACGCAAGCCAACCCCAGCGGATCAACCCAACTCAACGGGTTATGCACATACCCGTACGGATTCACCCCGCCCGCCAGCCCTATCGGGTCTGCCGAAATGTACTGTCCCGTTTCACTATCATAGTAACGGAAGCGGTTGTAGTGCAACCCGGATTCTGTATCTTCGTATTGCCCCGGAAAGCGCAGTCTGCAACTCAGCTTGTCATCATTTGCACTTTCTTCACGACCCCAGAGCTGTTGCTTGCCGCGCCAGACGATAGTGCCGTCTTCGGTCAGTAATTCCTGAATACGACCGACCGTATCGGTTACCGCATAGTGCAACAGTCCTTTCTCATAACGCGCCAGCGGGGTAAAG
>NZ_LXER01000003.1 GCF_001654925.1 Buttiauxella brennerae ATCC 51605
GTCATGGAAAGTGCTGCAGATGCAGCGGCCTGCAATATCATAGCAGCAAGGGGATTTCCAAAGCGCAGCGCCGTTATATTGTCGGCTATGTGCCGAACCGGGGCGATACCGGGACACCGAATATTCATTTAAAGGGTAAATGGCTGAAAGAAGCGGGGTTTGAGACGGGTGCACATCTTACCGTTAAAATAACCGATGGCTGTATTGTGATTATTAAAGATAGCGACGAAGTGGATGTGCTGAAGCAGGAGCAGGAAGCATTGCGTCAGCAACTGCGGGAAATTAAGCAGGCTAATAAGAATATTAAATCGGCGCTGCGTGGGATGACGGCTTAGATAATAAATAAAAGTCGGAAAGATCGTGTGGTCTTTCCGACTTTTTGCTATGAGGCTAGTTTAGAAACACCAAAATCCACATAACCTTCAGAACTAACAACAAGACACCATTGATTATTAACATCAAAGAAATAATGATGCTGAGGAACTAATTCTATTAAGAGATTAAGCATAGTATCTATTTGATTAGGTGGGATTTTTAGAGCAAAATCCAACGATGAATCGTTTATATAAAATATCCCCTCAGAACTGAATATTAAATCGTGCGCATATTTGTGGATGAAACTACTCACCAGAGAAGTCCAAGATTTTTTTTCATTACCAAGATCTTGATATACATGGCCTAGAGTTTTATTCCAGTCTATTTTTGATCCAATCCAATCAAACATATCTGATAGTGAATCAGCAATAGGCTCCCAGTTCTCAATAATTTCTGGAGGGTTAGGTAGATTTGCAATGTGTAACTTAATTTCATCATCAATAGTCATTTTCCCCTCCTTGGCTTTGAAGGATGATCATATCTTTTTTGATGTTTAGTCGTTGTTTGTTCGGTTGCATCAAATTGGTAATGTTCCCCTTTGTCCTTGCCGCTAAACACATTTATATGAGAACCACTTCTTTCATCATATTCAATTCTAAAACCAGTTTTTCCATCGGCTGTGGTCATCCCGACGGCTTTACCTTTCGTATCGCCAAATTTACCTGTATTAACTTTTTCAGCTTTAAATCCTCTGGCCTTAAGCCATTCTAAAGCTTTATTCATTGCTTGCTCAAATGACCCCGGGCAACAAGCCAACCCCAGCGGATCAACCCAACTCAACGGATTATGCACATACCCGTAAGGGTTCACCCCACCCAA
>NZ_LXER01000004.1 GCF_001654925.1 Buttiauxella brennerae ATCC 51605
TCGGGATTTGAGACGGGCGCGCATGTCACCGTTAAAATAACCGACGGCTGTATTGTGATTATTCGTGACAGCGAGGAAATGGACGACCTGAAACATGAGCAGGAAGTTCTACGCCAGCAACTTAGGGATATTAAGCGGGCGAATCAAAATATTAAATCGGCATTACAGAGCATAGCGAGTTAAATGAAGAGGCCGGAAAGATTAAGGGATGTTTCCGGACTTTTCATTTAAAAACATCAAGTTACTTTAACATCCGAACAACGGCAGTCTTAATCCTGTCAAGCTCCACTATAATGTTCTTATCCAAAGTCATTGTATTTAACTTATCTAAATAAAATTTTATCTTAAGCAATGCTTCAATAGAAGTAGAACTAAAGTCTATTGAATCCATTAGATCTCTAATAACATTTTCGTTACCGGTATTTTCGAGTTTAACGGCAAGCGATCTAACATCTTCATAAATATCATTTTTCATAATTAGTACTTACTGAATGTAATAATATCAACAGCGTCCGGAGGAACAACAACTTCAATACCACCTCCAGCGTTCCCTCCAATCCCTGGAGCAGGTCGAGTAACATGCTCAGCCCCAGGTTTTAATTTGGCAGTCATTATAAAATTACTGCGATCAATATTTTCCTGAGGTATTCCATATCTTCCTGCGTAACCTGGAGTGGAAGGATGCTCTAAAGCCCAAAATTGTGCCCCCGTTGTCTCACTTCTTTGTGTCGTTCCCATTCTGTAAAGGGTTGCACCATTTTCAACTTTTGCCCTTGCTGCCAAAGCCTCGGGGGAGTTTGATTGGTTTGCTGACCCATAGGGTGTATCAACACTTTTTTTACACAGCCCCAACGGATCAACATATTTAAGCGGATTCGGTACATACGAATACGGATTAATCCCCCCAGCCAGCCCTATCGGGTCTGCCGAAACATACAGCCCGGATTCAGACCTTCAGCATCATCATTCGCCGCATTCCAGCCGCCAAAACGGTAACGCTCCGCTGGTAGTCATACCCCGCTATCCCTTCCCCGTTCCCTGCCACCGTTTGCTTATCCTCCGGCCAAACGCGTCATAACGGTACTGCCAGTGTTCCCCCTACGGCGTGCTCCCCACTGATTGAGCGCATATGCAAACGAACAAGGAAGATGATTTACTTCCTTGTGAATCACATTTCTCTATACAGGTTTTCGGCCTCAATAATTAGCCTTCCTAGCGTAAGCGAAAATGGCCATTGATCTATTATTACATTCGAAATCCCTAGGTTTCTTTCATTTTTAGGGGGGATGGCATCTCGTTTTATTTTTTCCAAAACGCCCAAAAACGCCATCTTAAACGCCGTTAATTGCTGCGTTGAACTAATAGATAAGATGGCCGGATCGTTATTGATAATAACATTATCAATTTCATGAATAACACACTCTATTTTTTGTGAGGTTTTTTTTACTTTATTGTTCATAGGATTAATAGGTCATCCAAATTACTTATATACTTCTGCGTTTGCCCACCTGGTAAACCAAGTCCTTGAGTTGATGCTTTTCCTTCAATAATTACAGCCCCCGGCCTTACTTTGTATTGTGCTATCCCTGACATTTGATTCCATTCTGGTTTAATAGCAAGACTTTCTCTACTGGCAGGGAATGTTTCAAAAATGTATCGCCCTTTAGCATGAGCATTAACACCATCATAATACCTCAGGCCAAATTCTGCATCTGTTGCGTTTCGGACTTTTATTGTTTCTATATCAAATGACTTCAAGATGTTTTTCCTAAATTCCCTAGGTATGTTTTGTTCCTTCAAATAAGCAGAGGCGTCTTTTACACCCTTGTACGCATCATCCTTACACAGCCCCAACGGATCAACATATTTAAGCGGGTTATTAACATACCCGTAAGGATTCACTCCCCCCGCCAGCCCTATCGGGTCTGCCGAAATGTACTGTCCCGTTTCACTATCATAGTAACGGAAGCGGTTGTAGTGCAACCCGGATTCTGTATCTTCGTATTGCCCCGGAAAGCGCAGTCTGCAACTCAGCTTGTCATCATTTGCACTTTCTTCACGACCCCAGAGTTGTTGTTTCCCCCGCCAGGCAATGGAGCCGTTTTCGGTCAGCAGCTCCTGAATACGGCCGGTAATGTCGGTCACTGTGTAGTGCAGTTGCCCCTTTTCATAACGCGCAAGCGGGGTAAAA
>NZ_LXER01000005.1 GCF_001654925.1 Buttiauxella brennerae ATCC 51605
TGCATGGCTGTCCAGTTGCCACTGCTCCAGCTCTCCCATGAATCCACGGGTGAAGTATTCGGTGAGTCCTTCAGTGGTGCGTTGTGAGATATAGTCGCGTTCTTTTTCCCATGTATATTCGGTGCGTCGGCCGTTGAGGGTTTCGGCAGTAATGCGCCCGGCCTCGTCATATTCATAGATGACAGTGGCATCATCGTTCTTCGCTTCGACCAGACGGTAGAGGGAGTCGTAACGGAATGTTGTGGCACTGAGTACGCGGGTGCTGTCGCCCTGAGTAACTTCTTCGTCTGTGACCTGGTCAGTCACGTTGTAGCGGCGATTCAGGTGTGTGCCGTCCGGGAAAATTGTGCAGATACAGCGTCCTGCGGCGTCGTATTCATACCTGAGTGTTCTGCCAGTAAAGTCGGTTTCAGCGATAAGCTGCCCGGCTTTGTCATAGGTCAGGTGATAACTTTCACCTTCGGCATTGATGATGTCAGTTAAGCGAGTGAGTTTATCGTAACGGCATTCGAGGCGTTCCCCGTCCGGGCGAATCACCGCCGTCAGCAGGTCGAATGCACCGTATTCGTAGCGGGTGGTTTTGCCTTCGCCGTCGGCAACGCTTTCCGGCAGTTTTTCGCTGTTGTGGCGCATCAGTTCGCGCACGCCGTCGGGGCGGTTGATTTCTTCCACGCTGCCCTGTGGCCCGGCGTGTTTTTTGCTGTGGCGGAACTGCGTGGTAAAGCCCAGCGGGTCTTTGACACTCAGCAGGCGGCCCAGTATATCCTGTTCGGTGTGCGTGACGCCACCATCCGGGGCGGTGGTCTGCCGCACCTGATGCAGGGCGTTATAATCCCAGTGCCAGGTGGCACCGCCAGGCGTAATGCGTTGCAGCAGGTTGCCCTGTTCGCTGTAGCTGAACTGCTGGCTTCTTCCCTGCGGGTCAGTCAGGCTGACCATGCTGCCATGGTCGTCGTAAGCCCACAGCCAGACCTGATTGCCGGGAGCGGTTAGTTGAGTGAGCTGCCCGGCGTCGTTGTACTCATAGCGGAGGCTGTGACCGCCGGGGAGAGCGACCTGGCGGATATCGCCTTCCTCGTTATAGCGGTATTCAGTGGTGCGCCCGAGGGCATCGGTGCGGGAAAGCAGGCGGGTGTTATCCCATATCGATATTTCTTCCCGGCCAAGCGGGTCAGTGCTGCGGGTGACCAGCCCGTCTTCGTCATACCAGTAGTGACTTTCGCCGCCTTCGGCATCCTGGTAGGTGGTGCATTTTTCTTCATCGTTATAGACAAAGTGGTCACTGTAATAGCCTTCAGTCGACAGTGTGCTGAGGACCCGACCCTGTGCGTCATAAACAATGTCCACACAGGTTTTATCGGTGTCGCGCCAGCGGGTCATGTAACCTTCAGGCGAATATTCATGCCATAAGTGCGAAAACTGGAAGGTGTCGCACTCAGCCAGAAAACCGTTGCTGTCGTAATGGCAGGTGACGAGGCGCTGATGTTGTGGCGTCACCAGGTCAATGCTCATCAGCTGCTGGTTCTGCCAGTCGAGAGCGAGTGTGTAACCATCGCTGTGGCGGATGTCCGTCAGCAGGCTGTCGGTGCGGATGAAGTCAATGCGGTTGCCGCTACGGTCATAAATGGCAGACAACAGGTAAGTCTCACTACATGAAGCGGAAAACACCCGGGTCTGCTGTGAACGGCGGTCGAAAACGGTGAGTTCCCGGTGTATGTCACCCGCCAGCCGGAAATGCGCCTGGCGGGAGTTAAGCGCGTCGTGGAAAATACCGTCCTGCGGGATGGGGTAATAGAGCACCACGCCTTCACCATCGGTGAAGTGTAAATCACCGTCGTGTACCGTCAGAGATGCAGACCATTCATCGGTCCATTTGGGGCCAAAAACCCCGCCATGTCCGGCGCAGGAACGGTAGGCTCGTGAGAGTGTTAAGGGCAGTGAGCCGGGCAACGTGAGAACACTGAGCTGCTGCAAAAGGCTGCCGGTGCCGACATCAACAGGATCACCCCGGCAAAGACTTAAATTATTGCTCTTGCCACTGCCTTTTCCCTGAATTTCTATTTTCTGTTTGACAAATAAACCTGGTGTCGGTTTTTGGTGGAAGGCGGCTGCAATACCGGTCATATTACTCAGCAGAGCACCGGTCTCAAGCGCGCCAGAAACTTGTTGCGGTGTGCCTCCGGCTATCACTGTTGCCAGTGCCGGCAGGTTGAACGGGGGGCCAAGGAGAGCGATGACAAGGGTGTTACTGCTTTGCAGCAGCCATTGCTGCTCAGCGTCCGTAATGGGTGCATCCAGCCTGGGACCGGGACGATAAACATTCTCATAGAGGTTATGAAGATGGCGGATGCGGTAGATTTCCTGGGGGGGCACGTTGCGGTCAATGTAATCATTGAGCTGCGTTCGCAGGTCATCAAGGATCTGCTCGGGCATCTGGTCGGGCAGGGCTTCGCACTGGTTTCTGAATGACCTCCCGGCTTGTTCATCGGCCTGATAGTCTTTATCGCCCATTTGCTGGAGGAGGTTTTTTTTATCGTATTCTTTGAAGACACTCTTCAGGTACGCTTCACAGATGCCGGGTTGTTTAGTAAGCATCTTCAGGGGCTTACCTGCACCGACGAGGGTGCAGATTTGCCCGAGTGTTCCGTTGGGGGTAAAACTGGTCATAGGTTGCCCTCCTGGCTGGCAAAGACCGTCTTCAGGCTGTGAATGACGGTGTTATTTCAGACTTTTCCATTCATCAGCACTTCATCGAGATGCCGGGCAGTCGGACGTCCTTCAGTGAAGACCGTGTTGGCACCAGTGAGTACTTTGCAGTGGCCATTGCCGAGCGACACCCCGGACATGACACCTGCGCCTGCATTGCCTTCCACGACCTGGATGATGCTGTCTATCATCAGTATTTTCTTTCCCCGGGCAAAAACGGTTCTGGAGTAAGAGACTTTTTCGGAAGACAATTTTTGGACGATATCGTAAGGCGTGATGATAATTCCGAGTATGCAGAAGTCCGGCGTCACGTTGACAACGATGAACTCATCTTCGGCATCCGCAATATGTCTTGTCGCCATTTCAATTCTCCTTTAGCCGGAATGCTGCCCCGGTTCTGGCAGTTGAACTGTCCGCAGAAGCAGTTCATGGATATTCAGATAGTGCGGTTTGCTCCAGCGCCACACGAGGTTGATGCATCCTTGTCCGGGTTTTTCGTCGGTAACGATATGGACGGTATCCAGCGGCAGCATAGCCTGTTGAGCCGTTGTGCCTTCCTGCCAGTACGCGGCAATACCCAGGCTGGGGAGCCAGCTTTCAAGGTGCGGAACCCCTTTAATAAGATGAAAAAAATCAAGTTTTTCATTTCCCGTCAGTGGCGTAGAACATTGCAGTGACGGGTGTGCACACTGAAAAAAACGCAGGTCAAAGTCATCGGGGTAATCCAGATAAGGGGGGTTATCTTTAAGCTGAACCCGCCATTTTTCATCATAGGTTCCGGCATATTTTTGACGGCTTAACCAGTGGCGGGCCACAGGGCCAAAACCCGTCAGTGGCAGTGTGGTACTGACTTGATATTCAGTGGGTTCCCATTGTGGGGCGGGAAATTGATCATCTTTTGAGTGGCCTGCAAAACTAAAACCACTGCCTGCAGGATTGGGCGCATAGATTTCCCACTTTTCAGGTGGGGTGTCTGGAATGATGTTGCGTCCGCCGTAGGCAAGTTCGTAGGCAATCGGAACCTGTTCTGCCACGGCGGGTTCACTCATATGCCATCCCAGCCGTTGAGTGTGTTGCCAGTTACGCTTTCCGGTGGCGATGCAGGTGTAATCAATCAGCGTGTTGTGACGGTTGCTGACGCGTAAACCTGTCTGAAAATGTGGCGTGGGGGAATGGGCATAAACTGACCCAGTAACCACTATATCGGTACCCGGTTTGCCCAAAACAAGATCCCCCGCCTGCAGCAGAGAAGAGCCCATTGGGTTATCTGGCTGGCGGAATTTATCAGCAAGAAACAGAACAGCAGGCTCGGGAACAGGGCAAATCCCACCGGGTAGCAGATTAAAACTGGCTTTCACCACGACAACATCATGAAACACCTTCCCCGGGGCCATTTTTTCGTACTGAAAAGCAATTAAACCCGTTTGGTTATCGAAAATACGTAACCTGGGTTTAGGTAAAAAAGACATGAGTTCTCCTTATCTTTCATGGCGTTCACCGACTTTTTAATATGCTGAGTTATTCTTAATTAAGGTGAACGTCTTTGCCCTTGATCTCCACGATACCGCCGCCCGTGATCGCCACCGGGCCACTTGCGGTGAATTCAAACTCAGTTCCTGCGATAGTGACCTTTCCTCCACTTTCCAGCGTGATGGAGCTGGAGCCGCATATCAGTTCGATTTTGTCGCCGGATTTAATCTTGGTGACATTCGTGACATCAAGTGAGTAGTTTTTCTTCACCGTGACACTTTGATCCTTTGTCACGGTCTCGGTATCCTGGCCGGTAATAACGGTGGTCTGATCACCCCCGACGTTTTTCTCGCGATTTTCTGTGATATCCAGCTTCTGATTATTCTGTACTGTTATGTTTTGATCATTTGCGACAGTGATTTTCTGGTCGTGTCCGCCTTCCTTCTTGCCACCCACATTCACTACCTGGCCCAAACCCACGGTGACAGTCTGGTTATTCTTTACCGTTTCGGTATGGTCGTGCTCCACCGTCGTCGTTCTGTCATGCAGCACTTCCGTCTGCATGTCTTTCTGGGCATGGATATAAACCTGTTCTTTACCGGTGGCATCTTCAAAGCGCAGTTCGTTAAAACCCTCACCTTTGTAGGTTTTCGATCGAATAGTCATCTGGGTTTTGGTGCCAGGCAGGCCCCCAGGAGAACGGTTATCCTGGTGATAGGTGCGCCCCATGATGATGGGCTGATCCGGGTCGCCATTGAGGAAATCGACGATCACTTCCTGACCGATACGCGGGATGGCCAGGTTACCAAACCCCGTGCCAGCCCAAGCCTGTGACACCCGAACCCAGCAGGAACTGTCTTCCGTTTTTTGGTTGTACCTGTCCCAGTGGAATTTCACGCGCACCCGGCCATGTTCATCACAAAAAATTTCTTCACCAGCAGGGCCAGTGACAATGGCACTTTGAGGGCCATCAACTTTGGGTTTAGCGCGGGGTGAAAGACGCCAGGTTCTGTCTGCGGGGACTGTCGTAAACTGGTTGCTGAGTGTAGTTCCTTGCCCCTGATTGCCATGTTGTGCCTGAGGCTGAGCACCCGTGAGAATACTGCTGACAATCTGCCAGCTACGGTTCAGAGAATCCTGCGGATGGTTCTTTAGCGTGAAGTTTGTTCCGGGCCATAATTTCGGTGAGTTACTGATTCCGTTTCCTTTTTCCGCATCGTTGCGCAGCCCGTCCATCTGGAAGCGGGTAAAATCCTTGCCGTGTTGCTCATCCTTGAACCGGCCGGGATAGTCAAAGATTTCATACTGCGAGAACTGGTTGTTAAGGTTCTCACCCGGCTGATTATATTGCCCAGGCCACCCCGGCGTTTTAAAGGTGTAATCCTGGCTCATCACCGATGACGGCCGAACGTTCGCCTCGTAACAGAACACACTGATACATTCGTCAGTGACTTCCGTTGTGGTATTCGGGTTGAAAGAAATGGGATCGGCTATCAGGGAAAGGCCGGCCACATCATCACATAATGTCAGTTTTTGGGTCGGCCCCTCTGCGGACAGTTTGTCATAAAAGAAAATTCCCTCTTCTGACCATAGCCGAGTCAGAAAATCCAAATCTGATTCACCGTATTGCACGCAAAATTCGCGGGGAGAATGCCCCTGATAAAGCGAGAGAGTCCAGTCCGTCACCCCGTTTTCATTCAGCAGAGTGCCTGAAATGGCCTTGATATCTTGTTGCTGGAAGATACGAAAGTTCTGACGCAAACCACTGCGCCACAAAGGAGGGTGAATTCTGAAACGGTATTGCATCTGCCACTGATTATTATTTTGCATCCCAAAACTGGCCACCACACCTTTGACATAACGCAACGCCTTCGGCCCCTGCCAGATGGTCAGTGTGGCGTTCTTTTCCAGTAGATTTTTTGCTTCCCGATCAAATAAATTACTGACGACATCGACGTCCAGGACAAACGGAATAGATAATTTCTGCATTAAACAAAAGTTAACAACAGCGAACGTATCCGGCTCCTGGCCGTCTACCTCCAGTGTGAAACGCAGTCCTTTTAATGACATAACAACCTCCCTGGTGCTCACAGGAATAACCGACGAACTGCTAAGCAGCGGCTGTGACAATGCCGTGTTACGTTTATCTTCATGCAGGCTACCGCCGGGGTTTCCGGCTTCTGCCTTCTCCCATGAAAAACGTAACTTCTTTCAGACAAACCTGTTGGCTTACAGATAGATAAAAAAACAGCATTCTGCCTGACGGCGGAATGCTGTTAGTTCACTTTTGTACTTACGATTCCAGCGGTGCGCGCCAGTCATCTGCACCTGAAGTGCCTGACTTGATGTGTTCCCACTCGATTTTGCGATAGGCCAGTGACACTGCGAGCAGTTGTGTAAATTCTCGCTGAGTCGGATCCTGGCAGTGCGGCATATGAATATTGATATCGACGATGGTCGAATCGGTCAGGCGTGTAGTGAAGTAATGCTCTTGCTTACCTTCAACTGAGGTACGCCACCAGTGCAATTCAGTCGTCGGCAGCATTTCACCGCTTGCCAGTGCGTTGTACAACAGCGGTACTGCTTTGTTCAGCGCTACGGTGAAAATGAACGGTTTGTGTGCTCGTTGGCCGCTTGGCTGACCAGATTGTGGGTCAGTTGGGACCGTCACATTGTGCAGAAATTCCTGCACCAGCATTTCATCTTCATGGCCCTGCACATAGATATTACCGACGGAATCGGCAGTAAACGCACCTGCCGTGATGTTTCCCTGGGTCTGACCATTGATTGATATATAACAAGGGGTAGGCATAGTTTTAACTCCATTTTTAGTTGCTGCTAATGATTGCCTACCGTAATCCCCGGTAGGCAGAGGCGTCTCGGTTTGTGCTGAGACCGCATCATTCCTGTAGCTGGCGTATTGATATAAACAAACCAGATGAATGTATAAATTTAAGCGCTATATTTATATGGATAAAAGTCACATATAAATTATCAATGCTTTTCACAATGTTTAAATATACGAAATATGCTAGACCGAGAGTGCTGCCTTTTACAATAAATGTTTTTACTATTTGTTATTTTCACGGAAAACTTTTTCTTCACTATCATAAAATCAAGTCAATGCACAAAGATACCCTATAACCGAAATAATACTTTAGTGAGTCTTAAATTAATATTAATCAATGGTGGTGTTGTATGGTGAATTTTTTATGTATTTAGTTGTTTTTATTGATTAAATCTTTAATTTTATCTGTCTTGAATATATCTAAGCACAAAACTTTATCTGTTTATTAAATGGAAAAAGTTGTTTTGAAATTATTTATTGCGAGAGTAGAATGCGCTTTAATAGATGAGTGAGCATGGAATTATTTTATTAAGTCGCCACTTGAACGGCATTTTTATTGTATTGATTTCGCCGTATTAATGGCTTGAACGATAACCCGATGGACTATTCTCATGAGCAGCAATAAAAACGACGGTAGTATCGCACCTAAAGAGCGCATCAATATTCGTTATATCCCTAAAACTGATGGTCAGGCGGCCGAAGTTGAGTTGCCGCTTAATCTGCTGATCACTGGCAATCTGAAAGGTACTGCAGATGATACTCCGCTGGATGAGCGTCAGCCCGTTTCTATTAACAGGAATAATTTCAACGCTGTGCTAGAAAAGTCCGGAATCGAACGGAGTTTCAACGTTCCTTCTGCGCTCAGCGAAATCCCTGATGCACAAATGAATGTCAGCCTGAAAGTGAAGTCGATAAGCGATCTTTCACCTGACAACGTTGCCGCGCAGGTTCCAGAAATGAAAAAACTACTGGAGCTGCGTGAGGCGCTTGTTGCGCTGAAGGGGCCAATGGGCAATATCCCAGCTTTCCGCGCCCAGATTCAGGCTCTGCTGGATAACGAAGAAACCCGCGAACAGCTGATTGCGGAACTGGGCCTCGTTGGTCGGAAATAACTTTGTACAAGGATTTCAGTATGTCAGATACCTCATTACAAGAAGAACTCGCTTCGACCACGCCAACGGCTGCACCATCGCTGTTGGATGAAATTATGGCGCAGACCCGCTTTAAGCCAGCATCTGAGAGCTATGATGTTGCCCGTCAGGGCGTGACCGCGTTTATCGCTGCCTTGTTAGAGAGCAATACAGATGCGGAGCCTGTCGATATTCTGGCCGTGAATGCCATGATTGCTGATATTGATGCTCGTATGGGGCGTCAGATGGATCTTATTCTTCACGCTCCTGAGCTTCAGGAGCTGGAGTCGTTCCTGCGGTCACTTAAGTTACTGGTTGATCGTGCAGATACACGGGAAAACATCAAAATCCATGTGTTGCATGCCACCAAAGAAGAACTCCTGGATGATTTTGAATTTGCTCCAGAGATCACGCAGTCTGGTTACTACAAGCACGTTTACTCCAGTGGTTTTGGCCAGTTTGGTGGTGAGCCAGTAGCCGCCGTCATCGGTAATTATGCTTTTGATAACACAGCGGCAGACATGAAGTTGCTGAAATATGTCAGTGCGGTCAGTGCGATGGCTCATGCCCCATTCTTGTCAGCAGTATCTCCGGAATTCTTCGGTCTTGATTCGTACACCGAATTGCCAGGTATGAAAGATGTGTCTGCTATTTTTGAAGGGCCGGCATATACCAAATGGCGTGCTCTGCGCGAATCAGAAGACTCCCGCTATCTGGGGTTGACTGCGCCACGTTGTTTGTTGCGCCACCCGTATGCGCCAGATGAAAACCCGGTGAAAAGTTTTAACTACCGAGAAAATGTCAGCCGTAGCCATGATGATTATCTGTGGGGCAATACGGCGTTCCTGCTGGCGGCCAACATGGCGGAAAGTTTCATGTTGAGCAGATGGTGCCCGAATATTGTCGGCCCGCAAAGTGGTGGGGCGGTGAAAGATTTGCCGGTGCACTTGTATGAGTCGATGGGGCAGCTCCAGGCAAAAATTCCTACCGAAATACTTATCACTGATCGCCGTGAATATGAGCTTGCAGAAGAGGGCTTTATCTCCCTTACCATGCGCAAGGGCAGTGATAACGCAGCATTTTTCTCAGCAAATTCGGTGCAAAAACCTAAAACCTTCCCAAACACGCCAGAAGGTAAGGCCGCTGAAACGAATTACAAACTCGGTTCGCAACTTCCCTATCTGTTCATCATCACGCGCCTTGCTCATTACATCAAAGTGCTGCAACGCGAGCAGATTGGTTCCTGGAAAGAGCGGAGCGATCTTGAGCGTGAGCTGAATACCTGGATTCGTCAGTATGTGGCTGATCAGGAAAACCCACCTTCTGAGGTCCGTAGCCGTAAACCTCTGCGTCAGGCGAAAGTAGAAGTGTTGGATGTAGAAGGCGAACCAGGCTGGTATCAGGTTGCGCTCTCTGTGCGTCCGCATTTCAAATTCATGGGTGCCAGCTTTGATTTATCCCTGGTGGGTCGTCTGGACAGGGAATAAGCATGATAGAAGCACGGGAGTTCGGGGGCAGTCTGTTTGAACGCATCCAGGAGGCGGTGGATCTACCTGTGCGCAGGAAACCGAAAGAAGCTCTGCTGCGCTCTGTACGGAGCAATCTACAGAATGTACTCAACACCCGTTCCGGTAGTTGTTATGGATCGCCGGAACTAGGGATTGCCGATTTGGATGATGATGCCCTGATCACCAGTGATTTCAGAACCGCAATTGAAAAAGCGATCAGAAACTGCATGTTGCGTTACGAACCTCGAATGTCTGATGTGGTGGTAACGGCAATTGCAGAGGATGGGTATTCGCCATTGGAACTGTGTTTCCATATTGTGGCGTACATGGATTTCAGCAACAGAAAGGATGTTCTGGAGTTCGATATCCTACTGGATAACCGTCAGCATTGGTGTGTGGAGTAGAAATGGCTTTTGAAGAACGCTACTACCGGGAGGAACTGGACTACTTGCGTCAGCTCGGCAAGCTGTTGGCGCAAGAAAAGCCTTACCTGGCTCGTTTCCTGGCAGAAAAAGAAGGTGATCCTGACGTAGAGCGCCTGATGGAGGCATTTGCTTTCCTTTCTGGCGGTCTGCGTCAGAAGTTGGAAGATGAATTTCCTGAATTCACACATGGGCTGATTAATATGCTGTGGCCTAATTACCTGCGCCCAGTTCCGTCCATGACAGTCATTGAATATCAGCCCAAAAAAGAGTTACTGACCGCTGTTGAAGTAAGCCGGAACGAATTGGTAAGAACCGATACAGGTAGCAGCTCACAGTCTCTCGCCCCTGGAGGGCTGACCGATGACGAGAAAGCGGCGCCTCCAGCCTGCTATTTTACTCTTGCACGCAATACTTGGTTGCAACCCCTGTATATCCGGGATGTACGCAATGTCAGTAGCTTGAAAGAGGGGGTCATTGAGGTTGATTTCTTCACTGAGGGGAATGTTCCATCTCGCTCTTTGGATATGAATAAACTGACCTTCTGGCTGGGTAACGAGGATGATTACACTCGTCACCAACTTTATCTGTGGTTCAGTGAGCGGTTGATGGATGCTGAACTGGTTTCCGGGTCACATCGTTTCGCATTACCGGAACTGTGGCTGGATGCTGCCGGATTTGAACGGGACGATGCGTTACTGCCATGGCCAAAAAATGTTCATACCGGTTACCGTGTACTCCAGGAATACTTCTGCTATCCGGAGAGTTTTTTCTTCTTTCGCATGCGTGACGCAGCACCGTTACCGGACGATTTTCCGGTTCAAACCTTCACGCTGCGCCTGCATTTTAACCAGCCGTTGCCTGTGGACATAAAACTGCGAAAGGATTCTTTGCGTCCGTACTGTACGCCAGCGGTAAACCTGTTTGCTTACCATGCCGAACCTGTCAGTCCAGACAGCAGCACACCGCAGTACCCTCTGCGCGCGAGCCATCAGCATCCGGAAGCCTATGATATCTTTCGAGTGAAATCTGTATCCAGCAAGGTGAGCAGTTCATCTGACGGTAAACCCTTCCGCCTCTGGCCTGAATTTGAAGGTTTTCAGCATCAAATAGAATACAGCCGTCAGCGCGAAGTCGTTTACTGGCACCACCGGACAAAAACCTCGTTGTTCCATCGTGGTCTGGAACATTCCATAGCCTTTGTACATGCAGATGGCAGCCAGCCAGACAACTCCGGACTGAACGATGAAGTTATCACCGCCTCACTGGTCTGTACCAACCGGATGCTACCTGCGTCGCTGCATACTGGTGATATCAGTGTTGCGGTTGACAAAAATTCGTCGGTAGCATCCTTCAGCAATGTTACCCGTCCGACCCGTCCATTGTACCCCGTCACAGATGGCGACATGCACTGGTCGCTGATTTCTTGTATGAACCTGAATTACCTGTCTTTGCTTGACAGAGACGCGCTAATTCAGGTGATGCGTACATTCGACCTGCCGGGGATCCACCACCCGCAGCAAGCAATGCTCTCACGCCAAAAACTGGATGCCATTGAAAAACTTGATACCCACCCAGTTGACCGCTTGTTTAAAGGGGTACCAGTACGTGGATTATCCACCACGCTGTGGATCGACCCCACTCCCTTTGTCTGCGAGGGTGAGATCTACCTGCTGGGAACCGTGCTGTCGCACTTCTTCGCCCTGTATGCCAGCATCAATTCATTTCACTGTCTGAAAATCATCAATACGGAAAGTCAGGAGGCCTGGGAATGGCAACATACCGGTCAGCACGCCCTGATGTAGGGAAACGGGACTCATTCCCGACCGATGTGCGTGGGATGAATTTTTATGTCCTGATGGATGCGCTGTACCGTCTGTATGGAGATTCAGGCGAGGAGCCTTCTTTGCGCACGGAACCCAGTCGGGAAGTGGCACTGTTCAAATCAGACGCCGGCATCGCCTTTCCGGTAAGTGATTTGACTACGCTTGGGCGCAACGATACTGGCCAGTTCTCTCTGACCACAACGTTTCTTGGTTTCTCAGGTAGCCAGTCCCCTTTACCGGGTTATTACCTGGATAAGATGGCCCGGGAAGATGCGCAGCATGAAGAAGGGCTGAAAGCATTTCTCGATCTGTTCAGTCACCGCTGGACACAGTTTGCTTACCACGCCTGGCGCAAGTACCGCTATTACATCTGTTTTCGCAATGGTGGTACGGACATTTTCTCGCAGCGTATGTATGCCCTGGTGGGGTTAGGTAATCAGAGCGTGCGTGGCAAGCTCGCTATCAACCATAGCAAGATGTTGGCTTATGCCGGAGTGCTGGCGACACCAGGCCGTTCGCCGGATGTGGTATGCAATTTGGTATCCCATTGTTTTGATTTGCCGGATGTCACCATTGAAAGCTGGCAGTTGCGTAAAGTACCGATTGAACCATCACAGCAGAACCGTCTGGGTGTCCGCAATTCGAAGAAGAAAACTGCCGGGTATATCCCCGGACGCTCTGTGATTGGCGTTAATTTTACCCTCGGTTCGCGAGTGCCAGATCGAAGTGGAAAATTCTTGTTAAAGATTGGCGGTTTATCGATGACTCATTATCTGTCTTTTTTACCAGGCGGTGATAACCATCAGGCGCTAACGGTATTTATTTCCTTTCTTCTGCGAGATCAGTTTTCCTGGGATTTACGGCTAGATCTGGCACCAGAACAGGCCCAGGGAATGCGACTGGGTGACTGTGCCCGCTCCTGTATTGGCCGTACTGCGTTTATTGGTCTGCCGAAAACACCGCCTTCTGTCACCCTCCACATCAGGGAATAATTTTATGGAGCAGTATATGGCTGAGGAAATACCACAGTCTTCCGCATTATCACTGACGTTACAGGTGATGAACGGCAACGAACTGGAAAGTGGACGTGCCGCAAAATGCCTTTTTTCCGCTGGAGGTGGGGATATTGGTCATACGCAGGCATGCCACTGGCCGATTCAGGACCGGGCTGGTTCGGTTGCAGGCCGTGCCTGCCAGGTCGTCCTGCATGATGGCACATTCTGTTTACGCAATCTGACACCCGGATTGATGATTAATCAAGCTTCAGTATCGGTAGACACTGGGCTGGTGCGTTTGTGTCAGGGCGATGAGATTGGCTTGGGCGCACTGGTATTGAAAGTGTTTATTCACGAAGGGAAGCTGGTGAGTTATGGCGAACAGATGGCCGCGCCCGAAACGATAGTGACAAACCGTGATCGACTAGCTGATGCCCTGCTGACCACTGATGGCCAGCCTGCATATCCAGGAATGCCTCACCGCCATCAACTTGCGGACACGGTTGTAAATGGTTTTTCCACCGACCCATTGCAGGTGCTTCAGGCCGAAAACCTGACCACTGCAGGCGATCTGCTTTCTGGTATGGGGCGCGGTAGGTCTTCCGCCCAGTTGTCCGATCCTGCCAATAATAGTGGGATCGATATTCCTTTTATGGATCTTCCTCCTATGTATGCCGATGCACGTGACAATCGTGACACTAATGAGATTACCGATTCGCCTGCTCAGATGGCGCAGCACCACCTTGCCGTTACCCCGCTTCTCCGCGGGTTGGGTAGTTCACTTGCGGTACGTAACTCTCAGGATGCGGACGATTTTCTCGAAGAAGCAGGGCGTTCATTACAGGCAGCAATAAAGGGCTTGCTCGACCTACAACAACGGCAAAGTAGCCTGTCAGACAAACATCTGCGTCCCCTGGAAGATAACCCCCTACGCCTGAATCTGGATTATTCCACTGCTGTAGATGTGATGTTTGCCGAAGGCAAAAGCCCGGTACATCTCGCGGCCCCTGCGGCCATTGCTGAGAGTTTGCGTAACATTCGCCATCATGACGAAGCAAACAAGGCAGCTATCAATGAAGCATTACACGTGATGCTGGAGGCTTTCTCTCCACAGAGTTTGATGCGTCGCTTTATTCAATACCGTTGCAGCCATGAACTGCGTCAACAACTTGATGATGCAGGTTCCTGGCAGATGTACAGCCATTATTACGACGAACTGGCTTCAGATCGCCAGCAGGGTTTTTCCATGTTGTTCAACGAAGTATACGCCCAAGTCTATGACCGGGTGCTGCGTGAGAAACAGCGGGAGCCTGAAGAGTGAAAGGACGCGTTTTCTGCATCTGGATAACGTTGCTTGCCGCAACCCTGAGTGGTTGCGAGACAGCGAAAAAAATTGGTCAGGTGATCAGCGACCCGAGTGTTCAGGTTGGAAAGCGGGCAGAGCAGCCGTCGGAAATCACGATTACCCTGCTAACTGAACCGGACACCAATACCAATGTAGATGGTGAAGCCGCTCCAGTGGATGTGCAACTGGTTTACATGAGCGATGACTCAAAATTACAGGCTGCGGATTATGACCAGATTGCCAGAACCGCGTTACCGGACGTGATTGGGAAAAATTATATCGATCACCAGGATTTCAGCTTATTGCCTGACTCTATGAAAACCCTGCCACCAGTGAAACTGGATGAAAAAACACAGTTTATTGGTGTCATTGCCTATTTTTCTGACGATCAGACCACTGAATGGAAACAAATCGAACCAGTGGAAGGCGCGGGTCACCATGAGTATCGCCTGCTGGTACATGTACGGCAGAACAGCATCGAAATGAAAAAAGAGGAAAACTGATAATGGCGACCATGAAAAATAAAGTGATCTGGCAGGAAGGTTTGTTCGCCGTGCCTCAGCATTTTCAGCAACAGCAGCGTAACCATGAATACCTGCTGAACCAGCGTATCAATGCCCGGGATGATTTCGCCTGGGGGTTTACAGAGCTGTCACTCAATACAGAGCTCCTCGCGCAGGGGAAAATTATGCTTTCCAGTGCGACTGGCTGTATGCCTGATGGCACTGTGTTCAGTATTCCTGAGCAGGATCATCTTCCCGTGCCTTTTCAACCCATCGATATGTCCGCTCCAGGAAGCCATGATATTTACCTGGCGATACCGGTGATCAGCGATATTATCTGCGAAATTAAGGGGCATCAGAGTACCGGGAACGGAACGGAGCGTTACAGCTTAACCCGTGCCGATGTCCGTGATTTACACTCCGATGGTGGCGACGTACAGCAGATCGAACTGGGAATGCTAGTACCGAAAATTGTCAGCGGCGCGGACGATCTCAGTGCCATGGTGACATTGCCGCTATGCCGTATCCGGAGCCTGCAACCCAATGGTGCACTGGTGCTGGATGACAGTTTTATTCCTACCTGTCAGGCCATTCGGGTCAGCTCGGTGCTGAGTGCATTTGCCGGTGATGTGCAGGGCCTTATCAGCAATCGTGCCAGTGAACTGGCGAAACGTATCGGCTCCCCTGAGCAAAGCGGTATTGCTGATGTTGCAGAATTTATGATGTTGCAGATGCTCAATCGCAGTCAGATGCACTTCAATCACCGCTCGCACTTACATACTTTGCACCCCGAAAGTTTTTATCTGGATCTGGTCCGGCTACTGGGCGAGTTGATGACGTTTACTGAAAACAGCCGTCAACCCTGTAGTGTGGAGGTTTACATTCATCGCGACCTCACTATGTCGTTTAAAACGGTGATACCGGAACTGCGCCGTGCGCTTAACACTGTGCTGATGCCACGTGCGCAGAACCTGCCATTGAGCTTCTCGGATGGTGTCTATCTCGCTACTGTAAACGATCCGGCACTGCTGCAATCCGGCTCCTTTGTACTGGCGGTCCGCGCACGTATGCCGAGCAACCAGATTATCCTCCAGTTTACTCAGCAGTCCAAAATCGCCGCTACTGACAAGATTCGCAATGTGGTCAGTGTGCAGGTACCGGGTGTGCCGCTGCGTACACTGACCGCTGCCCCGCGCCAGCTTCCGTATCACGACGGATATGTTTACTTCGAACTGGAAAAAGGTTCTTCGGCCTGGCAGGACGTGGTGAAAGCCGGTGCGCTGGCACTGCATATTTCCGGTAATTTCCCGGAACTAGACATGCAGCTGTGGGCGATAAGAGGCTAAGTCTATGAGCGAAAAGTCCGTTCTTCTATCCGATAAAAATGACCCTCTGCTCACAGTGGGCTCCCCCGGGCAGAGCAGAATGGTTCCACCTGAAGGTGGAGAAGAAATATCCCTGCGCCATTACCGTCTCGTCCTGCGTGGTAGCAGCCTGAACCCAATGATTGACGCTGCCACGCCGATGCTGGGGATGGTCATGCGCGTCACTGGGATGAACAGCCATGCCATGCCGGAACATCTATTTCCTCAGGTGGTGACGGATGTGCAGGCAATAGAGCAGTTGCTCCAGGAGCAGGGTTATGAACCTGGCGCTATCGTTTCATTTCGCTACATCCTCTGCACCTTTATAGACGAGGTGGCGCTAGGTAATGGTTGGTCGAACAAGAATGAGTGGATCAAACAATCTTTACTGGTGCATTTCCATAATGAAGCGTGGGGCGGTGAGAAAGTCTTTATTTTGCTCGAGCGACTGATGCGGGAACCAAAACGCTACCAGGACTTACTGGAGTTCTTATATCTGTGTTTTTCGCTGGGTTTTCGTGGGCGCTACAAAGTTGCGGTACAGGATTCGGGGGAATTTGAGCTGATTTACCGCCGTCTGCACCATGCTTTACATGGGTTGCGCGGCGATGCGCCGTTCCCGCTGCTGCATCAGGATAATAAAACACAGGGCGGGCGTTATCAGTTAATCAAGCGGCTGACCATTAAACATGTACTGCTCGGTGGTTTTACTGTGTTGGTTCTGTTTTTCCTATTTTACCTGCTGCGCCTGGATAACCAGACGCAGGACATTCTCCACCAGTTAAACCGGCTGCTCGCCAGGTAAGGACACCTATGATCCAGATTGATTTATCAACGTTGGTAAAACGCCTTAACCTCTTTTCCAGGCAGGCGTTAGAGACGGCTGCATCGGAATGCATGAGCCAGCAAGCAGTGGAGATTACTGTTAGCCACATATTAATACAGATGCTTGCCATTCCTCGTAGCGACCTGCGGGTGATCACCGAACATGCCGAGATCCGGTTGGATGATCTACGCCAGGCACTGACAGTGGAAAATTATGCCTGCTCCCGTTCAACAGACAGTTACCCATCTTTTTCACCGATGCTGGTTGAATGGCTGAAAGAGGCCTGGTTACTGGCGTCTGCACAAATGCAACAGAACGAATTGCGTGGCGGTGTGCTGCTGCTAGCCCTGCTACATTCACCGTTGCGTTATTTACCTCCCGCTGCAGCTCGTCTGTTGAGCGGTATTAACCGTGACCGTTTGCAACAGGATTTTGCACAGTGGACGCAGGAATCAGCGGAAACAGTGCTATTGAATGCAGAGGGACTGGCCGTCAATACAGCATCAGATACAGGTGACAGCTTACTTGCCCGCTATGCGAAGAACATGACCGAAGATGCCCGTCAGGGGCGACTTGATCCGGTATTGTGCCGCGATAACGAAATAGACCTGATGATCGATATTCTCTGCCGTCGCCGTAAGAACAACCCAGTGGTAGTCGGTGAGGCGGGCGTGGGTAAAAGTGCACTAATTGAAGGACTGGCGTTACGCGTTGTCGCAAGCCAAGTACCGGATAAGCTACGCGATACCGATATCATGACCCTGGATTTAGGTGCACTTCAGGCAGGGGCGTCAGTCAAGGGTGAGTTTGAAAAACGTTTTAAAGGACTGATGGCGGAAGTGATTCAGTCACCGAAACCAATCATCTTGTTTATTGATGAGGCGCACACGCTAATTGGCGCAGGCAATCAGCAGGGGGGGCTGGATATCTCCAACCTGCTCAAACCCGCCCTGGCTCGTGGTGAGCTGAAAACAATCGCTGCTACGACCTGGAGCGAATACAAAAAATACTTCGAGAAAGATGCTGCGTTGTCACGTCGTTTCCAGCTAGTGAAGGTCAGCGAACCGGATGCTGCCGAGTCCACTATTATCCTGCGTGGCCTATCGGCGGTATATGAACAGTCGCATGGTGTGCTGATTGACGATGAGGCTCTACAGGCGGCGGCGTCACTTAGCGAGCGCTATATTTCTGGCCGTCAGTTGCCAGACAAAGCTATAGATGTGCTGGATACCGCTTGTGCGCGCGTAGCGATTAACCTCTCGTCACCGCCAAAACAAATCTCAGCCTTGACCACCCTGATCCACCAATGTGAAGCGGAAATCCGTCAGCTGGAACGCGAAATCCGAATTGGCCTGCGTTTTGATACGTCGCGACGGGACGAGGTTCAAGCACAATATGAAACAGCGCATAGTGAATTATTGACACTGGAAGCCGCATGGCACCAGCAGCAGGCATTGGTGCAGGAGATCATCACGCTGCGACAAGGGCTGCTGGAAGCGGTGGTTGTCAGCGATGATCCCGCCGAAGCAGCAGATGAACCTGTAATGGAACAGCCTGAAAACGAAGCCGGGATTTGTCCTGTAACACGCCTGGTGGAACTGACCGCCGAACTGGATGCCCTGCATCACACCCAGTTACTGGTCTCGCCGCACGTTGATAAAAAACAAATTGCTGCTGTGATTGCCGAATGGACTGGCGTCCCACTTAACCGTCTGTCGCAAAACGAAATGTCGGTCATTACTGAGTTACCACGTTGGCTCGGCGATACCATCAAAGGTCAAGAGCTGGCAATCAAACATCTACACAAACATCTGCTGACTGCGCGGGCCGATTTGCGCCGGCCAGGGCGTCCGCTCGGCGCCTTCCTGCTGGCTGGCCCTAGCGGTGTGGGTAAAACCGAAACCGTGCTGCAACTGGCAGAACTGCTCTACGGCGGTCGCCAGTATCTCACCACCATTAATATGTCGGAGTTCCAGGAAAAACACACCGTCTCGCGCCTGATTGGTTCACCTCCTGGTTACGTGGGCTACGGCGAAGGTGGGGTGTTGACCGAAGCCATTCGCCAGAAACCCTACTCAGTAGTGCTGTTGGATGAAGTGGAAAAAGCTCATCCGGATGTGCTCAACCTCTTCTACCAGGCATTTGATAAAGGTGAGATGGCCGACGGTGAAGGTCGTCTTATTGACTGTAAAAACATTGTATTTTTCCTGACGTCCAACCTTGGTTACCAGGTGATTGTTGAACATGCCGAAAATCCTGAAGTCATGCAGGAAGCGTTGTATCCGCTGCTAGCGGAATTTTTCAAACCTGCGCTACTGGCGCGTATGGAAGTCGTACCCTATTTACCGCTTTCACGCGAGACCTTATCCGTAATTATCGCCGGGAAGCTAGCCCGCCTTAAGAACATTTTGCACACCCGCTTTAGTGCAGAAGTGGTGATTGAACCGGAAGTGACGGATGAAATCATGCAGAGAGTCACCCGTTCGGAAAACGGGGCTCGTATGCTTGAGTCGGTGATTGACGGCGAGATGCTGCCGCCACTTTCTCTACTGCTGTTGCAGAAAATGGCCGCTAGTACGGCGATTGCGCGGATTTGCCTGAGCGCAGTGAACGGCGTGTTTACGGCAGAAGTAGAAGATGAATTGAATGAAGCAACGATTGCTGAGGAAGAAGACGTTTTATGCGAATAGCTCCCTGCTGGTCGCTGATGGCGTCTCTGACGTTCTCCCCGGTGTATGCCGGGGAATTTCCCGACGTTGCACCGCAGGCGCAGGATGCATTGTCCTCGTTGCAGGCAATGCAATCCTGCCGTCGGGAGTCTGCGGCACTAGAGCGTCTCGATTGCTATGACAAAATACTCGCTCCGATTCAATCACAGGGGTTCAGCGGTGCGCTGGCAAAAGCAAGTTACGTTGGTGAGGCGTGGACGCGAGCTATTGAGCAGGAAAAACAGCGTACCGGCAATACTACTGAATTGCTGATCACACAGGCTTCTGGCGAGCGCCCGACGGTAACTATCACTACCCCTGCGATTGGCAACTTGCCGCCTCGCCCGGTGCTGATGTTCAGTTGCGTGGACAACATCACCCGGATGCAGGTAGCGATAATGCAACCGCTGAACAGACACGATCTCACCGTTCAACTGAATGCAGATAACAGAACTTTCAGTAGCCACTGGTTTGTACGTGAGAACGGTACGCTGCTGGAGGCCAGCCGGGGGCTATCCGGTATTGATGAAATCAGACAGATCCTGGGTGCAAAAACACTGACTATTAACACTGGCACGGACAGCGCCGCCGGGAAATTGACCTTTAATATCGACGGACTAGCGCAGGTGATTAAGCCGTTACAGGAAGCCTGTCACTGGGCGAGGGAATAAATAGATGGACTTACATAATCCCGATGTGTGGTTTGCACACCTACTGGAAAATCTGCCAGAAGATAAATCAGCCGCAGCACTGAAAGATGACAATCCTGACTGGGAGTATATTGACGGCGACATCGTCAAGCTCGGTTCGCTGGCGCATGGTCAACTGAATATTCCAGAAATACAGCGTCGTGGGCTTGTACTCCTGGCCTCAGAGAGCAAAGACTTCCGTCTGTTGGCGCATCTTTTGCGTACCTTGCAACACGCTGGCAACCCGTTGCTGGCATTGCGCCTGTTGGACCGTTACGTGGAACACTACTGGTTGGTCGCTGCGCCACAAAACATGGCGCATAAAAAACGCTTTGCCGGGCAGGTGATAAAGCGTTTTGAGCCTGGCGTTGATGGTTTTTCCCGGCAGGCTGATGCCACACAGCGCGACCTGCTACTGGGGGAATTGGCGAAACTTGCACTGCGCTGGCAGGAACATAACGCGCCGGAACTGGCACAGTCCGCAGATGATCTCTTTGCCCTTTACCAGCGGGCATTTCGGGACTGCTCGCCAGTCTCTTCTTCTGCATCTACACAGTCCACCGCTACCCCGGTGCAGACCGCTGCTTTGACGGTATCAACAACGCCTGCGGCAATGGTAAATATCGATAGCCATGACGATAAAACCTGGCGTGACACGTTACTGAAAGTTGCAGCCATCTTATGTGAACGCCAACCGGACTCGCCGCAGGGCTACCGTTTGCGCCGCCATGCATTATGGCAATCTATCACCAGTACTCCTCATGCTGAAAGCGATGGACGCACACAACTGGCGGCAGTCTCTGCCGATATGGCAGCAGAGTACCAGTCCCGTCTGAACACTGCGGATATGGCGTTATGGCAACAGACAGAAAAAAGTCTATTGCTTGCCCCGTACTGGATTGACGGCCATTACCTTTCCGCACAAATCGCGCAGCATCTTGGCTATTCCCACGTGGCGGAGTCTATCCGCGATGAAGTTACCTGCTTTCTCACCCGGTTACCTCAGTTGGCTAACTTAAAGTTTAGCGATCTCACACCGTTTATGACTGAACCAACGAAACAGTGGCTGCTTGCAGGGCAGGGTAGCCAGCCAACTCATGCCGTGCAGACAGATGAAGCTACGCAGGCCATCCGTCAGTGTTTTAGCGATCACGGATTGGAAGCAGCGCTGCGGTATCTGGAGCAACTTCCCGCAGGGGAGCCACGTGACCAGTTTCACCGGCAGTATCTTGGTGCACAACTGATGGAAGAAGCAGGGATGGAACAGCTTGCTCAACAGCAGTACCGGATGATGTTCCAGGCAGGGGGGCGGATGATGCTGGCCGACTGGGAGCCGTCATTGCTGGAAGCACTGAAAAACAAATTCACGGCAGAACAATAAGAAATTACAGGAGTTTTTGTGTTCAGATTACCAACCCCCCGACTGTTTAGCGGGCTTAAGACCATGCTCAGGCCGGCGATGCCGCGGTTAAAGGTTTCCGCTGCCTGGTTGTTGATGCTGGCGTGGATCTTTCTGCTGGTATGGATCTGGTGGAAAGGCCCCGCGTGGAAGCTGGATGACGAGTATTGGCTACAACCTTTGGCAAACCGCTGGCTGGCCACTGCTGCCTGGGGATTGATCGCGCTGGCGTGGCTGACTATCAGGGTCATGAAGCGACTGCAGCAACTTGAAAAACAGCAGCGTCAGCAGCGTGAGGAGACGCAGGATCCGCTTAGCGCGGAACTGAATGCACAGCAGCGTTATCTTGATCGCTGGTTGTTGCGTTTGCAACGTCATCTCGACAGCCGTCGTTACCTGTGGCAATTGCCATGGTATATGGTCATAGGCCCAACAGGGAGTGGTAAAACAGCGCTGCTGCGCGAAGGTTTTCCATCTGACATTATTTATACTCCTGAAGCCGTTCGGGGAGCAGAACAACATCTACGCATAACACCGCATGTCGGGAAGCAGGCGGTGATTTTTGATATTGATGGTGCGCTCTGCGACCAGCCAGATGGAGATGTCTTACACCGTCGGCGCTGGGAACACATTCTGGGCTGGTTAGTCGAAAAACGCGCCCGTCAGCCGCTGAATGGCCTGATCCTGACACTGGACTTTACTGATCTGCTTACTGCTGACAAACGCCGCCGTGAGAATCTATTGCAGATGCTGCGCAGCCGTCTGCAGGATGTACGGCAACATCTTCACTGCCAGTTACCGGTCTATGTGGTGCTAACCCGACTGGATTTACTCCATGGTTTTGCCGCCCTGTTTCAGTCGCTGGACAAAAAAGATCGTGACACTATTCTCGGCGTCACCTTTACCCGCCATGCCCATAAGAATGAAGACTGGCGTACGGAATTGAATACGTTCTGGCAAAAATGGGTAGAACAGCTCAACCATGCTTTGCCGGACCTGATGCTGGCACAGAACCACAATCGCAGTTCCCTGTTCAGTTTTTCCCGCCAAATGCAGGGCAGCCGTGAATCACTGATTGCGCTGATTGACGCCTTGCTGGACGGCGAAAACATGGATGTCATGCTGCGTGGGGTGTACCTCACCTCTTCGCTGCAACGTGGTCAGATAGATGACATCTTTATGCAGTCCGCTGCCCGTCAATATCGGCTGGGTAGCAGCCCGCTGGTGGCCTGGCCACTGGTAGACACCGTACCGTATTTCACCCGCAATCTGTTTCCACAAGCGTTGCTGGCAGAGCCTAATTTGTCTGGGGAAAATAGCGTCTGGCTGGGTAATGCCCGTCGCCAGATGATGGCTTTTTCGGCATGCGGTGCAGTTCTTGCCATCCTGCTCATCAGCGGCTGGCAGCATTACTACAACACCAACTGGCGCGCAGGGATTAGAGTACTGGAACAGGCGAGGGCGTTTATGGCCGTACCGCCACCACAGGGAACAGATGACTACGGCAATCTGCAATTGCCTCTGCTTAACCCGGTACGTGATGCCACGCTGGCGTATGGTGACTGGGGCGAGCGTAGCCGCCTGGCTGAACTGGGGTTATATCAAGGGCGGCGTATTGGTCCCTATGTGGAACAGACTTATCTGCAACTGCTGGATCAGCGTTATCTCCCAGCTCTGCTTAATGGTCTGATGAAGGATTTGGCTGCGGCTCCGGAAGGCAGCGAAGAAAAACTTGCCGTGTTGCGTGTGATAAGAATGTTGGAGGACAAAAGCGGGCGCAACGCAACCGTGGTTAAGCAGTACATGGCGAAGCGCTGGAGCGAGCAGTTCCATGGCCAGCGCGATGTACAAGCCCAACTGATGGCGCATCTCGATTACAGCCTCGAGCACACTGACTGGCACGCAGACCGAGCGGCGGGTGATGGTGACGCCATCAGCCGTTGGACACCGTATGAAAACTCAGTCGCTAGCGCACAGAAAGAACTCAGCAAACTATCGGTGTACCAGCGTGTTTACCAGAGCCTGAAAACGCGGGCGTTAGGTGTGTTGCCTGCTGATCTGAATCTGCGCGATCAGGTCGGCCCGACCTTTGACCAGGTATTTACCTCTGCAGATGACAACAAACTGATTGTCCCGCAGTTTCTGACCCGTTACGGCCTACAAAGTTACTTTGTGCAACAGCGTGACGCGCTGGTGGAGTTGACGGCGATGGACTCTTGGGTACTGAACCTGACTCGCAGTGTGAAATACAGCGAGGCTGACCGGGCTGAAATCCAACGTCAACTCACCGAGCAGTATTTCAGCGATTACACAGCGACCTGGCGTGCAGGGATGGACAACCTGAACGTGCATAACTATGAGTCGATCACGGAACTGGCAGGGTCGCTGGAGCAAATCATCAGCGGCGACCAACCTCTTCAGCGGGCGCTGACCGCATTGCGGGATAACACGCAACCGGCGGTGTTTTCCGAAAAACTGGATGACAAGGCCCGCGAAGAAGCGTTGGCTGAGCCGGATTACCTGTTGCTGACGCGTCTGGGGCATGAGTTTGCTACCGAAAACAGCACACTGACGGTACAGAAAGACAAAGAAAGCACTCTACAGGCAGTTTACCAACAACTGACAGAGCTGCATCGTTATCTACAGGCTATTCAGAACGCACCGGTGCCGGGTAAATCAGCGCTGAAAGCCGTGCAGTTGCGGCTGGATCAAAACAGCAGCGACCCTATTTTCGCCACTCGGCAGATGGCGAAAACATTGCCCACACCGCTGAACCGTTGGGTCGGTATGCTGGCCGATCAGGCCTGGCATGTGGTGATGGTAGAAGCTGTTCACTATATGGAAGTTGACTGGCGTGAAAACGTAGTGAAACCGTTTAACGAACAACTTGCGGATAACTATCCGTTTAGTCCGCGCTCATCGCAGGATGCGTCGCTGGATGCGTTCGAACGCTTCTTTAAACCAGACGGTATTCTGGACAGCTTCTATCAGCAGAACCTGAAGCTGTTTATGGAAAACGATCTAAGCCTGGCCGATGGCGATAACAACGTGATTATTCGTGAAGATATCCGCCAGCAACTGGATACGGCACAAAAAATCCGCGACATCTTCTTCAGTAGGCAAAATGGCTTAGGGACGCAGTTTGCGGTAGAGCCGTTACAGCTTTCGGGTAACAAACGGCGCAGCGTATTGAACCTCGATGGGCAGCTTGTTGATTACAGCCAGGGGCGTAACTATACCGCGCACCTGGTGTGGCCAAATAATATGCGCGAAGGCAACGAGAGCAAGCTGACGATAGTTGGTACAGGGGGGAATGCGCCACGGAGTATCACCTTCACTGGGCCGTGGGCACAATTCCGGTTATTTGGCGCAGGCCAGTTAACCAGCATACAGGACGGTAGTTTCAACGTGCGCTTTAATGTGGATGGTGGCGCAATGGTGTACCGGGTACATACCGATACAGAAGACAATCCGTTTATTGGCGGGCTGTTCAGCCAGTTCCAGTTGACGGATACGCTGTATTAAAGATAGATGCCTCCTCAGGTTATTTACCTGGGGAGGCATCACAATATCAAAACTGAGAGTGTGGAATAATTATGGCAAATCTTGTTTATATGACGCTTAACGGCGAATTACAGGGGCTAATTTCAGCTGGATGTTCTTCTATGAATTCTATCGGCAATAAAGCGCAGATAATTCATTATGATCAAATAATGGTGCTAGGTTTATCACACAGTTTGACACGGCATCAGAATGTTAATCACCAGGCGCTGACGATGATTAAACCGGTAGATAAATCATCCCCTCTATTAGGGAAAGCCATCACTGAAAATGAGTGTCTGACTTGTGATTTTAGTTTCTACCGAACCAATCGTATGGGCATGAACGAATGTTACTATAAGCTGAAATTAACTAATGCCAGAATAGCAGGTATCCATCTTCAGGTGCCTCATACTATTGATGACAGTGATGGTCAGTCACAAGAATCTATTGAGCTGACTTATGAGTCAATTAATTGGGAGCACTGTACTGCGGGAACCAGTGCATATAGTTTATGGAGCGATCGTATTTTCTAATAATCATTGGAGGCGTTATGGATAACAAAAATCAGAATGCTTCACTGAGTGATTATCTCGGTGAAATAGTGAGTGGCAATGCACCCATTAACCAGTTGTACCCTCAGCACCCTTTTTTACTTGATACACTTAAACTAGAGGAAGTTTTAAATAAAAACACGCAGCACATTATGTTGCTAACCATGGATGAAGCTTATGCCGTTGCTGATGCACTATATGACAAGGGCACTACCTATGCTGGGAATATTAAAGATACGGTAGCGGGTGCAAAAAATATTTTTAAACTGGGGAGTTACAAAGATGCCGGGAAATTGGTTTTTAACTTAAAAGGGTTGGCTGTTAAAGCAACTCCTTACATCCAGAAGGGGGTCACCTATATTAAAATTAGCGGTTATTCTTCTGTGCGTCGAATTCTGAACGGAACCCGTTATGCGGTTAATCACCCACAAATCCTTGAACTGGGTATAGGAAAAGCAGGGATTAATGCCGGGATCATGAGTGGTGCACGGTTCTGCATTTATTTTTCTGCTGCTCAACGTGTCGTGGAGTTTATTTTTTCCGATCATAGTGGGGAGGCTGTTGCCGAATTTATTGGAAATATCACCATGGATGTGGCAAAAGTGATAGTGACTATATATGTGACAAAAATGGTAGTAGCAGGCGTAGGTGCCATGTTTAGTATCACCCTTCCGATTTCTGTAGGGATAGTGCTTATAATTTTCTTGGGAATGATAATCACTTATTCGTTATTTAAAATTGATAAGGAATTTAATTTATCTGAAAAATTAATCACAAGTATCCGAAAGGGAATGGAAGAGCAGCAAAAAGTGACTGAGTGGAATATGAAGAACATGAATCCTTATCAGTCTTCTATGATAAATGGGCAATATTGAAATCATGGATGTTAAGAAATACAAGAAAAAAGTTGTAGCGCTTACAATGGTTATCTTCGCAACAGGTATGATAATGTTTCTTTATTATTATTGTAGCCAGACTATAATGGGTTTGATTAACGGTGAGGATTATATTTTTTATACTTGGGGAAGTATTCCATCCTTTTTTGCATTGCCTGTGATGATTTATGGCGATGTGCTCTGTTTGAGTGTACTTCTTCCATATAGTATGCAAACGACACCTGTTTTGCTAAAGCTAATAATCCCAGCAACAATCTATGCTGTTGCCGCATTGGTTCTGGGATTTATGCTTTCTATAATAATATCTATTTACCCTCTAGGTACTAATTACTATCAATGTAACACCTCCGGTATTGTATCAGGTAGTCATTACGCTAAGAGTAAAGGAATGTGCAAGGCGAGAGAATATTCAGCAAACAGTGAAGGTAAAAATAAAATCCAGAAATAAAAACAACAGGTATTTAAAATTCAGATGATTCTAATTTTTATTAATGATAAAGAGATGTCTACATTATGGATGTTGTGAAAATAAAAGGTATAGCTTCGTCCGTTTTTATTATTGCATTCACGACGAGCATGATTGTGTTTATTTGTAATGAGGCTGGTACGGACACGCTGAGCCTAATTAAAGGTGAGGGTTATATTGTATTTGATTGGAAGCAAATACCTGTATTGCTTTTCATTCCGGCTATGATTTTATTCGATCTATGTGCTCTTTGTATGTTAATTCCAATATGCAGGAAAAAAACAAATCAAGTTATGCAGAAATTACTGATCCCATTGACAATATACTGTGTTGCCGTATTCATTATTGGTTCGATTGTTTCTATGATTATTTCTGTATTCGTTCTTGGTGCTAATTACTATAAATGTGATTCCACAAGTATAGTCTCTTCAGGTAGTCATTATGCTAAGAGTAAAGAGATATGTAGAGAGAGGGCATATTCATCAAGTGGTGAAGATGAAACTCAGAAAACAGAATAATGCTTTTTCAAGTGAATCTGTAGTTATTGTAAATTCATTACAAGCATTTACATGATGGGTAATTCATAAATAATGAATGAGGTGTTGATACAGTGAACATTGAAAAAATAAAAGGAGTATCTTGTGCTATTTTTACAGTTGTATTCCTGACCGGAATGATTGTGTTTGTTTATAATAAAGTAGGGCCTGATACGTTAAAGTTGATTAAAGGCGAGGGTTATATATACTATGACTGGAAACAAATTCCCGTATTCCTTTTTCTTCCGGTTGCAATTGTTTTTGATTTGTTTATATTTCTTATAATAGCCTTGCCATCATGCAGGGAAAGAATAGGTGTGATTGTAAGGAAATTAATAATGCCAGTATCGATTTACAGTGTTGTGGCATTTTTTGTTGGTATTATTATTTCAATGGTTATTTCTATATATCCGCTTGGCACCGATTACTATAAATGTGATTCTACTAGTATCGTATCCTCAGGTAGTTATTATGCTAAGAGTAAAGAGATATGCAAACAAAGAGCATATTCACCTGAGCAGGAAAGCAAAGTAGATTCTATTAAATAATGTTTAATCTGTCGATATTGAATTTGTAAGAGTTATGCGAAATATATAATGAGCACAAGATTATTCTGTACGTGGTTATTTTGTTCTCAATTACATCCAAGGAATAAGTAAAATGAAAGAGACGCAGACCATCGTTACTGGTAGCGACCCGCGCGAATTGCCGGAATTTAGTGCCATCCGCGAGGAAATTAATAAAGCCAATAATCCATCGCAACCGGAACTGAACTGGAAACTGGTGGAATCGCTGGCGCTGGCGATTTTCAAAGCCAATGGAGTGGATTTGCATACCGCGGCTTACTATACGCTGGCTCGCACCCGTACCCAAGGGTTGCCCGGGTTCTGTGAAGGGACTGAATTGCTGGCAGCGATGATAAGCCATGAATGGGAAAAATTCTGGCCGCAGAGTGGCCCCGCGCGCACCGAAATGCTCGACTGGTTTAACACTCGTACTGGCAATATCTTGCGCCAACAACTGTCATTTTCTGACGCTGACCTACCGCTGCTCTATCGCACTGAGCGGGCATTACAACTTATCTGCGACAAACTCCAGCAGGTGGAGTTGAAGCGTCATCCGCGTGTGGAAAATCTTTTGTACTTTGTGCAGAACACGCGAAAACGGCTTGAACCACAGCTAATAACCAGCGTGCCAGTACAACCGACTGTCCGGACGCTGGTGTACGCACCAGAGGGTGCAGAAACCTCACACGATTTGTTACCGCCCCTTCCTGAATTGCCGGAGATGAGAGTGGCTGTTCATGGTATGGCAGCCAGCCAGCCTATAGCCCAGAAGGGAAATCTCGTTAAGGGATTTGCAGGTGGTGTGTTCTGTAGCGCCGTTGTGGTTGCCGCATTCTGGTGGTGGCAGCTTTACCCTATGCAGCAACAAATCGGTGCAGTGCGCGATACGGCGCAGGGGGCAGCAACTGTGTGGTTAGTATCACCGGATCAGGCGAATTATCAGCAGCGGTTACAGCAACTCCTTACTGTTTCACCGTTGAAACCACTGGAAACGGGTCAACGGATGGTTCGCACGGCAGACAGCCAGTGGCCTGAAAGTTTGCAACAACAGCAAGCGACGGCGCAGTGGAATGACATGCTAAAAGGCCGCTCAGCAAACAGCCCCGAACTTAAGGGCTGGCAGCAGACGCGCACGGATTTACGCGCATTCGCTGAATTGTTAGTACAACGTGAAAAAGCGAAAGAAGGTTTTACACTTTCTTCTATCAAAACCATGGTCTATCAGGCAGAACGGACGCTGAACCAGGAAACACCTCTGGAATACCTGCTGACGCAATACCAGGATGCACACGAGCAGAAGCTGAATACTGATGCTCTGGAAAAACAAATTAATGAGCGGCTGGATGGCGTATTAAGCCGCTGGTTGTTGCTGAAAGACACCACTGTTCTGGGGACGGTAACCGACACTAAAGTTGATAAATAGTACTGACTATCAGGGGGGTTAACATGGCAGATTTTTTAACTGACATTAAACAGAAAGTGATAGTTTTTGATATATCACCGTATTTCACATGAAGTACGAAAGTAATATATTTATCAATGCCTGCCGCCATAAATTACAGGCGGCAGATGTGGTGATATTACTGATATCGGTTCACTAGATCTTTAACCACAGCTACAAACGTTTTCTGCTTAAGCTGAGTAATCTGTTGCTCTGTTATATTTATGTTTCCTGACTGAACAGGGAGCACACTGTATTCATAATTGACAGGTGACCAGGTAGCCCATTCACCCGTTGCTACATTCACCAGAGAAAAACGTACCAGGTAACGCAGTGAGGCTGAATCCGTGAGTTTTTCATTTTTATAATCGGACCATACCATGTTTTTTGTCACAGAATCATATCTGCCTGACTGCAATGTATCCTGGTAAACGATAATGACTCTTTGATGCCCCTTCGCTGCGATATAACGTAACGCCTGCATATAATTCATATTTTCACTGGCAATAATATCCCCACTCTCATTTTTATTACATACAGCTACTTTTTGTCTGTCTGGAATTCCGGTGAATGTCGATACCCGATAGTATTTTTCCATTTCCTGTTGCATGGACATTTCAGGCGCCTTGTTACCTGACTGAACCAGGATAACGGCAGAATTCAGCGGTACACTTAACTTCTCGCCATCCATTGCTGCCTGAATATCTTCTTCAGATACAGCCAGTGTCGTTTCATTCCCAAAAATATCTTTGTCGGTCAGTTGCTGTGCGAGGGCATTTTTACTGGCACTACTTTCTGGACGAAATGCTCCGGTTTTTTTTGCATCAATAGGGGAATGTGGTGCACAGCCGGCAAGAAAAAATGCAGCTGCGCACAAAAAGACTGTTGACCTGGAATCCATGCTACTTTCTTCCTTGTTTTCGCCAAAATTATTGTGATTGTTCATCTGGAAATCTGAAGTGATTATATACCTGTACTAGTAGTCAACAAAATAGGATTTATTTTATTATACATTCATGAAATGTATGGGTTGTGCTGAAATGATTATCTGAATGATTTTCATGATGGTAAATTAAGTCTTTAGTCGTGGTGGAGATATTTATGTAATATTAAATAGGTAAGTAGAAATATCACAATGTTTGGTCTGGCACGGCTCTTTTATTAATCATCCGTTCCGGCAATCCCTCCTAGCCAGGCAATTAACTGGCTACTTCCCGGTTGGCTCAGTGTTCGTTGTGGCCAGGCGAGAAAATAGGGTTTACTCAGCGGCAGGCTGAGCTCATCTACGACAACAAGGGTGCCTAATGCTAGTTCTTTGGCAATTAAATGCCGTTGCCCAAGTACAACCCCCGTACCCGCGACAGCGGCATCTAATGCGAGTGAAGTGAGATTGAAGATGAAAGAGGGCTGCGGTTGAGGTTCTTCCCTCTCTTTAGCCTGAAACCAGCTTCGCCAGTCAGGTAGAAAACGCCCTTCGTTTCCCCAGTCGAGATGAATCAGTGGTGCTTCGTTTAGCAGATCCCGGCCCTGGAAACGCGCAACCAGTTCCGGGCTGGCGACTGGCAGCACCTCATCGTGAAATAAAAATTGTTTTTCCAGTTGGCTATAGCGTTCCTCACCAAAACAGATAACAAAATCGGCATGCATGGTGTTGAAGTCCACCTGGGTATGAGTGCCATGCAACGCCAGGTCAACATCCAGGCAATGGGCACGCCAGTTATGTAACTCGGGAAGTAGCCATTTGGTTGCCAGTGAAGGCAAAGAATAGAGCGTTAATCGGGGAGCCGCAGCGGCATAGCGAATGTTTTGCTGGCCAAGCAGCAAAATATTAAAAGCTTCAGTGACATAACGTAAATACTCTTTCCCTGTTTCGGTCAACATCACTCCGTTTGGCGTGCGGACAAAAAGTGCACTGCCTAGCTGTTCCTCCAACTGACGAATTTGCTGGCTAACAGCGGCAGGAGTGAGCGCTAACTGAGCTGCCGCTTTTGCAAGGCTACCCAATTCAGCCGCCGCTTTGAACGAGTTAATCACGCTGATTTTGGGTAATCGCAGTTGCGGTGCAGGCATTAATTTTTCCTTTTCAAGGTATTAAGTATTTATCGTTAGCTACTCAGCGTGCAGGGGGATTACAGTAAAATCACACCTGCTAACGATGAGAATTGCATATATGCCTGAATCCATTATTAGTCTCGACGTGCATCCGATTAACGATATCGCCTGGCGTCGCTCTTGCCGGGAGCAGTTAAACGCCAGCGGTGCGCTGGTACTACGCCAGTTTTTGCAACCAGCAGCACTGAATACCATTATCGGTGAGGCCGAAGCACAGCGCCATCAGGCGTATCACACGGTCAGCAGCCATAATGCATACCTGATGAAAACCGATCCGGAATTCAGTGCGGAACATCCCCGCAATCGCGACGTAATCAGTACCAAAGGTTGCATCACTGATGATTTAATTGCCTCTAATTCGCCGCTACGCACACTTTATAATAGTGCTGAGTTTCAGTTTTTTCTTTGCGATGTACTGGGCGAAGAAGCTCTCTATCCTTATGCCGACTCCCTCTCATCGATTAATATTCACTATGCTCCGCACGGTAAGGAATTGGGCTGGCATTTTGATAACTCATCGTTTGCCATCACTCTGTTATTACAAAAACCGCTAGCGGGCGGTATTTTTCAGTATGTGAAGGATTTGCGCGATGCAGATGCGGGTGAGATGAATTACGACGGAGTGGCAGAAGTCCTTGATGAACGCTGCACTGTCGATCAATTGGCAATCGACCCGGGCGATCTGGTTTTGTTTCGGGGCCGTAATTCGCTTCATCGCGTCACACCCACCGAAGGTGAGGTGACGCGAATGTTGGTCGTACTGGCCTACAACACTAAACCGGATACCGCACTATCAGAAAACGCCCGTATGACCTTTTATGGGCGTCTTTAATCTTCAGTCTCGTTAAGCAGCGCACGCCAACCACGGGCAAAGTATTGCTGAGTACGCAACGCCACCAGTGCCCGCCAGTCTTCATCGGCGGGCCAGAACGCTTCCACCAAATCACGTTTAATTTCCTGGCCCTCGGCAGTGGCAGGATTACCTTTGAGATGTAACCAGTGATCGTTCCGTAGTCGCCGGTGCATCTCTTCTGCAGGGTAGGTGCCACATTCCACGACCAGCGGCAGAATCTGGGTATCAGGCAAAGCGTTGAGCAGGAACTGCGACAAATAACCCGTTGCTGTCGCTGCGACGCCGGTATCGCTATCTCGACCCGCACCGGTAAACAAAAGCGTCAGTGATTCTTTGTAGAGCCGTTTGCCCCATGCGTGTGCCGGGAATGGCTGCTCAGCAATAGAAAGCAGCATCGGATGGGCCCAGGCCCCAGCACCCGTATGCAGATCAAAACTGATGATGGTCCGTGCGCGACTGAGATGACGCTCAATGATGGCTTGCATGGTTTGCATGGACCAACTGGGTTGGTTGCCACCATAGAACAAGCCTGTCGGATACTGATACTGCCCGGCCTCGACTACGCGTTTTAGCGCAGGCCATCCCTCCCTGGACAGCGCTGAAGCCAGTTGCCTGTCGGCAAATTCCCGCTCACCAGAGTAAATATCGTGCCAACGCAGATAGTCTTGATTACTCGGGATGGTCTGTGAAAAATCGATGAAGCCGCGGTTAAGATCAATATTGTCTTCGTTGACTCGCCGCAGGTGGGCGGTTCCCCAGGGGTTAAGCAGATGGATAAACAGCAGTGCTGTATCAGCAGGTAACTGATTCATCTCAAATTGCGCAAGCCAGGCAATCTGGCTCTCTGAGCCATAATAGCCTTCAACCCCATGAGTGCCAGAAATCACAAGCATCATGCGAGATGCCGTCTCACTGCCAAAAAGCGCTACATCGGTATAAAGTAATTCACCTTTCGGGCCGCTGAGTGGATGTGGGTAAGAATGAATCAACCCACCTTTTGTCTCTGCCATGGAAATAAAACGCGACCTCTGAGTGGTATAATCCGCTAATGGAATATCCGCTGTCATCATTATTTATTTCCTTATGGATAAACTGAGTAATTAAAGTATTTCTTTGCCAGGCGATCGTAAGTGCCATTTTTATGTATTTCGGCCAATGCCAGGTTTATTAATTGCAGATTTGTTTTATCGTCTTTTCTTAATGCGATGCCAACACCATCACCAAATACTTCTTTGTCTGTAATAGTGGCCTTAATCGCAAAGTTTTTACCCTCCGGTTTATCAAGAAAACCTTGCTCGGCAGAGATAATATTGGTCAGGCTGCCATCAAGACGCCCGGAAACCAGATCAGGATAAATCTCCATCTGATTGGCGTAGGAGATGACCTCCACGCCTTGTGGTTCCCATTTTTTCTTGGCGTAGGTTTCCTGAATAGTCCCCTGTGCTACGCCGATTTTTTTGCCCTGCAGTGAAGCCGTATCATGGCTCAGTGTGCTGCTGTTCAGTGCGATCAGCGCATTTGGAGTGTTATAAAGCATGTCGCTAAATGCGACCTGCTCACGGCGCTTCTCGGTCATTGCCATAGCAGACAGAATCGCATCAAACTTCCGCGCATTAAGCGCAGGAATGGTCGCGTCAAAGCCAATTTCTACCCACTGGCAGGTCACTTTAGCCTGGGCGCAGATGGCATTACCCAGATCAATATCAAACCCCTGAAGCGAGCCGTCGGTAGCTTTAGATTCAAACGGCGCAAACGTTGGGTCGACACCAATACGTAGGATCTGCTGTGCAAAAGCAGTATGACTTAATCCTGAAAACGCGAGAATCAGTGAGGCGAGAATATGCTTTTTCATTTTTATCTCCGAGGGGCGCAGGTGAAATTATTAGTCACACATAAATTAATTACCATGACGTTACTATTTCCGCCAGTAAATATCTTACTTCAGCTCTAGTTTTTTCTTATAATTTCGGTTGTGTCGTGTGGTAAGTAAAACTTTCGACAGCATTAAATATTATTTAATGCTGTTAGTGGGAGTAAATGTATTTATTTATATTGCAAGTTAAGCAGGCGATTTATTGACAAATTATTGGTCAAGTAACCGAACTGTAGAATGGTGATGATTCCAGTTTATTGATAGTGCTTAATAACCAGGTTAGAGATCTATATAAATGCCGTTCAACCCGGTTATGTCAGTGAAATAGTTTGCTGTCAGAGAGTATCGATGACCCCACCGTCAACGCGAACGGACGCTCCTGTGGTCGCGGAAGCAAACGGCGACACAAGATAGGTTACTAAGTTTGCGACTTCCTCGACGCTGCTGGCACGTTGAATGATCGAACTGCCACGATGCTGCTTGACGAAGGCGGCGGCAATTTCCTCCAGCGGCAACCCCGTTTTCGCTTGCTCATCGGCAAGCATCGCTTCTACACCTTCGGAAAGAGTAGGACCCGGGAGTACGGAGTTAACGGTGACATTTGTACCAGCCATGCGCTTAGCGAGACCGCGGGCGACAGCGATGTCGGCGGTCTTGCTGACGCCGTAGTGAATCATTTCGACCGGAATATTAAAACCGGATTCTGAGGCCAGGAATATCACGCGGCCCCAGTTCAGTTTCTGCATGCCTGGAAGATAGGCGCGGGAAAGCCTGACGGCGGACATGACATTGACCTGCCAGTGGCGATCCCAAACTTCGTCGTCAGCGTCGAAAAAGTCAATTGGCTGAAAGATGCCTGCGTTGTTAATCAGGATGTCTACCTGAGGAATTTGGGCGACAAGAGCCGCACACCCCTCGGCAGTTGACAGGTCGGCCGTGGCAGGTTTAACGCTACCTCTTGCGCCTTCGGATTCTAGCCGTTTGGCGGCCTTTGTGGTCTTTTCCTCTGAGCGGCCATTGAGCACTACATCCGCTCCAGCCCTTGAAAGTTGGCGAGCAATTGCGTAGCCGATGCCTTCCGTTGAACCTGTAACCAGCGCTCTCTTGCCTGTGAGATCGATTTGCATTTTCTGCTCCTGTCGAGATTGGATGACAAAAATATGGGGGTCAGTTTTGCAGTCTCGCAATGGGCAGGTCAGTGGGGAATATGGGGAGAAAGGAAGTGAATTCGCCCTTCAGAATGCCTGCGCATCAGGATTGCTGAAAGTGTAGCAGGCGCTGGAATGTGGGGGAGGTGATGAGTCATCGAATAGGGTTCGATGGAGTGAGCGTTTCTCCAATAGCAAAAAACCCGCCATAGGCGGGTTCTTTTAAATGTGGTGCCCGGACTCGGAATCGAACCAAGGACACGGGGATTTTCAATCCCCTGCTCTACCGACTGAGCTATCCGGGCAACGGGGCGCATTAAACCGTAAAGGCCGTTGGGCGTCAACGCTTTTGTGTTAATAAGCCGTGCGTTTGCACGAATAATGTGCTCTGCGTGGCAACTCGGGTTGAACGACGGGGCAGAAGGTGCCATGATTGCGCGAAATTTCACACATCTGCAACAGGGCGTTTATTGATGTTTATACCCGTCATACTTCAAGTTGCGGATGCGTTGGCAGCGTTCACTCACCCGAATCACTTACAACAGTAAGCTCATCGGGATTCGTTCTCTTGCCGCCTTCCCGCAACTCGAATTATTTTGGGTATATAGTCAATGATTTCCAGCATCTCGATGACGCTCGTTCACCTCTCGCTCGTATCCCGAAGACCCTTGCTCACCATGCGGTGAGGGCAACGCACGCTCACTGCAGGACAACAGTAAAATCAGGTGATGCCTGGTTTTACTGATGTCTGGCGGTCGGAGTGGGTATTATCCTTCAGACCATCAAGACACATTCGCCGGGGAATGCTCCCTTTGCCGTGCCATAAGGCACTCACTCATCCTTGACCTCTGGGATTTGTGCATATGAAATCTTTGAAAATTGCCGCCAGCCACGATGTGGTTGCTACTTTGTCTACACATCGCGAAATCGTCACGCTTGATAGCACCGACTTCACCGATATTGCCGCCGTCGTACTTTCTGTGGCGGATAGCCGCAGCGGTATTCTGGCGTTACTCAAACGCACGGGCTTTTCGATTCCTGTTTTTTTAGCGGCTGATGATTGGTCAGGCAAGAAAGAAGGTATTACGGGGTTGATCACCGGCAAAGCTCAGGACTATCTGGAGCTTGAAACCGCTGCTGTAGATTATGAAGAAAGCTTGCTCCCTCCGTTTTTCGATACATTGACGAAATATGTCGCGATGGAAAACAGCACTTTTGCCTGTCCTGGTCACCAACATGGTGAGTTTTTCAAAAAGCACCCGGCAGGGCGCCAGTTCTATGATTTCTTCGGTGAGAATTTATTCCGTGCTGATATGTGCAACGCTGACGTAAAACTCGGTGATTTGCTAATCCATGAGGGCTCGGCCAAGCATGCGCAGAAATTTGCAGCCAAAGTGTTTAACGCCGATAAAACTTACTTCGTGTTAAATGGCACGTCTGCGGCGAATAAAGTCGTGACGAATGCGCTGCTGACCCGTGGCGATCTGGTTTTGTTCGACCGCAATAACCATAAATCCAACCACCATGGCGCGTTGATTCAGGCCGGGGCGACTCCGGTTTATCTGGAGGCATCTCGCAACCCGTTTGGCTTTATTGGCGGTATCGACGCGCACTGCTTTGAAGAAAAATACCTGCGTGAATTGATTGCGGAAGTTGCGCCAGATCGCGCCCAGGAAAAGCGTCCATTCCGCCTGGCTGTCATTCAGCTCGGTACCTACGACGGCACAATTTATAACGCCCGCCAGGTAGTGGATAACATCGGCCATCTTTGCGATTACATTCTGTTTGATTCAGCCTGGGTCGGTTACGAGCAATTCATCCCGATGATGGCTGATTGCTCACCGTTGTTATTGGATCTTAATGAAAATGATCCTGGCATTTTTGTTACACAATCGGTGCATAAACAGCAGGCTGGATTCTCGCAAACTTCGCAGATCCACAAGAAAGATAACCACCTGCGTGGGCAGGATCGTTTTTGTCCGCATAAGCGGCTGAACAATGCGTTTATGCTGCATGCTTCAACCAGCCCGTTCTACCCGCTGTTTGCGGCACTCGATGTGAATGCGAAAATTCACGAAGGGGAGAGCGGCCGCCGTTTGTGGGCTGAGTGTGTCGATCTGGGGATTGAAGCGCGTAAAGCGATCATCGCTAACTGCAAGATGATCAAACCGTTTATTCCACCGGTAGTTGCGGGCAGGCCGTGGCAGGATCACCCAACTACAGCAATTGCCCAGGAACGCCGTTTCTTTAGCTTTGAGCCGGGTGAAAAGTGGCATGGTTTTGAAGGCTATGCGCAGGATGAATACTTTGTCGATCCTTGCAAGCTGCTGCTGACTACGCCGGGGATCGATCCCCAAACTGGGCAATATACGGACTTCGGTGTACCTGCGGCGATTCTCGCAAACTACCTGCGCGAAAACGGCATTGTGCCTGAGAAATCGGATCTTAATTCAATTTTGTTCTTGCTGACGCCAGCCGAAAGTACCGAGAAAATGGCGCATCTGGTAGCAATGCTGGCGCAATTTGAACAGCATATTGAAGACGATACGCCGCTGGTGGATGTGTTGCCGACGATCTATCAGAAGTATTCCCAACGCTATAAAGGCTACACTCTGCGTCAACTTTGCCAGGAGATGCACGATCTGTACGTCAGCTTTGAAGTGAAGGATCTGCAAAAAGCGATGTTCCGCAAAGCTAGTTTCCCTGCCGTTGCCATGAACCCACAGGATGCCAACAGCGAGTTTATTCGCGGCAATGTGGAACTGGTACGCCTGAGTCAGTCAGAAGGGCGTATTGCAGCGGAGGGAGCGTTACCGTACCCGCCGGGCGTGCTTTGTGTGGTGCCAGGCGAAGTCTGGGGCAGTGCCGCGTTGCGCTATTTCCTGGCGCTTGAAGAGGGCGTGAATATGTTGCCGGGCTTCTCGCCGGAGTTGCAGGGTGTGTATAGCGAAACGGATGCCGACGGAATTAAGCGTTTGTACGGCTATATGATTCAGGCGTAAGAGTAATGTCTCCCTTTTCTGAATGAAACGGGAGACATTGATTATCAGACTGCTGGCTGAATGGCCGCTGGCGTTCTGACATGTTTATATTTGAACAGTGCGACGAAGGCGAAGGCCAGCACCAGTGAATAACCGGCGAAAATCAGCCACACGCTTTGCCAGTCAGTAATACCTTGCAGTGTGAAGTGCTCTACTACTTTACCGCTGACAATCCCGCCCAGAATGCAACCAAAGCCGTTTGTCATCATCAGGAACATGCCCTGTGCGCTGGCACGGATTTCTGGTTTCACTTCTTGCTCAACGAATACCGAACCGGAAATGTTGAAGAAGTCGAAGGCGCAACCGTAGACGATCATCGACATCACCAACAGCATGGTGCCCATTGGTGTCGGGTCTCCAAAAGCAAACAGACCAAAGCGCAACATCCACGCCACGATACTGATAAGCATCACATTCTTGATGCCGTAACGAATCAGGAAGAAGGGAATTGTCAGGATAAAGACGGTTTCGGAAATCTGCGAAATCGACATCAGCACTGACGCATGTTCGACAATAAAGCTGCTGGCGAACAGTGGGTTTTGGTCAAAACTGTGCAGGAAGGTATTACCAAACATATTGGTAATTTGCAGTTCGGCACCCAACAGCATGGAGAAGATGAAGAAAATCGCCATGCGCTTGTTTTTGAATAATGCAAAGGCATCCAGCCCAAGCATTGAAGTCCAGCTCTGGTTTTTCTGCGCGTTGGCGACCGGGATGTGCGGCAGTGTCAGAGTGAACAGCGCTAAAACGACAGACAGCGTTGCGCCGATATAAAGCTGCATGTGGCTTAGCTCAAAGCCTGAGAAGCTCACGCCCCACATGGCGAAGATAAAGCCTATGGTTCCCCAGATACGAATTGGCGGGAAGTCCCTCACGATATCCATACCCACCGATTGCAGGCGATAGTAAGAGATAGTGTTCACCAGCCCAAGCGTTGGCATGTAGGCAAGTGAGTTCAGCAAGATGATGATGAACATCGCGCCTGGTGTCGTGACCTGTGCGGCGAAATACAAAGTGATGGCACCGACCAGGTGGCAAGCAGCATAAAGCCAGCGTGCACTCACCCATTTGTCAGCAATAATGCCGAGCAATGTCGGCATAAATACCGCCGCAATCCCTAATGAACTGTACACCGCGCCGATAGCTGCGCCATCAAATTTGAGAGTGACGAACATATAGGAGCCGAGCGTGGTGAGCCAACTCCCCCACAGGCAGAACTGCAGAAACGAAAGAATTTTTAGCTGCAGCTTAAGGTTCATGTAAATTTCCTCACGGGATGTGTTGTTAAATGTTTTATTTCTAACATATGACATGAAATATGTTAGGAAAGTAACATTAGCAGTGCTGCGGAGTAATTTTTGGTACATTCAGCAAAGAAATGAAAACATCCTCAAATTGCATTCGAAAATAGTGATTTCGGTTCCACTTTTTGCAAGATGATGAGGTGGTGGTGTGGGGGAGGAGGTTGTATCTCCCACCTTAAAACCACAGGTGGGAGATACAAAGGATCAGAAGTTAACGCCTGCGATAGCTCTTCTGCGCGGTATTCACTTTGTAGAGATAATGGCGTGACTCAGCTGAAGGGTGGCGTGTAGTTAGTGTCTGATACACATCGCCCGGAGTCATGCTGTTGATAATATTGTATGCACGGTTCTTATCGTTGTTGAACACGCGCAGCACGCTGCCAGCACCACCGTTATAAGCGGTTATGACCGCATAGCGGCGTGAGGTCGGGTTATCAATCCCGCTCAGGTAACTGTCTTGCAAAATCGCCAGGTAAGCGGTACCGGTGTCGATATTACTTTCAGGATCAAACAAGTAGCTGCGGCTTGGCTTGCCCCATTTCCCTTGCGATTTAAACACATCAACGCCCGCGCTGTGCTGCACAACCTGCATCAGGCCGAGGGCATCTGCATGGCTCACTGCGTACGGGTTAAAGCTCGACTCAGTTTGCATGATCGCCAGAATCAGTGATTCTTCCACACCATATTTCTTCGATGCTTTGCGGACCATGCCGATATATTTATGCGCACGCTTATCAAGGTGGTTTGGCACCAGGTTAATCGTCACGCTATAAACAATTTTAAGCCCGGTGCTGCGGCTTTTCAGGCGCGTTTGTAGCAGGTAATCAGCAAATTTTGACGCGCGACCTTCCCAGCGAATCGGCTGGCCAGTGTTATCAACAACCTGGCCATACAGGAACGGCTCTTTGGAGATCATCACATCGTTGGCATCGGAATAAAGATCGATCGAACCTGGATCGTCGCCCATCAATAACGTGGTGATGATCGCCTGACGCAAGTGCGCAGCAGGATCGGTGCCGGCAATGGTTTCAATGGTGATCGTACCCTCGTCAAAGTTGATATGGCTACGGGTCAGGTATTGGTCGGTATATTTTACGTAGTCTTTTGGACCCGCAATCAACACTTCCTTCATACCCCAGATATTTTCGATGTTATGAGCAAATTGCCCCATCAAAATATCAAAACCATTCGTGTCCTTAACAAAAGCTTCGTTATAGGAATCTTCTTTTTTGCTCGAACATGAGATGAGCAACGGGACAACCAGAGCTAGCGCGAGAAATTTTTTCATCATTCCGTGTGTGCGTTGTGCTTAATGCGTTTTGCAAAAGGGCCAAAGGCCCCTGTGTTTTTATTTTTCTGGCGGCGTGTAGCCTTCGATGTGGACTTCTTTGCCTTCGAACAGGAAATTGACCATTTCAGCTTCCAGCTCTTTGCGATGCTCTGGATTCATCATGCTCATTTTGCGTTCGTTAATCAGCATGGTTTGTTTGGCCTGCCACAAAGCCCATGCTTCTTTAGATATTTCGTTATAAATACGTTTGCCTAGCTCGCCCGGGTACAGCTGGAAATCCTGGCCTTCGGCATCACGTTGCAGGTAGGTACAAAAAATAGTTCTGCTCATTTTTAATCCTCATTCTTCTTCAACAGCTCGCGCTGATTTAATCACTACCGGCTCGGCGTGTAATTGCTGTAATAAACGCTCTACAGGGGCGGCCAGTCCTACAGATGGTGGCTGCGCTAAGTTATACCAGAGAGCTGTCCCTTCATCCATGCACCCGCTGAATGAAGGCACGGGGAGCCACATTGGGACGATGTCCAAATGGAAGTGGCTGAAAGTATGGCGGAAGGCGGTTAATTGCGTGAGATTATCGACGGGAATATGGTGTTGCGCCAGGAAGCCGCGCAGCTCATCTTCGGTTGTAAACTGTGGGAAACAGTATAAACCACCCCACAGGCCGACAGGTGGCCGCTTCGCAAGCAGCACGCTTTGCTGGTGTTGCATCATCAGCATATAACCGATGCGTTCCGGTATGGTGACTTTAGGCTTCTTGCCTGGATAACTGGCCCAGCTGTTATTGGCATAAGCCACACAGATATTATTTACCGGGCACAGTTCGCATTTTGGTTTTGAGCGGGTACAAACCATCGCCCCAAGATCCATCATTGCCTGGTTAAACTGGCTCACGCCTTGCGCAGGTGTGACTTGCTCGCTGATGTCCCAGAGTTTTTTCTCAACGTCTTTTTTTCCCGGCCAGCCAGCGACGGCATAACAACGTGCCAGCACCCGTTTTACGTTGCCATCGAGTATCGGGAAGTGTTTACCAAGCGATAGCGAAAGAATAGCACCCGCAGTTGAGCGCCCAACGCCTGGCAGTGCAGACACTTCTTCAAAGGTTTCCGGAAAAACGCCGCCATGCTGGTTCGCCACCATTTGTGCGGCTTTATGCAGGTTGCGGGCACGGGCGTAATAACCCAGGCCAGTCCACAGGTGCAGCACTTCATCAATGGGCGCGTGAGCAAGATCGGTGACGGTCGGGAAGCGTTCCATAAAACGCTCAAAGTAAGGAATGACGGTGGCAACTTGAGTTTGTTGCAACATCACCTCAGACAGCCATACTTTATAAGGCGTTTTCTCGAGTTGCCATGGCAGTGTTTTGCGCCCGTATTTTTGGTACCAATCGAGAACCTGGTGGGAGAATTGCGGCGCTTGTGTCATTGTTACCCGGCATCCGATAAATAATAAGTGTGTGATTTAGGTGGCTGATTCCAGCACAGACGACTCTGTGCTGTAAACCGGAACTTTCTGGTGCTTGCTTCTCACCCTTAACTTTGGATAATGCCCGTTTCCTGAATACTAACTTAAGCCTGAACACCATGAAAAATGACGTCATCTCACCGGAATTTAATGAAGAAGGCCGCGCAATGCGCCGGATTCGTAGTTTTGTACGCCGTCAGGGTCGCCTGACTAAAGGGCAGGAGTTCGCTCTGGAAAACTACTGGCCGGTGATGGGCGTTGAATATGAAACCGCGCCTGTTGATTTTACAGCCCTTTTTGGCCGTGAAGCACCCGCGACGCTGGAAATTGGTTTCGGCATGGGGACGTCGCTTGTGGCAATGGCTCAGGCGAACCCACAGCAGAACTTTTTGGGTATCGAAGTGCACTCACCAGGCGTGGGCGCATGCCTTGCGACCGCTCACGAAGAGGGTGTCGAGAACCTGCGCGTGATGTGCCACGATGCGGTTGAAGTGCTGGAAAAAATGATTCCTGACAATTCTTTAAACATGGTTCAGCTCTTTTTCCCTGATCCCTGGCACAAAGCACGTCATAATAAGCGCCGTATCGTTCAAGTGCCGTTTGCCGAACTGGTAAAAAGCAAACTGAAACTGGGTGGCGTGTTCCATATGGCAACCGACTGGGAACCTTATGCTGAACACATGCTCGAAGTGATGTCCTCTATCGACGGTTATAAAAACCAGTCGGAGAGCAACGACTACGTACCGCGCCCGGATTCACGTCCGGTGACCAAATTTGAACAACGTGGCCATCGTCTTGGTCATGGCGTATGGGACTTAATGTTCGAGAGGGTAAAGTAATGGCAATTAATCGTAGCCGTCGTTTGCGTAAGAAAATGCACATCGAAGAATTCCAGGAATTGGGGTTCTCTGTTGCATGGCGTTTCCCGGAAGGCACTTCCGAAGAACAAATTGATAAAACCGTTGATGCGTTTATTGACGAAGTTATCGATAAAAACGGTCTGGCTTTTGATGGCGGCGGCCACCTTTCCTGGGAAGGCTTAATCTGCCTGCAGGAAATTGGCAAATGCACCGAAGAGCATCAGGCTCTGGTGCGCAAATGGCTTGAAGATCACAAGGCAGAAGATGTTCGCACTAGTGATCTTTTTGATGTCTGGTGGGATTGATATATACCTTAATCTTTCAAGCTGCATGTGCGTTGGCTTTCCTCGCTCACCCCAGTCACTTACTTAAGTAAGCTCCTGGGGATTCACTGCGTCGCCGCCTTCCTGCAACTCGAAATCTTTGGGTATATGCAGAACAAACAGGTCGGTGAAAACCGGCCTTTTTTTTCTTAAATTTTTAGAAGTTCAGGAGTGACTATGATTCGTAAGGCTCTTATGGGCGTTCTGTTGCTCACCGCGATGCAGGCGCAGGCCGACTATAAATGCAGCGTCACGCCTCGCGATGACGTAGTAATCAACCCGCAATCCGTTCAGGTTGTTGGCGAAAATGGCAATCTGGTTATTGCCCCCGATGGCAGCCTGCAATTCAACGGCAAGCCACAAACATTAAACGCAACGCAACGCCAGCTGGCGGTGAATTATCAGAAAGCGTTGCGTAGCGACCTCCCATGGATCAATAACGGCGCATTGACCCGCGTTGAAAAAGGTCGTGTTGCGCTGGATAAAATCATCGCTAAAGAAGTGGGCGAGAGCAGCAATATGCGTGGCCGCCTGACGAAGCTTGATGCACAGCTAAAAGAGCAGATGAACCATATTATTGAAACCCGCCAGGACGGTTTAACCTTCCATTACAAAGCCATTGATCAGGTACGTGCCGATGGGCAGCAACTGGTGAACCAGGCGATGGGCGGTATTCTGCAAGACAGCATCAATGAAATGGGTGCTAAAGCGGTTCTGAAAGGTGGCGGCAATCCGCTGCAAGGCGTGCTGGGAAGCCTGGGTGGCTTACAGACCTCGATTCAGAATGAGTGGAAAAATCAGGAAAAAGATTTCGAGCAGTTTGGCCGCGATGTGTGTAGCAAAGTGGTGACGCTGGAAGGGCAGCGCAAAGGGCTTGTAGAGACTCTCAAGTAAGACCCTTCATACTTCAAGCTGCCTCTTTGTTGGCTGCGTGTTCTCGCCCAGGTCACTTACTTATGTAAGCTCCCTGGGCCTCGAACACTTGCCGCCGCGATGCAGCTCGAATTATTTTGGGTATAAGACTTGCTGTTTATTAACGCATAAACGCCGGTTGTTTTTGCTCGTAAGCAGAAATAGAACCTTCGTGTTGCAGCGTCAGACCGATACTGTCCAGCCCTTCTAACATGCAGTGGCGGCGGAAAGTATCGATATTAAACGAATAGCTTTTCTCACCCGCAATCACCGTCTGCGCTTCCAGGTCGACAACGAATTTAATACCTGGATTTGCCGCGACCAGTTTGAACAACTCATCGACTTCTGCTTCGCTCAACGTCACCGGCAACAGCTGGTTGTTGAATGAGTTACCGTAGAAAATATCGGCAAAACTTGGCGCGATGACCACTTTAAAACCGTAATCGGTTAAAGCCCATGGTGCGTGTTCACGCGAAGAACCACAGCCGAAGTTTTCACGCGCCAGTAAAATTGAAGCGCCTTTAAACTCAGGGAAATTCAGCACGAATTCCGGGTTCGGTTGTTGGCCTGCATCATCCAGAAAACGCCAGTCGTTAAACAAGTGAGCACCAAAACCAGTGCGGGTCACCTTCTGCAAAAATTGCTTAGGAATGATTGCGTCTGTATCAACGTTTGCGGCATCCAGCGGAACGACCAGGCCGGTGTGTTGAATAAATTTCTCTGCCATGGTGTTTCCCTTATTTCAATGTGCGGATGTCAGCAAAATGACCAGAAACAGCTGCTGCTGCTGCCATTGCCGGGCTAACCAGGTGCGTACGACCACCGCGGCCCTGACGGCCTTCAAAGTTACGGTTGCTGGTGGATGCACAGCGTTCACCCGGCTCCAGGCGGTCGTTGTTCATCGCCAGGCACATGGAGCAACCAGGCAAACGCCATTCAAAGCCCGCTTCAATAAAGATCTTATCCAGACCTTCGGCTTCTGCCTGCGCTTTTACCGGACCAGAGCCTGGCACCACTAAAGCCTGCACGCCGGGTGCGACTTTACGGCCTTTGGCAATTTCTGCCGCAGCGCGCAAATCTTCAATGCGTGAGTTGGTGCATGAACCGATAAACACTTTATCGATAGCGACTTCGGTTAATGGAATACCAGGTTTCAGGCCCATATACGCCAGAGCTTTTTCAGCAGAGGCACGCTCAACCGGGTCAGCGAAGGATTCTGGATTCGGGATGTTTTCGGTGACGGAAATGACCTGGCCTGGGTTGGTACCCCAGGTGACTTGCGGTGCAATGTCAGCCGCATCCAGGGTCACAATGCTGTCGAACTTCGCGCCTTCGTCAGTGCTAAAGGTTTTCCAGTAGTCGACGGCGTCATCCCAGCTTTCTGCTTTCGGTGCGTGCAGACGGCCTTTCACGTAGTTAAACGTGGTTTCGTCTGGTGCAACGATGCCCGCTTTGGCACCCATTTCGATTGCCATGTTGCACAATGTCATGCGGCCTTCCATCGACAGCGCCTGAATCGCGCTACCACAGAATTCCACTACATGACCGGTGCCACCCGCACTGCCGGTTTTGCCAATGATTGCCAATACGATGTCTTTCGCGGTAATGCCCGGTGCCGCGGTGCCAGTCACTTCAATCTTCATGGTTTTGGCACGGCCCTGTTTCAGGGTTTGCGTTGCCAGTACGTGTTCAACTTCAGAAGTCCCGATCCCGAACGCCAGTGCGCCAAATGCGCCGTGGGTTGCGGTATGGGAGTCGCCACAAACGATGGTCATGCCAGGTAAAGTGATACCTTGCTCTGGGCCCATCACGTGGACGATGCCCTGGAACGGGTGGTTCAGGTCATATAACTCAACGCCGAACTCTTTGCAGTTTTTCATCAATTCCTGCATCTGAATGCGGGCCATTTCGCCGGAAGCGTTGATGTCTTTAGTTTGCGTGGAAACGTTGTGGTCCATGGTGGCAAAAGTTTTGCCAGGCTGACGCACCGGTCGCTTGTGCGCACGCAGACCATCAAATGCCTGCGGGGAGGTCACTTCGTGCACCAGATGACGGTCGATGTACAACAGTGGTGTTTCATCGACTGCTTCGTAGACGACGTGGGCATCGTACAACTTTTGATATAACGTCTTCGCCATGATTATTTCCCCTCTGCCACGAAGCGAGCAATGGTATCGCCCATTTCGTCGGTGCTGATTGCATTGCCATCACGAGCCAAATCGCCGGTACGGAAACCTTCTTCCAGCGCAAGGTTGATAGCGTTTTCGATGGCCAAAGCGGCCTCTTCAGCATCCAGGCTGTAGCGCAGTAATAAAGCCAGAGACAGGATCTGCGCAATTGGATTCGCAATATTTTTACCGGCGATATCAGGCGCGGAACCGCCCGCTGGTTCGTACAGGCCGAAACCTTGCTCGTTCAGGCTTGCGGAAGGCAGCATGCCCATAGAACCGGTGATCATCGCGCATTCGTCAGACAGAATGTCGCCAAACAGGTTGGAGCACAGCAGCACGTCAAACTGGGACGGATCTTTAATCAGCTGCATGGTGGCGTTGTCGATGTACATGTGTGAAAGCGCAACATCCGGGTATTCTTTCGCGATTTCACCAACGATTTCGCGCCACATTACCGATGATTGCAGCACGTTCGCTTTATCAATTGAGGTGACGATGCTGCGACGTTTACGAGCAGATTCAAAAGCGATGCGCGCAATACGCTCGATCTCAAACCGGTAATACACTTCGGTATCAAAGGCTTTCTCGTGCATGCCGGAGCCTTCACGGCCTTTCGGCTGGCCGAAGTAGATCCCGCCAGTCAGTTCACGCACACACAGAATGTCAAAACCGTTTGCGGCGATGTCAGCACGCAGTGGGCAAAACTCTTCCAGACCCTGGTACAGGCGAGCAGGGCGCAGGTTACTGAACAACTTAAAGTGCTTACGCAGCGGCAATAATGCGCCACGCTCTGGCTGCTCGGCCGGAGGCAGGTGTTCCCATTTAGGTCCGCCAACGGAGCCAAACAGAATTGCGTCTGCTTGCTCGCAGCCTTCAACGGTAACGGGTGGCAGCGGGTTGCCGTGGCGGTCGATAGCAATGCCACCCACGTCATATTGACTGGTGGTAATGCGCATATCGAAGCGCGTACGAACTGCATCCAGCACTTTCAGCGCCTGAGCCATAACTTCTGGGCCAATGCCGTCACCCGGCAATACTGCTATATGATGAGTTTTTGACATGTCACACGGTTTCCTGATTATTTTCTTTATTATGAGCTTTGCGTTGCAATTCTTTTTCGACGATGCCAGCGCGCCAGATGTTGTTCAGCACATTTATCATTGCTTTAGCAGAAGATTCAACGATATCGGTCGCCAGACCCACGCCATGGAAACGGCGGCCTTTATGGGTCACAACAATATCTACCTGACCCAACGCATCTTTACCCTGACCTTTTGCAGACAATTGGTATTTCACCAGTTCGACATCGTAGTTGGTGATGCGGTTAATCGCCTGGTAAACCGCATCGACCGGGCCGTTACCTGTTGCCGCTTCAGACTGCGTTTCTTCACCGCACTGCAACTGGACGGAAGCGGTAGAAATCACGCTTGAGCCGGACTGCACGTTGAAGTATTCCATGCGGAAATGTTCTGGTTCTTCTTGCTGTTTGCCAATGAACGCCAGCGCTTCCAGGTCGTAGTCAAAGACCTGACCTTTTTTATCGGCCAGTTTCAGGAAGGCGTCGTATAAAGAATCCAGGTTGTAATCGTCTTCTTTATAGCCCATCTCTTCCATGCGGTGTTTCACTGCGGCACGGCCAGAACGGGAAGTCAGGTTCAATTGCACCTGATTCAGACCGATGGTTTCCGGGGTCATTATTTCGTAGTTTTCGCGGTTTTTCAGTACGCCATCCTGGTGAATACCTGAGGAGTGTGCGAAAGCATTGGAGCCGACAACAGCTTTGTTAGCAGGAATTGGCATGTTGCACAGTTGGCTGACAATCTGGCTTGTACGGTAGATTTCATGATGATTGATATCGGTATGCACGCCCAGCATTTGCCCGCGTACTTTTATCGCCATAATGACTTCTTCCAGCGCGGTGTTACCTGCGCGTTCACCAATCCCGTTCAATGTGCCTTCAACCTGACGGGCACCGGCCTGAATCGCGGCAATTGAGTTGCCGGTCGCCATGCCCAGGTCATCGTGGCAGTGCACAGAGATAATGGCTTTATCAATGTTTGGTACGCGGTTATACAACGTCTGAATAATGCCGCCGAATTGCACTGGCGTGGTGTAACCCACAGTATCAGGAATGTTGATAGTTGTAGCACCTGCGCCAATAGCGGCTTCAACAATACGGCACAGGTTATCAATGGGTGTACGGCCTGCATCTTCACAGGAGAACTCAACGTCGTCGGTGTAGTTACGGGCGCGTTTGACGGAATTGACTGCGCGAGCCAGGACATCATCGAACGTGCTACGTAATTTGGTTTCGATGTGCATGGTCGAAGTGGCCAAAAACACATGAATACGGAATGCTTCGGCAATCTTCAATGCTTCAGCTGCAACATCAATGTCTTTATCGACACAACGGGCGAGGCCACACACACGGCTGTTTTTGATATGACGAGCGATAGTCTGTACAGATTCGAAGTCACCAGGAGAGGAAACAGGGAAACCGACTTCCATTACGTCAACACCCATACGTTCCAGTGCCATCGCAATTTGCAGCTTCTCTTTTACACTCAGACTTGCCTGTAATGCCTGCTCACCGTCACGCAAAGTGGTATCGAAAATAATGACTTGTTGGCTCATGTTGTGGTCCTTTCTCGTCTTAGGGGCCCTTGCTACGAGCATAAAAAAACCCGCGCAGTGGCGCGGGTTTTTTCTGTCTGATGGCTTGAATCAACGTTCGATTTCGCCCACCAGCCTACCGCGCAAAGAAGTTGCGTTTAGTAGTAGACCTAGTAGGCGAATGCTGCGAATCATGTTTTCAAACCCCAAGTGAATGCGTTATGCATTTATTGGTACTTGATCTGGCTGGCAGTGTCAACATCCGATTATCTCAGCCAGGGGTTTAGTGAGAGTAAGATGGATTGTGAGTTAGTTATTTGTGCTGTGAGATGTAATTTCCATAATATTTCTGAAAGTATGAAAAAAGATTAATTACGCCCGTGGGGGAAATGAAATCATCAGAAACAATTAAAAACAATATACTCCACATCAATAGTATTCATCATGATTATGAATTAAAGAGGTTTCACTGCTATTTTTAATCCACTTTAGGAGTTTGTCATCTTCCCTTATTGACTGTTTGTGAGTAGAGAATGTTGCAAAGTTAGAATGATTATCCATGCTTAATATATTATTCACAGGGTCAATCGTTGTGTGTTAAGTCATTTTATGATTTGATTAGCTCGAACCAAAATCAACTGGCGAAGAGTGTGTTTTTTTTTCGTTTCACCAGTCTTGTCGGTAGCTGAAATCGTGTTGGTACGTTAGAGAACATTCATAATTTATATCTGGATTTTTTTGAATAGTGTTTTCGATTGCATCAATCAGCATGTTCTGCTTAGCAAATGATATTAGGGGTAGTTCGCAGCGTTAATCTGCGAAGAAGGGATTGCCATCTTAGTGGAGTTAGTCATGTCTGATAATTATGTAGAACAACCTGTCGCTCATGAGGGGTTTAAATCCCAGTTGCGTTCAGTTGATTTAAATCTATTAACTGTTTTCGATGCTGTTATGCAAGTACAGAATATTACCCGGGCGGCACAGTCTTTAGGAATGTCTCAGCCTGCGGTGAGTAATGCTGTCGCACGATTGAAAGTGATGTTCAACGACGAACTCTTTGTCCGCTATGGCCGTGGTATACAGCCTACTGCGCGGGCCTTTCAGTTGTTTGGTGCTATCCGTCAGGCATTGCAGCTGGTTCAGAACGAGTTGCCTGGCGCCGGTTTCGAGCCGAGCAGTAGTGAAAGAGTATTTAACATTTGTGTCAGCAGTCCGTTGGACAATTTGTTAACTTCCGCCATCTTCAATAATATGAAACGCTTTGCGCCTGGTATTCAGCTGCTTTTCAAATCAGCGTTAAATAAAGATATCGAGCATCAATTACGTTATCAGGAAACTGAGTTTGTAATTAGTTATACAGAATTTCGCCGCCCTGAGTTTGCTTGCGTTTCACTATTTGAAGATGAGATGGTGCTGGTGGCCAGTAAGAAACATCCACGTTTAATTAAACCATTAACGGAAGAAGATGTTTATAACGAAAAGCACGCGGTGGTCTCTTTGGAACGTTTTGCATCATTTAGTGCGCCATGGTATCAGTCAGCAGAGAAACTCGCCTGCATTGCTTATCAGGGAATGGCAATGACCAGCGTTTTAAATGTCGTTTCTCAGACTCAACTTGTGGCTATCGCACCTCGCTGGTTAGCAGAGGAGTTCGCTGATTCACTTCAGTTACAAACATTCCCATTGCCGCTGAAAGATAATATGGCAACCTGCTATTTATCCTGGCACGAATCTGCCGGGCGGGATAAAGGGCATCAGTGGATGGAAAATCTTCTGACTACTATCTGTAGCAAATAAATTCAAACTGTTAGCCTAAACAAGCCGGGTAGTGATAACTATCCGGTTATGATTCGTTTCTTCTGTTTTATAGTTTTTTCTGCTGTTGTTCTTTTTGTGCATCGCCATCCCTCGAGCTTACTAAATCCCGCGTTATTTAGATTTAACCTGCAAAATCACCTTTCATAACATTTTCAATTATAATCTTTGCTTATGCGCAGAGCTTAACTCCGCCAGATGTAGCTTTCACAGTGTTCGCAAGAAAATCAGCTTTTAGCCTGTGAAGATTCGCAATTGATTGCCTGATTTTCAACGGTTATGTTAGGCGGATTATTAAAATTTAAAAGACATATGCAGGGCGCAACAGCCTGCCTCAACGACTAAGCCGAAATGATTTCTGCGGTCGGTCAAACACGTAAGCCTGGAGGCAAACCATGGAGATGTTGTCAGGAGCCGAGATGGTCGTTCGATCGCTTATCGATCAGGGCGTCAAACATGTATTCGGTTACCCCGGAGGCGCAGTCCTCGATATTTATGATGCGCTCCATACTATTGGCGGCATTGATCATGTGCTGGTGCGCCATGAACAAGCAGCAGTACATATGGCTGATGGCCTGGCGCGTGCGACGGGTGAAGTTGGCGTAGTGCTGGTGACATCCGGCCCTGGTGCCACGAATGCGATTACCGGTATCGCTACCGCCTATATGGATTCCATCCCAATGGTGGTGTTGTCGGGCCAGGTGGCTACTTCCCTCATTGGTTATGACGCCTTCCAGGAATGCGACATGGTCGGGATTTCGCGTCCGGTTGTGAAGCACAGTTTCCTGGTCAAACAAGCCGAAGACATTCCAGGCATCATCAAAAAAGCCTTCTGGCTTGCAGCAAGTGGCCGCCCGGGCCCGGTGGTGGTGGATTTGCCAAAAGACATTATGAGTCCGGCAAATAAATTCCCTTACAGCTATCCCGAAACAGTCAGCATGCGTTCTTATAACCCGACCACTCAGGGTCACAAAGGGCAGATTAAACGGGCATTGCAAACCTTGCTGGCGGCGAAGAAGCCGGTGATGTATGTCGGTGGCGGTGCGATCACTTCTGGCTGCCATGAAGAGCTGCTTGAGTTAGCCCAGAAACTGAATATTCCGGTGGTCTCCTCTTTGATGGGCCTTGGCGTGTTTCCTGGAACTCATCGCCAGGCGTTAGGCATGTTGGGGATGCACGGAACATACGAAGCCAATATGGTGATGCATAACTCCGACGTTATCTTCGGGGTCGGTGTGCGCTTTGATGACCGCACAACTAACAATCTGGCGAAGTACTGCCCGAATGCGACGGTGCTGCATATTGATATCGACCCGACTTCCATTTCCAAAACGGTTGGCGCGGATATTCCCATTGTCGGTGATGCTCGCCAGGTTTTGCAGCAAATGCTGGAGTTGCTGGCACAAGAAGATTCAGCGCAAGCCTGTGATGATATCCGCGACTGGTGGCAACAAATTGAGCAGTGGCGTGCACGTCAGTGCCTCGAGTTCGATCGCACCAGCACCAAAATTAAGCCACAGGCGGTTATTGAAACGATCTACCGCCTGACTAATGGCGAAGCCTACGTCACATCTGATGTCGGCCAGCACCAGATGTTCGCCGCCCTCTATTACACTTTTGACAAGCCACGTCGTTGGATTAACTCCGGTGGTCTCGGCACCATGGGCTTTGGTCTGCCTGCGGCATTAGGTGTGAAACTGGCATTGCCAGAAGAAACCGTCGTTTGTGTTACGGGTGATGGCAGTATTCAGATGAATATCCAGGAGCTTTCCACCGCGCTGCAATATGGTTTGCCAGTGCTGGTACTCAATCTTAACAATCGCTACCTTGGCATGGTGAAGCAGTGGCAGGATATGATCTATTCTGGCCGCCATTCCCAATCCTATATGGAATCTTTACCTGACTTCGTCCGCCTGGCGGAAGCTTACGGGCACGTCGGGATCAGCATTCACGAGCCGCAAGAGTTGGAAAGTAAACTCATTGAAGCGCTGGAAGCGGTGCGTAATCAGCGCCTGGTCTTTGTCGATGTGAATGTTGATGGCACTGAGCATGTGTACCCAATGCAGATCCGTGGCGGTGGTATGGATGAGATGTGGTTAAGTAAAACGGAGAGAACCTGATTATGCGCCGGATATTATCTGTATTACTCGAAAATGAGTCCGGGGCATTGTCCCGGGTTATAGGCTTGTTCTCTCAGCGCGGCTACAACATTGAAAGCCTGACAGTTGCACCGACTGACGATCCGACACTGTCTCGTATGACTATCCAGACGGTCGGCGATGCGAAAGTGCTTGAGCAGATTGAAAAGCAACTGCATAAGCTCGTAGATGTTCTGCGAGTCAGTGAACTTGGGCAGGGCGCACACGTTGAGCGCGAAATCATGCTGGTGAAAGTGCAGGCTAGTGGTTATGGGCGAGAAGAAGTGAAGCGCAACGCAGAAATATTCCGCGGGCAAATCATTGATGTCACCCCAACGCTTTACACCGTTCAACTGGCAGGAACCAGCGACAAGCTGGATGCCTTCCTCAATACCATCCGTGAAGTGGCAAAAATTGTCGAAGTGGCACGGTCAGGGATCGTCGGTGTATCGCGCGGCGATAAGATCATGCGCTAGCCTGTGAAAGGCGAATGAAGAGTAACCCGGTAACCTGTGCCGGGTTTTTTTTTGCAAATAACGCAACAACTGCCAGCAAAAGCGGTTGCCCGAGTTATTATTCTGCGCTTAGATGATAAGAATGAAACCATGACCAGGGTATGGTTATGGAAATCCTAAATAAGGGGCTACTGTGAAATTGGATGAAATCGCGCGCCTGGCTGGAGTTTCGCGTACCACGGCGAGCTACGTCATCAACGGTAAAGCAAAGCAGTATCGCGTCAGCGATAAGACCGTTGAGAAAGTCATGGCGGTTGTTCGCGAGCATAACTACCACCCGAATGCTGTTGCGGCGGGATTGCGTGCCGGGCGTACGCGTTCTATCGGGTTAGTTATTCCAGACCTTGAGAACACAAGTTATACCCGTATCGCCAATTATCTGGAGCGCCAGGCCCGCCAGCGTGGATATCAATTACTGATTGCCTGCTCGGAAGATCAGCCAGATAACGAAATGCGTTGTATTGAGCATCTGTTACAGCGCCAGGTTGATGCCATCATCGTTTCAACTTCATTGCCACCAGAACACCCTTTCTATCAGCGTTGGGCAAACGATCCGTTCCCTATCATCGCGCTCGACCGTGCACTCGATCGTGAAAATTTCATCAGCGTAGTGGGTGCTGACCAGGAAGATGCGGAGATGCTGGCCAGCGAACTACGCACTTTCCCTGCCGAAACGGTTCTTTACCTCGGTGCACTGCCAGAGCTTTCTGTCAGTTACTTGCGTGAGCAAGGTTTCCGTACTGCGTGGAAAGATGATCCGCGTGAAGTGCACTTCTTATATGCCAACAGCTATGAGCGCGAAGCCGCGGCACAGCTTTTTGATAAATGGCTCGAAACGCACCCCATGCCACAGGCGCTCTATACCACCTCATTTGCATTATTACAGGGTGTGATGGATGTAACATTACGACGTGAAGGGCATTTGCCTTCTGAGCTGGCTATTGCCACTTTCGGAGACAATGAATTGCTCGATTTCCTGCAATGTCCAGTATTGGCTGTTGCGCAGCGTCACCGCGATGTCGCGGAACGCGTGTTGGAACTGGTCCTGGCAAGTCTCGATGAACCTCGTAAACCGAAGGCTGGTCTGACGCGTATTCGCCGTAATCTATATCGTCGTGGTAGTTTAAGTCGCCACTAACAAGACATGGCAGTTACGACTGCCATTCTTAATTAAGAATTATCCCGTGTTAATTCCCTTCGTAATTCAGGTAATTATTTTTCATTACTAATCGACATTTCTTAATTCCGGTATTAATTCCTAAATTGATATAATTATCACTCTTAGAATTATTTTGTTACATAGCAAAGTGTAAAAGTGTCGGATAATTAAACAATAGCCATCCGTCATGATTCAATCTTACCCCCCAGCCCGCGTTTCGCCTGCATCTGGGTCTGTTATCCTGTCGAGAAATACCTTAAAATGCCGACCGCGTCGCAAACTGAACACTTCATATTTTACCAGTCAGGTTTTCAGCCGATTTAACGATATTTATGCTTATTGATCTTTTTTCTTTCAAATATTCATAACGTTAATTTTGCATCGTGGATGTAGCGCCTTTTCACGCCAGTCATTTATCAATCGCTTAGGAGATGAAAATTATTTCCATCAGCGTGGTAGCTTGCTTGACAAGGTTTTCCTCCGCTCCGTAAACTCCTTTAGGTGGGATTTTGTGGGTCAAAGTGGTGGAAAGGGGAATTTGAGGGTGAGGCTGGCATGTTCCGTGGGGCAACATTAGTCAATCTCGACAGCAAAGGGCGGCTTGCCGTACCTACCCGTTACCGGGAAGCGCTTGTCGAAACCTCTGAAGGTCAGATGGTTTGTACCATCGACATCCATCACCCATGCCTGCTGCTTTATACCCTTCCCGAGTGGGAAATTATTGAACAAAAGCTAGCTCGTCTGTCGAGCATGAACCCGGTAGAGCGTCGCGTGCAGCGACTGCTACTTGGCCATGCCAGTGAATGTCAGATGGATAGCGCCGGGCGATTGTTGCTGGCACCAGTTTTGCGCCAACACGCCGGGCTAACCAAAGAAGTGATGCTGGTTGGGCAGTTCAATAAGTTTGAACTGTGGGATGAAACGACCTGGCATCAACAGGTCAAGGAAGACATCGACGCTGAGCAGGCTACGACGACCACCTTGTCGGACCGTCTGCAGGACTTGTCACTATAAATAATGATGGAAAATTTTAAACATACTTCGGTGCTACTAGATGAGGCCGTGAACGGTCTTAACATTCGTCAGGATGGCATCTACATTGATGGCACGTTTGGCCGTGGCGGTCATTCTCGTCTGATTCTCTCCCAACTGGGACCAGAAGGGCGCCTGCTGGCTATCGACCGGGATCCGCAAGCGATTGAGGCGGCTCAGGCTATTGATGACCCGCGCTTCTCCATTATTCATGGGCCTTTCTCTGAATTAGCTGAATACGCACGCGAACGCGATTTGCTGGGCAAAATTGACGGCATCCTGTTGGATCTTGGCGTCTCTTCACCACAACTCGACGACGCTGAACGTGGCTTCTCGTTTATGCGCGACGGTCCACTGGACATGCGTATGGACCCGACTCGCGGCCAGTCTGCTGCGGAATGGTTGCTTAATGCTGAAGAAGCAGACATTGCCTGGGTGATTAAAACCTTCGGCGAAGAAAAGTTCGGCAAACGTATTGCGCGCGCCATTATCGAGCGTAATCGCGAACAGCCTATGACCCGCACAAAAGAACTGGCGACAGTTGTCGCGGCGGCAATGCCGGTAAAAGACAAGTTCAAACACCCGGCAACGCGCACCTTCCAGGCTATCCGTATCTGGATCAACAGCGAACTTGAAGAGATCGAAAAAGCACTGAAAGGCTCGATTGAAACGCTGGCGACGGGCGGCCGTTTGTCGATTATCAGTTTCCACTCTTTGGAAGACCGGATTGTTAAGCGCTTTATGCGTGAAAACACTCGTGGGCCACAGGTTCCGGCCGGTATTCCAATGACTGAAGCCCAGTTGAATAAGCTTGGCGGCAGATATTTAAAATCAATCGGCAAAATGATGCCAGGCGATGAAGAAGTGGCGGAAAACCCACGCGCGCGTAGTTCGGTACTGCGCATCGCTGAAAGGACGAACGCATGATCAGCAGAGTGGCAGAAGCCCTGACTAAAGTTACTGGCCAGTTGAGCAGTGGCGAGCGGCATGCACTACCAACAGTGATTGGTGGTGATTTGTTGCGTCATGGGAAGCTACCGCTGATCTTGTTCACCGCCATCATCGTTACCGCCATTTTTGTTGTGACGACCGCTCACCACACTCGTTTGCTCACCGCTCAGCGTGAGCAAATGGTGGTGGAGCGTGATGCGCTGGATATCGAATGGCGAAATCTGATTTTGGAAGAAAATGCACTGGGCGATCATAGCCGGGTGGAGCGGGTCGCGACGGAAAAGCTGCAATTGCAGCATGTCGACCCTTCGCAGGAAAACATCGTAGTGCAGCAATAAGGAATCGCGTGACTGATGAGAGCAGCGGCAAAAACGCTTAAACCGAAACGCCAGGAAGAACAGGCCAACTTTGTAAGTTGGCGTTTTGCGTTGCTTTGCGGTTGCATTTTGCTGGCGCTGGTTTTCCTGTTGGGGCGCGTTGCCTGGCTGCAAATCATCGCGCCAGACATGTTGGTTCGCCAGGGGGATATGCGTTCCTTGCGTGTGCAGGAAGTCTCAACTTCCCGTGGCATGATTAGCGATCGCGCAGGCCGCCCATTGGCTGTCAGTGTGCCAGTGAATGCGATATGGGCAGACCCAAAAGAGCTTCATGATGCAGGTGGCATTACGCTGGATAATCGCTGGAAAGCGCTGGCTGATGCACTGAAAATCCCTCTTGATCAGCTTGCTTCTCGCGTTAACAGCAATCCGAAAGGTCGCTTTATTTACCTGGCACGCCAGGTCAATCCAGATATTGGCGACTACATCAAAAAACTCAAACTCCCTGGGATTCATTTACGCCAGGAGTCTCGCCGTTACTATCCTTCTGGCGAAGTAACCGCTCACCTCATTGGTTTTACGAACGTTGATAGTCAGGGCATCGAGGGCGTTGAAAAAAGCTTCGATAAATGGCTGACCGGGCAACCGGGCGAGCGCATTGTGCGTAAAGACCGCTTTGGTCGCGTCATTGAAGACATTTCTTCAACCGATAGCCAGGCCGCTCATAACCTCGCTTTGAGCATTGATGAACGCCTACAGGCGTTGGTTTACCGTGAGCTAAACAATGCGGTGGCCTTCAACAAAGCGGAATCGGGCAGTGCAGTACTGGTTGATGTGAGCACCGGCGAAGTGTTAGCGATGGCGAACAGCCCATCCTACAACCCCAATAATTTAAGCGGAACCCCGAAAGACGTGATGCGTAACCGTACTATTACGGACGTTTTCGAGCCGGGTTCAACCGTTAAACCGATGGTGGTCATGACTGCGTTGCAACGTGGCGTAGTGCGTGAAAATACCGTTCTGAATACCGTGCCGTACCGCATTAATGGTCATGAGATCAAAGATGTGGCGCGTTACAGCGAATTGACCCTTACCGGGGTGCTACAGAAGTCGAGTAACGTCGGGGTTTCTAAACTGGCGTTAGCGATGCCCTCCTCAGCGTTGGTAGATACTTACTCACGTTTTGGACTGGGAAAAGCGACCAACTTGGGGCTGGTCGGAGAACGCAGTGGCTTATATCCGCAAAAACAACGGTGGTCTGACATAGAGAGGGCCACCTTCTCTTTCGGCTACGGGCTAATGGTAACCCCGTTACAGTTAGCGCGAGTCTACGCAACGATTGGCAGCTACGGCGTTTATCGCCCGCTGTCGATTACCAAGGTTGACCCTCCTGTTCCTGGCGAACGTATTTTCCCTGAACAGTTGGTTCGTACCGTTGTTCATATGATGGAAAGTGTGGCATTGCCTGGTGGTGGTGGCGTTAAAGCGGCCATCAAGGGCTATCGCATTGCAATTAAGACCGGTACGGCGAAAAAAGTCGGGCCGGATGGGCGTTACGTCAACAAATACATTGCTTACACAGCAGGCGTTGCACCAGCAAGTAATCCTCGATTTGCACTGGTTGTGGTGATTAACGACCCACAAGCAGGGAAATATTACGGTGGTGCCGTCTCTGCACCTGTGTTCGGTGCAATCATGGGCGGCGTTCTGCGCACCATGAATATCGAACCGGATGCTCTGGCGACAGGTGAAAAAAGTGAATTTGTAATCAATCAAAATGAGGGATCAGGTGGCAGATCGTAATTTGCGCGACCTTCTCGCTCCGTGGGTGCAAGCGCTACCTCCGAGAGCTCTGCGAGAAATGACACTCGATAGTCGCGTGGCGGCATCGGGCGACCTTTTTGTGGCGATAGTGGGTCATCAGGCGGACGGGCGTCGATATATCCCGCAGGCAATAGCGCAAGGCGTAGCCGCTGTCGTTGCTGAAGCGGATGGCGAAGCAACCGATGGCGAAGTCCGTGAAATGCACGGCGTGCCGGTTATTTATCTGAGCCAGCTGCATCAACGTCTTTCTGCTCTGGCAGGGCGTTTTTACCATGAGCCCTCGAGTGCATTGCGCCTGGTTGGCGTGACCGGCACGAATGGTAAAACCACGACCGCTCAGTTGCTCGCGCAGTGGAGCCAGTTGTTGGGCGAAACCAGTGCCGTTATGGGCACCGTGGGTAACGGTTTACTCGGCAATGTTAAACCTACCGAAAACACCACCGGTTCTGCCGTTGATGTGCAGCACGTGCTGGCGAACCTGGCACATGAAGGTGCGAGCTTTGCGGCAATGGAAGTCTCCTCACACGGGCTGGTCCAGCACCGTGTTTCCGCATTGAAATTTGCCGCCAGCGTGTTCACCAACCTCAGCCGCGATCACCTTGATTACCACGGTGATATGGCGGGCTACGAAGCGGCTAAATGGCTGCTGTTCTCAGAACATGATTACGGCCATGCGGTTATCAATGCTGATGACGAAGTCGGGCGCAACTGGTTAATGCGTTTGCCTGACGCTGTCGCCGTGACGATGGAAAATAATTTACAGCCAGGCTGTCGTGGCCGTTGGTTAAAAGCAACCAATGTGCATTATCACGATGGCGGGGCGACCGTGCAGTTCAGCTCCTCTTGGGGCGATGGCGAGATCGAAAGCCGCCTGATGGGCGCTTTTAACGTCAGCAACTTGTTGTTAGCGCTGGCGACGCTGTTAGTGCTCGATTACCCGCTTGAAGAACTGATGAAAACGGCTCCGAGCTTGCAACCTGTTTGCGGCCGCATGGAAGTTTTCACCGCACCGGGTAAACCGACAGTTGTGGTGGATTATGCCCACACGCCGGATGCCCTGGAAAAAGCGTTGCAAGCTGCCCGTTTACATTGCAGCGGCAAGCTGTGGTGTGTCTTCGGCTGCGGCGGTGACCGTGATAAAGGCAAGCGCCCAATTATGGGTGGAATTGCCGAGCAATATGCAGATGTCGTTGTCGTCACCGATGACAACCCACGCACCGAAGAGCCAAAAGCGATTGTTGCCGATATTCTGACAGGCATGCTGGATGCGGGTCGCGTGCATGTGGTTGCAGGTCGTGCCGAAGCGGTAACTAACGCGATTATGCAGGCTAAAGAAAACGATGTGGTTCTGGTGGCGGGTAAAGGCCACGAGGATTACCAGATTGTCGGCACGCAGCGCCTGGATTACTCCGACCGCATTACCGCCGCTCGTCTGTTGGGGGTTGTGGCATGATCCGCGTTTCCTTGAGTCAACTTGCCACTGTCCTTAATGGAGAGTTGCATGGTGCGGATGCCGATATCATTGATGTCACAACCGACACGCGTAAATTAACGCCGGGATGCTTGTTCGTTGCACTCAAGGGTGAGCGTTTTGATGCTCACGACTTTGCGCAAGATGCGGTGAACGGTGGGGCAGGAGCGTTGTTGGTTAGCCGTAAGTTAGCTATCGACGTGCCACAGCTTGTGGTTGCAGATACACATCAGGCATTTGGCGAGCTGGCAGCCTGGGTTCGTCAACAGGTTCCAACACGCATTGTTGCGCTGACCGGATCTTCGGGCAAAACCTCCGTTAAAGAGATGACCGCAGCGATTTTGCGCGAATGCGGCAACACCTTGTACACCGCCGGAAATCTGAATAACGATATTGGCGTGCCAATGACGTTATTACGCCTGACGCCAGAACATGAATATGCGGTCATTGAATTAGGTGCAAACCACCAGGGTGAAATCGCCTGGACTGTTAACCTCACGCGCCCGGACTCTGCACTGGTGAATAACCTTGCAGCAGCTCATCTGGAAGGCTTCGGATCACTTGCTGGCGTTGCGAAAGCCAAAGGTGAAATCTTCGCTGGTTTGCCGGAAAACGGCATCGCAATTCTCAACGCAGATAATAATGACTGGCTGAACTGGCAGGAAGTGATTGGTGGACGCAAAGTATGGCGTTTCTCACCGAATGCCACAGGCAGTGACTTTACCGCGACCAACGTGCACATCACCGTGCATGGCACCGATTTCACTATCAAAACGCCAGCGGGTGACGTTGATGTTACGCTTCCACTGCCTGGTCGCCATAACATTGCTAATGCGCTTGCTGCGGCTTCACTGGCGATGTCGGTGGGTGCCTCATTGACTGCAATTAAAACCGGTCTGGCAGGTCTTAAAGCCGTTCCTGGTCGTTTGTTCCCCATCCAGTTATCTGAAAACCAACTTCTGCTCGATGACAGCTATAACGCCAATGTGGGGTCAATGACCGCCGCAGCACAGGTGCTGTCTGAAATGCCGGGTTTCCGCGTGATGGTGGTGGGTGATATGGGTGAGTTGGGCGCGGAGTCCGACGAATGTCATCGCCAGGTGGGTGAAGCAGCAAAAGCATCAGGTCTTGATTGCGTGTTAAGCGTAGGCACACTGAGCAAAACAATCAGTCTTGCCTCTGAAGTTGGTGAACATTTTACCGATAAGCCTTCTTTAATCGCACGCCTGCAGGCACTTATCGCTGAGCATTCAATGATTACCATTTTAGTGAAGGGTTCACGTAGCGCCGCCATGGAACAGGTCGTGCACGCATTACAGGAGAATGGAACATGTTAGTTTGGCTGGCCGAACACTTGGTCAAATATTATTCCGGCTTTAACGTCTTTTCTTATCTGACGTTTCGCGCCATTGTCAGCCTGCTGACTGCTCTGTTCATCTCGTTGTGGATGGGGCCGCGTATGATTGCTCGTTTGCAGCAGCTTTCTTTCGGCCAGGTTGTGCGTAACGACGGCCCGGAATCTCACTTCAGCAAACGTGGAACACCAACGATGGGCGGGATTATGATCCTGACTTCTATCGTGATCTCCGTATTGATGTGGGCTTATCCATCCAACCCATACGTCTGGTGCGTGTTGTTCGTGCTGGTGGGTTATGGGGCGATTGGCTTTGTCGACGATTACCGCAAAGTGGTGCGTAAAGACACCAAAGGCCTGATTGCCCGCTGGAAGTATTTCTGGATGTCCGTTATCGCGCTGGCTGTGGCCTTCACGATGTACAGCGCAGGGAAAGGAACGCCAGCCACTGAGCTGGTTGTGCCTTTCTTTAAAGACGTGATGCCGCAGCTTGGCCTGTTTTACGTGCTGCTGGCGTACTTTGTTATTGTCGGTACCGGTAATGCGGTAAACCTGACTGACGGCCTTGATGGGCTGGCGATTATGCCAACCGTGCTGGTGGCATCAGGTTTTGCGCTGGTTGCCTGGGCGACCGGTAACATTAAGTTTGCTGAATATCTGCATATTCCATACCTGCGCCATGCCGGGGAACTAGTCATCGTCTGTACGGCGATTGTCGGTGCAGGGCTTGGCTTCTTGTGGTTCAACACCTACCCGGCGCAAGTCTTTATGGGTGATGTAGGTTCTCTGGCGCTTGGTGGCGCACTCGGAACTATCGCTGTGTTGCTGCGTCAGGAATTCTTGTTAGTGATTATGGGCGGCGTGTTTGTGGTTGAAACACTGTCGGTCATCTTGCAGGTTGGCTCCTTCAAATTGCGCGGACAGCGTATTTTCCGCATGGCTCCGATTCATCACCACTACGAATTGAAAGGCTGGCCTGAGCCGCGAGTTATTGTGCGCTTCTGGATTATTTCGCTGATGCTGGTTCTGATCGGCCTCGCTACCCTGAAGGTGCGCTAACCATGACTGATTACCAGGGTAAAAAAGTCGTCATTATCGGATTGGGTCTGACCGGCCTGTCCTGTGTGGATTTCTTCATTGCGCGCGGTGTGACACCACGCGTAATGGACACCCGCATCTCGCCACCGGGCCTGGAAAAACTGCCTGAAGCGGTAGAGCGACATACTGGTTCACTCAATGAAGACTGGCTGTTAGAGGCTGACTTGATTATTGCCAGCCCTGGTATCGCGGTAGCCCATCCTGCGTTAAGCCGTGCGGCAGATGCTGGCATTGAAATCGTTGGTGATATTGAACTGTTTTGCCGTGAAGCTCAGGCGCCGATTGTGGCCATTACCGGTTCAAACGGTAAAAGCACGGTGACGACTTTAGTAGGTGAGATGGCGAAAGCGGCTGGCGTGAATGTCGGGGTAGGTGGAAACATCGGCCTGCCTGCACTGATGTTGCTTGATCCAAGCCGTGAGCTGTATGTTCTTGAGCTGTCCAGCTTCCAGCTAGAAACCACTTTTAGTCTGAAAGCAGCGGCGGCAACCATCCTGAACGTGACTGAAGACCATATGGATCGTTATCCGTTTGGTCTGCAGCAGTATCGTGCCGCTAAACTGCGCGTTTATGAAAACGCCGCGGTTTGTGTCGTGAATGCAGATGATGCGCTGACCATGCCGGTCCGTGGTGCAGACGAGCGTTGCATCAGTTTTGGTGTGGACGTAGGTGACTACCACCTTAACCACCAGCAAGGTGATACCTGGCTGCGTGTTAAGGGCGAGAAAATCCTGAACACCAAAGAGATGAAAGTGGTTGGCCGTCATAACTACACCAACGCGCTGGCCGCATTAGCGCTTGCTGACGCAGTGAAATTGCCGCGCTCCAGCAGCCTTAAGGCACTCACAACATTCACCGGCCTTGCTCATCGCTTCCAGCTTGCACTGGAACGTAACGGCGTGCGCTGGATTAACGATTCCAAAGCCACCAACGTTGGTAGCACTGAAGCGGCGTTGAACGGTTTGAAAGTTGAAGGGACTTTGCATCTGTTGTTAGGCGGTGATGGTAAGTCTGCGGATTTCTCCTCGCTTAGCCAATATCTGCAAGGCTCAGCGATTCGCCTTTACTGCTTTGGCCGTGACGGTGCTGAACTTGCCGCATTGCGCCCGGATGTTGCAGAACAAACCAACACCATGGCTGAGGCGATGAAATTGATCGCCGCTCGTGTGCAGCCAGGCGACATGGTTCTGCTTTCCCCGGCCTGCGCCAGTCTCGATCAGTTCAAAAACTTCGAGCAGCGTGGCGACCAGTTCACTCAACTTGCGAAGGAGCTTGGCTGATGCGCTTATCTCTCCCTCGCCTGCGTATGCCTCGCGTGCCTGGATTTGCCATCCTGGCTTGGTTGGGTGCGGCGCTTAAAGGCTGGGTGATGGGCACGAAGGAAGCTGATTCCAATAACATCGTGATGTATGACCGCACTTTGTTATGGCTCACTTTCGGGCTGGCGGCTGTCGGCTTCATTATGGTGACTTCCGCCTCCATGCCCGTCGGGCAACGCCTGGCGAATGACCCGTTCCTGTTTGCTAAACGCGACGGGTTGTACATCGTTCTGGCATTTGCTCTGTCGATGGTGACACTGCGCCTGCCGATGGATTTCTGGCAACGTCACAGTACCGCGCTGTTGCTGTTATCCATCGCAATGTTGTTGATTGTATTGGTTGTTGGTAGCTCGGTTAACGGTGCATCACGCTGGATTGCCTTTGGCCCGTTGCGTATTCAGCCAGCTGAGTTCACTAAGCTGTCGTTGTTCTGTTATCTCGCCAACTACCTGGTTCGTAAGGTTGATGAAGTGCGTAATAACCTGCGCGGCTTCTTGAAACCGATGGGCGTTATTCTGGTATTAGCCGTGCTTCTGTTGGCGCAGCCTGACCTTGGTACCGTGGTTGTGCTGTTTGTCACAACACTGGCAATGCTGTTCCTTGCGGGTGCCAAACTCTGGCAATTCCTCGCCATCATCGGCATGGGTATTTCCGCGGTTGTGCTGCTGATTCTGGCCGAACCGTATCGAATCCGTCGCGTAACGTCTTTCTGGAATCCATGGGATGACCCGTTTGGTAGCGGCTACCAGCTGACGCAATCTCTGATGGCATTCGGTCGCGGTGAATTGTGGGGGCAGGGTTTAGGCAATTCGGTGCAAAAACTCGAATATTTGCCAGAGGCACATACCGACTTCATCTTCTCGATTATTGGCGAAGAGCTGGGATATATCGGTGTGGTACTTGCTTTATTGATGGTATTCTTCGTGGCTTTTCGTGCGATGTCCATTGGTAAACGTGCATTAGAAATGGACCAGCGTTTTGCAGGTTTTTTAGGCTGCTCAATCGGCGTCTGGTTTAGTTTCCAGGCACTGGTAAACGTGGGTGCGGCGGCAGGCATGCTGCCAACGAAAGGCCTGACATTACCACTGATCAGTTACGGTGGTTCGAGCCTGTTAATTATGTCTACAGCAATCATGATGTTGCTGCGTATTGATCATGAAACACGCCTGGCGAAAGCGCAGGCGTTTACGAAGGGTGTGCGATGAGTAATCAAACCCGGCGGTTAATGGTGATGGCAGGCGGGACTGGCGGGCATGTGTTCCCGGGTCTTGCGGTGGCACATCACTTAATGGCTCAGGGCTGGCAAGTGCGCTGGCTCGGAACCGCCGATCGTATGGAAGCAGACTTAGTTCCTAAGCATGGAATTGAGATCGATTTTATTCGTATTTCAGGGTTGCGTGGCAAAGGCCTGAAAGCAATGTTGCTGGCGCCGGTTCGTATTTTTAACGCCTGGCGTCAGGCGCGGGCCATCATGAAAGCGTATCGCCCGGACGTTGTGCTGGGGATGGGCGGCTATGTATCAGGCCCCGGTGGCCTGGCTGCCTGGTCACTTGGCATTCCGGTCGTGTTGCATGAGCAAAACGGTATTGCCGGGTTAACCAACAAATGGCTGTCAAAGATCGCTACAAAAGTGATGCAGGCGTTTCCGGGGGCATTCCCGAACGCTGACGTGGTAGGTAACCCGGTGCGTACTGATGTGTTAGCCCTGCCATTGCCGCAAGAACGTTTTGCCGGGCGCGAAGGTGCTGTGCGGGTTTTGGTCGTTGGTGGTTCTCAGGGCGCACGCGTGCTGAACCAAACGATACCGCAAGTTGCCGGTCGCCTGGGCGATGCTGTCACCATTTGGCACCAGTGTGGCAAAGGCGGTGAGGATTTTGTTAAGCAAGGTTATGCCGACGCCGGACAGCCTCAGCACAAAGTAACCGAATTTATTGATGATATGGCTGCCGCGTATGCGTGGGCCGATGTCGTGGTCTGTCGCTCTGGTGCATTAACCGTGAGTGAAGTTGCGGCGGCAGGGTTACCTGCACTGTTTGTTCCCTTCCAGCACAAAGACAGGCAGCAATACTGGAATGCGCTGCCGTTAGAAAAAGCTGGAGCGGCAAAAATACTGGAGCAACCGCAGTTTACCGTGGATGCCGTTACCCAAACTCTCGCCGGGTGGGACAGAGCAACGTTATTGGCAATGGCCGTGCGTGCGCGTGCTGTATCCATTCCTGATGCCACAGAGCGGGTAGCAAAAGAAGTGAGCGCCGCAGCACTGGCGTAATCATTGTGGGTGGCTATGTTGCCCATGAATATTTGAAGTAATGGCGTTCGACGCTGCAGGTTAGAGAATGAATACACAACAACTGGCGAAACTGCGTTCTATCGTGCCCGAGATGCGTCGCGTCCGGCACATTCACTTTGTTGGCATCGGCGGCGCCGGTATGGGCGGTATTGCCGAAGTTTTAGCTAACGAAGGTTACCAGATTAGCGGGTCTGATCTGGCTCCGAACCCGGTCACTCAACAGTTGTCGGCGCTGGGCGCCACGATTTATTTCAACCATCGCCCGGAAAACGTGCTGGATGCGAGCGTTGTGGTGGTTTCGACCGCAATCTCTATGGATAACCCGGAAATTGTTGCGGCTCATGAAGCCCGTATCCCGGTTATCCGCCGTGCTGAAATGTTGGCTGAGTTGATGCGCTTCCGTCACGGCATTGCGATTGCCGGTACGCACGGCAAAACCACTACCACGGCGATGGTTTCCAGCATCTATGCGGAAGCAGGCCTGGATCCTACTTTTGTGAACGGTGGCCTGGTGAAAGCCGCAGGAACCCACGCGCGTTTAGGTAACAGCCGTTACCTGATTGCTGAAGCAGATGAGAGTGATGCGTCATTCCTCCACCTGCAACCGATGGTTTCTGTGGTGACGAATATTGAAGCTGACCACATGGATACCTACCAGGGCGACTTCGAAAATTTAAAGCAGACGTTTATTAACTTCCTGCACAACTTACCGTTTTATGGTCTGGCGGTAATGTGTGTCGATGACCCGGTTATCCGCGAATTGTTGCCGCGAGTAGGTCGCAAGACCACCACTTACGGTTTTAGCGAAGACGCAGACGTTCGCATTGAGAGTTATCAGCAGAAAGGGCCGCAGGGTCATTTCACGATTATGCGCCAGGATAAACCTGCTCTGCATGTCACGCTGAACGCACCAGGTCGTCACAACGCGTTAAACGCGGCTGCGGCGGTTTCTGTTGCTACAGAAGAAGGCATTGATGATGCTGATATTCTGCGTGCTCTGGAAAGCTTCCAGGGGACAGGTCGCCGCTTTGATTTCTTAGGCGAATACCCGCTTGCACCGGTCAACGGCAAAGAAGGCACCGCGATGCTAGTGGATGACTACGGTCACCATCCAACAGAAGTTGATGCCACGATCAAAGCTGCACGTGCAGGTTGGCCGGATAAAAACCTGGTCATGGTTTTCCAGCCGCACCGTTACACGCGTACCCGTGATTTGTACGACGACTTTGCTAACGTATTGTGCCAGGTAGATTCATTGCTGATGCTGGATGTTTATTCTGCGGGCGAAGCAGCGATTCCGGGTGCTGACAGCCGTTCGTTATGCCGTACCATTCGTGGGCGCGGTAAAGTCGACCCAATTCTTGTGCCAGACGCCAGCCAGATTGCTGATATTTTAGCCCCTGTTTTGACCGGGAATGACTTGATCCTGGTGCAAGGTGCGGGAAATGTTGGAAAAGTTGCCAGAAACCTGGCTGAATTCAAATTGCAGCCCCACACTAAGGAAGGAGATCAACATGGCTGATAAAGTTGCTGTCCTGCTGGGCGGAACCTCCGCCGAACGTGAGGTGTCATTGCAATCAGGTGCTGCGGTACTTGCAGGCCTTAGAGAAGCGGGCGTTGATGCGCACGAAGTTGACCCGAAAAATACACCCGTCACTGAGCTGAAAGCTCAGGGTTTCGACAAAGTATTCATTGCTTTGCATGGCCGTGGTGGGGAAGACGGGACCCTGCAAGGGTTGTTGGAGTTCCTGAAATTACCTTATACCGGTAGTGGCGTCATGGCTTCAGCCGTCACTATGGATAAATTGCGTACCAAACTGTTGTGGAAAGGTGCAGATTTACCTGTCGCTCCGTGGGTTGCGTTAACTCGCAGTGATGTTGACGCGGGCATTTCCACGACCACAGTAGAAAGCATTGCCAGCTTAGGAATGCCCGTCATCGTTAAGCCAAGCCGTGAAGGCTCAAGCGTGGGTATGTCTAAGGTTGATAACGTTGCGGCACTGCCGGCTGCGTTAGAACTGGCTTTTGAACACGACGAAGAAGTGCTGATCGAGAAATGGTTAAGCGGCCCTGAATACACGGTTGCGATCGTCGGCGAAGAAATTTTACCGTCAATTCGTATCCAACCCGCTGGAATTTTTTATGATTATGAGGCGAAGTATCTCTCTGATGAGACACAATATTTCTGCCCCGGCGGTTTAATCGAGCAGCGCGAGCAAGAATTGCAGGCATTAGTGCTGCAAGCCTGGAAGGTTTTGAGTTGCAGTGGTTGGGGGCGTGTAGACGTCATGCTGGATAGCGACGGCCAGTTTTATCTGCTGGAAGTGAATACCTCTCCAGGCATGACCAGTCACAGTCTGGTGCCAATGGCGGCACGTCAGGCGGGGATGACGTTCTCTCAACTGGTAGTACGGATTCTGGAGTTGGCAGACTGATATGTCGCAAGCAGCTCTGAATACGCGTAATCGCCAGGAAGAAGAAGAGACCAGTTCTCGTCGCAGTAACGGTGGGCGACTGGCCGGGATAATTTTCCTGAGCGCAGTCCTGTTTACGGTATTTATCGGCGGCTGGATTGTGGTCGGCTGGATGGAAGATGCACAGCGTCTGCCACTGTCTAAGTTAGTGGTTACTGGTGAACGGCATTACACCCGTAACGATGATATTCGCCAGTCAATTCTGGCACTTGGGCCACCTGGCACCTTTATGACCCAGGATGTGAATATCATCCAGCAGCAAATTGAACGCTTGCCCTGGATAAAGCAAGCGAGCGTCAGAAAGCAGTGGCCGGACGAATTGAAGATTCATCTGGTTGAATATGTGCCCATCGCGCGCTGGAATGATCAACATATGATTGATGCGCAAGGTATTTCGTTTAGTGTTCCAGCAGAACGCGCTGCAAAGCAGACTTTACCTATGTTATCTGGGCCGGAAGGCAGTGAAGGTGAAGTACTGCAAGGCTATCGCACCATGGGCGATGTGCTGGCAAAGGATAAATTTACGTTGAAAGAAGCGGCGATGACCGCTCGTCGTTCCTGGCAATTGACGCTAAACAATGGCATCAAACTTAATTTAGGCCGGGGCGATACGATGAAACGCTTGAGTCGCTTTGTGGAACTTTACCCTGTTTTGCAGCAGCAAGAGCAAGCCGACAATAAAAGGATTAGCTATGTCGACTTGCGTTATGACTCAGGCGCGGCAGTGGGTTGGCAGCCTGCTCCCGTAGAAGAACCTAATCCTAATCAGCAACAGAATCAGTCACAGGCAGAATAACAATGATCAAGGCGACGGACAGAAAACTGGTAGTAGGACTGGAGATCGGTACCGCAAAGGTTGCCGCTTTAGTAGGGGAAGTTCTGCCTGACGGTATGGTCAATATTATTGGCGTGGGCAGTTGCCCATCGCGTGGTATGGACAAAGGTGGCGTAAATGATCTTGAGTCAGTCGTGAAATGCGTTCAGCGTGCGATTGACCAGGCTGAATTGATGGCGGACTGCCAGATATCTTCGGTCTACCTTGCGCTTTCAGGTAAGCATATTAGCTGTCAAAACGAGATTGGCATGGTGCCGATTTCAGAAGAAGAAGTGACACAGGAAGACGTTGAGAACGTTGTTCACACCGCGAAGTCAGTACGCGTACGTGACGAACATCGTGTTTTGCACGTAATCCCGCAAGAATATGCAATTGACTACCAGGAAGGCATCAAAAATCCTGTAGGTTTATCAGGTGTTCGCATGCAGGCTAAAGTGCACTTGATTACCTGCCACAACGACATGGCTAAAAACATCGTCAAAGCTGTTGAACGTTGTGGTCTGAAAGTTGACCAACTGATCTTTGCAGGCCTTGCAGCAAGCTACGCGGTTTTGACCGAAGATGAGCGTGAATTAGGGGTCTGCGTAGTCGATGTCGGTGGTGGTACAATGGATATCGCGGTCTACACTGGCGGCGCACTGCGCCACACCAAAGTCATCCCTTATGCAGGGAACGTGGTGACCAGCGATATCGCTTATGCCTTCGGCACACCACCAAGTGACGCAGAAGCCATCAAAGTGCGCCATGGTTGTGCACTGGGTTCGATGGTGGGTAAAGATGAAAACGTTGAAGTGCCAAGCGTCGGTGGACGTCCACCGCGTAGCCTGCAACGCCAGACGCTCGCTGAAGTCATCGAGCCTCGTTATACCGAGCTGTTAAACCTGGTTAACGAAGAGATATTGCAATTACAAGAGCAACTTCGCCAGCAAGGTGTGAAGCACCACCTGGCGGCGGGGATTGTACTAACGGGCGGCGCTGCGCAAATTGAAGGCCTGGCAGCCTGCGCGCAACGTGTGTTCCATACGCAAGTGCGTATTGGGCAGCCGTTAAATATTACCGGCCTGACTGATTATGCCCAGGAGTCTTATTACTCCACAGCAGTCGGCTTGCTGCACTACGGGAAAGAAACACATCTCAGCGGTGAAGCAGAAGTGGAAAAACGCACCTCTGTCGGCTCATGGATTAAGCGAATCAATAGCTGGCTGAGAAAAGAGTTTTAAATTTTATAAGAGACCAGACAAAATTAGTGGTCTCAGGCGACAGGCACAAAACGGAGAGAAACTATGTTTGAACCTATGGAACTGACCAACGACGCGGTGATTAAAGTCATCGGCGTCGGTGGTGGCGGCGGTAATGCCGTTGAACACATGGTGCGTGAACGCATCGAAGGTGTTGAATTCTTTGCAGTGAATACCGACGCTCAGGCGTTACGTAAAACTGCTGTAGGCCAGACTATCCAGATTGGTAATGGTATTACCAAAGGTCTGGGTGCTGGAGCGAACCCTGAAGTGGGTCGTACCGCTGCGGAAGAAGACCGTGAAGCGTTACGTGCGGCTCTTGAAGGCGCAGACATGGTATTTATCGCCGCAGGTATGGGTGGCGGTACAGGTACAGGTGCTGCACCTGTAGTTGCAGAAGTCGCTAAAGATCTGGGTATCCTGACCGTAGCTGTCGTGACGAAGCCTTTCAACTTTGAAGGCAAGAAGCGTATGGCATTCGCGGAGCAGGGCATCGCTGAGTTGTCTAAGCATGTTGATTCCTTAATCACCATTCCTAACGACAAATTATTGAAAGTTCTGGGCCGTGGTATCTCTTTGCTTGACGCTTTCGGCGCGGCAAACGACGTACTGAAAGGCGCAGTTCAGGGTATCGCTGAACTGATTACTCGTCCGGGTCTGATGAACGTTGACTTTGCTGATGTGCGCACCGTAATGTCTGAAATGGGTTATGCCATGATGGGCTCAGGTGTGGCAAGTGGTGAAGACCGTGCAGAAGAAGCGGCAGAAATGGCGATTTCCAGCCCACTGTTGGAAGACATCGATCTGTCCGGCGCACGTGGCGTTCTGGTCAACATCACCGCTGGCTTCGACCTGCGTCTGGATGAGTTCGAAACTGTGGGTAACACCATTCGTGCGTTCGCATCTGATAACGCGACTGTGGTAATCGGTACTTCTCTGGACCCAGAGATGAACGACGAGCTGCGTGTCACTGTTGTTGCAACCGGTATTGGCATGGACAAACGTCCAGAAATTACCCTGGTGACCAACAAGCAGACTCAGCAACCCGTTATGGATCGCTACCAGCAACACGGTATGGCTCCACTGCAGCAAGAGCAGAAACCGGCTGCCAAGGTAGTTAACGACAATACGCCACAAACGACGAAAGAACCTGATTATCTGGACATTCCAGCGTTCCTGCGTAAGCAAGCTGATTAAGAATAAACCGGAAGTTGGGGATCTGCGCTCTTTGTGCTAAACTGGCCCACCGATTGTGATATACACTTCGGTTGGATAGTTAATTTGGCGAGATTATACGATGATCAAACAAAGGACTCTTAAACGTATCGTTCAGGCGACTGGTGTCGGTTTACATACCGGCAAGAAAGTCACACTGACGCTGCGCCCTGCGCCGGCAAATACCGGGGTCATCTATCGTCGCACCGACTTGAATCCTCCGGTAGATTTTCCGGCAGATGCCAAATCTGTGCGTGATACCATGCTCTGTACTTGCCTGGTGAACGAGCACGATGTGCGGATTTCTACCGTTGAGCATTTGAATGCCGCCCTTGCGGGATTAGGTATTGATAACATCGTTATCGAAGTCAATGCCCCAGAAATCCCAATTATGGACGGCAGTGCAGCGCCATTCGTCTACCTGCTGCTTGATGCCGGGATCGATGAACTAAACTGTGCGAAGAAATTTGTACGCGTTAAAGAAACAGTTCGTGTTGAAGACGGCGACAAATGGGCTGAATTCAAGCCGTATAATGGTTTCTCTTTGGATTTCACCATCGACTTTAACCATCCGGCGATTGATGCCAGTACCCAACGCTACAGCATGAACTTCTCTGCAGACGCGTTTATGCGCCAGATCAGTCGTGCTCGTACCTTCGGTTTTATGCGTGATATCGAATATCTGCAGTCTCGTGGTTTGTGCCTGGGCGGCAGCTTCGATTGTGCCATCGTTGTTGACGATTATCGCGTACTGAACGAAGACGGCCTGCGTTTTGAAGATGAATTCGTTCGTCACAAAATGCTCGATGCGATCGGTGACTTGTTCATGTGCGGCCATAACATTATCGGCGCGTTTACCGCCTATAAGTCCGGCCATGCACTGAATAACAAATTGCTTCAAGCGGTTCTGGCAAAACAAGAAGCCTGGGAATGGGCAACCTTCCAGGATGATGCTGAACTTCCGCTAGCGTTCAAAGCACCAAAAATGGTTCTGGCATAACACCAGAATTATTTATTGCGACTGGTTTCATTGGTACTCTCTCCGGCCAATGACGCCAGTCGTTCTATTATTGCCTTCAATTTCTCAGGGCTACGTTCAGCCACCATTCTTAATGCCTCAGCGCTTTGCTGGCTTAACACTCTGTTGACCCCTTCAGTTTTCCCTTTCGCTGTCTGAGTGCTGTTTTCTTGTACTGATTCTTGCCCAATTGCGGCCAGTGATGGATTAATCCTGATGTCGATTGATGTCAATGATGGTAATATTTGTGCACGTAATGCACTCAGTAGTGTGGCTTGTTCATAGCGTAAGCGCATCAGCCAACTAGCATTTGCAGTTTCAAGTACGAGAATGCCTTGTCGGAAGTTTGCTACCCGGCACCAGGGATGCAGTTGAGCGGGTAAAATCCCTTTCACAGCCCTGTTGAGCCGAAGTAAAGCAGTTGCGCGCTGTTGCACGTTTTGCAACACGCTTTCGGCACCAGCATCATCGAACAAATGATCTAAAGATTGTGGGCGGCTATCACGCATACATAATGCTCCGGCGGATAAAGTGATTGGTATTCTAAATCGTTGGCGACAGTTTGGCAGACGTTATTTCTGGCCGCATCTCTTATTGGGGATGGTCGCGGCGAGTTTTGGCATGCCTGCGCTCAGCCAAAATACCGAGCCAACTGCTCCTGCTGAAACCGCAACCAGCAGCCACGATTACCTCAACAAGGTCAGCTTCAATAGTCTGGCATTATTGCAGGAAAGTACCCGTCGGCCATCATTTAGTGTCGATTACTGGCATCAACATGCAATTCGAACAGTAATTCGCCATCTTTCTTTTGCGATGACACCTCAGGTGCTCCCTGTTGCAGAAGAAAGCTTACCGCTTCAGGCTCACAAACTCGCTTTACTGGATACGCTCAGTGCGCTTCTCACCCAGGAAAGTAAACCCCCTGTTATTGTGCGCCATACTGCACTCTGGCAATCACCTGCTGTCGAGACTTTTAGCCTCGCCATTTGGATAAGCCAGGTTCACGGTATTCGCGCCGGCCCGCTCCGCCTCAGCTAAATTTCATTTCCTTTAATTATAACGTTATTTTTAGCTCTGCCCTGACGGTAGGCGTTTGAGAATTAATTATGCTAATCAAATTATTAACAAAAGTTTTCGGTAGCCGTAACGACCGCACCCTGCGTCGTATGCGTAAAGTTGTCAATCTTATCAATAGCATGGAACCGAAAATTGAAAAACTTTCGGATGATGAACTAAAAGCAAAAACAGGCGAATTCCGCGCGCGTCTTGAGAAAGGCGAAGTGCTGGAGAATTTGATCCCAGAAGCTTTTGCTGTGGTTCGCGAAGCAAGTAAACGTGTCTTCGGTATGCGCCACTTCGACGTGCAGCTGCTGGGCGGTATGGTTCTGAACGAACGCTGCATCGCAGAGATGCGTACAGGTGAAGGTAAAACCCTGACGGCAACTCTGCCAGCATACCTGAACGCTTTAAGTGGTCGTGGTGTTCACGTTGTTACCGTGAACGACTATCTGGCCCAGCGTGATGCTGAAAACAACCGTCCGCTGTTTGAATACCTGGGCCTGAGCGTTGGCATCAACTTGCCAAACATGCCTGCACCTGCCAAGCGCGAAGCTTATGCAGCTGACATCACTTACGGCACCAACAACGAATACGGCTTTGACTACCTGCGTGACAACATGGCGTTCAGCCCTGAAGAACGTGTTCAGCGTAAACTGCACTATGCGTTGGTGGATGAGGTTGACTCAATTCTTATCGATGAAGCGCGTACGCCGCTGATTATCTCCGGTCCTGCTGAAGATAGCTCCGAGATGTACCGTAAAGTAAACAAAATCATCCCGAGCCTGATCCGTCAGGAAAAAGAAGATTCTGATACTTTCCAGGGGGAAGGCCACTTCTCCGTAGACGAAAAATCGCGTCAGGTAAACATTACCGAACGCGGTCTGGTACTGGTTGAAGAGTTGCTGGTACGCGAAGGCATTATGGAAGAAGGTGAGTCTCTGTACTCCCCAACGAACATTATGTTGATGCACCACGTGACTGCTGCACTGCGTGCGCACGTGCTGTTCGCCCGTGATGTTGATTACATCGTTAAAGATGGCGAAGTTATCATCGTTGATGAACACACCGGTCGTACCATGCAAGGCCGTCGTTGGTCTGATGGCCTGCACCAGGCTGTTGAAGCTAAAGAAGGCGTCGACATTCAGAACGAAAACCAGACGCTGGCATCCATCACCTTCCAGAACTACTTCCGCCTGTATGAAAAACTGGCCGGTATGACGGGTACTGCGGACACCGAAGCATTCGAATTTAGCTCTATCTACAAACTCGATACCATTGTTGTGCCGACTAACCGTCCAATGATCCGTAAAGACATGCCTGATCTGGTCTATATGACTGAAGCAGACAAGATTATGGCAATCATTGAAGATATTAAAGAGCGCACGATCAACGGTCAGCCTGTTCTTGTCGGTACTATTTCAATCGAGAAATCTGAAGTGGTTTCTGCTGAATTGACCAAAGCCGGTATCAAACACAACGTTCTGAACGCCAAATTCCACGCCAACGAAGCAGGTATCGTTGCTCAGGCCGGTTACCCAGCCTCTGTGACCATCGCAACCAACATGGCTGGTCGTGGTACGGATATCGTGTTGGGTGGTAGCTGGCAGGCAGAAGTTGCTGAGCTTGAAGATCCAACACCTGAGCAAATCGCGCAGATTAAAGCTGACTGGCAGATTCGCCATGACGCAGTTCTGGCATCCGGTGGCTTGCACATTATCGGTACCGAGCGTCACGAATCTCGTCGTATCGATAACCAGTTGCGTGGCCGTTCCGGCCGTCAGGGCGATGCGGGTTCATCTCGTTTCTACCTGTCTATGGAAGATTCACTGATGCGTATTTTCGCATCCGATCGTGTTTCAGGCATGATGCGCAAACTCGGTATGAAGCCGGGTGAAGCGATTGAACACCCATGGGTCACCAAGGCAATTGCTAACGCACAGCGTAAAGTAGAAAGCCGTAACTTTGATATTCGTAAACAGCTTCTGGAATATGATGATGTTGCGAACGATCAGCGTCGCGCGATCTACAGTCAGCGTAACGAATTGCTGGATGTGAGCGACGTGAGCGAAACCATCAACAGCATCCGTGAAGATGTCTTTAAAGTGACCATCGACGCACATATTCCACCGCAATCATTGGAAGAAATGTGGGATGTTGAAGGCCTGGAAGAGCGCCTGAAAAACGATTTCGACCTTGAGTTGCCAATTAAAGAGTGGCTGGATAAAGAGCCTGAACTGCACGAAGAAACTTTGCGTGAGCGTATTTTGCAAAACGCTATTGAAGTGTATAAGCGTAAAGAAGAGGTTGTTGGCATTGAAATGATGCGCCACTTCGAAAAAGGCGTGATGTTGCAGACTCTGGACTCACTATGGAAAGAGCACCTTGCTGCGATGGATTACCTGCGCCAGGGCATCCACTTGCGTGGTTATGCGCAAAAAGATCCTAAGCAAGAATACAAGCGTGAATCTTTCGCCATGTTCGCATCAATGCTTGAAGCGCTGAAATATGAAGTTATCAGCACCCTGAGCAAAGTGCAGGTTCGTATGCCTGAAGAAGTAGAGGCAATGGAACAGCAGCGTCGTGAAGAGGCTGAGCGTTTGGCACAGATGCAACAGCTGAGCCATCAGGATGCTGACACACTTGCTGCTGAAGAGTTGGCTGCGGAAACAGGTGAGCGCAAAGTGGGCCGTAACGATCCGTGCCCATGCGGTTCTGGTAAGAAATTCAAACAGTGTCATGGCCGTTTAAGCTAAGAACGCTATTGTCGATAAAGGCGCAGCTTGCTGCGCCTTTTTTCTATGGAGCAGCTGCACAAAAATGAAACAACTCGAAATCGCCGTTGGCATAATCCGCAATCAAGCTGGTGAGATTTTTATTACTCAAAGAGCCGCCGATGCTCACATGGCCAATAAGCTTGAATTTCCCGGTGGGAAGATTGAAGCCGATGAAACGCCTGAGCAGGCATTAGTTCGTGAGCTTCAGGAAGAGACTGGTATCACGGCTACCGGCTTTACTCTGTTTGATAAACTGGCTTATGAGTTCCCGGACCGGCATATCACGCTGTGGTTTTTCATGGTGGAAAGTTGGGAAGGTGAACCGTGGGGAAAAGAAGGGCAACCGGGTCAATGGATTGCGCAAAATGCGCTGGTGGCATCAGATTTTCCACCAGCCAATGAACCGGTAATCAGCAAACTAGTGATTAACAAACCACAGCAAAGTTAACGCAGTTCTTCTTCGCTCCAGTCGTCGCTTTCTGACAAATCGCCGCTGCTCGGAATTCGTTTTTCCTCAGCGGCCCATTCACCTAAGTCAATCAACTGGCAGCGTTTGCAGCAAAATGGGCGATATGGGCTGGTTTCATCCCAGATGACGACTTTACCGCAGCCCGGGCAGTTCACTTTTATAGTTTCACTCATATTCGCTCCTTAACAGCACGCCAGTTCAAAATCGAGACGTTCAGGGATGAGTCCATTTTCGCTATCCAGCGGTAAGAAGCGGATTGCAAAACGGCTCTTATGGCCAGAAACCTGCGGATAAAGCTGCGACGAAAGGTCCAGCTGTAAACGCAGCAAATCGGCGTCGTCTCCGTTATCCTGATAAAAACCATTCAGGCTGGTTTGCTTACGCAATGGTGCAGAATTGCGAATAATATCCAGTATCAAGTCCAGCGATTGTTTTAATGGCTGTAACGTCGCAACCCAGTTATTAATTTGTGCATCGCGTTGTGTTTGCGGTGAATACAACCAGATGTGCAATGTTGGCAAATCAAAACTACAGCACCCGCCCGGAATACTAAGGCGCTGGCGAACCAGGGCTATCAAACGATCTTCTCGTAATGCCTGCCCAATGCGAGGGGCTGCCATTAAAACAGTGCCGCGTTCTTTGAGCTGGCTACGCAGTGAATCTATGCGCTGCATATCGACACCCGGAACTTCCGACCAGTTCAATAACTTACGCTGCTGGCGTTCCAGTTCTTTGAGAATATCGGTACGAATTTCACCGCGTTCAAAGACATCAAGAAGGTCGCCGACATTGCGGAAAAAATGCAGTGCTTTGGCCGTTTCGTCTATCGGTAATACACTTTCGAGTTGTTGGATTAAGAACTCGATACGCAACCAAGTACGCATTTTTTCATTCAGTGGGTGCTCAAAAAGAATCTGGGTGCTCATTATTCATTTTCCTGCTGTGCGGCCTGGGCTGCCAGTTCCAGATATTGGCTGTGCAGACGGTCAACATGTGCGGCCACCTTTTCGGGGGCACCATCATTATTAATTACATCATCGGCAGCGCTTAAGCGTGCCTCGCGTGTCGCTTGTGCAGCAATAATTTGCTGTGCATGTTCACGACTGACTTTATCGCGCGCCATAGTACGTGCGATTTGCACTTCTGGCGACACATCAACGACCAAAACGCGATCGGCTTTTTGTTGCAGGTTATTCTCGACTAATAACGGAACAACCCATAGTACATAAGGAGAAAGTGCCTGATTGATTTCAGTTTGGGTGTGCTGATGAATAAGCGGGTGCAGTAAAGCATTGAGCCACTGCTTTTCCGCTGGAGAAGAAAAGATTCTTTCGCGAAGAACCCGGCGACTCAGACTGCCATCCGGAAGGAGGATCTCATCACCAAAATGGTCAGCAATAATGCTTAGAGCGGGCTGTCCTGGCGCTACGACCTGGCGCGCAATGATATCCGCGTCGACAACGGTAATACCTAATCGGGAAAAGTTATCAGCGACAGTGCTTTTTCCGCTGCCAATCCCACCCGTTAATGCCACCGTATAAACCATAAAAACCAGACCCTAAAGCGATTACACATTTCTTAGGTAAATTTTAACGATTGTAGCGTAAAAAAGACTGTTTTCGCAGTCTTGCAGCGGTATTAATAGTGCGTATGATAGCGTCACTGGAATTGGTGTCTAAATCACCAATTGCGTTCTCGCGTCCTTCGCCATTCGACCCAGGAATCTGCAACATGCGTATTGAAGAAGATTTGAAGTTAGGTTTTAAAGACGTTCTTATCCGCCCGAAACGTTCCACACTGAAAAGCCGCTCTGATGTAGAGCTTGAGCGCCAGTTCACTTTCAAACACTCCGGTATTGCATGGTCAGGTGTTCCGATCATTGCTGCTAACATGGACACCGTTGGTACATTCGGCATGGCCCAGGCATTGGCCTCGTTTGATATCCTCACCGCTGTTCATAAGCACTACTCTGTTGAAGAGTGGAGCAACTTCGTTAAGTCTGTTTCAGACGACATTCTGAAGTTCGTCATGGTTTCGACCGGTACATCAGACGCTGATTTCCAGAAAACCAAACAAATTCTTTCTCTGAACCCTGCACTGAAGTTTATCTGTATCGATGTGGCTAACGGCTACTCCGAACACTTCACTCAGTTCGTGTCTAAAGCGCGTGAAGCATGGCCGGATAAAGTTATCTGCGCAGGTAACGTTGTAACCGGCGAAATGTGCGAAGAGCTGATCTTGTCTGGTGCGGACATCGTTAAAGTCGGTATCGGTCCTGGTTCTGTATGTACCACTCGTGTCAAAACCGGCGTGGGCTACCCACAACTTTCCGCTGTTATTGAGTGTGCTGATGCCGCTCACGGTCTTGGCGGCCAGATTGTTAGCGACGGCGGCTGCACCATGCCGGGCGATGTTGCTAAAGCATTCGGTGGCGGCGCAGACTTCGTCATGCTGGGCGGCATGTTGGCCGGTCACGACGAAAGCGGTGGCACCATCGTTGAAGAGAACGGCGAGAAATTCATGCTGTTCTACGGTATGAGCTCCGAATCTGCCATGACTCGCCACGTTGGTGGTGTTGCACAGTATCGTGCAGCAGAAGGCAAAACTGTTAAGCTGCCATTGCGTGGCCCAGTTGAAAATACCGCCCGCGACATTATGGGTGGCCTGCGTTCTGCATGTACTTACGTTGGTGCTTCTCGCCTGAAAGAGCTGACCAAACGCACAACGTTCATTCGTGTGAACGAGCAAGAAAACCGCGTTTTCAATAGCCTCTAAGCGCTATAAATGGCGTGGCTTTTGCCACGCCGTTATCCCGCACTCATCGCATCGCCTAGTTGGAAAATAGGTAGATACATCGCGATGACCAGTGTTCCAATGATTAGCCCCACCACTAACATCATGATGGGCTCCAGAGCAGATGCAAGATTGTCTGCGAGTTCTTCAGTATTGTTATGATGCCAGTTAGCCAGCCTCTCAAGCATTAAATCCAGCGCACCTGATTCTTCCCCGATACGTACTAGTTGGCAGCACAGCCGCGTAAATTGTCGCCCTTCAGAAAGCGCCTGCCAAAACGGAATACCTTGAGTCACCTGAATACTGATTTGCGAAACCACTTTCTTCCAAAGAAGTGGTGTCAGAGTTGCCTCGACAGCCCCAAGCCCTTGCAGCAATGGAATGCCCGCCTGCTGGGAAAGTGACAATGTGGTATAGATTTGGCTGAGGATTTGTCCACGCCAGAGTGGTGAAACCAATGGAGTCCGCAGCAACAGGTTTTGTTCGTACTCTTGCCAGTGAGGTTTTCGCCGTCGGACCAAATACCCACAGGCCATGATGACTATTGTCGCCAATAACCACCAAATGCCCTGCGTTGTCACCCAGTTTGAAACTGCCATCACGACCATCGTAATCGCGGGTAAAGGGGCGTTAAAAGATCGGTATATATTGGCAAATTCCGGCAGCACAAAACTCATCATCCCAATGGTGACCAGCAATGCGACGGCCATAATAAACAGCGGGTAGCGCAGGGCTTTCATCACCTTTTTACGCAGGCGATACAGCTGTTCTTGTTGGTCAGCGAGCCTTTTACAGCACTCATCGAGTTTGCCGGTAAGTTCACCAATGTGAATGAGGGCAATAAATAGCGCCGGGAAAATGTCTGGCCAATGCTGTAATGCCGCTGAAAAAGGCGTGCCTTTAGAGACACGTGATTCGATGTCTTTTAGCAACGCACGCCATTCACAAAAAGGGTGCTGTTCGGCGATAAGCAACAGTCCGTCAGACAAGGAAATTCCCGCCTGAAGCAATGTGGCAAGTTGGCGGAATATTTGAATTTTTTGCTGAATATGCCAGCAGCCTCGCCGGGCGTGCGATGTTTTTCGCAGCTGCAAAAGCTGGAGATCTGCATTGAACAGCTCGTCGCTGACGGAGGCTGTATCCTCCGCCAGCATTTCCCCGTATTGGACTTGCCCATGTTGATCGATGGCTTTCCAGTGCCAGAGCAGAAATTTAGCCATGCGGCACACCGAGTACACGATACAACTCTTCGAGTGTCGTAAGCCCTTGTTCAACAGCCTGGCAGCCACTTTCAAACAGCGTCATCATGCCTTGCTGACGAGACAGCGCTTGTATTTCGTGAGCCGGTTTTCCTTTGATGATTGCCGACTGTAGCGTTGGGTCGACAAGCAAGACTTCGAACAATGCGCTGCGCCCATAGTAGCCACCGAAGCAGCGCTCGCAGCCCACGGCTTGCCAGCGTGGTAGCGCATTGGCCCACACGCTGAGAGGCAAAATAATGTCATCTGGATTCTGTTGTTTACAGTGAGGGCAGAGTTTTCGCACCAGACGCTGCGCAACAATGATGTTGAGAGCAGAAGCGAGCATCCAGCGCTCGACTCCCATTTGCTCAAGGCGCACCACTGTTTCCGCCGTTGAGTTGGTGTGCAACGTTGAAAGCACCAGGTGCCCGGTTTGTGCCGCTTTTATGGCTATTTCGGCGGTATCACCATCGCGAATTTCACCGACCATGATGATATCCGGGTCCTGGCGCAGTAACGCCCGCAACACACTCTGAAAGCTCAGGCCAGCCCTGGTATTGATTTGCGTCTGATTAAGCCCTCGCATCGGGATTTCAATTGGATCTTCTACGCTACAAAGGTTGCTGGAAACCTGGTTGAGTATTTTTAGTGCACTGTAGAGCGTGATGGTTTTTCCACTGCCGGTTGGTCCTGTAACCAGAATCATGCCCTGCGGGTTAGCGAGCGCATTTTCAAACCGTGAGCAATCTTCGGGCGACATGCCTAATTTTGATAACTCAAAAGTTTGTTGTGTCTGGGTCATTAAACGCAGGACGACTTTTTCACCGTGATATACCGGCAATGTTGCGATACGAAATGAACATTTATGCTGCTCTATTTCGATCTCCATCTGCCCGTCCTGCGGGAGGCGGCGTTCCGCAATATCCAGATTTCCCAGAACTTTTAGCCGGGCGGTTAACGGCGCGGCGAGGTGAAGGGGCAACAATGGCCGTAGTTGCAGGACACCATCGACACGAAAACGAATCTGATACCCTTGTTCCGTCGGCTCAAAGTGAATGTCTGATGCCCGCAGCTGTATGGCTTTGTGCAGTATTTCTTGTAGCAATTGCACCACCGGGGCGATGCTTTCCTGTGGTTCACCGGAACCAGAAGACGCGCGCGAATGGCGCGTCTTCTCCAGTTGTTCAACAGGCCAGTATTCAACATTCATCGGTTTGTCACAGATGAAACGTAACGATTCAAAAAACTGTGCCGGTGGGTTTGGCGCAATAGCAATCTGCAATACTGGATCTTCAGAAAGTAACAGCGCTTGATATTGGTTACAAAGCGCGAGTATTTGCTGATTTGCCATGGCTTAATTCCCTGCCTGGCTATTATCAAAACGGAAGACTTCTTCGCAGGATTGTTGAAGTGAGCCGGTATCAGCTGTGGTGCACGTTCGTGACCAGCCTTCTACACCCTCGGAATCACTCCAGACTGGCGTTAAAGCAACGCTGAGCCCGTTGAGACTCTCTTGCCCGGTTAGCGTAACAACACCTTTTTCAACACTCATACCGCTTACATAGCGAGTAGTTTTTGGTGACGGAATACCGTTGCTCCCCGCATCGCATTCGCTGAGCCCCCCTCGTTCAATCGCACAAAGCTCTACTGCGGTTCGGTAGGGGACGAAGGTTTGTAGCATGTCGGTGAGCGCCGCTTTACGCAGGTAGTTTTGGTAGCTGGGTATCCCGATGGCACTAAGAATGGCAATAATTCCAATGACAACCATCAGTTCAATTAAGGTGAATCCTTGTTGTTTGTTCATATGCTGCTCCTGATTAAGATGGCAGCACTTTGCAGCTAATTAATGACTGAGGCGAGGGCGAGTGAATGCTTCAGGAAGTCGCCTTCCAGGATTTTTTTGCACTTTGCAGAGGTTAACAATAAAAATGCGAGCAGGGACGTAACAGAAAGAAAAAGGCAGGTGAGTTTTGCCTCACCTGCCTTGTAGAAATTAGCGGAAACGCATGGAGAGATCGAGTGCGCGGACATGTTTAGTCAGTGCACCAACAGAGATAAAGTCGACACCGGTTTCAGCAAATTCACGAATGGTTTCTTTCGTCACATTGCCGGAAACTTCCAGGCGTGCTTTGCCCTGAGTAATTGCTACGGCCTGGCGCATCATTTCAACGTTGAAGTTATCAAGCATGATAATGTCAGCACCTGCATGCAGCGCTTGTTCTAACTCATCAAGCGATTCCACTTCGACTTCAACGGGCACATCAGGATGGAACCAGAAGGCTTTTTCTACGGCCTGGCGAATAGAACCTGAGGAGATGATGTGGTTCTCTTTAATCAAAAATGCGTCAGACAAGCCTAAGCGATGGTTACTGCCACCGCCGCACAGTACCGCGTATTTCAATGCAGTACGCAGCCCTGGCAATGTTTTGCGAGTGTCCAGCAATTGCGTATTCGTACCCGCCAGCAGGTCAACGTAAGTACGGACTTCGCTGGCAACACCTGACAGCGTTTGCACAAAGTTAAGCGCTGTCCGTTCACCCGTGAGCAGTACGCGTGAAAGTCCAGTGAGTTCAAATAGCGGCTGGTCTGCAACCACGGTCTGGCCATCTTCTACATGCCAGACAACTTTTACATCTCCGCCAAGCTGGATAAAGACCTCTTCAACCCAGCGTTTACCACAGAACACGCCATCTTCACGGGTGATCACCACTGCGTGGGAACGGTGGTCAGCATCCAGTAATTGTGCGGTTATATCGTTATTAGGATCGACGTCACCACCAAGGTCTTCGCGTAAAGCCTGTGAAACAGCTTGAGGAATATCAAGGTTAATGCGTTCGAGAAGCTCGTCACGTCGGCGGTCTGGATTGTAACGGCGAGGCGGCATGATAAAACTCCGAAATGGCTTAGTTAATGTGGAAACATGCTACATTGATGCGACGTCAAGTACCACTCTAAGGAGACCGCGAATGCAGCTAAAAAACGGCTGGCTGGTGGGTGTTAAGCATGTTCCTTCCCCACATTTTGATTGCCGACCGGAGGATGAAACCCCTTCGCTGCTGGTGGTGCATAATATCAGCCTGCCGCCAGGTGAGTTTGGTGGGCCATGGATTGATGCGCTGTTTACTGGAACTCTCGATCCGCAAGCCCATCCGTATTTTGCGGGAATCGCATATTTGCGCGTCTCAGCACATTGTCTTATTCGCCGTGATGGTGAAATCGTTCAATATGTTCCTTTTAATAAACGTGCCTGGCATGCTGGTGTCTCGGTGTATCAGGGGCGTGAACGTTGCAATGATTTTTCCATTGGTATTGAACTAGAGGGTACTGATACGCTTCCCTATACTGATGCGCAATATCAACAGCTTACTGCTATTTCTGATGCGCTGGTTCAGGTTTATCCGGCGATTGCTGACCATATGACGGGGCATTGCGATATTGCTCCGGAGCGTAAAACCGATCCCGGTCCTGCATTTGACTGGATGCGTTTTCGCACTCTGGTTGAGGTAACGTCAAATAAGGAGATGAAATGACGCTGTTTACATTGCTGCTGGTGATGATGTGGGAACGTTTGTTCAAGCAGGGCGAGCACTGGCAGTTGGATCACCGCCTTGAAGTCCTCTTCCGGCGGGTAAAAAGTTTTTCGTTGCTGCGCACTCTTCTTATGACGGCGCTGTGCATGCTGGTGGTTTTCCTCTGTATTCGTGCCCTGCAAGGTCTGTTCTTTAATGTGCCGTTGCTGGTGTTCTGGATTGCGCTTGGTGTGTTGTGTATTGGCGCGGGCCAGGTGCGTTTGCATTACCACGCTTATTTACAGGCTGTGAGCCATGATGACAGCCATGCTCGTAATGCGATGGCGAGCGAACTGACGCTTATCCATGGTGTACCTCCTGATTGCGATGAGCGCGAGTACTTAAAAGAGCTGCAAAACGCACTGCTGTGGATTAACTTCCGCTTTTATCTTGCGCCACTTTTCTGGTTTATCGTCGGTGGTGTTTGGGGGCCGGTAACGCTTGCAGGTTACGCATTTTTACGCGCGTGGCAGACATGGCTTGCGCGCCATCATTCGCCGCAACAGCGTCTGCATTCCGGTATTGATGCCATTTTACATGTGCTCGATTGGGTGCCGGTGCGCCTGGTTGGCGTGGTTTATGCGTTACTGGGGCACGGTGAAAGGGCGCTTCCTGCGTGGTTTGCTTCACTGGCCGACAGGCATACCTCTCAGTATCAGGTATTGACTCAGCTTGCCCAGTATTCGCTGGCGCGAGAGCCGCATCTCGATAAAATCAAAACGCCGAAAGCCGCTGTTTCTATGGCGAAGAAAACGTCGCTGGTGGTTTTGGTAGTGGTGGCGTTGCTGACTATTTACGGCACTCTGGTTTAATGCTCTCTATTGAAGGCTTTTTATTTAAAGGGATTCCCGGCACGCGTTGCGCCACCGGGTTTCTCAATCTTAAACCTCGATAGTAAAGTGTGAATAAAAACCCACTCCAGGTTGTGCTACTGCCTGGTGTGAGGCGGCGAAAACCCCCACTTTTGCGCCAACCCATTTACCTTTTCCTGCAGCAAAACAAGGCGTGACGCTTTGCCAGTCAGTGCCATTTTCGCTAAAACTGAAATGACAAATTCCGCCAGGTTTTACATCCACCTTTAGCCAAAGTGGCGTGTTTTGCGGCCAGTCGGCAATATCTCGTTGTTGCTGATGAAGTACCCCGGTATCGCTCATCCAGGCGGATATAAAAGTAATTTTGCGCTTTCCTTCATACTGCTCAAGCGCCAGCGCTGCGTAGCGTTCGCCGTAAATTATCAGGCCACTGAGTTCGCCCGGTTGAACGAACGCCGCCTCTAGTCTGGTGGTTGCGCTGAACTCACGTGCAGGAAATTTTTGCAGTAGCAGATTTGGTTGAGTGTACAACGCCTGCTCGCCCTGGTATTCCGGCATTATCTGGCAGGTTAGTGCCAGCGTATTTGTGGCGGATTGTAGCCATTTTTGCTGGGGATGAGCCTGCCATTGCCACTGTAAACCTGGGCGGCCTTCGGCAAAGCTATCGCTGGTTTGCGGCGTTTCATTGCCCTGCGGATCTTTTGCGATTGAAGGGAGGCGATGTTCAGTTACGGGCTGTCCAATTCCTTCAGCCGTTTGGTTTTCGCCAATGATCGGCCAACCATTTTCCAGCCAGCGCATGGGTTGTAGATGCACAATACGCCCATAAAGGTCGGCATCCTGAAAATGCACAAACAAACATTCGCCGTTATCGAGTTCAACAAAACCGCCCTGATGCGGGCCGTTAATCTGAGTTTCTCCTTGTTGTAAAACCACTCTGGCTTCCCATGGGCCTTGCAGATTTTTGGCGCGCAATACTGATTGCCAGCCGGTTTCAACCCCTCCAGCAGGCGCGAAGATGTAATACCAGCCGTTGCATTTGTAGAACTTTGGCCCTTCGATCGTCGGCTGATCCAGCGCTCCGTCGTAAATAACTCGCCCTTCGTTCAGGATCGAGCGCCCATCCGGCGACATCTCAAGTAACTGCAACTGATGTTTTCTGCCGCTACGACTGTGGGCAAAAGCATGAACCAGCCAGGCTCGCCCGTCTTCATCCCAAAGCGGGCAGGGGTCAATCCATCCTTTTGCGGCTTTCACGCAGTGTGGCGCGCTCCATTCTCCATGAGGATCTTCCGTAAACGACATGAAAATGCCTTCATCTGGCGTGCTGAAAAATACCCAGAACTTTCCATCGTGATAGCGAACCGACGGTGCCCAGACACCTTTTCCCGGCTGCATGGTGTCGTAAGTATTGTTATCAAAGCGAGAGAATACGTGGTTGATGATTTTCCAGTTTACTAAGTCTTTCGAATGCAGAATGGGCAGCGCGGGAAAATGGTTAAAGCTCGATGAAACCATATAAAAATCATCGCCTGTGCGCACAATATCTGGATCTGAATAATCTGCATGGATAATTGGGTTTTTGTAATATCCAGGGCGATTTGTGATATTAACCATGATTATTAGCACCTGTAGAAATTAAAGCTGGTGTAACTGCTGGGGTATTAATTTCTTCAACTTGTTCACGATGAGCGAGATCACGCTGAATTTGGTTCATCATTTTGTCATCAAGAATATAGAAACGGCTTAACCAGTAGAGTACCAGATAGGAAATAGACGGGCCGATGGTTAATAAACCAATAATGCCATTGGTAGCAAGCGTTGTTTGCGTTGGGTTACCCGCCTGATAACCGAACCATCCAAGTGAGAAACCGACAAATGCCCCAGCAACGGCCATGCCCATTTTTAATGCAAATAGGTTTCCGGAGAACGATAGCCCTGTAATTCGGCGACCAAATTTCCATTCGCCGTAATCTGCCGCGTTAGCCATCATGTTCCATTTGAAAGGTTGATACATTTGGTGGAAGAAACCGACGAGGAAATAAAGCGGGAATACAATAGCAAGCCAGGTTGGTGGAACAAAGAACATCACCACACCGATAACAACCAGCAATAAGTTAATATTTTTAAATAATGATACAGCACGATAGCGTTGTGCCAAATAGCCTGCGGCGATGCTGCCGATAATGGTGCCAACAACGCTTGTTGAAACAAATGCGGATTTCATCGCGGTTCCAGCAGCACTTTCGATACCGCCGAGCATCAAGTAAGTAGCGTAGTACAATGTTGCTGCACTGCGCATTACGCCTGCCATACTTGAGAAAAAGGTGATCACTGCCACGATACGCCACTGGTCATTCGCCAGTAAAATTCGCAGGTCATCCATCATACTACTGTTGATTTCGACTTTTGGGCGAACACGTTCAGAGGTGCTAAAGAAGCAGAAAAATAGCATGATGACGGCGAGTGTTCCCATAATCGCCATGGTTGCCTGAAAGCCGAACTGTTTATTTTCTTTACCCAGCCAGTCAACTAAAAATAATGTTGCGACAGAAACAACTAATCCGGCGAGTGACGAAATAGTGAAGCGATAAGATTGGGCAGATAAACGATCTTTTTCATCCGTGGTAATCACGCCACCCAGTGCGCAATACGGAATGTTAATAAATGTGTAGCAAAGCATTAATAATGTATAGGTAATATAAGCATAAAGCAGTTTTCCTGATTCACCAAAATCCGGTGTACTGAAGGTTAATACCGCCAGCACCGCATAAGGAATTGCAAACCAAATTAACCATGGTCGGAAATGCCCCCAGCGCGTGTGTACCCGATCGGCAACCAATCCGGTAAGTGGGTCGGTAATTGCATCAAGAACGCGGGTAACCAGAAACATTATTCCCACTGCGGCAGCGGATAGCCCGTAAATATCAGTATAGAAATACGTTAAAAACATGGTGACTGAGGAATAAACTATTCCGCATGCGGCATCGCCCATACCGAAGCCAATTTTTTCCGCAACGGAGAGTTTCCTTGCTGTACTCATTTTATTTCTCCAGGCATTGAGTGTGTTATTTACTCACTCTATGGACTGATGGTTTATTACGCTATTGTGATATTTGCTCCAGGAGTTATGTTTTTTGCCGATTGAGAAAGTTGTCACATAACAAGAATAAATTGGTCTGACAGCTATCACCTTTTTAAAACCAAAAAACACCAAATTGCACATAAAGGCCACTGAAGAGTTTTTGTAAGGTGGATAAGGATTAGCACCACTCAACATTTTTCATTGGCTTAATTACTGATATCGCTAAGCTAATCCGACCTACAATAGAATTGTTTAAACAAAAAAATGCCCTTCAAAGTGAAGGGCATTGGGAATTCTAACGATTATCTGCAGGCGGTATGCCGAACACCGGCATACCGTATTCATCCCATTCGAGTGTTTTCAGGCGTGTATGGCGATTCGGGTCATACAGCGGGTCGCCTTCAATTTCCGTGTAGTTTCGCGCGTGATACACCAGCACATCTTTCCCGTCTTTAGTTTTGGTAAAACTGTTGTGGCCCGGCCCAAACTGCTTGTTCTCGTAGCCGGTGGCAAACACAGGCTGTGGCGATTTATGCCAATTAGCAGGGTTAGTTGGGTCGGCATTCAGGTCGATCCACAACAAGCCGATACAGTAGTTTTCATCGGTGGCGCTGGCGGAATAGCTCACAAACAGCTTATCGCCATGAACCACGACCGCAGGCCCTTCGTTAACCAGAAAACCTCTGCATTCCCAATCCAGCTCCGGCTTGCTTAACATCACCGGTTTGCCTTTGATGGTCCACGGCGTTTCCAGTTCTGCAAGATAGATATTCGAATTACCGGCAATATCAGGGTCTTTCTGCGCCCATAAATACCACTGCTTACCGTGATGATTGAAGGTTGTCGCATCAAGACAGAAGCTGTCGAACTGCGTTTTTACCTGGCCTTTTTCAACCCATGAGCCGGTTAGTGGGTCGGCGTCTGCGCACTCAAGCGCAAACATCCGGTGCTGGAACATATTCAACTGATCCAACGCCTGCGTATGGGTGGCGGCGAAATAGATGTACCACTTTCCGTCAATGTGATGCAGTTCTGGCGCCCAGATAAGCTCGCTCATCGGGCCATGATCCGGTTTGCGCCAGACCACAGAAGGGTGTGCATTTGGCAATTCGCTTATTGTCTGCGCGCGGCGGATCTCCAGCCTGTCGTACTCCGGTACTGAGGCAATAAAATAATACCAGCCGTCATGCAGCAAAATGAACGGATCGGCTCGCTGTTCAATAAATGGGTTAGGCCATTGCTCCTGATTCATCAGGCTTTCCTTACAGTTTGGCTTCAATAGGTTTGCTATCGTGATACTCATTCAGCTCACGGTAGTTGATGCGGCGTTTCTCAAGATCTGCCTGGATGCGCTGCATTAATTCACGGTCAACTTTCATCAGACGCACGACGCCTGCGGTAATCAGATAACCAACACCTGGGATGATGGTAAATAGCATCACAATACCGTTAATTGACTCAGGGCTTTGCTGTTTTGCTCCGGCATCGTAGCCGTACCAGGAAAGCAGGAAACCAACCATCGCGCCAGCAATCGCCAGCCCCAGTTTCAGGAAGAATAAGTTGCCGGAGAAGCTAATGCCGGTGATGCGTTTACCTGTTTTCCACTCGCCATAGTCATCCACATCGGCCATCAGTGACCAGTGCAGCGGGGAAGGGATCTGGTGCAGGATGTTCAGCAGGAAGTACATCACAACAATCAGTGTGGTGGCATGCGGGTCGAGGAAGTAGAAACCGCAGGAGAAAATGGCCAGCACGATGTTCGTCCAGAAGAACACTTTCAGTTTGCAGATACGGTCGGTTAACACTTTAGCCAGCATACTGCCGCCCATCATGCCGACCACGCCGAGGCTAATAAATAATGTCGCAAAGCTGGTACTTTGCCCCATGACCCAGGTGACGTAGTACATGGTTGCCGCCATACGGATGAAGCCCGGGCAGACGTTGCACAGCGTCAGCAGAAGAATGCGTACCCACTGGTCGTTTTTCCAGACATCTTTCAGGTCCGCTTTCAGGTCATCATTACTGGGTACTGCCGGGCGAACACGTTCTCTGACCGTTGAGAAGCAGTACAGGAACATGCACATACCAATCACCGCTAATATGCCCATTGCCCATTGATAGCCTTTCGCTTTGTCGCCACCGCCAAACCAGTCGACCATGGGCAGCAGAGAGAGCGAGAGCATCAAGGTGGCAATGCCAACCATGACAAAGCGATATGACTGACAGGCGACGCGTTCTTTCGGGTCGTTGGTGATAACACTCCCTAGCGAGCAGTAAGGAATGTTGATTGCGGTATAGGTTAAAGAGAGCAGGAAATAAGTGACGAACGCATAGATAACTTTGCTGTTATAAGCCCAGTCAGGTGTGGTGAACATCAGGAAACTGAAGAAGGCAAACGGGGCTGCCATCCACAAAATCCATGGACGAAAACGCCCCCATCGAGTTTGGGTACGATCGGCAATCGCCCCCATAATTGGGTCGGTTATTGCATCAATGACCCTGATAGAGAGCAGCATTACACCGACCAATGCCGGGGCGAGCCCAAAAATGTCCGTATAAAAATAGTTAACAAACAACATAATGGCGCCAAAGATGATGTTGCATCCGGCATCACCCATGCCATAGCCAATCTTTTCTTTAATCGATAATTTGCTGCTTTCCATGGGAATAACTCCAGACCAGAATATGGACAAGAGTATTGGGCTATCAGGAAATTTTTGCGTGTCGGTAATCCGTCACAGAGATGGACAATTCTGTCATTGTTAAGGAAGTGTGAAGCAGATAACAAAGCGCCCCGATGAGCAAAGGCTCGCCGGGGCGCTTTGAGCAGAAGAGAGAATTATGCTTTAACGCTCTTCAGGTTCTTCTGTTTGATGAAGTAACCGATACCGAGAACAACCACCCAAACAGGAATCAACCATACGGAGATCGCCATGCCAGGGGTCATTGCCATGATAACCAGCACTGCCGCCATAAACAGCAGGCAGACATAGTTACCCAACGGATAAAACAGAGCAGGGAAGAGGGTTTTCACGCCTTGTTGTTCTTTCGCACGGCGGAACTTGATGTGCGCGAGGCTGATCATTGCCCAGTTGATTACCAGTGCAGAGACCACCAGCGCCATCAGCAAGCCAAAGGCTTCAGCAGGTGCAAGGTAGTTAATCAATACACACAACGCAGTGAACAGTGCAGAGACCAGAATGGTATTTACCGGAACGCCACGCTTATCAACTTTCTGCAGTGCTTTTGGTGCGTTACCTTGTTGAGCCAGGCCGAACAGCATACGGCTGTTACAGTAAACACAGCTGTTATAAACAGACAGTGCGGCGGTCAGAACAACAACGTTAAGTGCGTTTGCAACAAAGGTATCGCCCAGTTCATGGAAGATAAGGACAAACGGGCTGGTGTCTGCGGTAACGCGAGTCCATGGCATCAGAGACAGCAACACTGCCAGTGAACCCACATAGAAAATCAGAATACGGTAGATAACCTGGTTGGTCGCTTTAGGGATGCTGACCTGCGGGTTGTCTGCTTCCGCAGCCGTAATCCCGACCAACTCAAGCCCACCGAAGGAGAACATGATAATGGCCATCATCATAACCAGCCCGGTGAAACCGTGTGGTAAGAATCCGCCTTGTTCCCAAAGGTTACGTACAGTCGCTTGTGGGCCTGCGTGGCCGCCAAACAGCAACCAGGCACCAAACACAATCATGGCAACTACGGCGACAACTTTAATGATCGCGAACCAGAACTCCATTTCACCAAACACTTTTACGTTAGTGAGGTTAATGGCGTTGATCACGACAAAGAAGACGGCAGCAGATGCCCAGGTTGGGATTTCCGGGTACCAGAACTGAATGTATTTACCGACCGCAGTCAGTTCCGCCATGGCTACCAGCACATACAGCACCCAGTAGTTCCAGCCAGAAGCAAAGCCTGCAAACCCACCCCAGTATTTATAAGCAAAGTGGCTAAATGAACCTGCTACAGGCTCTTCAACAACCATTTCACCTAACTGGCGCATAATCAAAAATGCGATAAAGCCTGCAATCGCGTAACCCAGAATAATACCGGGACCGGCGGACTGGATGACAGACGCGCTGCCCAGAAACAGGCCTGTCCCAATAGCTCCACCTAGCGCAATGAGCTGGATATGGCGGTTTTTAAGGCCGCGTTTCAGCGTGTCGCCTTGTTCCATCTTTAACCTCGTGTGTGGTTATTTTCAGGGCGCTGATTGCGCCTCTGTAAGTTTGTAATGCCGTAATGTGTAGTATTTATTTTACGGTTTTTAATTCCAGTATTTTGCGCGTGAGACTACCGCAGCGCAAAGAATAGTGGTAAGCGCGAGTGTTTGCACCTGCTTTCTATTCTTGTCGTGACGAGTTGAATAAAAAGAAAGCAGTCGCTATCCCGTCTTGTTATCTATTTCCGCCTGTTATTTATCCACGTTAAGCGATATCGATGAATTAATATTCATATTTTAAACTGATGAATCGGTTCAAATTGCAATAAAAGGCAGTTTTTAGTGTTTCGCAAAAGTTAAATGCGTCTGGATGCGAGTAAATGTGACATTTGTGCAAAGTTACATCTTTGAAACGTCATTTCTGTAATGTTGTTAAAATGTGCCGGGTTTAATGATTTCAATCAAAACCAATATGGACAGAAGGTGAATACTTTGTTACTTTAGCGTCAAGAATGTGAAATTGGTCATACCAATTGACTTTGCCCGAATAATTTAAGGTTTGAAGGGCATAAGCGCTAATGGCAGAAACAGGGAACACATGGCCTACAGCAAAATCCGCCAACCAAAATTATCCGATGTGATTGAGCAGCAGTTGGAGTTTCTCATCCTCGAGGGAACCTTGCGTCCCGGCGAAAAACTCCCACCAGAACGCGAATTGGCGAAACAATTCGACGTTTCTCGTCCTTCACTGCGCGAGGCCATTCAGCGTCTCGAAGCGAAAGGACTCCTGCTTCGTCGTCAGGGCGGCGGTACTTTTGTCCAGAACAGTCTTTGGCAAAGTTTAAGCGACCCGCTGGTCGAACTGCTGTCTGACCATCCTGAATCCCAGTTTGATCTGCTTGAAACCCGCCACGCCCTTGAAGGTATCGCTGCCTATTACGCTGCATTGCGTGGTACAGACGAAGACCTCAAACGTATTGGCGACTGCCATTTAGCCATTCAAAAAGCGCAAGAGTCCGGCGATCTGGATGCAGAATCCGATGCGGTTATGCAGTATCAAATCGCCGTGACGGAAGCCGCCCACAACGTTGTGCTACTACACTTGTTGCGCTGTATGTCACCGATGCTCGAACAAAACGTTCGTCAGAATTTTGAATTGCTCTATGCGCGCCGTGAAATGCTGGCGCAAGTGAGCAGCCATCGCGCCAGCATTTTTGCGGCGATTATGGCTCGCCAGCCGGAGCAGGCGCGCGAAGCGTCGCACCGTCACCTGGCATTTATCGAAGAAATATTGCTGGATCGCAGCCGCGAACAGAGTCGTCGAGAACGTTCTCTGCGGCGCTTGCAGCAACGTAAGGAATAAGAGTCTGAAATTTCAGATTCTCAAAAGCGCCAATTTTTAGAGCGCGGCAACTAAACGCAGAACCTGTCTTATTGTGTTTTTCCAAGGAAAATACAATGGGACAGGTTCCAGAAAATCAACGTATTAGACACAGATAAGGAATACCACCCATGTCAGAACGTTTCCCAAATGACGTGGATCCGATCGAAACTCGCGACTGGCAACAGGCGATCGAATCGGTCATCCGTGAAGAAGGTGTTGAGCGCGCACAGTACCTGATTGATCAGTTACTGAGCGAAGCCCGTAAAGGCGGAGTAAAAGTTGCAGAAGGTTCTGCTGCCCGTCAGTACGTAAACTCCATCGCCGTTGAAGATGAACCGGAATACCCGGGGAATCTGGAGCTGGAACGCCGTATTCGTTCTGCTATCCGTTGGAACGCCATCATGACTGTCCTGCGTGCGTCTAAAAAAGACCTCGACCTGGGCGGCCATATGTCCTCTTTCCAGTCTTCTGCAACCGTGTATGACGTGTGTTTCAACCACTTCTTCCGCGCACGCAACGAGAAAGATGGCGGCGATCTGGTGTATTTCCAGGGCCACATCTCCCCAGGCGTTTACGCACGTGCTTTCCTTGAAGGCCGCCTGACTGAAGACCAGATGAACAATTTCCGTCAGGAAGTTCACGGTAATGGTCTGTCCTCTTATCCGCACCCGAAATTGATGCCTGAATTCTGGCAGTTCCCGACCGTATCTATGGGTCTGGGTCCAATCGGTGCAATCTATCAGGCTAAATTCCAGAAATACCTGGAACACCGTGGCCTGAAAGACACCTCCGCACAGCGCGTTTACGCGTTCCTGGGCGACGGTGAAATGGATGAGCCAGAATCTAAAGGTGCGATCACCATCGCTACCCGTGAAAAACTGGACAACCTGTGCTTCATCATCAACTGTAACTTGCAGCGTCTTGATGGCCCAGTAACCGGTAACGGCAAAATCATTAACGAACTGGAAGGTATCTTCGCGGGTGCTGGCTGGAACGTGATTAAAGTGATTTGGGGCTCTCGTTGGGATGCGCTGCTGCGTAAAGATACCAGCGGTAAGCTGCTGCAGTTGATGGGCGAAACCGTTGACGGTGACTACCAGACCTTCAAGTCCAAAAATGGCGCTTACGTACGTGAGCACTTCTTCGGTCGTTATCCAGAAACTGCTGCACTGGTTAAAGATATGTCCGACGATGAGATTTGGGCACTGAACCGTGGCGGCCACGATCCGAAGAAAATCTACGCTGCACTGCGAAATGCACAAGAAACCAAAGGCAAAGCAACTGTCATCCTGGCTCATACCGTTAAAGGTTATGGCATGGGTGAAACTGCCGAAGGTAAAAACATCGCGCACCAGGTTAAGAAAATGAACATGGACGGCGTGCGTTATGTCCGTGACCGTTTCAATGTTCCAGTGACCGATGCGGAAATCGAAAAACTGCCTTACATTAAGTTTGAAGAAGGCAGCGAAGAGCACAAATATCTGCATGGCCAGCGTGAAAAACTGAACGGCTACCTGCCGACTCGCCTGCCAAAATTCACCGAGAAACTGGAACTGCCAACACTTGCAGACTTCAGCTCTCTGTTAGAAGAGCAGAACAAAGAAATCTCCACCACTATCGCTTTCGTTCGTGCCCTGAACGTGATGCTGAAGAACCCGTCTATCAAAGACCGTCTGGTTCCAATCATTGCCGATGAAGCGCGTACTTTCGGTATGGAAGGTCTGTTCCGTCAGATTGGTATTTACAGCCCGAACGGCCAGCAGTACACCCCGCAGGACCGTGAGCAGGTTGCTTACTATAAAGAAGACGAGAAAGGCCAGATCCTGCAGGAAGGTATCAACGAGCTGGGCGCAGGTTCTTCCTGGCTGGCTGCTGCGACCTCTTACAGCACCAACGATCTGCCAATGATCCCGTTCTACATCTACTACTCCATGTTCGGTTTCCAACGTATTGGCGACCTGTGCTGGGCAGCGGGTGACCAACAGGCGCGTGGCTTCCTGGTCGGCGGGACTTCCGGTCGTACAACTCTGAACGGTGAAGGTTTGCAGCACGAAGATGGCCACAGCCATATTCAGTCTCTGACTATCCCTAACTGTATCTCTTACGATCCATCTTACGCTTACGAAGTTGCAGTCATCATGCATGACGGCCTGGTACGTATGTACGGTGAAGCGCAAGAGAACATTTACTACTACATCACTACGCTGAACGAAAACTACCACATGCCAGCCATGCCAGAAGGCGCGGAAGAAGGCATCCGTAAAGGTATCTACAAACTGGAAACAGTTGAAGGTACTAAAGGTAAAGTTCAGCTGATGGGTTCTGGTTCTATCCTGCGTCACGTACGTGAAGCAGCTCAGATCCTGGCTAAAGATTACGGCGTTGGCTCTGACGTGTTCAGCGTAACTTCCTTCACCGAACTGGCTCGTGATGGCCAGGATTGTGAGCGCTGGAACATGCTGCACCCAACGGCAGAACCACGTGTACCGTACGTTGCTCAGGTATTGAGCGATGCACCAGCAGTGGCATCTACTGACTATATGAAACTGTTCGCTGAGCAGATCCGTAACTTCATCCCAGCAAGCGATTACCGCGTACTGGGTACTGATGGCTTCGGTCGCTCAGACAGCCGCGAAAACCTGCGTCACCACTTCGAAGTGGACGCATCTTATGTGGTTGTTGCAGCACTTGGCGAACTGGCTAAACGTGGCGAAATCGATAAGAAAGTGGTAGCTGACGCTATCATCAAATTCAACATCGATGCAGATAAAGTCAACCCGCGTCTGGCATAAGAGGTAAAGAATAAAATGGCTATCGAAATCAAAGTGCCGGACATCGGTGCAGACGAAGTTGAAGTTACCGAAATCATGGTGAAAGTGGGCGACAAGGTTGAAGTTGACCAGTCCATTATCTCCGTTGAAGGTGACAAGGCTTCAATGGAAGTCCCTTCTCCGCAAGCAGGCGTGGTCAAAGAGATCAAAGTTGCGGTTGGTGACAAAGTTGAAACCGGCAAACTGGTTATGATTTTCGAATCCGCCGAAGGTGCAGCGCAAGCTGCACCAGCTCCGGCTGAAGAGAAGAAAGAAGCAGCGCCAGCAGCAGCTCCGGCAGCTGCCGCAGCGAAAGAAGTGAACGTACCAGACATCGGTGGTGACGAAGTAGAAGTCACCGAGATCATGGTTAAAGTTGGCGACAAAGTTGAAGCAGAGCAATCTCTTATCACTGTTGAAGGTGACAAAGCTTCTATGGAAGTCCCGGCGCCGTTCGCAGGCGTTGTCAAAGAAATCAAAATCAATACTGGCGACAAAGTGTCTACCGGTTCCCTGATTATGGTCTTCGAAGTAGCGGGTGCTGCACCGGCTGCAACAGAAACTAAAGCTGAAGCGGCTCCTGCTGCTGCACCTGCGGCTTCTGGTTCTAAAGAAGTCAACGTGCCAGACATCGGCGGTGACGAAGTTGAAGTGACGGAAGTGATGGTTAAAGTGGGCGATAAAGTTGCCGCTGAACAATCACTGATCACCGTAGAAGGCGACAAGGCCTCTATGGAAGTCCCGGCTCCGTTCGCGGGTGTTGTTAAAGAGATCAAAATCAAAACTGGCGACAAAGTGTCTACCGGTTCTCTGATTATGGTCTTTGAAGTGGAAGGCGCAGCGCCTGCTCCAGCCGCTAAGCAAGAAGCAGCAGCTCCGGCTCCTGTGGCGGCAGCTCAGAAACCAGCAGCGGCGCAAGCGCAGACTTCTGGCAAAACTGAATTCGCTGAAAACGACGCATACGTTCACGCAACCCCACTGATTCGCCGCCTGGCGCGTGAGTTTGGTGTGAACCTGGCGAAAGTGAAAGGGACTGGCCGTAAAGGTCGTATCCTGCGCGAAGACGTTCAGGCTTACGTGAAAGATGCTGTTAAGCGTGCAGAAACTGCACCGGCTGCGGCAACTGGCGGCGGTCTGCCAGGCATGCTGCCATGGCCGAAAATTGATTTCAGCAAGTTTGGCGAAATCGAAGAAGTTGAACTGGGCCGTATTCAGAAAATCTCTGGTGCGAACCTGAGCCGTAACTGGGTGATGATCCCACACGTTACGCACTTCGACAAAACTGATATCACCGATTTGGAAGCGTTCCGTAAGCAGCAGAATGACGAAGCGGCCAAGCGCAAGCTGGACGTGAAGTTCACTCCTGTTGTCTTCATCATGAAAGCAGTGGCTGCCGCTCTTGAGCAAATGCCTCGCTTCAACAGCTCCCTCTCCGAAGACGGTCAGAAGCTGACGCTGAAAAAATACATCAACGTCGGTGTTGCGGTTGATACGCCAAACGGTCTGGTTGTTCCCGTCTTTAAAGACGTGAACAAGAAGAGCATCAGCGAGCTGTCTCGCGAACTGATGGCTATCTCCAAGAAAGCTCGCGATGGCAAGCTGACTGCTGGCGAAATGCAGGGCGGTTGCTTCACTATCTCAAGCCTGGGCGGTATCGGGACGACTCACTTCGCGCCAATCGTTAACGCGCCAGAAGTGGCCATCCTTGGTGTCTCCAAGTCGGCTATCGAGCCGGTCTGGAATGGTAAAGAGTTCACTCCGCGTCTGATGATGCCAATGTCTCTTTCCTTCGACCACCGCGTGATCGACGGTGCTGATGGTGCGCGCTTTATCACCATCATCAACAATACGCTGGCCGATATCCGCCGCCTGGTGATGTAAGCCAAAAAGCCGACCATTCGGTCGGCTTTTTTCTGGTAATCTCGTGATGTAGTTCGAGATTATCTGATGCAAAGGACAATTCGCTTGCCGTTTTTGTTTCAAAATTGTTAACAATTTTGTAGACTGCAGGCGGAGAATAATAAAGAGGTCATGATGAGTACTGAAATCAAAACTCAGGTCGTCGTACTTGGGGCAGGCCCGGCAGGTTATTCTGCTGCATTCCGTTGCGCTGATTTAGGTCTGGAGACAGTCATTGTCGAGCGTTACAGCACCCTCGGTGGTGTTTGTCTGAACGTTGGCTGTATCCCTTCTAAAGCCCTGCTGCACGTTGCTAAAGTTATCGAAGAAGCGAAAGCACTGGCTGAGCACGGCATCGTTTTCGGCGAGCCGAAAACTGACATCGACAAAATCCGTACCTGGAAAGAAAAGGTTATCAACCAGTTGACTGGTGGCCTGTCCGGTATGGCAAAAGGTCGTAAAGTTAAAGTGGTGAATGGCCTGGGTAAATTTACCGGCGCTAACACCCTGGTTGTTGAAGGTGAAAATGGTCCAACGACTATCACTTTTGATAACGCAATTATCGCGGCGGGTTCTCGTCCGATTCAGTTGCCATTCATTCCGCATGAAGATCCACGCGTATGGGATTCTACCGACGCACTGGAACTGAAATCCGTACCAAAGCGTATGCTTGTTATGGGTGGCGGTATCATCGGTCTGGAAATGGGTACTGTGTACCATGCGCTGGGTTCAGAGATTGACGTGGTTGAAATGTTCGACCAGGTTATCCCGGCTGCTGACAAAGACGTTGTTAAAGTCTTCACCAAGCGTATCAGCAAGCAATTCAACCTGATGCTGGAAACCAAAGTGACTGCAGTTGAAGCCAAAGAAGATGGCATCTACGTCACCATGGAAGGCAAAAAAGCCCCAGCTGAACCACAGCGTTACGACGCGGTTCTGGTTGCAATCGGTCGCGTACCTAACGGTAAGCTGCTGGATGCGGGTGTTGCTGGCGTTGAAGTTGACGAGCGTGGCTTCATCCGTACTGACAAGCAAATGCGCACTAACGTGCCGAACATCTACGCTATCGGCGATATCGTCGGCCAGCCAATGCTTGCGCACAAAGGTGTTCACGAAGGTCACGTTGCCGCTGAAGTTATCGCGGGCATGAAGCACTACTTCGACCCGAAAGTGATTCCTTCAATCGCGTACACTGAACCAGAAGTTGCATGGGTTGGTTTGACCGAGAAAGAAGCGAAAGAGAAAGGCATCAGCTACGAAACAGCCACCTTCCCGTGGGCTGCTTCTGGCCGTGCTATCGCTTCTGATTGCGCAGACGGTATGACCAAACTGATTTTCGACAAAGAAACTCACCGTGTTATCGGTGGTGCGATTGTCGGGACTAACGGCGGCGAGCTGTTGGGCGAAATCGGTCTGGCTATCGAAATGGGTTGTGACGCCGAAGACATCGCGCTCACCATCCACGCGCACCCGACTCTGCACGAGTCTGTAGGTCTGGCTGCTGAGATCTTCGAAGGTAGCATCACTGACCTGCCAAACCCGAAAGCGAAGAAGAAGTAATCGTCTGAAGGTAAAGAAAAAAAGCGGCTTAGGCCGCTTTTTTTATTGGGTTATTGTGGCTCTTCCTGCCAGCTTTTATCCGGATTGAATTGCTTTATTTCCGCAACTTTTTCAGCCGTCTGCTCACCTAAATCCTTCTGATAAATAACCCCCTGATGACTCACCATGAAGGTCGTCACGCCGGTTTCGTCATATTCCACAGGCCAGGCGATTAACGCATAACCCTCTGCCATTTTTCCGTCGGCAATATAGTCTTTCTCACCGCCCGGAGCGTCTGCACCTTGTGCGGTAAGAATCCGGAAATGATAGCCGTGATAACCCATGCCAGGCTGTTCAGGGCTGAAACTTGGGCCGAGAGGGCTTGGCTCTTCACCGGGCGTTGCAGGCCAGTACAAGCCATCTTTCTTGCCCTCGGTGCTGACAAATTTCTGCGCATACTGCTGTTCGAGCTGATAATAATCTTGCTGCGCTGCCACATAGGCGTTTATCGCCTGCATGGCGGACAGTTCGTTAAGGCCAATAGTCCGCGTGTGTATTTCGTCCGCGGCGCGTTTCATATCGAAATGCCAGCCCGCGTCAGTTTTCACCATAGGGATTGGCAACTGCCAGTTTTCCTGCCCGACGTTCAGATGGGCCGTTTCACCTTTTTCTTCGATGTTATGGCTGACTTTCCAGTCACGAACAAAACGGGCGACAGCTTCCGGATCGGCTTTTTCGTCCGGCAAATAATGACGCCAGTTATCGCCCAGCACCTCGGTCAGCGCGGCTTCATCCTGGCTAATGACGGCATTGGCAAACGACGTTGCCGCCTGCTCAGGCGTGGTGAATTGTTGCTGTGCCTGAACAAAGGCAGGCAGCATAAGCATTACTAATGCACTTAACTTCATACGATTTTTCATGATGCCTCCTTAATTAACGGCGATGAATTTCACGGCTACCCGAGCTACGTTCTCTGGACCCGCTACGTTGTTCGCGGTTTGCCGATGATCGATTCAAACTTTGTTGCCCACGCTGGCTTTGTGCCTGCCAGGAAGGGGATCGGCTGTCATTACCGCTAAACGCATTTGGGCGTGTGGATGCTGCGCGATGCGTCTGGCTCAGATTGCTACTGCTACGGTGTTGCTGAGCCGTATCGCGGCGTTGTTGTTGCTGTTGCGATGTCGGGCGGTTCGCTTCTGACTTCGCTGTATCACGACGCTGCTGTTGTTGCGCCGTCGGGTTGTTAAGCTGCGTTTTGGCGGTGTCCCGGCGCTGTTGCTGAGTGGTGGATTGATTGAACTGTTGTTTCGCAGCATTACGGCGTGAGTCCGTGCTTTGCGAATCATAACCGCGGTAGTTATTGCGTTGGGCTATCTGATTCAATTGCTGCGTTGAAGCCTGGCGCTGGGCATCACGGGAAGCCAGCTGCGGAGCGGCGGCATCAAGTCTGCCTTTGTTCTGCTGTAACTGTGTGGCTGCGGCTTGCCGCTGGGCGTCACGATTAACGGGCGCGCTTCTTTGTGTAGCACTTAAACCACCTGCGACATTGGTCTGATGGTAGCGCTGAGCAACGTTGCTGTTGTTATAAGGAACGCCATTGCGATAAGTCGGATTATGCTGCCAGCCTGCGTTGCGACCCTGTAGATTTTGCCCGGAAATTCGGTTGAATTTATTGACGTCAATGTTGATGTTATTGTCGCCATTGCGCTCATACCCACCACCACCATGGTAATCATGGTGATAATCGTCGTCATCGCCCCAGTCCAGGTTACTAAACAGGGCGTAAGTGGTGGCAATACCCAGACTGAAGCCCAGGCCATTAACAAAGCTGTTACCAAACTGTTCTCCCGGAGGGGGAGGAAGATAGGTCGGTGGATACGCCGTGTTAGGCCAGGTGCCATACACCGTCGATGGGTTATAGCTCGGAACATAAACCACTTGTGGATCGGTCGGCTCGATTTTAATCACTGTTTCCGCGGGTGCGGCGGCAACGGTTTTGCCTGACGACGAGCTGCTTGAGCTGCTACCGGCAGGTGCTGCCACCGTCGTATTTTGGTTTACCGTGACGGGCGAGGTAGTGACCGTCTGTTGTGGAGTGGTTTTTAATGCGCCGGTTTGCTGGGCCAGCAAACGTAATTTTTGTACTGAATCCATCACATCTTTAGGCTGCGCTAAAAATGCATCCCCCAGATTTTGTACCCATTCCGGGTTTTCACCCATCAAGGCCAATAGCGGCGGGAAGGCCACGAGAGATTTTACGCTTGGGTCCCACGGCTGGTTGGCAACTGCCTGAATAGCCGCGTCGCCTTGTTGCTTCGGATTATCACGTGACCATTGCACCGCCTGCACTACGTTTGCGGGATACGTCGACGCCATCAAGACTTGTGACAACAGCTGGTCAGGATACAGCGCAATCGGCGCGACCCACTGGTCGAGCTGCGCCGTGGTATAGGTTTGTGGTGCGACCGCCGCGGTGGCTGCCACAGGTGCAGGCGTTGCAGCCGGGGTTGGAGCGGCTTGCGGCGCAGGCGTGGCTGGAGCCGGTTGTGTCGTCTGGGCTGCGGGCGCAGGCTCGCTCGTCGTCTGACTTTTCACATACAGAACACCAGATGCCGCTAAAATTCCGGCACTGCATATGAGGGCAAGAATATGAGGCTTGAATGGCAACTTCATTTAACTTCTCCTGGTATTCAGAAGGATACCCTTGATTTGAGAGCAGTGCCGGTTGGCAACGATCTTGCTGTGAGTATATTGAGCTAATAGTTTAATTTTTGACTTAAACGGTGATTCTTGCCGGAAAAGTTATTGGAAATAGTGAAATTATGTGTCGGACCGCACTGAATGCGGGTGCCAGAGGAGAGCGGGAAAGACTGAATCCGGACAGATGAAAAGCAGAATTTAGCTTAAGTTCATGGTATGTAGCATCCGAAATTCTGCCTGAAAAGGTCATATCGAAAAGTAATATTTTGCCCTTAACGATTCAGCAAGTATTTAATGTTGCTTTTTTGTAAACACATTAACTCCCCCTGAAAATCCTGCTATGCTGCCCGTCGCGGTACCGGGCATTTACCCTACAAACTGCTGTCTCACAGGAGCGTGAAGATAATAGCCGGAACCGAAATGACAATGAGAGCGAGGAGAACCGTCGTGCTAGAAGAATACCGTAAGCACGTAGCCGAACGTGCTGCAGATGGGATTGTTCCAAAACCTTTAGAAGCATCCCAAATGGCCGCACTGGTCGAGCTGCTGAAATCCCCGCCAGCGGGTGAAGAAGAATTCCTTTTAGATCTTATTACCAATCGTGTTCCGCCAGGCGTTGATGAAGCTGCCTACGTTAAAGCCGGTTTCCTGGCCGCGATCACTAAAGGTGAGGCTACCTCCCCGTTAATCTCCCCAGAGAAAGCTGTAGAACTGCTTGGCACTATGCAAGGTGGCTACAACATTCACCCTCTGATTGACGCGCTGGATAACGAAAAGCTGGCAGCTATTGCCGCTAAAGCCCTGTCCCACACGCTGCTGATGTTTGATAACTTCTACGATGTGGAAGAAAAAGCAAAAGCGGGCAACACCCACGCACAAAAAGTGCTGAAATCCTGGGCTGATGCTGAGTGGTTCCTCTCTCGCCCTAAACTGGCTGAGAAAATCACCGTTACCGTATTTAAAGTTACCGGTGAAACAAACACCGATGACCTCTCTCCGGCACCAGATGCCTGGTCACGCCCGGATATCCCTCTGCACGCTTTAGCGATGCTGAAAAACGCCCGTGAAGGTATCGAGCCCGATCAACCTGGTAGTGTTGGCCCGATCAAACAGATTGAAGCGTTAAACCAAAAAGGTTTCCCGCTGGCTTACGTGGGCGACGTTGTAGGTACCGGTTCTTCGCGTAAATCTGCGACTAACTCCGTGCTGTGGTTCATGGGTGATGACATCCCGAACGTGCCGAACAAGCGCGGCGGCGGTGTGGTGCTCGGTGGCAAAATCGCGCCAATCTTCTTTAACACTATGGAAGATGCGGGTGCGCTGCCAATCGAAGTTGACGTAAACGACCTGAACATGGGCGATGTTATTGACATCTATCCATACAAAGGCGAAGTGCGTAACCACGAAACCAACGCTGTTATTGCTAATTTTGAGCTGAAAACTGACGTGCTGCTCGACGAAGTCCGTGCTGGCGGTCGTATTCCGTTGATCATTGGCCGCGGTCTGACGACTAAAGCGCGTGAAGCGCTGGATCTGCCACGCAGCGAAGTGTTTGTTCAGGCTAAAGATGTAGTAGCCAGTACTCGCGGCTTCTCTCTGGCGCAGAAAATGGTTGGCCGTGCCTGCGGCGTAGACGGTATTCGCCCAAATCAGTACTGCGAACCAAAAATGACTTCTGTGGGTTCTCAGGACACCACCGGTCCAATGACCCGTGATGAGCTTAAAGACCTCGCATGCCTGGGCTTCTCTGCTGACCTGGTAATGCAGTCCTTCTGCCACACTGCGGCTTATCCAAAGCCGGTGGATGTGAATACTCACCACACACTGCCTGACTTCATCATGAACCGTGGCGGCGTCTCGCTGCGTCCGGGCGACGGTGTTATCCACTCCTGGCTGAACCGTATGCTGCTGCCGGATACCGTCGGTACGGGTGGTGACTCCCATACTCGCTTCCCAATCGGGATTTCCTTCCCGGCGGGTTCTGGCCTGGTGGCGTTTGCTGCGGCTACGGGTGTTATGCCACTGGATATGCCTGAGTCGGTGCTGGTGCGCTTTAAAGGCAAAATGCAGCCGGGTATCACTCTGCGCGACCTGGTTCACGCCATCCCGCTGTATGCGATTAAACAAGGTCTGCTGACTGTTGAGAAAAAAGGTAAGAAAAACATCTTCTCTGGTCGCATCCTGGAAATCGAAGGCCTGCCTACGCTGAAAGTTGAACAAGCGTTTGAGCTGACCGATGCTTCCGCTGAACGTTCAGCTGCTGGTTGTACCATCAAGTTGGATCGCGAACCGATCGAAGAATACCTGAGCTCTAACATTGTGCTGCTGAAGTGGATGATCGCTGAAGGTTACGGCGATCGTCGTACGCTTGAGCGCCGCATCCAGGGCATGGAAAAATGGTTGGCCGATCCTCAGTTGCTCGAAGCCGATGCCGATGCGGAATACGCAGAGATCATCGAAATCGATCTGAACGATATCAAAGAGCCAATTCTGTGTGCGCCAAACGATCCTGACGACGCGCGTCTGCTGTCTGATGTGGCTGGCGAGAAAATCGATGAAGTGTTTATCGGTTCTTGCATGACCAACATCGGCCACTTCCGTGCGGCAGGTAAACTGCTCGATAGCCACAAAGGCCAATTGCCAACTCGCCTGTGGGTTGCACCACCAACGCGTATGGATGCCGCTCAGTTAACTGAAGAAGGCTACTACAGCGTGTTTGGTAAGAGCGGTGCGCGTATCGAAATCCCTGGCTGTTCACTGTGCATGGGTAACCAGGCGCGTGTGGCAGACGGTTCCACCGTGGTTTCAACGTCTACGCGTAACTTCCCTAACCGTTTAGGGACGGGTGCGAACGTATTCCTGGCTTCCGCAGAACTGGCCGCAGTGGCTTCACTGCTGGGCAAACTGCCAACGCCTGACGAATACCAGACCTTTATGGCGCAAGTCGATAAGACGGCGGTGGACACCTACCGTTACCTGAACTTTGACAAACTTTCTCAGTACACCGAGAAAGCAGACGGCGTGATTTTCCAGACTGCCGTCTAAAAGCCTTACCCTTACTCTGCCTTCTCCCTCTCCCTGTGGGAGAGGGTTGGGGTGAGGGCATTAGTCATCACCCTTTCCCATATTCATTTATTTCTCATCCTTATCCTCACCACGCTGTTTTTCGCCGACTTTGCTGCGATAATTACCTTATACGCTAAGGGGTACTGCATTTCCCCATGCAAGGCAGAGGAAAACACCATGGAATATGAATTTTTGCGTGATGTCACCGGGTTGGTGAAAGTGCGTATGTCGATGGGCCACGAAGTAGTCGGCCATTGGTTTAATGAAGAAGTAAAAGATAATCTCGGGCTGCTCGATGAAGTCGAAGAGGCGATAAATTCAGTTAAAGGTAGTGAGCGCCAGTGGCAACGTGTCGGGCATGAATACACGTTATGGCTCGACGGCGAAGAAGTGATGATCCGCGCTAATCAGTTGGAAATTTCAGGTGATGAAATAGAAGAGGGGATGAACTACTACGATGAAGAAAGTTTATCCTTTTGCGGCGTGGAAGATTTCATGCAGGTTGTGGCGGCCTATCGCGAGTTTTTGGGCCAGCGCTAAAAAAGCAGGCCCTTGCGGGCCTGAATGCTGAACAAGTGTTACCTGGTTTTTTTAATCACATCAACGACGCGGATGCTGTAAGTCATGGTGGCACCCGGTGGTATTTTCGGCGGTAATCCTTTACTGCCATAGGCAAGATCCGGTGGGACGACAACGGTAATAGTGCCGTGGTTGCCCAGACGCTTAAGCGGACCGCTGAAAATCGGCGGGTAAGCACTCAGTGGCTGGGACCAGACTTTGCCTGCCGCTTCCATATCGGTGATGACCGTACCGTCTGTTAGGGTCTCTTTCATCACGATAACCACGGTATCTTCTGGCCCAATCGCGTCCTGGCCTGCGTAATCAATCTTGCTGTAGACGCCTTCTTTGAACTCAACGCCTTTTTGCCTGGCAAATTTCTGCTGGTACAGTTTCCCTTCTTTAATCGACTGGCTCTCTGTTTTAGACAGGTTTTCGTACAAAGCCTGAGATGCCGCGGCAAGTGATTTATTTCGCGTGCTTTCATCAAGTGCCAGCGTGCCTTTAAACACGTCGCTTATGCCCAACAGGGCGGCATCCCGATCGACCTTCACACCCTGCGATTCACGGGTATTCAGCTCCTGTAGAACGTCATTACCCAGCGAGACACCGATAGAGTAGGCCTGCTGTTGAGGCACCAGCTTCAAATCCACCACGGCGGATTTTTTAGCGGCTTCATCTTTGTACTGCGTAAAATCGCTGGTGAGTTTGGCAAGCTCGGCTTCTTTCGCTTTCACCGCCAGGCTTTCTTGATTCAACTGCTCTTGTAGGGCGCTAATTTGCGTTGAACGCTGTTGTTCATTGGCGTCGAGCTTTTGAGTCAGGCTTTCAAGCTGAGTGCCTTTTTCTTTGAGCTGCGCCTCGAGGAATGCCGACTGCTTCTGCACATCGGCAAGCCCGGTGTTTTGCTGCTTCTGCGCATCAAGCTGCGTTTGTAATGCTTTAATCCGTGTCGTCAGCTCCACTTCTTTTTGCGAGAAGGTTTCCTCTTGTGCATTTTTATCCGCAAGCTGCATCTGAAGTTGACGAATGGTGGCATCTTTTTGCGTTAGCCAACCTTGTTGCTGGGTATATTTGCTATCAAGCGAACTTTTCTTGTCACTTGCCTGGACCCGTTTCTGGTTTTTCGGAGCCGCCTGAACGGACCCGGAAGAAGGTTTACCCTGTTCTTGCTGCGCATAATTCAGAATTGCCGGGACAGAATTATCGAAATTAGAACTCGCCGTAATAACAGCTAACGGATCTTCTTCCGCATTGGCGGGGTGACTTAACCCGTACAGGAAAGTTATTGCCAACGGAACGAGTAATATTAAAGAATGACGTTTCATCGGATAGCGCTCTCACCGCGTTGCACCAGACTGTCCATTAATTCCTTATCAATATCAGCACACAATTTCACACTCTTAAAGTGATACATAGAATCAATGGCCTGGCGTGTGGTATCACCTACTTGCCCGCGCACTGCATTATATTGTGAGGCAGCGCTTACAAGGGAATTAAAGTCATTACTTAATTTACGCGCGCGGGTTGGATTCACTTTCTGTAATGAATCAAGTGCCATACGACAAAAGGTAATTTGTTCTTGTTGAGGTGTTTTCACCGTAGGCTGAGAGATGCTTTCAATGTTCGGCACGGGTTGAATAGTCTGTATTGCTTGTGTTTTTGCAATGGGCTTTGCTTGCTGTGAGGAAGAAGCACTACAGCCGCTGACCAACATGAGAACCATAGTTGCAATCGCCGGGCAAAAAACGTTGATGGCGTTTTTAATTGTCATGGTCACGTATATCCATCCTTTGGTATTATTTTAAAAACTATGCTGATTTCCATAGCAGTTAATAAGCTCTGGCGATGAGCTAAAGTGAAATGGTTTCTCTTTATATGAATAAATAGCCTGGTGTAAGGTGATAAATGTCTTCACCTAATTAATACTTAAAAAGTACACTGTAATATTGCTCTTATTAAAATTGGCTCAATTAACCACTTGCCTGAACAAGAATAAACCATTTTTATTTTTACGCAATTGGCTTAATGTTTTTTAGGAAATTGTTATATATCACCATACACATTTGACAAAAATAGCCGCTCCAGGGCGGCTATAATTTCCAGAAGTGTTTTAAAAAGACGAGTTACTTCACGTAGGCGAGTAAGCTTAACGAGTCACGGGCAAGAGATTTGCATTTGTTCGCGGTAGGGATAGCGATACCACTTAAATCACGATAACTATCTTCACCGAGCGCCTTCATATTAAAGGTGTCGTAATTGCTCAAATCCCACTGGTTTTGCTGGGCAAAAAAGACCAGTGCACGGCGAATTTGTCCGTTCGGCAGATTTTGGTAGCCACAATCGTTTTTCAGGAACACAAACACAGCAGTAAGATCGGCCATATCTTCTGCTTCAGACTCGCTAAGTGCCTGACTGCTGGTGGAAAAAGCCATCAACAAGCCCAGGATTAATGCCCTAACTCCCATCTTCATCACATCTACCACTTTTTATCAGATACGAAACGTTAACACAGTTAAATATGGTGCGACGAGATTTATTATCTGCCCTGCAACCCGTATAAAACTTGACCTTCCCCTAAGGGCAGAGTTTATGCTCACGATCACGCCTGCTAATGAAAGGAACTGAATATGCAACGCCGTGATTTTCTAAAATATTCTGCTGCTATTGGCGCATTTAGCGCGCTGCCGCTCTGGAGTAAAGCGGCACTGGCTGCCGACAGACCCACATTACCGATCCCCGAAATTCTCGCCCCTGATGCAAAGAATAGCATTCGTTTAGCCGTGCAAGCGGGCAAAAGCACTTTTAATAGCAAGACGGCCACCACGTGGGGCTATAACGGCAATTTACTGGGACCGGCTTTGCAACTGACGCAGGGCGAAGAAGTCACGGTTGAGATTAATAACCATCTTGCAGAAGAAACCACGGTTCACTGGCATGGATTAGAAGTGCCTGGTGATGTCGACGGCGGGCCACAAGGTGTGATTGCCGCTGGAGGCCAGCGCACAGTTAAATTTACCCCGCAGCAACGCGCGGCAACCTGTTGGTTCCACCCGCACCAGCATGGCAAAACAGGCCATCAGGTGGCTATGGGGCTGGCAGGCTTGGTGTTAATCGACGATCGTGAAAGCCGTGCGCTGCGTTTGCCAAAACACTGGGGTATTGACGATGTGCCGCTGATTATCCAGGACAAACGTTTTGCTGCTGACGGCCAAATTGACTATCAATTAGATGTGATGAGCGCCGCTGTCGGCTGGTTTGGCGACACGTTGCTGTGCAATGGCGCGGTATATCCGCAACATGCCAACCCGCGCGGCTGGCTACGTTTACGTCTGCTCAATGGTTGTAATGCCCGCTCTCTGAACATTGCCGCCAGCGACAATCGCCCACTGTATGTGATTGGCAGCGACGGCGGCTTACTGGCGGAGCCGGTAAAAGTGACCGAACTGCCTATGTTGATGGGCGAGCGTTTCGAAGTGCTGGTGGATACTCGCGACGGCAAAGCGTTTGATATCGTCACGCTACCCGTGAAGCAAATGGGTATGACGGTCGCACCTTTCGATAAACCGCAGCCTGTGGTGCGTATTCAGCCGCTGATTATTGCCGCATCCGGTGATATGCCTGACAAACTGGTTAACGTTCCTGCGATTCCTGCTATGGACGGTGTTACCGAGCGTTGGTTACAGCTGATGATGGACCCGATGCTGGACATGATGGGGATGCAAGCGCTGATGGACAAATATGGCCAGCAGGCGATGGCGGGAATGAGCATGGCCGGGCATGGCAGCATGATGGGCAATATGGACCATGGCAAAATGAATCATGGCGGGATGAATCACGGCCAGCAGGGCTTTGACTTCCATAACGCCAATAAGATTAACGGCAAGGCATTTGATATGAATACGCCTGCGTTTGCCGTCGAGAAAGGCAAGTACGAGAAATGGACCATTTCCGGTGAAGGCGACATTATGCTGCACCCGTTCCATATTCACGGCACGCAGTTCCGCATTCTGAGCGAAAACGGCCAACCGGTAGCGGCCCATCGTCAGGGCTGGAAAGATACGGTTCGAGTAGAAGGTGGGCGCAGCGAAGTGTTAGTGAAGTTCGATCATGCGGCTTCTAAAGACCAGGCGTATATGGCGCACTGCCATCTGCTGGAACATGAAGACACCGGCATGATGCTTGGCTTTACGGTGGCGTAGCGATTACGCCCTCACCCTAACCCTCTCCCCCAGGAGAGGGAATTGGTTTCTCCTTCTCCTGGGGGAGAAGGCCGGGATGAGGGCGTAACCCACTAAATTACTTCGCGTCCGGCAAAGCGTAAGCGACGATATAATCGCCCATCTTCGTTCCGAAGGAGCCGTGGCCACCAGCAGAAATCACGACGTACTGTTTACCATTCGCCTCATAGGTCATTGGCGTTGCCTGACCACCCGCTGGCAGGCGTGCTTCCCACAGTTTCTCGCCGTTGCTCATGTTATAAGCACGCAGGAAGTTATCTGCCGTCGCACCAATAAACAGAACATTTCCCGCAGTCGAAATTGGGCCGCCAAGCATTGGCATCCCCATTTTAAACGGCAACGGAAGCGGTGAACTGTCGCGCACAGTACCGATACGTTTTTTCCATACCACTTCGTTGGTTTTCAAATCTACCGCAGAGATGTAGCCCCATGCAGGCTGCTTACACGGCAAACCAAACGGAGAGAGGAACGGATTCAGCGTCACGCCATACGGCACGCCGTACTGTGGCTGGATGCCTGTTTCAGTGCCTGAACCTTTAGCGTCTTTCGGCGGTTCCATTGGGTTGCCTGGGCCGCGTGGCATCAGTTTAGAAACAAACGGCAGCGCCATTGGGTTAGCAATCGCGACCTGACGGTTCGGGTCAACGGAAATGCCGCCCCACTCGAACATCCCCAGGTTGCCCGGGAACACCAGCGTGCCTTGCTCGGAAGGTGGAGTGAAAATGCCTTCATAACGCAGGTTGTGGAAGATGATGCGACAGACCATCTGGTCATACAGCGTCGCGCCCCACATATCCGCACCGCTCAGGTCTTTCTTCGGACGGAAACTCAAATCCGAGAATGGCTGAGTTGGCGTCACGTAGTCGCCTTTTGCTGCACCTTGTGGAACCGGTTTTTCCGGAGCCGGAACCACCATTTTGCCGTCACGACGGTCGAGCACAAAGATATTGCCGGTTTTCGCAGGCGCGTAGATAACCGGAACGGTTTCGCCTTTAACCGTAATATCGGCAAGCGTCGGCTGCGATGGCATATCCATATCCCACAGGTCGTGATGAACGGTTTGATATGACCAGGCCAGTTTCCCGGTGGTGGCGTTCAGTGCCACGATGCTGCTGGCATAACGCTCCTGTTCCGGTGTGCGGTTACCACCCCAAATATCTGGCGTGGTGACACCCATCGGCAGATACACCAAATCTAACTTCGCATCATAGGCAGCAGGTGCCCACGAGTTTGGAGAGTTAATGGTGTAATGGTGCTCATCACCCGGAATGGTGTTCGGGTCTTTAGCTCCCGGATCGAATGCCCACAGCAATTTACCGCTGTTCACATCAAAACCACGGATCACACCAGACGGTTCACGAGTGGAGTAGTTATCGGTTACCGCACCGGCAATCACGATAACTTTATCGGTGATAATCGGAGGTGAGGTCGGTTCATACATACCCGGCGTGGTGACCGGCATGTTGGTTTGCAGATTCAGGATGCCTTTGTTGGCAAAACTTTCGCAAAGCTTGCCGTTATCGGCATTAATGGCAAACAGGCGGCCATCATTCACAGGAAGAATGATACGGCGTGGGCAATCTGAAACCACATCCGGAGTCGCGTTATCCGCGGTTGCTTCGTGGTAAGAAACACCACGGCAAGTCACGTGCTGGAACGAAGGGTTAGTATCCAGACGCGGATCAAATTTCCACTTTTGTTTACCGGTGGTCGCATCCAGCGCAAACAACTGCTGGTGCGCGGTACACAGGTAAAGCGTGTCGCGGATTTTAATCGGTGTGACTTCGTTGGTGATTTCACCCGGATCGGTAGGGCGCTTCACATCACCGGTCTGGAAACGCCAGGCTTCTTTAAGCTGACCGACGTTTTTATCGTTGATCTGTTTTAACGGAGAGTAGCGTTGCCCTTCCTGATTACGACCATATGCAGGCCAGTCGGCATCAGGAATGGTCGATGATGCAGAAACAGGTGTTGTCGCATCGGCACTCAGCGTGCCATTAATTTCCTGAGGATCGTTAAATACCGCCCAGACTAGCGCCACAACGGTAATCGCCAGCACCGCACCAAGGGCCGGAGCCGCACCGGCAGCGGGCAGAATCAGGTGACGATAGACAAACGGCAGCAGTAACCATACGCCGAAGAAGAACAGAACGTCTAAACGTGGTGTTAATGCCCAGAAATCAAAACCGACTTCCCAGACAGACCATGCCACGGTGCAAAGCAGTAATGCGGCGTAGAGCCACAGAGCCAGAGCTTTGCGTTGCCAAAGTAACCATGCGGTGATTAACATCACCACCCCTGCAATTGGGTAGTACCAGGACCCACCAATTGCCACTAACCATATCCCGCCAATGAATAAATACAGCCCGGTAAGCACCGCAAACAGGACTGTTAAGGTTGCGATTACCCGCGAACCAGAGTTATTTGTTTTCACAATTATCACGCTCTTAAAAGTTTGATAGCAATTCATTATAGTTATTAACAAGTGTGATATTCATCACATAAATGGCTTTTTTACCAATTGGGCACGGGAATGGGTTTTGCTGTTATACTGCTGGCCTGAATATTTTGTGTTGGCTGTAAATTAACCAACATCGAATGATTTATTTTTAAATCATATGGTTATAACTATGAAACATACTGTTGAAGTGATGATCCCCGAAGCGGAGATCAAAGCCCGTATCGCTGAATTGGGTCGTGAGATCACTGAACATTATCGTGATAGCGGTAGTGATATGGTGCTGGTTGGCCTGCTGCGTGGCTCATTTATGTTTATGGCTGACCTTTGCCGTGAAGTACAAGTGCCCCACGAAGTCGATTTTATGACCGCATCCAGTTATGGCAGCGGCATGTCCACCACCCGCGATGTGAAAATCCTGAAAGACCTCGATGAGGATATTCGCGGCAAAGACGTGCTGATCGTCGAAGATATTATCGACTCCGGCAATACGCTGAGCAAAGTGCGTGAGATTCTTAGCCTGCGTGAACCAAAGTCACTGGCTATCTGTACGCTGCTGGATAAACCCGAGCGCCGCGAAGTGGACGTGAACGTTGAGTGGGTAGGTTTCGCCATTCCTGACGAGTTCGTGGTGGGTTATGGTATCGATTACGCGCAGCGTTATCGCCATCTGCCATACGTCGGTAAAGTGGTTCTGCTGGACGAATAAGTCCGTAGCATCCATTAAAAAAGGGCCTTGAAGGCCCTTTTTGCTATCTGTCTTACTGGGAAGGTGTTCTATTCTTGTGGCTGCGGTGTGAGTTTTGCAGATTCGAAATCCCGCTGCGGTAACCTTGCTCCAGTGATTCGCGGCTGGTGGCGGTCACTTCCAGGTCACGCAAGCGACCATCGTGAATACCATAAGCCCAACCGTGAACAGTCACTTTCTGCCCACGTTTCCATGCGGATTGCATAATGGTTGAATGGCCGAGGTTATAAACCTGCTCCATCACATTCAGTTCGCAAAGTGTATCCAGACGCTGTTCTGGTGAGAGTTCTCCCAGCAGCGAGCTATGCTTGAACCAGATATCGCGGATGTGCAGCAACCAGTTGTTGATAAGCCCTAAGTCCGGGTTCTCAACCGCCGCCTGCACACCACCACATCCGTAGTGACCGCAAATAATAATGTGTTCAACTTCAAGAACATCAACCGCATACTGCACAACGGAAAGGCAATTCAAGTCCGTATGAATAACCAGGTTTGCCACATTACGGTGAACAAACAACTCGCCAGGCTCAAGACCGGTCAGGCGTTCAGCCGGTACACGACTATCAGAACAGCCAATCCACAAGAAGCGAGGCTTTTGGGCTTGAGACAAACGTTCGAAAAAGCCCGGGTCTTCATCCTCCATCAGTTTTGACCAGACCTGGTTATTGCTGATGAGGGTATCTATGTCTTTCATGGAAGTTAACAACCTGTAACGGAAGAAGTGCGTTGAGGTAATATAGGGCAACTGATAGTGCAACTGAAATAATTTTTAAACAGCTTAACTTTTTTGTACCGAACAAGGTAACCGCAAATAATGACCATTGCATTAGAACTGGAACAGTTAACGAAAACCTATCCCGGCGGTGTTCAGGCACTGCGTGGCATAGATCTTCGTGTTGAAGCAGGGGACTTTTACGCTCTGCTGGGGCCGAATGGCGCAGGAAAATCCACCACCATCGGTATTATCAGCTCGCTGGTAAATAAAACCTCGGGTCGTGTACGTGTGTTTGGTTATGACCTGCAAAAAGACATTGTTAACGCTAAGCGTCAGCTTGGGTTGGTGCCGCAGGAATTTAACTTCAACCCGTTTGAAACCGTGCAGCAAATTGTGGTTCACCAGGCAGGTTACTACGGTGTTGAACGTAACGAAGCGATAGCTCGTAGCGAAAAGTACCTGAAACAGCTCGATCTGTGGGAGAAACGCAACGAACGTGCGCGGATGTTGTCTGGTGGCATGAAACGCCGATTGATGATTGCCCGTGCCTTAATGCATGAGCCGAAATTGCTGATCCTTGATGAGCCAACCGCGGGTGTGGATATCGAGCTGCGCCGCTCAATGTGGGGCTTCCTGAAGGATCTCAACGACAAAGGCACCACCATTATTTTGACCACTCACTACCTTGAAGAAGCCGAAATGCTGTGCCGTAACATTGGCATTATTCAAAACGGTGAGTTAGTCGAAAACACCTCGATGAAATCACTGCTTTCAAAACTGAAGTCAGAAACGTTTATCCTCGATCTTGCGCCGAAAAGCCCGTTGCCGCAGCTTGATGGCTACCAATATCGCCTGGTGGACACCTCAACGCTGGAAGTGGAAGTGCTGCGTGAGCAGGGAATCAACAGCGTCTTTAGCCAGTTAAGTTCTCAAGGGGTTCAGGTATTAAGTATGCGTAACAAAGCTAATCGTCTTGAAGAGCTGTTTGTCACGCTGGTCAACGGTCATAAAGGAGACCAGGCATGATGCATCTCTATTGGGTGGCGTTAAAAAGTATCTGGACCAAAGAAGTCCACCGTTTCACACGTATCTGGATACAAACGCTGGTACCGCCGGTCATTACGATGACCCTCTATTTTATTATCTTCGGTAATTTGATTGGTTCGCAGATAGGTTCAATGCATGGTTTTACCTACATGCAATTTATCGTGCCGGGCCTGATCATGATGGCGGTGATTACTAACGCCTACGCGAACGTGGCATCTTCATTCTTTAGCGCGAAGTTCCAACGCAACATTGAAGAGTTGTTGGTCGCGCCTGTGCCGACGCACATTATTATCGCCGGCTATGTGGGTGGTGGTGTAGCGCGTGGCCTGTGCGTTGGGGTTCTGGTGACGGCAGTATCACTGTTCTTCGTACCGTTCCAGGTTCATTCCTGGCTGTTTGTCGGTTTAACTCTGTTGCTTACGGCGATTCTGTTCTCGCTGGCAGGTTTGCTCAACGCTGTGTTTGCCAAGACCTTCGACGACATCAGCCTGATCCCCACGTTTGTGCTGACACCGCTGACCTATTTAGGGGGCGTGTTCTACTCTCTGACGTTGCTGCCGCCATTCTGGCAGGCGCTGTCCCACCTGAACCCGGTGGTGTACATGATAAGCGGCTTCCGTTACGGCTTCCTCGGTATCAATGATGTGCCACTGTTGTTCACCGTTGCTGTGCTGGTCGGCTTTATCGCCGCCTTCTATATTTTGTGCTGGTATCTGATTCAACGTGGCCGCGGTCTGCGCAGCTAATTCCACTAACCTCCCCGAAAGGGGAGGTTATTAAGAGTTTTCAACCCTCGTTTTGATTAGCATCACATGGCGTATTTTTCCCTCTGGCACACTTGCGCTCTGCGAAAAGGAGAACGCCATGTTAGGTTGGGTTATTGCCGGTCATGACTACTACGCTCAGGATATGCTGGATGCGATTGAGCGACGTTTTGGGCCACAACAACAATGTTTTGCCGTGAATTACTGGAAGGGGCTGAGCACCAATATGCTGAGCCGTATGATGTGCGATGCGCTCTATAACTGTGATTCTGGTGACGGCGTCATTTTTCTGACGGATAAAACCGGAGCCGCCCCTTATCGCACAGCTGCACTTATGAGCCACCAACACCCCCATTGTGAAGTGATCTCAGGCGTCACGCTGCCCATGTTGTTTGCGATGCGCACGCACCGTGAAACGCTAACCAGCGAAGCATTCCGCGACCGTATTGTTGAGCAGGGCGGGGAAACCATCACCAGCCTCTGGCATCAACAACAAAAAAATCCGCCGTTTGTATTACTCCACCGTTATTGATCTGAAAGGTTGGTATTGACTCAGCTTTTGTTAGAATGATGACTTCTTAACCGCCGTTGTGACAATAAGTGCTTATGTTTATTCGCCTTATCTTCTCTGTGCTGCTGCTTTTTGTGGGTAGCAGTGCAAATGCCAGTCTGCTCAGCAGCAATCACACTCCCGCGCAATATATGCAAACGACCGAAGATGCGGATATTTGGGCACAGGTCGGCGATAAGGTCGTTTCAGTTGGCACTATTCAGGAAGGCCAAATTCTGGCAGTCGCTCCGATGGCTGCGGATTATTACGAATTCAATTTTGGTTTTGGTACGGGTTTTATTGATAAAACACACCTTGAACCGGTGGCGGGAAAACAACGTGTTGAAGACCGTCTTGGCGATTTGAATAAGCCGTTGAGCAACCAGAATCTGGTCACTTTCCGCGATGTCACGGTTTATAACGCACCGAGTAGCGGCAGCGCGCCCTTTGGCACACTGTCCGACAATCTGCGTTACCCGATTATTGCCAGCCTGAAAGACCACTTAAACCAGACCTGGTACCAAATCCGCATTGGTAATCGCCTGGGGTACGTCAGCAGCCTTGATGCGCAGCCCGATAACGGTATTCCGGTACTGACTTATCACCACATTCTGCGTGATGAAGAAAACACCCGTTTCCGCCATACCTCCACGACCACATCCGTGGTGGCGTTCAGCAACCAAATGACCTGGCTGCGTGATACGGGCTATACCACGTTGACGATGTATCAGCTTGAAGGTTATGTGCGTAACCGCATGAATTTGCCAGCGCGTGCCGTGGTGATTACCTTTGATGATGGGCTGAAGTCGGTTTATCGCTATGCCTACCCGATTCTGAAAGAGTACGGTTTCAAAGCGACGTCGTTTATTATTTCTTCGCGTATCAAAGCGCACCCGCAAACCTGGAACCCGAAAACGCTGCAATTTATGAGTATTTCGGAATTACAGGCCAGCCAGGATGTGTTTGATATCCAGTCGCACACCCATTTCTTGCATCGCGTTGACGCGAATCGCCAGCCGACACTTTTACGCCGTACCTATCGCAATATTCTGCTTGATTTTGAGCATTCAAGACGCGCGCTGGCCCAGTTTAATCCGCATGTTTTATACCTGTCGTATCCGTTTGGCGGCTACAACGATAAAGCGGTACAGGCCGCGAATGATGCGGGGTTCCATATGGCGGTGACAACGGTGCGCGGGAAGGTGAAACCGGGGGATAATCCGTTTTTGCTAAAGCGGCTTTATATACTGCGGACGGATTCTTTAGAAACGATGTCGCGGATGATTAGTAACCAGACCAAATAAAGTTAATGCCCTCACCCTGCGGTTTTTTCCTTCTCCTGGGGGAGAAGGCCGGGATGAGGGCATTCTAAAGCCGATTAAGCCACTTGAACCGGTACGGCTTTCGCGAGGCGTTTCATCTCGTTGTCACCATCGAAATAGGCGACTTTCGGCTGCCAGCTACGGGCTTGCTCATCGGGCATTGTGACGTAAGTGGCAATGATCATGATGTCGCCAACATCCGCGCAATGCGCTGCAGCACCATTCACCGAAATAATTTTTGAACCGCGCTCACCCGCGATAGCGTAGGTGGAAAAACGCTTACCGTTGGTGACGTTATAGATATCAATGGCTTCATATTCCAGAATGCCAGCCGCCTCAAGGAAGTCCTGATCGATGGCGCAGGAGCCTTCATAATGCAAATCCGCCTGCGTCACTTTGACACGGTGAAGTTTGCCTTGCAGCATGGTGCGTATCATAAAATTAAACCTTTATTACGGGGTCCGAATAGAATCGATTTCATCAATTCTATGAATATAGTCGGGCAGTATTGCCCGATTTATGAGTACTGTCTACTGCGCCAGATCAACCTGAACATTATCAATCAAACGCGCCTGGCCAAGCCATGCGGCCATCAGCACGACGGCACGTTTACTCTCAACATCCAGCTCCAGCAAGGTATCCGCATCGCGAATTTGCAGGTCGTCTGAACGGAAGCCTTTTTCATTGAGCTCAGTTGCCGCAATTGCCAGCATCTCTTCAGTATCACGTTCGCCAGCACGCAGTTTGTCTGCCAGTGATTGCATCACTTTGTGCAAACCCGGTGCGATTTTGCGCTGCTCAGCTGTCAGGTAGCCATTGCGTGAGCTCAGCGCCAGGCCATCTTTCGCGCGAACCGTTGGCACGCCAATGATTTCGATGTCGTAACCCATGTCTGCCACCATCTTGCGAATGACGGCGACTTGCTGAAAGTCTTTCTCACCAAAACAGGCGATGTCAGGCTGAACCATATTGAACAGTTTGCTGACGATAGTAGAAACACCACGGAAGTGCCCTGGGCGGCTTGCGCCTTCGAGCATCGTGGAAAGCCCGGGGACTTCGACAAATGTTTGTGAGTCCAGACCCTGCGGGTAAATATCGGCAGGTGCTGGCGCGAACACTAAATCCACTTTGCGGCGGTTTAGTTTTTCGCAGTCTTCCTGCAAGGTGCGCGGGTAGCGGGTTAAATCGTCCGGGCGGTCAAACTGCATCGGGTTAACAAAAATGGTCGTCACGACCACGTCGGCGCGGCTTTTCGCATCATCGACCAACTTCATATGCCCGTCGTGCAAGTTGCCCATCGTCGGCACCAGTGCGATGCGTTTACCTTCCTGGCGCCAGCGGCGGATTTGCTGACGTAACAGCGGTATTGTTTCGATAATCAACACAACCCTTCTCCTGTCAGTGGAAACTGTGTTCTTCACCTGGATAGGTGCCGGCTTCAACTTCATTAATGTACTGGCGCACCGCAGCACGCATGTCACCGGTTCCGGTGAGGAAGTTTTTAGCGAATTTTGGAATATGGCCGCCGGTAATACCGAAGGCATCGTGCATCACCAGAATCTGCCCGTCAGTCACATTACCCGCTCCAATACCGATGACTGGAATGCTCAGCGCGTCGGTAATGCGTTTTGCCAACGCGACCGGCACGCACTCCAGCACTAACAGCTGTGCACCTGCGGCTTCGAGTGCTATCGCATCGTCGAGCAGCGTTTGCGCGGCGGCTTCATCTCGACCCTGGACTTTATAACCACCAAAAATGTTCACGGACTGCGGCGTTAAGCCCAGATGCCCGCATACCGGCACGGCACGTTCGGTCAACATTTTGACGGTTTCGACCAGCCAGCTGCCACCTTCGATTTTGACCATGTTGGCACCAGCACGCATCACTTGTGCCGAATTAGCAAAGGCTTGCTCAGGCGTGGCGTATGCCATAAACGGCAGGTCGGCAAGCAACAGGCAGTTTGGCGCACCACGGCGCACGGCGCGTGTGTGGTAGGCGATATCTTCAACTGTTACCGGCAACGTGGAGTCGTGACCCTGAACGGTCATACCTAATGAGTCGCCAACCAGCATCACACCAATGCCTTCATCGGCAAACAGTTTGGCAAAGCTGAAATCGTAGGCGGTGATTGTCGCGAATTTGCGTTGAGCCTGTTTCCATTGGCGCAACTGAGACATGGTGGTTGGTTTCATGGCAGTCCCGGAATGATATTAATTAAATGCACACGTCCATGGTTACCAAAAACTAATCCCATCCTGGGAGAGATGTTCTAAAACTTTTGCCACGCGTTGTCCATCCGGGAACGCGCAGTCAGGCGCAATTTCCAGCAGTGGAACCAGCATAAACGCGCGGTTCTTCATATCGTAGTGCGGCACGGTCAGCGTTGGCGTCGCAATGGTCAAATGGCCGAACAGCATGATGTCGAGATCCAACGTGCGTGGCCCCCAGCGCTCAGCTTTGCGCACGCGACCATGCTCAAGCTCAATACGTTGAGTATGAGCCAGGAGTGCTTCAGGAGACAGTTCGGTTTCCAGTGCCACAGCAGCGTTCAGATAATCAGGTTGGTCTTGCGGGCCGAGCGGCGGGGTGCGGTAGTACGAGGAAGTTGCAACCACCCGGCTTTGCGGGATGGTTGCAATGGCGTTCAGCGCTTGAGTCACTTGCTCAAGCGGCGACGCCTGGTTGCTGCCGAGTGCGATGTACGCAAGCGTCATGCACTTCCACCGCTGCGTGGAGCACGCTTGCGTGGGCGACGATGACGACGGCGAACCGCAGGTTCATCACCTAACACATCGAGCATATCTTTCTGCGCAGGCGGTGCCGCAACCTGGAATTCACCCCACCATTTGGTCAGGCGCAGCAATTCCTGGTTATTTTCCACTTCAGCACGCAGTGCCAGTAGATCGTAGGCCGCACGGAATTTAGGGTGCTCCATCAGCTTCCAGGCGCGTTTGCCCTGACGGCGTGACAGGCGAAGCTGCAAGCCCCAGATATCTCGTACCAGCGTGGTGATGCGTTTTGGAATCGCCAGCGCACGGCAGGCCTCATCCAGAACTTCGTTCATCGCCAGTGCAAAGGCGTCCATATAGGCAAGACCGCTTTCCTGAGTCAGCTTTTGAGCCATCTCCAGTTGCGGATACCAGAATATGGCAGAGAACAAGAAGGCCGGGTTAACGCGCATGTCGTTTTGAATGCGGTTATCGGTATTCTTCAGCACCTGAGCAATCATCAGCTCCATCGGGCTGTCACCCTGCTCGGTAAAGTAGCGGGTGATGGTCGGGAATAACGGCTGGAACAGCTGATATTCACGCAGTAATTCATAAGTTGGATAACCGTGACCGGCTTGCAGAAGTTTCAGTGACTCTTCAAACAAACGTGCTGGTGGCACATCGTTAATCAAGGTGGCTAAGCGCGGAATAGGTTCACCGGTTTCCGGGCTAATCGTCATATTCAGCTTGGCAGCAAAGCGCACTGCACGCAGCATACGTACAGGATCTTCACGGTAGCGCGTTTCAGGGTCGCCAATCAGACGGATAACGCCATTGCGTAAATCACGCAGGCCACCGACATAATCGCGCACAGAGAAATCAGCCACGCTGTAATAGAGGCTGTTGATCGTGAAATCGCGGCGTTGAGCATCTTCTTCGATGGAACCAAAGATGTTGTCGCGCAGCAGCATGCCGTTTTGACCAGTCTGCGAAGTCTGTTTGTCAGACTTCTGCTCTTCGTGGTGCCCACGGAAAGTGGCGACTTCAATGATTTCCGGCCCAAACATCACGTGTGCCAGGCGGAAGCGACGACCCACAAGACGGCAGTTGCGGAACAGTTTACGCACCTGATCCGGTGTGGCGCTGGTCGTGACATCAAAGTCTTTCGGCTGCTTGCCGAGCAAAAGGTCACGGACACCGCCGCCGACGAGGTATGCCTCGTAGCCTGCTTTGTTCAGACGATAGAGCACCTTGAGGGCATTTTCACTGATATCTTTGCGGGACAGAGCGTGCTGGTCACGCGGAATAACCGTGATTTGCGGGAGATCTTCACTCTCCTCGACCACGACGTCATCGCGGTTAAGCACCTTGCGGCAAAAATTAGCGACTCGGGTAAAAATAGTACACCTCGGCAGTGTCAATCATAGGGACAAAAAAAACAGCGGCTAATCATAGCTCAGTGCGTGGCATTTGAGAATGCGTATTCACGCCGAGCCTGGCATTACGGCCTTCAATGACCAGGTTTGCACCGCCTGATGTAGCAACTCGCTTAACGTTAAATCTTGCCAATGGGCAATTTCTGGCTGATTTAAAAACGCCAGCGCGGCATGAATAACAGGCCGTGGATCGCCTTGTGCCAGGGCTGGCGCGTGATTCTGCTTCGATAATTTTGCGCCATGCTCATTGAGCACTAAGGGCAAATGCACGTAATCAGGTATCGTCCAGCCAAATTGTTGATACAGCGAAATTTGTCGCACGGTTGGCTCAATTAAATCTGCGCCACGCACAATTTCGCTCACACCCTGATAGTTATCGTCCACGACTACAGCAAGATTATAGGCAAATAACCCATCACGGCGGTGAATGATAAAATCTTCGCGCGCCAGTTGCTCGTCGGCAATTAACGTTCCGTGAAGTTTATCTTCAAAACGTAATATCGGGTGCTGTTGCACAAAGCGCAGAGCGGCATTATCTGGCCCGTGGTTTAACGTGCGGCAATGGCCATCGTAGAAACCGCCAATTTGTTGAATACGGCTGCGAGTACAGGTGCAGTAATAACTCAAACCTTGTTGTTGCAGGAAGGAAAGTGCTTCACGGTAGGCTTCGTGCCGTTGAGATTGCCACAAAACCTCGCCATCCCAATGCAAGCCGTAATGTTCCAGTTGCCGCAATATGGTGGTGGCAGCCCCCGGGACTTCACGCGGTGGGTCGATATCTTCAATGCGAACCAGCCACTGGCCCTGTTGTGAACGTGCTTGCAGGTAGCTGCCGAGTGCGGCAATAAGCGAGCCGAAATGGAGTTCACCTGAAGGTGAGGGAGCGAAGCGCCCGATGTAGTGGGATGAATTCATATTTGCTGCGGTAGGCCAGAAATAAATAAGGCGGGAGAATCTCCCGCCTTTGAAAGTGATGAAATCGCGAGCTGTTAGCCAGCCATTTGTTTTTCGCGAATTTCTGCCAACGTTTTGCAGTCAATGCACAAATCAGCTGTCGGACGAGCTTCGAGACGGCGAATGCCGATTTCAACACCACAGGATTCGCAGAAACCGAAATCTTCGTCTTCTACTTTCTTGAGGGTCTTCTCGATTTTCTTGATCAGTTTACGTTCCCTGTCACGGTTACGCAGTTCGAGGCTGAACTCTTCTTCCTGGGCTGCACGGTCTACCGGATCCGGGAAGTTTGCTGCTTCATCCTGCATATGCGTTACCGTGCGATCAACTTCATCCATAAGTTGGCTACGCCAGGCTTCAAGAATTAGCTTGAAGTGCGACAGCTGGGCTTCGTTCATATACTCTTCGCCCGCTTTCACCTGATATGGCTCCACCCCAGCGATGGCGAGGATACTCAGGGACGATGTTTTACGCTTTTGCCCTTCTTGCATGTTGTTTCTCCTTAACACGCACTATCGGTCCCCTGGTAGGGGGAAAATCAGGCCGCTATAAATAGCAGATGCTTTTCAGGATGGCAATTATATAAATTCCTCTCTTGACAAGCCTGTGAAGAAAAGCGTATTTACGCGAGCCACCAGCACACAAAACAGACAAACATTAATACCCTTCATACTTCCTTCGAGCTGCATCCATGTTGGCGGCGTTTACTCGCTCAAATCACTGATTTGAGTAAGTTCATCGGGGCTTATTCACTTGCCGCCGCGATGTAACTCGAATTATTTCGGGTACTCTTAAATCAAACAAACAGGTAACGGCGAGGTTAGACTCAAGCCTTTGTCCGAAAGTTCTGCCTTATAAGCAATAATTTCAACACCGCATTGTTGCGCTTCGCATAACAACTGCGCGTACTTTGCATCAACGTGGCGTGCCGGGGAAACTTGAGTGATACCCGAATGCAATACAGCAAATAACAGCACTGCGCGTTCACCCTGCGAAACCACGTTCATCAATTCCCGCAAATGCTTTTGCCCTCGCAGGCTTACGGCGTCCGGGAAATAGCCACAACCTTGTTGTGATAACGTTACTGATTTTACTTCAATATAGCAGTTAACCTTACAATCTGCTTGCAACATAAAATCAATGCGGCTGCGTTCTGCACCGTACTTCACTTCACTTTTTATTGTGGTGTAACCCATTAGTTCTGCAATGGTTTCTGATTCTAATGCTTCTTTCGTCACCGTATTCGCACGTAGCGTATTGACGCAAATAAACTCGCCATTTTGGGTCTGCGTCATTTCCCAGGTATTCGGGTACTTTCGGGTCGGATTATCTGACGTTGAATACCACACGGTATCGCCAGGTGTGGCACACCCGGTCATTGCTCCGGTATTCGGGCAATGTAGCGTTAATTCCTCACCTGAAGGCGTGATGACATCAGCCAAAAAACGTTTGTAACGTTTGATAAGCGTTGCCTGCTTGAGCTGCGGGCTAAATTCCATTCACTCTTCCTTATTGCTTAATGACCAGCGTTGTAATTCCTGGTAACGCGTTCGCCCATTTTTGAAAACAGACTCATACAATGCAAATTCATCGACCTTAAACTGCCAGCGAAAATTAGGGGGTGGGATGGTGACCGCTCGCGGCGTGTTGCGATAAAGCGTGATATGCGGATGAAACGGCTGCGGGCTTTGGTAACAGCCATTACGTGCCGCCTGGGAACGTAACATATTCGCCAGTTGAATCAGCCCCAGCGGCGCGTGGCGTGGGCCAATCCACACTACATTTGAGCGCAACCACTGCCCGGCATCGTCTATCGTCAGGGGAAAACCGCGCTGACGTATCCGCCCGGCCAACTGGCTAAGCGCTTTTTGCTTTTCGGCGCTGATATCACCCAAAAAGGCCAGCGTCAGGTGCAGGTTTGCCGCAGCCACCGGGCGACCCGCGTCTTCGGGAAACTGTGTGGCGCGCCACTGGATAATCTGTTTTTGCACCTCTTTGGGTAATTCGAGGGCAAAAAACAGGCGGCGAGTTTCAGCCATAGCGGTCTCTCAATAATGTCTCGTCGTAATGCTACAATAGCGAACTTCGCATCATACCCGTTTGGAGCCCTTTGTGTCGTCATTACCGGTTGCCGCAGTGCTACCCGAAATTCTTAACGCCTTGCAAAACGCGCCACAGGTTTTACTGAGCGCGCCTACCGGTGCGGGTAAATCGACCTGGCTGCCGTTGCAGATTTTACAACAGGCCAATTTAGGTGGCCGGATTCTGCTTCTGGAACCACGCCGTCTGGCGGCACGCAATGTTGCCCAGCGCCTTGCCGAGTTACTCGGTGAAAAACCGGGTGAAACGGTCGGTTATCGTATGCGTGCGGAAACCTGCGTCGGGCCAGATACGCAGCTGGAAGTGGTAACCGAAGGCATTCTGACGCGCATGATTCAGCATGATCCTGAACTTACCGGCATTGCGCTGGTTATCCTCGATGAATTTCACGAGCGTAGTCTGCAAGCCGATCTGGCGCTGGCGTTATTGCTCGACGTGCAGCAAGGGTTACGCGACGATCTCAAATTACTGATTATGTCAGCCACGCTTGATAACGTGCGCCTGCAGCAGTGTTTACCTGATGCGCCTGTTATCCGCTCTGAAGGGCGAGCTTTTCCTGTCGAGCGCCGCTATAGCCCGCTCTCTACCCATCAGCGTTTTGATGAAGCTGTTGCCATTGCCGTGGCGAATTTACTGCGCGAAGAAACAGGTTCTCTGCTGCTGTTTTTGCCAGGTGTCGGTGAAATTCAGCGTGTTCAGCAGCAATTGCAGGAACGCGTCACAAGCGACGTTCAACTTTGCCCGTTATATGGCGCACTGCCTTTGAGCGAACAGCGCAAAGCGATTTTGCCCGCGGCAAACGGCATGCGCAAAGTTGTGCTGGCGACTAACATTGCCGAAACCAGCCTGACCATCGAAGGTATTCGACTCGTGGTGGATTGCGCACAGGAGCGCGTCGCACGTTTTGACGTTCGCACCGGCTTGACGCGGCTTATCACGCAGCGCATTAGCCAGGCGTCGATGATTCAACGCGCCGGACGAGCAGGGCGCCTGGAACCGGGCATCTGTTTGCATTTAACCAGTGGCGAACAGGCAGAACGCGCGAGCCTGCAAAGTGAGCCTGAAATTCTGCAAAGCGACCTCTCTGGCTTGTTGCTCGATTTACTGCAATGGGGATGCCAGGATCCGGGCCAATTGACCTGGCTTGATGCCCCGCCTGCCACCAATATAGCGGCTGCGCGAACCCTGTTGCGCCAGCTCAATGCGATCGATGAGCAAAACAAACTCACGCCAGTCGGCCAAAAAATGGCGAACATGGGTAACGAACCACGCTTCGCCGCTATGTTGGTTAATGCTAAAAATGCCGACCAACAGGCGACGGCGGCTCGACTTGTCGCGGTTCTTGAAGAGCCACCGCGCGGTCAGGACAGCGATTTGCGTAATGCTTTTAGTCGGCGGCAGGATAACTGGCAGCAGCGTAGCGCCCAGTTGCTTAAAAGGCTTAACAGCCGCGGCGGCGAAGCGGATTTCTCCCTCGCGGCTGCGTTACTGGCACAGGCGTTTCCCGATCGTATTGCTCGCCGCCGTGGTCTCGACGGTCGTTACCAATTAGCCAATGGTATGGGGGCGATGCTCAACCAGGATGACCCATTAACGCGCTACGAATGGCTGTTGGCACCGCTTTTATTACAGGGAAGCCATACGCCTGATGCACGCATCTTGCAGGCCATTCCATTGGATATTGATGCGCTAACAGCACAGTGCCCTGAGTTACTGACACTAAGCGATTCTGTGGAGTGGGATGAAACGCAAGGCACTTTGAAAGCCATTCGCCGCACTCAAATCGGCAAGTTAATTCTGAAAGTCCAGCCGCTGGCAAAACCTTCCGAAGACGAGCTGCATCAGGCGATGCTTAACGGTATTCGTGATAAAGGTTTGGCCGTTCTGAACTGGTCGCCTCAGGCGCAACAGTTCAGAACACGTCTGGCCTGTGCGGCAAAATGGCTGCCCGAATTGAAATGGCCTGAAGTTTCAGACAATGCCTTGTTGGGTGCGCTAGATCGCTGGTTATTACCCGAACTGCATGGTGTACACTCGCTGCGGGCATTAAAAAACATTGATGTCACACGCGCGTTACAGAACTTGCTCGACTGGAACGCACGCGTACGTCTGGATAGTGCACTGCCAACTCATTACACTGTGCCGACTGGAAGTCAGATAGCCATTCGCTATGATGATGAAAACCCGCCAGTTCTTGCGGTACGTATGCAAGAGATGTTCGGGGAAGCACAAACGCCAGTCATTGCTGAAGGCCGTGTACCACTGGTTCTTGAGCTGCTCTCCCCGGCACAACGCCCTTTGCAGATCACGCGTGATTTAACCGCCTTCTGGAACGGTGCGTATCGGGAAGTGCAAAAAGAGATGAAAGGACGTTATCCAAAGCACGTCTGGCCGGATTCGCCAGCAGATGCGCTGCCCACGCGGCGTACTAAAAAGTACCAATAACTTTGAGAGATTTCCTCTTTCGCCTTGGGTGGAAGAAAGGAGAATCAGGCCGTGCGCCTTATTTTTGGTGGAGAAAGCAATGGCGGGGAATGACCGCGAACCGATTGGACGTAAAGGCAAACCTTCACGTCCTGTAAAAGAGAAAGTCAGCCGCCGTCGAATCCGGGAAGAGGAATACGACGCGGATTACGATGACGATTATGACGACGAGGAACCGATGCCGCCACGTAAAGGAAAAGGCAGTGGCAATGGCCGTCCGCCGCGTAAAAAACGCCGCTGGCTGTGGTTCCTGGTAAAATTGTTTGTCGTCTTTGCCGTACTGATGGTGATTTACGGCGTTTACCTCGATCAGAAGATCCGAAGCCGTATTGATGGCAAAGTCTGGCAGCTCCCTGCGGCTGTGTATGGCCGTATGGTGAACCTTGAACCAGACATGCCGTACAGCAAGAAAGAGATGGTTAACTTGCTGGAAGCCACGCAGTACCGCCAGGTGACGAAGATGACGCGTCCTGGTGAGTTTACGGTGCAGGGCAACAGCATTGAGATGATCCGCCGTCCGTTTGATTTCCCTGACAGTAAAGAAGGGCAGATCCGCGCACGTCTGAATTTTGATGGTGACCATCTGGAATCCATCCAGAATATGGATAACAACCGCAGCTTCGGTTTCTTCCGTCTGGACCCACGTCTGATCACCATGTTGTCTTCACCGAACGGTGAGCAGCGCCTGTTTGTGCCGCGCACCGGTTTCCCGGAGTTGCTGGTTGACACGTTGATCGCGACAGAAGACCGCCATTTCTACGAGCACGATGGGATTAGCTTCTTCTCCATTGGCCGTGCGGTGCTGGCGAACCTGACAGCGGGTCGTACGGTGCAGGGTGCAAGTACGCTGACGCAACAGCTGGTCAAAAACCTGTTCTTATCGAGCGAGCGTTCTTACTGGCGTAAAGCGAACGAAGCGTACATGGCTCTGATCATGGACGCGCGTTACGGCAAAGATCGTATCCTTGAGCTGTATCTGAACGAGGTCTATCTCGGTCAGAGCGGTGATAACGAAATTCGCGGCTTCCCGCTGGCGAGCTTGTATTACTTTGGCCGCCCTGTGGAAGAACTGAGTCTCGATCAGCAAGCATTGCTGGTGGGCATGGTGAAAGGCGCGTCGATTTACAACCCATGGCGTAACCCGAAACTGGCGCTGGAACGTCGTAACCTTGTATTGCGCTTGCTGCAAGAGCAGAAGGTGATTGACCAGGAACTTTACGACATGCTGAGCGCCCGCCCTCTGGGTGTGCAACCGCGTGGTGGCGTAATTTCGCCGCAGCCTGCATTTATGCAGATGGTGCGTAACGAACTCCAGACCAAACTTGGCGACAAAGTTAAAGACCTGTCAGGCGTGAAGATCTTCACTACTTTTGACTCCGTTTCCCAGGATGCGGCAGAAAAAGCGGTCAGTGAAGGGGTTCCGATTCTTCGTAACTCGCGCAAACTGAAAGATCTGGAAGCGGCAATGGTCATTGTTGACCGTTCGACCGGTGAAGTTCGTGCGATGGTCGGCGGCGCAGAAACCCAGTTCGCAGGCTTTAACCGCGCGATGCAGGCCCGCCGTTCTATCGGTTCTCTGGCAAAACCTGCGACCTATCTGACGGCATTAAGCCAGCCGGACGCTTACCGCCTCAATACCTGGATTGCCGATGCGCCAATCGCGCTGAAGCAACCGAATGGGCAAGTGTGGTCACCGCAAAACGATGACCGTCGCTACAGTGAGAGTGGCAAGGTCATGCTAGTGGACGCGCTGACGCGTTCGATGAACGTGCCAACGGTTAACCTCGGTATGGCGCTGGGCTTGCCTGCGGTAACAGATACCTGGATTAAACTCGGCGTGCCGAAAGAGCAGTTGCATCCGGTTCCAGCAATGTTGCTGGGAGCGCTGAACCTGACGCCAATTGAAGTGGCCCAGGCATTCCAGACCATCGCCAGCGGCGGGAACCGCGCAACGCTTTCTGCCTTGCGTTCGGTGATTGCTGAAGACGGCACCGTGCTGTACCAAAGCTTCCCACAGGCGGAGCAGGCTGTTCCACCGCAGGCCGCATACATGACGCTGTTTACCATGCAGCAGGTTATGGCTCGCGGTACGGGCCGTGCGTTAGGTGGTAAATATCCGAACCTGCATTTAGCCGGTAAAACGGGGACCACCAACGATAACGTGGATACCTGGTTTGCGGGCATCGACGGCAAAGAAGTGGCGATTACCTGGGTAGGGCGTGACAACAACCAGCCGACCAAGTTGTATGGTGCGAGCGGGGCGATGTCGCTTTACCAGCGTTACCTTGCCAACCAGACGCCGATTCCGCTGGTGCTGAACCCGCCGGAAGATATCGTTGATATGGGCGTTGATAGCGCAGGTTACTTCCAGTGCGGTGGCGGCGGGGATCGTGTGTTGCCAGTATGGACGACCAATCCGGATGGGCTGTGCCAGCAAAGCCAACAGTCTGAGCAAAACAACAATCCGTTTAGTCAGTCGCAGCAGCCACAGACTCAACAGCCACAACAGCCGCCGCAGCAGCAACAACCTCAGAAGCAAGAGAGTAGTGACGGTGTTGCAGGTTGGATAAAAGACATGTTCGGCAGTAAATAAACCTCGCGGTTTTCCCATAAAGCCTCCGTTTACCACGGGGGCTTTTCTTTTTTATTAATTCCATGCAATTACTCTGGTTAATTATTATTCCCTCGCACTTACCAGGGGCGTTTCCTACTTGCTATGCACTTTCCGTTTCGTCTATTATTCTGCGGCTAATAATAATTATCGTTTACGTTATCATTCGTCACTACTTCATCAGAGAAAAACCAATGGCGCGTTTAAGAACTGGACAACCAGTCAACACCTCAATCCGTAAACTTGCATTCTTTGTTGCCGCCGCCGTCAGTGGTGTGAGTGCATCAAGTTTTGCCGCAGACAACACAACCAGCAAAGAAGACACCATCACTGTTTCTGCCAGCGCTGCTGACGAAAGCGCGTGGGGTCCGTCTCCAACGATTGCGGCTAAACGCACCGCCACCGCAACCAAAACCGACACGCCGATTGAGAAGACTCCGCAGTCTATTTCAGTTGTGACGCGTGAAGAGATGGATACTCACCAGCCAGCTTCCGTTAAAGAAGCGCTGGGCTATACGCCGGGTATTACCGTTTCAACACGTGGCGCATCTGACACCTACGACGCGGTGAAAATCCGTGGTTTCGGTTCAGTTAACCAGAACAACTATTTAGATGGTCTGAAGCTTCAGGGCGACTTCTATAACGAAGTGATCATCGACCCGTATATGCTTGAGCGCGTGGAATTAATGCGTGGCCCAACTTCCGTACTGTACGGAAAAAGCAGCCCAGGCGGCATCATCACTATGGTGAGCAAACGCCCGACGACTGAACCGCTGAAAGAAGTGCAGTTCAAAATGGGCACTGACAACCTGTTCCAGACCGGTTTTGATTTCAGTGATTCACTGGATGATGCAGGTGTTTATTCTTATCGCCTGACGGGTGTGGCTCGTTCTAACGATGACCAGCAGCAGTTCTCCAAACAGAAACGTTATGCGATTGCGCCGTCTTTCTCCTGGCGTCCTGACGATAAAACCAATTTCACTTTCTTAGCTAACCTGCAAGACACCCCAGAAACGGGTTATTACGGTTGGTTGCCGAAAGAAGGTACCGTGGAGCCGTTACCAGATGGCTCTCGCTTACCGACAGATTTCAACGAAGGTGTGCCAAATAACACCTACTCGTTGTCCCATAAAATGGTTGGCTACAGCTTCGACCACGAGTTCAACGACACTTTTACCGTGCGTCAGAACCTGCGTTATGTTGACTCCAAAACCAATCAGAAAAGCGTTTACGGCACAGGCGTAGATTCAACCGGCCATATGCTGACTCGCGGTACCGTTGTCGATAACGAAAAACTGCACAACTTTGCTGTTGATACCCAGTTGCAAAGCAAATTCGCCACAGGCGATCTTGAACATACCCTGTTGACGGGTGTGGACTTCCAGCAAATGCGTAACGATGTGAACGCGACCTTTGGCAGCGCACCTCCACTGGATTTGTATAACCCAGTGTATGAAAACTACGACTTTGGCGATGCGGATCCGTATCAGCAAAACAAACAGAAACAGACCGGTATCTACATTCAGGATCAAGCTGAGTGGAACAAGTTTATTCTGACGGTCGGTGGTCGTTACGACTGGCTGAAACAGTCTACTCTGGCGTATCAAGCGAACAACTTCACCGAGCGTGATGACAGCGAATTCACTGGTCGTGCAGGTCTGAACTACCTGTTCGATAACGGTGTATCGCCATACATCAGCTACAGTGAATCCTTCGAGCCAAACTCGGGTGCAGATTTCTACGGTAATACCTTTAAGCCATCTAAGGGCCGCCAGTATGAAGCCGGCGTGAAATATGTGCCGAAGGATATGGCTGTCGTGATTACCGGTGCGGTCTATCAGCTGACCAAGTCTGATAACCTGATGTCCGATCCCGACACTTCACACGGCTTCTCTTCCGTTCAGGGCGGCGAAATCCGTTCTCGTGGTGTTGAGCTTGAAGCGAAAGCGGCGGTTAATGCCAACATTAACGTGACGGCTTCCTACACCTATACCGATGCGGAATACACCACCGACACCAATTACAAAGGCAATACGCCTGAGCAGGTGCCAGAGCATATGGCTTCACTGTGGGGTGATTACACCTTCAATGAAGGTGCTCTTACTGGTCTGACTCTTGGTACCGGTGGTCGCTTTATCGGTTCCAGCTACGGTGACCCTGCAAACAGCTTCAAAGTGGGCAGTGCTGCGGTATTGGATGCAGTGGTTAAATATGACCTCGGTCGCTTCGGTATGAATGGTTCGAGCATCGCGGTTAACGTGAACAACCTGCTTGATCGTGAATATGTTGCCAGCTGCTTCGCCACCTACGGCTGCTTCTGGGGCGCTGAGCGTCAGGTTGTTGCGACTGCAACATTCCGCTTCTAAGTGCATTCGGGCACGGTTCGCCGTGCCCATCAACAAAGATGGCTGCCATGCAGGACAAACTCGTTCATCCCGATACCACGTTTAGCCTCACTGACGTTACCTTCCGCGTACCCGGTCGCACGCTTCTTCATCCTCTGTCGATGACCTTTCCTGTTGGTAAAGTCACAGGCCTGATTGGCCACAACGGCTCGGGGAAATCGACACTGCTGAAAATGCTTGGCCGCCATCAGAAACCCTCTGATGGGGAAATTCATCTCAACAATCACCCGCTGGATAGCTGGAGCAGCAAGGAATTTGCGCGCAAAGTCGCGTACTTACCGCAACAACTTCCGGCAGCTGAAGGCATGACCGTGCGTGAGTTAGTGGCGATAGGCCGCTATCCGTGGCACGGCGCGTTAGGTCGTTTTGGCGTAGCGGACAGGGAATTGGTTGACGAGGCCATAACTTTAGTCGGGCTGAAACCTTTTGCTCATCGTCTGGTAGACAGTCTTTCTGGCGGCGAACGCCAGCGCGCGTGGATTGCCATGCTGGTGGCGCAAGATAGTCGCTGCCTGTTGCTGGATGAACCGACTTCGGCGCTGGATATTGCCCACCAGGTTGATGTACTGGCGCTGATTCATCGCCTTAGCCAGGAACGTGGTTTGACGGTGATTGCCGTTCTGCACGATATCAATATGGCGGCGCGTTATTGCGACAACCTTGCAGCGCTGCGCGGTGGCGAAATGATTGCCCAGGGTAGCCCTGCTGAATTGATGCAAAGCGAAACGCTGGAACAGATTTACGGTATCCCAATGGGCATTCTGCCACATCCTGCGGGCGCGGCTCCGGTGAGCTTCGTTTACTGATGAGTGAGCTGATTAACCCTTTGCTGAGTCGTCGCCAGTTGTTAACGGCACTGGCGCTCTCGCCGCTGTTGCTCAAAATGGGCAACGTCCATGCGGCGGCAATCGATCCGCAACGTATTGTTGCGCTGGAATGGCTACCCGTCGAATTGATGCTGGCGCTGGGCGTTAAGCCTTACGCGATGGCTGATATCAAAAATTATCAGGCCTGGGTGGGCGAACCGAAATTGCCCGATGGCATTATTGAAGTCGGTTTGCGCACCGAGCCCAATCTCGAACTGTTGACCCAATTAAAACCGTCGCTGATTCTCTATTCCGCAGGCTACGGCCCGTCGCCGGAAAAGATGTCGCGTATCGCGCCGGGTTTGGGGTTCAATTTTAACGATGCCTCTGGCAAGCCGCTGACGGTTGCACGCCAGTCGCTGACCGAACTGGGCGAAAAGCTCGGTATGCAGCAGGCCGCGAAAGATCATCTCGCCCACTTCGACCAATTTATCGAGCAGATGAAACCCCGCTTTGCCGACCGCGGCGATAAACCCGTATTGCTGATGACTCTGTTAGATTCGCGCCATGCGCTGGTGATCGGCAAAAGCAGTCTGTTCCAACAGGTGATGGATTTGCTCGGCGTGGAAAACGCGTGGACAGGTGAAACCAACTTCTGGGGCAGTGCGGTCGTTGGCCTTGAGCGCCTCGCCGAAGTGAAAGATGCTGATGTTATTTGTCTCGATCATAACAACGATGCAGAAATGGCGCGCGTTACCGCCACGCCATTGTGGAATGCCATGCCTTTTGTTCGCCAGAACCGTTTCCAGCGAGTGCCCCCTGTCTGGCTCTACGGCGCGACCCTTTCCGCCATGAATTTCACCACCATGCTGGCTAAAGCCATAGGGAGCAAAGCGTGAAACATCGTCATGCCTTGTTCCCGGCGATGTTGTTATCGCTGATGTTTGTCATTGCCTGTGCGCTCACGTTGCATAACCTGAATGTGCAATTGCCTGCGGCACAATGGCGTGCTGCCTGGTGGCAACCTAATATGGATGACATCAATCAGATGTTATTCCACTACAGTTTGCTGCCGCGCCTTGCCATCGCTTTGTTGGTCGGGGCAGGGCTGGGTTTAGTGGGCGTGTTATTCCAGCAAGTGTTGCGTAACCCCCTTGCCGAACCGACAACGCTGGGTGTGGCGAGTGGCGCGCAATTAGGTGTCACCGTTGCCACGCTGTGGGCATTGCCCGGCGGATTCGCCACGCAGCAGTTTGCCGCACTGGTCGGTGCGGGTGTAGTTGGTTTACTGGTGTTCGGTGTCGCCTGGGGCAAGCGTTTATCTCCGGTCACGCTTATCCTCGCGGGGCTGGTATTGAGCCTGTATTGCGGTGCGGTAAACCAGCTGCTTGCCATTTTCCACCACGACCAATTGCAGAACATGTTCCTGTGGAGCACGGGTTCGTTGAACCAGCAGGACTGGGACATCGTTAACGGCCTGTGGCCACGTCTGGTCGGCGGTATGTTATTAACGCTGCTGTTGTTGCGCCCGCTAACGCTTATGGGGCTCGACGATGGTGTGGCGCGTAATCTTGGCCTGGCACTTTCCATGGTGCGCCTCGCGACGCTGGTACTGGCGATTGCCATCAGTGCGCTGTTGGTTAATGCCGTCGGGATTATTGGTTTTATTGGCCTGTTCGCGCCGTTGCTGGCGAAAATGCTTGGGGCTCGCCGCCTGGTCGCGCGTTTGTTCCTCGCACCGCTTATTGGCGCGTTGATATTGTGGCTGTCCGATCAATCCGTGATCTGGCTGACCAGCGTGTGGCGTGAGATTTCAACCGGTACGGTGACGGCGCTGATTGGTGCCCCATTGCTGCTGTGGCTGCTGCCACGCCTGCGCACCGTTGGCACACCAGCGATGAACCAGGGCGATAACGTTCCGAGCGAGCGCCAGCATCTGGCATGGTGGGTGTTAGTTGGTAGCGGTGTGTTAGCGTTGGTTCTTGTCACTGCGCTAACGCTTGGACGCGATGCGTATGGCTGGAACTGGGTAAGCGGTTCGTTATTCCATGAGTTATTACAGTGGCGTTGGCCACGTGTATTAGCTGCACTGACTGCGGGCATGATGCTGGCCGTCGCCGGTAGCGTTATTCAACGTTTGACCGGTAATGCCATGGCCAGCCCGGAAGTTTTGGGTATCAGTTCCGGTGCGGCATTCGGCGTCGTCGTGATGCTGTTTATCGTGCCGGGCAACGCATTTGGTTGGTTGTTCCCGGCCGGTAGCCTCGGTGCTGCGGTGACACTGTTGGTGATTATGGTGACGGCCAGTCGTGGCGGTTTTTCCCCACAGCGTATGTTGCTTGCCGGGATGGCGCTGAGTACCGCGTTTACCATGTTGTTGATGTTGCTGATGGCGAGCGGCGACCCGCGAATGGCGGGGATACTGACCTGGATTTCGGGTTCAACGTATAACGTAACCGGTGACCAGGCTGTCAGAACGCTTATCCTGATGGTGATTTTGTTTGCCCTGACGCCGCTGTGTCGCCGCTGGTTGATGATTCTCCCGTTAGGTGGGGCAACTGCGCGCGCGATTGGTATGGCTCTGACACCATCACGCTTTGCGCTGCTTTTGCTGGCTGCAACCTTAACCGCTGCGGCAACCATGACCGTCGGCCCGCTGAGTTTTGTTGGCCTAATGGCGCCGCATATTGCGCGCATGCTGGGGTTCCGGCGTGCTATGCCGCAGTTGGTGATGTCGGCATTATTGGGTGGGATGCTGATGGTGGCGGCGGACTGGTGCGGAAGAATGATCCTCTTCCCGGATCAGGTGCCTGCTGGCTTGCTGGCGACGTTTATTGGTGCGCCGTACTTTGTTTATTTGTTGCGAAAGCAGACCCGGTGATTTGTTTTCACCCTCACCCTAACCCTCTCCCACAGGGAGAGGGGACGGATCGATTTTCCCCCTCTCCTGGGGGAGAGGGCCGGGGTGAGGGGCAAAAGATTACAGCTTCGCAAACACCCGACGCGCAGCGTCGATAGTCTTCTGAATATCTTCTTTCGAATGCGCAACTGACATAAAGCCTGCTTCAAATGCCGATGGTGCCAGGTAAACGCCTTCTTCCAGCATCAGGTGGAAGAACTTCTTAAAGCGCTCGACGTCACACGCCATCACATCCTGGTAGCAAGTCACAGATTTTGCATCCGTAAAGAACAAACCAAACATGCCGCCCACATTGTTCATGACCAATGGAATGTTTTCTTCTTTCGCTGCATGCAGCAAACCGTTTGCCAGCATTTCGGTCAGTTCGGTCAATGTCTGGTGAACGCCTGGTTGCGCGACTTCAGTCAGGCAAGCGTAGCCTGCCGCCATCGCAATTGGGTTACCGGAAAGCGTACCTGCCTGGTAAACCGGGCCCGTTGGTGCCAGCGCATCCATGATTTCACGACGGCCGCCAAACGCACCGACTGGCATGCCACCACCGATGATTTTGCCAAGGCAAGTTAAGTCAGGTTCCACACCGTAGTAAGACTGGGCACCCGCCAGCGCGACACGGAAACCGGTCATCACTTCATCGATAATAAACAATGCACCAAACTCGTCGCACAACGCACGCAGGCCTGGCAGGAAATCATCATTTGGTGGAATGCAGTTCATGTTGCCTGCAACGGGTTCAACGATAATGCAGGCAATATCTTGCGGATATTGCTCGAACGCGGCGCGAACGGACGCGAGATCGTTATAAGTGCAGGTGAGGGTGTGTTTGGCGAAATCAGCCGGAACGCCCGGTGAGTTTGGCTGGCCGAGGGTCAGCGCGCCAGAACCGGCTTTCACCAGCAGGCAGTCAGCGTGGCCGTGGTAGCAGCCTTCGAATTTGATGATTTTATCGCGGCCGGTAAAACCACGCGCCAGACGAATGGCGCTCATGGTGGCTTCTGTACCGGAGTTCACCATGCGGACCATGTCCATAGTCGGCACCAGTTCGGTCACCAGCTCCGCCATTTTTACTTCCATCTCCGTTGGCGCGCCAAAGCTTAAACCACGTTCAACCGCCTCAATCACGGCATTACGAATTGCCGGGTGGTTGTGACCGAGAACCATTGGCCCCCATGAACCAACATAATCAACATAGGATTTGCCGTCAGCGTCATACAGGTAAGCCCCGTCAGCGCGTTCGATAAACAGCGGCACACCGCCGACGCCAGTAAAAGCACGAACCGGCGAGTTAACTCCACCAGGGATGACTTTACGTGCGGCAGCGTACAGGTTTTCAGACTTACTCATGAATCGGCTCCAATTCGTGGATTCGTGGAAATAATGACTACACGCTATTCTAAGGGAAACATTCGAAGTTATGAAAGTTTTGCCCAATCGCGTCGAGAGAGTAGAATGCCCCCCTCGATTTGTATTACCAATGAATGATTAACCTAATGAATCACTCCCACCCCTCTTTTGAAGCACAGCAGGTTGTGCGCTTACGCAGGGGCGACATGGTGCGTCGCCTAATTCGACAGGATAAAACGCCTGTCGCTATTCTTTTTATGGCCGCGATAGTAGGGACGTTAGCCGGTTTGGTGGGTGTTGCTTTTGAAAAAGCCGTCACCTGGGTTCAACAAAATCGGCTGGCGATGCTGGCGCATGTGGCTGATCACAGCCTTATTGTCTGGCCGCTGGCATTCATTAGCTCAATGCTTTTAGCGATGCTTGGCTATTATCTGGTGCGTCGTTATGCGCCGGAAGCGGGTGGTTCAGGCATCCCCGAAATTGAAGGGGCGCTGGAAGAGTTGCGTCCGGTGCGTTGGTGGCGTGTCATCCCGGTTAAGTTTATCGGCGGGATGGGAACACTGGGTGCTGGCATGGTGCTGGGGCGTGAAGGTCCGACAGTGCAATTGGGTGGCAATATCGGCCGCATGGTGCTGGATATTTTCCGTTTGCGCGGTGCTGAAGCCCGCCATTCGCTGTTAGCGACCGGTGCCGCCGCAGGTCTGTCTGCCGCATTCAATGCACCGCTGGCGGGGATTCTGTTCATCATTGAAGAGATGCGCCCGCAATTTCGTTATAACCTGATTTCGATTAAAGCCGTGTTTATCGGCGTGATTATGTCGAGTGTGGTGTTCCGTATTTTTAACGGCGAAAACGCGGTGATTGAAGTCGGGAAACTTTCTAACGCGCCGGTTAATACGTTGTGGCTGTATCTGGTACTCGGAATGGTATTCGGCATCGTCGGTGTGTTCTTTAACGCGATGGTGTTCCGCACTCAGGATATGTTCCAGCGCTTCCACGGCGGCAATCTTAAAAAATGGGTAATTATTGGCGGCCTGTTAGGTGGCATTTGTGGCGTGTTGGGGCTTATCCAACCTGCGGCAGCGGGCGGTGGTTTTAACCTGATCCCTATCGCTGCAGCCGGAAATTACACCTTAGGCATGCTGCTGTTTATTTTTGTGGCGCGAGTGATTACCACTTTGCTGTGTTTTGCATCCGGTGCGCCTGGCGGGATTTTTGCGCCAATGCTGGCACTTGGAACGCTCCTGGGCACCGCATTCGGTATCGCGAGCGCTGCCTGGTTCCCGGCCTATCACCTTGAAGTAGGGACATTTGCGATTGCCGGAATGGGGGCGTTGTTTGCGGCATCGGTGCGCGCACCGTTGACGGGAATTGTGCTGGTTCTGGAAATGACCGACAATTATCAGCTCATTCTGCCAATGATTATTACCTGCCTTGGCGCGACACTATTGGCACAATTCCTCGGCGGAAAACCGCTATACTCCTCGATCCTTGCGCGAACGCTTGCTAAGCAGGAAGCTGAAAAGCGCAGCAAAGAACAACAAGCCCCTGCCGGGGAGAATACTTGAACGATTTACTCGGGTATTAGATAATGGCCCTAAAGGTCGGGTTATACCCGTTAGGGTATGGAGTTCTATCCGACTTCTTATTTCGTTGGGAGCAAATGATGAGTGATGACGTAGCAGTGCTGCCGTTGCAGTTTACCGAAGCAGCAGCCAATAAAGTAAAAAGCCTGATCGCGGATGAGGAAAACCCGAATCTGAAACTGCGCGTCTACATCACCGGTGGTGGTTGCAGCGGCTTCCAGTATGGTTTTACCTTTGATGACCAGATCAACGACGGCGATATGACTATCGAGAAGCAAGGCGTTGCGCTGGTGGTTGACCCGATGAGCCTGCAGTATCTGGTAGGCGGCGCAGTGGATTACACCGAAGGTCTGGAAGGTTCACGCTTTGTAGTAACGAACCCTAATGCGAAAAGCACCTGTGGGTGTGGTTCTTCCTTCAGCGTTTAAACCTTCATACTTCAAGCTGCAGGTGCGTTGACTGCACCCGTTCACCCCAGTCACATAGTTACCTATGCTCCTGGGGATTTACGGCTTTGTCGCCTTCCTGCAGCTCGAATTATTTGGTTTAAATAGTAAAAAGATTTGTAGGCCGGATAAGCGAAAGCGTCATCCGGCTTTTTTATTATCTATTGCCTGTCATCCAGTGCAAACGTTGGCAGTTTTAAATGCCAGCGAATAGCTGCGAGGCGAATCACCAGGGTGACGACCATACCAATCATACTCGCCTGTTCCAGGGGAACGTGGAACGTGTAATACGCGGTGGCGTGCACGATACCGCCGGCAATACATGCCGTAGCGTAGATTTCGGTCCGCAGGATCATTGGAATTTCACGGGCTAAAACGTCACGAATAATCCCGCCGCCCACACCGGTCAACACACCCATGCAGATGGCAATCAGTGGGCTGGTGCCGGCAAGGAACGCTTTATTGACCCCAATGCCGACAAACACCGCAAGACCGACGGCGTCCAGCACGGGTAAAATCCATTTTGGCAGGCGGCGCGGCTGGCGTACCAACAGAATGGTTAGCATGCATGTGACCATCGCAACGACTAAGTCAGTGGGGTCTTTAACCCAAAATACCGGGCCGTGATCCAGAGCCATATCACGTATTGTCCCGCCGCCAACGGCAGTCACGACACCCAGAACCAGGACACCGAACGGGTCCATACGAAGTTTTCCAGCCAGCAGTACGCCGGAGATGGCAAACACGGCTGTGCCAATGATGTCCAGCCAATAAACGAGCATCTAGCTATCCTCATTTAAATATCGCCCCGTCATATTTCGGGCCGCAGGGATGTTAACTGCAACTCGGGCTATTTAGAGGGATGTTCATTGTTATTCAGCTCCGCACAGAGCTGTTTTGCGGCGAGGATAATACGTGGGCCCGAGCGACTAAACCAGTCATCATTCACTGCAATAACCAGAATTTTTAGCTGGGTATTCCAAAATTGCTCAACCGGGGGGATTTGCTTTTCATCGCCGGTGATAATAATAGCTTGCGGGCGGCGGCTAAGCACTTGTTCACGGCTGACTTGTGGCCATGGAACCCGGCTATCAGCGAAGATATTTTGCCCGCCGCACACTTCCAGAATTTCGTTCTGAATCGAACCGCGGCCTGACGTAAATAGCGGCTGTTGGCCAAATTGCAGGAAAACTTTCTTCGCTTTTGTTTGGGCATACTGCGCTTTTAACGCGGCAAATTCTTGCGCCAGTTTGTCCGCTGCTTGGTTGGCGGTTTCAGGGGTGGGGCTGTATTGACCCAGTTGGCGCAGTGCCGCAACCACACCTTCGACCGTTGCCGGATCAAGCCAGACGATTTTAATTCCCAGCGCCTGTAATTGGTTAACCTGGCGTTCTGCGTTTCCGCCACGCCAGGCGAGCACGATATCGGGTTTTAACGCCACGATGCGCTCAAGGTTCATTCCCTGCCAGTTTGAGACTTGCTCAAGTTTTTTAGCGGCCTCCGGATAGTCTGACCAGGCGCTAACCGCGACGGGTGTTATACCGGCTGCGTAAGCCAGTTCCGTATTGCTCGGCGACAGAGAAATAACCCGCGGCGCTGCCATCAGCAGTGACGGCAGGCAAAACAATAGCGCGGATAGCCCGCGCCAGACGTTCTTATTAACCACGAGCTAACTTCTGCACCAGGTTTTCTACCATCAGCGTGGACTGCTTCGCGGCAACCGCGAGGAACTCGTCAAAGCTCAGGTGAGATTGCTGGTCAGCAACATCAGAAATGGCGCGAACGACCACAAACGGTGTGCCAAAGTTGTGGCAAACATGCGCCACTGCGGTTGCTTCCATTTCCACGGCAACGGCCTGCGGGAAGTTGTGGCGGATTTTTGCCAGTGCGACAGAACCGTTAATAAACGCATCACCACTGACAACCAAACCGCGCACGGCGTTCAGGTTCAGCTCGGCAATGCACGCTTCAGCTGCCGCAATCAGTTTTGCATCAGCCGCGAAGCCCGCAGGGCAGCCTGGCAGTTGGCCATATTCATAGCCAAAAGCGGTTACGTCAGCGTCGTGATAGCGAACTTCATCGGAAACCACGATATCGCCCACTTTCAGCGTTGGTGCGAGGCCACCCGCAGAACCGGTGTTGATAATAAAATCAGGCTTGCAGTGTTCCAGCAAAAGCGTTGCGCCCATTGCTGCTGCAACTTTACCGATGCCTGATTTTAGCAATGCCACTTCAACGCCATTGAGCGTGCCGGTGTAAATTTCGCACCCGGCCAGGGTCAGAGTTTGACGGTTTTCAATTTTGTCACGCAGCAACGTAACTTCTTCTTCCATTGCACCAATAATGCCTGCTTTCATAGTGATTCTCGCTAAAGTGTTAAATTACCTTCATAGTCTATCATGGCTGGCATCAAGGAATTAATCCGCTGTTAAAAGGCGCAGGAGAGGGCATGAGTGAGATAGATTTCCGCAAGAAAATTAACTGGCACCGCCGTTTTCGTTCGCCGGAAGGGGAAAAAAACGAACACGAAATCCTGCGCATCTTTGAGAGCGATCGTGGGCGGATCGTCAACTCGCCGGCAATCCGCCGCTTGCAGCAGAAAACACAGGTCTTTCCGCTGGAGCGTAATGCCTCTGTTCGCACACGCCTGACTCATTCAATGGAAGTTCAGCAAGTCGGGCGTTACATCGCCAAAGAAGTGCTTAGCCGCCTGAAAGAGCGGCAAGACCTCGAGCGTTACGGGTTGCATGAATTGACCGGCCCGTTTGAAAGCATTGTTGAAATGGCCTGCCTGATGCACGACATCGGCAACCCGCCATTCGGCCATTTTGGTGAGTCAGCCATTAATGACTGGTTCCGCCAGCGTTTGTTCCCAACCGATGCAGGCAGCCAGCCACGCAGCGACGATCGTTGCCGTGTTGGGGTGTTGCGCCTGCATGAAGGTGAAGATCAATTGAATGGTTTGCGCCGAAAGGTACGGCAGGATCTTTGCCAGTTTGAAGGCAATGCCCAGGGGATTCGTCTGGTTCATAGTCTGCTGCGCATGAACCTCACCTGGGCGCAGGTGGGCTGCATTCTTAAATATACCCGCCCGGCCTGGTTTGTCGGGGAACCGCCAGAAAGCCACGCTTACCTGATGAAGAAACCCGGCTTTTATCTGTCCGAAGAGGCATACATTGCTCGCTTGCGTGCGGAGCTTGATTTGGGCGAATACAGCCGTTTCCCGCTGACATGGATAATGGAGGCCGCAGATGACATCTCTTATTGCGTGGCAGACCTGGAAGATGCCGTCGAGAAACGCATTTTTAGCGTTGAGCAGCTTTACCAACATTTGTGCGATGCCTGGGGTGAACATAGCGAAGACGATCTGTTTGAGCGTGTCGTAGATGAAGCCTGGGATAAATCCCGTTCAAATCAGATGCGCCGCAGCACAGAAGATCAGTTCTTCATGTATCTGCGCGTCAACACGCTAAACCAGCTGGTGCCTTATGCCGCACAGCGCTTCATCGACAATCTTGGCGAGATATATAGCGGCGAGTTTAATCACGCGCTGCTTGAAGACGACAGCCCCTTTGCGCGCCTGCTGGAACTCTATAAACAGGTGGCATTTAAGCATGTGTTTAGCCATCCAGAAGTTGAGCAACTAGAATTACAGGGCTACCGCGTTATCAGTGGCTTACTTGATATTTACAGTCCATTACTCAATATATCAGGTGAGGATTTTGCTGAACTGGTGGAAAAAGAAAGTTTGCGTCGTCTGCCCATTGAGACGCGTTTATTCCACAAATTATCAACAAAACATAGGCTTGCTTATATCGAGGCCGTCAGTGATTTAACGCCGTCAGCCAGTGATTTCCCGGTATGGGAATATTACTACCGTTGCCGCCTGATTCAGGATTATGTCAGTGGAATGACGGACTTATATGCCTGGGATGAATATCGACGTTTGATGGCCGTGGAATAAGTGACTCGTGGAGTTTTGTAAAGACGGACAATAAATTTTTACTTTTTCCAGTGACTTATCGGCGGAACTTAGTGCCTCAATTGTCACTCTATACTGGCCTACACAGCAATTTTGCGTGACTTATTAACTTGAGAATTGAATCGATGAAAAAAACAACTTTAGCAATGAGCGCGCTGGCTCTTAGCCTGGGTTTGGCGCTGAGTCCTGTATCTGCAATTGCGGCTGAAACCGCTTCTTCCGCTCCGGCAACTGCGGCGCAACCGCTGCCAAGCCTTGCGCCGATGCTGGAAAAAGTGATGCCTTCGGTAGTGAGCATTAACGTTGAAGGCAGCACCACCGTTAATACGCCGCGTATGGGGCGTAACTTCCAGCAGTTCTTTGGTGATAATTCACCGTTCTGCCAGGAAGGTTCACCATTCCAGAGCTCGCCATTCTGCCAGAGCGGCCCGTCTGATGATGGTGCTCAGGGCGGTGGTAGCCAGCAGCAGAAATTTGCAGCCCTGGGTTCAGGTGTCATTATTGATGCAGCAAAAGGCTACGTGGTAACCAACAACCACGTTGTTGATAACGCAACAAAAATTCAGGTTTCCCTGAGCGATGGCCGCAAGTTTGAAGCGAAGGTTGTGGGTAAAGATCCACGTTCTGATATCGCGCTGTTGCAGCTGCAAGATCCGAAAAACCTGACCGCCATTAAAATGGCTGATTCCGACGCGCTGCGTGTTGGTGACTACACCGTGGCAATCGGTAACCCGTATGGCCTGGGTGAAACCGTGACTTCCGGTATTGTTTCAGCGTTGGGTCGTAGTGGCCTGAACATTGAAAACTATGAAAACTTTATCCAGACCGATGCGGCAATCAACCGCGGTAACTCCGGTGGTGCGCTGGTTAACCTCAATGGTGAGCTTATCGGGATCAACACCGCGATTCTGGCACCAGACGGCGGTAACATTGGTATCGGCTTTGCTATCCCAAGCAATATGGTGAAAAACCTGACCGCGCAGATGGTGCAATACGGCCAGGTTAAGCGTGGCGAATTGGGTATCCTGGGCACTGAGCTGAACTCAGAGCTTGCGAAAGCGATGAAAGTTGATGCGCAACGTGGTGCATTTGTCAGCCAGGTCATGCCAAACTCTTCTGCGGCGAAAGCGGGTATTAAAGCCGGTGATGTGGTGGTTTCCATGAACGGTAAGCCTATCACCAGCTTCTCTGCACTGCGTGCGGAAGTGGGCTCTATGCCAGTCGGCAGCAAACTGACCCTCGGCCTGCTGCGTGATGGCAAACCGGTTTCAGTAAACCTGGAACTGCAACAGAGCAGCCAGACTCAGGTTGATTCTGCAAGCATCTTTACCGGTATCGAAGGTGCTGAAATGAGCAACCGCAGCGGTAAAGATGAGAAAGGCGTTATCGTCAATAGCGTGAAAGGGAATACCCCGGCTGCGCGTATTGGCCTGAAAAAAGGCGATATCATCATTGGTGTGAACCAGCAGGTGGTGAACAACATTGCTGAGCTGCGTAAGATTCTCGACGCTAAACCATCAGTGATGGCGCTGAACATTCAGCGTGGTGATACCACCATCTACCTGCTGATGCAGTAATCGTCACGGAATTAAGCGTCAAAACTATCAGGGCCGCACTTTGCGGCCCTTTTTTGTGAGCCTTCCCACAACTCCATACTCTTCATCTGTGCTTTGTGCATTCGCACAATGCTGAGGTGATTCAACTCGCCTATGCTAGGCCATTAGCACGATTCAGGAGGAAGCATGGCTGGCTGGCATCTTGATACCAAAATGGCACAGGACATCGTGTCGCGCACCATGACCATCATTGATACCAACATCAACGTGATGGATGCGCGTGGGCGAATCATTGGTAGCGGTGATAAAGAACGTATTGGTGAATTGCACGAAGGTGCGCTGCTGGTGCTATCTCAGGGGCGTGTGGTGGATATCGACGATGCGGTCGCCCGCCATCTGTACGGCGTTCGCCAGGGGATTAACCTGCCGCTGCGCATCGACGGTGAAATCGTGGGGGTTATCGGTTTGACGGGGGAGCCTGGTTCGCTGCGTAAATATGGTGAACTGGTGTGTATGACGGCGGAGATGATGCTCGAGCAATCTCGCCTGATGCACTTGCTGGCACAAGACAGCCGTTTGCGTGAAGAGCTGGTGATGAACCTGATTCAGGCAGAAGAGCACACGCCTGCATTGAGTGAATGGGCGCAGCGTTTGGGTATCGACCTGAATCAGCCGCGTGTCGTTGCCGTGGTGGAGGTGGATAGCGGCCAGCTTGGCGTGGACAGCGCCATGGAAGAGTTACAACAGTTGCAAACCGCGCTCACGACGCCCGAACGTAATAACCTGATTGCCATTGTCTCACTGACCGAAATGGTGGTGCTGAAACCTGCGCTTAACCCGTTTGGCCGCTGGGATGCAGAAGACCATCGTAAACGCGTTGAACAGCTGATTAGCCGCATGAAAGAAAACGGCCAGCTACGATGCCGCGTTGCGCTGGGTAACTATTTTACCGGGCCGGGGAGTATCGCGCGTTCGTATCGTACCGCGCGCACAACCATGATGGTTGGCAAGCAGCGCATGCCCGAAAGTCGGGGTTATTTCTATCAGGATTTGATGTTACCGGTGCTGCTGGATAGTTTGCGCGGTGGCTGGCAGGCCAATGAACTGGCGCGCCCGCTGGCACGTCTGAAATCAATGGATAATAACGGCTTGTTGCGCCGAACGCTGAGCGCCTGGTTCCGCCATAACGTCCAGCCGCTCGCCACCTCTAAAGCACTGTTTATTCATCGCAATACGCTTGAATACCGGCTAAACCGTATTTCGGAATTAACAGGGTTAGATTTAGGGAATTTTGACGACCGATTGCTGCTGTATGTGGCGTTACAGTTAGATGAGCAGAGATAAGAAAGGGCCGGAATCTCCGGCCCTTTCTTATTATTTACCGCGGGTAAGCTTTTCCAGATCAGATTCGATCTCGGCAATTTTATGAGTCACCACAGATTCCAGATGGCGAAGATCGTCGAGGATTTTGCGTTTCAGATCGACTTCAGTGCGATCGCGCTGGCAGAGTTGATCTAATTCATCAATCACATAGCGCAGATTCGGGCTGATTTCCTGCACTTCTTTGTAACCCTGGCCGACGCCATCGGCAACGACGGTTTTGCGCTGGCGCGGGTATTTAAACTTCACGCTTTTAGCAAAAAACTCGCCTTTATCCTTCTGGAAATAGATTTTCAGGATATCGTTGTTGGCTTCCTGCCGGAGGCTGTAACGATCGATTTCATCAGGATTGGTAATACCCAGACTTTTCAAGTTATCGTACATAATATGACCTTTTCGATATCAGCAATACTAAGATAATTAACGGAAAAGTCCTTTTCCGCTAGCCCTAAATGCTAAAAAGGCGGGAGAGCCCGCCTTTTGCATATTTTATTAGTCGATAGTGCGAAGCAGCTCGTTGATTCCAACTTTGCCGCGAGTTTTCGCGTCGACTTTTTTCACGATAACTGCACAGTACAGGCTGTACTTACCATCTTTAGATGGCAGGTTACCGGAAACGACCACGGAACCTGCTGGCACGCGGCCGTAATGTACTTCACCGGTTTCACGGTCATAAATACGTGTGCTTTGGCCGATGTAAACGCCCATGGAAATCACGGAGCCTTCTTCAACGATAACGCCTTCCACAACTTCTGAACGCGCGCCGATGAAGCAGTTATCTTCGATGATAGTTGGGTTAGCCTGTAATGGCTCCAGAACGCCACCGATGCCAACGCCACCAGACAGGTGAACGTTTTTACCGATCTGCGCACAAGAACCGACAGTTGCCCAGGTATCAACCATAGAGCCTTCATCAACATAAGCGCCGATGTTAACGTAAGAAGGCATCAGAACGGTGTTACGTGCGATGTATGCACCCTGGCGAACGGCCGCTGGTGGCACAACGCGGAAACCTTCTTTCTGGAAGCGTGCTTCGTCATAGTTGGCGAATTTCATCGGCACTTTGTCGAAGTAACGGCTTTCTGCGCCATCAATAACCTGGTTGTCATTGATACGGAAAGAGAGCAGAACGGCTTTTTTCAGCCACTGGTGGGTTACCCACTGGCCATCAATTTTTTCAGCAACGCGCAGCGCACCGCTGTCGAGCAGGGAGATGACCTGGTTTACCGCTTCACGAGTAACGGTGTCAGCATTTGCCGGAGTGATTTCGGCGCGGCGCTCGAAAGCGGTTTCAATGACGTTTTGTAGCTGCTGCATTAACATTTTCCTGATTGTGACGAAATTAACAGACTGTTATTTATCGTTTGGATTAAGGGCCGCTGTCAACCGTTGCTGTACTTCCAGTTGCAACTCATCATTAAGAGCACGTCGGTCTGCGGTGGCAATTATAAATAAATCTTCTACTCGCTCACCAATTGTCGTAATTCTCGCCCCATAAAGCGAGATTCCGAGGTCAGCAAATACTTCACCTACCCGCGCCAGTAAGCCTGGCTGATCCAACGCAATCAGCTCCAGGAATGTGCGCCTGTCAGTATGAGTGGGCAGGAAATTGACTTCGGTATCGACGGTAAAGTGGCGCAGTTTGGCGGACTGGCGGCGCGGTTGAGGCGTCTGCCAGCTGGCCTGGGTAATAGCTTGTTCAATACTGTGGCGAATGAGTTCGTGCCTGTCGGCGGAAAGCGGGCTGCCATCCGGCTCCAGCACAATAAAGGTGTCCATTGCCATGCCGTCACGCGTGGTAAAGATTTGCGCGTCATGAACGCTGAGGTTGCGCCTGTCCAGCTCAGCACAAACTGCCGCGAACAGGTGCGGCCTGTCCGGGCTCCAGATAAAGATCTCGGTACCGCCGCGTGTTGCCTGCGGGCTAAGCAAAATCATCGGCTTGCTGAGATCGTGTTTTAGCAAATGGCGGGCATGCCAGGCAATTTGGTTTGGTGTGTGGCGGACAAAGTAGTTTGCCCGACAACGGCGCCAGATATTATGCAGCGCTTCTTCGTTGATGTTGTCCATGCGCAGCAACGCCAGCGCCTGAAGCTGATGGTGGCGCACACGTTCACGCATATCCGGGCTGTTTTGCATCCCGCGGCGTAGCTGTTTTTCTGTGGCGAAATAGAGTTCCCGCAACAGGCTCTGTTTCCAGCTATTCCACAAGGTTTCGTTTGTGGCACAGATATCGGCAACGGTCAGGCAAACCAAGTAACGCAGGCGGTTTTCGGTCTGCACTTCTTCGGCAAATTGCTTAATGACTTCCGGATCCTGAATATCACGGCGCTGAGCCGTTACAGACATCAGCAAATGCTGGCGCACTAACCAGGCGACGAGCTGAGTTTCGCGAGAGTTCAGCCCATGAAGTTCGGCAAATTTTAAAACGTCTTGCGCACCGAGCACGGAGTGATCTCCGCCACGGCCTTTGGCGATGTCATGGAACAGAGCAGCAATCAGAATCAGTTCCGGGTGCGACAGGCGCGGCCAGAGATCAACACATAACGGATGCTTCGGACGGGTCTCTTCTTTCGCGAAGCTTTCCAGTTTTTGCAGCACGCGAATCGTGTGTTCATCCACCGTATACGCATGGAACAGGTCAAACTGCATCTGGCCGACGATATGCGACCACTGCGGCATATACGCCCACAACACGCTGTGGCGGTGCATCGGCAACAAGGCTCGGCTCACGGCACCTGGGTGGCGCAAGATAACCAGGAACAGTTCACGCGCTTCAGGAATGTAGCAAAGCGGCTGTGCAAGATGGCGGCGAGCATGGCGCAAATGGCGCAAGGTGGTTGAGTAAATACCGGTTATGTCGCGGTTCCGCACCATCATGTAAAACATACGCAGAATGGCCTGCGGTTCGCGCATAAACAGCGTTTCGTCACGCAGATCGATAAGCGAGCCGCGCAACTGGAAGTCATCGTCCAGAGGGCGTGGTTTTTCACTGGCATCCAGGGCAAGAATCGCTTCATCAAACAGCTGCAACAGCATTTGATTCAGCTCACCCACGCGGCGGGTCACACGATAGAAATCCTTCATCATGTGTTCGACTGGCTGATTACCTTCACCGTTGTAATTCAGACGCTGCGCTACGCTAAGCTGCCTGTCGAATAACAAACGGTTGTCGTAGCGGTTCACTTCAAGATGCAAAGCGAAGCGAATGCGCCACAGCAGGTGCTGGCACTCATCGAGCTCATTTCGTTCCGCTTCGGTTAAAAAGCCAAAATCGACCATTTCACCCATGGAGGTGGCACCAAAGTGGCGACGTGCGACCCATTGCAGTGTGTGAATGTCACGCAAACCGCCAGGGCTGCTTTTGATGTCTGGCTCGAGGTTGTAGCTGGTGCCGTGATAGCGCTGGTGACGAACGTTTTGCTCATCAATTTTGGCGGCAAAGAATTTGGCTGATGGCCAGAAGCCATCACTGAAAATGTGTTTTTGCAGTTCAAGGAAGAGGGCGACATCGCCAATCAGCAAGCGTGATTCAATCAGGTTGGTGGCGACGGTTAAATCGGACAGGCCTTCGAGCAAACACTCTTCAAGTGTGCGAACGCTATGGCCGACTTCAAGTTTCACATCCCAAAGTAGCGTGAGAAGCTCACCAATTTTCTGTGCTTGCGACTCGTTTAAACGCTGACGACTGAGTATTAGCAAATCAATGTCAGACAATGGGTGAAGTTCAGCGCGCCCATAGCCGCCGACCGCGACGAGTGCGGTTTCAGTGACATCCCCAAAGCCATAGTTTACCCATAACCGTTGCAGCAGCTGGTCGATAAATTCAGTTCGGGCATCGAGCAGTTTTTCGGCGGAAATGCCGTCATCGAATGCTGTTCCCAACCACTGCTGGAAGGTATCGAGGCGAGATTTAATCCCGGCGCAATTCAGATCTGAATCTGACCAGTTGACGGGGTATTCAGGTTGCCCGGAAATCTCAGGAAGCACTGTCGTTGCGTACTGCTCGGGTAAGCTCTGTGTCATGTCGCCATCCATAAAAAAAGCCGGCATAAGCCGGCTTCGATTGCTGACTTTCGCCAGGCGAATCACTCGTTATGCGAAATCACCGCTGGGATGGTGTCATCTTTGCGTAATGTGAGAATTTCGCAGCCGTTATCTGTCACCACAATAGTATGCTCGTATTGTGCAGACAAGCTGCGATCTTTGGTTTTCACCGTCCAGCCGTCTTTCATGGTGCGAATACGGTAATCGCCGGAGTTCACCATTGGCTCAATGGTGAATGTCATACCCGGTTGCAGCACTACGCCGCTGTCATCCGCATCGTAATGCAGTACTTGTGGCTCTTCGTGGAAAACGCGGCCAATACCATGCCCACAGTATTCACGAACTACAGAAAAACCTTCTGCTTCAACAAACTTCTGAATGGCTGCACCCAGAGTGCGCAGGCGAATACCTGGTTTTACCATGCGCAGAGACAAATACAGGCTTTCTTGAGTCACGCGGCACAGACGCTCACCCAGAATGGTCGGTTTGCCGACGATGAACATTTTTGAGGTGTCGCCGTGGTATTCGTCTTTGATAACGGTGACGTCGATGTTGACGATATCACCATCTTTCAGGAGTTTAGCGTCATCAGGAATACCGTGGCAGACCACTTCGTTAATGGAGATGCACACGGATTTCGGGAAGCCGTGGTAGCCCAGGCACGCGGAAACCGCTTGCTGCTGGTTAACAATGTAATCGTTACAAATACGGTCCAATTCGCCAGTGGAAATGCCCGGTCGTACGTGGGATTCAATCATTTCCAGCACTTCAGCGGCAAGGCGGCCCGCAACGCGCATTTTTTCGATTTCTTCAGGTGTTTTAATTGAGATAGCCATTCATTCGATCCGCAGGTGTCGTCGTTATCGACAATAATTGAGCAGTAGTAGGGTAATGGTATCAGGGCCTACGATCGGTGCCAAATTGAGAATCGGTGTGCGCACAATCCACTAACAACTATTGGAGTCCGGGTCTGTTTTATGGTATAAAGCGCGCCGGACTTGTATTCCGATTTTTCGGATACAGCCAACACTCTCACTTTGTGTAAATAACACACACGTATCGACACATATTCCGGGGTGCCCTTTGGGGTCGGTAATATGGGATACGTGGAGGCTTAACCCCATACTTTTATATAGAGGTTTTAATCATGGCAACTGTTTCCATGCGCGACATGCTCAAGGCTGGTGTTCACTTCGGTCACCAAACCCGTTACTGGAACCCGAAAATGAAGCCTTTCATCTTCGGCGCTCGTAACAAAGTTCACATCATCAACCTTGAAAAAACTGTACCTATGTTCAACGAAGCTTTGGCTGAACTGAGCAAGATTTCTTCTCGTAAAGGCAAAATCCTTTTCGTTGGTACTAAGCGTGCTGCAAGCGAACCAGTAAAAGAAGCTGCTCTGAGCTGCGATCAGTTCTTCGTGAACCATCGCTGGTTGGGCGGTATGCTGACTAACTGGAAAACTGTTCGTCAGTCCATCAAACGTCTGAAAGACCTGGAAATCCAGTCTCAGGACGGTACCTTCGACAAACTGACCAAGAAAGAAGCGCTGATGCGTACCCGTGAGCTGATTAAGTTAGAAAACAGCCTCGGCGGTATCAAAGACATGGGCGGCTTGCCGGATGCACTGTTTGTAATCGACGCTGATCACGAACACATTGCAATCAAAGAAGCGAACAACCTGGGTATCCCAGTATTCTCTATCGTTGATACTAACTCCGATCCAGATGGCGTTGATTTCGTTATCCCTGGTAACGACGATGCAATCCGTGCTGTAACCCTGTACCTGGGTGCTGTAGCTGCTACCGTTCGTGAAGGCCGTTCTCAGGATCTGGCTTCTCAGGCAGAAGAAAGCTTCGTAGAAGCTGAATAATAAGGTTCGCTCTTATTTGAGCTCTTATTAACCAGGTATTGAATAGTTTGGTTAGGGGGCCTGTCTCAGGCCCCTTTTTATTTTGAGCCAGGGTTCGTCTGTACCGTGAACCAGGGCTTATCTCTCTCTACGAGATAACCGAGGATTTTAGAATGGCTGATATTACTGCTGCTCTGGTAAAAGAACTGCGTGAACGTACTGGCGCAGGCATGATGGATTGCAAAAAAGCGCTGACTGAAGCTAATGGCGACATCGAGCTGGCAATCGAAAACATGCGTAAATCTGGTGCGATCAAAGCGGCTAAGAAAGCAGGCAACGTTGCTGCTGACGGCGTGATCAAAACTAAGATCGCTGACGGCTACGCTGTGATTCTGGAAGTTAACTGCCAGACTGACTTCGTTGCTAAAGATGCTGGTTTCCAGGCATTCGCTGACAAAGTACTGGACGCAGCTGCTGCTGGTAAAGTGACTGACGTTGAAGTTCTGAAAGCACAGTTCGAAGAAGAACGTGTTGCTCTGGTTGCTAAAATCGGTGAGAACATCAACATCCGTCGCGTTTCAGTACTTGAAGGCGACGTATTGGGTAGCTACCTGCACGGTGCTCGCATCGGCGTTCTGGTTGCTGCTATTGGCGCTGACGAAGAACTGGTTAAGCAAATTGCAATGCACATCGCTGCAAGCAAACCAGAATTCGTTAAACCAGAAGACGTGTCTGCTGAAGTGGTAGAGAAAGAATACCAGGTTCAATTAGACATCGCTATGCAGTCTGGCAAGCCAAAAGAAATCGCAGAGAAAATGGTTGAAGGCCGTATGAAGAAATTCACCGGTGAAGTTTCTCTGACTGGCCAGCCTTTCGTAATCGACCCAAGCAAAACTGTTGGTCAGATTCTGAAAGAGCACAATGCCGACGTGAATGGTTTCATCCGCTTTGAAGTGGGCGAAGGCATCCAGAAAGTTGAGACTGACTTCGCAGCAGAAGTTGCTGCAATGTCTAAGCAGTCTTAATTTTTTAGAAGAGCCGCCGATTGGCGGCTCTTCTTTATACCCGTTATATTTCACACTGCTGGTGTGTTGGCAACGTTCGCTTATCCGAACTCGCTCTCTTGCTGCCTTACTCCAACTCGAAATATGTAGGGTATGTTTAGAATTAAAAATCAGCCTGCTCTGATACAGAACTTGCTGATATGCGACATTATGTCGCCTGAATTTACCATCCCCATTCGTTGACTGTTCCCAGGAAAGAATCATGGCTACCAATGCAAAACCTGTCTACAAACGCATTCTGCTCAAGCTAAGCGGCGAAGCTCTGCAAGGTACCGAAGGCTTCGGTATTGATGCGAGCATCCTTGATCGTATGGCTCAGGAAATTAAAGAGCTGGTTGAATTGGGTATTCAGGTCGGGGTGGTGATTGGTGGTGGCAACTTATTCCGCGGTGCTGGCCTTGCAAAAGCCGGTATGAACCGTGTTGTGGGCGACCACATGGGCATGCTGGCGACAGTGATGAACGGCCTGGCAATGCGTGATGCGCTTCATCGCGCCTATGTGAACGCTCGCCTGATGTCCGCTATTCCGTTGAATGGCGTGTGTGATAACTACAGCTGGGCAGAAGCTATCAGCTTGCTGCGTAATAACCGCGTGGTTATCCTGGCTGCCGGTACTGGCAACCCGTTCTTTACCACTGACTCTGCAGCGTGTTTACGCGGTATTGAAATTGAAGCAGACGTAGTATTGAAAGCCACGAAAGTAGATGGCGTGTTTACGGCTGATCCGGTTCAAGATCCTACCGCCACGCTTTGTGAGCAATTGACCTATACCGAAGTGTTGGAAAAAGAACTGAAAGTGATGGATTTGGCGGCGTTTACCCTCGCACGCGATCACAAAATCCCGATTCGTGTTTTCAACATGAACAAACCTGGTGCGCTTCGCCGTGTTGTGATGGGCGAAAAAGAAGGCACATTGATCACTGAATAATTTCAGTCGATGCTTAATCAGGGTAAGATTCAGTTTCAGATAGTGTTAACAGGCAACCCCAACGGGCGCCATGAATAAACAGGGCTATACTTAGCTCGCAGCGTCTGCGTAGCGGCGCGAAGTGTGGTCTGCCCTAAACCAGTTTTCAAGGACTCGTAACGTGATTAGCGATATCAGAAAAGATGCCGAAGTGCGTATGGAAAAATGCGTAGAAGCATTCAAAAGTCAAATCAGTAAAATCCGCACCGGCCGCGCCTCTCCATCTCTGCTGGACGGCATCATTGTGGAATATTACGGCACGCCAACTCCACTGCGCCAGCTGGCGAGTGTCACGGTTGAAGATTCTCGCACACTGAAAATCAACGTGTTTGACCGCTCCCTGAGCCAGGCCGTTGAGAAAGCGATCATGACTTCCGACCTCGGTCTGAACCCAAGTTCTGCAGGTACTGACATTCGTGTTCCACTACCAGCACTGACTGAAGAACGTCGTAAAGATCTGATTAAAATTGTGCGTGGCGAAGCAGAAGGCGCGCGTGTTGCGGTACGTAACGTTCGCCGTGATGCTAACGACAAAGTAAAAAATCTGCTGAAAGATAAAGAAATCAGTGAAGATGATGATCGTCGTTCACAGGATGACGTTCAGAAAATGACTGATGCAGCTATCAAAAAAGTCGATGCAGCGCTTGCTGAGAAAGAAGCTGAGTTGATGCAGTTCTAATCCGTTGAGATAACGGATCAAACGCCGTATGCAGGCCGTGGCTCACGTCACGGTTATTGTCTACGGCGTTTTGCTTTTAGCTCATAAAGTGCCGGCAATTTATCACTGCTGCGGCAAACTTTTATTTGATTGTAAAAACTAAAATTCCAGAGCACCTCATGAAGCAACTGACCATTCTTGGCTCTACCGGATCTATCGGTACCAGTACCCTTAGTGTTGTTCGTCATAATCCTGATAAGTTTTCCGTCACGGCCCTGGTTGCCGGGAAAAATGTCGCGCGCATGGCTGAACAGTGCCTGGAGTTCAAGCCACGCTGGGCAGTAATGGATGATGAAATCTCTGCCGGTGAGTTACGTCGTCTGCTTAAAGAGCAGGGGAGTGCCACTGAAGTTCTGGCAGGGCAGCAGGCGGCTTGTGAAATGGCCGCGCTGGACGAAGTGAATCAAGTTATGGCGGCGATTGTTGGGGCCGCAGGGCTGCTACCAACGCTTGCGGCGATTGCAGCAGGTAAACAAGTTTTGCTGGCAAATAAAGAGTCGTTAGTGACGTGCGGGCGCCTGTTTATGGATGCCATACAGCTGAGCAAAGCCCAGTTGCTGCCCATCGACAGCGAACATAACGCGATTTTTCAGAGTTTACCGGAAACAATCCAGCAAAACCTCGGGTACGCTGAACTTGAGAGTAATGGCGTTTCGTCGATTATTCTTACCGGATCAGGTGGCCCGTTCCGTGAGACGGATCTGGGTTCGCTGGCTGCTATGACGCCAGACCAGGCATGCAGTCATCCGAACTGGTCGATGGGACGTAAAATCTCTGTCGACTCTGCCACCATGATGAACAAAGGTCTCGAATACATTGAAGCCCGCTGGCTTTTCAATGCTTCAGCTAAACAAATGGAAGTACTGATACATCCGCAGTCGGTTATCCACTCGATGGTTCGCTATCGTGATGGCAGTGTGCTGGCGCAATTAGGCGCGCCAGATATGCGTACACCTATCGCGCATGCCATGGCGTTTCCTGAGCGTGTGCAGTCAGGTGTTGAACCGCTCGATTTTTGTAAGATTGGTACTTTCACCTTTATGGAACCAGATTATCACCGCTATCCTTGCCTTAAACTCGCGATGGAAGCATTCGAGCAAGGACAGGCTGCAACGACGGTACTGAACGCCGCGAATGAAATCGTGGTTGAGGCTTTCTTGCAACAGCAACTGCGCTTCACGGATATTGCTTCCTTAAACCGGGCTGTCCTTGATAGTGTTGAGCTGACGGAGCCGAAAAGCGTAGAGGAAGTGCTGGCCATAGATGCAAAAGCACGCGAAGTTGCCAGAAATCTGGTGACGCGTATCTCAACCCGATGATTATTTATTCGGCTGATATGCCTCTATTTGTTAGCTCTGTGCTTCAGTGATATAGTCTGCGCCATCTTTCGGTCAGGAATAGCTGGCTGAATGGTTGGTAAGCCGTGTTATAGCACGGCTTTTTTATGTAAAAGCTGAAATCATTCTGAGTACCGCTTAATCCTCATTTGGGAATAATTACGCGTTATGTTGTCTGCAAACCAACAATCAAGCGAAACACAATCCGAACATGGCGCGCGTCATGTTGCCATTATTATGGATGGCAATGGTCGTTGGGCAAAACGACAAGGGAAGATGAGAGTTTCTGGCCATAAGGCGGGAGCTAAGTCTGTTCGCCGGGCTGTGAGTTTTGCGGCAAATAATGGTATTGATGCGCTTACGCTCTATGCTTTTAGTAGTGAAAACTGGAACCGACCGGCTCAAGAAGTTAGTGCATTAATGGAGTTGTTTGTGTGGGCTTTAGACAGCGAAGTCAAAAGTTTGCATCGTCACAATGTCCGCTTGCGTATTATCGGTGATACCAGTCGGTTCAATGCTCGCCTGCAAGAACGTATTAATAAAGCTGAAGCTTTAACCAGTACCAATACCGGTTTGACTCTCAATATCGCCGCGAATTATGGTGGCCGTTGGGACATTATTCAGGGAGTACGGCATCTCGCCGCACAGGTACAGGAAGGCCTTTTGCGCCCAGACCAGATTGATGAAGAGATGCTGAGTCAGCAAATCTGCATGAATGAACTGGCTCCCGTAGATTTAGTTATTAGGACAGGGGGAGAGCATCGTATTAGTAACTTTCTGATTTGGCAGATTGCCTACGCAGAACTTTATTTCACAGATGTTCTTTGGCCTGATTTCGATGAACAAGACTTTGAAGGTGCACTGAATGCTTTTGCAAATCGAGAGCGTCGTTTTGGCGGCACAGCACCTGGTAGTGAGTAAGCCTGTTGGGGGTCACTTTTGCTGAAGTATCGCCTGCTTTCTGCGTTTATTTTAATCCCGGTGGTTATAGCCGCGCTGTTCTGGCTTCCACCTGTAGGATTTGCTATTACGACCCTCGTGGTGTGTATGTTGGCAGCCTGGGAATGGGGACAACTGGCAGGTTTCAAAGCACGTAATCAACGTGTCTGGCTTGCAGTGTTGTGTGGTTTATTACTGGCGTTAATGCTTTATGCGTTGCCTGAATATCAGCGTACGGTACATATTCCGCTGATTGAGGCGTCACTGTGGGCATCACTTGCCTGGTGGTTTGCCGCATTGCTGCTGGTGCTGTTCTATCCAGGGTCTGCAACTATCTGGCGTAACTCAAAAACGCTGCGTCTGATTTTCGGCGTATTAACGATTGTGCCGTTTTTCTGGGGTATGATTGTACTGCGCAACTGGCATTACGATATCAACCATTACACAGGCTCAATCTGGCTGTTGTATGTAATGGTTCTTGTCTGGGGGGCTGACTCCGGTGCTTATATGTTTGGCAAAATGTTTGGCAAGCATAAACTGGCTCCGAAAGTGTCACCAGGCAAAACATGGCAGGGCTTCTTTGGTGGATTGTTCACTTCTGCGATTATCTCCGTGCTGTTTGGCATGTGGGCAAATCTGGATGTCTCACCGACTATATTGCTGACCTGTTCGGTTATTGCCGCTCTTGCATCTGTATTGGGCGATTTAACCGAAAGCATGTTCAAGCGTGAAGCAGGGATTAAAGATAGCGGTCACCTGATCCCCGGTCATGGTGGTATCCTTGACCGCATAGATAGCCTCACAGCAGCAGTACCGGTATTTGCCTGTCTGTTATTGCTGGTATTCAGGACGATTTAACGGAAGGTTATATGCTGAGCTTACTCTGGAATTTGGCTGCATTTATTGTTGCACTGGGTGTGTTAATTACCGTGCATGAGTTCGGCCATTTTTGGGTAGCTCGCCGCTGTGGCGTTAAAGTAGAGCGCTTTTCCATAGGTTTTGGTAAAGCGCTCTGGCGTCGTTCTGATCGCCACGGCACCGAATTTGTCATCGCCCTTATCCCCCTGGGCGGTTATGTCAAAATGCTTGATGAGCGTGTCGAGCCGGTTGCTCCGGAACTGCGTCATCAGGCCTTCAATAACAAAACAGTTTCTCAACGTGCGGCAATTATTGCTGCCGGTCCGATTGCCAACTTTATCTTTGCTGTATTTGCCTACTGGCTGGTGTTTATCATCGGTGTCCCTGGTGTTCGTCCGGTTGTTGGTGAAGTAATGCCCAACTCAATAGCTGCGCAAGCACAAATTGCACCTGGCATGGAACTTAAAGCAATAGATGGTATCGAAACGCCTGATTGGGAAGCAGTTCAACTTGCTCTGATGGCAAAGATTGGTGATGACAGCGCCAACATTTCGTTGGCACCGTTGGGCTCTAATCTACGCAGTGAAAAAACGCTCGATTTGCGCCACTGGCAGTTTGAACCAGAAAAACAGGATCCGATTACCTCATTGGGTATCGCTCCTCACCGTGCGCAAATTGAAACGGTACTCCAAGAAGTGCAGCCAAATTCCGCTGCGAACAAAGCGGGTTTGCAAGCCGGTGACAGGATCGTTAAAGTCAACGGTGCGGCACTGACTCAGTGGGCAGAATTTGTTAGCCTGGTGCGTGACAATCCAGGTCATGCACTGGTGCTGGAAATAGAAAGACAAGGGGCGCTCTTGTCTTTAACGCTGATACCGGATACAAAACCGGGTAAAGCGAAGGCTGAAGGGTTTGCGGGTGTGGTACCTAAGGTTATCCCGCTACCGGAAGAGTATAAAACAGTACGCCAGTATGGGCCGTTTGCTGCCGTTGCAGAAGCCACGGATAAAACCTGGCAACTCATGAAGCTTACGGTCAACATGCTGGGAAAATTAATAACCGGTGACATCAAGCTGAATAACCTCAGTGGGCCAATCTCCATAGCTCAAGGGGCAGGAATGTCAGCGGAATCTGGGTTGATTTACTATCTGATGTTCCTGGCGCTGATTAGCGTCAATCTGGGGATTATCAACCTGTTTCCGTTACCCGTCCTGGACGGGGGACATCTGCTCTTTTTGGCGATTGAAAAGCTGAAAGGTGGGCCGGTTTCCGAGCGAGTTCAAGACTTTAGCTACCGCATTGGCTCTATATTGCTGGTGCTGTTGATGGGGCTTGCACTTTTCAATGATTTCTCTCGGTTTTAGAGAGAATAGGTTAGGAAGAACGCATAACAACGATGGCGATGAAAAAGTTGCTCATAGCGTCGCTGCTGTTTAGCAGCGCCACCGTATACGGTGCAGACGGGTTCGTAGTGAAGGATATTCATTTCGAAGGCCTGCAGCGAGTCGCCGTCGGTGCGGCCCTCCTCAGCATGCCGGTTCGCGTAGGCGATACCGTCTCTGACGAGGATATCAGTAATACTATTCGTTCACTGTTTGCTACCGGGAACTTCGAAGATGTCCGGGTACTTCGTGATGGCGAAACGTTAGTTGTTCAGGTGAAAGAACGCCCGACAATCGCGAGTATTACCTTCTCCGGTAACAAGTCCGTGAAGGACGACATGCTTAAACAGAACCTCGAGGCTTCTGGCGTGCGTGTTGGTGAATCACTGGATAGAACTACCCTGGCTGATATTGAAAAAGGCCTGGAAGATTTCTACTACAGCGTTGGTAAGTACAGTGCCAGCGTGAAAGCCGTTGTTACGCCACTGCCGCGTAACCGTGTTGACCTGAAACTGGTATTCCAGGAAGGCGTTTCAGCCAAAATTCAGCAAATCAACATTGTAGGCAACCATGCGTTTACCACTGATGAACTCATTTCGCACTTCCAACTGCGTGATGAAGTGCCGTGGTGGAACGTGGTGGGCGATCGCAAATACCAGAAACAGAAACTTGCCGGTGACTTAGAAACACTGCGCAGCTACTACCTGGATCGCGGTTACGCACGCTTTAACATTGATTCTACTCAGGTCAGTCTGACGCCTGATAAGAAAAGTATTTATGTTACCATCAACGTGACAGAAGGCGATCAGTACAAGATTGCTGGCGTAACGGTGAACGGTAATTTGGCTGGGCACTCAGCAGAAATTGAAACGCTGACTAAACTCAAACCCGGCGAGCTTTATAACGGCACTAAAGTGACCAAGATGGAAGACGACATCAAGAAATTGTTGGGTCGTTATGGTTACGCCTACCCGCGTGTGCAAACGCAGCCTGAAATCAACGATGCAGATAAGACAGTTAAACTGCATGTAAACGTTGATTCTGGTAATCGTTTCTACGTGCGTAAGATTCGTTTTGAAGGAAACGACACCAGTAAAGATTCCGTCCTGCGTCGCGAAATGCGCCAAATGGAAGGTACCTGGCTTGGTAGCGACCTTGTTGACTCAGGCAAAGATCGTCTGAATCGTCTTGGTTACTTCGAAACGGTAGATGTTGATACGCAGCGTGTGGCAGGTAGCCCTGACCAGGTTGACGTTGTGTATAAAGTTAAAGAACGTAACACCGGTAGCTTCAACTTCGGTGTGGGTTACGGTACTGAAAGTGGTATCAGCTTCCAGGTCGGTGTCCAGCAGGATAACTGGTTAGGTACTGGTTACTCTGTCGGTATCAGCGGGACTAAAAACGATTATCAGACATATGCTGAATTGTCGGTAACCGACCCATACTTTACAGTTGATGGTGTAAGCCTCGGCGGTCGTGTCTTCTATAACGACTTTAAAGCTGATGATGCGGACCTTTCTGACTACACCAACACAAGTTATGGTGTGGACGGAACTCTTGGCTTCCCGGTTAACGAAAACAATACATTGCGTCTGGGCTTAGGTTACGTGCATAACGACCTGTCCAACATGCAACCACAGGTTGCGATGTGGCGTTACCTGGATTCAGTTGGCCAAACGACTTCTACTTCATCTGATGACAACGGTTTTGCTGCCGATGACTTCACGCTGAACTATGGCTGGACGTACAATAAACTTGACCGTGGTTACTTCCCGACAGAAGGCTCACGCGTAAACCTCAACGGTAAAGTGACCGTTCCGGGTTCAGATAACGAGTTCTATAAAGTGACTCTGGATACTGCGAGCTACTTCCCAATTGATGAAGATCATACATGGGTAATGTTAGGTCGTACTCGTGTAGGCTACGGTGATGGCATGGGCGGCAAAGAGATGCCGTTCTATGAAAACTTCTACGCCGGTGGTTCGAGTACCGTGCGTGGCTTCCAGTCCAACAACATTGGTCCGAAAGCGGTTTATTACGGCGGCAATGATACAGATAACTGTAACAAAGCTTCGTCAACTGAAGTGTGTAGTTCTGACGATGCAGTCGGTGGTAACGCAATGGCTGTGGCAAGTTTTGAACTTATCACACCAACCCCGTTCCTGAGCGAGAAGTACGCGAACTCTGTGCGTACTTCCGTGTTCATGGACATGGGTACTGTTTGGGATACTAACTGGGATAATACGAAGTATTCTGCAGACGGGATTCCGGACTACAGTGACCCAAGCAACATTCGTATGTCAGCAGGTATCGCATTGCAATGGATGTCACCGCTGGGGCCGTTGGTGTTCTCTTATGCCCAACCGTTCAAGAAATACGAAGGCGACAAAGCGGAACAGTTCCAGTTTAACATTGGTAAAACCTGGTAATTGTTCTGCGCGAAGGAATGCATAAAAGCAGTGTCGCGCTGATGCCAGTTCGCTAAATGCAGAACTGGCACTCGCAAAAAAGAGTGTCTTCGGACACATTCGGGATGGTAAGGAGTTTATCGTGAAAAAGTGGTTATTTGCTGCAGGTCTTGGCATCGCTATGGCTGCATCAGCCAGTGTTCAGGCTGCTGAAAGCATTGCTGTAGTAAACATGGGTAACCTGTTCCAACAGGTTGCACAAAGCACCGGTGTGTCCAAAACTCTGGAAAACGAGTTCAAAGGCCGCGCGAGCGAGCTGCAAAGCATGGAAGGCGATCTGCAATCCAAAATGCAAAAACTGCAGCGTGATGGTTCTACCATGAAAGCTGCTGACCGTAGCAAAGCTGAAAAAGACCTGATGGCTCAACGCCAGCAGTTCCAGACTAAAGCTCAGGCATTCGAGCAAGACCGTAACCGTCGTTCTAACGAAGAACGTGGCAAACTGGTTACTCGTATTCAGACAGCAGTGAAGAAAGTTGCTGACGACAAAGGTTATGACGTAGTTCTGGATACCAACACCGTTGCTTATGCAGGCAGCAGTGTTAAAGACATCACTTCAGATGTACTGAAACAGGTTAAATAAGTAATGTCTTCAATTCGACTGGCTGATTTAGCCCAGCAGTTGGATGCAGAATTGCACGGTGATGGCGATATCGTCATCACCGGCGTTGCATCTATGCAAACGGCCCAGGCTGGCCAAATCACGTTCATGGTTAACCCGCGTTACCGTGAGCAATTGGCTGTTTGCCAGGCTTCTGCCGTCGTTATGACTGAAGCCGATCTTCCTTTCGCACATAGCGCTGCACTGGTAGTGAAGAACCCCTACCTGACTTATGCTCGCATGGCGCAAATTCTTGACTCTACGCCGCAACCTGCTCAAAACATCGCGCCAAGCGCTGTGATTGATGCAACTGCGACGTTGGGTAATAACGTCGCCATTGGCGCCAATGCGGTTATCGAATCTGGCGTAGTGCTGGGGGATAACGTCGTGATTGGCCCGGGCTGCTTCGTGGGTAAGCACACCAAAATTGGTGCTGGCACTCGCCTGTGGGCGAATGTGTCGATTTATCACGAAGTCGAGATCGGTGAGCAGTGCCTGGTTCAGTCCGGTACTGTCATCGGTTCTGATGGTTTTGGTTATGCTAACGATCGCGGCAATTGGGTGAAGATCCCCCAGCTTGGTCGTGTGATCATTGGCTCCCGTGTTGAGATCGGAGCCTGTACGACGATTGACCGTGGTGCGCTGGACGATACGATTATTGGCAATGGTGTTATCATTGATAATCAATGCCAGATTGCACATAACGTTGTGATTGGCGACAATACCGCTGTTGCTGGTGGTGTGATCATGGCAGGCAGCCTTAAAATTGGCCGTTACTGCATGATTGGTGGTGCCAGTGTTATTAATGGTCATATGGAAATCTGCGATAAAGTCACAGTGACTGGAATGGGCATGGTAATGCGCCCTATCACAGAGCCGGGGGTTTATTCCTCAGGCATTCCATTACAGCCGAACAAAGTGTGGCGTAAAACAGCCGCGTTGGTGATGAATATCGACGAGATCAGCAAGCGCTTGAAATCCGTTGAGAAAAAAATCAATCAACAAGACTAAAAAGTCACCCGCCCAAGACGCGTTAGTGCTTACTGATTTGCGGCCTGCTAACTATCCCGAGATAGTCGCAGGCCGTGTTATTATTGTCATTTGGTACATTTAGACAGGAAGAGTATCTTGACTACCGACACTCATACTCTGCACATCGAAGAGATTTTAGAACTTCTGCCGCACCGTTACCCGTTCTTGCTGGTAGACCGCGTGCTGGATTTTGAAGAAGGGCGTTTTTTACGTGCAGTAAAAAATGTCACTGTAAACGAGCCGTTTTTCCAGGGCCACTTCCCTGGTAAACCGATTTTCCCGGGTGTGCTGATTCTTGAAGCGATGGCGCAAGCCACCGGTATTCTTGCGTTTAAAAGCGTAGGTAAACTGGAACCTGGTGAGCTTTATTACTTTGCTGGTATCGATGAAGCGCGTTTCAAACGTCCTGTCGTACCTGGTGACCAGATGGTCATGGAAGTTACTTTCGAGAAAACCCGCCGTGGTTTGACGCGCTTTAAAGGCGTGGCAACTGTTGACGGTAAAATTGTCTGCGAAGCAACTATGATGTGTGCCCGCAGCCGGGAGAGTTAATACGTGATTGATAAATCCGCCTTTATTCATCCATCAGCCATTGTGGAAGACGGTGCTGTTATTGGTGCTAACGTCCATATTGGTCCGTTTTGTATTGTTGGTCCGCATGTTGAGATCGGTGACGGTACCGTTCTGAAATCCCATGTTGTGGTAAATGGTCATACGACTATTGGCCGTGATAACGAGATTTATCAGTTCGCGTCCATTGGTGAAGTTAACCAGGATCTTAAATATGCTGGTGAACCGACTCGTGTGGAAATTGGCGATCGCAACCGCATTCGTGAAAGCGTCACTATCCATCGCGGAACAGAGCAGGGCGGTGGTTTGACGAAGGTGGGTAGCGATAACCTGCTGATGGTCAACGCTCACGTGGCGCATGACTGTACAGTCGGCAACCGCTGTATCCTCGCAAATAACGCAACACTTGCCGGTCACGTTTCCGTTGATGATTTTGCCATCATTGGTGGCATGACCGCTGTGCACCAGTTCTGCATTATCGGTGCACACGTGATGGTGGGTGGTTGTTCCGGTGTGGCACAAGATGTTCCACCGTATGTTATCGCGCAGGGCAACCACGCGACGCCGTTTGGCGTCAACATCGAAGGGCTTAAACGCCGCGGCTTTACCAGAGAAGCTATTCACGCTGTTCGCAACGCGTATAAAATTCTCTACCGCAGCGGGAAAACTTTCGAAGAAGCTAAGCCTGAGATTGCTCAGCTTGCCGAGCAGCATCCAGAAGTGAACGCATTTGTTGAATTCTTTGAACGTTCAACTCGTGGTCTGATTCGCTAAATGAAACCTGGTCGTCCGCTTACGATTGCCCTGGTCGCCGGAGAAACTTCCGGCGATATTCTTGGTGCTGGTCTGATTCGTGCTCTGAAAGCTCGTCATCCTGATGCTCGCTTTGTTGGTGTTGCCGGGCCTCTGATGCAGGCTGAAGGCTGTGAAGCCTGGTATGAGATGGAAGAGCTGGCGGTGATGGGCATTGTTGAAGTGCTTGGTCGCCTGCGTCGCTTATTGCATATCCGAGCCGATCTCACGCGCCGTTTCACTGAATTGCAGCCAGACGTTTTTGTCGGCATCGATGCGCCTGATTTCAACATCACGCTCGAAGGCAATCTTAAGAAGCAGGGTATTCGCACCATTCATTACGTCAGCCCTTCCGTTTGGGCATGGCGGCAAAAACGCGTTTTCAAAATTGGCAGAGCAACGGATTTAGTGCTCGCATTTCTGCCTTTCGAAAAAGCGTTTTACGATAGATTTAATGTTCCGTGCCGGTTTATCGGTCATACCATGGCGGATGCCATGCCGCTTGATCCTGATAAAAATGCCGCCCGCGCGACTCTGGGTATTTCCCCTGATGCGAAATGCCTGGCGCTATTACCGGGGAGCCGTGGAGCAGAAGTTGAAATGCTCAGCGCGGATTTCCTGAAAACAGCTCTTTTGCTGCGTGAGCGTTTCCCGGGGCTCGAAATTGTCGTTCCTTTGGTTAATGCCAAACGCCGTGAGCAGTTTGAGCGTATCAAAGCAGAAGTCGCGCCTGACCTGACGATGCATTTGCTCAATGGGCAAGGTCGCGAAGCGATGGTGGCAAGCGATGCCGCATTGCTGGCATCAGGTACTGCGGCACTTGAGTGCATGCTGGCGAAATGCCCGATGGTGGTGGGCTATCGCATGAAGCCATTTACTTTCTGGCTGGCGAAACGACTGGTGAAAACCGATTACGTTTCACTGCCAAATCTACTGGCTGGCCGTGAACTGGTTAAAGAATTGCTGCAGGAAGAGTGCGAGCCAAATGCACTTGCGCAGGCGCTAGGTCCGTTGCTGGAAGACGGCGCGCAGAGCCACCAAATGCATGACACCTTCCGCGAACTGCATCAGCAGATTCGTTGTAATGCCGATGAACAGGCGGCCGATGCTGTGCTGGAGCTCGCACAATGATTGAATTTATTTATCCTCATACGCACCTGGTTGCGGGTGTTGATGAAGTCGGCCGTGGCCCGCTGGTTGGTGCAGTCGTCACCGCTGCGGTGATCCTCGACCCGGCGAAGCCTATCATTGGCCTTGCCGACTCGAAGAAGCTTTCTGAAAAACGCCGCAACGCGCTTTATGATGAAATCGTCGAAAAAGCGCTGTCCTGGAGTCTTGGGCGTGCTGAGCCGGAAGAGATTGACCAGCTAAATATTTTGCACGCCACAATGCTTGCGATGCAGCGTGCGGTTGCAGGCCTTTGCGTGGTTCCAGAATATGTACTGATTGATGGCAACCGCTGCCCTGCATTACCGATGCCTTCTCTGGCAGTGGTTAAAGGTGACAGTCGGGTTGCAGAAATCAGTGCGGCATCAATAATTGCCAAAGTGACGCGCGATCGTGAAATGGCAGAGCTTGATCTCTTTTTCCCGCAATACGGTTTTGCCCAACATAAGGGCTACCCCACAGCTTTCCATCTGGAAAAGTTGGCAGAGCATGGTGCGACTGAACACCATCGTCGTAGCTTTGCTCCGGTCAAACGCGCTCTCGGACTGGCGTCCTGATTTGCGGACGTACGTTACACATCTAAACGGAATGAGAAATGGCTGAACCACGTTTCGTACACCTTAGGGTGCACAGCGACTACTCCATGGTTGATGGCCTGGCAAAAACAGCACCGCTGGTGAAGAAAGCCGCGGCGATGGGTATGCCAGCAATTGCTATCACTGATTTTACCAACCTCTGCGGGCTGGTGAAATTCTATGGTGCTGCGCACGGCGCAGGGCTTAAGCCGATCATTGGTGCTGATTTTAACGTTGCGAATGAATTGTTGGGTGATGAACTCAGCCATTTAACCGTACTTGCTGCAAACAATGTCGGTTATCAAAACCTGACATTGCTCATCTCTAAGGCATACCAGCGTGGTTACGGTGCTGCGGGCCCCATTATCGACCGAGCCTGGCTTGCCGAACTGAATGAAGGGCTGATCCTTCTTTCAGGTGGGCGCATGGGGGATATTGGCAAAAACTTGTTGCGTGGAAATACAGCACAGCTTGATCTGTGCTTGGAATTTTATCAGCAATATTTTGCCGATCGCTTCTATCTGGAACTGATTCGTACTGGTCGTCCTGACGAAGAAAGCTATTTGCATGCCGCCGTCGCTTTAGCGGATGAACGTGGTTTGCCGGTTGTTGCAACGAACGACGTAAGATTCATTGAGTCTACAGATTTTGATGCACATGAAATCCGCGTTGCTATCCACGATGGCTTTACCCTTGATGATCCTAAACGCCCGCGTAATTACTCTTCGCAGCAGTATCTGCGTACCGAAGAGGAGATGTGCGAGCTGTTTTCGGACGTCCCGGAAGCGCTGGAAAACAGCGTAGAAATCGCCAGGCGTTGTAACGTTACCGTGCGCCTGGGTGAGTATTTCCTACCACAATTCCCAACCGGTGATATGTCCACCGAAGACTTCCTGGTGATGAAGTCTAAAGAAGGGCTCGAAGATCGTCTGGAATTCTTGTTCAAAGATCCTGAAGAGCGTGCGGCGAAAAGGCAGCCGTACGACGAGCGTCTGGATATTGAGCTAAAAGTTATTAACCAGATGGGGTTCCCGGGATACTTCCTGATCGTGATGGAATTTATCCAGTGGTCCAAAGACAACGGCGTGCCGGTAGGGCCTGGCCGTGGTTCTGGTGCGGGTTCACTGGTGGCTTATGCTCTGAAGATTACCGATCTTGATCCGCTTGAGTTTGACCTGCTGTTCGAACGTTTCCTTAACCCGGAACGTGTATCGATGCCCGACTTCGATATCGACTTCTGCATGGAAAAACGCGATTGGGTTATCGACCACGTCGCCGAAATGTACGGGCGCGAAGCAGTATCACAGATTATTACCTTCGGTACCATGGCGGCAAAAGCGGTTATCCGCGATGTGGGCCGTGTACTGGGGCATCCATACGGTTTTGTCGATCGTATTTCTAAACTGATCCCGCCAGATCCTGGCATGACGCTTGCCAAAGCGTTTGAAGTTGAACCGCAGCTTCCCGAAATGTATGAAGCTGACGAAGAAGTTAAAGCGCTTATTGATATGGCGCGTAAGCTTGAAGGTGTCACGCGTAACGCCGGTAAACATGCTGGCGGAGTGGTTATTGCACCAACCAAAATTACTGACTTTGCTCCGCTCTATTGCGATGACCAGGGCCAAAACCCGGTCACCCAGTTCGATAAAAACGATGTGGAATATGCGGGCCTGGTGAAGTTCGACTTCCTCGGCTTGCGTACGCTGACCATCATCGACTGGGCGTTGAAGATGATCAACCCGCGCCGGGCAAAGCAAGGTTTAGAACCGATTGATATCGCGGCAATCCCGCTCGAAGACAAGAAAAGCTTCGACATGCTGCAACGCTCGGAAACCACTGCGGTGTTCCAGTTAGAATCCCGCGGCATGAAAGATCTTATCAAACGTCTGCAGCCTGACTGCTTCGAAGATATGATCGCACTGGTTGCGCTGTTCCGCCCCGGCCCGCTGCAATCGGGCATGGTTGATAACTTTATCGACCGTAAACACGGGCGTGAAGCCATCTCTTACCCGGATATTCAATGGCAGCATGAAAGCCTGAAACCGGTACTTGAACCGACCTACGGCATTATCCTGTATCAAGAACAGGTTATGCAGATTGCGCAGGTGCTGGCGGGTTACTCGCTCGGTGGTGCGGATATGCTACGTCGTGCGATGGGTAAAAAGAACCCGGTCGAAATGGCGAAGCAGCGTGGCGGTTTTGAAGATGGTGCGAAATCTCGTGGCATTGATGGTGAACTGGCGATTAAGATCTTCGACCTGGTAGAGAAATTTGCCGGTTATGGGTTTAACAAATCTCACTCGGCCGCTTATGCCCTGGTTTCTTACCAGACACTGTGGCTAAAAGCGCACTATCCGGCAGAGTTTATGGCGGCGGTGATGACCGCTGATATGGATAACACCGAGAAAATCGTCGGCCTGGTGGATGAATGTTGGCGCATGGGCCTGAAAATTCTGCCACCGGATATTAACTCCGGGCTGTACCATTTCCACGTTAATGACGACGGGGAAATCGTATATGGTATCGGCGCGATTAAAGGTGTTGGTGAAGGCCCGATTGAAGCGATAATTGAAGCGCGTAACGAGGGAGGTTATTTCCGCGAGCTGTTCGACCTGTGTGCGCGTGCTGACGTTAAAAAACTCAATAAACGCATTCTTGAAAAATTAGTGATGTCCGGGGCGTTTGACCGCCTTGGGCCGCATCGTGCAGCACTGATGAATGCGTTGCCTGATGCACTTAAAGCGGCTGACCAACATGCGAAAGCCGAAGCCATCGGCCAGGTGGATATGTTCGGTGTATTGGCCGATGAACCTGAGCAGGTTGAGCAGTCCTACGCCAGCGTAATGCAATGGCCTGAACAAGTGGTGCTGGATGGTGAGCGTGAAACGTTAGGGTTATACCTGACGGGGCATCCTATTACCCAGTATCTGAAAGAAATTGAGCGCTATGTCGGTGGCATGCGCCTGAAAGAGATGCACCCGACAGAACGTGGTAAAATGACCACAGCTGCGGGTCTGGTGATTGCTTCGCGGGTGATGGTTACCAAGCGCGGCAATCGCATTGGCATCTGTACTCTGGATGACCGTTCTGGTCGCCTGGAAGTGATGCTATTCACAGATGCGTTAGAAAAGTACCAGCATCTGTTGGAAAAAGACCGTATCCTGATCGTCAGCGGACAGGTCAGCTTTGATGACTTCAGCGGTGGCCTTAAAATGACTGCTCGCGAAGTTATGGATATAGACGAGGCCCGCGAAAAGTATGCGCGTGGGCTTGCTATCTCGCTGACGGACAGGCAAATTGATGACCAGCTTTTGAACCGTCTCCGTCAGTCTCTGGAACCCCATCGTTCGGGGACCATTCCAGTACATCTCTACTATCAGAGAGCGGATGCACGTGCGCGTTTGCGTTTTGGCGCAGCATGGCGTGTATCCCCAAGCGATCGTTTGCTCAATGAGCTTCGCACGCTGATAGGATCGGAGCAGGTGGAACTGGAGTTTGACTAATACAGGAATATTATGAGTCTGAATTTCCTCGATTTTGAACAGCCGATTGCAGAGCTGGAAGCGAAAATTGATTCCCTGACTGCAGTTAGCCGTCAGGACGAAAAGTTAGATATTAATCTCGACGAAGAAGTGCAGCGTCTGCGTGAAAAAAGCGTAGAACTCACACGTAAAATTTTCGCCGATTTAGGAGCATGGCAGATTGCTCAACTGGCGCGTCACCCGCAGCGCCCGTATACGCTTGATTATCTGCGTCTCGCTTTTGATGAGTTCGATGAACTTGCGGGTGACCGTGCGTATGCTGACGATAAAGCTATTGTTGGTGGCATTGCGCGTCTTGATGGTCGTCCTGTTATGGTCATTGGCCATCAGAAAGGCCGTGAGACTAAAGAGAAAATCCGCCGTAACTTCGGTATGCCGGCACCAGAAGGCTACCGTAAAGCACTGCGTTTGATGGAAATGGCTGAGCGTTTCAAAATGCCAATCATTACCTTCATCGACACCCCTGGGGCTTATCCTGGTGTGGGTGCGGAAGAACGCGGCCAGTCAGAAGCTATCGCTCGTAACTTACGTGAAATGTCTGGCCTGAAAGTGCCGGTCATCTGTACCGTAATCGGCGAAGGTGGTTCTGGTGGTGCGTTGGCAATTGGCGTGGGCGATAAAGTGAATATGCTGCAGTACAGCACCTATTCCGTTATCTCTCCGGAAGGCTGTGCATCAATTCTGTGGAAAAGTGCTGATAAGGCACCAATCGCTGCAGAAGCGATGGGTATCATTGCACCACGCCTGAAAGAGCTGAAGCTGATTGATTCCGTGATCCCTGAACCACTGGGCGGTGCACACCGTAACGTGGAAGCAATGGCCGCTTCACTGAAAGCGCAATTGCTGGCCGATCTTGCCGATCTGGACGTGTTGAATACCGAAGAGCTGTTGGCTCGTCGTTATCACCGTCTGATGAGTTACGGTTACGCATAATAGCGTGATGCTCTGAAGAAGAAGGTCAGAAGAAATTCTGGCCTTTTTTATTATCTGAATCCCACACTTTAAGAAGCTTTACACCTCTGCACTTGTCCTCAGCCACTTTTCAATAAACTATGCTTACCTGAAGGTTTTTTTCCAGGAGGTAAGCGTTGAATATTATTGCAATCATGGGACCGCATGGCGTTTTCTACAAAGACGAGCCAATCAAAGAACTCCACCAGGCGCTGGAAGTTCAGGGTTTTCGCCTGATTTACCCGACCAACAGTACAGACCTGCTGAAACTTATCGAACATAACCCGCGTATCTGCGGCGTCATTTTTGACTGGGATGAATACAGCCTGGATTTATGCAGCGAAATTAATGCGCTGAATGAATATCTGCCGTTGTATGCGTTTATCAACACGCACTCTTCGCTGGATGTCAGCGTCAACGAAATGCGCATGGCGCTGTGGTTCTTTGAATACGCCCTCAGTGCAGCAGACGATATCGCCCTGCGCATCCGTCAGTACACCAATGAATATCTCGATAACATCACCCCGCCGTTAACCAAAGCATTGTTCAACTACGTGAACGAAGGGAAATATACCTTCTGCACGCCGGGGCATATGGCGGGCACCGCCTATCTGAAAAGCCCGGTTGGCTGTTTGTTCTATGACTTCTTTGGTGCGAACACGCTTAAAGCGGATGTCTCTATTTCGGTGACGGAACTGGGATCGTTACTCGATCACACTGGCCCACATCTGGAAGCTGAGGAATATATCGCCCGTACTTTTGGTGCGGAACAGAGTTACATGGTGACTAACGGTACATCCACGTCGAATAAAATCGTGGGTATGTACGCCGCACCTTCCGGCAGCACGGTGCTGATTGACCGTAACTGCCACAAATCGCTGACCCATTTGCTGATGATGACCGACCTGGTACCCATCTGGTTAAAACCGACACGCAACGCGCTGGGGATTTTGGGCGGCATTCCGCAGCGTGAATTTATGCGTGAGAGTATCGAGGCGAAAGTTGCTGCGACGGAAAATGCCCAGTGGCCGGTGCATGCGGTTATCACCAACTCGACTTACGATGGCTTGCTGTATAACACCGAATTTATCAAACAGACTCTCGATGTACCCTCGATCCACTTTGATTCCGCCTGGGTGCCGTACACCAACTTCCACGCTATTTATCAGGGTAAAAGCGGCATGAGTGGCGATCGCGTGCCGGGGAAAGTGATTTACGAAACCCAGTCCACACACAAATTACTGGCAGCGTTGTCGCAGGCATCCCTCATTCATATCAAAGGTGACTACGACGAGGAAACTTTCAACGAAGCCTACATGATGCATACCACTACATCGCCAAGTTATCCGCTGGTGGCATCCATTGAAACGGCGGCAGCAATGCTGCGAGGCAACCCCGGCAAGCGGTTGATTAACCGTTCGGTAGAGCGTGCGCTGCATTTCCGTCGTGAAGTTCAGCGCCTGCGAGAAGAGTCAGAGGACTGGTTTTTCGATATCTGGCAGCCGGAATTTATTGATGAAGCCGCCTGCTGGCCGATTTCGCCAGGCGAAGAGAACTGGCACGGTTTCAAAGATGCCGACGCTGACCATATGTACCTCGACCCGATAAAAGTCACCATTCTGACGCCAGGCATGGATGAGTTAGGGACGATGGCTGATGAGGGCATTCCCGCGGCACTGGTGGCGAAGTTCCTTGATGAACGCGGTGTGGTCGTCGAAAAAACAGGGCCATATAACCTGTTGTTCCTGTTCAGCATTGGGATAGACAAAACCAAGGCGTTAAGTTTGTTGCGTGGTTTGACGGAGTTTAAACGCTCGTACGACCTCAATTTGCGTGTGAAAAACATGCTGCCGGATTTGTATGCTGAAGATCCTGATTTTTATCGCAATATGCGTATCCAGGACCTGGCGCAAGGCATCCACAAATTGATTAAGCAGCACAATCTTTCTGACCTGATGCTGCGTGCTTTTGATGTGCTCCCGGAAATGAAAATGACGCCGCACAAGGCGTATCAACAGCAAGTGAAAGGTAACGTTGAAACGGTAGAAATCGAACAATTGCTTAATCGCGTTTCAGCAAACATGATCCTGCCGTATCCACCCGGTGTGCCAGTGGTGATGCCTGGTGAGATGATCACCAATGAAAGTCGGGCAGTGCTCGATTTCCTGCTGATGCTGTGTTCTGTGGGAGAGCACTATCCTGGGTTTGAAACCGACATTCACGGAGCCAAACTGGGTGAGGATGGCATCTATAGAGTACGAGTCCTAAAATCGGTGTAGCGTATTGATTTACCGATGCATGATAGTTACCGTGCGAAAAAGACAAAGGAGCATTTATGCTGGGTTTAAAGCAAGTTCACCACATCGCTATCATCGCGTCGGATTACCCAACCAGTAAGCATTTCTACTGCGATATTCTTGGCTTTACGCTGCAAGCGGAAGCCTATCGTGAAGAACGGGATTCATGGAAAGGTGATTTGGCATTGAACGGGCAATATGCCATTGAGCTATTTTCCTTCCCGTTCCCGCCAGCAAGGCCGAGTCGCCCGGAGGCTTGTGGGTTACGTCATCTGGCGTTTAGCGTTAACGATATCGACAGCTCGATTGTTCACCTTGAGAAGCATGGTGTGAAGTGTGAGCCGGTTCGTATCGATCCTTTCACCAATAAGCGTTTTACTTTCTTTAACGACCCCGATGGCTTGCCTCTTGAGCTATACCAGCAGTAACGCTTGCCTCTCTTCTCGTAGCCCGGTAACGTGCCGGGCAAAACCTTATTCAAGTTACTGACTATGCCACTTCGTCCTCTCATCAAATTATTGCAACCGCACCCGAATTTGCTGGTGGCGTTTAGTGGTGGCCTGGATTCCACGGTTTTGCTCCATCAGTTGGTTACGCTTCGTGATACGCAGGCCGCAAACCTCCAGATTCGCACCATGCATATTCATCATGGTTTAAGCCCTTATGCTGATGAATGGGCAGAACATTGCCAGCAAGTCTGTGAGCAATGGAACGTGCCGATTGAAGTCAAACGCGTAAAACTGGCAGACGAGGGATTGGGCCTTGAAGCCCATGCGCGAGCAGCACGTTATCAGGCGCTGGCTGAAACAATACGGTCAGACGAAGTGTTGCTAACGGCGCAGCACCTTGATGACCAGTGTGAAACGTTTTTACTTGCCCTGAAGCGGGGGAGTGGCCCTGCGGGACTGGCCGCAATGCCAGAACGTTTGTCGTTTGGTGAGACAGAATTAATCCGGCCGCTTCTGGGGCAAACGCGCAAAGATCTGGAAGCGTGGGCGAATGAACACCAGTTAACGTGGATAGAAGACGAAAGTAATCAGGATGATAGCTACGACCGGAATTTCTTGAGGTTGCGGGTCATTCCTGAAATCCAGCAGCGCTGGCCGCATTTCCCGCAAAGCGTTGCTCGTAGCGCTGAACTGTGTGGTGAGCAAGAGCAGTTACTTGATGAATTACTTGCCGAACAACTCAATGCGCTGATTCAGGACGATGGTTCATTACTGATTGAGCCTCTGCTGTCCCTGAGCGATATCCGACGTGCCGCGTTGTTACGCCGTTGGTTTGCCCGGCAAAAAGCCGCCATGCCATCACGGGCAGCTTTGGCGCGCTTGTGGGGCGAAGTCGCGACCAGCCGTGACGATGCCACTCCCCGCCTGAGATTTGGCGCTTACGAAGTTCGCCGTTATCAGGGGTCACTGTACTGGCTGCCTTTGATGAACGGATTGGGTGATGAAATCATTTCCTGGCCGGCACCTTTTGCACCACTGACGTTGCCTGACGGCCTGGGCACACTTCTATGTAGATCTATTGGGCAGGAAATTCGGGTACCTCACGATAACGAGTCTGTGACCGTGCGCTTTAAGGCTTCCGGGCAGTTCCATATTGTTGGGCGCGAACGTGGCCGAAGCTTGAAAAAAATCTGGCAGGAGTCAGGTATTCCACCCTGGCTGCGCGAAAGAACGCCGCTGCTATTTTATGGTGAGCAATTAATTGCAGCACTGGGTGTTTTTGTCACTCGGGAAGGCATTGCAACGGAACAATCATGCTGGCGTGTCGACTGGCAAAAGGAGAATCAAAAATGAAAAGAATGATTATTTTGGCTGGAGTGTTGTTGTGTAGCCAATCGGTACTGGCAAAAGGTGACGCAGCCGCTGGTGAGCTGAAAGCAATGATGTGTGTGGCCTGCCACGGTGCGACGGGGAAAGTTTCCGTGCCGATGTACCCGAATCTTGCCGGGCAAAACGAGGCGTATCTTGAACACTCGTTGAAGGCATATAAAAAAGGTGAGCGTAGCGGTGGGCAAGCGGAAGTGATGAAGGCTTATGTGAGCGGCCTTTCCAATGAAGATATCAGTAATCTGGCGGCTTACTACGCCTCAATGAAACCGTAAAAAAAACGGGCAGCTCATGGCTGCCCGCGTATGCGGATACTTTGCGTATCAGGACTCGCTAACTACGACAGTACCAATTTCAGGATGGCTGAAGCTGGTAATTTTATCGAGACGAACTTCGCGAGTGGCTCCGGCATCATCGAGAATCAAATATTCGATGTTTTTACGAGACACCAGGTCACTGGCTTTCGCCTTGAAAACTTCTCCGCTCTTTAACTCCAGCGTCAATAATAAGTGATGCTGGCAGGCGAGCTCGAGATTGTCATAATCATCACAATTGATGGGTTGATAGGCATCATTCATTGACATAATCGCTCACCAGTAAGTTCGCGGCAGCATACGCCGCCTGTTCCCTAATCGATTCTGGTTGTGCTTCGTTGGAAGCCACTTCATTCAGCACTTTCAATACGCAACCCAGTGCATCGGGAATGTAACCCAAATCTCCGCTGGCTATTTCCGCATAGCGCCGCCGTACTAATTCACAATACTTTTCCACACGCCCTCCTTTCAGAGTCCCGAACTCAGACTTAATCGTGTGATGCCAGTTAAGCCTACGAAGATAAACTCTGTTTAGCAAGGTGACTATACCACAGCAGTGAAACCGATATCAGCAGACCAACTCGCTACTTGAGTGAATACATAACAGCGTTTTTGCGGGGTTTTCGTTACAATGAGCGCCTTATTGAGTTCGGAGAAGTGTGATGGCGTTAAAAGCGACAATCTATAAAGCGATGGTGAATGTTGCCGATCTCGATCGCAATCAATTCCTGGATAGCAACCTGACGCTTGCGCGCCATCCTTCGGAAACGCAAGAACGTATGATGCTGCGTTTGCTGGCATGGATTAAATACGCCAACGAGCGCCTGCAATTCAGCCGTGGTTTAAGTGCTGAAGACGAGCCGGAAATCTGGCAGCGTAACGATCATATGGGTATCGACCTGTGGATTGAGCTGGGCCTGCCAGAAGAAAAACGCCTGAAAAAAGCCTGTAGCCAATCAGCGCAAGTGGCGCTGTTTACCTATAACAGCCGTGCTGCGGAAGTCTGGTGGCAGCAGCATCAGAACAAACTCAAGCAATACCAAAACTTGTCTATCTGGTATCTGGATGATGAGCAACTGGCGAAGCTGTGTGAGTTTGGTACACGTTCGATGAACTTGCAGGCTACCATTCAGGATGGCGCTATCTGGTTATCTGATGCTGAGAATAATCTCGAAATTCATTTCACGGCCTGGCAGCATCATTGATGATAGTGGTGTCACGAACGGTAGCTATACCGGACACTGAGGTCACTATTACAGCTATCCGCGCGCAGGGAGCGGGCGGTCAGCATGTGAATAAAACCTCAACAGCTATCCATTTGCGTTTTGACATTCGTGCCTCCAGCCTGCCAGAGTATTATAAAGAACGCTTACTGGCGGCAAGTCACCATCTGATTACGCCTGATGGCGTGGTGATTATTAAGGCACAAGAATACCGTAGTCAGGAAATGAACCGTGAAGCGGCAGTCGCACGGCTTATTTCATTGATTCAGGAATTAACCGTTGAGCAGAAAAGCCGACGAGCGACGCGACCTACGCGCGCGTCAAAAGAGCGTCGTCTGGCATCGAAATCACAAAAATCAACGACGAAATCATTGCGTGGAAAAGTCCGTCGCCCTGAGTGACGAACGGCAAAGATATTGACCAGAAGAGGGAAGAGATGGTGAAAAAGATTCTATTGTCGGCAGTTGCCGTATTCAGCTTGTTTGCACTTTTTGGTTGTAATAACCGGGCTGAAGTTCAAACGTTACAGCCGGCTCAAGCCGCAGAACTACAGCCAATGCAGCAAAGTTATAAAGGGGTTTTACCTTGCGCGGATTGTTCAGGGATTGAAACGTCGCTGTTTTTGGAAAAAGACGGCACCTGGGTGATGAACCAACGTTATCAGGGCGCGAAAGAACCGGCAGTATTTGCATCTTACGGTAGCTGGGCGCGCACGGCGGATAAACTTGTTCTCACTGAACGTGACGGTGAAAAGCTCTATTTCCGCCCGAAAGGCGATAACCTGGAGATGTTGGACAGGGCAGGTAATTCGATTGAGTCTCTGCTCAATTACACTCTGACGCCGAGTAAAGAAGCATTACCTGCAACGCCAATGACCATGAAAGGCATGTACAAATATATGGCTGATGCGGCAATTTTCCAGGATTGCACCACCGGGAAAACATTCCCTGTGGCCAGTAACGCAGAACTGGAACGTGGATATGCGGCAGCGCGGGGTGAGGATTACCAGCCGGTGTTGCTGGTGGTTGATGCGCACTTTACCTTGCAGGCATCACCAGATAGCGGCGAGTTGAAGAAAACAGTCGTTGCTGACAGAACAGCTAAATTTGAGCCTAAGAAAAGCTGTCACGATTGATAAACCGTGGATATAAAAAAGCCCCGCTAATTGCTTAGCGGGGCTTTTTCTTTATGCGTCAGACTTAGCGTGGAATCTGTGCCAACAAGAAATCAATGATTTCGCTGGTTTTGATCATCTGCTTCTCGCCTGCACGGCGGTTTTTGTATTCAACTTCTTCGCTATCAAGGTTGCGATCGCCGATAACGACAGTGTGTGGAATACCAATCAGTTCCATATCGGCAAACATCACGCCTGGACGCTCTTTACGGTCATCCATTAATACGTCGATGCCTTTGGCACGCAGAGTTGAGTACAGCTCTTCAGCAAGTTCTTTCACGCGGAAAGATTTGTGCATGTTCATCGGCAGAATCGCAACCTGGAAAGGTGCAATCGCATCTGGCCAGACAATGCCGCGCTCGTCGTTGTTCTGCTCGATTGCAGCAGCCACTACGCGAGTCACACCGATACCGTAGCAACCCATGGTCAGTGTCTGGTTACGGCCATCTTCACCCTGAACAGAGGCTTTCATTGCTTCAGAATACTTGGTGCCGAGCTGGAAGATATGACCCACTTCGATACCGCGTTTAATCAGCAGAGTGCCTTTACCGTCCGGGCTAGGATCGCCTTCCACCACGTTACGAATATCAGCAACTTCTGGCAGCGCAACATCGCGTTCCCAGTTAACGCCAACGAAGTGTTTACCGTCGATGTTTGCGCCCGTCGCGAAATCACTCATTGCGGCAACGGTACGGTCGATAACGACAGGGATTGGCAGATTAATTGGGCCAAGTGAACCTGGACCTGCTTTAGCGACGGCACGAATTTCTTCTTCGGTCGCGAAAGTCAGTGGGCTGGCAACTTGCGGCAGTTTTTCTGCTTTAACTTCGTTCAGTTCATGATCGCCACGAACCAGCAGAGCAACCAGCGGATAAGCGCTACCTTCAGTTGCTTTGACCATCAAAGTCTTCACTGTTTTTTCAACTGGCAGATTGAACTGCTCAACCAACTCGGCGATGGTTTTTGCATTCGGCGTATCGATCTGCGTCATTTCAACAGTGGGTGCAGCACGACCACCTGCTGGAGCAACGGCTTCAGCAAATTCAATATTCGCGGCGAAATCAGAATCAGTTGAGAAGATAACATCATCTTCACCGCTCTGTGCCAGTACCTGGAATTCGTGAGATGCGCTGCCACCAATAGAACCGGTATCTGCTTCTACTGCGCGGAAATCCAGACCCATACGGGTGAAGATTTTGCTGTAGGCTTGATACATTGCATCATAAGTTTCCTGCAGGGATTCCTGAGAAGTATGGAAAGAGTAAGCATCTTTCATCAGGAATTCACGGGAACGCATGACGCCGAAACGTGGGCGCACTTCGTCACGGAACTTAGTCTGGATCTGGAAGAAGTTCAGTGGCAGTTGTTTGTAAGAGCTCAGCTCATTACGAATCAGGTCAGTGATGACTTCTTCGTGAGTTGGGCCGAGAACAAATGGACGATCGCCGCGATCAACAAAACGCAGCAGCTCTGGGCCATACTGTTCCCAACGACCGCTCTCCTGCCACAAATCTGCGGGCTGAACCACGGGCATGCACATCTCGATGGCACCGGCGTTGTTCATCTCTTCACGCACGATGTTTTCGACTTTTTTCAGGACGCGCAGACCGGTCGGCAACCAGGTATACAAACCAGAAGCGAGTTTGCGGATCATCCCGGCACGCAGCATCAGTTGGTGGCTGATGACCTCAGCGTCGGCTGGTGTCTCCTTCAGTGTGGAGAGCAGATATTGGCTAGTACGCATGTTGTTACGGTTCCATTTGAACGGCAGATAACTGGCTACCTGAGTAGCCTGATGCAAAATAAGTGTTTTAGTTTACCAGTGTGGCAGGGATGTCAAAAGAGAAGGGCGATAAATTAACGGGTCTCAATTGCAAACACTTCTGAACCTTCGTCGGTCACACGCCAACGAACGTTAAAATCCAGCAATAAAACGGCGTATGTTTTACCTGTATCTTCTGTCTTACGATAGGCTGGACGAGGATCTTGTGCGAGCACCTGGCGGATGAAACGCTCAATATAAGGGTAACGTTTATCCAGCGCCGGTAATTGCTGCTGCACTTCAGCGGTAAAGTAAACCGGCATATCGGCTGCGGGAGCATGCTGCGCATAACCCGCCATGGCGTCTGGTATCGCTTCGGCAAACGGCAAATAAGGTTTGATATCGACAACCGGCGTGCCGTCGACCAAATCCAGGCTGCCTAACTGCAAAATGACCTGATCTTTCTGGCAACGAATACCTTTTAGCTCAACCAGCGACATCCCAATGGGATTGGGGCGGAAGGTCGAGCGAGTAGCAAAGACGCCCATACGCGCATTCCCACCCAGGCGCGGCGGGCGAACCGTCGGGCGCCAGCCACCTTCCATCGTTTGATGAAAGACAAACAAAAGCCATAGATGGCTAAAGCCTTCAAGACCACGAACAGCATCTGCCACATTATATGGAGGCAGTAAATGCAGCTCGCCACCGCCATCAGTCACTAAACCAGGCTGGCGGGGAACGGCAAACTTCTCTTTATAAGGAGAGTGAATAACACCGATTTGCTCAAAACTAAAGGCTGTCATTTTGCCGAAACGTTTAACGCAGACCCAACACAAACGGCCTGACGATAGCACCCAGGAGTACCACTGGTAACATCACAGCTATGCAATAACACGGCGTTTGCTTTCATTTTTGATGCGTTAACTTGCAAGCGTTTACGGGCTGTTGGGATATTTGGTGGCGAATCCTGATTGCTAACCTGGCATGAATCGCCGCTGACTTCGCCAAGATCGCGGAAAGGCTTACCCACTAACTCTTCAGCATTAGTATAAATTCTTACGGGGGCCGGACGAACTGGCTTCGGTTTAACAGGCTCAGGTACCGGTGTTGTTGCAGTGCTTTTAACAGGTTCAACAGGGGATCTGCTTAGCATCGTACAGCCGCTCAGCATGACTGCTAATAAACAGATCGGTAAAGCACGCATAATTTTTCCTCAATGAATGATAAAACGCGATTATTGAACCAAGCTCTCGCACAAATAACAAGACGGGCATAAGCCCGTCTTAGATTATTTACGCAAAAATAGAAGAATGGAAACTTACCAGCCTTTTACTGCGCCGCCGTTGAAGACTTTGTTTGCTGCTTCGTAAACTTCGTCAGACTGGTAAGCCTGAACGAATTTCTTCACATTTTCAGCGTCTTTGTTGTCTTCACGGGATACGATCATGTTCACGTATGGAGAGTCTTTATCTTCAACGAAGATACCGTCTTTCGCTGGAGTCAGGCCAATCTGGCTTGCGTAAGTGGTGTTGATGATAGCCAGAGCAATCTGAGCATCGTCCAGAGAACGTGGCAACTGAGGTGCTTCCAGCTCAACCAGCTTCAGGTTTTTAGGGTTCTCGGTGACATCCAGAACAGTTGGCAGCAGGCCAACACCATCTTTCAGTTTGATCAGACCTTGTTTTTGCAGCAGCAGTAAAGAGCGGCCAAGGTTAGTTGGATCGTTTGGCAAAGCGACCTGTGCACCAGTTTGCAGCTCATCCAGAGATTTGATTTTTTTGGAGTAACCAGCAATTGGGTATACGAATGTGTTGCCTACGCTTACCAGTTTGTAACCACGGTCTTTGATCTGCTGATCCAGGTATGGTTTGTGCTGGAAGGCGTTAGCATCGATATCGCCTTTGCTCAGTGCTTCGTTAGGCAGAACGTAATCGTTAAAGGTAACCAGCTCAACATCCAGGCCATATTTCTCTTTTGCGACTTTCTGCGCAACTTCAGCAACCTGCTGTTCAGCACCAACGATGACGCCAACTTTAATATGGTTTGGATCTTTCTCGTCCTGACCGCAACCCACAAGTGCCAGAGAACCAATCAGAGCACCAACTGCCGCAAAGGTTTTAAATTTAAAAGACATATCCCTTCCTTACTATGTGTAAAAACGATGTTGTGTTGAACGTATTATTTGTGAGTCACTGCCCGGACGATACGATCGCCTGAGAATTGAATTAAATACACTAATACCACCAATAACACTAATACCGTATTCATCACGGTAGCGTTATAACCGATATAACCATACTGATAACCAATCTGACCTAAGCCTCCGGCACCAACCGCACCACCCATAGCAGAATAGCCAACCAGAGTAATCAGCGTGATGGTTGCAGCATTCACCAGACCCGGTAGTGCTTCTGGCAACAGAACTTTGCGAATGATCTGCATTGGTGTAGCACCCATTGCGCGTGAAGCTTCAATCAGGCCCGACGGGATTTCTAACAAGGCGTTTTCAACCATACGTGCGATGAATGGTGCGGCACCTACAGTTAATGGCACGATAGCAGCCTGCAGACCAATTGAGGTCCCGACAATAGTACGAGTAAATGGAATCATCCATACCAGCAATATAATGAACGGGATAGAACGGAAGATATTCACTAACGCTGAAAGGCTGTTATAAACCTTCGCGTTCGCGCTGATTTGCCCCGGACGTGTAATATAGAGGAGCACACCAACAGGCAACCCAAGAACGAAGCCAAAGAATCCAGACACAAACGTCATTGCCAGCGTTTCATAAACGCCTTTTAACAGTAACCACATCATTGGCTCAGACATAACCCAGCACCTCTACTTTTACATGTTGCTGCTGCAGGTATGCGATAGCAGCGTCCATATCTTGATGTTCTCCGTGCAACTCACACAGCATAATGCCGAACTTCACGCCTCCAGCGTAATCCATCTGCGCGCTTATGATATTGCTGTTCACATTAAAGCGGCGGGCGGTTTCGGAAAGCAGCGGAGCATCAACAGACTGGCCGGTAAATTCCAGGCGCAGTAAAGGAACCGTTGTTTCGCTTTTATCGGCGCTCAAACGCTGTGCGTAATCTTCCGGAATATCCAGATGCAAAGTGGATTGAATGAACTGTTGTGCCAGCGGTGTCTTTGGATGAGAGAACACTTCGCTTACGGTGTCTTGTTCTATTAACTCACCGTCGCTAATGACCGCAACGCAATCACAGATGCGTTTAACAACATCCATTTCATGAGTAATTAAAAGAATAGTCAGGCCAAGACGGCGGTTGATATCTTTCAGAAGTTCCAGAATCGAGCGTGTCGTTGCGGGATCGAGTGCGCTGGTGGCTTCATCGCACAGCAGGACTTTTGGATTACTTGCCAGAGCGCGAGCAATCGCGACACGCTGCTTTTGCCCACCGGACAGGTTAGCTGGGTATGCATCGTGCTTTTCGCTCAGGCCGACTAAATCGAGTAATTCAGACACGCGGCGCTTAATTTCTTCACGTGGCGTATTGTCCAGCTCTAAAGGCAATGCAACGTTGCCATAAACAGTACGGGAAGAGAGCAAATTAAAGTGCTGGAAAATCATGCCAATCTGGCGGCGAGCTTTAGTCAGTTGCCCTTCAGAAAGCGTTGTCAGCTCCTGGCCATCGACCAGTACTGAACCTTGAGTTGGACGTTCGAGCAGGTTTACACAGCGGATGAGTGTGCTTTTCCCTGCACCTGATGCGCCGATCACGCCATAAATTTGCCCAGCAGGAACATGCAGGCTGACATTATTCAGCGCCTGTATGCTGCGGCTTCCTTGCTGGAACACTTTGGTGATATTCGAAAGTTTAATCATTAGGTTATTTATTATCGTATGAGTGTAAGCCGTGGCATTTTCTGCTGCCGATAACGGGCGATGACCGTCATCAATATGGATGTTAAGGCATCCAGACGTCTAAATCAATCTGCGAATGATTGTCTGTTCCCGCGAGGATAAGAAATCATGCGATACTACAGCTAATAATCCCAGTTTCAGGAGTTTCCAAGTGGCACAGTCTGTTCCCGCTATTTTTCTCGATCGTGATGGCACCATTAATGTGGATCATGGCTACGTTCATGAAGTGGACCAGTTCGAGTTCATTGAGGGTGTAATTGATGCAATGCGTGAGTTAAAGGCAATGGGCTATGCATTAGTTCTCGTCACCAACCAGTCAGGCATTGCTCGTGGCATGTTTACTGAAGATGATTTTGAAAATCTCACTGAATGGATGGACTGGTCGTTAGCAGACCGTGGTGTTGATCTTGATGGCATCTATTATTGCCCGCATCACCCAGAGGCAATAGTAGAAGAGTTTCGCCAAACCTGTGATTGCCGTAAACCACACCCGGGCATGTTGCTCTCCGCTCAAGAGTTCCTTCATATAGATATGGCTTCTTCATATATGGTTGGCGACAAATTGGAAGACATGCAGGCAGCTGCAGCGGCACATGTAGGGGCAAAAGTGTTGGTTCGTACCGGCAAGCCAGTCACTGAACAAAGTGAAGCAGCGGCTGATTTTGTCATTAATAGCCTCGCAGACCTGCCAAAAGCGATAAAATCGCGCCAAAAATAAGCGGAACGATTAAAAAGAACGCGGTTGGTAATTATTTTAAAAATAGGGGTTGTCAGCTTCCAGAAAATCCCTATACTGCGCCTCCACTGACACGGCACAACGGCTTACAAACCGGCCCGTCAGCCAGATGAAAAGCGAAAATAAACGC
>NZ_LXER01000006.1 GCF_001654925.1 Buttiauxella brennerae ATCC 51605
AAGCCCTGAGTCTTTTAGACTCAGGGCTTTTTTCTGTCTGAAATTTACCAAATATTTCTCTATTGTTGCGTATTTCGCAAATATCTTCTGCATTTACCTGCCTTTTTCAGCAAAATAATTCCCTTCATAATCCTCGTATTACAAGCACACACCCTCTAGTGAGATAAAAAATGACAATTCCTGCATTTGGTTTAGGCACATTTCGTTTAAAAGACGACATCGTTATCGCATCTGTAAAAACAGCTCTTGAATTAGGCTACCGGGCCGTCGATACCGCACAGATTTATGACAATGAAGCCGCTGTAGGGCAGGCGATTGAAGAAAGCGGAGTTGCTCGTAATGAGCTGTTTATCACCACAAAAATCTGGATTGAGAACCTCAGCAAAGATAAATTAATCCCAAGTCTGAAAGAAAGCTTGAGCAAATTACGCACAGATTATGTTGATTTGACCTTAATTCACTGGCCATCACCCAATGATGCGGTGCCGGTAGCTGAATTTATGCAGGCTTTACTGGAAGCAAAAAAAGAAGGGCTGACGCGCCAAATTGGTGTCTCTAACTTCACTATCGATCTTATGCAGCAGGCCGTTGATGCTATCGGTGTCGAGCATATTGCGACCAACCAGATTGAGCTTTCACCTTATCTGCAGAACGGCAAAGTGGTTAATTGGGCCCGTGAACATGATATCCACGTGACCTCTTATATGACGCTTGCCTATGGTAAGGCACTGAAAGATGAGGTTATTGGTGGAATTGCCCAGAAACACAATGCAACCCCGGCTCAGGTCATTTTAGCCTGGGCCATCAAGTTGGGTTATGCGGTTATTCCATCTTCTACAAAACGTGAGAATCTGCAAAGTAACCTACACGCACAGACTCTCACCCTTGATAAAGAAGATATGGCTGCTATTGCTGCTCTGGATTGCAATGATCGTTTGGTCAGTCCTGAAGGTTTGGCTCCAGACTGGGATTAATTTTCCATCACAGCCCCTGCGGGGGCTGTTGAACATGCTCACTTAGAAAATCGATAAACGCCCGAATGCGGCTGCTAACGGCGCGATCGCTGTAATACACTGCACTAAATGGCATTTCTACAGGCAACAATTTGTCTGCCAGCAACTCGACGAATGTCCCTTCAGCAATTTCTTTATTAATCATATAGTCAGAAAGACAGGCGATGCCATTCCCGGTGAGGCAAAGCTGCTTGAGTGTTTCTCCACTGTTCGATGTTATTCCCGGTATGATGTCATAACGCAGCCCGTCGGCCTGTGCAACTGGCCACTTATTCAGGCTCTCCGTTTCAGAGAAACCAAGACAAATATGATCCTGAAGATCCTCAGCATTTTGCGGTGTACCGTGCAGCGCTAAATATTCAGGGGATGCGATGATCTTACGGCGACTGGTAAAAAGTGGTCTGGCCCGGAGTGTTGAATCAGTCAGAGTACCTACGCGGATTGCCACATCGACTTTGCGTTCAATCAGGTTGATAAATGTTTCTGAGGAGATGAGTGAAAGCGTCACCTCTGGATAGCGTTCACGGAATGGTTTAATCAGCGGCATTAAGAGATGAAGCATAACGGGCGTTGCAGCATCTATGCGCAGCAAACCGCGCGGGCTCTGCCGCGTTTCCATCAGTTCATTTTCTGCAGCTGCCATCTCCTGTAAAATCTGCTGCACACGGCGAAAATAACGTTCACCTTCCTCCGTCAGGCTCAGCTGCCGTGTTGTACGATTAAGCAGGGTTACACCTAATTTCATCTCTAATTTCTTTACCGAGCGGCTCACTGCTGAATTCGCTAACTCGAGTTGATCTGCTGCACGGCTAAAACTTCCGCTTTCCACAACGGCGACAAAAATTGCCAGTTCTTCAGATGTGGCTTTCATTATTGCTCCTGAAGCAAAATTGTATTGAGATTTTGCATATTTTTGTTATTTAACCATCTTGCCATACTCCGTGTCATCAAAAGACACCTGCTACGGAGTAAATCATGCCACTGGCGCTATGGGCACTGACTATCAGTGCATTCGCAATCGGTACTACAGAGTTTGTCATTGTTGGATTAGTGCCAACAATTGCTGATCAACTTTCAATTTCACTGCCTTCTGCTGGGCTGCTGGTTTCAATTTATGCATTGGGCGTGGCTGTTGGCGCCCCTGTGTTGACTGCTCTGACAGGGAAACTTCCTCGTAAACAGTTGCTGATTGGCTTGATGGCGCTATTCACCGCGGGGAATTTGTTAGCGTGGCTTTCGCCAAACTACGAAACGCTGGTTGTGGCTCGGCTGTTAACCGGCCTTGCGCACGGTGTTTTCTTCTCGATTGGTTCGACTATTGCAACCAGCCTTGTACCAAAAGAGAAAGCGGCCTCTGCAATCGCCATTATGTTTGGTGGTTTGACTGTGGCGCTGGTGACGGGAGTTCCGCTAGGAACGTTCATTGGCCAGCATTTCGGATGGCGTGAAACGTTCCTGGCCGTTTCAGCTATCGGTGTTATTGCCTTAATAAGCAGCACGATTCTGATACCAAAGAATATTCCAACCCGTGCTGTCGCCAGTTTAAAAGATCAACTTAAAGTGATGACTCACCCACGCTTATTGATCATTTATGCGATAACAGCGTTGGGCTACGGCGGTGTGTTTACCGCATTTACCTTCCTGGCTCCGATGATGCAAAACCTTGCGGGTTATTCACCGGCGGCAGTGAGCTGGATTTTGCTGGGCTACGGTGTCTCTGTGGCTATCGGTAATATCTGGGGCGGGAAACTTGCCGACCGTCATGGGGCAGTACCCGCGTTAAAATTCATTTTTGCAGCACTTGCCGCATTATTGCTGGTCTTCCAGTTCACCGCGAGTTCGCATATTGGTGCCCTGGTGACAGTATTAATTATGGGCATCTTCGCATTTGGCAACGTACCGGGCTTACAGGTCTATGTTGTGCAGAAAGCTGAGGAATACACACCAAATGCTGTAGATGTTGCCTCAGGTCTGAATATCGCTGCATTTAACGTCGGAATCGCATTAGGTTCGGTCATTGGTGGTCAAACGGTACAAAGCTTTGGCCTGGAACAAACTCCGTGGATTGGTGCCGTTATTGTGGCAGGCGCACTGCTTCTGATTAGCTTAAGCGGACGCCTTGATACGCGCCGTGAAGTCGTCATCGGCTAACCCGGTTCAGCAAGGCTGTTAGCAATTACTTACGGTCTTGTTCACCGATGGTTTGAATTGGTCGTTGAAACTCTGCACTAAAGTCCCTATAACTGAAAGACAGCCTTCGATTTGGAGGCTTCTTTGGTTACAGAGGTCATTAGTAAAAAAGTGCGCAAAAATACTTATGCCATGAGATATGTTGCCGGTCAGCCAGCAGAACGCATTCTGCCTCCTGGATCCTTTGCAACTATCGGTCAGGCATTGCCGCCAGGAGAGCCCTTACCGAGTGAGAACTCCTTAAAAGTATTGGTCTGGAACATCTTCAAGCAACAGCGGGCCGAATGGCTTTCAGTGCTGCAAAACTTTGGTAAAGATGCCCACTTGGTCTTATTGCAGGAAGCGCAAACCACGCCAGAATTAGTCAGGTTTGCCACCAGTAACTATCTGGCAGCTGATCAGGTACCTGCATTTGTCCTGCCTCAGCACCCCTCAGGTGTGATGACCTTATCTGCTGCACATCCCGTATATTGCTGCCCATTACGCGAGCGGGAGCCGATTTTACGCCTGTCGAAATCTGCATTAGTGACTGTTTACCCGCTGCCTGATGGCCGCCTGTTAATGGTCGTTAATATTCATGCGGTGAATTTCAGCCTGGGAGTGGATGTCTACAGCAAGCAGCTTGGGCCGATAGGCGATCAAATTGGTCACCATAACGGGCCAGTTATCATGGCCGGGGATTTTAATGCCTGGAGCCGCTCACGAATGAACGCGCTTTACCGCTTCGCTCGCGAGATGACTCTGCGCGAAGTCCGTTTTACCGATGATCATCGGCGTCGTGCTTTTGGTCGCCCACTCGATTTCGTGTTTTACCGCGGTTTAAACGTTACAGAAGCCTCTGTTTTAGTGACTCGTGCGTCCGATCATAACCCCCTACTAGTCGAATTCCGTCCCGGCAAACCTGAGCTGTAAGGTTAGTCAGGTCTGCCACTGGGCAGACTACGTGCTGCCCTTACTTATCATCATCTGCAAGGACAATACAATGACAACACAATCTCACCATGACAAAGTCGATCAACAATTTGGCTCACAAGCCAGCGCTTATCTGACCAGTGCTGTGCATGCAGCAGGGCGTGATTTAGAGCGCCTGAGCAAGCGTCTGGCAGCATTCCCTCATGCCCGCCTGCTTGATATGGGATGCGGGGCAGGGCATGCAAGCTTTGTTGCTTCTGCGCAAGTGAAGGAGGTTGTGGCTTATGATCTCTCTGAACAGATGCTGGCCGTGGTGAATGATGCGGCTCAAACGCGCGGGATTAACAATGTCACGACTCAGTGTGGTTATGCTGAGGCATTACCCTTTGATGACTGCTCATTTGATATTGTGATTAGCCGCTATTCAGCGCACCACTGGCATGACGTTGGCAAGGCGCTGCGTGAAGTCAAACGCGTATTGAAACCGGGTGGTGTGGTTATCTTTATGGATGTGATGTCCCCAGGGCATCCTGTCCTGGACATTTGGCTGCAAACCGTCGAAGCCCTGCGTGATACCTCGCACGTTCGCAATTATTCAAGCGGTGAGTGGTTGAGCCTGTTCAATGATGCAGGTTTGATCTCGCAAAATCTGTTATGTGATCGGTTGAATCTGGAGTTCTCGACCTGGATTGCCCGAATGAGAACACCAGCCGCGCTGGCTGAAGCTATTCGCATCTATCAAAAGAGCGCATCGGATGAAGTGCAGCATTACTTTGAATTGCAGGCCGATGGTTCATTCACCAGTGACATTATTATGCTGGAAGCAAAGCGAGTGTAGTTCAGTGCTGGCATCAGACATAAAAAAGGCACCTAAAAGGTGCCTTTTTCTTCGATTAACCATCATGCATCAGGTGTAGAGTTGTTGCTGACAAATAACGTCAGCTGATCGCCTGGTTTCAGGTTGTCTGTATCGTCGTTCCAGCGCAGAACATCTTTGATGTTTACACCGTGACGTTTCGCGATACTCGACAAAGAGTCACCTTTGCGCACCTTGTATGTGATGCTATCGTTTTTAGCCAAACGTTTATCGCCATTCTTGACGTTAAGTGTCTGACCCACTTTTATGTGTGCGCCGCGAATGTCATTCCAGCTTTGCAAATCTTTAGAGCTAACGCCTAAGCGTGAAGCGATGCTCGACAGGGTATCACCCGAGCGAACACGATAAGATTTACTGCCACCTGCGCTGCTACGGTTATCCGCGACAAGCGTTGGCTGCACTGCTGCAATTTCACCGGAAGCCAAAGAGGCTTTCAGCTTAGCCGCATGTTTTTTAGGTACCATTACATATTGCTGATTTTTGCCAACCGTTGAAGTTTTCACTCCCGCGTTAAACGTTTTCAGCGTACTTAATGATATCCCCGCCATTTCGGCGACTTGCGTCAGCTCAACCGGATCACTAACTTCTACACGCGCTAATGCACGGCTTTCGTCAGTTGTCGGCAAGCGTACACCGTACTTTTGGCTGTTCTTGAGTATATCGCTCAAAGCCAGCATTTTTGGTACGTAAATCTTGGTTTCCCGTGGCAGTGAAAGCGACCAAAAATCCGTAGGTAAGCCACGAGCTTTATTCGCTTTCATTGCCTTCAGTACACGACCTTCGCCGCTGTTGTACGCCGCCACGGTTAATAACCAGTCGCCGTCAAACATCTTGTTCAGACGCTGCATCATATCGAGTGCGGCAGTGGTGGAAGCCACTACATCACGACGTGCATCGTATGCTTTGGTCTGTTTTAAACCATAATTTCGACCCGTACTCGGTACAATCTGCCAGATGCCAGCGGCATTCGCAGAAGAGGTAGCGTGGGGGTCAAAAGCGCTCTCCACTATGGGTAGCAGTACTAGTTCCATCGGCATGTTGCGTTTCTTAACTTGCCCGGCAATCCAGTACATATACGGCTCTGCCCGTAATGTTACATCGTGGAGATAGCTCTTATTCTTCAGGTACTTCTGTTTCTGTTCGCGGATCCGGGTATTCTCCGGTATCCCCATCTTTAGCTCGTCGCCAATGAAGTTCCACAAGTTTTGGTTCTGTGCGAGGTATGTCCCATCGTCCATCCATCGCGTACCTGTGTACTTTCCTGCTTCACCTTGACCAGCTGCAGACAGACTCTGTGCGTGCTGTTGGATGTTGCCGTCATGTCTTGACGCCTGGCACCCCACAAGCAGGACAGAGGCGAGTAATATCGCTTTTGCCTTCATGTGTGTGTCAAATGGTTGCTTAAAAGACGAGCAAGAATACCTTTCACTTTAAAACAACACAACCAAAAATTTAGAAACTATCCTTCTTTGTCCGTAACCAGGCGAAAATTTGCCGTGGTTGTTGCAAGTTTGTTTCTTTGTTAATTTTATCTATTAAATCAACATCATCCGTTCTAAGGAATAAATTTATTTTGCGCTCATTTGCCAAAGAACTCGGCAATGTTGATTGGTTTTTTGCACGTAACTCATTAACTTTTCGACAGTATCGGTTTATTTCTTTATCGTCCGGAAGGATAGATAAGGAAAACTTCATGTTTGAAAGAGTGTACTCATGTGCACAACAAATTAACGTATCATTGGGTAGCATGTTAAGTATTTGAAAAGAATCAAACATATCATTTGAAGTGCCTTCAAAAAGCCTGCCGCAGCCACCGGAAAACATCGTATCTCCGCAAAAAAGATAAGGGGGGCTGTAGAAACAGATATGTCCTAAAGTGTGACCCGGTGTGGCAATTACAGTAAATTCATACTCCAAAATATTGACCAGATCGCCGTCTTTAACTACCCGGTTCGTTCCCTTATCTTGTGTCTCCTCGGGACCGTATACCACAAGGCCTGGATACTTTTTGAGAAGTTCTTTTACGCCGCCAACATGGTCGTTGTGATGGTGAGTCAGTAAAATGGCCTCAGGCTGCCATTGGTTCTCTTCCAGCGCTTTTAGTACGGGCTGCGCTTCACCTGGGTCGACGATGATGCATTTACCTTGGTCATTATTCAGAACCCAGATGTAGTTATCCTGGAATGCGGAAATACTGTTAAGATTCATAATTCACCTCTCTGAATTGCGCTAAGTAGGTAGTGATGAAACCGGCAAGGATACCTGAAAATTTCATTTCGCCTCATCATTGGGGAGAACTGCCCTGGGGCGAGTACTACCGTGAGGCTCTGGAAAGCCAACTCCAGCCATGGCTCGCCAAAATGTTTGGTTTCCATCTGCTGAAGATAGGGAACTTAAGCACTGAAATTAATACTGAAGCTTGTGCTATTTCACACCAGGTTAATGTTGCGATACAAGGTGATGGCCTGCAGGTTAATGCAGATCCGCTTCATTTACCCTTTGCTGGGAAGTCAGTTGATGCATGTATGTTGGCTCATACTTTACCTTGGTGCCAGGATCCGCATGGGTTATTGCGTGAAGTTGATCGGGTACTCATTGACGATGGCTGGCTAATTATCAGCAGTTTCAACCCGATGAGTTTATTAGGTTTAGGCAAAGTCGTACCATTTATCCGCAAACGTGCGCCATATCGTTGCCGAATGTTTACGCCGATGAGGATGTTCGATTGGCTGGCATTGCTGAATTTTGAAGTGATGCACCAACGCAGTTTCCAGGTTTTACCCTGGAGCAAGCAAGGTGGGAAAATGCTCAGTACCCATCTTCCTGCGTTGGGATGTATGCATGTCATTGTGGCGCGTAAGCGGACATTGCCCCTTACGCTCAACCCAATGAAAAGCCGAAAAGCGCAAACGCAGATTCGATCCGCGGTTGGTGCGACAAGGCAGTTTCGGGAAACGCCTAAGGTTTCGTCACATCTGGCTGATACCCAACGTCCTCAAGAGTTGGATTAGAAGCGGCAATACGCGCAAGTTCGTCACAGCGTTCGTTCTCAGGGTGACCGGCATGGCCTTTCACCCACTCCCAACTGATTTTGTGCTCGCTCAATGCGGCATCCAGTCGCTTCCATAAATCGACATTCTTGACGGGTTTTTTATCGGCAGTTTTCCAGCCACGCTTTTTCCAGTTATGGATCCATTGGGTAATACCCTGGCGAACATACTGGCTGTCGGTGCTAAGTACCACGTCGCAAGGCTCGACCAACGCCTCAAGTGCAACGATTGCCGCCATCATTTCCATGCGATTATTTGTGGTTAAACGAAAGCCAACACTAAAAATTTTTTCGTGCTGTTTATAGCGTAAAATAGCACCGTATCCACCCGGCCCCGGGTTACCAAGGCAAGAGCCATCGGTGAAAATTTCTACCTGTTTGCGCATCTCTGGTAGACTTCCTGTGATTAAAAAACCAAGTCTGACATAAACGAGCGCTATGAGCACAGCAATTACACGACAGATCGTCCTCGATACAGAAACCACCGGTATGAACCAAATCGGTGCGCACTATGAAGGGCACCGTATTATCGAAATCGGTGCGGTTGAAGTCATCAACCGCCGCCTGACGGGTAATAACTTCCATGTTTATTTAAAGCCTGACCGGCTGGTGGACCCGGAAGCGTTTGGCGTGCATGGAATTGCTGATGAGTTTCTGGCAGATAAACCAACCTTCGACCAGGTTGCTGATTCGTTTATGGATTACATTCGCGGCGCAGAACTTGTCATCCACAACGCGTCGTTTGATATCGGGTTTATGGACTATGAGTTCAGCAAACTTAAACGCGATATCCCCAAAACCAATACCTTCTGCAAAGTTACCGACAGCCTCGCACTCGCGCGTAAAATGTTCCCGGGCAAGCGTAACAGCCTTGATGCGCTTTGCTCTCGCTATGAAATAGATAACAGCAAACGAACGTTGCACGGCGCATTGCTCGATGCCCAAATTCTTGCCGACGTCTATTTAATGATGACGGGCGGGCAAACTTCTCTGAAGTTTGCGATGGAAGGTGATGTCCAGCAGCGTAACGGAGACAATGGGATTCAGCGAGTTGTGCGCCGTAGCTCCGGTATACGTGTCATTCGTGCCAGTGATGCAGAACGGGAAGCGCATGAATCGCGACTCGACCTGGTGGAAAAGAAGGGCGGCAGTTGCCTTTGGCGTATATAAAAACAGCAGTAATGTATTAAAAAACACCGCTTGGGTGAAATTAACGGCAAACAGTTAAATTTATAACAAAAACCGTTGACGCTTATGAGCCCTATACGTATTATCTGCCTCGTTCCCGACGGGGAACAAACGCGGAGCGGTAGTTCAGTCGGTTAGAATACCTGCCTGTCACGCAGGGGGTCGCGGGTTCGAGTCCCGTCCGTTCCGCCACAATCAGAAAGCCTGAATCAGAAATGATTCAGGCTTTCGTCGTTTTATTCCTTCGAAACAACCACTTGCCCATTGTATCCCACAGCGTCACTCACTTTGTCTGCCCGTGCCAGCCAGCGGTAACAGCCTGCACTCATGAATGCGCCGATAAACCAGCTAAAGTTCGCCACTTCGTGTAACGAGGGGATAAAGCTGATGATTAAACCAACCGCAACCGAAGGCAGCAGCGCGAGAATCGCTTTTGGGTTAAAACCACTTTTGTACCAGTAACGGCCTTTTGGCGTGTCATCGAACAGGTCATCGACATAAATTTTGCTGCGTTTAATGATGTAGAAATCAGTCAGCAGGATACCGAACAGCGGCCCAATGAACGCCCCCAGCACATCCAGCGTGTAGTGGATAAGCTCGGGTGACTGGAACAGGTTCCACGGTGTCAGCAGAACAGAACCCACGGCTGCAATCATCCCCCCGGTACGGAAGCTGATTTTTTGCGGTGAGCAGTTTGAGAAGTCGAAAGCAGGTGATACGAAGTTCGCCACGATATTAATACCGATAGTGGCGGTAATCATGGTCAGTAAACCGATTGCCATCGCGAGGCTGTTGCCCACATGGCTGACCGTTTCGATAGGGTCGGTGATCATGCGGCCAAACAGTGATTGTGTGCCGGAGACAATCACCACGGTCACGATGGAGAACAGCAGGAAGTTAAACGGCAGACCCCAGCGGTTACCACGACGGATCTCTTGCATACTTTTGCCGTAGCGTGAGAAGTCACCGAAGTTCAGCAATGGACCGGAGAAGTATGAAACCACCAGCGCGGTTGCGGTCAGCATCTGCCAGGCCTGCTCACCAGAAGAGAGTTGTTTGCTGGCCAGCGTAAACGAAATTCCATCAAAACCGGTTTGATACAAAATCCAGCCCGCCAACGCCATCATCACGATGTACACCGCCGGCCCTGCGATATCAATAAATCGTTTGATAGCATTCATGCCGTGCCAGAACACCATCGCCTGGAGCACCCACATAATGCCAAAGCAAACCCAACCGAGATGCGATAGCCCGAGGAAATGCCCGGTGGTCATTGGTGCAAGCGACGGCCAGAATTTCAACATAACCAGCATCAAAGCATTTGCCGCCAGATAAGTCTGGATACCGTACCAGGCGAAGGCGATTAACCCACGAATCACGGCCGGAATATTGGCACCAAATACACCAAATGCCTGGCGGCAAATCACCGCATAAGGTACGCCTGCCATCTGGCTCGGTTTCGCGACCAGGTTCGCACACAGTTGCACAATACAAATCCCTACCAGCAAGCAAAGTAAAACCTGCCAGCTTGCCAACCCCAGTGTGAAGAAGCTGGCAGCGACCACATAGCCGCCCATGCTGTGCACATCGGACATCCAGAATGAAAAAATATTGTACCAGGACCATGTCTGGTTACGCGTGGGTGCCAGATCCTCATTACACAGGCGTGGGCTGTACCCTGAGTTGGCACTATCTGTCATCGTAGTCGTGTTGTGTTCAGTGCTTGGCATGATATCTGCTCCCTAATAAAAACAGATGCTGACGGATTGTATGAAACCTTTGTTGCATGAACCGGGCCAGGTTTTATTTTTCAGCAAGCAGGCAGAATGCAGAGGCATTTAAGAGCGCTATCGGCGTATATTGAGGCTCTATGCGCTATTGCATCGTGTATGAGTTGTGCACTGATAGTGCAGAAAAACATTTTTATGCCCGGAAATGGTGCTGACCATCGGGGAGTAAACCAAAAGGAATGAGCATGACGAAACATTTGATTCAGGTGATCAACCCAAATACTAACGTGGCGATGACGCACACCATCGCGCAAGCGGCACGCAGTGTCGCTGCACCTTCCAGCGAAATCATCGCGGTCTGCCCAACACAGGGTGTGGAATCTATAGAAGGGCATTTTGATGAAGCGGTCGCGGCTATCGGTGTGCTTGAGCAAATCAAACTGGGTAAAGAGCAGGGCGTGAGTGGCCATGTCATCGCGTGTTTTGGTGATCCCGGTTTACTGGCCGCGCGTGAACTCGCCAGCGGCCCGGTGGTTGGCATTGCAGAGGCCGCTATGCACGTCGCGACTCTGGTGGCGACACGCTTTTCTATCGTCACCACGTTACCGCGCACCGTAATCATCGCGCGTCATTTATTACGCCAGTATGGGTTCGAGCACCACTGCGCCGCACTGCATGCGATCGATTTACCGGTGCTGGCCCTGGAAGATGGCACGGGTCTTGCTCAGATGAAGGTACGCGAGCGTTGTATACAAGCCATGAAAGAAGATAACAGCGGAGCGATTGTGCTCGGTTGTGGCGGGATGGCAAATCTTGCCCAGGAACTGACCGCTGAACTCGGCATTCCCGTGATTGATGGCGTCACTGCTGCGGTGAAAATGGTGGAGTCCCTCATCGCGCTTGGGCTTGGAACCAGTAAACACGGCGACCTTGCGTATCCGAATAAAAAGCCGTTATCCGGCTGTTTTGACATGCTGAGTTGATGTTCTGGCTCGGCTCATAAGGAACCGAACCATGAATGAAGTACCGAAAACTAAAAACTATCACTTCACTGAAAATTACCCGCGTGACATGAAAGGTTATGCGGGTAAGCCACCCCATGCGCAGTGGCCGAATAATGCCCGCGTTGCTGTGCAGTTCGTTCTCAATTTTGAAGAGGGCGGTGAAAACCACGTTCTGCACGGTGACAGTGGCTCGGAACAATTCCTTTCCGATATTATCGGTGCTGCAAGTTTCCCCGATCGCCATATGTCGATGGATTCGCTCTATGAATACGGTTCTCGTGCCGGGTTCTGGCGCATCCATAATGAGTTCCAAAAACGCGGCCTGACCATGACGGTATTTGGCGTAGCAATGGCACTGGCGCGTAACCCTGAAATTGTTGACGCGATAAAAGCGGCAGATTACGACGTGGTAAGCCACGGCTGGCGCTGGATCCACTATCAAAATCTGGATGAGGCAACTGAGCGCCAGCATATGCACCAAGCCATCGAAATCCTTGAAGATTTGTTCGGCAGCAAACCGCTCGGTTGGTACACCGGCCGCGATAGTCCGAACACGCGCAGGCTGGTGGCAGAAAATGGCAGCTTCCTTTATGACAGCGATTATTACGGCGATGACTTGCCATTCTGGAGCAAAGTCACCTGTAGCGATGGCTCGATAAAACCGCATCTGGTGGTGCCTTACACGCTGGATGCTAACGATATGCGCTTTGCGACTGCGCAAGGTTTCAATACCGCCGAGCAGTTTTACACCTATCTGAAAGACAGTTTTGATGTGTTGTACGAAGAGGGGGAAACGGCGCCGAAAATGATGTCTATCGGTATGCACTGCCGTTTACTTGGGCGGCCGGGTCGTTTCAGAGCGTTGCAGCGTTTTCTCGATTACGTGCAGCAGCATGATGATGTGTGGATTTGCCGTCGTCAGGAAATTGCCGAGCACTGGGCGAAGACGCATCCGTTTAGTGAATAGATAGTGAATAGATGATATGGCGGCGGGTGACGTTTCGTTTCCCGCCCAGAGTCTTTAGCTCATCACGCTGACATGTGCTGCGACAATGCGCCAGCCATACGGAAATTTGACCCAAGTTTGCATCTGACGGCCAATTTTGTCGCTTCCTTCACGGGTGAATTCAGTGCTGGCAACGGCCATGTCATCGCCGTAAGTGGTGATAGTCGTGTTTTGCAAAAGCCGGTCTAACCCTTGTGACGAACGGGCATTTCTGAACGCTCTTATCTCATCAATACCGTAGAGGTTTTCACTCGCACCAAAGCGAACGGTGCGGGGATCGGCCCAAAACAATTCATCTAAGACCGCAACATCGTTGCTGATCAACGCCTGTTCGTAGCGGTAAAATGCGGCACTCACCTCATTGACGATTGCCGGGCGATCGATATTGTCACGCATCATAGTATTTACCTTACCTGGTGAGTTTTCCCTACCAGCATACCCTGTATTTCAAGTAGATGGGCGGCTTGCAAGCAGATATCTTCCCGCCATGGCGGCGCAATCAGCTGCACGCCAATGGGATGCCCGCTTGCAGTCATTAACGGCGCCGTAACTACCGGTACACCGAGGAAAGAAATAGGCTGCGTCAGCATGCCCATACTGGCTTTGACAGGAAGATCAGCGCCGTTGATACGCATGGTTTGCTGGCCAATCAGTGTGGCACAACGCGGTGTTGCCGGGGCGATAAGCAGATCATACTTTTCGAAGAGCGGCAGGGTATTATCGCGGAACCATGTCCGGAAGCGCTGTGCCTGAGTGTACCAGGCTGATGGCGTCATTGCGCCTGCTAAAAGGCGCTCGCGGGAATTGAGTTCGAAGCGTTCAGCATGTTCGCGCAAAGCAGGTAAATAATGGTTTCCCCCTTCCGCAGCAGAAAGCAAAAATGCCGCCGAACGGGCGAGTTCCGCTTCTGGCAAGGTAATACATTCCAGTGCTTCAAGCCGATGGGCGACGGTTGCGACCGCCGTTTTCGCGTCATCATCACACCAGCTATCAAAAAATCCCCCCAACACCGCACAGCGTAAATTCACCGTCTGCCCGAGCTTATCGGCGACCGGTTCAATGTTGCGGGCTGCCTGGAAATGATCGGCAGGATCAACTCCCTGGAGCGCATCATAAACCCGCGCCAGATCATCCACGCTGCGTGCAAGAGGGCCGATATGATCGAGACTGGCAACAAAAGGCTGGCTGCCACTACGCGAAAGGCGGCCAAAAGTAGGTTTCAGGCCAAAGACTCCACATAGCGAAGCCGGAACCCGAATCGAACCATTGGTATCAGTGCCGAGGCTAAAGTTGACCATTCCAGCGGCGACGGCTGCGGCTGAACCACCGGATGAACCGCCTGCAATTCGCGTCAGGTCATGGGGGTTTCGGGTTGCCCCGTAGTGACTGTTTTCGGTGGTAAACCCGTATGCGTAGGCATCCATATTCAGTGCACCGGAAAGCATCGCACCGGCGGCACTGAGTTGTTTGATGGCGAAGGCGTCATCGTGCGCCGCGGGCTGGGTACTAAAAAGCTCGGCACCCGCAAGCGTTGTGACCTCTTTAATATCAAAGAGATTTTTTGCGGCATAGGGCACGCCTGCTAATGGCGGTAGCGTTTCCCCACGTGAGCGCTTTTGGTCAATGGCTGCGGCTTCCTGCAACAAACGCTGTGAGGTGACTTCGGTAAAAGCATTAATTTCAGGATTAGATTGCGCTATTTTAGCCAGCGTCAGGTGCGCCAGTTCCTGAGCTGAAAATTCGCCACCGGCTAACCCTTGCTTAATGTCGCGAATAGAAAGTGGATTCATAGTTTGTAAACCCCGGCGACTTCCAGGCGTTGTGGTAACGGGAAATCCATCAGCGGTTCAGCCAGCCCGGCCATGCGCGTCAGTTGTACTTCCAGTTCTTTACGGCGAGTTTCATCCAGCGGGACGTTAAGCAATTGCTCCATTATCTGAATGTATGCGGGCCAGGCGATGGTTTGTGATGTCATATCTTTCTCCTTAGAATCCTGCGGCGCTGCCATTGCTGCGTGGGTCGTATGCGCCTTCAAGCATGCCGTTGGTGTGGCGCACAATGGCACCTGCGTGACCCACGGCCTCGCTGAAATCTGGTAGCGCTTCGACTTCATGTCCCAGCTCACGCAGTGCGGCGAAAGTTTCTGGGCTGAATCGGCCTTCTAATTTCAGGCTGTCAGAGGCTTGCCCCCATGTTCTGCCCAGTAACCAGCGCGGGGCGGTCACCGCTTCTTGTAACGGTATGCCCTGAATCACATGGCGCGTAAAAATCGCCGCCTGCGTTTGCGGTTGCCCGTCGCCACCCATTGAGCCGTAAACCATGGTTCTGCCATCGGCAAGCCGTGCGGCTGCCGGGTTCAGGGTATGGAACGGTTGTTTACCGGGTGCCAGGCTTAACAGGCTATCTGGCTTGAGGCTGAACGCAGCCCCACGGTTTTGCCACAGTACACCGCTTTTAGGCAGCACCACGCCGCTGCCAAACTCGTGGTAAATACTTTGAATAAACGATACCGCCAGCCCGGTGCTATCAATTACCCCCATCCAGACGGTGTCGCCTGGGCCTTTGCCTGTTCCCCAGTTGGCCGCTTTGGTGTCATCAATTTGTGCGGCAAGAGCGGTGAGTGGTGCATGCTCCAGCAAGCTTTGAATTGATGTGGTGATATGGCGTGGGTCGGTGATGTATTTATCGCGCAGCGCGAATGCTTTTTTGGTGGCCTCAACGATGCGATGAACGGTTTGAGTTTCGTTGGCCTGCGCCATATCTAAATGGTCGGTTATCCCCAGAATCGCCAGCGAAACCAGGCCCTGCGTCGGCGGGGTCATATTATAAATATCACCCTGCTGGTGGCTAAGATGCAGAGGAATACGGCGTTTAGCACGCTGTGCCGCGAGATCCTGCAAATTTATCGGCATGCCTAAATCCGCTAACTCTTCGGCGATTAGCGCGGCTAACGGCCCACGATAAAAACTATCAAGCCCTTCCACGGTCAGGCGTGTCAGCGTTTGTGCAAGACGTGGCTGGGTGAAGCGGCTACCCGCTCGGGGAATTTCACCGCGTTCTAAAAAGGTCTCGGCAAACCCGGCAATATTGACCAGCTCATCATATTTACTGTGAGTCGCCAGCGCCTGAGATTGCGTGACCGGAATACCGTCTGCCGCGTAGCGAATCGCATCGGCCAGTAAACGTGAGAGCGGGAGTTGCCCGCCACCAAGCTGTGCTGCGATTTTTAACGCTTCATCCCAACCGCTGAGGGTTCCTGGCACCGTTAACGCGGATTTAGGTCCACGATGCGGGATAGCGCTTTCACCTGCGTAGAACTCCAGACAGGCGAGCGAGCCCGCAGCTCCACTGGCATCAATCGCAATTGGTTCGCCTTCTGGCGGTACAATCAACCAGAAACCATCACCGCCAATGCCATTCATGTGGGGATAAACCACGGCGATCGTTGCCGCCGCTGCCACCATCGCCTCGATGGCATCGCCACCATGGCGCAACACGGATAATGCGGTTTCACTGGCTAAATGGTGCGGAGTGACCGCCATGCCGGAAGGTGCCATATTGCTTTGCATCATCGTTTTATCTCTCAGAATGGAAGCCTGGGTAGAGAGCTAAGCAAGAGATGTTCCAGGTTGACTCGGTTAGTTTCACTGTGCCAGGCTCGAGTGAAACAAAAGTTACAGAGGTCATGATGAAACAACTAGATGAACGCCTAAGAGCGACATACGAGCAGCTTTCTCCTCAGGAACAGCGTGTTGCTGCGTTTATTGTCGATCATTTTGATGATCTGATTAGCTACAACAGTGCAGAACTTGCCCGCCTTTCGGGTGTATCAAAAGCCACGGTCAGCCGCCTGTTTAAGCGCCTTGGCTATGATCGTTATAAAGATATGCGTGAAGAGCTGCGCACGCTACGCCAGAGCGGAATGCCGCTGACGGAAAACCGTGATGCGGTACAAGGTAACACGCTACTGGCGCGGCATTACAAGCAGGAAATGGCCAATCTAACGCAATGGATAAGTCTGCTTGATACGCAACAATTTGCCGAGGTTGTCACGGCGCTTAATACATCAAAACGGGTCTTTATCATCGGGTTAAGAAACTCATGGCCCGTTGCGATGCACTTGCGCCAACAGCTGTTACAGATTCGTAGCGATGTCTGGTTACTGCCACAGCCCGGCCAGACGCTGGCTGAAGAGGTGGTGGACATTAGCGAGCACGATTGTGTTATCGCCATCGCTTTTCGCAGGCGGCCGCGCATCATCAAACCTTTGCTGGCAAATCTGCATAAGCGCCAGGTGCCGCTGCTGGTGATGAGCGAAGCGCAGGGTTCTGGCCTGACCCCGTATTGCCGCTGGCATTTTGCCGCGCCACTCGACAGTGTTTCTGCCTTCGACAGCTACAGCAGTGCAATGAGCCTGGTCAATCTGTTATCTAACGCGGTACTGCACGAAGCATTAAGCACCGGTCGCCAGCGTATCCATCATATTGCGGAGTTGTACGCCGAATTTGATGAGCTGGAACAGCGCTAGCGCACTGAAAAGGTGCGGCTGCACAGGTCGTGGGAACCATTGTGGTTCATTGCCGGGATCGGGGCTGCGCCAGTTTTATCTGATTGCCAATGAAGAATGAAGCCGAAGATTATTCATATCCCTTGCTTTGCCATTGGGGTAAATGAGTGGCACATTAGTTGCAGCATGTTTATTAAAGAATCTTTTGTTTCATGAATGAATAAAAGGAAATGCCATGTTCGATATTCAGCACTTCACGCAAATTAATCCGCCACACCGTTTATTGATGGGGCCTGGGCCAATTAACGCGGATCCACGGGTATTGCGGGCAATGGCGAGCCAGTTAATTGGGCAATATGACCCGGTTATGACCGGTTACATGAATGAAGTGATGGTGCTGTATCGCGAGCTTTTCCGTACACAAAACCGCTGGACGATGCTGGTGGACGGGACTTCTCGTTCCGGCATTGAAGCTATTTTGTTATCTGCCATTCGCCCGGGTGACAAAGTTCTGGTGCCGGTGTTTGGGCGCTTCGGTCATTTATTGTGTGAAATCGCGCGCCGTTGCCGTGCGGAAGTCCACACCATTGAAGTCCCGTGGGGGGAAGTGTTTACCCCTGACCAGATCGAAGATGCCATCAAAAGCGTTAAGCCCCGCTTGCTGCTAACCGTTCAGGGCGACACTTCAACCACGATGCTACAACCACTGGCTGAGTTGGGTGACATTTGCCGCCGCCACGGTGTGCTGTTTTATACCGATGCGACCGCCTCGTTTGGTGGCAACTCGCTGGAAACGGATGCGTGGGGGCTGGATGCCGTTTCGGCAGGCCTGCAAAAATGCCTCGGCGGCCCGTCTGGCAGCTCACCGATAACCCTCAGCGCGCAAATGGAAGAAGTCATTCGCCGCCGTAAATGTGTGGAGGAGGGGATCCGAACTTCCGCGCACCAGGATGGCGACGACGAAATGATCTACTCGAATTATTTCGATCTCGGCATGGTGATGGATTATTGGGGGCCAGAGCGCCTTAACCACCATACCGAAGCCACCAGCATGTTGTTTGCCGCCCGTGAGTGCGCACGCATTATTCTGGAAGAAGGGCTGGATGTAGGGATCGCTCGCCACGAATTGCATGGCCGTGCGCTGGTGGCCGGCATTCAGGGCATGGGGCTGGAAACGTTCGGCAACCTGCAACACAAAATGAATAACGTTCTCGGCGTGGTGATCCCGTCCGTTGTCCATGGTGAAGAAGTGCGCAAAATGCTGCTGGAAGATTTCCATATCGAAATCGGCACCTCATTTGGCCCGCTACAAGGCAAAATCTGGCGCATCGGCACTATGGGCTATAACGCGCGTAAAGATTGCGTGCTGCAAACGCTGACAGCACTTGAAGCTGTATTGAACCGCCTGGGTTTCAAAACGACGCAAGGTGCAGCAATGCAGGCGGCGTGGGATGTTTATTCACAAGGAAAAAGCTGATGGTAAAACTTGTGATGAATGCCGCCGAAGCCAGCATTGCCGCTAAGCGAGTGATGCAGCGAGCGGATGAACTGGCGCAAATCAGCGAAACGCCAGGTCAACTTACCCGGGTCTACCTTTCGCATGAGCATCTGCGTGCTAACCATCTGGTGGCGCGCTGGATGGAACAAATTGGCATGACCACCTGGCAGGATGCGGTGGGCAATATCTGTGGGCGCTATGAAGGGGCAAGGGAAGGCGCTCCGGCCATTTTGCTGGGGTCACATCTGGATACGGTGCGCAATGCCGGGCGTTACGATGGCATGTTAGGCGTATTAACCGCACTAGAAGTTGTCGCCCTGTTGCATCAACACGATATCCAGCTGGAGCAAGCGATTGAAATCGTCGGTTTTGGTGACGAAGAAGGCACTCGCTTTGGTATCACATTATTAGGCAGTCGGGGGCTAACCGGAACCTGGCCTGACAACTGGCTGGCATGTGTTGATGCTGCGGGAATTAGCGTTGCTCAGGCCCTGGCGAATGCGGGCTTTGACCCTGCGCGTATTCATGCGGCCAGGCGCAACCCGGAAGATTTCAGTGCTTATCTTGAGCTGCACATTGAACAAGGCCCGGTGCTGGAGCAGCAGGATCTTGCTCTGGGTGTGGTGACGGCCATCAACGGCGCGCGTCGTTTGAAATGCCGCTTTGTGGGTGAGGCGGGGCATGCGGGGACGGTGCCAATGAACATTCGTAAGGATGCACTCGCCGCCGCTGCCGCCTGGATGGTGTATGTCGAAGGCGCAACCCGCGCTTATTCCCCGGATATCGTGGCGACCGTGGGAACCTTGCACTGTTTACCGGGTGCCGCGAATGTCATTCCTGGTGAAATTCAGCTCACGCTGGATATTCGCAGCCCCGTGGATTCAAGTCTTGAAGCATTGCTGGAAAACTTATTAAGCAAGGCGCATGAGATTTCAGCCGAGCGTGGCATGGCTTTCAGTGCTGAAACCTATTATTCGATTCCTGCCACACCTTGTGACGCCCGTTTGCAACACCAGTTAACATCCGCCATTACTGCGGTGCAGGGGTTGAGTTTGTCACTGCCAAGTGGCGCGGGGCATGATGCAATTGCCATTGCCGAACAGTGGCCGGTAGGCATGCTGTTTGTGCGTTGCGATCGTGGCATTAGCCACCATCCGGCGGAGTCGGTTCTTGAGGCCGATGTGATGCAGGCCGTGCAAGCCTATGCGCAGGCTGTCGTTGCGCTGGCGTCGAAAAGTGTTTTAGCTGAATTTAACGATGCGCCTGTGCAGGACGCTCTGAGCCTTGTTGCCCCTTGCGTTGCGATACCCGCATGGGCTGAAAATGTCGTTGCCGCTCGTCCGTATTCGACCGTCGATGTATTGCAGCATTATGCTTCACAGCTCACTCATGAATGGGGAAGTGCTGAACTGGAACAGGCACTTTGTGCACATCCAAGGATTGGTGAAAAAGCACAGGGCAGTTGCAAAGAAGCGGCTTTGTCTAAAGGTGAGCAATCGGCTGTAGACACCCAAAACAGCGCGTTAACGCTCGCCCTGGCGCAGGGTAATGCTCATTATGAAGAGCGATTTGGGCGCGTGTTTCTTATTCGTGCGAAAGGGCGCAGCGGTGAAGATATTCTCGCTGAACTCCATCGCCGCCTGAACAATTCCCCCGCGCAGGAAGAAGCTGAAGCGCTGGAGCAATTACGCCAAATCACGTTACTACGTCTCGAAGGAGTCTTTGCCCAATGAGCCAGTTAAGTACGCATGTTCTGGATACCGCGTTAGGGAAACCGGCGGCTGATGTGGTGATTCGCCTTGAGCAGCTGATTGATGGCCGCTGGGAGGCGTTAGCCCAGGGCGCTACAGATGCGGATGGGCGTCTAAAAGCGTTCTGCGAGGATTTGGCTTGCGGGCAGTATCGGCTGACGGCGGAAATTGGTTTGTACTTTGCCGTGACACAGCGGGAAACTCTTTACCCTACCGCGCAAATTGACTTCGTGATACCGCAAAACGGCGGGCATTATCACCTGCCGTTTTTGATTTCCCCGTGGTCGTGGTCGACGTACAGAGGTTCTTAGTTAGAGTGTAAAAGGATCGGCATCCTGCCAGGCGGGGAACTTCTCGCGATATTCCTGTAGCGTAATCAACGACAAATCGGCATCGAGGCGCATCGCTTGATGGGCTTCGCCATTTGCCAAAATTTCACCCTGCGGGTTAATGATCTTGCTGTCACCACGGTAATGATGGCCGTTACCGTCGGTGCCCACGCGGTTGCAACCCGCGACATAGGCCTGGTTTTCAATGGCGCGGGCCACAAGCAAACTTTGCCAGTGCAGGGAGCGCGGGGCAGGCCAGTTCGCGACATATAACGCCAGGTCATAATCGTTACGATTGCGAGAAAACACCGGGAAGCGCAGGTCGTAACACACCTGCGGCAGAATGCGCCAGCCGCGCCATTCAACGATGACCCGCTCATTTCCTGCCTGATAATGATGATGCTCATCAGCCATGCGGAAGAGATGGCGTTTATCATAGAAATGGACTTTGCCGTCAGGCTGTACGAGCAAGAAACGGTTCACTGGCCCGCGATCGGTTTGCAGCGCGGCACTGCCGGCTATCATGGCCTGAGTTTGCTGGGCTTTGAACTGCATCCAGTCAATCACTTCCTCTTCAGCAAGCGACTGAATGGCTGCTTCCATCGCGAAACCGGTAGTAAACATTTCCGGCAAGACAATCAGATCTCGGCCATGAATAGTATCTAACTGCACATCGAAATGGCGCAAGTTTGCCCCGCCGTCCATCCAGACCAGCGGTTGTTGCAGAACGGTAATTTTCAAACCAGACACAATCGGAAGCCTCATGATAAGCAGTGTTTCATTCACTTTAGCATGAGTTAAGAATAAAAAACCCGCCGAAGCGGGTTTAGTGTAGAGAGGTGGAGGGCTTATGCCGCTTCAACTTTACGATGCTTTTCCGGCACCTTTACCGGCATAGTTGCCAGCTCCTCCGGCTCAAACTCATCGACGTTGATACTGCGCAGGCGGCTTGCTTCAGCTTTAGTGAGGATTGCCGCTTCGTCTGCATTGATTTTCCCTTCGGCCAGCCACTGTTTCGCTTGTTCATCAAGGCGAGTAAATGACAGGTTACGCCCGGTTTCCTTGCAGATGCGCAGGTGGATTGGTTCAGCAGCCATGACATCCATCAGTGCTTCTTCCAGCAGACCTGCCGGGTTGAACTCACTTGGCGTCAAATACTGACCACGACCAATGCGTGAGCGGGTAGCCGATGGGATCTGCATGATCTTCGCCAGTTTATGATCCAGCTTGTCAGATGGGGCATCGTAACGGCGGCCCAGCGGGAAGATAACGACACGCAACATGCCAGCCACAAACGCATTCGGGAAGTTACGCAGCAAATCGTCAATCGCTTGTTCTGCCTGATACAACGCATCCTGTACGCCCCAGTGAACCAGTGGTAAATCCGCTTCGTTACGACCTTCGTCGTCATAGCGTTTCAGCACCGATGAAGCGAGGTACAACTGGCTCAGAATGTCGCCCAGACGAGCAGAGATACGCTCGCGACGCTTAAGGCTGCCGCCCAATACTGCCATGGACACATCTGACAGCAACGCCAGGTTGGCGCTCAGTCGGTTCATATACTGGTAGGAACGTTTGGTGGAATCTTTGGTCGGGGTGGCGCTGGTCAGGCCGTTGGTCAGACCGAGCCACAGGCTACGCATTTTGTTGCTGCCCACGTGGCCGATATGCTTAAACAGCAGCTTATCGAACGCGTTAACATCATTGTTTTGCGCCGCCGTCATCTCTTCCAGCACATACGGATGGCAACGAATCGCACCCTGGCCGAAGATAATCATGCTACGCGTCAGGATGTTTGCGCCTTCCACGGTAATCGCGATAGGTGCACCCTGATAGGCACGTGCCACAAAGTTGGAATTGCCCAACATGATGCCTTTGCCGCCGAGAATATCCATTGCATCCAGAATGGCGCGCTGGCCACGGTGGGTGCAGTGGTACTTCACGATGGCTGAAAGCACTGCTGGTTTCTCGCCGAGCATAATGCCGTAGGTCACCAGTGATGCGGCAGCATCCATCACATATGCGTTACCCGCGATACGTGCCAGTGGTTCTTCAATGCCTTCCATTTTACCGATAGAGATTCTGAACTGACGACGGATATGGGCATAAGCACCTGTTGCCATCGCCACAGATTTTAAACCGCCTGTGGAGTTGGATGGCAGAGTAATGCCACGGCCAACAGACAGACATTCCACCAGCATGCGCCAGCCCTGACCGGCCATTTTCGGGCCGCCGATGATGTAATCAATCGGGACGAAAATATCTTTACCGCGTGTCGGACCATTCTGGAACGGCACGTTAAGCGGGAAGTGGCGTTTACCGATTTCGACACCCGGCGTGCGAGTCGGGATGAGCGCACAGGTAATACCGAGATCTTCTTCTTCACCCAGCAAATGATCCGGGTCAGACAGTTTAAATGCCAGGCCCAAAACGGTAGCAATTGGTGCGAGCGTAATGTAGCGCTTGTTCCAGGTCAGACGCATACCGAGAACTTGCTGGCCTTGCCATTCGCCCATGCAGACAACGCCGGTATCCGGGATTGCACCTGCATCGGAACCTGCTTCCGGGCTGGTCAGAGCAAAGCATGGGATCTCTTGCCCACGAGCCAGGCGCGGCAGGTAGTGATCTTTCTGTGCATCTGTACCGTAATGTTGCAGCAATTCGCCTGGGCCTAATGAGTTAGGCACGCCGACTGTAATCGCTAGTATCCCGGAAACCCCAGACAGTTTTTGCAGTACGCGAGATTGTGCGTAAGCCGAAAACTCAAGACCGCCGTACTCTTTCTTGATGATCATCGCGAAGAAACGATGTTCTTTTAAATAAGCCCACAGCTCTGGCGGTAAATCTGCCATTTCGTGTGTGATTTGGAAGTCATTTGCTAGGCGACACGCTTCCTCAACCGGGCCGTCGATAAAGGCTTGTTCTTCTTCAGTCAGTTTAGGCTGCGGATAGTTGTGCAGTTTTTCCCAGTCTGGTTTACCGCGGAAAAGATCACCTTCCCACCAGGTTGTACCGGCGTCGATGGCTTCTTTTTCAGTACGCGACATCGGCGGCATAACTTTGCGGAAGCTGCGGAAAACCGGAGCGGAAATCAGAGATTTACGCATTGGCGTAAAGACAAACGGTACCAGAATAATCGCCAGCGGAACCAGTACCCACATTGACCAGATACCGGCGAAACCAAGCGCTGCCGTCCACACCAGCAAAATCGCGCTACTGAGCAGTAAATTAACCTGGTGATAGAAAAGCACACCGAGGAGAACAACCGTTGCAACAATACTCAAAATCAACATATAGGAAACTCCCTTGCTTGTAGGAGGTCTGACCACTTGGATGTATTGGTTTTAGTTCATGTGGTTTTTTTTAGCAATATCTTCACAAAATAATTACAACTCAGCTCACATTGTTACCGCACGGAACAGCAAAAGCAGGAGGATATGGCGCTTCTCGCGCTATCCGGTAAACTGCTGGGGTTAATCAATCGAAAAATACTGAAGGACATCCTCATGTACCAGGATCTTATTCGTAATGAATTAAATGAAGCGGCTGAAACGCTGGCTAACTTCCTGAAAGATGACGCTAACATTCATGCCATCCAGCGCGCGGCAGTGTTACTTGCTGATAGCTTTAAAGCGGGCGGAAAAGTGCTGTCATGCGGCAATGGTGGCTCACATTGCGATGCAATGCACTTTGCGGAAGAACTGACCGGTCGCTACCGTGAAAACCGTCCGGGCTATCCGGCAATCGCGATTTCTGATGTCAGCCACATTTCTTGCGTCAGCAACGATTTTGGCTACGAGTACATCTTCTCTCGCTACATTGAAGCGGTAGGGCGTGAAGGCGATGTGCTGCTGGGGATATCTACTTCAGGTAATTCCGGTAACGTGATTAAAGCCATTGAAGCTGCGCGTGCGAAAGGCATGAAAGTCATTACTCTGACCGGTAAAGACGGCGGGAAAATGGATGGAACAGCGGATGTCGAAATTCGTGTTCCACACTTTGGTTACGCTGACCGCATTCAGGAAATTCATATCAAAGTGATTCATATCCTGATCCAGCTTATCGAAAAAGAGATGGTTAAGGCTTAATTCAGCCAGTTCCCTCTCCCCTGGGGAGAGGGTTGTATTAAGTGGTGGGAGGTCAATATGTGCGAACTGCTCGGGATGAGCGCCAATGTACCAACGGATATTTGCTTTAGCTTTACCGGTTTGGTGCAGCGTGGCGGAGGAACAGGGCCACATAAAGATGGCTGGGGCATTACTTTCTATGAAGGTAAGGGATGTCGTACGTTCAAAGATCCGCAACCGAGTTTTAACTCACCTATCGCAAAGCTTGTGCAGGATTACCCTATCAAATCTTGTTCAGTGGTCGCGCACATTCGTCAGGCTAACCGTGGCAAAGTGGCGCTTGAAAATACCCACCCTTTTACGCGCGAGTTATGGGGCCGCAACTGGACCTATGCCCACAATGGCCAGCTCAAAGGGCATCGTTCACTCGATACTGGCCCGTTCCGCCCGATTGGCGAAACCGATAGCGAGCAAGCATTTTGCTGGCTGCTACATAAGCTGACGCAGCGTTATCCACGTACGCCAGGCAATATGCAAGCTGTGTTTCGCTACATCACAGAGCTTGCGGTGCAATTGCGTGAGAAGGGCGTGTTTAATATGTTGCTGTCGGATGGGCGCTACGTGATGGCGTTCTGCTCCACCAATTTATACTGGATAACCCGACGGGCACCCTTTGGCGTGGCAAAACTGTTGGATCAGGATGTGGAAATCGATTTTCAGGAAGAGACCACACTCAATGATGTGGTCACGGTGATTGCGACTCAACCTCTGACAGGTAACGAAACCTGGCACAAGATTGCACCAGGTGAGTCGGAACTATTTTGTCTCGGGGAGCGCGTAGTTTGATGCCAACTGCGGTTGTGTCGTAGGCGCAATCGGTTTGCTTATCACATAATTACCGCTAATTACCGAAACGCCTGGCGGCTGGTGATTCGCAGTAAAGTAGTCATATCCCGGCTTCAGCTGTTTCCAGAAGTTGATGTAATAAGAGTACTTGTGGCGTTCCATATTGGCATCCGTCATGCGGAACGGATAAATGCTCACCTGCACGCTTGGTTGGCCGAACACCAGTGCTCCGGTCACAAACTGGAAAATCTCATCAATGTTGGTGTCCGTCATGGCATAACAGCCGATAGACACGCATGCACCGTGGATCATCAGATACTGGCCTTGATAACCGTGTTGGCGATCAAACTCATTCGGGAAACCAATGTTAATCGCTTTATAGAAACGGCTATCAGGTTTCAGCTGGCTACGGGTCACGTTATAGAAACCTTCAGGGCTCTTAAAATCTCCCTGACGCTGCTTAGGACCTAACCCACCGGAATAATTACAGATGCTATAGCTGTCGAGCAGTTGATACTGTTCGCCCATCTTCACATATAGCTCTAATGTGCGCTCTTCCTTAAATATCTGAATATAAACAGGAGAGCCCATAAGTTGTTGCTTGAATTCTTTGCTGACAGGCGTGTTTGAAGAATTACCGCTTAGTAAGCTGGCAAACGACATGCACGGTATCAGAAGCATCGCAATAACGAGTGCGATCTTACGCATACTGCTTGATTCCTTGATAAAACTTATACCAAATGCCAGGACGGCAAAAGAGACCCAAAATCAGATTACTCTGTGTCAGGAGCGCTCACATTAGCATCGTTCTGAATTTTCGCAAGCCTGTGGGAGGGCGTTTATACATATAAATAGCGTTTATCTAATAATAGATAAACCATAAGAGTTACCTTTTTGCGTAATACCTCGCATTGCTGCATATCTCTGCATTGATTTGTGCCCCTTCTGAACGCTAATGATGCTAAAATCTTTCCGAATGTTGACCTGCGGATATGAACGGAAACTATCCATAAGTCAGTTGTCCCGGATATTTGGGCGACTTATACCTCCCTCTCGCAATAGTGAATGGATGCGTTTCCTGTTTTATCTGCCTTATGTGTCGCATCGGTTGAATAGCATTTCGACCCATCCGTTGTCGGCTACACTTTTTTGTCGCGATGTTTAAGCCAATTTTAAACGTGATAACCTTATGATAAAAATCAAAAAAGGTCTGGATTTGCCTATTGCCGGTTTACCGGAACAGCAGATTCATGACGGCCCAGCGATGCCTTTCGTGGCGCTACTCGGTGAAGAGTATGTCGGCATGCGACCTTCCATGTTAGTGCAGGAAGGCGACAAGGTATTGAAAGGGCAGCCTCTCTTTGAAGATAAAAAGAACCCCGGCGTCTTCTTTACTGCTCCTGCGAGTGGAACGGTAAAAGCAATTAACCGTGGCGAACGGCGCGTACTGCAATCTCTGGTTATTGAAGTCCAGGGTGACGAACAGGTCGTTTTCGAGCGTTTTGCGCCAGAAAGCCTCGCCAAACTGCCGCGTGAAACCGTTCAGGCACAGCTGTTAGCCTCTGGCCTGTGGATTGCGCTGCGTACGCGTCCATTCAGCAAAACGCCACAGCCCGCCAGCGTTCCTGCTGCCATTTTTGTTACAGCCATAGATACCAACCCGCTGGCGGCAGACCCGCAACCTATTATCCGCGCACACCGCGAAATGTTTGATGCCGGCTTAACGCTGCTGTCACGGCTGACTGATGGGAAAGTTCATGTCTGCCAGGCGGGCGGCGGTAAATTGGGCGGACATACATCCGGACACGTGACGTTTAATGAATTTTCCGGTCCTCACCCTGCTGGGTTAGTGGGCACACACATTCACTTCCTGGAGCCGGTCAGCATGCAAAAAACGGTCTGGCATCTGAACTACCAGGACGTGATTGCCATCGGCAAATTGTTTGTTGAAGGTAATTTGTGGACCGAGCGCGTAATCGCGTTAGCCGGGCCGCAGGTTAAAAAACCACGTCTGATTCGTACTCGCCTGGGGGCTTCTTTGGAAGTACTCACCGCCGGTGAGCTCGAAGAAGGCGAAAACCGCATTGTCTCCGGTTCTGTATTAAGCGGAACGATGTCTGCTGGCCCTCGTGCCTGGCTGGGTCGTTTCCACCTGCAGGTCACCGTTCTGAAAGAAGGGCGTGAAAAAGAGCTGTTTGGCTGGGTAATGCCGGGTTCCGATAAGTATTCCATCACGCGTACTACAGTTGGCCACTTCCTGAAGCGTAAATTATTTAATTTCTCCACAGATACCAATGGCGGCGAACGTTCCATGGTGCCAATTGGCAACTATGAGCGTGTTATGCCGCTGGATATTCTGCCAACGATGTTATTGCGCGACTTACTGGCAGGAGATACTGACAGCGCTCAATTGCTGGGGTGTCTGGAGCTGGATGAAGAAGATTTGGCGCTTTGTACCTATGTTTGCCCGGGGAAATATGAGTATGGCCCGGTGCTACGCGAGGTATTAACCCGCATCGAGCAGGAAGGATAAGTCATGGGCTTGAAGCATTTATTTGAAAAGCTAGAACCGCATTTTACGGAAGGCGGAAAGCTAGAAAAGTACTATCCGCTCTTTGAAGCGACGGCGACACTGTTCTATACGCCAGGTATCGTTACGCCTGGCGCCTCCCACGTTCGTGATGCTATCGACCTGAAACGCATGATGATCCTGGTGTGGTTCGCGGTGTTCCCGGCGATGTTCTGGGGCATGTACAACGTCGGGCTGCAAAGTATCCCAGCTCTGAACAAAATGTACGGTGCTGAACAACTCCAGCAGGTGATTTCATCTGACTGGCATTATGTTGTGGCGCAGTGGTTGGGGGTGAACTTTACGCCTGATGCTGGCTGGCTCAGCATGATGACCCTCGGGGCCGTTTTCTTCCTGCCAATTTACATCACCGTATTTTTGGTGGGTGGTTTCTGGGAAGTGCTGTTCTCTATCATCCGCAAACATGAAATTAACGAAGGCTTCTTTGTTACTTCAATTCTGTTCGCGCTGGTGGTGCCACCCACTATGCCTTTGTGGCAAGCCGCGCTCGGTATCAGTTTCGGTGTGGTCATCGCTAAAGAGATTTTTGGTGGAACAGGCCGTAACTTCCTGAACCCCGCGCTGGCTGGCCGCGCATTCCTGTTCTTCGCTTATCCAGCGCAAATCTCGGGTGACTTGGTGTGGACAGCGGCTGACGGTTTCTCTGGGGCAACTCCGCTTTCTCAGTGGTCACATGGCGGTGGTGAAGCATTAGTCAATGTTGTTTCGGGCCAACCTGTGACATGGATGGATGCCTTCCTTGGCAACATTCCCGGTTCGATTGGTGAAGTCTCAACGCTGATGATCCTTATCGGTGGGGCGATTATCCTGTTTGGCCGTGTCGCTTCCTGGCGCATCGTGGCGGGCGTTATGCTCGGTATGATTGTCACAGCAACGCTGTTTAATTTCATCGGTTCTGCAACCAACCCACTTTTCGCCATGCCGTGGTACTGGCATCTGGTGCTGGGTGGTTTTGCGTTCGGCATGATGTTTATGGCGACCGACCCGGTTTCTGCCTCGTTTACCAACAAAGGTAAATGGTGGTACGGGGCGCTCATCGGCGTGATGTGTGTGTTGATTCGTGTTGTAAACCCGGCCTATCCAGAAGGGATGATGCTGGCGATTTTGTTCGCCAACCTCTTTGCACCGTTGTTCGATTACCTGGTGGTGCAAGCCAATATCAAGCGGAGGAAGTCGCGTGGCTGAAGTAAAAAGTAACGATAGCATTGGCAGAACACTGCTGGTGGTGCTGGTGCTTTGCCTGGTGTGCTCCGTGGTGGTAGCGGGTTCTGCTGTTGGGCTGAAAGCTCGCCAGCAGGAGCAAAAAGCGCTCGATAAGCAACGTAACATTCTTGATGTTGCGGGCTTAGCCACACCAAAAATGACAGGTGAAGATGTTAAAGCCGTCTTTGAATCGCGTATTACACCGCGTTTGCTGGATTTGAAAAGTGGCGAGTTGCTGGATAAAGACTCGTCTAAATTCGACCAGGCAGCAGCACTGCGCGACCCGAACCTGAGCACGACACTCGCGCCTGAAGACGATCGTGCCGGGATAAAAAATCGCAGCAATACTGTTGAGATTTACCTGGTGCGAGATGAGCAAAACAAAATCCAGGAAGTTGTCTTGCCGGTGTATGGCAAAGGCTTGTGGTCGATGATGTATGCCTTCGTTTCTCTGCAAACCGATGGCCGTACGGTGAAAGGCATCACTTACTATGACCAGGGTGAGACCCCGGGTCTGGGCGGCGAAGTTGAAAACCCGAACTGGCGTGCGCAGTGGATTGGCAAGAAGCTGCTTGATGATAATGGCAAGCCTGCAATTCGTGTTGTGAAAGGCGGTGCGCGTCAGGGGGATGAGTATGGGGTAGATGGTTTATCCGGTGCCACGCTCACAGCAAACGGTGTACAACACACTTTTGATTTCTGGATGGGTGAACTCGGTTTTGGTCCCTTCCTGAAACACGTTCGTGAAGGAGTGCTCAATAATGGCTGATATTTCAGACATGAAAGAGGTCAAACGGGTACTGGTTAGTCCTTTGGTGGATAACAACCCAATTGCCTTGCAAATACTCGGTGTCTGTTCGGCGCTGGCTGTCACAACGAAGCTGGAAACGGCATTCGTAATGACTATCGCGGTAACGGTGGTGACAGCGTTCTCCAGCATGTTCATCTCGATGATCCGTAACCTGATCCCAAACAGTGTGCGCATCATCGTGCAGATGGCGATCATTGCGTCGTTAGTTATCGTTGTGGATCAGATCCTGCGTGCCTATGCCTACGAGATTTCCAAGCAATTATCCGTCTTCGTCGGCCTGATCATTACCAACTGTATTGTGATGGGGCGCGCTGAAGCCTACGCCATGAAATCTCCGCCACTGGCAAGTTTCATGGATGGCATCGGTAACGGCCTGGGCTATGGCGTGATTCTGTTGTTGGTGGGCTTCCTGCGTGAGTTAATTGGCAGCGGCAAACTGTTTGGTATCACGGTGCTTCAAACGGTTCAGAACGGCGGCTGGTATCAGCCAAACGGGATGTTCCTGCTGGCGCCAAGTGCGTTCTTCATTATCGGCCTACTTATTTGGGCACTGCGTACGCTGAAGCCTGCGCAGCAGGAAAAGGACTAACTGACTATGGAACATATGATTAGTCTGTTTGTGCGTGCCGTGTTTATTGAAAACATGGCGCTCGCGTTCTTCCTTGGCATGTGTACCTTCCTGGCGGTTTCTAAGAAGGTTTCCACGGCGTTTGGTTTAGGTGTGGCGGTTACCGTTGTTCTAGGGATTGCCGTTCCGGCGAATAACCTGGTTTATAACCTGGTGCTTCGTGACGGTGCGCTGGTTGAAGGTGTAGACCTCAGCTTCCTGAACTTCATCACCTTCATTGGTGTGATTGCCGCACTGGTGCAAATTCTTGAAATGATCCTCGATCGTTTCTTCCCGGCACTCTATAACGCGCTGGGTATCTTCCTGCCGCTTATCACTGTTAACTGTGCCATTTTCGGTGGCGTATCGTTTATGGTGCAGCGTGATTACAGCTTCGGCGAATCCATCGTTTATGGCGTGGGTTCCGGTGTTGGCTGGATGCTGGCTATCGTTGCGATGGCCGGTATTCGCGAGAAGATGAAATATGCCAATGTGCCCGCAGGATTGCGTGGCTTAGGAATCACCTTTATCACCACTGGATTGATGGCACTGGGTTTCATGTCATTCTCCGGTGTGCAGCTATAAGGGCGGGAAGGTATGGAAATTATTCTTGGCGTGGTGATGTTCACGCTTATTGTTTTGGCTCTGGCGCTGATGATTCTGTTTGCCAAGTCAAAGCTTGTTAATTCCGGCGATGTGCTGATTGAAATTAACAACGAAGCAGACAAACAGTTCCATGCTCCGGCGGGTGACAAACTGCTCAACACACTCTCAAGCCAGGGGATTTTTATCTCCTCAGCTTGCGGTGGTGGTGGTTCTTGCGGGCAGTGCCGTGTAACCGTTAAAGAAGGTGGGGGTGATATTCTGCCTACCGAACTTTCGCATATCACCAAGCGTGAAGCGAAAGAGGGTTGCCGTCTTGCCTGTCAGGTTGCCGTTAAGCAGGACATGAAAATTGAGCTGCCAGAAGAGATCTTCGGCGTTAAGAAATGGGAATGCGAAGTTATCTCTAACGATAACAAAGCGACATTTATTAAAGAGCTTAAGCTACGTATTCCTGATGGCGACGTGGTGCCATTCCGTGCGGGTGGTTACATCCAAATTGAAAGCCCGCCTTACGAAGTTAATTACCAGGACTTCGATGTTCCGCAGGAATACCGTGGTGACTGGGATAAATTTAACCTGTTCCGTTTCAAGTCTGTGGTGAAAGAGCCCTGTGTTCGCGCCTATTCCATGGCTAACTACCCGGATGAGAAAGGCATTATTATGTTGAACGTGCGTATCGCTACGCCGCCGCCAAATGTGCCAGATGCACCTCCTGGGATTATGTCCTCCTATATCTGGTCATTGAAAGCCGGTGATAAAGTGACAATTTCTGGGCCGTTTGGTGAGTTCTTTGCCAAAGATACGGATGCAGAAATGGTGTTTATCGGCGGTGGTGCCGGTATGGCGCCAATGCGTTCGCACATTTTTGATCAGCTTAAACGCCTGCATAGCACGCGCAAAATCAGCTTCTGGTACGGTGCACGTTCGTTACGTGAAATGTTCTACGAAGAAGAGTTTGAAAAACTGGCGCAAGAAAATCCGAACTTTAACTTCAATGTGGCGCTTTCTGATCCACAGCCTGAAGATAACTGGACGGGTTACACCGGTTTCATCCATAACGTATTGCTGGAAAACTATCTTCGCAGCCACCCAGCCCCAGAAGACTGTGAATTCTATATGTGTGGGCCGCCGATGATGAATGCCGCGGTGATTAAAATGCTCAAAGACCTGGGTGTAGAGGATGACAACATCATGCTCGACGACTTCGGCGGTTGACGGGAGCTATTATGCTGACGGTATTTTTAGCCACCTTCGTTATATTTTTGCTGGTGATATTTGGTATGTCACTGGGCGTTATCGTGAAGCGCAAAGCGCTTCAGGGTAGCTGTGGCGGCATTGCAGCACTCGGTATGGAGAAGGTTTGCAACTGCCCTGAACCTTGCGATGCCCGTAAAAAGCGCATGGCTAAGGCCGAACGGCAGGCAAAACTTCAGCAAAACCGTATTATATAAGCCTCCTGAAACCTCCCGCTTTGCCGGGAGGTTTTCTGTGATACAGACTTTCCCCTTCTTATTATTTAACTGTATACTTATCCAGTATCTTAACTGGTGTGAAAAGTATGCGTAAAATCATTCATGTTGATATGGACTGCTTTTTTGCAGCCGTAGAGATGCGTGATAACCCCGCTTTGCGAGATATCCCTCTGGCCATTGGCGGCAGCGCCCAGCGCCGCGGTGTGATCAGTACAGCAAATTATCCGGCACGGAAATTTGGCGTACATAGTGCGATGTCGACAGCAATGGCGCTCAAACTCTGCCCGCACCTGACGCTTTTGCCGGGGCGTTTTGACGCATACAAAGAAGCGTCGAATCATATCCGTGAGATATTTAGCCGCTACACCACGCTTATTGAACCGCTGTCGCTGGATGAGGCCTATCTGGATGTCACCGAAAGTCTGAACTGCCATGGTTCTGCAACGTTAATGGCGAAGGAAATCCGCAAGATAATTTCAGACGAGTTAAATCTGACTGCTTCCGCGGGTATCGCGCCGGTCAAATTCCTCGCCAAAATTGCATCCGACTTAAACAAACCCGACGGGCAGTACGTGATAACACCGGAAGAGATCCCTGCTTTCTTGCAAACATTGCCGCTCGGCAAAATTCCAGGTGTCGGTAAAGTGACAGCCGGCAAGCTGGAAAGTCTGGGGTTACGCACCTGTGCGGATGTGCAGAAAACTGATTTAGCCTCGTTGCTCAAACGTTTTGGAAAGTTTGGGCGTGTGCTCTGGGAGCGCAGCCAGGGAATCGATGAGCGTGAGATAAATAATGAGCGGCAGCGAAAATCCGTTGGCGTTGAGAAAACACTGGCCGAAGATATTCATACGTGGCCTGAATGTGAACTGATCATTGAGCAGCTTTACACCGAGCTTGAGCGGCGTTTGAAGAAGGTGAAACCTGACTTATTGATTGCTCGTCAGGGGATCAAACTCAAGTTTAATGATTTCCAGCAAACGACTCAGGAGCATGTCTGGCCCCAGTTAAATAAAGCCGATTTAATCATGACGGCGAAGAAAACATGGGAAGAGCGCCGGGGTGGGCGAGGGGTAAGGCTGGTGGGTTTACATGTAACGTTGCTGGACCCGCAAATGGAGCGGCAGCTGGTTCTGGGATTATAAAAAACCCTCTCAATGAGAGGGTTTTGATCTACATGTATTTGGCTTACTTAACTGGAATGGCTTTTAGCAACTCAGTCAGCAGGATCCAGTATTGGCCAACGCTTGCAATATGAACTTGTTCATCAGGCGAGTGTGGACCTGTAATGGTCGGCCCAATAGACACCATATCCATCTCAGGGTAAGGCTTCTTGAACAGACCACATTCCAGACCGGCATGGATAACCATGATGTTTGGCGTCTTGTTGAACAGCTTTTCGTAAGTTTCACGAACCAGTGCCATTACCGGGGATTTAGCATCCGGCTGCCAGCCTGGGTAGCTGCCTTTTGCAACACTTTCTGCGCCAGCAAGCTGACCCAGTGCGTGAAGCATGCCAACCACATAATCTTTGCCGCTATCAATCAGTGAACGAATCAGGCAGATGATTTCTGCGCTTTCATCAGTCATTGTTACCACACCCACGTTCAGTGAGGTTTCCACTACGCCTTTTACAGCGTCGGAATTGCGGATAACGCCATTTGGCATCGCATTGAGCAGGTTGATGAAAGCCTCACGGCTTTTTGCGGTCAGCGCAGATTTATCTGTGCTGGTGGCTTCAACCAGTACGGTGGTGTTTTTCTCAACGGCACCCAGCTCATTTTGCAGAATTGACAAGAACTGCGCTGCCAATTGCTTGAGTTGTGCTGCTTTATCGGCAGGTACAGCAAGGATAGCTGAACCTTCACGAGGGATTGCGTTACGCAGCGTACCGCCGTTCAGATCAATCAGACGAGCATCCAGTTCTGCTGCGTGAGCAAACAGGAAACGCGCCAGCAATTTGTTTGCATTGCCCAGACCTAAATGGATCTCAGCGCCAGAGTGACCACCTTTCAGACCTTTGATGGTCAGTTTGTAGGTTTCGTAACCCGCTGGAATCGCTTCACGTTGCAGTGGCAGCGTGGAGATAAAATCAATCCCGCCAGCACAACCCATATAGATCTCACCCTCTTCTTCAGAGTCGGTGTTGATCAGGATATCCGCTTTCAGCCAGCCAGCTTGCAGGCCAAATGCACCATCCATACCGGCTTCTTCGGTCATGGTCAGCAGCACTTCTAACGGGCCATGCGACACAGACTCATCAGCCAGCACTGCCAGCGCAGATGCCATACCGATGCCGTTATCTGCACCCAGCGTAGTACCACGAGCTTTAACCCACTCACCGTCGATATACGGTTGAATCGGATCTTTGGCGAAATCATGGACCGTGTCGTTATTTTTCTGCGGCACCATATCCAGGTGAGCTTGCAGAACGACCGCTTTACGGTTTTCCATCCCGGCAGTTGCAGGTTTGCGGATCAGGATATTCCCGACCTGGTCACGCTCAACATGCAGGCCTTTTTCTTTTGCCCAGGTCAGAATATGTTCCGCAAGTTGTTCTTCATGATAAGAAGGGTGCGGAATGGAACAGATTTTGGCAAAAATATCCCACAGTGGCTGCGGAGATAATTGAGACAATTCAGACACGATAAGTCTCCTTGACATCGACTCTGCTGACAATTTTTGTGCGCAGAGAGCAGGATTGATGTTAATGAAATACAACACAAGTAAGGTTTGTGCGCTGGCTTGAGAATATCACTATAACTAAGGCTGTGACGACCTAAAGCACGTAAAAACGAGGAGGAGGCGCCCACAGCACTGGTTTTTAGTGCGCCAGATCTCTATAATCTCGCGCAACCAAAACCCCTTTGAACATTTTTAAGCCGCTAATAACTGGCTGGGATAATTTCACATGAGCGAAAAATACATCGTCACCTGGGACATGTTGCAGATTCACGCGCGTAAGCTTGCAAGCCGTCTGCTTCCTGCTGAACAGTGGAAAGGCATTATTGCCGTTAGCCGCGGTGGCTTGGTTCCTGGCGCACTGCTGGCACGTGAACTGGGGATTCGTCATGTTGATACCGTATGCATCTCCAGCTATGACCACGACAACCAGCGTGAGCTGACCGTGCTTAAGCGCGCTGAAGGTGATGGTGAAGGCTTTATCGTTATCGATGACCTGGTAGACACCGGCGGCACCGCTGTTGCTATCCGTGAAATGTACCCAAAAGCACATTTCGTCACTATCTTCGCCAAGCCTGCTGGCCAGCCTTTGGTTGATGATTACGTTATCGATATCCCGCAAGATACCTGGATTGAACAGCCGTGGGATATGGGCGTGGCCTTTATTCCACCTTTAGCTGGTCGTTAATAGCCGTCATCCTTCGAGTCACACCTGTGTTGGCTACGCTCGCTTACCCCAGTCACTTACTCAAGTAAGCTCCTGGGGATTTGCTCACTTGTCGCCTTGTTGTGACTCGAATGATTTAGTTATTAATTAATAGCCTGAGAATTTGCACTGATTTACGCCCGGCATAGCCGGGCGTTTGTGTTATTTGGTTGCCGACAGAGTACAATAGCCCCATTCCTGACGTTTGTATGGAGGCAGAAGGCGATGGTACAGGCCAATCTTAGCGAGACGCTTTTTAAACCGCGATTTAAGCATCCCGAGACATCGACTTTAATTCGTCGTGTTCAACATCATACTGCCCCCGTTATCCAGTCTGCACTGGATGGTAAAACAGTCCCTCATTGGTATCGCATGATAAACCGCCTGCTTTGGGTATGGCGTGGTGTCGATCCGCGTGAAATACTCGAAGTGCAGTCCAGAATTGCGGCGTGCTCAGCTGAACGAACCAATGATGATTTGTTTGATACGGTGATTGGTTACCGCAGCGGTAACTGGATTTTTGAATGGTCAAAGCAGGCAATGCTTTGGCAGCAACGTGCTAATCAGGAAACGGACAAAGTACTGAGTGGCAAATATTGGTTACAGGCGGCGAATCTTTATAGCATCGCCGCTTACCCGCATCTGAAAGGTGACCAACTCGCGGAACAGGCTCAAGTCCTGGCTAATCGCGCTTATGAAGAAGCGGCTCCGCGCCTTTCGGGTGGCCTGCGAGAGCTGGAGTTCACGATTCCTGGTGGCGGGGCGATAACGGGTTTTCTCCACGTTCCAAAAGAAGGGCAAGGCCCTTTTCCGACGGTGCTGATTTGCGGCGGTCTGGATGCGTTACAAAGCGATTACTACACCTTGTTTGATAAGTACTTTGCGCCTCAGGGCATCGCAATGTTAACCATCGACATGCCTTCAGTGGGTTTTTCTTCAAAATGGAAACTGACCCAGGATTCCAGTCTGCTACACCAACATGTTTTGAAGGCACTACCGAATGTTCCCTGGATAGACCACACCCGTGTGGCGGCATTTGGTTTTCGCTTTGGCGCCAATGTTGCGGTGCGGTTGGGGTATATCGAAGCACCTCGTTTGAAAGCTGTAGCCTGTCTTGGGCCGGTTGTTCATAGCTTATTGAGTGATGCATCACGCCAGGGGCAGGTCCCGGAGATGTATATTGATGTACTGGCAAGCCGCCTGGGTATGAACGATGCGTCAGATAGCGCATTGCGCGTGGAGCTAAACCGCTACTCGCTAAAAACGCAGGGGCTATTAGGGCGCCATTGTCCAACACCAATGCTTTCTGGTTATTGGGCAAATGATCCGTTCAGCCCGGAAGACGACTCTCGTTTAATCGCTTCGTCATCTGCGGATGGTAAGTTATTAGCGATCCCGTTTAACCCGGTGTATCGCAACTTTGACAAAGCGTTGAAAGAAATTACCGAATGGATCAAGCAGAGATTACGTTAATGATTTGCTAAATTTCATTGGTTTGGTAAAACAGTTGCTTCACAACAGGAGATCGCAATGACGTTACCGAGTGGACACCCGAAAAGTAGATTGATTAAAAAATTTGCCTCGCTTGGCCCTTATATCCGGGAAGAGCAATGTGAAGATAACCGCTTTTTCTTCGATTGCCTGGCTGTGTGCGTCAATGTGAAGCCTGCACCAGAAAAGCGTGAGTTCTGGGGATGGTGGATGGTACTGGAAGCACAGGAAAAGCAGTTCACCTATACCTGGCAGTTTGGTCTGTTCGACAAAGACGGTAAATGGACTGCGACAGCGGCGAAGGACAAAGAAGTGGATGAAAGACTTGAGCTCACATTGCGTGGTTTCCACGAGCGTTTGCGAGAGTTATTAAGCACTCTGGGTCTTGATTTAGTACCAGCACAAGATTTTGCTGAAAAACAGGTTAAGTTATCCGCCTAAAAATAAAAATCCCCACTGAGAAGTGGGGTTTTTTTTATCTAAATATTAGAACTGGTAAACAAGGCCTAATGCGATAACATCATCATTGTTCAGATTCAGGGCGTTATCATCACTCAGTTGGTTAATTTTGTAATCAACGTAAGTAGACATGTTTTTATTGAAGTAGTACGTAGCGGCGACATCAATATATTTAACCAGATCCGCACTACCTACACCCTCGATATTTTTACCTTTTGACTGGACATAACCGAGTGATGGGCGAAGACCAAAATCGAACTGATATTGAGCGATAACTTCGAATGCCTGGTTTTTATTTGCAAAACCGCTGACGCTGGTATTTACGCCATTAATTGAAGCAGTCCCGGAAATCGGCGTCATATTACGCGTTTCGGCATACATCGCTGCCAGATAAACGTTGTTATCATCATATTTCAGGCCTGTAGTCCATGCTTCGGCTTTATCACCGGTACCCACTGCCAGGTTTTTCTGCGCCACAGTACGGTTGGAATTCGCGTACCCTGCACCGACTGTCAGGCCAGTATCACCAATGTCATAAGTCAAAGAAGTACCAAAGCCATCACCGTTCTGCTTGCTGGTTGTACGGCCATCGTTCTCGTTTTTACCCTGGTATTGCAGGGACAGTTTCAGGCCATCAACCAGACCGAAGAAGGTGTTGTTACGGTAAGTGGCAACGCCGTTGGCGCGGCCCGTCATGAAGTTATCGGTTTTGGTGTAAGAGTCATCACCAAATTCCGGCATCATATCGGTATAAGAAGCGATGTTGTACAGCACGCCATAGTTACGGCCGTAATCGAAGGAACCGATGTCGCCCGCTTTTAACCCGGCAAATGCCAGACGCGTTTTAGCGGTATTAGGATCGCCTTCCACTTTGTTAGCGGCGACTTGATATTCCCACTGACCAAAACCGGTCAGTTGATCATTAATTTGTGTCTGGCCTTTAAAACCCAGGCGAACATAAGATTGGTCACCATCAACTGCATTATTGTCACTTAAATAATGTTCAGCTTTTACTTTTCCATACAGGTCGAGTTTGTTGCCATCTTTATTATAAATTTCCGCTGCCTGCGAAGAAGTTGATGACGCAAGGAAACCCAATACCATTAATGCCAGTGTGGACTTTTTCATTTTCTCATCCCAAATAGTGTTGTACGCGCTAAATTTAATCGGGAAATATCCCGTTAAAAAACGCAGAGAGTTTTATCGTTTTGAGATGAAAGATTTATGACAGAGTAAGATAAAGTTTAAATAAAAGTAAAAAAGTTTAATTGTCATAAATATGTCAAATTTAGCCGCTACGTTTACCGATCGTTTTACACTCAGATCTCTGTTTTCCATGCCCGCCTGTTGGCAAGCCGCGTGACACCTGTTACAACGTCATTTGGCATTTTAAATTTCAATTTCGCTAACACGGCAGAGAATCATGAGTGACAGCCAGACGCTGGTGGTAAAACTAGGCACTAGCGTATTAACCGGTGGCTCGCGCCGCCTGAACAGAGCTCACATTGTTGAGCTGGTGCGCCAGTGCGCACAACTTCATGCCTGCGGGCATCGTATTGTTATTGTGACCTCCGGAGCGATTGCTGCGGGGCGTGAGCATTTAGGTTACCCCGAACTCCCCGCAACCATCGCTTCCAAACAATTATTGGCGGCGGTAGGGCAGAGCAGGCTTATCCAGCTTTGGGAACAACTGTTTTCTATCTACGGTATTCACGTCGGGCAGATGTTGCTGACGCGTGCTGATATGGAAGATCGTGAACGTTTTCTGAATGCGCGTGACACCTTGCGAGCGCTGCTGGACAACAACATCGTACCTATAATCAATGAAAACGATGCTGTCGCCACCGCTGAAATAAAAGTGGGTGATAACGATAACCTTTCTGCGCTGGCCGCTATTTTGGCGGGGGCTGACAAACTACTCCTGCTGACGGACCAGCAAGGGCTGTTTACTGCGGACCCGCGTAACAATCCGGCCGCAGAATTGATTAAAGAAGTCCACGGTATCGACGATGCACTGCGTGCCATCGCCGGAGACAGCGTTTCTGGCCTTGGAACGGGCGGTATGGGTACCAAACTGCAAGCCGCTGACGTTGCCTGCCGTGCGGGTATTGATGTCGTTATTGCCGCGGGAAGCAAACCAGGCGTCATTGGTGATGTCATGGCCGGCACGCCTGTTGGGACACTTTTCCACGCACAACAATCGCCATTAGAGAATCGTAAACGTTGGATCTTTGGTGCACCTCCGGCGGGTGAAATTACTGTTGATGATGGTGCACTTGCCGCGATTCTTGAGCGAGGCAGTTCATTGTTGCCAAAGGGCATTAAAAGTGTGAAAGGTAATTTTTCACGCGGCGAAGTTATCCGTATTCGCAGTCTTGAAGGCCGTGACATTGCCCATGGCGTATGCCGTTATAACAGCGATGCATTGCGCCGTATTGCGGGCCATCACTCTCAACAGATCGATGAAATCCTCGGCTATGAATATGGCCCGGTAGCTGTTCATCGTGATGACATGATTGTTAATTAAGGAGCGGGCAATGCTGGAACAAATGGGCAAAGCAGCCAAAGCTGCCTCTTATCAGATGGCCTTGCTCTCAAGCCGCGAAAAAAATCGTGCGCTGGAACGAATCGCAGATTATCTGGAACAGCAGGCCGAAGGTATTTTGACGGCCAATGAACAAGATTTGGCTGAAGCAAAAGCCAATGGTTTGAGCGAAGCCATGCTGGATCGCTTACAACTGACCCCTTCGCGCCTGAAAAGTATCGCCGATGATGTTCGCCAGGTCTGTAATCTGGCTGACCCTGTTGGCCAGGTGATTGATGGCGGTTTGCTGGACAGCGGCCTGCGTCTTGAGCGCCGCCGCGTCCCGTTAGGCGTGGTTGGTGTGATCTACGAAGCGCGGCCAAACGTCACGGTCGATGTCGCCTCACTGTGCCTGAAAACAGGCAACGCAGCGATTCTGCGCGGTGGGAAAGAAACATGGCGCACCAACGCCGCGACGGTGAAAGTTATTCAGCAGGCTCTAATCGAATGCGGTTTGCCAGCGGCAGCAGTTCAGGCGATTGAGAGCCCGGATCGCGCACTGGTTAATGAATTACTGCGGATGGATCGCTATATAGACATGCTGATCCCACGTGGTGGCGCGGGTCTGCATAAACTTTGCCGTGAACAATCGACCATTCCCGTCATAACGGGTGGGATCGGTGTTTGCCATATTTTTGTTGATGAAAGTGCTGAATTTACACCAGCCCTCAACATTATTGTGAACGCAAAAACGCAGCGTCCAAGCACTTGTAACACCGTTGAAACGCTCCTGGTACACCAGGCAATTGCAGAGTCTTTCCTGCCGGTATTGAGCCAGCAAATGGCTGAGTCTGGCGTGACATTGCATGCGGATGGCAGCTCCCTGCCACTGCTGCAAAAAGGCCCTGCGCAAGTTGTGCCGGTAAAAGCCGAGGATTACGACGATGAGTGGTTATCACTGCATCTGAATGTGAAAGTTGTCGCGGATATTGATGATGCAATTGACCATATTCGTGAGCACGGCACACAGCACTCAGACGCAATTTTGACGCGTACCTTAAGCCACGCAAACCGGTTTGTGAACGAAGTCGACTCTTCAGCGGTATACGTTAACGCTTCAACCCGTTTCACCGACGGTGGCCAGTTTGGTCTGGGGGCCGAAGTGGCTGTCAGTACGCAGAAACTCCACGCCCGAGGTCCAATGGGGCTTGAAGCACTGACAACTTATAAATGGATTGGCTTCGGTGACGACACGATCCGTTCCTGATTGAAATAAGGGCAATACATAAAAATCTAGAAATTATTGGATTGTATGTATTGCCTGTTATTTCCCATAGTTCCTGACTCATTCTTATTCATCTTGTGCTACGCAGTCTCTCCCTTGTGAAATCATAATATTTAATTAAATATCTCTTTCTCAATAATCACTTTATTTACTCCAGCTTTTAAGAAATTGAATTTTCATTCTATTAGATTTGTATCTTTTTTACCCGGCATTGTTTTTTTAGTTATAAGTCTGTTTTCGAACATATTAAAGAAATTAATTGAACGATTTGCTTTCGGAACACAATAATCTTCGCGCTAATACAATTGCATGTATTAGTGGTCACCGCTTACTGCATTGATTATTGACGGACCAACATAAGATTAAATCCCGTAGGAGGGATGACAAATGCATTCTTGGAAAAGCAAACTCGTAATATCTCAACTGGCACTTGCCTGCTCAATGGCAATCGCTTCTCAGGCATCTGCAACTGATATATCAGGTACTCAGTATGATACATTTTATTACACCAGCACTGATGGTGTGATGTATCAGGGGTATGCAGGGTGGAATAATTACAGTACGGACAGTTATTATAACGGGGACATCTATCCAGTCATTAGTAATGCCCAGGTTAACGGAGTTATCTCTACTTACTATCTTGATAATGGAGATGGCACAAATACCAATAGCAATTCTTTGACCATCAAAGATAGCAACATTCATGGCATGATTACATCAGAATGCGTAACTACAGATTGTACGAATCGCTCTGGTGATGGCTATGTTTATGATCGACTGGCTTTGACTGTTGATAATTCAACAATCGATGATAATTATGAACACTACAATTATTACACTCAAAATGCCGATGGCACTTATAACACCGCAAATGTAGACACATATAACTGGGGTACTGCAATTACCCTGGACCAGGAGTCTGATATTGTTATTCAGAATAACTCCCATGTCGCGGGTATTACTCTTACCCAAGGCTATGAGTGGGAAGATTATAATGATGTAACATCTGTTGATGGCTCAAACAGCTCAGAAATCTTCAATAACACCATTACCGTCAAGGATTCTGTACTGACTTCAGGATCCTGGAGTGATGAAGGAACGGATGGTTTCTACGGTCACACCGGGAATGCGAGCGATTACGATAATAGTTACACCGCTGATGATATCGCACTGGCTGTTATTGCTAATCCATCTGCAGATAACTCAATGCAGACCACGGCGACTTTTGATCATTCAACGATCACGGGCGACGTGATGTTCTCCAGCTCATTCGATGAAAACTTTGGTGGCTATAGTTACACGAATGCTGACGGCACAATCACTCACGTTAATGCCTATGACGTGAATGGCGACGGAACATTAGATTCTAACGGTTGGGATAATACTGACCGCCTGGATTTAACGTTGACCAATGGCAGCAAATGGGTTGGTGCAGCGGTATCTGATGTTGAAGCGACTTCTGAATTGTACGATTTCACCGCAAATAGTATCTGGCCTGATTCAACATACGGTATCGATAATACCAACAGCGCTTATGACGAAAGTGGTCATGTTGTTGGTAACGCTGTTTATCAAAGCGGTATTTTCAATGTCGCGCTGGATAATGGTTCTGAATGGGATACTCGTAAAGCTTCCAATATTGATGCGTTGACTGTTAACAACGGATCTCAGGTTAACGTTGAAAGCTCAAGTTTACTGGCTGACAGCATCACTCTGACTAATAGTTCCTCAATGAATATTGGTGATGAAGGTGAAGTTGCGACTGATAGCCTCTACATTGATAGCTACAGTAAAGTGGCATTAACTGAAGAACTTGCTGATTTGTACGCTAACACAATTACTGTTGATAACCATGCAGAATTGGCTCTGGGTTTGGGTCAGGTTGACACAGATAATATGGTGCTGACGGATGGCGGTGTTCTGAATGTTGCAAGCCGTGATTACATACTGAATTCAGATCTCAACAATGCTCGTTATATTACCAACGACACCAACCTTGCAGATTATGACTACGGCGTCGTTGCTCTGAACTCAGACGGTCATCTGGCCGTTAATGGTGATGTTGCTGGCAACTACAAAGTGCGTATTGATGACGCAACGGGTAAAGGCTCTGTTGCAGACTATAAAAACAGCGAGCTGATTCGTGTTTATGATAACAACGCAAATACCACCGCAACATTTACCGCTGCAAACCGTGCCGATTTGGGTGCATACACTTATGAAGCACAGCAGCAAGGTGACAGTGTTGTACTGAAGCAAGACCGATTGACTGATTACGCCAATATGGCATTAAGCATTCCTTCGGCTAACACCAATATCTGGAATCTGGAGCAAGACGCTCTGGCGACTCGCCTGGCGAATGGTCGTCATAATCCAAATGGAGATACCGGTGGTGCATGGGTCACTTACATCGGCGGCGGTTTCTCCGGTGATAACGGTGTCCTGAACTATGACCAGGATGTTAGTGGCATCATGGTGGGTCTGGATAAACAGATTGAAGGCAATAGCGCTAATTGGACTATCGGTGCTGCGGCAGGCTTTGCTAAAGGTGATATTAGTGACAACAGCGGTAGCGTAGATCAGGATAGCCAGTCTGCCCGCATTTACTCTTCAGCTCGTTTCCAGAACAATATCTTCCTGGATTCAACGTTGAGCTATAGCCATTACAGCAATGATCTGACTGCAAGCATGAGTAACGGTGAAGCGGTAAATGGCGATATTTCTTCTGATGCATGGGGCTTTGGCATGAAGTTAGGTTACGACATGCAGCTCAGCAAAGAAGGTTATCTGACACCTTATGCTGCTATCTCCGGTCTATTCCAGGATGGCGACAACTATCAACTTAGCAATGACATGAAAGTGGGCAGCCAATCTTATGACAGCATGCGTTATGAAGTTGGTATGGATGCGGGATATACCTTTGATTATGGTGACCAGGCTCTGACGCCTTACTTTAAACTGGCTTACGTCTATGACGATTCAAACGGCAATAGTGCCGATGTGAATGGTGATGATATTGACAATGGCGTGGAAGGTTCTGCCGTACGTGTAGGATTGGGTACTCAGTTTAGTTTCACCAAGAACTTTGCAGCTTATGCGGATACCAACTACCTCGGTGGTGGCGATGTTGATCAAGACTGGTCAGCAAACGTTGGTGTTAAATACAACTGGTAATTATATAATGCACGATATGGTTCAACAGATAATATGATCAATATTTAACCTGGATCCATTGAATGTAATAAATGCCTATCTCAAATAGAGATAGGCATTTTCTGGTTTCTCTTAAGGTAAAGGAATATTTATTATGTATGCAAAACCATTAACCCAGCTCGAAGTTATTCGTAGCAGGTTGGTGGAGGCTGGCAAGAAATTCAGTCTGCCAGCAGATAGTGAAATAAGCATGTTCAATGAAAATAATGAGCAGCTTATTTTTTTCTTCAAAGAAGGGAGTTTTGTACTATATAGAGAAATGGATGATCTTTTGATGGAACTTGTATCAGCACCGACATTAATTGGTTTGGCAAGTATATTTCAATCTTCTCAATTCAAATACCGGCTCATTACTCAAACCGATTGCCAGGGGTTTACACTCCCTGCCAGCCTTGCTTTGGAAATAATAGAAAAAAATAAAATCTGGCAATCTGTCTGTTATTGGACAGCTTTCCTCATGCATAGCCTTGAAAACCGTGATGCTCGTTTCATTGGCGCCACAACCTACTCACAAATTCGTACAACCTTACTCATTATGGATTCCTGGAGTTCTGAACTCCGTGAGCGTACCGGTGTTATAAATTTTGTCCAAAAAAGAACTAAAATATCACGTTCAGTTATTGCGGAAGTTTTATCAGCATTACGTAAAGGTAATTATATTGAGATGGACAAAGGTAAGCTGAAAACGGTGAATCGCTTGCCGAATAACTATTAATAAAGAAAGCAGGCCGGTGCACCGACCTGCATTTTTCATTTAAGATGCCGGACTGGCATCAGGCGCAAACCCACTTAACTCTGAGACTAAATCATTTACGCCATCACTCATATTCACAAAACGAGTTAATGGGGAGCGGGTGATGACGACAAACACACCAACATTACTTTGCGGAACCATGGCCATATAAGTGATAAAGCCACCGCCGCCGCCTGTTTTCTGCACAATACCCGGTCGGCCATTTTTAGGCGCCATATATACCCAGCCAAGCCCTAAAGCATCTGCCTTTCCAGGCACATCCATGCCGATCACTTTGGTCAGTTGAGTACGCTGGTAGATAAGTGTTTGCATTCTGTCGGCTTGCGTATTGCGACGATGGAAATCCGAGCTCAGGAACTGCTGCATCCAGCGCATCATGTCATCAGGAGTGGAATAAACGCCACCGCTGCCAATCGCCGCAAGTGTGTTATCGCAAGGGCTGGCTCCTTTTTCTGCCACCATCAACCGTTTACATTGATCCGGAGAAGGCGTGAATGTTGTGTCCTTCATACCTAATGGTCGGGTGATTTGTTCTTCGAACAAGTCGGGGTAAGGTTTGCCTGCAGCACGCGCCAGCGCGTCAGCTAACAGGTCAAAAGCCAAATTCGAATAAGAGGCGATAGTGCCAGGTGCGCTCTTCAAACTCGCAGTGGCGAGCCAATTCCAGCGTTGGTCACGTGTCGGCCAGGTAAATACCGTGCGATGAGCCGCACCACCGGGTTGTTCGCGTGGTAATGCACTGGTGTGCGTCGCCAGGTTCACAAGCGTGATGGGTTTGCCGTTGTAAGTCGGTACTCGTGCACCGGCTGGGGCATACTTGCTCAAGGGATCGTTGATCTGAACTTTTCCCTGGTCCAACATTTTTACCAGCATTTCACTGGTCATCAGTTTGGTCAGGGAGGCAATGCGGATAACTGAGTCAAGTTGCGGGCGTACGTTGTTCCCAGGCCTGGTTTCACCAAAACTTCTGAAAACACGCTGATTGCCATCAATCACCACGATTGCCATACCGGTTGCACCACTGCCGTAATAAATATGGTTGGCATAACGGTCAGCTATCTCGGAAGCAAAAACGGGATCGGGAGATGTTTGTGCAAAGCTCAAAATTGGCAGCGCAGCGATAACAAGCGCGGCAAGGCGCGGGAGACGAATTTTCAACGCAGGTAACCCATTAAACGAAGTGAAGCGATATTGATCGTATTTATACTACTCTACGGCGCTGCGCAAACGCGGAAAATGAGGAATGTGATGAGAAAAAGCGTAACGCGGCATTTCAATGGCTTTTTCGCTCAGTAATGCACCACTGTTTGACACTGTGGTGCATCTGATTCTAGTTAGTTTTTTGCACGTCTTTTTGCATTACATCGTCAGTTGTGCCGCCTTTCTCCAGCATTTTTACGTTGCCTTTATGCTCTTTGCGCATTTCATGCCCGGCTTTGCAGCCCTCTTTGTTGACTTCAGTACCAGGTGCGCGGCAATCATCAATGATATGGCCCGGATTATTGAGTTGTTCTTTTTCTGCCTGCATGGTCGATGTGCTGGTCGCCGGATTTTCGGCAAATGCTCCTGCGGATGCGAATAAAAGAGTGCCAGAAAGTAGGGTTAATGTGAGTTTTTTCATAGGGAAAGCTACCTTATATATGTAGGGAAATCCCACTAAGTATTGGTACAAATATCCGTTTACGAAAGGTGAGGTGATTAAAATTTATCCGTTAAAAATGGCTGAGTGACAGGGAAATGGATGGCCGCCAAAAAACGAAATCAGATTTGAATGGTCTTTTTTTTCAGCTAAAAAGTGGGTATAACGCCTGGTGCTGATGCAATTGCAGGAAATACGCAAAAAAACTGACAACTCCTATACATAGCTTGATCAGAAAATGAGTATCATCACGGGAACATTGATTACTGTGCTGCAACTATTAACGCCCGATGGCGTCTTAGTGATGGCACCTCGCTGTAGCGCTAATGATTTAACTCCTTATGCGATACACACCCATTACGCATAAAGAAGCAGAAAATGTCTAGCAAACCGTTTTTCCGAAAAGATCTCCTTCACCCCCGCTATTGGCTGACCTGGTTTGGTCTGGCCATTTTGTGGCTTTGGGTGCAACTGCCATACCCCGTATTACTGAAAATGGGCGACATAATTGGCCGGGCATCAATGCGTTTCCTTAAACGCCGGGTTTCTATTGCCCGCCAGAACCTCAAACTTTGCTTCCCACATTATAGCGACGAGCAAATTGATAAACTCGTAAAGCAGAATTTCTCCTCGCTGGGGATGGGGTTGATTGAAACGGGCATGGCCTGGTTCTGGTCTGATGCGCGGGTTCGCAAATGGTTTGATGTCAGCGGACTTGAGCACATCACCGCAGCTTGCGACAAAGGGAAAGGCGTTCTGGCCATCGGCGTGCATTTCATGTCGCTGGAATTAGGTGGCCGCGTGATGGGCCTTTGCCGACCAATGATGGCGATGTATCGCCCGCATAACAATAAAGCGATGGAGTTTGTGCAAACGCGCGGTCGCTCCCGTTCCAATAAAGCCATGATCGACAGACGCAACTTAAAAGGCATGGTGAAGGCGCTTAAGTCCGGTGAAGCGGTGTGGTTTGCCCCCGATCAGGATTACGGCCCGAAAGGCAGTTCATTTGCCCCCTTCTTCGCTGTACCGCAGGCTGCAACCACCAACGGGACTTACACCATTGCCCGTCTGGCAAAGCCCGCACTTCTGACGATTGTTCTGTACCGCAAATCTGATGGCTCAGGCTATCAGCTGGTTATTGGGCCAGAAATGGACGATTACCCGCTCGATGATGAACAAGCTGCAGCAGAGTATATGAATCGGAAGATTGAACACGAAATTATGCGTGCACCAGAACAATACCTTTGGTTGCATCGCCGCTTCAAAACCAGGCCCGATGGGGAGCCTAAACTCTATACGGTTTAATACAAAAACAGGTATGTGCTACGCTCTTTTCTTCTTTATTTGTCGAGAGCGTAATCATGCCTGCCCAACGTGTACTGATGGTTATTGATATGCAGAATGGGGTATTTGAAGCCCCTCGTGTTAACCGCGAAACCTGCACTGCTCGAATTAACCAATTGATCAATGCTGCCGATAAAGTCATTTTCATCCAGCACACCGAACCAGGGCTTGAGCAGGGGAGTGCGGCGTTTGATCTGTTGCCGGAGTTAATCCAACCCGCTGATGCGCTGTATGTGACCAAAACAGCTTGTGACGCTTTTTATCGCACGGAACTTGATGATGTACTTAACCACCACAAGATAAACGAATTTGTGGTGTGTGGTTGTGCCACGGATTATTGCGTGGACGCTACTATTAAAAACGGTGCCAGTCGCGGATATGCCATGACTGTTGCCCTTGATGCACATACCACAGCAAATCGTCCGGCGGCTCTTGCCGAGGTGTTGATCGAGCATTACAACGATGTCTGGCGCAACTTTACGATTCCGGGAAACACTCTGCGAGTAAAAACGACCGCAGATATCCTCATCGAGTGGTAAAGCCCTTTAGCCTGACATCTCTTGATACAACATTAAGCGAGCCATAATGCGTCCGGATGGTCATAACAATAAGAGTTTGTTTTCAGGAGTGTTGTAGATGTTTAAATCGTTTTTCCCTCGTCCGACAGCCTTTTTTCTGTCGGCTTTTATTTGGGCGATGATCGCCGTTGTTTTCTGGCAGGCTGGCGGAGGCAATTGGCTTGAGCATATAACCGGCGCGAGGGGCGAAGTGCCAATCAGTGCTGCTCGTTTCTGGTCGATGGGCTATCTGGTGTTTTACGCCTATTACGCTCTTTGCGTGGGTATGTTTGCACTATTCTGGTTTATCTACAGCCCGCACCGCTGGCAGTATTGGTCTATCCTCGGCTCCTCGCTGATTATTTTCGTTACCTGGTTCCTGGTGGAAGTGGGGGTGGCGGTGAATGCATGGTATGCCCCATTCTACGATTTAATCCAGACTGCGCTCAGCTCTCCACATAAAGTGACCATTGAGCAGTTCTATCACGAAGTTGGCGTATTTCTCGGTATTGCACTGATTGCGGTGATTGTTGGCGTGATGAATAACTTTTTCGTCAGCCACTATGTCTTCCGCTGGCGTACCGCGATGAACGAATACTACATGGAGAACTGGCAGATGCTGCGCCATATCGAAGGTGCCGCACAGCGTGTGCAGGAAGATACCATGCGCTTTGCCTCCACTCTCGAAGATATGGGCGTCAGCTTTATTAACGCGATTATGACGTTAATTGCCTTCCTGCCTGTGTTAGTCACTCTGTCAGCTCACGTTCCTGATTTGCCGATTGTGGGGCATATTCCTTACGGCCTGGTGATTGCTGCCATTATCTGGTCACTTCTGGGAACAGGGTTGCTGGCTGTGGTAGGGATAAAACTGCCAGGGCTTGAGTTCAAAAATCAGCGTGTTGAAGCGGCTTATCGTAAAGAGCTGGTGTATGGCGAGGATGACCCAAGTCGCGCTTCTCCACCAACAGTAAAAGAGTTGTTTGATGGCGTGCGCAGAAACTATTTCCGACTCTATTTCCACTACATGTACTTCAACATTGCCCGTATTCTCTACTTGCAGGTTGATAATGTGTTCGGCTTGTTCCTGCTATTCCCATCGATTGTGGCTGGGACTATTACGCTTGGCCTGATGACGCAAATCACCAACGTGTTTGGCCAGGTTCGTGGTTCATTCCAGTATTTGATTAGCTCGTGGACCACGCTTGTTGAGCTGATGTCTATCTATAAGCGTCTGCGCAGCTTTGAGCGTACGTTGCAGGATATTCCGGTAGAAGCGGCAGGTGAATCGGTCTAAAAAGAAAAGCGGGCGGATATATTCCGCCCGTTTGATTTAATGCCCCGCAGATGGCGCGCTCGGCGCACCCGAGCGAACAAACGGTGGCCGTGCGAACCAGATAACTAAAATCAGCGCCATAAATCCCCAGCCTAAAATCCAGAAGTAGTCGATGGTCGACATCATGTAAGCCTGCTGCTCAATAGTTTTATCGACAAACGCCAGATGCTGCTGCGTCGCACCACCCATCTTATCCAGATAATCCACCGCAGACGGGTTATAAATCGACACGCTTTCGGTCAGGTTTGCATGGTGGAAGACCTCACGGCGTGACCAAATCCAGGTTGTCAGCGATGAAGCAAACGAGCCGCCCAGCACGCGGAAGAAGGTTGCCAGACCGGAACCTTCTGCCACTTGTGCGCCATTCAGGTTCGACAACACAATCGTAGTAATCGGCATAAAGAAGAAGGCTACGCCAATCCCCATAAACAGCTGCACTTCAGCGATGGTGCGGAAATCGACATCGGTGTTGAACTGCGCACGGATAAGGCACGAGGCACCCATGGTCAGGAACGACAGCGAAGCCAGAATACGCAAGTCGAACTTGCTGGCGTAGCGCCCGATAATCGGCGTCATCATCAGCGGCAGCACGCCCATTGGTGCGGCGGCAAGCCCGGCCCAAATCGCCGTGTAGCCCATCTGTGTTTGCAGCCACTGCGGCAAAATAATGTTGATGGCGAAGAATGCTGCGTAGCCCAGCGTCAGCGAAATCGTACCGATGGCAAAGTTGCGGTCCTTGAACAGACGCAGGTTAACAATCGGATGGCGTTCACCCAGCTCCCAGATAACAAACGACACCAGCGAAATCACCGAGATCGTCGACATAATAATAATGTGCGACGAGGCAAACCAGTCGAGATCGTTGCCCTTATCCAGCACCACCTGCAGCAGCCCAACGCCCATCACCAGCAGCGCAATACCGATATAGTCAATTGGCGCGTGGGTGGTGGTTTCTTCGCGGGCACGTAATTGCGTCCAGACGACTATCGAAGCAAAAATCCCGATCGGCACGTTGATATAGAAGATCCACGGCCACGAGTAGTTATCCGTTATCCAGCCACCGGTAATCGGCCCCACGATTGGCGCAACTACCGTCACCATCGACAGCAGCGCCAGCGCCATACTGCGTTTGCTGGAAGGGAAGATAACCAGCAGCAGTGTCTGACACATCGGGAACATTGGCCCGGCGAAAAAACCCTGCAACGCGCGGAAGATAATCAGCTCTGTCATGCTGTGGGCAAAGCCGCACAGGAACGAGGTCAGGGTGAACATCACAACCGAGCCGATAAACAGTTTTAACTGCCCGAAACGCCGGGTAAACCAGCCGGTGAGCGGCAGGGCAATGGCATTACACACCGCAAACGAAGTGATAACCCACGTTCCCTGATCCGCACTGACGCCCAGGTTACCAGCGATAGTCGGCAGCGCTACGTTGGCGATGGTGGAGTCCAGCACCTGCATGAAGGTCGCCAGCGATAGCGCGAGCACCGCCAGCCACATATTGGGAGGCGTAAATGCGGCTTTATCTTGCATAACGTCTCTCTTAATGGGCGTTCACGGCTGCCGCATTGCTGTTGTCATGAAGGATTTTTGCCACCAGTTTATCAGCGGCTTCCAGCGAGTCCTTGTAGACATCAGTGGTAAAGCGCGGTGTGCTAACTGTTTGTTGTGGCAGTAAGTGTCCGTCTACATTGCGGATATCCACTTGTGCGTTCATCGACAAACCAATGCGCAGCGGGTGTTTCTGCATGTCATGGGGATCGAGAGTGATACGCACAGGCAAACGCTGAACGATTTTGATCCAGTTGCCGCTGGCGTTCTGCGCCGGCAGTAAAGAGAATGCACTGCCGGTACCGATACCCAGGCTCTCGATGGTTCCGTGGTATTCAACATCATCACCGTAGAGATCGGCATTCAGCGTGACTTTTTGCCCAAGACGCATCGTATTCATCTGGCTTTCTTTGAAGTTGGCATCCACCCAAACTTCATTCAGCGGCACGATGGCAAGCAATGTCGTGCCGGAAGTCACACGCATCCCTAACTGCACGGCGCGTTTAGCGACATAACCACTCACTGGCGCGACAATAGTGGTGCGTGAATTATCAAGATAACGCTGGCGAAGTGTCGCTACGGCAGTTTTGATTTCCGGATGGCTATCAATAACGGTGTCGTCGACCATGGCAATATTGGTGCGCAACGCTTGTTGAGCGGCAGCCAAATCACTTTGTGCGCTGGCTACGGCATCGCGGTAATGCGAAAGATCTTCTGCCGCGATGGCGCCCGTGGAGAAAATTTTCTGGCGTCGTGCATAGTCATTTTGCGCCGTTTGCAAGGCGACCTGTTTTGCGGCGACCTGTGCACGGTAATTATCAGCGGTACTGTATAAACCGCGAACCTGGCGCACGGTGTTGGCAAGGCTGGCTTCAGCCTGCTGGAGCGCAATCCTGGTGTCGCTTGGGTCAAGCAGCACCAACGGCTGGCCCTTCTCGACGAAATCCCCTTCATCTGCCGTCACCTGAGTGACTGTGCCACTGATTTGCGGCGTGAGCGCAACCTGGTTGCCATTCACATAGGCATCATCGGTCGACTCGTAATAACGGCCATATAAGAAATACCAGGCGAGGCAACCCGCGGCAGCCAGCACAAGAATCAGTAATAAAATAATAAAGTTACGTTTGCGTTTACTGCTTCGCTGAACGTGTACTTCTGGAGTGGTTTCCATTTTTTAGCCTTTATAGCAACAGTGTTAGCGATGTGGTGCAGTAATTTCATCCGGCAGCATTTTGGTGATCAAATTGACCAGTTGCCGGGATTCGTCTGGAGTGAGCCGGGCGGTGAGATCGCTGATGATTGATGCCAGCGCTTCATTTTGAAAATGGTCGCAAATCACCTGACCTTTGCCGGTCAGAGCCAGAATCACCTGGCGTTTATCTTGTGGATTAGGGCTGCGGATAATCAGTTCACGTTTAACCATGCGGTCAACCATGCGGCTCATGGCGCCTGCATCCATCACCAGTGTTTTGCTGATCTCAACCGGGCTGGTTACGCCCTTATAAATATTAATCAGCACTTTAAATTGCGCTGCGGTGATATCCATACCCGAAAAGTACTGGCTGATGAGCTGGTCTTTGAACTGGTTCGCAAGGTGGATAAGCAAACCAAGATGGAATTTGTTGTCGATAATACCCGGATGGTTATTCATGATATTTGCCTGGTCAGTAATTACATTTGAAATTACTGACCAGGCAACCAAGTGTCAAGTTTATGTCAAGAAGATCGCACTTTATGTCAGCGAGCAAGAGGCTTTGCCCTGGTATTTAAATGCCAATCAGGGATATTCCGCTATCGCGCTGAGTGAAAAAATGGCAGGGTTGTAGCGTCTGATTTTTAAGAAGAAAGGGATGTTATGACGCTCACTATTTCCAGGCCTCCACGTTCAGCTATTTGTCTGAGCTTTCTGGCTATGATGGTACTGGCAGGCTGTACCACCAAAACAACGACGCCTTCGGTTTCAGAAACTAAAAAACCCGTTGATGTTGAAACTGTAGTGAAGCAGAAAATTCCTGCCAGCGTAAAAGATCGCAACAGCTGGGCGAAAGATTTGGCGACTACCTTTAAAAGCCAGAATATTGCGCCAGACGAAGAAAATATCTGCTCGGTACTGGCCGTGGCACAGCAGGAGTCCAATCTGGTTGCCGACCCGGCAGTGCCCAATTTGAATAAAATTGCCTGGAAAGAAATCGACCGTCGTGCTGAAAAAATGCATATCCCTGTGTTTTTAGTTCACACCGCTTTATTAATCAAATCGCCAAATGGCAAAAGTTACAGCGAGCGCCTGGATACGGTGAAAACAGAAGGGCAGTTGAGCGCGATTTTTGATGACTTCATCGACATGGTGCCGATGGGGCAAAAACTCTTTGGCAACCTGAATCCGGTACACACTGGCGGGCCGATGCAAGTCAGCATTGCTTTTGCTGAGCAGCACACCAGCGGCTACCCGTGGAAGATGGAAGGCACTGTTCGCCAGGAAGTCTTCACCCGGCGTGGTGGATTATGGTTTGGCACCTACCATTTGCTGAACTACCCGGCGAATTATACTCAACCGTTATACCGTTTCGCTGATTTCAACGCCGGATGGTATGCCAGCCGCAATGCGGCATTCCAGAGTGCGGTGAGCAAAGCTACCGGTGTAAAACTGGCGTTAGATGGCGACTTGATTCTGTATGACACCGATAAAGCAGGTAGCACTGAACTGGCGGTCAGGAAACTGGCGGGCAAGCTTGATATGAGCGAAAGCCAAATTCACCGTGCGCTGCAAAAAGGTGACAGTATCGACTTTGAAAAAACGGATTTATATCAGCAGGTTTATGCGATAGCGGAGAAGAAAGCTGGCAAAAAATTGCCGCGAGAAATGTTGCCGGGAATTACGCTGGAAAGCCCGAAAATTACCCGTAATCTGACGACTGCATGGTTTGCTAAACGTGTCGATGAGCGGCGTGCGGCGTGCATGAAACTATAAATGGGTTAGGTAAGAAAGAATCGCGTAAGCGACATCAGTTTTTATTATTGAAGCTGATGCCGCTGCGTTAATGAGACTGGCGGAAGAGATTTAGAAATGATGGCGGTGGTAGAATTTCATCACCAGACTCACCACGCCCAGTAGCACGCAACCGGCGAGAAACGGCACCAGACCAAACACGGTGCTCACCGCGAACCCCATTTCAATGCGTGGGCGCGTGGCATCATTACCCTGGGCAAGGTGTTCAAGCACGCCAGGGGCGCGAGCCATTAAACTCAGAATCTGCATCCCGGCCCAAAAGCAGAGCAAAATGAATGCGGCGTAAGCCAGATTACTCTGGGTAGATCCCTCTGCTTTCGTTGTTGAAACCGTGGTTATTACAGGAACAACCTGTTTCGACAAACTCATATCAGCCATCACGACCTCCCATGCAACAGTAAAACAAATCAGGCTTCGGCCTGGTCGTTCAATTGGGTTGAGTTTGGCAGGTCATATTGTTTGTCAATATCAGATTGTTGGTAATTTCACGTGCGGAATGCTCCTGGATTGCGAATATATGTTTGTGATCACATATTTGTAACTTAGGTGAAATTTTCGTAACAATATCCCGTGAGAGACGCATTAACGTGCGGTTTATCGCCACGGCCTGTGCCACAATAAGTCCTCTTTTTTGTCCTGACGGATTACACCATGCCTGCGAAAACATTGACCTTGAAAATGCGCCGTGACTGGCACTATTACGCCGTAGCAATTGGCCTGATCTTTATTCTGAATGGTGTGATTGGTTTGCTGGGGTTTAAAACGGAAGGCTGGCAGAACTACGCCGTTGGGCTGGTGACCTGGGTTATTTGTTTCTGGATTGCCGGGTTTATTATTCGCCGTCGCCCGGAACCCGAAGCTCCGGAGACAGCGAAAGAGTAGCGCTTAGCCAGTAATCGAACTCTTCAGAGCGCAATCTTGCAGGTTTCGCTCAAGAGCCAGTTCGATCAAGCGCGTAATCAGCGTTTGATAATCCAGGCCGGTGGCTTGCCAGAGTTTTGGATACATACTGATATTGGTGAAACCAGGCAGCGTGTTGATCTCATTGATAATAACTTCATTATCGGCGGTCAGGAACACGTCAACTCGCGCCATGCCACTGCATTCCAGCGTCTGATAAGCACGTACCGCAATATCACGAATCTTATCGTTGATATCAGCGGAGATTGCCGCAGGCACCACCACTTGCGCGCCTTTATCATCAATGTATTTGGTGTCGTACGAGTAGAAATCACTGCTGACAACGACTTCACCGCAGGTACTGGCTTGTGGTTCATCATTGCCCAATACCGCACATTCAATCTCACGGCCTTTAATGCCGGTTTCCACCACAACTTTGTGGTCAAACTCGAAGGCTAACGCGACAGCCGTTTCATACTGTTCTGCGGTGTTCACTTTGCTGACGCCCACGGATGAACCCTGGTTGGCAGGCTTGATAAACAGCGGAACGCCCAGTTTTGCCTCGACTTCAGCAAAGCTGATTTTGTTACGGTTCGCGCGGGTAAGAGTAATAAACGGTGCGATATTCAGCCCGGCATCACGCAGCAGGCGCTTAGTGACATCTTTATCCATACTGACCGCAGAACCCAGCACGCCAGAACCGACAAACGGTAAGTTCGCCATGCGCAGCATCCCCTGCAGGGAGCCATCTTCTCCTAACGTGCCATGAACGATCGGGAAAATAACATCAACAGGCGCTAAAAATTGCGCGGAAGAGGATTCAATCAGCTGGTTTTCTGTTTGACCTGGCACGACGGCGACATTGGTCCCGGATCGATTCAGGGCGATCAATGCCGGGTTCTCAGCATTTAACAGATAGTTGGACGCGTCATTGACGTGCCACTGGCCTTGTTTATCAATACCCAGCAACACCACTTCAAACTTTGACTTATCAATAGCGTCGACAATATTTTTCGCCGATTGAAGCGACACTTCGTGTTCTGCTGACTTACCACCAAACACGATACCAACCCGCAGTTTTGCCATGCCCAAACCCATCCTTAAACAGTACAAAGGCGGACAACATACCACGCTCATTCAGAGGATTCATGTGCTTCCTGCCGCTTAAAACCGCTCAACTTCTATAATGATTATTCCGTAAACAATATCAGGTGGTGGCATGGCGAAAGGAGTCAAGATTGTGGCTGGCATGGCCATTATGGGCGCATTGGCATTCTGGCTCTATGAGCGTCTGCCTGCGCAATACAATCCGTTTTCACCCCTTTCGATTGATGACCCGCCGACGCTTGTCACTCGCTATAAATTGCGCCAACTGGTGAATAACCCGCAACAATGCCTGGCATTGTTAGAGCAGGCAAAAACTCGTGGGTTATTAAACTTCCGCAGCGTTCCAGATATCGCCGGGAACTGTCCGTTGACTGATGTGGTGCGGGTGCAGAGTTTCGGCCGCGTTGGGCTAAGCAGCAGTTTTTTAGCCAGCTGCCCGCTTGCGCTAAGCAGCACGAGGTTTGTTCATCAACGCGCTGTGCCGCTGGCACAAGCTGAAATGGGCAGTGAACTGACACGCATTAACCATTTAGGCAGTTTCGCCTGCCGTAATATTTACAATCGCGAAGGTGCGCGGCGCAGTGAACATGCGACGGCAGATGCGCTGGATATCAGCGGTTTTGGTTTTTCCAATAAACAACAAATCAGTGTGCTGAAAGGCTGGAACGGCACGGGGAAGGAACAAGCTTACCTGCATACGCTTTTTGCAAACGGCTGCCCGTTTTTTGGTAATGCTCTGGGGCCAGAATATAACGCCGCACATGCTAATCATTTTCACCTGGGTATGCGGGGATATGGGCTTTGTCGATAAAACAAATTTGTATGATAAACTTCACACTATTCCGCTGATCTTTTTTAACCCCACTCATAAAGCGTGCATGGTATGGAATCCTGGAAGGTCAATATTATCTCGGTGTGGTTCGGTTGCTTTTTTACCGGGTTAGCCATCAGCCAAATTCTGCCGTTTTTACCGCTCTACGTTGAACAACTGGGTGTGACATCTCACGAAGCGTTATCAATGTGGTCCGGGCTCACCTTCAGCGTAACCTTTCTGGTCTCCGCGATTGTTTCGCCGATGTGGGGAAGCCTTGCCGATCGCAAAGGCCGAAAATTAATGCTTCTGCGTGCCTCGTTGGGCATGGCTATCGCTATTTTATTACAGGCATTTGCGACTAACGTCTGGCAGCTTTTTATTCTGCGCGCCGTCATGGGGCTGACTTCTGGTTATATTCCCAATGCCATGGCTTTAGTTGCTTCGCAAGTCCCGCGTGAACGCAGTGGGTGGGCATTAAGCACACTTTCTACCGCGCAAATCAGTGGCGTTATTGTTGGCCCATTATTGGGCGGTTATATGGCCGATACCCTTGGCTTACGTATGGTTTTTTACGTCACCGCTGCGCTGTTGATGGTGAGTTTTTTAGTGACGTTATTTCTGATTAAAGAAGGCGGCCGGCCAAATATCAGTAAAGCCGACCGTTTATCAGGGAAAGCGGTGTTTGCTTCGCTGCCTTATCCTAAATTAATGATAAGCCTGTTTGTCACGACGATGGTCATTCAACTTTGTAATGGTTCCGTGGGGCCAATACTTGCGCTGTTTATCAAACACCTTTCTCCGGAAAGTAACAATATCGCTTTTATCAGCGGTTTTATTGCGGCAGTACCGGGTATTTCAGCGCTTATTTCAGCACCGAGATTGGGCAAGCTAGGAGACCGCATCGGTACCGCCAGAGTATTAATGGCGACGCTGATTTTTTCCGTGATATTGTTCTTTGCCATGTCATGGGTGACATCACCGATGCAACTCGCCGCACTGCGTTTTTTACTCGGTTTTGCTGATGGTGCAATGTTACCCGCGGTTCAAACTTTGCTGGTTAAATATTCCAGCGACCAGGTGACTGGGCGTATTTTTGGTTATAATCAATCGTTTATGTATCTTGGTAATGTGGTTGGCCCACTAATCGGCGCTGGCGTTTCAGCGATGGCAGGCTACCGCTGGGTATTTATCGCCACGGCCTTAGTGGTGTTGCTGAATGTGTGGCAACTGGCCGTTATGCTCAGGCGCAAAAAGCGCCAGGATGAAATGCGCAACCAGGCTGCACCCTAATTTATTATATTTAATGTTGAGTTGTACTTTAAATATGCCTGTGTGAAAAGTGACCGTAATTATATTTTATGGAAACTTATGGGTTATTTTTAGACGTGAAATAACAACCCTGCTCTTAATTACGCCACACTCAATATTTTGCTGTGTAGCACATATTTATCTTATTATATAAAAATAGTTATGCTGCCCCTCTAGGCAACCTGAAACAGGAATGCTAACGTCAGGATTCAAATTATTGTGGGCAGCAAATATGAAGAATCTGATCTCTGAGTTACTGGTTAAACTCGCCGAAAAAGAAGAAGAGTCGAAAGAGTTTATCGCACAGATAGAGGCTCTTGAAATAGTGGTTACCGCTATGCTGCGCCGGATGGAACAGAACGATAGAGAGGCGATCATCAGCAATATTGAAGGTGCCTTACATGACGTTCACCCTGCAGAGACGGTCACTTCTCATGATGCTGAACTGCTAAAACAATATCTCGATAAGTTGCTGACTCACCCGCGCGAGTGATTCTCGCCATCGTTATGTTTACAGCATTGATATTTTTACAAGAAGCAGCGCTGCACGATATATCCCAAAATTACTTTGGGCTGTTCGCCTTTTCTGCATATACAAACCAAAATTAAAGCACCTCGCTAAAAAGGATGGTGCTATGAAAACAGTATTGATGATGGTGTTATTTGCCGGTGTTGTTGGGTCAGCGGTCGCAGCAGATAAAGCGATGACTCCTCAACAGCAACGCATGACAACCTGTAACCAACAGGCGACATCGCAAACCCTGAAGGGTGACGCGCGCAAAACCTATATGAGTAACTGCCTTAAGAACAGTGAATCTGCGCCAGCAGATAAAAGTCTGACGCCTCAACAGCAGAAAATGAAAGAGTGTAATGCAGAGGCGGCCAGGCAAACGTTATCCGGCGATACGCGAAAAACTTTCATGAGTAATTGCCTGAAAAAACAACCCAAGTAGCCTGAACAGGTGAGTCGCTCCGCTGGCTCACCCAAAAAATCATACTTTCCCCCTGATTAAACTTTCTATAATTACGGCAAATATTTCAGAATATTCCTAATTATCATGAGTGATGAACACAGTTCTGGTAGATGGCTTCCAGGGGGAATTATGGAAAGCTCAACGTACCTTGATGAAGACAGCCATAGGTCGGGGCGGCGCTTTGCCCGCCGCCTTTACATTCCCAGAATCATTGGGCTGGCGACGGGTTTCTTTTGCGTCGCATCGGTGTTGGTCATGCAACCCGTGTCCGGATGGTGGTGGCTGTTGCTCATCACATATGGCTTTATCTGGCCTCACTTCGCATGGCAAACGGCCGACCGCTCATCAGACCCGGCAGGGGCTGAAACCCGTAACTTGATGATTGATTCATTGATGGGCGGCGTGTGGATTGCATTAATGGGCTTTAATGCACTGCCATCGGCGTTAATTCTCGCCATGATCAGCATGAATAACGTTGGCTGTGGTGGCTTGAAACTTTTCCTCGGCGGCCTGGGCTTGATAACGTTCAGTTGTCTGTTGATAACGGGTTTATTCCAGATACCGGTTAATCTGGAAACTACGCCCTCACAGGTTTGGATTTGCCTGCCGTTCCTGTTGATATACCCCACATACTTTGGGCTGGTCAGCTACCGGACAGCACTCAAACTTTCCGAACATAAACGACGTCTGATGCACATGAGTACCCGTGACGGTATGACCGGCGTTTATAACCGTCGCCACTGGGAGCATTTGTTGCACGGCGAGTATGACAACTGCCAGCGCTACCAGCGCAGTGCGACGTTGATTCTCATCGATATTGACCACTTCAAGTCGATCAACGATTCATTCGGCCATGACGTCGGCGATGAGGCCATTCTGGCGATTACCGAACATTTGCAGCTCACATTGCGCATTACCGATGTGATAGGGCGCTTTGGAGGCGATGAGTTTGGCGTCATTATGTCCGGTACGTCACAAGAAAGTGCCATACAGGCAATAGACCGCGTTCGGGAGTATCTTGGGGAGTTCCGGTTACCGCACGCACCGCATTTTTGTCTGCGTATCAGCGTAGGGGTGGCGGAATTTGATAAGAGTATGGTGAATTATCGCGAGTGGCTAAAATCTTCTGACGTGGCGTTGTATAAAGCCAAAAATCTCGGGCGTAGCCGTACTGAAGTGGCTGATATCGCAGCATAACCCCCTCCTGAAAACAGGAGAGGGCGTTAATATTATGATTTACCCAGGTGCTCGGATTTCGCCATACATTTCACCACGGCTTCCATTACCGCCGCTCTGAAACCTTTCTCTTCCAGAACTTTTACCGCTTCAATCGTCGTACCGCCTGGAGAACAAACCATATCTTTCAATTCACCTGGATGCTGGCCGGTTTCAAGCACCATTTTGGCTGAACCCATCACAGCCTGTGCTGCAAATTGATACGCTTGTTTGCGTGGCATTCCGCCTAGCACCGCAGCATCAGCCATAGCTTCAATAAACATAAACACATAAGCAGGTGCTGAGCCGCTAACCCCAACAACCGGATGAATCAGGGTTTCCGACACTACTTCGGCAAGCCCAAAACTGCGGAAAATATTCACCGCATCGGCGATATCTTCTGACGTCACCAGCGCGTTCGGCGTAATTGACGTCATGCCCGCATTCACCAGCGCAGGGGTGTTTGGCATGGCCCGGATAATCTTGCGGTCATGGCCTAATGCTTTCGCCAGTGAGTCCAGCGTTATGCCCGCTGCAATGGAAATCACGACGGTGTCTTTATTCAGGCTGGAATTGACTTCACCCAGCACTTTTAGCATCACATTCGGTTTCACGGCGCCGAAAACAATATCTGCGATCTGTGCCACTTCCTGTGCGCTTTGCGCCGCATTAATACCGTACTGGTCGTGTAAGGCTGCCACTTTATCGGGCGAAGGTGTGTAGACCCAGATATTACCTGGAAGTACCTGTCCACTGGCGATCAGGCCACCCAGGATGGCTTTTCCCATGTTGCCGCAACCAATAAATCCAATTTTCTTATCCAAAGTCTCACTCCATCTTTTGAGTTGTGTGATGAGCATAGCTTAACGTGGTTTCCATCGCTCACGCTACGTCCAGGCAAAACAGCAGGCAAAGATAAAGTTGGCGATTGCCGGAAAAGCACGGCAAGATCCCTTTCATTCCCACTGACAACGAGGAGTCGTCATGCAAATTTGGGTGGATGCAGATGCGTGTCCAAAAGTGATCAAAGAAGTGCTGTTTCGCGCGGCGGAACGCGCGCAAGTCATGGTGACGCTGGTGGCAAACCAGGGGCTGAAAACGCCGCCATCGCGTTTTATTCGTACCCTGCAAGTGGCGACCGGTTTTGATGTGGCAGACAACGAAATTGTACGCCGCTGCGAAAAAGGTGATTTAGTGGTTACAGCCGACATTCCGCTGGCGGCTGATGTGCTGGAAAAGGGCGCGATTGCGTTAAATCCTCGTGGTGAACTCTACACACCTGCTACTATTCGTGAGCGCCTGACGATGCGCGATTTTATGGATACATTGAGAGCCAGTGGCGTACAGACTGGTGGGCCTGACAGCCTGAACCAACGCGACCGTCAGCTGTTTGCTAATGAACTTGAAAAGTGGCTGTTAGCCGCGAGCCGTTCAAAAAGCGCTTAATACCGATGAAATTCTATTCCACGTACTAGCTTGCTGGTATGATGACACTCTTTGGCGGACTTCTAAGGATTAGCCACCGATGACTCAACCCATTTATTTAGTCGGCGCACGAGGTTGTGGCAAAACAACCGTGGGTGTTGCATTAGCGCAGGCATTGGGCTGTAACTTTGTCGATACCGACCACTACCTTTTAGAAAGCACAAAAATGAGCGTTGCCGACATTGTGGCGAAAGAGGGCTGGGAAGGTTTTCGCCGCCGCGAATCGGGCGCGCTGCAAAGTGTTACGGCGCCGGGTACGGTTATCGCGACAGGCGGCGGTATGATTCTTGCCGAAAGTAATCGGCAGTTTATGCGCGAGCATGGTGTGGTTATCTACCTGCGTGCACCCGCGCAAATTCTGGCTTCACGTTTAGAAGCATTCCCGGAAGAAGGCCAACGCCCAACCCTGACAGGGCGGCCGATCACCGATGAAATCGTTGAAGTTCTTGCCGCACGTGAAGCGTTATACAACCAGGCTGCACACCATGTCGTTGATGCGACTCGCCCTCCGGCTGAAATTGTAGAGGCGGTACTGACGGCTCTGCGTACGGCTCGCGCCAGCTGATTCCTGGCTATACTTAACGCTCATTCATCACCAAAGGAAGAGCGATGGCGAGCAATCCTCCATATCCCCGCGAAGCACGTATTGTTAGTGTTGAAAAGGGTGCCACAGACCAGACTGTGACCTGGTATCAACTTCGTGCCGACCATCCCCATCCTGATACGCTGATAAGCGAGCACGAAACTGAACAAGAAGCGCTGGATGCTAAGCGGCGCTATGAAGATCCGCAAAAAACGTAATATCCCGGCAAGGACGCCATGAATCCCCCTCCTTTTTTGAGTTAACTCAATGGTCTGGTGATTAATCACACCTTTTGCGCAATGTTGTTGTTAACAATTCATTATCGTGATGTTGTATAGATGTCATTGACGTTTCGTTTAATATTCCGGCAGATGCTCTGCAATAATGCTGCTACGCTTTGTGGTTAATTATTGAGCGACCCTCGGCAGAGTATCATTCACAGGAAAGATACCAGTGCAGCAATGAGGGGCTGATATGGGACAAGGGCGGAACGAAACATGAAACAAACATTGGCAATCCTGACTATCGGTGTCGTTCCGGTCAGTGAAGTACTGCCGTTACTCACCGATCATATTTCTGAAGAACAAATTAAAACTTTCAGTCTGTTAGGCAGCCTTTCGTATGACGAAGTGATGGCTGATTTTTCCCCGTCACCCGGTGAAGAACAGCTTCTGACACTGCTATCCGGTAACATTTTGGCCTATGTTGGGAAGCAGAAAGTCGAACAGGCGTTGCAAAGTGTGATTGAAGTGCTGGATAACCAGGGTTTCGATGTCATTTTGCTGATGAGCACTCACCGCTTAGCCAATCTCTCGATACGTAACGGTATCTTGCTGGAACCTGAGCGCATTATCCCGCCGCTGGTGGCTTCGATAGTCCACGGGCACCAGGTCGGTATCATTCTGCCCGTTCCTGAAATGCTGAAATACCAGCATAAAAAGTGGGAGTTACTCCAAAGCGAACCGAAGTATGAACTGGCGAATCCCGTTCATGGAACTGAGCAAGATCTCATCGATGCAGGAAAGAAACTGGTTGAGGGTGGTGCGGATGTGTTGGTTCTGGACTGCCTTGGTTTCCACCAAAAACATCGCGATTTGTTGCAAAAATCCTTAGATGTCCCGGTATTGTTATCGAACGTGCTGATTGCTCGTTTAGCGTCAGAATTGCTCGCATAACGGCGGGTAATAATTTACGTGACAGGCTCTTAACTTCCCCTCTATATTGTTTTTTCAACTATTTTAAAAAGGGCCTGGTCATGCTTCAAAGTAATGAGTACTTTTCCGGTAAAGTGAAATCTATTGGTTTTACCAGCAGCAGCACTGGCCGCGCGAGTGTTGGGGTCATGGTTGAAGGTGAATATACTTTTGGCACAGCTCAACCAGAAGAAATGACAGTCATCAGTGGTGCATTGAATGTTTTACTGCCGGGTGAAACCGAGTGGAAAACTTATGCGGCGGGCACCGTGTTCCATGTTCCTGGGCACAGTGAGTTCCATTTACAAGTGGCTGAACCTACATCGTATCTTTGCCGTTATTTAGCTGATAAATAATTTACCCGTCATACTTCAAGTTGCAGGTGTGTCGCCTGCCTGCAACTCGAATTATTTAGGGTAAAATATTCTCTTCTGAAAATGTTAGCGTTGTGCTTCGCCGCCCAATGCTTCCACCAGGTTCTTAATCAACGCCGCCAGTTCACCCGTCATCAGAATAAAATCTGCATCAAAACGACCACCGAAATCTTCACGGTCAATATCCTCGTTTTGGTCGCGCAGCGTATCGGCAAACTTCAGGCGCTTAATCGAACCGTCGTCGGCGACCAAAAACTGAATACGTTCTTGCCAGTCGAGCGCCAGTTTCGTCACGACTTTGTCAGCTTCGATATGCGCTGCAATCTCATCACAAACCAGATCCTGCTGCTTACAGCGAATTACACCGCCGCCTTCGAGAATGGCTTTCAGCTCGGCTTCATCCATTAATGCAAAGCCTGCAGGCACATCACCGGAGCGAACCCACTCAGTCAATGTCAGCTCAATGGGGTTTTCCAGCGCAAGCGGAACAACCGGCAGTGAACCGAGGCTTTTGCGTAGCAAAGCCAGAGTATCTTCCGCTTTCTTGGCACTGGCGCAGTCGACCATGATCAAACCGTTTACGGTGTCGATCCACATCATTGTTTGGTTGAAACGGCTGAAAGCGCGTGGCAGCAAAGAGTGCAGCACTTCATCTTTCAGAGAATCTTTCTCGGTCTTTTTCAGCTTACGAGCCTGTTCAGCTTCAAGTCTGCTGATCTTTGCTTCCAGTTCTTGTTTAATCACTGGCGCGGGGAGAATTTTTTCTTCTTTACGGGCGCAAATCACAATCTGCCCGTTAGCGACATGGGTTAATGCATCGCTGTGCGAACCCATAGGCGACACCCAGCCGGTCTTGGCCATGTCCTGGCTACCGCATGGGGTGAATGTGAACTCGGCCAACTGTTTTTCCATATCATCAGCTGAAAGCGTGATGTCACGGCTTAAACGGTAAACCATTAAATTTTTGAACCACAGCATGATTATTTCCCGGACTGTCAGTTAAGCGCAGCGGGCATGATAACGAATCAGCCGCCGTGTTTCATTGCCTTTACGGGGTGGTAATTCTATTCTGTTGATAACGCTAACTAAATGAGGAGGCTGCTGTGCGCATTGGTATCGACTTAGGTGGAACAAAAACAGAAGTGATCGCACTGGGGAATGACGGTAAACAACTTTTCCGCCATCGCCTGCCGACGCCGAAAAACGATTATCAGCAGACCATCGCTACTATTGTTGAACTGGTGCGCCTTGCAGAAGAAGCCACGGGTGAAAAGGGCACGGTCGGTATTGGGATCCCTGGTTCGATTTCGCCTTATACCCGCGTGGTAAAAAACGCCAACTCAACCTGGCTTAACGGGCAGCCGTTCGATAAAGACTTGTGTGATGCGCTCAGTCGCGAAGTGCGTCTGGCAAACGATGCCAACTGCCTGGCTGTTTCTGAAGCCATAGACGGCGCAGCAGCGGGTGCCGGGATAGTCTTTGCGGTAATCATCGGGACCGGCTGTGGCTCGGGTATTGCCATTAATGGCCGTAGCCTGATTGGCGGCAACGGCACAGCGGGCGAGTGGGGCCACAACCCCTTACCGTGGATGGATGAAGACGAGCTGCGTTTTCGTGAGGAAGTGCCTTGCTACTGTGGCAAACAAGGGTGCATCGAAACCTTTATTTCCGGCACAGGTTTTGGCACTGATTACCGTCGCCTGAGCGGGAAGCCTCTCAAAGGCAATGAGATCATGCATTTAGTCGATCAACAAGATCCCGTTGCTGAGCTTGCGATCGCCCGTTATGAAATGCGCCTGGCAAAATCACTGGCTCACATCGTCAATATTCTTGATCCCGATGTGATCGTGCTGGGTGGTGGGATGAGCAATAACGAACGCTTGTACAAAACGGTGCCGCAGTTGGTGAAACCGTGGGTGTTTGGTGGTGAATGCGAAACCCCGATTCGTAAAGCAGTGCACGGTGATTCAAGCGGTGTGCGCGGTGCCGCGTGGTTGTGGCCGCTTGAGAAGTAATTTTCCCCTCACCCTAACCCTCTCCCCAAAGGGGCGAGGGGACGAGATCAGAGTGCTGTTTTCGTTCTGCTCCCTCTCCTTGTCAGGGAGAGGGTCGGGGTGAGGATTACACCGCAAACTCTTTCGCCAGGCGACTCACGCCTAACCCGTTAATCTTCTTCACCTTAATCTGCACCGGAATGCGCTCTTTCATCGCTTCGACGTGGCTGATGACGCCAATGGTTTTTCCACTGGCATTCAGCGTGTCCAGCGCATCCAGCGCGGTATCCAGCGTTTCGGCATCCAGTGTGCCAAAACCTTCATCAAGGAATAGCGAGTCGATTCGTGTTTTATGGCTGACCAGGTCTGAAAGTGCCAGTGCGAGCGCAAGGCTGACCAGGAAACTCTCTCCGCCAGAAAGTGTGCGCGTATCACGCACTGCATCGGCCTGCCAGGTATCTACCACCTGCAATTCCAGAGCCTCGCTGTCTTTGCGTTGCAACAAATAGCGCCCGTGCAGGCGGTTGAGCTGGTTATTGGCCAGCCATACCAGATTATCGAGCGTCAGCCCCTGGGCAAACTTACGGAATTTATCGCCTTCTTTCGAGCCAATCAGCGCGTTGAGATAACCCCAGTCTTCAACTTGCTGGCGGCACTCGACAATAGCCTGCATCAGCCCTTGTTGGCGCTGGCGGTTTTCTGCATCGTGGCGCAATTGCTGCTGAATCTGACCTTGCTGAGTGGTGTTCTCGCGCAGTTGTTGATTGCATTGAGCCAGCTGTTCTTGCAATACGCTTAATTGTGCATCGTCTGCCAGTGCCTCAGGGCGGGCGGCACGGTGCTCTTGCAGCGCTTTTTCAGCTTGCTGATACAGAACGGTTTGTTGCTGCTGCTGTTGCTCAAGCTGCTGTTTTTTGTGCTCCAGAGCCTGCCGTTCGCTTTCATCCAGCAATGCTGCCAGGAATGATTCCACATCAGCAAACGCGCTCACTGCGAGCGCATTCAGGAACTGCGCGTTTGCCTGAGCGAAGCGGTTTTCTTCTTGCTGTTGCTGCTGTTGCAGTGTTTGCCATTGGCTTTCCAGGGCAATGCAATCGCTGTGCAACTGGTGCCAGTTCTGCAACGCCGCAGTTTGTTCATGTTCGGATAACGGTGCAGGTAGGGTGCCATCGTCAACCAGAGTGCTCAGCACACTTTCCAGCGCACTCAGTTGTTGCTGTATACGTGGAAGTTGCTCACTGCGCTGTTGCCATTGCATTGATTCATTTTGGCGCTGCGTCAGCCAGCTATTTTCTTCACCGTGGGCTGGGTGCTGCAAACCGGCATTTTCGAGAACTGCGTTCAGCGTTTCGCGTTGCGAGGCTATTTCAGCCGCCAGTTTTTGGTGTTGAAGCTGCGCCTGAGAAAGCTTTTCTTCCAGCTCAATCCGTTCTTTTAACTGATATAACTGCTGCTCGCGCAGTTCTTCACTATCGAGCCACTGTTGAATATCATCTTCTGGTGTCAGGGCCAGTTGCAGACTGGCGCAAAGCTGTTGCCAGCGCAGACGTAGGGCAGTTTCTTCCTCATCCAGCCCATTCATTGTGGCGATAAGGTTTGCATGCTGTTTGCGTTGCGTATCAAGCTGGCCTTTCATCGCAAAGCCTGCTTCTGCAAGGCTTGCCACTTCCCGTTTCAGTGCCACGAGTCGCTGCTGGTTTTCACCGGGCTGAATGGCCTGATAGTCAGCGACTGCCGGGTGTTGAGTGGAACCGCACAGCGGGCAAGGCGTGTCAGGCTGTAAATGTGCGCGTTCAGCTTCGAGGCTGACAATGCGCAACTCCTGTTCACAGACTTTTTCTAAGTCGCTTTCATGTTGGCGACGCTCTTTATAACGCTGGCGTTTTAGCACCAGTTCCGCATCGCCCTGAGCTATCTGTTTTTCAAGTTCTGCAACCTCTTGTTGCTGAAGCGTTTTGCGTTTTAATAATGAAGATAACTGTGGTTGTAGCGCAGCAAGCTGCTGGCGCAAGGGGCGTGCAGCGATTGCTGATTGTAAATGAGCACTCACTTCATCTGCGTTAAGTGTCAGAGCAACCGCAGGTAGCAACGCCAGTTTTTTCTGGCTGGCTTCAATATTTTGCTGCAGCGTTTGTAACTGAGTCGCATCGCGTTGTTGCTGGCTAAAGGCCATGCGCCAGCCCGCCAGCTCAGCGCCCCACAGGCGATAACGGTCGTGCGTTTTGAACCACTCTTGTAGCTGAGTGTTTTCCTCGTTCAGTGTTACGGCCTGGCTTGCCGCTGCGAGCCGCGTTTGTTGGCGGCGCTGCTTTGCGTTAAGTAAGCGAGCATTCACTTCTTTACTTTGCATGCGCGTGCTTTGCAGCGTGGCCTGGAGTTCTTGCAAACGCTGCCAGTCCGGGCGCAACTTCTCTGCGGGTTGTGCGCGAGTCAGTTTTTCTAATTGCGGTGCTGCTTCTGCTATTGCGCGTGTTGCCGCACTCAACGCCTGTTCGACGTGCGTATAGTTTTGCGTGAACTGTGAAAGCTGGCCGAGCCAGTGCTGGTGCTGCTGGAATTTAACTTGTTGTTCAAGCAGTGCTTTTTCTTCTGAAGTAAGTGCCTGCAAACGTTGAGAGAGCTGCTGGTGCTGCTCTTCGCCTAATAACGCCACGCCTGCGGCCTGAGCTTCCAGGTTCTCAAGTTGGCTGCGCACATTTTTATGATTTTCAAAAACGGCCGCAGAAACGGTGCCGTAAATTTCAGTGCCGGTCAGTTCTTCGAGCAGCGAGGCACGGTCATTGGCATCGGCATTTAAAAAGGCGGCGAACTGCCCCTGAGACAACATCATTGAGCGGGTGAAACGGTCGTAATCCAGCCCGGTCAGTTTGGCGGTGATATCTAGCTTATCTTTCACTTTATCGGCGACAATCTTGCCACTTTCCACTTCTGCCAGCTCGACACGCGGGGCTTGTAGATTGCCGTTTACCGCGTTGCGCGCCCGGTTCTGGCTCCAGAAAGCGCGGTATGCCACACCTTTAACTTCAAACTCCACTTCCGCCAGGCATTCAGCGGTGTCGCGCGTCATTAAATCATTTTGGGATTGCGAGACCGTGTTGAGGCGCGGAGTCTTGTGGTAAAGCGCGAGGCAAATCGCATCCAGCAAGGTGGTTTTCCCGGCACCGGTTGGCCCGGTGATGGCAAACAGACCGTTGCTGGCAAAAGGCTCGCGGGTGAAATCAATTTTCCATTCCCCTTTCAGGGAGTTGAGGTTTTTTAACCGCAGGCTAAGGATTTTCATGCCTGTTCCTCCGTGTCATGCAGACTGGCAACGGTTTGAGCAAACAGAGTGCGCAGGCGTTGCGCGCGTTCTTCCGTGGTCTCTTCCTGAACCAGGCGGCGTTCAAAAACTTCCTCAACGGTGAGTTCACTCAGGGTTTCTTTATGCTGCTGGGCGATAACGCGTTCGCGCTGCTCACGGCTACGGCGCAGCAACACCACTTCTACTGGCAGCGTTTCGGTGATTTGCTGGATATGGCGTTGCATATCATGCAGGTATTCATCGGTGGCGATTTCGATATCCAGCCACACTTTGGGTTCTGCGGGGGCATCGCGCCACTGTTCTAGTTGCTGTTCAATTTCAGACAGCGAGCCTTTGATGACCGCTAACGGCTGGCTAACAGGAACAGTCAGTGGGGTGACCTCATGAAGTTTACCCTCGTCAAACTCCACCAGATAAACGCTCTTGGTCTTGCCTGTTTCGTCAAAACTTAAGGGAATGGGCGATCCGCTATAACGAATATGTTCGGTGCCGCCAATCAATTGCGCACGGTGAATATGACCAAGCGCGATGTAATCAGCCGCCGGGAAATGTTGCGCCGGGAAGGCGTCGAGCGTGCCAATATAGATGTCACGTACTGCATCGCTTTTTGTCACGCCGACGGTCGTTAAATGCCCGGTGGCGATAATCGGCAGCTTGGCATCAGCGCGTAAATCGCAGGCTGCGCGATAACACTGCTGATAATGTTCGCTAATGGCTTCCATTAAAGAACGCTGTTTTTCATGGCCGGACAGTCCCGCCTGGCTGCTTTGAATATCGCGCGGGCGCAAAAACGGGATTGGGCAGAGAATCGCACCCGCCTGGCCGCTTTTGGTATTGAGCCGGATAGCTTGCTGGCTGGCATCATGGCGGGCACTGGCAATCACATATGTGTTCAGGCAGGCCATAAGCTCGCGGGATTCGTTGAGCGTCGCCACTGAATCATGGTTTCCTGCCAGCACCACGAGCGAGCATCCCGTCGCCTGGAGCTGCACCACAAAGCGGTTATACAGTTCTCGCGCATAGCTTGGCGGTGAGCCGGTATCAAAAATGTCACCCGCGACGATTATGGCATCCACATCATTTTCAACGGCAGCTTTGAGCAGCCATTCAAGAAAAGCCTGGTGCTCAGGACCGCGACTTTTGGTATAAAAATTTTGACCAAGATGCCAGTCTGATGTGTGAATTATGCGCATGACCTGTCCGGTGGCTTAAAAATGAAGTCCCGATTATAAGGGGACGAGGTAAAAAACGGCATATATCTCTGTGTCATAAATGAAATTGATGGGTTGCTGAACAGTCATTTTTTTCATAAATCTGTCATAAATCTGACGCATAATGGCACCGCATTGAAACAACAATAATTATTCCCTGGACAAGACAAATCATGGCGAAACGCATTCTGGTCGTAGAAGATGAAGCTCCAATCCGCGAGATGGTCAGTTTTGTGCTTGAGCAAAACGGTTTTCAGCCAGTTGAAGCGGAAGATTATGACAGTGCAGTGAACTTGCTTATCGAACCTTTCCCCGACCTTATTCTGCTGGACTGGATGCTGCCAGGCGGCTCCGGTATTCAGTTTATTAAGCACCTGAAACGTGAAGCTATGACGCGTGATATACCGGTGATGATGCTGACTGCGCGGGGGGAAGAAGAAGACCGTGTGCGAGGTCTCGAAGTTGGGGCCGATGACTATATTACTAAGCCGTTTTCTCCGAAAGAGTTGGTGGCGCGTATTAAAGCTGTGATGCGCCGTATCTCTCCGATGGCAGTAGAAGAAGTGATCGATATGCAGGGGCTGATTCTCGACCCGTCGTCGCATCGCGTGATGACCGGGGAAAATCCATTGGACATGGGGCCAACAGAATTTAAGCTACTGCACTTCTTTATGACACACCCGGAGCGTGTGTATAGCCGTGAACAATTACTTAACCATGTATGGGGTACCAATGTTTATGTCGAAGATCGCACGGTGGATGTGCATATTCGGCGTTTACGCAAGGCACTCGAACACAGTGGACACGACAGAATGGTGCAAACAGTACGCGGTACGGGTTATCGGTTCTCAACCCGCTTTTAGTTCCTTATCAGGAGATTGACGCGTGCTGGAACGGTTGTCATGGAAAAGGCTGGTGATGGAGCTTGTGCTCTGTTGCATACCAGCCGCTATCTTGGGCCTTATTTTTGGCCATTTACCCTGGTTTTTATTGCTGGCAGTCACCGGACTGCTGGTCTGGCATTTCTGGAATTTGCTGCGTCTGTCGTGGTGGCTGTGGGTTGATCGCAGTATGACACCACCGCCGGGGCGGGGGAGTTGGGATCCGCTGTTGTACGGCCTTCACCAGATGCAACTGCGTAATAAAAAGCGCCGTAAAGAATTAGGCAATCTGATTAAGCGCTTTCGTAGCGGTGCAGAATCATTGCCCGATGCGGTTGTGCTCACCACTGAAGAAGGGACGATTTTTTGGTGTAACGGCTTGGCTCAACAATTGCTGGGCTTGCGTTGGCCGGACGATAACGGCCAGAACATCCTTAACTTGCTGCGTTACCCTGAATTTACCCGCTATTTGTCGCAGAAAGATTTTTCTCGCCCGCTGACACTGGTACTCAATAATGGCCGCCATCTGGAGTTCCGCGTGATGCCATACAGCGACGAACAGTGGCTGTTAGTGGCGCGTGATGTGACTCAGATGCACCAGCTTGAAGGGGCGCGTCGCAACTTCTTTGCCAACGTCAGCCATGAACTGCGTACGCCGTTAACGGTGCTGCAAGGTTATCTGGAGATGATGCAGGATCAAACCCTTGAAGGCCCGCTGCGCGAGAAAGCGCTGGGCACGATGCGCGAACAAACTTCGCGTATGGAAGGGCTGGTTAAACAGCTTCTCACGTTGTCAAAAATTGAAGCTGCACCCGCGATGGTGCTCAATGAAAAGATTGATGTGCCACTGATGTTGCGTGTGGTGGAGCGCGAAGCGCAAACCCTAAGTCAGCAAAGACAGTCGCTACAGTTTGATATTGATCCGGCTCTAAAAGTGTTTGGTAACGAAGAGCAGCTGCGTAGCGCGATTTCAAACCTCGTTTATAACGCCGTAAACCATACGCCAGATGGCACACATATTACCGTGAGCTGGAAACGGGCTGTGGGTGGGGCGTGCTTTAGCGTTGCGGACACGGGACCGGGCATTTCAGCCGAACACATTCCACGCCTGACCGAGCGTTTCTACCGCGTGGATAAAGCGCGTTCACGGCAAACCGGTGGCAGCGGGCTGGGGCTTGCGATAGTGAAACATGCCTTGAGCCATCATGATGCGCGTCTTCATATTGAAAGCCAGCCGGGTAAGGGAACGACCTTTTCCTTTGTACTGCCTGAGCGTCTTATCGTTAACGAAAAAGTGGTTCAGCCAGAGTAGCTTGCTCTGGCTGTGTCAAAAAAACTTTCCGCAGGCCAGTCTTCTGGCCTGTGTTTTTTTTGCTCAGATGTAAATCAATAATCCTCGATCGGTTATAATTTGACCGCATAAACGACCATGATATTTTCTGATGGATAAACTTATCCTCTAACTTCCTGGCTAATTTAAGGATATCAATCTGGTTTTTAGATCCCTTCTTGCCTTCAAACGCTATAAGCGTTTTAATTGCGCCCCTGTAATTCGTAGACCGACTGGATTTGAGTGGTAATTCAAACAACTATTCTTCTCCACCGATCCCGGAAAGGATTTTCCGCTGTCGTAACTACCAATTGCCGCTTTTATGCCGAGTTAACAGGTATAAAAATTTGAATATTTTCAAAACTTTCAACACCACACATCCACAGGCTGTATAAATTTTATGACTCATCATTTGAAATCTCGAGACATCCTCGCCCTGGGCTTTATGACCTTTGCGCTGTTTGTCGGAGCAGGCAATATCATTTTCCCACCCATGGTGGGGTTACAAGCCGGTGAGCATGTCTGGATTGCCTCGCTTGGCTTCCTGGTTACCGCAGTCGGCCTGCCGGTGCTGACTATCGTTGCTATTGCTCGTGTGGGCGGCGGTATTGATAGCCTGAGCTCGCCGATTGGCCGCCGTGCCGGTGTGCTGTTGGCCACCGTTTGTTATCTGGCCGTTGGTCCACTGTTTGCGACACCTCGTACAGCGACTGTTTCCTTCGAAGTGGGGATTGCGCCGCTGGTTGGCAGCAGTGAACTTGCTCTGTTTATCTACAGCCTGGTTTATTTTGCCATTGTTATGGCCATCTCTTTGTATCCAGGTAAATTGCTGGATACCGTTGGTCATGTGCTGGCTCCTGTAAAAATTGTCGCGCTGTTAGCGTTGTCAGTCGGCGCGATTCTGTGGCCTGCTGGTGGTATCAGCACCGCGACTGAAGCGTACCAACATGCGGCGTTTTCTAACGGCTTCGTCAATGGTTATCTGACCATGGATACGCTGGCATCTTTGGTCTTCGGGATTGTCATTGTTAACGCAGCGCGTTCACGTGGCGTTACTGAATCTCGCTTGCTGACGCGCTATACCATCTGGGCTGGCCTGATTGCAGGTGTTGGTTTAACGCTGATTTACCTTGCTCTGTTCCGCCTGGGTTCAGACAGCGCATCGCTGGTTAGCGATCAAAATGCGAACGGTGCCGCAATTCTGCATGCGTATGTTGCTCATACCTTCGGTGGTGCCGGTAGCTTCTTCCTTGCCGCACTGATTTTCCTCGCGTGTATGGTGACGGCGATTGGCCTGACTTGTGCGTGTGCTGAGTTCTTCAGCCAGTATCTGCCACTGTCTTACCGCTCGCTGGTGTTTATCCTTGGCCTGTTCTCGATGGTGGTTTCTAACCTCGGCCTGAGCCATTTGATTCAGATTTCGATTCCAGTGCTGACGGCAATTTACCCACCGTGTATTGCGCTGGTGGTACTGAGTTTCACCCGTCCCTGGTGGCATAATTCAACTCGCATTATCGCTCCGGCGATGCTCATCAGTACCTTGTTCGGTATCCTTGATGGGATTAAAGCTTCGGCAATCAGTGATATTTTACCAGCGTGGACGGCGCGTTTGCCGCTTGCTGATCAAGGGTTGGCATGGCTAGCACCAACGGTCATCATGGTGGTTATTGCCATCATTTGGGACCGTGCCGCAGGGCGACAGGTGGCATCCGCCGCTCACTAAAAATTAAAATTATGTTCAACCACGGGGCTTTGCTCCGTGGTTTTTTTTATTGTTAAGCAGGTATGGAATCAATGGAAAACGCTAATAAACTCAAGCGCGGCTTGAGTACCCGGCACATACGCTTTATGGCGTTGGGCTCGGCAATTGGCACCGGGCTGTTTTACGGCTCGGCAGATGCAATCAAAATGGCAGGGCCAAGCGTGCTGCTGGCTTACATTATCGGCGGGGTGGCGGCATATATCATTATGCGTGCGCTGGGCGAGATGTCGGTACACAACCCTTCCGCCAGTTCGTTTTCACGTTACGCGCAAGATAACCTTGGCCCGTTGGCAGGTTATATCACCGGTTGGACCTACTGTTTTGAGATCCTGATTGTGGCGATTGCGGATGTTACCGCCTTCGGTATCTATATGGGGCTCTGGTTCCCCGCAGTGCCACATTGGGTCTGGGTATTGAGCGTGGTGCTGATTATTTGCGCCATTAACCTGATGAGCGTGAAGGTGTTCGGCGAGCTGGAGTTTTGGTTCTCGTTCTTCAAGGTTGCTACCATCATCATCATGATTGCTGCCGGCATCGGCATCATCGTGTGGGGTATTGGTAACGGCGGCAAGCCAACAGGTATTCATAACTTATGGAGCAATGGCGGCTTCTTCAGCAATGGCTGGATAGGCATGATTATGTCGTTGCAGATGGTGATGTTTGCTTACGGCGGTATTGAAATCATTGGCATTACTGCCGGTGAAGCGAAAGACCCGCAGAAGTCGATTCCACGTGCGATCAACTCTGTTCCTTTACGCATTCTGGTGTTCTATGTGGGCACGCTGTTTGTCATCATGTCGATTTACCCGTGGAACCAGGTTGGGACGGAAGGTAGCCCGTTCGTGCTGACTTTCCAGCATATGGGGATAACGGCTGCGGCAGGCATTCTGAACTTTGTTGTTATCACAGCCTCGCTTTCTGCCATTAACAGTGACGTATTCGGTGTAGGCCGCATGCTGCATGGTATGGCGGAACAGGGCAGTGCGCCGAAAGTGTTCGCCAAAACCTCACGTAACGGTATTCCGTGGGTCACCGTATTAGTGATGTGCTGCGCGCTGCTACTGGCGGTAGTGCTCAATTATCTGATCCCGGAAAACGTCTTCCTGGTGATTGCGTCGTTGGCAACATTTGCCACCGTGTGGGTATGGATAATGATTCTGCTATCGCAAATCGCTTTCCGCCGCAAACTCTCACCAGAACAGACAAAGGCGCTGAAATTCCCGGTTCCGGGTGGCGTTGCGACCACAGCAGTCGGGCTAGTGTTCCTGGTGTTTATTATCGCGCTCATTGGCTGGCACCCGGACACCCGCATTTCGCTGTATGTCGGCTGTGTGTGGATTGTCTTGCTGATGGTCGGCTGGCTATTCAAACGCCGCCAGATACTCGCCGCAAGCGAAAGCGGCAACGGAGTTTAATCACCGTTGTCAGGTGGACTAGCGCAAGCGAAATCCACCTTGCTGCTTACATTTCAGGGCATTCCACTTTACTTATCGCATCCCAGTAGTTTTTCTCGTTATTGCGCTCAAGAGCAATCCTCGCATCACGGATATAGGCTTTATTATCCTCATTAGAGAGGATTTTATTCGCCCAGACCTCATCAGATGTTTTCTTCTGCGGGTGGCAAGCCTTCTTTAAATCGCTGATAATTTGTTGTTTATATTTGCCAAACTGCAGAGATTCGTAAGCCGAATTTGCCAGAGAATTGGCAGACCAGACCACACAAAGAAGCAGAGTAATATTTCGGACGATAGACATAACGGTCTCCTGAATGGTGAGAATATTCTCACTATAGGTAGCGCTAACTTATTAAGCAAACGGCTCAATCTCTCATCCCCCGCTTTCATCCCCCAATAAAAATAGCAACGATGAGTGATAGCCAGCTACGCTGTGGCAAGGTGGCGGCAATAAATTTTCTGGGGATACGATTATGTTGAATGCATGGCACCTTCCGGTGCCCCCTTTCATACAAACACGTAAAGACAAGTTGTACATCACACTGTGGGTTTCTGGCGATGATTTACCGCAACGTGTAGTTCTGCGTTACGAAAAGGATAATGAAGAAACCTCAATACAGATGACGCGCCAAAAAGTGGCTCCCGAAGAGGGTGTGGTGGCATGGCGAGGTGTGATTGATCTAACCGAAGGGCAGCCGCGCCGACGCTACAGCTTCAAGCTGCTGTGGTTGGATAAACAGCGCTGGCTAACACCGCAAGGTTTGAGATCAATTCCGCCTGCAAGACTTGAGCAGTTTGCGATCGATCTTCCGGATGACGGCCCGCAATGGGTACAAGATCAGATCTTCTATCAGATTTTCCCCGATCGTTTTGCGCGTAGTGAGCAACGCACGCCAGAGCAGGATCAGGTTTATTATCACCATGCGGCAAAACGCGACATCATTTTGCGCAATTGGGATGAACCGCTCAGTGGAGATGCCGGCGGATCGACATTTTATGGCGGCGATCTGGATGGGATTAGCGAAAACCTGCCGTACCTGAAAAAGCTCGGAGTCACCGCGCTGTATCTCAATCCTATCTTCACCGCGCCGAGCGTACATAAATACGATACTCAGGATTATCGCCACGTAGATGTGCAGTTCGGCGGCGATCACGCCTTTTTGCGCCTGCGTAAAAATACTCAGAAATACGGCATGCGCCTGATGCTGGACGGCGTGTTTAACCATAGTGGTGATACGCATCAGTGGTTTGACAGGCAGCAAACTCATGGAGAGGGGGCGAGCCACAATCCACAATCTCCATGGCGTGATTTTTACAGCTATAACCAAGAGGGGCATGCACTCGACTGGCTTGGCTATTCCAGCTTGCCGAAACTGGATTACCAGTCTTCCTCGTTGGTCGATGAAGTTTACCAGGGGGAGGACAGTATTGTGCGCCATTGGTTACGTGAGCCGTGGGGCATCGACGGCTGGCGGCTTGATGTGGTGCATATGCTCGGTGAGGCTGGTGGGGCGAGGAATAACTTCCTGCATGTCACTGGCATTACCAAAGCTGCAAAAGAGACCAATCCCGATGCTTATGTGTTGGGCGAGCATTTTGGGGATGCGCGACAGTGGCTACAGAATGACACTGAAGATGCGGCAATGAACTACCGTGGCTTCACATTCCCGCTGTGGGGGTTCCTTGCGAACACCGATATTTCCTACGATCCGCAGCATATCGACGCACAAACATGTATGGCCTGGATGGATGAATATCGTGCGGGGCTTTCTCAGCAGCAGCAATTGCGGATGTTTAACCAGCTTGATAGCCATGACACCGCGCGTTTCAAGTCGATTCTGGGTAATGACGTCGACAGGTTACCGCTGGCGGTGGTGTGGCTCTATTGCTGGCCAGGCGTGCCTTGCGTTTACTACGGCGATGAAGTCGGTCTCGATGGCAATAACGATCCGTTCTGTCGTAAGCCATTCCCGTGGAACCCGGATCATCAGGATCTCGATCTGCTGGCGCTTTACCAACGGCTTGGTAAGTTGCGCCACAAGAGTCGGGCCTTGCGTAACGGCGGCTGCGAGGTGGTTTATGCCGACGGTGATGTCGTAGTGTTCGTCCGGGTTTACCAGAACGAGCGAATACTGGTGGCGCTTAACCGTGGTGATGAAGCGGCGGTTAACTTGCCATGGGAGCCATTGCTAAACAACAAAACCTGGACTCAGCTTGAGGGGGAAGCGAGTTTTGAAAACCATCAGCTCTCGTTGCCTGAAGTTTCTGTTTCGGTGTGGCGTTGCCTGTGATTCTGTAACCGGTTTCCCTTTTGCCAGGCGGAGGGGAAAACCGGTGCTATTCTTATTCTTCGTCCCCCCTGCTTAAGACCCGACTCACTCGACACTGATTTTTATCGATCACCCACTGTAAATATCGTCTGGTGTTGCCAACAATGTCTACACGATGGCCCATGGCGCGCCAGAGCGGAAAAGCCTGATTCAAAGGAACAACTCATGCCTGACAACAATACTGTCACGCTGGTGATTACCCATGCCATTAAATCGGGCCAGGCTGCGCGTTATGAGCAATGGCTTGAGAGAATCATGCCCACTGCTGCTCGCTATCCTGGGCACCTCGGTGTGCACGTCATTCGCCCAACAACCGGGAACGATGTGTACAACATCGTTATTCGCTTCGATACGCTGGAAAATCTCACAGCCTGGACGAAATCTGCGGAGCGAGAAGTGCTCGTCGATGAGATCAAACCGATCCTCAGTCAAGACGATCATCTGGAAGTGCGCACTGAAAGCGCTTTTTGGTTCACACCGGAAACCCCGACCATCAAACGCCCGGCAAAGTGGAAGCAGTTCCTCATCACGCTGGCGGTGATTTTCCCCAGTACCAACATCATTCCGCCTGTCACTGCCGTGCTTTTCCCCTCGCTTAAAGGCTCTCTGGGGTTAAATTTCATCAATGTTGCGCTGGTCGTGGCGCTGGTAGTGTGGCTATGGATGCCGATAATGACGCGCCTGTTTGCTGGCTGGCTGAAAAAATAATGCTTCACCGAGGAGAACTGGTTATGTCGCAAATTGCCTCACTCATTCTCAGTAACGGTCAGTTTCACACTCTCAATAGCGAAGCGCCGCTCGCTGAAGCGGTGGCCATCAAAGACGGGAAAATTATTGCAGCAGGAAGCGATTCATTCGTGATGAGCTTTTCTGACTCTCAAACACAACGTATCGATCTCAAAGGCCATACGGTGATCCCCGGCCTTAACGACTCGCATTTGCACCTGATTCGCGGCGGACTGAATTACAACCTGGAACTGCGTTGGGAAGGTGTTCCTTCGCTTGCGGATGCTTTGCGCATGCTAAAAGAGCAGGCTTTGCGCACGCCATTTCCGCAATGGGTTCGCGTGGTCGGTGGCTGGACGGAATTTCAATTTGCCGAACGCCGCATGCCGACGCTTGAAGAACTCAACGAAGCGGCACCGGATACGCCCGTTTTTGTTCTGCATCTTTATGACCGGGCGTTGTTAAACCAGGCCGCACTCAAGGCGGTGGGTTATACCAAAGAGACGCCAAACCCACCGGGCGGTGAAATCATGCGTGACCGCAACGGCAACCCGACCGGCATGCTGATTGCCAAACCGAATGCGATGATCCTTTATTCGACACTGGCGAAAGGGCCGAAGCTGCCGCTGGATATGCAGGTCAATTCGACGCGCCAGTTTATGCGGGAACTCAACCGGTTAGGCGTCACCAGCGCCATTGATGCTGGCGGCGGCTTCCAGAATTACCCTGAGGATTACCAGATTATCGACCAGCTTCACGCGCAACAGCAGATGACGGTGCGTATCGCCTATAACCTGTTTACCCAGCGGCCGCAGCATGAACTGGAAGATTTTGAAAAGTGGACCGATATGCTTAAACCGGGGCAGGGGACGGATTTCTATCGTGCGAACGGTGCCGGAGAAATGCTGGTCTTTTCCGCCGCCGATTTTGAAGATTTTTTACAGCCTCGCCCGGATTTGCCTGATGGTATGGAACAAGAGCTGGAACGCGTGGTGCATCATTTGGTTGAACAGCGCTGGCCGTTCCGTTTGCATGCGACCTACAACGAGTCCATCAGCCGCATGCTGGATGTTTTTGAAAAGGTGAATCGTGACATTCCGTTTAATGGTCTGCACTGGCTGTTTGACCATGCAGAAACCATCAGCGAAAAGAATATTGAGCGCGTTAAAGCGCTGGGCGGTGGGATTGCTGTTCAGCATCGTATGGCGTTTCAGGGGGAATATTATGCCGCGCGTTATGGCATCGAAGCCGTCAAACAAACGCCACCGATTGCCAAAATGCTAGCCGCTGAACTCCCTGTTGGTTTAGGCACTGATGCGACGCGTGTCGCCAGTTACAACCCGTGGACGGCGCTGTACTGGCTGGTGTCCGGTCGCACGGTGGGCGGGATGCAAATGTACGATGATAACAATCGTCTTTCGCGTGACGTCGCACTGGAGCTATGGACAGCAGGCAGCGCGTGGTTCTCGAATGAACAAGGCAAGAAAGGGCGGATTCAGACCGGGCAATTAGCTGATTTGGTCGTGCTCTCAAAGGATTTCTTCCGGGTAGCAGAAGAGGAAATTAAAGGTATTGAATCGGTACTTACGCTGGTGGATGGCAAAGTGGTGTATGCCGCTGGGGCATTTGCGCCACTTGCTCCGCCGTCAATTCCTGTGGTGCCCGAATGGTCGCCTGTCACCAACGTGCCGGGGCATTACCGATCGGCTCCGCCAGAGGCCGCAAAAGTGGGCATGATGGCGCAGGTGCATCAATGTTGTGGGAGCTGCAATGTGCATGGTCACCGGCACGATACGGCGCGCAAATCGGCGATCCCAGTGGCGGATGAAGGGGCTTTCTGGGGAGTGATGGGGTGTTCTTGTTTTGCTTTTTAAAACGATGTGGTCTCTGCCAGAAACAACAAAGGCCGCTTGCGCGGCCTTTTAGTCAAAAACGTTTAGCTATTACAGGCTAGAAACGTTTTCGCTCAGGTATTTAGCAACGCCGTCTGGAGACGCGTTCATGCCTTCTTTACCTTTTTCCCACTGAGCTGGGCACACTTCGCCGTGCTCTTCGTGGAATTGCAGCGCATCAACCATACGCAGCATTTCATCAACGTTACGGCCCAGCGGCAGGTCGTTAACAACCTGGTGACGCACGATACCGTTGGTGTCGATCAGGAAAGAACCACGCAGAGCAACACCTGCGTCTGGATGTTCGATGCCATAAGCTTTCTGAATTTCACGCTTAATGTCAGCAACCATCGCGTATTTCACTTCGCCGATGCCGCCTTTATCAACAGGGGTTTTACGCCATGCGTTGTGAACGAATTCGGAGTCAAAAGATACACCAACGACTTCTACGCCACGTTTCTGGAATTCTTCGTAACGCTTGTCGAACGCAATCAGTTCAGACGGGCAGACGAAAGTGAAGTCCATTGGCCAGAAGAACACAACGGTGGTTTTACCATTGGTGTGTGCTTTGAAGTTGAAGTTTTCAACGATTTCGCCACTGCCGAGTACGGCTGCAGCAGTAAAGTCAGGGGCTGGACGAGTAACCAGGACCATATGTACTCCTGTTAATTTTGTTAAAGTGAGTGTTAACGCAACGGGGGGGAGTATAGGGGTGGCAATCCCTCTAACTCAAGCATACTGCGCCAATTAATCAGATAGGATTTACCTATCAAAAAATGAATAATCACACAGCAGCGATCCAAAATAGCCCTTTTTTATAAAAGGGCAAGAATTTAATCGCGAGGCTGGGATCGGTTACAAATTCTTTTGTTCGGCCATTGCCATCATGCGTGGGTAAAACTGCCAGAACAACGCTTCAAGGGCATTGTAGTGGGTATCCAGATCTTGCCAGGACGCTCGCAAAGCATCAAGTTTTGGTCTACGCGTAGCCATGCCATTGAGAACGTTAGCAATGAATGCCATGTCGCTGTAACGCTCCATCCAGCGCTCGTCCCACAGATATTGGTTAAGATTGATAAAGCGTGGCGGTGTGTCCGCTAAGTTCGGTTCGATATTCGCGCGCGCCAGGGCGATAAACTCTGCCAGCGGAATGTTCGGGTTTAGCGTGTGCCAGTGGCGCGAAACGAAATGGTCCCACATCACATCCAACGTGATCGGTGCGACGCGACGCGTTTGGGGGCGAAACCATTGACGCGCCACGGCCACTTCCGGCAGCCTGTCGGTAAAAACATCCACGCGACGATGCATATGGATACCCGCCACTACGTCGCCAGGATAACTTTCATCCGGGTTACCACGGACGAAATCGGCCAACAAATTCCCCAGTAGTGAGCTGTCGGCAAGGCTTGCGAGATGTAAATGGGCGAGAAAATTCATATTCACAATATCCATTAATGTTTTTTGGAGGCTTATTTCTTGCAGGTGCAGGCCCCTGGCACTAGACTGTAGCGCCTCTTTTTCAGTCTTGAGTTCTTTACCATGCGTGTTGCTGATTTTACCTTTGAATTACCTGAATCCTTGATTGCCCACTATCCGCAAGCACAGCGCAGCGGGTGCCGTTTGCTGTCTCTGGATGGGCCAACGGGTAATTTGACGCATGGCACTTTCACCGATTTGCTCGATAAGCTCAACCCTGGAGATCTGCTGGTCTTTAACAATACCCGTGTGATCCCGGCGCGCCTTTTTGGCCGCAAAGCGAGCGGCGGCAAGATTGAAGTCCTGGTCGAGCGCATGCTTGATGACAAACGTATTCTTGCGCATATCCGCGCCTCTAAGGCACCGAAGCCGGGTGCACAGTTACTGTTGGGTGATGATGAAAGCGTACATGCCACAATGGTTGCGCGCCATGATGCGTTGTTCGAAGTGCAGTTTGAAGACGAGCGCAGCGTACTCGATATCTTAAACAGCATCGGCCATATGCCACTGCCACCGTACATCGACCGCCCGGATGAAGACGCCGACCGGGAACTGTATCAAACGGTTTATAGCCAGAAACCTGGCGCGGTAGCGGCACCGACTGCCGGCCTGCATTTTGATGAACCGCTGCTGGAAGCGCTGCGCAATAAAGGGATTGGACAGGCGTTTGTTACGCTGCACGTTGGTGCGGGGACATTCCAGCCAGTGCGCGTGGATAGTATCGAAGACCACATCATGCACTCCGAATATGCGGAAGTGCCGCAGGATGTGGTTGATGCCGTATTAGCCTGTAAAGCGCGTGGTAATCGCGTTATTGCGGTTGGCACCACATCGGTTCGTTCGTTGGAAAGTGCCGCACAGGCGTCGAAAAATGGCCTCATCGAACCTTTCTTCGGTGACACGCAAATCTTTATCTACCCAGGCTACCAATACAAAGTGATTGATGCGCTGGTGACCAACTTCCACCTGCCGGAATCGACGCTGATCATGTTGGTTTCCGCGTTCGCTGGTTATAAAAACACCATGAACGCCTATAAAGAAGCCGTAAGTTCCGAATATCGCTTTTTTAGTTACGGGGATGCCATGTATATCACGTACAATCCGCAGGCGATTAATGAGCGCCCTGGCGCTTAAAACTCTATTACGCGCCGCCGGATAACCCGACGGCGTTTTTGTCTTAATCATCAGACTGTTTCTCTGATGCGGGAGGAAATGTGAAATTTGAATTAGATACTACCGACGGACGCGCTCGCCGTGGCCGCCTGGTGTTCGACCGTGGCGTAGTTGAAACGCCTGCCTTTATGCCTGTTGGCACCTACGGCACCGTAAAAGGGATGACGCCGGAAGAAGTTGAAGCCACTGGCGCACAAATTATTCTGGGTAACACCTTCCACCTGTGGTTGCGTCCTGGCCAGGAAATCATGAAGTTGCATGGTGACTTGCATGATTTCATGCAGTGGAAAGGCCCAATCCTGACCGACTCCGGTGGTTTCCAGGTATTCAGCCTCGGCGATATTCGTAAAATTACCGAAGCGGGTGTGCACTTCCGTAACCCAATCAACGGCGATGCAATTTTCCTCGATCCTGAAAAATCCATGGAAATTCAATACGATCTCGGTTCTGACATCGTCATGATTTTCGACGAATGTACGCCATATCCTGCTGATTGGGATTATGCGAAGCGTTCAATGGAGATGTCTCTGCGTTGGGCACAACGTAGCCGCGATCGCTTTGATTCTCTTGAGAATAAAAATGCCTTGTTCGGCATTATTCAGGGTAGCGTTTACGAAGATTTACGAGATATCTCGGTAAAAGGTCTGGTAGATATTGGCTTTGATGGCTACGCTGTCGGCGGCCTGGCTGTAGGCGAACCAAAGGAAGACATGCACCGCATTCTGGAACATGTCTGCCCGCAAATCCCTGCTGACAAGCCTCGTTACCTGATGGGCGTAGGGAAACCGGAAGATCTGGTTGAAGGTGTTCGTCGCGGTATTGATATGTTCGACTGCGTGATGCCAACTCGTAATGCACGTAATGGTCACCTTTTTGTCACCGATGGCGTGGTGAAAATTCGTAATGCGAAGCATAAAGATGATACTTCTACGCTGGATTCTGAGTGTGATTGCTATACGTGTCGCAATTATTCACGTGCCTACTTGTATCATCTTGACCGTTGCAACGAAATACTCGGTGCGCGGCTCAACACTATTCATAACCTGCGCTATTACCAGCGTTTAATGGCTGGTTTACGCAAGGCCATTGAAGAGGGTAAATTAGAGCACTTCGTGAGTGATTTCTACGAGCGAATCGGTAAACCAGTTCCACCTTTGAATGTTGATTAATTTAATAATGAGGGATTTTTAATGAGCTTTATCATTTCTGATGCGGTTGCTGCAACAGGTGCTCCGTCGCAGGGTAGCCCGTATTCTTTGATTCTTATGCTGGTGGTTTTTGGTCTGATCTTCTATTTCATGATCTTGCGCCCACAGCAAAAACGTACCAAAGAGCATAAAAAGCTGATGGACTCCATCTCTAAAGGGGATGAAGTGTTGACTACTGGTGGTCTGGTTGGTCGCGTAGTGAAAGTAGCTGAAACTGGCTATATCTCTATCGCGTTAAACGACACCACTGAAGTGGTTATCAAACGTGATTTCGTAGCTGCCGTTCTGCCGAAAGGCACTATGAAGGCGCTGTAATTTTCGTTTTTCCCTAAGGGAACTACCGTGCTAAACCGCTATCCTTTGTGGAAGTACATCATGCTGATCGTCGTGTTCGTCGTCGGTCTGCTATACGCACTTCCCAACCTATATGGTGAGGATCCGGCAGTTCAGATCACTGGCGCGCGCGGCGTCGCCGCCAGTGAGCAAACGCTGATCCAGGTCCAGAACACCTTAAACGAAGAAAAGATCACCGCTAAGTCTGTGTCCCTGGCTGAGGGTGCGATACTTGCACGCTTTGACACCACTGATACGCAGCTGCGCGCTCGTGAAGCGCTGATGGGCGTATTAGGCGACAAATATGTCGTTGCACTTAACCTCGCTGCGGCAACTCCTCGTTGGTTATCCGCAATTTCCGCAGAGCCGATGAAACTCGGTCTTGACCTGCGTGGTGGCGTGCACTTCCTGATGGAAGTCGATATGGACACAGCCCTGAGTAAGCTTCAGGAGCAAACCATTGATAACCTGCGTACCGATCTGCGCGATAAAAGCATTGTTTACACCAACGTGCGTAAAGCCGATAACTACGGTGTTAACGTTGTCTTCCGTGACGGCAAAGCGCGTGATGACGCTATCTCTTATTTAACTCCACGCCATCGTGATCTGGTTATTTCAAGCCAGGGTAACAATGCATTGCGTGCTGTAATGACGGATGCTCGCCTGAGCGAAGCGCGTGAATATGCTGTTCAGCAGAACATTAATATCCTGCGTAACCGTGTAAACCAATTGGGTGTGGCTGAGCCTCTGGTACAACGTCAGGGTGCGGATCGCATCGTCGTTGAACTGCCAGGTATTCAGGACACGGCACGTGCGAAGGAAATTCTTGGCGCGACCGCAACGCTCGAATTCCGTCTGGTTAACACTAATGTGGATGCTTCTGCTGCCGCTTCCGGACGTGTGCCGGGTGACTCTGAAGTGAAAAACACCCGTGAAGGTCAACCGGTTGTCTTGTACAAGCGTGTGATTCTGACCGGTGACCACATCACTGACTCGACTTCCAGCACTGATGAATACAACCAGGCTCAGGTGAATATTTCACTCGATAGCGCTGGCGGTAACATCATGTCTAATTTCACCAAGGACAACATCGGTAAGCCGATGGCGACCCTGTTTGTGGAATACAAAGACAGCGGTAAGAAAGATGCAACCGGTCGTTCGATTCTGGCGAAACAAGAAGAAGTTATTAACGTGGCGAACATTCAGTCACGTCTGGGTAACAGCTTCCGTATCACCGGTATCAGCAACCCGAACGAAGCGCGTCAGCTTTCTCTGCTGCTGCGTGCTGGTGCTCTGATTGCGCCAATTCAGATTGTTGAAGAGCGTACCATCGGCCCAACGCTGGGTATGGAAAACATCAAGCAAGGTCTGGAAGCGTGTCTGGCTGGTCTGGCTGTTTCAATCATCTTTATGCTGTTCTTCTATAAGAAGTTTGGCTTGATTGCGACTTCAGCATTGCTGGTTAACCTTGTCATGATCGTAGGGATTATGTCCCTGCTGCCAGGGGCGACACTCACCATGCCGGGGATAGCGGGGATCGTGTTAACCCTTGCGGTCGCGGTGGATGCTAACGTACTGATAAACGAACGTATTAAGGAAGAACTTAGTAACGGGCGCTCGGTACAGCAGGCAATCCATGAAGGCTATCAGGGGGCGTTCAGCTCTATTTTCGATGCTAACATTACGACGCTTATCAAGGTCATCATCCTGTATGCCGTAGGCACCGGGGCAATTAAAGGCTTTGCGATCACAACCGGTATTGGTGTGGCGACGTCCATGTTTACCGCAATCGTCGGTACCCGTGCCATCGTAAACCTGTTGTACGGCGGCAAACGCATCAACAAGCTGTCTATCTGAGGAGTGCGTTGTGGCACAGGAATATACTGTTGAACAATTGAACCACGGCCGTAGAGTCCATGACTTTATGCGCTGGGATTTCTGGGCTTTCGGTATCTCCGGCTTCCTGTTAATCGTTTCTATCGCCATTATCGGCGTGAAAGGTTTTAACTGGGGTCTGGATTTCACCGGCGGTACGGTCATCGAAATCTCGCTGGAAAAACCAGCTGATTTAGACATGATGCGTGGCGCACTGGAGAAAGCTGGGTTCAAGGATCCGCTGGTTCAGAATTTTGGTAGCAGCCGCGACATCATGGTACGCATGCCACCTGCCCACGGGGAAACCGGTGGTCAGGTATTGGGTAGCCAGGTTGTTAAGGTGATTAACGAAGCGACCAGCCAGAACGCCGGCGTAAAACGTATTGAGTTCGTCGGCCCAAGTGTTGGTGCTGACCTGGCTCAGAACGGTGCTCTGGCACTGCTGGCGGCACTGATCTCCATCCTGGTATATGTAGGCTTCCGCTTTGAGTGGCGCCTGGCAGCCGGTGTGGTTATCGCGCTGATGCACGACGTGGTCATTACCCTTGGCGTACTGTCGTTATTCCATATTGAGATTGACCTGACCATCGTCGCATCGTTGATGTCGGTTATCGGTTACTCACTAAACGACAGTATCGTGGTTTCGGACCGTATCCGTGAAAACTTCCGCAAGATTCGCCGCGGGACGCCTTACGAGATCTTCAACGTTTCTTTGACGCAGACGCTGCATCGTACGTTGATCACCTCCGGTACCACATTGGTTGTGATTCTGATGCTGTACCTCTTCGGTGGGGCGATGCTGAAAGGCTTCTCACTGACGATGCTTATCGGTGTTTCTATCGGTACGGTTTCTTCCATCTACGTCGCGTCCGCGCTGGCGTTGAAGCTAGGCATGAAGCGCGAGCACATGTTGCAGCAGAAAGTGGAAAAAGAAGGTGCGGATCAGCCGTCTATTCTGCCTTAACCTTTAAGGTTTCGCTGAAAGCTAAATCCGCAGCCATGGTGCTGCGGTTTTTTTTCGCCTGGATCGCTGTTTGTCTGTGGCCCCCACGGGGCTGCATTTTTCGGAGCGGCCCGATCGTTCGCTGGCCGATTTTATTCAGTTGCAGCAAAAAGACGGCTGCCTGCCAGAAATAAAAAAGCCGATCGGCTAATAGCGGATCGGCTTTTATCTCAATCAGACGGTTATCAGAAGTTGTAACCAACCACGAAGTAACCACCCCAACCGGTAGAGCGCACGTTGAAATCACCATCGCCGAAGTTCAGGCTGGCATTATCCGCCCACTGACCACCGTTGTGCCAGTAACGAGCCACTACAGAGTAGTGCCAGTGATCGTAGTTCAGCGCCAGGATGTGGCTGGAAGCGATAGAGTTGCTGGTACGGGCGTGCTTGCCGTTGTTATCGATGAAGTTGTCATCGCCCAGATCTGAACCCCAATCGAAGTTGGTGAAACCGATGTAGCTCAGGTTACCGCCCCACAGGGAAGTAATCGGTACAAAGTATTTCACTTTAAAGCGGTAGCCATCCCACTGGTTTTCGTTAGATGCGCCATAGTTCTGCCACTGGTATTTTGCATACACGTTCAAAGACAGGCTCATCGGCAGACCGGTGTCGATATCGGTGCCCAGACCCATGTACCAGGTGTTTTGCTTGCTGGCGTCGTCGCCGTGAGCACCCATATCGTAGATATAGTTGTTCGCGATATACCATTCTTTAAATGGACCAAACGCCAGGCTGGTGCCGGTCAGCTTGTCGATAGAGAAGCGCGGTTCGATCTCCATAAACATACGAGAACCGTCATCCCAGATGCCCTTATCGTTGCCGTTGCCCCACTTGAAGGTTTTTGGAATATCGATGTAACCGTAGAAATCTAACCAATCTTTTTTAGCGAACGCTTCATATTCCAGATAAACGTCGTTGGTCAGTTTTGGCCCGAAGCGAGTGTGGTAGCTGCCCACCACGTTAACGCTCTGGTGCCACCAGTCGGAAACGTACTCAGAGTTTTTAGTATCGTCGGCGTGTGCCGTGAAAGAGCTTGAAAGCGCGAGGACGGTGCTAGCCGCCAAAATAATTTTTTTCATTTTATATGCCACTGTTTTACATGATTCCCGTGAGGGCAGGAGGTGCGTTATCACCTGGGGGTCATCTACCATTCAGCTGGTTTTTTATTGACGCGCCTATTATAGAAATCCCTGCTCACAAAAATATGTTTCATTTCACATTATCAACAAGTGCGTAATCGATTGCGTTCACGTTTGCGCACATTAAAAACGGGCGAGATTCTACCTGCTTCTTAAATTTAAGCAAATAGATGGTCCTCTGTTACAGATATATGTGACTAAGATCACTGGATTTATTATCTGACGCACAGGGTTTTCATCGCACTTAATTCGCTGAGTTGTAACAAAAAAAGCAAATGTTACTGAGGGTTACCCCTGAAACTGCAGGGGTAATTGTTTATTACTGGGTGGGTAATGCCTGAGCAGGGTCAACTGGCTGGATATCGTGAATGCGCACAAAACCTGGCTGTGTCGGTGAAAGACCGGAAAGGAGCAATGGAATACTGACATCGCTCGGTGCCAGCACGCTCGCTGGCGCACTGATTTGTTGTGACTGGACGTTCACTTCCTGGTAATTATCGGTGGTGCCCTGAATTTGCCCCCATTCCACTTTTCCGGTGAAAGCGGGGAGGGGATCGTTAGATTCGCCTTTGATGATAAGCATCACTCGACTGCCGTTTGCTTCCGGGGTAAGGCTGCTCAGCGACATTTGCAAATTGCCCAGTTTGCTGTTCAGGCGTGCTGGTGTTTTCGAACCCGGTAACAAATAGACGCCGGTGGTTGATTTGGCGTTGAGCGCATTTTGCTGCGTTAGCTTAACGGTCTGGTCGGTAAGCTGGGTCATTTCTTTATTTAAAGACCCCACCTCACTTTTCATTTGGCGTACTTCAGTTTGCTGCGCACAGGCGCTGAGGCTCACCAGGCTGGTAACCAGGATAATTCTTAGGTAACTCTTTGTCATCGCTAATTTTTCCTTAAAGTTTCATCCTGATTTAAGCGTAGCTCGCTGCTTGTGAAAAGTCATATTTATCAGGATGTGGCGGCGTTGCCTTTGTACTCCCGCGACTTCGCGGTAAACTATTGTTCATTTGAATAATCCTTCAGGACGCGCCATGCATTGCCCATTCTGTTTCGCAGTAGACACCAAAGTGATTGATTCCCGGCTTGTCGGCGAAGGGTCATCCGTGCGTCGCCGCCGTCAGTGCCTGGTTTGTCACGAACGTTTCACGACTTTTGAAGTGGCGGAGCTGGTGATGCCCCGCGTTGTAAAAAGCAATGATGTCCGTGAGCCGTTTAATGAAGACAAGCTGCGCAGCGGTATTCTAAAAGCGCTGGAAAAACGCCCGGTGAGTTCTGACGACGTAGAAATGGCCGTAAACCACATCAAATCCCATCTGCGTGGTACTGGCGAACGTGAAGTGCCAAGCAAAATGGTTGGCAACCTGGTGATGGAACAGCTTAAAAAACTCGATAAAGTGGCCTATATCCGCTTCGCCTCGGTTTATCGCAGCTTTGAAGATATCCGCGAATTTGGCGAAGAAATTGCCCGCTTACAGGATTGATGCTGATGTCACTGGATGAAAAATTTATGGCGCATGCTTTGCAATTAGCAAAGCGCGGGCGTTTCACCACCATGCCGAACCCCAATGTCGGCTGCGTAATTGCCAAAGATGGCGAAATCGTCGGTGAAGGTTTTCACTTTCGCGCCGGTGAACCCCATGCGGAAGTACATGCTCTGCGCATGGCGGGTGAAAAAGCGCGTGGTGCCACAGCCTACGTTACGCTTGAGCCTTGCAGCCACCATGGGCGCACGCCGCCATGCTGCGACGCATTAATCGCTGCGGGTGTTTCGCGTGTGGTTGCCGCGATGCAAGACCCGAACCCGCAAGTTGCGGGGCGTGGTTTGTACCGCCTGCAACAGGCAGGAATCGAGGTGAGCCACGGTTTGATGATGAATGAAGCCGAAGCGCTGAATCGTGGCTTCCTGAAACGCATGCGTACTGGCTTCCCGTATATTCAACTCAAGCTGGGTGCGTCGCTTGATGGCCGCACCGCGATGGCCAGTGGTGAAAGTCAGTGGATTACTTCTGCGCAATCACGCCGTGATGTGCAGCGACTACGAGCACAAAGTGCCGCGATTCTTAGCAGCAGCGCGACGGTGCTGGCAGATAACCCTTCGCTGAACGTCCGCTGGAATGAATTAGGCAGCGCGACTCAGGCGCTTTATGCCGAAGACGACTTACGCCAGCCAATACGTATTATTCTCGACCGCGAAAATAGCGTGACACCACAGCATAAAATCATCGCTCAGTCGGGGGAAACCTGGCTTGCACGCTGTAAAGCTGATGGGCAAACCTGGCCTGAAGGCGTGGAGCAGTTTATCGTACCGGAGCATAACGGCCACCTTGATCTGGTGGTGATGATGATGTTGCTGGGTAAACGCCAGGTCAACTCTATCTGGGTAGAAGCGGGCGCAACACTTGGCGGTGCGCTGCTTCAGGCGGGCCTGGTCGATGAACTGATCGTTTACGTGGCACCGAAATTATTGGGCACAGATGCACGTGGTTTATGCAACTTGCCAGGGCTTGAAAAATTAGCCGATGCACCCGAGTTTAGCTTTAGTGAAGTCCGTCAGGTTGGCCCTGATTTGTGCCTGCATTTGACGCCGCGCTACGCTCGCTCGTAAAACGTAAGCGGGCACGAAAAGTTTATGATAAAATCCGCCCCCCCACGGGGCTAAACAGAACCCGTAAAGGAAGATTATGAACATTATTGAAGCAGCCGTTGCTACTCCAGACGCTCGCGTCGCCATCACCATCGCGCGTTTTAACAACTTCATCAATGACAGCCTGTTGGATGGTGCGATTGACGCCCTGAAACGTATCGGCCAGGTTAAAGATGAAAACATCACCGTGGTCTGGGTTCCGGGTGCTTATGAGCTGCCACTTGCGGCTGACGCACTGGCGAAAACCAGTCGTTACGACGCGATTATTGCGCTGGGTACGGTTATCCGTGGCGGCACAGCTCACTTTGAATATGTTGCTGGTGGTGCCAGCAATGGCCTGGCACATGTTGCGCAGGAAAGTGGTATTCCAGTCGCCTTTGGCGTACTGACCACCGAAAGTATTGAACAAGCCATCGAACGCGCTGGCACAAAAGCCGGTAACAAAGGTGCAGAAGCTGCACTGACCGCGCTTGAAATGATTAATGTATTGAAAGCCATCAAGGCCTGATTTTTTGTAAGGGGAAATCTGTGAAACCTGCTGCTCGTCGCCGTGCCCGTGAGTGTGCCGTTCAGGCGCTATACTCCTGGCAGTTATCTCGAAATGACATCGCTGATGTCGAATATCAGTTCCTGGCTGAACAGGACGTCAAAGACGTTGACGTTAACTACTTCCGCGAACTGTTGGTCGGGGTGGCTACTAACAGCGCGTATCTGGATGGGCTAATGAAGCCTTACCTGTCTCGCCAGCTCGAAGAGTTGGGTCAGGTAGAAAAAGCGGTTCTGCGTATCGCGCTGTTTGAATTGGCTAAACGTGATGACGTGCCATATAAAGTGGCAATCAACGAAGCTATTGATCTTGCGAAAACCTTCGGTGCCGAAGACAGCCACAAGTTCGTCAATGGTGTGCTTGATAAAGCTGCTCCACAGATTCGTCCCCGCAAAAAGTAATCTTCTGGCCGGTTAATCCCGGCCTGTTCTTTATCTATTTCATTCATAGGCATAACGCATGGCATGCGGTGAATTTTCCTTAATTGCCCGTTATTTTGATCGCATAAGCAGTTCTCGTCGCGATGTGGAAACCGGAATCGGCGATGATTGTGCATTGCTGACGGTAGCCGAGAAGCAACTGTTAGCGATTAGCACCGATACGCTAGTCTCAGGCATCCACTTCCTGCCGGATATTGACCCTCGCGATTTGGGCTACAAAGCTCTGGCGGTTAATTTAAGCGATTTGGCTGCTATGGGCGCCGACCCGGCCTGGCTGACGCTGGCGATTACCCTTCCTGAAGTCGATGAAAGCTGGCTTGAAGCCTTCAGCGACAGTCTGTTTGAACAACTCGAATACTACGATATGCAGCTTATCGGCGGCGACACCACTCGTGGTCCGCTCGCGATGACGCTGGGTATTCACGGCCTGGTGCCTGCGGGGCGTGCGCTTAAACGAAGTGGCGCGCGGCCGGGTGACTGGATTTACGTCACGGGTACGCCGGGCGACAGCGCAGCTGGCCTGGCTATTTTGCAGGATCGCTTAGTGGTTAAAGATTCCGTACAAGCGGCATATCTGAAAAAACGCCATTTGCGACCGACGCCGCGAATTTTGCACGGCCAGGCATTACGTGATTTGGCGAGCAGCGCCATTGACCTGTCAGACGGGCTAATTTCCGATTTGGGTCATATCCTTAAAGCCAGCGAGTGCGGAGCGCGTATCGATCTCGACGCTCTGCCGTATTCGGAAGCCATTAAAGCGAACGTTAGCGCTGAACTTGCGTTGCAATGGGCGCTTTCTGGTGGCGAAGACTACGAGCTTTGCTTTACGGTGCCAGAAATTAACCGTGGTGCACTGGATGTAGCCATTGGCAATCTGGGCATTCCATTTACCTGCATCGGCCAGGTTGCACCTGAGTCTGAAGGGCTGCAGTTCATGCAAAATGGCAAACCGGTCACGCTGGATTTAAAAGGATACGATCACTTTGCCTCGCTCTAAAGATGTGGCTAAGAGCCGCCTGAAGCTGAGTAATCCCTGGCATTTGCTCGCGATCGGTTTTGGTAGCGGATTAAGCCCGATAATGCCTGGCACAATGGGTTCGCTTGCCGCGATCCCATTCTGGTACGGCATGACATTTTTACCGTGGCAGCTTTATTCGCTGGTGGTGATGTTCGGGATTTGTATCGGTGTTTACCTTTGCCACCAGACCGCACGGGACATGGGCGTACATGACCATGGCAGTATCGTGTGGGATGAGTTCATCGGCATGTGGATTACCCTGATGGCATTGCCTATCAATGACTGGCGTTGGGTTGCCGCAGGGTTCTTGATTTTCCGTATCCTCGATATCTGGAAGCCGTGGCCGATCCGCTGGTTTGACCGTAATGTTCACGGCGGGATGGGAATTATGGTGGACGATATTATCGCGGGGATTCTTTCTGCGGGAATTCTTTACCTGATTGGGCACCACTGGCCGATTGGTTTATTCTGATTTGAACTCACCCTCACCCCGGCCCTCTCCCAGAGGGAGAGGGTGAAAACCGCACCATTCCCTCTCATGCGGGAGGGAGAAAACCGTACAGTTCCCTCTCCTGGGGGAGAGGGTGAGGGCGTTACTTAAATCCAACCTTTTCATGCCGTTCATAAACCATCTCAAGCTCGGCAATCTCTTCAGGTTTTAGCGTTAAATCCACTGCACCCAGTAAATCATCCAGTTGGTGCTCACGCGAGGTGCCGATAATCGGCGCGGCAATCCCCGGCTTACTCAGCAGCCATGCCAGCGCGACCTGCGCCCGAGACACGCCTTTATCATCGGCAACATTCGCCAGGCGTTCAGCAATCATCGCATCGTTATCGTGGCTTCCTTCGTACAGTGTTTTACCAAACTCATCAGAGACTGAACGCGCTGTGGTATTACCCCATGGACGAGTCAACTTGCCGCGCGCAAGCGGGCTCCAGGGGATCACGGCGATCCCTTGTTCGTAGCACAACGGCAGCATATCGAGCTCTTCTTCACGATAGATCAGATTGTAGTGATCCTGCATGGTGACGAAACGCGCCCAGCCATGTTGATCCTGCAATGCTAGCGCCTGTGCAAACTGGGAGCTGTGCATGGACGATGCGCCGATATAACGTGCTTTACCCGCTTTCACCACATCGTTTAGCGCTTCAAGCGTTTCTTCAATAGGCGTGTTGTAGTCCCAGCGGTGGATTTGCAGCAGATCGACATAATCGGTTCCCAGGCGGCGCAAGCTGTCATCAATCGAACGCATAATCTGTGCTCGTGACAAGCCTTCAGCCAAATCTCCGACCTGATGGTAAACCTTGGTAGCCAGCACGGCATCTTCGCGGCGCATGAAGTCTTTAAGAGCATGCCCGACAATCTCTTCGCTGCTACCGTCAGAATAGCTATTGGCGGTATCAAAGAAATTAATGCCGTTATCGATGGCGTGTTTGATGATGAGGCGGCTGCTTTCTTGGGGAAGCGTCCAGGCGTGTTTGCCACGGTCTGGCTCACCAAAGGTCATGCAACCCAGGCAAAGGCGGGAAACTTTGAGGTCTGTTTTTCCTAACGTGTTGTATTGCATGGTTCCACTCCGGCTATTCAGGTTCTTTAAGCATAGCAGGAGTGGAGAAGGGGATTATTTAAGCCAGTCGCGAATCTTCGCTTCCATGCCCGGAGCATCCAGGCCGATAGCCGCACGCGCTTCTTCCTGGGTGCCTTGCGGGATAAAATAATCCGGCAGACCGAGATTGAGAACCGGAACCACTTTACGGTTTGCCATCAGCACTTCATTCACACCGCTACCCGCACCACCGATAATGGCATTCTCTTCAATGGTCACTAACGATTCATGGCTGGCGGCCAGTTCAAGAATCAGTGCTTCATCCAGTGGTTTCACAAAACGCATATCGACGAGCGTTGCGTTCAATGACTGCGCAACCGCTTCAGCTTCTGGCAACAAAGTGCCGAAGTTCAGCAGGGCGATATTTTCACCCGCACGTTTCTTCACGCCTTTACCGATTGGCAAGGATTCCAGCGGCTGCAACTCAGCACCAGTGCCGTTGCCACGCGGATAACGCACCGCGGATGGGCCGTCGTTGTAGTGATAGCCGGTATGCAGCATCTGGCGGCATTCGTTTTCATCACTTGGCGTCATGATGACCATTTCTGGAATGCAGCGCAGGAAGGAGATATCAAACGCGCCCTGGTGAGTTTGCCCGTCCGCGCCAACAATTCCCGCACGGTCGATGGCAAACAACACCGGCAACTTCTGGATGGCGACGTCGTGAATCACCTGATCGTATGCGCGTTGCAGGAAGGTCGAGTAAATGGCGACAACCGGTTTGTAACCGCCAATGGCGAGGCCAGCCGCAAATGTTACTGCGTGCTGTTCGGCAATCGCGACATCAAAATATTGCGACGGATACTGGCGTGAAAACTCCACCATGCCGGAACCTTCACGCATTGCAGGCGTGACAGCCATCAGTTTGTCGTCTTTGGCTGCGGTTTCGCATAACCAGTTACCGAAGATTTTCGAATAGCTCGGCAGGCCGCCCGCCGCTTTCGGCAGCGTGCCGCTTTGCGGGTCAAATTTAGGCACCGCGTGGAAGCTAATCGGGTCTTTTTCAGCAGGCGCGTAGCCACGACCTTTTTTGGTCATGATGTGCAGGAACTGCGGCCCGTTCAGGTCACGCATGTTCTTCAGCGTATTCACAAGGCCCACAACATCATGCCCGTCAACCGGGCCAATATAGTTAAAGCCCAGCTCTTCAAACAATGTGCCCGGCACGACCATGCCTTTTAAATGCTCTTCGGTGCGCTTGAGTAATTCTTTAATCGGCGGCACGCCGGAGAACACTTTTTTCCCGCCTTCACGCAGCGAAGAGTAGAGTTTGCCGGAAAGCAGCTGCGCGAGGTGGTTGTTCAGCGCACCGACATTCTCGGAAATCGACATTTCGTTGTCGTTGAGAATAACCAGCATGTTCGGGCGAATGTCACCTGCATGGTTCATCGCTTCAAACGCCATACCCGCGGTGATTGCGCCATCACCAATGACGCAAACGGTGCGACGCTCTTTGCCTTCTTTGCCAGCGGCTACTGCGATACCAATTCCCGCACTGATTGAGGTGGACGAGTGACCCACGCTCAATACGTCATATTCGCTCTCGGCGCGCCACGGGAAGGGATGCAAGCCACCTTTCTGGCGGATAGTGCCAATTTTGTCACGACGGCCAGTAATGATTTTATGCGGATAAGCCTGATGACCGACATCCCAGATTAACTGGTCGAACGGCGTGTTATACACATAGTGAAGCGCCACGGTCAGTTCTACCGTGCCAAGGCCAGAGGCAAAGTGCCCGCTGGAACGGCTTACGCTATCGAGCAGGTAACGACGCAGCTCGTCACAAAGTTTCGGTAAGCTCTCTTTTGGCAACAGGCGTAGCTCAGGGGCTGATTCCACCAGTGCGAGGGTCGGGTATTTGGCAATATCAAAACTCATTAAGAAACTCATCGTGGTGTTATTAATTATTTATCACGTTGGATTATATAGCTCGCTAACGCTTCCAGTGCTGTTGTGTCTAACGACTGGCGAGCCAAGCCTTCCAACGCCCTGAGAGAATCCTGGTAGAGATCCCAAGCTTTAGCTTTGGCATTTTCAAGCCCCAACAAGGCCGGATAGGTACTTTTACCCAACTGCTGGTCTGCGCCCTGGCGTTTACCCAGTGTAGCGGTATCACCAATAACGTCGAGGATATCGTCCTGAACCTGGAATGCCAGCCCAATGCTTTCAGCGTAACGGCCAAGCAATGGCAGGGCGTTACGGCCTGCTTCACCCGCGCTCAATGCGCCCAGACGAACAGCAGCACGAATTAACGCCCCTGTCTTATGGCGATGAATACGCTCAAGGCTTTGCAGATCAACCAGCTTACCTTCTGCTTCCAGATCAAGCGCCTGGCCGCCACACATTCCAGCCACGCCACTGGCAGTTGCCAGTTCTTTTACCATCGCCAGCCGGTCTGCAATCGCCACGCCCGCCATTGGTGCATCACTTAGTATAGAAAACGCCAACGTTTGTAGGGCATCTCCTGCCAAAATGGCACTTGCTTCACCGAATTTGATGTGACAAGTCGGTTGCCCACGACGCAAATCGTCGTCATCCATGGCGGGTAAATCATCGTGAATCAATGAATAAGCATGGATACATTCGATTGCCGCAGCAGGTGCATCCAGCGTTTCTTGCACTATGCCGAACATTTCCCCGGTCGCGTAGACCAGGAAAGGGCGGAGTCTCTTGCCACCAAATAGTGCGCCATAGTGCATTGCCTCAACCAGAGGAGTGTTCTGAAACGGTAGCGGTGCCAGGAAACGCAGCAGCGCATCGTTGGCCCGCTCGGCGTGGGCCTGCAACTGATGGTTAAAATCCATTTACTCGTTATCCGGGGTAAAAGGCTTGAGTGGGGCGTCTTCGCTATCGTTTAGCAGGATTTGCACACGTTGTTCTGCTTGCTGCAGTTTCACCTGACCCTGGCGTGCAAGCTGCACCCCACGCTCAAATTCATTTAACGCCTCTTCGAGCGCTAAATCTCCGCTCTCCAGACGAGTAACAATCTGCTCAAGCTCCACAAGCGCAGTTTCAAAACTGGCTGGGACTTCGGTTTTTTTCGGCATAGTGAATGTCTGACTCTAATAATTTTTGCGACTCTGCAATGGTAGCGGAAACTGACAAGCAAGTAACCATGAGCATGTTGGTTAGCAGAGGTTAGTGATATACTTGCGCGCCTCGGATGCAGCGGCAACTCGCCGTTGCAGTTCTTTAAGTCTTCCAGCCCGCATGATTCATATTATGCCTGGCTCATCAACGAATCTAAGCCGCCATGAAGTTTATCATTAAATTGTTCCCGGAAATCACCATCAAGAGTCAATCTGTGCGCATACGCTTTATTAAGATGCTCACCGGGAACATTCGCAACGTTTTAAAACACTACGATGAAGATCTGGCGGTTGTTCGCCATTGGGATAACATTGAAGTTCGCGCTAAAGATGAAAATCAGCGTATCGCCATTCGTGAAGCGTTGACCCGCATTCCCGGTATTCACCACATTCTGGAAGTTGAAGATGTGCCGTTTACCGATTTGCACAATATCTTCGAGCAGGCGCTGGAGCTTTATCGCGATCAACTGGAAGGCAAAACCTTCTGCGTGCGTGTAAAACGTCGTGGTAAACATGAGTTCAGCTCCATTGAAGTTGAACGTTATGTTGGTGGCGGCCTGAATCAACACATTGAATCTGCGCGCGTAAAACTGACTAAACCAGAAGTCACCGTTAATCTGGAAATCGAAAACGATCGCCTGTTGCTGGTCAAAGGCCGTTACGAAGGTATCGGTGGTTTCCCGATTGGTACGCAAGAAGATGTGCTGTCTTTGATCTCCGGTGGTTTCGACTCCGGTGTTTCCAGCTACATGCTGATGCGTCGCGGTTGCCGCGTGCACTATTGCTTCTTTAACCTCGGTGGTGCTGCGCACGAAATCGGCGTTAAACAAGTTGCTCACTATCTGTGGAACCGTTTTGGCAGCTCCCACCGTGTGCGCTTCGTGGCGATCAACTTTGAACCTGTTGTTGGCGAAATCCTCGAGAAAGTCGAAGACGGCCAGATGGGCGTCGTGCTTAAGCGTATGTTTGTGCGCGCTGCGTCCCGTGTTGCTGAACGCTATGGCGTGCAGGCACTGGTGACCGGTGAAGCGCTGGGCCAGGTTTCCAGCCAGACGCTGACCAACCTGCGTTTAATCGACAACGTTTCTGATACGTTGATTCTGCGCCCGCTTATCTCTCACGATAAAGAGCACATCATCGATCTGGCTCGTGAAATTGGTACTGCTGACTTTGCGCGTACCATGCCGGAATACTGCGGTGTTATCTCGAAGAGCCCAACCGTTAAAGCGGTGAAAGCGAAGATTGAAGCTGAAGAAGCCAACTTTGACTTCTCCATCCTCGATCGCGTGATTGAAGAAGCAAGCAACATCGATATCCGTGAAATCGCCAATCAGAGCAAAGAAGTCGTTACGGAAGTTGAAACCGTTGATGCATTTGGCCCGAATGACGTGCTGCTGGATATCCGTTCTATCGACGAGCAGGACGATAAGCCATTCAAACCAGAAGGTGTGGAAGTGGCATCAATGCCGTTCTACAAGCTGAGCACTGCATTTGGCGATTTGGATCAGAGCAAAAACTATTTGCTGTGGTGCGACCGCGGTGTGATGAGTCGTTTGCAGGCGCTGTATCTACGTGAGCAAGGTTTTGAGAACGTGAAGGTTTATCGCGCTTAAATTTTACGCCCTCATCCCGGCCTTCTCCCCAGGAGAAGGAGAAGTGCAATTCCCTCTCCCTCAGGGAGAGGGCCAGGGGCCAGGGAGAGGGTGGTTTTAGTAATCCCGGTAACTGTAAATTCCCGCCGCCAATACCAATTGCTGTGACACCTCATGGGCTTTTTCACGGCTCACCAGCAAGTCGATAATCTTCAGCGCAAAATCAATAGCTGTCCCCGGCCCCTGGCTGGTTAACAGGTTGACCCGCGGATCCCACACAATACGCTTGTCCTGCCACTGAGCTTCGGGAATAGTCTCTTTCAAACCCGGGTAACCCGTCATATTCGCGATTGGGAATAATTCGTGCGGAACCAAAACCGTACCCGCTGCGGCACAAATCGCGGCAACGATACGGCCTGAAAGATGGAACTGGCGCACGGTTTCAACCAGCAGTGGACTGTCGCGAAAACACTCCGCACCTTTTAAACCGCCAGGCAAAACGATGATATCGAACTCACCGTCGGCCACTTCAACCAGCGGTGCATCAGCCAGTAGCTTTACCCCACGTGAACAGGTAATCGTCAGATTTCCATCGCTGGCAACGCTTGCCGTGGTAACGCTAATTCCACCCCGAACCAGGAGATCAATGGTGGTGACGGCTTCGGTTTCTTCAGTCCCAGGAGCCAGGCAAACCAGTGCTCGAGCGCTCATATTCATTCTCCTTACGCTTTATTTGTTCGTACAAGCGGCTGTTCACTGGCAATAAAAGGCCGTGTGCGCGTGCGCGTTGCAGTAAAAAACCAGTAATGTAATCAATCTCGGTGTGGCGTTCGACCCGCACGTCTGCAAGCATCGAAGAGATGTTTTCCGCCGTGCTTTCAATGACTTGGTTGGCGTAATAAAGCAGGTCTTCCGGCGTCGTATGGTGGCCTTCGCGCTCCATTACCATCGCGACTTCGTGGCAAATATCGCTGACTTCATTTTGATGCTGGCGCAAATCACCATTCGGGCAATTGTAGAGTGCGGTGAGAGGGTTAATCACGCAATTGACCGCCAGCTTCTTCCAACTGGCAGGCAGGATGTTGTCGTGCCAGGCTATTTCGGGCAATACATTGTGCAGGGTATCGGCGAGATAGCTGAAATGATGACCCGCCTCATTTCCTGGCCCAATATGCGTTATGCCATTGGCAACGTGAATAATCACGTTCCCGTCGCGGCGAGCCGCGTGTGTGGTGACGCCCAGTAAAATGGGTTGATGTATGCTGCGTAACTCTTCGAGCGTCCCCATACCGTTGTGGAGCAGCAAAATTGGGCTGTTTGCCGGTAGTCTTCCTACCAGAACTTTTACAGCGCCAGAAACCTGCCATGCTTTAAGTGTCACCAGCAACAAATCACTGTTGGCGAGAAAATCAGGATCGTTAGCGATAAGCGTTTGGTTGAACACACTGCCATCGGTTTCAACGACATTGACATGGCAAAAAGGCTGCGGTACGCGCAACCATCCCTGGACTTCATGTCCTTGCTTATAAAGTGATGCCAGCCACAGTTGGCCTAGCGCACCGCAACCCAGTACGGTGATTTTCATATTGCCTCCTGGCAGCAGATGTTTGGCTTAATCTATATTATACAGGGCTCTCTTCTGCTTTAACGGGTTGTTTTGCGCCGCCCAGCAGGTATTATGCAACGCAACAAAAAGAGAGGGAGAAGAAAGCATGCCATCTTTTGACATTGTGTCTGAAATTGATATCCAGGAAGTGCGTAACGCGATTGAAAACGCGGAGCGTGAGGTTGCAACTCGTTTTGACTTCCGTAATGTGCCGGCAACATTTGAACTGAATGAGAAAAATCAGTCCATTAAAGTTGCCAGTGAGTCTGATTTCCAGGTCAACCAACTGTTGGATATTCTTCGTGCCAAGCTGCTTAAGCGTGGTATCGAAGGGGCTTCAATTGATGTGCCAGAAGAGTTTGTGCACAGCGGTAAAACCTGGAGTGTAGAAGCGAAGCTCAAGCAGGGCATTGAAGCTGCGATTGCCAAGAAAATTGTGAAGCTGATTAAAGACAGCAAGACCAAAGTTCAGGTGCAGATTCAGGGCGAAGAGTTGCGTGTAACCGGTAAATCTCGCGACGACCTGCAAGCCGCAATGGCGCTGGTTCGTGGTGGTGATTTGGGGCAGCCGTTCCAGTTTAAAAACTTCCGCGACTGATTTACACCCTCACCCCGGCCCTCTCCCCCTGGAGAGGGGGAAAACCGAGCAAATGCCCTCTCCCTCAGAGAGAGGGCTAGGGTGAGGCTTGTTTTTACCCTTTAACCAACTGCTCAATCTCAAACCGATTCGTAAGCTTGCTGTCTATCTTCACGTAAGCGCTGCGTTCGGTCGCGATAATATTCACATCACTCACGCCATTATGTGCCAGTAAACGCTGCTTCAGTGATTCATCTACGTCTACACTTTCCGGCAATTCAATGCGTAAGCTCGCCACATACGGCGGTTCAGTCATGGTGCTACTTACCAGCAGCCACACCATCGCCAGTAACGCACCCGCCAGGAATACGGTTTGCGAATCAAATAACCCGTCAATCCAACCGCCCAGCGAGCCACCAATGGCTACACCCAAAAACTGGCTAGTGGAATAAATCCCCATTGCGGTACCTTTGTAACCCGCGGGAGATTCCTTGCTGATGAGCGACGGTAAAATAGCTTCCATCAGGTTAAAGGCTAAGAAGAACAGCTGCACGCCTAACACCAGTTCCCAGAAGTGCGGGCCTGAGCCCCACAGCACAATCTCAGCAATCAGCAGCAGTGCAACACAGCCGACAAACACCCGCTTCATGCGGCGTTTTACTTCGGCGTAAATGATAAACGGCACGACAGATGCAAAAGCGATGAGCATCGTGCAGAGGTAAATTTTCCAGTGCTCAGACGCCGGGAAACCTGCCTGCTCGAGTTGGCCGGGGAGGGCGACAAACGTCGACATCAACATGATGTGCAGGCACATGATGCCAAAGTTCAGTTTGAGCAATTTAGGCTCGGCCAGCACTTTGCTAAAGCAGCCTTTTACCATGCCTGATTCGCGGTTAAGTACATGGCTTTTGGTGTTTGGCACCACCCACAAGGTGATTAAAATACCGCTGGTTGCCAGAACTGCAATCATCCAGAACAGCGCATTCAAGCCCAGGCTGTGAGTAATAATGGGGCCAAGTACCATGGCGATGGCAAAAGTGACACCAAAACTCACGCCGATAAATGCCATCGCTTTCGTTCGATTCTGCTCGCGAGTTAAATCAGAAAGCAGTGCCATGACCGCAGCGGCAATGGCTCCAGAGCCTTGCAATGCCCGGCCAAGAATAACGCCCCATATGGATTCAGAGAGTGCTGCGACGACGCTTCCAAGAACGAAAATCAGCAAGCCACCGATGATCAGAGGTTTGCGGCCAATGCGGTCGGAAAGCAGGCCAAAGGGGATCTGGAAGATAGCCTGAGCCAGTCCATAAATACCGATGGCAATACCAATGAGTGCTTCACTGGCACCCTGTAGCGCCATTCCGTAAGTAGTAAGAACCGGTAGCACCATAAACATGCCGAGCATGCGCAGTGAAAATACCGTGCCTAAACCCCACGTCGCACGTAACTCGACGGGCGTCATTTTGTAATCGTTCATTACCACCTCAGATAAAAAGCAGGCCTTAGTGTAGTGCGTGGGCAGGGGAGGGTAAATGGCTGGTTGTTTAATAAATATTACAACGTTGAATGCTTGATGGCACTAATAAAAAAGGGCGCAATTGCGCCCTTTTATGAGGTTCATGACTTACCAGACGTAAGTCAGCAGATGTTGTGGATCTGGCACCATGAAATCGACCGACATCATCACGCTTAATGAAGTGATAGCGACAATAGAAAAGACGAACAATTTGCGCGCCCAGACTTTATCGTCTTCAACTTTATAGCCACGTAATGCCATGCCCAACCACCAGACGCTAACCGCAGCGGCAACAACCAGATATTTCCATCCGGCATAACCGCCTAGTGACAGCATCAGCGTTGCGACAGCAAAAGCGATGATATAAACCGTAATATGGTTTTTCGCGACCGAAATCCCTTTAACCACAGGCAACACCGGAATGTTGGCTGCCTGGTAATCTTTAAAGCGGAAGATAGCAATCGCGTACGAGTGCGGCATCTGCCACAGGCTAAAGATAGCCAGCAGGATTAACGCGCCGGCATCAAATTCATTGGTTACAGCGCAGTAACCAATAACCGGAGGTGCAGCCCCTGACAGGCTGCCGATCAGCGTGCCGTAAACGGATTTACGTTTCATGTACAGGCTATAAACGCCGACATAAACCACAAAGCCCATTACGCCTAACCACATGGCCAGCGGGTTGGCACCAAACCACAACAGCATGAAGCCAGCAATACCCAACAAGGTGGCGTATACCAGCGAGGTTTTCGGCGCAATCAAGCCTTTGACCAAAACCCTGTTCTTGGTTCTCTCCATTTTGCGGTCAATATCGCGGTCAATGAAGTTGTTATAAACACAACCTGATGCCACGACCAACGACACCCCTACCAGGGTGGAGATAAACAAGGAGTAATCAATACTGCCCTTTGAGGCCAGTAAAAATCCGCCAATGACAGAAATTAAATTGCCGAAAATAATTCCAGGCTTCGTCACTTGTAGGTATTGCTTAATCATATACGCCGCTCTTAGTGAACCATCATGTTCTGGTTGAGGTTCCACATAATCCAGATAGAGCCGACCACCAGAATGGCAATTATCAGCGCAGTAAAGGCAAAGGCCACCAGGTTCCAACGCTCCTCAGAAGAGGTGTTCATGTGCAAGAAGCACACCAGGTGAACCAGAATCTGTACTACCGCACTCCCCAGCACCACGCCAAGAATCACGGCGTGGGAGGCAGTACCTGACATGACCATCCAGAACGGGATCGCCGTCAGGATGATGGACAGGATAAAACCTGTCATATAGGTTTTAACGCTACCGTGGTGGGCGCCAGCGTGTTCATTTGAATGGCTCATTACATCGCCCCCATCAGATAAACAACCGAGAATACACAGATCCATACCACGTCCAGGAAGTGCCAGAACAAGCTCAGGCACATCAGGCGAGTACGGTTAGCTGGGGTCAAGCCGCGACGATAGACATGGAACATCATCAACGCCATCCAGACCAGGCCAGAAGTTACGTGCAGACCGTGCGTACCTACCAGGGCAAAGAAGCCTGACAGGAAGCCACTACGATCCGGCCCGAAACCCTCCACAATCAGGTGATGGAATTCATAGATTTCCATCGCGACGAAGCCCGCACCGAACAGGAAGGTCATCGCCAGCCAGGAGATAACCTGGCTCTTGTTGCCTTTGTTCATGGCGATAATCGCCATGCCGTAGGTGATGGAGCTGAATAACAGCAGGGCAGTTTCAACCAGCACAAATGGCAGTTCGAAAATGTCTTTCCCTGCCGGGCCGCCGGCAGTGCCGTTCACCAGAACGGCATAGGTAGCAAACAAGCAACAGAACAGAATGCAGTCGCTCATCAGGTAGATCCAGAAACCAAAGACCTTATTGGTTCCTGCATCGTGATGCCCATGCTCAGCGGCGTGGGCGTTAGCGTGAGTGAGAGTTTCAGTTGACATTTTTCAGCCCTGCTTTGGTAATTTCATCGAAGTGCTGGTTTTCCAGTTTTTCGACTTCCGCAACCGGAACGTAGTAATCCACATCTTCGTCGAAGCTTTTCGCAATCCAGGTGATGATGATGCCAGCAAAACCAACAATCGCCAGCCACCAGATGTGCCAGATCATCGCGAAACCAAACACGGTAGCGAACGCGGCAATCACGATGCCTGCTGCGCTGTTACGTGGCATATGAATTTCTTCATAATGCGTTGGCTGTTTGTACGCTTCACCTTTCTCTTTCATTTCCCAGAATGCATCACGCTCATGAACGTGTGGCAGGTGGGCAAAGTTGTAGAACGGAGGAGGAGAAGAAGTTGACCACTCCAGCGTACGGCCACCCCACGGGTCACCTGTCAGGTCACGGTTCTGCTCACGATCTCGGATTGAGACGTAGAACTGAATCAGCTGACACAGGATGCCCAGAGCAATCAGCGCGGCACCACAAGCTGCAACAACCAGCAGAGTGTGGAACTGCGGATCAATCTGCTGGCTCAGGCGACGGGTCATACCCATGAAGCCCAGCACGTACAGCGGCATAAATGCCACGAAGAAGCCGATGATCCAGAACCAGAATGCGCGTTTGCCCCAGGTTTCGTTCAGCGTGAAGCCGAAGGCTTTTGGCCACCAGTAAGTGAGGCCAGCGAAGCAACCGAACACGACACCACCGATAATCACGTTATGGAAGTGAGCAATCAGGAACAGGCTGTTGTGCAGGACGAAGTCAGCACCCGGAACCGCTAACAGAACACCGGTCATTCCACCAATAGAGAAGGTGACAATGAAGCCAATGGTCCACAGCATCGCGGAGTTGAACACGATACGGCCTTGATACATGGTGAACAGCCAGTTGAAGATCTTCACCCCGGTCGGGATGGCGATAATCATGGTGGCGATACCGAAGAAGGCGTTTACGTTCGCGCCGCTGCCCATGGTGAAGAAGTGGTGCAGCCAGACGATGAACGACAGTACCGTAATCGCGATGGTCGCCCACACCAGAGAGGTGTAACCGAACAGGCGTTTTTTCGAGAATGTCGCAACCACTTCAGAGAACACACCAAACACCGGCAGCACCAGGATATAAACTTCCGGGTGGCCCCATGCCCAGATGAGGTTGATATACATCATCATGTTGCCACCCATATCATTGGTAAAGAAATGGGTGCCAAGGTAGCGGTCAAGGGTTAACAGTGCGACGGTCACGGTGAAGATTGGGAATGCCGCGATAATCAGTACGTTGGTACACAGCGAAGCCCAGGTAAACACTGGCATTTTGAACATTGTCATGCCAGGTGTACGCATATTCAGGATAGTAACAAAGAAGTTAATACCCGTTAATGTCGTACCGATACCCGAGAGCTGTAGACTCCATATCCAGTAGTCGACGCCGACCCCCGGACTGTACTCTATGCCCGATAGCGGCGGATAAGCCACCCAACCGGTCTGCGCGAATTCACCTACCCCAAGAGACAGGTTAACCAGCACCACGCCCACAACGGTGAACCAGAAGCTCAGGTTGTTCAGGAATGGGAAGGCAACGTCACGCGCACCAATCTGCAACGGCACGACGATATTCATCAGGCCGATAACAAATGGCATCGCTACGAAGAAGATCATGATTACGCCATGGGCGGTAAAGATCTGATCGTAGTGATGAGGTGGCAGGAAGCCTGCTTCTCCGGCGGAAGCCAGAACTTGTTGGCTACGCATCATGACGGCGTCGGCAAAGCCGCGCAGAAGCATGACGATAGCAACAATCACGTACATTATGCCGAGGCGTTTGTGGTCAACCGAGGTGAACCACTCTTTCCATAAGTATTCCCACTTACCGAAGTAAGTGATAGCTGCAACTAGCGCCAGTCCCCCGACGAGAATTGCTGCCACCGTAACCATGATAATGGGTTCATGGTATGGGACTGAATCCAGTGTAAGTTTTCCGAACATCGTATTATTCCTCGGCCCCTTAGTGAGAGGTTTCCGCGTGACTCATGTCCATGCCTTCCATTCCTTCGTGCGCAGCGTGCTCGCCTTCAGGTTGGGTCATGTCCATGCTCTTCCCGTGTCCCATGAATTTGTTAATAACGTCTTTAAACAAATCTGGCTTAACAGCGGAGAAGTATTCGACTTTGTTGTATTCGCTAGGCTGCGCCAGTTTCTCGTAAGTCGCCATATCGTTCATGACTTCCGGAGATTGTTTAGCTTTAGCAACCCATTGGTTAAAGGTGTCCATATCTGGGGTGGCGATTGCCTTGAACTTCATCCCAGAGAAACCTTTACCGCTGTAGTTAGACGAAATACCGTCGTAGGTGCCTGCTTCATCAGCAATCAGGTGCAATTTGGTCTGCATACCTGCCATTGCATAGATTTGGCTGCCCAGGCGCGGAATAAAGAAGGAGTTCATCACTGAGTTAGAAGTGATTTTGAATTCCACCGGGGTGTTGGCTGGGAAGGCGATTTCATTAACCGTAGCAATACCTTGCTCTGGGTAGATGAAGAACCATTTCCAGTCCATGGCGATAACTTCGATGGTCACCGGCTTTGCATCGTGAACAAGCGGTTTGCTTGGCTCAAGAGCGTGCGTGGTTTTCCAGGTCAGTACCGCGAGGAAGATGACGATAAGGATAGGAATCGTCCAGACCACAGCTTCAACTTTGTTCGAGTGCGACCAGTTGGGGCTGTATTTGGCGTTTTTGTTTGAAGCACGATACTTCCAGGCAAAACCGATAGCCATTGCGATAGCGGGGATAACCACTATCAACATCAGCCCGATAGCTGTCAGTATCAATGAACGTTGTTCCAGTCCAATTTGTCCTTTGGGGTCCAGAAGTGCAGAATCACAGCCACTCAGTAAAAAAGTGCCTGTAATTAATGCCAACCATCCCAAACTTTTATTGTATTTCCTGAGTCTCATTTAACGACCTCAATTCCGGGGAGCTCTAATTGTCGTTTAAAGTGTGAAGGCATTTTACGGGAAGGTTACATTACTGTAAACATGAATGGCGTAGTGTCAGTGTGGTGTTACCGGGTTCTGCCGACAATGTCACATAGAATGCAACAAACTGTAAAATATCGAGATAGCCCGCAACCGTGCTGGGTTATAACGAAAACCTATGTTGCTATAAATAGTACAGGGCAATTGGTATAACCAATCATTTTGTTAAACATAAATTTAACAATTTAGCATCAATTAACAAACGAAATGAGTTACAAATTAATTTATCGACGGGCTGAATCGGTTAAAGGTACAGAGAAAATAATTTTCCTGCTAATAATGCAAAAAAACAGACTTGCTTTCGCCAATTAATTCATCACATAAATATTTGCATGTTAATCGAACGATATAGTTACTGAACGAAATTTATTATTTTTATTAATCTGACGGATTTTACACTAAAGCTGATTTCCGCAACGCCAGATAATCAAGTATCCCTCCGAGTAAAATTCCACCCACTGCAAACAACGCTCCCCATTCCAGGAACTGAATGTTGAACGCCCAGTTTGTCAGGCCTGTCGCATTGGTAATTAACACCACCAACCATACCGCCAGCAGGACACAACCTAACATCAATGCCTGAAGCGCTATACGATAAGCGGAAGAAAATTCGCTTCGCGGAATAAAACTATCGTGATTCTGGGTGTATTCCAGCGTTGTTTTGCAAACCAAAAGCAACAAAATGCCCGGAACGGCAGCCACTACTGAGAATAAGTAAAAAGTAGGCCAGCCTTGCGCTTCAACGAACCAGCCGGCAATCGGGCCAACATAAACGCGGCCAACTGCGGATAACGCTGAAAGCAGGGCAAATTGAGTAGCGGAAAATGACTTATTACACAGCGTCATCAACAGCGCGACAAAAGCTGCCGTGCCCATGCCGCCACAGAGGTTTTCAAAGAAAACGGCTGTTGCCATACTGAACATATTCTTATCGGTGACCGATAAAATCCAGTAACCGGCATTGGAAACGCCCTGTAAAACGCCAAAGATCAGTAAAGCGCGGAACAGCGACAGGCGCTGCATCAAAATGCCGCCGTAGAGCGCGCCAACGATGGTGGCAATAAGTCCCAGCGATTTATTCACCACACCCACTTCACCGGCATCAAAACCGACGCCGCGAATCAAAAATGTGGTTGTCAAACTCATGGCGAATGCATCGCCAAGTTTGTACAACACAATCAGTAGCATAATGAGCCAGGCATTGTTGCGGCCAAAGAAATCACGCAGTGGAGCAACTACAGCTTGTTCGAGACTTTTGGGGACCGGAATGGCGTCTGTGGGTTCTGGGGCAAACAAAGTGGCGATGATACAAGGCAGCATCAATGCGGCCATCAGCCAGTACATTCCTTGCCAGCCGAGGTATCTATCCGCAAGCCAAAGCGCCAGACCGCCGGATACCAGCATTGCCAGTCGATAACCCAATACGCTTATTGCCGCGCCAGTACCGCGTTCTTCTGCGGGGAGAATATCCGTTTTCCACGCATCAAAAACGATATCTTGCGAAGCCGAGCAGAAAGCAATGACAACAGCTAAAGCGGCCATCCAACGGAGTTGCGAGCCAGGTTCAAGGAAACCCATGCCCGCAATAGCAATCAGCAGCAGAATCTGAGTGATCAGCAACCAACCACGACGACGCCCAAGCAGCGGCGGCGTGTATCTGTCCATTATTGGCGACCACAGAAACTTAAATACATAGGCTTGCCCGACAAGCGAGAAGAAACCAATGGTTTTAAGATCGATGTTCTCAACCGTCATCCATGCTTGTAGCGTGCCGGAAGTGAGGGCGAGAGGGAGGCCGGAGGCAAAGCCTAAAATCAACAGAATGGCTGATTTTGGTTGCTGAAAAAGACGTAGATAGTGGTTGGGCATACTCAGCTCTACAGCCAGCCCGCATGACACGGGCTGGTGGGGTATTGATTAACGAGCGTTCTGCTTAATAAAGTCGTGAACGCTGGTGTCCTGAGCCATATCAGCAATGGTGTCAGTCAATACGGAGTTCACCGCATTGGCGATATTCTTGTTGGTGGCCTGGAACGCCCCTTCTACGTTGTAGCTGGAACGGTAGTTTTTGGTCATCTTGTTACCATTTTTCGCCGTCGCAATAATCACGATATCTGCTTTAGTAGCGATGTTGTAACGGACGCTGCCCTGAGACACGTCTGCATACAGCTGGTTTACGATGATTTGCAGGTCAACCGGGCTGTTTGGCCCAATCATATAACCACGAGCCGTCATCTGTTTTTCCAGCACTTCTTGCAGTAAGAAGCGCAGGTCACGAGATGGCGTCAGGGTAACCAGTTGGTTATCACGCGTGACTTTAGCCAGCGCCTGGTCTTTACGTTGATCTGCACCGTTGATGCTGACAGTCACACCCATCAAGCTTGGGTCTTGCTGTGGCAAGCTAATGGTTGGAGAAACATCAATGGTCGTTGGTGGTGTTGCACAGCTGGCCAGCATAAATACGGCGACCAACGGGAATAATAGTTTTTTTAACATGTTCGCTATCTCAATGTACTCAAGGGGCAGGCAGATAAAAAATCACGCCATCATAACACTGCGGTTGCCCAGGGGAAGTAGTTAACGCACGTAATTTCATCGCGTTGCGCTTTTTCTGAGCGGTTGCAAAGCTATCTGACCACTTTGCCCTCGATTAGTGCCGTAATCACATTAATCTACAGGGGCTTGGCTTAGAAAATCAGACGAAAGCTAAATAATTGTTGTAATTCCGTTATTAAAACGGCTAAAAGCGGCTAACATTTAAAGGGATGAGTGGCATCTCTACGCAGTCGAGGAGAAAGTTCATGATGATGCGCGAGCAAATAGAATCAAAATTAAGGGCAGCGTTTGAACCCGTGTTCCTGGAAGTCGTGGATGAAAGCTATCGTCACAATGTCCCGGCGGGTTCCGAGAGTCATTTTAAAGTGGTTCTGGTCAGCGATCGTTTTGTAGGAGAGCGTTTCTTAAATCGTCACCGTATGATTTACGGCACGTTAAGCGTGGAACTCTCAACTACCGTGCATGCGCTGGCGCTGCATACCTACGCCATTAAGGAATGGGAAGGGTTGCATGACACTGTTTTAGCCTCCCCACCTTGCCGTGGAGCAGGGTCAATCGCCTGAAGTTAACCTTCAGGCTTGCAACAGAGGGAGCTTTTCCTTTATGTTGCGGTATATGAATCGTGTTTTACAAAACGGCCTGCGGGCCGTTTTGTTTTGTCTGAAATAGCCCTCGTTATTCCAGGGTTTGGGCAAAAAATCCAAAAGAACTGTGAAAAGGGCCGCAGCAACACTGTGTTGCCGTTCTCGACTCACCTTGGTGATGCCGCTATAATGCTGCGTCTTATTTTTCGGAATGTCTTCGGGACGATTCTGACGACAGGGAATGTGATTCTGATACAGAAGGCATCCCGGTTCTGCGGAGTGCAAATGAGCGCTTCCAGAGTTGACCGAGCACTGTGATTTTTTGAGGTAACAAGATGCAAGTTTCAGTTGAAACCACTCAGGGCCTTGGCCGCCGTCTCACGATTACTATCGCTGCAGACAGCATCGAAACCGCTGTAAAAAGCGAGCTGGTCAACGTGGCAAAGAAAGCCCGTATCGACGGTTTCCGTAAAGGAAAAGTGCCGATGACCGTTATCGCACAACGCTATGGCGCTTCTGTTCGCCAGGACGTGTTGGGCGAACTGATGAGCCGCAACTTTGTTGAAGCGATCATCAAAGAAAAAATCAATCCAGCTGGCGCACCGAACTACGTTCCAGGCGAATACAAACTGGGCGAAGACTTCACCTACGCGGTTGAGTTTGAAGTGTACCCAGAAGTTGAGCTGCAGGGTCTGGAAGCAATCGAAGTTGAAAAACCGGTTGTTGAAGTGACTGACGAAGACGTTGATGCAATGCTGGACACCCTGCGTAAGCAGCAGGCGACCTGGAAAGACTCTGACGCTGCTGCAACTGCAGAAGACCGCGTAACCATCGACTTCACCGGTTCTGTAGACGGCGAAGTATTCGAAGGCGGCAAAGCGTCTGACTTCGTACTGGCAATGGGCCAGGGTCGTATGATCCCAGGCTTCGAAGACGGTCTGGTTGGTCACAAAGCTGGCGAAGAATTCACTATCGAAGTGACCTTCCCGGAAGATTACCACGCTGAAAACCTGAAAGGTAAAGCGGCTAAGTTCGACATCGTTCTGAAGAAAGTTGAAGAGCGTGAACTGCCAGAATTTACTGAAGAATTCATCAAACGTTTCGGCGTTGAAGATGGTTCTGTTGCAGGTCTGCGTACCGAAGTGCGTAAAAATATGGATCGTGAGCTGAAAGGCGCTGTGCGTAACCGCATCAAGTCTCAAGCAATCGACGGTCTGGTTAACGCGAACAACATCGACGTTCCAGCAGCACTGATTGACAGCGAAATCGACGTTCTGCGTCGCCAGGCTGCTCAGCGTTTTGGTGGCAACGAGAAACAAGCGCTGGAACTGCCACGTGAACTGTTCGAAGAACAAGCTAAACGTCGTGTAGTTGTTGGCCTGCTGCTGGGCGAAGTGATTCGTACCCATGAGCTGAAAGCTGATGAAGAACGCGTTAAAGGTCTGATCGAAGAAATGGCTTCTGCCTACGAAGATCCGACTGAAGTTGTAGAATTCTACGGCAAAAACAAAGAACTGATGGACAACATGCGTAATGTTGCTCTGGAAGAACAAGCTGTTGAAGCTGTTCTGTCTAAAGCGAAAGTGACTGAGAAAGCCACTAACTTTAGCGAACTGATGAACCAGCAAGCTTAAGCATAATTTTTGGCATCATCGCCAAAATATTGCTGCATCAAGCCCGTCACCCATAGGTGGCGGGCTTTTTTTATCAGTGACTCTCTGAAAACCCATCATAAAACGCAGTTTCAGGGTTAGCGTAACAAGAAAAGGTTGTTATGCTTGAAACAGGGCAAGCTCATCCCCATAAATACGGGTATGGCTCGAACATGGATCCCTGACTGATAATCCGTCCGAATAAAGGTAATAGGTGTAAGCAGGAGCGTAGTCTTCTTCTGGCACCTCAAGTAGAATCAGTGCTGCAGGTATCGAAGGCTTAATTATTCCAGGAGACGGAAATGTCATACAGTGGCGAAAGAGATCAATTTGCACCCCATATGGCCCTGGTGCCGATGGTTGTTGAACAGACATCGCGTGGCGAACGTTCATACGATATCTATTCTCGTCTGCTCAAGGAACGTGTCATCTTTATGACGGGCCAGGTCGAAGACCACATGGCTAACCTGATTGTGGCGCAGATGCTGTTCCTGGAAGCAGAAAACCCAGAAAAAGACATCTATCTCTACATCAACTCACCAGGTGGTGTGATTACCGCCGGTATGTCTATCTACGATACGATGCAATTTATTAAACCGGATGTCAGCACTATTTGTATGGGTCAGGCCTGCTCTATGGGTGCTTTCCTGCTGACAGCTGGAGCAAAGGGTAAGCGTTTCTGCTTACCGAACTCACGAGTGATGATTCACCAGCCGCTGGGCGGCTACCAGGGCCAGGCAACGGATATCGAAATCCACGCGCGCGAAATCCTGAAAGTGAAAGCTCGTATGAACGAACTTATGGCGCAACACACGGGCAAATCTCTTGAAGAAATCGAGAGAGACACCGAGCGTGACCGTTTCCTCGCTGCAAATGAAGCGGTAGAGTATGGCTTAGTTGACTCAATCCTGACTCACCGTAGCTAACGCCCGAAAACAGTGAGCCATATACTATAGTTGTAGGAATTACAGTTGTAGAAATGGCTCATAGCGCGCTTACGATTGGCTGCGCCGTAGAATGGCATTTGTGCCGTTCTGTTCGGTGCACAGAAACAAAAAAGAGGTTTTACCGATGACAGATAAGCGCAAAGACGGTTCAGGCAAACTGCTGTACTGCTCTTTTTGCGGCAAAAGCCAGCATGAAGTGCGTAAACTGATTGCCGGGCCGTCAGTGTATATCTGCGATGAGTGTGTCGACTTATGTAACGACATTATTCGCGAAGAGATTAAAGAAGTCGCTCCGCACCGCGAACGCAGTGCGCTGCCGACTCCGCATGAAATCCGTCACCATCTCGATGATTACGTCATCGGGCAGGAACAGGCTAAAAAAGTCCTGGCGGTTGCGGTTTACAACCACTACAAACGTCTGCGTAACGGCGACAGCACCAACGGTATCGAACTGGGCAAAAGTAACATTCTGCTCATCGGGCCGACGGGTAGCGGGAAAACCCTGCTGGCTGAAACCCTGGCACGTTTACTGGATGTTCCATTCACCATGGCTGATGCCACAACGTTAACCGAAGCCGGTTACGTGGGTGAAGATGTCGAAAACATCATCCAGAAACTGCTGCAGAAATGTGATTACGATGTGCAGAAAGCACAGCGCGGCATCGTGTATATCGATGAGATCGACAAAATCTCCCGCAAATCTGATAACCCGTCCATCACGCGTGATGTGTCTGGTGAAGGTGTGCAGCAGGCGTTGCTGAAACTTATCGAAGGTACTGTTGCGGCGGTTCCACCTCAGGGTGGCCGTAAGCATCCACAGCAAGAGTTCTTGCAGGTTGATACCTCCAAGATTCTGTTTATCTGTGGTGGCGCATTCGCAGGCCTGGATAAAGTTATTGCTAACCGCGTTGAAACCGGTTCAGGCATTGGCTTTGGCGCAACCGTAAAAGGTAAATCTCAGAAGGCGACAGAAGGGCAGCTGTTAGGCCAGGTTGAGCCGGAAGATTTGATCAAATTTGGTCTGATCCCTGAGTTTATCGGCCGTCTGCCAGTTGTTGCAACGCTGACTGAACTGAGCGAAGAAGCACTGATTCAAATCCTGAAAGAGCCGAAAAACGCCCTGACCAAGCAATACCAGGCGTTGTTCAATCTGGAAGGTGTGGATCTGGAATTCCGTGACGAAGCGCTTGATGCCATCGCTAAGAAAGCAATGGCACGTAAAACCGGTGCTCGTGGTCTGCGTTCAATCGTAGAAGGCGCATTGCTGGATACCATGTACGATCTTCCTTCTATGGAAGACGTCGAGAAAGTCGTTATTGACGAATCCGTCATCGACGGGCAAAGCAAACCATTATTAATTTATGGTAAGCCGGAAGCGCAACAAGCATCCGGTGAATAATTCGCCAAAATAACCAGTCAGTTAGTCTGAAAAGGGGGATTTATATCCCCCTTTTGCTTTTCCTTCATTCCTGCCATTGAATGTGCGGGAAACATCCCAATATACTGACTTACTTGTTGGTGACGTTCATTCTCCGTCCCCCTTCAGGCCGTCGATGCAATGGCGACACCCACTGACTTCAGTCACATAGTTATCTATGCCTCTGGGGACTCGTGGATTTGCCGCCTTTCTACGGTTTGAATGGTTCTGGAGGAGCCAGGACATTACCCATCACCAGGCGGACCTTAACTAAGAGAGAGCTCTATGAATCCTGAGCGTTCTGAACGCATTGAAATCCCCGTATTGCCATTGCGCGATGTGGTGGTTTATCCGCACATGGTAATTCCACTGTTTGTCGGGCGAGAAAAATCCATTCGTTGCCTGGAAGCGGCCATGGATCATGATAAAAAAATCATGCTGGTGGCGCAGAAAGAAGCCTCGACAGATGAGCCAGGTGTAAATGACCTGTTCTCAGTGGGAACCGTCGCATCCATTTTGCAAATGCTGAAACTGCCAGACGGCACGGTAAAAGTGCTGGTTGAAGGTTTACAGCGTGCACGTATCACCACGCTTTCTGACAACGGTGACCATTTCTCAGCGCAGGCTGAGTACCTGAATTCGCCAGCTATTGAAGAGCGCGAACAGGAAGTGCTGGTGCGCACCGCAATTGGTCAGTTTGAAGGCTATATCAAACTGAACAAAAAAATTCCGCCAGAAGTGCTGACATCGTTGAACAGCATTGACGATCCTGCTCGTCTGGCTGACACCATTGCGGCACATATGCCATTGAAACTGACTGATAAACAGTCCGTTCTCGAGATGTCCGATATTAACGAACGTCTTGAATATCTGATGGCCATGATGGAGTCGGAAATCGATCTGCTGCAGGTTGAGAAGCGCATTCGCAACCGTGTTAAAAAGCAGATGGAAAAGAGCCAGCGTGAGTACTATCTGAATGAGCAAATGAAAGCCATTCAGAAAGAACTCGGCGAAATGGACGACGCGCCAGATGAAAACGAAGCGCTGAAACGCAAAATCGACGCGGCTAAAATGCCGAAAGAGGCGCGTGAAAAAACCGAAGCGGAACTGCAAAAACTGAAAATGATGTCGCCAATGTCTGCGGAAGCTACCGTGGTTCGTGGTTACATCGATTGGATGGTGCAGGTGCCGTGGAATGCGCGCAGCAAAGTGAAAAAAGATCTGCGTCAGGCGCAGGAAGTCCTGGATACCGATCATTACGGCCTTGAGCGCGTGAAAGATCGTATCCTGGAATACCTCGCAGTCCAGAGTCGCGTTAACAAGCTCAAAGGGCCAATTTTGTGCCTGGTTGGGCCTCCAGGTGTAGGTAAAACCTCACTGGGTCAGTCCATCGCTCGCGCGACCGGACGTAAATATGTGCGTATGGCTTTAGGCGGCGTGCGTGATGAAGCGGAAATTCGCGGTCACCGTCGTACTTATATTGGTTCCATGCCAGGTAAGCTGATTCAAAAAATGGCGAAAGTGGGCGTTAAAAACCCATTATTCCTGTTGGATGAAATCGACAAAATGTCTTCGGATATGCGTGGTGATCCTGCTTCCGCACTTCTGGAAGTGCTTGATCCAGAACAGAACGTGGCGTTCAACGACCACTATCTGGAAGTGGATTACGATCTCAGCGATGTCATGTTTGTGGCAACGTCTAACTCCATGAACATTCCAGCACCGTTGTTGGACCGTATGGAAGTTATCCGTCTTTCCGGTTACACCGAAGACGAAAAGCTGAACATTGCTAAACAGCACCTGCTGACCAAGCAGATTGAGCGTAACGCGCTCAAGAAAGGTGAGCTGACGGTTGAAGACAGCGCCATTAGCGGCATTATCCGTTATTACACCCGTGAAGCGGGCGTGCGTAGTCTGGAGCGTGAAATCTCCAAACTGTGCCGTAAAGCGGTTAAACAGCTGCTGCTGGATAAAACGCTTAAGCACATCACCATCAACGGCGATAACCTGAAAGATTTCCTTGGCGTGCAGCGCTTTGACTATGGCCGTGCAGACAGCGAAAACCGTGTAGGCCAGGTAACAGGTCTTGCGTGGACCGAAGTTGGCGGTGACCTGCTGACTATCGAAACCGCATGTGTGCCAGGCAAAGGCAAGCTGACTTACACCGGTTCTCTGGGTGAAGTTATGCAGGAATCTATTCAGGCTGCATTGACCGTGGTACGTGCGCGTGCGGAGAAATTAGGCATCAACACCGATTTCTACGAAAAACGCGATATCCACGTTCACGTGCCTGAAGGTGCGACGCCGAAAGATGGCCCGAGTGCGGGTATTGCGATGTGTACCGCGCTGGTATCTTGCCTGACGGGTAACCCTGTTCGTGCAGATGTGGCGATGACCGGTGAAATCACATTACGCGGTCTGGTTCTGCCAATTGGTGGTTTGAAAGAAAAACTGTTGGCGGCACACCGTGGCGGTATCAAAACTGTTCTGATTCCGGATGATAATAAACGCGATCTGGAAGAGATTCCGGACAACGTTCTCGCCGACCTGGATATTCATCCGGTGAAGCGCATCGAAGAAGTTTTGGCTCTTGCATTGCAGAATGAGCCTTACGGAATGCAGGTTGTGACCGAAAAATAGTGACCTGACGCATATTCGGTAAATAAAATCAGAGCTGGCTGGTGAATTGTCACTTGCCAGCTTTTTTTTGTATCGCTACTTTAGACTGCTGGTGATGCGTGTCATTAACAACGGGTGTTGTAAGGGCATGACAGGCCTGATATAACTGCTGCGCGGTCGCACTTTGAAGGATACTGGTGCGATATAAATTATAAAGAGAGGAAGAGAAGAGTGAATAAATCTCAACTGATAGACAAAATTGCCGCAGGTGCTGATATTTCTAAAGCTGCGGCTGGACGTGCATTAGACGCTGTGATTGCTTCTGTTACCGAATCTCTGCAATCTGGGGAAGACGTGGCACTGGTTGGCTTTGGAACTTTTGCTGTTCGTGAACGTGCTGCCCGTACCGGCCGTAACCCACAAACAGGTAAGGAAATCACCATCGCTGCTGCAAAAGTACCTGGTTTCCGTGCGGGTAAAGCGCTGAAAGAAGCCGTTAACTGATTTATCGCGAGCCTTTACCCGTTAGCATTCAAGTGGCAGGTAGGCGGCCAGGGAGCTTATCCCGATGGGCTTACTCAGGTAAGTGACTCGGGGAAATGAGTACCGCCAACGCCCCAGCATCTTGAAGAATGATGGGTTTATAGGGTAAGACGAGTAAAGTTAGGTCAGGGCGCATCGTTAGATGTGCCTTTTTTTATGCCTGATGCCTAATTTTGCGCATGTTTGATGATTTGAACCCATTTTCTTGTCACAATACCCGCTTGCACATAGCGGCACAGCAGTACGCATATTCAGGGATGCCCATTTAGCGGCTGCGCTGGGTTTACCATTCACACTACAGTGGAGTGTTGTTACACCATGATGGACAATTTACGTACGGCGGCAAACAGCCTCGTAATCAAGATAATCTTCGGGATCATTATCGTGTCATTCATTTTGACTGGCGTGAGTGGGTACCTGATTGGCGGTAGTGCCAACTACGCCGCAAAAGTGAATGGCCAGGAAATTAGCCGTGGTCAGTTTGAAAATGCTGTTGCCAGCGAGCGTAATCGCCAACAGCAACAGCTTGGTGAGCAGTTTTCCATCATGGCTGCAAACGAAGGCTACATGAAGCAGATGCGCCAACAGGTGCTGTCTCGCTTGATTGATGAAGCGTTAATGGATCAATACGCCAAACATCTTGGTCTTGGCATTAGCGACGAACAAATCAAACTCGCCATCTTTAAAGAGCCAGCATTCCAGAACAACGGCAAATTTGATAACGCTCGTTATACCTCCATCATCAACAACATGGGTATGACTGCGGATCAATACGCAAGCGCACTGCGCAACCAATTAACCACACAGCAGCTGATCAATGCGGTTGTGGGTACAGACTTCATGCTGGCGGGTGAAACCGACGAGCTCGCAGCGCTGGTGTCACAGCAACGCCTGGTTCGTGAGGCGACGATTGACGTCAAAGCACTGGCTGCGAAGCAAGAGGTTTCCGAGCAGGAAATTAACGCCAGCTACGAGCAAAACAAAAACAACTACGTCGCGCCTGAGCAGTTCAAGGTGAGCTATATCATGCTTGATGCGGCTTCTCAGAAAGTGGAAGTGGCTGATACCGACGTTCAGTCTTATTACGATCAGCATCAGGATGAGTTCACTCAACCTCAGCGTAACCGTTACAGCGTGATTCAGACCAAAACTGAAGCCGAAGCTAAAGCGGTGCTTGATGAACTGAGCAAAGGCGGCGATTTTGCAGCCCTCGCGAAAGAAAAATCTGCGGATATCATCTCTGCCCGTAACGGCGGCGATATGGGTTGGCTGGAGCCGGGTACGACGCCTGACGAACTGAAAAATGCCGGTCTGAAAGACAAAGGCCAGCTTTCTGGCGTGATCAAATCTTCCGTTGGTTTCCTGGTTGTTCGTCTTGACGATATTCAGCCTGCACAAACCAAACCGTTGTCTGAAGTTAAAGACGCTATTGCCGCGAAAGTGAAGCAAGAGAAAGCAGTTGATGCTTACTACGCGCTGCAACAGAAAGTTAGCGATGCGGCAAGCAACGATAACGAATCTCTGGTGAGTGCTGAAAAAGTCGCTGGCGTTAAAGCATCTGAAACCAGCTGGTTTGGTCATGACAACTTACCGGCTGAACTGAACTTCAAACCTGTTGCAGATGCTATCTTCAACGGTGGTTTGGTCGGCGCGAACGGCGCGCCAGGGATGAACTCCGACATCATCACTGTTGACGGTGACCGTGCGTTTATCGTGCGTGTGACTGAGCACAAAGCAGAGTCTATTAAGCCATTAGCAGAAGTTCGCGACCAGGTTATCGCTCAGGTGAAACAGCAGAAAGCTGAACAACAAGCGAAGCTTGATGCTGACAAACTGCTGAATGCGCTGAAAATGGGCAAAGGCGATGAAGCAATGAAAGCCGCAGGCTTGAGCTTCGGTGAAGCGAAAACGCTGTCGCGTTCTGGTCAGGACCCAATCAGCCAGGTTGCCTTCACTTTGCCATTACCTGCTAAAGACAAACCAGCATACGGTGTCGCTAACGATATGCAGGGCAATGTCGTACTGTTAGCGTTGGATGAAGTGAAAGCGGGTGATATGCCTGCTGAGCAGAAAAAAGCGATGGTTCAGGGTATCACCCAGAACAATGCTCAGATCACTTTCGAAGCGCTAATGACCAACCTGCGCAAAGAAGCGAAAATCAAGATGGGCGATATTATCGACCAGCAGTAATCTCGAGGTTTCTCGCAGTCCACTGCAACGCAATGCAACATTCAAAGGCCGCTTTCGCGGCCTTTTCCACATTTGGAGTTTGCTGTTTGTTCCCGTGTTTCTCCCTCGATAAAGTGACTTCGCTGTCAACACACAAGGAGGAACAGCATGAAAACAGGAATGAAAAGTGGAATAAAAGCAGTATGCGTAGCCGTCGCGCTGATCGGTGCATGCGCCTGTACTCCAGCCATAGCCGCACCAGCCGTTGCCAAAAACGACACGGCAACGCAGCAAACTGATAAGACCCCGGTAACGCCGGTGACAACCGCTAAGCCGGGAGATGCCGATGATGGCGTCGTGAGTATTAACATGGCCAGTGCGGAAACACTGGCACAGGTAATGAATGGTGTTGGCCTGAAAAAAGCACAGTCGATTGTGAGTTATCGGGAAGAGTACGGCCCATTCAAAGCTCTGGAACAGTTGCAGGAGGTTCCTGGAATTGGCCGTGCGTTAGTAGAACGTAATCTGTCTCACATTAAGCTTTAGCACTTAGTGCCCGAGCCTCGCGTAGTCTAAAAACTTTGCTATGCTAAGTGACAGGTCATACCAGTTTGGTGTGGCCTGTTTACCTCACCTGAATATTAAAACAACGGTCAAAGGGTTTTAGCGCTATGCAAACACACATCAAAGTCCGGGGTTACCATCTTGATTTTTATCAGCATGTTAACAATGCCCGTTACCTTGAATTTCTCGAAGAGGCCCGCTGGGAAGGGCTGGAAAATGCGTCGGGTTTTCAATGGATGACTGACCACAACATCGCGTTCATCGTGGTCAATATCAATATTAACTACCGCCGCCCGGCAGTGCTTGGCGACCTTCTGCGTATTGAAAGCACCTTGCAGCAACTCAACGGTAAAAGTGGTGTATTGAGTCAGGTGGTTAAGCTCGAACCAGAAGGTGAAGTCGTGGCAGATGCGCTGCTGACATTCGTCTGCATTGATTTGAAAACCCAGAAATCAGTTCCGCTGGAAGGGGAGTTGCGCGAGAAGTTAGTGCAGATGATGGAATGATTTCATGAGAAAGGGCGTGGCAAGCGCCACGCCAGGCTCAACTATTTTAGGCCAGTTTTCTTTTTCATGGCGGCCATCACCGCAGGTTTGTCTGCCAGGTAATGGTTCAGCCCGTTCGCACGCAGGTTGCAGGCAGCACACTCGCCACAACCATCACCTTGAATACCGTTGTAACAGGTCAGCGTTTCGTTACGCACCAGACCCAGTTGCTGCCAGTAATCCGCCAGCGCCCAGGTTTCTGCTTTATCAAGCCACATCAACGGTGTTTCAAAGCGAATGTCGCGAGCCATACCGAGACTGACGGCGTGATTCAGGGCTTTCACAAACTCATCACGGCAGTCCGGGTAGCCTGAGAAGTCAGTTTCACAAACCCCGGTGATCACGGCTTCGGCTTCAACCTGATAGGCATAAATTGCCGTCAGAGTGAGGAACAGAATATTGCGACCTGGAACAAAAGTGCTTGGGATGCCTTTCTCTTCGGGGTTGTAGCCCGGCACAGGAATGCTATCGCGCGTCAGGCTGCTGACGGCCAGTTCATTGAGTAAGGTGACATCCAGAACTTTATGCGCACGCGCGCCCAGTTTCAGTGCCAGCTCACGGGCAACGTCAATCTCAGCACGGTGGCGCTGGCCATAATCAAACGTCACACAGTGGACTTCATCATACTGCTGTAATGCCTGAATCAGGCAGGTTGTGGAGTCCTGGCCACCACTAAAGACGACAACTGCACGTTTCATGAGTAATCCTGTTAAACAGCTAAAAACCTATGGTAACTCGTGGGCAGATAGCTGCCCAGCTTCTTCACACCATCGTCGGCGGTGGTAACCATGCTTGTGTAAAATCAAACCAACCCCAGGCGTTAAGTTCAATACCATTCACCCCTGGCGGCGCGCTGATTTGGTAGCGGTAATTAAACAGGGGCGACACTATCGCATCGCGCATTAACTCGCTAAATACGTCCTGCAAACCTTTGCTGCGAGTAGTTTCATCCGGGTGGATTTGCACTCTGTCGAGTGTGTCCTGCAACTGTGTGTATTGGTTTTCAGCCAGTACCGCAGGCCATAACACATCGCTGCGCAACCACTGCTCCAGCGTGTAAACCGGGGCTTCGCCAATTAAACGGTCGCCCATTATCAAATCGGCTTCACTTAGCACCTCACATCCCGTCCAGTTTTTAGCGTCATGAAACGCCAGCGTCAGTTCGCAGCCTAAATCGGCCAGATGGGTTTTAAGTTGCTGCGCCATAACATGCAACTCAACCGGCAAATGATAAATCAGCGTTAATTTCGGCGGCAGGGTGACGGCATCACAGGATGGCCACTCTGGGATTTCCCAGCCGGGGATCATTTCAATGCTTGGAGTGATCAGTGATTCATCAACGGGCAGACTTGCGATCAACTGCCGCTGCTGAATGAGTTGCATCAAAAAGCGTGCCTGCTCTGGCGTTAAGTGGCTGTTTTGCTTTACTGCCAGGTAACAAAAACCGAGGCTAATGCTATTGCTGACGGGCCGCAGGTGCACCAATTCATCTTGCTGCCCAATGGCGATTTGCACCGGATGGCGGCAACTGGTGCCCAATTCAGTATCGAATAATTGCGGGGTAATCCAGAACTCTACGGCTTTGAGTAATGGGTGGCTAAGGTGATAAGACTCAAAACTCTCGATCCGCACCAGGTTCTCTTTAAAGCTGCTGATGCGAAATGGCCCACAGCCCAGTTGAGTATCTTCCGGGTGCGCCAGGCGGCTGCAATAACTGGCCAGCCGATGTGCCAGCCAGTAATCGGGAGTATGCAATACAAAGCGGATACATTGCGTATGGGCAAGCTCGATGCTTTTCACGCTGATAAACAAGCGTCGTATTGCAGGGAGCGCCAGTAGCATCATCAACCGTTGCTGCAATTGTGCGGTTTCTACCGGCTCACCATTATGCCAGTGCAGTGTGGAACGTATAAAAAAGTACCAGTTCAGGCCATCTTCAGATATCTGCCAGTGGTGAGCGAGATCGGGCTGCGGTAGCGCACTGTGGGAGGTGAAGCGGGTAAGCCCGGCAAAAACCTGCCCGGCAAGATGCTGTTCGGCGCGGCCCGGCAGAAAACCCGGCTGCAAGGTTTCCAGCGGGCGATAATAGGGAATACGCAGCGTAGGCGTATCATTTTGCCATTGCCCGCCAAGGAACGGTTGCAGCAATTGGCGCAGCTGTTCCGGTGCGATTTGCGCCAGCTCCAGCGCATTCTGATGCTGCCCTTTGTGCAGCACTTGCTCCATCATTCCGGAACGTACGCTCTCTGGTGTCACCAGGAAGGTCAGTGTGCCACGCTTCCCACGCCCCGATTGCGCATGCCACGTCAGCCAGCCCGCGTCTTGCAACTGGTTAAGCAACGTTCGCACATGGCGTTCACTGCAAAAACAGCGTGCCGCCAGTTCTGCCACCGTAACTTGTTGAGGTTCTCCCGCCGAGGGTTGCCACAAACGTTGAAACTGATTGAGTCGATTTAGCAAGCGCATGAGTTAAACCCGGAACAATTTTTAAAAATTATTCACTATTAGTTCCGTATATGCCAGGTGATACTCCCAACTGTGTTTTAGTCGTCACAAACTGGAGTAAACATGGCTCGTCTGGCAGCATTTGATATGGATGGTACGTTATTAATGCCCAATCATCTTTTGGGTGAAGAAACCGTGCGTACCCTGAACCGGCTGCGGGATGAACGGCAGATAACCCTCGCATTTGCGACCGGTCGCCATGTACTGGAAATGCGCCATGTTCTGAGCAAGCTCTCCCTCGAAGCGTTTTTGATAACCGGCAACGGGACACGCATTCACTCAACGCAAGGTGATCTTCTGCATCGCCAGGATCTGTCGCCAGAAGCGGCGCAAAGGGTTATCCACGGGCAGTGGGATACTCAGGCGAGTATGCATGTGTTTAATGACACCGGCTGGCTAACCGAATTTGAAGTTGGGGAGATGCTCAACGCGCATGTGTACAGCGGCTTTAGCCCGAAAATTGTCGACGTTAAACGCATACCTGCCGACGAGGTGACCAAAATTTGTTTCTGTGGCTTGCACGACGACTTACTGCGTTTGAAAATTCAGCTGGATGAGGCTCTCGGTGGGCGGGCATTTTTATGTTTCTCAGCCGTGGATTGCCTGGAAGTGTTACCCGTTGGCTGTAACAAAGGTGCCGCACTGAATGTGCTGAGCAAACATCTTGGTTTAACGATGAAAGATTGCATGGCATTTGGCGACGCGATGAATGACCGCGAAATGCTTTCAAGCGTGGGTCATGGTTTGATCATGGGCAACGCGATGGCACAGCTGAAAGAGGATTTACCGCATTTACCTGTTATTGGTCACTGCAATAAACAGGCTGTTTCTCATTATTTGACGCATTGGCTAGATACACCAAACCTCACTTATTCCCCCGAATGATAAGGCCTTAAGCCAGCCGGGCGTTTGCCCGGCTTTTTTTATCTTTCAAGCAGCTTTTCGATTTCCGCTCGGGCTGGCAGCACATCACCAATATTCGCTTTCACCCAATCCGCGTTGTAATAGGTTTCCAGATAGCGTTCACCGCTGTCGCAAAGCAGTGTCACAATCGAACCGCTGCGCCCTTCGTCGCGCATACGTGCAGCCAGTTGCAACACGCCCCACATATTAGTGCCTGTAGAAGCACCTACTTTACGGCCCAGAATCGTTTCCAGCCATTGCATCGTGGCAATGCTTGCGGCATCCGGCACGCGCATCATTTCGTCAATCACATCCGGGATAAACGAAGGCTCGCAACGCGGGCGACCAATCCCTTCGATTTTGCTGCCAACGGAGCTGCGTAAGCTGCAATCACGTTGCTGCCAGTAATCCATAAAGACTGAGTTTTGTGGGTCGACCACGGTCAATTGGGTTGGGTGCCCCTGGTAACGTAAATAGCGCCCGATGGTGGCCGACGTGCCGCCAGTGCCTGCGCTCATGACGATGTAATCTGGTACCGGGTGCGGTTCGTGTTCCATCTGGCGGAAGATACTGTCGGCAATATTGTTGTTACCGCGCCAGTCAGTCGCACGCTCAGCAAAGGTGAACTGGTCCATATAATGGCCATTCAGCTCGCGTTCCAGCATTTCGGAAGCCGCGTAGATTTCACAGGCACTTTCCACGAAATGGCAGCGGCCACCGTAAAATTCAATTTGTTCCACTTTACGTTTTGCGGTGCAGGCTGGCATGACGGCAATAAACGGTAACCCTAACAGGCGGGCAAAATAGGCTTCAGAAACCGCAGTTGAACCGGAAGAGGCTTCAATGATCGTCGTGCCTTCTTTGATCCAGCCGTTACACAAGCCATACAAGAACAGTGAACGCGCAAGGCGATGCTTCAGGCTGCCCGTCGGGTGCGTGCTTTCATCTTTCAGGTACAGCTGGATACCGGGAAAACCTGGCAGCGACAGGCGAATCAAATGCGTATCGGCAGAGCGTTGGTAGTCGGCGTTAATTTCGCTAATCGCGTGGTTTACCCAGGTATTGGTCATGTTGGTGTCCGTTTGTCTATTTGTGCTTAGAGTAATGCAAAAGGAAGATAAAAAAGTTGCCTTTTAACCTTTGCAGAGCATTCAATGGAGAAAATATTTCTCCCGGATGCTGCTATGTTAGATAAAATTGACCGTAAGCTGCTATCTTTGCTGCAAAATGACTGCACCCTCTCTTTGCAGGCTCTCGCTGATGCCGTTAATCTGACCACCACACCCTGCTGGAAACGCCTGAAAAGGCTTGAAGACGACGGTGTTATTCGGGCGAAAGTGGCATTATTAGACCCGGAAAAACTCGGGCTTGGGCTGACGGCTTTCGTGCTTATCAAGACCCAGCAGCACAGCAGCGAGTGGTACTGTAAATTCGTGGCGGTTGTCGAAGAGATGCCTGAAGTTCTCGGCTTCTGGCGCATGGCCGGGGAGTACGACTACCTGATGCGTGTGCAGGTAGAAGACATGAAACGGTATGATGATTTTTACAAACGGCTGGTGAACGGCATTCCGGGCTTAACCGATGTGACTTCGAGTTTTGCCATGGAACAGATAAAATACACCACAGCTTTGCCATTAGAGCGCTGAGTGACGCGCTCCCGGCCTAATAGCATTTCACTTTTCTGCCTGACATCGGCAGACAGTATCTCAGGAATCTGACTGCGTGCGATTATTTGCTCAACTAAGCTGGTACTTCACCCGTGAGTGGCGACGCTATCTCGGGGCGGTTGCCTTGCTTATTATCATTGCTATCTTGCAACTTGTGCCACCAAAACTGGTGGGCGTGATTGTCGATGGCGTTACCCAAAAGCGCCTTTCAGGCAATGACGTGCTGATGTGGATTGGCGTGATGCTGGTCATCGCGGTGGTCGTCTACATGCTGCGTTATGTCTGGCGCGTGCTGCTTTTCGGTGCGTCTTATCAGTTAGCAGTCGAACTGCGTGAAGACTATTACCGCCAGTTAAGCCGCCAGCACCCCGAATTTTACCTGCGTCACCGTACCGGCGATTTAATGGCTCGTGCAACAAATGACGTCGACCGCGTGGTTTTCGCCGCAGGTGAGGGCGTATTAACGCTGGTGGATTCGCTGGTGATGGGTTGTGCAGTGTTGATTGTGATGTCGACGCAAATCAGCTGGGAATTGACGCTGCTTGCCTTACTGCCGATGCCGATTATGGCGCTGGTCATCAAACGTTATGGCGACCAGTTGCATCAGCGCTTTAAGCTGGCGCAGGCAGCATTCTCAACACTTAATGACCGCACCCAGGAAAGTTTATCCAGCATCCGCATGATCAAAGCATTTGGTCTGGAAGACCGCCAGTCCGCGCTGTTTGCCGCCGAAGCCAAAGATGCCGGGGTGAAAAACATGCGCGTGGCGCGAGTCGATGCCCGTTTTGACCCGACGATTTATATCACCATCGGTACTGCAAACCTGCTCGCCATTGGCGGGGGTAGCTGGATGGTGATTCAGGGTTCGTTAACCCTTGGGCAACTGACCAGCTTTGTGATGTATCTCGGTCTGATGATTTGGCCAATGCTGGCGCTGGCGTGGATGTTCAATATTGTCGAGCGCGGCAGCGCAGCGTACAGCCGTATTCGCAGCATGCTTTCCGAAGCGCCATCAGTGACTGATGGCGAAAAAGAAGCGCCTGCCGGGCGCGGCACGGTGGAAGCCAATATTCAGGCGTTCCACTACCCGCAAACCGCACGACCGACTCTTGAGAACGTTTCGTTTACCCTGAAACCGGGTGAAATGCTTGGCCTGTGCGGGCCAACCGGTGCCGGGAAAAGCACCGTTCTGTCGCTCATTCAGCGCCATTTTGATATTGACCAGGGCGAGATTTGTTTCCACGGTATTCCGCTGGTGCAGATGCAACTCGACTCATGGCGTAGCCGCCTGGCGGTAGTCAACCAGACGCCTTTCCTGTTCTCCGACACGGTTGCAAGCAATATTGCGCTGGGTAAGCCGGGGGCCACGCAGGAAGAAATCGAACACGTCGCCAGGCTTGCCAGCGTGCATGAGGATATTTTACGTCTGCCGCAAGGTTATGAAACCGAAGTGGGCGAGCGCGGTGTGATGCTTTCCGGCGGCCAGAAACAGCGTATTTCGATTGCGCGAGCATTGTTGCTCGATGCAGAGATTTTAATTCTCGATGATGCACTTTCAGCAGTTGATGGGCGCACAGAACACCAAATTCTTCATAACCTGCGCCAGTGGGGCGAAAATCGCACAGTTATCATCAGCGCGCACCGTTTGTCGGCGCTGACCGAAGCGAGTGAAATTCTGGTTATGCAACACGGCCATGTGGTGCAGCGCGGCAACCATGATGCGCTGTCAGGAACGCCAGGCTGGTATCGCGATATGTATCGTTATCAACAACTGGAAGCGGCACTGGATGATACGCCAGAAGCAACGGTAGATGAGGAGGTCACCAATGCGTAAGTCCATCAAGCAATGGCCGACCATCAAACGCCTGCTGGCATATGGTTCACCGTGGCGTAAACCGTTGGCGGGCGCGGTGGTGATGCTGTGGATTGCGGCGGCGGCGGAAGTCAGTGGCCCGATTCTGGTGAGTTATTTCATTGATAACATGGTGTCAGAGCATCGCCTGCCAATTGCCGCAGTTGCCGGGCTTGCGACGGCGTATCTGCTGTTGTCGATAACCGCCGCCGGGCTGCATTACTGGCAGGCATTGCTGTTTAACCAGGCGGCTGTGGGGGTGGTGCAAAAATTACGTACCGACGTCATGGACGCTGCCTTACGCCAGCCACTCAGCACCTTTGATACGCAGCCGGTGGGGCAGTTGATCTCTCGCGTAACCAACGATACCGAAGTGATCCGCGATCTCTACGTGACGGTAGTCGCGACTGTACTACGCAGTGCGGCATTGATTGGTGCCATGCTGGTGGCGATGTTCAGCCTCGACTGGCGCATGGCAACGGTGGCGATTTGCATCTTCCCTGCGGTCATTATTGTGATGTTTATTTATCAACGTTACAGCACTCCGATTGTGCGCCGCGTGCGTAGTTATCTGGCAGATATTAACGATGGCTTCAACGAAGTCATTAATGGTATGAGCGTTATCCAGCAGTTTCGCCAGCAGGCCCGTTTCGGCGAGCGCATGGGGGCGGCGAGCCGTTCGCACTACATGGCGCGAATGCAAACGTTGCGCCTCGATGGCTTTTTACTGCGCCCGTTACTGAGTCTGTTCTCTGCCATGGTGCTTTGTGGCCTGTTAATGCTGTTCGGTTTTACCTCGGTAGGTACTATTGAAGTTGGCGTGCTGTACGCATTTATCAACTATCTGGGCCGTCTGAATGAGCCACTCATCGAACTCACCACCCAACAATCTATGTTGCAACAGGCGGTGGTTGCCGGTGAGCGTGTGTTCGAACTGATGGATGGCAAGCGCCAGGATTACGGTAACGACAATCGCCCGCTGGAAAGTGGCCGCATTGAAGTTGATAACGTGTCGTTTGCCTATCGCGGTGACCGCCTGGTGCTCGAAAATATTAACCTGGATGTCCCGGCGCGGAGTTTCGTTGCGTTAGTAGGGCACACCGGGAGCGGGAAAAGTACCCTTGCCAACTTGTTGATGGGCTATTACCCACTGACGAACGGTGAAATCCGTCTTGATGGTCGCCCGCTGGATACGCTGAGCCACAGTGTTTTACGCCAGGGTGTGGCGATGGTTCAGCAGGACCCAGTGGTGCTGGCCGACTCGTTCTTTGCCAACGTCACGCTTGGGCGCGACATTAGCGAAGAAGCGGTCTGGCAGGCACTCGAAACGGTGCAACTTGCCGAGCTTGCGCACACCATGAGCGAGGGGATCCACACACGGTTGGGCGAGCAGGGCAATAATTTGTCCGTCGGCCAGAAGCAGTTACTGGCGCTGGCGCGAGTGCTGGTGGATGCACCGCAGATTTTGATCCTCGATGAAGCGACCGCGAATATCGACTCCGGCACAGAGCAGGCTATCCAACACGCTCTGGCGGCCGTTCGCGAGCACACCACGCTTGTGGTCATTGCCCACCGCCTGTCTACGATTACCGATGCCGATACCATTCTGGTATTGCATCGTGGGCAAGCCGTTGAACGCGGGACGCACAGCGAACTGCTGGCTGCGCAAGGGCGTTACTGGCAGATGTATCAACTGCAACTGGCGGGCGAAGAATTAGCCGCTGCCACACGCGAAGAACCCGCAACAGCGTGATGCACCAAAAGCACGCATAAAACCAATGGTTATCATCATTGGTGCAGAAGTGAAACGCACCATGCACTAAAATGGTGCGTTTTTATTATCTAAGAAATTTCTTAATCCCGGTCATCGTTATTTCCCTCCTTCAATTCCCCATTCGGCGCGGCTCAATGCGCTGAAAATAGCTGTTTTTCATTTTTGGCACACTCTTTGCTTTATCTAAAGAGTGTTGTAGAGGCAATTACCCAATTCTGACTGGAGGGGAACTATGAAGCTGGTTACCGTGGTGATCAAACCGTTCAAACTCGAAGACGTTCGCGAAGCATTGTCTTCAATCGGTATTCAAGGGCTGACCGTGACTGAAGTGAAAGGCTTTGGTCGCCAAAAAGGTCATGCAGAGTTGTACCGCGGTGCTGAGTACAGCGTCAATTTCCTGCCAAAAGTGAAAATTGATGTGGCAATTGCCGATGATCAACTCGATGAAGTTATTGATGTCATTAGCAAAGCTGCCTACACCGGCAAAATTGGCGATGGCAAAATCTTCGTTGCTGAATTGCAACGCGTCATCCGCATTCGTACCGGCGAAGCCGACGAAGCTGCACTGTAATCGTCTTGCCACTCGTGAAAGGGATGGAAAAAATGAAGAAATTAGCCTCTATCTTAGGCGTTGTAGCCCTGGCACTTGCGCCATCTATTGCTCTGGCGGCACCGGCTGTAGCCGATAAAGCTGACAACGCCTTTATGATGATTAGCACCGCATTGGTGCTGTTTATGACAATTCCTGGGCTGGCGCTGTTTTACGGTGGCCTGATTCGCTCTAAAAACGTGCTGTCTATGCTGACTCAGATAACGGTCACGTTTTCTCTGGTTTGCGTGCTGTGGGTGGTTTATGGCTATTCATTGGCCTTCGGCACCGGCGGCAGCTTCTTTGGTAACTTCGACTGGGTGTTGCTGAAAAATATTCAGCTCACCGCGTTGATGGGGTCTTTCTACCAATATATTCATGTTGCGTTCCAGGGCTCCTTCGCCTGTATCACCGTGGGCCTTATCGTAGGTGCACTGGCTGAACGTATTCGCTTCTCTGCGGTGCTGATCTTCGTAGTGATTTGGCTGACGCTCTCCTACGTGCCAATCGCACATATGGTATGGGGTGGTGGTTTGCTGGCCACTCACGGCGCGATGGACTTTGCGGGCGGTACAGTGGTTCACATCAACGCCGCAGTAGCAGGCCTGGTGGGTGCATACCTGATTGGCAAACGTGTGGGTTACGGTAAAGAAGCATTCAAACCGCACAACCTGCCGATGGTGTTTACCGGCACAGCAATTCTGTACTTCGGCTGGTTCGGCTTCAACGCCGGTTCTGCAAGTGCTGCTAATGAAATCGCTGCACTGGCCTTTGTGAACACGGTTGTTGCAACGGCGGCTGCGGTGCTGGGTTGGGTGTTTGGCGAGTGGGCATTGCGTGGCAAACCTTCTTTGCTGGGTGCGTGTTCCGGTGCAATTGCAGGCCTGGTAGGTATCACGCCAGCGTGTGGTTATGTCGGCGTAGGCGGTGCACTGATTATCGGTATCGTGGCTGGTCTGGCTGGCTTGTGGGGCGTGACGCTGCTGAAAAAATGGCTGCGTGTGGATGACCCTTGCGATGTGTTCGGTGTCCACGGTGTGTGCGGTATCGTAGGTTGCATCATGACAGGTATCTTTGCAGCGACTTCTCTTGGTGGTGTGGGTTATGCAGAAGGCGTGACCATGGGCCATCAGGTACTGGTGCAGTTGGAAAGTATCGGTGTGACGATTGTCTGGTCTGCGGTTGTGGCGTTCATCGGCTTCAAGGTTGCTGACCTGACCGTGGGTCTGCGTGTACCAGAAGAGCATGAGCGCGAAGGTCTGGACGTCAACAGCCACGGCGAAAATGCTTACAACGCATAAATGATTTTCCCATAACCCTCTCCCGAAGGAGAGGGAATTAACCGGTTATCTCCCCCTCCCAAAAGAGAGTGGAGTAACCGGTTTTCTTCTTTCAGGCGTGACTGGTTTTCTCCCTCTCCTGGGGGAGAGGGCCGGGGTGAGGGCGCCCTTAGTCTAACCCCGCTTGCGCATCACGCCTTCCTGCACTGTCGATGCCACTAACACACCGTCACGTGAATAAAACTCACCGCGAACAAAACCACGCGCACTCGACGCCGACGTGCTTTCCACGCTGTAGAGCAGCCAGTCATTCATATCGAACGGACGGTGGAACCACATCGAATGATCGATTGTGGCGACCTGCATGCCAGGCTCCAGGAAACCGACGCCGTGAGGCTGAAGGGCAACCGGCAAGAAGTTAAAATCAGAAGCGTAACCCAGCAAAGATTGATGCACGCGTAAATCAGCGGGCATCTTGCCATTCGCCCGCATCCACACCTGGCGCACAGGCTCATCAACATGGCCCTGCATAGGGTTATGGAAAACGACCGGGCGAATCTCCAGCGGTTTTTCACACAGGAACTTTTCTTTAAGCGTTTGAGGCAGCAGCTTTTCAAACGCCATCGCAATTTCAGTTTCTGATTTCAGGTTTTCCGGGGCAGGGGCCGCAGGCATGGTTTTTTGGTGCTCAAAACCTGGCTCTGGTGCCTGGAAAGAGGCCGTCATATAGAAAATAGGTTTGCCATTTTGAATGGCAGCAACGCGACGGGCGCTAAAGCTATTACCATCGCGCAGGGTTTCAACGTCATAAACGATGGGTTTCTGGCTGTCACCAGGACGCAGAAAATAGCTGTGGAACGAATGAACCAGACGGTCAACCGGCACGGTTTCTTTGGCAGCATATAATGCCTGGCCGACGACTTGCCCACCGAACACCTGACGTAAACCTAAGTCCTCGCTCTGGCCACGAAAAATACCTTCTTCAATCTTTTCCAGATTGAGTAATGCCAACAAATTGCTGAGCGCCTGACTCATAAAGTGTCCTCAATAAAAAATTAAAATCGTGCAATTGGCCTGATTATAACAGCTTTCCAACATTCGCCACGTAGTGGCCCGACCTGATGATGTGTTTCGGTTTTGGGCAAAAATCAGTGATATGTGCCACACTTAGCCTGATAAGCATGTTTAACCACTCATTACTCGCGGGTCTTTGGCCTGCTGATGCATTGATAATAAGGAGAACAAATCAATGAAACTTGTGCACACGTTAAGTGGTTTAGCCATTGCTGTTGCGATGGCGGGATGCGCGCAGAAAAGTGCCGATATCCCAACGCCTGCACCTGCGGCAACCACCTCTTCGGCTGCGGCAACGGCGCAGTCAGATATCGCTCAGCCTAACGTTTCAGGTACAGTCTGGATTCGCCAGCGTGTCGCGTTGCCTCCAGATGCGGTGCTCACTGTAACGCTGTCTGACGCATCGTTGGCTGATGCGCCGTCAAAAGTTCTTTCTCAGAAAGCGGTTCGTACAGAAGGGAAGCAGTCACCGTTTAGTTTTGTGCTGCCTTTCAACCCTGCGGATATTCAACCGAACGCACGTATTATCCTGAGTGCGGCGATTACAGTGAACGATAAGCTGATGTTTATTACCGATACCATTCAGCCGGTGATTAACAATGGTGGCGTAAAAGCCGATCTGACACTGGTGCCTGTCCAGCAAACTGCGGTGCCTGTTCAGGCCAGTGGTGGTGCAGTCACCACCGTGCCGTCCACATCACCTACTCAGGTGAATCCTTCATCAGCGGTTCCTGCGCCAACGCAGTTTTAACCCTTAGCTCTGATGATAAGCGCCTCGCCCGAGGCGCTTTTTAATAATTCCAGCGATAACGTTCCATCTCAATTTTCCCTTCACCCGACACCATAATGCCTTCTGAAAGCAGGGCTTGACGTTGGCGTTGTAGATCAGGTCCGGTCAGGGAGATTTGCCCTTGCCGATTAACCACGCGATGCCAGGGTAACTTACTGCCTTCGGGTAAACGTTTGAGGACACCACCCACTTGCCGTGCTGCACGCGGTGAACCCGCCAGTCGCGCCACGTCACCGTAAGTCGTTACATGACCTTCTGGAATGGCGGCAATAATCTGATAAACGCGCTGCGGGAATGAGTCGTGGTTATCCATAGAAAACTCCATAGCAGGATGTCGATAAGGATAATCGTCAGCGGCTAAACTGAAAAGAAAAACAGCGACTGCGCAAGAAAGCAACACCTGACCGCTGCTCGCTTGCAATTGCCGGGGTCAACATGGATAATGCGCCAGCGCGTTAGGTAACTAGCGCTCTCAATGGGGGCCCTGTTGGTTCTCCCGCAACACTAATTTGTGAATTCGGTCAGGTCCGGAAGGAAGCAGCCGCAGCAGATGACGTGTGTGCCGGGATGTAGCTGGCAGGGCCCCCACCCATTTGTGCTAACGCAATGATTTTTATCATTAAAAACCCCATTTCTTTGCATTGATCCGCTGGTGGTACAACTTTTGTGTATCACTTAGGGCGCTAATCAATGTCACATCTGATGTTATCCCGTCACGGAATTTGGTACTACCGTCGAGTATATCTAACACCTCGGAAACGGCGTGAGATTCGTATTTCTCTGCGGACACGTTCAAAGCGTGAAGCTATGAAACGTGCAGAGCAATATCTCACTTCACTGCCTTTCGCCTGTGGAACACAGGCCATCCCGGAACCCCCATCTTCTGCTGCGGCTGCTTCTGACTTGATAAAAAAGAAGAGGCAATCATTTCCGGATCTCAGTAGAGAACTTGAGAAGTACACCCATGCCAAAAAGGAAGCTGTGGGCGAGCGTGAGATTTTGACGATCAATAGATGCGTGAAGTCGTATCTTGCTGCCACGAAAGAACCCTTTAGTAAGCGTAGTGCTGCTGAGTTTGTTGATAGCCTTGAAGGTTCTGCATCCACCAGAAACCGTTACATCAAGAAGAATGCAGCATTTTTCAAATGGCTTGCCACGCGCACGGATGAAGATATCCGAAATCCATTTGAAGGTATGAGCGTGAAAGAAACCACGGCACCGATGGATCGCCGCCCTGCGTACACTCTCAACGATCTAAAACGTCTGCACATCGCTTTGAGTGGTGTGAAGGATTGGAAGCGCTGGATTATTTTAATCGCTCGTTACTCAGGCATGAGGCAAAACGAGATCTGCCAGCTTTACCACAACGATGTGATTAAGGTTGAGGGGATTTGGTGCTTACGAGTAGATAACCTGAACCCAAATCAGACACTCAAGACTGATAGTTCAAGGCGATTTGTGCCCATCCATTCTCAGCTATTGGCTCTTGGCCTGCTTGATTTCATCAACGACAGGAAAGGGCATTTGTTCCCTGAGTTAACTCTTCATCTTGGGAGTTACGGTCATTACTTTAGCCGATGGTTTACGAGGTTCAGGGGTAAGCATGGTTTACCTGAGTATCATTCATTGCGCCACTATGCAGCGACAGTCTTTAAACAGCATGGATTTCCGGAGCAGTTCGCATCACAAGTGCTGGGACATTCCAATGCAACGATTACTTATAACCGCTATGGGAAAGGTATTGATGTTTCGCGATTGGTTAGGCTACTTGAGTCACTTTGAAATCTTATGACCTACGGCTTATTGGCTTCTTTTAGTGAAATCAGATGTTTGCAGAAACTATGAACGATAGCTAATCTGAGATAAATTTTAACTGCTGAAGGGGTCGAGGATGGCAGTAAAACCTAAACGAACTTACAAGTATGGGGAGCAACCTATAAGGATCACTACTGTTCAAGTAGTCGCGGAACAGTTCGGAGGTGCGGCAACAGCGAATCAAGTAGATGACTACCTTAGAGGATTGTTCCCGCATTATAAAGACGATACACGCCTTAATCTCATTGTTAACACAGTCAATTGCAATCGAAGCTACTGGAGTTTCAATAAAACAGCCAGGCGAACAGATGATGTGACTCACCGTCATAATCAGTATGATCGATTGTTCAAGCGCGGGAACACTTTCGAGATCTATCAGCCGTCTATGCATGGTGTATGGGAGTTGTACCAGGATTTACAAGATAAATGGTGTTACCGCCAGGTGAGATCACAGTTTGAAGAGGCTGTTGAGGCTGCTGCCAAATTACCCCCATCCGAACGAAAGCAAATTTTAGAGGCAGAAAGCAAAACACCAGAACTAACAGTGGTGACAACGCGAGTTTATAAGCGAAGCCCGTATGTGGTTGCTGAGGTTCTTTTAAGGGCTAATGGTAAATGCCAAAGCTGTAAGCACGATGCTCCATTTGTGAAAGAAGATGGCACACCATTTCTTGAGGTTCACCACATCGAGTGGCTTTCTAAAGGGGGAGAGGATTCTGTGGAAAATGCAATTGCACTATGCCCCAATTGTCATAGGCAAGCTCATTACGGTGTTTTGGAATTAGTGACAGTTAATAAGCAAGATTGAAGAAAATTACTGATACAAGATGTACATGAAAAAACTTGAATGGGGTAAGTACGCGCTGATCTATGTTGCTGGGTTTCTGACCAGTTTCAGCGGTGTTTTAGATAGTTTAGTGAAAATTCCTTTGTCATATCAGGAATTAAAGAAGACATACATCTACGATAGCGAATTTTTAACAGGTCAATGGTCAACAAATACTGAGTACTTAGCGAACAGTGGTGATCTTGGATTAGATCCCTCACAACCAAAGATGACTCTAAATATGGAGGCATCCGCGGACGGAAGCGTAAGTGGTGAAATGATGAGTGAAAAAATCTGTGATGCTCTACCGCTTACATGGGACATTAGGCTTGAAGCTGACACTCCAGCATTCCGTGACTTCTTCTTTAATAGAAAATTCTATTTGAAGCAGTTGCATGAAGGCAGAATGCAAACTGTTGCGGCATTGGAATTAGTCAACGAGGATAGAAAGAACGGAGCTATAAAAGTTTAAAGTTGTTGGTGATGGCACTGGCGCACTACCTAAGCAAATAACTTTGGCTAAAAATCTCCCGCAGTATGAAAATGACTTCAAAGAATTGTCTGATTATTGTGCAGGATCAACGATGAAATTCTGGAAAGATTTCTATCAGAAGCAAGATAAAAAATTCCCATGAATAGTCATAGCCCTCTCGTATCATCATCGCAAGCCCGTATACGCATTGAATAGCCCCGAATTTCTTGAACAATAACTAAACGCATCTATCCTTTCTTTGTAACACAGCGAATAACAAAAATAAGGTTAGATTATGTTCGATAATCTGAAAGAAAGCTGGTTTATCAGCAAAGTAGAAACTGTGATTCAAACAGAAATTAACAGTCTTCCACTTATGTTTAGGAACCATACTGAAGGGTTAGCCCACGCGATTGTGCTGAAACAGTATCAAGTTCGTTGTTTCGTTTTCTCGAAAATGGATGGTACACGTCTTAATCCAAAGATAGCAGCGGTTGAGTCGGTACTAACATTCATAGGCTTATATGGCGGGCAAGGGCAAATTCTGGTTAATGCTCAGGACTGCTTAGGAGCTTTAAAAATCATTATTGTTCAGCTCCTGAAGCATTTAGAGATGGAATCGACGACAGCATACGAAGATGGTTACATTGAGATGTTCATTGCACCTTTGTTACGAAGAGCATTACCTGAGCTGGATACATAATGAAAAGAATAGTGCTGCTTTCTTGTTTTATAAGCTCTTTGGTGTTTGCTGAAGGGACTGTAAGTACTGAAAAAACTAAGGTTGTTATCCCGCCTGACTTCTTAAAAGAGTTCTTCACCATAACCAGCGTGAGAATTTCAACACTGGATGGGTATGTCCCGACAGTGGATACGGGCAAAAAGATCGTTAAACTTCCTGCACAACGTATCGATTCTCTAAATTACACAGTGAGAGTAGATTCCACCGATAAAAATTTTATCACTGATGTGGCTAAGGACGATCACGGTATAAAAGGGATACTGGTATGTAATAACCCATCAATAAGGCCTTTGATTATGAGTAAAAATGCCGTTGTTCTCGTATCAGTTGAGAACAAGGAAGGAGAGCCTATGTTTTTCACTCTCTATGACAGCAAAAGTTGCATGAAAAAATAGAACGATTGTGCGAGGGTTGCTTAACTACGTAGATCAACGCCACCCATTTCCACGGGCTACAATCCCGAAATATCCGTAACGCTCACACCTCCAACACTTTGTTAATAGTGGTTAGGGCTGCACCTGTGAGGATTTGTTCTGTAGTGTTCAACAAAAACTGACCACAGTATTAGAATTTTTTCAGAAGTTGCAGGTACAAACATTTATAAAGCCGATAAAATGTTTGCTGATGTTCGAGATCAGTTGGGTATTCCTTATCTGGACGATTATGGACAGCGGCGGTTGCTGCATTCTATCCGTCACTCGGTATGTTCTGCCGCAATGGCTGGCTGGGTCACTAACATTCTTCATCTTCAGCAGACTGTTGGTCATGAGAAAAGTGGAGGAATCACTAAACGATATTTACATACGTTTCCTCTATTTACAGTCTCCTATGTAGTTGATGGGCTTTGCTGGGTCTAACATCGAAGACATGAGAAATCAATCATAGGGACGCAAAGCAAGCGATAACTACTGGACTATCTTAGCTCATATATATTTGTCTACATTATTGATTTGCCAAGCAGTCAAGATAGAATGTTCTGACTTATCAGAGGGGGTGACATGAATATCCGGGAATTTATAGGCCAGTATCGCAACCACCCAGTGCTTTTCATCGGAGCAGGTATCAGTTTGAGGTATCTTAACAATTCGCATACATGGGATGGATTGTTAAAGTATATTGCTTTTGAGTTGAAAGGGAATAATGAATTTTATTTAGATATTAAAGCTGAATGCCAAGTTGATGGTAAATATAACTATTCCCTAATTGCTACTAAATTAGAAAAAGCATTCAACCAAGCATTAGGTGAAGATCGTAATGGTAAGTTTAAAGAGATAAATGATTATTTCTATGCTGAGATGGAGCGTGAAAATAATCTGAGCAGATTTAAAATATATATTTCAAAGTTAGTAGGGAGGCTTGATTATAGAGAGAATAAAAAAGAGGAATTAGCAGAGTTAAAGAAAATCAGAAAAAATGTAGGCTCAGTTATAACCACAAACTATGATGGCCTTGTTGAAGATGTATTTAGCTTTGAACCGTTAGTCGGGAATGATATATTGTTGAGTAATCCCTATGGTTCCGTATATAAGATTCATGGTTGTAATAAAGACCCCTCAAAAATCATTATAACAGAAGATGACTATTCTCATTTTGATAACAAGTATGAGTTAATTCGTGCTCAATTACTCTCAATTTTCATTCATAACCCTATTATATTCATGGGTTATGGGATTGGTGATGAAAACATAAAGAGCTTACTGAAAACTATTTTCACTTATGTTGAACCAAACTCACTTACTGCACAACGTATTAGAAATAATTTCCTCTTGGTCGAGTTTGAAAAGGATTCAGCATCACATGATATTACTGAGCATGACATTGATTTAGAAGGTTTTTCCACAATAAGAATAAATAAGATAAAGACTGATGATTTCATAGAAATATATAGAGCACTATCTAACTTGAATCTACCAGTGTCTGCTATGGATATACGAAAAGTTCAAAGTATTGTTAAGGATATATATTCAGGTGTACATGATGATGGTACCAGTATAAAAGTCAATATTACAGAGGATATCGACTCTCTTAATAATAGTGATAAAATATTAGTTATAGGATCAAGTAATTCTATAACATATGAACATAAGAACTCGTCGAATTTCATAACGGATTATTTTGATATAATTGATGAATCAAACCACCAATTGTTACAGTTAATCGATAAAATAAATATAACATCTACCCAATGGTTCCCAATATATGGCTTCTGTCAGATTTGCCATGAGCTTGTTAAGTGTGAACCGCTTAAAACTCAACAAAGAAGAAAAATCGAAGAGTATCTTGCTGGCTTGCCAATTGCAGTGCAAAACACACATGATAATTGGGGGGATATTTATTCTGATGAATCAATCACTCGAACGAATAAAATAAAATCTATTATATGGTCAACATGGAATGATATTATTGTTGCTGATGATGTAGAAGGGCTTTTACGTTCGATGCCAGACAAGAAAGGAACAGATTATAGGCGTTTACTCTGTGTGTACGACTACAAAAAATATGGTGATCCTCATTGATTATATATCTTTTAGTTAATGTTGCATAACTATATGAAATAGAAGATGCCCACATTAGTGGGCATTGTCAATGTACAATTTAAATTTCTTCTGCACGTTTTGCTGCTTTGATACGATTGAACTCTAAGACTTCTTCAACAACATAGCTGATGTGATGATTCGTATCAAATCCGATCCAGTCCTGTGGCCTACCTTTCAATTTCTTCATACTGCAATCAAGTATTTTTTCATCGCCCCACGAAAATTCTGGCCCTAAGTAATGAGACGAATTGACAATAACCTTGGCGAGGTCATAAATTTGCTCGCCTTTATTACCTTTTTGCTTAGAATGTCCACGAGCCACAAAATATCTATTAGAAATAGTGTAACGAATTTTCCCATTTGCATGAGTTGCAATAATGTCATCTGCTGCTGAAGGATTTCGTATCCCATAATCCGCAAATATGAGGTTGTGATTACTATCTTCCAGAAGTGTTTTCCAAACAACCATTTCACGACGTTCGACATAGTCAGTAGAATCTTCATCCTTAACGGCTTCGTTAATAATCATTGGAAATGAAGCACCAGCCATCATCACAGAACTAAATTTATATTCACTGACAATTTTTAGAAGATGTTGCATGTCTGCAAGTAATGAAACGATAGATTTTTTAGTAACATCGCCAAAATCAAACAAAATGATGATTTGCTGGTTTGTGAGATTCAATCCATGAACTATGCTGTTAATGCTATCTTTGAAATAATCTTCATCATAAGCATCTTCTATTGTTTCTGAGTCAATACGCAAACAAAAATATGTGTCGTCTGTAATAGATAAATTACATAACGCGTTTTGATAATCAACATCATCCCATCGGTCAAATCCCACCACTGGATGAACTTTCAGGCCACTTCCTGTGAGTTTGCGAAACATGTAACTGTATACATGCTCTCCTGTTTCGATATATTCATTGGGCTTCCATTCAAAATGGTCAAAAAAGATTGCAGAACTTTTACATGATTTTGAAATTTCATGTGAAATCTTATCGAGATAATGTTTTTTAGGCTGGGTGGAGTCACGATAATAAGCCTGTTCACGCATTTTTTGTGTGAATTTAGGGATCTCGAAGAAAGGTGTTATCCTTTGTGAATATGCCGTTTTAAGTTTTTCTAATGCCGCAAATTCACCAGGCTTTGCTTTCAGTATAGGAACGTAAGTAGGATACATATAACGGCCTCCGGAAGTTATTCGATAACTGCTGTAGATAAAATTCTACTAATCTCACCATGACCGATGAGATCTGCAAAAAGACGGTAATTACCTAACTCTCTTCTTAATCTTCCCGCAATGATTGCTGGTGTTATTTTTAACTCCCTTGATAAAATGTCTATATTTTCTTTTGTTGGGGATATATAAGCATCGCTTCTTTTCCAGACGGCTCTTGGTATAAATGCTTCTCTTGCCAATCTATTTGCTTCTGATTCTTTTTTATCATCCGAAGATGCATCTAAATCATCCAGAAATGTTTCTTCATTATGAACATGCTTCCAGATATGAGCGACTTCATGAAGCAAAGTAAACCAAAAGTTATCAAGACGATCATATCTTAGGCTAAGGCCAATGATAGGTTGTCCATCAATATCTTTTAATGCGGCACCATCAATACGAGTACCTTTTAAACTTGGCTCTATTATTATTGCTATCCCATGTTTCTCGAGAAATTCTATCGCAAGAAGTGGGCCTTTTTCGAACCAGCTTAACTGTGCGAGATCTCGTAGAAAACTTGCCGATAACACATTTGGATCGAAAAGCCCGAGAGAGCTTTTTTTCTTCCGCGCTTGCTGCACAACTCTACTAACCCACGCATACAATGCATATTGTGTTGAAGGCGAGTAAGCATCACCAGACAATGTTCTTTTGAAAGAAAGGCTCCCGCTTTGCCAGCCTAACTGGTTTATAAAACCTTTAATAATGTCTTCAGTAGAATTTTTTAGAGCATTTCCATTTTCAGAAATCCATCCACGGTTGATCATTTCTTTTAATGGAAATTTTGACCAATCTACTCCTTCCTCATGAGATTGATTATCATCTGAATTTATACCTATCAGTGTATCAGTAGAAATCCCCAATCCAATGGACAGAGCTTTAATCATTGAGACTGTTAAGGGGCGCTTCCGGGAAAGAATTTCAGAAACACGGCTCCTTGTTCCCAGATAGGGAACGAGATCAACCTGTTTTAAACCCTTTTCATGCATCCTAAACAAAATTGCATCAATAGGGTCAGGTGGCTCAATCGGATACTTCGAGTTTTCATAGGCTTCTACGATCGTGATTAAAAGCTCGAGTTCTTCATGCTCGTCCGAGCGAGTCGGTGGCATCATAAGCATCAAAGAATGGATTCGCTCCAGGTAGTCCTGATGCTGTTGCTCTGTCTTTATAACTTTAATATCCATTCATGTGACCTTTACAGCAATAATCAATACAGTCAACGCATTGAAATCCATGATAGTTTCAATGACCATATCACAGCCATCAACTTTGAATGTGAACATACAATTCTCAATACAAACGACAGATGGGAATCGATCTTTCACCTCATCAACGGATTTCCAACTACATGAATCAATCTCAGATGACCATGCGGTTACCCAAACTTTGGTGGTGGAACTCTCACTTATTAGCTGGTTCAACCGATTTCTTCCAAGCAGCTTCATAATTTGTTCCTAATATGGGAACATCTTAGTGTTCTTTGATTGCCATGTCAATGTGTTCCCAAAAATGGAACTCAATGTGTGAGGGACTACAGTTTCTATGGTAACAATAGGGTCTTTCATGTACTGAATCAACAAAATATTCATATTTATCAATCCGATCCACGGATTGGTGTTATTGCATTTCTATCCCAAATGGATGCTAATGCATTTATTTTCACCATGGATGAGAGAGAGAGAGGGGGAGTGATTGATGATCTACGCGTTTACTTAGACTGCTCAGCACTTTTTTCCTGTCCACCCAATTTCAAACTACACAATTTTCAAATATCACAAAGATGACCGGATGTCTTTAATCGGTAGAAGGTGGCTTTGCTGATACCTAACCTGTGTTGCACCACTGCTGGTGGTAGACCCTGCGTTAACAGCTCTTGTACTTGTTCTACGGTTGCTTTGATAGGTCTGCCGCAATGCTTTCCTTCAGACTGAGCACGCTTGATACCTGCTGTTCTGCGTTCTGCTATCAGGTCTTTCTCAAGGCTGGCGAGTCCTGCCATCATGGTAAGCATCGCTTTGCCAACGGGCGTTGACAGGTCGAACCCTTCACGCAAGCTGACAACTTTTACGCCTTTCGTCTGCAACATTTCCACGGTGGAAAGAACATCAATCGTGTTACGCCCCAGGCGGTCTATAGCAATCACGATCAGCGTATCGCCTTCTCGTACATAACTGAGTAGTTCACCAAACCCTGGACGTTCTCCAGCCTTGACTGCACCACTCACTGCTTCATCGCTGAACCAGCGAGTAACGCTATAACCAGCATTGGCAATCTGCTGCTTCTGGTTTTCAACGTTCTGGTCGCTGGTGGAAACTCGCACATATCCGATAACAGTTGTCATTATGTTCTCTAAGTCTCAAAAGGTAGTGTCAAAATAATATATGTCTCATAATGAAAGATCAATCTTTTGAGACAAGGCGAAGCCGCATTCTGTCGTTGCGTCGGTGTGGTCTTAAAAGGAGATGGTTTTGAGACAGGGAGAATGAGGTTTAATAATTGTGATTAAGAACGAGGATGTGCGGAGCTCGTAAATCGAAGTGGGCGATTGGTCGTATAGTCGTTGAGTTTTGATGGTTGGATCTTAACAAACACTGTAGGGCGTGATTGCTCACGCCTCTGTTTATATCTCAGAACACAGGCTCAGAGTGTATAGCGCTGATTGACCATCGTTGTTAGTTGGGCGCATAACGAAAACAGGATCACTACCGTTGTCGATATAAGTGACAGCTATTCCGCCATCTGGAGTGGCGTACATCTTCGCAATACTTTTCTCTCCTATAAAACCGAGCCGCCAGGTTTTACCACCCATGCTTACCTTCATGCTTTTGTCCATCACATCAAGGCGAGTTTCGACTGAAGATTTTTGGCTTCCAGAATCGATCTGCCCCTCCTGGATGGCCTTACAGTTGAATGTGGTTGCATTTGAGGCTAAGGGGAAAAAGAGCAGCGCCGCGAGAATCAATCTTTTCATGGTCTTCCTTATATTTGGTTGATTTAGATATTTTTCGGAAATCAGTATAAATTCATTAATATATAAAAACGATCAATTTATAAAAATTGATCGATAAAATAGATCAATGTTGCAACTAAAACATCAGGAATGAACGTTGCTCCTTGAGACATTTGACTATCAAAACTGAAGAGGGGAGGCACATAAGAGCTATAGTGTTGTTGGTACTAACTCTTTTTTTTTTCACAGACATTGGCGGTAGTTGCATCCTCACACCGCGATAGCAAAACGTGAAGAAAAAGCCCATCCAGGTATCGTTATGTCATCGGCAAATTGATCACAGGCATCCAATCCCGATGTGTGAGCCAAGTAAACAGTCACGGTACTTGCAAACCATATGCAAGCTCTGCCAGCGTCTCAGCCACGCTCTCGAAAGGGTACACGGCGATCCTGATAAACTTCACTGAATGACATAACCCTGATGCTGTCGCTCATTGTCTTACCACCAACGGGCTTATTGGCTGCTATTGCCTTGATTTAAGTATGGTATTATCTAAGGAGAATCTTAAAAGAAGGGTGGTTTATGGGCTGGTCTTCGTTGGTTAGGATAACCATCGGTACATTTCTATTAGCTGGGTTGTCGTTCTCCGCATACGCGAAGAATTGCAATAAAGGTATACCATGCGGTAATTCATGTATTGCAGCATGGAAAACATGTGGCGGTAGTTCGCGTTCATCTTCTACTTTTAAAAATTACTCTTACCCGTCATCTTCACTTCATAGTTCAATCCCTAAATCCTCTTCACATTCACCATCAGCTAAGGTTGACGGTAAAACTACGGCTTCAATCGCGAAAACTTACCTCTGTCAGTATGCTATTGCAGCAATACAGAATGGCAGAACAGGAGCTTTACGTACGCTGGGTAGTGCCGAGGTAACGTTGTATGTAGATAGCTTCAAAGCCAACCGTTTAAACGGAACATACCTGCTCTCACCAAAGCTGAAAACTAACGGCAAGTTGATGATGGCAGATGATAAAAGCAAAGTGTACGCCTATGATTCGTGGCTGATGAACTTTGCAATTAGTGACCGCATAGCAAAAAGCACTGAGCAATGGGATCGTTGTAAGCTGGCTCACAATAAATAAACTCAATTCGTGGGGATGGAATGAAAAAATTACTAATGGCTTTCGTGATTCTAACTTTACCTGTGCTCACCTTTGCTAAGGGGATGGGTTATGGAAATACTAAATGGGATATGAATCCGTCAGAAGTGGTTGCAGCTCAAGGCAACGGCGCACATCTTATCTCGCCAGAAAAGTATAAGGGTAGCGTTGGGAAAGTGCGGATTGATAATGTATCGATCGGTAGCGATCTGTATACCGTCACGTTCCTGTTTGATAGCTCTGATCGCCTTGTGCAAACGAACGTAGCCAGCAATGAGAAGAAAAATGAAGGCATCGTTGCTCGTCAATTTGGCACCTTAAATCAACTATTAACTCAGAAGTATGGGAAGCCTGAGTTTTCGGATCCAAATAAAGCAACCTGGAAACTTCCTGACACCACGGTTGAGTTAAGCCAGATGGTCATTTCTGGGATTATGGCCCAAACAGTAGTTCGCTACATTCCAAACAGTAAGGTAGCAAACGATACTTCTAATCTTTAAGTTATAATCGCGTTTGAGGGTGTCTATATAGGGTTCTTTGAGGGTATGTATTATAAGGAAAAAGAGGAGAGCTAACTCTCCTCTTTAAATATTTTACTAACCTGCTTTGCGATAAGAATCGCGCACACCATCGCGGTAACCATCAGCAAAAGCTGCCTGTGGGCTTTTATGGCGCACAGTCCCTGCTTGGCTTTCTGGCAGTGAGCAAAGATCTACCCATAACTGACCGGTGCGAGAGAATCCTGCTCGATAACCTTGGTCATAAGCACAACCACAACATTTATGGCGACCTTCGCCGCCTTGATCATCTGGTAAGTTATTGAATTTAAAATCATAACGGTGCTGCTTAGAACAAATGGTCATGGTCATTTACCTATTGATTGATACTAAGGGTTTACATGACCAACCAAGCCTGGCACAATCAAACCGTCAAAAATGAAGGCGAGGCTAACAGTCGTTATGAGTCTGCAAACTCATGGTGGTCATGCTTCTAAAGCCGGATTTACTTATAAAGTGAGTCCGGTTTTTTTATGCCTGTAATTTAGTGTCAGGCACTATATATAGTGGTTCCGGCTAATCATTACACTATATGATGAGTATTCTAATAAGTAATTGTTTGAGAACAAGTATTGATTTCGAGGAGGTTCTAAGGTTTTGACAGGTAGAATTTCGCTAAGCCCATGTCACATAAGGCCTGGGACAATTGTCAATGGGATGCAAAAAAAATGAAATTTATGATCGAGTGCAGATTTCTTAAACTTAATGGATAATTGTGCAACTTGAGGTTGCCAGAAATCCGCAGAGTAAACGTTTAAAGGGGGATGTGCTAACCCCATATGTTTTCGAGGGCAGCGCCCACGCTTTTAACGTCAATCTTCAAGTAGTTCATGGTGACTTTAGGATCTGAATGGTTCAGCGTCTTCGTGGCTAACGCCAGATTTCCGTTCGATTGGTCGTACACCGCCGTAGCCGAAAATTTACGAAAGCTATGACACCCTACAGTTCCTTTAATCCCGACATTCTCCGCAGCCTGTTTGATCTCACGGTTCACCTGCTCACGGCTTACAGGGGGCTTTTCCTGATGCACGGTTGCTGTGTGACGTGAAAACGTATTCGTCTTTCGGGAATGCCTGGCGGCGACGTTCTACAATCTCCCACACCTTTGCAGGGATGATGATTTCCTTCTTCTTGCCCGTCTTACTCTCCAACACTTCCAGCGTGTTTCCCTCCTTGAACTGGGTGAAATTCAAATTCACCGTATCCCCTACACGTAAGCACAGTGACGCCATTGTGATCGCTACATCTGCTAATAGCTGTTTGTTATGACTCTCAAGCCAGCTAATCAGCTTAAACTCCTCTGCTTGGGTGATTATCTTCGTGGTCGCCATCTGCTTATTTCCGTTAGTGTGGATGCTATGGAATAAAATTATTATAATTTTCAGTAAGTTACAAGTTTTCAGTCTCACATTTATGACGTTGGGAGGTAGCGGGTTGCACCATTTCCAGCACTACTGAACGCAAAAAGCACGGCCCCCTGTTTGAAATTTGCACAAATTCGAAATATCTGTAGTTAAATCAAATGTTGGCGAGACTGAACAGATGTTTGCATGTCGCCAAATCTTGCCGAGGTTATGCAAGGTTTATGCAGGAAAGGTGAATAGGCGGGGAGGTTTCGCTTGAGGTAGATCAGAGGATGCAGGTGCGGTGCGGATTGCGGGTGTCTATCTCACATTACTACACAACCTTGAGGTAGAGCTATTGCACGGTAGATGGGACTGATTCCCATTTAAATTGATTGCAAGTTGAAATGATTAGAGCGCTAACTAATTAGGGTTTTTGGCATGAAAATAAACCGATGTTTCATTTTTAGAAAAAGTCGTTAAGCAGGACGGGCATACATCTACAGTGATGGTTGTCACGATGATCAGCTACGAGCCGCACTGCGTAAGGTTCCACAAAGTTAAGTGATTCTGAAATGAAAGTTTAAAGTTTAACTTAGGCTACATTATCCCCTGATCTTTATATGCTAATTACCAGCGGATTAGATGCCTGTTTGATAGGGATAACCTCTGGTTACTCTTAGAGTTATTGCATGGACGATTCGGAGTGAGTAGGGCGAAGTCACTTTTTGTACTCTCAGAATGGTAGGGTTGGTCAGGCTGACACACAATAAGATTAACTATAATAATAAGATAAGTTATTAGTTCAGTATCTTTTGCGCTGACTTAGGTCAGGCTACGCCGCGCAAGAATGATCTTCATCATTATCTCTTTTGCTTCTGGCGGCCCTTCGCCGTCACTCAAGGGGAAATGTCCTTGTACGCCGTTTGATGGCTTCCCGGACACCCTCGTTCCGCTCAGGAACCAGCGCAAGCGTACTCTTTTACATCTGTGATTGTGCAATGGCTTTGCCACCGTGAAACGGTTGCACATGATCATTTCGCCGTGGGCGAATACCTTTGCGCTGTTTGCGGAATTACCATCTGACCAACCAACTACCGTTGATTGACCATCTGATAAGCTGACTAACTTCACCCATCCATTCATGAACCAACGTTCACTCATGCAAGGTTTCAGTAAGCCAGGTGATAGTAACCATGTACCCAACTATCGTTGACCACATGCTAACTCTACCTACCTCCTCTTACGTCTCCTACCTCCTATCGTCGATAGTCGTGTTAAGTGTCGAAGGTAGAGCGGGATAAGGCTCACGCCGCCGTTAATAACACTCCATGTTGATTTAATGTCATCCACCGAATTTGATAAACCACCAACCAAACAACCACCCTAATCTTTAGGCTGTTTGTTTATCTGGTGCAAGGTAGCTATGACATTACCATACGTGCAAACATCCCGATCCAATCATCAATGATTGTCTCGTGTTGATGCACTTCAGTGCAGAGAGAAACTCTCTAATATTATAGCGGATTTAGTAGGTATTTGATTTGTAAGGAAAAAATAGGGTGAAAATCGCCATTTTTTACTTTTTTACTCAAGAAATGGCGAGAGGGTGTTCGTAGATGGTAGGTAAGGCTATCTTCTTTGGCGGAAATTTATACCATAAAAACGGGTTTACTTCTACAATTTTATCTTGATATAAAGGCACGAATCGCAAAGCAAAAATTCAAACAATTGAAAATGATCAATAAATTTACATTTTGGTGTTGACAAACGTTAGTGATTCATGGTATTCTTAATGCTAAGAAGGGGAGAAAACCTTCTGAAACTTTTCAGCCCTGGGCGGGGTAACTGCCTGGGGCTTTTTGCATCTAAAATCCGAAGGAAGCCATTATTGAAGTATTTCAGCAGTGACCAGGTTTTTAATGACCTGGTGAGCGGCGAAGTTAAACGCTACGTTATTTATGCATCCATGCAAGCAGCAAAATCGAGAGGATACACAGACCGAATGGAAATGTTTCAATCTGCAATTATCCGTTATGACCAATACCGAAAGGAGAACACCAACTAAGGAGGAACATTGATTCAAGCATACGAAGACGGTTATTTTTACAGAAATACCCCGCACCACGATCACCGCCCACTTTCAGAATTTTCCACACCTACCCAAATACTCGTTTCTTTAGATAATGTTCTCTACATTGTCATAGAGGAAGACGGTGAAATTATTAACTACGACTCGATAGAGTATTTGCTTGATGGTGGCATTGTTCAGAATCTGCATCTGAGCTATTCGACAGCAGACACCGCCAAATCAAAAGAGGCGCACCGTGAATACGCTAATAAGCTGGGCGACCTTCCAGGAAATGCAGCCTGTAGCGGGATAAAGGATTTTGCAGACGTATTGAGCAAGCCAGATTTCACGAAAGTATTTGCATTGTGTCAGGAAGTGGATAGACGCAATGTAGCGTTTATAAAACGTGCGGATTTGTGCGCAATACTGAACACCACGCCGGATCATCTCAATCGTGTTTTATCTGCTCTTGAGCGTAAGCACTACATCAAAGTTGATAAAGCTGAACATCAAAAAGGCGTATTAAAGCTGTGGGTTAACCCTTCGTTTGTCTGGAAAGGCGATTTAGCAAACCGCTACTTATCTGGACATATGCAGGGCTTCCCAATCCTGGAACGTAAACGCCCCGTAAAACGCTCTGACGTGCTCGACACGCTCACGACTGGTGCAATGGCTGCTTATGATGCCTGGCACATTGAACACGGTCACAAGGCTAATCAGCCTTATTCTAATGAATGGTATGCAGAGATCACGCTCTACGATAACGCCAGCGGTGAAGGGGTGAGACTTGCAGCAGAAAATCCAACATTAGGCAGGTTATTGAACCCGGCAACATCTGAGGGTGATTTCATTGATGAGCTATTTACTACGGCACAATACCAAACACATTTGAAATCATTCACAAGATTATCAAGGAGAACACATTGATCCAATATTTAGTGAAATACGGAATCAACTGTATTCAGATTAATGACGCTGGAAAGCAGGAAGAAACGCGGTTGAAGGTGCAGGAACATAAAGCGCAAGGGCTAACCCAAAAAAAGGCTGCGGAAGCGATGGAGGTGTCTTTGAGGACAGTCGCAACCTACTGGAATCAGGAGGGCCGCATATGATCTCAGCACTGTATTGGTGTCTACTTTTCTTGTTTATCAGGGATGTAATTCGCACCTTTGAACGACGTAAAAAAACAGAACGCAAAACTGAATCTCGAAATCAATGAGGTAGCTGTTGATGCAACAAAGGAGCTAAAGGGCTCCTTTTACATATCTGGGGACGTAATGTTGATGAAGCGTGGTGATCTGTATTTACTTGATTACTCATTGTGCTGGTGGTACAAACAGTGTGTTCCACTTGCTTCTATTGCATTGAAAAATAAGGTTTATAGTTAGCTGGCAGGGCCCCCACCCAATTCTGGGTATCGAACTCTCCGTACTGAAATCCTGTCATAAAACGTCCGACACAAAAAACTCCAGCTAAACCACCATTGCTCGACCGACCACATTTCCTGTTTGTGCCACGCTTTCCCAAACCGGCTGTAAGCGTTCCAGTGCTATGCGCATTTGGGCTGGCTCAAGTGTGAAGGGCAAACGCAAATAACGTTCAAATGCCCCTTCAGTCCCGAAGCGTGGCCCTGCGCCAATACGGATGCCGATAGACTCCGCTCTGGCGGCAAATACCGTCGCCAACGGTTTTGGCAACTCAATCCACCAGGATAATCCCCCTTGCGGCACCACCGTTATTTTCCAGTCCGGGAATAGCTCTCTGATTGCTTGGGCGCAGGCATCTCTTCGCTCACGTAACATTTGGCGGCGTTGAGGAAGAAAGTTTTCGGCATCGTTAAACAGGTTGATGGTGGCAAGTTGCTCAAGAACGGGCGAGCCTAAATCCAGTGAGTCGCGGATTTGAATCAGAGAGGCAATGGTTCGCGTGCTGGCACGTATCCAGCCCAGGCGCAGACCGCCCCAGAAACTTTTCCCGGCAGAACCCAGCGTAATCACCCGGTCAGCATCGTCAAAAGAGGCGAGCGGTAGGGGCGGTGGCGCGTCGTACCACAAGTCGACCATTGTCTCATCGGCCACAATCGTGGTGCGCGTGCGTGCGGCAATCTCAGCAACAGCCGCGCGTGTCGCCACATCCATACAGCGCCCGCTCGGGTTGTGGAAATCGGCGAGGATATAGGCCAGGCGCGGCGACGTTTGCGCGATGGTTGCCGCCAGCCCGTCGGTATCCCAGCCATCTTCAGTCAGGCTTACGGGAACGGCCCGGCAGGACGCGCCCTTAATGGCGGTGAGTGCCATCGGGTATGTCGGATGGTCGAGCACCACCCGGTCGCCAGGGCCGGTCAGTAAACGCAGAATAAGCCCAAAACCGCTTAGCGCACCGTTGACTACCATGATTTGATCGGCCTGAGTCGGTAGCCCGCGAGCGGCGTAGCGTTGTGCAATCACATGTCGCAGCTCTGGCAAACCTTGTTGGTCGTACCCCGTGCTGCCCAGATGCTCAGGCAGGGCAATCAGCGCGTTAGCATAAGCCTGATGAATTTCCGGGCCAGCGGAAAGTGCCGCCGTGGAGAGATCCAGTGTTGCGGCAATGCCCGGTAACGGGGAAACGGTTTGCCCGCCTTCCGGCAACATAGTGACCGAGCCAGAACCCTGTCGGCTTGCCAGATAACCTTCATCCCGTAACTGGGCCAGCGCGGTGGCCACCGTGGTTCGGCTAACTCCCAGAGTCGTTGCCAGTTCACGCTCGCCCGGCAAACGGCTATCCAACGGCAGGCGACCATCCAGAATCAATAACCGCAGCCCATCTGCCAGTTGCCGATAAACCGGGGTACGTGGTAAATCCTGATGCCAGTTTCCCAGCAATTTCACCAGTGATGATGAGCCCGTTCTGCGCTGTGCCATAGCAATCCACTTTTTGATAACTGGACCTTAATATCATATCCATTTTGTATAAAAGTAAAGCCATTGAAGATCTCTGGGGTAAAGATAATGATCGCTCGTCGCTTGCTACAACTCTATTTCGGGCTGGTGCTGTACGGTGTGTCCACGGCAATGTTTGTACGGGCCAATTTAGGGGCTGATCCATGGAACGTCTTCCACCTCGGTGTGGCGCGGATCTTCTCGCTAAACATCGGTATGGTGATGATCGTTGTGGGGGCGATGGTCTTGCTGCTGTGGATCCCTTTGCGCCAGAAACCTGGGCTGGGAACCATTAGCAATGTGATTGTTCTGGGACTTGCCGCGGATGCGGCACTGGCATTAATGCCGCCAGTCGAATCGCTTGCCGCCCGCAGCCTGCTGTTGTTATCCGCCATTCTGGTGAATGCGATAGCCACCGGTATGTACATCGGTGCCGGGTTTGGTTCCGGTCCGCGTGATGGCCTGATGACCGGCATTAACGCGCGTACCGGCTGGTCCGTTCGCAGCGTACGGACGGCGATTGAGCTAACCGTATTGCTGGCGGGTTGGTTGATGGGCGGTACTTTTGGCGTGGGTACGGTGCTATACGCATTAGCCATTGGCCCATTGATTCAGCTGTGTTTGCCGTGGTTTCGCATTAAGCCACGTCAGAAAACCCCGCAGGTGGAACCGACAGTCGTGCCTTAACTCGTTAGCTGTGCTAAACATTGATCTCAGCTTTGTGAGGGAAATCAGCAATTCATTACCACGCTTTATTGCAGGAATGGTTATCGTGCTATGAGTTATGTTGTGCAGTATTGAACAAAATACGCATGGCGTGCTGTTTTCACACTGTGTTTTATCACGGGAAGGTTTTATCACTGGCAGCATAATCCCCCATTGGATGAGGTAGCAGATGAACGGCACGGTCATCAGTAAAGCGGCGGCACACTGGAATAGCTATCAGCTAGCAGACATTTTGACTCACTGTTTTGAAGGGTATCTGGTCTCTTTTACCATCGACGGTGAAACCTTTGCCACGCGTTTTGCGGCTGAAGATATCAGCCTGAATGACAGTAGAATCTGGATGCAGGATGGTGAACCGAAAGCACTGGCGATCATTACCCGCCGTGGGCAAACCAGCCGCCTGGCCGCCTTTGCGATTCGCCCTGAGTTGCGCGGCCTGGGGTTCGGTAAACAGTTTATGCAACAACTGATTGATGAAGCGCGTGCGCGTGGCGACCGGAATATGTGGCTGGAAGTCATAGTGGGTAATGACAGCGGGCTCGCATTGTACGAACGCATGGGATTTGTGCGCCAGCAGACGTTAGTCGGCTTTCACGCCACCAGTTCCACGTTGTTTACTGAAACTGGCGATATGCTGGAAATCGACCCGCTGGTTATGGCGAGAAAAATGATGACCGATTCCCGCCTGCGGTTGCCATGGTTAAGTGCGGCTGAAACGCTCTATAAATTACCGGGCAAAGCGTTTGTTTTAAATGACGTGGCGTACGCCATGATTGCCACCAACCCGCAGTTTACCCGCTTGCGTATGCTTTATGTTGACCCGGCGGCGCGTGGAAAAGGGCAGGCAAAAAAACTGATTACACTGCTGCATGAGCGTTTCCCCGGCCTTTCCACTGCGACGGCCATTCCCGAACAAATGGCACCACTCTATTTAAGTTGCGGCTACCGTCAGGATCCCGTTACGCAATATGAAATGTTGCTCAAACTCTGAACAGGCGGCATTCATTCTCAACGACTAAACTTATCAATCGTAATCATCACGGGTAGAAACTATCTGCCCGTATTCACCCTGTGTGGAGGTTTACAATGCCTTATGTTGATGGTTTCGTTGTTGCGGTACCTGCAGCAAATAAAGACGCGTATAAACAGTTGGCTGCGAAAGCAGCGCCGTTATTTAAAGAGTTTGGCGCATTACGCGTGGTGGAATGTTGGGCTGATGATGTGCCTGACGGCAAACTCACCGATTTCCGGATGGCGGTGAAGGCGCAAGAGAGTGAAGAAGTGGTGTTTAGCTGGATTGAATATCCGTCTAAAGAAGTACGTGATGAGGCTAATGCCAAAATGATGTCTGACCCAAGGATGAAAGAGTTTGGCGAGTCGATGCCGTTTGACGGCAAACGTATGATTTATGGTGGCTTCGCACCAATACTGGATGAATAAATCCGGCGGGTGGCGCTACAGCCCTGCGGCAAAATGGCGTCACCCACTGAATAAATCACTCAATATGTAACTCCCGCAACAATCCAAACGCCAGTTTCATATGATCTTCACTGACAATAAACGCGCGTAATTGCTGTGTATTATCATAGCCTTTGGCAATCAGCCCCTCTTGTCCGGCGGTGATTTGCCAGTTCAAATCAGTACGCTGCGTTTCCCCCGCCAGGTGTAATGGCAGCTCCGGGGTTTTCACTTTCACCAACATGGCGGGCAGCTTCAGGGCGTCGGTGGCTCCTAAGAGATTTTTAGCCAGCAGCATGGCGCTAAACTGAATCGGTTGCAGGAATGGCAGCACTTTGCCGCCAATTTCTGCGCAATCTCCCAGCGCATAAATATTGGCATCTGAGGTTTGTAGCTGCTGGTTCACTTCAATGCCCCGGTTGACGGCAAGCCCGGCACGTTGTGCCAGCCCGACACTGGAACGCAGGCCGATGGCGGCCACCACCGCATCCACATCGACCGTTCGCCCATGACTCAAAGCCGCATTGATGCCCTGTGGCGTTTGGGTTAACGACGCCAGTTGCTGATTGAACAGCAGCTCGACTCCCATTTTGTTCAGATGAGACTGAAGCCTGCTGCTGACTTCCACTGGCATTAGCGAGGCGAGCAGGCTTGGCGCGTTATCCACCACAATCACCTGTTTCCCGGCGCGACAAAAATCCATCGCCAGCTCTGTACCAATTAGGCCGCCACCTAAAATCATCACCCTGGCGGCGTTGCGCAGCACGGATTCGCAGGCCTGATACTCTTGTTGGCTGTTAAGCGTGAGCATCAGCTCTTTGCCTGGAATCGGTGGGATCAGGGGGCTTGAGCCCGTCGCCAGCACTAATTTGTCATACGCCCATTGTTGATCACCGGATGTCACCAGGCGCTCGCGTGGGTCAATATCTGTCACCCAGCTATGGGGGTTGAGCGCCACATTGAACTGCTCGGCAAACGCCCCGGCACGCTGCCGGGTAAGCGCATCAGCCTGTTGGTTCTGGCTGATGACATGGCTGAGATCGGGTTTGTTGTACTCATCTATGCTATCGGCGGCAATGATACGCACGGGTACTTGAGCATCATGCTTACGGATATTTTTTACCAGCTGCCGGGCGGCGAAACCTGAGCCGATTATCACAATGCCATGTTTCATTTTGCCTCCGTTGCTAATTCATCAAATACCTCTTTTCCGAGTGAGCATTCCGGGCACAGGAAGGTGTCTGGCACTTCACTCCACGGCGTTCCAGGTGTAACGCACTGCATTGGTTCGCCAATTGCTGGATCATAAATCCACTGGCAAACGCTGCATTGCATACACGGCCCTGAATCGGCAGGGGTTTCAGCCATCTCTTCTTGTGGTGCGGCAACGGTCGTGGATACCAGTGGTGTTTGCGCCCACTGGCGGGCAATTTCCCGACCATGTTCGCGGCAAACAGCCAGCGCGTCGATGTCCGGACGCCATTTGGCTTTCAGGCTAAGTGACATTTCGAAACCGGCATCCTGTAAGCGGGTGGAAAGGCGGTCTACTGCGCCGCCGCTCCAGCCATGCGAGCCGAACGCGCTGCCACGCTTATTGCGAAAACGTAGCCCTGTCATCTCCTCAACCAGACCCGCAATTTTCGGCATCATGACGTTGTTCATGGTGGAGGTGCCAACCAGCACGCCTTTAGAGCGGAACACATTGGTCAGAATTTCGTTTTTGTCATGGCGGGCGACGTTAAAGATCTTCACCGCCACGCGTGGATCTGTTTCGGTTATGCCCTGGGCAATGGCATCCGCCATCATGCGGGTGTTGTTGGACATGGTGTCGTAGAAAATCGTGATGCGATCTTCCTGGTAATCCGCCGCCCATTTCAGATACAGCTCAACAATTTGTGTTGGGTTGTCGCGCCACACCACGCCGTGGGAAGTGGCAATCATCGACACGGGCAAATTGAAGCCGAGGATCTCCATGATTTTAGGTGTCACCAGGCGGCTGAAAGGCGTCAGAATATTGGCGTAGTAGCGCTGGCACTGTTCGAACAGTTCGCTCTGATCCACTTCATCGTTAAACAAATGTTCATCACAGTAGTGCTGGCCAAACGCGTCGTTACTGAACAGCACGGCATCGCCAGTCATATAGGTCATCATGCTGTCAGGCCAGTGCAGCATCGGCGTTTCCACAAAGATAAGTTGCTTGCCGTTGCCGATATCCAGGCTGTCGCCGGTTTTCACCACATGGAAATTCCACTCCGGGTGATGGTGGTGGCCGTTGATGGAGTCCACGCCGTTTGCGGTGCAGTAAATTGGCGTATTGGGAATACGTGACATCAACTCGGTCAGAGCGCCCGCATGGTCCTCTTCCGCATGGTTAATGATGATGTAATCGAGGGTGTTCAGGTCAATTTCGCCAGCGAGGTTTTGCACAAACTCGCGGCTGAATTTATGGTCAACCGTATCGATCAGCACGGTCTTTTCTTCGCGGATAAGATAGCTGTTATAGCTGCTGCCTTTCAGGGTTTTGTATTCAGTACCATGAAAATCACGCACTTCCCAGTCACGTTGGCCTACCCATTGAATATTGTTTTTAACCTGAATCGCCATTTGTCAGTACCTCAAAAAGAAAGAAAAAATGATGCTTATAGGAGATGTATTACAAATGGTGTGCCAGTTTTTTATGTTATTGGTTTTTATTATTTTTATTTGTTTTTGGATAATTTAAACAGTCATAATGACAATGTGGAAAATTGTCTTTTTGACAATATGTTTGTCTTTTTGACTATCTCGCGTTAGCGTAGATCCATCGCTATCCGGAGCTGTCTATGAGCCTTTCAATTACTTCCCTTGCCAACATCGCCATTGATCTGCAAAGCGGCATTTCTCACCAGGATCGTTTTGCCCGTTTGATAAGAACACTGCGCCAGCTTCTTGGTGGTGATGCCACCGCATTATTGCGTTATGAAGCACGGCAGTTTCGCCCGCTGGCGATTGATGGCCTGGCGCAAGATGTACTCGGACGGCGTTTTGATTTAGACGCGCACCCGCGTCTGGAGGCGATTGCGAGGGCGGGGGATGTGGTCCGGTTTCCGGCTGAAAGTGAATTACCCGATCCCTATGACGGCCTGATTCCCGATCATAGCGATTTGAAAGTCCATGCTTGTCTTGGGCTGCCGCTGATTGCCGACCAAAACCTGATTGGTGCATTGACGGTCGATGGCATGGATCCGGCACAATTTGACCATTTCAGCGACGAAGAATTACGGTTAATCAGCGTGCTGGCGGCAGGGGCATTGAACAATGCTTTGCTGATGGAGCAGCTTGAAAATCAAATGCCGGCGGTGTCCATCGCGCCTGTGATGGCTAAAACCAGTCACGCCGAAATGGTGGGGTTGTCTGCGGGAATGGTGCAGCTTAAGAAAGAGATCGAGATCGTTGCCGGCTCTGATCTGAACGTGCTGATCACCGGGGAAACCGGTGTCGGGAAAGAGCTGGTGGCGCGCGCGATCCACAGTGGATCGGCACGCGCAGCCAACCCGTTAGTCTATCTGAACTGCGCAGCCTTACCGGAAAGTGTGGCGGAGAGTGAACTGTTCGGCCACGTCAAAGGGGCTTTTACCGGAGCGATTCACCACAGAACAGGTAAGTTTGAGATGGCGGATAACGGCACATTGTTCCTTGATGAGATTGGCGAGTTGCCCTTAACACTACAGGCGAAATTGCTGCGGGTTTTACAGTACGGTGATATTCAGCGTGTGGGCGATGACAGCAGCCAAAGAGTGAACGTCCGGGTGTTGGCGGCGACCAATCGCGACCTGAAGCAGCAGGTGCTGGCAGGGGCGTTTCGGGCCGACCTGTTTCACCGCCTGAGTGTCTTTCCGCTGCATGTGCCACCGCTGCGCGAGCGAGGAGATGACATCACGTTACTGGCGGGGTTTTTCTGCGAACAAAGCCGGGTAAAAATGGGGCTAAAACAGGTGGCATTGAGTGATGCTGCCCGGGATTTACTGCGCGGCTACGACTGGCCGGGGAATATTCGCGAACTGGAACATGCTCTTTATCGTGCAACCGTTCTTGCGCGCTCCGGTAAACCTGAAGGGGAAGTCTGGCTGCAGCCACAGCATTTTCAACTGGCAGAGGCTGATGTTAAGTCAGCCAGCATGCCGGTGGTGTCACTGCCAGCGGTCAGTAATTTGCGCAGCGCAACGGACGATTTCCAGCGGCAGATTATTATCAACACGCTAAGCGCCAGCGCCGGAAACTGGGCCGCATGTGCCCGCCAGTTGCAGTTGGATGTCGGCAATTTGCACCGCCTGGCAAAACGCCTTGGCGTAAAATAACGCTCGTGCTTATCAGGAGGTTCTTGCGTTCCGGGTTGGCTCGTTAGCTTCCCAGGCGATGAACTCATCTTTTGGTAACGCTTTGCTATACAGCCAGCCCTGGCCATATTGCACACCTTGCTTGCGTAGCCATGCCGCCTGAGCGGGAGTTTCAATGCCTTCCGCCACCATCAATATTTTCAGCGCATTGGCCATTTCAATAATATGCGGGGTGACATTTTTATATTCGAGTGCATCGACGAATAATTTGTCGATTTTAAGGACATCCACATCAAGCTCTTGTAAATAACTGAGGCTCGAATACCCGGTGCCAAAATCATCTATATAGATGGGATGCCCGGCCTGGCGATATTTTTCAATAACCGGTGCCGTAATTTTAGGATCAGTAAAACCACGTTCAGTTATTTCTAAAGCGATCTGCTTGGCGTCGACAGCGTAACGTGCCAGATAAGGGTGAATAACCTCAAGAATATGTGTGCTTCGTACATCCTGCATGCCCATATTAACTGAAATATGGTGGTGAGGATGTTGATGAAGCCAGTCGCCTAACTCGGTAAATATAATATCTATGACTTGTTCTGTTAATTTCGTCACCAGGCCAGTTTGTTCCGCTAGCGGAATAAAGACATCAGGGTTTAGCATGGAACCGTCTTGCTGCTGCCAGCGAATCAGTGCTTCTGCTCCAACACTTTTACCACTTTGAAGATGAACAATAGGCTGGTAGACCACGCTGATTTCATGGTTTTTGATTGCATCCATTAGCCGATTGCGTGGCGATAACAAACGACGCAAGACGCGAGTTAAAAAAATGCCCACAGCAAGGCTGACAAGCAGACCCACAGGCAACCAAATAAACAGTTGCTCATACCAGGCCATCGTTAAGGGTTCCATTGAGGCCCAGGCAATCATTGCCAGCCCAAGGTCACTGTCGCGTCGAATCACATAGAAGTCGTTATCGCTTTGAAATTCATCCGCACCCTGGAATTGAGTATCTCGCCATATGTCTGATATGTATTTGTTAGTGCTGGCAATAAGTTTATTGTCATGCAGGCTTACCATGGCAATATTGAGTGCGTAACCCCGAAATGGCAGTACATCAATAAATGACATTGGGTCTATCAAGGCGAGATGAGACTGCTTACCGATGTACACCATTTTGCGCTGAAAACCGGGAACTGGCGGGGTGGTGTACCATGCGCTAAAACCTTCAGGGCCGACGCGGTCAGGTTTGCCCAGTGTTTCACCCTCTGGGAAATTCTCCTGGGACGAACACTGAATATGGCCATTATCCAGGAACATCACTTCCCGGACATAACGATACTTAAGCGCTACCCGGTGCATGGCTTCAGCGTGGGCGTGTGAGCAAGTATGGTCTTTGAATTCGTTAATATCATTAATGGCAGAAACAGCTTGATCGATGACGCTGCCGGTACGAAACAATGCATGATCGGCAAATTCACCGAGCTGATCGCGAAATGCCTGTTCAGCATTACGATGAGCAAGATAAATACTTAGCAGGATGGGCAGCAAAACTGCCAGAATAAGTACACCACTTACCATGCTGATGAGCTTGCGGGATGTCATTCTTTTAGACCCAATTAAGTGGTGAGTTTTTATAATGGTTTTCTATAACGAGGTTAGTCTATCCCACCTGAATGTGGGATGTTATGTTTTACTTCAAAATGGGTGAGATAAGCATTGAGAGCCTGAACCTGGAGAGTCATACATGAAGAAAAAAGAGTTTGTAATCCAGGACCTGTTAAGCAAAATTTATCAGTACAACGATTCGCAAAGGCGTAAATTGCCGCCAGAGCGCCAGCTGGCGATGGAATATGATGTTTCACGCTTTACTATTCGCAAAGCGCTCGAAAAACTGGTGAGTATTGGGGTCATCGAAATTATTCAGGGATCCGGTATTTGGCTCAATCCACAGGCGCGTAATAACCCACTCGTTTATAACTCCATCACCGAAAAGCGTTTTGACCAAATGGCTTTTCGCATGGTGAATCTGCATAAAAAATTACCTAACCGAGAAGAGCAGCAGGTATTTGGCCTGGGGGAAAACGACTATATCTGGCAGTTTTGTCGCCTGCGTTATGTCGATAACCAAAAAGTACAGATTGAGATATCCCGCATGCCGGTACAGGATTTTCCCGATCTCAATCAGCAAGTGATTGAACGCTCGATTCAGCAGTACGTGCTCAGTCAAGGACTGCGGATTTCCCACCTGTTAACCAGCTACCAGGCGGTGGCAATCAGCAAGGAACAGGCGGCATTACTGGAGTGTAAAAAAGGGATCCCGGCGATGCATATCATCAACCGGGGAATTCTCGAAGGAGGGCGGGTGTTTGAAATCAGCGATATCGTCGATATCAACTATTCCTGCACTTACGTCATCCCCTATAACCACGATAACCTTGCCTGGCGGCAGGGCAATCAAGGGGTGTGAATCGCTCCGTTAGGTAAACGACTTTGCGTCCACTCGTGCGGGCGATACTCCACCGGGAAGGCTTCTGCTTTTTGCTGGTCGAAGCCCACGCCAATACCGGGTTTTTCAAGCGGATAAATATACCCCTGCTCAGCAATCGGGCTGCCTGGGAACACCGATTCGGTATTCGGTTTATTCGGGATGAACTCCTGAATAGCGGCATTGTGCAGGTGAATATTTAAGTGAGTATTCACAGCCACACCAATCGGCGTCATATCAGACGGGCCGTGCCAGGCCAGGCGCACGCCAAAGGCCTGGCAAAGAATCGCAAGTTTAAGCGCCGGTGTAATCCCACCAATTTGTGAAACATGGCAGCGAATAAAATCGATACGCCTGTTCACAATCAAATCGTGCCATTCAGCCGGGTTATTAAATAACTCACCCATCGCCAGAGGGACGGACGAGTGTGCGCGGACTTGCTCAAGCCAGGCGCTTTGCTGAGGCGGCAGAATGTCTTCGATAAACCACGGCTGGTACGGCTCTAACGCTTTTGCCAGCTGAATTGCCTGCTGTGGGAATAAACGCTCGTGGACATCATGGAGAATATGGAACTGGTTGCCGTATTTTTCGCGCAGTGCTTTAAACATCGCGATGGTATTCGCCATGTACTCGTCCTGATCATAATAGGCACCAGGGGTGGGGGATTTTGTCGCGTGCAAGCCCTGCGGCGTGCCGCCGTAAAAGCCTAACTGGCAGCGAATATAGCGGTAACCCTGAGCCAGCAGTTTGTCGACTTCCAGATACAGCCCTTCCAGCGTTTCACTGGCAGCATGGCTGTAGGCAGCGATCGCGTCTTTAGATTTCCCACCAAACAATTGATACAGCGGCATATTCGCCAGCTGGCCTTTAATGTCCCAAAGGGCCATATCGACACCGGCAATGGCGTTGTTCATTACCGGGCCGTTGCGCCAGTACGCATTGACCGTCATCATCTGCCACAGGTCTTCAATGTTGTTGCCATCACGCCCGATGAGCAGGGGTTTCAGGTATTCATCTACCATGGTTTTGACTGCCAGTGGGCGCTGTTGGAAGGTTGCGCAGCCGTGGCCCGTCACACCCTTATTGGTCGTGACACGTACAGTAACCAGGTTGTGACGGTCGGGGCGGGTAATAAAACATTCGATATTTTCAATAATGGTTGGTTGCACGAGAAAACTCCACAGACCTTTAAATTACGGCCAGTTGTTCATCAAATAATAGGCTTCTGTTATTTACTATCACCCTATTTTTGATGGCAGGTAAATCATTTTTTTCGCTTATTTTTATTGGTCAGGAAAAGAGGCTTAAAGCATATAAAAACCATACCAATTTATCTCTTTGCGGGTTTTCATGGCTTTCATGGCGGCTAATTGTGATGTTGCTCAAAGTTTATTGGTTTGTTTTCATGTTTGTGATTCCCTACCATCACTGGCATTCAATACATAATTATAAGTAATTCTTGGGGAGTGACAGATGGGTACTCGTGATGCCATTAATAATATTATTCACCTTGTGGGTGGCGCGGATAATATTAGCAAAGCCTGGCACTGTATGACGCGATTGCGTTTTTCGTTGGTTGACGAGAATAAAATTGATCAGTCGGCAATTAAAAAAATCCCGGGTGTTTTAGGCGCTCAAATCCAGAGCGATCAATTCCAGATTATCATTGGCCCGCAGGTGAACAGCTGGTACGAGCAATTAACCAACGTGTTGGGTGGCACTTCCGAACAGGCCACGACGGGTAACCAGAAGAAAGCGCGTAAAAGCCTGGTGTCGATGTTTATGGATACCGTGTCTGGGGTGTTTGGGCCGATCGTTCCTGCCATCGCTGGCGCCGGGATGATTAAAGGTCTGCTGGCTGGTTTGATTGCTTTAAAATTCATTTCTGCCAAAAGCGATACGGTGATTGTCATCGATTTAATCGCCAGTGGCGTGTTCTACTTTTTACCGTTTTTCCTCGCCATCTCTGCCGCACGTATCTTTAAAACCAATGAGTATCTGGCGGTAGCCGTTGCTGCGTGCTTGATGTATCCCTCGTTGATTGAAGCGGCGAAAGCGCTGGCAAGCCATGCGCCGGATGCGGTCGATGCGTTTTACTTTTTAAACGTGGTGCCTGTATCGGTATTTAACTATGCCTCAAGCGTTATTCCGGTGATTTTCTCGGTCCTGGCACTGAGTTACATTCATCGCTGGGTGGACAGGTTTATGCCGGATGTGCTGAAAACCGTGTTCACACCAACGCTGACGTTGTTCCTTGCGGCGTTAGTTGCGCTGGTGGTGATTGGGCCGGTAGGGATTTATCTGGGCAAGGCGCTGGCCTGGTTTATCGAAGGGTTGTTTGGTGTTTCGGCGAGCTTTGCAGGCCTGGTGGTTGGGGCAATCCGCCCGGTGGCTATTTTGACGGGCATGCACCACGCGATGACGCCAATCGCGCTGCAAAACTTTACTGACCGTGGCTTCGACATGCTAATGCCAATGATGTTTATGGCTAACATGGCGATTGCTGGCTCTACTTTTGCTATCTGGAAGCAAAGTAAATCCCGTGAAGAGCGTGCTGTTGTTCTGCCTGCGGCGATCTCGGCTCTGCTTGGCATTACTGAACCTGCACTGTTTGGCGTGCTGACGCGTTATAAGAAAGCGTTTATTGCCGCCACGGTTGCCAGCTCCATCGCCTCGGCATTTATCGCTTTCTTCGGCGTGCGTTTGTACGGCTATATTTTGTCGAGTATTTTCAGCCTGCCGGCTTATATCGGCCCATACTTTATCTATGCGTTAATGGGCGTGGCATTAGCTTTAGGTCTGTCGTTTATCATGACCACGCTGTTGGTGCGCGACAAAGCCTAAACGGGTTCACTTCATAGAGTGAATGTCGCTGACGCTAATCCACCTTACAATGGCAGCAGTTGGATTAGCGTAGCGACATCCGATGCTTTAACGTCGGTGCGCCAGGCGGCGCACCAGTCTATCCCCCACGCTTTGAACTAATTGCACCATGACCACCAGAATAACCACGGTGCCGACCATCACCTGGTCATTAAAACGCTGGTAGCCGTAGCGAATGGCGAGGTCGCCAAGGCCACCGCCGCCAATCACACCCGCCATCGACGAAAAGCCAATCAACATAACCACTGTGAGCGTAATCCCCGCCAGAATGGCCGGTAATGCTTCAGGCAGCAGCACTTTGCCGATGATATGCCAGACATTTCCACCCATTGATAAAATGGCTTCGATACGCCCTTTGTCGACCTCATCTAACGCATTTTCGACCACGCGCGCAAAGAAGGGGAAAGCGCCAATCGTGATCGGCACCACGGCGGCGGTACTGCCAAGTGTGGTGCCGATAATCAGGCGGGTGAAGGGGATCAGGGCAATCAGCAGCACAATAAAGGGCAGCGAGCGGCCGATATTCACCACGCTACCTATAACCTGGTTTACCCGTGGCGCGGGGAGCACACCATCGCGACGGGTGAGAAATAACAGCACGCCCAACGGCAGGCCAATAATCACGGTAAACAGTGCCGCAAGGCTAACCATGTAAAGCGTATCCAGCGTGCCATCAAGCAGCAGCGGCCATAAATCTTCAAAGGCTAAGCGACTTCGCATAACACTCTCCCTGAAACACCGATGCGCTGTAAAAATGCTTTTTCTGCAATGTCTCCGGGAAGCAACGCCCGGCGCAGGCGTGAGTAGGGCGAAACCAGCAATTCAGACAGCGGGCCGCTTTCAATGAGTCTGCCGTTTTCAAGCAGTGCCGCGTGATCGCAGATAGCCTTCACCACTTCCAGCTGGTGGGTAATCAACACGATAGTGACGCCCAGTTTGCGGTTGATATCCATCAGCAAAGCCAGCACGGAAGCCGTTGTTTCGCTATCTAATGCACTGGTTGCTTCATCGCAAAGTAACACGTCCGGGTGAGCGGCCAGCGCGCGGGCGATACCCACGCGCTGTTTTTGCCCACCGGAAAGTTGTGAGGGGAAAGCCTGGGCTTTATCGCTCAAGCCAACTAATTCGAGCAATTGTGCAACTCGCTGCTGGCGAACCTCTCGTGGCTGCCCGGCGATTTCCAGCGGCACTGCAATATTGTCCGCCACGTTGCGGGCATGAATCAGGTTGAAGTGCTGGAACACCATCCCGGTGCGCTGGCGGTGCGTACGTAACTCACGGTGATTGAGCGTGGTGATATCCACGCCCTGCATCAGAATGCGGCCCGACGTGGGCCGCTCCAGCAAGTTAAGGCAGCGAATCAGAGTGCTTTTCCCCGCACCGCTGCGCCCGAGAATGCCGTAGATTGCGCCGTCCGGCACCGTCAGCGAGACATCATCCAGTGCCGGTTGGCCTCCTCCGGCATACACCTTGCTCAGCCCCTCAAGGGTTATCATGACTGTGGGGTGGCGACAGGGATCACTGAACCATTGAATTGCTTACGAATAAAATCAGCAACCTGTGGAGATTGCAGGTCTTTCGCCAGCTCCTTGATGCGCGGATCGTTTGCCAGATTTGGGTTCGTGACCAGAATGTTGGCGTAGGGGTTATGAGTGGCACTTTCCAACCCCAGCGCGTCTTTCGCTGGCGTTAACCCGGCTTCCAGCGCGTAGTTGCCGTTGATCACAGCCAGGTCTACGTCTTCCAGCGAGCGCGGTAATTGTGGCGCTTCAATCTCTACAATTTTCAGTTTTTTCGGGTTGCTGGCGATATCACGCGGTGTTGCCTGGTTTTGCGCGGCGTCTTTAAATTCCGGTTTCAGAGTGATTAACCCTTTGTCCTGCAAAAGATAAAGTGCGCGACTCAGGTTGGTGACGTTATTGGGTAACGCGATAGTGGCGTTGTCGGGAACCGATTTCAGGTCTTTGTATTTATGCGAATAAATTCCCAGCGGTTCGATATGAACCGTTGCGGCAACGGTGAATTTTTTACCGAGCGCTTTTTCCTGGTCACGCAAATATGGAACATGCTGGAAATAGTTGGCATCTACATCGCCGTTCGCCAGCAATTCGTTGGCGTTGACGCCATTGCTCAACTCAATCACTTTGAGTTTTAAATTAGGATCGAGTTTTTGCACAAAAGCCAAAATTTCAGCGTGCGGTACGGCATCTGCGGCGATACGAAGTGTCTCGGCGGCTTGAGCGCTAAAAGCCAGAGTCAAAGACAGAGCAATCCCTGCCAGTTTAAAAGAGGCATGTTTCATGGTGTTTTCCTTTAATGTTCAGGCAATTAATGTTTAAGCGATGAGTTCAGTGCTGTTACGCAAGACATCCGGGTAATAACGTTCCGCCACATCAGGATGTGAACGCAGGCGGCCTTTCAGGTAATTCCAGCCAACATCACGCAGCAACGGGTTTTGCGGGTCGCTTTCCGGCCCGTGTGCTTCACGTGCCAGTTCGGGCGGCAGGGCATAAACCGGCACGACAGCGTCTAGTTGAGCGCCGAGGAAAAAGGCGATGGACTGGCGTTCCTGCCCCGGCGGCGGAGAGACCACCCGATGGACGGTGGCCCGTAAATAGCCATTGGTTGCCAGTTCCAGCAATTCACCGATATTCACCACGAAACTGCCAGGCAAAGGGGCGGCGTCAATCCAGTTATCAGGCGAGACTTCGACCTGTAATCCCTGCTGCTGGTCTTGCAGCAAGAAGCTCAGGAAACCGGAGTCTTTATGGGCACCAACGCCCTGGTCACCGACGGTTGCCTGCTGGCCTGGGTAACGAATCAGCTTAATGTGTTCGTTAGGTTTATTGCCGTACAAGCTATCGAAGCTGTTGGCGGGTAACGCCAGCGCCTCAGCAAATGTACGCAGCAGCTTTAATGCCACAGCCGTCATTTCACGCTGAAATTGCAGCAGAGTCGGTTTCAGGGTAGGTAACGATTCAGGCCACAGATTTGGCCCTTGCAGCCGCAGCCAGCCTGGTTGTGAGTCGCTCAGAGGAAGTGCAGGGCGCTCAGCGCCGATATCAAACTGTTCGCGCCAGTCCGGTTTACCCCGCGTTAATTCGCTGGCGGCGCGGTTGTAGCCACGAAAATGCGGTGAGTGAATCATTGCGACTTGCTGTTTTTCGGCATCAGGTAAGGCGAAAAACTGGTGTGCTTCATCCTGAACGGCTTGTTGCAGTTCCGGGCTTATCCCATGATTAATCAGGTAGAAGAAACCGATGTCACGTGCTGCATGGCGCAGTTGTGCAAGAAACGCCGCACGATCGATAGCTGTACCCTCAAGGGCTAAGAGATCGAGTATTGGCAATGCCTGGGTCGTTGTTTTGCTCATTTTGAACTCCGCATAATTCAGATGTTTTCCCGACGCGTTCTGCTTTTGTAGCCCAACAACAACGACAGCGCTGATTCATGGTTTATCCCTTCTGGATTGATGTGATGTTCGTGGAAATGACATTGCCGCAACTGCGTTACGTCGCCCAATATTGTTATCTTCTAAGTTATTGCCAGGCGGGGTTCTAAGCATTTGCGAAACTCAACAATGCCAATAAACACAGTTGCATTCCGATGACTTGTCATTTATTGTTATGTTATAACATAATGTGTGAGTGAGGATTTATGCAGGTTCTGAATTCATTGCGTAGTGCAAAGCAGCGCCATCCGGATTGCCAGATTGTGAAACGCAAAGGGCGGCTGTACGTGATTTGCAAAAGCAATCCGCGTTTTAAAGCGGTGCAGGGCGGTAAGAAGCGGCGCTAAGACAAGGGGCATTTAGCCCCTTTCTTTCTCAATGAGAGGGTTACGAACGCCCGAGTGAGAAGATATCGTAAAAAGAGAGTTCGCCTTTTGTGGCAACCATTTTATGCAGCAGAGATTTCTTTTGTTCGTCAACACCAGGGGAATGCAGGATTTTATTAATCAGGGTGTCTGGGACGTTACGCGTGTTGTACCACTCGCCGTTGTAGCAAACGCGCAAGTCGAGCACATCAATATCGTCGTAGCGATAACGAGGGTTCACATCAAAAAAGAAGAAGCCGTTCAGCAGCGCAAACAGCACGACTAATAACCAAACCGACCCTGCGAGGGTGTCTGACTCAAGCATCACCCAGAGTGTGGCGAACCAGCCAATCCACATACCGATAAATAACCCCGGATGTTTGCGGATAAAGTTGATGCTAAAACGCGGACGATTGTCGCGTTTTTCATCGCTATTGAGTTGCTCAATGGTATCGGTGAGCAGGCGCTGGATTTCAGTCATGATGGGCCTTCTGAACGGAAACGCTACAGGCAGAGAACTGTTATTCTAAGAACCTCACTGAGGGTAAAAAAGTAACAGTTCTGCCAAAAAAAACCATAACAGTTATCCAGCTGTGCCAGGAACCATTTTGATCACCCGAGCCGGGTTTCCTGCAACCACTGCGTTGGCTGGAATATCTTTGGTCACGACGGAGCCTGAGCCAATCACCACGTTATCACCGATGGTGACGCCTGGGTTGATAACCGCGCGCCCGCCAATCCACACGTTGTGGCCGATAGTGACGGGTTTTCCAAACTCCACACCGCTATTACGGGTTTCAGCATCCAGCGGGTGCGTAGCCGTGTAAATATGAACGCCTGGCGCCAGCATGCAATTATCACCAATGTGAACTGGGCAAACATCCAGAATCACGCAGTCAAAATTAGCGTAGAAGTTTTTACCGAGGAAAATATTGTAACCATAGTCACAACGAAACGAGGGTTCAATATATGCATCAAGGCTCTGGCCCAACAATTGTTTTAACAATTGGGCCCGAACGGCTTGTTCATCTGGTGCGGTGTGATTAAAACGGTAAACCAGATGACGCGCTTTTACGCGGTCATCACGAAGCTGTTGGTCAGCAGGGCGATAAAGCTCACCCGCAATCATCTTCTCTTTTTCTTCACTCATGGCAATGCCTTTAATAAATAAACAGGACACCGGTTACCGTAAGCGATTAAGTTGTAATAAATGAGAGCGCTCTTTCTCTTTGTGATGTAAATCACATAGTAAATGTTGGCATTAACAAACACAGATAGTGGAAGGCTGTAGACGCATTGTTGCTGCGGATATAACGAGGTGCATTGTGTGTCACGCACAACAACACGTTCCAGGATATAAAGCTATTTGCGAACCAATACGATGGCTAAATTGAATATTACCGCTGTTCCCGTCAGGTGCAGCAGCATGTCAGCCTGAGTGCCATAAAACGCGTAAACGAGTATGTGGTATTAGCGGATAAATTTCCATACAGATGGTGGTATTTTATCGAACAGCTTATTCATAGTCAGTTCAGCAAGTCGGTGATCCGCAGCTGAATAAAATACCGCCAATTCATTATCTGATAATTCGTATTTATTCTTTTCAATTACACGTTCTAAGGTATCAATTGTTTGGCAGCGTCGCAGGCGCATCAAATAATCGGTCTTAGTTAATGGTTTTGTTGTCATGAAATCACCTTATACATCTTGTAATAGTTTTTAAAAGGAGAGGCTTACAGGGTTAGCGCGGCTCTCTGTGACGAAACATCGGAATAATCTATTCCCGGATTTACGCCATTTCTGCAGTTCCTGGGCATTGATGCCGTAGTTGCTGAATAGCATAAATGTATCGTCCAAATATTCGTCAATTTGTTCAATCAGTTTGCTCTCATCATCGTACTTAATTTTGTAATTAAGTGCGAAAGCTGCAATGTGTTCAATCAGTTCATTCAACTGCAAGTTAATGGCCGAAGTCGGATCATTAACCCAACCATGATTACTCTCGCCAAGGTTGGTCAGGCAGTCATGATACAGGTTTTCGCAGAGAAATTTAAGCTGCGCAATATCATGCCGTTTTGGTGAGTATTCGTCCATAATGCAGCCCCTTTTATCGAAGAAATTTGATAAACACAACACGTTGGGGTGGACACACCTGGATGAGGTGGGGATCGTTCACAATGATTATTCCATATGCATTTACTATAAATCAATCCGCAGTAGATTTCCTTTCACTATTACGAAAAATTACATTTGTCGTAAAGCTGTTTACTCTAACGTAATGTTTATTAAGACTTTCACGTGTTTTTAAAGCATTATCCGATAAATTAACTTATGTAGAGAATTAAGAAAGTAGCTTCTTTTCAACAGGTTAATCAGACGTTACGGCAATGAATATTTAACAATTCGTAAATAAACAATATTATTAAGAATAGTCCTAATAAATAAGTATGAATTGATCTTTTCTGTTCTGCCAGTGAGTTTGAGAAATATCTTGTCATAATATTCGAGCGTAGGCAGAGCTGATACCGCAACATTTCGAAACCTATCGTAGAAAAAGTCACCATGTTTCGTTATGTATTAATATGACAAATCAGGCTAGCGGATATAAAAAAGGCCGCTTGCGCGGCCTTTTAATGAAGAACTAAGACTTACTTGTGGTGTTCAACTGCGTGAGTATGTTCGACATCTTCAGACTTGCTGCTGAAGCGGCGACGTACCACCACGAAGAACACAGGTACGAAGAAGATAGCCAGGACAGTTGCTGTCACCATCCCGCCCATTACCCCTGTACCTACGGCGTTCTGTGCACCTGAACCTGCGCCGGAGCTGATAACCAGCGGCATTACCCCGAGGATAAATGCCAGTGATGTCATCAGAATCGGACGCAGACGCATACGGACAGCTTCCAGAGTCGCTTCAATCAAGCCTTTGCCTTCTTTTTCCATCAGGTCTTTGGCGAATTCCACGATAAGTATCGCGTTCTTCGCCGACAAGCCAATGGTTGTCAGCAGGCCTACCTGGAAGTACACGTCGTTGGTTAACCCACGCAGCGTCGCGGCAAGCAGTGCACCGACAACCCCAAGTGGAACAACCAGCATGACCGAGAACGGAATCGACCAGCTTTCATACAACGCAGCCAGACACAGGAATACCACTATCAGAGATATGGCATACAGGGCAGGGGCCTGGTTACCAGATAAACGTTCCTGATAGGACATACCCGTCCAGTCATAACCGATACCGGTTGGCAGTTTGCTTGCCAGTTGCTCCATCAAGTCCATTGCTTCACCGGTACTCTTACCCGGAGCCGCCTGACCAAGGATTTCCATCGAAGGTAAGCCGTTGTAACGTTCCAGACGTGGTGAGCCATATTCCCAGTGCGCAGAAGAGAACGCTGAGAATGGCACCATCTGCCCGGACGTGCCGCGAACATACCAGTTGTTGATATCGTTTGGCAGCATACGGAATGGCGCATCAGCCATCAGGTAAACTTTCTTCACACGACCACGGTCGATGAAGTCGTTCACGTAACTACCACCCCATGCAGCACCCAGTGTGGTGTTGATGTCGCTGATAGAAACGCCCAATGCTTGTGCTTTTTCCTGGTCGATATCGACTTTAAACTGCGGCGTATCTTCCAGACCGTTCGGACGCACGCCCACTAACAGGTCAGAGTGTTTAGCAACTTCACCAAACAGTTGGTTACGCGCCTGAGTCAGTTTTTCGTGTCCAAGGTTTGCCTGGTCAATCAACTGGAAGTCGAAGCCCGTTGCAGTACCCAGTTCAACGATCGCTGGCAGGTTAAACGCGAACACGACGGCATCTTTGATTTTCGAGAATTCGGCGCTTGCGCGACCAGCAATGGCTGGAACCTTATTCACTTCACCTGGACGCTCATCCCAGTCCTTCAACGATACGAATGCCAGACCGGTGTTCTGCCCCTGTCCAGAGAAGCCAAAGCCGTTAACGGTAAATACCGAGTTAACGTTGTCTTTCTCTTTTTCGAGGTAGTACTTGGTCACATCATCAAGAACGGCCTGAGTACGCTCCTGTGTTGCACCCGCAGGCAGCTGCGCCATGGTCAGGAACACGCCCTGGTCTTCATCTGGCAAGAAGGAACTTGGCAGGCGAATAAACAGGAAGGCCATGCCAACGACAATCAGCAGATAAAGCACTAAGTAACGACCGGTGCTACGCAAAATGTTACCGACGCTGTCGGTATAGTGATGCGTGCTCTTGTCGAACATGTTGTTAAACCAGCCGAAGAAGCCTTTCTTCTCGTGGTGTTCGCCTTTCGCAATTGGCTTGAGCAGGGTGGCGCAAAGTGCTGGTGTCAGAATCATTGCTACCAGAACAGAAAGCACCATTGCCGATACGATGGTAATAGAGAACTGGCGATAGATTGCACCTGTAGAACCGCCGAAGAATGCCATTGGTATAAATACCGCTGACAGAACCATCGCGATGCCGACCAGTGCGCCCTGAATCTGCTCCATTGATTTGCGTGTGGCTTCCTTCGGTGGCAATCCTTCTTCCACCATCACACGCTCAACGTTCTCTACTACCACGATGGCATCATCAACCAACAGGCCTATCGCGAGCACCATCCCGAACATCGTTAGGGTGTTTATCGAATAGCCAAAGATGGCAAGGATGGCAAACGTCCCCAGCAGTACCACCGGCACTGCAATCGTTGGAATCAGTGTGGCGCGGAAGTTCTGCAAGAACAGATACATTACCAGGAACACTAGCACGATGGCTTCAACGAGGGTTTTAACCACCTCTTTGATAGAGATTTTAACGAATGGCGTGGTGTCGTATGGATAAACAACTTTCAGACCCGCAGGGAAGAAGGGCTGTAGTTTTTCCACTGTGGCACGTACCGCATTGGCGGTATCCAGGGCGTTCGCACCGGTTGCCAGTTTGATACCCAAACCAGACGCAGGTTGACCGTTGAAACGAGCAACAACGTTGTAGTTCTCGCCGCCCAACTCCACTTTCGCCACATCTTTAAGCAGAACGCGTGAGCCATCTTGATTCACTTTCAGCAGAATTTTGCTGAACTCATCGGCAGATTTCAAACGGGTCTGAGCAATAATAGAGGCGTTAAGTTGCTGGCCTTTAACCGGCGGAGTACCGCCTAATTGACCGGCTGCTACCTGGGCGTTCTGCGCTTTAATAGCATTGATGACATCAACCGGCGTGAGCTGGAAGTTGTTCAGTTTGTTCGGATCCATCCAGATACGCATCGCGTACTGTGCACCGAACAGCTGAACGTCACCCACACCACGAGTACGGCTGATTGGGTCTTTAATGGTTGCGCCAACGTAGTCGGAAATATCTTCCTGCGTCATGGAGCCATCGGTGTTGATCATACCGAGAACCATCAGGAAGCTACTGGAAGACTTCTCAACGCTAACACCTTGCTGCTGTACTTCTTGTGGAAGTAGTGGCATCGCAAGTTGCAGTTTGTTCTGCACCTGAACCTGCGCGATGTCCGCATCAGTACCCGAATCAAAGGTAATGGTTATCGTGACAGAACCAGAGGAGTCACTGGAAGAGGACATGTACAGCAGGTTGTCGATACCGTTCATGTTCTGTTCGATAACCTGTGTAACGGTATCCTGTACCGTTTTCGCATCTGCACCTGGATAGTTTGCTGAGATCGAAATGGCCGGTGGCGCAATGGTTGGATACTGCGCGATCGGCAATTTCATGATCGCAAGCCCGCCCGCCAACATAATAATGATGGCGATTACCCAGGCAAAAATCGGGCGATCGATAAAAAACTTAGCCATGTCTTAACGGCTCCTGTTTAAGTTAAGACTTCGTTTGTTCAGATTGTGCACCAGCGGCTGCCTGTTCCTGGCCTTTGTTTTCTGCCGCCACTTCCTGCGCTTTCACCTGAACACCGGGTTTCACTTTTTGCAAACCGGTAACAATCACACGATCACCATCCTTCAACCCGTCAGTTACCAGCCATTTGTCGCCGATAGCCTGAGTGGCGGTGATATTGCGCACTTCTACTTTGTCTTCTTTACCAATGACCATTGCTGAAGCATCACCACGCGGTGTGCGAGTCACACCTTGTTGTGGAACTAACAATGCATTTGGGTTGGTACCTTCTTCCAGTTGTGCGCGAACAAACATGCCCGGCAGCAGCGTTTTATCTGGGTTCGGGAAGAGCGCGCGCAAAGTAATAGAACCGGTAGTCTGGTCAACCGTCACGTCAGAAAACTCTAAAGAGCCTTCTTGTGGGAAAGTGATACCGTCATTAGTGACTAATTTGACTTTAGCTTTACCGTTTTCTTGTTTCAGTTTGCCATCAGCAAGTTCTTGCTTGAGGCGCAAGAAGTCATTACTTGATTGGGTCACATCAACATAGATAGGGTCGAGCTGTTGTACGGTAGCCAGTGCTGTTGCTTGTGCGCCTGTGACCAGTGCGCCTTCAGTAACAGAAGACTTACCAATACGACCGCTAATTGGCGAGGTCACTTTGGTGTACGCAAGGTTGATACGAGCGGATTCAACAGCGGCTTTAGCAGCCACAACGGAAGCATTTGCCTGTTGAGAATCAGCAAGTGCAGTGTCGTAATCTTGTTGACTGATGTACTTGGTACCCAACAGTTTCTGATAACGCTTAAGGGTCAGCTGAGCAATGTTTGCACTTGCTTGCGCTTTAGCGAGGTCGCCTTTGGCACTGTCATATGCGGCCTGGTATGTTGCAGGGTCGATTTGATACAGCGAAACGCCAGCCTTGATTTCACTTCCTTCTTCGAAGTTACGTTTCAGAATGATGCCACTGACTTGCGGGCGAACTTCTGCAATACGATAAGCGCTTGTACGACCAGGAAGCTCTGTAGTTATCTGCAAAGGAGCACTTTTCAGAGTCACAACACCCACTTCCGGGGTATGCGGTGCGCTCTGTTTTGTCTCTTTGTCATTACATCCTGTAAGCATTAAGCTGCCTGAGAGCATCAGAACGGCCGCCAGAGGCGTAAACCCTCTGTTTTTGTTCATATGTAAACCTCGAGTGTCCGATTTCAAAGTTGTTCAATGGATCAAATGTCCACAAACCCATTGCTGCGTTTATACCCGTCATACTTCAAGTGCCATCTTCGTGGGCTGCTCTCACTCACCCGAATCACTTACTTATGTAAGCTCATCGGGACTCGCTCCCTTGCCGCCTTGATGCAACTCGAATTATTTTGGGTATTATTATCGTCGTGCTATGGTACATACATTCACAAATGTATGTAAATCTAACTACCTTAATTTCACCCACTTATGGCACGAAAAACCAAACAACAAGCACTGGAGACCCGCCAACATCTTCTCGATGTTGCAATCCGCTTGTTTTCACAGCACGGTGTGTCAGCAACTTCGCTGGCAGATATTGCCAAAGCGGCTGGTGTCACCCGTGGTGCAATCTACTGGCATTTCAAGAATAAGTCGGATTTGTTTAATGAAATCTGGGAGCTAACTGAGTCCAGTATTGGTGACTTAGAAACTGAGTATCGGGCAAAATTTCCTGACGATCCACTATCTGTTGTCAGAGAGTTACTTATTTACATATTACAAGCAACTGTCACCGATGAACGCCGCCGCCTGATGACCGAAATCATCTTCCATAAATGCGAGTTTGTTGGCGAACTGGCTGTTTTACAACAGGCCCGGCGCAAACTTTATCTGGAAGGTAACGAGAGAATTGAGAGCAGTTTGCAGCGTTGTATTGATGCGCAAATGTTACCAAAAAACTTGCGACTGACCCACGCCGTGATCCTGTTGCGTAGTTACATCACCGGGCTGATTGAAAACTGGCTGGTCGCGCCGGAAAGTTTTGATCTCCACGCCCAGGCTGAGGATTACATCGCCATTTTGCTGGAAATGTTCCAGACCTGCCCAACACTGCGCTCTAACCCACAGTAAAAATGCGTCTATTAGGGTAATTCCTATAAGAGTACACCAAGGTTTTTCCACGAAGACGTGCTAATCTGGTGGCTCGTATCTCGTCTTTAACTCGCCATCTTTCGGCCTGTTCTCAAATATTGTCAAACTATGCCGCAACTCTTGTGTTCACTGTACTCACGTCGCGTATCCGCACGGTTTTTGCTTATTACATTTGTTAGCCTGTTTTGCATTCTGGCACAGCCAGTCTGGGCACAAAAAAATAACAGCGATCTCCCAAGCCGCGATGAAATTCAAAACCAGCTTTCTGTGCTCAATAAGCAAAAGACGCTGTCTCCAAATGACAAACTCACCCAGCAAGACCTCAATGAAACGCTTGAGGTGTTAGATAAAATTGACCGGGTCAAGGATGAAACAGCAAAACTCCATCAGCAGGTAACGGAAGCGCCGAAAGCGCTGCGTAAAGCCACTGATGCGTTGAATGAGATTAAGAGCCAGCAAGAGAATGCGGCCAACGAAGCAGCCGAAATTGAAGCATTAAATTTGCGCCAACTGGAATCGCGGCTGAATGATTTGCTGACGGAATTGCAGAACGCGCAAAGTGATTTAGCCACCTGGAACAGCCAGCTAATTTCCCTGCAAACGCAGCCTGAGCGCGTGCAGAATGCCATGACCGCGGCGTCCACACAGCTTGAGGCTATTCGCAGCCGTCTGAATGGTGTCACACCCGGGGCTGCCGACTTACGCCCAAGCCAGCAAAACTTACTGCTCGCCCAACAGGCTTTGTTGAACGCGCAGTTAGATCAGCAACGCGACAGCCTGAAAGGCAACACCGTCTTGCAGGATGCGTTGCAAAAGCAACGTGATTACACCAACGCGCATATCAACCAGATGGAGTTGACGCTGCAACTGCTGCAAAAAGCGGTCAGCAGCAAGCGTTTAACGTTGACACAACAGACTGCGCAGGATGCGATTGACTCCGAAGATACGGTGAAAATCCAGCAGAACCCGCTGGTCAAACAGGAACTGGATATTAACCACCAGTTGAGCCAGCGCCTGATTGATGCCACGCAGCATGCCAATGAAATGGTGCCATCGAGTATGCGCATCAAAAACACCCTCGATCGCGCGTTGCAGTCCGAACGTAACCTGAAAGAACAAATAGCTGTGCTCAAAGGCAGCCTGCTGTTGTCGCGTATTCTTTACCAGCAGCAACAGCAAAACCTGCCTTCTGCGGAAGATACGGAAGACCTGACCAACCGGATTGCCGATATTCGCCTCGAGCAGTTCGATGTCAACCAGCAGCGTGATGCCCTGTTCCAGCCAGAAGAGTTGGTGGCCAAAATTGAAGACGGCCACAAAACGGATGTCACACCGGAAGTCCACAATGCGTTATTACAGGTTCTGGATACGCGCCGCGAATTGCTCGACCAGCTGAATAAACAGCTCGGCTTGCAGCTTATGCTGGCGATCAACCTGCAGAATAATCAGCAGCAACTGCAGAACGTCACCAAATCGCTCGACCAGATCCTGACCGAGCAAATTTTCTGGGTCACCAGTAATAAACCGATGGACTGGGACTGGCTGAAATCATTGCCTTCCTCGTTAAAAGATCAGTTTAAAAATGCGCGCATCAATTTTAAGGGGCCGGAAAGCTCACTCAAAATTCTCGCCATTTTGCTGCTGATGATCCCGGCACTTTTGTTGGCGGGGATTATTCGCTGGCGCTTTAAAGCGATAGACCGTTATCTGGAAAAGCAGGCGAGCCGGGTTGGGCAGCTGCGTAACGACAGCCAGATGCTAACGCCCAAAGCCATCGCGCTTACATTAGTGAAAGTGCTACCTGGCGCGCTGGTCATTTACTCCGTCGGGCTGGTATTTGCCAGTATGCAGATCAATATCAGCGAATACATGCTGGCGTTCTGCAAACAGCTTTCCCTGTCCTGGCTGGTGTTTGGCTTAACTTACCAGGTGCTGTCGACCAATGGTGTGGCGGTTAGCCACTTTAATATGGCGCCGCAATTGTGCAGCCACTATCGCCGCCAGCTGGTGCGTATCGGTATTGCGCTACTGCCGCTGCTGTTCTGGTCGGTACTGGGTGAGCGCTCGCCGTTGCACTTAGTCGAAGATGCGCTGGGCCAGTTGATTATCTTCTTCAACCTGTTGCTGATCACCGCGCTCGTGTTCCCGATGTGCCGCGAAAACTGGCGCAACAAAAACAACCACACCATGCAGTTATTTACCGTCACGATGATGGGTGTGGTGCCGGTGGTGTTAATCGTACTGACGGCAATGGGGTATTTTTATACCACCTTGCGTCTTGCCGGCCGCTGGATTGAAACCATCTACCTGATCCTTATCTGGAACCTGGTTTATCAGACCGTTCTGCGCGGATTGAGCGTTGCGGCACGCCGTATGGCTTATCGCCGTGCTGTTGCGCGCCGTGAGAATCTGGTGAAAGAGGGCGCAGAAGGCGGGGAGCCAGTAGAAGAACCTCCGTTGGCGCTGGACCAAATCAACCAGCAAACCATGCGCCTGGCAATTATTGCGCTGTTTGCGCTGTTTGCCATCGTGTTCTACACCATTTGGTCTGACTTGTTCGGGGTGTTTGGTTATCTGGATAGCATCCAGCTGTGGAGCTATAGCGCTTCAGAGGCTGGTGTAGCGGTGGTCAAAAATGTCACCATGGGCAGTCTGTTATTTGCCATGATTGCTTTTGCGGTTGCCTGGGTACTGATTCGAAACTTACCCGGCTTGCTTGAAGTGCTGGTACTTTCGCGCCTGCAAATGCGCCAGGGTGCGTCGTACGCTATTACCACTATTCTTAACTACGTCATTACAGCAGTCGGGGCGATGACTATCTTCGGCTCGCTTGGCGTGTCGTGGGATAAACTGCAATGGCTGGCAGCTGCGTTGTCAGTGGGTCTGGGCTTTGGTTTGCAGGAGATATTCGGTAACTTCGTTTCAGGCCTGATTATCCTGTTTGAACGCCCGGTGCGTATCGGCGATACCGTTACGATTGGTGCGTATTCCGGTAGCGTCAGTAAAATTCGTATTCGTGCCACAACGATTACGGACTTTGACCGCAAAGAAGTGATTATCCCGAACAAAGCATTTGTGACGGAGCGTCTGATCAACTGGTCGCTTACCGACACCATCACCCGCGTGGTTATCCGCCTGGGCGTGGCGTACGGTTCGGATCTGGATAAAGTGCGTGAGATCTTACTGAAAGCGGCGCATGAACACCCGAAAGTGATGCACGACCCGGAACCGACGGTGTTCTTCACCACCTTCGGGGCCAGCACGTTAGATCACGAACTGCGCCTGTATGTGCGTGAACTGCGTGACCGCAGCTACACCGTTGATGAGCTGAACCGGACTATCGATCGTCTGTGTCGCGAAAATGGCATTAACATCGCCTTCAACCAACTCGAAGTGCATTTGCGTAATGACAAAGGCAATGAACTGACAGAAGTGAAACGCGATATCAAGGGCAACACAAACGGTGACGACATCGTTCCAGCCCAGTAAAAATTAGCGGGAGGCTTTCTCTTCCCGCTTACGCAAAAAATCCTGACGGACAATCTCAAGCGCTGCGAGCGCGGTTTCCGTCGGGATTTCATGTTGTTCCAGCAGCATTATCAAATCGACAGCCAGTTTCACTTCGTCTGGCGCGTTATCCAGTGACATTACGTTTATCCGTTCAAGTAAATGGTTTGGTTTAGGCGTTAGCTTAGCCCACGTTCCCTGCGTTCGATGGACCGTTCGATACGCGTTAAAGCCTGGCGACAACGCTGCAAACGGCCTTCAAGAGCGGCCAGTTCCTTCTGGAGCTTTTGTTGCCCGGCGAGCGTGACCTGTACTGAAAGCTGGCTTTCACGATCGCTAATCATAATCTGGATGCGGCGCTCATAATCCTGGTGAGTGGAGAGCTTCTCATACAAGTTTTCGACAACCGGCGGTTGCGGATCGTTTTTACGCATCTTCCAGGTCGCCAGTTCGCGCTGCAAAGCGGAAATCTGCGCCACCAGCTTTTCGGCCAGATACGCAACTTGCTCCGCTTTACCCACTTTCACGCTAAGCTGTAGCTGTGCGAGATTTGCCTGAACTTCGGTCAGATAATCTTTAAGTTGCGTGCTGTGAGTGGAAAACAGTTTACGATCGAAGCGGGCTTGTGAGGCGCGTTGCAATGAAATCGGCTCGATGGCCCCCGCGAGTTCCGCGACGCGAGCATCCAAAGCTTGTAACAGCGAAGCGGTTTTCACAAAATGACTCTCCAGTGTTGCACATGTTAAGTGCCAGATTATTGACGGAATGAGGAATGAAACGGACTATTTTAATCATCATTGGTTGGCTGGCGGTAGTGCTTGCGACGCTGGGTGTCGTCCTGCCTTTGCTTCCCACAACCCCATTCTTACTGCTGGCGGCCTGGTGCTTCGCCCGTTCTTCACCGCGCTTTCACCACTGGTTATTGTATCGCTCATGGTTTGGCAGTTATATCCGCCACTGGCAGGACCACCGTGCGCTGCCGCCGGGGGCGAAACCCAGGGCGCTGATTTTCATCGTATTAACCTTTGCGGTCTCCCTTTATCTGGTCAATATTCTGTGGGTCAGACTACTATTATTAGTGATGATGTGCGCGCTGCTGTTCTTTATGTGGCGGATGCCGGTCATTGACGAAAAGCAACAAAAGCCATAAAGCGCATTTGCGGTGGTTGCAATTGTTGATGCCAGCCAGTAAATTCGACCGTTTTCGAGCACGGTATGACCGATTATTGAACGTTTAATAAATCCGTCTCGTGCTTTGTTAGAATCATGTTTTTAGCAGGCATTAATTATGACCGCGACTGCGCAGCAGCTTGAATATCTGAAAAACAGCATCAAAAGCATTCCAGACTACCCAAAACCTGGGATCTTATTCCGTGACGTTACCAGCTTGCTTGAAGATCCGAAAGCTTACGCCACCAGCATCGAATTATTAGTCTCACGTTTTAAAGACACCGGTATCACCAAAGTGGTGGGTACTGAAGCGCGTGGGTTCTTGTTTGGTGCACCGGTTGCGTTGGAATTGGGCGTTGGTTTTGTGCCAGTGCGCAAGCCTGGTAAACTTCCGCGTGAAACTATCGCTGAAAACTACGAGCTGGAATACGGCACCGATCAACTGGAAATCCACGTTGATGCAATCCAGCCTGGCGACAAAGTGCTGGTGGTGGATGACCTGCTGGCAACTGGCGGGACCATCGAAGCCACCGTGAAGCTGATCCGCCGTTTGGGTGGAGAAGTGACTGACGCTGCGTTTATCATCAATCTGTTTGATATTGGTGGTGAGCAGCGCCTGGAAAAAATGGGCGTGAAAAGCTACAGCCTCGTGCTTTTCCCTGGTCACTGAGTTCTGCCTCACCTCTTCAGTCTAAAGCCTCGCCCGATGGGTGAGGCTTATGTTAGCATTACCCCTCAATTCACTCCCGCGATGTAGAGCCTATCTCGAATGAGCTACCAGGTCTTAGCCCGCAAATGGCGGCCACAAACTTTTGCTGATGTAGTCGGCCAGCAACACGTGTTGACTGCCCTGGCTAATGGCTTATCCATGGGCCGAATCCACCACGCCTATCTCTTTTCAGGGACGCGCGGCGTGGGTAAAACGTCCATCGCTCGCCTGTTGGCGAAAGGGTTAAATTGTGAAACCGGCATTACCGCCACCCCGTGTGGTGTATGTGATAACTGCCGCGAAATCGAACAAGGTCGCTTTGTCGATCTGATTGAAATTGATGCCGCCTCGCGTACCAAAGTAGAAGATACGCGTGATCTGCTGGACAACGTTCAGTACGCCCCGGCGCGTGGCCGTTTCAAAGTCTACCTTATTGATGAAGTGCACATGCTCTCCCGCCACAGCTTCAACGCATTGTTGAAGACGCTGGAAGAGCCGCCATCGCACGTCAAATTCCTGCTGGCGACGACCGATCCGCAAAAACTGCCGGTCACGATTCTTTCTCGCTGCCTGCAATTCCACCTGAAAGCGCTGGATGTCGAACAAATCCGCCATCAGTTGGAACACATTCTCGGCGAAGAAAAAATACCCAGCGAAACCCGTGCGCTGCAACTGTTGGCTCGCGCCGCAGATGGCAGCCTGCGTGACGCGTTAAGCCTTACCGACCAGGCGATTGCCAGCGGTGACGGCCATGTCACTACCGCGGCTGTCAGCACGATGCTGGGCACGCTTGATGACGACCAGGCCCTTTCGCTGATAGAAGCGATGGTGCAGGCCGATGGCGAGCGCGTAATGAGTTTGCTCAACGAGGCCGCCGGGCGCGGTGTCGAGTGGGAAGCTCTGTTGGTTGAAATGCTGAGCTTGCTGCACCGTGTGGCAATGGTGCAACTGTCTCCTGCCGCATTGGGCAGTGATATGGCCGCCATTGAACAGCGTATGCGTGAGTTAGCGCGTGTCGTGCCACCTGCCGAAGTCCAACTTTATTATCAAACCCTGCTGATTGGCCGCAAAGAGCTTTCGTGGGCTCCGGACCGCCGCATGGGCATTGAAATGACGCTGTTGCGTGCGCTGGCATTCCACCCGCGCAAGCCGCTCCCGGAGCCAGAGCAACCGCGCCAGGCGCCGAGTATTCCTGTGATCAACCCGGTTCCGGTGCGCCAGCAAATGGCACAAACACCGCAGCCCCGGCCAGATGAAACCGCGCTACCGGACACCACCAGTCAGGTACTACAAGCGCGAACACAGCTCATGCGCCAGCAGGGAGCCAACAAAGCAAAAAAGAGTGAGCCGGCAGCGCCAAATTTAGCGCGGCCGGCAAAGAACACCACCGCTCTGGAACGTTTAGCCTCGGTGAGCGAGCGTATCCAGTCCCGGCCCGCAGCACTTGCAGAAGAAAAGCCAGAGCCCAAGCCCGAGGCTTATCGCTGGAAGTCGCAAATTGTTTCTGATGTCGTTGAAGAACCGGTCGCGACACCAAAAGCATTAAAGCGCGCGATGGAGCATGAGAAAACGCCAGAGCTTGCGCAAAAGCTGGCTGTGGAAGCCATTGAGCGCGATAGCTGGTCGGCTGAAATTAGCCAACTGGTGCTGCCAAAATTAGTGCAGCAGCTGGCGCTGAACGCCTGGAAAGAGCAGGACGGCAACCGGGTGTGTTTACACTTGCGCCCGGCACTACGACATTTGAATTCACCGTCGGCGCAGAAAACGCTGGTGGACGCGTTGAGTACTTTTAGTGGTGAAACTGTTGAGCTGACTATTATTGAAGATGATAATCTTGCACAACGTACCCCGCTGGAGTGGCGTCAGGCTATCTATGAAGAGAAGCTTGCGAACGCGCGGGAATCAATGAGAACTGACAATAACATTCAGACGCTGCGTCGTTTCTTTGATGCGGAACTGGATGAAGACAGTATTCGACCTATTTGACAGACCGGTTATACCCTTCGCCCTTCAAGTTGCAGGGTTGTTGGCTGCTCTCGTTCACCCGAATCACTTACTCAAGTAAGCTCATCGGGATTCATTCGATTGCCGCCTACCTGCATCTTGAAGTAGCTTGGGTATATGCCGGTTTGTTGTAAACCCTGATAGCCGTTAATCGTCACGTACGGTTAGTCGGCCCGAGCAAAAGAGAGAAGACTATGTTTGGAAAAGGCGGTCTGGGCAACATCATGAAGCAAGCCCAGCAGATGCAGGAAAAAATGGCCCAGGTTCAGGAAGAAATCGCCCAAATGGAAGTCACTGGCGAATCTGGCGCGGGTCTGGTCAAAGTCACCATCAACGGCGCGCACAACTGCCGTCGCGTGGAAATCGATCCAAGCCTGATGGAAGACGACAAAGAGATGGTTGAAGATCTGGTTGCTGCGGCCTTCAACGATGCTGCTCGTCGTATCGGCGAAGCGCAGAAAGAGAAAATGGCGGGTGTTTCCAACGGGATGCAGTTGCCACCAGGCTTCAAAATGCCATTCTGATTTGCCTTTCTCCCTCTCCTGTGGGAGAGGGCTGGGGTGAGGGCATTTTGCGCTCTCACTCCTCTTCAAACTCCGCATAACTCTCCACCAGAAAATCAATCAATGCCCTGACCGCCGGTAACTGACCGCGCCGCGAAGGAAACACCAAATGAATAACCTCACGTCTTGCTCGCCACTCGGGTAACAAACGCACCAGGCTTCCATCTGCCAGTTGCTTGTTAACCATCAATATTGGCAACTGAACCAGTCCCACTCCCGCCAGCGCAGCCGCACGTAGTGCATCCATATCGGTAGTCACAAAGCGTGGTTTGTGGTGCAGCGTCACTTCATGATTATCCTCACCGAACAAACACCAGCGGTAAACTTGCTGCGGTTTTGATAACGCCAGACTTGGCCAGTGCTGAAGGTCGGCAGGAGATGTGGGCTGAGTAAAGCGCTCAACCAGTTCGGGACTTGCCACCAGGCACATGCCGCGGTCCGCCAGCTTGCGCATCACCAGATCACTATCTTCCAGTGGCAATGGGCGAACTCGCACCGCTAAATCGACATTTTCATTGAGCACATCAACCTGGCGGTTTGTCTCTTCAAGCTGCACGGTGACCTGCGGATAAAGCGCCATAAACTTCGCCAGCATTTCTCCGATATGCACATGCAGCAGGGCAATCGGGCAGCTCAGGCGAATCAGCCCACGAGGCTCTGCGCGTAACGAGTTAATCGCTTCCTGCGCGGCTTCGGCTTCAATGATCATCGCCTTGCAGTGGCGATAAAAAATCTGCCCGGCCTCGGTTACCGTGAAGCTGCGTGTTGAACGCTGAATCAAACGTGTCTCAAGACTTTCTTCCAGTAGTGCAATACGGCGACTCAAGCGTGATTTCGGAATGCCGATAACGCGGCTTGCTGGAGAAAACCCTCCGTTATCCACCACTTGCACGAAATACCACAGATCGTTGAGGTCTTGCATTGCCATTGTCCTGTTTATGGAACACTGAGTTCATTTTCAGAGTCTACCGGGGAATTCGTCTTATGAGTAAGCTTTATCTCAACAGAAATCGACACTCAATGGAGATAACGATGAAATCAATTCTTGGCGTTTATTCAGCACCGGCATCCCACTGGGTGGGCGATGGCTTCCCGGTTCGCTCACTGTTTTCTTACTCAAAATTTGAAAAACAGCTCAGCCCGTTCCTGCTGCTCGATTACGCAGGCCCGGCAGAATTTAAGCCGAGCGTCAAAGGGCAGCGCGGCGTTGATGTACACCCGCACCGCGGTTTTGAAACCGTCACCATCGTCTACAAAGGCGAAGTGGCACATCGCGACTCCACCGGCAGCGGCGGGGTGATTGGCCCGGGTGATGTGCAGTGGATGACAGCCGGCAGCGGCATTTTGCATGAAGAGTTCCACTCACCAGCTTTCAGCGAGAAGGGCGGTACGCTTGAAATGGTTCAGCTGTGGGTGAATTTGCCAGCCAAAGACAAGTCAACACCGCCAAACTACCAGTCCATTACCGACGCGGATATTCCGGTGGTGGGGTTACCGGATAACGCAGGCCAGGTGCGGGTGATTGCAGGGGAGTTTCTTGCGCACACCGGCCCGGCGCAAACCCATTCACCGATGAGCATTCTGGATATGCGCCTGAATGCCCACAGCGTGACGCAACTGACGCTGCCAGACGGCTGGAATACCGCACTGGTGGTGCTTAAAGGCACCGTACAGGTCAACGGGCAGGAAGTCGCTCGTGAAGCCCAACTGGTGGTACTGGATGCGAAAGGCGAAACGGTAACGCTTGAAGCCAATAACGACGCCGTGGTGTTGGTATTAAGTGGCGAGCCGCTTAATGAGCCAGTGGTCGGCTACGGACCGTTTGTGATGAACACTCGCGAGGAAATCAAAGAGGCCATTGACGATTTTAATCAGGGCAAATTTGGTCAGACAGTGTAACTAACGTGAACGGCTATCATCCCGGTAGCCGTTAACTTTCAGCAGTTTATTCAATAAATAAAGAGGATACGGACATGGCACCTGCAAACTTTAACGGACAAATTCCGATGATTGACCCGAGCGATGCGGTCATGCTGCTTATCGACCACCAAAGCGGTTTGTTCCAACTCGTGCACGATATGCCAATGCCAACTTTACGTACTCATGCCACAGTGCTTGCTAAAGTCGCCACACTTGCCAATATTCCGGTAATCACCACCGCTTCTGTACCGCAAGGCCCGAACGGCCCGCTGATCCCAGAAATCCACCAGTACGCACCGCATGCGCAGTATGTGCCGCGTAAAGGTGAAATCAACGCCTGGGACAACCCTGATTTCGTCGCTGCGGTAAAAGCTACCGGACGCAAAACACTGATTATTGCCGGTACTGTAACCAGCGTGTGTATGGCTTTCCCGGCAATCAGTGCCGCGGCCGAAGGTTTTAAAGTTTTTGCAGTGATTGACGCCTCCGGCACCTATTCCAAAATGGCCCAGGAAGTGACTTTGGCGCGTGTAGTGCAGGCGGGTGTTGTACCGATGGACACCGCAGCCGTGGTAGCCGAAGTCCAGCACACCTGGAACCGTGACGATGCTATGGAGTGGGCAAACCTGTGGGGCGGTGTGTTTATTGAGTACGGCTTGCTGATGGAAAGCTACCAAAAAGCGCAAGACGTAGTGACCAATCAGGAGCAACTTGACTCCCAACGCGCTTAAAAGTTTTCCCCTTGCGCAGCACCTCGCACAAGGGGATTATTTTCTATGTCCTTCAGCGGGGCTAATGTTAGGCTATGGCCCACTCTTTTTTCAGAAGTCTGAGCGATGCAAACCAGTCCTTTACTAACCGCCCTTATGGAATCCTTGCGCTGCCTGCCAGGCGTTGGCCCAAAGTCTGCCCAACGTATGGCGTTCGCGCTCCTGCAACGCGACCGCAGTGGTGGGATGCGCCTTGCTCAAGCGTTAACACGCGCGATGTCTGAAATCGGCCACTGTGCTGATTGCCGTACTTTCACTGAGCAGGAAGTGTGTGCAATTTGTTCCAACCCGCGTCGCCAGGAAAACGGCCAGATTTGTGTGGTGGAAACGCCTGCGGATATCCACGCCATTGAAGCGACCGGGCAGTTTTCCGGGCGTTACTTTGTGTTGATGGGGCATTTGTCTCCAATCGACGGCATCGGCCCGCAAGACATTGGCCTCGACAGGCTCGAACAGCGCCTTGAGCGCGAAACCATCAAAGAGCTTATCCTTGCCACCAACCCAACCGTTGAAGGCGAAGCCACAGCTAACTATATCGCCGAACTTTGCGGGCAATATGGCGTGGACGCCAGCCGTATCGCACACGGCGTGCCGGTGGGTGGCGAACTGGAAATGGTCGATGGCACAACGTTGTCCCACTCTTTAGCTGGGCGTCACAAAATTAATTTTTAATTTACCCGTCATACTTGAAGCTGCATCAGCGTTGGCTTCACTCACAAACCCCAGTCACTTACTTGAGTAAGCTCCTGGGGATTTGCTCCCTTGCCGCCTTGATGCAACTCCAATTATTTAGGGTAAAGAAAGAGAGAATCTATTTTCCAGGCTTGAAAACCTCCGTTTCTATCCTCATATCACCTTCAGCGTTTTCATCACCCCTGTATTTTGATTTTGTTGAGGTATCAATGACCATGAAAGGACAAGAGACACGTGGCTTCCAGTCTGAAGTGAAACAACTTCTGCACCTGATGATCCACTCCCTCTACTCAAATAAAGAAATTTTCCTGCGTGAGCTGATCTCCAACGCCTCTGATGCGGCAGACAAACTGCGCTTCCGCGCGCTGTCTCAGGCTGACCTCTACGAGGGTGACGGCGAACTGCGCGTGCGCGTCTCTTTTGATAAAGAAAAACGCACCCTGACCATTGCCGATAACGGTATCGGTATGACGCGCGATGAAGCGATTGACCACCTCGGTACTATCGCAAAATCCGGGACTAAATCATTCCTCGAATCCATGGGATCTGACCAGGCGAAAGACAGCCAGCTTATCGGCCAGTTCGGTGTGGGCTTCTACTCAGCCTTCATCGTGGCAGACAAAGTGACTGTGCGTACGCGTGCGGCGGGCGTTCCTGCGGATCAAGCTGTGTTCTGGGAATCTGAAGGTGCGGGCGAGTACACCGTTGCGGATATCACCAAAGCCGATCGCGGTACTGAAATCACCCTGCACCTGCGTGAAGGTGAAGACGAGTTCCTGGACGACTGGCGCGTACGTTCAGTTATCGGTAAATATTCCGATCACATCGCATTGCCGGTTGAGATTGAAACCCGTGAAGAGAAAGACGGCGAAACCATTCTTGGCTGGGAAAAAATCAACAAAGCGCAGGCGCTGTGGACCCGTAGCAAGTCTGATATCAAAGACGAAGAGTACAACGAGTTCTATAAGCATGTGGCCCATGATTTCAGCGACCCGCTGACCTATAGCCACAATCGCGTGGAAGGGAAACAAGAGTACACCAGCCTGCTGTATGTTCCGTCCCAGGCACCATGGGATATGTGGAACCGTGACCATAAACACGGCCTGAAACTGTACGTGCAGCGCGTGTTCATCATGGACGACGCTGAGCAGTTCATGCCGAACTACCTGCGTTTTGTACGTGGTCTGATAGATTCCAACGATCTGCCACTGAACGTGTCGCGTGAAATTCTGCAAGACAGCCGTGTAACGCAAAATCTGCGTAGCGCGCTGACCAAACGCGTATTGCAGATGCTGGAAAAACTGGCGAAAGACGACAGCGAAAAATACCAGACCTTCTGGAAAAACTTCGGCCTGGTACTGAAAGAAGGCCCAGCTGAAGACAACGCGAACCAGGAAGCTATCGCTAAACTGCTGCGCTTTGCGACCACACATACTGATTCTGCTGCACAGACTGTGTCGCTGGAAGAGTACGTGTCACGCATGAAAGAAGGGCAGGAGAAGATTTACTACATCACCGCCGACAGCTATGCGGCCGCGAAGAGCAGCCCGCATCTGGAATTGCTGCGTAAGAAAGGCATCGAAGTGTTGCTGCTTTCTGACCGCATCGACGAATGGATGATGAGCTACCTGACCGAGTTCGACGGCAAAGCATTCCAGTCAGTCAGCAAAACTGACGAGTCACTGGAAAAAATGGCCGACGAGGAGACTCCGGAAGCGAAAGAAGCTGAAAAAGCACTTGAGCCGTTTGTTGAGCGTGTGAAAACCCTGCTGGGTGAGCGCGTGAAAGAAGTGCGTCTGACGCACCGTCTGACCGACACGCCAGCTATCGTGACCACCGACAGCAACGACATGAGCACGCAAATGGCGAAACTGTTTGCCGCTGCGGGCCAGGAAGTGCCGGAAGTGAAGTACATCTTCGAGCTGAACCCGGATCATGGCCTTGTGAAACGTGTTGCGGATACTCAGGACGAAGCACAATTCGCCGATTGGGTTGAGCTGCTGCTTGACCAGGCGCTGTTTGCTGAACGCGGTACGCTGGAAGATCCAAACCAGTTTATTCGCCGTATGAATCAGCTGTTAGTTTCGTAATATTTACCCCTCACCCTAACCATCTCCCCTGGGAGAGGGCCGGGGTGAGGGCGATCTTAACCAACTAAGATCCCTCAATCCCCGCACCATTCTTGAGCTGAATAGGCCTTTAATGGTAAGGTCATCGCCTAAAATTCTTAAATACAAAAATCCAAACGAATGGGGAATTACGCAATGCGTATTATTCTGCTTGGCGCTCCGGGCGCAGGTAAAGGAACTCAGGCTCAGTTCATCATGGAGAAATATGGCATTCCGCAAATCTCCACCGGTGACATGCTGCGTGCCGCAGTAAAATCTGGCTCAGAGCTGGGTAAACAAGCAAAAGACATCATGGATGCCGGGAAACTGGTTACAGATGAACTGGTTATCGCTCTGGTTAAAGAACGTATTACCCAGGAAGATTGCCGCAACGGTTTCCTGCTTGATGGTTTCCCACGCACTATTCCACAAGCTGACGCAATGAAAGAAGCGGGCATCAATGTGGATGTGGTTCTGGAATTTGCTGTGCCGGACGAGCTGATTGTTGAGCGTATCGTTGGCCGTCGCGTACACGCACCATCTGGCCGCGTTTATCACGTCACCTTTAATCCACCAAAAGTGGAAGGCAAAGACGATGCGACTGGCGAAGAACTGACCACCCGTAAAGACGATCAGGAAGAAACTGTGCGTAAGCGCCTGGTGGAATACCATCAGATGACTGCTCCGCTGATCTCCTATTACAGCAAAGAAGCGCAAGCCGGTAACACCAAATACGTAAAAATCGACGGCACCCGCAAAGTGACCGAAGTGAGTGCAGAACTCGCTAAAATCCTCGGCTAATCGGATTTTAGATTAAAAAATACCAGGACCTGTTCCTGGTATTTTTTTGCCCAAATTTTGCCCTTTCGCTGTAATCGGTTCTCCTGAGGCGCTTTTACGTTACAATTATCAGCAATCTGTTGATAAGGAGTGGAAATGAATCAGGAAAAAGTGGGTATCTTACTGGCAAACCTTGGCACGCCTGACGCTCCCACTCCGGCGGCGGTAAAACGCTATTTACGCCAGTTTTTGAGCGACAAACGCGTGGTTGATACACCGCGCGTCATTTGGTGGCCGCTACTACGGGGCGTGATTTTGCCGCTGCGTTCAGCGCGTGTCGCCAAACTTTACCAGTCGGTATGGATGGATGAAGGTTCTCCGCTGCTGGTCTATAGCCGCCGCCAGCTGGCTGCTCTTTCCGCACAATTGCCGGATACACCTGTTGCATTGGGTATGAGCTATGGTTCGCCCTCGCTGAAAAGCGCGGTAGAAGAACTGATGTCGCACCATGTCGATCATATTGTGGTGCTGCCGCTCTACCCGCAGTTTTCCTGCTCGACGGTTGCGGCCGTCTGGGATGAACTGGGGCGTATTTTTGCCAATTACCGCTCGCTGCCGTCCATTTCACTGATTCGCGACTATGCCGATGACACTTCATACATCGATGCGCTGGTGGCTTCGGTAAAACTCTCTTTCGAAAAACATGGCGAGCCGGATGTGTTATTGCTCTCGTACCACGGCATTCCGCAGCGTTATGCCAACGAAGGCGATGATTACCCGCAACGCTGCCGTGACACCACGCGCGAGCTGCTTTCAGCGCTTGAGCTGCCGCCAGAAAAAGTGATGATGACTTACCAGTCGCGCTTTGGCCGCGAACCCTGGCTAATGCCGTATACCGATGAAACGCTGAAAATGTTGGCGGAGAAAGGGGTGAAACACATTCAGGTGATGTGCCCTGGTTTTTCTGCCGATTGCCTCGAAACGCTTGAGGAAATGGCGGTACAAAACCGTGAAGTCTTTATCGAAGCGGGCGGCACAAAATATGAATATATCCCTGCACTTAATGACGACCCGGCTCACATCGCCATGATGATGAATCTGGTGCAGAAATATCGCTAATCTCACTACTGGCCGTTAATGTGCTACCATTTCCGGCCTGATTAGCAAACTCGAACAACATCATGAAATTTCCCGGCAAACGAAAATCCAAACACTACTTCCCTGTAAACGCGCGCGATCCGTTACTGCAACAGGTTCAGCCTGAAAACGAAACAGGCACTTCCTGGATAGTCGGGATAGACCAGACGCTGGTGGATATCGAAGCCAAAGTCGATGATGCGTTTGTTCATCGTTACGGTTTGAGTTTCGGGCACTCTTTGGTTATTGAAGATGATGTTGCAGAAGCGCTGTATCAGGAACTGGTACAAAAAGATCTGATTACCCACCAGTTTGCCGGTGGCACCATCGGCAACACCATGCACAACTATTCGGTATTAGCCGATGACCGCTCTGTTTTGTTGGGCGTGATGTGCAGCCACATCGAAATTGGTAGCTATGCCTACCGCTATCTGTGCAACACCTCCAGCCGTACTGACCTCAATTACCTGCAAGGCGTTAACGGGCCGATTGGCCGCTGCTTTACGCTGATTGGTGAGCAGGGCGAGCGTACTTTTGCGATAAGCCCTGGCCACATGAACCAGTTGCGTGCTGAAAATATCCCGGAAGAGGTGATTGCGGGTGCCTCGGCGCTGGTACTTACGTCGTATCTGGTGCGTTGCAAAGACGGCGAACCGATGCCAGAAGCGACCATGCAGGCCATCGCCTATGCGAAAAAATACAACGTTCCTGTGGTGCTGACGCTGGGCACCAAATATGTCATCGCAGAAAATCCGGAGTGGTGGCAGGCGTTCCTGAAAGAACATGTCTCGATTCTTGCGATGAACGAAGAAGAAGGGCTGGCGCTGACCGGTGAAAACGATCCGCTGCTGGCGGCTGATAAGGCGTTGGATTGGGTCGATTTAGTATTGTGTACCGCAGGGCCTGTTGGCCTGTACATGGCGGGCTTTACAGAAGAGTCTTCAAAACGCACCACACAACATCCGTTGTTGCCGGGGGCGATTGCTGAATTTAACCAGTACGAATTTAGCCGTGCAATGCGCCATAAAGACTGCCAGAACCCGATGCGTATTTTCTCGCATATCGCGCCATACATGGGCGGGCCTGAGAAAATCATGAATACCAATGGCGCGGGCGACGGTGCGCTGGCTGCACTTCTGCATGATATAACGGCGAATAATTATCACCGTTCTAACGTGCCAAACTCCAGCAAACACCAGCATACCTGGCTGACCTATTCGTCTTTGGCACAAGTATGTAAGTATGCAAACCGCGTAAGTTACCAGGTGCTGAACCAGCATTCTCCGCGCCTGACGCGTGGTCTGCCAGAGCGCGAAGATAGCTTAGAAGAGTCTTACTGGGAGCGTTAATTCAACGCCCTCACCCTAACCCTCTCCCCCAGGAGAGGGAACTATACGGCTTTCCCTTTGGAGGCCGTGCGGTTTTCCTCTTCTCCCTCTTAGGAGAAGGCCGGAATGAAGGGGAACTCACGCCACCGGCTGGACCAATAACCCCATCATCGTATTCGCTATCTCTCGCTCACCCATCACGACCTGATTGGCACCACGCTCGGTGATGTAATCCACTTCATCGTCATAATGAGCGCGGGCGATAATCTCGATATCCGGGCATTTTGCTCGCGCCGCCGCCACAATTTCACCGGCCTCGTAGCCGTTAGGAATCGTCAGTAATAACCAACGCGCGCAATCCAGATGGGCGAGATTCATGATCTCTTCATTGGCCGCATTGCCGAGTACCGCACGGATCCCACGCGCACGTAGCTCATCAACCCGACTGCGAGAGGTTTCAATCACCACCAGTGGAATGCCTTGCGCCAGCAATTTCTCGCCCAGCAGGCTGCCTACGCGGCCAAAACCAACCAGCAACGCGTGATGGCAAATATCGACTGGAATTTGTTTCTCATCTTCGATGGCTTCTTCCTGTGTCTGTTCTTCCAGCGTTTCGGTTTTTGCGAGATAGCGCTCAAGAATCGCGAACAAAATGGGGTTGAGCATAATCGACAAAATCGCCCCCGCCAGCACCAGATTTTGCCCGGTCTGCGGCAGCAGATTCAGCGCCATGCCAAGCCCTGCCAGGATAAAAGCGAACTCACCAATTTGCGCAAGACTGGTGGCGATGGTTAACGCAGTGCGTTGCGAGTGGCCAAACAACCGCACCAGGAAGAAGGCGGCTAACGACTTACCAAAGACGATGATAGCCACCGTGCCAAGCACCGCGAGCGGTTCCTGAATCAGAATTAATGGGTCGAACAACATGCCGACGGAAACAAAGAACAGCACGGCAAAAGCATCGCGCAGCGGTAACGTGTCGTGTGCTGCACGGTGGCTTAATTCAGATTCATTAAGCACCATGCCGGCAAAGAAGGCTCCCAGCGCGAATGACACGTCAAACAGTTCGACCGCACCAAAAGCAATGCCGAGAGCCAATGCGAGAACGGCTAGCGTGAAGAGTTCGCGCGAACCGGTTGCAGCACTTCGCGCCAGAATCCACGGCACCACGCGGCGGCCAACAATCAGCATAATGGCAATAAACGCCACCACTTTACCGATGGTCAAACCCAAGTCCAGCGTCAGCGTCGCAAAGCCGACGTCGCCTTTTTCCATCATCCCGGCGACCGCAGGCAACAGAACCAGCGTTAACACCATCACCAGGTCTTCAACAATCAGCCAGCCAATGGCAATTTGCCCGCGTTGACTGTCTATTAATTGCCGCTCTTCAAGTGCGCGCAGCAGCACCACGGTACTGGCGGTAGAAAGACACAGGCCAAACACGATGCCGGTCATCAGTGACCAACCCATCAGCGATGAAAGCGCCATTCCCAGTAGCGTCGCCACACCAATCTGGGCGATTGCGCCTGGGATGGCGATGGCCTTTACCGCCATCAAATCCTTTAACGAAAAGTGCAGACCAACGCCAAACATCAGCAGAATAACGCCCAGCTCAGCCAGTTCAGGAGCGAGTTTAGTGTCTGCGACAAAGCCTGGCGTAAAAGGGCCGGCCAATACCCCAGCTAATAAATAGCCCACCAATGGTGATATACGAAGTTTGTTGGCGATCATACCGAGCAAAAAGGCCAGTACGAGGCCGCCGACAATGGTGGTGATAAGCGGGGTGGCGTGATGCATTCCGTCTCCTTTCGTAAGCTTAAGGTCCAATAAATCAAATTATCTACTTTAGTTTATGACAATTTTTTAATCAGTTGGGTGAAAAGTAAGTGAATTTTTTATAAAAGGCGCATTTGGACAAAAAAAGTGGCCTGAGAGGGGTTTTACACACTTAGTGAGGCAATAACATAGAGGAATATGGGGACGAGTGAAGGCCAATACAATGTATTGGCCTTGATTAATCAGGACTTGTGGCGGTTATCAGGGAGGAATATGGTCAATATGCCCAGTAGCGGCAAGAAGGCACATATTTTATAGACTAATTCGATACTGGTATGGTCGGCTACCAGCCCGAGTACCGCGGCACCCAGGCCACCCATACCAAATGCGAAACCGAAAAACAGCCCGGAAACCATGCCGATACGCCCCGGCATCAGTTCTTGTGCGTAGACCAGAATCGCTGAAAACGCGGAGGCCAGAATAAAGCCGATGATCACCGTCAGAACGCCGGTCCAGTACAGCGATACGTAAGGCAGGAACAGGGTAAACGGTGCCACACCGAGGATTGAACCCCAGATAACGTATTTACGGCCAATTTTATCGCCTAACGGCCCACCAATTACCGTACCGGCTGCCACGGCAAACAAGAAGGCGAACAGGTGGAACTGAGCGTTTTGCACCGACAAACCGAATTTGTGCATCAGGTAGAAGGTGTAGTAGCTGCTGATACTCGCCATATAAAAGTATTTGGAGAAAATCAGCACCAGCAGTACAGATACCGCCTGAATCACTTGCTTGCGCGGTAGCGGGTTAACGACAAGCGCGGCTGTTTTGCCCTTTGCCATGCGATGTTGCGCGGCATACCAACGGCTAATCTGCAGCAATACAATAATCGCCAGCAACGCGGCCAGCACAAACCAGCCGACATTACCTTTACCGTAAGGGGCAATAATCAGCGCGGCAAGCAATGGGCCTAAAGAGCTACCGAAATTGCCACCCACCTGGAACAGTGACTGCGCAAGGCCATGACGGCCACCGGACGCCATTCGCGCCACGCGGGATGATTCCGGGTGGAACACCGATGAACCCGTCCCCACAAGCCCGGCTGCCAACAGCACCATCGGGAAACTGCCCGCTAAAGCGAGGATAACTAACCCGCAAAGTGTGAAGCACATACCAATCGGCAACGACCACGGCATCGGGTATTTGTCGGTGTAGTATCCTACCACCGGCTGGAGTAGCGATGAGGTTACCTGGAATGTCAGCGTTATCATCCCAATCTGCACAAAGCTCAGTGAGAATTCGCTTTGTAGTAGTGGATAGAGCGCCAGAATAAGCGACTGAATCATATCGTTGAGCAAATGGGAGAGGCTAATTGCCCCCAGAATGCCAAACGCGGTGCGAGCCTTTTTTGGCTCCGTTGGTGCGAGTGTTTGTTCCGAGATTGCCATAAATACCTGCAAGGAATTGATTGTATTATTTTATATCGGTTCAGCGATGGAACCGTGGGAAACCGTTACCCTGCTAACATACCTGCAGGAACTTTCTGAAGAAAGTCACAATCGTGAAAAGTTATTTGTCTATGCTAGTAGCTGTCTGCTATTGGTGCGGAAGTATTTTTTTGAATATGGAGATTTGCAATGAAGTTCGTCGTGAAAGGGGTGACCGCAGCACTGCTTATCGCAGTCGGCCTGACCAGCGCATCAGCACTGGCCTGGGAAAAAGATAAAACTTATAACATCACCATTCTACACACCAACGATCACCACGGTCATTTCTGGCGCAATGAACACGCGGAATATGGCCTGGCTGCACAGAAAACTCTGGTGGATAGCATTCGTAAAGAGGTGGCAGAGAAGGGAGGCAGCGTATTGTTACTCTCTGGCGGCGACATCAACACCGGCGTGCCTGAATCTGACTTGCAGGATGCTGAACCTGATTTCCGTGGCATGAACCTGATTGGTTATGACGCGATGGCAATCGGCAACCACGAATTCGATAAACCGCTAACCGTGTTACGCCAGCAAGAAAAGTGGGCCAAATTCCCGCTGCTTTCAGCCAACATTTACCAGAAAAGCACCGGTGAGCGTCTGTTTAAACCCTGGGCCATCTTTAAGCCGCAGGGCATCAAAATTGCGGTTATCGGTTTAACCACTGACGACACCGCCAAAATTGGTAACCCGGAAAACTTCACGGATATTGAATTTCGCAAACCTGCTGATGAAGCAAAACTGGTGATTCAGGAGCTGCAAACCACTGAAAAACCCGACGTGCTCATCGCCGCAACACACATGGGCCACTACGATAACGGCGATCACGGTTCTAACGCGCCGGGCGACGTAGAAATGGCACGTAGTTTACCGGCGGGTGCACTGACGATGATTGTTGGCGGGCACTCGCAAAACCCGGTCTGTATGGCGGCAGAAAATAAAAAGCAGGTGGATTATGTGCCAGGCACGCCATGTGCACCGGATCAGCAAAACGGTATCTGGATTGTTCAGGCTCATGAGTGGGGCAAGTACGTAGGCCGCGCTGATTTTGAGTTCCGTAATGGTGAAATGAAACTGGTGCATTACCAGTTGATCCCCATCAACCTGAAAAAGAAAATCACCTACGATAACGGTGAAAGTGAGCGCGTGCTGTATACACCGCAGATCCCGGAAAACCAGCAAATGCTCTCACTGCTGACGCCATTCCAGAATAAAGGCCAGGCGCAGTTGAATGTGAAAGTAGGCAGCGTTAACGGCCACATGGAAGGCGATCGTAGCAAAGTGCGTTTCGTGCAAACTAACCTGGCGCGTCTGCTGCTGGCGGCACAAATGGACCGTACCGGTGCTGATTTTGCTGTGATGAGCGGCGGTGGTATTCGTGATTCGATTGAAACCGGGGACATCACTTATAAAGATGTGCTGAAGGTGCAGCCGTTTGGTAACACCGTGGTTTATACCGATATGACGGGCAAAGAAGTCACCGAGTATCTGAGCGCCGTGGCGCAGAAAAAACCAGACTCTGGCGCGTATCCGCAGTTTGCTAACGTCAGCTTTGTGGCAACGGCTGCTGGCCTGCAAGATCTTAAAATCAAGGGCGAGCCGGTTGATCCTGCGAAAACCTACCGTATGGCGACGTTAAACTTTAACGCTTCCGGTGGTGACGGCTATCCTGCTATCGATAAAAAACCAGGCTATGTGAACACCGGTTTTGTGGATGCAGAGGTGCTGAAGCAGTATATCGAGAAGAATTCCCCGCTTGATGTGAATGCTTACGAGCCGAAAGGCGAGGTGAGCTGGCAGTAACTTTTCCCCCTCACCCTAACCCTCTCCCAATGGGAGAGGGGATCACCTTTTACGCCCTCTCCTGAGGGAGAGGACCGGGGTGAGGGCGAATTACTTCAACGGCAATAAAATATCGGTTTGCTGCGCATGCTCGGGGTGGTTTTTATCGAGTTCGAGGTAGCGGAAATAGACCGGGAAATCACGTAACTCCTCACCGCTATCGGGTAACCACTGGCGGTAAAGATAATAAACGCTATCGCTGATGCGCTCGTAAGCGCCGACATGGCGCACCACCGCACAACGCCCTCCAGGCAGGGTTTTCACGATAACACCCTGTGGATTTTCTGGAACCACGCCGTTGGCGGCCGCATTCAATTCGCCGCACACATCGAAACGGAACTCCTCACCAGGCGTCGTGGCCGGATCGCTATACGGAACACCGTAAGTCCCTTGTGTCATGTAATCAGAAAGCCCTGACGCTTTGCGCCACTCAATAAACGACGCGACCGTATTATTCACGCGCATCGGGTCGCCAAGATGCTCAAGCACCGCAACGTTCATGGCTTCGACAGTAATGATTTTCACGTCCATATTTTCAAGCCTCTGCTGATTTTCCCGTCCGGGAAATTGAAAATGCACATGCCAGTCAACCCAAACAGGATCTTTGCGAAACTCGCTGGGCGTCAGGCCGAAGGTATTTTTGAAGGCTCGGGAAAATGACTCGGGGTTTTCAAACCCGGCATCCAGGGCAATGTTAATCACTCTTTCCTGAGGATTTCCCACTAACTGGAAAGAGGCCCTTTTCAGCCGCATCAGCGTGATATAACGGCTAACGCTGATTCCGCAGAACTGGCTGAATTGCCGATGAAAATGAAAACGCGAGAAACAGGCGACTTCACTCAGTTGCTCGACCGTTAACGGGCTATCGAGATGCTGTTCAATCCAGCTAAATACTTGCTCAAAACGCCGGGCATAAAGTTCGTTTCTTGCGTTCGTCATCACCCCTCCCTCAAGACGCTTACTTTGCCAGCGACTCTCTTTTCCATCCTGACTGAGATTGCTCTTTTGGGAGGAAATAACGATCAGTCACGGCGGGCAATTTCAGCAAAAGTCGCATTCAGCAATTTTGCGAGATCTGCGGCGGCAAGTTCGATATCCAGCCCGCGTTTACCGCCGGAAACATAGATAGAGGTAAACTCCTGTGCAGGGGCATCGATAACCGTTGGCAGGCGCTTCTTTTGCCCCAGCGGGCTAATGCCACCGACCAGATAACCGGTAATGCGTTGGGCAACCATCGGATCGGCCATATCCACTTTTTTTGCCCCTAACGCTTTGGCCACTTTTTTTAAGTCCAGTTGCCCGGAAACCGGGGTGACGGCGACCGCTAATTGTTTCATGTCACCGTTGATGGCAACGAGCAGCGTTTTGTAGACCTGTTCTGGGTTCAGACTCAGTTTACGAACCACCTCATCGCCAAAATTTGTGTCACTTGGGTCGTGATCGTAAGCATGTAACTGAAAGGGAACTCGGTTTTTTTCGAGCAGTTTTACGGCGGGTGTCATGTGACCTTCTTAGTTCATTTGGCTGGTAAGCGCACAAAATAGTAAGCAGCGTGATATGTTTTCCAAATATTATAATGTCGCTTAATAGTGATAGCGTTAATCGTTACATTGAGCGACAATTCCGTATCTGGTCGTTAATTCGACCAGAATAACTACAACAATATACAAATTCCTCTTTGACGGGCCAATAGCGATATTGGCCGTTTTTTTATCCCCCGTCATACTTCAAGTTACCTCTTTGTTGGCTACACTCACTCACCCGAATCACTTACTTGAGTAAGCTCATCGGGCTTCGTTCACTTGCCGCCTCGATGTAACTCGAATTATTTAGTGGGATATTTCAATAGCCCTGGCAGGTTCCCCTCGCCGTATAAATGCAGTGCTCCGACCGCCACAACGTAGCGCCCCGCAGGCAGTTGTTGCAGGAAATGCTGCCACTGAAGGTTACGTTGATGCATAAGTACATCGTATAGATCGTGGCCAAATGTGTTCGGCAGAGCAACGTTTGTACGCGGTGGCGAATCCATCCACCAACTGATCATCGTTTGCAGCAAACGCGCGTTGGTGTGCCAGTGGGTGAGCGTATCGGTTAATAGCGGCATTCCGCCTTCGGGCAGGCGAGTGAGGATTTCGACTTGATGTTGAGCGCCTTCCAGTTCGATGATCGGAATCGCCAGCGTTTTAGCCTTCTCCAGTAACTGGAAATCTATCCCATATTCAGCCCGCAAGCCGAGCCTCTGCGCCTGGTAAGCCTGCAGCACCAGCGCAATTTGCCAGGCCGGTTGGTTATCAATCTGGCTCAGCGGGATGCCCAGCTCCTGAGTGAGCGACACAACCTGTTCCCAGTCGCCGCCAGACAGGCGTTGCTCCAGCGGGAGTTCATCGGTGTTATTTGGGAAAGGTGAGCCACCTTCGGATATGTCGGCTTCAACAATCAGCGCATCGGCATTATTGAGCTTATCAATCAGTTTGCCCGGTAGCGGAGCCATATCGCGTGTGCCCATATGGATGCTGCCGACGAGGTGCAGGTGGCAGTCTCCGGGCAGAACAATATCCAGAGCAGGCCAGGGATATTGGGTGTTAGAAAGGCTTGAAAACAATGCGGTAATTCGCGATAGCAGACCCATTAGCAGACTCCCTGGCTAAAAAGTCATGCTACCGCTGCGAGTCACCCGGTGCAAATTTCGTAGAGCCACACCGGGCAGACAGGTCACGCTTTACTCGTCGGTCGGATCAGGATCCGGCACTCAGTCCTTCGGTTTAAAGCGCAACAAACGGTTGGCGTTACTGACCACGGTAATGGATGACAGCGCCATTGCCGCACCGGCCACCACCGGGTTAAGCAGTGTTCCGGTCAGCGGGTACAATATCCCGGCGGCAACAGGGATCCCCAAAGAGTTGTAGATAAACGCCCCCACCAGGTTTTGTTTCATGTTCCTGAGCGTGGCTTTGGAAATGGCCAGTGCATCCGCGACACCCACCAGGCTATGGCGCATCAACGTGATGGCAGCCGTTTCGATAGCAACGTCACTGCCGCCACCCATCGCAATTCCCACTTCGGCCTGCGCTAACGCTGGCGCATCGTTGATGCCGTCACCGACCATCGCCACTTGTCGGCCTTGTTGTTGCAGCTTTTTAATCGCTTCGGCTTTGCCATCTGGCAACACGCCCGCAATCACTTCATCAATGCCTGCTTCTTTGGCAATCGCGTTAGCGGTGGTTGGGTTATCCCCGGTCAGCATCACCAGGCGGTAGCCGTTACGGTGCAAACGTTGCAGTGCGCTAATACTGTCGGCACGCAGTGGGTCACGGATGGCGAACAGACCGACCAGTTTGCCGTCGATTGCCAGCAGAACCGGTGTTGCACCACGGCTTGCCTGCGCTTCAATTTCTGCGGCCATTGGGCCGGTATCCACGTTTTGCTCATCAAGCAGCGCTTTGTTGCCGAGCAATAACTTATGCCCCTCGGCTTCACCGCTGACACCCAGCCCACGCAAGGTGCGGAAGGCATTGACCTGCGGTAACGTTGAGCCTGCTGCTTTATCAAGGATCGCGCGCGCGAGAGGGTGGCTTGAGCCTTGTTCAAGCGCTGCTGCCATTCTTAACGCTTCTGTTTCGGACCAGTCATGGTATGTGCTCACCGCCACAACCTGCGGCTTGCCTTCGGTCAGCGTACCGGTTTTATCGAACACGATAGTATCGAGCGTGCTGGCGCGCTGTAGGGCATCGGCATCACGGACTAATACACCAAACTCAGCAGCACGACCGACACCAGAAATAATCGACATCGGTGTCGCCAGACCCAGCGCACAAGGACAGGCGATAATCAGCACCGTGGTCGCAATCACCAGCGTATAAACGATTTGCGGTGCCGGGCCGAAGAAGTACCAGATAGCTGCACTAAGCAAAGCAATCAGTACCACGACTGGCACAAAAACGGCTGAGATTTTATCGGCAAGCTGGCCAATCTCAGGCTTACTGCTTTGCGCCTGGCGCACCATTCGAATAATGCGCGAAAGTGTAGTGTGGTTGCCGGTCGCGGTAGCACGGAATAATACGCTGCCGTCTTGCACCACGGTGCCTGCATGAATCGGCTCGTCGGTGGATTTTTGTTGCGGTACAGGTTCGCCCGTTAGCATCGCTTCATCAAACCAGGCTTCGCCCAGGGTAATTTCGCCATCGACCGGCACGCGGTCACCGGTGGTTAAGCGCAATATCATGCCTGCGGTGACTTCTGCCAGTGGTAGTGTTTTTTCACCTTCTTCGGTGACCACGCGTGCGGTGGGCGGGGTTAAATCCAGCAGGCGTTCCAGCGCTTTAGACGAGCGCTGGCGTGCGCGTTGTTCCAGCATGTGCCCGAGGTTTATCAGGCCGATAATCATCGCACTGGCTTCGTAATAAAGATGGCGTGCTTCCATCGGGAAGTGCTGCGGCCAGATATTGACGGTAATGGAGTAAATCCACGCGGCACCCGTGCCTAGCGCCACCAGCGTATCCATGGTGGCCGTTTTATTGAGCAAACTGCGCCAGGCACTGCGATAGAAATGCCCACCGGCAAACACCATCACGCCCAGCGTGATAATACCGATGGTCAGCCATAACGAGCGGTTGTCGTCGGTGACCATCATGTTGTCGCCAAACATTCCCCAAACCATCACCGGAATACCGACGGCCAGCGCCAGAATCGCCTGCCAGCGGAAGCGTTTTACGGCGGCGTTGGCGGTTTCTTGCTGGCGTTCGCGGCGTTTCACATCGTCTTCGATGGCTTCGGCACCGTAACCGGCGCTTTCTACTGCTTTAACTAAAGATTCGGCGGAGGCAGTGCCCATAATCAGGGCGCTGCGCTCGGCAAGGTTTACCCGCGCCAGGCTGACACCAGGGACATTTTGCAATGCATTTTGTACCCGGGTGACACAACTGGCACAGCTCATCCCGTTGATCAACAACTGTTGGCTATCGTCGTTATCTTCGGTGGCTGTCGGAAGCTTCAATGCGTCCGCTGTCAGCACTTCCGACGGGATTGATGACTCTGTCAGCGGATCAGACTTTGGGTGGCTGGCCGCAGTCGCCTCGTACCCGGCTTGTTTTACGGTGTTGATTAACTCATCAACGCTGGCCGTTCCGGTTACGCTGGCGTGAGTTTGCGTCACTTCAGCGGTATCAACGTCAGGGCGCTGCTCAAGGCTTTCTTTAACGCGTTTAACACAATGACCACAGGTGAGGCCATCAAGGTTTAGATCGATAACGTGAGACATTTTCAGACTCCTTATTTTTGAGAGTAAGGTAAGCCTAAACCTTCCATCAAGGGGAAGGTCAAGCGATACCCTAACTATTTCGCATAGTGCGATTATTCAGGGTACGTCTGCGTTATGCGATTCCACGGTTGCGGGTAATTGGCCTAATATCCCGGTGTTGGCCAGCAGGCTTAAACGTGCGGATTGCCAGTCTGCAATCGCCTGAATTCGTTGCTGTTGTGCATCAGCCAGTGCCGATTGTGCATTCAGGACTTCAAGGATATCGGCCACATTTTTATCGTAACGGCGGCGTGACGAATTAACGCTGGCTTGTGCGGCGTCGAGCAATTGTTGGCTTACGGTCAGCACGCCCAGTGCCGTTTTAGCATCGGCCCAGGCTTTTACCACGTCAGTAAGAATGTGCGCGGTGGTGTCGGCGAGTTGGGCTTCGCTTTGCTCAGCCTGCGCCCGGGCTTCAAGAATTTTATAGTGGCGGCTGAAGCCATCGAACAAGGGAATAGAAACCGTCAGGCCAATATCTTTGTCGGTCTGGTTGATGGTAGACAGCCCCTGGTTCGGGAAACCGTTGCGCGAAATATGCGCCGTCATATCGAGCGTGGGTAAACCATCCGAACGAACCTGGGTGATTTTGTCTTTATCGGCCTGCCATTTTGCCCGCGCCTGCATAATTGCCGGGTGGCGGGTCTGCGCCTGTTTCAACCACTGGTTGAGGTCGTGGATATCCGAAGGAATAACGCGTTCCGGTTGGGCCGGTAAATTAACGGGTGTCTCAAGATTGATACCCATAGCCTGTTTCAGCAACGCCAGGTTCTTTTGAAAATCCCCCCGGCTGTGCATCGCATTAAGCTGTGCTTTTGCCAGCGCAGTGGTGGCCTGCAAGGTGTCATCCTGCGTGGTTGCCCCCTTTTCCTCACGGCGTTTCGCAACACTTAGCGTCTGTTGGGCAAGCTGGGAAATTTGCAGACGTGCTTCCAACACGGCCTGGCTAGTCATCGTTTCAAAATAAGCCTGAATCACCGACACCATGGTTTTTTGCAACGCCGCGTCATGCCCGGCAATCGCGGCTAGCAGCATTTGGTTAGCCGCTTCACGGTTTGCGGCCCGGCCGCCAAAATCAAATAAGCGCCAGTTTAATGACCCGTAATACTGGTTGCCGATACTGCTTGATGCGGGCTGCTGCGAGCCAGATGAATAAGTAGTGGTGTCTTTCAGGCGGCTAACCGAGCCGGTAATGGTTGGCAGATACGCGGCCCTGGCTTCACCGACGGCACCCGTCTGCACTTTAATTTCCGCCCAGGTGGCGCGGATTTGCGGGTTGTTGCACAGCGCGGTATCCACCGCGTCGCTCAGCGCTAGCGGCTGGGTGAAGTCTACAGATATGGCGCAATTGATATGGCTGGCATCGGGCAGTGTCGCTCCCTCCTGCAATTGCATGGGGTGCGCGAGTAACGGGTCATCCAGTAAACCTGTTTCCTCTTGCGCGTAAGCGACAGGCTGCAACCCCAAACCCAGCAGGCCAAGAGCGATTAAAACCTTTTTAGCGTTCATTCAGGCTCTCGTGCGAGTGTTGAATCAGAGGGGAAAGGAAGTATTCAATGACCCGACGGCTGCCGGTTTTGATTTCAATTGAGGCACTCATACCAGGCCTGAGCGCTGACGGTTCGCCATCAATGACCATTGTTTTGTTGGCCAGTTTGATGTGAATCGCGTATTGCGAGTTTTGCGCTTTCTGTGCGTCTTCACCGTGGTTTGCCGGTGCGCTTTCGCCCGCGCCGCTGGCGCCTGCATTCATTGCGTCGCGTGAAACATAAGTCACTTCGCCCTGCATCATGCCGTACCTGGTGTAATCAAATGCCTCGATTTTCACGGCGGCATGCTGGCCTTTATGAATAAAACCAATGTCTTTGTTTTCAACAATGGCTTCGATCTCGACCTGGTTTTGCTGCGGGACGATGACCATCAACGGTTGTGCGGCCGTGACCACGCCACCCACGGTATGCACCGCTAATTGTTGGACCGTGCCGTCAACCGGTGCGGTGAGCTGGAGTTGGGTTTTATGGGCGCTGGCGCGTTGCACATCCTGGTGCGATTCGGCCTGCTGGCGTAACCCTTCGTTGAGTTCATCTTCGGTTTTCTTGCGTGTCTCGGCAATAAACGACTCACGCTGGTGGCGGGCATCAGCAAGTTTGCCTTCCAGTTCGATTTTGTCCTGCTCTTTTTCCTGCCACGACGTTACCGACACATCATGGTTTTGCGCCAGGTCTTTGTAGCTTTGCGCCCGCTCGCGAACAATGGGGAGCTGCATGCTGTAGCGGGTTATTTCCCCGTCTAAATCATGTAGCCGACTTTCAACACTCAGCCACTGGCTGGTGAGGTGCTGGCGGGCATCGCTGACCATTTCCGGCGGGATATTCTGGATATCGCTCAGCGCGGTAAATTTATTCGCCGTCATGGAGTCCAGCAGCGCTCGCGAACGCGCCACCTGCAAGGTCGCCGCATCCTGATCGACTTTCGCGCGCATTTTTTCGTGGTCGATAATTTGCGTATCAAGAACCAGTAGCGATTCCCCGGCCCGCACGGTTTGCCCGTCTTTTACATCAATGCGTTCAACGCGTGCGGTTTCCACAGAGGCAATGGTTTTGGTATGAGCAGAGGGAATGATTTTCCCGCTTGCGGACACGATGATGTCCACTTTGCCAAAAAACGACCACAGCACCAGGAAAGCAATCAGCACCATCAGCAACCGCGCGGTCCAGCGGGCGGTTGGCGAAACGGGGGCCAGCTGTAATGCCAGCGCTGCCGGTAGAAATTCCGCTTCGTCGGCTTTCAGGGTTGGCGGAGTGAGAGCGTGGCGCTGTTTCCAGAACCAGGAAAAATGCGAACGATAGCGCTTCATGAGTTCGCACGAGGCAGCAAAACGCAGTTTCAGGCTCATACGCCAGCTCCTTTTACCGTGCCTTGTTGCAGGGCATATAAATGCGCATAGATCCCGTCAGGTTGTTGAACCAGCTCATCATGGTGCCCGACTTCAGCAATCTGCCCGCGTTCCATCACCACGATTCGGTTGGCTTCACGCACCGCAGACAGGCGGTGCGCGATAATCAGCACCGTTCTGCCTTCACAGATGCGGCGCATATTGTCCTGGATAATTTTTTCCGATTCGTAATCCAGGGCGCTGGTGGCCTCATCAAAAATCAAAATACGCGGGTTTGAGATTAAGGCGCGCGCTATCGCAATACGCTGGCGTTGCCCGCCGGACAAACCGGTGCCGTGCTCGCCGACCATGGTGTCGTAGCCTTCCGGTAACTCACAAATAAACTCATGTGCACCGGCAAGTTTCGCCGCTTCAATCACCGTTTCAATGGAGAGCGTCGGGTTAGTCAGCGCGATGTTGGCGCGAATAGAGCGGTTAAACAGGTTATTTTCTTGCTGCACCACGCCAATCTGGTGCCTTAACGATGTGGTGTTAATCACCGCGAGATCGTGCCCGTCCAGCAGCACGCGGCCACGGTCAGGGATATACAGCCGCTGCACCAGTTTAGTCAGTGTGCTTTTCCCCGAACCGGAGCGCCCGACAATGCCAATCACTTCGCCGGGGTTAATCACGAGACTGACCTGGCGCAGCACTTCTGATGCGTCCGGGCGATAGCGAAATGAAACCTGGTCAAATTCAATCACGCCGGACAATCTCGGCAGGCGTGATTTCTGATCGGCAACTTCAGGGTGAGTATTTAAAATATCCCCAAGGCGACTCATCGAAATACCGACTTGCTGAAAATCATTCCATAACTGTGCAAGGCGCAAAATCGGCTGCGACACCTGCCCGGACAGCATATTAAAAGCGACTAACGCGCCGACGGTCAGTTGGTTATCAATCACAAGGCTTGCTCCCACCCACATGATAGCGGCGGTAACCAACTTGCTTATCAATGTGATACCGCCATTGGCAATGGTTGAAATATTGGTGGCTGAAAGGCCAGAGGTCACATAACCCGCCAGTTGGTCATCCCAGTTTTTAACCCAGCGAGGTTCAACCGCCATGGCTTTGACCGTGTCGATATTGCTGATGGTTTCAACGAGGAAGGACTGGTTTTCCGCCGATTTATTGAATTTTTCATTCAGGCGACGGCGCAGAACCGGGGTAAATACCACCGATAAAAAGACATAAAGCGGAATAGAGGCAATAACGATAAGCGTCAGTTTAACGCTGTAGCTGAACATCACCGCCAGGAACACGAACGAGAACAGAATATCGAGCACGACCGTAATGGCATTGCCGGTCAGAAACGAACGGATATTTTCCAGCTCGCGCACGCGGGCGACAGAATCCCCGACCCGGCGGCTCTGGAAATACGCAATCGGCAGGTTGAGCATATGGCGGAACAGGCGCGCACCGAGTTCGACATCAAGCTTGCTGCTGGTATGCGCGAATACCCAAGTTCGAATACCGCTTAATAAAGCTTCAAATATATTGGCCGCCACCAAACCAATGGCGACCACATGCAGGGTTTTCATGGCGTGGTTAACTAAAACTTTATCCATCACCACCTGAAAGAAAAGCGGGGTGGCTAAACCGATGAGCTGCAACACCAGGGAAATGAGCATGATTTCCCCTAAAATACGCCGGTATTTAATCAGTGCCGGAATAAACCAGGTGAAATCGAACTTAGCTAATGTTCCTGAGAAATTGGCTTTGCTGGCGAAATAAATAACTTCACCGGTCCAGATTTCAGGGAGTTCATCAATGAAAATTAATTCTGGAGGGCTGTTTTCATATTGAATAAGCAATCGGGGGCTGGCGATGTGATTATCATTATTATTACCCGGATCATATTTCCCCAGAATAAAAAAACGCCCGTCACGATGCTGTGCGACCGCAGGCAATACGGCTTTATCGAGGCGGCGTGGGTCCTGGCGCACCACTTTTGTTTTCATACCCAATGACTGTGCCGCCAGCAATATCGCCTGTCTGCCAAAAATGGGTAGCCCGTCAGGGGATATTTCCAGATGGCCAGAAAATTTATGCTGGAGGTTTATTTTATCTACCGCGACCTGATGAAAGGCAGCGATGACCTGCAAACAGAATAAGCCGCTATCCATGAGATACCGCCGACGGTAAATAAGTCATATTTATTAACAAGCCAGTCATAATAATAGGGGGGAGGTGAGAGGCGATTAAATATCACAGGCTCTGGATGTTGTCAAAGTGCTATAGCCATTAAATAATAGTCAAAATTAGACATTTACGCGTTTATCTTTTCCGCCTGCATGTTGCATTACAGGGTTTGGTTTGTAGCTTTACTGATAAATAAATATGATATTTTTTAGCTTTTTAATCATTACTGGATGGTGATTGATCTTAAATAATACAAAGTTGTTTAGTTTCGTAAGTTCCAGTAACGAACACCTTATTTTAAAATATCACTATTTAATACATTGCGATGGAAATTCCAGCAAAAATAAAAGCTGCTGGTCATGATGTTGATTGATAGTATTTATATGAACACACCTTTTCCTTTCAATAACTTAAAAGGTATGTGCAATTTTTATCCTTAACTTCCTGCCTGGGTACTTATAGGGCGGGTCGTTTTTTTATATCTCATAAATATCCTTCTTTCCGGTAAGAGGTTCTGCTGTGCCTGATTCCATACAAAATATCCCCTCCATGCCCGACCTTAATTCAATTGGCTCATGGAGCAAGTCCGATTACGAGAAACTGACCGCTGATTTTGTCAGCAAGATGACACCCGACCAAATTCACTCCATGAATCATACTTCATGGATGCCCGATGCCGCTGCGGCCGGTTTTACAGCTGAAATGGTGGCGAGTATCAATATCAGCATGTATTGGTTCACGCCGGGATGGGTTAACCATCTCAGTACCGAAGCATTACGCGGGCTGACACAAAAGCAGATGAATGAGTTAACCAGCGATACACTTATTGGCCTGGACACCGCTCATCTGGAAGCGTTTACGCCCGATCAGGTCGCGAATATTCATGCGAACTTTTACTGGTTCTCCGGAGAATGGCTAAATAGCCTGAGTATTCCTGCTTTGCAAGCGATCACCGCGACCCAGTTAAACCAGCTTACGAGTGGAAACCTGATTAAACTCGATAGCGCACATGCGGCTGCATTGACGGCGACCCAGGTTGCAAGCTGGAGTACGACCTATTATTGGTTCTCTTCTGCCTTCCTCAACAATCTTAATACCCAGGCATTTCAGGCCATTACCGCCGCGCACCTTAATGAGATAACTGCCGCGAACTTTGGTGCGTTGGATAAGACTCAAATTGCCAATATTAGCGTTGAAAACCTCTGCGGCCTGAATAACTCTCATCTTTCGGCATTATCGGCAGACCAGGTGAGTGCTATTTCACACCTTGATGCCCTGAGTGGCGCACAGTTTGGGCTGCTCAATATTTCCGGGCTTTCCGTATCGACGCTTAAAAACCTGACGGAAAATGAATACTCCGCACTGACAGCCATCCAGCTTGATAAATTAAGCGGCGAACAGTTTGCCGTGCTCAATCTTTCAGGGCTTTCAACATCTGCGATTGGCTCAATGAGTCTGGCGGTTTACCAAAAGCTGAACCCTGAGCAGATTGCGACTTTAAGCTCTGAGCAAATCCATGCGATGGCCCACACCTCATGGATGTCCGATGACACCGGCAGGTCTTTCACCGCAGAACAGGTGCGAAGCATTAATATCGGTATGAATTGGTTCTCGGCAGGTTGGTTAAATAACCTGAGCCTTGAAACATTGCAGGCGATGACACCTGTTCAGGCTGGTCAGATTTCCACCACCACACTTGCGGCTCTGGATAGCGAACACCTGCATGCTTTTACCGCAGAACAGATCGGCAGCATGAATAACTTTGGTGGGCTGAGTAGTGCGCAATTTGGCTTGTTAGATCTTTCCGGAATGACAACATCGGTCATCGGCAATTTAAGCAGAACTGAATATGACGGGCTGACAGCGAATCAAATTACGGGTTTAAGCACTGAACAAATTCAGGCAATAAAACACGTGGATTGGCTCCCTGTAGGGGTGATAAGCGAATTTACCGCAGTGCAAACCGCGGCGTTGGGTAATAAGCTTGCGCAACTCACAGCCGAACAAGTTGTGGCAATGAATAGTTTACAGGAGCTGAGTAGCGCTCAGTTTGGCTTATTAAATATTTCTGGGTTACCGGTTTCTGTTATTGCCAATTTAACCTCGACCGAATATGCAGGGCTTAGCGCAAAACAGATCTCGGCATTAAGCGCGGAACAAATTAATGCCCTGCAACACGTAGACTTGCTGTCGGTTGCAGCGGTAAGTGGATTTACGGCAGCTCAAATGCCTGCTTTGAGTGACAGCGTACTTTCACATTTAAGTGCGGATCAGGTTGCGGCAATAACGCACTTAAGTGCGCTGAATAGCCAACAGTTTGGACTGTTAAATATCTCACATCTTTCCGAATCAGCTATTAACGGTTTAAGCAAAACGGAATATGAAGGGTTAACTGCACTTCAGGTTTCCTCTTTAAGTCCTGCACAAATTAAGGCGATGTACCACCCATCCTGGATGTCGGATGCCACTGCGAGCGCTTTCACCCCCGAACAGGTGCAAAACATTAATATCGGTATGAACTGGTTCTCGGCGGGTTGGTTAAATAACCTGAGCCTTGAAACATTGCAGGCGATGACGCCTGTTCAGGCAGGCCAGATTTCCAGCGCAACGCTTGCGGCCCTGGATAACGAGCACTTGCACTCCCTTAGCGCAGAACAGATCGGCGGCATGAATAACTTTGGTGGGCTGAGTAGTGCACAATTTGGCCTTTTAGATATTTCCAGAATGCAAACGTCAGTCATCAGCAAATTTAGTGATACCGAATATAAAGGACTTACGGCTAACCAAATTGCGACCTTAAGTGCCGATCAAATTAACGCCATGAGCCATGCCGCATGGATGACAGATGATGCAGCTTCCGGGTTTACGCCAGATCAGATAAAGAATTGCACCCAGAATTTCTACTGGTTCTCCCCTGGCTGGTTTAATAACCTGACGACAGAAGCATTCCATGCAATAAAACCTGAACAGATGGGCCAGGTGTACCTTGATGCCTTTAATGGGCTGGACGCTGAACGTCGTGCCCAATTAACCGCGGACCAGGTTGGCGGAATTATCTATAATTTTTACTTCTTCTCTTCTGACTGGTTTAACAGTTTAAGTCCTGCGGCAATGAAAGGAATAACTGCCGATCAGTTTACTCATATTCAGACTGATAATTTTAAGCATTGGGATAACGACCATTTGGCTGCATTAACGGCAGCACAAGTCGCAGTTGCTCCGCACCTGAATGCACTGACTAGCGATCAGTTCGGGCATTTAGATATTTCTCAACTCTCGGTTACCTCTATCGAGACATTATCTAAAACAGAATATCAAGGGCTAACAGCGCAGCAAATTGCCTCATTAAGTGCCGAGCAAATTCAGGCGTTGCAGCACCTTAGTTGGATCTCAGCGGCCGCAACTCAAGGTTTTACCGCCTCCCAAATGCAGGCCTTTGGCAATGATTTATCAGGTTTTTCCGCGACATTCCTCAATAACCTGAGTCTGGATGCAATGAGTGCGCTCACTCCGTCACAGCTTAAGACCCTTACTCCTGTTGCATTTATTGGGCTGGAATATCGACATTTCCTTGCTTTGAATAATTTCTCTGATTTGATTGATATGGTGTCGTCGTTCACATCCGATCAGTTGTTAACGCTTTCTCCAATGCTGTCTATCGAGCAACAGGGGCTTCTGTCACAAGGCCAACAGGCGTTAATTAACAAATCTGTGGATACGGGTTTCTCATTGGTTGACGGTGTGCATGACCCGATACTGAAAACCAGCATGCATAACGCAGTGACCAACGACTCTTCTTTGTTTAGCTTTACAACGATTGAGTCCGTGCTTAAAGATTTAGCCTCTCAATTAACCGGTGACCTTAGCGCAAGCCAGTACAACGATATAAAAAATTATGTGCAGCAAGTTGGCAATGTTTGTGGCACTGACTCGGCAGTTTACTCGCTATTAAGCGGGTTGATGGGTACCAATGGCGCATCTGTTTACTGGAGTGCTACCGGTGACGGGGAGCGAATTGGCAGCTTGAGTGAGGGCTCGTCAGCCACGCAATTTAACCAGCTAATTTCCACCTGGTTTGATGGTGCAAACGACCCGAAATCTTCCTCATCTGATCATGTTGATGGGCGCCCACTTTTCGCTAAAGGTGGCCCGTCAATTAACGACATCACTCAAGGTTACATTGGGGATTGTTCGCTCCTGTCCGCACTTCAGGCGGTAGTGGAAACGGCACCAGACTTCATTAAGTCAATGATTGTTCAGAACCCGAATGATACTTACAGTGTGCGCTTCTTTAATAAAGGCGTGCCTCAATGGGTCACAGTAGATGGCAATGCCTATAGCAGTGGCACAAATTCAGCAACCTCAAGTTGGGCGGCGATTGTCGAACGGGCGAACGTTGATTTTGAAGCGACTTATTTGAATGAAGTGAATGCTTACTCAAGTTTGCCTGGTGGCTACGACAAACTGGGGGAAATTACGGGTGATACCTACACAACATTCAGAGCGGTATATACAACTGAGGAAAAATGGAACACCACGGACTTTGATCTATTGAAAACCGCGGTACTCAACGGTCAACCTGTGCAACTTTCTAGTTGGGATAGCTCCGTAAATGCTGATACCGGGCAAACTAATCTTGTTGGCGGGCATGCTTTTGCGATTATCGGTTTTGATGACTTAACGAATGATTTTATTCTTACCAACCCGTGGGGCGCTTTCCGTACTGACGGCGTTCAGGGAACATTTGAAGCCTCAATGGATCAAATGTGGCAGAAAGGAAATTACAATACCGGTATTGCGATCGTGAACTCAACTGGAGCATCCGATGCTGCCGGGCAACTTGTTCACGCTATGGCCGCAATGAACACATCACCTTCTGCAGCGCTCACCACCGCTGCGTTACCTGTCAATGTGAATAACGGCACCCTTGCTGCTTCACATGCCTGATAGTGAGTCTGATCAAGCCCTGCAAATGCAGGGTTTTTTTAGGTTATTCATTTAAAAATGAAAACATCTTAAATTGCGACAATATTATCGGGGGCTGTAAATACACTCTATTTTATTGTGGATTAATTTTCGGTGATATAAAAAGTATTTTTGGCCTTGCAAAATATTTGGAATAGGCTAAAGAAGAATGTCATTTATACTCAGGTTTTCAAAGCACTATGTGATGGAGTATTAGTTAAGTAATACTTTTTCTGCTTTTCACTTCTCAACGCACAACTGTGTACTACTGTTACAGAAAGTATTTTTTCTTATTGTTCTGTACCAGAACGTTGATGCTTATTGTGGCTATGCAGAGATAACTTATGAATAATATATACCGCCTGGTGTGGAGCCATGTCGCGAATAGTTTTGTCGCTGTTGCAGAAAATTCTCGGACAGGGAAAAAAGGTAGCCGAGCCGGGCGAGGTGGTAGAAAGTTATTCGTAGCAGCACTACTCATTGGGGGGAATTACGCGGCAACCGTCAATGCAGTCGATGTGACATGGAATGCGGCATACCCCAATTACATCTTATTGCCGCCATACGATGCCGTGAAAGATACCGGCTATGCGTTTACTATTGATAGCCTTGTTCAGACAAACCATTACTCGCCAGGTACCGAACTTAATATCCTCGGCCCAATACCGACAATTTCCACAGGCACAAATGGCACCAGCACGGGTGTCACGGTGCTTAATGCGCTACCCGGCGGGACTGGCACCGATCCCGACCGCATTATTACGATTGTTTCCACCGACTCGAACGGCACGCCAACGACAATAACGTCCGCGAATATCGGGCAATACACCTATTCACCATCGCCTGCGGTTCCACAAGAAAACCTGGAGCTGAACGTCACGGTCCCTGGGCTTGACGGCAGTTATCAGGTGATTACTGTTTATGATTCTTCGAGTTTTATTTCTGCCGCTGATACTCCCGTCAGCGATATGGTATTGCCCGTTTACGACCCCAACTCCATCCGTATCTTTAATGATTTTGGTATTGCGTCCGTAGCCTCAACGGGTGGTCAGGCGAATATTAATGTCGGTTCAAGTGACCCCAACGCCCCTATTGCCGCGGCCGCAAATACCATCGACCTGTTGACCAAAAACTCCGTGCTGGCAAAAGCCGACGGCAGTGGCAGTGCACTGAGCAGCACCGAATGGCGTTCGGATAACTACATCCACTTTCGCCCGGCGATTGAACTGTCAACGGATACACAAAACCTCGAGGCGCAAAGTGCAAAGTATGATTTTTCCATTACGCTGCCCAATTATGAGCAGGTCGGCAATAAGGTTGTACGGCTGCTGGATAAAACCTTCGTTATTAATTCATCCAATGATATCGCCGGGGTTAACGATTTCCTGATTGGTGCGAATGCTTACGCCGGGAAGCCGCAAATCCAGTACTGGCTGACGGCGGGCGCCACCGTAAATGGCGAGGTGATTGATTCTTCCGTTGAGGCGCAAAACACCTACGATGCGATTATTAACGGGATGCTCGCTAAAGAAGAAAACACCAGCATTAACCTGACATATCACGTCTGGGATGACAAAGGCGTTCACACCAACAACGCGACCCTGGTGACCGGGGACTTAAACGTCATTTATGCCACGGGTGCGAACGCATCGGGGCTGGTCACCAACAATGGTAGCCTGGCGGTTGACGGTGCGTCGGCGGTGATGCGTGCCGACAATGGCGCAACTATCACTAACGATGGCGCGATTAACGCCTGGCGCAGTAGCGGCAACAGCCCAGAGTCTGTCGGCATGGTAACGACTGACGCCACAGCGGTTAATAACGGCACGTTAAACGCCGGCCTGTTTATTGAAAAAGACGGCACTAATCAGAATGTTTCAAACGCCGGTAGTAAAGGGATGCAGGGCTTCGGCAGCAGTACGCTGACCAACAATGGGCACATCAACGCCGCGATTACCGACACTACCACCAACAATGCCGTGGGTATGCGCGCATCAGGAACCACAACCGCGACTAACGCCGCGACGGGGACTATCGCGCTGGTTGGCAATGCCAATAACCTGGGAGGAAAAGCGGGCGGCTACGGGGTCTGGCTTGACCAGAACGCCACATTCACTAACGCTGGGCATATTTACCTTGGAGTGACACCGGTTCTGAGTGCCGCCGCACCAACACCTGTTCCGATGACGGGCGGCGACCTGTCGGCGGGGATTCGCACGCAAAGTGCCGGTGACGTTAACAATACCGGCACCATAACGCTTGAAGAAAATACCCGTAATGCCGCCGGGATCTCCATCGAAGGCGCGGCAGGGGCCGTCACTAACTCCGGCACAATTAACGTATTAGGCAAACTGACCAACGGTTCCGCTGCGGCCAACTACGGCCTGAACGTCGTCGACAATATTGGCGCGGTGACGCATCGTGGCACCATTAACGTTGATGGCGACAACAATATCGCCATTAATGTGCTGGCGCAGAAAGCAGGCGCTGCGGTGACAACTACCGGAGGAAGTGCCATTACCGTGGGCAAGGCGGGCGACACAGGCGGTAGCGATGGCCAGCCTTACACTTACCGAAACTACGCGGTTTATGCCGAAGGGTTAAATACCCAACATGCGCAGGTAGACCTTAATTCCACGATTGTTTTGCTGTCTGCGGGGGCGATTGGTGTGCACGCGCGTGGTGATGCGCAAATTGATATTAACCCTGCTTCAACGCTCTCATTCGAAAACATCAAACAGATGGGTTATTACGCCTGGGGTAATAAGGCGAAGATTAATATTGGTAATGCGATTATCAATGATAATGGCCAGGCTGACTCTATTTTGTTTGCCGTTGACCACGGCGCGGTATTTGCTGGCGGCACAGGGGCTGCGGCGAGTTATCAGTTAACCGTGTCTGGTGATAACGCCACCGGGATTATTGCCAACGGCGTGGATGAAACAACCGGAACCAAGACTTCACTCACCACCGGGAGCGCCAAAATATTTGTGAATGGTGAAAATGCGGTCGGGGTGAAAGTCACCGGAGGCGCGGTCGGTAATATTAGCGATGGCGGCATTGTGTTGCAGCATAACAATACAACCGCCGTGTTGATTGATGGGCGTAATTACAATATCGACGGCTCGATTGATACTGACGAATTGCAAACGCTGGTGACATCCAACGCTTCCGTCACAAGCAGCGCTGGGCAAAGCGGGATTGTTGGCTATAACGTTTCCCATGCGGGTGAGTTGAATCTCAGTGGTAGCGGTATTTCGTTAAATGGCACCAACAGTACCGGAATCGTTTTGCATGACAACGGCAAGGCGACGGTAGCTGCACCGGTGACTGTCTCAGGCACCAATAATATTGGCGTCAATATTCAAAACAATGGCGCACTGACTAACAACAATCTGATTAGTGTCAGCGGTGCGGTGGGCAGCGGGAATGTCGGTGTGCGCGTCGGCGGGGCGAATGCGGTGGTGAACACCCTTGGCAACGTCAATGCCTCAGGCGGACTTGCCGCCGTTCAACTGATTGGTGCTGGTGCTAACTTGACGGTTAACGGCACGGGTAACCACATTACTGCCTCTGGCGGTGCCGATGGTGTGAGAATGGATACGGGGGCTACCTCGTTTACGGCCAGCGATACTCTCATTGATATTTCCGGCAGTGGTGCAGGGATTAATAACAACGCCGACACTTCTAATATCAACCTGAGCAATGTCACGATTAACGCCTCCGATGGCCCGGCTATCCGCACCGCGGTGACCTTTAGCGCGATTGGCACGGGTAACACGTTAAACGTATCCGGCAGTGGTGACGGCTTTGCGTTTATGAAATCCGATGGCTCGGTGACCACCGGCAATCTCACCATCGGCAACGGCTACACCATTAATGGCACGGGTGCTGGCAGCGTCGGCATTCTGGCGAGAACGTCCAATAACGTCAGTTCCGGTGCGGTGATCAATATGGCCGCTAATGCCGGTTCAGCGATTGTCGCCACTGACGGGCTAAGCGGCACCAGTCGCACCATCACCAATACCGGCATTATCACAAGCCTCGGCGCGGGTGCTCCGGTGATTAATGCCTCGGGTGCTGGCAACACCACTGTCACTAACAGCGGCACTTTGCTGGCGGCCAACGCCACTGCGCAAGCCATTTTGACCGGAACCGGCAATGATGTCGTGGCAATCGATCGGGCGGGCACGGCGACTCGCGGTGAAATCACGTTGGGTAGCGGCACCGACCAGTTCAGCTGGACGGCGGGTGACTACACTGGTGGCGTGACATTTACAGGCGCGGATGGCAATGACCGCGCCACCTTTGGCAGTGTTTCTCTGGCCAAAGTGACGCATGTATTGAGCGAAGGTGGCACGAACAATACGCTGACGTTGAATAGCACCAACGAGGGCACAAACCCGGCATTGTTGGGCTCCTTTAGCGCCGACAACCTGGCAAAAGGCACCAATATTGGCACCGGCTGGAGCACCCTGACACTGGACGGCGACCCGACGGATGCGCGCATTGTGGACGACTTAACGCTCTCCGGTGTGCAAACCATCAATATCAACAATGGCGCGACGCTGCGCAGCGGCGATAGCGCAACGCTTGCAGGCCAGGCGACTATCCATAACTACAACGTCAATACATCGGGTGCTACCAGCTTGCTGTCATTCGATGGCGCAAGCGACCAGACTTATACCGGCGTCATCAGCGGCGACGGCGGTATGGAGCGCATCAACAGCGCCAATACGATTTTGCTTGGTGATAACACCTACACCGGCAACACCTTGATTGGTAACGGATCAGAGTTGACGCTGGGCAATGGCAATACCACGGGCAGCCTTTCCGAGCAGACCAATATCACCGATAACGGCATTCTGACGGTTAACCATTCCGATGCGGTCACACTTAACGGCGTGATTTCCGGCAGCGGGGCATTCCGTCAGATTGGCACGGGCGTGACCCGGCTTGGTGGTAATAACAGCTATGCAGGAACCACCAGTGTTGAGCAGGGAACACTGCTGGTTAACGGTGTGCAGAGCGGGGCAGGACAGACGACCGTAATGAACGGAAGTACGCTGGGTGGATACGGCACTATTGGCGGCAATGTATTATTTCAGCGCGGGACGGTATTACGTCCTGGAGATGATAGCCGAGGTAATGGCACTGGAACGCTGACGATTAATGGCGATTTGGTGCTAGCCGGTAATACCGATAGCCAGTTCCAGTTGGGGCAGGCCTATACGCCAGGCGGTGCGCTTAACGACCTGGTGGGAGTGAAAGGCAATCTCACGCTCGACGGTGTGCTAAACGTGGCGTTGACGGCAGGAGGCACATTCCTTCCTGGGGTGTACCGCCTGTTTAACTACGGCGGCGCGCTGGCTAATAACATCATGAATATTGGCACGCTGCCGCCGAACGACGGGCTGGATTACGTCATCCAGACCAATATCAGCCATGAAGTTAACCTGATCTTAAACTTCGTTGACCCGTCACAAACCCTGCAATTTTGGGACGGTGATCTCAACGACACCCCGAATAACCACGGCAGCGACGGGATAATCGGAAATAACACCATTGATGGCGGTTTCGGACACTGGACGCGACAAGCGAGCGGCACAAGTAACAACTGGACTCAGCCAGGCGCGGGCATTGGCAACGCGCCATGGTCGCAGGATGCCTTTGCCGTCTTCCAGGGAAGAGGGGCTGAAGTCCTTGTCGATGACCAGTTTGGCATCGTCGTCACTTCCGGTATGCAGTTCGACTCCAACGGCTACATCTTAAACGCCGATCCACTTAACCCGGATTCGCAACTGCACTTTATCGCCACCAATCCACCGAGCCAACTTACCCCGGATAACAACTACGAAGCACAAGGGGCCACGCATGCAGATAGCTACTTTGCTATTCGCGTTGGCGCGGGCGCTGCGGGTGCTGACGTAACGACTATCATCAACGCCGACCTGGTGCAGGACAACCTTGCCGATGGCAACATCCGCCTGCTGAAAACCGACCCAGGCCGCCTGATATTAACCGGCAATAATCTGATCACTGGCGGCGTTGAAGTGTGGAATGGCACACTTAATATCAACAACGACAACGCCCTCGGCGCCACCACCAACTCTGTGCTCCTGAAAAATGGTGCTACTTTCCAGGCGGGGGCCGATCTCACCACGCCACGGCTATTCTTCGTTGGGGGAAGCGGCGGCGGTGCGCTGGATGTCTACGGCCATACCTTCACGCCAACCGGCGTGATTGGCGGCGATGGCCCATTGACCATCAAAGATACCTCTTTGCTCAGTAATAACGGTGTGCTGGATCTGGGTGTTGAGAATACCTATCTGGGTGATACCTCGATTATCGGCAAAAATGGCACCGGGCAGTTGACGGTCAATGCCAACACCACGGGGGCGTTTGGTACGCCGGACAGCCTGGTTTCGTTAACCAACCAGGCGCTGCTCAATTTCAATAATGCGGCATCCGCACAAACGCATACCTTCGCGGTTGATAACGCCACACTGGCGTTTAATAACAGTGCCGGGGCGGGGCAAAGCACCATCAACCTGGTGAACGGCGGCACGGCGATTTTCACCGACAACAGCTATGGTGATAACGCTAATGTGGCGCTCGATGCCAGCTCCACACTTGAGCTTTCCAGCAACGCAGATGCCGGTTCGGCAACGGTTACCAACAGCGGGACGGTGCTTTTTGCGGATAACGCCCAGGGCGCAGGCGCGGTTATCTCCAACCTGGCGGGCGGTTTAGTCGACATCAGCGCCGCGCTGGCGGGCACGTCGGTCGGCTCTTTATCCGGCGCGGGTAATGTTGCACTGGGTGCGGCTACGCTGATTGAAGGCGCGTTAGGGCGCAACGACACCATCAGCGGAATTATTGACGGCAGCGGAAACCTGGTGAAAACCGGTACCGGGACCTTAAACCTGACCGCAGCTAACACCTGGACCGGGGCGACAACCGCCCAACAGGGCGTATTACTTATCAACGGTAATCAAGTCGCGGCAAAGGGTGAAACCACTGTCAATAACGGCGCAACGCTCGGCGGTGCAGGCGTATTGGGCGGCAGCGTGGTGGTGGATGACGGCGGGCACCTTGCCGCCGGGCAGGATCTGGCAAGCGTTGGCGTGCTGACCATGGGTGCATTGACGCTCAACCAGAACTCGCAAGTCGACTTCCAGTTTGGCCAGCCTTATACCGTTGGCGGAGCGCTTAACGACCTGATCAACATCAATGGCGATCTCAACCTTAACGGCAAACTCAATATCACCCAGACAGCGGGCGGCAGCTTTGATGTCGGGGTTTATCGCGTCTTCAATTATAGCGGTGCGTTAACCGACAACATTCTCGATATTGGCTCCGCACCTCCGGCCGCAGACGATCTCTACGTTCAAACCTCAATTGCCGGCCAGGTCAACCTGGTGAACCGCACCGGTTATGTGATGCGTTTCTGGGATGGCTTCGGCGGCAACGGCGGGGCACTGAAAAACAACGGCGAAATCGACGGCGGTAACGGCATCTGGCAAAGCGGCAGCGGCAATGACAACTGGACCACGGATGTCACATCCCCTGACGGGCGCTTTAATACGCCGTTCAGCAACGGCTCCTTTGCAGTATTTGGCGGTACGGCGGGCAACGTCACCATTGATACCAGCCTTGGCGAAGTCGCAATTAGCGGCGCGCAATTTGCGACCGACGGTTACGTTATCGGCGGTGACAACCTCACCACGCATACTGCCAATACCATTATTCGTGTAGGCGACGGCACTGCTCCGAGTGCCGGATACACCGCGACCATCAACTCGGTTATCGACGGAGAAGGGGGCATCAACAAGGCCGACCTCGGCACCTTGATTCTTAACGGTAACAACCAATACCAGGGCGGAACCCAGGTCAGCGGCGGCGTCCTGCAAGTTTCTTCCGACAACAATCTGGGCGCGGCGGGAACCGGCATTGGCCTGAGCGGCGGCACATTGCGTTACGGTGCCGCCTTTGATACGGCACGCCTGGTCACGCTTTCCGGCGTCGGCGGCGCGATTGATACCAATGGCAACTCGGTTTCACTGTTAAGCGCTGTCACCGGCAACGGCGACTTCACCAAACTGGGTAAAGGCACCTTGACGCTCACCCAGGACAGCCGTTTCGCAGGGCTTACCACCATCAGTGATGGCGTGCTGCAACTGGGCAATGGCGGCACGGCGGGGAACGTGGGTGGCAATATTGTCGATAACGCGACCCTTGCCATTAACCGCGCCGATAGCATCACGCTTAACGGTGATATCTCCGGTAGCGGGCAGGTCTGGCAGCAGGGCAGCGGCACCACCATCCTCAATGGCAGCAACACCTGGAGCGGCATTACGCTGGTCGAAAACGGCACGCTGTTGGCTGCGGGTGAAAACCGTTTTAGCCAGCAATCAAGCCATATTGTCAGCAGTGGCGCCACTCTCGATACTGGCGGTTACAGCCAGTCGGTCGCAAACCTGGTCAACCAGGGCACCATTAATTTACGCGGTGGTGATGTCGGCTCAACGTTGACCGTTAACGGTGATTACGTTGGTCTCAACGGTACGCTGAAAATTGCAGCCCAGCAGCACAGCCCCGGCGTTGCCGACCGTTTGGTGATTAATGGTGGCGCTGCAACGGGCAATACCTTACTGGATATCGATGTCAGCCAGTTGGGGGAACCGACGACCGGCGACGGCATTATGGTTGTCGAAGCGCAGAATGGCGCAACCACTACCGCACAAACCACCAAAGATGCCTTTACCATCGGCTCGGGAATACTGACTGCCGGAGCCTGGGAGTACCAGTTATTTGCTGGTAACGAGCAGGGCGCAGGCGAAGACTGGTTCTTACGTGCGGGTTATCGCCCGGATGTTCCTGGGTTCGACACGCTGGCCGCGATTATCCGCCAGGCAGATTTGGCCGTGCTCGGCACGCTTCACCAGCGTGTGGGCGATGATCAGCCGTGGAAGGCTGATGTTCCTGAAGATCAGGAAGGGCGCTTCTGGGCGCGTTATATCGTCAAGTCGGTCGATCAGAAACATGACGACCCAACTCATTCGCAAAGCAGCACCAATTACAACGGTATGCAGATGGGGCTGGATCTCTATCAGAACGACAAATGGCGTGCAGGTTTGTACACCACCTTTATGGATATCGACAGTTCAATCAATGGTATTACCGGCATGAGCGGCGGGGCGGCGTATAACTCGACGTTCTCCTCTTACCTGGGCGCTTATGGCACCTGGACGGATACCAACGGGTTCTACGTCGATAACGTTTTACAGTACGGTTACCACTCGGTTGATTTGAAGAACATGAGCGACCGTAAAACGTATAACCCTGACGGCAACTCAGTGGTGGCGTCTGTCGAAGTCGGTAAACCGTGGCAGCTTGGGGACAGCAACTGGCAACTTGAGCCGCAGGCGCAGCTTATTTACCAGTACAGCGATTTTGATGATGTGACGCTTTCTGACCGTGCGAAAACCAACGTTTCGGTGGATGCAGACGGTTCTGTGATTGGCCGCCTTGGGGTTCGCCTGGCGGCGAATTACGACACTGATTACGGCAAAGTGAAACCGTATGTGCGCGTAAACTACTGGCAGGAACTGTCCGACGGCCAGGACACCGTGACTTATCGCAATACGGCAAACCGGGCCGGGGCCACGGAAATCAATGCTAACCAGCGTTTCCAGACAACGGAAGCGGCAATCGGTACCACATGGGCGGTTACCGCAGACGTGCAGGGTTATACTGAAATTGGTAAAACCTGGGATGGCGGCGGCGATACTTCCGTGTCATCTGATGTATCAGCGTCAGTGGGGATGAAAATTCGCTTCTGACTATCCCCGACCCCCTTCGAGCCGCAGGTGTGTTAGCTGCGTGAGTTTACCCCAGTCACTTACTTTAGTAAGCTCCTGGGGACAAACCCCCTTGCCGCCTTCCTGCAACTCGAATGGTTTGGGGATAGGATCATTGAAATGAACGTCCCGGAGCAAACATGAACATCAGTGATGTGGCGAAAAAGACCGGTTTAACCAGCAAGGCAATTCGTTTTTATGAAGAGAAGGGCCTGGTGACCGCGCCGCTTCGATCTGAAAACGGCTACCGTAGCTATTCGCAAAAACATCTCGATGAACTGACTTTGCTTCGCCAGGCACGACAGGTGGGGTTTAATCTTGAAGAGTGCCGCGAGCTGGTCAATTTGTTCAACGACCCGGCGCGGCACAGTGCGGATGTGAAAACACGTACGCTGCAAAAAGTGGCGGATATTGAAAAACACATCAGCGAGCTTCAGGCGATGCGCCAACAATTGCTGGCGCTTGCCGAATCCTGCCCTGGGGACGACAGCGCAGATTGCCCGATCATCGACAACCTTTCGGGTTGTTGCCATCGCCAGTAATCAATCATTCAGCGTTTGCTGAACATTTAAGGTGAAGACAAAACACCTTTAAACGGCCTTCACCTTCAACGTAATTCCTTCAACGGCCACCACCACAATATCGGTGCCTGCTGCTAAATCGCTATCCGCCATCACCGGCCATGAACTATCGGCAACCCGCACATGACCGCGACCATTTACCAGCGTGGTTTCCAGGCGCAAACGCCTGCCAACAAGCTGGTGGCCGCGTTGATTCAGCACTTCACCAGGCTCCTGCTGCTTGCGTGTCGACAGCCAGCGCCACCACAGAAAAGCGGCAACCAGTGTGAGCACGGCAAAGCAAACGCCTTGCCATTCCCAGCCCAGAGGCAACACCCACACCAGCAAACCGGTGAGCACTGCCGCCACACCGCTCCACAGCAGATAACCGCTGGCGCCGAGCATTTCAGCCGCCAGCAGCAAGCCACCTAGCGTTAGCCAGAAGATATGCGCGTGGGCAAACAACAGGGCAATCATCTTTTACGCTCGGTACCGCTTTGCGCGATAAGTTCGCTAATACCGGCAATCGAGCCCATCAGGCTGGTGGCATCCAGCGGCATCAGCACTACTTTGCTGTTATTGGCTGAACCAATCTGTTGCAGTGCGTCAGTGTATTTCTGGGCAACAAAGTAGTTGATCGCCTGGATATCACCAGCAGCAATAGCTTCAGAAACCATTTTTGTCGCCGCGGCTTCTGCTTCAGCACTACGCTCACGAGCTTCTGCCTGTAAGAATGCGGATTGACGTTCGCCTTCCGCTTTCAGGATTTTTGACTGCTTATCCCCTTCGGCTTTGACGATCTCTGCCTGACGAATCCCTTCAGCTTCCAGAATGTACGCACGCTTGGTACGTTCAGCTTTCATCTGCGCATTCATCGCGTCAATCAGTTCAGCCGGTGGGCGCACATCGCGGATCTCAATACGGGTGATTTTGATTCCCCACGGGTTCGTGGCTTCATCAACAATATGCAGCAGGCGCGTGTTGATGTTGTCACGCTGCGAAAGCATTTCATCGAGTTCCATTGAACCGAGCACGGTACGGATGTTGGTCATGGTGAGGTTCATGATAGCCAGCTCAAGATTGCTGACTTCATACGCTGCGCGCGGGGCATCAACGACCTGAATAAAGCACACCGCGTCGATGGCGACGTTGGCGTTATCTTTAGAGATGATTTCCTGAGAAGGGATGTCGAGGACTTGCTCCATCATATTGATTTTGCGGCCAATGCGGTCCATAAACGGCACCACAAGGCTTAAGCCCGGCATCAGAGTTTTGGTGTAACGGCCGAAGCGCTCCACGGTCCATTGGTAGCCCTGCGGCACGATTTTTACCCCGGCGCCGACGATAATCAGCGCGACGAGGATCAGTACGGGAATGACGATTAGCATCAAAAAAACCTCCATTGTTTATTTGATGTAAGTCTAACCGTTTTATGTGGAAAGATTCAGTTTGAATCAGGCCATTTAATAAATACTTAATAAAGCAGCGAATACATCTGGCGGCGATATTTTGAAGCCAGCGCATCACCGGTGCCCAGGGCTGCCAAAATCTCCATCAGCATCTTGCGGACTTGCCCATCAGCGGCAGCCAGGTCTTTTTTCAGATGGCTAAACAGCAGCTCCAGCGCTTCTTCGTTACGCCCGACCTGATGCAGTTGCAGCGCCAGTTGGCTGGCTAACAGCGCGTTTTCAGGATCTTGCTCAACTTGTTGTTGTAGCTGCTGAATTTCCGGAGTGTCGGCGGCTTGTTTCAGTAAATCAATTTGCGCCACCAGACCCAGGTAGCGCGTGTCTTGATCCTGCAACGGAATAGTTTTTAGCACTGCTTCGGCATCTTCGCTGCGGTTGAGGGCAATTTGCACTTCCGCCAGCATCAGGCCAATTTCGCTGTTCTGGTTGGAAATCTGCCACGCGTCTTTAAGCAATGGCAGCGCTTCAGCGTGTTTGCCTTCTTGCATCAGCAGCATCGCTTCTTGCGCTTTCAGCTCTTCTTCACGCGGCAGCACTTTCTCTAACAGCGCGCGAATCGCCTCTTCAGGCTGTGGTCCCTGGAAGCCATCAACAGGCTGACCATTCTGGAACAAATAAACCGTTGGGATGCTGCGCAAACCAAACTGAGACGCAACCATTTGCTCGGCATCACAGTCCACTTTGGCAAGAATAAACTGGCCCTGATACTGCGCTGCAAGCTTGTCCAGAACCGGCGTTAACTGTTCGCAGTGTTGGCTGCGTGCCGACCAGAAATAGAACAGAATCGGTGTCGTAACGGACTGTTCCAGCACCTGGTGCATGTTCGCTTCAGTGATATCAATATTGTACGGTGCAGACATGGCTTAACTCTCTTTTAAAAATTTAATATTTACATGGGGGTTGGCGGCAGGCGCTTCAACTAACCACGTAAAATTTTATCTAACATGCGCCCCGGCAACAGGCGGCGTAACCACGTTAAAGCGTGGGCGACCAGCGTCACCGGATAGCGTAATTTCGGGTGTGAGCTTTCAAAAGCATGGCGCACTTTTTCCACTACCGCTTCCGGCCCGAGCGTAAAGCGAGCGGCAATACCTGGATTTTCTACCGGCTTATCCGCCTGAGTCTGGTTGACGTTTTGTGTGAACTGGGTACGGATGGGGCCAGGCTCAATTAAACTGACTCTAATCCCACTGTGGTGAAGCTCCATACGCAGCGCATCAGACCAGGCTTCCAGGGCATATTTGCTGGCGGCATAAGCGCCACGGCCCGGGGTGGAAACGAGCCCCATTACTGAACTGGTCATCACAATGCGCCCTTCGCGATGCGGCAACATCGCAGGCAGTAACAGCATGGTCAGCTGGTGGGTGCCAAATACGTTGGTCGAAAACTGTTGCTCGAGCTGATCGCGCGAAAGCGTTTGCAGTGGCCCGTAAACACCGTATCCGCCGTTATTAAACAGCCCGTACAGGCGATTCCCGGTCAGTTCGATAACCTGCGCCGCCGCGGTTTGCACGCTTTCAGGCGAGTCGAGATCGAGCAGTACGCCGGTATACCCGGCCTGGTTCATGCGTTCGACATCTTCAGTTTTGCGGCAGGCGGCCAGAACGCGGTAACCCTGTTTTTTTAAATCTTCTGCGCAGGCCAGGCCAATACCGCTGGAACAGCCTGTAATTAAGACGGATTTTTGCATAACTTTACCCGAGAGGTGCCCCGATTGTTCATGAGTCATGTTTAACTAAAGGTGCCAGACGGGAAGACATCCAGTCGGCGATAAACGGTTGAGCATCACTATTCGGATGTATACCGTCATCCTGCATCCATTGCGGTTTCAAATAGACCTCCTCCATAAAAAATGGCAGCAGAGGGATAGAAAACTCTTTGGCAAGTTGCGGATAAATAGCGCTAAACGACTCATTATAACGACGCCCGTAGTTTGCAGGCAGACGTATTTGCATCAGTAATGGTTGAGCGTTTGCCGCTTTCACATCATTGATTATCTGGCGCAGACTTTTCTCGATGGCTTGTGGCTGAAAACCACGCAGACCATCGTTGCCGCCAAGTTCAATTAACACCCAGCGAGGCTGATGCTGTTTCAGCAGCGCCGGTAACCGTGCCAGCCCTTGTGGCGCGGTGTCGCCACTGATACTGGCGTTCACGACTTTGGTATTTTGCTGGTGCCATTTTGCATCCAGTAGCGCAGGCCAGGCCGCTGTTGCCGACATCCGGTAACCGGCGCTCAGGCTATCACCCAGAATCAGCAACGTGTCCGCATGTGCGGCACGAATGGTCAAGAAAGCCAGAAACAGGAAGGGCAAATGCCAGCGGAAAACATTGTTGAAGTTCATCATCTTAGTAAGTCCGTAGGAACGGGGGAACATCAGCTCTCCATCCTTACCGGAGTTGAGCTGGTTGTCAAACAGGCGCAGACCATCGCGCTGATTGGTGAGTCCGGTTCCGGGAAGTCTACACTACTGGCGATTCTCGCAGGGCTTGATGATGGCAGCGAAGGCGAAGTTCACCTGTGCGGCCAACCGCTACACAGCATGGATGAAGAAGCACGAGCGGCACTGCGGGCGAAAAACGTCGGCTTTGTGTTCCAGTCCTTTATGTTAGTACCGACACTCAACGCGCTGGAAAACGTCGAGCTTCCGGCGCTGCTGCGCGGGGAAAACGACGCATCCAGCCGTGCGCAGGCGAAAGCGCTGCTCGAACAGCTTGGTTTGGGCAAACGTCTCGACCACCTTCCGGCGCAGCTTTCCGGCGGCGAACAACAGCGAGTGGCGCTGGCTCGGGCGTTTAACGGGCGGCCGGGCGTGTTATTTGCTGATGAACCCACTGGCAATCTTGACCGCCACACTGGTGACCGCATCGCCGATCTGCTGTTTTCTTTGAACCGTGATTTTGCCACCACGCTCATTCTCGTCACGCATGACGAGCAACTCGCCGCCCGCTGCGACCGCCGCCTGCGTCTGCGTGAAGGTCAATTGTGGGAGGAGGCATGATTGCCCGCTGGTTCTGGCGTGAATGGCGATCGCCATCACTGCTGATTGTCTGGCTGGCGTTGAGCCTGGCGGTTGCATGCGTGCTGGCGTTGGGCAATATCAGCGACCGCATGGAACAAGGGCTAAACCAGCAAAGCCGCGATTTTATGGCGGGCGACCGTGCTCTGCGCAGCGCGCGTGAAGTGCCGCAGGAGTGGCTTGATCAGGCCCGGAAAGATGGCCTGAAAGTCGGCAAGCAGCTGACCTTCGCCACCATGACATTTGCCGGAGATACGCCACAGCTGGCTTCGGTCAAAGCCGTGGATAGCGTTTACCCGATGTACGGCCAGCTCGATACCAACCCGCCGGGGCTAAAACCTGAGCCGGGAAGCGTGCTGCTGGCACCGCGTTTAATGGCGTTGCTCAATCTTAAAGTGGGGGACTCGCTGGATGTGGGCGACACCACATTACGCATTGCCGGGGAAGTGATTCAGGAACCGGACTCGGGTTTTAACCCGTTCCAGATGGCTCCGCGCTTGATGATGAACCTGGCTGATGTGGAAAAAACCGGCGCGGTACAGCCGGGGAGCCGTATCTCATGGCGCTACAAATTTGGCGGCACGCCGCAGCAGCTCGATAAATTTGAACAGTATGTGGTGCCAAAACTCAAGCCAGAGCAGCGCTGGTACGGTATGGAACAAGATGAAGGCGCACTGGGCAAATCCCTTGAGCGTTCGCAACAATTCTTACTGCTCTCCGCACTGCTGACGCTATTACTGGCGGTCGCCGCCGTTGCCGTGGCGATGAACCATTATTGCCGCAGTCGCTACGATTTAGTCGCTATCCTGAAAACGCTCGGGGCAGGGCGCGCGGCGTTGCGTAAGCTGATTATCGGCCAGTGGCTAATGGTGCTGGCGCTCTCAGCCATTACCGGTGGCGTAGCCGGTATGGTGTTTGAAGCGGTGCTGATGCGCCTGCTGAAACCTGTTTTGCCTGCGGCGCTGCCACCTGCAAGTCTCTGGCCGTGGGTGTGGGCTGTCGGTTCAATGGTGGTGATTTCCCTGTTGGTGGGTTTGCGCCCCTATCGCTTACTGCTGGCAACCCAACCGCTGCGCGTTTTACGCCGCGATGCCGTGGCAAACGTCTGGCCGCTGAAAATCTATCTGCCAATAATCAGTATGGTGGTGGTCGGTCTTTTAGCCTTGCTGATGGGCGGTAGCACGCTGCTGTGGGCGGTGCTGGCGGGTACGGTGGTTCTGGCGGTGCTGTGCGGCATTGTTGGCTGGGGTGTGCTGAAACTGCTGAAAAAGCTGACGTTGAAAAACCTTGCGCTGCGCCTGGCGGTGAACCGCTTGCTGCGCCAGCCGTGGGTGACCTTAAGCCAACTGGCGGCGTTCTCGCTGTCGTTTATGTTGCTGGCATTACTGCTGGTGTTACGTGGCGATTTGCTCGACCGCTGGCAACAGCAATTACCCCCGGAAAGCCCGAACTATTTCCTGCTAAACATTGCCACTGAGCAGGTTCAGCCCGTGAAAGAGTTTTTGGCCGATCACCAGATTATCCCTGAATCGTTCTACCCGATTGTGCGCGTGCGCATGACGGCGATTAACGGTAAATCCACCGAAGGGAACCCGGACGAAGCGTTAAACCGTGAGCTGAACCTGACGTGGCAAAGCCAGAAGCCAGCGCATAATCCCATTCTAGCGGGCTCGTGGCCGCCGAAAGCGGGCGAAGTGTCGATGGATGAAGGCGTGGCAAAACGTCTGAAGATTAAACTAGGCGATACCGTGACCTTTATGGGCGACACCCAGGATTTCTCAGCGAAAGTGTCCAGTATGCGTAAAGTCGACTGGGAAAGCCTGCGTCCTAATTTCTATTTTATCTTCCCGCCGGGTGCGCTGGATAACCAGCCGCAAAGCTGGCTAACCAGTTTCCATCTCGATGGAAAAAACAGCGTGCTCACGCAGCTAAACCGCGAATTTCCGACCGTCAGTTTGCTGGATATTGGCGCGATACTGCGCCAGGTTAGCCAGGTCCTGGAGCAGGTGAGCCGGGCACTGGAAGTGATGGTGGTGCTGGTTACGGCTTGTGGCGTGTTGCTGCTGTTAGCCCAGGTTCAGGTCGGTATGCGCCAGCGCCATCAGGAACTGGTGGTGTACCGCACGCTGGGAGCCGGAAAGCGCCTGCTGCGCACCACGCTTTGGTGTGAGTTTGCCGTGTTGGGTCTGGTTTCCGGGCTGGTTGCCGCAATTGGCGCTGAAACCGCGCTCGGCCTGCTGCAAACCCGCGTGTTTGATTTCCCATGGGAGCCAGACTGGCGGTTGTGGGTGATTTTGCCGGTGAGCGGTGCGGTGCTGCTGTCGGTTTGTGGCGGTTGGCTGGGTGTGCGCTTATTGAAAGGTAAGGCGCTGTTCCGCCAGTTTGTTGCCTGAGTTTAAAGGCGTCAGGAAACCCTTAATGGTGCTGGCGTTGTCCTCAAACAGACGGACAATTTCCAGCGCCGCTTTCCCGGCCTGCGCGTGATGCCAGGCAAGACTCAGCGGGGAAGGCGGGCGCATCGCTGGAATGGTGCGCGTCACCAGTTCGCCGCTATCGAGATAGCGCTGGCACAGCTTTCTGGGCAAAAATCCAATTCCCACTCCCGCCACGTGCGCGGCAATTTTAGTGCTCAAATCTGAAACCTGAATCTCTTTTTGCCCGGTCAGTCGCCATGCCACGCGTTTGGTGATGTGACGGGCGCTGTCTTCAATATTAATCGCCGGATACTGACGCAGTTTTGCCTCGTTTAACGCCCCCGTTTCCAGCGCTAACGGGTGGTGCGCTGCCAGTACAAACACCCAGTCGATTTCCCCAAGCGGCAGCAGGCTGATGGTTTCGGACAGCGTTTCCGTTCCTGACACGCCAATCGCCAGCGAAAAATCGCCGTGCAATAGCGCATCCCAGACACCCATATAAATCTGGCGAGAAAGGGTGAATTGCGTCAGTGGGAAACGCGCCACTAAATGTGCAAGCAGAGTAGCAATCGCCGCAGGTTCATACAGTAAGTTATTGATAACAATATTGACCTGCCGTTCCACGCCATCATTGATTTGCTTCAGCTCGCCGGGCATGGCATCGAGCCACGCCAACCATTCTTTCGAACGCTCCAGTAAATGAACGCCCGCCGCGGTCAGCAGAACGCTGCGCGTCGTGCGCTGAAACAGGGGTACACCCGTACTTTCCTCAAGCAACTTAATGCGATAGCTGATCGTCGCCGTAGTTTTGTGTAATCGCTCGGCCGCTTTAGAAAAGCTGGCGGTTTCGGCCACGGTGAGAAAGGTGCGGATGGTTTCCTGGTCAAGCATTTTCAGGCCTTTATATATCAATGATTTTTAATGATATTTGCATATTTGCCTTATAAATGATGTGGTATAAATCTCATTATTGGAAAAATATTCCAATTTAATATTGCATCAAAAGAGGTTTAGGTTTTAGATTGCTCTCAGCGGTGTCATTTTGATCACTCGAAATGGCAAAAGGATCAACAGGAGCAGGAACACGGAATGAAACTCAAGTTGTTACCTCTGACTCAAGAGGCTTTTGCGCCTTATGGTGACGTTATCGGAACCGAAGGAAAGGAATTTTTCCATATCAATAACGGGCAAACCGAGCGTTACCACGATTTGGCGTTGGTTGAGATCCTCCAGCAGGATCGTGCGCTCGTCAGCATTAACCGCGCCCAGCCGCTGGAAATGCCAATCACCGTCACGCAGCTCGAACGCCATCCACTCGGCTCGCAGGCGTTTATTCCCCTTAACGGCGAGCGTTTTATTGTGGTCGTCGCACTAGGTGACGAGCAGCCAGACCCTGAAACCATGCTCGGGTTTATCACCAATGGCCGCCAGGGCGTGAACTACCATCGCAACGTCTGGCATCACCCGTTGTTTGCCTGGCAGAAAGTGACAGACTTTTTAACGGTGGATCGCGGCGGCAGCGATAATTGCGATTTGGTGAACGTCGCGCCAAAAGAGCTGGTGTTGAGCTGATTGTTTTAGGTTTTTTTTAGGATAAATCCCGTGACGCTTCAAAGTATCTTTCATAAGATGGCGCGTTTAATTCATTGACGTAGCACGCTTCCCGTAGTGTTTCAGGGGTGGGAGATAATAGAAGAATGACTGAACTAAGACGTCGCGGACGGCCAAGTCAGCCGGAGTCCAGCTCGCAGAAAGGCGCGCAGGCACTGGAACGAGGCATCGCCATTTTGCAGTATCTGGCGCAGGCGGGTGGCAGCTCTTCGGTTACTGATATCGCCGAAAACCTCGAACTGCCGCTATCCACCACTTTTCGCTTACTTAAAGTGCTGGAGAATGCCGATTTTATCTATCAGGACAGCCAGTTAGGCTGGTGGCATATCGGTCTTGGCGTGTTTAACGTCGGTTCGGCCTATATCCACAACCGGGATGTGTTATCCGTTGCGGCACCTTTCATGCGCCGCCTGATGGTGCATTCAGGGGAGACGGTCAACGTTGCGATTCGTAACGGTGGCGAAGCGGTGCTGATTGGCCAACTTGAATGCCAGTCGATGGTGCGCATGTGTGCGCCACTGGGCAGCCGTCTGCCGCTTCATGCGTCCGGGGCGGGTAAAGCATTGCTCTATCCGCTGATGGAAGATGAGCTGATGGACTTGATAGTGAAAACCGGGCTGAAGAGCTTTACGTCGGGAACCCTTGCAGACCTGCATCAGCTTAAGAAGGACTTGCAGCTTTCTAGTGACCGTGGATATGTCATTGATAAAGAAGAGCATGTGCAGGGGCTAAATTGCATCGCCTCACCGATATACGACAGTACCGGCAACGTGGTAGCGGCCATTTCTATCTCTGGCCCAAGCTCCCGGTTAACGCCGGAAAGATTTTTAAACCTGGGCGAATTAGTTCGCGATACGGCAACTGATATTAGTGCGGCGCTGGGTCTGAATACTCCGGCACGCTAGAAACAAAATTCCCGTCAGTCTATGTGCGGGATTTTTTTGAACTTACTTTAAGTTGGAAAAAGTTTCCAACATTGAAATAAAAAGGAAAAGACCCATGGCCAGAATGAAAGCCGTTGATGCGGCAATGTATGTACTGGAAAAAGAAGGTGTGAATACCGCGTTTGGCGTACCGGGTGCGGCGATTAACCCATTCTATTCGGCAATGCGTCAGCATGGCGGCATTCGCCATGTCCTTGCTCGCCATGTTGAAGGGGCATCCCATATGGCGGAAGGGTATACCCGCGCTAAAGCCGGTAATATCGGCGTATGCCTCGGTACTTCAGGCCCGGCGGGTACGGATATGATTACCGCACTTTATTCCGCATCTGCTGACTCAATTCCCATTCTTTGCATTACCGGCCAGGCTCCGCGTGCGCGTTTGCACAAAGAGGATTTCCAGGCGGTGGATATCGAATCTATCGCCAAGCCTGTCACCAAAATGGCCGTCACGGTTCTGGAACCTGCGCTGGTGCCACGTGTATTGCAACAGGCGTTCCACTTAATGCGTTCTGGTCGCCCAGGCCCGGTGCTGGTGGACTTACCGTTTGACGTGCAGGTAGCGGAAATCGAATTTGATCCGGATATGTATGAGCCTTTGCCGGTCTACAAACCTGAAGCTTCGCGCAAGCAAATCGTCAAAGCACTTGAGATGTTGATGCAGGCCGAACGCCCGGTTATCGTTTCTGGTGGTGGCGTTATCAACGCGGATGCGGCGGCATTGTTGCAACGTTTTGCGGAGATTACCCAGGTTCCGGTGATTCCTACGCTGATGGGTTGGGGCACGATTCCGGACGATCACGAACTGATGGCGGGCATGGTTGGGCTGCAAACCGCGCACCGTTATGGCAACGCTACCCTGCTGGCTTCTGACATGGTGTTTGGTATCGGCAACCGCTTTGCGAACCGTCACACCGGCTCGGTTGATAAGTACACCGCCGGTCGCAAAATCGTGCATATCGACATTGAGCCAACGCAAATTGGCCGCGTGTTATGCCCGGATCTCGGCATTGTTTCTGACGCAAAAGCGGCTCTCACCTTGTTGGTCGACGTCGCAGAAGAGCTGAAAAAAGCAGGGCGCTTACCGGATCGCAAAGCATGGATTGCCGATTGTCAGCAGCGCAAACGTACTCTGCTGCGCAAAACTCACTTCGACAATGTGCCGGTCAAACCGCAGCGCGTTTACGAAGAGATGAACAAAGCCTTTGGCCGCGAGGCGTGCTACGTCACCACCATCGGCCTGTCGCAAATTGCTGCGGCGCAAATGCTGCACGTTTTCCACGATCGCCACTGGATTAATGCCGGGCAGGCAGGTCCGCTGGGTTGGACAATTCCGGCCGCGCTCGGTGTTTGTGTCGCCGATCCAAAACGTAGTGTCGTTGCACTTTCCGGCGATTACGACTTCCAGTTCTTAATTGAAGAGTTGGCTGTCGGGGCGCAATTCAATATTCCATATATCCACGTTGTGGTGAATAACGCCTATTTAGGTCTTATTCGCCAGTCACAGCGCGCCTTCGATATGGATTATTGCGTCCAGTTAGCCTTCGAAAATATTAACTCTGAAGAAGTTAATGGATACGGTGTTGACCACGTCAAAGTCGCTGAAGGTTTAGGTTGTAAAGCGATTCGCGTATTTAAACCGGAAGATATTGCTCCGGCATTTGAGCAAGCAAAAGAGTTAATGGCGAAATACAGCGTGCCAGTCGTGGTGGAAGTTATTCTTGAGCGTGTCACCAATATTTCAATGGGAAGCGAGTTGGATAACGTTAATGAATTTGAAGCCACTGCTGAAAGTGCCGCGGACGCACCGACTGAAACCTGCTTTATGAAATATGAATAACGGAGAATATCATGCTACGTTTTTCGGCTAATTTATCGATGCTGTTTCTGGAATATGATTTTCTTGACCGTTTTGAACGCGCCGCTGCGGCAGGGTTTAAAGCGGTAGAGTTTATGTTCCCGTATGGATACAGCGTTGCGGTGTTGCAGGAAAAGTTAAAATCTAACGGACTTGAACACACGCTACATAACTTACCGGCGGGTGACTGGGATAAAGGCGAGCGTGGTATTGCTTGTATTCCTGGGCGTGAAGAAGAGTTTCGCAGCGGTGTACAAGCTGCAATCTTGTATGCCAAAGCGCTGGGCAACAGCAAAATCAATTGCCTGGTCGGGAAAACACCAGCAGGGGTAAGTGCTGAAAAAGTCCGCGAGACTCTGGTTGAAAATCTGCGTTACGCGGGGAGCGAACTGGCAAAAGAAGGCATTCTGTTGGTGATTGAACCGCTCAATCATTTCGATATGCCCGGCTTTTACCTCACTGGCACCCAGCAGGCTATCGACCTGATTGATGAAATTGGCTGCGACAACATCCGTGTGCAATATGACATTTATCATATGCAACGGATGGAAGGAGAATTAGCCAATACGTTAACGGGGAAATTAGCCAGAATTGGCCATATCCAGTTAGCAGATAATCCTGGGCGTGGTGAGCCAGGAACCGGTGAAATTAATTATGATTATCTCTTCTCGCTAATTAATAAATTAGATTATGACGGTTGGGTGGGTTGTGAATATAAACCGAAAACCACCACCGAAGAAGGGATGTCCTGGATTAATCAGTACCGTTAATCCTAATTAAATAAACAGGCAATAAAAATATGCCCACTTTTGTGGCAGGGACACTTATTGCCTGAAATAACCTGTAAGGAATGAAACAATGAATCTTGGTTTTATTGGTCTGGGTATTATGGGCACGCCGATGGCACAGCGCCTGGCGCAGGGGGGGCATAAGCTTCGTGTCTGCACGATCGGCCCTGTCTCAGACAAACTCTATTCATTAGGGGCTGAAAACTGCGAAACGGCGCGCAACGTAACAGAAAAATCAGACATCATCTTTATCATGGTGCCAGATACACCGCAGGTCGAAGAGGTGCTGTTTGGGCCTGAAGGTTGTGCGCAGGCTTCACTGAAGGGCAAAACCATTGTTGATATGAGTTCAATTTCGCCTATCGAAACCAAACGCTTTGCTCAAAAGGTGATTGAACGCGGCGGCGAATACCTTGATGCACCGGTTTCCGGCGGCGAGGTGGGAGCTAAAGAAGGCACGCTTTCAATCATGGTGGGTGGCAATCCAGAAGTGTTTGAACGTGTGCAGCCGTTGTTTGAAGTGATGGGCAAAAACATTACGTTGGTGGGTGGGAATGGCGACGGTCAAACCTGCAAAGTGGCAAACCAGATTATTGTGGCGTTAAACATTGAAGCGGTTTCTGAAGCCTTATTGTTTGCCTCTAAAGCCGGAGCTGACCCTGCACGCGTTCGCCAGGCATTAATGGGTGGATTTGCGTCTTCACGTATTCTCGAAGTTCACGGTGAGCGCATGATCAAACGGACGTTTGCGCCTGGTTTTAAAATTGCCCTACACCAGAAAGATTTAAATCTGGCGCTACAAAGTGCCAAAGCCCTGGCGATTACATTGCCAAATACAGCCACCTGCCAGGAGTTATTTAATACCTGTGCGGCGAATGGCGGTAGCCAGCTAGACCATTCTGCATTAATTCAGTCGTTGGAATTAATGGCGAATCACAAAATTTCCTGATTATTGAAATAAAAGCACTGCGCACAAAGAGGCGCAGTGCTAATAGAGTTAACTTTTTCTTTTTGTTTTATTTGTGTTTCCGAAAAGCTAAGCCCATAGCGTTGTTATTACGTGATTAGTAGAGGGATATATGGAAAGACAGGAACAGCAGCAAAGAGAGTTTTATCGGGCCAGGGGCTATAGCGACGATCTTCTTCCAAAAGAAAAAGAGAAACAAACCTGGAAAGCATTTAACTATTTTACCCTATGGATGGGGTCAGTTCATAATGTTCCAAATTATGTCATGGTCGGCGGCTTCTTTATATTAGGGTTGTCCACATTAAGTATTATGTTGGCAATTATTCTGAGCGCGTTTTTTATTGCTTTTGTCATGGTAATGAACGGTGCGGCAGGAACCAAATACGGCGTGCCGTTTGCCATGATTTTACGTGCTTCCTATGGCGTGCGCGGTTCACTATTCCCCGGCATTTTACGTGGTGGGATTGCAGCTATTATGTGGTTCGGCCTGCAATGCTATGCCGGTTCGCTCGCCTTCTTAATTCTGATTGGCAAAATCTGGCCAGGCTTCCTCTCCCTCGGCGGCGATTTCAATATCCTGGGTCTTAATTTGCCGGGCCTGATTGCCTTCCTGTTCTTCTGGGCAATCAACGTCGCCATTGGTTTTGGTGGTGGTGGAGTGCTCAATAAATTCACTGCGGTTCTCAACCCTTGTATTTACATCGTCTTCGGCGGCATGGCTATCTGGGCTATTTCCCTGGTGGGGATTCAACCTATTCTGGACTACGTCCCGGCAGGTGTTCAGAAAGCAGAAAATAGTGGCTTCCTGTTCCTGGTGGTGATTAACGCCGTAGTGGCGGTCTGGGCGGCCCCGGCAGTCAGTGCCTCTGACTTTACCCAGAATGCGCAAAGCTTCCGTCAGCAGGCACTAGGGCAAACTTTAGGGTTATTGGTGGCCTACATTCTGTTTGCGGTGGCAGGTGTGTGTATTATCGCTGGGGCCAGTATTCACTACGGCGTAGACACGTGGAACGTGCTGGATATCGTGCAGAAGTGGGACAGCCTGTTTGCTTCATTCTTCGCGGTGTTAGTGATTCTGATGACCACGATTTCAACCAATGCCACGGGTAATATCATCCCTGCGGGATACCAGATTGCGGCCATTGCTCCGACCAAACTGACTTATAAAAACGGTGTGCTCATTGCCAGTATTATCAGCCTGCTGATTTGCCCATGGAAATTAATGGAAAACCAAAGCAGCATCTATTTATTCCTCGATATCATCGGTGGAATGTTAGGGCCGGTCATCGGCGTGATGATGGCACATTACTTTATTGTGATGCGTTCGCAAATTGACCTGGATACTTTATATACCAAAGCCGGTGATTATAAGTTTTACGATAACGGTTTTAACGTCACGGCGTTCTCTGTCACTTTAATTGCGGTTGTGCTTTCGTTAGGCGGGAAATTTATTCCGCTACTTGAGCCGCTGTCGCGTGTGTCATGGTTTGTTGGTGTGATTACCGCATTCGTTTTATATGTTCTGCTTAAAAAACGCGATGCACCAGGAGTCTCTACCGAGCATAAAGCTGCTTGATATAAATATAACGTCTTACCCCTGTACTTAATAAAAATACGTACCCTTACAAGGAGAAGTTATGTCTTACGATCTGATTATTAAAAACGGCACCGTCATTTTAGACAACGAAGCATTAGTGACCGATATTGCAGTTAAAGACGGCAAAATAGCCGCCATCGGGAATGGTCTGAACGGCGCAGCGAAGGTGATGGATGCTACCGGTCTGATAGTTGCACCTGGCATGGTCGATGCTCACACCCACATTTCCGAGCCAGGCCGCAGCCATTGGGAAGGCTACGCCACTGGCACACGTGCTGCGGCTAAAGGCGGCATCACCACGATGATCGAAATGCCGCTCAACCAGCTCCCTGCTACGGTTGACCGCGCCAGCATTGAAATGAAATTCGATGCCGCCGCAGGCAAATTGACCATTGATGCCGCGCAGCTCGGCGGTCTTGTTTCTTACAACATCGACCGTCTGCATGAATTGGACGAAGTCGGCGTGGTGGGCTTCAAATGCTTCGTCGCTACCTGTGGCGATCGTGGTATCGACAACGACTTCCGCGACGTGAACGACTTCCAGTTCTTTAAAGGCGCTCAGAAGCTCGGAAAATTGGGTCAGCCAGTGTTAGTGCACTGCGAAAACGCGCTGATTTGTGACGAACTGGGTGATGAAGCGAAACGCGAAGGCCGTGTGACGGCACATGACTATGTGGCCTCACGTCCGGTCTTCACCGAAGTCGAAGCCATTCGCCGTATTTTGTACCTGGCAAAAGTTGCCGGTTGCCGCCTGCACGTTTGCCACGTCAGCAGCCCGGAAGGCGTGGCTGAAGTGACTCGCGCACGTCAGGAAGGCCAGGACGTCACCTGCGAATCCTGCCCGCATTACTTCGTGCTCGATACCGATCAGTTTGAAGAAATCGGCACCCTGGCAAAATGCTCACCACCAATCCGCGATGCCGAAAACCAGAAAGGGATGTGGGAAAAGCTGTTCAACGGTGAAATCGATTGTCTGGTTTCGGACCACTCTCCATGCCCGCCAGATATGAAGGCCGGCAATATAATGCAGGCGTGGGGCGGTATTGCTGGCCTGCAAAGCTGTATGGATGTGATGTTTGATGAAGCGGTGCAAAAGCGTGGCATGTCACTGCCTATGTTCGGCAAGCTGATGTCTGGCAACGCGGCGGATATTTTTGGTCTGAAACACAAAGGACATATCGCGCCAGGTAAAGATGCGGATCTGGTCTTTATCCAGCCTAACTCTTCTTATGTGCTGAAAAACGAAGATCTGGAATATCGCCACAAAGTCAGCCCATACGTGGGGCGTACTATCGGTGCTCGTATCCTGAAAACCATTCTGCGTGGTGAGGTGATTTACGACATCGAAAGCGGCTTTGGTGCTAAACCAATCGGCCAGTTCATTCTGAAACACCAGCAGTAATTTTTATCCTGCGGCTGCGCTCGTGAATACGGGGGCAGCCTTTTTTCCGTTTTGTAGGGTGAGATTATGAGTGCTGTACGTCTTAGCCGGGACACCTGGCTGTCTGGTTTTCAATGGTTCTTTTTTATCTTCTGCAATACGGTGGTGATCCCACCGACGCTGCAATCCGCGTTTCATCTCACTCCCGCCACGACATTTGTGCTGACGCAATATTCGTTTTTGACCACCGCGCTGGCTTGTCTGCTTCAGGCTTTTTTTGGCCATCGTCGTGCATTGATGGAAGGACCGGGTGGCCTGTGGTGGGGGACGATTTTAACCCTCACGCTTGCAGAATCTGCACAGGGAACCTCGCTTGCCTCAATTGGCGGTAGTCTCGCGTTGGGGATTGCGCTGGCGGGCGTTCTGACGATGGTGATTGGTTTTAGCGGGCTTGGACCGTGGCTTGCCAGGTTGTTTCGCCCGGCAGTGATGATTGTATTTATGTTTTTACTCGGCGCGCAGCTCACCACCATCTTCTTTAAAGGCATGCTTGGATTACCGTTTGGAGCAGTGAGCGGGCCTGTTGAGCTTAACGGCGCTGCATTCTCACTGGCCGTTGCGGTGGTCATTTTTATCGTCGCGTTCATCGTTATTCTTCCCCAACGTATTGGGAAGTTTGCCGTTTTGCTCGGCACCGTGTTGGGCTGGATACTCTACGTTTGCTGGTTTGGCTCCCCACATTCGCTGGAGCAAAACCCGAGCTGGCAATGGTTCCCGCTGGGTCATTCGCTGGATATCAAACCTGGTATTGTCATTACCGCCGTGCTCACGGGTCTGGTGAATATTTCCAATACCTTCGGTGCGATTCGCGCAAGCGACACGTTTTATGGCAACACGCCTGCCTCACATGCCCTTTATCGACGCAGTTTTATTATCTCCGGCTCCGTCACCGTTGTCGGCGCGCCGCTAGGGGTGATCCCTTTTTCGCCGTTCGTTTCCTCCATTGGCCTGATAACCCAAACCCAGGATGCCACACGTCGGGCGTTTGTCATCGGAAGCCTGTTGTTTCTGTTGATTGGTATTTTTCCTCCGTTGACGCGTTTTTTCTGCGCCATTCCTTTGACCATCAGCAGCGCCGTGATGTTGGTGGCTTATTTGCCGCTGCTGTGGTCGTCGCTTCTGTTTGTGAACCTGACCGCGCTTAACTCGCGCAACATTTATCGCATCGCTATTCCGCTGTTCTGCGGCGTGTTTTTGATGGGCGTTCCGGGCGCTTATTTGCAGCAGCTTCCGCTATTGGTGCGCCCGTTACTCAGCAACGGCCTGTTGATGGGCGTGCTGCTTGCTGTGGCGCTGGAAAACCTCTTCCCCTGGGATCGCGTGAAATAACGCCCCACATTGTTAAGGAATAAATAATGAAAATTGTGATTGCACCGGATTCATTTAAAGAGAGCCTGAGCGCGGAACGCACGGCGCAGGCAATTAAAAAGGGTTTTGAAGAGATATTCCCTGATGCGCAATATGTCTGCCTGCCCATCGCCGACGGCGGGGAAGGGACGGTAGAAGCGATGATTGCAGCCACTCGCGGCAAACTTGTGACGCTGACCGTGACCGGGCCAATGAGCCAACCCGTTAAGGCATTCTATGGCGTCACCGGGGACGGGCGCACGGCAGTGATTGAGATGGCGGCGGCCAGTGGGTTAATGTTGGTAGAACCCGAATTGCGTAACCCGATGTCGGCCACCAGTTTCGGCACCGGGGAGCTTATCAAACACGCGCTTGATACGGGTATCCGCCACATTATTCTCGGCATCGGCGGCAGCGCGACGGTTGACGGCGGTATCGGCATGGCGCAGGCGTTAGGCGTGCATTTTTACGATGCCGATGGCAACGAACTGGCTGCGGGTGGTGGCGCGTTGAATTCACTTTCCCACATCGACCAACAGCAAATCGACCCACGAGTTAAAGAGTGCCACTTTGAAATCGCCTGCGACGTGGATAACCCACTCACCGGGCCGCGAGGGGCGTCTGCGGTCTTCGGCCCACAAAAAGGGGCGACGCCGGAAATGGTCATCCAGCTTGATAATGGCCTGGCAAAACTTGCTGCTATTCTGGGCGCGCAAACCGGCTGCGACATTAACGCGATTGTCGGCGGTGGTGCGGCTGGGGGCATGGGCGTTGCTGCAGAGATTTTCCTCGGCGGCCAACTGAAACCGGGCATCGACATCATCATGCATGCCGTCAATCTTGAACAGGTACTTGAAGGTGCTGATTTGGTGATCACCGGCGAAGGGCGCATCGACAGCCAGACCGTCGGCGGCAAGGCGCCAATCGGGGTTGCGCGAGTGGCTCAACGCATCGGTGTACCCGTTATCGGCATGGCCGGTGTACTTGGGGAAGGTGTAGAAGTGGTGCACCAGCATGGTATCGACGCCGTCTTCAGCATCCTCCCGCGCCTTGCTCCGCTTGCCACCGTGTTATTGCAGGGGGAGATTAACCTGCAACATTGCGCACGGAATATCGCTCAGGCGATGAAGTTGGGGCAGGCAATTCCGGCATAAAAAAAGGCCACGGTATTATCCGTGGCCAAACCGACAAGCTAAGAAAAATCATATAAAATCAGTTTTTCGTAGGTCGGATAAGCGCAGCGTCATCCGCCATTCAAATCCGACAAAAACCTTAAATCTCTACATCGCGGTTACAGTCTTTTGAATAGATATAGCTAAATGCTTCACCGCGCCCGACGCCGTAACCCGCCTGCAATGAATAAGCGCCCATGAAAATATAATCGCCTTGTTTGACCGGGATCCATTCGTTATCGAGGTTATATACACCTTGGCCGCTGAGAATATAAGCACCGTGTTCCTGAACGTGAGTTTCGATATAACCGTGAGATGCGCCCGGAGCAAATGACAGAATGTGCATGTTCATATCGAAGCCGAGATCTTTTGGCAGCAGATCCTGCAAAATCACATCGCTCATACCTTCATATTCAATACGCTCAAGCTGATTCACATTCCCGCTGACGACATGAGCCTGATGCCCTGCGGTTGGGATATAGCGGCGTTTATATAAAAACAGGCGACTGTCCTGCGTGTGATTATTAACAAAGGTCATCACGGTATCTGCCGGGCAATACAAATAACCCCCTTGCGTCAGCGTGAAACTCTGTTCGCCAGCGCGGGCTTTGATCGCGCCGTCGATAACATAAACAAAGGTTTCAACGCCGTCGCCTCCAAAGCCGATATTATTCCCGCCATCCTGATGTAGCGTCACCAGGTAATCGACGAATGTCGCACCCAGTTTAGGCGTTGATAAAATGGTTACGTCGCAGTTTTCAAAACCGGGAATAATATTTTTCACCAAACCGTCGGGCGTAATTAACGCATAGTTGCCACGTTTAATAATGGATCGCGAAGCCAGTAAATCACTGATGTAACCCGTGTTGTTATTAAGATAACCCATTTCTTTTTCTTCCTTATTCTTTATAAGCCAGTTCGTAAAGCATTAACGCCAGGGTTTTCACCCCTGCGGCCAGATCTTTTATATGTGTTGCTTCTGCGGGGTTATGGCTAATACCACCAATGCTCGGCATGAAAATTAAACAGGTCGGTACCTGTGGGGCGAAAATTTGTGAATCGTGCCCGGCTCCGCTGTGCATCAGGCGATAATTCAGCTTTTCGGACTGGCAAATAGTTTCCAGTTTATCCACCAAATACGTATCCATTGGCACCGGGGCTTCGTCCATCCACAAATCAATATCAATACCGATATTCATCTCATCACAAATACGGCGCATATCGGCCTCAATTTCCGTGGTAAAGGCTTTGAGCAGGGCGGCATCGGTATGGCGGCAATCAATGGTGAAACAGGTTTTTCCCGGCACTACGTTCACGGTATTGGGCTGCGGTTCCACTTTGCCGAAGGTCAGCACCAGCGGGTCGCCCATCGCTCGCGCTTTGGCAATGCTCTCGCAGCAGATGCGGCTGAACGCGTGAACCGTGTCGCGGCGATAACTCATCGGCGTGCTGCCCGCGTGGTTTGACTCACCGCTCAACATCACGGTGTAGCGACGCTGACCGACAATCGCGGTAACCACACCAATCTCTTGCTGATGAGTTTCGAGAATACGCCCTTGCTCAATATGCAATTCCACAAAGGTTTTGATATCAGTCCGTGGTTTTAGCGGGGCGGCGGCGAGGGTGAAGCCGCATTCATTCATCGCCTGGGCGAAAGCAATACCTTTGGCGTCTGAAATGTGGCGCACATCTTCAGGGTCAGCCTGGCCGAAGATATTTTTACTGCCCCAGAAAACATAAGGAAAACGGCTGCCTTCTTCTTCAGCTAGTGCCACCATTTCTAGCGTACGCAATGGTGCACCGTAAGTTTTATTCAGCCAGCGAATCGCAAGCCATGCCGCTAGTGCGCCGAATTGCCCGTCGAGATTGCCGCCGTTAACCACGGAATCAATATGCGAGCCACTCAGAACAACCTCATTGGGATAACGCTTGCCTGTCACGCGGCCATATAAATTGCCGACTTTGTCAAAGCGAGTCTCGAGGCCATCTTGTTGCATCCGCGTTTTAAACTGCCGCTGCGTTTCCAGCCATTGTTGTGAATACAGTAAACGCGTTAATCCACCATCAGGCGCGGCACCGAATGAAGAAAGCCAGGGTAAGGTTTCTTCGATATCAGATTGAAAAGAATACATGATGAATATCCTTAATTATTGCGCGAAAGGATTTTTAGTTTCATAAGAGCGGGTATATAACGCATCGGAAACTAAATAGTCATAAATATCATCGACGATTTCGACTCCCTCGCGCTCGGTAGTTTTCTCATAAATATCCAGATTCTGCCCAGGATAATAAACTTGAGAAAAACCAGGTGCGGGATTAATAGCATTTAATTGCTGCATCGTCTGGCTAATGGCGTTGCGGAAATAATCACTGCCGCCAAAATAGTCTGGGTTGATAACGATATGTAATTGACCAAGATTGCGGCCAGCACTTAAATCGTCGTACATTGAGCTCACCTGTTTGCCAAACGGCAAGCCGAGCAAAATGCCGGACAGCACATCAATCATCATCATCAGCCCGTAGCCTTTCGGCCCGGCGGCGGGTAGCAACGCATGAACCGCGAAAGGATCCGTGGTCGGCTGACCATTTTTATCTACCGCCCAGCTATCTGGAATTGGTGTATTGCGCGCCCGCGCATCGAGAATTTTTCCCCATGCCTGCACTGTGGTCGCCATATCAAAGGTGACGATGTCGCCATTTTCACCCGGAGCGGCAAAGGCTAATGGGTTGGTTCCGTAATAGATTTCTGCACCCCCAAATGGCACCACCATCGGGTCGGACTGGCAAACCGAAACGCCTACCATGCCTGCTTTTGCAGCTTGTTGCACAAAGTACGAAAGCGCACCGCTATGGCCCATGCTGCGGATCCCCACGACCGCGACACCATTTTCCTGTGCCATCTTAATCGCGTGTTCCATACCGAGTTTGGCCATCACCTGGCCTGCGCCGTTATCCCCATGCAAAAGAGCGGAACAAGGGCCAGTTTGTTCAAATCGTATGTCTGGATTGCAGTTTGTGCCGCCCTGCGAAATGCGCTGCGCATAATATTCCACACGCACTGCTCCATGAGAATGAATCCCGCGAGCATCGGCATAAACCAGCACTTCGGCTACGGTCGCTGCATGTTCTTCCTTGAGCCCAGCCACAGATAATTTGGTTGTAATTAACTGCTGGAGTGTTTCCCGACTGATTTTCATCTGCCTTCCTTCTGTTACGGATAGAGCTTTATTTTGCGGATAACATACCTGTTGGCTTGATAAAAATTGTGATCTGCATGGGTATATTTCTATTGTTAGAATTAATTTGATGATAGCGGTGTTTTCTGTAACTAATTTCTATTAATGGCTTTTTAGTGAAATATTAAATAATCCCTGCGCCACTGTTTGAATAAGTTTGCTAATAAATTTGTTGTGATATTTGTCACCTTAATTAAAGGGTTGAAGAAATAACCTGCAGGCCATTCAACAGGCTTTTCGGTGATGAGGAATTATCAATGATTCACGCCTTTATTAAGAAAGGATGTTTTCAGGACTCGGTCAGCTTAATGCTTATATCTCGTAAGCTGAGCGAAACCGAAGGTGTCGATGATGTTTCGGTAATGATGGGCACGCCTGCTAATAAGACGCTGCTCGAAAACACAGGCTTCTGGCATACAGATTTTGCCGGGGCAACGCCTAACGATATTTGTGTGGCCATTCGCAGTGAGAATGAAGATGCCGCGATTGTGCAACTCATTTGCCAGCAACTTGACGCAGCGCTTGAAGGCGTCGGGCAGGCGGGTGGCAATGGGCAAAAACTGGTGCAGGCAAGGCGTTGGGAAAGTGCCTGCCAGAAGCTGCCAAACGCTAACCTGGCGCTAATTTCCATTGCCGGGGAGTATGCGGCACAGCTCGCAAACCAGGTGCTGGACAGTGACAAGAACGTGATGATTTTCTCCGATAACGTCACGCTTGAAGATGAAATTGCCCTGAAAACCAAAGCCCGTGAAAAAGGCCTGATTGTGATGGGGCCGGACTGCGGCACCACGATTGTGGCAGGCACTCCGCTCGCATTTGCCAACGTGATGCCACTGGGCAATATCGGTGTGATTGGCGCATCCGGTACCGGGATTCAGGAACTGATTTCGCAAATCGCATTGGGCGGTGAAGGTATCACCCATGCTTTAGGTCTTGGCGGGCGTGATTTATCGGCTCAGGTTGGCGGAATTAGTGCATTAACTGCATTAGAGATGCTCAGTGCTGATGCACAAAGTCAGGTATTGGCGTTTGTCTCAAAACCTCCAGCCGAAGGGGTGCGTACTAAAGTGATCGCCGCGATGCAAGCGCAAAGCAAACCGGTAGTGGCCTTGTTCCTTGGTCATAAATCAGCAATTAGGCGCGACGGTAATATCTGGTTTGCCGACACTATCGATGAAGCTGCGCGAATAGCCTGCCTGCTTGCCAATGTTGAACGTGAGCGCTCACTTTCTCCAAACGTGGTTGGCGGCAAAATCAGTGGTCTGTTTACTGGTGGTACGCTGGCGGCGGAAACCGCCATGTTACTGGCAGAACAACTTGGTGTTGAAGCGGACGATACCCATCATCATGGCACCATGCTGGATGCAGACGGCCATCGCGTTATCGATCTGGGTGATGATTTTTATACCGTTGGTAAGCCGCATCCAATGATTGACCCTTCCACGCGTAATCAAATGATTAAAGATCTGGCAAACCAGCCGCAGGTCAGCGTGTTGCTGCTCGACGTAGTGATTGGTTACGGCGCACAAGAAGATCCTGCTGGCACTCTGGCCGAGGCTATTTCTACGCTCAAAGCCAAACGCACCACGCCTTTATCCATTATCGCCACCGTCACCGGGACCGAACAAGACCCGCAATGCCGTTTGAAACAACGCGCGATTTTGCGTGAGGCGGGCGTTGTGGTGATGGACACCCTGCCGCAAGCCACGTTGTTGGCCAGTTTACTAATCCAGTGCGCACCTGTTTCCATCGCTGAATCCGCACCTTCGCTGCTGGATGGCGTGGCGGTGATCAACGCCGGATTACGCAGTTTTGCTGTGGATTTACAAGCTACCGTTACGCCGGTGGTGCATTTTCAGTGGGCGCCAGTTGCCGGTGGCAATCCCCATCTGGCCTGTTTATTAGCTCGTTTACAGTAAGAGGTTGATATGACTACATCTGTGGCGCAAGCCAACACCGCAGTGATTGAACGTATTCGCAAAGCCCGTCCGCACTGGCTGGATGTCAAACCTGCGGGTTCGCTGATTAGCGTGTTAAGCCGTGGAATGACGTTATTGCATGCAGGCCCGCCAATGGCTTGGGAAAACATGACTGGTCCGATGAAAGGTGCCTGCATTGGTGCATGTCTGTTCGAAGGCTGGGCGAAAGATGAGGCGCAGGCGCTGCAATTACTGGCGGGTGGAGATGTTACTTTTGTGCCTTGCCACCACGTTAATGCCGTTGGCCCGATGGGCGGGATCACCTCGGCGCACATGCCGATGCTGGTGGTGGAAAATATCACTGACGGCAACCGTGCCTACTGCAACCTCAACGAAGGTATCGGTAAAGTGATGCGTTTTGGCGCTTACGGTGAAGATGTGCAGGCGCGCCATCGCTGGATGCGTGATGTGCTGGCTCCGGTATTGAGCGCCGCACTTTCGCACATGGAACGAGGAATTGACCTGACCGCCATGATGGCGCAGGGCATCACGATGGGCGATGAGTTTCACCAGCGTAATATCGCCACTTCAGCTCTGCTGATGCGCACGCTGGCGCCGCACATTATTCGCCTGAATCACGATAAAGCCGAGCTTGCGCAAGTGATGGATTTCTTGAGCGTTACCGACCAGTTCTTCCTCAACCTGGCGATGGCGTATTGCAAAGCTGCAATGGATGCGGGTGCGGAAATAAAAGCGGGCAGCATTGTGACGGCGATGACGCGCAACGGGCATGAGTTTGGCATCCGCGTCAGCGGGCTGGGCGACCGCTGGTTCACGGCTCCCGTCAATACGCCTCAGGGGTTGTTCTTCACCGGTTATTCCCAGGAGCAGGCCAACCCGGATATGGGCGATAGCGCCATTACCGAAACCTTCGGCATTGGTGGTGCAGCCATGATTGCCGCACCGGGCGTGACGCGCTTTGTCGGCGCTGGTGGAATGGACGCCGCGCAAACCGTTTCTGAAGAGATGGCGGAGATTTTCCTCGAACGCAATATGCAGCTCACTATTCCAGGTTGGGATTTCCAGGGCGCGTGTCTAGGTCTGGATATTCGCCGCATCGTCGAAACTGGGATTACACCGCTGATTAATACCGGCATCGCTCATAAAGAAGCGGGGGTTGGGCAAATCGGTGCGGGTACGGTACGTGCACCACTGGCCTGTTTTGAGCAGGCGCTAGAAGCACTGGCCGCTGCGATGAACGTTGCCTGAAACGACGATGATTAACGTACAAGCCAGTAGTCTGCATGCTCCATATCACCTTGATAACTGGCAGGTGGCGGGGGTTTATACCCGCGCCATCAATCTGGCAGGGCAGTCAGGGAATTTGTTGACCTTGCAGCGAGCAGGAAACGGCATCAGCCCGATGAGCTGGATTTTGCGCCACCAGGATTTTGACCGTTTACGGGAAAAATTGCTCTCAGGCTGTACGGTGGAAGTCAATCCTTATGGCCTTATGTTTGGCAAATTGCAAGTTCACGCGCCGCAAAGACGCTATTCATTGCGCTTGCCGCTAACAAACAGCCCCCGACAGCTTGCGCCTGAATATCTCAATCGAGGCGAGGAAACGGGACTTTACGGGCCGCTGTATGCGGCAATTTCCCAACCGTTAGATAAGCAGTTACTCAAGTTGTCGCGGTTGTTTCGTCAATCGCTTCGCGGGCGAAAAGTGGACTGGTCGGGTCATTTGGGAAAAGGGCCGGGGCTAACGCCCACTCATGATGATTTGCTGGTGGGAATGTTACTGGCTGCAAGGCTCAACGGCAGGCAGACGGATGATCATTTTTTTGCGGCCTCCGGCAGTCTGCGCGCCGCCACCACCACGGTTAGCGTGGCCTATTTAGAGTACGCCGCCCGGGGCATTTTCTCCTCGCCGCTACTACATTTTGCTTACGCCCTGATCAACAACGAGCGCCAACAGATTGCGCTGGAAAAACTTTTGTCCCTTGGCCATACCTCCGGTGCGGATACGTTACTGGGGTTCTGGTTGGGGCAACAGGCTATCCGATTATTATAAAAGGATTCGTTATGAAAACTCTGGTCGTCGCCCTTGGCGGCAACGCATTGCTGCAGCGCGGGGAAGCGCTGACGGTCGATAATCAGTACCGTAACATTGATAAAGTGGCTGCCACACTCGGGCAATTAGCCAAAAAGTATCGCCTGGCGTTAGTGCATGGCAATGGCCCTCAAGTGGGTCTACTGGCGTTACAAAATATGGCTTATCAGGAAGTGGCACCGTATCCGCTAGATGTGCTGGTAGCAGAAAGCCAGGGGATGATTGGCTATATGCTGGCACAACGGCTGGCTCAAAAAGCGGACTCACCACCCGTGACCACGGTACTAACACGCATGATGGTGGACCGTAATGATCCGGCGTTTGAAAGTCCTGAGAAGTTTATTGGCCCGGTGTATGACCCCGCACAGCAGGCTCAGCTCGAAAGCCAGTATGGCTGGGTGATGAAAGCCGATGGCCGTTATTTGCGCCGTGTTGTTCCATCGCCCGCACCAATAAAAATCGTCGACAGCGAGGCCATTGAACTCCTGCTGCAAAATAATCACATCGTGATTTGTAGCGGTGGTGGCGGTGTAGCGATGGTGGAAGGCGAAGCGGGTGCTCAGGGTGTGGACGCGGTCATTGATAAAGACTTGTCCGCCGCGTTGTTAGCTCAGCAAATTGGTGCCGATGGGTTGGTGATTCTGACCGATGCTGATGCGGTTTATCAGCACTGGGGCACGCCAGAGCAGTGCGCCATTCGCCACGCCACACCGGATGAGCTGGCACCGTTTGCCAAATCTGATGGTTCGATGGGGCCAAAAGTGGCTGCGGTCAGCGATTTTGTTCGTAGACTGGGTAAACCCGCTTACATTGGGGCGTTACATCAGATTGATGAGATCCTTGCGGGCAAAGCGGGGACCTGTATCTCGATGTGATTTTTGTGGCGGATATCGCTAATGTATGACCGGTCACATAGGTTACAGATCAGACCGGCCACACAGGTAACACATTCCATCTAATCTATCCGGATGAGACTTTGCTTACGTCTGTCGTAGCAAGCAAAGTCTCATCCTGTTAAATATTATCGCATCAAGCCCGTCGGCACGCTCTTCCAGCATCACATATTCTCCCCTCAGCGCCTGATTCAGGAAAATCGCTTACCCATGTAGATGTCACCTTTGCTCCGTACCTGTGTGGCAGGCACCGATAGAACATGAAAATCATTCATGTTCACTGAAATTTAATCACTTTTACTCAACTCATGACTCTGTCATAAATAACCTACTGCACTGAGTTATAGACAATATGAAAGCTTCTGAATAAAAACCTTAAAATAAAATGCAGTCATGCTGAAAAAGCAAAAATAAATTCAGGTTTTATCAGAAATCAGGAAACCATCGCGATGAATAAAGAATTTACCTTTACTATTAAAAGCCTTTCTTTCGATGAGAATTACAATCCATCTGAAAATACACGCATTACGACTAACTTCGCTAATTTAGCCAGAGGAAGTCAGCGCCAGCAGAATTTGCGCAATACCTTAAAGATGATTGATGATCGTTTCAATTCTCTCGCACATTCCGATAACCCTGCAGGGGACCGTTATTGCGTCGAACTTGAAATCATTTCTGTTGAGATGGATGTTGAAGGCAAGGGCGACACCTTCCCGGTGATTGAAATATTGAAAACAAATATTGTCGATCAAAAAACTAACGCGCGCATTGAAGGCATTGTAGGGAATAACTTCTCCTCTTATGTACGAGATTACGATTTTAGCGTATTGCTGTTAGAGCATAACAAGAATAGTGCCGCGTTTAGCACGCCAGATAATTTTGGTGATTTGCATGGCAACATATTCAAATGCTTCATTAACTCAAATGCTTACACAGAGCGCTTTAAGAAACCACCGGTTATATGTTTAAGCGTGTCCAGTAAAAACACTTACCACCGCACTGAAAATCAGCATCCTGTATTGGGTGTTGAGTACCAACAAAATGAACCCTCCATGACCGACCACTATTTTAATAAAATGGGCTTACAGGCACGCTATTTTATGCCGCCAAATAGTGTTGCGCCGCTGGCTTTCTATTTTGTGGGTGATTTAACTGGCGATTACACGGATCTTGAACTGACGGGTACCATTAGTACGATGGAAACCTTTCAAAAGATTTATCGTCCTGAAATTTATAATGCTCATTCTGTAGCAGGAAAAGAGTATCAACCTAGCTTGAATCAACAGGATTATTCATTAACTCAAATTGTTTATGATCGAGAAGAACGCAGCCATTTAGCGATTGAACAGGGCAGGTTTACAGAAGAGAACTTCATCAAACCATACCGAACTCTCCTTGAGCAATGGTCCGCTAACTACGTTCTTTGATTATCAAAAATATAAGGTTATCTATTATGAAAATATTATTACCGACGTCGACTGCGGGCAGTTTACCGAAACCTTCCTGGCTTGCACAACCTGAGACACTTTGGTCACCGTGGAAATTACAGGGCGATGAATTAATTGACGGCAAACAAGATGCTTTACGTTTGTGCCTGCAAGATCAACTGCATGCAGGTATTGATATCGTCAGCGACGGAGAGCAAACGCGCCAGCATTTTGTCACAACCTTTATTGAGCACCTGAGTGGCGTTGATTTTGAGAAACGTGAGATTGTGAAAATTCGCAATCGCTACGATGCCAGCGTTCCTACGGTTGTTGGCCCTGTGTCCCGCCAGAAGCCTGTTTTTGTTGAAGATGCCAAGTTCTTACGCCAGCAAACCAGCCAACCCATTAAATGGGCGCTACCAGGTCCGATGACCATGATCGATACGCTTTATGATAGCCATTATAAAAGTCGTGAAAAACTCGCCTGGGAATTTGCCACAATTCTTAATCAAGAAGCCAGAGAATTAGAGGCTGCGGGGGTCGATATTATCCAGTTTGATGAACCGGCATTTAATGTGTTTTTTGATGAGGTGAATGACTGGGGAATTGCCGCTTTAGAAAGAGCGGTTGAAGGGCTGAAATGTGAAACGGCGGTGCATATTTGCTATGGCTATGGCATCAAAGCCAATACCGACTGGAAAAAGACGCTGGGCTCAGAATGGCGGCAATATGAGGAATTTTTCCCAAAATTGCAGGCCTCTAATATCGATATCATTTCCCTGGAATGTCAAAACTCCCGAGTTCCAATGGATCTCATTGAACTTATCCGGGGTAAAAAAGTGATGGTCGGAGCCATTGATGTGGCAACCAATACCATTGAGACACCAGAAGAAGTCGCGAATACGCTGCGAAAAGCGTTGCAGTTTGTCGATGCCGACAAGCTCTATCCAAGTACTAACTGCGGCATGACGCCGTTATCTCGCCGGGTCGCAAGAGGCAAGTTGAGTGCGTTAAGTGCTGGCGCGGAAATTGTTCGCAGAGAACTCTCGGCTAAATAATGGCGGCCAAAAAATAGATTCCTGAAGGAAACTCACTGCCGGTTGAGTTTCCTTTCGCCACATTACCGTTCCCGCAACTACCGCGGCAATACAACATCAGGTCAGATTCATACTGAATAAGCGGTTGATGGCTATTCTGCCACTTTCGGTCACGTTAACTTCACGATATCCCTGCGTGCGGGTGATCCATCCTTTTTGCAGCAAAAGCGTCAACAATGCCGAGCCTGCATCGCCTCCCAGATGAAAGCGTCTTTGGCTCCAGTCGAGACAGGGGCAACAAGATTTACGCCGCGAATGCGGGTTCAGTACCGCCCCCATGTTCTGAAAATGGGATTTCCCCGCAGGCGTCAGCGCCGTACCGTCAGACTCAAGCCACTTTTCCTGTAGCATAAACGTGTAAATCTTTACCGCCACCTCGCCTGCCAGATGGTCATAACACGTTCGTGCGTAACGAAGATGTAGCGGCGTGCTGGGTGCTGGGGAAGTGTGGGCATTCATGGCAACCCCCATCAGATTTTCCAGCAGTCCGGCGATGTGATGACTCGCCAGGCTGTAATATCTGTGGCGACCCTGAGTCAGGCAAATCACCAGCCCGTTGCTGAGAAGTCGGGCCAGATGCCCGCTCGTTGTGGAGGCGGCGATACCCGCGACTGCACTGAGTTCAGTCGCCGTCCAAGCGCGCCCATCCATCAGGGCACACAGAATACTGACCCTTGACGGGTCAGATATGGCGGAAGCAACCAGTGACATGGACTTTTCAAGAGAATCATCCGGCTGGCTATCGTATTCAGGTTTCACAAAGTTCATTCAGAGAGTATTGCCCATTTTCGGGTGACTTCAGCGGCCCGGGTATCGTCATCCGTCAGAAGAATGAGCCGGTTACTGTGATCGCTGTACTGTACCAGAATGTTAATACCATTCCGGGCGATTGTATCCGCTATTTCTCCCAGCTCACCAGGGCGTTCCTGAGGTAATTTTCTTATCACCGGGCGGTAGAGATTTCTCACGTCAAAGCCTGCATCAACCAGTACCTTGCGGGCTTTCTCACCGTCTTCCACCAGAAAATGTGCGTGCCCGACTTCTGATGTCGAAAATACACCCCCACCTTCAAGACCAACGCCGTTTTTGCCCAGCACACGGCCAAGTGAGGCAAGCGCGCCTGGGGTGTTAGTGAGAATGACGTGAATATCATACATGCTGATGTGCTCCCTTATCCGAAGAGTAATCGCGTAATACTCGGGCAACACGTATTCTGTAAAACGAAAAAATAGCCTGTTTACCTTCTTTCTGCGCAGCCTTATGCATAACATTCTGCTTCCATCCGGCCACCGACTCCTCATCCTTCCACCACGACAATGAAAGGATTTTTCCCGGTGTACTCAGACTCTGGAACCGCTCAATAGAGATAAACCCCGGCGTGTCGCACAATAGTGGTTTCAGTTCGGCAGCAAGCTGAAGATAGCGTTCCTGCGCTTCTGGCACGGCGTCTGCCTCAAAAAGTACTGCAATCATGTCGGTTCTCCGTCGTCAATTTTCAGCGAGTTTATGACCGGGAAGAAGATGATGCTTCGGCCTGCACCGAAGTATGCATGGCTGATGATTTTTGAAGGTGCGCAGTGACAGGAAATTTTGGGGGCTGTTACGTAAACCGTGAGCCATTACCCTGTATGAGAATGCAGTATGTGGTTAATAGATAAGGTCGCCAGAAATCAGGCTTAACTAACAGGACAGGATGCGGTATGGAAAATTACGCCAACAAAAGCGGTGATTCACAAGTTGTCAGCTTCCAGATTGATGCTAACTCAATTAAAGTCCGTTTTAAGAATAACCACGTCTATCTCTACGATATCCGCCACCCTGGACCGGACCATCTGGAAAAAATGAAAGAGCTGGCTCGTGCCGGGTGGGGTCTGAATACTTATATAGAAAGTGAAGTAAAAAACGACTTTTCCTCAAAGGTGTTTTAAATCTCCCTTCCTGAATTGGGGTGACTGAAATTAGTCCCCCTATTATCTTTATGCTAAATGATGATCCATGACTTAACGAAAAACGGAATGTATGTATGATGCAATGACCAGAGAGTCATATGCTTATATTGATATTACTGAATGTTTGCTAACCCTTCCAAAAATGTATAAACAGTTTTTGCTGCAAGGTTTAATCGCTAATGTAAAAACATATGGGCGGCAAGTCGCGCAAAAATAATTTTTTATGTATCCATAAGTGGCGAAATGTAACTCCTTGGTTATATTTAAAAAATGAAAATGGTCAGCGGCCATTTTAATTGTTTGAATTAATGAATGATTTCCAGAAGAAACTATTCGATAAGACTGAGTAGTTAGAAGGTTTTCACATGAGGGGTACAGATGAGACTTACGTTGATCGTCAAAAGTCTGGCACTGGCAGGGTTACTCTCCTCCACTGCTCTGACACCTTTGTTCGCGCAGGAAGCACCAAAAGGTGCCACCGCGTCAACAAAGCAGGCTAACGATGCACTTTATAACCAGCTTCCTTTCTCCGATAACACCGATTTCACGAATGCTCACAAAGGCTTTATCGCCGCTTTACCGCAGGACGTGATTAAAGGCGAGCAGGGAAATGTTATCTGGAACCCACAGCAGTATGCATTTATCAAAGAAGGGGAAAAATCCCCTGACACTGTAAACCCTAGCCTTTGGCGACAGTCTCAGTTGATTAATATCAGCGGTCTGTTTGAAGTGACTGAGGGCGTTTACCAGATCCGAAACCTCGATTTATCCAACATGACCATCATTGAGGGTAAAGAGGGGATTACCGTCGTTGACCCGCTGGTTTCAGCGGAAACAGCAAAAGTCGGCATGGATTTGTACTTCAAAAATCGCGGCAATAAACCTGTTGTTGCCATCATTTACACTCACAGCCATGTTGACCACTACGGCGGTGTACGTGGTGTGGTAGATGAAGCGGATGTGAAATCCGGGAAGGTAAAAGTTTATGCGCCAGCAGGCTTTATGGAAGCTGCTGTCGCCGAGAATATTATGGCAGGCAATGTCATGAGCCGCCGTGCCAGCTATATGTATGGCAACCTCCTGAAACCTGATGCCACCGGCCAGGTCGGCGCGGGTCTGGGCACCACCACATCAGCGGGTACCGTGACGCTGATTGCCCCAACGAACATCATCGAGAAAGATGGCCAGAAGGAAGTCATTGATGGTCTGACTTATGACTTCATGCTGGCACCGGGTTCAGAAGCCCCGTCTGAAATGCTGTGGTATATCGAAGAGAAGAAACTCATCGAAGCCGCAGAGGATGTGACTCACACTCTGCACAATACTTATTCCCTGCGCGGCGCGAAAATTCGTGAACCGCTACCCTGGTCGAAATACATCAACGAAGCCATTGTGCGTTGGGGTGACAAAGCCGAAATCATTATGGCTCAGCACCACTGGCCGACATGGGGCAACGAAAACGTGGTTGGCCTGCTGAAAAGCCAGCGTGACCTGTATCGTTATATCAACGACCAGACGCTGCGTATGGCCAACGAAGGCCTGACACGCGATGAAATTGCTGCCAACTTCAAACTGCCAGACAACCTGGCGAAGACCTGGGCTAACCGCGGCTATTACGGCTCCATCAGCCATGACGTGAAAGCGACCTATGTGCTGTATCTCGGCTGGTACGATGGCAACCCGGCAACACTTGATGAATTACCACCGGAAGAAGCGGCTAAGAAATTTGTTGAATACATGGGCGGTGCCGATGCGATTCTTCAGAAAGCGAAAACCGACTTTGACCAGGGTAACTACCGTTGGGTTGCTCAGGTGGTGAGTAAAGTGGTGTTCGCCGATCCCAATAACCAGAATGCGCGTAACCTGGAAGCGGATGCACTGGAACAACTGGGTTACCAGGCTGAATCTGGCCCATGGCGTAACTTCTACCTGACCGGTGCTCAGGAGCTGCGTAATGGTGTGGTTAAAGGCCCGACGCCGAATACCGCAAGCCCGGATACCGTTCGTGCGATGACGCCTGAAATGTTCTTCGATTTCCTGGCGGTACATATCAACGGTGAAAAAGCGGGTAATGCCAAAGCGGTGTTTAACATCGACCTGGGCAGCGACGGCGGCAAGTACAAGCTGGAGCTGGAAAACGGTGTGCTGAACCACACGCCTAATGCAGAAGCGAAAGACGCTGATGCCACGATTGCTCTGAACCGTGACACGCTGAATAAAATCATCCTGAAAGAAGAAACCCTGAAGCAGGCTGAAGATAAAGGCGAAGTTAAGGTCACAGGGAATGGTGCGAAGCTCGATGAGATGCTCGGCTACATGGACAAGTTCGAGTTCTGGTTCAATATCGTTACACCATAAGTATACCCCCCTGCGGCGTGAATGCCGCAGGGGGGTTATTTATGGCAATGTTTCTTTATGCTATGCAGCTGAAACTAATTTCTCCAGCCCGTTATTTAACTGCTCAATAACTCCATTCATATTCATGCCCATTTGTGCATGAATAATCGCGCCATCAATCAACGTTATTATATTATCAGCTAATTGATATTCTTTAATGTCAAACAACGACATAATTATCGCTCTGGTCTCATGCTTGTGATTGCGGCAAATAGACTTAATTTCTTCTTTAATATCTTCAGATTCTGCTTCAGCGGTTGCATTGATGAATGCACAACCACGAAAAGATTCATGGCTGAACCATTCATTAAATGTTTCAGAAAGGGCGAGTGATGGGGCTTTATTATCTTCTCGTTTGTTTCTGAGGGTGCTGTGAAACCAGTCGATCCAGATTTCATGTCTGTAATTTAAATAAGCGATTATCAATGCGCTTTTACTGGGGTAATGGCGATAGAAAGTGACTTTTGTTACTTTGGCCTGCTGAATGATTTTATCAATACCTGTCGCCCTAAAACCGGAAGAGTAAAATAAATCGTGCGCTGTAATCAGTATTTTTTCCCTGGCGGCGATTTTTTTATCAGTACTCTTAGTTAAAGAAAACATAGTGTAGATGGCCTTCGTAAGTTTATTGACAGTGTTATTTCTCAGATGTACTTTTACATAAAGTAGACAGGTCTGTCTACTTTATGGATTTTAGAGGAACACAAATGAATCAACGTCCCCCTGTACCGCCATTCACACGTGAAAGTGCAATAGAAAAAGTGAGGCTGGCAGAAGATGGCTGGAACAGCCGCGACCCAAGTAAAGTGGCGCTGGCCTATTCCGTGAACACCCAATGGCGAAACCGTACAGAATTTGCCACGAACCGTGAGGAAGCACAGGCCTTTCTTGAACGTAAATGGAAAAAGGAGCTCGATTATCGCCTGATAAAAGAACTCTGGGCATTTACTGAAAACCGGATTTCCGTGCGCTACGCCTATGAATGGCATGATGACTCGGGCAATTGGTTCCGTTCATATGGCAATGAAAACTGGGAGTTTGAGCCAGACGGTTTGATGCAGCGCCGCTTTGCTTGTGTGAATGATATGCCTATCAGTGCATCTGAGCGGTTGTTCCACTGGCCTCTGGGAAGGCGCCCGGATAATCATCCCTCTCTTAGTGAACTTGGATTGTAGAGGATAGGATTGACTCGCTCTGCGGGCGACTTGACGCCCGCTGCATCCCGGCGGCAAGGCCAACTCAGCTGGCCTTAACAAACTATTCAGCCTGCTTTTAACCGATGTTATTACGTAGCCAGGATTCAACCTGGCTGTAATCCCCGCGGAATACCACATTGCCTGCTTTTTTACTGAGCTGGTAGCGATACATTGGGTCGTAATACTCTTCAAGCAGCGGTGAAAGCCAGGCGAGATGCCCGTCTACTGAACCGGTTTTACGTTGTTCAACCAGCGCGTCATCCAGATAGGCGCTGAACTGTGCAAAACGTTCCATGCCTAAACGGCGGCGAATGGCGAACAGGCCATGATGTAAATACTCGCCGTATTGCTGCCATGCTGTGTCCTCATCGTTGACCGACAAAAACGCAGTACTCATTTGCTGGAAATATTCGGTTTTTAAACGCTCTAAACGCTGCTCGAGGGGATCTTCAATCACCACAATCGGTGAGCGTTGCATCTGTTCTCTGAAACACTCCGGGATGTGGCGCGAGCCAATCATTCGGCCTTCATCTTCAACAACCCAGGTGACTTGCGCGCCGTCGCTTTTCTTAAGCAACGTGACCGCGAGGTTGTTTTCAAAATTGGTTTGCGAGGGCTGTTCGACAATTGTGCGGCCAAAGGACGAACCGCGATGATGTGCCAGCCCTTCGAGATCAACGCCTGTCTGTTGCGAGCGAATCAGAATCGTTTTACCGCCGCCTGTATTTCCGCTGATCAGCACCATCGGCCAGCGCGAGCAGGATTCAATAACATCCATCGCATAATGGCGCAGCGCTTTATAGCCGCCTTCGACCAGTGGGTAATCCACACCCGCTTCCCGTAGCCACTGCTGCACAATGTGCGAGCGCATGCCGCCTCTGGCGCAGCACAGGTAGCCTTCCGGGTTCTGCTTGCATTGCTCAATCCACTGCTGCAAACGCGCTTCACGAACGTCGCCATTCACCAGGCTGTGGCCTAATTCCACCGCAGCCTGCTGCCCGCGCTGTTTGTAGCATGTGCCGACCTGAGCACGCTCGTCATCAGACATCAGCGGTAAATTCAGCGCGGCAGGCATCGCCCCCTGGGTGAATTCAACCGGAGCGCGTACGTCGATAAGCGGGATATCGTTACGCAGCAGATGTTCATAATTTTGAGTATTGGGACGAGCGTTTTGCATGGATAAACCTTCAAGCGAGTGAGGCAGAATTGTGCGCTTTTGCATGCAAAAAAGAAAGGAAGGGGGAATGGGCTTGAATTACAGGGCGGGTAAACGCTTTGCGCCACCCGCCATAAAGGTTACTTAACGAATTTATGCTGCGCCCACGCGATGCCGCTGGCGTATTGCGCCGGTAACAACGGCACGATGGCTTCCAGTGACGCGCATAGTCGGCCGGTATCACAGTCGTTCAGGTTGAGATGGCCCACTTTGCGGCCTTCACGCACCTCTTTGCCGTACCAGTGCAAATGGACCAGTGGCAGTTTCAGCCAGTCGTAATTTAAATCGGTGCCGATAAGGTTAATCATCACCGACGGTGAATTAACGACAGGCTGCGGCAAAGGCAGGTCAACAATGGCGCGCAGATGCAATTCAAACTGGCTGATGGAGGCGCCGTTTTGCGTCCAGTGCCCGCTGTTGTGAACGCGTGGTGCCAGTTCGTTAATCAGCAGCCCGGCTGGCGTGATAAAGCACTCCATCGCCATGACACCAACATAGTTCAGCTCATGCATGATGGCAGAAAGCATCGCTTCTGCTTGCTGTTGCTGCTCGATGTCAGCCTGCGGGAAAACCACGCTGGTGCGCAGAATACCGTCCTGATGCAGGTTGTGCGTCAGCGGGTAAAACACGGTTGTACCGTCGTGACCACGTGCGCCAACCAGCGAGACTTCGCCCGAGAAGTTGATCCCTTGCTCAACGATACATTCACCGTAGCAATCATCTGGCAACTGAGCGGTTTCATCACTGCGCAAACGCCACTGCCCGCGTCCGTCATAACCCCCGGTGCGGCGCTTTACGATGGCCAGCTCGCCAAGGTTCTGGAACACGCCAGCCCACTGGTCGCGGCTGGACAGTAATTGCCACGGCGCGGTCGCCAGTTCGAGTTTATCGAACAGCTGTTTTTGCGTCAGACGGTCAGCGATGATTGGGAACACATCGCGGTTCACAAACGCATTGTGGCGAGCCAGTTCGCGGGTGAGGGCGGTTTCAGGCCAGCGTTCAATTTCTGCGGTGATGACACTTTGCGCAAATGGCACGGCTTCAGGTTCTGCATCAAGGCCAACCGGGTAAACCGCGATGCCCAGCGGTTCACCTGCCTGGCGCAGCATTCTGCCTAACTGGCCGTTACCCAGCACGCAAACGCGTTTCATGCTTCACCCCGTGGGTCTGGATTGTCCAGCACTTCATCGGTCTGGCTCTGGCGCCATGCTTCAAGACGCACGGTGAGTTCTTTATCGTGCAGCGCAAGGATTTGTGCCGCCAGCAGTGCAGCATTAGCCGCGCCCGCTTTACCGATCGCCAGCGTCCCAACGGGAATGCCACGCGGCATTTGTACAATAGAGTAGAGACTGTCTACGCCGCTTAATGCCGCGCTCTGGACTGGCACACCCAGCACTGGAACCAGCGTTTTTGCCGCGATCATACCTGGCAAATGCGCCGCACCACCCGCGCCCGCAATAATAACCTGATAACCGTTACCGCTTGCTTGTTCGGCAAAGCTGAAAAGTTTATCGGGAGTGCGGTGTGCGGAAACCACTTCGACATGGTGTGGAACATCAAGGGCGGTGAGGATTTCTGCGGCAAACTGCATGGTAGCCCAGTCACTTTTGGAACCCATGACAATGGCGATACGCGCTGGGGTCTGGTTGGAGGACATGCGTCTCAAAACTCCTGTGGGTGTGCAAACATCACCGAACGTGGCTCGGTCGGTCAGAAGGGCTCAGAGAATAGCATGAACATAGAGCAAGGAAAACGGTTGCGTGGTCAACAAGGCGGCAAAAAAACGCGATTTTATTTAAAAAGAGAAGGGGATGAGTTCGACGTCTTCGGCAGTGACTTTAATCATTGACCCTTCGCTATGCCATGCACCAAGTACGCAACGAAATGCGGGCTTGCCGTTAGCTGAGAGCGAGTGAATTTCTGGGCGATGCGTATGGCCGTGGATCATCCACTGTACCTGATGGCGGGTGAGCGCGCGGGTCACGGTGTGTTGATTCACATCCATAATGGCCATTGATTTGCTGCTGTTCGAGGCTTTGCTGCCGGCGCGCATTTTGGCGGCCACGCGTTTACGAATAAACAGCGGCAGGGCGAGGAACAAACATTGTAGCCACGGTTGGTGGACTTTTTTGCGGAACGCCTGATAACCGTGGTCGTCAGTGCAAAGGGTATCGCCATGCAGGATCAGTATTTTGCGGCCATACAGGTCGAGCGTTTTTTCTTCCGGCAATAAAGTCATGCCGCTAAGACGGGCGAAGCGTTTGCCGAGCAGGAAATCGCGGTTGCCATGAATAAAGAAGCAGGGCACGCCGGAATCAACCAGTTCTTTAATGGCTAAAGCAATTTGGCGGTGCAGCGGTTCAGGGTCATCATCGCCAATCCAGGCTTCAAACAGATCGCCAAGGATGTAGAGCGCATCAGCTTCCCGAGCGGTGCCCGCCAGAAAACGCAGAAAACCGGCGGTAATCGCCGGTTCTTCTGAACACAGATGTAAATCTGCGATAAACAGCGTCGCCATGGGCGAATTATTCGCTGACGGTTACGCTTGTGATAACCACGTCTTCTTTAGGAACGTCCTGGTGCATACCGCTGCGGCCAGTGGACACGCCTTTGATTTTCTCAACAACGTCCATGCCTTCAACCACTTCAGCAAACACGCAGTAACCCCAACCTTGCATGCTTTCGCTGCTGAAGTTCAGGAAATCGTTGTCAGCCACGTTAATAAAGAACTGGGAACTTGCAGAATGTGGCGCCTGGGTACGAGCCATTGCCAGCGTACCTTTCGTGTTTTTCAGGCCGTTATTCGCTTCGTTCTGGATGGTGTCTTTGGTGTCTTTTTGCTTCATACCCGGTTCAAAACCGCCGCCCTGGATCATGAAACCGTTGATCACACGGTGGAAAATGGTGTTCGCGTAGAAACCTTCGCGGCAGTACTCGAGGAAGTTTTTAACAGTTTCAGGCGCTTTATCATCAAAAGTTTTGATTACGATATCGCCGTGATTAGTATGAAAAGTAACCATGCTGTGCATCCTATATTAGTCAGACAGTGTTCGGGCAGACGGTGCCGCGACACAAGGTGGTTGTTATAGCATAACTGCACATGATCATCACCTTGCAAAGCGTGCTGCTTCCGTGTGAAATTTTGATGTAACATATAGCCTAATTTTGAAATCACACGCTTACATGGAATCCCCTGATGTTAAAAATCTTCAATACAATGAGTCGCCAAAAAGAGGAATTCAAACCTATTCATGCCGGAGAAGTTGGCATGTACGTGTGTGGTATCACCGTTTACGATTTGTGTCATATCGGCCATGGCCGTACTTTTGTTGCCTTTGATGTGGTCGCGCGTTACCTGCGCTTTATCGGCTATAAGCTGAAGTATGTGCGCAACATTACCGACATCGACGATAAAATCATCAAACGCGCCAATGAAAACGGCGAAGATTTTGTTGCGCTCGTAGACCGCATGGTTGCCGAAATGCACACCGATTTCGACGCGCTGAATATTTTGCGCCCGGACAGCGAGCCACGCGCCACCAAACATATTCCGGACATCATCGAAATTGTTGAACAGCTTATCGCGCGTAATCACGCTTATGTTGCCAGCAATGGCGATGTGATGTTCTGGGTCGAAAGCGATGCCGATTACGGCAAACTTTCTCGCCAGGACCTGGAGCAACTGCAAGCCGGTGCCCGTGTTGAAGTAGAAGCGAACGTTAAGCGCAACCCGATGGATTTCGTGCTGTGGAAAATGTCGAAACCAGGCGAGCCAAGCTGGTCATCCCCGTGGGGCGAAGGTCGTCCAGGCTGGCACATCGAATGTTCTGCCATGAACTGCAAGCAGCTTGGTAACCATTTTGATATTCATGGTGGCGGTTCAGACCTGATGTTCCCGCACCACGAAAACGAAATCGCGCAGTCCACCTGTGCGCACGGCGGCGAATACGTTAACACCTGGATGCACTCCGGGATGGTGATGGTTGACCGTGAAAAAATGTCCAAATCACTGGGCAACTTCTTCACCGTGCGTGAGGTGCTTAAGTATTACGATGCCGAAACCATTCGCTACTTCCTGATGTCCGGCCACTATCGTAGCCAACTGAACTACAGCGAAGAGAACCTGAAACAGGCGCGTACTTCGCTTGAGCGTTTGTACACCGCACTGCGTGGCACCGACGGCAGCGTTCAGCCTGCGGGCGGCGAAGCCTTTGAAGCTCGTTTCCGTGAAGCGATGGACGATGATTTCAATACGCCGGAAGCCTACTCTGTGCTGTTTGATATGGCGCGTGAAGTGAACCGCCTGAAAACTGAGGATTTGGTTGCAGCAAATAGCCTCGCGGCTGCGCTGCGCCAGCTTTCTGGTGTTCTGGGTTTACTGGAACAAGATCCAGAAGCATTCCTGCAAGGTGGTGCACAGTCTGACGACGGTGAAGTGGCTGAGATCGAAGCGCTCATCAAACAGCGTAACGATGCCCGTCAGTCAAAAGACTGGGCGCTGGCGGATCAGGCTCGTGATCGCTTGAATGAAATGGGCATTGTGCTGGAAGATGGCGCGCAAGGGACAACCTGGCGTCGCAAATAGCCATTTAGAATCAATAGTAAAAAAGCAGCTCAGGCTGCTTTTTTTTATGCGCTATTATATTGGTGACACGAATGAGAAAGGGTTGATTCATGGTCACTATAAATGATGGATGCAGTGATAATTCGGTCTTCCCTCATGCTTCCTCCCGGCCAACAGCCGAGTTAATGGAATTGCAGGACGCGCTTTCAACGCTGGGAAGTGTGCAAACATTTCATGTGCAGGATGAAATTCATGCGACCCGAGAAAATGAAAAGTCACTTTTTCTTTTCACCGAAGGAAATTTCACCTGTATCCGCGCAAGCGATGGTTTAGTCATTAGTTCAATTCACGCCCCCATGATTTATGGCATCGCCGAGTGTTTACGGCCACGGGGAGGCTGGTTTCTGAAAGCACAAGAATTATGCCAGGGGCGGGTTATTCCGGCATCTCAAGCCTTTGAAATGTTCACTGAAAAACAGCTGTGGCAATCTGTTGCTATCACGCTTTCCTGGTATATTCAGGTCGTGACTTACCGCGAAGAGCATCTGATTGGTGTGACGGCTTACGTCATGGTACGCAATAAACTGCTCGAGTTGAATTTGCTGGCACCTGAAACTCGCGCTAACGTGAATGTGGCCGACTACATTCAGGAACGCACGCAGCTTGCACACAGCACTATCATGGCGATTCTTGGCGAGTTAAGACGCGGAGATTACGTTGAGATTAAGCGTGGGAGGCTGATGGGTATTAAGCATTTGCCTAAAGAGTATTAAAAAAATGGCCCGTCAGATGACAGGCCATTTTTAAGATGAATATCAGTCTTACGAGTTGCGAATCAAATAATCAAATGCGCTTAGAGAGGCTTTCGCGCCTTCGCCTGTAGCGATGATAATTTGCTTGTACGGCACGGTAGTGCAATCGCCCGCGGCAAACACGCCTTTCACGGTTGTCTCGCACTTCGCATCAATAATGATTTCACCCATGCGGTTGCGTTCAACGCTGCCTTCCAGCCAGTTGGTGTTCGGCAATAGACCGATTTGCACGAAAATACCTGCCAGTTCAATCTGATGCACGCTTTCAGTCACGCGGTCTTTATACTGCAATCCGGTCACTTTGCTGCCATCGCCTTTCACTTCCAGCGTCTGCGCGTTCAAAATAATATCGACATTTTTCAGGCTGCGGAGTTTCTTCTGCAGGACCTGGTCGGCTTTCATTTCTGGGGCAAATTCCAGCAGGGTAACGTGTTCAACAAGACCCGCCAGGTCAATCGCCGCTTCCACGCCGGAGTTACCGCCGCCAATCACCGCTACGCGTTTGCCTTTAAACAGCGGGCCGTCGCAGTGCGGGCAATAAGTCACGCCTTTGGTACGGTACTGTTCTTCGCCAGGCACGTTCATATTGCGCCATTTTGCACCCGTCGCAATGATAATGCTGCGTGCGCTCAGGGTGGCGCCGGAAGCCGTTTGAATCTGATGTAAGCCGCCTTCGGTTTTCGCCGGGATAAGCTTGCTGGCACTTTGGGTGTCGATAACATCCACGTCGTAATCATCAACGTGTGCTTTCAGTGCCCCAGCCAGTTTCTGGCCTTCCGTTTTTGGTACGGAAATATAGTTTTCGATATCAACAGTATCTAAAACCTGGCCGCCAAAACGCTCGCCCATCAAACCGGTGCGAATGCCTTTACGTGCCGAGTAAACCGCTGCTGCAGCCCCCGCAGGGCCGCTACCGACAATCAGCACATCGTAAGCATCGCGTTTGTTCAGCGCTTCGGCCGCACGTTTTTCAGCACCGGTATCAATTTTACCGACGATTTCAGCTAACGTCATGCGGCCCTGGCCGAACTCTTTACCGTTGAGGAACACCGCAGGCACGCCCATCACGTTGCGATCCGTAATCTCATTCTGGTAAACGCCACCGTCAATTGCCGTGTGGCTGATGCGCGGGTTTAGCACCGCCATCAAGTTTAGCGCCTGCACCACGTCCGGGCAGTTGTGGCACGAAAGCGAGTAATAGGTTTCAAAATGGAAATCGCCGTCGATTTCACGGATCTGCTCAAGCAAATCTTGCGACTCTTTCGACGGATGTCCCCCGGTTTGCAGCAAAGCCAAAACCAGAGAAGTAAATTCATGGCCGAGTGGGGAACCCGCAAAGCGTGGGCCTTTATCGGAACCTGGGTTGGTAATCAAAAACGACGGTTTGCGCACCGGCAAGTCGTTATTAATGTTGAAGGAAACTTTCTCAGATAACTCAGCAATTTCTGCCAGCAGTTCCTTTATCTCGGCTGATTTTGCACTGTCGTCCAGCGTGGCAATCAACTCAACAGGTTTAGTTAAGCGCTCAAGGTAGGCCTTGAGTTGGGTTTTCATGTTGTTGTCGAGCATTTAAATCTCCCTGATGGCGAGAATAACCAGGGTGGACAGGCTTGCGCGCTGCCCACCGCTGAGTTAGTTATTGCAGGTGTTCATTGTCTTATTTTTTTAGATCTTACCGACCAGGTCTAAAGATGGAGAAAGCGTTGCTTCACCTTCTTTCCATTTAGCCGGGCAAACTTCACCTGGGTGAGATGCCACATATTGAGCCGCTTTCACTTTACGCAGCAGATCAGAGGCGTCACGGCCAATACCTTCAGCAGTCACTTCGATAGCCTGAATGATGCCCTGTGGGTCAACAATAAAGGTACCGCGATCCGCCAGGCCTTCGTCTTCACGCATGTTTTCGAAGTTACGAGTCAGTGCGCCAGTTGGGTCACCGATCATTGCGTATTTGATTTTCGCGATGGTGTCAGAGCTGCTGTGCCACGCTTTGTGAGTGAAATGGGTGTCCGTGGAAACAGAATAGATATCCACGCCCAGTTTCTGGAATTCGTCGTAATGGTCAGCAACATCGCCCAGTTCAGTTGGGCAAACAAAAGTGAAGTCAGCTGGGTAGAAGAAGAAAACGCTCCAGCGACCTTCTACATCCTTTTCGGTAACTTCAATGAATTCACCGTTTTTAAAAGCGCTGTTTTTGAATGGTTTGATTTTTGTATTAATTAAAGACATCTGTACTTCCTCCGTTTTGCGATGGGAGAAAGGTACCGAATAATTGCGTCTGGCTCTAATGGGTAAGCTGTATCGAATTGATAAGTTTTACCTAACAACTTAATTAATACCCGGAATGTTCTGCCTCTACGGATATAAAAAAAAGCCACCCGTTGCGGGGTGGCTTCTCATGTTGCGCGTTACAATTCCACTTTAAAAAATCATAACAGCGGCGGGATTAAATCATTGATGTAGCGGATGGGTCAATCCGCGCAACCCTTGTATTAACGATGGTTCTGATAGCTATTTGCTATTGATTCCCCCTGTACCCTTACTTTTAGCGGGTACAATTCCGAAATGCAGCACACTTTCATGTCAGAGAAATTGCAGGACTGTGACAACAACGCTAGATTTAGCGGTCAGTAGTGACTGGGTTCAGTTTTGCGCACTTATGCGCATCTATTTCGAGGGTCAGGCGTTGTCGGAAATGCTTTCAATTGTGTTGTTTGTCGCAGCCATTGCCGTGTACGCCGTAAAAGCAGGTCGTAACGTCTGGTGGTTTATCGCCATCCTTCTGATTCTGGGGCTGTATATTGTCCTGAACGTCACCTTTGTTGCCAGTAACTACTTTACCGGCGACGGGATTAACGACGCCGTGCTTTACACGCTAACCAGCAGCCTGACTGGCGCCGGGATTGGCAAATACATACTGCCGGGTGTGGGCGTGTTTGTCGCGCTGGTGGCCGTTTTCAGCGGCCTGACCTGGATTTTACGCCGTCGTAAAAACTACCCTCACCATTTTGGCTATAGCCTGTTGGCACTCATGCTGGCGATGGGTTCTGTGGATGCGTCACCCGCATTCCGCCAGGTCGCTGAGCTGGTAAAATCGCAAACTCGTTCCGGCGATTCTGATTTTGATGTTTATTACAAAGTCCCGCAGGGGAGTATTAAAGACCCTAAATTAAACCTGGTTTATATTTACGGTGAAAGTCTGGAACGCACTTATTTGCAGCCGGAATATTTTCCTGACTTAGCCCCGGAATTAACCGGGCTTAAAAATGAAGCAATAGATTTCAGCCATACGGTGCAATTACCGGGAACCGATTATACCATTGCCGGAATGGTCGCCTCGCAATGTGGTATTCCGTTATTTGCACCATTTGAAGGTAATTCCTCGGCTTCGATGTCGAGTTTCTTCCCGAAAAATATCTGCCTTGGCGATATCCTCAAAGCCTCGGGATATGAAAATTACTTTATGCAGGGCGCGGACTTGCGCTTTGCGGGCAAAGACATCTTTTTACAGTCTCATGGTTTCGACCATATGTACGGCGCGCAAGAGCTGAAAAGCATGGTGGCTGACCCGGAATACCGTAATAACTGGGGCTTCTACGACGATACGGTTCTGGACGAGGTGTATGAAAAGTATGTTGAACTGTCGAAAAAGAATAAACGATTCTCCCTGTTTACGCTGACCGTCGACACGCATCACCCTGACGGCTTTATTTCGAAAACCTGTAAGCGCCGCAGTTACCGTTTTGACGGTAAAGAAAACCAATCCTTCAGCGCCGTGGCTTGCAGCCAGGAACACGTTGCCGCCCTTATCGAGAAAATAAAAGCATCGCCGTATTTTAAAAATACCGTCATTGTGGTGAGTTCCGATCACCTGGCAATGAATAACACCGCGTACAAATACCTCAATCAGCATGACCGTAATAACCTGTTCTTTATTATTCGCGGTGATAAACCACAGGCCGATCTGGTGCCGGTAAAACGCAGCACGCTGGATAACGGGGCAACGGTGTTAGATGTGTTAGGCGGCGATAATTATCTTGGGCTGGGGCGCAGTAGTTTGTCCGGGCAGTCTATTGCATCGGTATTCCTTAACGTCAAAGAAAAGGTGATGGAGTGGAAACCTGATGTCATCGATCTGTGGAACTTCCCGAAAACAATTACCCAGTATGAAATTGACCAGAAGAAAAATACCTTCAGCTATTCGGGGGCGCATTTCAAAATGCCACTGTTGCTGCGTGTTCTGGATAAAAAAATAGAACCGTTGCCTGAAAGCGAATATTCAGCGCCGTTGCGTTATCAACTGGCTGACTTTAAAGAGAATGACAAATTTATCTGGGCCGACCGCTGCTTCAAAATGGCGCGTTTATGGGAACCCAACCTGGCACTTTCGACCGGGCTGTGCGTGGCTCAGGGGCAAGTGGGTGGGCAAACATCGGTGCGTTTAATTGAACAGCCGCAAGAGCAACACGCCGTTCAATTTGCGCAGCAAAATATCGACAAAGCGCAGTTTAAAAAGAATGTCGCATTGTTGAAGGTCGATGAAAATGCCATTCGTTATCAGGCCGACAGTTTTATTTTCAACGTTCCGGGTGCGCCGCAAAATGTGAAAGAGTTTAGCGGGATTTCTCGCCCGGAAGAGTGGGGCCGCTGGTCGAATGCCAACCTGGCACCGGAAGTGAAAATTGAATACGCCGAGCCGCTACCGGAGAAGTTTGATCTGGTGATTACGGCGAAAGCCTTTGGCCCGAATATCGGTAAGCCTGTGCCGGTAAAAGTGGGGAGCCAGCAGCAAACATTGGTCCTGGGTGAAGATGCCAGTACCACGACGCTGCATTTCGATAACCCTGAACGCAGCAATGTGCTGGAGATTGTTCCACCGCAACCGCAGTTATCGAATGAAGGTAATATTCTTGGCCATGAACCGCGCAAGCTGGGTATTGGGATGGAGGATATTAAGGTGGTGCCAGCGGCTTAGTTGTCGCATGGCCAGGCTTAAGGTTGTTGCAGGGTGGATAAGCGATTAGCGTTATCCACCCTTATCCATGACAACTCAAACCTTACATAAACGCTCGGCTGCCGCATCCAGCGTCGCTTCCTGCTTCGCAAAGCACAGGCGAATCAACTTATGCGGGAACGGATCGGCGCAGAACACCGAAAGCGGAATAGCCGCCACGCCAACTTCTTTTGTCAGCCACTGGCAGAAAGTCACATCATCCGCATCGGAAATCGCGCTGTAATCTGCCAACAGGAAATAGGTACCTTCGCATGGCAGTATTTCGAAACGGCTGTCTGCCAGCGCCTGAATAAAGCGGTCGCGACGTGCCTTGTAGAATTCCGGTAACTCGCGATAGTGCTCAGGCTCGGCGCGCAGCATATCCGCAATCGCCAGTTGCGCCGGCGTGTTGACCGCGAAAGTCAGATATTGATGCACTTTACGCAGCTCGGCACTAATGGCGGCTGGCGCCACGCAATAACCCACTTTCCAACCCGTCATATGGAACGTTTTGCCAAACGACGACACGGCCACGGCGCGTTCACGCAGTTGTGGATGAGCGAGCACACTGGCATGACCTGCTTCATCAAAGCAAATGTGCTCGTAAACTTCGTCGCTCAGGACATAAATCTCTTGCTGCTTAATCGCCTGCCAGAGGGCGGCGAAATCGCTTTTGCGCCACACCGTGGCGGAAGGATTATGCGGCGTATTGAGGATCACCAGGCGCGTGCGTGGGCTGAGCTGCGTGGCGAACGCTTCCCAGTCAACGCGAAAAGAGGGCGGCTGGAGGACGATTCGTTTGAGAATGCCACCTGAAAGCGTCACCGCCGGCGCATAGCTATCGTAGCTTGGGTCGAAACAAATCACCTCATCGCCAGGACGAACCAGCGCAGTAATGGCCGCGTATAAGGCTTCGGTTGCCCCAGCCGTCACGGTGATATCACTGTTGGCATCCGGTTTATAGGCATAAAGCTCGGCGGTTTTCTCTGCAATAGCTTCACGCAGTGGCTGCACGCCAGTCATCGGCGCGTACTGGTTAGCCCCGTTTGCCACGTGAAACGCGAGGCGCTCCTGCAAATAGCGCGGCCCGTCGAAGTCCGGGAATCCCTGCGACAAGTTAATGGCCTGATGCTGCTGCGCAAGCTGGCTCATCTGGGTGAAAATGGTGATGCCGAGGGCAGGCAATTTGCTCTCGGGAATCAAGGTTTTTTGCGTCATTGTGATACGACCTTTGATGTCACGGCTGTATTCCTTATGTTGCTGGACTATAACGTCGATGTTAATATTTGGCAATCAAGACGCTTAGACGTCTAAACCATAAAGATATAACAACATCGCACCCGCATTCAGGAGGGGTATGAAAGCACATCTGCAACTCGCCGAACTCGTGGCGACCTGCCACTGGATAGGCGCGAAAGGTTGGGCACCGGCAACCGGCGGCAATATGTCGGTGCGGGAAGACGAGATTCACTGCCTGCTCAGCGCATCCGGCAAAGACAAAGGTAGCCTGACGGTGGACGACTTTATTCAGGTTGAGATTGCCAGTAATCGCGCACCCTCGGGCCGCAAACCCTCGGCAGAAACCGCTTTGCATACTCTGATTTATCGCCTGTTCCCTGACGCGGGGGCGGTTCTGCATACCCATACCGTTAATTCGACGGTGCTCTCGCGAGTGGAAAAATCAGACTCACTGGTGCTACGTGGTTACGAGATGCAAAAGTCCCTGACCGGCCAGACCACGCATCTGGATGCGCTACCGATTGCGATTTTCGACAACGAGCAGGATATCGACAAACTCGCCCGCCGTATTGAGCACTTTGCTACGGAAACGCCCCTCCGTTACGGTTTTTTGCTGCGCGGACACGGCCTGACCTGCTGGGGCAAAGATGTCGCTCAAGCCCGTCAGCACCTTGAAGGGCTGGAGTTTTTATTTGAATGCGAAATGAATTTACGCTTGCTGGAGAGAACATGATCCGCGCCATTATCACCGACATCGAAGGCACCACCAGCGACATCCGCTTCGTGCATAACATTCTTTTCCCGTTTGCCCGTGAACGGCTGGCGGGATTTGTGCGCGAGCATCAGCAACAAGCACATATTCAGGCGATCATGGTCGATCTGCGTACGGAGATCGAAGAGCCGCAGGCCGATACCGAACGGCTGATCGAGATCCTGTTTAGCTTTATGGACCAGGATCGTAAATCCACCGCTTTAAAAGCACTTCAGGGCGAAATCTGGCGAGATGGCTACGTAAACGGCGATTTTACCGGGCATCTTTATCCAGACGTTCTACCTGTTTTTAACGCCTGGCAGCAGCAGGGCATTGCGCTGTATGTATATTCCTCAGGCTCAGTAGCTGCGCAGAAATTGTTATTTGGCTACAGCGATGCAGGTGATTTAACCTCGCGGTTCAGCGGCTATTTTGACACCCACGTTGGGGCGAAACGCGACGTGCAGTCCTATCGCAATATCGCCGCTCAAATTGGCAAGCCTGCGAATGAGCTTTTATTCCTGTCTGATATCCGACAGGAGCTGGATGCCGCGCAGCAGGCGGGCTGGAACACCGTGCAGTTAATTCGTGGCGAGGAGGACACCGACAGTGTTCACCGTCAGGTTAACCGTTTTGACGAGATAAACCTGGAGCAATTTCCCTCATGAGCGCATTGACCATTTTTACCGACACCGAATCCCGCGAGCCGGTGTGGCACAGCACCGATGCTGAGGCTATCCGCGAGCAGTTGAACGCGAAAGATGTGCGTTTTGAACGCTGGGAAGCTAACCGCGATTTAGGCCAGAACCCGGAGCCGCAAACGGTGCTGGAAGCCTATCAGCACGCCATCGACAAGCTGGTGGCGCAGAAAGGCTATCAAAGCTGGGATGTGATAAGCATACGTGCGGATAACCCGCAAAAAGAGGTGATGCGCGGTAAGTTTCTCTCCGAGCATACGCACGGCGAAGATGAAGTGCGTTTCTTTGTGGAAGGTGCCGGTCTGTTCTGCTTGCATCTGGACGGCAAGATTTACCAGATCCTGTGTGAGAAAAATGATCTGATTTCAGTACCAGCCGGGACACCGCACTGGTTTGATATGGGCTCGCAGCCGCATTTCACCGCCATTCGTATTTTCGATAATCCGGAAGGGTGGATTGCGAACTTTACCGGTGATTCGATTGCGGATGCTTATCCGAAGTTGCCTTAAGTGAATAGTCGGGTGGATAAGCGTAAGCGCCATCCACCATAAAACTATCTGCGTTTAAATACACCATCCCGAACCTGCTCAGGCGTCACCACGCCGGAATCCAACACCCAGCCGCTGATAAGTTCGGCAGGGGTCACATCGAATGCCGGGTTATAAACCGCTGCATTTTCTGGTGCCCACTGCACCGCGCCAAAACTGCCTGCCACACCAGTGACTTCACTGGCAGCGCGCTGCTCGATAGGAATGGCTTCACCGTTCGGGCAATGAGTATCCAGCGTGGTTTGCGGGGCGGCAACGTAGAACGGAATACCGTGATAGTTCGCCAGCACCGCCAGGCTATAGGTACCAATTTTGTTTGCCACGTCACCGTTGGCAGCGATTCGGTCCGCACCCACCCACACCGCATCGACCTGTGTTTTCGCCATCAGGCTTGCCGCCATGGAGTCGCAAATCAGCTGGTAGGGGATACCCAGCTCGCCCAACTCCCATGCTGTTAAACGACCACCTTGTAACAGTGGGCGCGTTTCATCCACCCACACATTAGCCACGTTGCCCTGCTCAAAAGCCCGGCGAATCACGCCAATGGCGGTGCCGACGCCCGCTGTCGCCAGCCCACCAGTGTTGCAGTGGGTGAGCAGGCGGCTGTCAGGTTTAACCAGCGCGCTTCCGGCTATCGCTATCTTTTCACAGAGAATTTTGTCTTCTTCCACCAGACGCAGCGCTTCAACGCTCAGGGCGTCGACGACGTTATCTGCCGCCAGGGCAAGCTTCATGCGATCCAGATTGTTCATCAGGTTGACGGCTGTCGGACGTGACGCCCGAAGGATCTCCAGCGCCTGTCCGAGTTGGGCTCTCGGCTGACCGTTTTCGGCAAGCAGCGCCAGAAGCAGGCTGGCAGAAAGGCCGATAAGCGGCGCACCGCGCACACGCAGGGCATGAATATGGCCGGCAAGCTGGTCGACGGTATGAGCAGGCAGCCAGTTTTGCTGCTGGGGAAGCGCCTGCTGGTCAAGGATCCACAATTGGTTATCGCGAACGTGCAGGCTGGTTGTTTTTAAATTATGCATGCGTGTTAAATCCATGTTGCGTTATTGCTTCGTATTGTGCCAACATGCCACATGGATGTATAGACGTCTGAACGGCTTATTTTACTTATTTCGAAGAGGAACCGGCAATGTCGCAATACCGCACGTTTACCGCAGCCGACGCGGTGGCTTATGCTCAAGAGTTTGGTGGCCTGGCGCATCCAGCAAGCCTGGTGGACGCGCAGGAAGTGGGCGACGGGAACCTCAACCTGGTGTTTAAAATCTTCGATACCGCAGGTATCAGCCGCATTATTGTTAAACAGGCGCTGCCTTACGTGCGCTGCGTCGGCGAGTCATGGCCGCTAACCCTTGACCGTGCCCGCCTGGAAGCGCAAACCCTGGTAGAGCATTACCAACACAGCCCGCAGCACACCGTGCAAATTCTGCATTACGACCCGGAACTGGCGGTGATGGTGATGGAAGATCTCTCCAGCCACCGCATCTGGCGTGGCGAGTTGATTAGCGGTGTTTACTACCCGCAAGCCGCGACGCAGCTGGGTGAATATCTGGCACAAACACTGTTCCACACGTCTGATTTCTATCTGCATCCTCATGAGAAAAAAGCGCAGGTTGCGCGCTTTATCAATCCAGAAATGTGCGAGATCACCGAAGATCTGTTCTTTAACGATCCGTTTATCGACCACGAGCGAAATAACTATCCTGCTGAACTGGAAGATCAGGTTGTCGCGCTGAGAAGTGACGACAACCTGAAGATTGCCGTGGCCGGGCTGAAACACCGCTTCTTCACGGCGGCAGAGGCTTTACTGCATGGCGATATCCACAGCGGCTCGATTTTTGTCGCCGAGGGCAGCCTGAAATCCATCGACGCCGAGTTCGGCTACTTTGGCCCGATTGGTTTTGATATCGGTACCGCAATCGGCAACCTGTTGCTGAATTACTGCGCTCAGCCTGGGCATTTTGGCCCACGCGATGCCGCTGCCCATCGTGAGCAACGTTTACAGGATATCCGCGAGTTGTGGCTCACTTTCGCGCAACGCTTCGAAGCGCTGGCGCGGAGCGAAACTCGCGACGTCGCGCTGGCTTATCCGGGTTATGCGAATCGCTTCCTGCAAAGTGTGTGGAAGGACGCCATCGGTTATTGCGGTACAGAGCTTATCCGTCGCACGGTGGGGATGTCCCATGTCGCGGACCTGGAAACGATTGAAGACCACGAAACGCGCGTGGCATGCACCCGCCACGCCATTGAGTTGGGTTCATTCTTGATTTTGATTGCCGGGAAGATTGAGAACGTCGAGCAGTTTATTGCCCGCGTTCGGCAGAAGGGTTAGAGCAAGGTAAAACGGTGGATGGCGCTGCGCCATCCGACAATTAACGCCTCAACTCACCCCAAATATTCAATCACCGAAAGCCCGCCGTTGTAGTCGGTGCTGTAGATAATCCCCTGGGCATCGACAAATACGTCGCAGGACTGAATTATCTGCGGACGGCCTGGGCGGGTGTCCATCATCCGTTCAGGTGCGGCGGGCACCAGCGCACCGGTTTCCACCGGACGATACGGGTTAGAGATGTCATACGCTCTGACCCCCGCATTCTGATACGTCGCGAAAATCAGCGTCGAGCTCATAAAGCTGCCGGGCCGGTTTTCATGGAGGTTATGCGGGCCGAAATGCGCGCCCTTTGCCACATAATCGATTTCATCAGGCTGCGGGAAGGTGGAGATACTGACAGGGTTTGATTTATCGCGAATATCAAACACCCAAATCAGCTTTTCGCCATCCTCCTGGTTATCCAGCACGGCTTCATCCAGCACCACCAGCAAATCCCGGTCCGGAAGCGGCAGGGCGGTATGCGTGCCGCCGCCAAACGGTGGGCTCCAGTTACGATGGCTGATGAGCTGCGGCTGGCTGCGATCGGAGACATCCAGCAGCGTCAAACCACCGTCGCGCCAGCTGGCGTAAGCGGTGTCACCACTGATAATCGCGTGATGCAGCGCGTAGCGTTTACCTTGCGGCCAGCTCGGCGTTTCACCGGCGGCAGTGTTCATGCCCGGTAACCACCAGTTGCCCGCCACCTGCGGATTTCGCGGGTCGGCAAGATCAAGGGTCAGGAAGATATAGTCGCTAAAGCCGTCGATCAGCGCTGAAACGTACGCCCAGCGTCCGCCCACATACCAGCAGCGATGGATACCGATACCATTGAGCGACAGAAAGCTGATTTCACGCGGCTTGTCCGGCGTGGAGATGTCAAAGATCCGCAGTCCGGCGCTCCAGCCTTTGTCCTGCACATCGCTGACGGTTTCGCCCACCGCGCGGGTGTAATAGACCTTTTCATCGGCAAAACGGACGTCGGCAAACAGGTCGCGGGCGTTGATCACCAGCAGCAGATCGTCATGCGCCTGGAGATGCACATTCCAGGTTCCCGGCGGGGCTGGCACAAAGCCAGCCGCTTTCGGGTTTTTAGCATCACGTACATCGACAATCGAAAATCCCTTCGAGACCATATGGCCGATGTAAGCGTAGCCGCGATGGACCATCACTTGCACGCCGTCCGGGCGACCTCCCTGGTCGCTGTGGCCGATAAGCTGCATATTGCGGCTGTATTCGGGTTGCGGAAGTGCCATTACCGATCCTTATTTTTTCGCGTTTTTCGCTTCAAGGGTGGCGAACCACGGCGCGATAAAATCTTCCGTCTGGCCCCAACCAGGGATGATTTTACCCAGTGACGCGACGTTCACCGGTCCCGGTTGGCTTGCCAGCAATGCCTGCGGAATAGCCGCGGCTTTGAAGTCGTAGGTGGCAGGGGTGGATTCACCCGCAATCTTGTTGGCAATCAGACGCACGTTTGTCGCGCCAATCAGTTTCGGATCCACCGCAACGCTCACTTTCCATGGGCTATTTGACTCACGCATCAGCTGTAAATCCTGGTTGGACACGTCGATGCTGTAGAGTTTGATTTCGGTGCGTCCGTTCTCTTGCAGCGCTTTATATGCGCCCTGGCTGAAAGCGTCCCAGGTGCCCCAGATTGCATCGATTTTGCCTTTCGGGTATTTCGCCAGCACCGCACCGACTTTGTTGGCGGTGTCTCCCTGCACGTCGCTTGATACTGCGCCGATGGACTCCAGCTCTTTAATGCCAGGGTTAGCTTTGAGCAATTCCTGGTAAGCGGTCTGGCGGCGTTCCATTGGCGGGAACCCGGCCACCCACAACTTGATGATGTTGGCTTTGCCGTTGAAATCTTTCACTAACTGCCCGAAAGAGAGGTTGGTCAGCGAGGAGTCATCCTGTTGCGTCACGGTCACGCCCGGGATGGTGCCGTTCACGGCGGTATCGAACACCGCGACTTTAATCCCCGCATCGACGGCTTTTTTCACCAGCTCAGTGGAGTAAGGATCGCGCCCTTGCGAGAGAATAATCCCGTCGTATTTCTGGCTGATGGCCTGGTTAACGAAGTCCTGGAATTTAGCGTCGTCGCCGTTGCTTAAGAAGGTGCTGACTTTAAAGCCCAGCTTTTTGCCTTCCTGAGCCGCGCCTGCGACAAACTGGGTGGTGTTATCGTCGGAACCCAGGTTACGGATAATGGCGATGCGAATCGGGCCATCATGGCTTGCGATGGCTTCCGGCACGGGTGCCACGGTTGCGGCCTGTCCTGGCAAAGCGGCGAGCAGGCTTAGCGCTATCAGTGAAGTGGTTATTTTTTTCATTGTGTATTCCCTGTCTGCAAGTGATTAACGTTTTTGTATGTAAGTAATCGCCAGCGCTGTTGCCAGCACCAGACCTTTAATAATGTCCATGGCGTAGTAAGGCACGGAGAGCATCACCAGCCCGTTTTGCAGTACCCCGAGGATCACCGCGCCGACCAGCGTGCCCAGCGCATTGGGTTTACCGGAACCCGCCAGCGAAAAACCAATCCATGCAGCTGCCACGGCGTCCATCAGATAACCGCCCCCAGCGTTAACCTGTGAAGAACCGATACGCGAGGCCAGCAGGATGCCGCCTAAACCTGCCAGCAACGACGCCAGCACATAAGCCGCCACGCGATAGCGCGTAGTGCGAATGCCTGACAGGCGCGCCGCCTCCGGATTACCACCAATGGCGTACATCCGGCGACCATGTTTGGTCAGCGAAAGGGCCAGCTGCGCCACAATGGTGACCGCCAACATAATAATGACGATGGTCGGTACCTGGCCGAGCAGACCAAACGCCGCCGGGATCGTGCCTTCCGCCATGTCGCCGCTCGGCAGCACCATATTTTCGGTTATCGAGCCGCCGTAGCTGTAAGTCATCGCCACGCCCTGAATCACAAACAAGCTGGCGAGGGTGGCGAGCATGTCAGGAATTTTCAGAATGACGATTAAAAAGGCGTTAAACAGGCCGACGAGGGTACACAGCACCAGGGTGATAACAATCGCCTCGGTGGTGCCGAAGCCATGCCAGACAAACAGGGAAATCACCAGCGCGTTGGCAAGTGAGGCGGTTGAACCGACGGACAAATCAAAGCCACCCACGGTGAGTGAAATCGATACGCCAATGGCAATCACCGTCACGATGGCGATAGAGCGCAGGATATTGATGATGTTATTTGGCTCGAGGAAATTCTCCGAGGCGATGCCAAATAGCGCCACCAGCGCGACCACGGTAAGCAGCATTCCCCACTTATAGAGAAACTCAAACAGCTGATGACGGCCAGATGCCGCTTTTAGGGATAATGCTTTGCTCACGCAGGTGTTCCTCCGGTGGAGTAGAGTAAAAGGGTTTCTTCGCAAGCTTCATGGCCGTCGAGTTCAGCGACGATACGACCATCCCACAGCACGCAGATCCGGTCGCACAGGCCAACCAGCTCGGCAAATTCGCCGGAGGCATAAATCACGCCTTTGCCCTGTCGGGCCAGACCGTCGATAAGGGTAAACAGATCGGTTTTGGCTTTGATGTCCACACCTTTGGTTGGCTCATCGAAGATCAGCACTTCAGCATTGCCACGCAGCCATTTACCGATCGCCACTTTTTGCTGATTACCACCTGACAGGCGACGCAGAGTTTGTGCCGGGCCGGTGGTGCGAATACCGAGACGGGCGATAACCTCTTCTGCCCAGCGCCACGCCTGACGGTGACCGAACAGACTCCAGCGTGAAAAGCTATTATCTGAGCTGATTGAGAGATTCATGCTCACCGGTTCGTCGATAAAAATGCCTTCTTTGCGACGTTCTTCCGGCACCAGCGCCAAACCGCGCAGTACGGAATCGGCAGGGTCTTTCGGCTTCCAGGCTTTGCCGTTTAGTTCGCCGCGCTGAACCTGGCTGCGGGTGGCACCAAACAGCGCTTTGCACAGCTCGGTTTTGCCTGCGCCTGCAAGGCCGGCAATGCCCAGAATTTCGCCTTTGCGTAGACGTAGCGAGATGTCGCGCAGCAGCAAATCGTCGTGTAGCCCTTCGATGTGCAGCAGCGTTTCGTCAGCCACTTTCGGACGTTTGGGCGGATAGATATCGTCTAACTGATGGCCAAGCATCTTCTCAACGATCTCTTCACCGCTCAGCGCGTTCATTGGCGCGCTTTCGATAAGTCGCCCATCACGCAATACCGTCATGCGATCGCAGATGGCTTTCAGCTCGTGAATGCGATGCGAGATGAAGACCACCGCGATGCCGTTACGCTGCAGACGCCTGACCACGTTGAACAAGTGCTCGCTTTCATTCTGATCCAGCGGGGCGGTCGGCTCATCGAGGATCAAAAAGCGGCAGTTATGCGAAAGCGCACGCGCCAGCAGGATTTGCTGCTTTTCGGCCAGCGAACACTGTTCGATGCGTTTACGGGTGTCGATGTTGACTTCCAGCAGCGACAGCGCTTCGTGAGCCTGTTTATGAATTTGCGACCAGTGGTAGAAGTGGCCTGCTTCCGAGAGCGTATCGAGCATGATGTTTTCCGCCACGCTCAGGCCTGGGATCAGCGCCACATCCACTTCCTGCTGGACGAGGTGAATGCCGAGCTGTTTCGCATCACGCGGGGTGCGAATTTCCACCTGCTCGCCATTAATCTGGATTTGTCCCAGATAATGGTCGTGCGCGCCTGAAAGCACCGCCATCAGTGTCGATTTCCCGGCCCCGTTTGTGCCGGTTAACGCATGAATCGAGCCGCCGTCCAGGGTGAAATCCACTCGGTTAAGTGCGTTGAAGCCAGCAAATGCGATGGAAATGTCCCGCATCTCAAGACGGTGATGTGTGGTCATCGTTTAGCTAGCCTTAAGGATTAATAAATTGATTTATCGACTTTTTAACGGGCAAAAGGGCGGCTAGCAACTAACCAAAAGGCATAAGATAAAGCAAAATGGTCTTAGCCGTCCGGATGTCCAGACATATCATCGTGCTAACCCCATTCCACGCGCAATAAATGAGAAGAAGAAAAAGGAACCAGACTATGACTACGACGGCGATCCGCGTTGTTACCGGCCCGGCAAACTATTACTCCCATCCGGGGGCGCTGGCCAGGCTGAACGAGTTTTATACTGATGAGCAGTTGCAAAATGCGCTGTGGATTTACGGCGAACGAGCAATCGCGGCGGCGCGTCCTTTCCTGCCTGCATGCTTTAACGCGCCAGGTGCAAAGCACATCTCTTTCGGCGGGCATTGCAGCGAAAGCGAAGTGCAAAAGCTGGTGGCCGAGGCGGGTGAAAGTCAGGTGGTGATTGGCGTTGGCGGTGGTGCACTGCTGGATACTGCGAAAGTGGTGGCGCGTCGACTGAGCGCGCCTGTAGTCGCCATACCGACCATTGCCGCAACCTGTGCCGCCTGGACGCCACTTTCCGTCTGGTACAACGATGCCGGGCAGGCGCTGCGCTTTGAGATTTTCAATAATGCAAACCATCTGGTGCTGGTTGAGCCGGAAATCATCTTACGTGCGCCGCAGGAATATCTGCTGGCAGGCATCGGCGATACGCTGGCGAAATGGTATGAAGCGGTGGTGCTAAGCCCGCAGCCAGAAACCTTGCCGTTGACGGTGCGCCTGGGGATTAACGCCGCACTGGCTATTCGCGATGTGCTGCTGGAAAGTAGCGAAACGGCGCTGGCGGATCAAAAACGGGGCGAACTGACGCAGGTTTTTCTTGATGTAGTGGACGCGATTATTGCCGGTGGCGGGATGGTTGGCGGGCTTGGCGAACGTTATACGCGGGTGGCGGCAGCCCATGCGGTGCACAATGGTTTAACCACGTTGCCACAAACCGATCGTTTCCTGCATGGTACTAAAGTGGCTTACGGCATTCTGGTGCAGAGCGCATTGCTTGGAGAGGATGACGTTCTGGCGGGGCTGGTTCAGGCCTTTAAGCGATTCAATCTCCCGACAAGCCTTGCGCAACTGGACGTGGATATTTATAACCGCCAACAGATTGATAAGGTCATTACCCGCACACTGGAAGCAGGGGAGTCGATTCATGCGCTGGCGGTGGAATTAAGTCCGCAAGTGTTGTTTGCGGCGTTTGAGCGGGTAGAGCGGTTTTAACTAATATAGCGCGGTTTTAACTAACATAGCGCGGTTTTGTAGGTCGGGTAAGCGTAGCGCCACCCGACACAAAACCATCACCCGTTCTTACAACACGCCTTGCCCTAACATCGCATCCGCCACTTTCACGAAACCGGCAATATTGGCACCGCGCACGTAATGCGTTTGCTTATCTTCGCCGCCGTAATTCACACAGGCTTCGTGAATATCGAGCATGATGTGATGCAAACGAATATCGACTTTTTCAGACTTCCAGCTCAGGCGCGCAGCGTTTTGCGCCATTTCCAGACCGGAAGTGGCCACGCCGCCTGCGTTTGCCGCTTTGCCCGGTGCGAACAACACGCCCGCATCGAGGAACAAATTGGTCGCTTCGATGGTGGTCGGCATATTCGCGCCTTCTGCCACGGCTTTCACGCCATTGGCGATAAGCGTACGTGCCGCTTCGGTATCCAGCTCGTTTTGTGTGGCACAAGGCAGCGCGATATCAACCGGTACGCTCCACGGCTGCTGCCCTTCGAGATATTGCAGGCCAAACTCTTTCGCATAATCCGCAACACGCCCGTCGCGGCTGGATTTGATCTCAGCCAGACGCGCCAGCTTCTCGGTAGTGAAACCCGCTTCATCCACGACAGTGCCGTTGGAATCCGACGCCGTTACCACGCGTGCCCCCAGCGACAATGCCTTTTCAATGGCATATTGCGCCACGTTTCCGGAACCGGAAACCGCGACACGCATCCCTTCAAAGCCCAGACCGTGGCGGCTTAGCATCGCATCCGTGAAGTAGATCAGACCATAACCGGTCGCTTCCGGGCGAATCAGACTCCCGCCAAACGACAAGCCTTTACCGGTGAACACGCAAGAAGTGTTGTTGGAGAGCTTTTTCATCATCCCGGCCATAAAGCCGACTTCACGCCCGCCCACGCCAATATCACCAGCCGGAACGTCAGTATCTGGCCCGAGGTGGCGGTACAACTCCATCATCAGCGCCTGGCAAAAACGCATGATCTCGCCTTCACTTTTGCCTTTCGGGTTAAAGTCGCTGCCGCCTTTACCTCCGCCCATCGGTAATGTGGTCAACGCATTTTTGAAGGTCTGTTCAAAGCCTAAGAATTTCAGAATGGAGAGGTTAACGGACGGGTGGAAACGCATCCCACCTTTGAATGGCCCGATAGCCGAGCTGAACTGCACGCGCCAGGCACGGTTAACCTGCACCTGATTGCTGTCATCCACCCAGGTAACACGGAACTGAATCACACGCTCCGGCTCCACCAGGCGCTCGAGCAGCGCAGAGCGGCGGTATTGTGGGTTTTGCTCGAGGAACGGCCACAGGGTGGTCATTACTTCGCGAACGGCCTGAGCAAATTCAGGCTGGTTTGGGTCGCGTTGTTGTACAGAGGTGAGGAATGATTCGAGAGAAAGCGAGTTTTCCATAGATTAAGAAGTCCTTGTTATAAGTGATGTTGTAGATGTGTTGTGTTCTTTCGAATATAACATTCACTTATTACCAGGCCGCAAGTGATTTATCTTATGCTGTTTATAACTGTATTAGCGTTATTAATTGCGCAGCGTGATTTTCCCATATCACTTTGAATTTACTTTCTTTTTTAAATGGTCCGAGTGAATGGTTGAGCGTCACAATAAGATGCTTGTCATCTATTTTTCTTATGGATGCAGCTGAAAAATCAAAATAGCGCCCAACGTGGCGAAACAAGGCTTTGAATAAACTCTCTTTGGCTGAAAAGGCCAGCGTTAATGCGTAATGAAAGGGGAGGGCGGTCGCGTACAAAACTTCTCTTTCCGCGCTATCAATTATGCCAGGGTAAATTTCCCCGGCGACATCTGGCGTAATAATTTCAGCACAATCAATGCCAATTCCCACACGCATCTGCGCTGAGTCAGCGATTACCGTTGCCAGCGCCACATTGCCGCTGTGAGTCATGCTGCCGGTAAACCCTGGCGGCCAGCAGGGTTCGCGGTGCAGGCCAATGCCCGGAATATGATGGCTTATTCCATGAAGACGCAGCGCTTCGCAGGCAGCAATCCGGCCAGCAAGATGCTCGGCTTTGCGTTGCCTGACAGCATTTTCAAGACGCGTGTGATGCGGGAGTAACAGTAGGTCATCGGGTTGAAAAGTGGCGGCGTCAAAATCCACCCGTACGATAGTTTGCGTCGTGTCAGAGAGGCTGAAATGGGTGAGCTGAGTATTCATCAGATGTTTTCTCCTTCTACCCTGGGGAGAAGGTTGTGGTGAGAGCGGTTATCGCGGCTCCCTCTCCAAAAAGGAGAGGGGCTGCATGGCGTAAGCGGAGGTCTATCAGAAATGCGTATTCAAACTGACATAGTAAGTACGACCGGATTCGTTATACGTTGCGGCACCTGCGCCATACATATAACCCGCATCACCGCCCGTGGTCTGGGCATTACCCGCACGCCAGTGGCGTTCGTCAAAGAGATTGTCGATACCCGTTGTCAGGCTGACATTCTTCGTCGCATCCCAGGTTCCGCTCAGGCCAACAATGCTGTAAGGGCTAACTTCGTTGGTTTCTGAACCCGTTGCCGGAAGGCCTTTGTAGTTGTACTTCTTCGGCTCCTGTTTGCCGTACCAGGTGAAGGTAGATTGCACAGAGATATCCTGGCGAACCTGCCAGCTCAGCGTGGAGTTGATGGTGTATTCAGGGATAACGGACAGACGCTCGCCAGTTTCCTTGTTCTTACTTTGCAGCATGTAAGTGACATTGTTGGTCCAGTTTACGCTAGTGGAAACCGGCACATTTAACGTCCCTTCCAGGCCTTCAACCACGGCTTTAGGAATGTTTTCCCACTGATAAATATCAGTTTTGGTTTTTCCCTGGCCCGTCTGGCCGATAGGCGCGTAACCGGCTTCAATTTTGTCCCGATAATCGTTACGGAACCAGGTCACGCCAGCCAGCCAGTTATCACGTTTGAACTCAAGACCGATCTCTTTGTTGATGCTGGTTTCAGCCTTAAGATCGTCATTACCCATCATGTAACAACCCACGCCGGTGCCGCTTGCGTAGCAGCCCTGACCTTTGCTGTACAGAATGTAGTTCGGGTTAGTTTGATACAGGCTTGGCGCTTTATATGCCTGGGCGATACCCATTTTCAGGGTAAAGTCGTCGCCCAAACCCTGAGACAAGTTCAGCGACGGGCTCCAGTTGTTGCCAACAATGCTGTGGTGATCAAAACGCAGGCCCGGCGTCAGCATGGTGCTGTCGGTGACCTCCATATTGTTTTCAGCAAATAACGAGAATATCTCAGCCTGTGAATATGGGCTACGGTTGGTGCTGGTCGAGCCAGGAATCGGACCGCCCATAAAGGTCTGGTTGTTCGAAGACAAATCTTTCATCTTCTGCTGGTTCCATTCGGTACCCAGCGTCAGGTTTTGATTGACCACGAAATCGATCGGAATATTCACTTCGCTGTGCAGCAGCACGTCGCTCAGGTCGATATCACTGAACTTATCGCTGGAGAAAATCCCTTCGGTCCCCCCCGCCAGCCCTTCTTGCATACGCGAGTTACGCGTGTGTTCGTACTGCACCCAGTTGCTGGTCGTCAGGCCAGTGTCCCAACCACCGTTCCAGGTCATGGAATAGCTCTGGCGATAGAGGCGGTTTGTCTCTTCACCGTAGTTATCTTTCACAATCTGGTTGGTGTTGGTGTTCTGGGTATCGCCGGAATAGAGGTTGCCCTGGCGGCTGTAACCCGCTTCCAGTTCCAGAGATTGCATCGGGGCAAAGTCCCAACGCACGACACCGTTAATATCTTTGTTAATCACACCTTCGCGCCCGGCGGGCAGAGTATCAGAGTAAATTCCGGTACGCTCGGACTGGTGACCCTGGTTGATGTCCCACGCATCGGCCTGCGTTTTATCCAGGTTACCGTACAGGCGGAAGCTGAAATCCCCGCCCAGCGGGCCGTTCAGGCTGAAGTTAGTGCGCTTGGTTGAACCTTCATCTTTGTGCTCTGGCGCATTCAGATAAGTGTTCCAGGAGCCGTGCCATTCGCCGCTACCTTTTTTGGTGATGATGTTCACTACACCACCTGCCGCACCGTTGCCGTAACGTGCTGCGGCCGGGCCACGAATAACCTCAATACGTTCAACCATTTCTGGTGGCACCCAGCTTGCATCGCCGCGTGTATCACGCTCGCCACGCCAGCCAAGTCGCACCGAATTTCGGCTGGTTACCGGTTTGCCGTCGATAAGAATCAGGGTGTTTTCCGGGCCCATGCCGCGAATATCAATCTGGCGACCGTTACCGCGCTGGCCGCTGGTGGAGTTGCCCGTCAGGTTTACGCCAGGCATGGTGCGGACAATTTCGGAAATATCACGCGCCGGAGGGCGTTTTTTGAGTTCTTCAGCGGTGATGGTCGAAACACCGGGGGCTTGCAAATTTTGCACAGCGGCGGTGACAACCAGCGTGTCTTCGTCTGCGGGGTTTTGTGTGTTGTCATTGTTGGCAGCGGTCTCAGCCGTTGCCGGTGCTGCTTGTTCTGCCGCAAAGACAGGTGAAGCGACACCGTATATTCCCAGGTTAATCAGCATAGCGAGGGAATAGTTTATTTTTTTATTCATTATGGCGGCCTGCTTTTCCACTGAACCCGGCGTCATTCCATTCCCAGAGGGATCGGGTGCAGCAATAGATTTCACGTCGTGATACCAAAATTGTCAGCAACCACCCCGAAATGAGGGAATCGTGCGTTCAAGTTCGGCAATTTATTGTTTTTGCACCAGGAAGCTGGTAGCTCAAAGCGCGGAAATACGCTATTGCAAATGCAAATAATTATCAATAGTATTATCAATATATTTCAGCTTAATTGATCGTTATCAATACTTTCATGGGGTTATGTTCGAGTGGTGAATTTGCTGACAGGAAGTGAGAGCTGGTGGCAGGAAAAACAGGCGCAAGGGATCCCCGCCGTGACCTGTGAAAATGACGGTCTGTGCGAAGTGACTTTTTTGTGGCGTGACCCACAAGGCTGCGAGAAAACCTCCCCCATAAAACGAGTCTGGATTTACATCACAGGCGTGACTGACCATCACCAACGCTCGCGTCCGCAGACGCTCGAACGCGTTCCGGGCACTGATGTCTGGCAATGGCAAACGTGCCTGACTGCCACATGGCGCGGCAGCTATTGCTACATTCCCTCGGCCAGCACAGACGATTTCCCGCCAGAGGCTTTTGAAGAGCTGGTTCCGGTTCCGATGGCGCTGCGTGAAGGCTGGCGAAAGCTGCTGCCTTGTGCGATAGCCGATCCGCTTAACTCTGAAAGCTGGGCCGGTGGGCGAGGGCACCCGATGTCAGCGCTCCATCTTCCTGATGCGCCGAAACAAGCGGGCTGGGATCAACCCGATACGCCGTTTGCCGCAGCACGTTGCATAACCTGGACGAGTTCACGCCTGAAAAATCAGCGTAACGTCTGGGTATTTGCAACGGGTGATGCACAGCCAGAACAACGCCCGATGGCGATTTTGCTCGACGGGCAATTCTGGGCCGAAAGCATGCCGGTGTGGTCTGCGCTGCAGGCTCAAACCGATGCCGGAGTATTGCCTCCCGCGGTTTACGTGCTTATTGATGTCATCGACAATTCAACGCGCAGTGCTGAACTCCCCTGTAATGCGCAGTTCTGGCTGGCGGTGCAGGAAGAGTTATTGCCGCAATTACGCTCGCTCACCCGCTGGAATGAAACCCCGCAAACCACGGTCGTCGCCGGGCAAAGTTTTGGCGGGCTTTCCTCGCTTTATGCTGCTCTCCATTGGCCGGAACAATTTGGCTGCGTGCTCAGCCAGTCTGGTTCGTACTGGTGGCCGCGTCGCGAGTCAAATCAACAAGGTGGGCAACTGATTCAACAGCTTGAAGATGGGCTGCAGTGCGACACTCCGTTACGTATTTATCTTGAGGCAGGGGTCAGAGAACCTCTCATCCATCAGGTTAATCAGCGAATTTTTCCCTTACTACAAAAAACACAGCGAGCTGTTTTCTACCGTCAGGTTGACGGTGGGCACGATGCACTTTGCTGGCGAGGCGGCCTTCTGAATGGTTTAGCCTGGTTGTGGAAAGTGCCTTAAAGATTGGAGTGAACTATGGAATTCAGTAACCCTTTCGACTCGCCGCAGAGCCGCTTTTTCATCCTTGAAAATGCCGCGAGCCAGTTCAGCTTATGGCCAGAACATTGTGCCTTGCCCGATGGCTGGCAGGTGGTTTGTGAACCCGCATCAAACGATGAGTGCAACCGCTGGCTGCTCGCCAACTGGACCCAACTTCAACCCACTTCTTTTGCGAAAGAGGGCGTGATTGGTGAGTGAATTAATGATGTCATCTGCACTGGAACAACACATTGAAACTCTGCCGCTCGTGGCGGCCCAACCCGGCATCTGGATGGCGGATCAACTTTCGCCGCAGGCTAATGCGTGGAGCGTGGCCCACTACGTAGAGTTAAATGGTGTCCTCAATGAAGCGCTGCTGTGCAAGGCTATCGTGGCCGGAATGAAAGAGGCCGATACTTTGTGCATGCGCTTTAGTGAAGTGGACGGCGAAGCACGCCAGTGGCTTGATCCGCATGCTTCATTCACCACGCCGCATTGCCAGGACCTGCGTAACGACGCAGACCCGGTGGCTGCCGCGCAAAATATTATGCGCAACGATCTCGAGCAGGATTTGCGTCTTTCCAGCGGCAAACCGCTCTACCACCACCAGTTGCTGCGTATCAGCGACACACGCTGGTTCTGGTATCAACGTTTTCACCATTTAGTGGTTGATGGCTTCAGTTTCACCGCCATTACCCGCCGGATTGCCAATATTTATAGCGCACTTTGCCAAAGCGAATCGCCAGAACCCTCGCCGTTTACACCATTTAGCAACGTGGTTGCCGAGTACCAAAAATACCGCGAAAGCGACGCGTGGCAACGCGATGCGACGTTCTGGGCTGAGAAAGCCAAACAACTGCCGCCACCCGCCACGCTTTCAACACAACCGCTCAACAGCCATGGTTCCACCACGCAACTTATCCGCCAGTCGCTGAGTTTTGACCGTGCAGATTTTCAGCGTCTGGTTGAACACGCACGGCTTCACAACCTGACGCCCGCTGATATGGCATTAGGGCTGGTGGCGCTGTGGCTCGGGCGTTTAAGTGGCCGTGCGGAATATTGCGCCGGTTTTATCTTTATGCGCCGCATGGGTTCTACGGCTCTTTGCGCCACCGGCCCGGTGCTGAATGTGCTGCCGTTTGGCGTGCGTATCGAACCCGGCTTCACCCTCGTGGATCTGGCGGCAAACCTGGCTAAAGAGCTGAAAGGTATGCGCCGTTATCAGCGCTACGATGCCGAGCAAATCCAGCGTGATTTGGGGCAGGCCGCAAGTTCAGAGCCATTATTCGGCCCGGTGCTGAACCTGAAAATGTTCGATTACCGCCTGGATTTCAACGGTATCGAAGGCATTACGCATCAACTGGCCTCCGGCCCGGTACGTGATTTAGAAATTGCGTTGTATATCAGCGAACAAGGCGACTTCTCCCTTGAAATGCTGGCTAACTCCGAACGTTATGATGCACAAACGTTGCAGCAGCATATTGCGCGCTTACCGCTACTTTTAAACCAGTTTGCGGTCAGTCCCGCACTGCGCTGTGTGGATGCTGAAATGCTACAAAAGTCCGAAATCGAACTTTTGGCTCGTGTGAATGCCACGCAGATACCCGTCCCGGCGACAACCTTAAGCCAGTTGATTGCTCAGCAAGCGGAGCGCACACCTGATGCCCCCGCACTTGCCGATGAAAACCATCAGTTCAGCTATCGCGAGATGCGCGAACAAGTGACTGCACTGGCGGGGGAGCTGATAACTCGTGGTGTTAAACCGGGTGATGTCGTCGCAGTCGCGTTGCCACGCTCAGTGTTTTTATCCCTGGCGTTGCAGGCCATTGTGGAAGCTGGCGCCGCCTGGTTGCCGCTGGATACCGGTTACCCCGATGACAGGTTACACATGATGCTGGAAGATGCCGCCCCGCGTTTGTTGCTGACATCCGAAGATCAGTTACCACGTTTTGAGCGCGTCAACGGCCTGCAAACTTTCTGCTATCAAAACGTGCTGGCAACGCTTGCGCCGCCGCAGACTCATAATCTCTCACGCCCTGAACATACCGCTTATGTGATTTTCACATCAGGCTCAACCGGCCGCCCGAAAGGAGTAATGGTCGGGCAGCAGGCCATCGTGAACCGGCTGTTATGGATGCAAAACCACTATCCGTTAAATGGCGATGATGTGGTTTTGCAGAAAACGCCATGCAGTTTTGATGTGTCGGTTTGGGAGTTCTTCTGGCCGTATATTGTGGGTGCACAACTGGTGATGGCTCCCCCAGAAGCACACCGTGACCCGGAAGCGTTGCAGCAGTTATTTTCCCGCTACCGGGTGACGACCACGCACTTTGTGCCGTCGATGTTAGCCGCGTTTGTTGCTGCTTTAAACGATGCCGACGCAGTGGCGAAATGCGCCAATCTGAAACGCGTATTCTGTAGCGGCGAAGCGCTGCCAACCGAACTTTGCCGCCAGTGGGAGCAGCTTACCCATGCGCCGCTGCACAACCTTTACGGGCCAACGGAAGCCGCCGTTGATGTGAGCTGGTATCCGGCATTTGGTGACGAGTTAGCGCAAGTCTCTGGCAGCAGCGTGCCAATTGGCTGGCCGGTGTGGAACACCGGGCTGCGGATTCTGGATGCGGCAATGCGCCCGGTAGCACCGGGTGTTGCTGGCGACCTTTATCTCACCGGTATCCAACTGGCGCAGGGCTATTTGTCCCGCCCGGATCTTACCGCCAGCCGCTTCGTGGCCGATCCTTTTGTTGCGGGCGAGCGTATGTATCGCACGGGCGATGTGGCTCGCTGGCTTGATAATGGCGCGGTGGAATACCTTGGGCGCAGTGACGATCAACTTAAAATTCGTGGACAGCGCATCGAACTGGGTGACATCGACCGCGCTTTGCAGGCGCTGCCGGGTGTAGCTCAGGCCGTCACGCACGCCTGTGTGCTGAATCAAGGCGCGGCAAGTGGTGGCGATGCCCGTCAGTTGGTGGGGTACCTGGTTGCTGCTTCAGGCTTGGCTTTGCCCGTTGCAACGCTGCGCGAACAATTGATTGCCGTGCTCCCGGCACACATGGTGCCGGTTGCGCTGATTCAGCTGGATGATTTCCCGTTAAGTGCGAATGGTAAGCTCGACAGAAAAGCGCTGCCGTTGCCACAACTGGCCCAACGTAGCTCAGGGCGCGCGCCTGAATCTTCTTTAGAAATGACCATTGCAGACTCGTTTGCGAATCTATTGGGCTGTGAAATTCGCTCGGTAGACGACGATTTCTTTGCCCTCGGCGGACATTCATTACTGGCGATGCGCCTCGCGGCTCAATTACGCCGTACGCTTGAAAGGCCAGTAACCGTGGGGCAAGTGATGGTGGCGTCGACAATCGGCCAGCTTGCTGAAATTCTGGCGCATGATTGCGACGAAGAAGAAGCGAATCGGGCAGGGTTTGAAGCGGTACTGCCATTGCGTAAAAGCTCTGGCCCAACGCTCTATTGCTTCCATCCGGCGTCTGGTTTTGCCTGGCAGTTTAGCGTGTTGCAGCGCTACCTCGACCCGCGCTGGTCAATTACTGGCATTCAGTCTCCCCGGCCATCTGGCCCGATGCAGCAGGCAGAAAACCTGGCGCAGGTTTGTGAAACGCATCTGCAAACCCTGCGTGAACTTCAGCCGCATGGCCCGTATTACCTGATGGGATATTCGTTAGGCGGCACGCTCGCACAAGGTATTGCGGCGCGTCTTGAAGCGGCGGGTGAAAAGGTGGCGTTCTTAGGGCTATTAGATACCTGGCCGCCGGAAACGCAAAACTGGGCTGAAAAAGGTGCCAACGAACTCGACCCGGCGGTGCTTGATGAAATCAACCGCGAGCGTGAGGCATTTGTCGCCGCACAGCAGGGGCAAGCCTCAGGTGCTTTATTCGAGGCTATCGAAGGCAACTATGGTGATGCGGTGCGCCTGCTGACCACGGCGCAAAGTGTGCCGTTTGCGGGTAAAGCCACATTGTTTGTTGCCGAACGGACGTTGCCAGAAGGAATGGACCCGCAGCAAACCTGGGCTCCGTGGGTGGGTGAGCTTGATGTATTCCACCTCGATTGCGCCCATGTCGATATCATTTCCCCCCATGCTTTCGAGGAAATTGGGCCGGTATTGCAGCGAGTGTTAGCGTTAGATTAAACAAATGCGGCGGCACGATTTTTTGTCTTGCGACATTGTTGAAGAATGTCGGATGTCGCTGCGCTAATCCGACCTACGGATGAGCAGGTTTTGTAGGGGGGATTAGCGTAAGCGACATCCACCGATACTTCACGCCCGTCCGAGCGGAACCACCAGCGGTGTATGTGCCACCGGATCTTCAATAATCATGCAGCGCAGGCCGTAAATCGCTTCGATAAGTTCAGGGGTGATAATCTCGGTCGGTGCCCCTTCGGCGATAATCTTGCCGTCCCGCAAGGCGATTAAATGCGTGGCGTAACGGCATGCCTGGTTCAAATCGTGCAGCACGGCGGCAAGCGTGTAACCTTGTTTTTGGTTGAGGTCGCGCAGCAATTCCAGCAAATCAATCTGGTGGCTGATATCAAGCCAGGTGGTGGGCTCATCAAGCAGTAAAATAGAGGTTTCCTGCGCCAGCACCATCGCAATCCAGGCTCGTTGCCGCTGGCCGCCCGAAAGCGTGTCGACGGGTTGATCGGCTAAATCTTCAATGTTTGTCGCTTTTAATGCCCGCTCGACCGCCAGGCTGTCTTCTTCGCGCCAGCGTGAAAACATCGGCTGGTGCGGGTAACGGCCGCGAGCCACCAGTTCCGCCACACTAATATCCCCCGGAGCTGTGGAATTTTGTGCCAGTAAACCCACACGCCGCGCCACTTCTTTGGTGGCAAAACGGTGAATTTCATTGCCGTCGAGCCACACCTGGCCGTGCATCGGTTTCATCAGGCGGCTTAGCGTGCGCAGCAGCGTGGATTTACCGCAGCCGTTGGGGCCGATAATCGCGGTAAATTTCCCGTCAGGAATAGCAACGGTCAGGCCGTCGGCCACCACATGATTGCCATATCCAAGCCGTAATTTTTCGCCATGCAGGCGCGATGGAGTGGAAATCTGGCTCATTTCTTACGGGACTCCTGAATCAACAACGCAATAAGATAAATACCGCCGAGGCTTACGGTGACAACGCCGACCGGTAATTGATACGGCATAAACAGATGTTGGGCGCACAGGTCTGCTGCGAGCAATAGCGTTGCACCGCATAATGCAGATTGCAGCAAACCCCAGCGTGAAGTGGCGCTCAAACGGCGGGCGATATGCGGGGCGACCAGCGCGATAAACGAAATTGGCCCGGCGAGTGCCGTTGCGGCGGCAGTGAGAATAACCCCCGTTAGCATCAACAGCAGGCGAGATCGCTCCACGGAAACTCCGAGCGCGCAGGCACTATCATCGCCCATTTCCAGCAAACGCATGCGCCGCACTAACAATGCACCAGCCACTAATGCCAGCAACATTAACGGTGCTGCCGGGAATAATTTCCCCCAGGTTAAACCATTAAGGGAACCCGCATTCCACAGCCCTGCGGAAATAGCGGTTTCAAGCGAGGCATGTAGCAATAGCCAGGTATTGAACGCCACCAGCATCGCACGCACGCCAATACCGATGATTATCAAACGGAAAGTTTCAATGCCGTTTCGCCACGCGAGCAACCAGACCACCAGCGCAGTAATAATGCCACCGGCCATGGCGGAGGTTGCAATTGCAGTTTGATGCTGGCCGAACAGCACCATGGCGACCAGAACACCACTCCACGCCCCGGTATTAAAGCCCATCACGTCCGGGCTGCCGAGTGGGTTACGCATCAGTGACTGGAAGATGGCACCACTCACGCCCAGCGCCGCACCAATCAGCAGCGCCATGACAACGCGTGGCAGGCGCCATTCAACGACGACCAGTGAGATATTGCGTGGTGCGGAGCCGAGTAGTGCGTCAATCACCTGGTTGACTGATAGCGGCAAAACGCCACTCCCCAGGCTCCACAATCCGAGAATAATACTGAGCATTAATAGCATCAGGCTGCTGATTAACAGGCGAGGGGAGAGGCGGTTCAAATTCCGGCTCCTTTACGCTGGCGGCGGACTAAGTAAATGAGCATCGGTGCGCCAATAAATGCGCTCACCACTGAAACACGTAATTCGCCGGGAACCAGCATGCGGCCAACAATATCGGCAAACAGCAACAGCACTGGTGTGGCAATCAAGGTGACGGGAAGCGACCATCGATGGTCAGCGCCCACCAGCCAACGCGCCAGATGCGGCATCATCAGGCCAATAAAAGCGATAGGGCCAACGGCTGCTGTAGCACTGCCACACAATAAAGTGATGGCGATTAAACCGAGCAACTGAGTGCGTGCCACTTTGCTGCCAAGTGCAGTTGCGGTATCGGTACCCATACTCAGGCTGTTTAGCGAACGGCTGATAAGCAGCGCAATCGCACCGCCTGCCAGCACGGGCAAGACAATGACTTTCAACGTTGAAAGCGTACGGATATCGAGTGAACCGGCCTGCCAGAAACGTAGCTGGTCATAAACCACTGGGTTAAGTAGCGCGATGCCATTACTTAAACCTTCGAGCACCGCACCGAGCGCAACACCCGCCAGCGTTAAGCGCACCGGGCTGAGTTGCCCGCCACCCTGACTGCCGGTAAATGCCACCACCAGGGCGGCGAACAGCGCGCCAGAAAAGGCCAGACCGAGCAACGCCAGCGGAGATGAGAGGCTCCAGACCGCCGCACCCAACACAATGGCAAAACTTGCTCCGGCATTAACGCCAAGCAGACCGGGGTCAGCGAGTGGATTTCGGGTCAGGGTTTGCATCAACGCACCGGCAAGGCCCAGCGCGCCGCCCGCAAGAATACCGGCGAGCGTGCGGGGGAGGCGAGCGTCGAGCACGACCGTGCAATCCGCACTCTGGCACTGGCCGCTAAGCGCATCGATAACAACTTCAGCGGGGAGTGATTTTGCACCTAATAACAAACTGAGCGTTGCCATCAATAACAGAAAAAACAACAGACTCAGCAGGGTAAACCAGCGAGACATACCTTGCATATCCTTCACGTCGCAGGGCAGATAAGCGCGCGTCATCCACCCGACAAAGCCACAAAAAGCGGCAATCCTTTTAAGTAAAATATAATGATAGTTATTATCATTATCACTCTTATTTGTTTATGTTAGCATGAGCCGCTTCGCACCCGGAAAGAAAAATTCGCTTTAAGGCCATGTAATGAACCGCAATTCTTTGCTGCTAAATCTCAGTTTGCTCAAGACCCATCCCGCTTTTCGCGCCGTCTTCCTCGCCCGTTTTATCTCCATTGTTTCGCTGGGGTTGCTGGGCGTTGCGGTGCCGGTACAAATTCAGACCCTGACAGGTTCTTCTTTGCAAGTCGGTCTTGCGGTGACGCTGACCGGTTCGGCGATGTTTATCGGCCTGATGATGGGCGGTGTGCTGGCAGACCGCCACGAGCGCCGCCGCCTGATTATTCTGGCCCGTTCCACCTGCGGTGTCGGTTTTATTGGCCTGACGATTAACGCCGCGTTGCCGGAACCGTCGCTGGCGGCAATTTACCTGCTTGGTGTGTGGGATGGGTTCTTTGGCGCACTGGGTGTAACGGCACTTTTAGCCGCAACACCTGCGCTGGTGGGGCGCGAAAATTTAATGCAGGCGAGTGCGATTACCATGCTCACCGTGCGCCTGGGTTCCGTGATTTCGCCGATGATCGGTGGGCTGCTGCTGGCCTCGGGCGGCGTGGTGTGGAACTACGCGCTGGCTTCCGTCGGCACCTTTATCACATTGCTGCCCCTGCTGAGTTTGCCGAAACTGGCACCGCCGCCACAAGCGCGTGAAAACCCGCTGCTGTCACTGTGGAATGGTTTACGTTTTCTGGTTGGCCACCCGATTATCGGCGGCATTGCGTTAGTCGGCGCGTTGCTGACGATGGCGAGCGCGGTGCGCGTGTTGTATCCGGCGCTCGCCGGGCACTGGCAAATGAGTGCAGCGCAAATCGGCTTGATGTACGCCGCCGTGCCACTGGGTGCCGCCATTGGCGCGTTGACCAGCGGGCGCATTGCGCATCATGCAACTCCGGGTAGGGTCATGCTGGGAACGGGTGTTGTGTCGTTTATCTCAATTGGCGTATTCAGCCTGATGCCCGTTTGGGGTCTCGGGCTTGCGTGCCTTGCGCTGTTTGGCTACCTCAGTGCGATTAGCTCACTGCTGCAATACACGTTAATTCAGACGCTGACGCCGGACGGCATGTTAGGCCGTATTAACGGTTTATGGACCGCGCAAAATGTGACGGGTGATGCGATTGGGGCGGCGATTTTGGGCGGAATGACCGTTGCTATGACGCCTGTTGCGGCGGCAAGCTCAGGTGGTTTTGCGCTGACGATATGCGGGGTTGTGCTGGCGATTGTGCTGGTGCAATTGCGACGTTACCAGCAAACCGTTCCTGCTTAAAACATGAACCATGTCGGATGTCGCTGCGCCATCCGACATGGAAATACCACGCAATCACCTGAAACCAGTAGGTCGGATTAGCGTTAGCGACATCCGACATGCAATCAATTACTTACTGGCAAACAGCTTACTCATCCGCTCCAGAATCTGAGTGGCACTGTAATAATCCAGACGGAAAGTTTCAGTGCCCAGCGCATAAACTTGTTTGTGCTGCACGGCAGGCAAATGCGAAAGCAGCGGGTTGTTTTCCAGCGCGGTGGCATCTTTATCATCGCTGGCAAACAGGAACAGACTTTCACCGTTCAAACCTGCGGCCAGGTTTTCCCCACCAAGTTGCACAATGTCATGACGTTTCCCCATGCTCTTACTGGCCTGAATTGTCACGGGTAACGTCGACAACGTGAAGCCAAGTTGTTGAAGCAATTTCCCTTGCGCAGATTCTGACGTCCACAAGTTCGCCGAATGTGAGGCAGGGGTGTAAACCAGCGCGGTAACCGGCTGCGGTGGCAGCGCCATATGCATTTTTGCTTCGCTCAGATGCTTATCAAAACTGGCAATTCGCCCGGCGGCTTGCTTCTCATGCCCGGTGATGCCACCAAGCTGAGTCAGTAATTGCTGCCAGCTCTTGTCGTCATAATTAATCACAAGCGTTGGCGCGATGGCAGAGAGCTGCTCATAAAGGGCGAGGGCGGAGTCGCCACCGGTTGCGCTAATCAAAATCAGATCCGGCATTTGTGCGGCAACGGCTTCGGCGCTGGCTTCGCCGATATATAAGCGTTGAACGTTACGCTCTTTAGCCACATCTCCCCACTGGCGCAGAAAACCCTGCGCGTCACCCATTCGGTTGCCAGGCGTCGTTGCACCGCTTGCGATAACGGGCGCATCAATGGCCAGCAGCGAGCCGGTTAATGTCACGCTGGTCGAAACAATACGCTGTGGTGCCTGCTCAAACGTGTGCGTACCGTGGCTGTCGGTGATGGTGCGCGGCCAGTCGGCGGCGTGGGCAAAGCTGCTCAGGCAGAAAAGGATTAGTGCGGAGAATCTGATTTTCACTCAATGACATCCTGTAGGAAATTATGCGCAAAGTTATGGTAATGCTTCTCATTTTCACTGTTATGCCATCAGGGTGCAAGCGGCACAATTGTTAAAATAAATTTGCCTTTGTTGACAGCGCGGCGGTTTCTCTTTAGGTTACGACTCCGAAATACAAATGATAATTATTATTAATATCTTTTATCATTTTTTGACGGAGGATGGATGGATACGTTACTGGCCCGGCAGCCGCAAGAAAAACAGCTAACTTCTTGTGCCGATAGTTTTTTCTTTATGTCGCCTTATCGCAGTTTCTCGACAAGCGGCTGCTTTATTCGACTCGACTGCCCGGCATTTGATGGTGAAAACCTCAATGGTGGGCTGCAAAAACAGTTGCGTGAAGTGTTCGAAAACGCCAAAAAGCACGGTATCGAGAAGCCCATTGCCGTAGGCGCAATCCCCTTTGATCCCCGCCAACCATCAGCATTGTTTATTCCTGAAAGATGGCAGACGTTTTCTCGTGCTCAACGGCAGAGTGATTCCAGCCAGTGCGGTGCGGCCCAACCGCTGAACATTGCCGCGCGTAAAGCCGTCCCTGAACAAGATAAATTTATGGAAATGGTGGCGCACGCCGCTGCCGCTACCACCCAGCCGGATATCGACAAAGTGGTGCTCTCACGCCTGATCGATATTGAAACGGATGCGCCCGTTGATCTCGATGCTTTGCTCAATCGCCTGATTAGCCAAAATCCGACCAGCTACAACTTCCATGTGCCACTAGCCGATGGCAGTTCGCTGGTGGGGGCCAGCCCGGAATTACTGTTACGTAAATCCGGTAAGAATTTCAGCTCTTTGCCGCTGGCGGGTTCAGCGCGTCGCGATAAAGACAATATCCAGCGCGACAGTGAAATCGGCGCACAGCTGCTGCGTTCGACTAAAGACCGCCACGAGCATGGTCTGGTGACACAGGCAATGCGCGACGTTTTGCAGCCGCACAGCCAGTATTTAACGCTTTCCGATACACCGGAACTTATCACCACGCCAACCTTGTGGCACCTCGCCACACCGATTTACGGTCAGGTGAAAGACAGCCACGACAATGCGTTATCTCTTGCCTGTTTGTTGCATCCAACTCCTGCATTGAGCGGTTTCCCACACGATGTGGCACAAAAATTAATTGCCGAACTGGAACCGTTCGATCGCGAACTGTTTGGCGGCATCGTTGGTTGGTGTGACGCCGAAGGTAACGGCGAGTGGGTAGTCACTATTCGCTGCGCCCGCGTGGGCGGTAATCAGGTGCGCCTGTTCGCCGGAGCAGGGATTGTGCCTGCTTCCTCTCCTGAATCGGAATGGCGCGAAACCGGCGTCAAACTTTCCACCATGCTCAACGTATTTGGACTTAATTAAATGGCGATTCAATTCACTCGCTGGCCGGATGAACTGGCCGCTCGCTACCGCGAAAAAGGTTACTGGGCCGACTTGCCCCTGACCGACATTCTCAGCCGCCAGGCCAAAAACGACGTGATTGCGTTAATCGAAGGTGAACGTCATTACAGCTACCGCGAGCTGGAACTGGCGGCGACGCGGCTTGCCAGTGCGTTACAGCGCCGCGGCCTGAGCCGTGGTGAAACCGCGCTGGTTCAACTTGGCAACGTGGCGGAACTGTACATCACGCTGTTTGCGCTGCTGAAAATAGGTGTTGCTCCGGTGAACGCGCTGTACAGCCATCAGCGCACGGAAATGGAAGCCTACGCCAGGCAAATCGAGCCGGTGGTGCTGATTGCCGATCGCAAACACAGTTTGTTCGCTCATGATGATTTTCTCGAGTCGCTGTGCCAGCAAAACGCATCGCTACGCATGGCGGTGTTGCTCAATGAAAACGATCGTGAACGTTCGCTGAGTGCCTTTATCAATGAGCCGGAAGACAACTTTGTTGCCAGCCCTTCCGCTGCCGACGAAGTGGCCTTTTTCCAGCTTTCCGGTGGCAGCACGGGCACACCAAAACTGATCCCGCGCACTCATAACGATTACTACTATAGCATTCGCCGTAGCGTAGAAATCTGCCGCTTTGATGCGAACACGCGCTTTCTGTGCGCGATCCCGGCGGCACACAACTACGCGCTAAGTTCGCCGGGTTCGCTGGGCGTGTTTTATGGCGGCGGGCGCGTGGTGTTGGCAAACGACCCGAGTGCGACGCTCTGTTTCCCGCTGATTGAACGCCACCAACTCAATGCCACCGCGCTGGTGCCGCCGGCCGTCAGCCTGTGGCTGCAAGCGATTGGCGAGTGGGGCAGCAATCAATCCCTCGAATCATTAGAACTGTTGCAGGTCGGCGGCGCACGTTTGAGCGAAGCGCTGGCCGCGCGTATCCCGGCTGAAATTGGCTGCCAGTTACAGCAAGTTTTCGGCATGGCCGAAGGCCTGGTGAACTACACGCGCCTTGACGACGATAACGACCACATCTTCAAAACCCAGGGCAAACCAATGTGCCCGGACGACGAAGTCTGGGTGGCCGATGAGCAAGGAAACCCGCTGCCACACGGCGAAGTCGGCCGCCTGATGACGCGTGGGCCATACACCTTCCGTGGCTATTACCGCAGCCCGGAGCACAACGCCAGCGCCTTTGATGCCAACGGTTTCTACTGCTCGGGCGATCTGATTTCGATTGCCGAAGACGGCTACATCACCGTGCAAGGGCGCGAGAAAGATCAGATCAACCGTGGCGGGGAGAAGATCGCCGCCGAGGAGATCGAAAACCTGTTACTGCGCCACGAAGAGATCGTCCATGCCGCGCTGGTTTCGATGGAAGACAGTCTGCTGGGCGAGAAAAGCTGCGCGTTTATTGTCGGCAGCCGCCCGTTTCGCGCCGTGGAAGTTCGTCGCTATTTGCGTGAACTGGGTATTGCCGACTTCAAACTACCCGATCGTATTGAAATCGTTGAAAACCTGCCGCTAACCGCGGTGGGCAAAGTGGACAAAAAACGTTTGCGCCAGTTGATTGCTGATAAGCAACTGGCTTCCTGATTGACGGAGAATTTATGGCTATTCCAAAACTGAACGCATACACCTTACCGACGGCTGCCGACATCCCGGAAAACAAAGTGAACTGGGCGTTTGAACCCGAGCGCGCGGCACTGCTGATTCACGATATGCAGGAATATTTCATCGATTTCTGGGGCGACAATTGCCCGATGATCCAGCAGGTTATCGCCAACATTGCCGCGCTGCGCGATTACTGCAAGCGCCACAATATTCCGGTCTACTACACCGCGCAGCCTAACGGCCAGAGCGATGAAGACCGTGCGCTGCTAAACGACATGTGGGGGCCGGGTTTAAACAAACACCCTGAACGCCAGAAAGTGGTGGCAGAACTTGCGCCAGACGAACACGACACGGTGCTGACCAAATGGCGGTACAGCGCGTTTATCCGCTCGCCGCTGGAGCAAGCCTTAAAAGAAACTGGCCGCAACCAGCTCATTATTTGCGGCGTATACGCACACATTGGCTGCATGACGACGGCAACTGACGCGTTTATGCGCGATATCAAACCGTTTATGGTGGCCGATGCGCTGGCTGATTTCAGCCGCGAAGAGCACATGATGGCGCTGAAATACACCGCAGGCCGTTCCGGGCGCGTAGTGATGACCCGCGATTTGCTGCCGGAAAGCGCGCCGCAAAACAAACAGCAACTGCGTGAAATCGTCCTGCCGCTGCTTGATGAATCTGACATTCCGGAAGATGACGAAAACCTGATTGATTACGGTCTTGATTCCGTGCGCATGATGGCGCTGGCGGCACGCTGGCGCAAAATCCACGCCGACATTGATTTCGTGATGCTGGCGAAGAACCCGACGATTGACGCCTGGTGGGCGCTGCTGTCGCGGGAAGCTCAGGCATGAACATCGATTTTAGCGGCAAACAAGTTTGGGTAACGGGGGCAGGCAGAGGCATTGGTTACCACACCGCGCGGGCGTTTAGCGACGCGGGTGCGACGGTAACCGGCTTTGATTTGACGTTTCCGTTGGAGATTTACCCGTTCGCCATCGAAGTGGTCAACGTAGCGGATGCGGACCAGGTCGCCAGCATCACCGAGCGTATTCTGAGTGATGGACAACCGCTCGATGTGCTGGTGAACGCGGCGGGAATTTTGCGCATGGGCGCAACCGATGCGCTGGCGTTGCAGGACTGGCAGGACACTTTTGCCGTAAACGTCGGCGGCGCGTTCAATATGTTCCGCGCCGTCATGCCACGAATGCGTGAGCAACGTAGCGGGGCGATTGTGACTGTTGCATCTGATGCCGCGCACACGCCGCGCACCGGAATGTCGGCTTATGGTGCATCGAAAGCGGCGCTAAAAAGCCTTGCGCTAACCGTTGGCCTGGAACTGGCTCCATTTGGTGTGCGCTGCAATGTGGTGTCACCGGGTTCGACGGATACCGATATGCAACGCACATTGTGGAAAACGCCGGATGCCGAACAGCAGCGCATTCAGGGGTTCCCGGAGCAGTTCAAACTGGGGATCCCGCTGGGGAAAATTGCCCGCCCGCAGGAAATCGCCAGCACGATTTTGTTCCTCGCTTCAATGCACGCCAGCCACATCACGTTGCAGGATATTGTGATTGATGGCGGCGCAACGCTTGGAGCCTGAATGAGCATCTGGAAACGAGAGTTAACGCTCGACGAGCTAAACCAAACCAGCGCCGGAACGATGGTTGAGCATCTCGGGATTATTTATACGCGCCTGGATGACGAAAGCCTGGAAGCGGAAATGCCGGTCGATAACCGCACCCAGCAGCCGTTTGGTTTGCTGCACGGCGGTGCGTCTGTGGTGCTGGCAGAAACGCTGGGATCGATGGCTGGGTTTCTGACGACGAGCGAAGGGCAGTGCGTGGTGGGAACGGAGATAAACGCCAGCCACCATCGCGCGGTGGCATCGGGTACAGTGCGCGGCGTGTGCAAACCGCTGCATTTAGGGCGGGCTTCCCAGGTGTGGGAAATTGCTATTTTTGATGCTCGTGGGAAGCGGTGTTGTACGAGTCGGCTGACGACGGCGACGTTGGGTTAACACAAACCTAACCCTGATGGAGAGGAGACAGCTCTGTTTTCCCCTCTCCTGGGGGAGAGGGCCGGGGTGAGGGCGCTCCAACAAATTCCCCACATCGTGATCCCCGTAACAAGCTGATGTAAAGACCTGGTCAAACCACTGCATTCCAATGTTTCAATGTTGTTAAATCCGCGTGCTTGTTCTAGAACAAAACGGTAATACCGTCTGCCTCTGGCGCTACACATGGAAAAACAATATGAATAATCCAGGGAAACACCTCATATGGGCTGTGCTTGCACTGATTGGTGCATTCGCGCTCGGCTACATCGCGCTTAATCGTGGCGAACAGATAAACGCATTGTGGATTGTGGTTGCTGCAATCTGCGTTTACCTCATCGCTTATCGTTACTACGGCCTGTTTATCGCTAAACGGGTGTTAACTGTTGATGCCACTCGTATGACGCCAGCCGTGCGCCATAACGACGGGCTGGATTACGTACCAACCGACAAAAAAGTGCTGTTCGGCCACCATTTTGCCGCGATTGCCGGTGCGGGGCCGCTTGTCGGTCCGGTACTTGCCGCGCAAATGGGTTACTTGCCTGGCATGCTCTGGCTGCTGGCCGGTGTGGTGTTGGCAGGTGCGGTACAAGATTTCATGGTGCTGTTTGTCTCAACCCGTCGCGACGGGCGTTCACTGGGTGAACTGGTGAAAGAAGAGATGGGCAACACGGCGGGTGTGATTGCGCTGGTAGCCTGTTTTATGATCATGGTGATCATCCTTGCGGTACTGGCGATGATTGTGGTGAAAGCGCTGACCCACAGCCCTTGGGGAACTTACACCGTGGCGTTCACCATTCCGCTGGCACTGTTTATGGGTGTGTACATCCGTTACCTGCGCCCGGGCCGCATTGGTGAAGTGTCGGTCATCGGTCTGGTGATGCTGGTCTTTGCCATCATTTCTGGTGGCTGGGTTGCCGAAAGCCCAACCTGGGCTCCGTACTTTGACTTTACCGGCGTGCAACTGACGTGGATGTTAGTGGGCTACGGTTTTGTCGCTGCGGTATTGCCGGTCTGGCTGCTGCTGGCGCCGCGTGATTACCTCTCAACCTTCCTGAAAATCGGCACCATTATCGGGCTGGCGATTGGCATTTTGATTATGCGCCCAACGCTGCAAATGCCATCGCTGACTAAATTCATTGATGGTACTGGCCCGGTCTGGACTGGCGACCTGTTCCCGTTCTTGTTTATCACCATTGCATGCGGTGCGGTTTCAGGCTTCCACGCGCTGATTGCCTCGGGCACTACACCGAAAATGCTGGCTAACGAAAACCAGGCTTGTTTCATCGGCTACGGCGGCATGCTGATGGAATCGTTTGTGGCGATTATGGCGCTGGTGGCGGCCTGTGTTATCGATCCTGGCGTCTACTTCGCGATGAACAGCCCGATGGCGGTTCTGGCTCCAGCAGGGACGGTTGATGTCGTCACCTCTGCGGCAAGTGTTGTCAGTAGCTGGGGCTTCCATATCACGCCAGAAACCTTAACTAATATTGCGAATGAGGTGGGTGAGCAAAGCATCATCTCCCGTGCTGGTGGCGCACCAACGCTCGCGGTCGGGATGGCGTACATTCTGCACGGCGCATTGGGCGGCCTGATGGATGTTTCGTTCTGGTATCACTTTGCCATTCTGTTTGAAGCGCTATTTATTCTGACGGCGGTAGATGCCGGTACACGTGCGGCGCGCTTTATGCTGCAAGACTTGCTGGGCGTGATTTCCCCGAGCCTGAAACGTACAGACTCGTTGCCTGCGAACTTGCTGGCGACGGCACTTTGCGTACTGGCATGGGGTTACTTCCTGCATCAGGGCGTTGTTGACCCACTTGGCGGTATTAACACCCTGTGGCCTCTGTTTGGTATCGCCAACCAGATGCTGGCTGGCATGGCGCTGATGCTGTGTGCGGTCGTGCTGTTTAAGATGAAGAAGCAGAAATATGCCTGGGTGGCACTGGTACCAACGGCATGGCTGCTGTTCTGTACGCTGACGGCGGGCTGGCAAAAAGCGTTCAGCGACAACCCGAAAGTGGGCTTCCTGGCTATCGCTAATAAATTCCAGGCGATTCTCGACAGCGGCAATATTCCGGCGCAATACACTCAGTCTCAGCTTACCCAACTGGTGTTTAACAACCGTCTGGATGCTGGGCTGACCATCTTCTTTATGGTGGTTGTGGTGGTGATTGGCCTGTTCGCGATTAAAACTGCTCGCCAGGCGCTGAAATCGGACACGCCAACCGCGAAAGAAACGCCTTACCAGAAGATGCCAGAAGACGTTGAGCAGGTGTTAGCTCAGGCGAAAAGCGTGCACTAATTGAGTTCTCCACTCACCCCGGCCCTCTCCCCAAAGGGGCGAGGGGGAAAAGAAAATCCCCTCTCCTGTGGGAGAGGGTTAGGGTGAGGGCAGTCCAATAAACACAGGAGCCACTATGTTCGACACTCTCGCCAAAGCCGGAAAATATCTCGGCCAGGCCGCTAAACTGATGGTTGGCGTCCCTGATTACGACAACTACGTGCAACACATCCGTCTGACTCATCCGGAGCAGACGCCGATGACTTACGAAGAGTTTTTCCGTGAGCGTCAGGATGCGCGCTACGGCGGCAAAGGCGGCGCTCGCTGCTGTTAAGCTAAGGAATTTGACATGAATCAAGCGGTATCTGTCACTCTGCTAACGGGTTTTCTCGGGTCCGGGAAAACCACACTTCTCAACTATTTTCTCGCCCATTGCGACAACGCCTCCGTTGCCATTCTTGAAAACGAATTTGGCGCGGTAAACATTGATGGCGCATTGCTCAGAGGCGGTGAAAACGTCAACGTTGTGGAACTCAGTAATGGCTGTGTCTGTTGCAGCGTGCGTGGGGAGTTCACCGCAGCGTTAAGAGAAATGCTGGAAAAGCGTGCTGCCGGAACGCTGAAATTTGAGCGTCTGATTGTTGAAACCACAGGCCTTGCTGACCCTGCACCTATCGTCCAGACCTTCTTTGTCGATGAACACCTGCGTGAAGCGTTGCGCCTGGATGCGGTTATCGCACTTGCCGATGCTGAGCATATTTCACGCCAGCTTGATGAACATGCGGTTGCAGCGTCACAACTCGGCTTTGCCGATCGTATTTTGCTCACCAAAGCGGATCGTGTCGACGAAGAAACAAAACAGCTGGCGTTGGATCGCATTCATCGGATCAATACCAAAGCGGATCTGTTTGAGATTGTAAACGGCGAATGCCCGGAAGAGTTATGGCTTGATCTTAACGCTTTTGAACTCACCGATAATATCGACATGGCTGCCGGGTTCCATGTGATTCGTGCGGGTGCTGGCCAGTTCGATCGTTTTCAACCGTTCCGTAAAACTCCCGTTAAACGATCCTGGGATGATGCGATTCAGGCCCATGTTTTTGACGCCGGAATGCTTGATGTGAAAAAAATTGGTGCGTTTATGGAAAGCTGCATCGCGCGTTTTGGCAACGACATGCTGCGTTATAAAGGTGTACTGGCGATTGCCGATCATCCGCAGCGCTTGATTGTGCAGGGCGTGCATAAAGTGGTGGGCTTTGATTATGGCTCGATGTGGCACCCGTCCGAGTCACGCGTTTCGCGCTTAGTGATTATCGGGCGTTACCTGCCGATTGATGAGCTGCGTCAGGAGTTTGCTGCAACAACCATTTAAACGCTGAAACGCGGATGTGATCTCACGCACGATTTTCATCCATGGCGAATAAAGCTGTTGTGCGAAACGAAGCAGTATGTTTGTATGAAATTCGCTGTTAAAAACACACAACACATTCAGGACCTAAATGACAACTAACCTGCACACATCAGCCCTACTACTAACCGCGCTACCAGCCGCGGTAGTCGTCGTGCGTGTGGTGGTGGTCGTCGTCGGCAATGCGCCGTAGGGTCTGAATCAACACATCGATTCCAAAACCCCGCCGGCGCAAACCGGGCGGGGTTTCTTGTTTTAGTCCCCCGGCCAGAAGCGAAACGGCATAAGAAGAAGGACTGGAGCAATGGCAATTTCGGAAAACCCACCGCAAGCACACCGTATTACGGGCGCACAGTTAATTGTGCAAATGCTTGAACATCATGGCATCACCACCGTTAGCGGTATCCCCGGTGGCACCGTTCTGCCGCTCTACAACGCACTGAGTCAAAGCCAAAAAATCCGCCACATCCTGGCGCGCCACGAACAAGGCGCAGGCTTTATGGCGCAGGGCATGGCACGTACACAAGGCAAAGCGGCGGTGTGCATCGCCTGTAGCGGCCCTGGTGCCACAAATCTGGTGACTGCGATTGCTGATGCGCGTCTCGATTCCATCCCGCTGGTGTGCATCACCGGCCAGGTGCCGAAATCAATGATTGGCACCGACGCATTCCAGGAAGTCGACACCTACGGCATCTCCATTCCCATCACCAAACACAACTATCTGGTTCGCGATATTGCGGAATTACCGCAGGTAATTTGCGACGCGTTTCGCATTGCTGAATCTGGCCGCCCTGGCCCGGTGTGGATTGATATTCCAAAAGATGTGCAAACGGCAGAAATTGACATCAACGAGTTGCCGCCTGTTTCCGCACACACTCCAGCACCACAATTTGAAGCCCAACAAATTGCCGATGCTGCCGCGATGATCAACCAGGCGCAGCGCCCGGTGCTGTATCTTGGCGGTGGGGTGATTAATGCCCATGCTGATGCGCGTGCATTGGCCGAAAAAGCTAACCTGCCCACCACCATGACGTTAATGGCGCTCGGCACCGTTCCCGCTAAACACCCGTTATCCTTGGGTATGTTGGGAATGCACGGTGCGCGTAGCACCAACTACATTATGCAGGAAGCGGATTTACTGATTGTGCTGGGCGCGCGTTTTGACGACCGCGCGATTGGTAAAACTGAAGAGTTCTGCCCGAATGCAAAAATCATTCACGTTGATATCGACCGTGCGGAGCTGGGTAAAATCAAACAGGCGCACGTTGCCATTCGCGCCGACGTGGGTGAAGTGCTTGAACAATTACTGCCAAAAGTTGACGCGAAACCACGTGAGGCGTGGCTGCAACAAGTGGCGGGTTTGCAGCAGGAGTTCCCGTTCAATATGCCGGGTGCCGATAACCCGTTGACGCCATACGGCCTGATTAACGCGGCGGCCGCCTGTGTGGATGACGAAGCGGTTATCACCACCGACGTAGGCCAGCACCAGATGTGGGTGGCGCAAGCGTATCCGTTGAACCGTCCGCGCCAGTGGCTGACTTCTGGCGGCCTGGGAACCATGGGCTTTGGCCTGCCCGCGGCAGTAGGTGCGGCATTAGCTGAACCGAATCGCAAAGTGCTGTGCTTCACTGGCGATGGCAGCATCATGATGAATATTCAGGAAATGGCGACCGCGGCTGAACATAATCTGGATGTAAAAATTATTTTGCTCAACAACCAGGCTTTGGGGCTGGTGCATCAGCAACAAACGCTGTTCTATCAACAAAATGTCTTTGCTGCTACCTACTCAGGGCAGACTAATTTCCTGAAAATTGCCGAAGGTTTTGGCCTCGCAACGTGCGATTTGAACGCCGCTGAAAACCCGCAACAGGCATTGCAAGACGCGATTTCACGACCAGGCCCATGTCTGATTCACGTGCGTATTGATGCCAGCGAAAAAGTATTCCCGATGGTGCCGCCAGGCGCTGCCAATATTGAAATGATTGGAGAGTAAGCGATGCAACAACTAACCGTTATTCTGGAACTTACGGTGCGTAACCATCCGGGCGTGATGTCTCACATTTGTGGCCTGTTTGCCCGCCGTGCGTTTAACGTTGAAGGCATTCTTTGCCTTCCTCTCCCACAGGGTGATCAGAGCCGAATCTGGCTACAAGTAGCAGACGACCAGCGCCTTGAGCAGATGATTAGCCAAATCGACAAGCTTGAGGATGTGGTGCAAATCAGGCGTGATGCCGATGGCGCAGGCGTATTTGGCAAGCTGACTGCGCTGGTGCAGTAAAAGATGGTGTAAGGTGGATTAGCGCAAGCGACATCCACCGTTTACGCCGATGGTTTCGGATGTTGTTTCGCTAATCGGGCCAGGGGAAAGGTTTGTCATCAGTCTCATTATTCACTGCAATATCCCATCGTTTTTTCATAATCCTGAAAGCTTCTCGCAAAACCATTCATTGGTTGAAATAAAGCCAACCTAAGTTCACCCATCCAGGATAGATTTGCTGGCACAGACGTTAAGCGTACAAGAAGTGAGCTTGTTTGATGTGTTCCGTTGGCATATGCTATGGCATAGGCCAATGAGTGTCAGGAGGTCCCATGGAACGCGTCGCAAAGCTTTTTAAAAACGGCAGAAACCAGGCGGTGAGGTTACCGGTGGAATTTGAGTTTGATACCGACAGGGTGTATATCCGCAAAGACAAGGATGGGAACGTGATTCTTTCAAAAACGCCAGCTAAACCAGAAGGATGGGACAACGTTTTTGCTTTATTGAAAAAAGCAAAAGTGCCGAGTAACTTCCTTGACGAGCAAGAACGTAACCAAGGTACTGCAGACCGAGATCCTTTCGCAGGGATGGACTGACCATGTATATGCTCGATACCAACACGGTGAGCTATCTTTTCCGCCAGCACCCAAAGGTGCTGGAAAATCTTGCCCAAATACGGCCTTTAGAAATCTGTATATCGAGTATTACAGAAGCTGAGTTGTTGTATGGCGTTGCTAAGCGCAAGAGCAAAGCCTTAACGGCTGCTGTGCAGGGTTTTCTGGAAACAGTCACCGTATACGCCTGGGATAGTGAAGCTGCAAAAAGCTACGGCCAGCTCCGCGCGGCAATGGAACAAAAAGGCAAAGTCATGGGCCACCTTGATCAGTTAATTGCCGCGCATGCCCTTAGCCGAAACGCGACGATTATTACCAGCGATCGTGCGTTTACTATGGTGGCGCGTTTGCGTGTCGAAGACTGGACGGTCTAAGCGTGCACTTTGTAACTTTTGCCTGCGGGTAAGCAAAGTTGCTGCCTGCCTGAACTAAGCACCGATTGTACTTTGTAGCCGCTCAGCGACTTGACCGACTTGTTCCTCAGAACCATGCCCAATCACCATAAACTGGTGGTTCGCACTTGCCCAATAAACAATATTCATGCCGAGCCGTTGTTCGTTCATCTTTTGCATCCCGCGGCCTGAGTTTTTTGTAATGCATAACGCCATAGGGCCGTGCACTTCATCAAGCCAGGTAATTTGCGCAATTTGCTGGTTATCATAAGCCAGCATCCGCGCGTTCTTTAGTACAGCACCTGGTAGCGATAGACTCGAAGAGGAAAGAACAAGGCCTAACTGCTCGCCTGTTGTCTGCAATTGCGCATCCATAGCCTGGTTTGATGGCGTTTCCGTCAGTGTTTCCGCCGTATAAAGCGCCATATATTGCGCCACTAATTCGCGCCAGTTATCTTCGGGTTGCGTTAAATGAATCATTACCCGATCGCCCACCACGCCAAGTGCCAGGAAACCAACTGCGGCCGCAATCAAATGGCGTCGCGAAACCCCTGAGGTTTTGTGAATTTCAGGAGGGAGCCGCTGCTGTAAGCGCTTAACTGGGGCCATCTCCAGTAGCGGTTCAAAAGCCGTTTTAAAAGGCAGATTACTGCGTTCCAGTAAAGCCAGACGCTGAGTAAGAGCCTCGTCCTCAATTAGCCATTTTTCCAGATCTTTGCGCTGTGCATCACTGAGCTCATTATCCAGATACGCCACCAGCATTTCGTCCGAACCCAGCGGTAGGCTCATGATTTCTCTCCTTTGATTTGCGGCGAATCTGGCTGGAGTGAATTGTCCTGAGCGAGGGTAAGGCGTGCCGTAGAAAGGCGGCTCATCACCGTGCCGACAGGCACATTTAGCACTTCAGCTGCTTCCCGGTAAGACAACTCTTCGACATACACCAAAAACACGGTATTCCGCTGGGCTTCCGGCAGACGATTAACCCGCTTCATGACATCGTTAGACCAAATTGGGGCGTCACTGTTTTCTTCGCCGACCAGTTCATCCACATCGACAAAACCTTGCCCACGGCGAATTTGCTGCGCCCGCACTTCGTTAATCCAGATCGAATGCAAAATAGAGAACAGCCAGCGGTCTATACGACTGCCAGCGGCATATTGTGAGGCGCGTTCGAGCGCCCGCACACAGGTTGCCTGAACGAGATCGTCCGCCACATCCCGCCGGTGGGACAGCACCAGGGCGTAACGCCACAGGCGGGAGAGGTAGAGGGCGATTTCGTTGCGTATTGTCTCGCTGCTGATTTTTGCCTCCAGAGGCGAATATCAGGATTCCGGATGGCCATCAATGGCTGCTGCCAGGTCACGATATTCTTCGCAACCTACGCCACACAGGGTTTTGATGGTCGCGAGTTGTTCGCGTGCTAAATCAGGACGGTTTTTGATCATGTACGCTTCGCCCAGATATTCGCGAACTTTGGGGTATTTGGGATCAAGCGCCACAGATTTTAAATAATAGCTGATGCCTTCATCCGTGCGGCCCAACTTACGGGTGGCGTAACCCCGGTAATTCAGCGCTTCGGCGGTATCAGGGTCTTTAAGGGTATTGAGCATATCCAGTGCTTCCTGATAACGGCCCGCTTTTGCCAGCGCGTAGGCATAATCGGTACGCGCCTCATCGCCAATCATCCCGCCCTTATCAACCATGCAGGTTTTCGTTTTCGAGTCGTAAATTTGCCCTTTCGGACAGGTTGGCGGGGTGGGTTCGTCACTGCTGCCACCCATCGCCTGGGCATAGCCTGAAAGTAAAAAGAAACTGCTGACAACAGCAGGTAACAACCAGGGAGAAAAACGGTTCATGGTGAAGCCCTCGTGGTGTTCGGTATGCAGTGAACATTTGAGAGTAATGATTTATTCGATTTATTTTTATGCGTTAAGGATTGCTCTTAGTTGCCAGGCAGACGTGTATTCAACTTCTATACTTATGCTTTGCATAAATAAAACAGGAGCGCAGATATGACGATTCATAAGAAAGGGCAGGCTCACTGGGAAGGTGACATTAAACGCGGTAAGGGCACGGTTTCCACTGAAAGTGGTGCATTAAAAGAGCAGCCTTATGGTTTTAACACCCGCTTTGAGGGTGCCGCGGGGACCAACCCTGAAGAGTTAATTGGCGCAGCGCATGCGGCTTGTTTCTCAATGGCGCTTTCGCTGATGCTTGGTGAAGAAGGATATACGGCAGAAAGTATCGACACGACTGCCGATGTCTCGTTGGATAAAACCGACGGTGGTTTCGCCATCACTAAAATCGCACTGACCAGTACGGTAAAAGTGCCGAATGCAGATAGCGCTAAATTCGACCAGATTATTCAGAAAGCCAAAGCGGGTTGCCCGGTTTCACAATTGATGAAAGCTGAAATCACCCTCGATTACAAACTCAACTAACGTTCTACACACGCTGCCCCGATGAATTTCGACGGCAGCGTTGTGCCATTTATTTCCATCCTGGAAGATATGCCGCAAAGCTGAAATACCCCTTCGAACTTCTCTCGCTGTATTCATTGGACCTGCTGTAGCCTGCTGCGTAATAAGCTTTTTCGCGCAAAATTTATTCATTGACTGTTGTGGCATTAAAGCTACAATCGGGGGCTTCAGGGATGAACATCATTAAGTATTTCAGGCTGCAAAATGGCAGGGTTCCATTTGATGAGTGGTTAAGGGTGTTAAGGGATCCACGCGCTAAAACAAAAATCGTTCAACGAATTGACCAGTTAGCGCTCAACAACCCAGGCGACCATAAGCCATGCAGGCAAGGGGTGTGGGAAATGCGAATTGATGAAGGGCCGGGCTACAGAATTTATTACGCCCATGAAGGCAAGGATACTTACCTGCTTTTGCTCGGTGGTGATAAACGCAAACAGCAGGCGGATATCGACCAGGCTGTTGCGTGGTGGAAAGAACATCAGGAGTCAGAAAATGAAATTTAACGAGTTTGACCACACTGTTATTGAAATGCTTCAAGAAGATCCCGCCTTTGCCGTTGAATATATAAAAGGGGCATTTGCGGGCCTGGATGAAGAAAACGGTGAAGTGTTATTCCTGCTGGCTTTACGCCGCCTTGTAGAAGCTCGGGGCGGGGTGAGCAAAATTGCCGCCGAAACCAAACTGAATCGCGAAACACTCTACAGAACGCTTTCCGAACGCGGTAACCCGACCATCAGCACCACTAAAAAAATCATTAATGCTGCTGGAATCAGTTTTGCGGAGCTGACGAATTAAGTGGAAATGCTCGCCACTTACAACCGGGCGAGCATCAGTTTATTTAAAACCCAACCGCCATGCTTTGTGGCGAAAGGATATCTTTCAGCCCTTCTCGCACCAGTAACTCCGGGCTGATTTCAGCGATGGTTTTAACACCGGTCAGCGTCATCGCCACACGCATCTCTTTTTCAATTAAGTTCAGCAGGTTGGTTACGCCCGCCTGGCCGTGGGTTGCCAGCGCATACAGATAAGCGCGGCCTAACAGACAGGTATCGGCTCCGAGCGCAATCATGCGCACCACGTCCAGCCCACTGCGGATACCGCTATCGGCAAGGATCGCGATATCTCCTTTGACGGCATCTGCAATGGCGGGCAGGGCACGGCACGATGAAAGCACTCCGTCGAGCTGGCGGCCACCATGGTTTGATACCACAATCCCGTCAGCCCCGAAGCGCACCGCATCTTTCGCATCTTGCGGGTCGAGAATACCTTTGATGATCATTGGGCCATCCCAGAACTCACGAATCCACTCCAGATCACTCCAGGAAATTGACGGGTCAAAATTATTCGCCAGCCAGCCAATGTAATCTTCAAGCCCGGTGGGTTTACCCAGATAAGTTGAGATATTCCCTAAATCATGCGGGCGACCATTCAGACCCACATCCCATGCCCATTGCGGATGCGTCACCGCCTGCCAGTAACGGCGCAGTGCGGCATGTTGACCGCTCATACCTGAATGCGCATCGCGGTAACGAGCACCCGGCGTCGGCATATCAACGGTAAACACCAGCGTCGAACAGCCAGCGGCTTTGGCGCGCTCCAGCGCATTGCGCATAAAACCACGGTCTTTTAAAACATACAGCTGGAACCACATCGGGCGGTCGATTGCTGGTGCCACTTCTTCAATTGGGCAAACAGAAACAGTAGAAAGCGTAAACGGAATGCCTTTGGCAGCTGCCGCTTTTGCTGCCTGCACTTCGCCACGGCGGGCGTACATTCCGCATAAACCAACGGGGGCGAGCGCTACGGGCATCGATAGCGTTTCGTTAAACAGTTTGGTTTCAAGGCTTAATGCGGACATATTTTTTAAAACGCGCTGCTTTAACGCCACCTGCGCGAGGTCTTCAACGTTGCGGCGCAGCGTGTGTTCGGCATAAGCCCCACCGTCAATATAATGGAACAAAAATGGCGGTAGAATACGCTTTGCAGCGGCGCGGTAGTCAGATGCAGCTGAAATAATCATGGATTTTCGTCCCTTATTACGTCGGTGTCTTCATCAGGCAGGCGGCTGATTCGCGCCTGTCGGGCTTCGTCTTCATGCAGGTTTTTGATTGTGATGTGGACAAAACCGAGGTGTTTTTTCGCCGCAAGGCGAGCACGTGCCGGGTCGCCTGCCAGAATGGCCTGCAACAGTTCGTTATGCTGTTCGGTGAGACCAGCAAAAATTGCCGGTACGGTGTACATGCGCTGGCGGCTGTGCATCACAGAGGATTGCAGCAAATCGAAAAAACCGCGCATCGTCTGGAGTAGCACGATGTTGTGCGAGGCTTCGGCAATTGCCAGGTGAAAGCGCACGTCAGCCTGGGCTGCGAGATCCGGGTCGTCGCTCTCTTTGAATTTCACGGTAGCGTCAAAACAGGCGATGAGTTTCTCTTTATCGGCAGGTGTTGCCCGTTGAGCGGCATACCAGGCGGTGCTGGCTTCTATCGCGTGGCGTGCTTCTAAAATGTCGTAACGGTAATTGGGGTCATCTTCCACCAGTGTTTTCAACGGCTGGACGATACGTTGCTCCGACCACGCCTGAACTTCGTAGCGCACAAATGTCCCGCCACCGCGGCGGCTAATCAGAATGCCTTCGCTAATTAGCTTTTGGATAGCTTCGCGAATTGATGAGCGCGACACACCCATTTCTGCCGCAAGCTGGCGTTCGGCGGGCAACCGCATGCCCGCCTCCAGTTTACGCTCGCTAATTAATGCTTTAACACGCTCGACCAGGTGGTCGGCCAGGCGCGGTTGAGTGCTCATCAAGGAATCATCCAGGTTAAGACATAAGCCTGAAGTGTGGTGAGGACACCGACCATACAGGTGAAAATCAAGCTGTGTTCGGCTTGTTGCCAGGCTTGCATGCAGGACTCTCCAGAACGTGATGTGCTTATTATTTTTCGACTGATTGGTAGGACCAATGCGGCGATGTAGGGTAGTTAATGTGTAAAGGTTAATCTTTTGTTAATTATTGGCAATATTCGTGTTGTGTATTTTGTCAATAAGCGTGAGGTGGTCACGTTTTGGAAGTGATTGGTAGGACCAATATTTGAAGGGAACCCTCACCGCGGCCCTCTCCCCCAGGAGAGGGGGAAAACCGGACAATCCCCTCTCCCTGAGGGAGAGGGTTAGGGTGAGGGGGAAAACTACGAAATCTGCAATCTCAATGCGCTCTTGCGCCAGCGCACCACATCCACCGTGATAAACAGCAACAGGCTGGCACCCATTACTGGCAGGCAGTAACCGAAAAGCAGCGCGATAATCACCACCCCAGCACGCCACGTGCCAGGCAGTGCCAGCCATGCTCCACACAGCGTTTGTGCGGGGTTGCTCGCAGAAGCCGCCGGGCGTTTTAACCACCACATCCGGTAACCGAGAACCACCATCGCACACAGACCCAGACCAAACGTCGCCAGCAACAGCTGGTTTACCAGCCCGAAAAGCACACCCATGTGGGCATCAATTCCCCAGCGCGTCAGTTTGGCCACTAACGGGAAATCAGCAAACCAGGTACGGTCAATCACCCTGAACGTTGTGGGATCGACGGCAGCAGTATCGACGTGTGTCGGCCAGGCGCGGTCAATTTCAGTCACGGTCCAGGCTTTATCTGCCGAGCGGGCAGGGCGAATCTCTATTTTGGTGGATTCGATACCTGCTCCGCGAGCGGCGGTAAGTACGTTATCCCAGGTGCTGTCGTCTGTTTGCGGCATGGTCATGCCAGGCATCATTGCGTGATGTTCCGCGTGCGGGTCGTGGTGCTGATGCCCGGTTTGCGCGACTAACGCAGTATTCACCTGTGGTGTCATCCAGCCCAGCGCGCTTCGCATCTTGTCAATATTTACGCCTGCCCATTGCGACCAGGTGAGTCCGGTGGCAGAGAAAAACAGCAGGCCAAGTAACAGCGCAGCCCCCAGAGTGATGTGCCAGTGCCGCGCTTTTCTTTGCGGAGTTTGCCGTACTTTACGCATTCTTTTTGGCCTGGAAGTCAGCCACAAAACCACACCGCCAAGCGTTGCAACCCATAGCCAGGACGCAGCAAGTTCACTATAGAGTCGGCCAGTATCGCCCAACAGCAATTCACGGTGAAATTGATCAATCCATGTGCGCAGCGGCAGTACACCGCTGGTGCCGTACACCGTCAGATCGCCCTGAATGGCAAGCGTGGAAGGTGAGACAAAAATGGCGCGGGATTCAGACTCGCCAAGTTCAGGGTCAACAAACTGCACGCGCGTGGTGTCGCCCGGCTGAGGTGCAGGCCGCACGGCAAAGATGCTGGCATCTTCGCCTGTATATTTTCGAGCGGCAGCTATTTGCTGTGAAAGTGACTGGTTTGCACCCGTATCTTTCGTGCGCAAGGCTTCATGGTAAAGCGCATTCTCAATTTGGGGCGTTAACACATAGAGCGTGCCGGTGAGGGCCGCAACGAAAATAAACGGGCCGATGAACAGGCCAATATAAAAATGCAGGCGACGCAATAGCGTCAGCAGCGCGCCACGGCAGGCGAGCTGGGATTGATTCACAGACATGGTTATCTCCAGTAAAACTGTGACGTTAAATGAGTTTTTTTAACGAAACAGTGCAACAGGAGGGGCGCGGGGCAGTGCTTCGGCGTCATCATGCTGAGCCAGAAGCGGGGCAATAACCGGGGGAGGCGGCGCGCGCGAAATACGCCACGCCAGCCAGATAAACGGAATAAATAACCAGACGATAAGCGGAATATGCAGCAGGAGTTGGCAATATCCGCAGGCGATATCGTCCATCAAAGATGTGCCAGCACCCGGTAATAAATGGGAAGAAACAGGCATTTCCATTGCGCCCATTTCCATCATCATGGCGCCTGAATGGCCCATCATATGATGCTCACCGTTCGTCGTCGCACGTCGTTGCTCCAGCGATTTTGAAATCACCGGGGCGATAAAAAGCATCAACATCGCCAGTAAAGCGATTGCTGAAGGCCATTTACGATGTGAAAGTGAGAAAAGTGACGACAACCGTGCAATCTACCTGATACCCATATTGTTGCGTGATTGTATATGAAGTGTGATGGTTGAAGGGAGGTTATAACCAGAAAACCCCTCCCTTTTTTACAGAGAGGGTCTGAGCCATCAGGCTTTTAGTGTCGCCATATCAATCACGAAACGGTACTTCACATCACTTTTCAGCATCCGTTCGTAGGCGGCGTTGATATCCGACATATTGATCATTTCAATGTCAGAAACAATCCCGTGCTCACCACAGAAATCCAGCATTTCCTGGGTTTCTTTAATGCCACCAATACAGGACCCGGCAACCGAACGGCGACCCAGGATCATGGGCAATGTGCTGACCGGCGGCTCAATATTGCCCAGCAAACCGACGTACACCAGCGTGCCATCCAGCGTCAGAGTTGGCATGTACGGGTTAATGTCGTGGTCGTAAGGGACGGTATCGATAATCAGGTCGAACTGATTTTTCACCGATGCCATTTGCGCATCGTCGGTTGAAAGCACAATGTGATGGGCCCCTAAGCGGCGTGCATCTTCCTCTTTGCTGGCTGAACGGGTGAACAGCGTGACTTCTGCGCCCATGGCATTTGCCAGTTTAAGCGCCATATGGCCGAGGCCACCGAGCCCGATCACAGCCACATTGCTACCTTCGCCTACATTCCAGTGGCGCAGTGGCGACCACGTGGTAATACCCGCGCACAGCAATGGGGCCGCACCTTTGAGATCCATACCCTCAGGCATTTTCAGCACAAAATCTTCCGAAGCTACAATCGCTTGCGAATAACCGCCGTAGGTCGGCAGGTGATCGTGGCGATCAATGCCGTTGTAAGTCTGCACGTTGCCTTCTTCGCAGTACTGCTCAAGGCCCTCTTTACAGGGATGGCAGATACGACATGAATCCACCATACAACCGATACCGGCGTAATCACCCGGCTTGAATTTTGTTACGTCACTGCCAACGGAGGCTACACGGCCAACGACTTCATGGCCCGGCACCACAGGATACTGGCTGAAACCCCAGTCATTACGGGCCTGGTGGAGGTCTGAGTGGCACACGCCGCAGTACATCACTTCGATCACTACGTCATCAGGACGCGGCGAGCGTCGCATAAATTCGAATGGAGCAAGTGGAACCTGTGCGGATTGGGCCGCATAACCGAGCACTTTCATCGTCATGTTTGTTCTCCGAATTGAGAGGCTATACCCAAAATAATTGAAGTTGCTTCAAGGCGGCAACTTCAAGAATGAAGGGTATCTTTTTTGTATTGATCGTCGCTGACATGCTCCATCCATTCGACGGGGCTGCCGTTGAGTGATTCAGCAATGGCAATATGCGTCATGGCATTGTCGGGCGTGGCACCGTGCCAGTGCTTCACGCCTTCAGGGATCCAGACGATATCACCTTGATTCATTTGGCGGATTTCGCCACCCCATTCCTGTAACCAGCCGTGTCCATGGGTGATAATCAGCGTTTGGCCCAGTGGATGGGTATGCCAGGCGGTACGGGCACCCGGTTCAAAAGTGACGGTTGCACCGCCAGTACGGGCTGGTGGCGTGGTCTGGAAAGGAGAATCAATACGGACTTTTCCAGTAAAGTAACTTTCCGGACCAGACTGAGAAGGCTGTGATCCAGCCTGGATGATTTTCATTTTTTCTTCCATTTTTTACTCCACTTCGGCATTCATAGCCGGGGTTAACAAAGATAACGCCAGTCAGAAGTATAGGTAACTGAGAGCAACTGGCAGATAACAGGCGATTAAGACGGTGGCTCACGCTTCGTTGTGAGTTCTGAGACAGCCATGTTATCTGTGCTAATCGCTGCCGATTAGTCTGTTAAATACGAAAGGAGCTATGAGCTGAACTCATGAATCAGCGTATAGTGGTTGCTGGTTTATTTCGTATTAACGGCAGAATGCGCATGTTAAAAGAGAACTTTAACGATCTGATTTCGTTTCTCGTGGTTGCACGTGAACGCAGTTTTACTAAAGCTGCCGCTAAATTAGGCGTATCACAATCGGCATTAAGCCATGCCATTCGGGGTCTTGAAGAACGCCTCGAACTGCGATTATTGACGCGTACTACACGCAGTGTTGCGCCAACCCAGGCCGGGGAAAAACTGGCGGAAAGCCTTGGGCCGCGCTTTGCCGAAATAGAAGGTGAACTGGAAGCGCTGATTGAAATGCGTGAAAACCCAGCGGGCAATATCCGTATCACCGCAGGGGAACACGCGGTGGATTCCGTTCTGTGGCCGGTGCTGAAATCATTTCTCGGCGAATACCCGGATATAAAAGTAGAAATTACGGTCGATAACACACTGACGGATATTGTGGCTGGTCGGTTTGACGCAGGTATTCGCCTGGGTGAGCAGGTAGCCAAAGATATGATTGCAGTGCGCATCGGCCCGGATATGCGCATGGCAGTGGTTGCTTCGCCTGGCTATCTCGCTAAAAATGGTTCGCCACAAACGCCGCAGGATCTGCAAAACCACAACTGCATTAATATGCGACTACCTACCATGGGCGGTCTGTATGCCTGGGAATTTGCTAAAGACGACCGGGAGTTACGGGTGCGCGTCGATGGGCAATTGACGTTCAATAGCCTGCGCCAGCGCATTGATGCCGCAGCCGTCGGGCTTGGCCTGGCATATGTTCCGGAAGACTCGGTCGCAGAGGCTATTGCTCGTGGTGAGCTGGTAACATTGCTGGAAGAATGGTGTGCTCCATTCCCGGGTTATTACCTGTATTACCCAAGCCGTAAACAACACACTACGGCGTTCTCTTTATTTGTTGAGGCGCTAAGGTTTAAACGTTAATCGATGATTATCAACCCGCTCAGATGCTTATTAATATATAGCGTCTGATTTATAGCGTCTGATTTTGCTAAATAACTGCGCTTAATATCGCTCCACTTCAATATCACCTTATTGAACCTGAGGGTACCCCCACCTAAGTGTAGGTTGCAATAGACATAGGGAGACGTAGAAATAACAAGATTCCTTGGTATGACTGGATTCTGTGGGATTTAGTAGACTTGAAAAGACGCTGGGAGAAGTCGAAATGGTACGCCCTACAGGGCTCGAACCTGTGACCTACGGCTTAGAAGGCCGTTGCTCTATCCAACTGAGCTAAGGGCGCACTGAATCCCTTTCGGGAGCATTGCGGACTCGGATTATACGGTCCGCGCCCTTTGAGTCAATGGCTTTTCAACTACCTGCGCGACAATTAAGCATAAATGCTAACAATGCCTGACAGCGAGCCGCGCTTCTGACAAAATACCAACAATCCCCTTTCTATTTCATTACAGACGGAATACTTCGACTGATGGCAGCAAAGATTATTGACGGTAAAACGATTGCGCAGCAGGTACGGCTTGAAGTTGCTGAAAAAGTGAAAGCCCGAATTGCCGCAGGAAAACGTGCGCCAGGACTTGCAGTTGTTCTGGTTGGTGAGAACCCTGCATCGCAGATTTATGTCGGTAGTAAACGCAAAGCGTGCGAAGAGGTGGGCTTCCTTTCTCGCTCTTACGATTTGCCGGACACCACCTCAGAAGCAGAGCTGCTTGAGCTGATTGATACCCTCAACGCAGATAAAGAAATCGACGGAATTTTGGTGCAGTTGCCGTTACCTGCGGGCATCGACAACGTAAAAGTTCTGGAGCGTATTGACCCGGATAAAGACGTTGATGGTTTCCATCCTTATAACGTTGGTCGTCTGTGCCAGCGTTCACCGCGTCTGCGCCCTTGTACGCCGCGTGGAATCGTGACATTGCTTGAGCGCTACAATATCGACACCTACGGTTTGAACGCGGTAGTGATTGGCGCATCGAATATTGTTGGCCGTCCGATGAGCATGGAGCTGTTACTGGCCGGTTGCACCACAACCGTCACGCACCGCTTCACCAAAAACTTGCGTCAACACGTTGAGAACGCCGATCTGGTCATCGTTGCGGTGGGTAAACCTGGCTTTATTCCTGGCGAGTGGATCAAGGAAGGGGCGATTGTCGTGGACGTGGGTATTAACCGTCTGGAGAGCGGTAAAGTGGTCGGCGACGTAAATTATGATGAAGCCGCCGCCAAAGCCTCGTATATTACGCCGGTTCCGGGTGGCGTTGGCCCAATGACCGTCGCCACTCTTATCCAGAATACCTTGCAGGCTTGCGAGGAATATCATGATGTCCATGGAGAATAAAATGGCGACCTTCTCATTAGGTAAACACCCACACGTTGAATTATGCGATCTGCTGAAGCTGGAAGGCTGGTGTGAAAGCGGCGCACAGGCGAAAGCGGTGATTGCAGAAGGGCTGGTGAAAGTAGACGGCGAAGTAGAAATCCGCAAACGCTGCAAAATTGTTGCTGGTCAGACAGTGGTTTTTGAAACACTGAGCATTACGGTCGAAGCTTAAACTTCCCGTTTAACCCTCGCTTTCCAGCGAGGGTTTCCCTTCTAAATTAATATTCTTTTATTTCATTACGAGAGTAAAAATCAGGCGTTGGTTACCGGTTTTTGTTCTGTCTTCACCTGGGCATTTTCCAGCATTTTGCGCACCGGAATAATCAGTACGAACAACACAGCGGCGCAAATCAGTAACGCAATGGAACAACGTGCGAAGAGGTCAGGCAGCATATCCAACTGGTCGGCTTTCACGTGACCGCCAATCAGACCTGCCGCCAGGTTACCCAGCGCACTGGCGCAGAACCAAAGCCCCATCATCTGGCCACGCATTCTTTCTGGAGCCAGCAGCGTCATGGTCGCAAGCCCAATTGGGCTCAGGCATAGCTCGCCGAGTGTCAGCATCAGGATGCTTCCCACCAGCCAAAGTGGCGACACACCCGCACCGCCGCTGTTCAGAACATTTTGTGCTGCCAGCATCATCAAACCAAAGCCCGCAGCGGCGCATAAAATGCCGATGATAAACTTGGTGATACTGCTTGGGCGGATGTTATTACGTGCAAGGCGCGGCCATGCCCAGCTAAACACCGGCGCCAGTAAAATGATAAACAGCGCATTGATGGACTGGAACCACACAGCAGGGATCTCAAAATTGCCGATCATGCGGTCGGTGTAGTCATTCGCAAACAGGTTGAACGAAGTGGGTTTCTGCTCAAACGCAGACCAGAAGAAGGCCGCAGAAACCAGCAGAATAAAGCAAACCAGCAGCCTGGCGCGCTCTTTGCGGTTAAGACCCGCGAACATGAACAGATAGATAAAATAGAGCGCTACCGACGCCGCAATCACGTATACCAGCACACTGGCAACCGCAACAGGGTTAATGACGATCACACCTTTTGCAATCAGCGTAACGATAACAGCCACGCCGACCGCCAGTGCCAGCAACCAGCCACCGACACCGTTTTTCTTAGACACCGGGTTGTTCCAGGTTGAATCCAGGCCCACTTCACTGTCGTAGCGTTTCATGGCCGGAACGGCGAACACACGGAAGATAACCAGCGCAACCAGCATTCCGATACCGCCAATACCAAAGCCCCAGTGCCAGCCGTGGGTTTTTATCAGCCATCCGGAGATCAGAGGGGCAATAAACGAACCCATGTTGATGCCCATATAGAACAGCGAGAAACCGCCGTCACGGCGCGCATCGCCTTTTTTATACAGCGTCCCGACCATGACTGAGATGCATGTCTTGAACAGACCAGAGCCAAGAACGATAAACATCAGGCCGATGAAGAACAGGTTGTTACCCATGAACGCGGAAAGCGCAATCGACAGGTGACCGAGGGCAATGAGAATCGAGCCATACCAGACAGCTCTCTGCTGCCCTAACCAGTTATCAGCAAGCCACCCACCCGGCAGCGCCGCCAGATACATACAGCCAGCAAAGATACCGACGATTGCCGATGCGTTTTCACGCGCAAGCCCCATACCGCCGTCGTAAACCGTTGCTGCCATAAACAAAATGAGTAAGGGACGGATCCCGTAAAACGAGAATCGCTCCCACATCTCAGTAAAGAACAGTGAGCCTAGCGGGTAAGGATGACCGAAGAAGGTTCGGCTCTCGTTGTTGTTAACCGAGGATTGCATAAATTCTCCCAAGAAGGTGCGTGGTTGTGTTTATCAGTGGCGAAATGCCCGGCGGGTAGCTGACTTGCCGCTCTTTAATATTCAGCCATTATTATTCGTCGGCGGGATTTGTCTAATGCCAACTGCAGAGTTTTTAGATGAAAAGTCGACTAATGTCTACATTTACAGATTTTATTACGGCAGATATGAGATGTGGATTGGCAGGTTTTGGTGTGGATGTCAGTGAAACGATAAGTTATCAAGGTGAAGGGGAAAATAGTGACCAGTTTCGGATGTTTAGCCTGGTTTATTTTGTTGATCCTAAGCTATTCTGCTGTTTCCGCTCATCAAATAACGCCTTCTATGCCAACGATCATCACTCATGCTGCTGTGCCCGTTTGTTTAGCATTAGGACTGGGTAAAAAAGTCATCCCGCCACGCCTGTTATTGGGCGGCATTGTTCTGGCGATGTTACCTGACGTCGATGTATTGGCATTCAAGTTCGGCGTGGCATACGGCAATGTTTTCGGTCATCGCGGTTTCACGCACTCTTTGCTGTTCGCTTTTGTGGTGCCGCTGCTGTGCTTATTCGGTTATCGCTGGTTCCAGGCAGGGTTTATCCGCGTCTGGTTATTCCTGACCGTTTCGCTGCTTTCGCATAGTTTGCTGGACTCGGTAACCACCGGGGGCAAGGGCGTTGGCTGGTTGTGGCCGTGGTCGGCCGAACGCTTTTTCGCGCCCTGGCAGGTGATTCGGGTCGCACCTTTTGCGCTCTCGCGCTATCTCGAACCCCGTGGGCAGGCGGTGATCTGGTCTGAATTGCAATGGGTCTGGCTGCCAGGGCTGATGATGGCCTTTTTGTTGTTTGTGATGCGCAAAAACCTGCGCTAACTGCTGTTTAATCCCTCATAAAAATCAGGTTAAAACCTGCGCAACTTCAAATATTCGATAACAGTATGGCTACAACTCATATTTTAGTTGCTGGTTAAAAAACGTTTCGTCAGTATAAGTAGAACGTTCTACTAGAACGTTCTACCAACCATAAAAACGCGGAAATAAACAAAACGCGATGGCGACGTCAACACCGGGGGATTTTCTATGAGTTTGTTATCGAGTGTTACAAAATCATTATCAAAGCTATCAATGATAGGCCGTGCATTAATGCTGCCGATCTCTTTGTTACCTGCAGCGGGCCTGTTGCTGGCCTTCGGTGACAAATTCCATTTACCGCTGATGATGAACGCAGGTGGGGTTATTTTCGATAACCTGCCGATGCTGTTTGCGATTGGTTCAGCGGTGGGGCTGGCGGCAGAATCAGGCATTGCTGCGCTGTCGGCGGCGGTGTCTGTTTTTATCATTAACGTCACGATTGGTACGGTGATGCACATTACGCCGGAAATGGCGGCAGCGGGTGGCAAATATGCCATGGTTGTCGGCATCCCAACGCTGCAAATGGGCGTGTTCGGCGGGTTGATTTCCGGCATTCTGGCGGCGTGGTGCTACAACAAATTCCACACCATGCAGTTGCCTGAATTTCTTGGTTTCTTCTCCGGCAAGCGTTTCGTTGCCATCGCGACCGCTTTCTTATCGTTCCTGCTGGGAATGATGCTGCCGTGGGTCTGGTCTTACATTCAGTCGGGGATTGATTCGCTATCGGTCATTGTAAACGGTGACAACCAGGCGCTTTCGACCTTTATCTTCGGCCTAGTTGAGCGTGCGTTGATCCCGCTTGGCTTGCACCATATCTGGTATCCGTCTTTCTGGTATTCGTTTGGTGAATACACAACCAGCGCGGGCCAGGTTATTCATGGCGACCAGACTATCTGGTTCAAAATGCTGGAAGAGGGTGTGAAATCCTTCAGCAGCGACAGCTACCAGAACGCGGGCAAATTCATGCAGGGCGAATTCCCGTTGATGCTGTTTGCACTGCCGGCTGCGTGTCTGGCGATGTATCACGAAGCGAACACCAAAAATAAGAAAATTGCCTCCGGTATTCTGTTCTCTGCGGCGCTGACCTGTTTCCTGACAGGCATCACCGAGCCGGTTGAATTTACCTTTATCTTTGTCGCACCCATCCTTTATGTCTTCAACGCAGTAATGGCTGGCTTGTCTTATATGTGTATGTATCTGCTACATGCGCATATCGCCAAGTCGTTCTCGGCGGGGATGATTGACTACATCTCCTTTGGGATCCTGCCGTCGTTTAACGGTTACCAGACAAACTTCCTGTCGGCAATCATCGTCGGTATCCCGATGGCGCTGATCTATTACTTTACCTTCCGTTTTGTGATTCGCCGCTTCGATGTGAAAACGCCAGGCCGCGCAGATATTACTGCCAACGCTAACGATAAAACTGACACTGAACTTGCTGGCGATATTATCGGCTTGCTGGGCGGTGCAGAGAACATTAACTCGGTTGGTTCATGCATTACGCGTCTGCGTCTGGAAGTGGATAAGAGCGATAAGGTCAATAAAGACGGGCTCAATAGCCTGGGTGCGCGCGGCGTAGTGTTTGTCGGTGATTCGGGTATTCAGGTGATATTTGGCGCACGAGCACAATTCATCGCCCAGACGATGTCCACAATGATTGGCAAATAATTTCCCCGTCATCCTTCAAGCCGCCGATATGTTTATCGGCGGCTTTATGGTATTGATAACAAGGATATTTGGTGCAAAGGAACGGGATGAAAAAGGTCAATATTATTGATGTGGCACAACTGGCGGGAGTTTCTGTCTCCACAGTCTCTTTAGTGCTGCGCCAAAAAGGAAAGATCTCGGAAGCAACCATCGACAAAGTGAATGCGGCCATTAAGCAGCTTGGCTATGTCCACAACGTGGCGGCGGCGAATCTGCGTTCCAGTACCTCAAACCTTATCGGCCTGATTATCCGTGACTTCAACGACTCTTTTTGTGTGAATGTCATGGCGAGTGTGGTCCATTATCTTGAAAAACAAGGCTATATGGTTTTTCTTGGTCATCCGCAGGACGACGTTCAACAGCTACAGCAGTGCTTAACATCCTTTTCGCAGCAAGGCGTGGCGGGTGTTATTTATCTGGATGCGAATCACCGTTTAGCGGCCATTCCGGCATTGATTGCCGAATGCCCGCTACCGACGGTTATCATTTCTGAATCAACGGTAAGTACCCAACGTGATGTGATTGGCCGGGATAATCGCCAGGCGGGAAACCAGGCAACGCGTTACCTGATTGACCGTGGACACAGAAATATTGCCTATCTGGGCGGTACGGCAGCGAACCTGATGCGTGAAGAACGCCTGCTCGGTTATCGCAATGCACTGGCGCAATACGATTTACCGTTCCGTGAAGAGTGGGCCCCGGTTTGTGAAAATGATACCGAAGCGGCGGCACGCTTAACCCGGCAGTTGCTTGAGACAAATAGCAAAATCACCGCAATGCTTTGCCATTCGCCTTCCGCCATTATTGGCTGCCTGAATGGGATTGCGCAGGTTGGGCGAACCGTTGGGAAAGACGTGTTTTTGACCCAACAGGTATCGCTGATTGGTTTTGAAGACATGATGCACATTAATCTTACCTCACCGCGCTTTACCTATGTTTCGGCATCCAGCGAAGAAGCAGGGCGACAAGCGGCAACGCTAATCGTGAATAAAATTAAAACGCCAACGTTGCCTGCGCAAAAGATCATTATTTCAGGGGAATTGGTACAGCGGGAATCGGCTTGACCCATTCATACTTCGAGTTGCAGCAGTGTTGGCTGCAACTCGAATTATTCGGGTTTCGTTTTGAGCAACAGATCTCTAACGGTGATACTCGCCCGCAGCTTCCGGCTGATATTGCAGCTCCAGCACTTCCAGATGCGTCTGGTTACCGTTCGGTAACGTCCAGTTAATTGTCGCACCAACACGTAAACCCAGCAGTGCTGCACCAACAGGTGCCATGACTGATAACTGAGTGTCGCTATCGGTCAGGTTTATCGGGTAAACCAACGTGCGCACATGCTCTTCCTTCGAGGACAAATCGCGGAATCTCACGCGACTGTTCATTGTCACGACGTCGGCTGGGATATCTCCAGGCTTACGCATTTCTGCTCTGTCCAGTTCTGCGTTCAGCACTGTTGCTACCGGCTGGTTGGCAAATTGTGGCTGCTCCAGCAAACGGTCAATACGCTCGGCATCGAGTTCATTAATGATAATGGCTGGTCTGGACATATTTCTCTCCGTGTAAAAAAACAGGCATTCATGTGCCTGATGGGGACCTTACAAAAGAAAACCCTCACCGGTTAGAGTGAGGGTTTGGTCTGTACTGATGATACTGAGCTTAACACTTAGATTAAAGTGACTTCAGTCACAGTTTAGTAACACCACAATTTACAGAATAATGCTGCCGACCAGCGCGAACAGGAAGGCGATGGAACCGATCAGCGTTTCCATCACGGTCCAGGTTTTTAGCGTTGTTTTCTCATCCATCTCGAGGAAACGGCCAACCAACCAGAAGCCAGAGTCGTTAACGTGAGACAACACTGTCGCACCGCCTGCAATCGCCACCACGATGAAACACAGGTCGAACTGGCTCAGGCCTGGTGTTGCTGCAACCATTGGTGAAATCAACGCGGCTGTGGTTGTCAGTGCTACGGTTGCAGAACCTTGTGCCACGCGCAGCGCGGTAGAGATAACAAACGCGGCGACGATAACTGGCATACCGGTATCAGACAATACACCTGCCAGCGCATCACCAATGCCACTTGCACGCAGCACGCCACCGAACATACCACCCGCACCGGTCACCAGAATGATGCCGCAGATTGGGCCAAGCGCACCATCACACACCTTTTCCAGATGCTGGCGGCTGTGGCGACCACTGAATACCGCAAGCGCAAAGAACACGGTGATCAGCAGGGCGATTGGGGTTTTACCTAACATGCGCAGGAACTGAACCACGGTATTGTCGGCCGATACCCAACCGAGTACGGTGGCGGTGTTCAGGCCGGTATCGAGGAAAATCAGCACCAGCGGCAGCAGCAGAATCGATAATACGGTGCCAAAAGATGGCGGCTGGTGGTTTGGATCAGCTTCGACATTACCGAGGAATGAAGAAGGCAATGGTACTTCGAATTTCTTGCCCGCGTACAAACCAAACAGATAGGCACCCAGATACCAGGTCGGGATCGCGATAACCAGGCCAACAATGACCAGAAGACCGATGTTCGCGCCGAGCAATTCACTCGCAGCAACCGGGCCCGGGTGGGGTGGTAGCAGGGCGTGCATAACAGCAAATGCACCCGCAGCAGGCAGGGCATATTTCAGCGTAGAGCCACCAAATTGTTTTGCCACACTGAAGATAATCGGCAGCATCACGACCAGGCCCGCATCAAAGAAGATTGGGAAGCCAAACAGCAAAGAGGCGACACCAAGCGCCAACGGAGCACGGTGTGAACCAAATTTCCCGACAAGTGTGTCTGCTAGCACTTTAGCTCCACCGGAAATTTCCAGCAGGCGGCCAATCATGGCACCGAGGCCAACCAGCAGCGCAACGCCCGCCAGTGTGCTACCAAAACCACCCAAAATAGTCGGGACAATTTTATCAAACGGCACGCCAGTGACCAGGGCGACAACAACACTCACAAGGGTTAATGCTAAGAATGCATGCACTTTGAAGCGCATGATGAGAATAAGTAGGAGTACGACTGCACAAGCTGCGATCCCAAGTAGGGTCCCTGCGCCGTAATGTGCTGTTATTTCGGTCATATGTTTGTCCTCTGCGCCGAATTTATAGGCAAGATATGCATTAAGCATAATTCACCAGATCTCTGATACCGGTAACATGATATCGGTAACATGCCGCTGTCGGGAATGGAGTGCACCATGTTTATTAACATTTTGAGAGCAAGTTCAAACTATCGAAAGAAACCGTCCATAAGCCGCATTGATTAATTGCTGACCGTAAATAAACCTGCCATGGGCAAAACTTGCATTACTCTTTATAAGCACGTTTCACTCAGGCCTTGTGCGGTCATCACCTGAACCGGAGATATCATGAGCCATTACGACAAACTCACGTTAAAGGACGGCAGTTCTCTTTACTTTAAGGATTGGGGAGAAGGACAACCGGTAGTATTCAGCCACGGCTGGCCGTTAACGGCGGATGCGTTTGAAGACCAGATGTTTTTCCTTGGGCAGAAAGGATTTCGGGTTATAGCTCATGATCGGCGCGGACACGGGCGCTCATCGCAAAGCTGGGACGGAAATAACATGGACCAGTACGCCGATGATCTTGCCGAACTGACCGCGCATTTGAATCTCAAAGATGCGGTCCACGTTGGGCATTCAACAGGCGGCGGGGAAGTGGCGCGTTACATTGGCCGCCACGGCACCAGTCGTGTGGCGAAAGCTGTGTTGATAAGCGCGGTTCCACCCATCATGGTGAAAACCGATTTCAACCCAAACGGTGTCCCACTTGATGTGTTTGATGGGATCCGCGAAGGTGTGCGTGCTAACCGCGCAGACTTTTTCAAAGAGCTGACTTTACCGTTCTACGGTTATAACCGCTCGGGGGCTGAAATTTCAGAAGGTGTCAGAGAGAGTTTTGTTGAGCAGGGTATGCAGGGCGGAATCAAGGCCTTGTATGACTGTATTAAAGCGTTCTCGGAAACCGATTTGCGCGAAGATCTGAAGAAAATGACCATCCCGACGCTGGTTATTCATGGGGATGACGATCAGATTGTCCCGTTCGAAACCTGTGGCAAAGTGACCGCCGCAACGCTACCGGATTCAATATTCAAAGTTTATGAAGGTGGCTCGCATGGTATTTGCACCACGGAGAAAGACCGGGTAAATGCGGATTTGCTGGCGTTTTTGAAGGGCTAGAAAGCATTGGCGGATAAGCGCAGCCTTATCCGCCATTTGCCATTTCATTTGCCTGCCACCGGCAGCATTATCTCTTTCAAAATCTCATAGCGCTGTTGGGGGGATAGCCAAATCAAACCCAACAGCTTATGTGCCTGGCCTTCACGTTCAAACTGAGCTTTTAACTGCAATAAATAACGTTTCGTAGTGTTCATGATTACCTCCGTATTTGCCAGACAAAGCATATGTCTACAAAACCGGAACTAATAGTGAACTGATTATTTTTTGTCTTCCGTATTTAGTCGAAAAGCCTGCATGAAGCTAACGGCTCAGTAAGCTCACATCAATCTTTGCCACAATTTTCCTGAGTGCAGCAGGTGTATTGAGCGTCGCCATTGGGCGATGAAGCTCGCCGGGGAAGAGGATCGTGAGGTCGCCTGGCAGCAGTTTAATCAATGATTCACTGCCCATACCGGTGAAAAAACCGATATCGCTTTGCTCGTCGAACTCACCGTCTGGCTGTTGCTGCTGCTCTACGGGCGCGGCACCAATAATCTCTTCGCCTTCCAGTACGATATGCACGTCAATATAGCGGGCATGCAGTTCGGGGCGTTGTTCTTCCAGCCGTTTAGTTTTGCCATCAAACACCGAGAAATAGATAAGTTCGCCTTCAATCGGGTATTTACCGTTGGCTAATTGCAGCGGTTCGTTTGCGATAATGGCTTGTAGCGCATGGCGAATAACCTGCGGGTAAACCGGGTTATGGGCGGCGTTGCTGAGTTTATCAATAATCATATTTCCCCCTTACACCGCAACCAGCATGCCGCCATCGACAAACAGCAGGTGGCCATTGACGAAGTTTGATGCTTTAGACGACAAGAACACCGCCGCTCCAATCAGTTCCTCCGGGTCGCCCCAGCGAGCCGCTGGCGTGCGCTTGCAGAGCCACTGGGTGAAGGCTTCGTCATCGACCAGCGATTTAGTCATGTCGGTTTTAAAGTAGCCAGGTGCAATTCCGTTAACCTGAATGTTGTAACGCGCCAGTTCAACGCACATGCCGCGGGTCAGCATTTTTACGGCACCTTTTGCAGCGGCATATGGCGTGATGGTGTCACGGCCCAGCTCGCTTTGCATCGAACAGATGTTGATAATTTTCCCGGCCTGGCGTTTCACCATGCGGCGTGAAACAGACTGGGAAACTAAAAATACCGCTGTCTGGTTAACGGCAATAATATCGTTCCACTCGTTGAATGGAAATTCAGTAAAAGGATGGCGTCGCTGAATGCCTGCATTATTAATTAATACGTCAATCGGGCCGATCTCTTGCTCAATATTTTCAATTGCATTTTCTACTGCGTCAGGGGCCGTGACATTAAATGCTGATGTCCAGGCGGTAAAACCTTTATCACGTAATTTCATTGCAGCATTTTCGGCGCGTTCAGCAGTAATATCGTTGATGATAATTTCAGCGCCTTGTTCTGCCAGACCTTGCGCTAATAAAAAACCTATTCCCTGAGCGGAACCGGTAATTAATACGCGTTTATTATCGAGCGTAAATAAATTCTTCATGGTCAATTCCTGTTAATGCTGCGTAGTATTTAATACCTCCTATCAAAGCGGTTCAGACCATTCAAAACTGTGAAGTAGATCACTGAGAATCGTGTTACGCCAGCATGATACCTGGAGTGTGAAGCGCAGCGGCTTTTCTTTTCTTGAGAATGCGAGGCATAATCGTTTTTCTGCGGGGTTATCAGGAAAGCCAGATGAAGTACCAGCGCATTACATTGCAGGATATTGCCGCCCTTGCCGGGGTGACAAAAATGACCGTCAGCCGTTATTTGCGCACGCCGGATAAAGTTGCCCCGGAAACCGCCGCCCGAATTGCTGAAGTAATGGCAGAAGTGAATTATATGCCGGACCCTGAAAACAGGGCGCTGGCGAGTAATATGCAGCCGCGCATTGGCGTTATTATTCCCTCATTTCATAACCAGATTTTTGCCGATTTACTGGCCGGTATCGAGTCCGTAACAAAGCCGATGGGCTACCAGACCCTGGTGGTTAACTATGATTACGACCGCGAACGCGAAGAAGAGCAAATTTCCACGGTATTAGGTTTCAACGTTGCCGGGTTAATTCTGACGGAAACCGTGCATACGCTGCGGGCCGAGAAGTATCTAACGGCCGCCGGGATCCCGGTTGCTGAGGTGATGGATCTGGTGGCTGACAGCGGGCGAATTAATGTCGGGTTCGATAATTTTCGCGCAGGCTTTGATATGGCCAACATGCTGATTGCCAGCGGTAAGAAGAGAATTATCTATTTTGGTTCGATGGCTGATGCGCGTGACATCAAAAGATATGAAGGCTACTGCAAAGCGATGGCTGATGCGGGGTTGGCTGATGGGCGACTGATGCCAAATAAAGTCTCGTCCATCAGCGTGGGCACCGGAATGATGGCGATGGCGCGCCAGATGTACCCGGATATGGACGGAATATTGTGTACAAATGATGACCTTGCCGCGGGCGTGTTACAGGAGTGTCAGGCGGCCAACATTTCTGTGCCCGCGCAGATGGGCATTGCCGGTTTTCACGGGCTGGAAATCGGCCAGGTTACCGCGCCAAAACTTGCCAGTGTCGTGACGCCACGCTTTGAGATAGGCAAAGTTGCCACGGAAATTTTACTTAAGAAAATCAATAAACAACCGACCATTGAACAGGTCGATTTGCACTATCGTTTGTCCCTGGGCGGCACGCTTTAGCCTCCAAAATGCTGAAACGATCACGCTAACGGTAACACGCTTTTCTAACATGAATTCGCGTGACCTGCGTCGCAAAACCCTGCGCTTAAAACGGTTTTGATGTTAAGCAGAAATTTTGACTTAACTGACTTAACCGGGGGACACATGTCACAACCTACCCAACACGTATTACTGATTGCTCCTGTGATGGATGCGCTCCAGCAACAACTGGACGCGCACTACACCGTACACCGCCTCTATCAACAACCCGATGCAGCCGCCTGGCTTGCTGAGAACGGTGCAAACGTGGGGGCTGTCGTGACCCGAGGCGATGTGGGCGTTACCAGCGCCGTGCTGGAAAACCTGCCTCAGGTTGGCGTGATTGCTATTTTTGGCGTTGGCACTGACGCGGTGGATCTTGAATATGCACGCCGTCGCCATATTGCAGTGACGGTGACTGCCGGGGCATTAACCGATGATGTCGCCGACCTTGCGTTCGGTTTGTTGCTCAGTAGTGCCCGCCAGCTCTGCCTGGGGGACCGTTTTGTGCGCGAAGGGCGCTGGTTACAGGAAAGCCCCGCGCTTGCAACACAGGTGAGTCGTAAACGTATCGGCATTTTTGGCATGGGCAATATTGGCCGGGCCATCGCCCGTCGCGCCAGCGGGTTTGATATGGATATTTATTACACCGACCGCCAGGCAGATAACACGCTGCCGTATCACTGGTGTGATGATGTATTGAGCCTTGCTCAGCGCAGTGACTTTTTTGTCGTTGCCGTTTCGGGCGGAAAGGAGAGCCAGGGGATTGTGAACCACGAGGTATTCCAGGCGTTACCGGCGCATGCATTAGTGATTAATATCGCCCGCGGCAGCATTATTAACGAGCCAGATTTAATTGCCGCTTTACAAAATGGTGATATTGCGGGTGCAGGCCTGGATGTTTTTGTTGATGAGCCTAATGTGCCAGCGGAATTTATCGGCATGGATAATGTGGTATTACAGCCTCATGTCGCCAGTGCGACACATGAAACACGCCAGCGTATGAGTCATATCGTATTTGAAAATGTTCAGGCCTATTTTAACGGTCAGCCATTACCGCACCGCATAAATTAATTATACCGCGCCCTTTGTTAAGAAGGGCAATGACTTTAATTGTCACGGAAAAATACCATGGAAAATAAAATACCCGGCACTCGTTGGTGGCGTGTGGTCGCACCTATTTTAATCGCCTGCATTATTTCTTTTATGGATCGGGTGAATATTAGTTTTGCACTTCCCGGCGGAATGGAAGCCGATTTAGCAATTACCAGCCAGATGGCCGGGCTTACCAGCGGGATATTTTTCATCGGCTATCTTTTTTTGCAGATCCCCGGTGGGCGTGCGGCAGTCAACGGCAGTGGCAAACGGTTCATAGCCTGGTCGCTGGTGGCCTGGGCGATCGTTTCTATCGCCACGGGTTTTGTCACCAATCATTATCAGGTTTTGGTGCTGCGCTTTGTGTTGGGTGTGGCCGAGGGCGGCATGCTACCCGTGGTGCTGACGATGATCAGCAACTGGTTCCCGGATAAGGAAATCGGCCGGGCGAATGCTTTTGTCATGATGTTTGCACCGATTGGCGGCATGGTGACGGCCCCTATCTCGGGTGCGATTATTCAAGGTTTAGACTGGCGCTGGCTGTTTATCATCGAAGGTTTGCTGTCGATTGTGGTGCTGGCGGTGTGGTGGGTGTTGATTAGCGACCGCCCGCAGGAAGCGCGTTGGCTGCCAACGGCTGAGCGCGACTATTTACTGGCCGAACTGGAGCGTGACCGTCAGGCGCGCAGCCTGAAACAACCCGTCAGTAAAGCACCGCTGCAGGATGTGTTCCGTAACAGCAGCTTAATGAAACTGGTGGCGCTTAATTTCTTCTACCAGACCGGGGATTATGGCTACACGCTGTGGCTGCCGACTATCCTGAAAAACCTGACGGGCGCGAATATGGCAGGGGTTGGGTTGCTGGCGATAGTGCCCTTTGTGGCAACGATTATCGGCATCTACGTGATTTCAACGCTCAGCGATAAAACCGGGAAACGCCGTTTGTGGGTGATGGTTTCACTGCTCTGTTTTGCCGCGGCACTGCTGGCCTCGGTGGTTTTACGCCATAACATTATTGCGGCGTATATCGCACTGGTGGTGTGCGGCTTCTTCCTTAAAGCGGCAACCAGCCCATTCTGGTCGATTCCGGGTCGTATCGCATCACCAGAAGTCGCCGGTGGGGCGCGTGGTGTAATAAATGGTTTGGGGAATTTGGGCGGATTCTGCGGGCCGTGGCTGGTGGGGATGATGATTTATCTTTACGGGCAAAACGTGGCGGTATGTGCGCTGGCCGGTTCGCTGGTGATTGCCGCACTGATTACCTTAACCTTGCCGAAGAACTGCGATCTGACTCCGAATAACGATAAGCCAGTCGCAGATAAATCAGCTAAACAACCCCATGTTGCTTAACCGTCAGTAACCCACAGCATCCAGGCGGAACTGTTTCGTGCAGTTGCCTGGATTTTTTTGAGCGGCAAAAGAGCCTTCGTTAAGTGGGTTATTAATTTTTGCCGCATCCAGCGAGATTTGCATTTCTGTCAGGTAAGCGGGGTTGCCGTTACAGGTCAGTTTCACCGCTTTCACTGCGTCATTTCCCCAGCTTTTATTCAGCGCTTGATTGAATGCTTTACGCGTGACGTCTTTGCCGTAGTTTTCCGCAAGGAACGTGCCGAATGCGCTCTGTTTGAACTCATTATTCAGGCGAACCATGGTGCCGAAATAGGCATTGGGGTTAAAACCAAAACAGGCACCATGTTTGGCAAATTCATAGCGGTCAAGGCACGACTGACCGCCCGCTCCCGGCATCACACCCGCGAGTTTGCTGGCTATATCTGTGGATAACGCTGGGGCTGGAGCCTGGCATTTTTGTGAGCCACGAACTTCCGCCATATTGGGCACCGGGCGAGTTGAACAGCCGTAACGCATCCAACGTTTTTCATCCACACCGCGGGCTGCAACGGATTTCGGTAATCCAGGCCACAGGCCATGCACAGTTAAAAAGGCGCGTTTGTCGCTTTGTTCCTGTTGAATCTTACACTCTGCGGGTTCATTGCGATTGCGTTCATGCATCGCCTGGCAAAAGCCGGTTTGCCAGGAAAGAGCGAGTACGTAACGGTCAAAATCACCATATTGTTTGGGCTGAAGATCTTCGGCCTGCACAGCAAAACTGGTGGCACATACGAATGACAATAATGTGGTCTGGCAGATGAATTTCATGCCGTTCTCATTTGGTTAAATGATGATTCCGTATTTAATCATAAAAAAAGCGCCTCGCAGAGACGCTTTGTTCTGAATATGTCTACCCATAAATAATGCAACTTAAAGTATGACGGGTATTAGCTCCAGAGTGCCAGAATAGGCCAGCCGACGCACAACAACATTGCGATATAAATCACGCCGAAGATTGCCCCCAGGCGCCAGTAATCTTTCGATTTCACGTAGCCGCAACCATAGATAATCACCCCTGGGCCTGTTGCGTATGGCGTCAGGCAACCCATGATCCCGATGGACAGCACCAGCAAAATACACAAATGCTCCATTGGAACCCCCGGAATACCTTTACCCACGGCCAGGATAACCGGCAGCATGGTAGCGGTGTGTGCCGAAAGGCTGGCAAACAGGTAGTGCGCAAAGTAGAACACCAGCACCAGCACGATAACCGTCGTGTTCGGCGAGAAGCCCTCCAGATGCGAACTCATGGTGTTGGCGAACCAGTCGATAAAACCAGAACGGGTCAGGCCGCTTGCCATTACAACGAGGGTCGCAAGGTTAACCAGCGTATTCCAAGCACTGCTGTATTTGGTGATGTCTTTCCACGGCACAACGTGCAACGCCAGCATCAGCGAAACGGCCAGCAAACCGACCGCTGTGGCATCAATCACCTCACCGCCAAATACCCACAGCCCAAGACTCAGCAGCACCAGGCCAATCAGTGTGATCTCTTTACGCGTCAGACTGCCCATCTCTTTTAATGCGTCATTCGCCCAGCCCGATACTTCCGCGCTGTGAGTCACTTCGGGTTTGTACAGCACATAAGAAAGCCATGGCGCCACGATCAGCAAAATAAGGCCGACCGGCAGGAAGCTCAGGAACCACTGCATCCAGCTAATCTGGATCCCGGCGATTTTACTGACAAACTCCAGCCCCAGCACGTTGGGGGCGGCGCCGGTGACAAACATGGAAGAACTCAAACTGGTACTGATGACCATCATCCACATCAGGTAGCCACCGATACGGCGTGAAGATTTATCGTTCGGGAAAGACTGGAACAGCGGTGGCAGGTTTTTGATAACCGGGAAAACCGTGCCGCCAGTACGCGCAGTATTCGACGGCGTAAAGGGTGCCAGCAGAATATCGATAATGACAATTGCATAACCCAGCGTCAGCGTGCGCTTACCCATAAACTTCACCATAAACAGGGCGATACGGCGGCCCAGCCCGGTGACTTCATAGCCCAGCGCAAAAATAAACGCCCCAAACACCAGCCAGACGGTGGTGCTGGAAAAGCCCGCCAGCCCCCATTTCAACGCCTGCTTACCCGCATCAAAGGCCGGGTCGGCTAACTCTTTGGCATCGAACAGTAAATAATTGCTGCCGATAACGCAGATGGTGACGGCAATAAAGCTGATGGCTGTCGCCGGAATGGGCTCCAGAATCATGCCCACGATCATCGCGACAAATACGGCGAAGTAATGCCATGCCTGAGGCGGCATACCATCGGGTACAGGAATGAGCAGCATGATGGCCATGACCGCCAGCGGTGCCAGTAACTTCCATATTTTATCTTTTGAAACAGACATAACTGATTCTCCAGTAAGGCGTTTTTTCTGATTAGGTTAAGGGTGAGATTGCGAAATTTGGGCTAAGAACCAGGTGATGATCAGCAGGTCGGCGCTGCCTCCGGGGCTGAGGTTGCGCTCAATACAGGCATTATCGAAAACGTGCAGAGAGTGAAGATCTGCGGGCTGATGGGTACCGCCGTTGTGCAGCAGGTTGCGTGCGTAATCTTGCAGCCAGTTCAGGGCTTCAACGCCGCCACGTGAGGCGATATTGGTGTCGCCGTTGTGTGCCATCAGCAGCAGCAATGTATCCAGCAATGCCAGTTCCGGGTCGCTTCCCTGGGCCAGGCGCGAGCGGTAATGCGGTAGTGCAAGGTTTATCACCAACGGATAGCCGGCTTCGGCCTCACCGCGCGCCCCGGTTAACCCCACTTTGCAGAAAAGCCGCTGCCCGGCAGTTTGCTGGTGGTTGTTCTGCCGCAGTTCTCGCTGCGTCAGCCCGTGGCAAAAAGCCGCCGCTGTCTGGCAAACTGCAAGCGGCGTGACTTCACGCTGTTGTTGATGCAGGCGGCCAATCGCGGCGCACAGCAACCCGAGTGAGAAAATGCTGCCTTTATGGGTGTTCACACCCGCAGTGGCGCGGAACATGGCGGACTCACACGCCATGCCGATGGGGCGCAAATCTTTCAGCACGTCACTTGCTGGCAGTAAAGCTGTGCGCGCACCTTGCTGAATAAAACGCGGCAACCACGGGCGAATCGCATCGGCGCTGCGGTAGAAATCCTTTAGTGCCATGTCTTTATGCGCACCACAGTTACGCCTGTCGACCAGGCCCGGTTTCGGCGTTAGATTCACCTCCGCCAGTAATGCGCGAAAGGCCAGTTCGCTGTAATGGGCAGCGATCGTTTCCGGAACCTCAACGCGCGCCAGAGTTGTCTGCATCATTGAGTAGTGCCTCCATGCGTTCGGTCAGCTCAGCAAACGGGTGTGCTTGCTCGCGAGCGCAAACCGCGGCAGTTTTTTCGCATAACAAACACAGTCGAGCGGGGAGCGCAAAATCACTGCGCGAGAGAATTTCGCCCTGTGGCGTCAGGATGTCGATATCCCACAGGCGGCCAAGCGGATGATTTTGCTCAAGCTCAATAGTGGCTTGCTTCACCGCCCCAGGCAGGGCGTTGATTGCCAGCAGGGCTTCTGGCCCGGTGGCTTGAGCCAGGCAATTCTGATGTTTAATTTCCCAGCCAGAAAGCTCAGCCAGGTGGCGAATCGCTCTGAGCCCATGGTTAAAAATACGCCGTGTTAACACGCTGTCTTTCACCGGGCCGGGGGCGACCACGGTAAAAGAAATTAAGGTTATGGCATGGCGCGCCAGCCACTCCTGTTGCCGTTTTTGGCGAGCGTCGCGACTGGCAAGTAGCTGCGGTAACGTGACCACGGCGTTGCTCGCAGAAGAGAGATACATCGGCATGATTTATTCCTTCACTTGATGAACGATATCAATCACCGAACCGTCGCGGTAACGCACCACGGCAATTACGCGGTCAGTAAATTCAATGGCGTGGGGAAGGCCGGTAAGGATTTGCGCCCGTTCGCGCAGCCATTCGATGGTGACGATTTTCATCCCGGCATCTTTCAGGCGTTCGGCCAGTTCAGGGCGAGCGGGGTTAACCGCAATACCGTGATCGGTAACCAAAATATCGATACTGGAGCCCGGCGTGACGCAGGTCAGGACGTTATCGACCAGCGTTGGAATACGCCCGCGCACCAGTGGGGCGACGATAATAGAGAGCGCTGCGGCAACGGCGGTGTCGCAATGCCCGCCGGATGCGCCGCGTAACACACCGTCGGAACCGGTCAGCACGTTGACGTTAAACTGGGTGTCGACTTCCAGTGCGCTCAACACCACCACGTCCAGGCGGTCGACTGACGCGCCTTTTGAGCCCCAGTTGGCGTACTGATTGGCGCTGATTTCAATGTGATTCGGGTTGCGCGCCAGGGATTGTGCCGCGCTGCGGTCAAAACTCTGCACATCGAGCAGCTTTTTGATTAGCCCCTTTTCATGCAGGTCGACGATGGTTGCGGTGATGCCACCGAGCGCAAAACCTGCGTGAATGCCACGGCTGCGCATTTTGTCTTCCAGAAAACGCGTCACCGCAAGCGATGCGCCACCGGTTCCGGTTTGCAGTGAAAAACCTTCTTTGAAATAGCCGGAATTGACGACCACATCTGCCGCCGTGCGGGCAATCAGTAATTCGCGTGGGTTGGAGGTCATACGGGTGGCGTCGGCACCGATTTTATCGGCGTCGCCAACTTGCTCGACCTGCACAATGAGATCGACCTGATCTTGCATAATGCTTGCCGGGTTGTGCGGGTAGGGCAGCAGTGCCTCGGTGAGCAGCACAACCTGGTGGGCGTGTTCGGCATCGACTCTGGCATAACCCAAAGAGCCGCAGCAGGCTTTGCCGGTGTAGCCATTGGCGTTACCGAACTCATCACAGGAAGGCACGCCAAGGAACGCGACATCTATTTTCAGCTCGCCACAATTTACCAGTTGCACGCGCCCGCCGTGGGAGTGAATTTGCACCGGTTCTGCCAGCAGGCCGCGTGAAATTTCTTCGGCCAGCGGACCACGCAGGCCAGAGGTATAAATCCGCGTCACCACGTTATTGCGAATGTGCTCGATCAACGGCGCATGGCAGTCGCTCAGGGAACTTGAGGCGAGCGTCAGGTTTTTGAAGCCCATGCTGGCGATGGTTGCCATCACCAGATTCAGCGTCAGGTCGCCGCCGCGAAAGGCGTGGTGGAAGGAGATTGTCATGCCGTCGTGCAGCCCGGAGCGGCGAATTGCTTCCTCCAGTGAATTGCACAGTTTTTTCGCCCGCGGCTTTTGCGCCTGTAAATTGAGTTTTGAAACGTTCTTATAAGCAGGCAGGTCGCTTTCAGCGCGGCGGCTCCAGGCGGCGATACGTTGTTGTTTCTGAGTCATTTTTTTGCCTTATTCTTCACGAATGCCGGAAAGTGCGGCGCGAGATAACACCAGACGAGCGCGTTCGATAACCGGGCTGTCGACCATTTTTCCGTTTAGCGACACCACGCCACGGCCTTCACGGGCAGATGCTTCGGCGGCTTCAACAACGGCGTTAGCGTGATCGACCTCTTTTTGCGTCGGGGCGTAAAGGTTGTGCAGCAACTCAATCTGGCGTGGGTTGATCAATGATTTGCCGTCAAAGCCAAGCTGCTTGATATGTGCGGCTTCTTGCAGAAAACCCGCTTCGTTATTGGCATCGGAATAAACGGTATCGAAGGCCTGAATCCCTGCGGAACGTGCGGCTTGCAGAATGGAACAACGGGCAAATAGCAGCTCGATACCCTCAGGGGATCGTTCGGTGCGCAAGTTGCGAACGTAGTCCTCTGCGCCCAGCGCAATCCCGATTAAGCGTGTTGATGAATGAGCAATCGCCACGGCCTGCGTAATGCCTTGCGGGGATTCGATAGCGGCCAAAATTCCGGTGCTCCCGACTTCACGGCCACATGCGGCTTCAATGCGCGCAATTTCGTTTTCGGTATCAATAACGTCTTGTGCGGTATCGGTTTTTGGCAGACGGACGATGTCGGCACCGCCACGCACCACGGCTTCCAGGTCGGCAACACCATATTCAGAGTCGAGCGGATTCACGCGCACAATGGTTTCCACATCCTGATACAGCGGGTGTTGCAGCGCGTGGTAAACCAGGCGGCGGGCGGCATCTTTTTCGCGCAAAATAACCGAGTCTTCCAGGTCGAACATCAGCGCGTCCGCCTGATAAATAAAGGCGTTGCTGACCATCGCTGCATTCGCGCCCGGCACAAACAGCATGCTGCGGCGGGTGCGGTTTTTTTGTTCCGGCGTCATAGGTTTTCCTCCCACGGCAGCGCTTTGACATCGCTTGCGCGAACCAGCAGGGTTTCCAGACGGGCACGCAGAATGCAGTCCAGCGCACCTTTGTCATCCACAATCAATTGCACGCCAGTAACATGATGGCGCTCGAGGATCTCCAGCATCGTGGCGCGAATGGCTTCGCCAAACTGTTTTTCAACATTGCTGCTGATTTGCAGATCAATCTCCTGGGTATCAAGCGGTGCGATGCGGATCATCACATCACCCGACTCCAGGGTGCCGGCAACGGCTGCGTGGGTAATTTTCATTTTTCACCTGTTAATGTGGATTCCAGCTGCTCGCCTGCGGGGTTAGCCGGGCGAGCTGTGAACGTGCGTTGTAAGTAATCGCGGGTGACCTCAGGAACCAGATAGTCGATAGTGAGAAAGTCTTTTTTCACCAATAGCTTGCGCACCCAGGATGCGGATATCGCCATGCCGTGATATTGCAGGCGCTCAATTTCGACCAGCTCAATGGGCGGCGCTTGCAGCATCGGCGTTTCCAGCCAGTGGCGCATATCCTGGTTGTAGGTGGCGGTGACGGCGCAAAAGGGCTCGGTGCCGACGAAACGGTGTGTAACGCCCAGCGCAGGAGCCAGATACTGGCGGAAAATCTTCAGGTCGATTTCGGTGTGGCAATGGTTGAGCACACCTTGTTCTTTGATGAAGTAACAAGGAAAGGTCGCCCGCGAGATGATGTATTCCGAACCGCGATGCACGGTGAGTTTTTTGATATCGGCAGTGCCGGCGCGAACCAGCGCCAGGCGGTCTTCATAAGGGAAGCGTGAGGTGTCTTCTTTCACCAAAAAGACATGCAGCCAGTCGCACTGTTCCGCAGCTTTCTGAATTAAATAGCGATGCCCGTGGGTAAACGGATTGGCATTCATCACGATGCAGCCAATTTTGCTGCCTGCCTGGCGCAACGTTGTGAGATAGCTGGCGTAACGCTCTAAACGCGTGGCGCTGTTTTCCATCAACACCATCAGGCCTGGCACGCTGGTCAGAGTATAAAAACCGCACTGCTTAAATAACGCTTCATTGTTCGTTTTGGTGTAGATGAAAAGGTTGGGGCAGTTGCGCTCATAGGCGAGGTTAATTAATTCCGTGGCAAGCGTAAGTGCTAAACCTTCACCGCGCACCGATTCACTGATAGCCACGCATTTAATAATATTTCCGGCAATGCCGCCGCAGGCGATGAGCCGATCGTTACGGGTTACGGTAATAAACACTTCCACTGTGGTATCGATGCTCAGATCATTTTCACGCAGAAATTGAGTGATAGCCGACATCTTTATATTTTCGGCGCGTTTAACCTGGGCGAATACGGTATTACCAAACATGAATTCTGATTTCCTGGAACAGGGTTATTTGTTGCAACTTATAACGTTTTATTTTCAATTGCGCTTTGCGGCATTTTTTGTGCTGTAGGGAAGATCGTAAAGGGTATTTGACAGGCGGATTTTGAGCTGTTTCACAAAGGGTTATCTGATTTAAATAGACTTAATGGTTTTTATTTACTTAATTAACTTCTGCGTGATTTGTGACGTGGTTTTTATTTGTTTAATTGATTTAATGCGTTAAATCTGTGACGATCGATTTTATTCATAACACTATTTTAGAAACAAATTCATTACATTTGGCGAGCGCCAGAACAAGGAACGTGAATGCCGGGAAAAGAAAAAATGGGTGTATTGCGATTTTTCCAGCAAATTGCTTTCCCATTGCGAATCTTTTTACTGCTCTTGCTGGTATCGACTTTATTGATTGCCGCATTGGGTCAGTATTTATCGGCAAGTTTTGAAGATTATCTCCTCAACCACGTCCGCGATATGGCGATGAACCAGGCGCGGATTATCGCCTCGAACGACAGCCTTATCGCAGCGGTTAAAAACCGCGACAGCACACGCCTGGGCGCGATTGTCGGCAAATTATCTACCGGTTCTGATTTTGATTACGTCGTCATTGGAGACAGCCACTCCATTCGCCTTTACCACCCTAATCCGGCAAAAATTGGTTACCCGATGCAGTGGACAAAACCCGGCGCGCTGGAAAAAGGCGAGAGCTATTTTATTACCGGCGAAGGCTCGATTGGCATGGCCATGCGCGCTAAAACGCCGATTTTTGACGAGCAGGGCAAAGTGATTGGCGTGGTGTCGCTTGGTTATCTGGTCAGCAAAATTGATAGCTGGCGCCTGGATTTCCTGCTGCCGCTCGCCGGGGTTTTCGTGGTGATTCTGGTTATTTTAATGCTGTTGTCCTGGTTGTTCGCTGCGCATATTCGCCGGCAAATGTTGGGGATGGAACCGCGCCAGATTGCGCGCGTAGTGCGCCAGCAAGAGGCGTTGTTCGGTTCGGTATATGAAGGGTTAATTGCCGTTGATAGCGAGGGCTTCATCACCGCAATTAATCGTAATGCACGTAAAATGCTTGGCTTAAGTTCCCCTGGCAGGCAATGGCTGGGGAAACCTATTACAGATGTTGTGCAGCCTGCGGGCTTTTTTACCGAAAACATTGCCCAAAAGCGCCAGGATGTGGTGTGTACATTTAATGGGTTAAACGTGATTGCCAACCGTGGCGCGATTCATTGCAGCCATGGGGCGCCGGCTGGTGTGATTGTGAGTTTTCGCAGTAAAGATGAAATTAGCACGCTGAATGCGCAGTTAACGCAAATTAAACAGTATGTGGAGAGTCTGCGCACCCTGCGGCATGAACATTTAAACTGGATGTCGACACTCAGCGGGCTGCTGCAAATGAAGGAATATGACCGGGTGCTGGAGATGGTAAAGGGAGAGTCTCAGGCACAACAGGAGCTTATCGATACGCTGCGTCGCTCTTTTAACGACAGGCAGGTTGCTGGCCTGTTATTTGGCAAGTCTCAGCGGGCGCGAGAATTAGGATTGGTGTTGAATATTGCTCCTGGAAGCCAGTTATTTCAGCTGCCTGATGGGCTGGACAGCACGGAGTTTTCGGCCATTGTTGGCAATTTATTGGATAACGCATTTGATGCCAGTCTAAAAAATCCCGACGGTAATAAAATCATCGAGCTTTATCTGAGTGATGAAGGTACTGAGGTTGTTATTGATGTTGCCGACCAGGGTTGTGGTGTACCTGAGGCATTACGCGAAGCTATTTTTGAACAAGGTGTAAGCACCAAAACCGATAACAAGGACGCACACGGCATTGGGCTGTATCTGATAGTCAGTTATATCAGTCGCTGTGGCGGGGTAATTACGCTTGAAGACAACGAACCCTGTGGTTCTTTATTTTCTGTTTTTATTCCGAAAGTGAAAGAGAGCAATGACTCAACCGATTACGATTCTGATTGTTGAAGATGAAACGTCGCTTGCAGAAATGCATGCGGAGTTTATTCGCCAGATGCCGGGTTGCAAGCAAGTTTGGCTGGCTGGCAATTTGGCTCAAACGAGAATGATGATTGAGCGTTTTAAGCCCGATCTCATTTTGCTGGATAACTATTTGCCCGATGGCCACGGTATTACGTTGCTCCACGAGTTGACTCAGGCTCGTTTCCCCGGGGGCGTGGTTTTCACCACCGCCGCGAGCGATATGGACACCGTTTCTGATGCTGTGCGCGGTGGCGTGTTCGATTATCTGGTGAAACCTATCGCTTATGAGCGACTTGAACAAACGCTAGAGCGCTATCAGCAGCGAATGCAAATGCTGGCAAATAATGCCAGTGCCAGCCAGCGCCAGATTGACGACATGTTCAATGCGTATGCGCGAGGGGAGCAAAAAGATGTGCTGCCAGTGGGGATTGATGAGCTGACACTTGAGAAAGTGCAGTTGTTGTTTACTGACTCTGAGGCTCGCCATACATCTGAAACGGTGGCTACAGCATTAAAGCTCAGCCGTACTACAGCCAGGCGTTATCTGGAGTTTTGTGCAAGCCGCCAGCAAATTATGGCTGAAATTGTTTATGGAAAAGTGGGACGCCCACAGCGCACCTACAGAGCGCTGTGAGCGGAGTGCTTTTAGCCGCCAACCACAACGGCTGCAGAAGGCACCAGGATTTCAGTGGCAATAATGACCACAATCAGACCCACAGCAACCGGTACGGATGTGCGTTTGACGACTTCAAATGGTGAGATTTTTGCCATGCCTGCAACGGCTACGACAACACCTGAAACCGGGGAAATGGTACGACCCAGGTTGGAGGCTTGCAGCATTGGAATCGCAAGGTACGCCGGGTTGATGCCGGAAGAGTGAGCCAGTTTTGGGATCATCTCAACGAAGGCATAGAAAGGTGCGTTACCGGAACCGGTGGTCATGGCCGCCAGCATCGTTAACACGACCAGCACCAGCATCAGAATGATACTTGCCGAACCGAACGAAGTTGCAATCGAAATCAGGCTCTGGATAAAGCCGATGGTGCTCAGACCCTGGGCGAATACGCCTGCGGCAACTAACAGCATGACGACGTTTGCGAAAGCATCAGCCATACCGCGGTAACACACTTCCAGGCCGGAGAATACGGTCTGCGCTTTGAAGCTGCGGAAGAATTCAATCACTGCGGCAATCAGAATACAGATAACCAGAATGGCGATGATATGGAGCTGTGGTCCCCATTTGCCGTCGAAAATCAACACGCCGATGATTGGCGTAAATGGCAAAATGGCATAGAAAGAAGGCGCAGTAGTCTGGATTTCACTGACATCGAGCATTTCATGGCTGATGTTTTCTTTTTTATCCAGGTAGCGTTGCCAGAAGAAGTGAGCAATCGCCATCGCGATAATGGCGGCAATTGAAATTGGCACGGTGGTTTTGAAAGCGAAATCAACCAGCGTCATTTCAGCGGCTTTTGCTGCCAGCACCACGTCACCGGACGTTGGCGACAAGATAATTGCAGCGGGTGAGGCGCAAATTGCGGCGGCAGCGCCACGGCTAATACCCACGTTCACCATTACCGGGAACAGCGTTGCCATCAACAACACGCCCAGACCGGTTGCAGAAGAAACCGCCAGAGACATCAGACACGCGACGAAATAGGCCGCGATCATCAGAATATAAGGTGAGTTGATGATCTTCAGTGGTTTTGAGGCCAGCTTAACCACCATGTCATTGGCGCCAATGTGCGTCATATAAGATGCGAAACCGCACAGCATCATGATCATCATGCCGAGATCGCCACCACGGCTCATCAGCAGGATTTTGACATATTCGACAATATCGGTTGCGGTATAACCGGTGCTTTCAGCACTGGCAGGTAAAACTTTGTGGCCCATTAAGGCACTGACAATCAGTAGTGTTAAACCACCAACGAATAAGACGCCGGTCGCGGAGTAGCCTTTGATGATGTAGCGAGCTACACCAACAATCACTACAACCCCAATAAGTAATTCAATAGCTGTTAGCATTAAAGCCCCCTGTTGCGTTTGGTATTCGGCATCTATTGGCCGCACCTGAACGTAACGCCATGCCAGAAAAATAAAAAAATAAGACGCTTTGTTGTCGTCAGTGAAAACGGTGCCAATCTGCCTGAAGAGTGAGCGCAGATTTCTGATGAGCATCAAATTTAGTAAGCTTCGTACCTCTGCCATGACACATTTGCAGGCAGCCTTGCAATTATGACATTTAGTTATTGATAAGCGTTATTTATTTGTACAAGTAATCGGTCTATTAATAACCATATGAAGGTTGTTAAATTAAAAAACTATTACAGAATTGTTAATTAACAGGTTGAATGTAAAACAACTAAAAATCACTTTAAAATAAAAGGGTCTGATGCTTATACTGCCGACTCGCTTATTTCAGGGCTCGTTCTTTTACCATCCCTGGTGTCGCTCTCATTATTTGGTCAACATGTTGCAATCCACTTTCTGGTCGACAAGTCGTTTACGCATTTTCAGAAAGCATCTCATGATGCTGCTGTTGGCGTTCGGCTGGCTGTTCGTCAACAGCCAGGTCGCGGTGGCATCACATGATTGCCCGGTAGAAATTAATGCCCAGTTACTTTCTATTCAGCATAACGAACATATGCTGATGGATGGTGATCGGGACATGATAAAAGCAAAGGGTGTGCTGTGTGAGAAACATTGCATTCCTGATGTTATGCAAAAAGATAATGGTCACAGTTCCCTGGCTGCATTACCCGTCAGCGCGACTTTGGCCTTAGTGGTTCCGGAATGTACTGAAACCGTCACCTCTGTTGAATTACTTACACCACCTGCAACTGGCCCTCCGGCCACAATTCGGTTTTGTCGTTTTAGAGAATAACTCCAGCACTGTCTTGGTTTATTGGCCTTTTGCCACCCTTTGACTCAAGTTCTGGAGATTTTTATGTCTATTTTTTCTGCACGTTTTTTTGCAGCCGTTGCGCTGCCGGTATTTGCTTTCTTTAATGTCACTTACGCTGCATCTCATGAGATGTCCCACGAGATGTCGATGCCGATGGCTCAACCCATGGCTGTCGAGATTTACCACGGCCACGGTGTAGTAAAGAAAGTCACCCCCAATTCGATTTCCATCGCCCACAAACCTATCCCGGCCCTTAACTGGCCTGCAATGACGATGACTTTCAGCCTGCCTGAAGCCGGAACATTGCCGGAAGTTAACGCAGGCGAAACGGTTGACTTCACTTTCAGCCAGCAAGCTGAAGGCTACAAGCTCGCTTCGGTTACGCCGACTAAGTAACTGAGGTCATGATGAAACAACATTCCCTGAGCTTCTGGCTTAGCGGGGTGCTGTTTGCTGCGTCTGTCTCTGCCGCTCATGCGGCAGAGTTCAGCCTGCAACAGACCCTGACGGCTGCTGAACACTATTCCGCAGAACTTTCTGCCAACCGTAATCAGAGTAATGCGCTGAGTGCGATGGCGGATTCTGCACGCGAATTACCCGATCCAAAATTGAAATTCGGCATTGAAAATGTGCCGGTACAAGGCAGTAACAGCCACCGATTCACACGTGAAGGCATGACCATGCAGCGTATTGGCATCATGCAAGATTACGTTAGCGAGGAAAAACGCGACCGCAAAGCGGAAACCATACTGGCGCAGTCCGCCAGCAGTGCGGCAAAAGCGGAGGTGATTCGCGCGACGCTACAAAGAGCAACCGCTCAGGCGTGGTTGGATCTGGCGTTGTCACAAAAAATAGTGGTGACGGCGCAAAAACTCGTTAATGAAACCGAACGCCAGGTAGGTGTGCAAAAGGCGACGGTTGCTAGCGGCAGTTCACCCGCATCAAGCGTCGTGGATATTCGCATGGCGCTGCTGGGAATGGAGGACAAAGTGACGCTGGCACAGCGTGATGTGGTGCTTGCTCAGACGCGTTTGCTGCAACTGACCGGTGAAAAAATTGATAACACCAGCGGCACACTGCCGCGTTATCAGCGTTTGCCAGCAGACCCTGAAATACTTGAACAAAGCGTAGGCGAGCACCCGGAAGTGGTGGAAGCTGCGCGTGAGGCGGATGTCGCCAAAGCACGTTCAGCGCAATCGGCGGTAGCAGCCAAACCGAATGTGGGTGTCGAAGTCTATTACTCCCATCGCGCAGACGACTACGACGATATGGCTGGCGTGATGTTTACCGTCGATTTACCGCTGTTCAAATCACAACGCCAGGACAAAGACCTGGCGGCAGATATGTCCCGTTCAATGGAAGCCAATGATGAGCTGGCCATTGCCAGCCGTGCGCGAGTGGCTTTAGTGCGCACACTGGTGGCGCAGTATCAGGCCGCTCAAACACTCTGGCAGCGCCAGCAAGAGGAAATCCTACCTCTTCAACAACAACGCCTTTCCCTGATAGAAGCGCAATACCGTTCCGGACAATCCACGCTTGCCGATTTACTCAACGCCCGCCGTACATTGCTTGATACCGAACTGAGCGCCCATAGCGCAGAAAAAACCGTGGCTGAAACCTGGGTCGCTATTCGCTACCTGACCCCACAGGGGAACAACTAATAATGAAAACGATGACGAAATATTCTTTGTTAGCGCTCACTATCGCTGCAGCTCTGGGTATTGGGTATTACGCGGGTAAACAAAGCCATAGCACAACGGCACAGCCGGTTCAGTCAGAACGAAAAGTCCTCTATTGGTATGACCCGATGACTCCTGGCCAGCGCTTCGATAAACCGGGGAAATCGCCGTTTATGGATATGGATTTAGTGCCGCGTTATGCCGATGAAGCAACCGAAGACGGTGGTGTGACGGTCAGTTCTCGCCAGCAGCAAAACCTTGGGATTAAAACCGCAGTCGTTGAAAAGAAAATTTTGAATTATCAGTTCGATGCGTTTGCGACGGTTTCAACGGATGAGCGAAGCGTGCAGATTATTCCCGCCAGCGCCAATGGCCTGGTTGAGAGGCTTTTCGTCAACGCACCGCAGCAATTTGTGAAAGCTGGTGAACCGCTGGCACAGCTCTGGATACCGGAGTGGACCGCGGCTCAGCAAGAATATCTGGCGGTACGCCGCCTGGGCGATAGCGCATTAAGTTCCGCCGCGCGTGAGCGCCTGCAACTGCAGTTTATGCCTGCGGAAATTATTCGCCAGGTTGAACAGACCGGGAAACCGCAAACTCGCGTAACGGTTCGCGCGAAGCAGGCCGGCTACATTAATAAACTGGATACCCGCGAAGGTGCGCAAGTCACGGCAACAGCACCATTGTTTGAGATTGCCAGTCTCGAGTCGGTATGGATTGTGATTGATTACCCGCAGTCTCAGGCGCAGGTGCTGCAAGTGGGCAGCGAGATTCAGGCCTCTAACGATAGCTGGCCTGGCGAGGTGTTTCACGGGCGGGTCAGTGAATTGCTGCCGAATATGGAAGCCACGACCCGTACGCTGAAAGCGCGCATTGTGCTGGAAAACCGACAAATGAAACTCAAGCCTGGAATGTACCTCAATGTGAAGCTCGCCAGCCAACCCACACTTCCCGCGGTTCTGGCTATTCCTGAAGAAGCGTTGATTGAAACCGGCAGCGCCAGTCGGGTGCTGGTCACTCAGGATGATGGTCATTTTAACCCGGTGAATGTCGTGGTTGGAGCCGCGCAAAACGGTTGGGTTGAGATAAAACAGGGGCTAAAAGAGGGCGATAAGGTTGTCACCTCCGGGCAGTTCCTGATTGATTCTGAGGCAAGCCTTCGCAGCGCATTACCTCAGGAAAAAACGGCCGCTACACCAACGCCTGAATATCAGGGCGAAGCGGTGGTAAAAGAGATTTCCGATGAGGCGATTACCCTTTCGCACCAGCCAATTAGTGCGCTTAAATGGGGGGCGATGACCATGGACTTTGTGCTGAAATCCCCAGCGGATGCTAAGAGCGTCAAAGTGGGTGAACACGTGATGTTCAGCTTCACGATGGATGATGAGCAAGGTGCGGTGATCACGCACCTGATGCCGATGGCGGGGGCGATGAAATGATTGCCGCTGTCATTCGCTGGTCCCTAAAAAACCGGCTGCTGGTTTTGTTGGCGGCAATCATGATGGCGGCGTGGGGTATCTGGTCGCTACAACGAGCACCGCTTGATGCACTACCGGATCTCTCGGATGTGCAGGTGATCATTCGTATCAACTATCCGGGCAAAGCACCGCAGGTGGTTGAAGACCAGGTCACTTATCCGCTCACCACCACCATGCTTTCGGTGCCGGGCGCGAAAACCGTGCGCGGTTTTTCGATGTTTGGCGATTCGTATGTCTACATTTTGTTTGAAGACGGCACCGATCCGTATTGGGCGCGCTCACGGGTTCTTGAATACTTAAGCCAGGTTCAGTCGCAGCTTCCACCAGAGGCAAAGGCATCCTTAGGGCCTGATGCCACCGGGGTTGGCTGGGTATATGAATATGCGCTGGTGGACAGAACCGGGAAACACAGCCTGGCCGATTTACGTGCCTTGCAGGACTGGACGCTCAAGTTTGAGCTTAAAACTGTTCCTAACGTTTCAGAAGTGGCAAGCGTTGGCGGGATGGTGCGGCAGTATCAAATAGTGCTCGATCCGCAACGCATGCGTGCGCTGAATATCACCCATCAGCAAGTGATTGATGCCGTGCAAAGTGCCAACCAGGAAGGTGGGGGCTCAGTCATTGAAATGGGTGAAGCCGAATATATGGTGCGCACCGCAGGCTACCTGAAAAATCTTGATGACTTTAAACAGGTCGTGATCACTACGCGAGAAGGTGTACCGGTTTTACTGAGTGATGTGGCGACATTGCGCATGGGGCCGGAAATTCGCCGGGGAGTGGCAGAGTTCAACGGTGAGGGTGAGGTTGCAGGCGGCATTATTGTGATGCGTTATGGCAAAAACGCGCTTGACACGATTAACGCTGTCAAAGCGAAACTTCAGCAAATCCAGAAGAGTTTGCCTGCGGGCGTGGAAATTGTGCCGGTTTATGACCGTTCACATCTCATTGAAAACGCGATTGAAACGCTCTCCCACAAGCTGCTGGAAGAGTTTATCGTCGTGGCGATTATCTGCTCGTTGTTCTTATTCCATTTCCGTTCGGCACTGGTGGCGATGATCACGTTGCCGCTGGGGATTCTGGGTGCATTTATCGTCATGCATTACCAGGGAGTGAACGCGAACATTATGTCCCTGGGGGGGATCGCGATCGCGATTGGTGCCATGGTCGATGCGGCGATCGTGATGATCGAAAACATGCACAAAGTGCTGGAGCAGTGGCGGCACGATAACCCTGACAAACAGCCCACAAGTGGCGATTACTGGCGCATTTCAGAGCAAGCCGCTGTCGAAGTCGGACCTGCACTGTTTTGTAGTTTGCTGATTATCACGCTGTCCTTTATTCCGGTGTTTTCCCTTGAAGCGCAGGAAGGGCGGATGTTCTCACCGCTGGCATTCACCAAAACCTATGCCATGGCGGTCGCCGCCGGGCTGGGAATTACGCTGGTACCGGTGCTGATGGGCTATTTTATTCGCGGGAAAATCCCGGATGAAAAAGCCAACCCTATCAACCGCTGGCTGATAGCTGCCTACGAACCGTTGTTGGATAAAGTGCTGGCGCGGCCTAAAGCCACGCTGGTGGTTGCAGGACTGGTATTGCTTGCCACGTTATGGCCGCTCAGTCGCCTGGGCAGTGAATTTATGCCGCCGCTCGATGAAGGTGATTTGCTGTATATGCCATCAACGTTGCCGGGCATTTCTGCGCGTGAAGCCGGGCGCTTACTGCAACAAACCGACCGCTTAATCAAAATGGTTCCTGAGGTGGCGACGGTATTTGGTAAAGCCGGGCGGGCGGATACTGCAACGGACCCGGCACCGCTGACCATGATTGAGACGACGATTCGCTTTAAACCTCGCGACCAGTGGCGGCCGGGAATGACGATGGACAAACTGGTCAGTGAACTTGATAGCGTGGTGAAGGTGCCCGGCATCGCCAATGTTTGGGTTCCACCGATCCGCAATCGCCTGGATATGCTGGCGACGGGTATCAAAAGCCCGGTAGGTATCAAGGTGAATGGCAACAATATTGCGGTTATTGAGCAAGTTGCTGAGCAAATTGAACGAGTGGTGAAGCAGGTGCCGGGCGTCACGTCGGCGCTGGCGGAAAGGCTCGGCGGTGGGCGTTATATTGATATTAATATCGACCGACTAAAAGCGGCACGGTATGGCGTGTCAGTCAAAGAGTTGCAATCATTAGTGGCGACGGTCATTGGTGGGCAAAACATAGGTGAAACCATCGAGGGGCGTGAACGCTATCCTATTAATGTTCGTTACCCACGAGAAGTGCGGGATAACGTCCAGAAACTGCGAAATTTACCGGTAATCACGGCCAATGGTAGCCAGATTGCACTTTCTGAGCTGGCGGATATCAGCATTACCGATGGCCCACCCATGCTAAAAAGTGAGAATGCACGTTTGTCGAATTGGGTTTATGTCGACTTACGGGGCCGGGATCTGAAATCGGCGGTGGAAGATATGCAGCGTGCCGTTTCGCAGCAAGTCAAATTACCTGATGGTGTTTCATTATCCTGGTCCGGGCAATTTGAATATTTAGAGCGAGCGAGCGCTAAATTGAGAATAGTCTTACCATTCACGCTGGTTATTATTTTCGTCTTACTTTACGTGACATTCTCGCGGGTAAGTGATGCGCTTTTAATAATGGGCACTCTGCCATTCTCTCTTATTGGTGGTGTCTGGCTGCTTTATTTGTTGGGGTATAATTTATCGGTTGCTGGGGCAGTGGGTTTTATTGCCCTTGCCGGGGTGGCGGCTGAATTTGGCGTAATAATGGTACTGTATTTAAATCAGGCGATTGCGAGGCATAAAGCACTGGACCCACAAGGCGGAAAACTGATGCTTATGCGCGCGCTCCATGAAGGTGCAGTGCTGCGTGTCAGGCCAAAAGTGATGACGGTTGCGACAATTATGGCGGGTCTGTTGCCAATAATGTGGGGCGATGGGACGGGTTCTGAAGTGATGAGGCGTATTGCCGCGCCAATGATTGGCGGCATGATTACAGCACCTTTATTGTCGATGCTGGTCATTCCGGCGATGTACGTGTTACTAAAAAAGCATAAATAAGAATTAGTTACCACATCGTTTATAATGACCTGTAAGTGGTGTGGTAACTATTAATGTTGAGTCATTAAACAAAAAACACAATATTTAGGAATTAAGCACGGATTCATTTAGGTTTGGTTAATATACAATTTGTTAAGTTGCGTATTAGATTTTGATGTGGAAATTAATGTGGCTTTAACAAATAAAATTCTCATTTCTATTCTTTTGTCGTTCTCACCGATGCTGGGTATTTCCAGCGCTTTGGCCGGTCAAAATAGTGTGTTAGGCGATGCCTGGAACAGCTTGTCGTCAAACGTTTCGCAAACGTGGAATGAGCCACAACATTATGATTTGTATGTGCCAGCAATAACCTGGCACGCTCGTTTTGCCTACGATAAAGAAAAAACAGACGAGTATAACGAACGCCCCTGGGGCATCGGGTTTGGGCAAACACGTTGGGATGAGAGTGGTAACTGGCATGGCCTGTATGTGATGGCTTTCAAAGACTCTTTTAACAAGTGGGAGCCGATCGGCGGCTACGGTTGGGAGAAGATCTGGCGCCCGTTAAAAGACGATAATTTCCACTTAGGGCTGGGGTATACGCTCGGGGTCACGGCGCGAGATAACTGGAGCTACATCCCGCTGCCAGTGGTGTTGCCGCTGGCCTCTGTAGGTTATGGCCGGGCCACGTTCCAGATGACGTATATCCCTGGAACTTACAACAACGGTAACGTTTACTTTGCCTGGTTGCGCTTCCAGTTCTGAATAGCCGTAAGCACCAGGAATCAAACCAAACCAGCGACTTTGCTATCTATAGTTCAAAAATACGTGCTGCTGCACATTTTTTAAAATAGGTAGCAATTTTTATCACTTTTTAGCAATTCTGGGCTGGACAAAATCCATCACAATTGGTGTACTGATGTCCGACACAGCATTTGTGTCGTTTTTCATGTAAAGGTAATTTAGATGTCTAAGATTAAAGGTAACGTTAAGTGGTTTAACGAGTCAAAAGGCTTTGGCTTCATTACTCCGGAAGATGGTAGCAAAGATGTGTTTGTTCACTTCTCTGCAATCCAGAGCAATGGTTTCAAAACCCTGGCAGAAGGTCAGCGCGTTGAGTTTGAAATCACTAACGGTGCCAAAGGCCCATCTGCTGCAAACGTAATGCCTATCTAAGGCTTTACCAGCAGAATATAAAAACCCGCTAAGGCGGGTTTTTTTTGCTCTGAATTCAGGAAAACAGATAAATTTTCACAAAGCACATCACAATCAGCGTGCTCATCAGCACCGCCGCCCATCCAGCAACACGTTCTTTCATTATTTGGCCCCACGCTAATTTTCATCCAGATTGGCAGACAAAAATTAAGCTAACCTTAACGTGCTGAGAATCAGTGGCCGTATGTCAAAGAAACTAACCAAAATGCGATTGCTGTCATAGTCAGAGAACCCGCAAGGTTCAGAAGTATATTGAGCCCGGCCCAGGCTAAACGCCCATCCTGCAGCAAGAACACCACTTCGGCTGAAAATGTTGAAAAAGTTGTCAGGCCACCGCAAAAGCCCGTGGTGATTAACAATTTCCACACTGGATCGAGGTGCGTCATTCTGGTGAACAGCGCCAACCCCAGACCGATGATAAACGCCCCGACCAGGTTTGCCGTTAATGTTCCAACCGGGATAGCGCCATGCACCGGGTTTAGCTTCATACTCACTAACCAACGCACAACACTCCCCGTTCCACCGCCAATAAATACGGCTAATAGCATTTGCAACACGATAGTTTCCTGCTTTTTATATTCGTAAGTGTTTGAGTGTAACGCCCGCACAGTAAGTTTCACACCGGGTATACTGAAATTATTCAGCGTCTTTTGAGGGACTTTCATGAAAGTTGCGGTAGGACAATTTGCGGTCACTAAGGTATGGCAGGAAAATGTACAAACTTGCCTGGACTTGATGACTCAAGCGCAAGCTGCTGGAGCACAATTGCTTGTGTTACCCGAGGCTGTACTGGCTCGCGATGATAACGACCCCGATTTGTCGGTGAAGTCTGCACAAACGATGAATGACGCGTTTATCGACAAACTGTGCGGGCAAAGTCGTCATGACCAGATGACAACGATTCTGACGCTTCATATCAAAACGACGGCAGGGCGGGCGGCAAATACCTTACTGGCCATTCGCGGTGGTGAGGTGATCGCTCGTTATCAAAAACTTCATCTTTATGATGCGTTTAATGTGCAAGAATCTCGGCTGGTTGATGCCGGCAATAGTCTGCCGCCATTGATTGATGTTGCTGGCTTTAAAGTGGGGTTGATGACCTGCTACGATCTGCGCTTCCCGGAGATGGCCCTGAGCCTGGCGCTGGCGGGAGCAGATATTTTAGTGTTACCTGCAGCATGGTTACGCGGCCCGAATAAAGAGATGCACTGGGCAACATTGCTTGCGGCTCGTGCGCTCGATACAACCTGCTATATTGTTGCTTCCGGTGAATGTGGCAATAAGAATATTGGCCATAGTCGGGTTGTTGATCCGCTCGGGGTTGTGATTGCAGCGGCAAATCAGAAACCGACAATGATCTATGCTGAACTGGAAAGCCAACACCTCACCGAAGTGCGAGCGATGTTGCCGGTCCTAAAAAATCGTCGTTTTGCTTCCCCGCGGTTGTTATGATTGTTTTTTGAGCCGATGTTGATTCAACTTGTTACAGGTTGCTATTGTATCGCACGAGAAAATGACCGTTAATTGTCTCAGTGTATTATTCGCCGTATTCACGGCACGCATGATTAAAGAAGGTTGTTATGGGTGAGATTAGTATTACAAAGTTGTTGGTGATCGGTGCGCTGATTGTTTTGTTATTTGGCACCAAGAAGTTGCGCACCCTCGGTGGCGACCTCGGCTCGGCAATCAAGGGCTTCAAGAAAGCCATGAATGACGACGAAACTAGCGCGAAATCTGCCAACACTGCGGATACCGCAGGTGATCGTATTACGCATAAAGACTGATTACGAAACAGCTTTCGAACAGATATAAAAAACCGGCATCAAATGTGCCGGTTTTTTTGTGGTCGCCGCAAAATAAAAGTAACAATTTGTTACGTCGTTATTTGACTTCCATGCCTTTGGCTTGCAGGTCTGCATGGTAAGAAGAGCGGACAAACGGGCCGCAAGCTGCATGGGTAAAGCCCATCGCCAGCGCTTCTGCTTTCATCTCTTCAAACTCATCAGGGCTAACATAACGTTGCACTGGCAAGTGGTGACGGCTTGGCTGTAAATACTGGCCCAGCGTCAACATGGTGACACCGTGGCGGCGTAAATCGCGCATCACTTCCACAATTTCTGCATTCGTTTCACCTAAACCCACCATCAACCCTGATTTAGTCGGGATATCCGGGTGCGCTTCTTTAAAACGTTCCAGCAATTTCAGTGACCAGTTGTAGTCAGCACCTGGGCGTACTTTACGGTAGATACGCGGCACGTTTTCCAGGTTGTGGTTGAAGACATCCGGTGGCGTAGCGGTGAGGATCTCTAACGCTTTATCCATACGGCCACGGAAGTCGGGAACCAATGTTTCAATCTTGATGGTTGGGTTTTTTTCACGAATCGCGCTGATGCAATCGGCAAAATGCTGAGCACCACCATCACGCAGATCATCACGGTCAACGGATGTGATAACCACATAGCGTAATCCCATGTCAGCGATAGTTTGGGCAAGTTTAACGGGTTCATTGGTGTCTGGCGCAACAGGGCGGCCATGAGCAACATCGCAGAACGGGCAGCGACGAGTACAGATTGCACCAAGAATCATAAAAGTTGCAGTACCGTGGTTGAAACATTCTGCCAGGTTCGGGCAGGAAGCTTCTTCACACACAGAGTGCAGGCCGTTCTTGCGCATTGCTGCTTTGATACCCTGAATTCGGGTCGAGTCAGATGGAAGTTTGATCTTCATCCATTCTGGCTTTCTTAACAGCTCCTGGCGCTCTGTTACCACGTTTTTAACCGGGATCAGAGCCATTTTATCGGCGTCGCGGTACTTGACGCCGCGTTCCATGACAATAGGTTTACTCATATCGTACGTGTTCCAGTTGCTGAAAAAAGTCAGGCTAATCGAATGTTTTATTTATCAACTATTTTTTAATAACGACTGAAGTATATCATCACTGAAGGGGATAAATCAGCCTGGCAGAGCAGGAAATGGGGAAAGAATTGTAAATGAGTTGTTGGTTTGTGCGCTTTTAAGCGTTAACAATTGGCAAGTCGACCTCAAGGTTGTGAGCCAGAGGCCGAAGTCACTATGCAGTCTGAAACTCATGCAGGATGGTATCCATGACTTCCTTCAGCACCGCATCTCGTGAACTGAGTTTATTAATGTGCATTGTGGTAGTGATGGTCGTGCTTGAGAAAAGTGTGCTCTCGATGACTTTAAGCTGAAAAGAGCGAGAAAACATCTCGAATAACTTATACGGCATAAACCCAATCATGTCACTTGTGCTTATCATTGAGGCAATGGTTAAAATGTTATAGCTACTAAAAGATATCTGACGGTTAGGCAACTTTTCGCTAATGAGCAGACGTGCATTGACTAACAGATCGTCCGGCATGGTCAAAAAGGTGCAATTCAAATTTTGAGTATCACCTTCATTAAATAGGGTCGCTGCTGTGGGGTGATCATGGCGGCATACCGCAACCAGGTCGTCATTATAAAGATTATAACTTGCGATCGCAGGGCCATGATGCGGGTTTGTGTCGATGGCAATATCGGCCTGGAATTGCGATAACTGGTTTTTTACTATCGGTACGTGACGAATAGATAAATTAGGGTTTACCTTTTGAATGGCTGAGTGGATTCTCGGCATCAACAAGGCCCCAATTGAAGGCTGGCTTGCAAGAGTAATGGTTCTTTGCTTATCGTAATTATTATTAACATCCAGTGCACACAGAATCGATTCAAATCCGAGACTGATATATTCATGCAAATGAGCAGCATAGGCAGTCGGCGTGACGCCTTGCCCTTTACGGATAAACAGTGGGTCTGGGAAAGTTGATCTAAGCTTCTGGATGGACTGGCTAATAGCTGAAGGCGTTAGATTCAGTACTTTTGCCGCATTGACAATGCCTTTGTGCACATAGACCGCCTCAAAAACGGTCAATAAATTCAGGTCGATATTGTGTAATGTTTTGAATGTTGGGTAATTATCTTCTTCATTTCTTTCCATGATATTTCCATCCTTGTTTTGGCTAACCTTGGATTACAGCCATGCTAAATATTTACCATTACCTTATGTAAATAGCATTAAATGATTACTATTTCATAATAAAAGGGAGGTTGGCGTTTGTATCATTCATTTAATCTATTATATAGATTTTATTTGTTAGAGTTTCGTAGGGTGTTGTAGACCCGTGAGCGCATAAGTATATACCCGTCATACTTCAAGTTGCATGTGCGTTGGCTGCGCTTACTCACCCGAATCACTTACCTGAGTCAGCTCATCGGGACTCGTTCTCTTGCCGCCTTCCTGCATCTTGAATTATTTTTGGTATAGATTTCGATTATTTAACCGGAGGAGATTATACAAAACTAACTATGAAGTAAAGCGGCGCTTAATGGTTAACCATTAATAACTGCACCATAGGTAGTGCAGTTATTAAAAAATATATATATTAAGACTAAATATATTCAGTTGGTGGATTATTTAATAATTGAATAAAGCTATTGATGAGAAGCGGCTGAATATCATTAAGCGAAGTCCCCGCTCGTAGCGCACTCACCTGTGTCATTTCCAGACCGGCATAACCACAAGGGTTGATCCGCAGGAAAGGGCTGAGGTCCATATCAACGTTTAATGCTAATCCGTGGAATGAACACCCTTTACGGATCCTCAGGCCGAGAGAGCAAATTTTGCGACCATCGACATAGACACCTGGCGCATCGGCGCGTGGGTAAGCGTTTATCCCCAATTCTGCCAGCGTGTTAACCACGGTTTGCTCAAGGATAGTGACCAGTTCTCTGACCCCGAGTTTACGGCGTTTAAGATTAAGCAGCACGTACATGACTTGCTGGCCTGGCCCGTGATATGTCACTTGGCCGCCACGGTCACTCTGGATCACCGGGATGTCTCCTGGAACTAATACATGTTCCGCTTTACCTGCCTGGCCTTGTGTAAATACGCGCTGGTGTTCGACCAGCCAAATTTCATCGGCGGTTGTTTCATCGCGGGTATTGGTAAAGTCATGCATTGCCTGCGAAATAGGTTCGTACGGTTGCAGGCCAAGTTGGCGGATTTGAATCGTATCTTGAGACAAAGTACTGTCCCCGGTAGGTAACAAAAGGTGGGCGAATTATACCACAGCAGGAACAAAAAACCCGGCCAGGGCCGGGTGTGCTCATTATTCAGGGTCGTTGATCACAACACCATACGAACGATTTCGATATTGCCCAGCTCTTCGTACAGCGTTTCAACTTGCTCAATATGGGTCGCAGTAATGGTAACCGAAACAGAATGGTAGTTACCTTTGCTGCTCGGTTTAACCTGCGGGGTGTAGTCACCAGGTGCGTGGCGCTGCACCACCTCAACGACCAAATCAACCAGCTCAGGCTTCGCCAGACCCATCACTTTGTAAGTAAAGGACGTCGGGAATTCGAGCAATTCTTTCAGATTGGTTTTCATGGTAGCTCCAGCGTTACGGCATTAAAAATAATAACTCCCGCCAGCAGGGGCGGGAGTTGCTTTGATTCATAGTATATGGGGACGGCTTCCACTCTTTCAAGTGTTCAATTATTAACCAAACCAGTGATGGAACATCAGTTTGATGTAATCAATGATACGGCTGAAGAAGTTACCCTCAGGCATTTCCTGAAGCACGACCAGCGGACGTTGTTCGATAGTCTTGCCATCAAGTTGGAAATTGATAGTCCCAACAACCTGATTTTTCTGCAAAGGTGCGTGCAGTTCAGTGGTGTTAAGCACGTAGCTGGCTTTCAAATCTTTCATACGGCCACGTGGAATGGTCAGGAAGACGTCTTTATCCACACCCAGGGACGCGCGGTCGTTATCGCCAAACCAGGCTGGCTCAGAAGCAAACTCTTTACCGGCTTTCAGTGGGGAGACGGTTTCAAAGAAGCGGAAGCCCCAGGTCAGCAGTTTTTTGCTTTCGGTTTCGCGCCCTTTATAGGTACGGCCACCCAGTACTGCGGAGATCAGACGCATCTGGCCTTCGGTTGCAGAAGCGACCAGGTTGTAACCCGCCGCATCTGTATGGCCTGTTTTGATGCCATCAACTTGCAGGCTGGTATCCCACAGCAAGCCGTTACGGTTTGTCTGGCGGATATTGTTGAAGGTGAACTCTTTTTCTTTGTAGATAGCGTATTCGTTCGGCACATCGCGAATCAGCGCCTGACCAATCAACGCCATATCACGCGCTGAGCTGAATTGGCCTTCGGCATCGAGACCGTGTACGGTCCCGAAATGGGTGTTCTTCAGACCCAATGCAGAAACATAGCTGTTCATCAGGCCAACAAACGCGTCCTGGCTACCGGCTACAAAATCGGCCATTGCAACGCAAGCATCGTTACCTGATTGCAGGTTAATACCGCGAATCAGTTGTGACACAGGAACCTGCATACCAGGCTTCAGGAACATCAACGATGAGCCTTTAAATACCGGGTTACCGGTTGCCCACGCATCTTGCCCAACAGTCACGATTGAGCTTTCGTTAAATTTGCCTGCTTTCATGGCCTGACCGATGACGTAGCTGGTCATCATTTTGGTCAAACTGGCAGGATCACGGCGGGTATCGGCGTTGGATTCAGCCAAAACCTTACCGGAATTGTAATCAATCAGGATGTACGCTTCGGCATCAATCTGCGGCACACCTGGAATCATGGTTTTGATGTTCAGGTCGTCAGCATGCGCGGCAGTTATCGCCGAAAGAGTGATGGCCGTAGTAAGCGCCAAGCGTTTAACAAAACGAAAAGAAGGGGCTGTATTCATGATTAGAACAACGACATCCATGATAGGAATAAAAAAAGTGCCTTACTATAGCAAAAGCGATTTTCGCTGGCACCCGTCTTTGCGCATCATTTGTTAATGGAATTTACATTAACTGACGCACGACGGATACCAGACACAACCACTTACATAGCGGGTGCGTTAGTGATGAAAGATTGCTGTTGGGCTTCGCTCATCAAGCGTTGTTGCAGTGCAGCGGCTTCGCCACGACTACCAAATGGCCCAAGTTGTACACGGTACATGGCACCATTACTGGAAACCTTACCGGGTACACCAAATTGCTGGCTCAGTTTCTGCTGCCACTGTGTTGCCCGAGTCTGGTCGCTGACTGCGCCCACCTGCACGACATAGCGCCCGGATGCGGTAGCAACCGGTGCTGCGGCCTGTACGTTACCTTGCACGGAGGCAGGTGCTGTGACCGGTGCCGTTTGCTGCACGGGTGCAGCCGTTTGTACCGGAGCTGCGACAACGGCTGGCTGCTCACTTTCTATTACGCCCGGCGCAAGGGGTGTTGCAGCACCTAAGAACCCGCTACTATTCACCGGAGCACCCGTGGTGTCTTCACTTTGCAGTGTCGAATTACTAATAGCGCGCACATCACCTTCCGGGATTGTTGCTGGCATACCAGAAGAGGCGCTTCCCATTCCGCCGTTTAAATCAGGGCGAGCGGGCAGGGCGTAGGTTTGTTTAGCAACGGTGGTACACACTGTACCAGGTCCGGACATTGTGCCGTCTTGCGCCACAATAATCGGGTCGATACGCACTTTGGTATTATTTGACGTGTTCAGGCGATCGGCAGCCGCGCGGGATAACGAAATAACACGGTCGTTACCATAAGGGCCACGGTCGTTGATGCGCACGATAGTCATACGGCCATTCGCGAGGTTAGTAATACGCGCATAGCTTGGAATGGGCAGTGTTGGGTGTGCGGCGGTCAGCGCTGTCGGGTCAAAATTTTCGCCTGATGCGGTTAAGTTGCTACCTGGCTCGGCATCATAAATCGCCGCAAAACCTGCCTGGCTGAAGTTCGCCGGGTTTTGCACAATTTTGTAGTTCTTACCGTTATTCGTATAATCCTGGTTTACCGAAGGATTCAACGGTTCGAAGCGCGGGTCAGCGCCGCTTATTTCAACCATCGGGCCATTACACACCGCGGGTTGTGGCTGCTGATTTACCTGCTGTTGGTCGCCGTCATCAGACGAGCAGCCAGCCAGTATTGCAGCAACGACACAGATCCCAAGCCAACGCTTAACCATTACGCACCTCATCCACTTACACGCTTTTTGATAACATTTTTCTGTGGGTATGTATCGACATGACGATACCAAACCCGGCCATCAGAACGATCAGGGCCGAGCCCCCGTAGCTCACCAGCGGCAAAGGTACGCCGACCACCGGTAAGATACCACTAACCATGCCAATGTTAACAAACACATATACGAATAAAATTAACATCAACCCGCCAGCCATCACTCGGCCGAATGTGGTTTGTGCGCGAGCGGCAATGATAAGGCCACGCATAATGAGTAACAGATAGAGCGCCAGCAATACCAGCACACCTACCAGACCCAACTCTTCGGCAAGAACCGCAAAGATAAAGTCAGTATGGCGTTCGGGTAAAAACTCAAGCTGTGACTGCGTGCCATGCAGCCAACCTTTACCACGCAATCCGCCGGAGCCAATCGCTATTTTAGACTGAATAATATGATAACCGGCGCCAAGCGGGTCACTTTCCGGATCAAGCAGCATCATCACACGCGCACGCTGGTAATCGTGCATAAGGAAGAACCACAAGATGGGAATGAACGCGGCGACCAGCAAAACGGCAACGCCAATCAGTTTCCAGCTCATGCCTGATAAGAACAGCACAAACAGGCCGGATGCGGCGATAAGAATCGACGTACCCAGATCGGGTTGCGCGGCTACCAGCAGCGTCGGCATGAAAATCAATATTAGCGCAATACCGGTGTTTTTCAGCGTTGGCGGGCAGACATCGCGGTTGATAAAGCGTGCGACCATCAATGGCACCGCAATTTTTGCGATTTCAGAGGGCTGGAAACGCACAATACCGAGGTCAAGCCAACGCTGTGCACCTTTAGAAATCGCACCGAACGCATCCACCGCAACCAACAGTATGATACAGACGATATAGAGATATGGCGCCCAACCTTCATACACGCGAGGGGGGATCTGTGCCATCACGATCATCACAACCAGCCCCATCAGGATCTGGCCAATTTTTCGCTCCATCATGTCCATGTCCTGGCCACTGGCGCTCCAGATAACCAGCGCACTAAAGATAAGCAGTGCCAGAACGGTGACCAGGAAGAGCGGGTCGATGTGGATTTTATCCCAGAACGACTTTTTATTTGGATTATCAGTCATGGTTATTGATCCTCTGCACCTGCTGCTGCCGGTGCTTCAGTAGGCAGAACCGTATTGTCATCCCCAAGCATAATATGGTCGAGGATCTGGCGCATGATGGTGCCTACAGCGGGGCCTGCGCCGCCGTTTTCCAGAATCATGGTGACGGAAACCTGTGGGTTATCGTATGGAGCGAAAGCGGTCATCAGTTTATGGTCGCGTAAGCGTTCAGCAATTTTATGGGCGTTATAGGTTTCATTGGCTTTCAGGCCAAAGACCTGTGCGGTCCCTGATTTCGCAGCAATCTTGTACGGTGCATTGGCAAAGTATTTATGGGCTGTACCGTTAGGGCGGTTGGCAACGCCATACATCCCGTCTTTGGCAATTTCCCAGTAACCTGAGTGAATATCGCCAACCGGCGGTTGAACCGGCTGCTGCCACGGCACTTTTTTGCCGTTCTCGACGGTGCTCGACAAAAAATGAGGGACACGAACGATGCCGTCGTTAATCAGGATCATCATCGCTTTACTCATTTGAATTGGAGTCGCCGTCCAGTAGCCCTGGCCGATACCAACAGGAATGGTGTCACCCTGATACCACGGCTTTTTAAAGCGCTTCTGTTTCCATTCGCGTGTTGGCATGTTACCGGAACGTTCTTCGGAAAGGTCGATCCCCGTATAATGACCATAGCCAAACTTGCGCATCCACTCACCCATGCGGTCGATGCCCATGTCATAGGCTACCTGATAGAAATAAGTATCCGCAGATTCCTCAAGCGCTTTAGTGACGTTCAGGCGGCCATGGCCCCATTTTTTCCAGTCACGGTAGCGTTTTTCAGAACCGGGTAACTGCCACCAGCCCGGGTCAAACAGCGACGTATTACGGGTGATCACCCCAGCGCTTAATGCGGACACTGCCATATACGGTTTCACCGTCGAGGCCGGAGGGTAAACCCCCTGTGTTGCGCGGTTAATCAGTGGCGTATTCGGGTCATTGAGCAAACCGGAATAGTCTTTGCTTGAGATACCATCAACAAACAAGTTTGGGTTGTAACTCGGCATGGAAACCAGCGCCAGAATACCGCCGGTGCGAGGGTCAGTGACCACAACCGCAGCGCGACTTCCCGCCAGCAAGGTTTCAATATAATTCTGCAGCTTCAGGTCGATAGTCAGATAGATATCGTGCCCGGCTTGTGGTGGCACTTCTTTGAGCTGGCGAATGACACGACCACGGTTATTCACTTCGACTTCTTCATAGCCCGTTTGGCCATGCAGAACGTCTTCGTAGTAACGCTCAATACCCAGCTTACCGATATCATGCGTTGAGGCGTAGTTTGCCAGCTTGCCGTCTTTATCCAGGCGTTCAACGTCTTTATCGTTGATTTTAGAAACGTAGCCGATGACGTGCGTTAACGCTGAACCGTACGGGTAGAAGCGGCGCTTATAGCCTTTAACTTCAACACCCGGGAAGCGGTATTGATTCACAGCAAAACGCGCCACTTGCACTTCGGTGAGGTTGGTTTTAACCGGAATAGAGGTAAAGCGATGGGAGCGCGCGCGCTCTTTCTTAAAGTTGGCAATATCGTCGTCAGTTAAATCCACCACCGAGCGTAACGCTTCAAGCGTATCCTGCACGTTATCCACTTTCTCCGGCATCATTTCCACCTGATAAATGGTGCGGTTGAGTGCCAGTGGCGTGCCATTGCGGTCATAAATAATGCCGCGACTAGGTGGGATTGGGACGAGTTTTATGCGGTTTTCATTGGAGCGGGTTTGGTAGTCAGTGAAACGGACGATTTGCAAATTATAAAGGTTGGCGACAAGCACACCGCTTAGCACCAAAATACCGAGAAACGCGACCAGCGCCCGGCGCACAAAGAGCGCAGACTCAGCTGTATAGTCACGAAAAGAATTCTGTAATTTCATCCGCAGCTTTGTTCTACCTGACGATATTTACTCACGGTGATAAGGATGGTTTGTCGTGATGCTCCACGCGCGGTACAGGCTTTCTGCTACCAGCACTCGCACTAAAGGGTGGGGCATGGTCAGATTCGACAGCGACCAGCTTTGCTCTGCGGCAGCTTTGCACGCCGGAGCAAGGCCTTCCGGGCCACCAATCAGCAAGCTGACATCTCGACCATCCTGTTTCCAGCGTTCAAGTTGCACGGCAAGGTGCGGTGTATCCCAAGGTTGGCCTGGGATATCCAGCGTGACAATTCGGTTGCCCTTGCCGGCCGCCGCCAACATCATTTCGCCTTCTTTTTCGAGAATGCGTTTAATGTCGGCATTTTTGCTGCGTTTCCCCGCAGGAATTTCTACCAGTTCAAATGGCATATCCTTGGGAAAACGACGCAGGTACTCGGTAAAGCCGGTTTGTACCCAGTCAGGCATTTTAGTGCCAACTGCGACTAGTTGCAGCTTCACGCATTAACCCCAGAGCTTTTCCAGTTCGTACAGTTGGCGGCTCTCTTCTTGCATGACGTGGACGATAACTTCGCCAAGGTCAACAACCACCCAGTCGGTCGCATTCACGCCTTTCACGCCCAAAGCTTCAAAACCGGCTTTGCGAGATGATTCTACGACGTGTTCAGCGATGGACATAACGTGACGGTTAGAGGTGCCGGTACAGATAATCATGCAATCAGTGATGCTTGATTTACCGTGAACATCCAGAGCAATGATGTCCTGGCCTTTGAGATCGTCGATTTTATCAACGATGAAATCTTGAAATTCTTTACCCTGCAAGTGTTCCCCCTGGGAAAAGTAGAGTGTGTTCAATTGAGCCCGCATTATACCCAATGAATGGGGCAGCTTTACGGGCAATGCGTCGCTCAAAGCGGGATATCATCCCACTGAGTGACCTGGTTTGCATCGCCATTTTTGTAAAACTATTTTGGAAAATCATGCTTGCGGGCAGGAAATTATGGCAGCGGAGCATAACAGCCTGGACTGTAGTGTCAATGGTTGACGGCAACTGTAGCTCATACAGTTTACGGCTGCGGGGAGTAAATAGCGCGATTATTGAGGGTTCTGAGCGTGGTAAAGCCATCGCGAATCTCAATGTAACTCCAGGCCCCTTGTTCAATAATAAAATGCCACAGTGACGCTGGGGGCATGTTAAGCAGGGTGGCAATCAGCAAGCTCAGCACACCCTGGTGGCTCACAATCAGAATATTTTCTGCTTCCGTTTGAGAAGATAACGCTTTAGCAAACTCACTCACACGTTGTGAAAAAATCTGGAAGCCTTCACCATTTTTCGGAATAACGTTTTGCCAGTCATTGCACCAGGCCGCATAGTTTTCTGCATCCAGTCGCTGTAAATCGCGATGGTGACGCATTTCCCAGTCACCAAAATTCATCTCATTAAGACGTGCCTCGGTCACAACCGGGATTTGGCGTTGCTGGAGAATCAATTGCGTGGTGTGTTGCGCCCGGCCCAATTTGCTGCAAAGAACCTTTTCAAAAGCAACCTGGCCTAACATGTTGCCGACAGCAACGGCCTGAGCCACACCTTGCTCAGTCAATGGGGTTTCGGAAATACCACTGTATAGACCGTCTACATTTGCCTGGGTTTGCCCATGGCGCACTAACCATAATTTCATTCATTCCTCGCGCAAATGTTGGCTGTGGCTGACACAGGCATAAGTGTATCATTGCGGCTCAGGTTACGAAGTCTGTTTTATCGGAGTGAATATGGCGTTTAGCAGTCAGCATGGTGGCAATATTATTGAAGCGGCAGCGGCAATTGGTGTAGAGGCGGATTTGCTGATCGACTTTAGCGCTAATATTAATCCTCTCGGTATGCCGGATTCTTTAAAGCGTGCGATAGTTGAAAACTTGACACTGGCCGAGCGTTACCCGGACGTGGAATATCGTGCGTTGCATCAGGCGCTGGCTAAGCATCATCAAGTCCCACTAGAGTGGGTACTTGCGGGTAATGGTGAGACGGAGCTGATATTTAACCTTGTACAACAGCTCTCGCCACGTAAGGCACTGTTGTTGACGCCGGGGTTTGCTGAATATCGTCGTGCACTTGCTCGCATTGGCTGCGAGGTAACGGATTTCCACCTTTCCGAGGCACAAGGTTGGCAACCGGATGAATCATTTTTACAGGCATTAACACCCGATGTGGATTGTCTGTTTTTATGCACGCCAAATAACCCAACCGGTTTGCTGCTGGACAAGAAATTGCTGCTTGCGATTGCCCATCGTTGTCGCGAAAACCATATTGCGTTGATTGTTGATGAAGCCTTTCTCGATTTTCTGCCTGATGAGCCGGGTTTAATTCCGCATCTATCCCATTTCCCCCAACTCTATATTTTGCGCTCGCTGACTAAATTTTTTGCTATTGCCGGGCTGCGGCTTGGCTATTTGGTCAGTGCGGACAGCAAAACGGTCGGGCATATTCGGGAGCAAAGAGAACCCTGGACGATAAACGCTTTTGCGGCCCTGGCAGGGGAGGTGATTCTCAATGACTGCGGGTATATTGAGGCGAGTTATCACTGGTTAAGCACCGAACAGCCACGGTTGTTTAATGGCTTGAACGGGCTTCGTGGAATTAAGGTTTGGCCACCCAGCGCGAACTATATCTTTATGCGTTGTGACGTTGATGGATTAGATTTGCAACGCCGGTTGCTCGAAGAAAATATCTTGATCCGTCATTGTGCAAATTACCCGGGACTGGATGCACGCTATTATCGCGTGGCGATTAAAAGCTCGGCGGATAACGACAAATTACTCGATGCTTTGCAGAGAGTACTCAGCAATACAGATGGTGCTGGCGAATAAACTCAGCTACGGCTGGAGGGAGCAGGTCATCACAAGGTTGGTGTTGCTCTAAACGCTGGCGGATGGCGGTGGCTGAAATGTCGTACAACGGTGTTTGCGCGAGGAAAATTTTACCTGCAGGCTGACTGTGAAGTTGTTCAACCGATGTCGTCTGGTGCTTATCAAGCCACTGTTGTTCTTCTGGTGTTTTCATCGACAAGGAATAGCCGGGACGCTGGCAAACCAGCAAATGGCATAACGTCAGCAGCGTTTCCCAACGATGCCAGCGTTGCAAACTAAGTAGCGAATCCTGGCCCACAATAAAGGCCAAAGGTTGTTCTGTGCCAATCTCAGCACGCAACTGTTCCAGAGTTTCAACGGTGTACGACGGTGTTTCACGTTGTAATTCACGGTCGTCTAGCTTAAATAGCGAGTTCCCGGAAATAGCCAACTCCACCATTGTCTTACGCTGCTGGCTATTCGCCAGGGGCTGAGGGCGATGTGGTGGGACGTTATTCGGCATGATAGTGACGTGTTGCAGCGCCACCTGTTTTGCCAGCGCTTCAACCGGTTTTAAATGCCCGTAATGGATGGGGTCGAATGTCCCGCCATACAGGGCACATAAACGTGAAGTGCTGTTAGCCATCAATGAAAATTTCCGGCAACGCTTTATGGCACAGCAGCAGAGAAAGCCCTTCCAGCTCAGCCCAAACCGATTGCCCATAATCTTTTTTCAGCGTCATTTCGATTTGACTCAGCAAACGAACTGCCTGAAAAAGCTGCTCCGCAGATAAACGATTGAGTGCTTCCGTCACCAGCGCACGACGATTCTGCCACACGCGCTGTTGGTCAAATAAAGTACGCAGCGGAGTGTGCGCTGACTGGCGTTTGAGATTAACCAGTTGCAGTAGCTCGCGCTGAATTGTACGCAGTAGAATCACCGGTTCGCTGGCTTCGAGCCGAAGCTGTTGCAGAATATGCAGCGCCCGCTTACTTTTTCCGGCAAGAATGGCATCAACCCAATGGAATGGGGTGAAATGTGCCGCATCATTCACTGCTTGTTCAACACGTGGCAACGTCAGCGTGCCATCAGGCCAGATCAATGACAGGCGTTCCAGCGCTTGCGACAGGGCAAGCAGGTTGCCTTCGTAGCAATAACACAGCAACTGATTGGCCGCATCATCAAGCTGGAGATTCATCTGTTTGGCGCGTTGAGCGACCCAGCGCGGCAGTTGGGCTTGCTCTGGTGTCTGGCATGTCACAATGACACTGCGATCAGCAAGCTTTGTCAGCCATGCGGCATTTTCCTGCGCTTTAGTGAATTTGTTACCCCGTACCAGCAGTAAAATATCATCGTGCAGCAGCGAAATCAGCGTTTCGAGTTGCGCATTAATGGCGGCGTTTGGCCCGTTTTCTGGTAACAATAACAAAAGCGTCTGGCGGCTTGCGAACAGGCTCAACGTCTGGCAAATAGAGAACAGATCTTGCCAGTCGGTACTGACATCAATCTGAACGGTATGATGTTCTTCGAAACCCTGGGTGCTTGCCGTCTGGCGAATCGCATCCTGGCTTTCCTGAAGTAATAGCGGATCGTTTCCGAGTAGCAGATACGCCGCGCGCAGCCCTTCACTGAGCTGCGCGCGGAGTTGTTCAGGGTACAAACGAATCATTGGCTACCAGATGTCGCCGAAAGCGTGGTTGACGTACGGCTTGTTGACGCTGCCGGAGCAGGCGTCGAAGTCGAGTCTTTCACAGGTTTCTCGGCGTCTTTGGTTTCTTCTACATCCGCAACGTGTACCGTCATCAGCTTACGAATAAGCTGCTGTGCCGCTGTGGTGTACATCTCTTTGATTAACAAATCTTCCTCTGCATCTTTTTGCAGTGCAGCAAGTGGGTTATCAAAGAATGATTTATATACTTTGGCGCTAATCGGATAAATGTCATGTCCCGGAATCAGTACTTGTGCCGAGACAGTCATGACCATCTGATATTCCGCTGTACGACCATCCTGGAAGACAGACGCAGTATCTTTTCCGAGTGAACTGCCCAGCAAGCGCAGAGACGGAATATCCTTGCGAACACCCGTTCCAGTATCATCCACAAGTGTGACACCGTTCAGACGCAACTGAGAGCGGACTTCACGCGCTAATGGGCCGTTGGGATCGCCTGAGTTCAGGATCATGGTTTTCATTTGATCCGGAACCTGCGTGCTGCCACGCAGGTGAAAACCGCACCCGGCGGTGACAAGCACCGCCAAAGTAATTAACAAGCTGAAAAAGGGATGTCGCACGGTTCCTCCTGCGCTTAGCCCACAACCAAATTGAGCAGTTTGCCCGGCACGTAAATCACTTTACGCACGGTCACACCCTCAAGATATTTCGCAACCAGATGTTCCTGACCTGCGCGTTCTTGCACTTGTTCTTGCGTTGCATCAGCGGGAACAGTGATTTTGCCACGAACCTTGCCGTTCACTTGCACAACAACCAGCACAGAATCTTCAACCATGGCAGATTCATCCGCCTGTGGCCATGGCGCGTTGTCGATATCGCCTTCACCGCCCAGAGACTGCCACATATCGAAGCAGACGTGCGGGGTGAACGGATAAAGCATACGAACTACAGCAATCAGCGCTTCGTTCAGCAGGGCGCGGTCTTGATCGCCATCCTGCGGTGCTCTCGCCAGTTTGTTCATCAATTCCATGATGGCAGCGATTGCGGTGTTAAAGGTCTGACGACGACCAATATCATCGGTTACTTTCGCGATGGTTTTGTGAACATCACGGCGCAATGCTTTTTGATCTTCGTTCAGTGCAGCAACGTCTAACGCTGGTGCAGCGCCACGGCTGGTGTGCTCGTAAGCCAGTCTCCAGACACGTTTCAGGAAGCGGTTAGCCCCTTCAACGCCAGACTCCTGCCATTCGAGCGTCATATCCGCAGGAGAGGCAAACATCATGAACAAGCGAACAGTATCTGCGCCGTAGCGTTCAACCATGACTTGTGGGTCGATGCCGTTGTTTTTCGACTTCGACATTTTGCTCATGCCAGCATAGACCAGTTCGTGGCCTTGCGCGTCAGATGCTTTGATAATACGGCCTTTCTCGTCGCGCTCGACAATCGCATCAACTGGGGAAACCCAGTTACGCTCGCCGTTAACACCGGTGTAATAGAACGCATCAGCCAGAACCATACCCTGACACAGCAACTGCTTCGCAGGCTCATTAGAGGTCACCATGCCTGCGTCACGCATCAGTTTGTGGAAGAAGCGGAAGTAGAGCAGGTGCATGATGGCGTGTTCGATGCCACCAATGTAAATATCAACCGGCAGCCAGTAGTTAGCCGCTTTGGAGTCCAGCATACCTTTGTCGTACTGCGGGCAAGTGTAACGCGCATAGTACCAGGACGATTCCATGAAGGTATCGAAGGTATCGGTTTCACGCAGCGCAGGCCTGCCGTCAACGGTGGTTTTCGCCCACTCAGGATCGGCTTTAATTGGGCTGGTGATACCATCCATCACGACATCTTCAGGCAGGATAACCGGTAGTTGATCCGCAGGAGTTGGCATTACGGTGCCGTCCTCCAGGGTGACCATCGGAATTGGTGCGCCCCAGTAACGCTGACGGGAAACACCCCAGTCGCGCAGGCGATAGTTAACTTTACGCTCACCGACACCTTTCGCCGCCAGTTTATCGGCAATGGCGTTAAATCCATTCTGGAAGTCCAGACCGTCGAACTCGCCTGAATTAAACAGCACGCCTTTTTCGGTCATTGCGGCAGCCGCCAGGTCCGGCTCGCTGCCATCGGCATTCAGAATTACGGGTTTGATTTGCAGGCCGTATTTGGTGGCAAATTCCCAGTCGCGCTGGTCGTGACCAGGAACAGCCATTACCGCGCCCGTGCCGTATTCCATCAGGACGAAGTTTGCCACCCAAACTGGAACAGACTCGCCAGTCAGTGGGTGAATAGCGTTAATGCCAGTAGCAACGCCTTTCTTCTCCATGGTTGCCATTTCAGCTTCGGCAACTTTGGTATTACGGCACTCTTCAACGAATTCAGCCAGCGCCGGGTTGTTCAATGCGGCTTGCTGCGCGATAGGGTGACCTGCGGCAACGGCCAGATAGGTCACGCCCATAAAGGTATCCGGGCGCGTGGTGTAAACAGTCAGTTTCTCAGCGCTGTTTTCAACGTCGAATGTGATCTCAACACCTTCGGAACGGCCAATCCAGTTACGCTGCATGGTTTTGACCTGCTCAGGCCAATGGTCCAGCGTATCCAGATCGTTTAACAGCTCGTCTGCGTAAGCGGTGATTTTAATAAACCACTGAGGGATCTCTTTACGCTCAACTTTGGAGTCACAACGCCAGCAGCAACCGTCGATAACTTGTTCGTTTGCAAGAACAGTCTGGTCGTTCGGGCACCAGTTAACCGCGGAGGTCTTTTTATAAACCAGCCCTTTGGTATATAGCTGAGTAAAGAATTGCTGTTCCCAACGGTAGTATTCCGGGGTACAGGTCGCCAGCTCACGGCTCCAGTCATAACCAAAGCCCAGCGTTTTGAGCTGGTTCTTCATGTAGTTGATGTTGTCGTAAGTCCATGGCGCTGGAGCGGTGTTGTTTTTTACCGCCGCCCCTTCTGCTGGCAAACCGAACGCATCCCAGCCGATTGGCTGCAGAACGTTTTTGCCAAGCATGCGCTGGTAACGCGCGATAACGTCACCGATGGTGTAGTTACGAACGTGGCCCATGTGTAGTCGGCCAGAAGGATAGGGGAGCATCGAGAGGCAGTAATACTTCTCTTTGCCTTCGTCTTCAGTTACTTCGAAAGTACGCTTCTCTTGCCAGTGAAGCTGTACGTTGGATTCTATCTCTTCCGGGCGATATTGCTCTTGCATGGCAGCCAATGGTCCTGTGATGAAAAACAGCTACAGGTTAGGTTTCATTCCTAACGTGTGATTTGATCCGCATAGCATAGCCGATAAGAGTGCGGCAAAACAGCCTTTCAAGGGTTGGGATCACCATTTCTCATTTGCAGATATTTACCTTGCTTGTGGGCAATCTAACAAAGCGATAGCTGATTAAGGTCTACTATTATAGTCAGTTACATGACACTGAACGCATGAATCTCTTCAAGGAGGCAGGCAGACGATGAACAAGGTTGCTGAATTTTACCGTGAACTGGTGGCCTCACTCACCGAACGGCTACGTAATGGAGAGCGCGATATTGACGAACTGGTCGCCAGCGCGCGTAAACGCATGAACGAAACCGGGGAGCTGACTCGTACTGAAGTCGATGAAGTGACGCGCGCTGTCCGCCGGGATTTAGAAGAGTTTGCTCGCAGCTATAACGAAAGCCAGGGTGAATTTACCGACAGCGTTTTCATGCGTGTAATCAAAGAGAGTCTTTGGCAGGAACTGGCTGATATCACAGACAAAACGCAGCTCGAATGGCGCGAAGTTTTCCAGGATCTCAATCATCATGGCGTTTATCATAGCGGCGAAGTGGTTGGACTTGGGAATTTGGTCTGTGAGAACTGCCATTTCCATCTGGCCATTTATACCCCCGATGTGCTGCCCGTTTGCCCGAAATGTGGGCATAACCAGTTTAGCCGTCGCCCATTTGAACCTTAATTTTCACAACGCGAAGGAACCGCAATGCAACGAAATCTCCTGGCCCGCAAAACGTGGGCCATTATCCTCAGCACGTTGTTGATGCCTGTGACGGCATCAGCCGTACAAATTCTTAAGTACACCGATCACGAACCGTTGGGCGGTATGCGCACCACGTTCATTAATGATGTGTTCTTTGCGCAAATCGAAAAGGAATCCCACGGGAGGCTGAAAGTAGAGGCTCACTGGAACAGCGAACTGTCGCGTAGCTACGACGCATTGGGTGTAGTGAAAGAAGGGAAGGCAGCCGATATGGCGGTCGTGGTACCGGAATACACGCCGAAAGAGTTCCCTCTGCAACAGATTTTCAAAAGTTTCCCGGTGGGGCCGACAGGGGATAAACAGGTCGAATTCTTCCGCAAGGCTTATGCCACTATCCCAGCGTTACAGGATGAGTTTACCAGGCAAAATGTGGTGAATATCTTCCTCGCGACCGGCTATCCCGTGGCTTTTTTCAGTACTCAACCACGCAATAAGCTCGATGATATCAAGGGCACGAAATGGCGTTCCGCAAGCTTTTGGCATCAGGACTTCCTGAAAAACAGCGGCGCCATTCCGGTTTCCATGCCGTGGGGCGATGGGATTTATGATGCGCTAAAAGCGGGCAGCCTTGATGGGCTGATGGTTAACGTTGACAGCGGTTATGAACTGAACGTGCATAAAACTGCGCCCAATGTGCTGATCTCCAAAGATTTGTGGCTCGGCCATGTTTACCCGCTGGTGATGAATAAAAACACCTGGGACAAACTTCCTGATGAAGATAAACAAGCGATCAGGCGTGCGGCTGAGAAATCCTCGGCAACATTGGGTCCGGTTATGGAGACAAGTTTTGCGGGAATGGTGAAAGAGCTGCGCAGTATTGGTGTGAATATTCGCGAGTTGAAGCCTGATGAAGTGCAGCACTGGGAAACATCAACCCGTTACCAGGAAGTGCAAAACAAGTGGGTGCAGGATCAAGAGAGCCAAGGGGTGAAACAGGCTGGTCCGACACTTGAAAAGGTCACGGCATTAATGAAAAATACGATGAACTAATATGACCGCGCAATCACCAGTAAACCAGGGATTGCGCGGGTATCAAAACAATTAATGCAGGATTTTCGCCAGGAAGTCCTTTGCACGCTCAGATTGTGGGTTGTTGAAGAAATCCTCTTTATTCGAGTCTTCAACAATCTTCCCTTCGTCCATAAAGATAACGCGATTTGCCACTTTACGGGCGAAGCCCATCTCGTGGGTCACCACCATCATGGTCATTCCTTCGTGTGCCAGCTCAACCATAACGTCCAGCACTTCATTGATCATCTCAGGGTCAAGGGCCGAGGTCGGTTCATCAAACAGCATTGCCACAGGGTCCATACACAGCGCACGCGCAATGGCGACACGCTGCTGCTGGCCGCCGGATAGCTGTGCCGGGAACTTATCGGCATGAGCGGTTAGCCCAACGCGCTCGAGCAGTTTCAGCCCTTTTTTACGCGACTCTTCTTTGTTGCGTTTGAGCACTTTTACTTGAGCAAGCGTCAGGTTTTCGATAATCGACAGATGCGGGAACAGCTCAAAGTGCTGGAACACCATTCCGACGTGCGAGCGTAACTCAGCAAGATTGGTTTTCTTGTTGTTAACCTGGGTGCCGTTAACCACGATCTCGCCTTTTTGCACCGGCTCAAGTCCATTTACCGTTTTGATAAGCGTTGATTTACCGGAACCCGATGGTCCACAAACGACCACCACTTCACCTTTTTTGACTTCTGTTGAGCAGTCGGTTAGCACCTGAAAGTGGCCATACCATTTAGAAACATTTTTCAGGGAAATCATTACACTGTCCTTTTCTTCAAGTAGCTGACCAACAGCGAAGCACTCAGGCTGATTGCGAAATACACCACACCGGCAAACAGGATCATTTCGACCTGGGTTCCGTCGCGCTCACCAATGGTGGAAGCGGTACGGAAGAAGTCAGCCAGACTTAATACATATACCAGTGACGTATCCTGGAACAAGACGATGCCTTGCGTTAACAGCAATGGCACCATGGCGCGGAACGCCTGTGGCAGGATAATCAGTTTCATTGATTGCCAGTGCGTCATCCCCAGCGCAAGGGCGGCATTGGACTGCCCTCGAGAGATACTCTGAATACCGGCACGAATAATCTCGGAATAGTAGGCGGCTTCAAACATTGAAAACGCTACCATGGCAGAGATCAGTCGAATATCTGTTTGCGGAGAAAGACCCAGTACTTTTTGCAGGATCCCCGGTACAACCAGATAGAACCACAGCAGCACCATGACTAACGGGATAGAGCGGAAAACGTTGACATAGGCGCTGGCAAACCAGGCAACAGGTTTAATCGGTGACAGGCGCATCACCGCCAGCAATGTACCCCACACGATACCGAAAATAATCGCCGTAACGGTGATTTTCAGGGTGATAACTAACCCCTGCATCAGGTAAGGCATGGCGGGAAGAATGGAACTCCAGTCAAACTCGTACATTATTTGCCTCCCATATTGCCAGGCAGGCGAATTTTGCGTTCAACGACATACATGACCAGCATAATCACGGCGTTGATCAGGACATACGCGAGGGTGATTGCGGTAAAGGATTCGTAAGCGTGCGCGGAGTAATCCAGCAGTTTACCCGCCTGAGCGGCCATATCGACCAGACCGATAGTTGACGCAATGGCTGAGTTCTTCACCAGGTTCATCATTTCAGATGTCATTGGCGGCACGATAACGCGATAAGCGTTTGGCAGCAGCACGTAGCGGTATGCTTGTGGGAGTGTTAGCCCCATCGCCAGTGCGGCATTTTTCTGGCCGCGTGGCAAAGACTGAATGGCTGCACGAACCTGTTCGCATACGCGAGCGGCGGTAAACAGGCCAAGGCAAATCATTGATGACACGAAGAATTGAACATTCGGGTCAAGCTCAGATTTAAACCACATGCCGAGATTTTCAGGCAGTAATTCTGGCACCACTAAGTACCAGGTAAAGAACTGCACGATAAGCGGCACGTTACGGAACAGCTCGACATACAGCGTGCCAAGGCTCGACAGCCATTTATTGGGAACGGTACGTAAAATGCCGAACATAGAGCCGACGAGGAAAGCGATTATCCATGCACAGATGGACAGGGCGACGGTGACCTGGAAGCCATTCCAAATCCAGCCCAAATAGGTGGTGTTGCCGAACGGGGCGGGCTGTAGAAATATTCCCCAGTTCCAGTCTATAGACATAACATACTCCGAGAAAAAATTGAGGGTAGCGAGTTACGCTACCCTCGAAGATTGATGAGAAGCTTGCACCTGATTTCAGATCTATGCCTGAGATTTATTGGGGTGCTTTCACGCCGGATGGGGAACGGCCATCCGACGCATAGTCTGTCCGAGCTTCAGTTCGTCAATCGAGAGGGCTGGGTCATCCCGGCCCCTGGTTCTATACCCGCCATCCTTCAAGCTGCAGGGGTGTTGGCTGCACTCACTTACCCGAATCACTTACTGAAGTAAGTGATTCGGGATAAGCTCACTGGCCGCCTACCTGCAACTCGAATGCTAGCGGGTATGTTTAGTTCAGTGCTTTATCGTTTGGTGTTTTGAACAACGCTTTCATATCGTCAGACAGTGCAAAGTTCATATTGATGTTTTTCGGTGGGATCGGGTTCATAAACCACTTATCAAACCATTTAGCCGCTTCACCAGAGGTTTGCGCCTGAGCGATAGTGTCATCCATCAGCTTTTTAAACTCGGTGTCGTCTTTACGCAGCATACAGCCGTAAGCTTCGTGAGATTGTGGAGTGCCGAGGATTTCCCAGTTATCTTGTTTCTTCGCTTTAGCACGTTCACCCGCCAGCAACGCATCATCCATCATAAAAGCAACGGCACGGCCACTTTCCAGAGTACGGAACGAGTCACCATGGTCTTTAGCGCTGATGATACGCATATCCATTTTCTTCTCTTCATTCAGCTTGTTCAGCAGAACTTCAGAAGTGGTACCAGAGGTCACAACGACCGCTTTACCTTTCAGGTCGGCGAAGTCTTTAATATCGCCACCTTTTTTCACCAGCAAACGCGTACCGACGACGAAGATCGTGTCAGAGAACGATGCTTGTTTCTGGCGTTCCAGGTTGTTGGTGGTAGAGCCACACTCAAAATCGAAGGTGCCGTTTTGCAGCAATGGAATACGGTTTTGTGAAGTAATCGGGATCAACTTAACCTGCAGGTCAGGTTTGTTCAGTTTTTTCTTCACGGCTTCAACGATAGCGTTGGAGTAATCCTGTGAATAGCCGACAACTTTCTGTTGGTTATCGTAGTAAGAGAAAGGAACAGAAGACTCACGGTGACCGACCACAATGACGCCGTTTGCGGCGATCTTATCAAGAGTACTTTGTTGAGCAGCAGGTTTAGCATCTTCGGCGTGTGCGATTCCTGCGCCTAAACCCATTACCAGCAAGGCTGAGGTTAGTTTACGTAATTGCATGAACAACTCCTTTTTCTTAGTGCCATTTAGCACTGATACCCGTTGTGAGTGTTGTTTTGTTGTTGTGTGTTACTGAATAAGCGTAATTCTTTTGTCTTTTTGTTAACACTTAACCTAGCTTAATGTAAAGATTTTGCTATCCAGATGTTTATTTTTGCGAAGCGTGCCGCACCGTTTAGAGGCAAAAATCTTCCGTTGCACTACTTTAGTGCTCGTAATGTCATCGTTTGGTGCAGCTCAATGCTTCATGCTACCCACAGGGTAGTGATTCAGCATTTTGTGTGTTTCTGGTGAGTAATAATTTGCAAAGGTTGTGCCAGAAATGAAAATGGCCAGCATAGGCTGGCCATTTTAGGTGATGCGGAGTCAGGATTTACGGCGTGTACGCAGTGCCAACAAAATAGAGATGAAACCAAATATCAGTGTTGTACCCCATAGTGGCCAATTACCAAAGCGTGCATACGGCGTAATACCACGGGTTGGCGTGACCTTAGCTTCCAGAACCTGGCGCGTAAATTGCGGGATCATTGCGTCAACATCGCCGTTAGCATTAATCACAGCGGTAATCCCGTTATTAGTGCTACGCAAAAGCGGACGACCCAACTCCAGTGAACGCATACGTGCCATCTGGAAATGCTGCCACGGGCCAATTGATTTACCGAACCACGCATCGTTTGAAATTGTCAGCAAGAAGTCAGTATCCGGGCGGAAGTTATCACGCACCTGTTCACCGAGGATAATTTCATAACAGATAGCCGGCGTGAGCTTAATACCGTTGGCTTCGAGCAGTGGCTGTAAATACGGGCCACGGCTGAATGACGACATCGGCAAATCAAAGAAGGGAGCCAGTGGGCGCAGAATCGACTCTAAAGGTACGAACTCACCAAACGGCACCAGATGGTTCTTGTTATAACGATCGGCGCTGTTGTAGCTGTACTGATTGCCTTCGCCGAGTGTGATAATGGTGTTGTAGGTGTCGTAGCGATTCTGTTTATTCAAACGCGCATCAACAATACCGGTAATGAGCGAGCTGTGCTTCGAGCGCAACAGGTCGTCCATCATCGTCAGGAATTGCTGTTGGTTAATCTCAAGATCCGGGATCGCTGATTCAGGCCAGATAATCAGCTGGGATTTCCCCATCTGTGGCTGCGTTTTATCGAGATAGATCTTCAGAGTATTAAGCAGCTGGTTTTCATCCCATTTCAGGGATTGCGGGATATCACCCTGAACCATCGCCACATCAACAGTGCGTGCTGTTTGTGGCTGATACCACTGAATAGAACGCAATGGCCACGGAAGTAACAGCAACGCCGCGGCAATGACCGCCGGGCGCCAATTACGTTCGTGCAGCGCAAACACCAGCAGGCCGCTGATAATCATCAGCAGGAAGGTGACGCTTTCAACACCGAGAATCGGAGCGATGCCTTTTAGCGGGCCATCAATCTGACTGTAACCAAATTGCAGCCACGGGAAGCCGGTGAGTACCCAGCCGCGCAGGAATTCGGTGAGTTGCCACAGCATGGGTGCTGCAATAGCCACACGCCACCAGGTGGTTTTGGGGCAAAGCTTGCTGAGGAAACCGCCAAACAAACCGGTGTACAGCGACAAGTAAGCCGCAAGCAGCACCACCAGGAAGATATTAACCGGGCCAGGCATACCGCCAAACTGCGCGATGCTGACATATACCCAGTTAATGCCTGAGCCAAATAGCCCCAGCCCCCAGAAGAAACCAATCCATGCACTTTGAATAGCGCGTCGATTAAGTGTCAGCCCTTGAAGCCCTGCCAAAGAAACAATCGCAGCAGGCCAAAAATCGTAAGGGGAGAAAGCCAGCGTTCCGCAGGCACCAAAAAGCAGCGCCAGCAGCAGACGCACACGCTGGCGTTGAAGGAGTAGGGCTATAGCCATCTTTGAATTAATCTTCCAGTTTCGGTTGTGGCGAGTCGTCCGGAATTCTGACATGAACCTGAATCACACGGCGGCTATCTGCCATCGCGACTTTGAACTGATAACCATCAATATCAATGGTTTCGCCACGGGCAGGTAAGTGGCCAAAGGCCTGCATAACTAAGCCACCAATGGTATCCACTTCATCATCATTGAAATGGGTTCCGAAGGTGTCGTTAAAATCTTCTATTGAGGCTAACGCGCGCACCGTCCAGGTGTGACGGCTTAGCTGGCGGAAATCGCCATCTTCTTCATCGTCGTACTCATCTTCAATTTCCCCAACAATCAGTTCGAGAATATCTTCGATGGTGACAAGCCCGGAGACGCCGCCAAACTCATCAATCACAATCGCCATATGGTAGCGCTGCTGACGAAACTCTTTGAGCATGCGGTCAACACGCTTACTTTCTGGCACAACAACAGCCTGACGTAACACTTTTTCCATGCTAAATGGCTCAGTATCGCTGCGCATAAACGGCAGCAGATCTTTGGCCATCAGAATCCCTTCGATATGATCTTTGTCTTCACTGATCACCGGGAAGCGGGAGTGTGCGGATTCGATGATGACATCGAGGCATTCGTCCAGCGTCTGGTTGTGTTTGAGCGTTACCATTTGCGAGCGAGGGATCATGATGTCGCGGACGCGTTGGTCGGCGATATCCATGACGCCTTCCAGCATGTCGCGGGTATCCTGATCGATCAGATCATTTTGCTCAGAATCACGGATGAGTGTCAGCAGATCATCACGGTTTTTCGGTTCACCGTGGAATAGCTGGTTGAGAATCAGGGAAAAGAACCCCTTCTTACTGGCAGGCGTGTCACTGTTTTGTGAGTTGTCGTCGCTCATGGCGTTAGGTTTTATTACCTCATGTTCGTTACTGAAAACAGGCAGCTTAATGATGCGCTACCTGTCTGTATTTGCTCTGCAGCGTAAATCCCTACGGAGACTATTCTTTCTCGGCAATGTACGGATCAGCATACCCAAGAGCAAGCATTATCTCTGTTTCCAGGGATTCCATCTCTTCGGCTTCTTCATCTTCAATATGATCATAACCAAGCAGATGCAAACTGCCGTGGATGACCATATGTGCCCAATGCGCATCCTGCGGTTTTTGCTGCTCTTTTGCTTCTTGTTCCACAACCTGACGGCAAATAATCAGGTCGCCCAATAACGGCAGTTCAATGCCCGGAGGCGCTTCGAACGGGAATGACAGCACGTTGGTGGATTTATCTTTCCCACGATAAGTGAGGTTCAGATCGTGGCTTTCTGCGTCATCCACCAGGCGAATCGTAACTTCTGACTCTTCCTGAAATTGTGGGATGACCGCATCAAGCCATGCCTGAAATTGTTCTTCCGTCGGCAGGCCGTTTGCGTCTTCACACGCGACCTGTAAATCCAGTATAACCTGACTCATTTACTCTCCTGAGCGGCGGCATTGATTGCCATCGCTTCTCGCTTGCGAACTGCAGCGAGTTCATCTTTACGAACCTGTTCCGCGTTTTCCCACGCCTCATAGGCATTCACAATGCGTGCCACAACCGGGTGGCGTACTACGTCTTCGCTATTAAGGAAGTTAAAACTGATTTCATCGACTTCGGCGAGCACTTCAATAGCGTGGCGCAAGCCCGATTTCAGATTTTTTGGCAGGTCAATTTGCGTGACATCGCCGGTAATCACGGCTTTTGAGTTAAAGCCAATACGTGTCAGGAACATCTTCATCTGCTCGATGGTGGTGTTCTGGCTCTCATCCAGGATGATAAATGCATCGTTTAAAGTACGTCCACGCATATACGCGAGTGGCGCGACTTCAATAACGTTGCGCTCTATGAGCTTCTCAACACGCTCAAAGCCGAGCATTTCAAACAGCGCGTCGTACAACGGGCGCAGGTAAGGGTCCACTTTCTGGCTTAAATCGCCTGGCAAGAAGCCGAGCTTTTCACCCGCTTCAACGGCCGGGCGGGTCAGCAGAATGCGGCGAATATCCTGGCGTTCCAGTGCATCGACTGCTGCTGCAACGGCAAGATAAGTTTTACCGGTCCCCGCAGGGCCGACACCAAAGGTGATGTCGTGATCCAGAATATTGGCAATGTATTGCGCCTGGTTCGACGTGCGTGGCTTGATGACACCACGTTTAGTCTTGATGTTTACTGCTTTGCCGTACTCTGGAACGCTTTCAGCAGACTGCTCCAGCACACGGATTTCTTTAATGGCAAGGTGGATTTGTTCCGGTGTTATATCCTGAATTTCACCGCGCATCGGCGCAGTATCGACATACAGGTTACGCAGAATATCTGCGGCAGCATTGACCAGAATCGGGCGGCCCGTGAGCTTGAAGTGATAGTCACGACGATTGATTTCGATCCCCAGCCGACGTTCAAGCTGCTTGATGTTGTCATCAAATGGGCCACACAGGCTTAGCAGACGCGCATTGTCTGCGGGTTCTAGCGTAATTTCACGTGTTTCGATATTCAAACTTATCCTCGCAGGGCCAGTAGAATGTGTTGCTGCATTAATGCAGGCCATAAAAATGATTATTTACGGCGTGGGCGGATGGCGCAAGCCTGCTTTTTGATATTTGGGTGGATGCTTCCGAATGTAAGTGCAACACAAGTGCAAAAAATGAAAATGCCCATGGGTTCACGGCGTTAGCTAACCCTCGGGCATTGAGTGGAATTATGGCTGATAAATCCCGACGCCGATCTCGTTTTCTTTACGTGTGCGAGCAATTACTGACTCAGGAGACTCGGCAATACGCAGCCCCATCTCATCTTCGGTACGAACGACTTTACCGCGCAGTGAGTTGTTAGTGGCCACTTCAGTAATTTCGACATCGACAAATTTACCGACCATGTCCGGGGTGCCCGCAAAGTTGACGCCACGGTTGTGTTCAGAACGTCCGGTCAGCTCCATAATGTTTCTGCGTGAGGTGCCTTCGACAAGGACACGCTGCGTGGTGCCAACCATCTTACGGCTAAATTCCATGGCCTGCTGGTTGATACGCTCTTGCAGAATATAGAGGCGCTGCAATTTCTCTTTTTCTGGCACGTCATCCACCATATCGGCGGCGGGTGTGCCCGGGCGTGAAGAAAAGACGAAGCTATAGCTCACGTCAAAATTCACTTCGCCAATGACCTTCATGGTTTGCTCGAAGTCCTGCTGGGTTTCGCCAGGGAAGCCAACAATGAAATCAGAGCTAATTTGAATTTCCGGGCGCACGGCGCGCAGTTTGCGAATAATGGATTTGTATTCCAGCGCGGTATGGGTACGACCCATCAGATTTAATACGCGATCTGAGCCACACTGAATCGGCAGGTGCAGGAAACTCACCAGCTCAGGCGTGTCGCGATAAACCTCGATGATATCGTCGGTGAATTCAATCGGGTGGCTGGTGGTGAAACGAATACGGTCAATACCATCAATTGCAGCCACCAGGCGCAGCAGTTCAGCGAATGAACAAATACCGCCATCGAAAGTCGGCCCGCGGTAAGCATTCACGTTCTGGCCGAGCAGATTCACTTCACGTACGCCTTGCGCTGCGAGCTGTGCGATTTCAAACAGCACATCATCACACGGGCGGTTCACTTCCTCACCGCGTGTATAAGGCACCACGCAGTAAGTACAATACTTGTTACAGCCTTCCATAATAGAAACGAAAGCTGTTGGGCCATCGGCTTTTGGCTCAGGCAGGCGGTCAAACTTTTCGATTTCCGGGAAGCTGACGTCAACGATTGGGCTACGGTTGCCACTCACTTTGTTGATCATTTCAGGCAGGCGATGCAGTGTCTGCGGTCCGAAAACAATATCAACATAGTGTGCACGGCTACGAATCAGCTTACCTTCCTGGGAAGCAACGCAGCCGCCAACGCCAATAATGATATTGGGATTTTTACGCTTTAAGAGTTTCCAGCGGCCAAGCAGATGGAACACTTTTTCCTGGGCTTTTTCACGGATAGAGCAGGTATTGAGCAGCAATACGTCCGCTTCTTTTGGGTTATCCGTCAGCGTATAGCCATGCGTGCTATTCAGCAGATCGGCCATCTTCGATGAATCGTATTCGTTCATCTGACAGCCCCAGGTTTTGATATGGAGTTTTTTTGTCATCGACTTGCCATTGCTCAGTTAAAGCCAGGAATTCAGGCGGCGTATTGTAATGCTTTGGCCTTGATGTGACCAGCCTACGAAACCTGGGTAAAAATCCGGTAGAATCAATATAGACAATTTAAGGACAAAATTATCATGTTGAACCAGTCAATTGACGTTGCGATAGTCGGCGGAGGTATGGTCGGTGCGGCTGCAGCCCTTGGCCTCGCGCAAAATGGTTTTCAGGTCGCGGTGATTGAGCATCAGGCTCCTGCTGCTTTTGACGCAACAAGCCCACCTGATGTACGCATCTCGGCCATCAGCAGCGCCTCAGTCGCGTTACTGAAATCACTTGGTGTGTGGGATACCGTTCGGGCAATGCGTAGCCATGCGTATCGCCAGCTCGAAACCTGGGAGTGGGAAAGCGCTCATGTGAGCTTTAAGGCGCAGGAACTGGGCCTGCCAGAACTAGGTTATATGGTTGAGAACTCGGTGCTGCAACTTGCTTTGTGGCAGGCGCTGGAGGCTCATTCTAACGTCACATTACTCTGTCCGGCGCAACTGACGGGTATGCACGGCGAGGCAGGGCAGTGGACGCTACAGTTTGCGGATGACCAGACTTTGACGGTGCCGATGGTGATTGGCGCAGATGGCGCGAATTCGCAGGTTCGTCGTTGGGCGGGAATCGGGATTCATGCCTGGGATTATCGGCAGTCTTGCATGTTGATTACCGTGAAGTGCGAGCAATCGCCCGGTGACAGCACCTGGCAGCATTTCACCCCGGCAGGGCCGCATGCATTTTTACCCCTCTTTGATAACTGGGCTTCGCTGGTGTGGTACGACTCTCCGGCCCGTATTCGCCAGTTGCAGAGTATGACGATGCCGCAGCTGCAAAAAGCGATTGAAACGAGCTTCCCTCAGCGTTTAGGAAAAATCACTCCGGTTGCCCGCGGCGCATTCCCTCTGACGCGTCGCCATGCGTTGCAATATACACAGCAAGGTTTGGCATTGATTGGCGATGCTGCTCATACCATTCACCCGTTAGCCGGGCAGGGCGTGAATCTCGGTTATCGCGACGTGGATGCATTGCTTGATGTGATGATCAATGCGCGTAGTTATGGCGAAAACTGGGCGCAAGCGCATGTATTAAAACGCTACCAGACACGTAGGCAAACAGATAACTTCCTGATGCAAAGCGGCATGGATCTGTTCTACGCCGGGTTCAGCAATAATTTAGCGCCGCTACGCGTCATCCGTAATTTAGGACTAATGGCGGCTGAGCGTGGCGGTGCACTGAAACGCCAGGCGTTGAAGTATGCGTTAGGGCTTTAAAATGGTTCATCGCGCTTTACCGGGGAACGCTGCTTTTATCTTCATAAAAAAGTAGTCGTTATCCCGGTATCCATATGCCATCCTTTTTATCACCTTGATCTTGTTATTCATTCCCTCAAGCACGCTGGTATTCAGACGATGCGTGGCACTCGCGATTATGCCGCTCACGTAACTCTTCAGCTTATCCGCGAACTGCTGCAACGCCTTAATACCACTTTCCTGTGACTGCCTGTACCACTCATTCCAGCGACGCTGCGCAACCTCCTCATCCGGCGCATACCACAGCTCTTTCAGCGCCGTTTTCATCACGTACACCGTATTTAACGGCTGGTTCGCCGCCAGCAACTCTGCCAGTTTCACCTCATGACCGTCCGGCAGATTCTCCGCATTACGCAACAGCAACCAGCGGCTGCGTTTAATGACCTTCCGTGCTTTTTTGTCGTCACGCAGCTGATTTGCCTGGTCGACCCTCACTCTGTCGATGACTTCCCGGCCGAACTTCGCCACCACATGGAACAGGTCATAGACGACTTCCGCCTGCGGACATTGCTCTCTCACCTCCAGGTCCAGGGCTGTATTCATATCCATCGCGACAGATTCGATAGCGGCACAGCCTTCCTGCCCCAGCCAGGTGAAGAACGGGCGGACGGCTACACGACTACGGCCTTCGCCAACCCACAGCACCTGTTGCGTCTCTGCATCCACCACAACCGTGGCATAGCGATGACCTTTAAACAGCGCGAACTCATCCATTATCAGGCGGCGGAGAGTCTGCCGTTCGGGCTCCCGGAGTTCCCGCCGCAGGCGTCGGCAGTCGATATTTTTAATGGTGTGCCAGTGCAGACCCGTCAACTGTGCCACATGTTTAATGGGCAATAACCGGGTGAGCGTTTCCACCCAGGTCGCTAACGAGGACGTGTAACGCTGGCGTTCAGGCAACCATGAGATGTGCTCAGTGGCAATCCCGCAGCGAGAGCAGCGCAGACGGCGGACGGGGATTTGAAGAGTGACACGCCAGTGGAGTCAATCGCGATCACGAACCCGACGTACGGAGACATCATGGACAGCACAGTCTGTGCGACCACACCGGCGGCAGGACGGCGTAAGACCGGGGTCAGGCCGGAGCGTAATAAGCAGAGCATCAGGGGCAGGATGCGTAAAGGAATCAACAGTGAAGCCTTCCCAGAACAGGGAAGAAAGATTAGCATTCATGGCAGACGGCGGTTGAGTGGCTGGTGAGTGTTTTGGCGAATACAAAACTAACCACTTTTACCGCCGTTTTCTATTGGTTCACGCTTATCCGCGATGAACCTTTAAAATGACCAACGGCTTAAAGTAATCGTGAAAATAGGGGTTCCCGAACGCCATCTTTTTCCATAAAGCCTTGATACCAGACACTACCAGTTTCAGTAACCAGAGATTCACATTGCCATTTATCGGTCATGATCAGATAGAGCATGTAGAGACTTTTGCCCACGGCATACAGCAAGCATAGCAACACCGGTAAAGCGATAATCACCAGCATGGGATTTTGTGCCAGCTTGATGCGTTCCTGAGCCAGAATGGTAAGACATGCGCACTGCAAAAGGGATTTAGCGACAAAGCTGCGGATGAAAAACTGCTTTATTCTATCGGATGACCAGAAGCAGGGGTTTTTAAGCACAGCCCGCTGTTCTTGACTGGGAAAACCATACAGATAGATTGTCCAGTGAGTATTTTCGGTTAGCGTATACGCTGTGCCTGTTTCGTTGAGCCGATGCAGGCGCATGGAAATGATAATGGGAAAAACAAATCCCAATAAAAAGAAATAACTTACTGGCGCAGACAGGCCTAACCATGCCGAAACAATGCTGAGCACAAAAACGAAAAAAGTCGACAGTCGATTTGAAAAGGGTGAAAAAATCTGATAATTCATCGCAATATCCTTTTGCTGAAAAGGTATGCACTTTATCACCAGGGTTTGGTGTAAGGTAGATGAAATGAGGGTTTGTCGGAATCTGGACGAAACGCAGAAAAGCAAAAAGCTCGCCGAGGCGAGCTTTTTATTTTTGGCTGGGGTACGAGGATTCGAACCTCGGAATGCTGGTATCAGAAACCAGAGCCTTACCGCTTGGCGATACCCCAAAAATATGGTGGCTACTACGGGAATCGAACCTGTGACCCCATCATTATGAGTGATGTGCTCTAACCAGCTGAGCTAAGTAGCCTAATTTTAAAACTTTATTTTTTGACTGGCTGGGGTACCTGGATTCGAACCAGGGAATGCCGGTATCAAAAACCGGTGCCTTACCGCTTGGCGATACCCCAACTGTGGGCGCACAAAACTAACGTGCTATGTCAAAAAATTGGCTGGGGTACCTGGATTCGAACCAGGGAATGCCGGTATCAAAAACCGGTGCCTTACCGCTTGGCGATACCCCAACTATGCAACGCTTTAAAATGGTGCGGGAGGCGAGACTTGAACTCGCACACCTTGCGGCGCCAGAACCTAAATCTGGTGCGTCTACCAATTTCGCCACTCCCGCGCTAAAAAAAGAATAATGGTGGCTACTACGGGAATCGAACCTGTGACCCCATCATTATGAGTGATGTGCTCTAACCAGCTGAGCTAAGTAGCCTTCTTTTTTCTGCGTAACCTTATCGGCGTTGCGGGGCGCATTATGCGTAGTTGGCCTTCTAGCGTCAACAATTTTTTCCCAAAAATTGGCGTAAATTGTCTGTTTGATTAGCTTACGAACAGCTTGATGCAATATTCGTCAAAAATCGGTTATTTCGTGGTTTTATGTGAGGGAAAGGCCCAGATAAGAGGTGGGGAATATTGCAGAAACAAAAACGGGCCCGTAGGCCCGTGTGTTTCATTTTGCTCAATTATTTGTAAGCGGACTGGTGAACGCCTACTGCACGGCCTGATGGATCATTCATTGTTTTGAACGCTTCATCCCATTCGATGGCCTTAGCGGAAGAACAGGCAACGGATGGGCCGCCTGGAACACATTGCGCAGCGCTTGGCAGTGGGAATAATTCTTCGAAGATTTCACGATACAAATAAGCTTCTTTAGAGCCTGGTGTGTTGTACGGGAAGCGATAGCTTGCGGTTTCCAACTGTTGGTCGGTTACCTGGCCCGCTGCAACTTCTTTCAGCGTGTCTATCCAGCTGTAACCTACACCATCAGAGAATTGCTCTTTCTGACGCCATGCAACGCTTGCTGGCAAGTAAGATTCAAAACATTCACGCAGGATATGTTTTTCCATCTTGCCGTTGCCGCACATTTTGTCTTTCGGGTTGATGCGCATCGCTACATCAAGGAATTTCTTGTCCAGGAACGGTACACGAGCTTCAACGCCCCAGGCTGACATCGCTTTGTTAGCACGCGCACAGTCAAACATATGCAGTGCTTGCAGCTTGCGAACGGTCTCTTCGTGCAGTTCTTTATCGTTTGGCGCTTTATGGAAGTACAGGTAACCACCAAACACTTCATCAGAACCTTCACCAGACAGGACCATCTTGATACCCATTGCTTTGATTTTGCGGGACATCAAATACATTGGGGTAGAGGCACGAATGGTCGTCACATCGTAAGTTTCAATGTGGTAGATAACATCGCGAATCGCATCCAGGCCTTCTTGCACGGTGAAATGAATTTCGTGGTGCACAGTACCTAAGTGGTTTGCCACTTCTTGCGCTGCTATCAGGTCAGGAGAACCGACCAGGCCAACCGCAAAGGAATGCAGCTGTGGCCACCAGGCTTCTGAACGCTCTTCATCTTCTACACGGCGCGCAGCAAATTTCTTGGTAATTGCTGAGATAACAGATGAATCCAGACCACCGGACAACAACACGCCGTATGGCACGTCAGACATCAGGTGGCTTTTTACGGAATCTTCCAGCGCCTGACGCAACTCGTTTTTGTCAGTCACGTTATCTTTTACTGCATCATATTCGAACCAGTCACGCTGGTAGTAGCTGCGGATCTCACCGTCTTTGCTCCACAGGTAGCTGCCTGCCGGGAACTCTTTAATGGTGCGGCAAACCGGAACCAGCGCTTTCATTTCGGAAGCAACGTACATGTTGCCGTGTTCGTCATAACCCATATACAACGGGATGATGCCGATATGGTCACGACCAATCAGGTAGGCGTCTTGTTTTTCGTCATACAGAATGAAGGCAAACATACCTTGCAGATCGTCAAGGAATTCAGGGCCTTTTTCCTGGTAAAGCGCGAGGATGACTTCACAGTCAGAACCCGTCTGGAATTCGTAACGGTCACCGTATTCTGCGCGCAATGCCTGGTGGTTGTAGATTTCGCCGTTTACTGCCAGTGCGTGAGTTTTTTCTTTGTTATACAGCGGCTGAGCACCAGCGTTAACGTCAACAATCGAAAGACGTTCGTGAGAAAGAATGGCTTTATCGTTCGCGTAAACACCAGACCAGTCCGGGCCGCGGTGGCGCATCAGGCGAGATAATTCGAGCGCTTTCTTACGCAATTCGACCGCATCGGTCTTAATATCCAGAACACCAAAAATTGAACACATAGAACTCTCTCCGTAATGCTTCTGTGAGCCATTAAATTGTTTTTACCCTTCTTATTTTGGGTAATAGCTGCGTTGCATGACTATGAAAATGCGCAATCATTGACGGGAATGCAAGTCCTTTAGTCTTTCAGTGATAAATAGGTCAATGTTGATTGTTGATTATTGAAAAATGATGAGGGAATAGACGGAATAATTAACGGATCGGCAATTTTTGGCAAAATCGCCAGGCTGACATTCAGTGAGAGAGAAAAAGAGTGTTGGATCGATAAAACGCCTGGCGAAAACCAGGCGAATGGCAAATTAGATAATATCGACTTCAGCGACTGACGGGTAAATCCAGGAAGGGCGGAACGGCATAGCATCAATGTCGTTTAGCGTCGAAACACCCGACAGTACCAGAATGGTTTCTAAACCAGCCTGGAAGCCTGCGAGGATATCAGTACGCAAGTTATCGCCAACAATCACGGTATGCTCGGAATGCGCCTGCATCTTGTTAAGCGCTGCACGGATAATCCACGGGCTTGGTTTGCCGACACAGAATGGCTTACGGCCTGAAATTTTCTCAATACCCGCACACAGTGCCCCACAGGCTGGATAGTAACCACGGCCATGTGTATCTGGGTTAGTCGCAATAAAGCGAGCGCCATTAGCCACAAAGTAGGCGGCTTTGTGCATCATTTCCCAGTTATAAGAGCGCGTTTCACCGACGATAACAAAGTCAGGGTTGATATCGGTGATAGTAAAGCCTGCTTTATACAGCTCATGAATCAATGCGCCTTCACCCACGACGTACGCTTTTTTGCCTTCCTGGCGGCGCAGGAAGTCAGCGGTTGCCATTGCGGAGGTATAAAAGACGCTGTCCGGGACATCAATACCTGCGGAAGCAAAACGGTTCGCCAGATCCTGGCCTGTTTGCGACGGGTAGTTAGTCAACAGAACTAACGGCATACCCTTTTCCATGATGCGGGCTAAAAATTCATTAGCACCTGGTACGGCGACGTTGTCGTGCATCAGCACGCCGTCGATATCACAAATTACATTCTGAATGGTCATTAACAGCTCATGCTCACATTTCTGGAGGGCGTAAAGAAGGCGTAACTATAGCGTAAAAAAGCGTGTGACTGGATTAACTTTCCAGCAAACGCTGCAGCAGAACGCCGTTTAGCATCGAGCGTTTTACCAACGCAAAAGCGCCAATCGCGGAACGATGGTCGAGTCTGGAACGTACAACAGGCAGGTTTTTACGGAATTCTTTCAGCACCTGGGTGTTGATGCAGCCTTCGATGGCTGGAAGCAGCACTTTCTCTGCTTCAATAATTTCTCCGGCAATCACCACTTTTTGCGGGTTAAACAGGTTTATTGCAATGGCGATGGCTTTGCCCAGATGGCGGCCAACATGCTCAATGACTTCACAAGCCAGAGCATCGCCTTTATTCGCGGCTTTGCAAATCGCCGTAATATCGCATTCATCAAGCGTCAGACGGCTGTTATAGCCTTGCTCAAGCAAATGACGCACACGGTGTTCGATTGCGGCATTCGCAGCAATGGTTTCCAGGCAGCCAAAGTTTCCGCAGTGGCAACGTTCACCTAAAGGGTCCACCTGAATGTGACCAATTTCACCTACGTTGCCATTCCGGCCAATAAAAATGCGCCCGTTTGACAGAATACCGGCACCGGTTCCACGGTGCACGCGCACCAAAATGGAGTCATCGCAGTCGTGTGTTGCACCAAAGTAGTGCTCAGCAAGTGCAAGACTACGGATATCGTGGCCGACATAACAGGTCACTTTGAACTGTTTTTCAAGGCTATCGACCAGCGACCAGTTATTCACCTGGATATGCGGCATGTAGCGGATAACGCCGCTTTCCGGGTCGACAAGACCTGGCAGGATCACTGATATTGCAATCAGCTCACGCATTTTGCGCTGGTACAATTCGATGAACTGAGAAATTGCGTTAAGTAGGGCGTGTTCGAGCGTTTCCTGAGTACGTTCAGGAAGGGAATAATGCTCTTCGGCAAGCGGTTTAGCACTGAGATCAAACAGTGTGATGGTCGCGTCGTGGCGACCAAGACGCACGCCAATGGCGTGGAAATTGCGGGTTTCAGTGATAATTGAGATAGCGCGGCGGCCCCCGGTGGAAGCCTGCTGATCAACTTCTTTGATCAGTCCGCGCTCAATTAACTGTCGAGTAATTTTCGTAACGCTGGCAGGTGCTAGCTGGCTCTGTTCGGCAATCTGAATGCGAGAGATTGGCCCATGCTGGTCAATCAGGCGATAAACCGCCGCGCTGTTCAGTTGTTTTACCAGATCGACATTACCAATTTGAGCCTGTCCGCCAGTCGTCATGCCTTAATTACTCAGTTACGACCTCGTTACCATTAACAAAGGTCTTGGTGATTTTATAATCGCGGGTAAAGGTCGTCAGGTTGGCGACTTTCCCTGCTTCGATTGTACCTAATTGTTGTTCTACACCCATCGCACGGGCAGGGTAGAGGGCAGCCATACGCAGGACTTCGTCTAAGGCAATGCCAGCATGCTCGACCAGGTTACGTACCCCTTCAATCATTGTCAGGGCAGAACCGCTCAGCGTACCGTTCTCATCTACGCATAAACCATCGCGGTAGTATATTGTTTTTCCTGCGAAAATGAACTCATCGATATTTGCGCCTGCCGGAGCAGTTGCATCAGTCACCAGGCAAAGCTTGTCGCCTTTGACCTTTTTCGCAGTACGTATATTGGCATAGTCCACATGCAAACCATCGGCAATGATACCGCAGTAAACATCGGGTTCATCAAAAATTGCACCTGCAAGACCTGGTTCGCGGCCAGTAATGTATGGCATTGCGTTGAACAGGTGGGTTGCAAAGGTGATACCGGCGCGGAAACCAACCTTGGCTTCTTTTACAGTAGCGTTGGAATGCCCTGCTGAAACGATAATGCCAGAAGCGACCAGTTTACTGATGACTTCAGGCGCAACCATTTCTGGTGCCAGCGTGACTTTGGTGATGACATCTGCGTTTTGACACAGGAAATCAACCAGTTCTGCATCTGGTTGACGCACGAAACTTGGGTTATGCGTCCCTTTTTTCACCATGTTCAGCCATGGGCCTTCAAGGTGCAGACCGAGTGCCTGGTGCTGATACTTCGCCAGGTATTCGCGCATCACTTTCACGCCTTGCTTCATCAGTTCATCGCTGGTGGTGATTAGCGTAGGTAAATAGCTGGTACAGCCAGAACGCTCATTGGCTTTCTGCATGATTTCCAGCGTTTCAACGGTAACTGCATCAGCAGAATCATTGAACTGAACACCGCCACAGCCGTTAAGCTGCACATCAATAAAACCGGGGGCAATGATTGCACCGCCCACATCGCGAGTCTCAATACCCGCTGGGAGATCTGAGCGCGGGCAAACGCGTTCAATCAGGCCGTTCGCGATAATAACCGCGTGATCATCAAGAATTTCATGGCCGGTATAAATCCGACCGTGAGTTAATGCAAACATAGTTACCCCCGGTTATACCCGTCATACTTCAAGTTGCAGGGGTGTTGGCTGCAACTCGAATTATTTAGGGTATAAGTTAATATTTAAAGATCTTTGATATTTTCTGCTTCAAGTTCATTGAAGTACTTCAGTGTCTTAACTTTCAGTTCCATGGTCGATGGTTCATCACACACAACCACTGCTTTAGGGTGCAGTTGCAGACAGCTAATCGTCCACATGTGATTCACATTACCTTCCACGGCTGCCTGCAGCGCTTGTGCTTTCAGATGGCCGAGAACCAAAATCATCACTTCTTCAGCGTCAAGCAGCGTGCCCACGCCGACAGTCAGCGCATATTTTGGCACTTGAGAAACATCGCCATCAAAGAAACGGGAGTTTGCAACACGGGTGTCATGAGTCAGCGTTTTGATACGAGTACGTGAAGCCAGAGAAGACGCAGGTTCGTTGAACGCGATGTGACCGTCGTTGCCTACGCCACCCATGAACAGGTGAATTTTGCCGTATGAACGAATTTTTTCTTCATAACGACGGCACTCTGCGTCAACATCTTCGGCGTTGCCGTTCAGCAGGTTGATGTTTTCTGCCGGGATATCAACGTGATCAAAGAAATTACGGTGCATGAACGTATGATAGCTTTCTGGGTGCTCTTTTGGCAGACCAACGTATTCATCCATATTAAAGGTGACGACGTTTTTAAAGCTAACCTGGCCCGCTTTGTGCATCTCTACCAGCGCTTTATACGCTTCAAGTGGAGTACCACCGGTTGGCAGGCCCAGCAAGAATGGACGGTCAGCTGTTGGGTTAAACGCATTGATACGCTTAACGATATGGCGTGCTGCCCATTTGCCAACTTGCGCTGGGGTAGCCAGGGGAATCAGTCTCATCATTCACCTCATAAGTTAAATAGAAATACGAATGTAGTCAGATTGCTTATCTAAACCCTCTAAGGGTAAACCAGTTTTAAGCTGGCCATTACGGGATCAATCTGTCTTGATTTTTCGGATGATAAAATAAGTTTTAGTCGATAGCTAGCCAGAGGGGAGTGGAATAACAATATTTGGTGATTTTAATCACAAAAAAAGGGTGTTTAATTTGCGATACGAATTAATTTTTCACACACTCAGAAGGTTGGTGAATCTTCGCCATGCTTTCAAGGTTTGTTAAACAATAATAAAACTGCTTTGAACGAGCCTTAACGGGGTCTCATAGGGGGAATTAACGTGAGTATTCTAGGTTACATGCAAAAGGTTGGCCGTGCGCTTATGGTGCCGGTAGCCACATTACCAGCCGCAGCCATATTAATGGGTGTTGGCTACTGGATTGACCCGACTAGTTGGGGCGGTGATAACGCATTAGCGGCGTTGTTCATCAAATCTGGTGCTGCAATTATTGATAACATGGGTGTGCTGTTTGCCATTGGTGTGGCTTATGGTATGTCCAAAGATAAAGATGGTGCTGCTGCACTAACCGGTTTTGTCGGTTTCCTGGTTCTGACGACGCTTTGTTCGCCAGCGGCTGTTTCTATGATCAAGCACATTCCGCTGGATCAGGTTCCGTTTGCGTTCTCTAAAATTCAGAACCAATTCGTAGGTATCATGGTGGGGATTATCTCCGCAGAGTTGTACAACCGTTTCAGCAGTGTCGAACTGCCAAGAGCGTTGTCCTTCTTCAGCGGCCGCCGCCTGGTTCCAATCCTGACCTCCTTCGTCATGATTGCTGTTGCCTTCATCATGATGTTTATCTGGCCAATCGTGTTTAGCGGCCTGGTAAACTTTGGTGAGCACATCCAGAAAATGGGTTCTATCGGCGCGGGCGTTTACGCGTTCTTCAACCGTTTGCTGATCCCAGTTGGCCTGCACCACGCTCTGAACTCCGTATTCTGGTTCGACGTTGCAGGTATTAACGATATTCCTAAGTTCCTTGGTGGTGCTAAATCCATCGCTGAAGGTACCGGTATTGTTGGTATCACTGGTCGTTATCAGGCTGGTTTCTTCCCAATCATGATGTTCGGTCTTCCAGGTGCTGCGCTGGCAATTTACCAGTGTGCGCGTCCTGAAAATAAAGCCAAAGTCATGGGTATCATGATGGCGGGTGCGTTTGCTGCCTTCTTTACTGGTATCACTGAACCGTTGGAATTCTCCTTCATGTTCGTGGCTCCAGTTCTGTATCTGATCCACGCAGTGCTGACCGGTATCTCCGTATTTATCGCAGCAAGCATGCACTGGATTGCAGGTTTCGGCTTCAGTGCGGGTCTGGTGGATATGGTGCTTTCTTCCCGTAACCCACTGGCAACACACTGGTACATGCTGATTCCGCAAGGCATCGTGTTCTTCGTGATTTACTACGTTGTGTTCCGTTTCACTATCACCAAATTCAATCTGTTGACTCCAGGTCGTGAACTGGCTGTTGCAGGTGATGAAACTGATGGTCAGGACGTGAATGTCAGCGGCAATACCAATCAAGATGTTACTGAGCTGGCTCGTCAGTACATCGCAGCGGTTGGCGGTTCAGCTAACCTGACAGGTATTGATGCATGTATCACTCGTTTGCGCCTGAACGTGAAAGACTCCTCATTGGTCAATGAATCTCTGGCTAAACGCCTGGGTGCAACCGGTGTTATCCGTCTGAACAAAACCAGCGTGCAAATCATCGTCGGCTTTGTGGCTGAGAAAATTGCTAACTCCATGAAGACTGTGGGTGAAGTTGCTGCTGCTCCAGTAAGCGCGGCTGCTGCGGCACCTGTTGCTGCTGCAAAACCACAGGCTGTTCCAAACGCTGTCACCATCGCCGCGCTGGTTTCTCCAGTAACGGGTGATGTTGTTGCGCTGGACCAGGTTCCTGATGAAGCCTTTGCCAGCAAAGCGGTAGGTGATGGTGTTGCTGTTAAGCCAACAGGTAAAACTGTTGTCGCGCCAGCTGCCGGCACTATCGTAAAAATCTTTAATACCAACCATGCGTTCTGTCTTGAAACCGAGAAAGGTGCAGAAATCGTTGTCCATATGGGCATTGATACTGTTGCATTGAACGGCCAGGGCTTTACTCGACTGGTAGAAGAGGGTGCTGAAGTGGTAGCAGGCCAGCCAATTCTGGAAATGGATCTTGATTTCCTGAATGCCAACGCTCGCTCCATGATTAGCCCAGTGGTTTGCAGCAACATCGACGACTACAGCGGTCTGGTTCTCCAGGCGCAAGGTTCTGTTGTTGCAGGGCAAACGCCTCTGTACGAAATTAAAGGCAAATAATCGCTCCTGAGTTATTTACCCAAAATAATGCGAGTTGCATTGCGGCGGCAAGAGAACGAGTTCCGATGAGCTTAGTGTACTAAGTGATTTGGGTGAGTGAACGTAGCCAACAAAGATGCAACTTGAAGTATGAAGGGTAAGATTGTGCCTTTAGCGGCTGGAGAGTCTTTTCTCCAGCCGCTTTTTTATGCTATCCCGTCCGTCCTCCCCGATACCCTTATTTATGCAACTAAAGGTTGTTTCCGACGCCTGCTTATTAGATCATATGCCGTTAACGAAAGTTTTTGCATTGAGGAACCCGCGATGAGTGAGGCTGAAGCCCGCCCAACTAACTTTATTCGCCAGATTATCGATGAAGATCTGGCCAGTGGTAAGCACAACAGCATTTGCACCCGTTTTCCGCCAGAGCCAAACGGCTATCTGCATATCGGTCATGCAAAATCTATCTGCCTGAACTTTGGAATCGCACAAGATTATCAAGGCCAGTGCAACCTGCGTTTCGATGATACAAACCCGGCAAAAGAAGATATCGAATTCGTAGATTCAATTAAGCACGATGTTGAATGGTTAGGTTTCCATTGGTCTGGCAACGTGCGCTATTCCTCCGATTATTTCGATCAGCTGTTCAATTATGCTGTTGAATTGATCAATAAAGGTCTGGCGTATGTTGACGAACTGACCCCGGAACAGATCCGTGAATATCGCGGCTCATTGACCTCACCTGGTAAAAATAGCCCTTACCGTGATCGTAGCGTGGAAGAAAACCTCGCGCTGTTCGAGAAAATGCGTAACGGTGAATTTGCTGAAGGCACTGCGTGTCTGCGTGCCAAAATCGATATGGCTTCGCCATTTATCGTGATGCGTGATCCGGTGATTTATCGTATTAAATTTGCCGAACACCACCAGACGGGTACCAAGTGGTGCATCTACCCGATGTACGACTTCACCCACTGCATTTCCGATGCGCTGGAAGGCATTACACACTCGCTGTGTACACTTGAGTTCCAGGACAACCGTCGTTTGTACGACTGGGTGTTGGATAACATCACAATTCCTGCGCATCCGCGTCAGTACGAGTTCTCACGCCTGAATCTCGAATACTCCATCATGTCTAAGCGTAAGCTTAACCTGCTGGTGACTGAGAAGGTTGTAGAGGGTTGGGATGACCCACGTATGCCGACCATTTCTGGTCTGCGTCGTCGTGGTTATACCGCCGCTTCTATTCGCGAGTTCTGTAAGCGCATCGGTGTGACTAAGCAAGACAACACCGTTGAAATGGCGTCACTGGAATCTTGTATCCGTGATGATCTGAACGAGAACGCGCCGCGTGCGATGGCCGTACTCGATCCGGTTAAAGTGATCATTGAAAACTTCCCGCAGGGCGAAGTGGAAATGGTGACTATGCCAAATCACCCGAACAAGCCAGAGATGGGCAGCCGTCAGGTGCCGTTTAGCCGTGAGATCTATATCGATCGTGCTGACTTCCGTGAAGAAGCCAACAAACAGTACAAACGTCTGGTGTTGGGCAAAGAAGTCCGCCTGCGCAATGCGTATGTGATTAAAGCCGAACGTGTTGAGAAAGATGAAGCAGGGAATATCACCACGCTGCATTGTTCTTATGATCCGGAAACATTGAGCAAAGACCCGGCTGATGGCCGTAAAGTTAAAGGTGTTATTCACTGGGTAAGCGCGGAACATGCTTTACCTGTTGAGATTCGCCTTTACGACCGTCTGTTCAGTGTTGCAAACCCTGGTGGTGCGGAAGATTTCCTCGCAACGATTAACCCTGAATCACTGGTTATCAAGCAAGGTTTCGTCGAACCAAGTCTGCAAAGTGCGGAAAAAGGCAAAGCGTATCAGTTCGAACGCGAAGGTTATTTCTGCCTGGACAGCCGTTATGCAACGGCTGAAAAATTGGTATTTAACCGTACCGTTGGCTTGCGTGATACCTGGGCGAAAATGGGCGAATAGCCCCTCAGTCCTAAGTCAATAGCTGGCAAAAACGCCGCGAATAGCGGCGTTTTTTTTTCGCTTTATAATCATTTGGTTAAACATATCTTCACATTCGCGTTGCGAATTAATGTTATTTACACTTCTTTCCTTCCTCTTTTCTCTGGTCAATCTCAGAGCATTAAAAATTCTTGTTTTAATTATGTGAGCGCTCTCATGTGGAGTTTTATATTTTATAAGTTGTAATTATCAAGATAAAACTCTCAAGGCATGATTTGTTACAAATACTCATAAATTATGTGCTCTCTGTCATAATATCGGAATGAACTCTTACAAAGTCGTTGATAATTCGCGTCGCGAAAAATAGTCTTAAGCACAGCAGTAATGCGGGCAAATATTCATAACCGCTTTAGCCGTTAGGCATTTTTACTTTTTTTCGCCATAAGGCGTCTTTTAACGTCCGGCGATTATTGATACGTCAAAGAGGAATAATATATGCGTACGTTTAGTGGCAAACGTAGTGCACTGGCGCTTGCAATTGCAGGTGTCACGGCTCTTTCAGGACTGGTTGTCATCCCTCAGGCAAGTGCAGCAGGTTTTATTGATGATTCGACTCTGACCGGTGGTGTTTATTACTGGCAGCGTGAACGTGACCGTAAAGATGTCACGACTGATAAATATGAAACTAACCTTGCGCACTCCACCTGGAACGCCAACCTGGACTTCCAGTCTGGTTTCGCCGCTGACATGTTCGGTCTGGATATCGCGGCCTTTACTGCTATCGAAATGGCAGAAAATGGCGATAGCGGCCACCCGAACGAAATCGCATTTTCCTCTTCGAATAAAGCTTACGACGAAGATTACTCTGGCGATAAGAGTGGTATTAGCCTCTATAAAGCCGCAGCAAAATTCAAATACGGCCCGGTCTGGGCGCGTGGTGGTTACATTCAGCCAACCGGGCAAACCTTGCTCGCACCGCACTGGAGCTTTATGCCTGGTACTTACCAGGGCGCTGAAGCCGGTGCAAACTTTGACTACGGCGATTCTGGCGCGCTGAGCTTCTCCTACATGTGGACCAACGAGTACAAAGCTCCATGGCACCTGGAAATGGACAAGTTCTACCAGAACGATAAAAAGACCAAAGTTGAGTACCTGCACTCTCTTGGTGCGAAGTATGACTTCAAAAATGACTTCATACTCGAAGCCGCATTTGGCCAGGCTGAAGGTTACGTTGATCAGTACTTCACCAAAGCGAGCTACAAATTTGATATTGCTGGCAGCCCGTTAACTACCAGCTACCAGTTTTACGGCACGCGTGACAAAGTTTCTGACGCCAGCACCAACGATTTGTATGACGGCACCGCATGGTTGCAGGCATTGACTCTTGGATACAGAGTCGGCCAGGTTGACCTGCGTCTTGAAGGAACCATGGTTAAGGCTGACGGTCAGCAAGGCTACTTCCTGCAACGTATGACTCCAACTTATGCATCTTCAAACGGTCGTCTTGATGTGTGGTGGGATAACCGCTCTGACTTCAACGCCAACGGCGAAAAAGCAGTATTTGCAGGCGCGATGTATGACCTGAGCAACTGGAATCTGGCGGGTTGGGCAGTGGGTGCTTCTTATGTTTACGCATGGGATGCTAAACCAAGTTCTAAACCAACCACTGACGGTTACTACGATGCCGATAATCGCCTGAAAGAATCGGCCTATAGCCTTGATGCGTTGTACACCGTTCAGGATGGTCGCGCGAAAGGCACTCTGTTTAAACTGCACTTCACTCAGTATGACAACCATTCCGACATCCCAAGCTGGGGCGGTGGTTACGGCAACATCTTCCAGGATGAGCGTGACGTGAAGTTCATTGTTATCGCACCTTTCACCATCTTCTGATTCGAAACCGGGCGTGAAAACGCCCGGTTTTCTTAAGGATATCAAGCATGAAAAAAATCATTATGATTACGGTGATGGCGTTAGGTTTGAGTGCATGCGCACAGCAACAACCCAAAACGGCACCAGAAGATTCAAAACTGAAGCAAGCGTATAGCGCCTGCATTAACACCGCAGAAGGTAACCCGGATAAAATCCAGGCCTGCCAAAGCGTGCTAAACGTGTTGGGTCAGGAGAAGGATCACCAGGAGTTTGCGAAGAAAGAAACGGTTCGCACCCTGGATTATCAGAACTGCATTCAGGCAACACGTACTGGCAATGACCAGGCCGTGAAAGCTAAATGCGATAAAATCTGGCAAGAGATCCGCGCTAACAACAAGTAATCGCTGTATTCAGGCAATAAAAAAACCGGTGAGCTTATCACCGGTTTTTTTATTGCCTGGCTCCTGAATCAGAAACCAGAATATGCAGATTACTTTTCGCTGATTTCGTGCGCGTTTTCGTCGGTACGGCAATCACCTTCAGCGCAATGACCATAAAGGTACAGGCTGTGGTTAGTAAGACGAATACCATGGCGTGATGCGATTTCACGCTGGCGGGCCTCGATTGAATCATCGCTGAATTCAATCACTTTGCCGCAATCCAGGCAAATCAGGTGATCATGGTGATGCTGCTGTGTCAGTTCGAAAACAGATTTGCCGCCTTCGAAGTTGTGACGGGTCACAATGCCGGCATCATCAAACTGGTTTAGTACACGATAAACGGTGGCGAGACCAATCTCTTCGCCCATATCAATCAGACGTTTATATAAGTCTTCCGCACTGACGTGGTGATTCACCGGCCCCTGCAGCACTTCAAGGATTTTTAATCGAGGAAGCGTGACTTTCAGGCCGGCCTTCTTTAATGCGGTATTGTTGTCAGTCATGCGGAAATTGTCCTGTTGCTTAACGATTCGCTCGGAGTCAGGGTGAGCGTTAAGATGAATGCGTCTCATTATAGAACTGCCCCTTCTAAATGGGAACCGCAAGTATTATGCATAACCAAGTTAAAAAATTGCGGTTGAGTCGCGATTTGATGGCCTTGATAGCTATTTGTCAGGAGTTCATTGTACAGGGACAAGCTGAAAAGTTAAAAATTTGTAGCAATTATTTTAATCGGAAATAACTATCAATGCGGCGAAACCCAATAGTTCCGCCACATTGATGCCCATCGCCCTTGAATATGCAGGTTTATTGCCGGCCTGCATCTTAAAGTAGCCTGGGTTTAGAATCAGGCGTTGATGATATCGGCCAGGTTCAGCTCGTCAGAAACTTGTTTAACCCATTTCTGAACGCGTTCAGCAGTCAGTTCTGGTTGACGGTCTTCGTCAATCGCAAGGCCAACAAAGTGATCGTCGTCGGCGAGACCTTTAGAGGCTTCGAAATGGTAACCCGCAGTCGGCCAGTGACCCACAATAGCTGCACCGCGCGGCTCAATGATGTCGCGGATTGTGCCTAATGCGTCACAGAAATATTCTGCATAGTCTTCCTGGTCGCCACATCCGAACAGCGCTACCAGTTTGCCATTGAAATCAACTTCTTCCAGCGTCGGGAAGAAATCATCCCAGTCACATTGGGCTTCGCCGTAGTACCAGGTTGGAATGCCGAGAAGCAGAATATCGAAGCCTTCCAGGTCTTCTTTGCTGCTCTTAGCAATGTCATGCACCTCAGCAACGTCTTTACCGAGCTGTTTTTGAATCATTTTCGCGATATTTTCGGTGTTACCAGTGTCGCTGCCGAAAAAAATGCCTACGATTGCCATGAGTAAAATAACCTCTTGATACTTAATGGTATGATGGCTGCTATTTGGCCACAGATAGGGCAATCATAGCAGAACACATCGCGGTGCGGAAACTGCTATCACTCCAGTGTGCACAGTCTGCAACATTGCTTGCCAGGTGATGAGCATTTAACTAACTGAGATGCTGCTTCAGTTGTTCGAGCAGTATCTCTTCAATCAATTCACTTCGACTGATATTGCGCGCTTCAGCTAGTTGATTGAGAGCATCTACCGCATCGTTATTGAGCTTTAGCTCCACTCGCTTCAGGCCGCGTACTTTATCGCGCTTGAGTTGGTTGCGTTTGTTGATACGCAATTGCTCATCACGCGTTAGCGGATTGGTTTTTGGTCGCCCCGGGCGACGCTCGTCCGCGAACAGATCTAATGTAGTACGGTCCGTTTGTTCTTTTGCCATGATTAGACTACTGACAGGGAATTCAGGTGGCACGGAGCGGGGTGCTCTGGCGCAATTTAGCGCGCAATCATACATCAGCATGGCTTGCGCGCCAACGCGTTAGCCGCATCTTGCGGCCAGTCGGTCTGTTTTTAATCAGTTTGCAGGCGTTATGTCGATAAAACGATGGATTGCGCGCAAAACTGCATCAGGTTTTTCGGCGTGAACCCAGTGACCGGCTCCCGCTACCACATGAGCGCGTGCCTGCGGGAACTGCGAAAGCAGTTGGTCGCGGTGCGACTCGTCTACATATGGCGACTCGCCACCACGAATAAACAGTGCGGGTTCATCCCAGGCAGGGATGTTTTGCCAGCCAACAATATTCTCATACTGCTCCCACAGTACCGGCACATTGAATTTCCACTCGCCATCAGCAAAAGACTTCAGCAAGAACTGAATAACGCCTTCTTCATTAAGATGCTCGCGCATCACGGTTGCGACCTGCTGCCGTGATTTAACGCAAGCTTCGCTGACGGCATTTATTGCCGTAAAAATTTCATCGTGACGGCGCACCTGATAATCCACCGGTGCAATATCAATCAGTACTAATTTATCGATACGCTCTGGGGCAATCGCCGTCAAAGCCATAGCCACTTTGCCACCCATTGAATGGCCAATAATAATGGCTTTCTCAAAGCCATATTCATCAAGCGTGTCGACGACATCCTGCGCCATAGCAGGGTAGTTCATCTCAGTGCTACGAGGTGATAAACCGTGGTTGCGCAGATCAATTTGCAGCAGCGTATGATTTTGCCCGAGGTCACGGGCCAGCACGCCCAGGTTATCAAGGCTACCAAAAAGGCCGTGAATAAGGACGATGGGAGAATTACTAGTCGATTGTTGCGCAGTTTGCAGGCGAGCATTCAATTTCATGGCAAAGTTCTTTTTTTTTACTTCGTGTGGTTAGGGTATCATAACGGCATTCTGCCGCAGTGCCGCAAATTTCCAGTCTAGTCTGAGTTTGTGGTGTGACATAAGTTTGGCGCTACCCGAGGTTGGGATTTGTGCGAATATGTACATATAATCCCAACAACTTGAATTCAGAAAAGATACCGCACCGGATTAAGATGAAAACAATTGAAGTTGATGACGAGCTCTATCGCTATATTGCCAGCCACACGCAGCACATTGGTGAAAGCGCGTCCGATATTTTACGGCGCATGTTGAAATTTACCGCCGGTCAAACTCCTGCTACACCTGTAACTCCCGGCCAGACAGCGGCAACGACTGCTGCACCTGCTCCGGAAGCCAAACCCGTAAATAAAGCACGCGATCGCGTACGTGCGGTTCGTGAATTACTGCTGTCCGATGAATATGCAGAGCAAAAGAAAGCGGTTAACCGTTTCATGATGGTGCTTTCGACTCTGTATACCCTGGACGCACATGCTTTTGGTGAAGCGACTGAATCGCTGCACGGTCGTACGCGTGTCTATTTTGCAGGTAACGAGCAAACGCTGCTGCAAAACGGAAACCAGACTAAGCCTAAACATGTTCCAGGCACGCCATACTGGGTTATTACTAATACCAATACGGGTCGTAAATGCAGCATGGTCGAACACATCATGCAATCAATGCAGTTCCCGGCGGAATTGATTGAAAAGGTTTGCGGCACAATTTAACACCTCGCGTCAGAAGGAAAGGCCAATGGCTAACCACCCTCGTGCAGGGCAACCGGCACAACAGAGCGATTTGATTAACGTAGCCCAATTGACGGCCCAGTATTACGTGCTGAAGCCTGAAGTGGGGAATAGCGAACACGCGGTGAAGTTCGGTACTTCCGGCCATCGAGGCAGTGCGGCACGTCATAGCTTTAACGAACCCCACATTCTGGCGATTGCTCAGGCGATTGCTGAAGATCGTGCAAAAAATGGAATTACCGGGCCGTGCTACGTTGGCAAAGACACCCACGCGTTGTCTGAACCTGCGTTTATCTCTGTATTAGAAGTGCTGGCTGCCAACGGTGTGGATGTCATTGTGCAGCAGGCGAATGGCTACACGCCAACGCCAGCCATCTCTCATGCCATTCTGACGCACAACAAAAAGGGTGGCGCACAGGCTGATGGCATCGTTATCACGCCTTCGCACAACCCACCGGATGACGGCGGTATCAAATACAATCCACCTAACGGTGGCCCGGCTGATACCAACGTCACCAAAGTCGTAGAAGATCGCGCTAACGCACTGCTGGCCGCAGGTCTGAATGATGTGAAACGCATCTCTTTGGATCAGGCCTGGAAAAGTGGTCACGTACAAGAGCAAGATCTGGTGCAGCCGTTTATCGAAGGGCTGGTGGATATCGTTGATATGGCCGCCATCCAGAAAGCGGGCCTGAAACTGGGTGTTGATCCACTCGGTGGTTCCGGTATCGAATACTGGCAGCGTATCGCGAAGCACTACAACCTGGATCTGACGATTGTTAACGATCACGTTGATCAAACCTTCCGCTTTATGCACCTCGACAAAGATGGCGCGATCCGTATGGATTGCTCGTCCGAATGTGCGATGGGAGGCTTGTTAGCGCTGCGCGACAAATTCGACCTGGCTTTCGCCAATGACCCGGATTACGACCGCCACGGTATCGTCACGCCAGCTGGCCTGATGAACCCGAACCATTACCTGGCTGTTGCGATTAACTACCTGTTCCAGCATCGCCCGCAGTGGGGCAAAGATGTGGCAGTCGGTAAAACACTGGTTTCGTCTGCAATGATTGACCGTGTGGTCAACGATTTGGGCCGCAAGCTGGTGGAAGTGCCAGTTGGTTTCAAATGGTTTGTCGATGGCTTGTTTGATGGCAGCTTCGGTTTTGGCGGCGAAGAAAGTGCCGGGGCATCATTCCTGCGTTTCGATGGCACACCGTGGTCTACCGATAAAGACGGCATTATCATGTGCCTGCTGGCGGCAGAAATCACAGCCGTTACCGGTAAAAACCCGCAGCAGCATTACGACGAACTGGCTGCTCGCTTCGGTGCGCCAAGCTATAACCGTCTGCAAGCCTCTGCCACTTCTGCGCAGAAAGCTGCACTGTCTAAACTTTCCCCGGAAATGGTTAGCGCAAGCACGCTTGCTGGTGACCCCATCACCGCACGTCTGACCGCGGCTCCGGGTAACGGCGCATCCATCGGCGGCCTGAAAGTTATGACTGAAAACGGCTGGTTTGCTGCACGTCCTTCCGGTACGGAAGATGCGTACAAAATCTATTGTGAAAGTTTCTTAGGTGCAGAGCATCGCCTGCAAATTGAGAAAGAAGCGGTAGAGATTGTCAGCGAAGTGCTGAAAAACGCGAAGTAAGATGTTGAATTGGAAAAGGCGCCGTAAGGCGCCTTTTTTGTTTGTCGGATCTACAGCATAAAACGGTAGCCAATCCCGGTTTCGGTCAGCAAATGCGTCGGGCGAGCCGGGTCGTTTTCCAGCTTCTGGCGCAAATGCCCCATGTAAATACGCAAATAGTGGCTATGTTCCACGGCATTGGGTCCCCAAACCTGGTTGAGCAACTGGCGTTGGGTGAGCACTTTTCCATGGTTATTGAGCAGAATGGCGAGCAAGCGAAACTCAATCGGCGTGAGGTGGATTTCCGCACCATCACGCGTGATGCGTCGGGTGGCGAGATCAACGGTGATTGTTGAAAACTGATAAACCGGATCGGGCTGCGCAAGGCTTGCATGGCGGCGCAACACCACACGTAAGCGTGCTTGCAGTTCGCCAATACCAAAAGGTTTGCTGAGATAGTCATCGGCCCCGGCATCCAGCGCGTCAATCTTCACTTGCTCATCGCTGCGGGCGGATAGCACGACAATCGGCGTCTGGCTCCACTGGCGAAAATCGCGGATAAAATCAATACCATCGCCATCGGGCAAACCGAGATCGAGAATCACTAAATCGGGTTTACGCGTGGCGGCTTCCAGCAAACCACGTTGCAATGTTTCTGCTTCATGTACGCGCAGCGATTCAGCTTCCAGCGCGGTGCGCAGAAAACGACGGATCTCTTTTTCGTCTTCAACAATCAGAACGGATATCACAATGCCTCGTTCATTTCTGCCAGTTCAGGCGGTGGGGGAAGAGGTAAAATAACATGGAAACTGGCTCCGCCCTCCGGCCGATTAGCAGCGACAATTTTTCCGTCATGGACTTCAACAATCGCCTGGCAAATCGCAAGGCCTAAACCCACGCCAGGGATGGCAGACTCTTTGTTGCCTCGGGAAAATTTATCAAAAATCTTTCGCTCTTGCCCAACCGGAATACCTGGGCCACTATCCCAGACTTCAAGATCGAGTTTATCAGCCAATGGGTGCGCACGGATGCCTATGTTTGCCTGAAAGCCTGCGTACTTCGCCGCATTTTCCAGCAAGTTTATCAGCACACGTTCAAACAACGGGCCGTCGACATGAATCAGCATCAGCGGGTCAGGGAGTGCCAGCGCAATATGCCGCCCACCCAAACTTGGTTCGAGCATTTTCAGGGCGCTGCCCACCACTTCTTCGATCGTCAGCCACTCTTTGCGCAGATTAAACCCGCCGGACTGAATACGCGCCATATCCAGTAAGTTGTTCACCAGGCGCGTGGTGTTGAGGACGTGCTGGCGAATATCGTTGGCCTGCGGTGCGTGTTTCGAGCCTTCAGAGGCCAGATCTAACGTCAGAATTTCTGCCTGACCAAACAGCACCGTCAGTGGAGTGCGCAAGTCGTGTGAAAGTGCTGCAAGTAACGAGTTGCGCACTTGTTCTCGCTCACTGGAAAGCCGAGCTTGTTCTTCGCTGGCGGTCAGTAATAACCGCTCCAGTGCGGTGGCGGCAAGCAAAGTGAATGTTTCCAGTAAACGTTGCTGCTCGGGGATCATCAATTGGCGCAAATTGCTCGGTTCGACAATCAGCAAGCCAAGCGTTTTTTCCGGCGTCTTGAGCGGCAGAATTTGATATGGCACACCGGGCAGTGTATCCGTGCCGGCACCGGCAGGTTGGCCTTTATCAAAGCTCCAACGCGCGATAGCTTCGTCCCAGTTTTGAGGTTCGCCCCTGGCATTTACCCGCTTTAATTGGCCATTTTCGTTGGGCAGCAATAACTGTGTACGGGCATTAAAACTGTTATTGATAAATAGCTCGCTGGTGGCAGCAATATCTTGCGGAGTGCGTTCTGCAGCGAGGGCTTTCGACATCTCATAAAGATGACGAGTGCGCTGTTCGCGATAACGGGCAATTCGTGCCTGATAACGCACACCCGCCGTGAGATTCCCGATAACCAGCCCGACAGTCAGCATCACGGCGAAGGTTAACAGATACTGAATATCAGAAACCGCCAGCGTGCCGTGTGGGGCAATAAAGAACAGATCGAAGCTCACCACGCTAATCACCGTTGCCAGAACGGAAGGCCAGCGGCCGTAGAATAGCGCCACGATAACAACGCCCAGCAAGTAGAGCATCACAAGGTTTGCGGCATCAAAACCCAACAACCACTGATTGGCTATAAACGTGGTCACCGCGCAAAGTGCGATGGCAACAGCACAACCGCGTAATTGCACGCGCCACTTTTCGCTAAAGCTGCGGGTGTCTTGTGCCGAAGGGGAGGCGGCGGCAGGTTTGTCGTCCAGCGCGACAATCACCAAATCAAGGTCTGGTGCGCGGCGGGCCAAACGGTCAGCAAAAGATTCACGGCTCCACCAGCGGCGCGTAGTGCGTCGGCCAATGATAATTTTCCCGAGGTTGTGCTCCCGGGCGTAGCGTAAAATCGCTTTATCTTCAGCAGGGTCGGCAAGCGTTGTGGTTTCCGCACCCAGCTCTTGTGCCAGGCGAAGTGAAGCTAAAATTGCGCGGCGTTGGTGTTCGGGCAAACGGTGAAGCTGTGGCGTTTCGACATAAACCGCATGCCACACGCTGCCCAATTTTGCTGCCAGTCGGGCGGCGGTACGCACCAGCTTTTCATTGCCAGAACTGTGGCCAATACACAGTAAAATTGCGTCGCGGGTGTGCCAGACTTTCTCTTCGCCCTGGTTATCACGCCAGGCCCGCATTTGGTCGTCAACGCGATCGGCGGTGCGGCGCAGTGCCAGTTCGCGAAGCGCAATCAAATTCCCTTTACGGAAGAAGTGTTCAATGGCGCGTTCGGCCTGTCCTGCGATATAAACTTTGCCTTCGTGCAGGCGCTGGCGTAAATCATCAGGCGGCAAATCGACCAGCACGATTTCATCGGCTGCATCGAAGATGGGGTCGGGAACCGTTTCACGTACCTGAATGCCGGTTACGCCGCCGACGATATCATTCAGGCTTTCGAGGTGCTGTACGTTGACGGTGGTAAATACGTCGATCCCGGCATCCAGCAACTCTTCGACATCTTGCCAGCGTTTCGGGTGGCGTGAACCGGGCGCATTGCTGTGCGCCAGTTCGTCCATCAGGATAAGCGCCGGGTTACGGGCGAGTGCGGCGTCGAGATCAAATTCCTGAACCCAACGCCCACGGTGGTGAGTGCGTTTGGCGGGCAGAAGAACGAGTTTGTCCAGCAGGGCGGCGGTCTCTTTGCGACCGTGGGTTTCCACCACGCCAAGCAAAATATCCAGCCCTTGTGCCCGCAGCCGCTGCGCTTCTTGCAGCATGGCGTAAGTTTTCCCTACGCCAGCACAAGCGCCGAAGAAGATTTTCAGCTTCCCGCGCGTTGGGCGGCTAACTTGCTCAAGCAGCTTATCCGGGTCGGGGCGCAGCGGTTCCTGTGTCATAACAACTCCATTAGTATCACGCTAATCCACCTTACAAATTTAAAACCGTAAGTCGGATTAGCGGCACGATATCCGACCTGTTTATGGTGCCTGTAAGGCATCCAGGGCCACATTAACCAACAACACATTGACGACCGGCTTACCCATAAAACCAATCAAAGGCTGAGTGGTGTTTTCGGCTATCAGGCGTTTAACTTGTTCAACCGGCAAATCACGGGCTTTAGCGATACGCGGGATTTGCCAGGCAGCCGCTTGCGGCGAAATCTGCCCGTCCAGGCCGCTGGCTGATGCGGTCACCAGTTCAACGGGAACCGCTGGATTAGCCTGCGGATTTGCCGCGCGTAACGCCGCAATACGTGTCGCGACCACCTTATCCAGCTCTGGGTTACTTCCCGCCAGGTTGCTACCGCCTGAAGCCATGGGATTATAGGGCGTTTCAGCCGTAGCAGAAGGGCGACCTTGTAAATACTTCGCCTCGGTGAAGTTTTGCCCAATCAACTTCGAGCCACGTACCACCGTGGTATCAATAATCAATGAACCATTGGCTTGCGCCGGGAACCACCACTGGGCTAGCAGCGTTGTCATTAGTGGGTACAGACCCCCTGTAATCAGGGTGAGCAAAATCAGTAACATTATAGCGGGACGGAAGGTAGACATTTGTTTTTCCTCTTAAACCAGGCCGCAAGCGGTTAAAAACAGGTCGATAGCTTTGATACCAATAAACGGCACAATTAATCCGCCCAGGCCGTAAATCCACAGATTGCGGCGTAACATGGCTGCCGCACTCAGCGGTTTGTAGCTCACGCCACGCAACGCCAGTGGGATCAGGAAGATGATGATCAACGCATTAAAAATGACCGCGCTTAAAATGGCAGAAGACGGCGAGTGCAGATGCATCACGTTTAGCGCGTTAAGCTGCGGGTAAGTGGCGGCAAATGCGGCAGGAATAATGGCGAAGTATTTCGCGACGTCGTTGGCAATACTGAAGGTGGTCAGTGAGCCACGGGTCATCAACATCTGTTTGCCGATATGCACCACTTCAATCAATTTGGTGGGGTTAGAGTCTAAATCCACCATATTGCCCGCTTCTTTTGCCGCCTGAGTCCCCGAGTTCATCGCAACGGCGACGTCTGCCTGCGCCAGTGCCGGAGCATCGTTGGTGCCATCACCGGTCATGGCGACTAAACGGCCTTCCGCCTGATACTGGCGAATTAACGCCAGCTTGGCTTCCGGTGTTGCTTCGGCAAGAAAATCGTCAACACCCGCTTCGGCAGCAATGGCAGCGGCCGTCAGGCGGTTGTCACCGGTGATCATCACGGTTTTAATACCCATCTGGCGCAACTGAGCAAAGCGCTCTTTGATGCCGCCTTTGACGATATCTTTCAGAGCGATCACACCCAGCACGTTAGCGCCTTCTGCGACAACCAGCGGCGTTCCACCGCTACGGGCAACCCCTTCGACGAGCGTGTCGACTTGCGGTGGGAAGTGGCCGCCGTTTGCCTCAACATGGCGGCGAATGGCATCAACCGAACCTTTGCGAATCATGCGGTCCTGGATATTGATACCGCTCATGCGGGTTTGTGCAGTAAACGGCACAAAGGTGGCGTGCAGGTTTTGCACATCACGTTCACGCAGGTTAAAGCGTTGTTTCGCCAGCACGACAATACTGCGGCCTTCCGGCGTTTCATCAGCAAGAGACGAAAGCTGTGCCGCATCGGCCAGGGTTTTTTCTTCAACACCGTGCGCTGGCAGGAAATCAGAAGCCTGGCGATTCCCAAGCGTAATGGTGCCGGTTTTATCCAGCAGCAAGACGTCTACATCACCCGCCGCTTCTACTGCACGCCCGCTGGTGGCAATCACGTTGGCACCCAGCATGCGGCTCATCCCGGCAACGCCAATCGCCGAAAGAAGCCCGCCGATGGTGGTGGGAATCAAACAGACCAGCAGGGCAATCAGCACCGTAACGCTAACTGCGACGCCACCGTATTGCGAGAACGGCCACAGTGTTGCGGTTGCCAGTAAAAAGACGATAGTGAGCGCCACCAGTAAAATCGTCAGCGCGATTTCGTTTGGTGTTTTACGGCGCTGCGCGCTTTCGACCATCGCAATCATGCGGTCGAGGAACGTTTCACCCGGATTCACGCTGCACTGAATCACCAGCCAGTCAGAAAGAATACGCGTACCGCCCGTTACAGAGGCAAAGTCGCCACCTGACTCACGGATAACCGGTGCGGATTCACCGGTAATCGCACTTTCATCGACCGATGCGCCACCTTCCAGCACTTCGCCATCGCAGGGAATAATATCGCCTGCTTCAACCAGCACGATATCGCCTTTACGCAGATCGGCGGCGGGTACGTGATCCATTTGCGCGTCATGGTGCGGGGCGCGTAATTTGCGCGCCCAACTGGTTTTCTTCACCCCTTTCAGGCTATTGGCTTGTGCCTTGCTACGGCCTTCAGCCAGTGCTTCGGCAAAGTTTGCGAACAGCACGGTAAACCATAGCCAGATGCTGATAGCCAGAGTAAACGGCGCATCGCCCGATAGCTTTCCGCTAAACATCGCCACTGACAGGGCCGTGGTCATCACGCTGCCGACCCAAACGATAAACATCACCGGGTTACGCCATTGCACCTGGGGGGTAAGTTTTTTAAAGGAATCTATTAGCGCCTGACGAATCAGTGCTGGTTCAAATAGCGCCTGTTGCTTGCGACTCATGGAAGCCTCTTAATCACAAATTCACAAAGGAAAGGTGTTCCGCAACCGGGCCTAATGCGAGGGCGGGAATAAAGGTCAGTGCGCCGACTAACAACACGGTGCCAATCAGCAAGCCGATAAACAGTGGGCCGTGTGTTGGCAAGGTGCCGACACCTGCGCTTTGCGACTTTTTGCTGACAAGCGAACCGGCAATAGCCATCACCGGCACAATCACCGCAAAGCGTCCAAGCCACATACACACCGCAAGGAGGACGTTCCAGAAAGGTGTGCTGGCGCTTAAACCTGCAAATGCGCTGCCGTTGTTATTGGCAGCAGATGAAACTGCGTACAGCACTTCGCTAAAGCCGTGGATGCCTGGGTTGAACATCCCGGCGCGGCCTGCGTCGGTCATCATCGCCAGCGCGGTGCCGAGGAGTACCAGCGTCGGCGTGACCAGAATCGCCATCGCGGTCATTTTCATTTCCGCCACGTCTATCTTTTTACCCAGATATTCCGGTGTGCGGCCAATCATCAGCCCGGCGATAAACACCGTGAGCAGCACGAACAAAAGCATGCCGTACAAGCCAGAGCCGACACCGCCAAATACCACTTCACCAATTTGCATTAGCCACATAGGAACCATGCCGCCGAGTGCCGTGAAGGAGTCATGCATCGCGTTGACCGCGCCACAGGATGCGGCGGTGGTGATCACTGAAAACAGGCTGCTGGCCAGAATGCCAAAGCGGCTCTCTTTACCTTCCATATTGATATTGCTGTCAGCACCGAGCTGCGTGAAATGCACGTTGCCCTGCGTTTCCGCCCACATCACGACAACCACGCAGATAACAAAAATCACCGCCATCGCCCATAAAATGGCACGACCCTGGCGACGGTCACCGACGGCTTCACCAAATGCAAAACACAGTGCCGCAGGGATCAGGAAGATCGCCAGCATCTGCACAAAGTTAGTCAGTGCCGTTGGGTTCTCGAACGGGTGTGACGAGTTAGCGTTAAAGAAACCGCCGCCGTTGGTGCCGAGCATCTTAATCGCTTCTTGTGAAGCGACCGGGCCCATCGGCAGAATGTGCTGCACACCTTCAAGAGAGGTAAAAGGCTGATAAGTCGCGATGTTCTGCAACGTTCCCTGGCTGATGAAAAACAGCGCGATCAGTAATGAAATCGGCATCAGGATGTAAAGCGTGATGCGGGTTAAATCGACCCATGCATTACCCAGCGTGGTGGCGCTGTGGCGAGAAAATGCGCGAATCAATGCAAACACCACGGCAATGCCTGTTGCCGCAGACAGGAAGTTTTGTACCGTTAAACCCACCATCTGGCTGAAGTAGCTCAGCGTGGTTTCGCCGCTATAGGCTTGCCAGTTGGTGTTGGAGACAAAACTTACCGCCGTATTCAGCGCCAGGTGCCAGGACAGTCCCGGCAATTGTTGTGGGTTCAGAGGCAAACTTCCCTGCGTCATCAGAATGACGAACAGTGCCAGTACGCCTAAAACGTTAAACCCCAGGATAGCTGCCAGATAGCGTTTCCAGCTCATTTCGAGCGCGTCATCACCCAGAGCTTTCCACATTACTGATTCAAAACGGCCAACACCCGGCAGCGGTTCTCCTTCAATTAGCCGCGCCAGCACGCTGCCCAGCGGTTTTGCCAGTACAAAGAGCACCAGCAGGAAGCTGGCGATTAATAAAAATCCGGAAGCGGCCATCAGAATGCCTCCGCATTAATCAGGGCATAAATCAAATAAGCCAATAGCATAAATACCAGCACGACACCTGCAATTAGTCCTGCGCTCACAGTCCACCCCCAGTTGCCTGCCCGTCATACTTCGCGTTGCAGGTGTGTTGGCTCTTCTCGTTCACCCTTGAGTCAGTTCATCGGGATTCACTTGATTGCCGCCTTGCTGTCACTCGAATTATTCAGGGCAGATAAGTAATGCAGTGAGTGTGAAAGTTTCCGTGCAAAGAAGTCGTAAAAGTCTGCGGGCAGGGTGTAAAAAAAGTATAAAAATGGCAAAGGCATTAATTAACTAATGATTAGTATTTATTTAACTATTTTGTAACTTAATTACGCAGGGAAATGTAAATTAGTGGCAAAAAGTGTCATTGAGTGGTCGGATGAGTAGTAAACTTTCAGGCAATACGATACTATTTTGGTCAGATAACCAAGTTCTAATTTCCCGGCGTTTGCTGCCGGTCACAAAATGGAGGGAGAAACCAATGACTCTATACAAAGATTATCCAGCGCATCAGGTCTTCCTGCGTCGCACCTTCGTTGTTGTAGCGGGTGTCCTGGCTTTGCCAGTGATGCTGTTCTGGAAAGATCGCGCCCGTTTCTACAGCTACCTGCACCGTGTCTGGTCTAAAACCAGCGAAAAACCGGTCTGGATGGCTCAGGCTGAAGCCGCATCCGCTGATTTTTACTGAGTTTGTTGAGAAGTCTTCACTGCACGTACAAAATAGAAAAAGCCCCATCAGTTCACAACTGATGGGGCTTTTTTACCGTTCAGGGTGCCTCGGTTAATGTGCCAGTTCTCGCCAGTTATAAATTTGATTGGTGGTATCCATTACGGGCGCTTTACCTGCCAGCCGATGAGCAGCGTGTTGCACAGTTTCCTGTGGTCTATCTCCCGGTAGTGAAATCCCCATCCAGCGACGCATTAATGTATCGTTATTGGCGGTCGAATAAATATCCTCTACCGTTCCGGTATCCGGGTTATTAACCTGCGGGCTGTACCAGATAAACATGGGCACTTCAAAAGCGTGCTGGCTTGGTTTTACCCCACCATGATGGTAAACCACGCTTTGTATCGGTTCGCGTTCCAGTGCATGATCGGAAAAATAAGCGACAGAGGCTCGCCTGTCTTTCAGCAGCGCGAAAATATTGCCCAGTAGCTTATCAGTGAAGCGGATTGAGTTGTCATAACAGGCATCAATACCATCGCTTTGCGGCGTGAATAGAGCGTCAGTTGCTGGAAAACGTGTACATTCCGGTTCATGGCTACCATAAATATGCAGCACAATGAGCTGTTTACCCTGATGGTTTAATGCCTTGCGCAAGTCAGGTAATAACGCATCATCATAGCCATCGTTAACCCAGTGTTTATGGGTGGCATTCATCGCGATACCGGTAATCGCGTTATTGTAGTCACCTAGCATCCCTTGCTTGCTAAACCACGATGTGTCAAAACCCGCCTGATTAGCCAGATTAATAATATTGTCCGAATAGTGCTGGATATTGTGGTTTATCACGGTATCGGCTGTGATCGCCAGCGGCACGGCGGTAATGGTGATAGGTGCTCCGCTAATGGCATGATTCCACAGTAGTAGATGGCTGCGTTCAGCTTCTAAATGCGGCGTAGTGGGTTGCGGGTAACCATAAATACTCATGTTTTCGCTACGCGCGGACTCCCCGATAACCAACACATAAGTATCAATCCCGGTTTCCTGGGTTTGCAGGGAGTAATCGGGAATCTGGCTTGCGATCTGCTTAATTAAATGTTGATCGCTCCATGCCTGAAGAAAATATTTAGTATTACTTATGGGTAAATAGTTCATGACACGCGCGGTGATACTTCCCTGACTGTTTTTCTTAATATGATGGACAGTCGCTTGCACAATATTACTGATGAGTAAAATGGCTAATAAATAAAATGGATATTTTGCCAGCCATTTACTGCCAGTGGCAGGCATCATCGCAACGCTACCTAATAACAAAATGACCAGCGCCAGAAAACCTAAACAGTATTTTTGGTATAACCACAACATCGCGCTGATTTCGTGGCTATCGCTATCCAGAATGCTCATCGCAAAGCCATAGCTAAACGCGGAGCCAAAGGTGCCTCGCGCATAGAACGTCAGTGTGACATCCCATGCCACCCACAATATTGGCAACAGTGCGGCTAACAAGCGGACGAGTTTATTTTTAATTAAACCCAAAGATAACATTAACAATACAAATATTATTAATCTTTGAAACATAACATGTGCCGGAGCAAACAAAACATTGGCTACAGCCACAATCAATATACCTATCCCCAAAGGAATAAATTGGCGTGCTCTACTTAACATATAAATAACATCCGCGCAGAATTACCGTTTTAAACGGTTTTATTAAATTTGCTATCAACGGGGATTAATATACTTAAAGGCATCAATAAGCATAGATATATTCATTAGATGAATTGTTTCTTTGACATGCGTCAGTAAGTCATCTGAACAACAACGCCCTTGGCACTGTTATTTATCGCGCAAAATGTGGGAAGATGAGGCACTACACATCGAAATCACTGGGGCAGCAGCATGTTGATTTGGCAGGATTTACATCATTCAGAATTGAGCGTCACCGATCTCTACACGCTTCTGGCACTGCGCAATGAAGTGTTTGTGGTCGAACAAAATTGCCCTTATCAGGATATTGATGGCGACGATCTGGTGGGGGAGAACCGCCATATTCTTGGCTGGAAGGACGGCAAGCTGGTGGCCTATGCCCGTATCCTGAAAAGTGAAAGCGAGTATGAGCCTGTGGTGATTGGCCGCGTGATAATCGATAAAAGTGCGCGCGGCGAAAAACTTGGCTATCAGTTAATGGAACAGGCAATGGCTTCTTGCCAGCAAAACTGGCCGGGAACTACCGTCTATTTAGGCGCACAGGCCCATCTGCAATCGTTCTATACTCACTTTGGGTTTAAACCGGTTACCGACGTTTATGACGAAGATGGCATTGCGCATATCGGGATGGCGAACGCCTAATCGCCGGGCGAAAAGCATCAGTGTTGTCTATACTCGTCATACTCCAGGCTACAGGGGATCTTGTGGCCTGGCTCTTACTTGAATTATTAGAGTATTTAGCGAGCAAACGAGTATTTTTAAACACGGAGAACAGTGATGCAACCGTATGAATCTCGTCTTGATGATGATTTAACATTGCTGAGCGAAACGCTTGAAGAAGTGCTGCGTTCCTCAGGTGACCCTGCTGACCAAAAATACATTGAGCTTAAAGAACGTGCCGAACAGGCGCTCAGTGAAGTCAAAGCCCGCGTCAGTAGTGCGTCAGACAACTATTATTATCGTGCAAAACAAGCCGTTTATCGTGCCGATGATTATGTCCGTGAAAAACCATGGCAAGGAGTTGGTGTGGGTGCGGCTGCAGGCCTGGTGTTAGGGCTTTTATTAGCCAGACGCTAAGAGTCTTCCGGCACACAGTTTCATCGTGTGCCGGTTATACCTGGTAGGTGGGATTTTTTTTTACCACCATGACCACGTATAATCAGGGGTTTTCAGGGAAGGTGAGGTAAACGTGAATTCAGTTGTCGTCGCGCTGCAACAGTTACAACTTGCATTGAACGCAGAATTTGCGGATGCGCCAGGCTTACAGCAATTAGCATTTTCTGTCAGTCTGAGTGATGCCTCGGATGCTCTCGCATGGTTAACAACCCAACGGCTTTATCCACAATTTTACTGGCAGCAACGTAATGGCGACGACGAAATCGCAGCCCTTGGTGCGTTGCGTCAGTTTTACACCTTAAATGCAGCACGCGCATTTCTTGATGATTATGCCGGGCAGCCGGGTGTTCGTATTACGGGCGTGAATGCATTCTCACCTGACACCAGCTGTTTATTTCTCCCGCGTCTTGAATGGCGACGCACCGGGGGAGGCGCTTCTCTCTATCTCAATCTGTATAGCGAAATTTCGCTACGGGATGACGCGCGTGCGGCACAGCAATTCCTCGAACAACTCCTGCCAGCCAAACAACTTTTATTGCAGCGACTGAATTGTGTGGCTGAACAACATATTCCGACCCAACCTGAATGGCAGCAACTTATTGGCAGCGCCCTGACCGCCATTGAGCAGCATGAGATGGATAAAGTCGTGCTGGCCAGAGCCACCGATTTACAATTTACCGCGGCGGTTTCAGCGGCCGCGTTTATGGCGGCAAGTCGTCGCGTCAACCTGAATTGCTATCACTTCCTGATGGTGTTTGATGCCAGCCACGCATTCCTGGGTTCAAGCCCGGAACGCTTATGGCGGCGAATTGATACCGCACTACGCACCGAGGCGTTAGCCGGAACGGTGGCGAACCACCCTGACGATCATCGTGCCTGGTCACTGGGGCAATGGTTGCTCAAAGATGATAAAAATCAGCGCGAAAATATGCTGGTGGTAGAGGATATATGCCAGCGGTTGCATAAAACGGTAGGCGCGATTGACGTACTACCGCCGCAAGTTGTACGCCTGCGAAAAGTACAACATTTGCGCCGCTGTATCTGGACCGATCTCGCCACCCCTGACGATGCCGCCTGCCTTGCGATGCTGCAACCAACGGCCGCCGTCGCGGGTCTACCGCGCGATGTTGCCCGTGATTTCATTGCCAGCAATGAGCCTTTTGAACGTGAGTGGTATGCGGGTTCAGCGGGTTATATGTCCCAGCGCCAGGCAGAATTCTGCGTGGCATTACGTTCAGCAAAAGTGACTAATAATACGGTGCGTTTATATGCGGGTGCCGGTATCGTCGCCGGTTCTGATGCGGCAGAAGAATGGCAAGAAATAGAAAATAAAGCCGCTGGGTTGCGAACGTTGCTAACAAAAGCCACGTTCTAACGTCACATTACCGACCCATATCAAAATAACCTTCTCAGCAATATTTATAATGAGTCAGCAAAATTGACTCAGGACTTAATCATGTCGATAAGCTCATTTAACCGCCGTTGGGCTACGGTAATTCTTGAAGCGCTAACCCGCCACGGTGTACGCCATGTGTGCATCGCTCCCGGTTCGCGTTCTACACCGCTTACCCTTGGGGCGGCCGAAAATAGGGCTTTCATTTGTCATACACACTTTGACGAACGTGGTTTAGGGCACCTGGCGTTAGGGCTGGCAAAAGCCAGTCAGGCTCCGGTCGCGATTATTGTGACTTCCGGGACGGCGGTTGCAAACCTCTATCCGGCCATTATTGAAGCGGGTCTGACGGGTGAAAAATTGGTGGTATTGACCGCCGATCGTCCACCAGAGCTTATTGATTGCGGCGCGAATCAGGCCATTCGCCAGCCTGGGATTTTCAGCACTCATCCGACTCAGGCGATCAATTTGCCGCGTCCGACGCAGGATATTCCTGCCCGCTGGTTGGTTTCGACGATTGATAATGCACTTGGCCAACAGATGCATGGTGCGGTTCACATCAATTGCCCGTTCGCCGAGCCGTTATATGGCGAACCGGATGAAACCGGCATGAGCTGGCAACAGGCGCTCGGCGACTGGTGGCATAGCGATAAACCCTGGCTGCGTACGGGTTCAGCGAACGAAGCGGTTAAACAGCGGGACTGGTTTTTCTGGCGGCAAAAGCGTGGTGTGGTCGTTGCCGGGCGTTTGAATGCTGAAGAAGGTAAACAGGTTGCCGCCTGGGCGAAAATGCTGGGCTGGCCGCTGATTGGCGATGTGTTATCGCAAACCGGACAACCGCTGCCTTGTGCTGACTTATGGCTGGGCAATAGCCGGGCGGTCGACGAGCTTGCCGAAGCACAAATTATTATCCAGTTTGGCAGCAGCCTGACAGGAAAACGCGTTCTGCAATGGCAGGCGACATGCGAGCCGGAAGAGTACTGGCTGGTGGATAACCTGCCCGGCAGACTGGACCCCGCCAATCATCGTGGCCGTCGTTTGTCCTGCGATATCTCGCAGTGGCTGGAGCTGCATCCGGCGGAAAAACGCATTGCCTGGGATGAGAAATTAACCACACTGGCGAAAATTGCACAGCAGGCGGTGAAAAAGGGCACGACCGAATTTGGCGAAGCGCAAGTGGCTGCCCGTTTACCGGAATTGTTACCTGATGCCGGGCAGCTGTTTGTTGGCAACAGCCTGATCGTTCGCCTGGTGGATTCTTTCGCGCAGTTGCCTGCGGGTTACCCGGTGTTTAGCAACCGAGGGGCCAGCGGTATCGACGGTTTGCTTTCTACCGCGGCTGGCGTACAACGCGCCACCGCCCGTCCGACGCTGGCGATTGTGGGTGATCTTTCTGCACTTTATGACATCAACTCTCTTGCCCTGTTACGCCAGGTTTCTGCGCCGTTTGTTTTGCTGATCGTGAATAACAATGGCGGGCAAATTTTCTCGCTGTTGCCAACCCCTGCAACCGAACGCGAGCGTTTCTACACCATGCCGCAAAACGTTAATTTTTCCCATGCGGCGGCGATGTTTGGCCTCGAGTACGGCAACCCGACTTGCTGGGACGAGCTGTATAACGCGGTCAGCAAAGCCTGGCGACAACCACATGCGACGATCATCGAACTGAATGTGCCTGAAACTGATGGTGCGCAAACCCTGCAACACTTGCTGGCGCAGGTTAGCCTGGCATGATTCTGCATGCGGTTTATCGTGAAGGGCGCGATGCAAACTTGCCGTGTCTGGTCTGGCTGCACGGTTTTTTAGGCAGCCAGCAGGAGTGGGAAGACGTCAGCGGGCACTTTAACGACTGGCCGCAACTGCGCATCGATTTGCCCGGGCACGGCAAATCAGCCGATATAACGGCAGATAGCTTTGCACAAGTTGATAAACTGCTACGCGCCACACTGCTTAGTTACAACATCCTTAATTACTGGTTGATTGGCTATTCACTTGGCGGGCGTGTGGGGATGTACCATGCTTGTCAGGGGGATAATACCGGTTTATGCGGACTGGTGGTTGAGGGGAGTCATCCTGGTCTTGTTGATGAAAACTCCCGCCGTGAAAGGCAAGTCAACGACCACCGTTGGGCGCAGCGTCTGCTGAATGAACCATTAAAAAATGTGCTCAACGACTGGTATCAACAGGCCGTTTTTCAGACGTTAAACAATCAGCAACGTGATGCGTTAGTCGCTGTTCGTTGTGAGAATAATGCGGTAAGCCTTGCCGCCATGCTCATGGCGACATCATTGGGCAACCAGCCGGATTTACGGACAGTGCTGAAACAATTGCCGCTGCCGTTTTACTATTTTTGTGGTGAGCGGGATGAGAAATTCCGGGCCATAGCGCAAAGCTTAGGCTTATCACCGCACCTTATTACTGGCGCAGGCCACAACGCGCACCGGGAAAATCCTGGTGAATTTAGCACCTGTCTGTCCCCTTTATTGCGAAAACTTATCGAGGAAACACCATGATTTATCCAGATGAAGAAATGCTTTACGCGCCGGTTGAATGGCAGGATTGCTCGGAAGGTTACACCGATATCCGTTATCACAAATCGGCTGACGGTATCGCTAAAATCACCATCAACCGTCCGGAAGTGCGTAACGCATTCCGCCCGTTGACGGTGAAAGAGATGATTAACGCGCTGGCTGACGCCCGTTATGACGACAATATCGGCACTGTCATTCTGACTGGCGAAGGCGATAAAGCCTTCTGCGCAGGCGGTGACCAGAAAGTGCGTGGCGACTACGGCGGCTACCAGGATGCAAGCGGCACCCATCACCTGAATGTGCTGGATTTCCAGCGTCAGATTCGTACCTGTCCAAAGCCTGTGGTGGCAATGGTGGCGGGTTTCTCCATCGGCGGCGGCCACGTGCTGCATATGATGTGTGACCTGACTATCGCTGCTGAAAACGCCGTCTTCGGTCAGACTGGCCCTAAAGTGGGTTCGTTCGACGGTGGCTGGGGTGCTTCTTATATGGCGCGTATTGTCGGCCAGAAAAAAGCGCGTGAAATTTGGTTCCTGTGCCGCCAGTACGATGCGAAAGAAGCGTTGGATATGGGTCTGGTGAATACCGTTGTGCCAAATGCCGATCTTGAAAAAGAGACCGTGCGCTGGTGCCGCGAAATGCTGCAAAACAGCCCGATGGCACTGCGCTGCCTGAAAGCCGCGCTGAATGCCGATTGCGACGGCCAGGCCGGTTTGCAGGAACTGGCGGGTAACGCCACGATGCTGTTCTACATGACCGAAGAGGGTCAGGAAGGCCGCAACGCGTTCAACCAAAAACGCCAGCCTGACTTCAGCAAATTTAAACGGAACCCGTAATGCGCAGCGTCGAACTGTGGCGCTTTCAGGTGCCGATGGATGCGGGAGTGGTGCTGCGCGAGCGGCGCCTGAAAACACGTGATGGGCTGCTGGTTCGTCTGACTGACGGTGGAAAACAGGGCTTGGGTGAGATCTCTCCGTTGCCCGGTTTTAGCACAGAAACCGTCGATGATGCTTTGAGCGTTGCACAAACCTGGCTGCAAGCCTGGCAAACGGGTGCGCAAACTGAATTGCCTGAAATGCCATCCGTGGCATTTGGCCTGAGTTGTGCGCTGGCTGAAATCAGTGGCGAATTACCGCAGGCTGCGGATTACCGTGCAGCCCCGTTGTGTACTGGCGACCCTGATGAACTGTTTGCCATGCTAGAGGCTATTCCCGGCGAGAAAATCGCCAAGGTGAAAGTGGGTTTGTATGAAGCGGTGCGCGACGGCATGGTGGTCAACCTTCTGCTGGAAGCGATGCCCGATTTGCGTCTGCGCCTTGATGCCAACCGTGCATGGACACCGCTCAAAGCACAGCAGTTCGCCAAATACGTTAACCCGGACTTTCGCCCGCGCATCGCGTTTATCGAAGAACCGTGCAAAACCCGTGAGCAATCTCGTGAGTTTGCCGGTGAAACCGGTATCGCCATCGCATGGGATGAAAGTCTGCGCGAGCCAGATTTTGAGTTCGCTGCCGAACCGGGTTTGAGTGCGGTGGTGATTAAACCAACGCTCACCGGTAGCCTGGCAAAAGTTCGCCTGCAGGTGGAACAAGCTCATGCTCTGGGTTTGACGGCGGTGATCAGCTCATCCATTGAGTCCAGCCTGGGTTTGACACAGCTTGCGCGTATTGCGGCATGGCTGACGCCGCAAACGCTGCCGGGCCTTGATACGCTATCGTTGATGCAGGCTCAACTGGTGCGCGAATGGCCAGGCAGTCCGTTACCGTGCTGGTCACTGGAATCCCTTGAGCAAGTGCTATGAGTTTTCAAGATTTCCCCTGGCAGCACTGGGCACAGATTCGTAGTGCCGAACCCGCATTAACACTGGGTGACGAGAGCCTTACGTGGCGCGAACTATGCCAGCGTATTGATGCGCTGGCAGGTGGTTTCCATCACCAGGGCGTGTGGGAAGGGCAAGGCGTGGTGCTGCGTTCGAAAAACTGCCCCGAAATGGTGTTAGCGTATCTCGCATTATTACAGTGCGGGGCGCGTATTTTACCGCTCAACCCGCAGTTGCCGGGCGCTTTGCTGGAACAGCTTTTGCCCGATTTGACCATCAGCCATGCGCTAACATTTGGTGATCCGCTTACCGTTACTGGCATCAATTCGTTGGCGATGACGGAAGGCTCTGGCTTTCAGGTTGACTGGCAACCGTCGCGATTAACGTCGATGACGCTGACCTCTGGCTCCACCGGTTTACCCAAAGCAGCCGTTCATACCGGTGATGCCCATCTTGCCAGTGCCGCAGGTGTGCTGGCGGTAATGAGCTACGGTGCGAGCGACAGCTGGCTGTTATCACTGCCTTTGTTCCATGTCTCCGGCCAGGGCATTTTGTGGCGCTGGTTACTGGCAGGTGGTTGCATGGTGGTGCGCGATTTACACCCGTTAAGCCATGCACTGCAAGGCTGTACGCATGCGTCACTGGTGCCGACTCAGCTCTGGCGTTTGCTGGAACAAGAACAACCGTTAACGCTGCATGAAGTGTTGCTGGGCGGTGCGGCGATACCCGTTGAACTAACACAGGCGGCGCAGGAGAAAGGCATCAATTGCTGGTGTGGTTACGGGTTAACGGAGCTGGCTTCGACGGTGTGTGCGAAACGTGCCGACGGCCTGCCGGATGTAGGTGAAGCGCTCCCCGGTCGCGAAGTAAAAGTGGTCGATGAAGAAGTCTGGATCCGTGCAAGCAGCCTGGCGGCGGGTTACTGGAAAACCGGGAAAGTCGAGCCGCTGGTTAATTCTCAGGGCTGGTTTGCCACTCGCGATCGTGGTGTTCTTACGGGCAAGCGCCTGACGATTCTTGGCCGCCTTGATAACCTGTTTTTCAGCGGCGGGGAAGGGATCCAACCCGAAGAAGTTGAGCGTGTAATTGTGACTCACCCTGCGGTTAAGCAGGCGTTTGTCGTGCCCGTTGATGATGCTGAATTTGGTCAGCGCCCGGTTGCAGTCGTGGAAGCCGATGAGAGTTTAGATCTCTCACTGCTCGCCGAATGGCTACAGGGCAAAGTGGCGCGTTTCCAGCAGCCGGTTCGTTGGTTGCGTTTGCCTGATGAACTCAGGCAGGGCGGGATTAAGATTTCGCGGGTGCAGTTAAAGTTATGGATAGAGCGGGTGGCTAATTAAAGCCACCCGCTTTTTACCGCATATTAACCCAGGTCCACTGCGGGCTTCCGCTGGCGACGAATCAAACGCAGAACCGGCGGCACAACGATGACCACAATCGCCATAATCAACAGCCCTTTTGCCACACCACTTTCCCACAGAATGCTCAGGCCGCCATTGCTGATAGACAGTGCCCGGCGCAGGTTTTGCTCGAGCATTTCACCCAGCACGAAGCCCAAAATTAATGGTGACATCGGGAAGTGCATTTTACGCAGGATGTAACCCAGCACACCCAACCCAACCATCAACAACAAGTCAAACGTCGTGCTGTGTACGGCATACACGCCAACCGCAGAAACGGCGGCAATAGTGGGCACCAGGAACCACAACGGAATACTCAGCATTTTGGTAAAGAAGCCGATTAACGGGATGTTCATAATAAGCAGCATCACGTTGGCAATCAGCAGCGAAGCAATCAGCCCCCAGACGATATCCGGCTGCTCGGTAAACATCGCAGGCCCCGGCGTAATGTTATACAGCGTCAGCGCGCCCATCATCACTGCGGTGGTGCCCGACCCCGGCACACCAAGCGTTAACATCGGAATAAACGAGCCGCAGGCAGAAGCGTTGTTTGCCGCTTCCGGTGCGGCGACGCCGCGAATATCACCTTTACCAAACGTGTCGCTATTGCCGCTGATCTTCTTCTCGGTCATATAGGCAATCGCGCTGGCGATGGTGGCCCCCGCACCCGGCAAAATCCCGACAAAGAAACCGATCACCGAGGAGCGTAACGTGGCCCCGGTACAGTGTGCGGCCTCTTTCATGCTGAACATCATGCGCCCGGTTTTGCGCACCAGCACTTGCCCGCTGCTGGTGCTTTCCAGCATCAGCAAAATCTCTGAAACCGAGAACAAACCAATCACGACCACGATAAATTGCACACCGTCGGAGAGATGAACGCTATCAAAAGTGAAGCGATAAACCCCGGTGTTGGCATCTACTCCGACGGTGGCAAGACCCAGGCCAATCAACGCTGCAAGGAAAGATTTCAGCGGATTTTGCGCCATCATGCTGCCGAGGCAGGCGATGGCAAAAACCATTAAGGCGAAGTATTCGGCTGGCCCAAACGCCAGTGACCACTGCGCCAGTGCAGGGGCAAAAAGAATAATTCCGATGATTGCCAGCAGTGAGCCGATAAACGAGCTGACGGCGGAAATCGACAATGCCACACCACCACGACCCTGCTTCGCCATGGGATAGCCGTCGAGCGCAGTCATAATCGCGGCGGCATCTCCCGGTACGTTGAGCAGTATCGACGAGATACGCCCCCCGTATTCACAGCCGATATAAACCGTTGCCAGCAGGATAAGCGCCGATTCTGGCGGCAGTTTCAGAGCAAAGGCTAATGGCAATAATATTGCTACACCGTTAATCGGGCCGAGGCCCGGCAGCAGCCCAACAATGGTGCCAACAAAGCAGCCAATCAGGGCAATCATCAGGTTTTCCGGCGTCAGCGCAACGGCAAAACCTTGTGATAAATAGAACCAGGTATCCATAAGTACTCCGTTCGCCCCGTAATCTTTCAAATTGCAGATGCGTTGGCTGCACTCACGCACCCCAGTCACTTACTTTAGTAAGCTCCTGGGGATACCTGAGTTTGCCGCCTTCCTGCACCTCGAAATCTAAAGGGGCTAGATCGTAGGTCAGTTCAGCCAGACACCGAGTGGCAGCGTCACATCCAGCAGGCGGTCAAAGGAGTAGAACAACACTCCGCCCATGACCACGCCGGAAATTAATGCCGCCGGAATGGTCGCACCAAACAACAAACCGACACAGGCGGTGAGGAGCGTGGTTGCCAGCGGGAAGCCAAGCCATTCAAATGCCCATGCGTAGAGCGCCAGCGCGATAACCATAATCAGCAACCGTTGCAGCGTCTGGCGATGCGGCCACTCCACTACGTCTGGGTGGCGCAGAAGCAGCAACACTGAGCACACCAACATCAGACCAATAATGGCGACAGGAAACGGGCGCGGCCCTACGGGTTCATAGCTATATTCGCTCTGGATTTGCCAGCCGATAAACAGGCCGGCAATACACAACGCAATCCAGATACCGGCAAAAATACGATCACTCATCATCGCCTCCGATTACTTCGCAAGACCGAATGCTTTGGCCTGTTCACGATAGCCTGTGACCTGTTTCTTCACGTATTCATCAAGCTCTTTACCTGACATGTTGAACTCAAACAGGCCGCGCAAGTCACGTTGCTTTTTGAAATTTTCGGTTTGCTGGAGTTTGGTAAAGGTATCCACCCACCACTGGTATTCCGCATCACTCACTTTCGGGCCAACGTAGAAGCCACGAATAATCGGCCATACCAGGTCAAAACCTTGTTCTTTAGCCGTTGGGATTTGCGCCAGTTCACCCGGCAGGCGATCATTGGCAAACACCGCCAGCACGCGCAGCTTGTCACCTTTGAGATACGGCACCATTTCGCTCAGATCGCCAGACACCGCCTGCACGTGGTTGCCCATCAGCGCGGTCACCGGTTCACCACCGCCTTCGAAGGCGACATAACGCATTTTGTGTGGGTCAACATTGGCTTTTTTCGCCAGCAACGCCGTCTTCATCCAGTCCTGGCTGCCGATAGAAGCACCCGCACCAATCACCACGCTATTAGGGTCTTTTTCCATCGCGGCGAGCAGGGATTTCAAATCTTTCCATGGTGAATCAGCACGCACGGCAATCATGCCGTAGTCGGTGCCCACACTTGCCAGCCAGCGCACGTCATCCACGCCATAGCGGCCAAATTTACCCTGCGACAGGTTTAGCAGTGAGCCGCCGGAAAAGGCAACAACAGTGCCTGCTTCCGCAGGGCGCTGCGCAACGATAGCGTTATAGGCAACGGCGCCAACGCCACCGGGCATGTAGGTCACACGCATCGGTTTTTCCAGCACGCCGGTTTCTTGCAGGCTGACCTGAATCAGTTTGCAGGTCAGGTCAAAACCGCCGCCAGGTTTCGCCGGGGCGATACATTCAGTACGGGAAGGGACTTCTGCTGCCAGTGAACTAAAAGCGGTCAATAAAAGGGCCGAAGCGGTAAGGGCAGAGAGCAGGGTACGTTTCATTTTCATCCTCACGTTAAACCGGTAGATGTTTCTCATTATGTGAGCCGCCTTGCAGTAGCTCGGTTGCGTGATTGTTAAGTCATTAACCTTTCATTTACCTTTCATTCGTGCCGAAATTTTACAGGATGTGATATGCGTCTCTTACTGGCTGAAGATAACCGTGAGCTGGCTCACTGGCTGGAGAAAGCCCTGATACAAGCGGGCTTTGCGGTGGATTGCGTGTTTGACGGGCAGGCAGCCGACCATCTATTACAAAACGAACGTTATGCGGTCGTGGTGATGGATATTGGCATGCCGAGAATGGATGGTCTTGAAGTGTTGCAGCGCTTACGCAAGCGCGGACAAACAGTTCCCGTTCTGTTGCTAACGGCGCGCAGCACGGTAAATGACCGGGTGAAAGGGCTGAATACCGGGGCAGATGATTATTTGCCAAAGCCTTTTGAACTGGAAGAACTGGATGCCCGGTTACGGGCGCTGGTACGGCGCAGTGAAGGGCAAATTCATGAGCAGCAACAGCTCGGGCAACTCGCTTTTCACGATGACGGTTATTTCTTACTGGAAAATAAACCGCTGGCGTTAACGCCCCGCGAGCACGCAATCCTGACGGTGCTGATGTATCGCCGCACACGCCCGGTGCCCAAGCAGCAACTTTTTGAACAAGTCTTTAGTCTTAGCGACGATGCCAGCCCGGAAAGTATTGAACTCTATATTCATCGGCTACGCAAAAAACTGGCCACCAGCAATGTGCAGATCACGACACTACGTGGGTTGGGGTATGTGCTGGAGTGCTGCGATGCGCACCTTTAAACCGAAATCACTCTTTGGACAATTACTTCTCTTTCTTGGTTTACCGTTATTTATTCTTTGGGGGTTTTCTGCGGTTAGCAGCTATTTGAGTGCGATGAATGCCGCAACTCAGGCCTACGACCGCACATTACTTGCTTCGACGCGAACTGTGGCAGAACAGCTCGTCGTGCATGACGGGAAATTGGCTGTTGATGTTCCGTGGGTGGTGCTCGACAGCTTCGAGCGCAACATGAACGACCGGCTGTATTACAAAGTTACCGACACGCAGGGCAAAGTGATTTCGGGTTACGACGACTTACCCGACATGCCTGCAAACACACCAGGTACTGAGCTTTATCCGGCTCTGGCCTGGTTTTATAACGCGACGTATCAGGGGCAAAGCATTCGCGTTGCTCGCCTGCTGCAACCCGTCAATGAAGGCGGGGTTAATGGCATGGCGCAAATTATCGTGGCCGAAACTATACAGTCGCGGCGCTACCTGGCGGTGCGGTTGCTCATCTCTTCAACGCTGACTCAAGGGGGGCTGGTTTTACTGACGCTGACGCTGGCGTATTTACTTTTAAGACGAGTGCTTAAACCGATGCGCCAGCTTTCAGTGCTGATGGTGCGCCGTGGTTCTGGCGATCTCACCCCGTTGCCTGATCTATTGCCGTGGTCGGAAACCCGTTTGTTGATTGTCTCTTTTAACCGTTATATCGACCGCCTGCGCAGTGTGCTGGCCAGGCAAGCGCGATTCAGTGCCGATGCTTCACACCAGCTACGGACGCCGCTCACAGTGCTGAAAACCCAGGCTTCTGTGGCACTCAGTAGCCCTGACCCGATGCAGTGGCGCGAAAGCCTGCTGGCGATGCAAACCACGCTGGATAACACCATCCATTTGACCGAACGCTTATTACAGCTTTCGCGCTTAAGCCGACTTGACCAGACAGAAGGGCAGGCGATAGAGGCGGTTGATTTAGTGAAAATCGCCCAGGCGTGTTGTTTCTCGAGCATGGCGCAGGCGCGAAGCAAAAATATCGATCTCGGTTATGAAGGATTACCTGTTGCATGGATAACCGGTGAGCCTGTCCTGCTGGGGGAGATGTGCATGAACCTGCTGGATAACGCCCTGAAATACACACCTGAAAACGGTATCGTCACCATTCGGGTGAGTTGTGATGAAGCGCAAATTGTCTGGCTTGAAATAGAAGACAACGGTCCTGGAATTGAAAGCGGGCAAGTGCGCCACGCGCTGATGCCATTCCATCGGTTAGATAACAGCGCCGAACAAAGTGGTGCGGGCATTGGGCTGGCACTGGTCAGCGATATTGCCCGTTACCATCGCACGCGGCCTGAATTACTACGTTCGCCATCGGGGGGATTATTGGTGAGAGTGAAATTAAGTGGTGGATAAACCTCATCCACCACTTTCTCTATTACAACGTTATTTCAAGGCTTTCAACGCCGCCGCAATGCCTGCGCCATATTCCGGGTGCACCTCGCGAAACAGGGCAATCTGACGCTCCTGAATAAACTCCGGAACATCTTTCATATCACCGGCGATACGGTTAAACATGCGTTGATGTTCTGCAGCACTCAGCAGGTTATACAGGGCGCGTGGCTGAGAGAAATAGTCAGTATCTTCACGATGATTCCAGTGGTCCGCCGCACCTTCGATACTTAACGGTGGTTCGCTGAAATCAGGCTGCTCCTGGAACACATTGAAGCTATTTGGCTCATACGTCACGCTATTGCTGCTGTTGCCATCAACGCGCATCGCACCATCACGATGATAATTATGGAACGGGCATTTTGGTGCATTAACCGGGATTTGGTGATGGTTAACGCCTAAACGGTAGCGATGCGCGTCGCCGTATGAGAACAGGCGGCCCTGCAACATGCGGTCTGGAGAGAAACTGATGCCCGGCACAACGTTTGCCGGAGACATTGCCACTTGCTCAACGTCGGCAAAATAGTTATCTGGGTTACGGTTTAACTCCAGCTCGCCTACTTCAATCAGGGGATAATCGCCATGTGGCCAGATTTTGGTCAAATCAAACGGGTTATATGGCGTCTGTGAGGCTTCCGCTTCCGGCATAATTTGCACGAACAATTTCCAGCGCGGGAAATTGCCTCCTTCAATGGCATCAAACAAATCACGCTGAGAGCTTTCACGATCATTGGCAATAATCGCAGCGGCTTCATCGTCCATTAAGTTGGTAATTTCTTGCTGAGTTTTCAGGTGGAATTTCACCCAGAATCGCTGATTGTCACTATTGATAAAACTAAATGTGTAGCTACCAAAACCGCGAATATCACGTTCAGCGTCGGCGGCGCCGCGCTCACCAGCAACCGTTGAAAAACGCAGGAACAGGTCGGTTTTTTTCCAGGCTCTGAGAAAATTTTTGCACGGGTGTATTTCGTAATATCGTGGGTGGCGGTGAACGTACCAAAGGCGCCAGAGCCTTTGGCGTGCATGCGACGCTCTGGAATGACTTCACGATCGAAATGGGCCAGCTTTTCTAAAAACCAAACGTCCTGTAGCAGCATTGGGCCACGTGGGCCCACGGTTGCAACATTATTATTGTGGGCTACGGGAGCACCGGATGCAGTTGTTAATCCTTTCTTACTCCTTGTTATCTCCATTTATCAATGTATGCAGCGGTAATATCGCAAAGAAATTACACCTCTATTTATAAGGGTATAATTAGCGCCCAGCTATTTGGTACTTTCTATCGCTGCAGTTAATGAACATCGTCCTGACAATGGCAGTTTTTTTCATTTTCTTACAAACGAATGAAGAAAAGCATTTCTAACGCATTGATTACCTGCTCCCTGGCTGTAAAATCGGCGTTTTTTCAGGGACATCCCTTTTTCTGCTCAGGATTGAAAGCATGAACAAATTACTTTTGGCCAGTGTTGCTGGTTTAGCACTCGTATCTGCATCAGCAAGCGCTATCAGCGTTAGCGGCCAGGCAGGTGAGAAATATACAAATATCGCGGTAGGTTTTGGCCAGGATTCTGCCGGTCTGACCATGAACGGCAACTACGCCCATAACGATGACGACGGTGATACCGCAGGTTTGGGACTTGGTCTGAATGTGCCATTAGGGCCATTTATGGGCACTGTGGGCGGCCGTGCGGTTTACCTGAATCCGAAAGATGCTGATGAAGGTTATGCGTTGGCAGTGGGTGGTGGTCTGAGCTGGAAGATTTTCGATAGCTTCTCCATATTTGGTGATTACTACTACTCTCCAGATTCTCTTTCCAGCGGTGTGAAAGATTACCAGGAAGCCAGTGCGGGTGCTCGTTGGACGATCATTCGCCCAATCACTGTTGAAGCCGGTTATCGCTATATCGGTGTTAACGGTAAAGATGGCGACGGTGATAACGCTATTGCAGACGGTCCATACGTCGGCGTTTCCGCTGGTTTCTAAATCCTCTTCGTCTTTCGCGTTGCAGGGGCGTTGGCTGCTGCTGCGCGCCCTGGTCGCATAGTTATCTATGCTTCCAGAGACTTACGGCTTTGCCGCCTTCCTGCAACACGAAATCCTTTGAGGATTATCTTTTTGGTAATCCTCAAATTAATTTGCGATATTGTGAACCGTTATCTTCCCGCGGAGCGCAACAATGATAAAAGTGGAAATGCTGTCTACCGGCGACGAAGTGCTGCATGGTCAAATTATTGATACCAACGCAGCCTGGCTTGCTGATTACTTTTTTAACCAGGGTTTACCGATGTCGCGCCGTAACACGGTGGGCGACAGTCTTGACGATTTAATCGCGGTGCTCAAAGAGCGCAGCGAACATGCTGATGTCCTGATTGTGAACGGTGGCCTTGGGCCAACCAGCGATGACCTCAGTGCGCAGGCCGCCGCTACTGCTGCAGGCGTGGAGCTGGTTATGCACCAGCAATGGCTTGAGCATATGGAACGTTTCTTTGCCGAACGCGGGCGTGAAATGGCACCGAGCAACCGCAAACAAGCGCTTATTCCGGCAACCAGCGAAATGGTCGATAACCCAGTCGGTACCGCATGCGGGTTTGCTCTGCAACTCAACCGCTGCCTGATGTTCTTCACCCCAGGCGTTCCTTCCGAATTTAAAGTGATGGTTGATCAACAAATCATGCCGCGCCTGCGTGAGCGTTTTGTGTTGCCTGAGCCGCCAGTTTGCCTGCGCCTGACGACCTTCGGGCGTTCTGAAAGCGAGTTGGCGCAAAGCCTTGAACCGCTGTCATTACCCGAAGGCGCGGTGATGGGCTATCGCTCATCCATGCCGATTATCGAGCTGAAACTGACCGGTCCTGCCACTCAGCGGGCGGCAATGGAAGCTGTCTGGCCGCAAGTGCAACGTGTGGCGGGAGAAAGCGCAATTTTTGAGGGCACCGAGGGTTTACCTGCACAGTTAGCGGAACACCTGCGCGAACAGTCACTCAATATTGCCGTCAGTGAACAATTCACCGCCGGGCTGCTGTGCCTGCAACTCGCCAGTGCGCAAGCGCCACTGGGTAATAGTGAAGTGCTTTCCGCACGCCCTGAAACACTGCAGCAGATAACTGAGCGTGCAAAAACCTTCGCGCTGCAGGCGGGTAGTGCTCTGGCGCTGGTGGTGGGGAGTCTTGATGACGAGCATCTTCATTTCGCATTGCACACGCCAAAAGGGACTTATGGCCTGCAAGTGAAATTCAACGTTACCCGCTATGCCCTGCGTACACGCCAGGAAGTCTGCGCGATGATGGCCCTCAACATGCTGCGCCGCTGGCTCAACGGCTGGGATGTCGCCGCTGAGCATGGCTGGGTGAATGTTGTCGACTCACTAGAAATCTAAAAACTATGCGAGTGCCCGAGCCAAAAGCGTAATCGGGTGCTCGCATTTCTTACTGGTGGACATCTCAATCTGCCATTTACAGGTTTCACAATCTGTGACCACCAAATCGACGCCGCTCTCCTCAATCTGCTGGAATAACGGTGCGCCAATGCTTTGTGAAAATTGATAGTTTTCCTTTTTAAACCCGTACGTGCCTGCAATTCCACAGCACTGGGATTCCAGCATAACCAGCTCCACACCCGGCAAGCGCCGCAGTAGATCCAGCGTGTAGAGTGACCAGCCCATTTTCTCCATATGACATGGCGTGTGGTAAGCAATACGCAGCGGTAACGCTTTCAGTTTCAACTCCCGCCCGTCTTCGAGCTGCTTCCAGATAAAGCGAGTTGCCAGTTCAATGTGGTCACGCATTGGGCGCGTGTCGATATCCAACACCTGCGGGTATTCATCGCGCAATGTAAACGTGCAGGTGGAGGACGTCGCGATAACCGGCAGCCCTTGCTCGAGTACGGCTTTGCCCAAAGAAGCCGCGTTAATTGCTGCCTGCTTTTTCGCTTTGTCGATAAAACCGTTAGCAATTAAGGGTACGCCGCAGCACTTTTCACGTTCCAGCAGCTGTACGCCAAAGCCCATGGCATTCATGACGCTCACCAGATCTTTGCCCAGCTGCGGGTGGTTGTAATTCACATAGCAACCGTGGAAAAACGCCACTTGCTCAGCAAAGGATTTTTGCGCTGTGGCATGTTTGCGATACCACTGACGAAATGTTCCCGAGGAGTATTTCGGTAATGCGCGGTGGCTGTCGATGCCGAGCGTTTTATCAAGCAAGTTTCGCACCGGCATAAGAGATGTCGCGGTGTTCACCAGCGGTGCAAACGGCGTCGAAAGCGTGCCCATCAAATCGGTATGGCTGAGAATGGCATCTCTTAATTTAAAGGGTGTTTTGCCATAACGCGCTTTAGCACGCTGGATAATATCGCCAATTTTCACATCAGACGGGCAGGCGACCTCGCAGCGTTTGCAGTTAGTGCAAAATTTAAGGGCGTCGTCATAAAGTGCAGCATCTTTCAGGCGCAGGCGCTCTCCATCAGGCCCGGACTGCTTAGGACCGGGGTAGTCCGGGTTAACCCGGCTGACCGGGCAGACAGTAGTGCAGACAGTGCATTTAATGCAGTTTTCAAAACTGGTTTCATCAAACAGATTCATGGGCCGCCCCCTGCGATTCAAGAATGCGTTGTGCGACATGCAGCGCACCAGTCATTGACACACCCGCGCCACAACCTTGTTGCAGCGGGTCGAACCCGGCTAGTACCGAACCGATGGCATAAAGGTTTTCGATAAGTTGCCCGGCGCGGGCGGGGTGGAAATGTTTATCAACGGCAACGCCTGCCTGCAAATACGGCTGCGGGCTGAAAAAGTCCTCTTTGCACCACGCTTCACGCTCGGCTGGGGCGCAGATATCGAGGTCAAAAACGGGTTCGCGTATACCGCTGAATTTTGCCTCAAGGCCGTTACTGAAAAAGCTGCCGCTGGCGAGGACATAATGGTTTGCCCGCAGCGGGACTTCTGCGTGGTTGCGGGTGAAAATCGCACTAATATTTTGCTGCTGTGTTTCCGTCCTCACCACGGCATCGCCGGGCATCATTATCCCGTTGAGTTGCTGAAAACGGCGGCGCAACTGGTGATACAACCGCATACCGAGCACCGAAGGTGGAAGTGTGGGTAACAGGCGAAGCGGGCAGGGTAATTCACGGCTTATCGCCTGCCAGGCTTTATCATCTTCACTCCCGAGGCATGCCGGAAGGAACAGGGCATCAGTGTCATGCGCCAGCGTTTTAAGCTCATCAATAAGCAGGCGTTGCTGTTCTGGCATATCCAGTACGCGGGCGATATTGGCGGCGCGGAACTCGCTGGGGTTATTGCGTAACGTGTCCAGTGCGGGAAGCGTCAGTTCCGCGGTTTTCACATTGATGTGGTTTTCTGCCAGTGAACCCGCGACAAGTTCTGGCTGAAAATCGAGAAAACCGGCAATACCGACTACCGTGATGTGTTTCCACGGAAGGGGGGCTACGGGGATTTCCATTGGGCTAAGCCACGTTGCACGTTCAATTCCAAGCGGCGTAATACGCTGGTGGTTCTGCTTATAGCTGCCCGTGAGCGTGATATGGCAACGGGCCAGCAACGCTTCACTCTCCATCGCGAAACGCTGTACGTTTTGCGCCCCCATCAGACTATAAGGGTGTTCTGGTGCCTGCAATTTTAATGCTGCCAGTGCATCCAGGGGGGAGTTTACCGGGCTGCCATCGGGCAGCTCTGCCAGTAAATCCAGCGATCCGGACGAAAAATGCAGTGCGCTTTGCCCGCGACTGACGATAGCGCAATGCAGGCCCGCTTCCGCCAGACGGATACCGCACACCAGTCCGGCGAGTCCACCGCCAATAATCAGGCTGTCGAATTTCATTGTGGTGTTCCTTTTTTTAGCCCGCACAACCCCTGGTACACCCAGGCGGTAAATTCGCTTTCCCTGAGCGCATCGTCCCAGGCGATGGGGCGGATCCCTTTCCAGCGTTCATTGAGAAAAAGCGATAACTGGTCGAGCGATTGCGCAGGCGATGACGTGCCAAAACGTTGTAATAAACCGGCGGCGCGACAGGCGCATAACTCACCCTGGCAGGTGCCCATACCCACGCGAGTGCGGCGGCGTAAATCGCCAAGATTGATGACAGTCAGTTTATTGACCGCGTAGCGAACTTCACCGGCCGTTACCGCTTCACATTCGCAAACCAGGCTGTTGCTCAGGCGGTCGCCAGCCAGAAGTTGTTCGGCACGATCGCCGTGGCGCCAGACAGCAGAGCGGCGGATGGTTGGCGGCAGGGAAATGACTTTACTGAGTGTCTCTTCTTGCGAGCTTCCTGAACCAGGAAGCGGGACGGTTGCTGTGGTGCAGGGGCTGGAATGACCGAGTTTTTCGCACACCGCATTGGTGGCCCATTCAGCCATCAGGCGGTAGGTCATGAGTTTGCCGCCAGTGATGGTGATAAAGCCGTCCATTCCGTCACGCTTTGCGTGATCCATTAATACGATCCCCCGGCTGGCGTTGCGTCCGGTCGGATCGTTATCGCTGGCAACCAGTGGGCGAACGCCAGCGTAGGCACGCAAAATGCGGGTGGCTGCAAGTTTGGGCGCAAGTTTAGATCCTTCACGAATAAGGATATCGACCTCTTGCGGCGTGACGCGCATATTGTCGATTTGGTCGTACTCAACAGGTGTTGACGTGGTACCAATCAGCGAAATGGTATCGCCGGGCACCAGAATATCGGCATCAGCAGGTTTGCGGCAGCGGTTGATCACCATATTGTTGATGCGGTGGCCCAGGATCAGTAACGAGCCTTTTGCAGGCAGCATGCGAATACTTAAATCAGCATATTCAGCGATACGCTGCCCCCAGATCCCGGCAGCATTGACGACGATATTTGCATATAAATCGTGGTGTTGATGGCTCTGGTGGTTGTAGACCCTGACACCCGTAACGCGAGTCCCCTGGCGAATCAACCCGGTAACTTCCTGCCCGGTAAGAATTTCTGCGCCATGTTCTCTGGCATCGAGCATATTGGCGGCGGTCAGGCGGAAGGGGTCGACAGTTCCATCCGGCACGCGAACAGCACCTATAAGCGCAGGATTGGCCGCAGGTTCTATCCGTAATGCTTCTTTAGGGTCGAGCTGTTGAGCATTGATTCCGGCGTCCTGGCATGCCGCAATAAACATGCTCTGCAAGGCTAAATCATCTTCAGGAAGGGTGATAAACAACCCGTCTGTGCGCTCAATACAGTGGCGAGCAATGCGTTTAAGGATGCGGTTTTCTTCAATACACTCGCGGGCCGACTCGCTATCGGTCATGGCGTATCGCGCGCCGCTGTGGAGTAAGCCATGGTTTCGGCCTGTCGCACCGGTGGCGATATCATGCCTTTCCAGTAGTAGCGTGCGTAACCCGCGTCGCGCACAGTCACGGGCAATCCCGGCACCCGTTGCACCTCCACCAATAATAATGACATCCCTTTCTTTGCTATCCGCGTTCATGCGCTTCTCCTGGAAAGAACCTCTTGAACGCTATTCAGCCACAGAAAAGACTATCAATGTTTGATATCGAGCAAATTCGAGCATAAATCGAAAGTGAAGTGTGATGCCATGCACTATTTCGATAGTTTGTAATAAAAATGTAATAATTTGCGGGGTGTTTCACACTAACCAGACGGGATAATTCTTACCATGCGCTCGCAAAAGAACATTGCCTGATAAAACCTGCCACGGAGGCATTTATGCTGAGCATTTTCAAACCTACCGCCCATCAGCCACGGCTGAAAAGCGAGCACATAGATCCAACTTATAAACGCCTGCGCTGGCAAATCTTCATGGGGATCTTCTTCGGTTATGCGGCCTACTATCTGGTGCGTAAAAACTTCACCCTGGCGATGCCGTACTTGATTGAGCAAGGTTTCTCGCGAGGGGATTTAGGATTCGCGCTTTCCGGTATTTCTATCGCCTACGGCTTTTCAAAATTCATCATGGGGTCAGTCTCTGACCGCTCGAATCCACGCGTTTTCTTACCCGCCGGTTTGATTCTGGCGGCAGCCGTGATGCTATTTATGGGGTTTGTGCCCTGGGCGACATCAAGCATCGCAGTGATGTTTGTGCTGTTGTTCTTATGCGGCTGGTTCCAGGGCATGGGCTGGCCGCCGTGCGGGCGCACGATGGTGCATTGGTGGTCTAAGAAAGAGCGTGGCGGAATTGTTTCTGTCTGGAACTGCGCACATAACGTGGGTGGTGGCTTGCCGCCGTTGCTGTTCTTACTCGGGATGGCGTGGTTTAACGACTGGCATGCGGCACTTTATATGCCAGCCTTAGCGGCGATTCTGGTGGCGCTGATTGCCTTTGCATTAATGCGCGATACCCCGCAATCCTGCGGCTTGCCGCCAATCGAAGAGTACAAAAACGATTACCCGGACGACTACAACGACAAAACGGAAGAGGAACTGACGGCTAAACAGATCTTCATGCAGTACGTTTTCCCTAACCGCCTGCTGTGGTACATCGCCATTGCTAACGTTTTTGTCTACTTGCTGCGTTACGGCATTCTCGACTGGTCGCCAACCTATTTGAAAGAAGTGAAGCACTTCGCGCTGGATAAATCATCCTGGGCTTATTTCCTTTATGAATACGCAGGGATCCCGGGCACGCTGCTGTGTGGCTGGATGTCGGACAAAGTGTTCAGAGGCAACCGTGGCGCAACCGGCGTGTTCTTTATGATTCTGGTGACGATTGCGACCATTGTGTACTGGCTGAACCCACCGGGAAATCCGGGTGTGGATATGGCGTGTATGATTGTGATTGGCTTCCTGATCTACGGACCGGTGATGCTGATTGGCCTGCACGCGCTGGAACTGGCACCGAAAAAAGCCGCGGGAACGGCAGCGGGCTTCACTGGCTTGTTCGGCTACCTCGGTGGGTCGGTCGCCGCGAGTGCCATTGTGGGTTATACCGTTGATTTCTTCGGCTGGGACGGCGGCTTTATGGTGATGATAGGCGGCAGTATTATGGCCGTGATTCTGCTGCTGGTGGTGATGGTGGGTGAAAACAAACATCACCAGGAAATGAAAGCGCGGGAAGGTCAGTAATCTGCAGAAAATAAAAAACCTCCGCTGGAGGTTTTTTTACATCTCTATCTCAATATCGCCCTGCGCCTGGCAGCAGCAGGGCAGTATTTCACCAGGCTGGATAAACGCCAGCGGTTCGGTAAGCCACTTCACTTCGCCTGCCGTCAGCCGGATGCGGCAGGAGCCGCAATAACCTTCCCGGCACTGATATTCCACGGCGACCTGGTGAGATTCCAGAGTCGCCAGCAGGGAAGGATGTTCTTCTTCACACAGGAGTTGTGCTCCGCTGATTCGTAGCGTAATTCGAGCCATAACTTACAGCTGGAAATCGCTTAAATCGTCGGTGTTAACGTTCGAATCAATCTGACCCACCAGATAAGAACTCACTTCTACTTCTTGCGGTGCGACCTGCACGTTGTCAGAAACCAACCATGCGTTGATCCATGGGATTGGGTTTGAACGAGTCTTGAATGGCAAATCCAGGCCGACTGCCTGCATACGGATGTTGGTAATGTAATCAACATACTGGCACAGAATATCTTTGTTCAGACCGATCATCGAACCGTCGCGGAACAGATAGCTTGCCCACTCTTTTTCTTGCTCGGCGGCCAGTACAAACAGGTCATAGCATTCCTGGCGGCATTCCTGGGCGATTTCCGCCATTTCAGGATCGTCTTCACCGGAGCGCATCAGGTTCAGCATATGCTGAGTCCCGGTCAGGTGCAGCGCTTCGTCACGAGCAATCAGTTTGATGATTTTCGCGTTGCCTTCCATCAGTTCGCGCTCGGCGAATGCGAAGGAACAAGCGAAGCTGACATAGAAGCGAATCGCTTCCAGCGCGTTCACGCTCATCAGGCACAAATAGAGCTGGCGCTTGAGTGCTCGCAGGTTCACGGTCACGGTTTTGCCGTTAACGTTGTGCGTACCTTCACCCAGCAGATGCCAGTAGCTGGTCATCTCAATCAGACGATCGTAGTAACCGGAGATATCTTTTGCGCGCTTTAAGATTTCCTGGTTAGTCACGATATCGTCAAACACAATCGCCGGATCGTTAACGATATTACGGATGATGTGGGTGTAAGAGCGTGAGTGGATGGTTTCGGAAAACGCCCACGTTTCAACCCAGGTTTCCAGCTCCGGAATGGAGATCAGCGGCAGTAGAGCCACGTTCGGGCTGCGGCCCTGAATGGAGTCCAGCAGAGTCTGGTATTTCAGGTTGCTGATGAAAATGTGTTTTTCGTGATCCGGCAGAGCCTGATAGTCAATACGGTCACGGGAAACGTCCACTTCTTCCGGGCGCCAGAAGAATGAAAGTTGCTTTTCGATCAGCTTTTCGAAGATGTCATATTTTTGCTGATCGTAGCGAGCCACGTTAACCGACTGGCCAAAGAACATGGGTTCTGCAAGCTGATCGTTTTTCGTCTGTGAAAAAGTGGTGTAAGCCATTAATTGGGGTCCTGTTGTTCTTGCTTCCCCCTCACCCTAACCCTCTCCGTGAGGGAGAGGGTATTAGAAGACGGAGTGGTGTTGGGGCGAGGGTGCTTAAAATCAGATTTTACATGCGCCGCTTTCGCAGCCGTCGTCCTGGATTGAAGGTGCCAGGTCGTCTTGCGCATCTTCAGCACCGTCGCGGGTGTTCTGATAATAAAGCGTTTTCACACCGAATTTATAGGCGGTGAGCAAATCTTTGAGCAACTGCTGCATCGGCACTTTACCAGACGGGAAGCGAGTTGGGTCGTAGTTAGTGTTTGCAGAGATCGACTGGTCGATAAATTTCTGCATCAAACCAACTAATTGCAAGTAACCGTCGTTATTTGGCAGTTCCCACAGCAGCTCATAGTTGTCTTTCAGCGTTTCGTAATCAGGCACAACCTGGCGCAGGATACCGTCTTTCGATGCTTTAATGCTGATATGACCGCGCGGTGGCTCGATACCGTTGGTGGCGTTAGAAATCTGCGATGAGGTTTCAGACGGCATCAATGCAGAAAGTGTTGAGTTACGCAGGCCGTGAGTTTTGATTGACTCACGCAACGCTTCCCAGTCCAGATGCAACGGCTCGTTGCTGATCACATCCAGGTCTTTCTTATAGGTGTCGATTGGCAGAATGCCTTTTGCGTATGTGGTTTCGTTGAACCACAGGCAAGGGCCTTGCTCTTTCGCCAGTTCGTTCGAGGCTTTCAACAGGTAATACTGAATAGCTTCGAAGGTTTTGTGCGTCAGGTTGTTGGCGCTGCCATCGGAGTAACGAACGCCATTCTTCGCCAGGTAGTAAGCGAAGTTAATCACGCCCACACCCAGAGTACGGCGACCCATCGCACCACGTTTAGCGGCAACAATTGGGTAGTCCTGGTAATCCAGCAGCGCATCCAGAGCGCGTACTGCCAGAATCGCTAACTCTTCCAGCTCATCAAGGCTGTTGATAGCGCCCAGGTTGAATGCGGACAGCGTACACAGCGCAATTTCACCGTCTTCGTCGTTAATGTCATTCATTGGTTTGGTCGGCAGCGCGATTTCCAGGCACAGGTTAGACTGGCGAACTGGCGCGATAGCCGGATCAAACGGGCTGTGGGTGTTGCAGTGGTCAACGTTCTGAATGTAGATACGGCCAGTAGAAGCACGTTCTTGCATCATCAGTGAGAACAGCTCAACGGCTTTCACGCGTTGCTTACGGATGCTGTCATCTTTTTCGTATTGGGTATACAGCTGTTCGAACTTTTCCTGGTCTGCAAAGAATGCGTCGTACAGGCCTGGAACGTCAGACGGGCTGAACAGGGTGATGTCTTCGCCTTTGAGCAAACGGGTGTACATCAGTTTGTTGATTTGCACGCCGTAGTCCATGTGACGGACGCGGTTGCCTTCAACACCACGGTTGTTTTTCAGCACTAACAGGCTTTCAACTTCCAGATGCCACATTGGGTAGAACAGTGTCGCAGCACCGCCACGCACGCCGCCCTGAGAGCAGGATTTCACTGCGGTCTGGAAGTGTTTATAGAACGGGATACAGCCGGTGTGGAATGCTTCACCGCCACGAATCGGGCTACCCAGCGCACGGATGCGACCGGCGTTGATACCGATACCCGCACGTTGGGAAACATATTTCACAATCGCGCTGGAAGTGGCGTTGATGGAGTCCAGGCTGTCGCCGCACTCGATCAGGACACAAGAGCTGAACTGGCGAGTAGGGGTGCGCACGCCTGACATAATCGGCGTAGGCAGAGAAATTTTGAACAAGGAAACCGCATCGTAAAAACGTTTCACGTAGCTCAGACGGGTTTCACGTGGGTAGCCGGAGAACAGGCAGGCAGCAACCAGAATGTAGAGGAACTGGGCGCTTTCGTAGATTTCACCGGTTACACGGTTTTGAACCAGGTATTTACCTTCGAGCTGTTTAACCGCCGCGTAGGAGAAGCTCATGTCGCGTTCATGGTCGATGTAATCGTCCATCTGCTTGAACTCTTCTTCCGTGTAGTCTTCCAGCAGATGTTGATCGTATTTGCCCATCTCAACCATTTTCACGACATGGTTATAGAGTTTAGGCGGTTCGAATTCACCGTAAGCTTTTTTGCGCAGATGGAAAACGGCCAGGCGTGCGGCCAGGTACTGGTAATCAGGCGCTTCGCGAGAGATTAAATCTGCGGCGGCTTTGATGATGGTTTCATGAATATCAGAGGTTTTGATGCCGTCATAAAACTGGATGTGCGAGCGCAGTTCAACCTGTGATACGGATACGTTATTCAAGCCTTCGGCGGCCCAATCCAGAACTCGATGGATTTTATCCAGATCGATACGCTCAGTGCGACCGTCACGTTTTGTAACCAGCAGACTCTGATTCATGTGCGTTTGTACCTGTCCGTGAAATGAAAAATGCCCCATTGCTCCACGGTTGGCCTCTAGTGGCTAACCTTGTGGATGAATACTATATCTAGGGGGTTGTGGATTACTTGATCACTATATGGTGAGTATTCTAGTAACTAATCGGCTGAGAACAAGTATTGATTTCGAGACGGATTTAAGGTTGTGACAAGCGGAAATTCGCTAAGTCCACGTCACATAAGGCCTGTGACAATTGTCAATGGGATGCAAAAAAAATGATATTTTTGATCGAGTGCTGATTTCTTAAACTTAATGGATAATTGCGCAACTTGATGCTGCGCAAAATCTATCAGGCTGACCAGGTTAAATAACCTGATTTTACGCTTCGGTGTGCAACATATAGTTAACATCAACACCCGGTGCCAGTTTGAACGTGTTGGTCAACGGGTTGTAATGCAGCCCGGTGATGTGGCGTTCACGCAGTGGCGTTTCGTCAACCCAGGCCAGTAATTCAGCAGGTTTGATGAATTTCTTAATATCATGCGTGCCTTTTGGCACCATGCGCAGAATGTATTCCGCACCCACAACCGCCATCAGCCAGGATTTGCCATTGCGGTTAAGTGTGGAGAAAAAGACGTGGCCGCCCGGTTTGACTAATTTTGCGCAGGCAGTGACGACCGATTTCGGATCCGGCACGTGCTCGAGCATTTCCATACAGGTGACGACGTCATACTTCCCGGCGAACTTATCCGCGTGCTGCTCAACGGTTTCCTGAACGTAATCCACCTGAATTCCGCTTTCCAGTGCGTGAAGTTTCGCGACCTGTAATGGCTCGAACCCCATATCTAAACCTGTCACAGTGGCACCTTCGTGTGCCATGCTTTCCGCCAGAATCCCGCCACCACAGCCAACATCAAGCACCGTTTTACCGAATAACCCACCAGCACGCTGGCTGATATAACCCAGGCGTAACGGGTTAATACGGTGCAAAGGTTTAAATTCGCCTTCTAAATCCCACCAGCGTGAGGCAACGGCTTCGAATTTGGCGATTTCATCATGGTCGACGTTCTGGATTACCGGTTGGTTTTCGGCATTCATGTGGCTACTCACTCCTTGCTCGTTTCGTGGCGGGAGTATACGAATTATTTAGGGTAGATGTGTAGTTCTTCTGGTTTCCCCACAGTAGGGCGATTGTGTTATAATTTGCGACCTTTGAATCCGGGACACAGTAGAGGGATAGCGGATACATGAGCGACCTTGCCAGAGAAATTACACCGGTCAACATTGAGGAAGAGCTTAAGAGCTCATATCTGGATTACGCGATGTCGGTTATTGTCGGCCGCGCACTGCCAGATGTCCGCGATGGACTCAAGCCGGTACACCGTCGCGTACTTTACGCCATGAACGTATTGGGCAATGACTGGAATAAAGCGTACAAAAAATCCGCCCGTGTTGTTGGTGACGTAATCGGTAAATATCACCCTCATGGTGATACCGCTGTCTATGACACTATCGTGCGTATGGCGCAGCCATTCTCATTGCGTTACATGTTGGTAGATGGCCAGGGTAACTTCGGTTCTGTAGACGGTGACTCCGCCGCTGCGATGCGTTATACGGAAATCCGTATGTCGAAAATCGCTCACGAACTGATGGCCGATCTCGAAAAAGACACGGTAGATTTCGTCGATAACTATGACGGAACCGAGCGCATTCCTGATGTTATGCCAACCAAAATTCCTAACCTGCTGGTTAACGGTTCGTCCGGTATCGCAGTGGGCATGGCAACTAACATCCCGCCTCATAACATTACTGAAGTCATCAACGGCTGCCTCGCCTTTATCGAAGACGAGGATATTACCGTTGAAGGGTTGATGGAACACATCCCAGGCCCTGACTTCCCGACTGCGGCAATCATCAATGGCCGTCGTGGCATTGAAGAAGCGTACCGCACCGGCCGTGGCAAAATTTACATCCGCGCACGCGCTGAAGTCGAAGCTGATGCTAAAACGGGCCGCGAAACCATCATCGTTCACGAAATTCCATACCAGGTTAACAAAGCACGCCTGATTGAGAAAATCGCCGAGTTGGTAAAAGACAAACGCGTTGAGGGCATCAGTGCTCTGCGTGATGAGTCTGATAAAGACGGTATGCGCATTGTTATCGAAATCAAACGCGATGCAGTGGGCGAAGTGGTTCTGAATAATCTTTATTCTCAGACTCAGCTGCAAACGTCCTTCGGTATCAACATGGTTGCGCTGCACCAGGGCCAGCCGAAGATCATGAACCTGAAAGATATTCTTTCTGCGTTCGTGCGTCACCGCCGTGAAGTCGTTACGCGTCGTACTATTTTCGAACTGCGTAAAGCACGCGACCGTGCGCACATCCTTGAAGGTCTGGCGATTGCGCTTGCGAACATCGACCCGATTATCGAACTGATTCGTCATTCTCCGAATGCAGCAGAAGCGAAAGCTGGCCTGATTGCCCGTTCATGGGCGCTGGGCAACGTTTCTGCCATGCTGGAACGTGCAGGCGATGATGCTGCGCGCCCTGAGTGGCTGGAGCCAGAATTCGGTATTCGTGATGGTCAATATTTCCTGACCGAGCAACAAGCTCAGGCAATTCTGGATCTGCGTTTGCAGAAACTGACTGGCCTTGAGCACGAAAAACTGCTCGACGAATACAAAGAGCTGCTGGAGCAGATTGCTGAGTTGCTGCACATTCTGGGCAGTGCTGAACGTCTGATGGAAGTGATCACCGAAGAGCTGGTTGCCATGCGCGATCAGTTCGGCGACAAACGTCGTACTGAGATCACTGCAAATACCTCTGATATCAACATTGAAGATTTGATCAACCGCGAAGATGTGGTTGTGACGCTGTCCCACCAGGGCTATGTGAAATATCAACCGCTGACCGACTACGAAGCACAACGTCGTGGTGGTAAAGGTAAGTCCGCAGCACGTATTAAAGAAGAAGATTTCATCGACCGTCTGTTGGTTGCCAATACCCACGACACCATCTTGCTGTTCTCCAGCCGTGGTCGTCTGTACTGGATGAAGGTTTATCAGTTGCCGGAAGCGAGCCGTGGTGCGCGTGGACGTCCAATTGTAAACCTGCTGCCACTGGAAGCGAACGAACGTATTACCGCGATCCTGCCGGTACGTGAGTATGCCGAAGGCGTTAACGTGTTCATGGCGACTGCAAGCGGTACCGTGAAGAAAACTGCGTTGACCGACTTTAGCCGTCCACGTTCTGCGGGCATCATCGCCGTCAACCTCAACGAGGGTGATGAGCTGATTGGTGTTGATTTGACCGACGGTAGTAACGAATCCATGTTGTTCTCGGCTGCGGGTAAAGTGGTGCGCTTCAAAGAAGACGCTGTTCGTACCATGGGCCGTACTGCAACAGGTGTTCGCGGTATTAAGCTTGCCGGCGAAGACAAAGTCGTTTCCCTGATCATTCCACGCGGTGAAGGTTCTATCCTGACCGTGACGCAGAATGGTTACGGTAAACGTACTGCGGCTGATGAGTATCCGACCAAATCGCGTGCGACTCAGGGCGTTATCTCCATCAAAGTCACCGAGCGTAACGGCAGCGTTGTTGGCGCGGTACAGGTGGAAGATACCGACCAGATCATGATGATTACCGATGCTGGTACTCTGGTGCGTACTCGTGTTTCCGAAGTGAGCGTCGTTGGCCGTAACACTCAAGGCGTTATCCTTATCCGTACTGCGGATGATGAAAACGTGGTGGGTCTGCAACGTGTTGCTGAACCGGTTGACGAAGAAGAGCTGGATGCCATCGACGGTACCGTTGCGGAAGGTGATGACGAAATCGCACCTGAAGCAGACGTAGATGACAACGCTTCTGATGAAGCAGACGACGAAGCAGACGAATAATCTGAATTTTGTTGTTTGATATGACTCATAACGCCCGATGCATTTATTGCATCGGGCGTTTTTTATTTTAATATCAAGTTAGGCTTGGTTTAACTCATAAGGTAACTCAATGGCTATTCCTGAGAAGTATGAAGATGTAGAACGCTGGGCATTCGGTGATACAGAACGACAGGCAGATGAGCTGGTCAAACTGGTACTGGACGGCGTAAAAACGGCTACCTGCGCAAACCTGGATGGCGAAGGTATTGCACAGGTTGGCGATATTTTTGTCGTGGTAGATGGCAAGAACAAGCCCGTTTGCGCGATAGAACTGACCACTGTAGAAATGACGACTTTTGAACAGGTTGATGCAGCTCACGCCCTGGCAGAAGGTGAAGGTGACCGAACGCTGGCGTACTGGCGCAATGAGCATAAACGCTTCTTTGAAGAGTACGATTTGTTCTCACCGGACATGACGCTGGTGTTGATGCATTTCAAGGTTATCGAAAAATTCTGAAAGTAATACCTCGCGATCGGATAAATACAGGCGGCCGCCACGGCAATTTGTAGGTATCGATCGCGATAAACCTTACCGGTTTGCCGTTGCGGGTTGCCATTTTTGCGGCTACCTTAACGGCATCCAGCGTTTTGCAATTTCCACGACCAGGCTCAATTTGAAATATCTTGTCTCCTTTCGCACCACACTAAAAGTCTCCCGCTATTTGTTCCGGGCGCTGGCTTTATTGCTCTGGCTGCTGATCGCTCTCTTTTCGGTGTTTTACATCGTCAATGCACTACACGAAAAAGAGTCAGAAATTCGTCAGGAATTTAATATCAGCTTCGACCAGGCGCAGCGTTACATCCAACGCACCTCTGATGTGGTGAAAGAGCTCAAGTACATCGCGGAAAACCGCCTTACGGCGACCAATGGCGTGTTGCCCGTCATGGAAAATGACGACAATAAAGTCGACCCTCCAAGCTTTATGCCGTTGTTCCCGGACTCTGACTGTTCTGCGGTGAGCACGACCTGGCGTTCTTCTTTGCAATCGCTGGCGTGGTTTTTACGCTACTGGCGAGATAACTTTTCTGCGGCCTACGATCTCAACCGCGTCTTTTTGATTGGCGGTGACAACCTGTGCATGGCGGATTTCGGCCTGCGTGAAATGCCGCTGGAGCGCGAAAAAGCGCTGAAAACGTTGCATGAACGCATCATGAAATACCGTAATTCGCCGCAGGATGAGCGCAGCAACAGTATTTACTGGATTGGCCAGGGTTCGCGCCCGGGTGTCGGGTATTTCTACACGCTGACGCCGGTCTATCTGGCGAACCGCTTACAGGCGTTGCTCGGTGTTGAGCAAACCATTCGCATGGAAAACTTCCTTTCACCGGGTTCAATGCCGATAGGCGTCACAATCCTCGATGAAAATAGCCACCCGTTGATTTCACTGACGGGCCCGGAAACGCGTATCCAGCCAGAAGAAAAATGGGTTCAGGAACGATCCTGGTTTGGTTATACCTCTGGTTTTAAACAATTTATCCTCAAGAAGAATTTACCGCCGTCATCAATGAGCGTGGTGTACTCCGTACCGGTCGATATGGTGCTGGAACGGATTAGGATGCTGATCCTCAACGCAGTGCTGCTGAACATACTGGTTGGCGCAGTGCTGTTTACTCTGGCGAGGATGTACGAAAAACGGATATTTATTCCGGCAGAAAATGACGCCCAGCGCCTGGAAGAACACGAACAGTTCAACCGTAAGATAGTCGCTTCAGCGCCCGTTGGGATCTGCATTTTGCGTACTCAGGACGGGACAAATATCCTGAGCAACGAGCTGGCGCACAATTATCTCAATATGCTGACCCATGAAGACCGACAACGGTTGACGCAAATTATTTGTGGTCAGCAGGTTAACTTTGTCGATGTGCTGACCAGTAGCCATACCAATTTGCAGATTAGCTTTGTGCATTCCCGTTACCGCAACGAGAACGTGGCGATTTGTGTGCTGGTGGATGTCAGCGCGCGCGTCAAAATGGAAGAGTCGCTCCAGGAAATGGCGCAGGCTTCTGAGCAGGCGAGCCAGTCGAAATCTATGTTCCTTGCCACGGTGAGCCATGAATTGCGAACACCGCTGTATGGCATCATCGGTAACCTGGATTTGCTGCAAACTAAAGAGCTGCCAAAAGGGGTCGATCGCCTGGTTACGGCGATGAACAACTCGTCGAGCCTCTTGCTGAAAATCATCAGCGATATTCTCGACTTCTCGAAAATTGAATCTGAGCAGTTAAAAATAGAGCCGCGGGAGTTCTCACCGCGCGAGGTGATGAGCCACATTACCGCCAACTATTTGCCACTGGTGGTGCGTAAACAACTCGGTCTGTACTGTTTTATCGAACCTGATGTGCCGCTAACCTTGCAAGGGGACCCGATGCGTTTGCAGCAGGTGATTTCCAACTTGCTTAGCAACGCCATCAAATTCACCGATATCGGCTGCATTATCCTGCACGTCAGCGTGGAAGGGGATTATCTCTCCTGGCGCGTGCGTGATACTGGCGTGGGGATTCCGGCTAAAGAAGTGACGCGCTTGTTTGACCCATTCTTCCAGGTAGGCACTGGCGTGCAGCACAACTTCCAGGGCACCGGGCTTGGGCTTGCCATCTGTGAAAAACTGATCAGCATGATGGATGGCGACATTTCCGTGGATACCGAAGTGGGGATGGGTAGCCAATTTACGATTCGTATTCCTTTATATAGTGCGAATTATGCCGAGCAGCCACAGGTGGAAGGGCTGGTTAATAAGCGCTGTTGGCTGGCGGTGCGTAATGCGTCATTGAGTAAATATCTGGAAACTTTTTTGGCTATCAGCCAAATCGAAGTCCGACAATATCAAGGTGAAACGCCGGACAGCGATGATATTTTGATCACCGATGATGAGCTGGAAAAAGCCTGGGAAGGGCGGGCGGCTATTATTTTCTGCCGTCGCCATATCGGTATTCCGATTGAGCTGTCACCGGGTTGCTGGCTGCATAGTCTTGCTGCACCGCATGATTTGCTGCTGTTACTGGGGCGTATCTACAGCGTCACGGTCAATATGCCGGGGACGGACACCACAACACCTGCGTCTTCTGGTAACAATGAACGCAACGATGACATGATGATCCTTGTCGTCGACGATCATCCTATCAACAGACGTTTGCTGGCAGATCAGCTTGGATCGTTGGGGTATCAATGTAAAACGGCGAATGACGGTGTGGATGCCCTGAACGTGTTGAGCAAGAACCACATCGATATTGTGTTGAGCGACGTGAACATGCCGAATATGGATGGTTACCGTCTGACTCAGCGTATTCGTCAGTTAGGTTTAACGCTGCCAGTGGTGGGGGTCACTGCGAATGCGCTGGCTGAAGAGAAGCAACGCTGTATTGAGTCGGGAATGGATAGCTGTCTGTCGAAACCGGTCACGCTGGATATCCTGAAAACAACAGTCGATCTGTACGCGGCAAGGGTGCGTAGCGGCAGATAAAAAAATGGTGGATGTCGCTTACGCTAATCCACCTTACGATTGCTTTCTTGTCGGTCGGATAAGCGCAGCGTCATCCGACATTGAATTAGTCTTTGTCGGCCGCAGACAGGCTCACGGAAGAAAGATAGTTCAGCAAAGCAATGTCATTTTCCACACCCAGTTTCATCATGGCTGATTTCTTCTGGCTACTGATGGTTTTGATGCTGCGGTTCAGTTTACGGGCAATTTCGGTCACCAGGAAACCTTCAGCGAACAGGCGCAGTACTTCGCTCTCTTTAGGAGACAAACGCTTGTCGCCGTAACCGCCAGCGCTGATTTTTTCCAGCAGGCGAGAAACGCTCTCAGGAGTGAATTTTTTGCCTTTCTGCAATGCTGCCAGCGCTTTTGGTAAGTCTGTTGGCGCGCCTTGCTTCAGTACAATCCCTTCAATATCAAGTTCTAACACTGCGCTTAAAATGGCAGGGTTGTTGTTCATCGTTAAAACGATGATCGACAGGTGAGGGAAGTGACGCTTGATGTATTTGATAAGCGTAATACCGTCGCCATATTTGTCGCCAGGCATTGAAAGATCGGTTATCAAAACATGAGCATCAAGTTTTGGCAGATTATTGATAAGTGCTGTGGAATCTTCAAACTCACCGACAACATTCACCCACTCGATTTGCTCAAGTGATTTACGAATGCCGAACAGGACAATCGGATGGTCGTCGGCAATAATTACGTTCATACTGTTCATGTAATAGGCTACCTTGCTACAGCAAACTCTTGACGTAAGCGTCAATATCGCTGGTATATTTTTGTATGTTGGTAGCATCACTCTCACGAATGTGATGCTCTAACGTTTCACATAACTGCTTGCCGGGTACCAGGTTGAGCATTGCAAACACCCCTTTCAAGCGGTGAGCTGTCTGCGCTAACGCGACAAAATCGTGCGCCGCAGATTCAGTATACAATCTCCTAACATCTTCCGGTACTGTGTCAACAAACAGAGCGTAATAGCCACTGGCATGAAGCTGCGCATTTTCATCGCCACCTAATGGTGATTCCGAAATACTGTCTTGCGCCAGTTGCTCTTCTATCAGTTGTAGCACCGCATCCTGCATGGCATTACTGATATTAAAGTTAACCCGGAACTGGCCCGGGCCAAGTTTACGCATTCCGTTCTCATCATCGCTTAAAAGCAAACCGGAAGATGTAAGATTAGACGGATTATCTGTCAGGAAGATATCAAACTCTTGACTTGCCAGTCTTTCATCCGGGGTGATGCATTGCGCTCCCCAGTTTTCCAGCAATCGCGTGACGATATTACGCACTTCATTTGAAGTGATATCGATCATCGCGACCACATCATCCAGTAATTTCTCTTCCTGCTCTTCATGTTGTGGCTCGGCAGCCATTTTGATGTGCAGATTGTAACGGGTACCAATTTCATCGCGGGTTTTGATATTCAAATGCCCGCCAAGTTTGCGCGACAATTGGTCGCATAAATAAAATGTTAAACCGTTAGCACGCCCGTAACGATCTTCACTGGTTTCATTCAGGAATGGGAAGTGGAGATTGTCGACTTCGCCACTGCTAATGCCTTCACCGGTATCCAGAATGCGGAATAACAGTCGGTCAGGGCCGGACTCTTCTTCGGTGATATCCAGCGTGATCTTACCAATCTGGGTGGTGGTCACCGCATAATGCAGTATCAGTTGCAGCACTTTGCGCAGCGCTTCCCGGTCGCCGTGGCGTTCTTCGTCGGCACCAAGCTGGTTGTTAATCAGTAATTGCAGGCCCTTGCGTTTGATAACCGGCAACATCTCGAGCGCGACTTCATCAATCAAAGGCTGGATGGCAAACCGTGTTGCATTGGTTTTCCATGTGTCAGTTTCCAGCATATTCAGCAACTGAATTTCATCTACCAGACGCACGATGTTTTGCGCTTCATTGGCAAGTAAACTGGCTTCAGGCGTATTCAGCGCGCTGGCGCGCTCGGCAATACTTTTCACTGGCCCCTGGAGTGCTTCACCGATGTGCTGCATAAATAAAACCTGTCCTTGCTGGTTTTTTTCATACAGGCGCTGAGCTTGTTTGAGTTTTTTGTTCACCAGAATTTCGCGGTCTTGATCGCGAATAACAAAGATTTGAGTGCGTGGAGCAATCTGGCTGCGGAATTGTCGAATCTCGTACAGTTCGTTGTTGACCGTTGCCTGAATAACGCCCTGATGCTGATCGGCCATCGCAATGATGTTTTGCAGATTCAGATGCGGCAGCAGGTGGTCGGCAATCTTATTGCTGATGACCGTGCGGTTTGAGTCGAGATCATGCACTAACAGGCCCAGTGGCAGCTGCGAAACAATCTCTTCATTTAATGCACGCAGAATTTGTAATTCGCCGTTACCGCTTTGCACTTCGGCAGGTCGTACAGTTTGTTGACGAAAAGTCGTGAAGCCAAACAGTGCCAGCACCAGCAGGCCAATATTGAGCAGCAGCGGGAATAAAATATTCTGCAGGGTGTCCATCAACAAGGTGCCGAGCGGAACCTGCCAGACCAGTCGCAGATGCGTGGTGGCAATCGGAGCGGCTATCTCAATTTTTGCACCATTAAAGTTAATGGCAACACTGTCCGGGCTTTCTTTCTCAGAACCGCTGGCCGACAGTTGGGTATCATTATTTTCCAGACGGAAGCTATCGAGAACCATCATTGGCGGGATCAGGTCATTGATGGGTAAATCAAATGCCACAACCGTTGCCAGATGGCCCGGCTGGTTAAAGGTCGTGCGAAGGGTGAAGTAGTAACCGTTTTGCCACGCCAGATGGCGCAGTGAGGAAAAACTTTCACGCTCATCCAGCGCATTTGCTTGCTGAAGCATTTCGGCGCGGCGTGAATCGACAATCGAACCGACACCACTTTCTTTCAGGCCGGAAGAGAGATCTTTAAGCGGTAAAGTAGAAACCAGGATCATGCTGTTATCCTGGCCGTTTAAATAGTACATCGACCACGGGCTATTTTCAGCGCCCCACAACGTATCCAGATAGGTCGAGATACGTTGTGTCATATCCAGAGTTGAACTGTCGTGGGAGCCAAAAATCAGGGCTTCGGTTTTACGACGTGGTTTCTCTAAATAGTACACATCCTGGCGCAGGCGAGTTTCTTGCAAACCGTCACTTGCGGGTGCGGTTGAAACGGCGATGTTGTCATAGATTTGCCAGGTGGCGTAACGATAAGTATCGACCCTTTTTTGCAGGCCGTGGGTGATATCGACAATCTGATAGCTTTTATCTTTCAGCCAGATATTGACGGCGCTTTGCACTATGACACCCATAGCAACCAGCAGCACTACTATCAATAGCAGGAAGAAGCGCGTGATATTGCCGGGGATAAGCGAAAATTTATTAGGGATCATACGGTCTGACTGACTCATTGTTAGCGCGCAACCCGGCGAGCATTCGCCACTTAAAAAATCCACTGCTCTGCCAGGCAAGCCAGCAGGCGTTGTAGCTGTTAGTAAGAAACCAACACGTCCAGAGTAAGAATACCTGTAACAGGCGTTGGCGTCATCGTCTGTCTTTAAAACTCAACGAGTATAATTCTAAATCCGCACATTTCCAGGTTGTTGATAATTAGCCAAAATAACGTCGCTAAATCGCGGGTATTTTAATCGATTTCGAGTGCTATTTTTGTACAGTCATAGTTTTTTTGTACAACTATTATTTTTGAAATGATTGTTTATTTAGGTTTTCTTTTCTGCAAAAGATCACTGCGGGAGCGAAGGTGTCAGGGGGATTTCTTAATAGTCGTTACTTTTTAGGCAGGAGTAGCACAAAATGATTAAAGTTACGTAAAGAAGCGTAAAAAAAACCGGATGCAAGCATCCGGTCCAAAATAGGGGTAAACAGACATTCAAAGATGAATGACGGTAATAAATAAAGTTAATGATGATAGCGGGAGTTATTTTATATATAAATCATAGGTATGTTTTGACATTCAGTGCTACACACGATATTTGTTTGTAACTTATTGAAAATTAGTTATGTTTTATTCTTTTTGACTATTAGTGCTTATATTGTTGTCTTTTCGTGCTTTAAAAAGTTCCCTTATATTTACATTTTGAAACACGTATATGGATAAATGAAACATCTCTATGGTTTTAGTATCATATTCGGATTGGATTAATCTGTATTTGTTTTGGACAATGGGTTAGCCGACTGATTAGAGAATTAATCAGTAAGCAGTGGCATATAAAAAGGCATATAACAATATAGAGGGTTAATAACATGAAAGTTAAAGTACTGTCCCTCCTGGTTCCAGCATTGCTGGTTGCAGGCACCGCTCATGCGGCCGAAATTTATAACAAAGACGGCAACAAATTAGATCTGTACGGTAAAGTAGATGGTTTGCACTACTTCTCTGACGACAAAGGCGCTGACGGTGATCAGTCTTATGTGCGTATCGGTTTCAAAGGTGAAACTCAGATTAATAGCCAACTGACCGGTTACGGCCAGTGGGAATACAACGTTCAGGCGAACAACACCGAAGGCAGCAGCGACCAGGCGTGGACTCGTCTTGGTTTCGCAGGTATTCGTGTCGCTGACTACGGTTCATTCGACTACGGTCGTAACTACGGCGTAGTTTATGATGTAACTTCATGGACTGACGTACTGCCAGAGTTCGGTGGCGATACTTACGGTTCTGATAACTTCCTGCAATCTCGTGCGAACGGCGTTGCAACTTACCGTAACACCGACTTCTTCGGTCTGGTTGACGGCCTGAACTTTGCTCTGCAATACCAGGGTAAAAACGGCAGCGTTTCTGGCGAAGGTTCTACTCAGAACGGTCGTGGCGCTCTGAAACAGAACGGTGACGGCTTCGGCGGCTCCCTGACTTATGATCTGGGCGAAGGTTTCAGCCTGGGTTCAGCTATCTCTAGCTCCAAGCGTACTACTGACCAGAACAACATGGCTGTAGGTGAAGGCGATCGCGCTGAAACTTACACTGGCGGTCTGAAATATGACGCTAACAACGTTTACCTGGCAACTCAGTACACCCAAACTTACAACGCAACTCGCGCTGGTGATCTGGGCTTTGCTAACAAAGCACAGAACTTTGAAGTTGTAGCTCAGTACCAGTTCGACTTCGGTCTGCGTCCTTCCGTTGCTTACCTGCAGTCCAAAGGTAAAGACATCGAAGGTTACGGCGACCAGGATCTGGTTAAATATGTTGATGTTGGCGCGACTTACTACTTCAACAAAAACATGTCTACCTACGTTGATTACAAAATCAACCTGCTGGACGAAAACGAATTCACTCGTAACGCTGGCGTCGGTACCGATGACATCGTAGGTGTTGGTCTGGTTTACCAGTTCTAATTCCTGCTTAAGAAGTGTGAGTTCTAAAAGGCGCCTCCGGGCGCCTTTTTTACATCTGGACCCTCAACAACCTGCACTTTAAAGCCAATTTTTCTGCCAGTTGGTGTACCCTTTTGCGCTCAATCAGGAGAGAGACACAATGGACTTACGATTACTACGTTATGGCCTGCTTGCCATCGTTCTGGGGGCGCTCGCGGGCTGTGATAATCCAACGGCTAAAAGCAGCAATAGCGGCATGGTGCTGGAAGGCAAAACCATGGGCACCTACTGGCGCGCAAGCCTCGCCGGAGTAGATAACACACGCCAGAGTGAGCTGCGGGAAAAAATTCAGACGCAACTGGACGGCGATGACCGCCTGCTGTCGACGTATAAAAAAGACTCTGCATTATCGCGCTTCAACCAGTCACCTTCGACGGAGCCTTATCCCGTTGCGGAAGCGATGAGCGATATTGTGACGATGGCTTTGCGCATTGGCGCGAAAACAGACGGCGCGATGGATATCACCGTTGGGCCGCTGGTCAATCTGTGGGGTTTTGGCCCGGATAAACAGCCAATAAAAACGCCGGATCAGGCGCAAATTGATGCTGCGAGAGCACTAACAGGCCTGCATCATCTGACCGTGATTAATCAGGCGGGGAAGCAGTGGTTACAAAAAGATCTTCCTGGTTTGTATGTTGATCTTTCTACCATGGGCGAAGGCTACGCGGCCGATCATCTGGCGCGTTTAATGGAGCAAAACGGGATCAGCCGTTACCTGGTTTCTGTTGGCGGGGCGGTTGTGACGCGCGGAACTAATGCCGATGGCAAAGCCTGGCGTGTGGCCATCCAGAAACCGACCGATCGTGAAAACGCGGTGCAGGCAGTGGTTGATCTTAACGGGCATGGCATCAGCACGTCAGGAAGCTATCGTAATTACTACGAACTGGATGGCAAACGCCTGTCGCACGTGATTGATCCACAAACCGGCCAACCGATTCAGCATAAGCTGGTTTCTGCGACCGTGATTTCCCCCACGGCGATGGAAGCAGATGGCTGGGATACTGGCCTGATGGTCCTGGGTACTGAAAAAGCGAAACAAGTCGCCCAAAAAGAGGGGCTGGCGGTCTATTTGATCACCAAAGAAGGCGACAGCTTCAGTACCTGGATGTCGCCACAATTTAAAACATTCCTGTTAAGCGAGTAAAATTAGAAAGCAAGATTACGGGTTTTCCAGCATGAAGAAGCTGTCAGAGTCATACCATGACAGCAAAACTTAAGGAGCCAGTCATGAAAGATTTCCATGATCAAACCCATGATGAAAGCCGCTGGCAGGCTGTGGAAACCCGTGATAATCGTGCTGATGGGCAGTTTGTTTTTGCGGTGAAAACCACAGGGATCTGCTGCCGACCTTCCTGCAGCGCTCGCCACCCGCTGCGTAAAAATGTGCTTTTCTTTGAAAGTGTTGAAGAGGCTGTGAAAGCAGGTTTTCGCCCCTGTAAACGCTGCCAGCCAGATAAACTGGCGCCGCAACAGCAACGTATTGACCGCATCACTCAGGCCTGCCGAATCCTCGAAACCAGCAGCGAGCGTATTGTTCTTGCAGAACTCGCGCAGCGCGTGGCGATGAGCCCGTTTCATTTCCATCGGCTTTTTAAACAGGTTACCGGTTTAACGCCCCAGGCTTTCCAAAAAGCGGTGCGGGCAAAACGGCTGCGCGAACAACTGACTCAGGGTGAACCTGTCACACGTGCAGTTTATGAGGCGGGCTACCAATCTGGCAGCAACTATTACCAGCAAGCAGACGCGGTATTAGGGATGACAGCTAAGCAATATCGGCAGGGCGGGGAACGCGCCTGGGTTCATTTTGTTGTGGGTACTTGTCGTCTGGGTGAGTTTTTGGTCGCACAGAGTGAACGCGGTATTTGCGCCATACTGTTAGGCAGCAATGCAAAAACGCTCATTGCTGAGCTGGAAACATTGTTCCCGCACGCTTCATTAACCGCAGGTGATGAACAGTTTTCCCGGCGAGTGGCGCAAATCGTGAGTTGTATTGAACACCCAGGCCAGCAGCTTGCATTGCCACTGGATATTCAGGGCACGGCATTTCAGCAGCAAGTCTGGCAGGCGCTGCGTGAAATCCCTGTCGGGCAGACGGCGAGCTATCGCGACATTGCCGAACGCATTGGTAAACCGCAGGCGGTTCGCGCCGTGGCTGGGGCATGTGCGGCAAATAAACTGGCCGTCATTATCCCGTGTCACCGTGTGGTGCGCCACGACGGGGCGCTTTCTGGCTACCGCTGGGGCGTTGAACGTAAGCGCCAACTTCTTGAGATTGAGGCCGAACAGCAGGGGGAGTGAGTGATGCTCGATTTATTTGCCGATGAAGCGCCGTGGCAAGAGCCGCTGGCTGATGGCGCGGTTATCCTGCGCCGCTTTGCCTGTGCTAATGCGCAGGCATTGATTGCGCAAATTTCGGCCCTCGCCGCACTTTCTCCGTTTCGCCAGATGGTGACGCCAGGCGGTTATACCATGTCAGTGGCGATGACCAACTGTGGCGACGTGGGCTGGACGACCAATCAACACGGCTATCTTTATTCCCCGATTGACCCGCTAACCACACACCCCTGGCCCGCGATGCCGGATATTTACCGGGGTTTATCCGATGCCGCATCAAAGGCGGCGGGCTATGTGGATTTTACCCCCGATGCCTGCCTGATAAACCGCTATGCACCAGGCGCCAAACTTTCGCTGCATCAGGATAAAGACGAACTCAACCTGCAACAGCCCATTGTGTCGGTTTCGCTGGGTTTACCGGCGGTGTTTCAGTTTGGCGGCCTGAATCGTAACGACCCGCTAAAAAGAGTGATGCTGGAGCACGGCGATGTGGTGGTGTGGGGCGGGCCTTCGCGGCTGTTTTATCATGGGATTTTACCGCTTAAACCCGCGCATCATCCTGCTACCGGTGAGTTTCGTTTTAATCTGACGTTCCGCCACACCCGTTAACACGAATATTAATAAGAATTATTCTTGCTGTTAGAAGCGAGCCGTTTAAACTGCTCGCTGTTTTCGTTTTACGGGTTGTGAGTCATGGAACTTTTGCGTGTGGTTTACCGGCAGTATCGCTGGCCTTTCTTGATAGTTATGGCATTGAGCCTGCTCAGCGCGGCGTTAGGTATCGGTTTGATCGCCTTTATTAATCTGCGGCTGATTGAAACGCCCGATCTCTCTCTTTCGGTGCTACCGGAATTTCTCGGTCTGTTGTTGCTGTTAATGGCGGTGACATTAGGCTCACAGCTGGCGCTAACCACACTCGGCCACCATTTTGTGTTCCGTCTACGCAGCGAATTTATTAAACGCCTGATGGATACGCACGTCGAACGGGTTGAACAACTCGGCAATGCGGCACTGCTGGCAGGTTTAACCAGCGATGTGCGCAACATTACCATTGCCTTTGTACGCCTGCCGGAACTGGTTCAGGGGATTATTTTGACCTTTGGTTCAGCGGCGTACCTGGCGTGGTTATCGCCAAAAATGCTCGGTGTCACGGCGATTTGGGTCGCGGTAACCATCTATGGTGGCTATGTTCTGGTGGCGCGAGTTTACAAGCACCTGGCGCAGTTGCGTGAAATTGAAGACCAGCTTTACAACGATTACCAGACCGTGATTGAAGGGCGCAAAGAACTGGCGTTAAACCGCGAACGAGCTGAACGCGTCTATGAAGACACTTACACTCCTCATGCTAACGATTATCGCAGCCATATTATTCGCGCGGATACCTACCATCTGAGTGCGGTGAACTGGTCGAATATTATGATGCTCGGCGTGATTGGCCTGGTGTTCTGGATGGCAAACAGCCTCGGCTGGTCCGATACCAATGTTGCCGCGACGTTCTCCCTCACACTCCTGTTCTTACGCACGCCGATGCTGTCGGCCATTGGCGCATTGCCAACATTATTGACGGCACAAGTCGCGTTCAACAAACTCAACAAATTCCACCTGGCGCCTTACGATGCTGCGTTCCCACGCAGTCTTGAACCTGCGCACTGGCAAACCCTGGAAATGCGCGATGTGGTGTTCCAGTACGGTGATAACACCTTCTCCGTCGGGCCGTTGAACTTCAAAATTGAACGAGGCGAACTGCTGTTCTTGATTGGCGGCAATGGCAGCGGAAAATCTACCATGGCGATGTTGCTGACCGGGCTTTACCAGCCGGTATCTGGCGCAATTTATCTGGATGGTAAAAAGATTGATGCCAGCAATCAGGATGATTATCGCAAACTGTTTTCTGCGGTATTTACCGATGTCTGGTTGTTTGATCGCCTGCTCGGCCCGCAGGGTGAACAGGCGAATCCTGAGCTGGTGGCGACCTGGCTTGAGCGCCTGAAAATGAGCCACAAGTTAGAGCTGGAAAATGGCACCATCCTCAATCTCAAACTCTCGAAAGGGCAGAAAAAACGCGTCGCTTTACTGCTGGCGTTAGCGGAAGAGCGCGACATCATTCTTCTCGATGAATGGGCCGCCGACCAGGACCCGCATTTCCGCCGCGAGTTCTACCAGACGCTGTTGCCACTGATGCAGCAAATGGGCAAAACCATTTTTGCCATCAGCCATGACGATCATTACTTTATTCATGCTGACCGGTTACTGGAAATGCGCCAGGGGCAACTCAGTGAATTAACCGGCCACGAGCGCGAGCATGCCTCAAGAGATGCCGTCGCGAGAACTGACAACTGATCAATAAAACCAGCCTTAATCGGCTGGTTTTTTGTTTTATGGGCTTGAAAGGGCTATAACTTAGCTCGTCGTTCTCAGGGAAAAATGCCAGATGTCTGTCACTTCAAAGTACAGTACTAAACACCGCGCGCAAGACCGAGCCCGAATCCTCCAAATTCTGTTAACCAATAAAGCCGTTGCCACAGGTATTCTGGGCAAGCTGCCGCAGCCTGAAGCACAAACTCCCGAACAGGATATTTCAGAGATTGTCTCGCTGGTGGCGAGGCTGCCGGCCGCCGATCTTGCTGACGTGCTGGAAGCATTGCCGACGGAAGAGCGCCACGCGTTGTGGAGCCTTTTAAAAGACGACCAGCGCGGTAAAGTGCTGATTGAGGCCGCCGAAACCGTCTGGGATGACTTGATTGAAGGCATGAGCGACAAGGCGTTGCTCAATATCATTCGCCCGCTGGATATCGACGACCAGATTTACCTCGCGCAATATTTGCCGCGTGACTTGATGGGGCGCTTGCTGGCAACCATGCCGCAGGAACAACGCACCCGCGTACGACAAGTGCTGCACTATGACAAACACAGTGTTGGCGCGATTATGGATTTCGAAGTCATTACTGTGCGGGCAGATGTCACGCTTGCGGTAGTGCAACGTTTCCTGCGTTTACGCGGTAAAGTGCCGCAAAACACCGATAAGGTTTTTGTCACCACGCGTGATAAAACCCTGATAGGCGAATTAGGATTGACCACCATTTTACTGCACGCGCCGCAGACGTTGGTGTTGAATGTCATGGACGACAACCCCACCTGTTTTGCCCCGGAAGATAACGATGAAATTGCCGCGCGTACCTTTGAACGTGATGACTTAGTCAGTGCGGCGGTTATCGACAGCAGTGGCAAACTGATTGGCCGATTGACCATCGATGAAATCGTTGACGTGGTTTATGAAGAAACCGATAACGATTTGCGTCGTATGGGTGGTTTGAGTGCCGAAGAAGATGTCTTCGCTCCGGTCAGTAAAGCGGTAAAAGCACGTTGGGCATGGCTTGCCATTAACCTGTGCACCGCCTTTGTCGCCTCACGTGTTATCGGCCTGTTTGAACACACCATTTCCCAACTTGTTGCACTGGCTTCGCTCATGCCGATTGTTGCAGGCATTGGCGGAAATACCGGCAACCAGACTATCACCATGATTGTGCGGGCACTGGCGCTGCAACATATCCAGCCGGGGAACTTCTCGTTCTTAGTGTTGCGTGAACTTGGCGTGGCCTTGTTTAACGGGATTGTCTGGGGCGGCGTAATGGGCTGCGTCACCTGGCTTCTCTACGACGACCTGGCACTTGGTGGCGTGATGACGCTTGCGATGGTGCTCAATTTGTTGGTGGCATCGCTGATGGGCGTGCTGATCCCAATGATCATGATGCGGCTGGGGAAAGACCCGGCGGTTGGTTCGAGCGTACTGATAACCGCTATTACCGACACCGGGGGGTTCTTTATTTTCCTTGGGCTCGCAACGATATTCTTGCTTTAGCTTTTACCGAATGAATCGGCTCGCCAGGTAAACTTTCCCGCTGCCGTGCCGATAAGTTCTGTAGTTTCCTTCGTAGCATCGTTATATTATGTAATACATAACGAAACTCAATGGAGTAAAACATGGCTAAGCAGTGGGTACATCTGGCATTAGGCGCCGCGTTGAGCGTCACAATGGTCGCGCAGGCATCTGCCGATAACAGTAAAATTACCGTTTTTGCAGCAGCATCTTTAACCAATGCGATGCAGGATATTGCGACCCAGTATCAGAAAGGTAAAACCGTTGAAATCGCTTCTTCGTTTGCCTCATCTTCAACGCTGGCACGCCAGATTGAAGCGGGTGCGCCTGCGGATCTCTTCATCTCTGCCGACCAGAAATGGATGGATTACGCCGTTAGCAAAGACGCGATTAAAGCTGATTCCCGTATCACTTTGCTTGGCAACAGCCTTGTGGTTGTTGCGCCTAAAGCCAGCAAACTTGGCGATGTTGCGATTGATGCGAAAACCGACTGGGCTTCATTGCTGAAAGGCGGCCGCCTGGCTGTTGGCGACCCGGACCACGTTCCGGCAGGTATTTATGCCAAAGAAGCGCTGCAAAAATTGGGCGCGTGGGATACGCTCTCGCCAAAACTTGCTCCTGCAGAAGATGTCCGTGGCGCACTGGCGCTGGTTGAACGCGACGAAGCACCGATTGGTATCGTGTATGGTTCAGATGCTGTTGCCAGCAAAGGCGTGAAAGTTGTTGGCACATTCCCTGAAGATTCCCACAAAAAAGTGGAATACCCGATTGCCATTGTGAAAGGCCACGACAACCCAACGGTAAGTGCGTTCTACACCTATCTGAAAGGACCGGAAGCGGGAGCTATCTTCCAACGTTACGGATTTACGACAATCAAATGATATTGACCGATCCCGAATGGCAGGCGGTACTGCTGAGCCTGAAAGTCTCAACCCTTGCGGTATTGTTTAGTCTTCCTTTTGGGATCTTCTTTGCCTGGGTGCTGGTGCGTTGCCGGTTCCCGGGTAAAGCCTTACTCGACAGCATTATCCATCTCCCCTTAGTGCTGCCGCCCGTTGTGGTCGGTTATTTATTGCTGATTGCGATGGGGAGGCGTGGGGTGATTGGCTCCTGGATTTACGACGTTTTTGGTATCACTTTCGCGTTTAGCTGGCGCGGCGCGGTGCTTGCCGCCGCGGTGATGTCATTCCCGCTGATGGTTCGGGCAATTCGCCTGGCACTGGAAGGCGTGGATATGAAACTCGAACAGGCGGCCCGCACGCTCGGTGCCGGGCGCTGGCGCGTGTTTTGTACCATCACGCTGCCCCTGACATTGCCCGGCATTATTGCCGGAACCGTGCTGGCATTTGCGCGTTCACTCGGTGAATTCGGTGCCACTATCACCTTCGTTTCAAACATCCCCGGCGAAACGCGCACCATTCCTTCGGCGATGTATACCCTGATTCAAACCCCTGGTGGCGAAAATGCAGCGGCGCGATTGTGTGTCATTTCCATCGTGCTGGCGCTGGTCTCTTTGCTGGTGGCCGAATGGCTGGCACGACAGAGCCGTAAACGGATAGGGGCATTCTGATGCTGGAGCTGAATTTCGTTCAGACGCTGGGCGACCACCGACTCGCCATCAATGAAACCTTACCTGGGCAGGGAATTACTGCGGTATTTGGCGTTTCAGGCGCAGGGAAAACCTCGCTGATTAACGCCATTAGCGGACTGACTCGCCCGCAAGAGGGGCGAATCGTCCTGAACGACCGTGTATTAAGTGATGCGGAAAATAAACGTTTCCTTGCTCCTGAGAAACGGCGTATCGGTTACGTGTTCCAGGATGCGCGGCTATTCCCGCACTACCGCGTGCGCGGCAACCTGAAATACGGTATGCCGCGATCCGCCGCCGGACAGTTCGACAAACTAGTGGCATTGCTGGGAATTGAACCGCTGTTAGAACGCTTCCCATGGAGTTTGTCGGGTGGTGAAAAACAGCGCGTCGCGATTGGTCGCGCTTTGTTAACCTCGCCAGAACTGCTGCTGCTCGACGAACCCCTGGCTTCGCTGGATATCCCACGTAAACGTGAACTGCTGCCGTATCTGCAACGCCTGGCGCGGGAAATTAATATCCCGATGCTGTATGTCAGCCACTCGCTGGAAGAGATCCTACATCTGGCGGATAAAGTGCTGGTACTCGACGGCGGCGAAGTGAAAGCCTTTGGCAACCTGGAAGAAGTATGGGGCAGCAGTGTCATGCACCCGTGGTTGCCGAAAGAGCAGCAAAGTAGCGTGTTGAAAGTGACAGTTTTGGAACATCATCCGCATTACGCCATGACCGCGCTGGCGCTGGGTGACCAGCATTTGTGGGTCAATAAGCTCGACAGGCCATTGCAGACGGCATTGCGTATTCGTATTCAGGCGTCGGATGTTTCATTGATTCTCCAGCCGCCGGTGAACAGCAGTATCCGTAACGTGTTGCGCGCCAAAGTTGCCCAGTGTTATGACGATGAAGGGCAGGTGGAAGTGCAACTGGAAGTGGGTTCAAGAACGCTCTGGGCGCGTATCAGCCCGTGGGCGCGGGATGAGCTCATGATTAAACCGGGCCAGTGGCTGTACGCACAAATTAAGAGTGTTTCGATTACCGCGTGATTTTTTGTCGGGGGATGGGCGCAAGCGACATCCACCGCTTTTCACCAAACTAAATTAAATGCTTATAAATCGTTTCTGCGATACCTGTTTCCAGGTTGGTGCCAATCACTAAATCCGCACGCGCTTTAATCTCGTCAACGGCATTGCCCATCGCCACGCCAAGACCCGCGCTTTCCAGCATGCTTAAGTCATTGAAGTTATCGCCAAACGCAATCACCTGGCTCATTGATAAGCCTTGTGACTCAACCCATTGCGCCAGACGCTTGCCTTTGCTGTTGCCGATTTGTGCAACATCAACCTGATCATGCCATGACCATTCGCAAGCCAGCCCCAACTCTTGTTCGACAACCTGAGTGAAGTTTTTCAATTTCGTGGTGTCTTCATCAGTCAGCGCAAATTTCCAGATAGCGTTAACTTCATGGGCGGCTTCACGCAGAGAGTCCACATGGCGGAACACCGGACGCTGCGATTCCGGCAATGATTTTGCCCAGTTTTCGGCACGCAAAACATGGCCAGTTGGCGCCTGATACAGCATTGCATCATCGACATACATCAGCCCATGAACATTGTGGGTATCCAGTAAATCAATCAACTGATTGGCCTGCTGCGGTTGTAATGGATCGGACTCAAGAACCTTTTTCGCATGATAATCATACAAATAAGTGCCATTACAGCAAATTGCAGGTGTATCCAGGGTCAGTGCCTGATAAAAAGGATGGATGGCAACGTGATGACGGCCCGTCACAATGACAACTTTCACGCCAGCGTCACGTGCGCGTTGTAAAGCTGTCAGTGATTCAGGAAGAATGGTTTTTTGCGGCGTGAGTAACGTGCCGTCGAGATCAAGGGCGATTACGCGATAAGTCATTTAGGGTTCCAGTCAAATTTAGAATCATAAGGCCTGTGCCGATTTTACACTCCATGTGGTGTTGTTCAAAATGCCAACACGAGTCGGTAAAACGCACTACCCTTGTGACTATTACTCAAGACGTTGGGAGAGAGAGATTTCATGAAACAAACAGTCTATACCGCCAGCCCGGAAAACCAGCAAATTCACGTCTGGCAGCTTAATCCTGGTGGTGAGCTTACGCTTGTGCAAGTGGTTGATGTTCCAGGCCAGGTTCAGCCAATGGTTATCAGCCCTGACAAACGTTACCTGTACGTTGGCGTGCGCCCAGAGTTTCGCGTTATCGCGTACCGCATTACGCCAGACGACGGCTCGCTCACCGAAGCGGGAGTTGCGTCAATACCGGGCAGTCCGACACACATTTCTACCGATCATCAGGGGCGTTTCTTGTTCAGCGCTTCATACAATTCAGGCAGCGTAAGCGTTGTCAGCCTGAGTAATGATGGCCTACCGGGCGAAGTTGTTGATGTTGTTGAAGGGTTAGAAGGTTGCCACTCAGCCAATATTTCCCCTGATAACCGCACGCTTTGGGTGCCTGCGCTCAAGCAAGATCGCATTTGCCAGTTTACGCTGTCAGACGACGGCAACCTGGTTGCGCAGACTCCTGCGGAAGTGACCACTGTAGAAGGTGCCGGGCCGCGCCATATGGCGTTCCATCCAAATCAAAAATATGCTTATTGCGTCAATGAGCTCAATGGTTCTGTTGATGTCTGGGAGCTGAAAAACGCTAACGGCAAAATTGAATGCGTGCAGACGTTGGATATGATGCCTCCAGGCTTCTCAGATACTCGCTGGGGCGCAGATATCCACATTACACCTGATGGTCGTCATCTTTACACCTGTGACCGTACCGCCAGCATTATCACGGTATTTAGCGTGTCAGAAGATGGCAGTGTGCTTGCGGTGGAAGGCTACCAGCCAACTGAAACGCAACCGCGCGGTTTCAACATTGACCACAGCGGTAAATATCTGATTGCAGCCGGGCAGAAATCGCACCATATCGCGGTTTATCAGATTAACGGTGAGCAAGGCTTGCTGGAAGAGAAGGGCCGTTATGCCGTAGGCCAGGGGCCGATGTGGGTTGTGGTAAACGCAGTATAAATTTTTAATTATGCTGATAAAAAAAACCTCGCGATTGCGAGGTTTTTTATTTTGTGCACAGCGCTGATTTTACTCGGCAACTACCGTGCTACCTACACCGCGGTTGTTGAACTCCCACAGGCGGTTGGCGTTAGCATCATTCAGGTCGCGCTGGATTTCGCCTTTCTCGCCTTTAGTACCGATATTGCCGGTAAATGGACGTTTAGAACTGGCGGCATCTGCCCAAGGTTTCGCGCTGTTGAAGCCTTCGTTGATCACGCTGTCACGGATAACAACCTGGCCATTAGATGTCTGGCCTGCGGCGTAACCGTTTTCCGTTGCTTCGATATCCCAGGCACGGCCCAGTTGCGCGACGTTATCACCTGCGGCGGTGAAGCGGCTGTTGATTGCCAGGAAACCGTAATACAGGTTTGGCTGTGTTGCTGGTGCAAACACATAGCCTTCCTGGGTACGGCTGTTCACCAGGCGGAAATCAGTGTTATCAAATACCACTGCACCACGGCCTGCAACGACATCTACATCACCTTCGACGTAGCTGTTAGTTACCAGCGTGCGTGGCTGGCGGTCAGTCAACATGCGGTTTTGCACATCGCTGTTAGTCACCAGGAAGGTGTTCTGGCGGCCCAGCAGGTGAACATTGTTCAACTGAACTTTGTCGCCATCGGTACGCAGTGCTACAGCCTGATGGTTACTGGCATCAACACTGTCACCCAGGGTATTAGCGATGGTCAGGTTTTGCATCTGCAGGCCATTGTTCTGTGACCAGACTGCGGCAGAACACATCACGCCAACTGTGGCGTTACGCTTGCTCTGGCAGCTATCAAACATATACCAGGCGGGTTTACCCGGCATATATTTGCCACCCGGGTTAACCGCACGGCGCCAGGTGTTCACATCAATTTCAGAATCCAACGGCATAGTGATTTTTACATCACTGGCGTTGTCCGTGGTGCCGTACAGCGTCACGCTGCCGGAACCTGCTGGAATATAAACGGTGCCGACATACTCGCCTGGCTGAATAGCAATGTACTGGCGGGTGTTGCTGTGCTTCATCATGGCTGCATCGACAGCGGCCTGAATAGAGGTGTGAGTCACACCTTCGCCACCGGCAGTGCCAACAACAAAGTCAGGCTGCTGCGGAAGGCGAATAGAAGACGGAGTCCACGGCGCTTCATCTTTATTTTTGGATGAGAAGTAACGCGCCTGAACAAAGTTTTGCGCTTCATCTGCCGACAAAATCGGACGAGACTGCGTTCCAGGTGCCACTTGCGTGGACGGTTTTTCTTCTGGCGGTGTAGAGCTACAGGCCGATAGCGCCACAGCAAAAGCGAGCACAGCTGCCCGACGAGAAACAGAGAAGGTGTTCAAGGGTTGCTCCTTGCAGTGCAAATTTAAAAGGGGATCATAAAGCCTGCTTTTTTATACTAAGTTGAGCAAAACAGGAAGCCGATTATGAAAATCGGCTTTATAAAAAGAGGATTAACTGAACATCGCGGTGACGGAAGCACTTCCTAATGAGTGGAAATGGACATTAAAACCGACCATGGCACCCGATGCATTTTCATCAACCTCAAGTTCTTTAACGTCCAGAGCATAAACGGTAAAGATATAACGGTGAGTTTCGCCTTTTGGCGGCGCAGCCCCGCCATAACCCGCTTTACCAAAATCGGTACGCGTCTGAAGGGCAGGCTCTGGCAAAGCCGCTAAATGAGAACCCGCGCCCTGTGGCAACACGCGTGTATCGGCTGGCAGATTGACCACCACCCAATGCCACCAACCTGAACCGGTAGGCGCATCCGGGTCATAACAGGTGACGACGAAACTTTTAGTCCCGGTGGGAACATCGTCCCACACTAAGTGCGGAGAAATATTGTCGCCGTCGTAACCCATTCCGTTAAAGACATGGCGGTGAGGAAGTTTGTCGCCATCTTTGAAGTCCTGACTTATTAATTTCATGCTCGCTCCTGATGGTTAGAGTTTCAGTCACTAGAGTTTCAGTAGCTTAAGCAGTTCTTCGGCCGCAATCGCTGACGATGCCGGGTTTTGCCCGGTCACTAAATGCCCGTCAACCACAGCATATTCACCCCAGTCATCGGTGCGCTCAAACAATCCACCCGCTTTTTTCAGTTCATCTTCCACCAAAAAAGGCACCACGGCGGTTAAGCCAACGCCGTCTTCTTCGCTGTTGGTAAACCCGGTCACTCGTTTGCCTTTGACCAGTGGCTCACCGTTTGGCTTAGTGACTTTGCGTAACACGCCTGGGGCATGGCAAACCGCAGCAACGGGCTTGCCCGCGGCCCAGAAATGCTCAATCAATTTAATGGAGTGATTATCTTCTGCCAGATCCCACAGCGGGCCGTGGCCGCCGGGGTAAAACACTGCGTCATAATCATCGGCGCGAATGCTTTCAAGTTTTTCGGTGTTGGCTAATAGTTTTTGTGCGGCGGTATCACTGCGAAAGCGTCGGGTGTCATCCGTTTGTGCATCAGGCTCATCGCTTACAGGGTCAAGCGGGGGTTGCCCGCCTTTTGGCGATGCCAGCGTGACATCGAGCCCTGCGTCGTGAAAGACATAATACGGCGCGGCAAACTCCTCAAGCCAAAAGCCTGTGGGTTTGCCGGTATTGCCCAGCTGATTGTGCGAGGTTAAAACCATGAGGATTTTCATCTAAATCTCCCTGTTGGGGACGTGAAAAGATCCTCGAAGTGTAGTGCATCAGCGAGCGGCCTGCAGATTCTCAGCTTTTGAAAAATGCAGGGTTTTGCACCGCAAGGGTCACCGCTTTAATCAATTTTGCCAGTTGTTCACGGCTGATAACGTATGGGGGCATCAGGTAAATTAAACGCCCGAAGGGACGGATCCAGACTCCTTGCTCAACGAAGAATGCCTGAAGTGCCGCCATATCCACCGGGTGATGAGTTTCTACCACGCCAATCGCGCCAAGCACGCGCACATCCGCCACTTGCTCACCATCACGTAAAGGCTCAAGTCCTTCCAGCAACTGTGCTTCAAGTGCTTTAACCTGCTGTTGCCAGTGGCCTTCTTCGAGCAATGCAAGGCTTTCGGCTGCTACTGCACAGGCTAATGGGTTGCCCATAAAAGTAGGGCCATGCATAAAGCACCCGGCTTCGCCGTCGCTGATCGTTTCCGCCACCAGGCGTGTGGTGAGCGTTGCGGAAAGCGTCATCGTACCGCCGGTCAGCGCTTTGCCCAGACACAGAATATCCGGTGAAATTCCAGCATGTTCGCAGGCAAAAAGTTTGCCCGTGCGGCCAAAACCGGTCGCTATCTCATCGGCAATCAGCAAAATTCCTTCGCGGTCGCACATGCGGCGGATTCGACGCAACCATTCCGGATGATAGAAACGCATTCCCCCCGCGCCTTGCACAATTGGCTCAAGGATAACCGCAGCGATTTCATGGCGATGGGCGGCCATTAAACGTGCGAACGGCACGATGTCCATTTCATCCCATTCATCGTCAAAACGGCAATTTGGTGCCGGGGCAAATAGATGTTCTGGCAGGTAGCCTTGCCACAGGCTGTGCATCGAGTTATCCGGGTCACAGACTGACATCGCGCCAAACGTATCGCCATGATAACCATGACGGAAAGTGAGAAAGCGTTGGCGCGGGTCGCCTTTGGCATGCCAGTACTGTAGTGCCATTTTCATTGCGACTTCGACGGCAACGGAGCCGGAGTCAGCGAGGAATACGCATTCGAGATTTTCAGGCGTCATCGCGACCAGTTTGCGGCACAGCGCTACTGCGGGTGGGTGCGTGATCCCGCCAAACATCACATGCGACATCTGGTCAATCTGGTCTTTCATTGCCTGATTTAAGCGCGGGTGATTGTAGCCATGAATCGCCGCCCACCAGGACGACATCCCGTCAACAAGGGCTTTACCATCAGCAAGTTGCAGTTCGCAGCCCGTCGCCCCCACCACCGGATAAACCGGTAACGGTTGAGTCATGGAAGTATACGGGTGCCAGATATGTTGTTGGTCGAACGCTAAATCAGCAGGGGTCATAGGGTGACTTGTAAACCATTTAAAAAAGATTTAGGTTTACAAGTATAACGTCAATCAATGGCTAACAACACCCTTTTTGGAGACGCCCCATGGCTCACCACGCACGCTGGTCAATGTCGCAGGTCACTGCTTTATTTGAAAAACCTTTCCTAGAACTGCTGTTTGAAGCACAAACTGTGCATCGCCAGCATTTCGATCCTCGTCATGTGCAGGTCAGCACATTGTTGTCGATTAAGACCGGTGCCTGTCCGGAAGACTGCAAATATTGCCCGCAAAGCGCGCGATACAAAACCGGACTGGCTTCCGAACGCCTGATGGAAGTTGAGCAAGTACTGGACTCCGCTCGTAAAGCGCTGAATGCCGGTTCTACCCGTTTCTGCATGGGCGCTGCGTGGAAAAACCCTAATGATCGCGATATGCCATACCTCGAGCAAATGGTGCAGGGGGTACGTGAAATGGGGCTGGAAACCTGCATGACGCTCGGGACATTAACCGATTCACAAGCCCAGCGACTTGCGTCTGCCGGGCTTGATTACTACAACCACAACCTCGATACCTCGCCAGAATTTTACGGCAATATTATTACCACTCGTACTTATCAGGAGCGCCTCGACACGCTGGATAAAGTGCGCGATGCCGGCATTAAAGTCTGCTCTGGCGGCATTGTTGGTTTGGGTGAAACGGTCACCGACCGCGCCGGGTTGCTGCTGCAATTAGCCAATTTACCAACGCCACCAGAAAGCGTGCCAATTAACATGCTGGTGAAAGTCAAAGGCACGCCGATGGCGGATAACGAAGACGTTGATGCATTTGATTTTATTCGCACAATCGCGGTGGCACGCATCATGATGCCAAAGTCTTTCGTGCGGCTTTCCGCCGGACGCGAGCAGATGAGCGAGCAGACCCAGGCAATGTGTTTCATGGCGGGGGCGAACTCAATTTTCTATGGTTGCAAACTGCTCACCACTCCAAACCCGGAAGAAGACAAAGACCTGCAATTGTTCCGCAAGCTGGGGCTTAACCCACAGCAAACTACCACCCATGCGGGCGACAACGAACAGCAACAACAACTGGCCGATCAATTGCTGTCAGCGGATACGGAGAAATACTACAACGCGGCGGCTGTATGAGTTGGCAGCAGCGAATTGATCGCGCGCTCGAGCAGCGGAAAACCAACGGCAGCTTTCGAACCCGCACGGTCAATCAACAAGGTAGCGCGCGCTACCTTATGCAGAACGGCACCCGCTACCTGAATTTTTCCAGTAATGATTATCTGGGGATAAGCCAGCATGCGCAGGTGATTAGCGCCTGGCAGCAGGGGGCTGAGATATACGGTGTTGGAAGCGGTGGTTCCGGGCATGTTACCGGGTATAACGAAGCGCATCAGCTGTTTGAAGAACAGTTGGCTGACTGGCTTGGCTACCCGCGCGCGCTGCTATTTATTTCAGGTTTTGCGGCCAATCAGGCACTGATCGCGGCATTCACTGAAAAATCAGACCGTATCGTTGCCGATAAACTCAGCCACGCCTCGCTTCTTGAAGCGGCGATGCATAGCCCGGCGCAGTTACGGCGTTTTGCCCATAATGATGTGGACTCACTGCAAACGTTGCTCGAACAGCCCATTGATGGCCAACAACTGGTGATCACCGAAGGTGTTTTCAGCATGGATGGTGATGCAGCGCCATTGGCTGAAATTGCGCAGGTGACGCGTCATGCCCAGGGCCTGTTGATGGTCGACGATGCCCATGGCATTGGCGTCATGGGTAATCAGGGGCGCGGGAGTTGTGACCACTTGCAAGTTAAACCAGACCTGCTGGTGGTGACCTTTGGCAAAGCGTTTGGTGCCAGCGGAGCCGCTGTGTTGTGCAGTGAATCAATGGCTGATTACCTGCTGCAATTTGCCCGGCATCTCATCTACAGCACGGCGATGCCGCCTGCGCAGGCGTGTGCATTGTCCACTGCGTTAAACGTGATTCGCCGTGATGATTCAAGGCGCTTGATGTTGCAGGCCAATATTGCTCGCTTCCGTGCAGGTGCTCAGTCACTTCCTTGGCAATTAATGTCTTCGCAAACGGCGATACAGCCGCTGATTGTTGGAGAAAACCAACCAGCTGTGAATCTTGCCGCCACATTGCGTGAACGTGGGATCTGGGTGACGGCTATTCGCCCACCAACCGTTCCACCGGGTACGGCACGGCTGCGTATTACGCTGACCGCCAGCCACACCGATGCGGATATCGACATGCTTCTGGAGGCTCTGTATGACGCGGCTCGTTGATAAAGCGGCAGTCGCTGCGGCATTTGGCCGGGCGGCAATGACTTATGACCGCCATGCCGAATTGCAGCGCACCAGTGGCGCGTTGCTGGCGGGTATGCTCGAAGGGCGCACCATTTCAAACGTGCTCGATGCAGGATGCGGGACGGGCTGGTACAGCCGTGCCTGGCGTGAAAAAGGCTGCCATGTGACGGCGTTGGACCTCTCGACAGACATGTTGAACCATGCCACGCAGCAAGGCTCGGCAGATCGTTATCTCGAAGGTGATATCGAAGCCATCAATCTTAAAGACAGCCATGTTGACCTGGCATGGAGCAACCTGGCGGTACAGTGGTGCAATGATTTACGCGCAGGCTTAAGTGAACTTTACCGCGTAACACGCCCTGGCGGATGTGTGGCATTTACTACCCTTGCGGCCGAGTCTTTATCCGAATTGCACACCGCCTGGCAGGCGGTAGATGAACGGCCTCATGCCAATAAATTTCTGCCGATTTCGCAGATTCATGAAGCGTGCGATGGGTGGCATTATTCCCTGCAAACTCATGAGATTAGCCAGTCGTTCTATAGTGTAATGAGCGCGATGCACTCGCTAAAAGGTATTGGTGCGACGCATCTTCATGACGGTCGTAAAACGTCATTGATGACCCGCCAACAGTTACAAAAATTGAGCCTTGCCTGGCCTCAAAAAGAGGGGCGATTTCCCCTGACCTGGCAGCTCGTTTGTGGAGTCATTGAACGTGATTAAAAAATGGTTTGTCACTGGAACCGATACGGAAGTCGGTAAAACTGTTGCCAGCTGTGCTTTGCTGCAGGCTGCAACACACGCAGGTTACCGCACCGCGGGCTATAAGCCGGTGGCGTCGGGCAGTGAAATGACCGGGCAGGGGATCCGTAACACGGATGCACTGGCCTTACAGCTTAATAGCAGTGTCCCGTTAAGCTACGAACAGGTTAACCCTTACGCCTTTCTGGAGCCGACATCTCCGCATATCGTGAGTGCGCAAGAGCAGCGGCCCATTGAGTTTTCGCAGATATCCGCAGGCTTTGAAGCGCTGACTTCTCAGGCGGACTGGCTACAGGTAGAAGGCGCGGGCGGTTGGTTTACACCGCTTTCTTCCAGCAAAACCTTTGCGGATTGGGTGATACAAGAGCAGTTACCCGTGATCCTGGTGGTTGGGGTTAAGTTGGGCTGTATCAACCATGCCATGCTGACTGCGCTCGCGGTCCAAAGTGCAGGGCTGCGTCTGGCGGGTTGGATTGCTAACGATGTGCAACCCACCGGAAAGCGTCACCCTGAGTATATCGCAACGCTACGTGATGTTTTAAAAGCCCCCATGCTGGGCGAAATTCCATTCTGCCCGAATATCGACAGTCAAACGCCTTTAGGCGGCTACCTGGATATTTCGCTTCTTTCGCAGTAACTCGCAAATTCACCGTTCGTTTTTGCAACGCCCGATAAATCTTTCGGGCGCTCTTCCATATGCCGATAATTTCCAGATCTTCTCCTTTGTAGAAAAATACCTCGCAGGTAAATTGTCTCTCAACTTTATGTTGTCATGTGACAACTTTTTTGCGAGTATAGCCAGGAGGTTTTATGAAGCGGCGCATTCACCCGAATAAGGACATTGAAGCAGCATTAAGTTATGCCGAATGTCAGGGCTGGCAAGTGCGGCCCGGTGGGGCACATTGCTGGGGGAAAATGTATTGTCCCTGGAATGACAAAGCATGCCGTTGCGGTGAGTTTTGTATCAGCTGTATCTGGAGCACGCCGCGCAGTGCCTATAACCATGCCAGGCAAATACGGCGGGTTGTTGATAACTGTAGCCAGCAGGGCATACCACTCATCATCAGACATTAAGTTTCAAGGAGCAGAATATGTCAGAATTTAGCTTCACGTTGATTTTCACGCTGCCAGAAAAGAGCCAGGACCCGGAACAATGGGTTGAAGCATTGGGCGCACAAGGTTGCGATGATGCGCTGGTTGGCGTGGGCGTCACAGGGCGAATTGCGCTGAATTTCATTCGTGAATCAACGGATGCCAAACAGGCCGTTGTTTCAGCGATTAAAGATGTCAAACGTATTATTCCAGGCGCTACGTTGGTTGAAGTTATGCCGGATCTGGTCGGGCTAACGGATATCGCCGAGCTGCTGGGTTTTTCCCGGCAGTACATGCGCAAAGTGATGGTGAGCCGCGAAGCGTTTCCTCAACCGGTGCATGACGGTAAAACCGCAATCTGGCACCTGGAGCCGGTGCTGCGTTGGATGCGTGAAGCAGGTGTTTCTAAAGTGCCATTGCCGCTAGTGGAATTATCAGCGGTGACCCGCCAATGTAATTTGCAGCGTGAACTTGCCGATCTGGACGTGAAAGTACAAAAACAACTCGGTCAATTGTGACGGCAGAACGTGCTGGGTGTTCTTGCCGTCGAGTGAAACACCATCATGGATCTATCCAGCTGGAGACGAGTTTGTCATCCAGTAAAGCGACATTTCCTTGTGCGACGTTGCGGCCACGGTGAAGCAGGCAGAAACGGTCAGCCACGCGGCGAATAAACGAAAGCCGCTGTTCAACCAGTAATACCGTCAGGCCGAAATCACGGCTTAGACGCCTGATAATATTGCTTAAGTCATTGATAAAACGCTGGCCGCTGCCTAACGTCGGTTCATCAAGAATTAACAGCTTCGGATCCGTGACCAGCGCCCGTGCCAGCGCCAGCTGTTGCTGAAGTTCGCCGGATAACTCCCCACCTCGCATATGGCGCAGGCTGTAGAGTTCAGGGAAAAGTTCATACACCATGCCTGGTATCGTCCGTGATTGTACGCGGGCTGCCAGAAGTGCTATTTGCAGGTTTTCCTCAACACTCAGTTGGGAAAAGATCCGCCTGTCCTGTGAGACATAGCTCATTCCCAGCGCGGCCCGGCCTTCAATTGGCTGGGTGAGTAAATCCTGTGGCGGGTGTCCGGCTTCCAGCCAGAACATACTGCCGCTTTGCACTGGCAAATAACCCGTTATGCAATTAACCAGTGTTGTTTTTCCCATACCTGGTGCGCCAAGAACGCAGGTGCATTCGCCTGGCGTCAGCTCAAGATCCAGATTCCACAGAATATGGCTTTCACCATAAAACTGGTTAACAGCTCGCAGACTCAACATCGACATTCTCCTTCTGGCAGGGGTAACAACTTTGAACGACTTTTGTAACGTGCAAACAGACGAATAGAACTGTGCAATTCCCTTGCCATTAACCGCAACGTCCAGCAGAACATTGCAACTTTGAGAAAAGCCTCATGAAAAAGGGTGAATAAACCTTCGGCCACTACCACTCAAAAAACCTGCTGCACTTTGTCAGTGCCTGGCGCTTTCTGGGTTTGGTGCAATGTGGCGCTGTTGCCCCATACAAATGCGTGTTTCGTGAGCAGGATCATAAGAAATCATCGGCTCCCTGGTGGCAAAAAAGAGCCAAAAAAAATAACGAAAAATTTTTTTAGGGCCTGGCACAGGGAAAATGGGGTTTTTTGCGGTGTGCGCCGCGAAAGGGCTGAGAGCAGTTATCCACTATTCCTGTGGATAACCATGTGCATTAGAGTTAGAAAACTTGCGGTAAGCGAGAGCGGGCGCGGCTTGCGCATGAATTGGCGTTAAACCAGACTTTTCGGAATAAGTGTTAAAAATTAATGAGTTGAATAAAATCAATCGGTGCAATAAAAGTGCCACAGATGTTCCTTACGCTTTTATGACACTGCTTGACAAATGTTAAAAGGTAAAAAAATCTGGGGATAACCATTTTGGTCAGCTGAAATATCTGATAGCTGGTTATTTTACCGGCAAACCAGACGGTAAAGTGGCGAAGTATCATAAACGCAACGGCAAGGAACTGGTTTTTCATCCAGTATCTTTTTCTGGCAAAATTTCCTGTGCCGAGTAAAATTATCCTCCGGCCCGCTCGTTTCTTCATCAGGTAGCCTCTTCATGAGTAAAGCGTTCAAATTAAATTCAGCTTTTAAACCTTCTGGCGACCAGCCAGAGGCCATTCGTCGCCTTAAAGAAGGTCTGGAAGATGGGCTTGCCCATCAGACTTTATTGGGTGTGACGGGCTCTGGTAAAACCTTTACCGTGGCAAATGTAATTGCTGATTTACAACGCCCCACTATGGTGCTGGCTCCTAACAAAACGCTGGCCGCGCAGTTGTATGGCGAGATGAAAGAGTTCTTTCCAGATAACGCCGTTGAGTTCTTTGTCTCTTATTACGACTACTATCAGCCGGAAGCCTACGTTCCGAGTTCTGATACGTTTATCGAAAAGGACTCTTCGGTTAACGAACATATTGAGCAGATGCGTTTGTCGGCGACCAAAGCGTTGCTGGAGCGGCGGGATGTGATTGTGGTGGCGTCGGTGTCGGCAATTTACGGCCTGGGCGACCCGGATTTATATCTGAAGATGATGCTTCACCTGACCAAAGGGATGATCATCGATCAGCGTTCAATAATACGTCGCCTGACTGAGCTGCAATATACCCGCAACGACCAGGCATTCCAGCGTGGTACTTTCCGCGTGCGCGGTGAAGTGGTTGATATCTTCCCGGCCGAGTCGGACGACCTCGCCTTACGCGTTGAGCTGTTCGATGAAGAAGTCGAACGTCTATCGCTGTTTGACCCGCTGACCGGGCAAGTTGACCAGGCTATCCAGCGTTTCACGGTCTACCCAAAATCGCATTACGTCACACCGCGTGAACGAATTCTGCAAGCCATGGAAGAGATCAAAGTTGAGCTGGCAGATCGTAGGAAAGTGCTGTTGGCGAATAACAAATTGCTTGAGGAGCAACGCCTCTCGCAACGCACCCAGTTTGATTTAGAGATGATGAACGAGCTGGGATACTGTTCTGGTGTCGAAAACTATTCACGGTTCCTTTCCGGGCGTGGTCCTGGCGAGCCACCGCCAACGCTTTTTGATTATCTGCCGGCAGATGGTTTGCTGATTGTTGACGAATCCCACGTGACGATTCCGCAAATCGGCGGCATGTACAAAGGTGACCGTTCGCGCAAAGAAACACTGGTGGAGTATGGCTTCCGTTTGCCATCAGCACTTGATAACCGCCCGCTGAGGTTTGAAGAGTTTGAAGCGCTGGCACCGCAAACAATTTATGTTTCGGCAACACCAAGCCATTACGAGCTTGAGAAATCGGGCGGCGATGTTGTCGATCAGGTCGTCAGGCCAACCGGCTTATTAGACCCGATTATCGAAGTTCGCCCAGTCGGTACTCAGGTTGACGATCTGCTTTCTGAGATTCGCAAACGCGTTGAGGTTAACGAACGCGTGCTGGTCACCACGCTTACCAAGCGCATGGCTGAAGACTTAACCGAATATCTCGAAGAGCACGGCGAGCGGGTGCGTTACCTGCACTCTGATATCGATACCGTCGAGCGTATGGAAATCATTCGTGATTTGCGCCTTGGCGAGTTCGACGTGCTGGTGGGCATCAACTTGCTGCGTGAAGGGTTGGATATGCCTGAAGTGTCGCTGGTGGCGATTCTGGATGCCGATAAAGAGGGCTTCCTGCGCTCCGAGCGTTCACTGATTCAGACCATTGGCCGCGCGGCACGTAATATCAACGGTAAAGCGATTTTATATGGCGACAAAATCACACCATCAATGGCGAAAGCGATTGGTGAAACGGAGCGTCGTCGTGAGAAACAACAGCGTTACAACGAAGAAAATGGGATTACGCCGCAAGGGTTGAACAAAAAAGTCGTCGATGTCCTTCAGCTTGGTGAAGGAATGGCGAAAACGAAAGGCCGGATGAAAAGCAAAGCGCGCAGCGTGATTGAAGATGATGAAATCATCCTGACGCCAAAAGCCTTGCAGCAGAAAATTCACCAGCTGGAAGGGAAGATGCTGGAGCATGCGCAAAACCTGGAATTTGAAGAGGCGGCGCAGATCCGTGATCAGCTTCATCAACTGCGTCAATTGTTTATCGCGACGTCGTAAAGTGTTGATGCCGCTGATGGGGTTTTATCAGTCGGGTTAGCGTGAGCGACACCCGACATCAATCGATCACTTATCCCAACTGCTGAAGGGCATTTTCCAGCGCCTGGCGCAGAAGGCGCCTGTCGTGGCGATAACGAACATCGCTCGCTTCCAGCGGCTCCTTAATCACTACGCGGTCCGTGATTTCCGACGTATCCACCTGCGGGCCAACGACCACGGCATCAATGATGCGTTTCCCCACACGTTGTTCCATAATCTCCAGCGTTTGCACGAGTGACAGGTTGGCCGCCGCAGTACTTAACTCTTTCCCGAGGTTACCGATAAACACCACCGGGGCAGGGGTCCGACGCAGCGCCTGATCCATATCTTCAAGCAGCAGTATTGGCATTAGGCTGGTGTAAAAACTACCAGGGCCAATCAGAATCAAATCTGCTTCGGCAATAGCTTGCACCGCTTCGCGTGTGGCGTGCGCTTTTGGATACAGGGATAACTCCTGTGGCGGCGAAGAAAGCTGGTCAATATTCACTTCACCATAAATAAAATGGCCGTCAGCGTCTGTTGCCATCAAATCAACCGGTTGTTCAGACATCGGAATCAGAAACGCATCCACTTTTAGCAGGTTACGAATCAGGTTGATGGCTTCTAAAGGCCGCACGCTCAGGTGATCTAACGCCTTTAACATCAAGTTTCCGAGGTTATGGCCGGAAAGTTCACCATTACCACCAAAACGATACTCAAACATGGCTGAAGCAACGCTTTGTTCAGTAATTAACTGATTTAAACAGTTGCGCATATCACCCCAGGCGATCCCCCCTTCGGAGCGACGAATACGCCCTGTGGAACCGCCGTTATCGGTGGTGGTGACAATACCGGTTAAACGTGAACCCAAAGAGGAGAGGGACGACATGACCCTTCCCAGACCGTGCCCGCCGCCGAGAGCGACTACCCGATCCAAATCCGCAAACGTACGATTGCGCATAACTATTCCTAATGACGAACTATCGAAATAAGGTAGCGTAAAAGATCTCAAAATACGATTAAGCCTCGGACCTTAATGATGTATATCAAAGCAAAAGCTTGCTTTTCGCGTAGTCTGTGGCGAAATTGAACGATTAGTTCGTTATGTGTGTATTTATATAACGAAAGCTGTTATGGCAGTTAACGCCGTCACGCGCTACTATCGCTTATCGCTCTAAAACACTAAGCCTCTGGACCTAAGTCGAAAGATACGGTGCTTTGGCCGTGACCTTGAGTCACCAGGGTGCAGAAAGAAATGCCTGCATCTCCCGTATTTGGAAGGTGTACATGGCTACCCAACTTACCGATGCTTACGCTCGTAAGTTTTTTTACCTGCGTCTGTCAATTACCGACGTTTGCAATTTCCGTTGCAACTATTGCCTGCCTGATGGCTACAAGCCTCATGGTGTGGCGAACAAAAGTTTCCTCAACGTCGATGAAATTCGCCGCGTTACGCGTGCATTTGCGGCCCTCGGTACTGAAAAGGTACGACTGACGGGCGGCGAACCCTCTTTGCGTAAAGACTTCACCGATATTATCGCCGCCGTGCGCGAAAACCCCGGTATTCGCCAGATTGCGATGACCACCAATGGTTATCGCCTTGCGCGTGATATTCAGCAGTGGCGTGATGCCGGGCTGACTGCGGTGAATGTTAGCGTCGATAGCCTCGATGCCCGCCAGTTTCACGCCATTACCGGGCAGGATAAATTCCGCCAGGTAATGGACGGTATTGATGCCGCTTTCACCGCCGGTTTTGAGCGTGTGAAAGTCAATACTGTGCTGATGCGCGATGTGAACCATCACGAACTCGACACCTTCCTTGTATGGATCAAAACTCGTCCAATCCAGCTGCGTTTTATTGAGCTAATGGAAACTGGCGACGGTGGCGATCTGTTCCGCAAACACCATATTTCCGGCAAAACCATTCGCGACCAGTTACTGGCTCGCGGCTGGGTTCACCAGCTACGCAGCCGCAGCGATGGGCCAGCGCAGGTCTTTTGCCACCCGGATTACCAGGGTGAAATTGGCCTTATCATGCCGTATGAAAAAGACTTCTGTGCCAGCTGCAACCGCCTGCGCGTGTCGTCGGTCGGCAACCTGCATCTGTGTTTGTTTGGTGAGCAGGGCATCTCCCTGCGAGATCTCTTAGCGGATGACGGGCAAATCGACGAGCTTGAGGCGCGTATCGCTGAAGCTTTAACGCACAAGAAACAGACCCATTTCCTGCATGACGGTGAAACCGGCATTACGCAGAATCTGTCGTATATCGGCGGCTAAAACCCGCTGTATCCCAATGATTTTGGGTATAAAAAGGAAGATAACAATGAGCCAGATTAGTAGCGAATTTGTCCCGGTACATATTGCCATTCTGACCGTCTCAAGCCGCCGGGGTGAAGAAGACGATACCTCCGGCCACTATCTGCGTGAAGCGGCAACAGAAGCGGGGCACCACGTGGTTGCCAAAGCGATTGTGAAAGAAAATCGCTACGCTATCCGCGCTCAGGTGTCCCAATGGATTGCTGACGATAACGTGCAGGTGGTGTTAATTAATGGCGGCACGGGTTTTACTGATGGCGACCAGGCACCAGAAGCATTGTTGCCCCTGTTTGACCGTGAAATCGAAGGCTTTGGTGAAGTGTTCCGCATGCTCTCTTTTGAAGAAATCGGCACCTCAACGCTGCAATCGCGCGCGTTAGCGGGCATCGCCAATCGCACTTTGATTTTCGCTATGCCAGGCTCAACTAAAGCTTGCCACACCGCGTGGGAAAATATCATCCAGCCACAACTGGATGCCCGCGTGCGCCCTTGTAATTTCCACCCCCACATCAAGAAATAAACTATGTCGCAACTGACTCATATTAATGCGCAAGGCGAAGCGCACATGGTTGATGTTTCCGCCAAAACTGAAACGGTGCGCGAAGCGCGTGCTGAGGCGTTCATCACCATGGAAGCCACAACACTTGCCATGATTATCGAAGGCAGCCACCACAAAGGTGATGTCTTTGCCACGGCGCGTATTGCCGGGATTCAGGCCGCGAAGCGCACCTGGGATTTAATTCCCCTTTGCCACCCGCTGATGCTCAGCAAAGTCGAAGTGAATTTGGCCGCCGAGCCCGAACACAACCGCGTGCGCATTGAATCCATCTGCCGACTGACCGGCAAAACCGGCGTGGAAATGGAAGCGCTGACTGCCGCATCGGTTGCCGCGTTAACCATTTACGACATGTGCAAAGCGGTACAAAAAGACATGGTGATTGGCCCGGTGCGCCTGCTGGCGAAAAGCGGTGGGAAGTCTGGCGACTTTAAGGTTGATAGCAAGGTGGAGCAATGATTAACGTCCTGTTTTTTGCCCAGGTGCGTGAACTGGTCGATTGCGACAGTCTGCAACTGGACGCAACTTTTAACGATGTTGAGCATCTGCGCCAAAACCTGGCCGCTAAAAGCGAACGCTGGGCGCTGGCGTTAGAGTCCGGAAAATTGCTGGCAGCGGTAAACCAGACGCTGGTGAGTTTTGATCATCCGCTTAACGACGGTGATGAAGTGGCTTTCTTCCCACCGGTTACCGGAGGCTGAAATGGAAAACACCCGAATTCGTGTCAGCCCTGAGAACTTCAACGTTGGCGACGAGTACCAATGGCTTGCGCAGTGCGATGAAGACGGTGCTGTGGTGACTTTTACCGGTAAAGTGCGCAACCATAATCTTGGCGATAGCGTGAGTGCCTTAACGCTCGAACACTATCCGGGCATGACGGAAAAGGCGCTGGCAGAAATTATCGAAGAAGCACGCCAGCGCTGGCCGCTGCAACGCGTAAGCGTGATACACCGCATCGGCGAATTATGGCCTGGCGACGAAATTGTTTTCGTTGGTGTGACCGGGGCGCATCGCAGCTCTGCGTTTGAATCTGCACAATTCATTATGGATTATCTGAAAACGCGAGCGCCATTCTGGAAGCGTGAAGCCACGGCTGACGGCGATCGCTGGGTAGAAGCGCGTGATACTGACAAACAGGCGGCAAAACGCTGGTAACAGGCACCTTCACGCAGTTGTGTTAATCTTAAGGTACAGGCTTTCAAGCCTGAAATTCGGTCAACATAATTCACTTTAAGGAAGCATCATGGATCGATTCCCACGTTCCAATGACACCATCGTGCAGCAGGCCAGAACGGGTTTGCAGGCATATATGGCACAAGTTTATGGCTGGATGACCTGCGGCCTGTTACTGACGGCATTTGTCGCCTGGTATGCGGCGAACACGCCAGCGGTGATGGAATTCGTCTTTTCCAGCAAAATTACCTTCTTTGGTTTGATCATCGTCCAGTTGGGCCTGGTTTTTGTGCTTTCAGGCATGGTTCATAAGCTCAGCGCTGGCATGGCAACCAGCTTGTTTATGCTTTACTCGGCTCTGACTGGCCTGACGCTTTCCAGCATTTTTATCGTTTATACCTATTCATCTATCGCCAGCACATTTGTGGTGGCGGGTGGGATGTTCGGTGCGATGAGTCTTTACGGTTACACCACCAAGCGTGATTTAAGCGGTTTTGGCAATATGCTGTTTATGGCGCTGATTGGTATCGTGCTGGCATCACTGGTGAATATCTGGCTGAAAAGCTCGGCGCTGATGTGGGCTGTGACCTATATCGGCGTGGTCGTGTTTGTTGGCCTGACGGCTTACGACACCCAGAAGCTGAAAAATATCGGTGAGCAAATTGATACCCGTGATACGCAAACCATGCGCAAGTACTCCATCCTTGGCGCACTGACGTTGTATCTCGACTTTATCAACCTGTTCCTGATGCTGTTGCGTATTTTCGGCAACCGCCGTTAAGTTCTTTCGCCCTCATCCCGGCCTTCTCCCCCAGCAGAAGGGGAAAACCGAATGTTCTTTTCCTTTTCCCTCTCTCCCTCAGAGAGAGGGCTGGGGTGAGGGTTGTTTTCTCCCAGCTTCTTCTCATTTTTCACCCGTATCTTCTTCGCCCGACTCTCAAGCCCTAAATAACAGACAATCGCCAGCAGCAGCGGGGCAATAAAATAGAGCATTCGGTAAGCCAGCAGTGCGGCAATAATCGTGCCGTTGCTGACATGTTCACCTGCCAGTAACGCGATAAACACCGCTTCCAGCACACCAATCCCGGCAGGAATATGCACAATTACCCCGGCAATGCTGCTGACTAACAGCACGCCTAACACGAAGAAATAATTTACCTGCTGACCCAACAACAGCCAGATAATTGCGCCCATCACCATCCAGTTACAGCATGAAACCACCAGCTGTACCAGGGCGAATTTAAACGAGGGCAGCACCAGGCGCTGGCCCTTAATCGTCATATGGCGGTGTTTAGCAAAAGCACAAAACCACAGATAAACCGCAATCATTGCCAGCAGCACGCCACCTAAAATTCGCAGGGTTGTTTCGTCGATGTACCAGTGATCCGGTAACTGCACTACGCCGATGGTGAAAATCACGCCAGCCAACAGAATGTAGCCAAGCCAGTTAGTGGAAATACTTAATGAAAAAATGCGCGTAATAGTGGCGCTGGGCAGGCCAAGCCGTGAATAGAGCCGGTAGCGCATACCGATGCCGCCGACCCAGGTACTTAGCGTCAGGTTGAAGGCGTAACAGATAAACGACACCAGCATCACCTGCCGTTTTGCCAGTTTGTGCCCGCAATACGACCGCGCCAGCAAATCGTAACAGCCGTAAATCAGGTAGCTCAGAATCACCAGGCCGACGGCGCTGAACAACGCCATGCGGTTGTAATTACGAATAACTTCCCAGACTTCCTGCCAGTTAACTTTCGTTGCATACACCACCAACAGCACGATGACGGCAATGAAAAACAGCCAGGTGAGGATTTTCTTTGCTTTGCGCCATTTTGGATGCGAGTGCGACATCAATATTTCACCCCCGGATTGTCCGTTTCAACCCGATCCTGCGTTTCCATATGGGGCTGAGCCGGGGGCATCACTTGCGCAAGCTTTGGTGTGTGTGCCGGCAACCAGCCGACCATCGCCGGGAAGTGGCGCAGGAAGTGGAACGCCAGCACGCTTTTACCCAGATTCCACCAGGTACGTTTTGGCAGCATGGATTCAACGACAGGGTGGCAATCTTTGGCAATCAAGCCAGTCAGGTTGCCACGCAAGGTGTCATTGAATGTGCGATCGTAAATAATCAGGTTCGCTTCGAGGTTCAGCGACAGGCTCAGCGGATCAAGATTGCTGGAGCCGACCGTTGCCCAATGGTCGTCCATGATGGCGACTTTGCCGTGCAGGGGGCGGCGATGGTATTCATAGATTTTCACCCCGGAACGCACCAGGTAATTGTACAGCAGGCGTGCGCCGACCTTCACAATTGGCATATCAGGCTCACCCTGAACAATCAGTTTTACCGAAACGCCGCGTCGTGAAGCATTGCGCATGGCGTGAAGCAAGCGATAGCCCGGGAAGAAATAGGCGTTGGCAATAATCACTTCGCGCTTCGCTTTGCTGAGCATTTTCAAATAGTAACGTTCTATATCATCGCGATGCTGGTTATTGTCGCGCCAGACAAACAATGCTTGCGCTTCGCCGGGCGTCAGGTTGTCTTGCGCAGGGTTTCGGCGGCGTCGCCACCAGCGGCGTTTATCATCGTGGCCAGGTAAGTTAGAAATCACATACTGGTAAATATCATCCACCACCGGCCCTTCAACTTTGACCGAGTAATCTTGCTTTGACTCCGGGCCGTAATCGCTCATTTGTTCTGCGGAATAGTTAATGCCGCCGACAAACGCCACCGTGCCGTCGACCACCACAATTTTGCGATGCATACGGCGGAACAGATTGGTCCGCATGCCAAACACTAATGGGCGCGGATCGTAGTAGCGGAACATCACACCGGCAGTGGTGAGTTGGCTAACAAATTCATCGCTTAAATCCGGTGAACCGTAGCCATCAAGCAGAACTTCTACGCTAACGCCGCGACGAGCCGCATTAAGTAAAACGCCGTGCAATTGTTTTCCAACCTCATCTTCAAACCAGATGAATGTCTCGAGAATCACTTTGCTGTGTGCATTCTCAATGGCTTGAAATACCGCCGGGAAAAACTGGTCACCGTTTTCGAGTAATGAAATCCGGTTCCCGTCACGCCAGTTATTTTTCATAGATGGATCTCCACGGCGAGTGGCGCATGGTCGGAGAGATGCCGCCATTGCCGCAACGGCAGCGCCGTCGGTGCACTTGCGGATGCATTTTTCACATAAATTCGGTCGAGGCGAAGCAGCGGAAAGCGGGCAGGGAAGGTGCGAGCCGGGCGACCAGATGCGCGCGTAAACACTTCATCCAAACCCGTTTGTTTTAATTGGCGGTTGGCGCGTTGCTGCCAGTCATTGAAATCTCCGGCCACCACCACAGGTTCGCCTTCAGGCAATTCATTCACCAGTTGGCAGAGCATATCGAGCTGTACTTTACGGTGCGCTTCATGCAAACCGAGATGCACACAAATGACATGTGCACGAATATTGGCACCCGGTAAGTTTATCTGGCAGTGCAGCATGCCGCGCTTTTCGTGGCCTTCTACTGAAATATCGCGGTTTTCAAAATGGCTGATGGGGAAGCGAGATAAAACGGCATTACCGTGATGCCCTTCGGGATAAACCGCGTTGCGGCCATAGGCAAAATCGCGCCACATTGTGTCAGCGAGAAATTCGTAATGGCTGGTGGTCGGCCAGCTTTCAAACTTTAGGGAATGCGCTTCATGTGCGCCCATCACCTCCTGCAAGCAGACGATATCCGCAGAAGTTGCACGTACTGCCTCGCGCAACTCCGGCAAAATAAAGCGCCTGTTGAGGGCGGTAAAACCTTTGTGTGTATTAATAGTGAGCACTTTAAAGGAAAAGTGCGGAGTCTTGTTACCCATGCTTCTCCCGGCATTGTTAACATCCTGATGAAAATAAAGTGTAGTCTCTGTCACAAATAGGTGTCGGGTTACGGAATTTTCCGCATACTGCGGTACTCTGAATGACAGGAAATTGCGGCCAGGAGATAAATAATGAAATGGCAACAACGTGTACAAGTGACAACAGGCCTAAGCTGCTGGCAGATAATGCTGCATCTTTTGGTGGTCTGTGCTCTGCTCGTTGGATGGAAAACCGCCACTTTGATTCATGTCGGTATTGGGTTATGCCTGGTGTATGTTGCGACCGTGGTGGTGATGTTTGCCCTGCAGCCGTTTCGCAGCGGGCGGTTACGCGATATTGCTGATTTTCTGGAAGAGCTGACCACTACCTGGTACTTCGGCTCAGCCATGATTGCGCTGTGGCTGCTGTCACGCGTGGTCGAAAACAAATTTCTGCTGGCAGGCGCCGGCATCGCCATGATAGCCGGGCCAATTATCTATTCGCTGCTGGTTAAAGATAAGGCATCAGGCGATTTTGCGACGAAACATCCAATACGCCGCTGAACCCGTTGTGGCCGCTATGACTAATAGTGGCCACACACTTCCCCACACAATGTCAAAACTCGCATTCTTCAAATAAATTTGCTTGGTGATATCGGTGAAATGTCGGATAGGGTTTACCCACGTCAGGTTTTGCAGCCACACAGGCATGTTCTCGACGGGCGACACGTAACCCGACAACAAAATCGCAGGCATCATAAAGACAAACACTCCGATAAACGCCTGTTGTTGTGTTGAACACAGCGATGAGATCAGCAACCCAAACCCCACCAACGACAAGCCATAAATCAGCATTGTGAAGTAAAACAGCAGCAGCGAGCCGGAAAACGGAATGTGATAACCCCAAATCCCAACGCCCAGCACAATGGTTGCCTGGCCGATGGCGACAATTTGTGCAGGCACCGCTTTGCCGACAAATATTTGCCAGGTTGCCAGTGGGGAAACCAGCAGCTGATCAAGCGTGCCTTGTTCACGTTCGCGAGCCACGGAAAGCGAGGTCACAATCATTACGCCGATCGTGGTGATCATGGCAATCAGCGACGGCACCACAAACCATTTGTAATCCAGATTCGGGTTGTACCAGTTGCGTACGACCAGCTCACTGTTATTCGGTTTGGGTTGCCCGGACACCAGTTCCTGTTGGTAGTTTTTTACGATCTGTTGCAGGTAATTCGCCGCAATTTGCGCACTGTTTGAATTACGCCCATCGAGAATAATCTGCAGTTTTGCCTGCTGCTGGCTGGCGATGTCGCGCGAAAACTCTGCCGGGAAGCGAATCAGTAACAGGGCTTTTTGATTATCAATAGTCGGCTGGATCTCCTGCGGGCTTTTCAGCAGCAATACATGGCTGAATGCTTTTGCGCGGGCAAAACGTTGGGTGAGTTCAACCGAGTGGCTGCCGTTGTCTTCGTTATAAATGGCAATGGTCGCATTCGTGACTTCAAGTGTGGCAGCAAACGGGAACAGCACCACCTGTAACACGACGGGCAAAATCAAAATCGCCCGCGTTTGCGGCTCGCGCAGCAAGGATTGCAGTTCTTTGCGAATTAAAGTCCATAACCGATATAGCATCGTGTTCCCCTAATCAAGGCGGCGCTTGGTTTTGAGTGCCGTGAGGCCGATAAACATCACCGCCGAGGCAATTAAAAACAGCACGTTGATGACTAATACCGTCGTAATATTTCCGGCCAGAAACAGGCTTTGCAGAGTGCTGACGAAATAACGTGCCGGAATGATATAGGTCACCGCGCGGATAATCGCCGGCATACTGTCAATCTGGAAGATAAAGCCCGACAACATAATTGATGGCAGGAACGCCGCGTTTAACGCGACCTGTGCTGCATTAAACTGGTTGCGGGTAATCGTGGAAATCAGCAGCCCCATGCCAAGCGTGCTCAGTAAAAACAGGCTGGTTATCAGGAACAAAATCAGTAACGAACCGCGATACGGTACGCCAAGAATAAACACCGACACCAGCATACATAACAGCATCGCCAGCATACCCAACACGTAATAGGGCAGCAGTTTGCACAGCAATAATTCGGTGCGCGTCACTTGTGTGGACAGTAGTGCTTCCATGGTGCCGCGCTCCCACTCACGCGCCACCACCAGCGACGTCAGGATCGCGCCTATCACCGTCATGATGATGGTTATGGCACCGGGAATAATAAAATGCTGGCTGATAGCCGCTGGGTTAAACCAGTAGCGTAGTTGCACGTCGATAAGCGGCTCAAACTTTTCACCCCGATCTTCCGCGCGTTGTTGCTGCCAGATTTGCCAGATCCCCTCCATGTAACCCTGCACAAAGTTAGCGGTGTTGGGTTCGCTGCCATCGGTGATGACCTGCACGGGTGCGGTGGCTCCAGCGCGCGCCATGTTTTGTGCAAAATCAGTTGGGATCACCACCAGCCCACGAATTTTCCCCGCCTGCATCAGTTGGATCAGGTGCTGGCGGTTATCGCTGACGGTGGGCTCAATATAGGGCGATGCGGTAATCGTATGGGCGAAGTCCAGTGCTTCCTCGCTTTGCTGCTCCAGCAAAACGCCAACGCGCAGGCGGCTGGAATCAAGGTTTATGCCATAACCGAAAATAAACAGCAGCAATAGCGGGATCACCACCGCAATCAGCCAGCTGCTGGGGTCGCGCACAATCTGGCGTGTCTCTTTCACGCACAGGGCGCGCACACGCCGCCAGGAAACGGCCTGATTATGCTCGCGCATTTTCGTGCTCCTTATCCCACTGATGGATAAGCGTAATAAATGCCTGCTCCATGGTGGGGTCAGTTTGCTCGTCGTTGGCCGCTTGCTCTTTCAGGTCATCTGGCGTGCCGCTGGCAATCAACTTGCCGCGATACACCAGCCCGATGCGGTCGCAGTATTCTGCTTCATCCATAAAGTGCGTGGTGACCATAACGGTCACGCCTTTTTCCACCATGCTATTGATGTGCAGCCAAAACTCGCGGCGCGTGATCGGGTCAACGCCGGAGGTCGGTTCATCAAGAAACAAAATATCCGGTTCATGCATCAGGGAACAGGCCAGCGCCAGACGTTGCTTAAAGCCGAGCGGCAGTGCGTCCGTGGCGCTGTTCATAATCGGTTGCAGGCTGAAGGCTTCACTCATGCGGTTAATTTTCTCCTGCTGCGCTTTGCCGCGCAGGCCATACACGCCGGAGAAAAATCGCAGGTTTTGTTCCACGGTAAGATTGCCGTACAACGAGAATTTCTGAGCCATATAGCCAAGATGCTGGCGTGCTTTTCCGGAACTGGTTTTTAAGTCCATATCCAGCACCAGCGCTTTGCCTGAAGTTGGCACCAGCAGGCCACACATCATTTTAAAAGTGGTGGATTTCCCGGCGCCATTTGGCCCCAGCAGACCAAATATCTCCCCACGTTGAACGGTGAAATCAACGTTATCTGTGGCAGCAAAATCACCGAACTTCTTGGTTAAGGCTTCCGCTTTGATGACCGTTTCACCCTGGATGCCATCTACGGTATGCAGGATTTTGCCCAGCGGGGATTCCTGTGTGGCCGCACCGCCGAGCAGGTCGATAAATGCATCTTCAAAGCGCGGTTCGGTTTGCGAGATAGCCTCTTCTGGCACATTGAGCGCCTGAGTCAGTTCTTCAACTGACGACTCTTTGGCGAGAATTAAACGCACCGAACGCCCCTGAATTACGCCATCGCTGACCTGCGGTAATTTCAGCGCACGTTGCAATAACTTGCGGTTGTTCTCTTCGCCGTGACTCAATAACAGCGAGCGCCCGGCCATTTGCTGAGTCAGCTCTTTAGGCGCGCCGTGATACAACAGTTCGCCTTCATTCATCAGCAGCACGTCGCGGCATTGTTCGGCTTCGTCAAGGTAAGATGTGCTCCACAGAATCAACATGCCGTCGCCTGCCAGTTCATGAACCATTTGCCACAGCTCGCGCCGTGAAATGGGGTCAACACCCACACCAGGCTCATCAAGCAGCAATACTTTTGGCTGCCCGACTAACGTGCAGGCAAGGCCGAGTTTCTGTTTCATCCCGCCGGAGAGCTTCCCGGCAAGGCGCGTGGTGAATGGGCCGAGTGCAGTAAACTCCAGCAGGCGCTTAAAGGTTTCTTCGCGTTCAGCACCCACCACACTGCGTAAATCAGCGTACAGGTTCAGGTTCTCCATCACCGTGAGATCTTCATACAGGCCAAATTTTTGCGGCATATATCCCAGAACGGCGTGTAAAGCGCGATCGTCGTTAATGGGATCAAGACCAATCACCTGCGCACTACCTTCTGTCGGTTTCAAAAGACCGGCCAGCATGCGCATCAGCGTGGTTTTCCCTGCGCCATCCGGGCCGACCAATCCGGTGACTGAGCCTTGATGAATTTCGCAATCAAGGCTCGCGACCGCTGGTTTTTCCTGCCCCGGAAAGCGCTTCATCAGCCCCTGCAGGCGAATGATGCCGTCCTGGCTACTCATGTGCTTTCTCGTCGTTGAATTTCACGGTCACCGGCATTCCCTGGCGCAGGGAGTCGTCGGCGTCCGTCACGATAATTCGCAGGCGATAAACCAGATCGGTGCGCAAATCTGGTGTTTCCACCATTTTCGGGGTGAATTCAGCCGTTGGCGAGACAAATCCAATTTTGCCGTGATAAGGCTTATCCGGGCGGCCGTCGGTATAAACCAGCAACTCTGTACCTGGTTTTGCCTGATTCAGACTTACTTCGTTCACATAAGCACGCACCCAAACCGGGCGAGTGAGGGACAGGGTTAACACGGTGCTACCGGCATTCAGCATGGTGCCGGGTTCAACTGCGCGGGTCAGTAACGTGCCGTCAGAGGGTGCAATCAGCGTGGTGTCTTGCAAATCGAGTTGCGCCTGCGAAAGTTGCGCTTTCGCCTGTTGCAGGCTGGCCTGCGCCTGGGCAATTTCCTGCGGGCGGTTCCCTGTACGGTACTGGCTGAGCTTGTCTCGCGCCGCTTTCAGCGTCGCTTTTGCCTGATCGCTGGATGAACGGGCGTTTTCCAGTTCATTGGCAGAAATAACCCGGCGCGCCCACAAGCCTTGCTGGCGCTGATAAAAGTTCTGCGCATAATCAAATGCGGCCTGAGCCTGATTCACCTGGGCTGCGGCCTGGGCAATTTCTTCGTCGCGATAACCGGCAATCACGAGGTCAAATTTTGCCTGTGCAGCAGCAACATTTGCCTGCGCCTGAAGCAGGGCGTTTTGATACGGCCCCTGGTCCAGTTCGCCCAGCGTTTCCCCGGCTTTAATTGCATCCCCTTCGTCGACCTGTAACGCGGCAAGGCGACCACCGACGCGGAAACTCAGATTGACAGTGCGAATATCAACATTGCCATAGAGCGTCAGCCCCTGGTCTTGCTGGCTTCTGTACCATATCCAGCCGGCCAGTCCCGCAACAATAAGCGCGACAACCACCACGATAACTATCGGCTTTTTACTTTTCATTGCTCGTTGTTCCTCGTTGCGCGGATAACCCCTGCAAAATGAAATCAATATGGCTGCGTACCACATCGCTGATTTGCTTCACGTTGTCTTTATCAAACGTTGACCACCCTGCACGAAGCAAAATGGTTTCACGCCCGAGACGAAAAGCCAGCACCTGCCCAAGCAGCGCATGGGTATGGAGAATAGTGGCGGTATCGTTCGGGCAATTTCCGGTATAACGCCCGACCAGGCTTGTGAGATGCGAGTGCATTGGTGCAATCACCTGGTCGTGAATTAACTGATACGCAGGCGTTGGCGAGAGCTGTTCTCGAGAGATAAACTTGCTCAGATTCAGCGTTTCATCGGCGGTCAGCAACATAATCATGTGCTCGCATGCGGTGTGGATAAGCTCGCGGATCTGCTGTTTATCAGGCTGCGTCTGGTTGAGAATCGCCTCGGCGCGTTCAACATGCGGCTTGAAATTGTGGGTGATGAAGTCAGCAATCCATTGCGCTGACGCCATATACAGCTCTTCTTTCGAACCGAAGTAGTAGGTAATGGCGGCAATGTTTTGCCCGGCAAGTGCGGCGATATCGCGGGTGGTGGCATGTAACCCATACTCACCAAATTGCGCGATGGCAGCAGTAATTAGCGTGTTTTTTGCCTGCTCGCCACGGGAGGTGGCCGGTGCCGGTGTTGCGTTCATACCGACCTCTTAAAAAGTTAATCAATCGATTGATTAAGAGTAGGCTCCCGATATCGTAGTGTCCAGTCCCAAACATTTATCTTGTGAACGGGCCGAAAAATAGAATTTGTGCGCAAAGTCACAAAACCTGTTACACTGCGCGGCTTACGGCACCGTGGTTTGTGCCCCTCTCTCGCGCCAGAATGACTGGCGTCATATGAACCCCTGGAAACTACACCGCACCTCGCGGTCAGGGCGATTCTGGAGTACCTATGTCTTTTGATTCTCTCGGCCTGAACGCCGATATTCTGCGTGCAGTGGAAGAGCAGGGCTATCGTGAGCCTACCCCTATTCAACGCCAGGCGATCCCGGTCGTCTTAGCAGGTCGTGACCTGATGGCCAGTGCCCAAACCGGCACCGGTAAAACAGCTGGCTTTACCTTGCCGCTGTTGCAGCGCCTGGTCGACAATCAGCCGCATGCCAAAGGTCGCCGCCCGGTTCGTGCGCTGATCCTGACGCCAACCCGTGAGCTTGCAGCTCAGATTGGCGAAAACGTAAGCGACTACAGCAAATATTTAGATATCCGCTCGCTGGTGGTTTTCGGCGGCGTGAGCATTAACCCGCAGATGATGAAACTGCGTAGCGGTGTTGATGTGCTGGTGGCAACACCTGGCCGTCTGCTAGATCTGGAACACCAGAACGCCGTGAAACTCGACCAGGTCGAAATTCTGGTGCTGGACGAAGCTGACCGTATGCTGGATATGGGCTTCATCCACGATATCCGCCGTGTACTGGCAAAACTGCCTGCACGCCGCCAGAACTTGCTGTTCTCCGCGACCTTCTCTGATGAGATTAAAGGGCTGGCTGAAAAGCTGCTGCATAATCCAGAAGAAGTGTCTGTTGCGCGTCGTAACACAGCTTCCGAGCAAGTGACTCAACACGTTCATTTCGTTGATAAGAAACGTAAAAGAGAACTGCTGTCACAGCTGATTGGTGAAGGTAACTGGCAGCAAGTGCTGGTGTTTACCCGTACCAAACACGGTGCAAACCACCTGGCAGAACAGCTGGGCAAAGATGGCATTACCGCTGCGGCTATCCACGGTAACAAGAGCCAGGGCGCACGTACTCGTGCATTGGCTGACTTCAAAAACGGCGGCATTCGTGTGCTGGTGGCAACTGACATCGCCGCGCGTGGTCTTGATATCGAAGAGTTACCGCACGTCGTGAACTACGAGCTGCCTAACGTACCAGAAGATTACGTGCACCGTATTGGCCGTACTGGCCGTGCGGCAGCAACCGGTGAAGCGCTGTCTCTGGTGTGTGTTGATGAACACAAACTGCTGCGCGACATCGAACGTGTCCTTAAGCGTGAAGTTCCGCGTATGGCACTGCCAGGTTATGAAGTGGATCCGTCCATTCCAGCTGAGCCAATCGTCAACGGTCGCCAGCAGCAACGTGGCGGCGGTCGTGGAAACGGCGGTGGTCAGGGCCAGGGTCAACGTCGTGGTGGCAATAGCGGCGGCGCATCATCCGATCGCAGCAGCGCACCGCGTCGCCCATCTCGCCCACAGGCAGATGGCGCGAAACCTGCTGGTGCTAACGCTCGTCGTCGTCCGGCACGCAAGCCAGCTTCGTCTAATTAATTAGGCTTTGCCTACTCAAACAGAGGCGCTAACATAGCGCCTCTTTTTTTTACCGGAAAAACGCTATGCGTGTACTGCTTGCGCCAATGGAAGGGGTTCTCGACTCACTGGTTCGTGAACTGCTGACAGAGGTCAATGACTACGACTTGTGTATCACCGAGTTCTTGCGCGTGGTCGACCAGCTTTTGCCGGCAAAATCATTCCATAAACTTTGCCCGGAACTTGAACACGCCAGCCGCACTCAGTCCGGTACGTTAGTCCGTATTCAACTCCTGGGGCAACATCCACAATGGCTGGCTGAAAACGCTGCGCGTGCTGTGGAACTGGGTTCCTGCGGTGTTGATCTTAACTGCGGCTGCCCATCCAAACTGGTGAATGGTAGCGGCGGCGGTGCCACACTGCTCAAAGACCCCGATCTGATTTACCGTGGCGCAAAAGCGATGCGTGAAGCGGTGCCTGTGCATTTGCCCGTTACGGTGAAAATCCGCCTCGGCTGGGACAGCGACGCGCGCCAGTTTGAAATTGCTGATGCCGTGCAGCAGGCAGGTGCCACAGAACTTACGGTTCACGGGCGCACCAAAGAAGACGGTTACAAAGCAGAGCGCATCAACTGGGCGGCGATTGGCGAAATCCGTCAACGCTTGTCTATTCCGGTTATCGCCAACGGTGAAATCTGGGACTGGCAAAGTGCGCAAGACTGCATGGCGGCAACGGGCTGTGACTCCGTGATGATTGGCCGCGGGGCGCTTAACGTCCCTAATTTAAGCCGCGTGATTAAGTACAATGAGCCGCGTATGCCGTGGCCAGATGTGGTGAAACTACTGCAAAAATACAGCCAGCTTGAAAAGCAGGGCGATACGGGGATGTATCACGTTGCGCGTATCAAACAGTGGCTGGGATATTTACGTAAAGAATACGTTGAAGCAACGGACTTGTTTACTGCGATTCGTACACTCAAGCATTCTGCGGACATCGCCCGTGTGATTTGTAACCCGGTACGTTAAGCCGAGATCTTCATCACGATTTTTAATTCATTCATTTGAGTGATATTTCGAAGCTGATAGAGTGTCATAGTTGGATTGTTACTGCTACGGCAGGCAAAACCTGATTTTCTGGCCTGTGCCGGGAGTCAGGTTTTTTTGTTTCTGGGGTACGAATGAAGATCGCCAAGATACTCAATAACAATGTAGTGGTGATTCTGGACGAACAAGGACGTGAACAAGTGGTGATGGGGCGTGGTCTGGGCTTCCAGAAACAGCCCGGTGAGCTGCTTGAAAAGGAGAAAGTCGAGAAGGTTTTTGCTCTGCAAAGCGATGAACTGGTGGCACGTTTAGGCGAGCTTTTAAGCCAAATTCCGCTGGAAGTGATGACCACCTGCGACCGCATTATCGAGCTTTCGCACCAGCGTTTAGGGAAGCTGCAAGACAGCCTCTACATTACGCTGACAGACCACTGCCATTTTGCCATTGAGCGGCAAAAGAAAGGCATAGCGATTCGCAACGTGCTGTTGTGGGAAATTAAGCGTCTATATCCCAAAGAGTTTTTGTTAGGCCAGGAAGCTCGGGCAATCATTGAAAAACGACTTGATGTGCAATTGGCGGAAGATGAAGCCGGTTTTATCGCGCTGCATCTGGTGACGGCACAGTTGAACAGTGAAATGCCGGAAGTGATGCACGTGACCCGTGTGATGCAGGAAATTTTGCACATCGTGAAGTATCAACTGCGGGTCGAGTATGACGAAGACAGCCTCAGTTATCAGCGTTTCGTCACGCACCTGAAATTCTTCGCACAACGGATGCTGAGCCGCAACGTTGTCGCAGATGATGATGCAACGCTTCATGACGCAGTGAAAGATAATTACCCTCACGCGTGGCGCTGTGCTGAAAAGATCAGCGCGCATCTGGTCACTGAATACCAGCGTGAGTTAACGACAGAAGAAATTATGTTCCTCGCTATTCATATTGAGCGAGTGCGTAAAGAGAGCCGCAAGGCTTAAGAAGCGTGCGTCGAAAGGCGTACGATTAAATACTTAAAATAATTCGAGTTTCAGCCAGGCGGCAAGAAAACGCAGCCAACAGCCCTGAAATTTGAAATATGCAGGGTATAAGGATTGTTACTGCTTCGGCAGGCAAAACCTGAGCACTGGTCCCTAAACGGGACTCCAGTCTCAGGTTTTTTTTTGATTTTTACTCAGACACACATGCCTGAAAGGTGAAAGGAAACAATTATGGGATATCAAGAGGTTGCAAGAGATATTCTGACCCATGTTGGTGGGCAAGAGAATATTTCAAGCCTGGTCCACTGTGCCACGCGGTTGCGCTTTAAATTAAAAGACCAGAAACAAGCTAATGCCGAAGCGCTCAAAAAAAATCCCGGCGTGATTATGGTGGTGGAAAGTGGCGGCCAGTTCCAGGTGGTGATTGGCAACCATGTTCATGATGTGTACAACGAAGTTTGTGCACAAGCGGGCATCAAGGATGACAGCGTCCAACAGCCGCAAGAGACCGGTGAGAAGGTGAACCTGTTTAATCGGCTTATCGATATTGTTTCTTCTATTTTCACACCGTTCATCGGCGTTATGGCGGCCTCCGGGATACTTAAAGGCTTACTGGCGATGGCGGTCGTTTTCGACTGGCTTAGCACCGACAGCGGGACGTATAAGCTCTGGTTTGCCGCAAGCGATTCACTGTTTTACTTCTTCCCGTTGGTGCTTGGGTTTACCGCCGGGAAAAAATTTGGTGGCAACCCGTTTGTGACCATGGCGATTGGTGGTGCATTAACGCACCCGGTAGTGATGCAGGCGCTGGATGCCACCAGCCAGGCAGGGGCGGCGACCGAGCATTTCCTCGGCATTCCTATCACCTTCATCAACTACAGCTCATCAGTGATCCCGATTGTCTTTGCCGCATGGGCAAGCTGCTGGATAGAAAAACAGAGCAACAAAGTGCTGCCATCTGCGGTGCGTAACTTCTTTACGCCGCTGTTTTGCCTCGCCATAACCGTGCCACTGACATTCCTGCTCATTGGCCCGGCAGCGACCTGGCTTAGCCAGATGCTGGCGTATGGTTACCAGGCAATCTACGTTTTTGCACCGTGGCTTGCCGGGGCGGTGATGGGTGCCATCTGGCAGGTGTGCGTTATCTTCGGCCTGCACTGGGGCATGGTGCCGCTGATGATCAACAACCTTTCCGTCTTTGGACACGACACACTGTTACCGCTGCTGCTTCCGGCGATTATGGGGCAGGTCGGCGCGTGTCTTGGCGTATTCCTGCGTACTCGTGATACCCGTATGAAAATGCTGGCGGGTTCTGCGGCGAGTGCTGGGATCTTTGGTATTACTGAACCTGCGGTTTATGGCGTCACTTTGCCTCATCGCCGCCCGTTTATTTTCGGTTGTATTGCCGGAGCAGTGGGTGGCGCGATTGTTGGCTTTAGCCACAGTAACGTTTATTCATTTGGTTTCGCGAACATTTTTACCATCGCGCAAATGATTCCACCGGGTGGAATTGATGCGAGCGTATGGGGTGCGGTTATCGGGATGTTTGTCGCACTGGTCTTATCCTGTGTGCTGACCTGCATCGCAGGCCTGCCGCGCAGTGAAACAGACGTGCCAGTTGTTGCTCAGGCAAGCGAAAACGACATTCTTGCACCGATGAGCGGAACGGTTCTGGAGATGAATCAGGTACCGGACTCCACCTTTGCCAGCGGTTTGCTCGGTGGCGGTGCGGCGATTATTCCTCTTACCGGCAAGGTTATCGCACCGTTTTCGGGGGAAGTGGCTTCGCTCTTCGAGACGCGCCATGCCATTGGTTTGCTTAGTGATAGTGGCATAGAAATGTTGATTCATATCGGTATCGATACGGTAAAACTGAATGGTCAGCACTTCACCTCCCATGTGAAAGTGGGTGACAAAATTAAGCCTGGCGATCTGCTGATTGAGTTCGACCGCCAGGCGATTCTGGATGCGGGATATGATCTGGCAACGCCGGTGATTATCAGTAACAGCGACGAATACACTGCTGTTACGCGTATGACAAATAGCCATTCGATTGATTCGGGCATGCCGTTCCTGACGGTCACCCGCTAAACAAAGGAGAAGTAGATGAAAGCATTTCCTAAGACGTTTTTGTGGGGCGGCGCGATTGCCGCAAATCAGGTAGAAGGCGCATGGCAGGAAGACGGGAAGGGGGTTTCAACGTCCGACGTTCAACCGCATGGCGTATTTGGTGATGTTGCCGAACGCAAGCCAGGAGATTTTGGCATTAAAGATGTCGCCATTGATTTCTACCACCGCTATCCAGAAGATATCGCGCTATTTGCAGAAATGGGCTTTAGCTGCCTGCGAGTCTCTATTGCCTGGACGCGTATTTTCCCGCAAGGGGACGAAACTCAGCCAAATGAAGCGGGCCTTGCGTATTACGACCGTCTGTTTGATGAACTGGCAAAACATAACATCACGCCAATGGTGACGCTGTCTCACTACGAAATGCCGTGGGGCCTGGTGAGAAATTATGGCGGCTGGGGCAGCCGTGAAGTCATCACATTCTTTGAGCGCTACGCCCGCACAGTGTTCACCCGTTACCAAAACAAAGTGAAACTGTGGCTGACGTTTAACGAAATCAACATGTCACTGCATGCGCCGATGACCGGCGTGGGTCTGCGTGAGAGCAGCAGCAAAGCAGAAATTTACCAGGCGATTCACCATCAACTGGTTGCCAGTGCGCTGGCGGTGAAAGCCTGCCATGAAATCATTCCCGATGCGCGCATTGGTAACATGCTGCTTGGTGGTCTGGTGTACCCGCTGAGCTGTAAGCCAGAAGACGTGCTGGAAACCATGCAGGAAAACCGTAACTGGTTGTTCTTTGGTGATGTGCAGTGCCGTGGCGAGTATCCGGGCTATATGTTGCGTTACTTCCGCGATAACGGCATTAAGCTTGAGATCTCGGACAGCGATCGCGAAGCGCTGAAAACCACCATCGACTTTATCTCGTTCAGCTATTACATGACGGGCTGTGTCACCTCCGATGAAGAACTGAATCAGAAAGCGCGTGGCAATATTTTGAATATGGTGCCAAACCCGCATCTGCCGAGTTCCGAGTGGGGCTGGCAAATCGACCCAGTTGGTCTGCGTATTTTGCTCAACAAGCTGTGGGACCGTTATCAAAAACCACTGTTTATTGTTGAAAACGGCCTCGGTGCTAAAGACAAACTCGAAGCCGATGGCACAGTGCATGATGACTATCGCATCAGCTATCTCAACGACCATTTAGTGCAAGTGCGTGAAGCAATTGAAGACGGCGTTGAAGTGCTGGGTTACACCTGCTGGGGGCCAATTGACCTGGTGAGTGCGTCAAAAGCTGAGTTGTCTAAACGCTATGGCTTTATTTATGTCGACCGCGATGACCAGGGCAACGGCACGCTTGAGCGCCGCCGTAAGAAAAGTTTCAACTGGTATAAAGAAGTGATTGCCAGTAATGGTGAGAGTTTGAAGTCATCGTTTAAGTGATTTACAGCCTCACCCCGGCCCTCTGGGAGAGGGCCGGGGTGAGGGCCATTCTACCCCACAAGTCGCTTGATAAACCCACGTACCCACATCAGCGCCGCATCACTGTTATGGCGCTGATGCCACAACAATGCCACTTCTAACGGCTCCATTTCGAGTGGAACTGGGCTGCTGCGTAAACCCCATGTTTGCTGCCAGTTCTCACAAAGCCCCTGCGGCACAGTCGCAAGCGAAGGCATCTTGCTTAACAAACCTGGCAATGCGGAAAAATGCGGCGTGGTGTAACTAATCTCACGTTTCATGCCCTGGCGTGCTAACAGCGTGTCGATATGGCTGCTGCTGGCCTCACGGTAGCTCACCATGACATGTTGTTGCGCGGCATATGTTTGCGCAGACAGTGGGGTGTCCAGCTGTAGTTGCGATGGGTGCCAGAGCGTAACAAACTCCATTGGTGTCAGAAGCTCACGCTCCATCCAGCGTGCAGACTGGTTTGCCACGCTGATGGCCATATCCAGCTCACCCCCTTCCAGGCGCTGTGCGTCAGTGAAAGGATCACTTGCGACCACGTTCAGGCGCACGCCTGGCGCTTGCTCGCGTAATGCAGGCACCAGTTGCGGCATCAACCACATTTCTACCCAGTCGGTCATGCCGATAGTTACGGTCGCTTTTGCGCAGGCGGGGTCGAACTGAGCTTGCTGAAACAGCGCACTTTGCAATTGTTCTAGCAATGGCATCAGTTCAGTGTGCAACTCCGTTGCACGAGCCGTGGGCTGCATGCGATGGCCGCTGCGAATAAAGAGTGGGTCGTCAAACATTTCACGCAGGCGAGCGAGCGAACCGCTTACTGCGGGCTGGCCAAGATGCAGCTTATCTGCCGCCATCGAAACGCTCTGTTCGCGAAATAACACCGCAAAAGCAATCAACAAGTTGAGGTCGATTTTGCGGAAATCACTTTCTTTGATAGTCATTATGTCTCCAATCAATTGGAGTGATAATAAAGCTTCACCAATACTGTCCGCAAGTTCAACTGACTTGATGAGGGCAAAATGAAAGCGATGGCGGCATTTTTAGCTTTGTTGACGGGAAGATCAGGGGGATTGGGTGGCGGTTAATGACAGTATGAAGGCAGGGGTAAAGTAAAGGGTGCCACTATTTTGGCACCCGTTGTCATTAGAAAATCATCTTAAACACGCCAGTTACGACCAGTAAGCCAATAATAAAGATAATCAAAACTGCCCATAGAATAATTTTCATCAATGCTTCCTGTTTTATGGCTAGTGTTTAAAGAGTATAGGCAAGGATGAGAGGAAGCGGGGGAGTTGCCTCCCCGATTGCAGAAACTCAGATAAATTGAAGGTAGCTAGATTAGGGGTTTACGTGCCGCCAGCAGGAAAATCATTGGGCGTTCTTTTTCTTCATCAAGCGCCGGATTTTGCGCGATTTGTTGCGCGTCAGGGCCCCATTCATCAAGTTTTTCGATAACAAAACCGCGAGCGATCAACGTATTTATCCAGCTCGAAAGTTTGCGGTGTTGCTTCTTCACGCCGTCGGCAAACCAGTTACTGATGCGCTCGCCCTCTTGTTGATAATGGTTCACAGGCCAGGATTTTTGCCCGGTCTGGTCAGCCAGCCAACCCTGTTGCATTGGTGCGGTATAAATCGGATGTTCTGCTGAAAACACCAGCATGCCACCGGGCACCAGCGCCTGATGAAGCGTTGCGAACAGCGCGTCTATATTTTCCAGATAATGCAGGGCAAGTGAGCTGTAAAACAGATCGACACTTTGTGGCTCAAGCTGCAATTGTTCGAGATCTTCACGGCGATAAACAATACCTTCGCCAGTTGTCATCTCCTGCGCCTTCTCCAGCATTTTTACCGAGACATCCAGCCCCAGTACTTTTGCGGCACCCTGGCCGCGTGCGTAACGGCAAAACCAGCCGTAACCGCAACCTAAGTCGACCACCGATTTGCCCTGCAATTCAGGCAACAGTGTTTGCATTGCTGCCCATTCAGGTGCGCCATCCAATCCTTTAATCGAGCGGTCGAGTGTGGCGTAACCTTCAAAAAAAGCCGGGTTGTCGTAGATGTTTTGTGTCATTGCAACTCCTGTTCGCAAAGCCGTAATTGGCAGGAGAAGTCTAGTGAAGTTATCAACGAGGGGAAAGGGCTTCCCCTCGCTAACGGTTGCAGCTTGACGTGTCAGAACCAAATTTCCGTCTGTACGCCGAAGTTCCAGTTGCCGCCTGCGGTGAAACCACTACTGCCGAAATCATCGTTGATGGCGTAATGGTCTAGCTCTTTTGACCAGTTCATCCAGGTGGCGAAGAAACGAATTTCCGGGCGTGCTTTGATATCGAATACATTGCCGACTTTAAATGTTGGCGCAAAGGTCAGTTTATAGAAGTCACCTTTTACCGCCTGATAATTATAGATTGTGCCGTCTGAGGTATAGCTTCGGCCATTCGGATCTAAATCCATATATTGCCAGGAGGCCTCATAAAGCAGGGCAAAGTTTTGCGTAATAGCCTGGGAAGCTCGTAGGTTAAAGGTCGCCCAGTCGTAACGATCGCCATCGCGATAGCGATCCTCACTATGCTGGGCAATAACCGATGGAGCCAGTTCCCAGTTTTTACTCACCGGTACGATGCCGTAAGAGGCAAAGCGTAAGGATTTAGCATTCTCGGTTAAATCCCCGTCGCTACCAGGCTGGCGTGCTTCTGCACCCAAGCCACCGCCATATTGTAGTGCTGTCTCAGAAACACCCGGGGCCAGGCCATAGAACCGGGATTTATCATGGTAGGCCAGCATCGCGTAATAACCATTTTTGGCGGTATTATCGCTGCGCAAAGCGTAGCTTCCGGTGGTTGAGGTGTTGTCTTTTAAGTCATCATTTCCTTGTGCGGTCATGCCAGTTAACATCAACTGCCAGTTGTTGTAGAAGTTATTGGCAGTAAACATCAGGTTTTGAATATCATTGTCGTTGTAATTATCGCTGCCGAGGTCGCCAAAATTACGGCCATAAACGTTAAAGTCAGATTTGAAATTATTTGTCCATCGGACATCGTTTATTCCTCCGCCCGTACCACCAAGGAACATAATGTCACTGTCCGTAAAGTGAATATCGAAGTTATCCTGGTCAAAGCGCTTCCCTGCCCATAATGTTGCGTGCTCTGCTACGCCACCAAAGCTCGCTAAATCCCCCATTTCGACATAAAGCTGGCGAATATTGATATGGTGGCTGTCATTATCCTGAACCCATGGGTCTGGGTTATTAGCTCCATCGGCTAGCATGGTTTTGAAATGTGCCCATGAACCGTCATCAAAACTCATTTTCTTATTGAAACTTAATTCGACGTAATTATCTTTTTCATTGCCAAGACGACCGACATGCGCATCACCATTTAATGAACTGGCAGGTGAAACACCTGGCCCACCGCGACCGCCTTTCCCATGCTCATTAATCAGCAGCCCTGAACGGGCGTAAGCGGAAAACTCAAAGCCATCATCACGTTTATTTTTTTCCACCGTTTCGATTTGTTGTGTTTGTTTTTCTTGTTTCTTCGTTACCTGCGCAAGCTGTTGTTCGGCGGCGATGGTGCGCTTTTCTGCTTTGTCAGCCCGAAGCTTTGCTTGACTTGCTTCTTGTTCTGCCTGATTTAATCTCGACTCCAGCAATGCCAATCTTTCTTCTATTGATAAAGTGGTTGAAGCCTGAGCCGAGGAGTAATAGCCCAGTCCAAAAAGTGCGCAGAGAACCCCTGCGCTAATCTTTGTGATACGCATTAATTAATTCCTTGTGAAAATCAGATTTATTTTTTAATTAAAATTCCAGATTACACAGCACGGCTCTTATTCAAATTAAATACTGGGTCGGAAGTGTTGGCGTTGATACCAGAATCTAAGTCGGCGCGTATTTTTTCATATTGGTCATCGAGACGGTAAAACTTACCAATCCAGAACATCGACACGATGATTAATGCTGCAGGGATATAGAGATAACAGGCTTTAATGGCGAACAATGCATCAACGCTTTGTACGTGGTTGGCAACATAACCGTTGGCGGAAAGCATAATACCGGTAATAGCCCCTGCACCAGCCATCGCCACTTTGCCAAGGAAACCGTTAATAGAGGTTAATATTCCTGCAGTATTAATCCCGGTTTTCCATACACCATAATCGACCGGATCGGCCTGCATAGAGAAGTAAATAGCGGTACGTTGCCCTGCACCCAACGATAAAATAACCGCTCCGACAACTAGCCCAATGACATTAACACCGGCAAAAATCATCACTGCCATACCAATTAAATTGATGGTGGAAGCGACCAAATAGACGTGGCGTTTTTTCATCCGCTTTGCCAGAAGTGGGACAGTGAGCGTGCCTAATAGCGGAACGAAGGTAGAGATCCCGGCAATCAATGCAGTTAATTCAGTGTTCCCAACGTAGTAATTAAAGAAGTACACCAGTGCGCCAGTCTGGAAGAAAAATGCACCCCACATCAGGAAAATATTCACCGCAAAAACAAACCATGGCGGGTTATTACGCAGGCTAGTCCAGGCGCGTTTTAATGTCATCGGCTCAGCATTAATATTAATTTTCTCTTCGACATTTCGAAAACTAATCAGCAAAAAGAAGGTAGCAACCACGCCAAAGACCATCGCGGTATATAAAAAACCATGCTCCTGATTACCCTGACCGAGTGTTTTGACGAGCGGTAATGTGGCGACGGCAACAATTGTTGAGCCAAGTGAACCCAGTAGAATACGCACTGTAGAAAGGGTGGTGCGCTCTTTCGACTCACTGGTCAAGAAAGGCAGCATCGCACAAAATGGAATATTGACGATGGTATAAAGAAACGACAAACATAAGTATGTGACAAAGGCGTAAATGAGTCGGCCCGTGGTGCCAAAGTCCGGAACGTAGAACGCCAGAACACACAATAAACCGAATGGTACTGCCCCTATCAGCAAGTACGGTCGGCAACGGCCCCAGCGAGTACTTGTATTATCAATTACCAGCCCCATCAATACATCTGCCACACCATCAACCAAGCGGGCCACCAGGAACATAAGGCCAACGTAATAGGCCGGTAGACCCATAACATCAGTATAAAAGTACATCAGGTACAATGAGATCATTTGCCATACGAGGTTGCAGGATAAGTCTGCAATACCGTAGCCGAAGCGTTGCCGCCATAGAGTTGAGGTAGACATAAGTAGGTTCTCGACGTTGTTGTTTTACAGTAGGTACTTTCTAATGAACCACGAAGGAGTACAGCTCCATGCGTGGCAATAGCTGTTGATGAGCTTGCTGCCATAAGGTGAAAAATCAGGCTGCTGGGGGTCGAAAAGCTCCCAGAAGGTATCGGCCCCGTATTCCACCATGGCACCCCAGTAACGTTTAATCTCCCGAGTCGCTTGCTCAATCTCATTCACATGCAACAGCGCCGCGACGTAATGATGCATCATGTACGGGGTATTCATCTGAATTTCTGGTGGGTGGCTTTTGATGCGAGCTAAGAGCTGTTGCTGGCTTTCTAATGTGCCGACATCCGCCAGCACCAGCCAGACTTGCGAGGCGCAGGATATTTGCCGGGAATCGCCACTGGTGAAAAAGCCGCTTTGTGGGTCCCAAAGTTTGCGCAAGGCCGCAGCTTTAAGGCGTGAAATTTGATGCTCAAGAAAATCGCTTTTCGTCGGGTCATATTGGCGAGCAATCAGTAACGCTTTATTCAGGCAATAAATGAGCACACCCTGGGATGCTGCCTGCTTGTTGAGATCCTGATGCCAGTCGATAAAAGACCACCAATCATTGCTGTCGCGCACAATCCCATTTTCTGCAACTCGTTCAAGGGCAAGTTCAATTTGCCGCCATGCAACGGGCCAAAGTTCGGCCAGGGTTTCGCTGTCATCGGTAACTGCCACGTACTCTTGCAGCACATCGACAAAAAACAGTGCGTAATCGAACAGGAAAGTGTCGTCAGCAATCACCTGCGGTTTAACAAATATGTTGGCCGATACCATACCGTCTTCGCGCGTCATGGCGGCAAACAGATAAAGGCAGCGCTTTACCAAATCGTAATTTTTGACGGTGACATCATTCACCAATGCCTGGAGGCGCAAATCTCCTAGCCACAGACGGCGGTCACGTTTTGGGCCATCTTCAAACACGTCGTGCATGCAGTTTTTCAATGTGTGCACTGCAACGTCATCAATCCGCTTAAGCTGAGGGTCAGAAGTTGTGCAGGGCGGGAGGTCTGCAAGCGATGCGGAGGTCACAGTATCCAGTTTTAATGCGGTGAAACGTAGCTGGAATTTGCGTGACAGCGCCACGATGTTAATGCGTAAATATCGACAGCAATAGCGGCGAGGAAGGCGTGTACGCTGCGGCAGTTCATCCAAATAGCAATCTTGTTGCTGCAGCCAACTACTGCTCAGCCATCCACTGTATTCTGAGAAGGGTTCGACCACTTCCGCGAGCGTTTCACCAAAGATAAATTGCAGATGCGCAGGTGCATCTGGTGGGCTACCTACGGCCTCGCAAGCAAACTCCAGAAAGCCGACGCAGTGCTGGCCAAAATCAATGATGACATGCTCGCCCTGGAAAAAATCTTGCTGGAAGAACTTCTCCGAAGTGTTCACTACCTCTGCACGCCAACCGTGTATTTGCTGGCCATCTTGCTCAGCACGGACTATCGCCTGTGGGAAAATATCATGATGATAGATCTCAGGAATAAGAGCCTGTGCTTTTGCCTGAATTTGTGGGTGGCGAACCATCTTCAGGTGTCCATTTTGTTGTAATGCCTGTGACATACCGAGTCCTTAATGATGAAGCAATGACTTGAGTTTATGGTGGGAGTCTTTCTGCCAGCTATTCTCAGGTTGCCAGTAATTGTTAGCGGATGGCATTTTCAGTGGGGTGCCGATGCGGCCGATCACAAATTGTAAAATCGAGATCGTTATTTGGGCTGGAGTGTTTTATTTTGCCGACAGGTATAGACAGGTTGGTTTGAAGTGAGCGTTACGATGAATAAGCTTGAAGTCAGTAAGTATTTCCCCAATGAACAAACAAAGCTTTCGCTTTACCGCAGCGATCCGGAAGATAACAACTGCGAGCATAGCCACAGCTTTCAGGAACTGGTCATTGTTGAAGAAGGGCATGGTCTGCATGTGATTAACGGTAAGCCTATTTTTATCCAGCAGGGGGATGTCTTTTTTATTAGCGTTAACGATGTTCATTTTTACGACGAACTAGGCACGTTAAAACTTATCAATATTCTAATTAACCCGCAGGTGCAGTTTGTTTATCTAACTCAAATAGAAGTACTATTAAACTGCATTGCAGGAAGTTGTGCGGCAAATTACGGCTGGCTTACTCCTGAAACAAAAATGCTTTGTAAGAGGCTGATTGCTGATATTTTCCGCGATGAGATGTCAACTACAGGAAACCAGGCATTAAAAGAGTCACTGTTTTTTAATTTAGTGACCACGATTCTTTATGCCCAATCCCAGGCAGAGTACAGCAACACTCGTTACAAACTGCATAAATTGCTCAGCCACTTGCAGGAAAATTGTTTTAACGAAATTGACTGGCAACAACTCGCTAACCAGTTTCACCTGACGCAGCGCACTGCATCTCGCCATATCAAAGAAGTGACCGGCCTGACACCCGAAAATTACCTCAAGCGTTTGCGGCTGGTGTCTGCACGGGTAAAACTTAAAGAGACCGATATGACCATCACAGAAGTGGCTTTCTTGTGTGGTTTTGCCAACAGTAATCACTTCACCACTTCGTATAAAAAAGTTTTTGGCGTTACGCCTAGTGCAGAGCGCAAACGTTCGGGAGTTTAGTTTTCATGGTGATATTTGCCATGGTTATTTGTATCTCGCTTATAATAACAATCATAAATCAATTTCAATTTGTTTCGTTTTTTAACCGCTTGTGTATTGCCACTGAAACCTAAAATTTTCTCGTCGGGAGTGCGTAATCTCTACTCTTTCTTTTTCTCTGTGGCTGATTATGACTTCCTCACGTTTCCCTCTGGCAGCATCCGCTATTGCGCTGATGCTGGCTTTATCTGGCTGTGCGCCAATGCATAACGAAGATGCACAACTCACACAAAAAACACCTGCGCAGCAGCTTGAAACCAAACTCCCTCTCGAACTGGCACACGGCTGGCCGGGCAGCGACTGGTGGCGGGGTTATCACGACAGCCAGATAGACAAGCTGGTAGAAACCTCACTTAAAGATTCTCCCGATCTCGCCGTCGTAGAACAGCGTATCAAACTGGCTCAGGCACAGACGCAAATGCAGGAAGCGGGTGATGGCCCGCAACTGGATTTCTCCGCAAATGTAGAGCGCCAGAAAATGTCCCAGGAAGGGCTGATGGGGCCGTTTGCCCTGACTGACCCGGCAGCAGGGACGACAGGCCCGTATTACACCAACGGTAACTTTGGGCTGACGGCCAGCTGGGATCTGGATTTGTGGGGCAAGAATCGTTCCGAAGTAGAAGCCCGTGTGGGTGTCATGAGAGCGAAGCAGGCTGAACTGGCACAAGCAAAACAGGTTATCTCCGCAAACGTGGTGCGTTTGTACTGGGATGTGCAAACTTTGCTGGCGTTGAAAGATGTGAAACAGCAAACGCTCGTGGCGCAGAAAAATATCGTTGATGTGCAACTTGAGTTGTACGGGCAGGGGATTAACTCATCGGTCGATGGCGTTGAAAACAATATTGATTTCGTGAAAACCCAGCAGCAACTGGATGATATTGATGGGCGTATCAATATGGCTAAAGCGCAGCTCGCCGCGATTACGGGTGACGCTCATGCCGCATCAAACATCAAACCTGCGCCGCTCCCACAGGTGAAAAGCAGTGTACCGGACCACATGGGTTATGAACTGTTGGCTCGTCGCCCCGATCTCCAGGAAGCACACTGGTACATCGAGTCTTCACTGAGCAGCGTTGACGCCGCCAAAGCCGCATTTTATCCGGACGTTAATCTGAGTGCCTTCTTGCAAAATGACGCACTGCACTTGAGTGATTTGTTCCGGGGTTCAGCGCAGCAAGTGGGCATCATTGGTGGCTTCACATTGCCTATTTTCGACAGTGGTCGTCTGAATGCCAATCTTGATATTGTGCGTGCACAAAGCAATTTGTCGATTGCCAGTTACAACAAAGCCGTGATTGGTGCGGTTAATGATGTCGAGAAAGCAGCCAGCCAGCTCAATGCGGTTGCTGCGGAAAATGAGCATCAGCTGACTATTTTGAAAGGTACGCAAAAACTGAAAACCCTCGCCACCGCGCGCTATAAAGCGGGCCTGATTTCCGGGGCGAGAATGAGTGCTGCAACACTGCCGGACTTGTCAGAGCAGGCAAAAGCTATCCAGTTGCATGGCAAATGGCTTAACGCGGACGTGCAGTTAGTCTCAGCACTTGGCGGTGGCTACCAGGCCGGAAAAGCGTAACAGCCGCGAATGACTCACCACCTCCTATAATTAGACTCTGGCTAAAAAACAGTCTGGAGGTGGAAATGAGTGCGGCTTACAAAGTGGTCATCGTCACGGCGTCGGATTCGGGTATTGGCAAGAAATGTGCGCTGCTGCTGGCGCAGCAGGGTTACGACGTCGGTATCACCTGGCATTCCGATGAACAGGGCGCGCAAGAAACGGCGCAGCAGGTCAGAGGATTCGGGCGGCGAGCTGAAATCGCCTGGCTTGATTTAGCCAACCTTCCGGATGGTGCTGCGGGCATTGATGAGCTGATAGCCCGTTTCGGGCGTGTTGACGCACTGGTGAATAACGCCGGGGCGATGAGCAAAAACCCTTTCCTTGATGTCACCCTCGAAGAATGGCGCAAACTTTTTACTGTCGATGTGGACGGTGCGTTTTTGTGCTCGCAAAAAGTGGCCCGCGCGATGATTTCGCAAGGTGAGGGTGGGCGAATCGTGAATATCACCTCTGTTCACGAACACACGCCGCTTCCCGATGCCTGCGCGTACACGGCGGCAAAACACGCGTTGGGCGGGTTAACTAAATCAATGGCTATGGAGCTGGTGCACTATAAAATTTTGGTCAATGCCGTGGCGCCCGGAGCCGTCGCCACGCCGATGAACGACATGAAAGAAGGTGACGGCGCGGGGAGCAAGATCCCTGAAATCCCGCTGGGGCGAGCGGGGGATACCGAAGAAATTGCCAGTCTTGTCGCGTGGCTTTGTTCAGAAAGCGCCAGCTACACCACCGGGCAATCGTTTATCGTCGACGGCGGTTTTATGTTTGCCAACCCGCATTTTAAACCGAAAGGTTAATCTTGCTGATTGTTCTCGCGGTGTTTAAACCACAAGCGCACCAGCCACACCACGGCGACCACGCCGAGTAACCAAATCCAATGCTTAATATGTTGGTCCAGGTTATGCAGCCATGGGCCAATCACTTCCCCGCCCACGTAACCCAGGGTAGTGAAAAGCGTTGCCCAAATTAATGCCCCCACAATGTTGAGAGGCAGGAAGATTTTCGGGGGGAGGCGACTGGCTCCGATTAAAATCGGCCCAATCACACGGAAACCGTACATAAAGCGTGAGCCGATCACAAACCAGTAAGGGTGGCGGTTAATCAGCTTCTGAGCCTTAGTGATTTTCTTTTGATGTTTTTTAAAACGCTGCGAAATTGAGCCACCAAAACGCCTGCCAACCAGATACAGCAGTTGATCACCAATCATGCCGCCGAGTGCGACAGACAACACGACCAGCGGGAATTTGAGCAGCCCCTGGTGTGCCACCACGCCACCCAACAGCGTGATTGTTTCCCCTTCCGCCATGCTACCCACAACCAGGGCTGCGTAGCCGTAATGCTCAATCAGATTATTAATATCCACAATGAATGATGTAACTCCTTGTTCTTCTACAACAACAGTATAGCGGTTGTTACAGGTTACCGTGGCATAAGCACACCGCCATCACCACGGTGTGCTTCTTTTGTTATTTCTGGTCCGCCCGTAGCAGTGCCGATCTCTGCTTCAGCCAATGCCCGCCTAACGTCAACATTATGATGAGCACAAAGCCTGTCCCGCTAAACAAATAGAGTGCGGTAACCACGCCAAAATATTGCGCGCAATAACCCGCACCGATGGAAACCAGAGCGGTAATCACCATCTGAAGACGGTAACTTTTTGCCATCGCCGCGCAGACAAGATGCTCATCAAACTGTTTCAGGATGGTGTAAATCGCCAGTGCAAACACCACGTTTGAGAAAATATGTGCAGTAAAAACCAATAGCCAGTGCGAGAAAGATTGAGGGTGAAAAGGGGATTAACGCGTAGCAGGCGATAAATGCGCAAAGGCAGGCGGTCATCAGCATATTGCTATTGCTGCGTTTTTCGAATTTATCCGGGTTGAGGATGAGTGGGCCGACGAGTTGCCCCAGACTGCGGGCGAAAAGCAGCGCCAACGCCATGCTATGCGCCTCCTCACCTGAAAGTGTTGCGGGAACCAGGCCTGGCAATAACGCCATTGCGGGTGCGCCAGCGAACGCCAGAAGTGGCAGCAACAAAATTCCACGCCGCTGGGTGCCCGACAGCGTTTTCCACCGGAGGCTGACCGTGGTGGAAAATACCGGCGTGAAAGTCTTACTGAAGCGTGATTTTGCCGATCTCAGCAACAGCAGTGCTGCTGCAAAACTTAACAGGTCGATAAAGAGCAGCGACATCACGCCGATGCGCCCCAGTAACAGCAGGCCAAGCCCGACGCCCAAAATCACATTGCAGGCGAAGATTAGGGTTTCGAGCGAGGTGGCAACCGGAAGTTCTTGCTCCGAAAGTCCTGCTTTGAAGATTTTACTCATCGCCGGGAAAGTCATGCCGATGGTAAATGCCGAGACAGTTTGGGCCACGAAAAATAGCGGAACAGACCCTGTCATCACTGCACCAAAAGGTGCGGCAAGGCCCAACATGCCTAAGCATTCGCCCCAAATAAGGAGCTGGAAAGGGTTGTTGTTTCGGCAGTACCGTTCGCCTATTTTGCTGCCGATGAAACCCGGCACGGTTGAAAGAACATAGGCAAGAGCAAGGGATGTCGCAGGGACCGACAAGCGAATTAATTCACTGAAAATAACGATATAGGTAATGCCATTCCCAACGGATGAGACCACAAAAGAGAGCCCGAGGAACAGCAACCACGGCGTGCGAGCCAGGGTCTGGTGTAGTGCTTTTATCATGACATAATCCAATAAGTGAGCATTTCCCGGCAGTTGCGAGAAATAACAAAGTAATCGTGTGGTTACAGTCTTATTGGCAATGGCATTACATCGGACACAATCCTGGTCAGTTATAGCGGCTGTTATTTAAATATGACGCTTTTGCCGTTTCGTCAATATAGCGCGCTTTATTCCGCGACTCTGATGCCTGAGTAATTTTTAGGTGATTAAAAAACAATCAAGCCGCTGTGCATTATACTTTGACTGTGCTCAATCGTTTTTTTTGAGGTGTCAGGAGGCGTTATGAGTCATGTCTGGGGGCTTTTTTCTCATCCCAATCGTGAAATGCAGGACATAAAACGCGAGAACGAAACGGTTTCACATCACTACACTCACCATGTGTTAATCATGGCGGCCATTCCGGTTATCTGTGCGTTTATTGGCACGACCCAAATTGGCTGGAATTTTGGTGATGGTACGTACGTTCAATTGTCGATGTTTACCGGATTCTATTTAGGCGTACTGTTTTATGCATTGATGTTGGCAGGTGTTGCCGTCATGGGGCGTGTTATCTGGTGGATGGCACGGAACTACCCGCATCGGCCATCTCTTGCGCGTTGTATGGTCTTCGCAGGCTACGTTGCGACGCCGCTGTTTCTGAGTGGCCTCGTGGCGCTGTACCCTCTGGTTTGGCTGTGTGTTTTGGTTGGCGCAGCGGCGCTTATTTATACCGGCTACCTGTTGTATGTGGGCGTGCCCGAGTTCCTTGGCATCAATAAAGAAGAAGGAATGAGTTTTTCCAGCTCCACTCTCGCCATTGGTGTGCTGGTCCTTGAAGTGCTGTTAGCCCTCAGTGTTATTCTCTGGGGTTATGGTTACAGGCTTTTTTGATACTCGCTTACGAATCAATTGTGGCAGTTTTCCGGGGCGTCAGAGTATTATGCTGGCGCCTCGTCTATTCATACGCGCTGTGAAGAGATTCGAAGGACACATTATTTTTTTGAATAATTATAGAAGTGTCAACATGCCGACAAAAATCCGTCTATCGTTGCTCAGCCTTGCGCTGATGATTGCCGTACCATTCGCTTCCCAGGCTGCAACTAAAGCCACCGTACAACAGGCCAGTGCCGCGCAGGAAATCGCTTCCGGCAGTGCCATGATCGTTGATCTGCAAACCAATCAGGTTTTGTATTCCAGCCATCCAGATTTAGTGCGCCCGATTGCCTCGATCACCAAATTGATGACGGTGATGGTGGTTCTTGATGCGAAGTTGCCGATGGATGAGATGCTGAGCGTCGACATCAGCCAAACGCCGGAAATGAAAGGAATTTATTCCCGCGTGCGCCTGAACAGTAAAATCGATCGTAAAGACATGATGCTGCTGGCGTTAATGTCATCAGAAAACCGCGCGGCGGCGAGCCTTGCCCACCACTATCCTGGCGGCTACAACGCATTTATTCGCGCGATGAACGCTAAAGCGAAATCTCTTGGCATGACTCACACGCGTTATGTCGAGCCGACCGGACTTTCGATTCAAAACGTTTCCACGGCACGTGATTTGTCGAAAATGCTGATCGCATCGAAGCAATACCCGCTGCTCGGCCAGTTGAGTACCACTAAAGAAGATATGGCAACATTCAGCAACCCGCCGTATACGCTGCCATTCCGTAATACCAACCATTTGGTTTACAACAATAAGTGGAATATTCAGCTCACCAAAACCGGTTTTACTAACAATGCCGGGCACTGCCTGGTGATGCGCACCATGATCAATAACCGCCCGGTGGCATTAGTCGTGTTGGATGCATTCGGGAAATACACCCATTTTGCAGATGCGAACCGTCTGCGTAATTGGATGGAAACCGGCAAGGTGACGCCAGTTCCAGGATCTGCACTGGCATATAAAAAGCAAAAGGCCGCGCAGATGGCGAGCAATAGTACGCAGAGTAATGCGCTAGACGATTAAGGCAAATCAAACGATACCCTAAATAATTCGAGTTGCAGCAAGGCGGCAAGTGAGAGAGTCCCAATGAGCTTAGTCAACTAAGTGATTTGGGCGAATGAACGCAGCCAACGCAGTTGCAGCTTGAAGTATGACGGGTATCAGGGCAGCGTCCAGTCACCCTCATTGAGTGGGCGCTGCATAATCAAGGTATCTCGCCAGCCACCAAGCTTAAACCCCACGCTACGTAATTGCCCGACCACTTCGAAACCGAGCATCTTGTGCAGGCGGCACGAACCTGTGTTGTTTTCACCATCGCCAATCACCGCCACCATCTGCCGCCACGGGCCTTTTTCGCACCGCTCAATAAGATGGTTTAACAATTCACGCCCCACACCCTGGCCGGTCATGCTGGCGTCGATATAAACTGAATCTTCGAGTGTATAACGATACGCCGGACGCGGGCGATACGCCGTTGCATAGCAATAACCCACCACAATTCCACTGTGCAGGGCAACGAGCCAGGGGAGCTGTTGCAGGTGCACGGCATTCAGGCGTTCTGCCATTTCGCTAATTGTGGGAGGTGACTCTTCAAAAGAACCGCGGCCATGAAGAACGTGCCATTCATAAATAGCCGTGATGGCAGGAATATCGTCGAGCGTTGCGTCCCGAACTTGTAACCGCGCGGACGGCAATGTTTCTAACACCGACATTTCTCGCTCCTGTAACAAAAAGGCAGGTGGCATGAGGTCACACCACCTGCACTAATCTAGTACGAAAAATAGTCTAAAGACAGCCGGATTCTGGCAGTTGACAATACGCCTTAAGGGTTATCGTGGTGATGCGTATGGTTGCAGGATGCTTCTTCCCACCATTTGTGCTTGGTGGTCTTTCCTATCCCCGGGTTCATGCTGTTAGTCGGGTCATTTGCCTTATAAAACTGTTTTAAGCTGGCGGGAGCTTCATACAAATGTCCAACGTTATGCTCAGCCGGATATTGCGCGCCGCGTGAACGCAACAGTTCTAGCATCTGCTCTTTGAGCGCATGGGCATCAACGCCTTTTTTAACGATGTAATCCTGGTGGAAGACATGGCACATAAAGTGGCCGTAATAGAGGCTGTGGCTTATCTGGCTGCTGATTTCTGGCGGCAGTTGCTCAAACCACTCTTGATCGTTGCGGCGCAGGGCAATATCGAGTGCCAGAATGTCTTCCACTTCACTGGCGTGCACCGCGTGATAACGCACGGCGGCACCGGCGGCGGCAAAACGGTGTAAAAATGCTTTTGCCCCTTCGGTTGGTGTGCAGACGAAAAATGCGCCTTCAGCCTGCTCGAAATAGCTCTCAAGCCAGTTACGGGCCTCACTAATGCCATCGCCTGACATCTTCAACAACAGGTGGTGTTCGTACTTTCCACGCCACTCTTTCATGCGCGGCGGTAAATGGCTCGGGCACCAGCCGCTCAGACGCTGCAAAACACGGTCAGAGAAGTGCGGTTTTACAAACGGGACTTTTTCAAACCATGCATCAGCGCGACCTTTCAGGGTGAAGAAAAGCGGCATTTTGTCGGTGCCGAGTTTGTCGATCATCATAAAGGTGTCTTTGCCGTACACTTCGGCAATATCGTAAATATCTCGATGCATGTATTCACCCGCCACCGGCAGGTTTTCAAAGTTGGCCAGAATATGGCGGCGGATTTCAGTCAGTACTTCTGGTTTATTGGTGCCGATGTAAAACACTTCGTTTTGTTTTTCTGCCACAAAGGTATCGAGGCGCACGGCAAATACGGCGAGCTTTCCGGCACAGCCTGAGGCTTCAAAAAGGCGGCTGGGATCGGCATTGAAGCGTGATGGTGTGTCAGCCTCCACATCACGCACGCGCTCGGCGTAATCTTTATCAGAGGCCTGGCGTTGGTCATGCAGCACATTTTCAGGTTTGACGCGCTCATCATCGAGCTTGCCGAGAATCTGTTCGGGGGTCACACCTAAGTCGATTCCCAGGTGGTTGACCAGCGTTAGCTTACCTTGCTCATCGATGCGGGCGTACAGCGCCATTTCGGTATACGCAGGGCCTCGTTTAACCAGTGAACCACCGGAGTTATTACAAATCCCACCAATCACCGACGCGCCAATGCACGATGAACCAATCACTGAATGGGGCTCACGACCTAATGGTTTTAGGGTTTTTTCTAGTTGATAGAGCGTACTTCCAGGGAAGGCCAGCACCTGCTTGCCGCCATCTAACAGCTGCAATTTATCCAGACGCAACGTGCTGATAATGACAATTTCACGGTCGTAATCGTTGCCATTCGGCGTTGAGCCTTCGGTCAGGCCTGTATTGGCGGCTTGCATCAGGATAATTTTATCGGTGCTGACGCAAACGCTCAGAACACGCCATAACTCAAGCAGTGTTCCGGGGAAAACTACCGCCAGCGCATCACCCTGGCCGGAGCGGAAACCTTTACGATAACGTGCCGTTTTTGCCGCATCGGTTAATACATGTTGGCTGCCCACCAGGCGGTTCAGCTCATTTATAAATGTTTGTTTTTGGGATGGCGTAGAGTTAGACATTTATCCGCTCCTTGGGAAAATATTGACGACTACAAGCATAGCTCGCAAATCGATAATGAATCGTCTTAAAGGTTCGGAAAATCAGCACATAACACCGAAGCGACACTTCTTACAGCAGTAACCTTGTGGCACACTGCTCGTCTTATCACTTCGTGCGGCCCTCTGTGGCGGCTTGAGCAAGAGAGTAATGTCGATGAAATGGCTCTGTTCTGTAAGTATTGCAGTTAGCCTTGCGCTGCAACCCGCGCTGGCTAACGAAATGTTTGGCCCACACCCGTTAACACCTGAGGCGCGTGACGCATTCGTCACTGATTTGCTGAAGAAAATGACCACCGACGAGAAAATCGGCCAGTTGCGGTTAATCAGCGTTGGGCCAGATAACCCGAAAGAAGCCATTCGCGAGATGATTAAAGACGGGCAGGTCGGGGCGATTTTCAACACCGTCACACGTCACGACATCCGCAGCATGCAAGACCAGGTGATGGATCTCAGTCGCCTGAAAATCCCATTATTCTTTGCTTATGACGTGGTTCACGGCCAACGTACCGTGTTCCCCATCAGCCTCGGCCTTGCGTCTTCATTCAATCTCGAAGCGGTAAAAACGGTAGGCCGTGTTTCGGCTTATGAGGCTGCAGACGATGGCCTGAACATGACCTGGGCGCCAATGGTGGATGTGTCTCGTGACCCACGCTGGGGCCGTGTTTCTGAGGGCTTTGGTGAAGATACTTATCTGACGTCCATCATGGGTCGCACTATGGTTGACGCGATGCAGGGCAAAAGCCCGGCAGACCGTTATTCGGTGATGACCAGCGTCAAACACTTCGCGGCTTATGGCGCAGTGGAAGGCGGCAAAGAATACAACACGGTTGATATGAGCACTCAACGCTTGTTCAACGACTATATGCCGCCGTACAAAGCCGCGCTGGACGCGGGCAGCGGTGGCGTAATGGTGGCGCTGAACTCACTGAACGGTACACCAGCTTCTTCTGATTCATGGCTTTTGAAAGATCTGCTGCGCGATGAGTGGAAATTTAAAGGCATCACTATTTCTGATCATGGTGCCATCAAAGAGTTGATCAAGCACGGCGTGGCAAGTGACCCGAAAGATGCGGTGCGTATTGCGCTGAACTCTGGCATCAACATGAGTATGAGCGATGAGTATTACAGCAAATACTTGCCAGAACTGGTGAAAAGCGGCGATGTGCCAATGGCTGAACTTGATGATGCCACGCGCCATGTGCTGAACGTGAAATACGATATGGGGCTATTCAACGACCCATACAGCCACTTAGGGCCGAAAGAATCTGACCCTGAAGACACCAACGCGGAAAGTCGCCTGCATCGTAAAGATGCACGTGAAGTTGCGCGTGAAAGCATGGTGTTGCTGAAAAACCGCCTGCAAGTATTGCCGCTTAAAAAATCCGGCACCATTGCCGTTGTCGGCCCGCTGGCGGACAGCAAGCGTGACGTAATGGGTAGCTGGTCTGCTGCAGGTGTTGCCGATCAAACCGTGACCGTGTTGCAGGGGATTAAAAACACCGTTGGTGATAACGCGAAAATCGTCGTTGCGAAAGGTGCCAATGTGACCGATGAAAAAGACATCGTCGCGTTCCTGAACCAGTACGAACCTGCGGTTCAGGTTGACTCACGTTCTCCACAAGCAATGATCGACGAAGCGGTTAACGCTGCGAAATCTGCCGATGTGGTGGTGGCTGTTGTGGGGGAAGCACAAGGCATGGCTCACGAAGCATCAAGCCGTACCGATTTGGTGCTGCCGCAAAGCCAGCGTGATTTGATCGCTGCGCTGAAAGCGACGGGTAAACCGTTGGTGCTGGTGCTGATGAATGGCCGCCCTCTGGCGCTGGTGAAAGAAGATCAGCAAGCCGATGCACTGCTCGAAGCCTGGTATCCGGGTACCGAAGGCGGTAATGCCGTTGCCGATGTACTGTTTGGCGATTACAACCCGTCAGGCAAATTGCCGATGTCCTTCCCGCGTTCTGTTGGGCAGATCCCAACGTACTACAGCCACCTGAACACTGGCCGCCCGTACAATCCGGAAAAACCAAACAAATACACTTCCCGCTACTTTGATGAAGCCAACGGCCCACTGTATCCATTTGGTTACGGCCTGAGCTACACCACGTTCACGGTGTCTGACGTGAAAATGTCTGCCCCGACGATGAAAGCAGATGGCAAAGTAGAAGCCTCAGTTGATGTGAAAAACACCGGTGACCGTGCAGGTGAAACCGTTGTGCAGCTGTATGTGCAGGATGTCACTGCATCAATGAGCCGCCCGGTCAAAGAGCTAAAAGGCTTTAAGAAAGTGATGCTCAAACCTGGCGAAACCCAGACCGTGAGCTTCCCTATTGACGTTGAAGCACTGAAGTTCTGGAACGCGCAGATGAAACATGTTGCCGAACCAGGCAAGTTTAATGTGTTTATCGGCCTGGATTCAGCCCGCGTGAAACAGGGTGAGTTTGAACTCAAGTAATTACCCTTCATACTTGAAGCTGCACCCAAGAAAAGAGCCGGTTTTCCGGCTCTTTTCTTATTCTGCTCTCCTCGCTCTACCAACCTGCCAAAATGCCAAAACTCGACTAAACTTTTGCGAGTCCATGATTTTTAAGCAAAGAAAAACAGTGAGGAAGCACGATGAACGTATCAGCGCGTTGGGGTATGGCGGGGTTAGTCTTACTGGCCGCAGGGGCACAAGCTGCGGAGCCGGTGAAAGTAGGTTCAAAAATTGATACCGAAGGCTCACTGCTCGGCAATATCATTTTGCAGGTACTGGACAGCCACGGCGTCAAAACTGTCAATAAAGTGCAGTTAGGCACCACCCCGGTCGTGCGTGGCGCGATTACGGCGGGCGAACTGGATATTTACCCGGAATATACCGGTAACGGGGCATTTTTCTTCAAAGATGAAAAAGATGCTGCATGGAAAAATGCGCAACAGGGCTATGAGAAAGTTAAAAAACTCGACGCCGACAAAAATCACCTCGTGTGGCTGACACCAGCTCCGGCGAACAATACCTGGACCATCGCGGTGCGCAAAGATTTGGCCGAGAAAAACAAACTCACCTCGCTTGACGATCTCAGCGCGTACCTGAAAAAAGGCGGTGAATTTAAGCTTGCTGCTTCGGCTGAATTTATCGAACGCTCTGATGCGCTGCCTGCGTTCGAAAAAGCCTATGGCTTTAAACTTGAACAGCCGCAATTACTGTCGCTGGCGGGGGGCGATACGGCGGTCACGATTAAAGCTGCGGCGCAGCAAACCTCTGGCGTGAATGCGGCAATGGCTTACGGAACGGATGGCCCGGTGGCGGCACTTGGCCTGCAAACGCTGAGCGATCCGAAAGGTGTGCAGCCAATTTACGCGCCAACGCCCGTTGTGCGTGAGGCCGTGCTGAAGGCTTATCCGCAGATGGACGAATGGCTTAAACCGGTGTTTGCATCACTTGATGAGAAAACACTGCAACAGCTTAACGCCAGCATTGCGGTGGAAGGGCTGGATGCCAAAAAAGTGGCTGCTGATTACCTGAAACAAAAAGGCTTTGTGAAGTAGGTTACTGAACGACGGGTGGATGGGCTGGTGCCTATCCACCCTGGAAGGGCTTTCACCCCGGTCGGACACGCGTAATGCTATCCGACCACGATAAAAACAACAGGATGTCTGTTTGCTCAAAATTCATAATCGCGTCCTGCTGCTTCTGGTGATATTGCTGGTGGTGGCAGGCGCGGCTTTGCCGTTTATCAACTTTGCACCCAACCGCCTGGTTTCCGGGGAGCCTGTTGCGCTTAGCCAACTCCCCGCACACGCTGGGCTCCTGCTTGCCCTTCCGGTGTTGATACTGGCTTTCCTGGTGCTACTACCTTGCCGCTCATTTCCACTGTTTATCACGCTCATGTTAGGCGAACTGCTGTTTATCGCCATTCTGTGGGTGATGGGGCTGACGGCGACGCAATTTGCGCAGCAGGGAAGCACGCTTGCGCGAACATCGCCGGGCAGCGGGTTATGGCTGTCGCTGACCTTATGTCTGTTGTTGTGCGCGGATGCCATCAACCGCCTGACGGCCAAAGCGCTCTGGCGTTTATTGCTGAATCTACAGATCTGGATTGTGCCCGTCGCGCTGCTCTGGAGTGGTTATTTTTCCGACCTTTCACTGCTCAAAGAGTACGCCAACCGCCAGGATGTTTTTGATGATGCACTCACGCGCCATCTGGCTTTGTTGCTCGGTACCTTGTTCCCTGCGTTAGTGATTGGCGTGCCGCTGGGGGTGTTTTGTTATACCCGCCCTGGCTGGCAGTCTTCGGTATTTTCGGTACTCAACATTATTCAGACGGTACCGTCAGTGGCGTTGTTTGGCCTGTTGATTGCACCACTTGCAGGACTGGTGAAATTTTTACCGTGGTTAGGATCAGTAGGCGTAAGCGGAATTGGCGTGGCTCCGGCGATCATCGCGCTGGTGCTGTATGCACTGCTGCCGCTGGTGCGCGGTGTCGTCGCAGGTTTGCAGCATGTCCCGCGCAATATCATTGAAAGTGCCGAAGGTATGGGCATGTCACGCTGGCAGATTTTCTGGCAGGCCGAAGTGCCGCTGGCGTTGCCGGTTTTGCTGCGCAGCCTACGCGTGGTTTGTGTTCAGACTATTGGTATGACGGTGATTGCTGCACTTATTGGCGCCGGAGGTTTCGGTGCGATTATCTTCCAGGGGCTACTCAGCAGCGCGCTGGATCTGGTGTTGCTCGGCGTGATCCCTGTGATCGCCCTGGCGGTGATTCTGGATGCGTTTTTTAAACTGTTTATCTCATTGCTTGAGGAAAAACAGCCATGATCGAATTTGAAAATGTCAGTAAATCCTTTCAGGGTGCGGCGGCGGTTCAGGATTTATCGCTGAACATCAAAGAGGGTGAATTTACGGTGCTGATTGGTACTTCTGGTTCCGGTAAATCCACCACGCTGAAAATGATTAACCGCCTGGTGGAACATGATAGCGGGCGTATCCGCTTTGCCGGCGAAGAGATACGTAATTTTGACGCCAAAGCGTTGCGCCGCCGCATGGGGTACGCGATTCAGTCAATCGGCCTGTTCCCCCACTGGAGCGTGGCGCAGAATATCGCCACCGTACCGCAACTGCTGAAATGGCCGAAAGCGCGAATCAATGCGCGTATCGACGAATTGCTGGATCTGCTTGGTCTTGATGCCGCGCAATTCCGTTACCGCTACCCGCATCAGCTTTCCGGTGGGCAACAGCAGCGTGTTGGCGTGGCACGTGCACTGGCCGCCGACCCGGAAGTGTTGCTGATGGATGAGCCATTTGGCGCGCTGGACCCGGTCACGCGCGGGGCGCTTCAGCAAGAAATCATCCGCATCCACCAGTTGCTTGGCCGCACCATTGTGCTGGTGACGCACGATATCGACGAGGCACTGACGCTGGCCGATCGCATTGTGCTGATGGACAACGGGCAGGTGGTTCAACAAGGCACGCCGTTAGAACTCTTAACCCGCCCGGCGACAGATTTTGTGCGTGATTTCTTTGGCCGTAGCGAACTGGGCGTGCGGTTGTTGTCACTACGCCATGTCGCAGATCGCGTGCGATCACAAGAACGCTTAGCGGGTGAGCCGATAAGCGAAATGTTAAGTTTGCGCGAGGCGTTATCGCTGTTTGTTGATCGCCAGTGCCAGCAGTTACCGGTGGTTAATCAGCAGGGCGAACCGTGCGGCGTTTTGCATTTCAGCGATTTAGTTCGGGGTGAAAATGCGCTTGATTCGTGACCCTCTGTTGTGGCTGATTGCGTTTTTCATCGCACTTCTGGTGGTGATGCCTTACAGCAGCCCCTTGTTTAGCTGGCTGTTTCCGGAGCTGGAAAGGCCGCTCTACCAGCAAGACAGTTTTATCGCCCTGGCACTAAAACACTTCATGCTGGTGGGTATTTCAAGCCTGGTGGCGGTGGTGATTGGTATGGGGCTGGGGATTGCTGTCACACGCCCGGCGGGCCTGGAATTTCGCTCGTTGGTCGAAACTATCGCCGCCGCGGGGCAAACATTCCCGCCGGTAGCGGTGCTGGCCATTGCGGTACCGGTGATGGGGTTTGGCCCGAAGCCCGCGATTATCGCGCTGGTGCTTTACGGTTTGTTGCCGATTTTACAGGGGACACTCGCCGGAATGGGGACGGTGCCGGACGCGACAAAAGAGATTGCGCTGGGGACCGGAATGAGCCGCTGGCAGATGCTGCGAAAAGTGGAGTTACCGCTAGCGGCACCGGTCATTCTGGCGGGGATTCGTACGTCGGTGATTATTAATATTGGTACTGCGGCGATTGCATCCACCGTGGGGGCCAGCACGTTGGGATCACCGATCATCATCGGCTTGAGCGGTTTTAACACCGCCTATGTGATTCAGGGGGCTTTACTGGTTGCGATGGCGGCCATTGTTATTGACCGCCTGTTTGAGCGCCTTTTGCGCTACATCACGCGTTATGAAGGATAACGATATAACCCATCAGCATGACGCCGCCAATCCCGCCGATAGCCATGACCAGCATGCCGCCCACAAGGGCCATTTTACTTAGTTTCATCTTCGCTCCATATGTTCGACCCGTCATCCTTCAAGGGCTGCGCGGTTGGCTGCTCGGGAATGTTAACAGGTGTATATGGTGTCGATTATAAGGCGAAGCAGGGTTGTTAATGAATCATTAAATTCATCTTATGCGTGCGTTGTGGTGTTCCCGTTACTCGACAGAGGGAAAATCTGTAACCCGGCGCAGCGCCAGAGTTCAAGTTGATCGAGCTGAGTGTGGGTGGGGGTGTCGCCGCACCAGACCAGCAATGTTTGTTGTGCAAACAGCTCAGGGCGCAGTTGATGGAGCGAATGCGCCAGAACGTCAATACGCCAGCCCTGCTGTATTGCCACCCATGCAGCCATCCATAAGCGAGTGGTGTCGGGCGTATCCCAACCTATCAATAAAGCATCTTTTCCACTGCGTTTACGCGCTGAGGCGAGGCACAACGCAATGTAGTTGATCAGTGCGCCGTCCAAAAGGCTGAGCAGTGTATTGAGAGTGACTTGATGGCATTGCAGGCGGCGGCGAAGGGGAATGTAGAGCTGGTGGACGAGGGTTTCTGCGGGATAATCACGGCCAATGTCAGCCATCCAGGTGCGTAAGCGGTTGGGGCTGCCGCTTTGCAAATGATGCAATAACAGCTCCTGGCGCTCCCGCCAGCCGCTTTCAAGATTCTGGAGTTCACCACCCAGCAAGGCGTTTACCTTGCTGACCTGCACACCATTTTCAATCCAACGTTTGATTTCACGAATACGTTCGATGTCGGCATCGTCAAACAAGCGATGCCCGCCATCCGTGCGCTGTGGTTTTAATAACCCGTAACGCCGTTGCCAGGCACGCAACGTTACGGGGTTGATATCGCAAAGCACAGCCACTTCACCGATGGTATAAAGCGCCATGTTATCTCCACACTCTGCCCGGGAAGCCCCCGTATAAATGTAGTCATTCACATGAACTTTAGTGACTAATGTAACTAAAAATTAATCGTCGAAGTACCAGTAGCCCTGATTAACCAGTTCAGTCAATACGTTAACAAATTCCGGGTTCTTTAATGCGTCACCCAATTCTGTTTGGCCCAGTGTTGTGAAACGGCAAAGTGCATCCGCTGCCGCTGGAACAGGGGATTCCATTGGCTCGCTATTGACGAAGAACACACCGTCAACGTTCAGCACACGCAACCCGCTTAAGCGCGTCAGGCTTTCACCGCCAACCAATGCATCGAGGATTTCATCTTGCTGATAAGGTGGCTCAGCAGGTGCGACATCCAGCTCGTGGCGTGGTGTCGTGACAAAACGGCCAAACCACTGCTTGAAATCTTCCGGCTGGTTGATGACTTCCATCATCATGTCGCGCAGGCGATTAAGCTCGTAGCCTTCCACTTTGCCTGGGTGCTCGCGAACCGTTAAATCCGGGTCGCTGTAATGCTCGCCGCCCAGATCGTTTTCCAGCGCGTAGTCAGCAAAGCTGCTGATCAAATCACGGCCATTTGGCCCACGGAAACCAACGGAATAGTTAAGTGCCGTTTCATGGGTGAAGCCATCGTGCGGGAAACCTGGCGGAATATACAGAATATCGCCCGGCGCAAGGTCTTCATCAATGATTGGCTCGAACGGGTCAACGTGCAGCAATGCAGGGTGCGGACAGAACTGGCGCATTGGCAGTTTGTCACCCACACGCCAGCGGCGGCTACCCATGCCCTGAATAATAAACACATCATACTGATCGATATGCGGGCCAACGCCGCCGCCTGGGACCGAGAAGGAGATCATCAGATCGTCTAAACGCCAGTCCGGCAAGACACGGAATGGGCGAACCAATTCAGCAGACGGTGCATGCCAGTGGTTAACAGCCTGAGCCAGCAATGACCAACCGGTATCACCGAGATTGTCAAAATTCTCGAACGGACCGTTGGCGGCCTGCCATTGATCATTGGTATGGCTGACGAGTCGGCTATCCACCTCTGCTTCCATAGCAAGACCGGCTAATTCATCCGGGGTAATCGGATCGACAAAATCAGGAAACGCATTTTTTAAGATGACCGGCTTTTTTTGCCAGTATTTCTCTAAGAACTCAGGCCAGTCTAAATTAAGTTGATAATCCATTTTTTGATACCAGTGGAGGATAAACGGGCTCGATTATAGAGAAGGTACGCCGCAGGCCGCCTTGTCATGAGTCAAGGCTTGCTCACAGTGTTGGTGAAAAAACAATACATCCCGGCTTTAAAAAGTGGGACAATAGTGGCTGTTTATACAGTAGAAGTGGTTTTTATGGCCTTGTCCTCCGCTCAAAAAGAGCAAATCGCCGCCTGGTATAAGGCGCTACAACAGCAGATCCCAGACTTCATTCCGCGCCCACCGCAACGGCAAATGATTGCCGAAGTGGCAAAAACGCTTGCGGGTGAAGCGGGGCGACATCTGGCGATCGAGGCTCCCACTGGCGTGGGGAAAACGCTTTCATACCTGATCCCCGGTATCGCTATTGCACGCGGCGAGCAAAAAACGTTGGTGGTCAGCACGGCAAACGTTGCCCTTCAGGATCAAATATTCAGCAAAGATTTGCCGCTGCTGCGCAAAATCATTCCCGATCTGAAATTTACCGCCGCGTTTGGCCGTGGGCGTTACGTTTGCCCGCGCAACCTTGCCGCTCTTGCCACGGACAACGCCTCACAGGGCGATTTGCTGGCTTTTCTCGAAGATGAGATGGCACCGACCAGCAAAGACGAACAACAGCGTTGCGTAAAACTGAAAACCGACCTTGATGCCTATAAATGGGACGGGTTGCGTGACCACACTTCGCAAAATATTGAAGACGATCTCTGGCGGCGCTTAAGCACTGACAAGGCCAGTTGCCTGGGGCGCAATTGCCACTGGTATCGTGAATGCCCGTTTTTTGTGGCTCGCCGTGAAATTGACGACGCCGAAGTGGTGGTCGCCAACCACGCCCTGGTGATGGCCGCGATGGAAAGTGATGCGGTGCTGCCCGAAGCCAAAAACCTGCTGCTGATTTTAGATGAAGGCCACCATTTGCCGGATGTGGCGCGTGACGCGCTGGAAATGAGTGCCGAAGTCACGCCGGGCTATAGCCGTTTGCAGTTCGATCTCTTCACCAAACTGGTCGAAACCTGCATGGCGCAGTTCCGCCCAAAAAGCCCACCGCCGCTGACCAATCCAGAACGTTTGACCAATCATTGCGAAGAAATTTTTGAGCTGCTCAGCTCGTTTAACAGCATTGTTTCATTGTGGTTGCCGGGCGAAAAAGAGGCCGAACATCGTTTTGAAATGGGTGTTCTACCCGAAGAAATTATGGTGATTTGCAAGCGGCTGGCGAAGCTGATGGAAGGGCTGCGCAGCCTGTCAGAGGCCTTGCTTAACGATCTTGGCGAAAAAACCGGAACGCACGATATTGTGCGTTTGCACCGTTCACTGCTGCACATGAACCGGGCGTTAGGCTATTTCGAAACGCAGAGCAAACTGTGGCGGCTTTCGGCAATGGAAAAGGCATCGGGAGCGCCGGTGTCGAAGTGGGTGACGCGTGAAATCCGCGAAGGGCAGCCACATCTGTATTTCCATTGTGTGGGCATTCGTGTTTGCGATCAGTTAGAAAAACTGGTCTGGCGCAACGTTCCACATGTGATTGTGACCTCTGCAACGTTGCGCTCGCTCAATAAATTCGACCGCCTGCAAGAGATGAGCGGGCTGGATGAAGATGCGGGCGATCGGTTTATTGCGCTGGATTCCCCGTTTAACCATGTCGAGCAGGGCAAGCTGGTTATCCCGCAGTTAACTGTTGAGCCAACGATGGAAAACGAAGCTCAACATCTGGCTGAAATGGCGGCGTTCTTCCGTGCTGAGCTGGCGAAAGGTGAGCATAAAGGCATGCTGGTGCTGTTTGCCAGCAACCGCGCAATGCAGGTGTTCCTGACACACGTCACTGATTTGCGGCTGACTCTGCTGGTGCAAGGCGACATGCCGCGCTATCGGCTAGTGGAATTGCACCGTAAACGTGTTGAGCAGGGTGAAACCAGCGTGCTGATTGGCCTGCAATCTTTTGCAGAAGGCCTCGATTTAAAGGGCGATTTACTCAGCCAGGTGCATATTCACAAAATCGCCTTCCCACCCATCGACAGTCCGGTGGTGGTCACGGAAGGTGAATGGTTAAAAACGCTAAAACGCTATCCTTTTGAAGTACAGAGTTTACCGAGCGCATCATTTAATCTTATTCAACAGGTAGGGCGTTTAATTCGTAGCCACGGCTGTTATGGTGAGGTAGTGATTTATGACCGCCGCTTGTTGACCAAAAATTACGGGCAGCGTTTACTGGGGGCATTGCCGGTGTTTCCAATAAGCCAGCCCGAAGCGCCAGCGGCTAAACTGATTGATACCACACCTAAAAAGACGGTGCGGCGCAAACGTGTGAGCAAGAAATAGAAAGGAGACTCTGAGTGGATTACCGTAAGATCATTAAAGAAGTCGGGCGCGGTAAAAACCACGCACGCGATCTGGATTTTGACACCGCTCGCGGCTTATATGCCCATATGCTCAGGGGAGAAGTGCCGGAACTGGAGCTGGGCGGCGTGCTGATTGCATTGCGTATTAAAGGTGAGGGCGAGGCAGAAATGCTTGGCTTCTATGATGCCATGAAGCATCACCTGATTTCGCTGACGCCACCCGTAAACAAGCCGATGCCGATTGTCATTCCTTCGTATAACGGCGCCCGCAAACAGGCAAATCTCACGCCATTGCTTGCCATGTTACTCAACCGTCTTGGCTTCCCGGTTGTCGTACATGGCGTGAGTCACGATCCCACCCGTGTGCTCACCGAAACGATTTTTAGCTTGATGGGCATTGAACCAACGCTGCATGCAGGCCAGGCACAAGCCAAACTGGACTCACATCACCCGGTTTACATCCCCATCAGCGCGCTTTGCCCACCGATGGAAGACCAGCTCGCCATGCGCTGGCGCATGGGCGTGCGTAACAGTGCGCATACGCTCGCAAAACTTGCGACGCCGTTTGAAGAAGATGCCGCACTGCGCCTTGCCAGCGTTTCCCATCCTGAATATGTCCCGAAAGTGGCGAAGTTCTTTGCTAATATCGGCGGGCGCGGTCTGCTGATGCACGGCACCGAAGGCGAGGTGTATGCCAATCCGCAACGCTGCCCACAGATAACGCTTATCGACAGCCAGGGTTCGCGGGTCGTAATCGAACGGCAGACAGACGTCAGCGACGAAACCGTGGTGTTGCCTGAGGGGAAAGACCCGGATGTGACCGCTCGCTGGATTGAGCGCTGTGTGGCCGGTGTGGAACCTATCCCGCAATCATTAAGAACGCAGATGGCCTGCTGCCTGGTGGCAACAGGTGAGGTCGCAACCTTTGAGGACGGTTTAAGCCGAGTTAATCAGACATTCTGATTATCCCCGTTTTAGGCTGCATCTTTGTTGGCTGCGAGCTTTCGCCCAGGTTACTGACTTTTATTTTTGATATAGCTGAATGCAAGGCAAAAAAAAGCCCGCGGTAAATGGCCGCGGGCAACAAGGGTCATAACAGAGTAAAACAGTGGTGCGGAGCAAAGCTCCAGATATAAAATATGAGGGTAAATCAGTGCACTACTGCAGTCTTACTTATAGATAACCGCAGTACCGCTCATTTTGCCGTTGGTGTTAGCAGAAGTGATTGAATACGCACTTGCGCCAGCGTCTTTTGCTTTTGCAGCCAGTTTTGCTTCCAGGCCGTCCAGAGTTGTTGCGCCATCCGCTGAAACCACACCCACTTTATTTAAGTTCTGAGCTTCAGATGGGCTGATAGATTGTGCAGCGAAAGCACCGAAAGAAAGAGTAGAAAGGGCGATTGCGGCTACAGCATATTTGATGGTTTTCATAGTTAATTTCTCGCAGGTTATTCTGTTTAAGGTGACGTTGTTCCGTCGATGTGATTATGGTCACACTTTTAAGTAGAAGAATAAATCGAATAGAATTGACCACCTTATTCAAAATTTTTGAATCTCGTCTAAATCATTGAAATGAGTGATGATTCGCCAGTTAATCATCACTCTGATTTTTGTGATCTGGTTCACGCTTCGCTTTCCGCATTTTTTGCTACTTTTTTTGTTATCACTGGTCAGCTCTGTTGTGCAATCGCTTGCGCGTAGTTTTTGTTATTAATGTGGGATTTACCCTTTGCGCCTGCTAACTTGCTTTTATAATGAAGACTTTACTTAACCGCATACCAGAAGAGGTTTGATGGAGATTAAGCTGCACTCCAACGCCACCACCACGCCACGAACTCGCAAGTACATTCAGAACTCTGATAAATCCGACAGTGAACTGGCGGAGGAGCTGAATATCTCTGTCGATACCGTCAGGCGCTGGCGTAAGCGAGATGACTGTTTTGACAAATCTCATCGGCCTAATACCATTCATCGTGCTTTGAGCCATGAGCAGGAGGCGATGTTAGTTTTTCTGCGCGTGCGTTTGTCACTTTCGCTCGATGAACTGCTGGAAGCAGCACAACTGCTGGTGCAGCAAGGGATTTCCCGCGCAAGTGTCAGCCGGGCGCTGCAAAACTGGCAGCAATCCCGTTTATCAAAACCCGATCTGAAACAACCTGTCGGCCATTTGCGTTTGGATGTCTTCCCGCTGCCACAAAGCATTACCCATAAGCACGGCGCTTTGCTGGTGTTTAGCGACCCGGTATCGGGTTTTATTGCCGTAGCGCTGCGTGAGCGTGATGATGAACAGTCGCTTGATGCGCTGGTGGGCTTTTTGCAGCAGAGTTTGTTGTTGCAGGTGTGTTCCATCACGGCAAAAACGACGCCGCTTTCGCAACACCTGGCAGAAAAACTTGGGGTTTCGCTCTATGAGCCACAGTCAGAAGCCTGGCAACAACAGGCGGCAACTGGCGAGTGGGGGCGGCCGCTGGAGCAACTTCTTAACGGCGAACGTTATGATAAGCGGCTAGGTTTTGGGGCGGTGTTGCTGGAGTTTGAGGATTTACTGAACAAACGTATTATTCGCAGCCGGCTGAAAAACCTCACGCCAGCTGCGTGGTTAAAGTCCCGTTAATCGCAAAGACTTAGCGCGTGGTCGAGAATTTTCTCCCCGTTGACCATGCCGTAATCCATCATATTAATGGTTTCAACGCGCTTATTAAGCGGTGCGGCGAGCTGCTTGCAGTCAGCCAGTTTGTAGGCAATCTGCGGGCCGAGCAGCGCACAGTCGAAAGTGGTTATCGCATTTTTAAAATCACTCACACCTTTGGCCGCAATTTCAATCTCCAGCCCGCGTTTTAGCGCAGCTTCCTGCATGCGTTTGACCACCAGACTGGTCGACATCCCTAAATCACAAACCAGCAGAATCTTTTTCATGAGTCTTTCCTTTGCACAGATTGAGTAAGAATTGTGTCAAGAGCAGAGCAGGGCGGCCGCTGGCCTGGGTAAATTTCCCACGGCTTAGCGCGGTTCCACTGACATCCAGATGTGCCCACGCTGCCTGATGGCAAAACTTACTTAAAAAATGGGCGGCGGACACGGCGATTGCCGCATTATTCGGTGGGGTATTCGTGAGATCGGCAATATGGCTTTTAACCTGGGGATCAAAACTTTCATCCAGCGGTAGCGGCCAGACTCTGTCCTGAGTAAGGTCGGCGGCCTGTTGCAGTTGCTGGCTGAGTGCCGGGTTATTGCTCATCAGGCCGGAGATATCGTAACCCAGCGCTTTCACTACCGCTCCCGTCAGCGTGGCGACGTCAATTAATGCCGCCGGATTAAAGCGTGTGGCGGCATAGCTAAGGGCGTCGGCCAGCACCAGGCGGCCTTCGGCATCGGTATTGATAATCTCGACACTGTGCCCGGCATGGGATTTCACAACGTCGCCGGGGAGCATCGCGTCAACGCCCGGCATATTTTCGGCCAGCGCCATTACCGCCACAACATTGAGCGGCATTTGCAGCGTTTTGACTGTCTCCATCAGCCCGAACACCGTCGCCGCACCACACATATCGTATTTCATGGTGCGCATCCCTTCGCCCTCTTTGAGCCACATCCCGCCGGTATCGAAGGTAATGCCTTTGCCCACAAATGCGTAAGTCGGTGCGCTTTGCGCCGCACCTTGCCAGCGCAGAGTCACCAGGCGTGGCGGGTTATGGCTGCCTTTTCCGGTTGCATCCAGACAACCCATACCCAATTCACGGATGGCGTTTTCATCAAGGATTTCACAGTGCGTTTGTGGATGTGCGCTCGCCCAGCGTTCGGCCTGCTGGGCGACATCCTGCGGGCGGCAATCATTGGCTGGCAGGTCGGCAAGCTGGCGTGAGATAAGCATTCCGCCTGCAATCGCCTGGGTCTGCACGGCCAGCTCAGTCGCTTGTGCATGGGTATTTTCGGTTAATAACCACAGTTGCCCATGGCTTTGCGTTTGTTTCTGGCGGTAACCCAACTGTGGCAACTGATAAAAGTGGTTCATTACTGCCACGAGTAGAGTTCGCAGGCGAGCAAAAACGGTGTGGTTTGCCAGATCAAAACCTGAAATATCCAGTGCGATGGGCTGTGACACAGGGGAGGGGATCAGCGTGTTCAGGCATTCTATCGCCTGGCGCAGCACTTCAGGGCGCTCGAGTTCACCCGAAGGTAACAGTGTGAGCTGCTGGCAGGTTTCGTTTAAACCAAACGGCGTGGATTGTGCATCTTCATGCTGAGCCATCTCATTGAGCAAAGGGCGCAACGAATGCGGCCAGGCATCTGAATGTGTTTTCCACACCATCAGATGGGCCTCTTTTGGGCACAGCGCGGGCGTGGTTACCTGGCATTTCATACAATCACCTCCGCAGTCACACGTTGCAAATAGGCATCAAGCCACGCCTGGTCTGCGGGGCGAATCAAGGTATGTTTGCCTTCACGAGTGGTTAAAAAGACCGCGGGTGTTTGCGTTGGTGTGGCAACAGAAAACGAGAAGTTATCAATAGTGGTCGCCGCTCCGTACTCTCCCCGGTTATTCATACACACCACTGATAAATCACCCGCACGGCCGAAGCGCGCAATCAGCTGGCTTTCCAAATCGTAAACGGCCGATTCTGCCGCCTGTTGCGGTGATATGCCACGCCCCATTCGACTGACAATTTCATAGCTGATGCAGCCTTTCATCAGGTCTTCGCCAAGGCCCGTTGCTGTTGCTGCACCAATCTGGCTGTCGGCATAAAAACCGGAGCCAGAAACCGGGGAATCACCGACTCGGCCAGGGCGTTTCATAAACAACCCGCTGGTGGAGGTGGCGACACACATTTGCTGATTTTGGTCGAGCGTAATAACGCCGACGGTGTCATGACCGGTATACGGACTGAGACCGCGATCGAGGGTTTCACGTTTACGTTTCAGGTAATGCTGGTGGGCACGGTCAGTCAGCATATTTTTGCGCTCAAAACCTTGCGCGAACGCCCAAGTTTGCGCACCTTCACCGACCATAAAACTATTGAAGCGCTCACGGCTCAGCGCCTGGGCTACAAGAATTGGGTTGGCGATGTCGCGAATGCTGGCGACCGCACCGATGGCAAGCGTTGAACCATCCATAAACGCAGCGTCGAGTTCAACCACGCCTTGTTCATTTGGCAAACCGCCGTAGCCGACGGATTTATAGAACGGATAATCTTCCACACAAGTCACCGCTCGCACAGCAGCACTACTGGCGTTGCCGTTTTCCTGCAATAAACTCGCGGCTTCACTGACCCCTTCCCAGGCCATGCGCCAGGTTGCTATCACGCCCCAGTTTGTCGATAACGTCATGTTTTATTTACTCCGTGGCGGGTTTTGTGGATGCGGCAAGCGTTGGGGCTTCATTAGCCCGGTATTGCTTATCGACAACTTTAAGGAATGGCAGGTAAATGATGGCGCCAATCGTCAGGTTGATAAGCTGAATAACGGCGCCGCTGATATGTCCGGTCACGATAAAACCACTCAGTACGGGTGGCAGTGTCCACGGGATGTACACCCCGGTGGTAGTGGCGACCAAACCCACCGACATGGCGATGTACTGCACCGTGACCAGCACCAACGGCACAAGGTTAAAGGGAATCAGCATGACCGGGTTCATGATCACCGGCAGGCCAAACAGCACCGGTTCGTTGATGTTGAAAATTGAGGAGCCGGCGGCGAGGCGGGAAACGTTCTTAATGTGCTGGCTGCGGGCAAACAGCAGCATAGCAATCACCAGAGACAACGTCGCACCCGCGCCTCCCATCCAAATCATGTCGTAGAACTGCTCAGTGACGACATGCGGCGGCAGCAAACCGGCCTGCGTTGCTGCCAGGTTCTCCATTTGGTTTTCCATCCAGAAAGGACGCAGGATGCCGTTCACCATCGAACCGGAGTTGATCCCAACCGACCACAAGCTGGTGATACTAAAACTTGTGAATAACGCACCGACATAGGATGTACCAAAGTGGCGGATTGGTGTGGCCAGCACTTCATACACGAACTGGTGAATGGTGTGGTAATCCGTTCTGGCAAACAGCACGCGAATAGCCAGCGCAATAACCAGAATCAGTAACGACGGGATCAGGGCCGCAAATGATTTTTGCACTGCAGGCGGCACGCCATCTGGCATACGAATCACCCAGTTCTGGCGCAGCATCCAGGCAAAGAGTTCGGTACTGGCTATTGCGCCAAGCATCGCGACAAACAAGCCCTTTGATCCCAACCATTCCATCGGGATCAGGTTGCCAATTTCCTGGGTTTTCGCGAAAGGAGTCAGAATCAAGAAGCAAGAGAGGGACAAAATACCCGCCGACATTTTGTCGATGTCATAACGCTCCGCCAGGCGGTAGGCGACCAGGAAACTGATAAACACTGCCATGGTAGAGAAAATGGCGTTAAACGGGATTTCGATAGTTGCAGACCAGCCTTCGCCAAAAATCGATGCCATAAACTGCTGATAGGCCGTGCTTGGGAAGGAGGAGATAACCAGCAGGATTGAACCGACAATAATAAACGGCATAAACGAGATATAGGCATCACGAATGGCACCGAGGTGGCGTTGTTGCGCCATTCTTCCGGCAAGCGGCATCAGCTTTGCTTCTATTGCGGCCATCAGGTTTTTCATTGCTACCGCTCCGTAAGTAATCACAAGAGACAATTCTTGTGCTGCATACAGTAGCCATTGTTAGCGGGCAATAAAGTGAAGTGATTCACAGAAGGGCGATAAAAGTATCAGGTGATTACTTTGGTTTTTTTTGGGGGGGGAAAGAGTTGAGATAAAAGAATAAATAACGGCTTCTTTGAAAAAGAAACCGTTATTGAGCATACCCCGGGGATAAACTTTTGAGACTATTTATAAATAGTCGCGGTACCGAACATCCGGTTTTCACCGCTAGCAGAGTTAACAACAAAACCTTTTGCACCTTCTTCTTTCGCTTTTTCTCCAAGCTTGGTTTGTAGATCATCAAGGTTTGCCGCACCGGAGACAGAAACTGTTCCTGCCGGGCGAAGCTGACCGGTATTTGCATCAGACATTTCCTGAGCTGCCATGGTTGCAAACGGTAATGCCGCAAGGGTGACAACCGCAGAAAAATACAGCAATTTTTTCATAATCACATCCTCATCGCTTTTGGGAGCCGATTAAAAAAACATCAGCTCTCAAAGTGTAGGTGTAATGCGGTAAACCATAGACGCAAAAAACTGATGGACTTATGCTTATTTTTTGAACAACAAAACTTGACGAAGTACTTACAAATCAGTTAGATACAGGTGCATGATTTTGCTGATTTTATCGGGCGTCGGGGCGAACCATATCGAAACGCTGAGCTTCATCAATGGTGTAATATGCTGATGGGCCTCCCGCTCGCAGCACGGGTTTTGCCAGCGCGGTTTGGTAAATGCCCTCTATAAGTAGAGACTCGTCGATATGAACGGCCACGACTTCGCCCAGTACCAGCCAAGTATCAATCGCTGTACCGTTGGCAGTCGTTAGCTGAATGCACTGAGACAGGCGACACTCAAAGTTAACCGGACTTTCTGCCACAAGGCTTGCTTTGACTTTTTGCCCGACAACGGCAGTTAAACCCGCGCGAACAAACTCATCTTCACCATGCGGTATGGAGGCAGAAGTTTCATTCATCTGCTCTGCCAGTTCACGCGTGGCGAGGTTCCAGACGAACTCTTTTGTCTCAACGATATTGCGCACGCTGTCTTTCCAGCCGCTGCTGGCGAAACCGATAATCGGTGGGCGATAATTAAAACAGTTAAAAAAGCTGTATGGCGCCAGGTTTCGTTTTCCCAGGCTATCGTATGATGCAATCCAGCCAATAGGGCGCGGGCCGATAATCGCGTTAAGCGGATCATGGGGTAAACCGTGGCCGTCGGCAGGCTCGTAGTAATAACGTTTTGTGGACATAAAACCTCTGCATCAGTAGTGAAATTGGCGTGGTGTATTTACCCGGCTGGCTTCACAGAGTATCTTACGCGCCCACACAAGGAGAAGCCGCAATGAAAACCCCTGCCACCATTAAACCTGGTTTGCACCCACGCAACCGTCACCGTGACCGTTATGATTTCCCTGCGCTGACGCAAAGCAGCCCGGCACTCGGCGCGTTTTTACGCCCAGGCCCGCACGGTGAAACCACGGTTGATTTTGCCGATCCTCTGGCGGTGAAAGCGCTCAATCAGGCGCTGCTGGCGCATTTCTACGGTGTGAAACAGTGGGATATTCCTGAAGGTTTTCTTTGCCCTCCCGTTCCGGGACGTGCTGATTACATTCACCACCTGGCTGATTTGCTGGCTGACAGTAATGGCGGTGTGGTGCCTTCTCAGGCTTCAGTGCTGGACGTGGGTGTTGGCGCAAACTGTATTTACCCGCTGATTGGTCAACACGAATACGGCTGGCGTTTCACTGGAACAGATGTCGATCCTGAAGCGCTGACCAATTCAACGGCAATTATTGATGCCAACCCAGGGCTTACGCGCCTGATTCGTTTGCGTCGCCAGAAAACCCCAGGCGCTATTTTGCCGGGTGTGATTCATAAGAATGAAATGTTTGATGCCACATTGTGTAACCCACCGTTCCACGATTCCGCGCAGGCGGCACGCAGTGGCAGCGAACGTAAACGCGTAAACCTCGGCCAGGCTAAAGACGGCGCGCTGAACTTTGGTGGCCGCGAGCAAGAGCTGTGGTGTGAAGGCGGCGAAGTCGCTTTCGTCAATCAGATGGTGGACGAAAGCAAAGTATTTGCCCGCCAGGTTCAATGGTTCACCTCGCTGGTTTCTCGCGGCGAAAACCTGCCGTTGATTTATCGCGCGTTGCAGGAAGCCGGTGTTGAGAAAGTCGTGAAGAAAGAGATGGCACAGGGTCAGAAGCAAAGCCGCTTCGTCGCCTGGACCTTTATGAATGACGCACAACGCGCTCGTTGGGCTGCTACGCGTTACAAGTAGTCAAATTGTAGGGTTGGCAGGCGGCAGCATCCCCGCCGCTGCCTGTGACTCCTGAAGCGCCTGAGCAGCATCGCCGCCAGGCTGTTTCACCTGCACGGTTTGCACGGGTGGGCGAACCCCCGCCGCATCGAAGTGCTTTTTCACCATCCCATCTAACGCAAATCGTACCGTCCACTGTTTCAGTGGTTGGGTGGTAAACGATACGCGCACCGTAAAGGCCTGGTTGGTCAGCCCGACAATACCCGCAAATGACGGCTCTCCAATCACCAGCATACGAATCTCATCCTGTTTCATCAGCTCATCAACCGCTTCTTTCAAAATGCGATTGGCTTTATCGACATCTTCTTGTCTGTCGACATCATAGTTCGCGACAAACGAACCAATGCCGCGCACAAAGTTGGCGAAGGTGGTTATCGAGGACCACGGAATGATGTGGTACGCCCCGGTATCCTGGCGCACGCCAACGGAACGAATCGACATCCGCTCAACGCTGCCGGTGATGGGGCCGATAGTCACTAAGTCACCGGTATTCATCCCATTTTCAAACTGAATGAAGACGCCGGTAATAATATCCTTCACCAGGGTTTGCGCACCGAAACTGATGGCTAAACCCAGTGCGCCAGCCCCGGCCAGTAATGGGGCAATATTAACGCCTATTTCTGAAAGCAAAATCATGATTGTGATGGTGCTGATCACCACTGCCAACGCGTTGCGGAACAGGGTTAACAGCGTGCGGGTACGCGCGCTGGGCATCGGGCGGCCATGAATATCCGACGCCAGACGGTTCTCAATCAGGCTTGCCAGCAATGTCCAGCCAACGGCGGAAAACAGTAAGATGAGCACGATACGAATCATTATATCGATAGTTTTCTCACCGGTATCGTTGGCAATCCACGCCCAGAAATCAAACAGCCCCCAGGCATTGAGCAGCAACATCACCGCCACGCAAACCGTCAGCACACGCGCCAGTTTCAGCGAAGCAGATATCCAGCTGTTGAGGCGTTTTTGCAGCTCAGGATAGTTACGCTGCACTTGCGGTGACAACGTGATGGTTTTTGCCAGCCAGCGCGAAAGCATGCCAGAGACAAAGGCCGCGATGCTGATAATGGCGAGGCTATGAAGTGACGCCGCCATCATCCATTTCAGGCTATTTCCCGGGTCGAATAACGAAAAGAAAAACAACGCCACAAAGTAGGCACTTGCCAGCCAGTGCCACACCAGCGCGAAGGCACGGATAAACAGACTGAAAAACGCCATTGAGCGGTCAGCCAACTGGATCAGGTTTTGTTGGATCTGGCGTTTATTATGGAAAATCAGATACAGCGCCCAGAGCGTGATGCACAGCATGATCACCACATTGGCGATTGCACCTGCCTGCACATTCACCTGGTTGGAGATAATCGGCACCGCGACCAGAATGCCGTAACCAATCAGGCTGCTTAAGCCCGCGAGGCGAATATTCCAGTATTTCGCGCTTTGGTCGGTCACCGGGAATGGGCGCAGGTCGGAGAAGCGTGGGCAGAAAATTAAACGCAGCGTCGCTTTAAAGAACTCGATCAGCGCAAAAGCGTTCAGAAACAGCCCTTGCTGACGGGCGATGGTGCGATTGCCCGCGTTCATCATGTCGCTAAATATTTGCCCGACGAAAAGAGTCAGCGCCAGTAATAACAAATCAATAATAAACGCGCTGATGATCATGAGCGGTAGATGGAACCAGCTTGATCGGTCGCGATTCTTTTTGCGGCCCCACTTCCCCATACGCGCCCAGACTGGCGTCATGCAGGCGCGAATCAGCAGGTAAAAGGCAAAGACCGAGACAACCAGCATCGTAAAGTGGGTCAGGGCGTTATAAAAAGTCTGCGGGTTAAATGCTTTGTGCGGGGCGCCTGCGATATTTCGATGCAGTTGAGCGAAGCGTTGGGCAAGCTCACCACCGTAATAGCGACTGACATCGGTGACGTTTTCGAGAACGGTTTTGTCTTCGCTGAGTTGTTCAGGCGGAGCGATGGTTGGCACCGGTTCTGGCGGTGGCGTGGCGGCTACTTTACGCAATTGCCCAATCAGTTCCTCACGTGATTGCGAGTTATCCAGCACATCGGCAAGAGCCGAATAGGCTTTCTTTTTTTCTTCCAGATTCGGTTCGGCGGGTGGGGCGGTCGCATTCTGTTGGGCGGATGCGGCAACAGTCGCCGCCGGTAGAGTGACGGCCTGCGTTTGAAAGCTAAACATGCACAGCAGTAGCAAGAGTAGCGGCACGGCGTTCCTCCGAACTGAAAAGTCAGACAAAGGAATAAGTATAGAGCGCGGGGGGTTGTGGTCGGGAAAACAGGAATTATCTGGAGGGTCGCCCCTCACCCCGGCCCTCTCCTGGGGGAGAGGGTTAGGGTGAGGGCGAAAACTCAGGAAACGTGCTGCAAGAATTCCTGCAAACGCTGACTAGGCGGGTTATCAATCAGCTCTTGCGGGTTACCATCTTCAGCGATGCGCCCTTTATCAATGAAGATCAAGCGCGATGCGACTTTGGCGGCAAAGCCCACTTCGTGAGTCACGATAACCATCGTCATGCCTTCTTCAGCCAGATCCTGCATAACTTTCAGCACTTCATGACGCAGTTCCGGGTCGAGAGCAGAAGTGGGTTCATCAAACAGCATCATTTTCGGCTTAACCGCTAATGCACGGGCAATAGCCACACGCTGTTGCTGGCCACCGGAAAGCTCTGACGGATAGTGATGCGCACGCTCCGCGAGGCCCACTTTAGCCAACAGCTCTTTAGCCAGTTTATCGGCGGCCTCTTTTTTCAGGCCACGCACACGAATCGGACCAAAGGCGACGTTTTCCAGCGCGGTCAGGTGTGGGAACAGGTAAAACTGCTGGAACACCATACCGGCTTCCTGACGAATCAGGCGCTCGTCGACTTTCGGGTCGTTGACCTTCAGGCCGTCAACAAACAGGTCACCACTGGTGATGTCTTCCAGCTTGTTGATGCAGCGCAGCAGCGTGGATTTACCAGAGCCTGATGGCCCGATAATCACAACAACTTCGCCTTGTTTAATATCGAGGTCGATATTATGCAGCACCTGGGTTTTGCCAAAGTGCTTAGAAACGTTCTTAAATTCAATCACAGGATTTTCATCCTTCTTTCCAGACGGCGCAGCACGAAGCTCAGCACCAAAGTAATAATCAGATAGAAGACCGCAACGGCACTCCAGATTTCAAGTGCGCGGAAGTTTCCGGCAATAATTTCCTGGCCCTGGCGAGTCAGTTCAGCCACACCAATAACGATGAACAGCGAGGTATCTTTGATGCTGATAATCCATTGGTTGCCCAATGGTGGCAGCATACGGCGCAGCGCCAGCGGCATAATCACGTGGCGAATCGTTTCGCGCTTAGACAGACCCAGTGCTAGTCCAGCTTCCTGGAAACCTTTATGAATCGACAGCACAGCACCACGGGTAATTTCCGCGATGTACGCACCGGAGTTGATCATAATGGTGACAACGGCCGCGCTGAACGGGTCAATACGCAGGTCAGGAATGGCCATTGGCAGGGCGAAGTAAATAAACATCACCTGCACGACAATTGGTGTGCCGCGAATGACTTCGATAAAAACTAATGCGATGTGGTTGGCAATCCAGCCGCCGTAAGTACGGGCGAAACCAGCGACCAGACCAATTATCAGACCGCCAAACAACCCGATGACCGAAATCAGCAAAGTCATTTTGGCGCCTTCAAACAAAATCGGGATTGCAGGCCAAATGGCGCTCCAGTCGAACTCCATGATTAATTCCTATATGTTACCGTGGTTCAAAAATAGCAGGGGCGAAAGCCGCCCCCGAGTCTTACTTAAATCATTTTAGATTTATTATTTTGGCTCAGTGCCGAACCATTTTTTGTAGATTTCGTTGTACTTGCCGTTCTCTTTCAGCGTTTTCAGTGCGCCGTTAACTTTCACACGCAGGTCATCGCTGCCTTTAGGGAAGGCGATGCCGTATTGCTGTGCTTCCAGAGAGTCACCCACAGCTTTGAATTTGCCCTGGCCTGCAGTCTTGATGAAATACAGGATGTTTGGCGTGTCGTGCAGAACTGCATCAGCACGGTTGGTGCCCAGTTCCATATATGCGTTGTCGATGTTCGGGAACTGACGCAGGTCTTTTGTTTTGATGTTGGCTTTCGCGTAATCAACAGAACCGGTACCGCCCTTCACTGCAACCACTTTACCGTCGAGATCTTTGACGCTTTTAACAGTGTCGTTGTCAGCTTTAACCATCACTAACAGGCCGCTTTTGTAATAGCCGTCAGAGAATTCGATAGCTTTTTTACGTTCTTCGGTGATGGTGATACCCGCCAGCGCCAGGTCAATGTTTTTAGTTTGCAGCGCAGGAATGATGCCGCTGAAATCCATTGGCTTGAGGGTGTAATCAAGTTTTAACTCTTTCGCCACAGCATCCCACAAATCAATATCAAAGCCGACGTACTTGTCGCCTTGTTTAAATTCGAAAGGAACGAATGCGGTGTCGGTCGCAACGACCAGTTTCTTATCAGCGGCGTGGGAAGAAACCGCAAAAGCCAGAGTGAGTGCAGCCAGTGAAACTTTTAAAATCGACTTCATAGCATTTCCTTTGTTAATCCATGGGGCAATCCCCCGCATCAGTAAGCCGCAACATGGAAGAATCGTGCCAGGTTTACAACATACTGTTTTGCAAGGATGTGAATTTGTAACATTGCACAATAATGGTTGCAAGCCGCTAAAAACGCACTGTTATGGTGCCCGATTTTGGTGCGTAAATTGAGAGGGAAGTCAGGCGTCTAGTTTTACCGCAACTTGAGGCGGCAAAACAACCAATCGTTAACGATTGTGTGAAGTGATTATTACAAATGGGTAACTTGTGCCGCAGGGATAAACAATTTCGTGCGCTAAAATAGTGCAACCATCCTCCCGAATACAGGAGGATGGCGTAACAATCTGCTAGCAATTATTCGATATTAGATTCGATAAACCATAAGAATTTATCCAAGTCGCGTGAAGCAGCGGTCAGAATATCAGCTGTGTCTTCGTCTTTGGCTTCGCTTATGGCCTTACGTACATCGTTTGCCACAATCGCGTAGCGGTCAGCCAACTCTTTCAGGTGATCCTGCACGCTGTGAATATCCAGCGGATAGCTTTTCAACGGCGTTTTGCTGTTAATGACTTGTGTTGTCCCCAGTGCTACACCGCCAAGCTGAACGGCGCGTTCTGCCATGGTATCCAGGTGGTCGGTCAGTGCTGTGCGGAAACCATCGAGCATTTCATGAACGGCAATAAAGTTAGCGCCACGCATATTCCAGTGCGCTTGTTTGGTAATGAGAGACAAATCAATGAACTGTATTACCTGGCGATTGAGCAGCTCAACGGTAGCTTTTTTTTCGCTGTCAGAAACATCATTACGGGTATGCAGCAGGTTGGTCGATTTGGTCTTTACCAGTTTAGCGGTAGTCATAATCTTTCGTCCTCTTGATGTTATGTCCAATGAATTACCGGAAATAAGTATAGCACCGGTTTTAATTCTTGTTGGAGCAGATAATACCTATCAGATTAATAGCAGAGGTCAGATGGATTTCAGTAACTCATTGTTAGTAAATTACTTTATATTATTTATGACGAGATGTGACGATAATAAACAAAGGGTGTATTGTGAATGGGAATTATTTTTATTTAAATCTAAGAGTAATCCTGAATATAAAATCTTGATTGGTGATAAATATTTACCGTGATCGCAATAATCACGGTAAATAATGAAGAGAATTAATTTACATCAACGCTGGTAATCTGCGGTTCACGCTTAATCGTCAGGGTTGAACCGACTGATGCGGCAATGATGGAGAGCAATGCCAGCCACTGCACAAGTGTCAGGTGCTCACCGAGGAACAACATGCCGGACAACGCCGCAAGCCCTGGCTCCATGCTCATCAGCGTGCCAAACGTGCGGGTAGGCAAACGTGTCAGCGCAATCATCTCCAGCGAGTAGGGCAATGCTGTCGACAAAATCGCGACACCCAGACCCAGCGGTATCAGTGACCAGTGCCAGAGCGCTTCGCCGGCCTGCCACGCGCCAATCGGCACAAAGATAATCGCCGCAATCAGCGAACCGAAAGCTACTGTTGCCGGGCCGTGATCGGCTCCTGCTTTTTGGCCAAACAGAATGTAAATTGCCCAGCACCCGCCAGCGCCCAGCGCAAAAGCAGCACCAGCTAAGTCAACGCTCGAAATAGACTGACCGAGCGGCAACAGGAACCACAGGCCTAACACCGCCAGAATCACCCAGACGAAATCAACGGCGCGGCGCGACGCGAACAGCGCTACGGCAAGGGGCCCGGTAAATTCGAGTGCGACGGCGATCCCTAGTGGGACAGTCTGAATAGATAAATAGAAGAGGTAGTTCATGCCCCCGAGCGCCAGGCCATACATCAGCAACGGGAAACGCTGCTCCGCCTTAAAGCGCAGCCGCCACGGTTTAAATATCACCACCAGAATTAAGGTGCCCAAAGCCAGGCGCAGTGCGGTGACACCCGGCGCGCCAACCAGCGGGAACAGTGATTTTGCCAGCGAAGCACCACTTTGAATGGAGGTCATAGCAATCAAAAGAACAACGATAGGTAACCAAACGGGGGTTTTACGTGGCGATAGCGGCATCCTGCGTCCTGTCAGTTAATGTCTAATTTCAGTCAAGAAAATAAAAGTAACACCAGTGTAAATGATTAAGTTATGGCTGGTTGAGAATTCATTTAAAAAAATAATTGGCTGATACCGTACCATAAGGGCCTGATTGCGTAAGATTTGTTCAGATTAAATTAAGAATTATCTGGATGACGATGCTGCAATTCATGCCAATAATTAACGCGTTTTTAGACAAAAGCACTGTAAATTGAAGGGACTACGATGTAATGGAAATGTTCTGTTACATGAAAGAAATGGTTAGACAACGTAAATGTCGCAGAGTTTCCTACACAATTTTGATATATTAAAAACTTAGAAGTTACTTGAAGCACATTTGAGGTGGATTATGAAAAAAATTGCATGTCTTTCAGCACTGGCTTGTGTTCTGGCCGTTTCCGTTGGTACCGCATCTGCAGCTAGCACCGTAACTGGCGGCTACGCACAGAGCGATATGCAGGGCAAAGCTAACAAAGCTGGCGGTTTCAACCTGAAATACCGTTATGAAAACGACACCCCGCTGGGTTACATCGGTTCTTTCACTTACACCGAGAAAAACCGTAGCGAAGCTGGCGTTTACGACAAATCACAATACTACGGCATCACTGCTGGTCCTGCTTACCGCATCAACGATTGGGCAAGCATCTACGGTGTAGTCGGTGTTGGTTACGGTAAATTCCAGAACACTGATTACCCAGCTAAAGCTGATACCAGCGATTACGGTTTCTCTTACGGCGCAGGTATGCAGTTTAACCCAATCGAAAACGTTGCTCTGGACGTTTCCTACGAGCAGAGCCGCATCCGTAACGTTGATGTTGGCACCTGGATCGCTGGCGTGGGTTACCGCTTCTAATTTCACTTTAACCGGTGAAAATAAAAATCCGCCCTTTGTGGCGGATTTTTTTATTCCCTTTTTTGACGCTGCAACGGCGTTGTCTCAACTCACTTCCCCGAATCACTTACTGTTGTAAGCTCATCGGGATAAGTTCGTTTGCCGCCTTGTTGCAACACCAGCTAATCAGGGAATGAACCTGAAATATCAGCGAGTCTTTGTCTCAAACACATCCGTCTGCAAATGAGTATAGTCCACCTGCTTCAACTTAAAGTTGGTGATGTAGACAGGCCCTGCGTTTTGCTCAGAAATGAACTTGTACTTCGGCGTTAACTCTTTGGTTTTAATCCCCGTCCACGCAGAGAAGAAATTCAGGAAATCATTCGCTGAACGGCGCGCTTTGATCTGACGGTGCGTTTTATCATCGCTTGAAAGCACCATAAACGGCACCTGGAAGTTTTGCTGGAACTCATCATCATGAGCCAGATACTGCACTTTAGTACCGCGTTCTTTGATAGCCAGACCGTGATCGGAGAAGTAAACCATCGAGAAACTTTCGCCGCTGTTTTGCAGCTGCTGATAAAGCTGCTTTAGCAGGTCATCGGTTTGCGTCATGCTGTAGAGATAGCAGGATGTCTCTTTCGACTGGACGAAATCTTTGTATTTGCCCTGAGTACGGTCGCACGCCTGCGGGTGAGAGCCCATCAAATGCAGGACAATCAGTTGTGGCGTGGTGTGCTGAGTGGCAAACACCTGAGCCGTCATCTTTAACAGCGCTTCATCACGGGTATTTTTATCCGCTTCAAAATCACCACTTTTCAGGAACTGCACTTCATCCGCGCGTTTAGCGATGCTGGCAATGGCAGTATCGTACTCACCAATTTGCCCCTGGTTTGAGAACCACCACGTCTGGAAACCTGCGCGGTTTGCCAGGGTAATAATGTTGTCCTGATATTGTGGTTTGCCGTCTGTGACGCGGTTGAGCGTCATGCCCAGCGATTTCTGTGTTGAACCACTGGCCGCGACATAATCCATAAAGATATTGCCGTTCACCTGGCTTGCGAACGGGGTGTTATCCCAGTGGCCGCCAAAGGCCCCTAACGCATCGCGACGCGCACTTTCACCAATCACCACGACATAAGTGTGGTACTTCGGTTTTACCGCCAGCACGTTCCAGGTGTCCTTCATTTCTGAGAAGGCCCGCATGCGGGTTTGCTCGTCTATCACTTCCTGGTTGTTAACCACAACATCTTTGACAAAGCGGAATACCGGATAGCCGGAGTCTTTAATTTTAAATACGCCGCCGTACGCCAGGTTTTGTACTGGTGCGACAAAGAAGCAGACCACGCTCACCACCAGACATAGGCTGTCGAAATGGCACCATGCTCTTTTTTTCGGGGTCACTTTGCGGCGCACGGCAATAACCCCGAGAGCCAGAATAAACAACGAAACCAAATAGCTGTACCACGGGAAGATAGTCATCAATTCCGTGGATTCTTCGAAGTTGGTCGAGTGCAGGGCAAGCAGGGTATTAAAGTTCGGCGAGCCGTAGGCCTGGCCAAAAGGGAAATACATCGCCGCGATTACGCTGCAAATCGCCAGCAATCCTTTTTGTAATTTAGGGCTGCTTCGCCAAAGCAAAAGTAATATGCAGCTAAAAGCCACGGCATACAGGATGCTGAATTCATAACCGAGTGCGAAGTTAATCAGTAATGACTGAAGGAAATAAAAACCAGTCCACGGATTGAGCGCAATAGCGCGGGTCGTCAGGGTATCTTTAACCGTTAAATTCATGTTTATCGAGATCTACTAAACGCCATGCGAAAACCCTGGCGACGAGGGTAAGAACCTGCCTGACAGACGGAAAAGAAAGGAAACTGGACCGCATCTGCGGGCCGCTTCATGTTCAGGGCTGCAAGAAGATAGAGCGGTACGATAAGAAGATCAACTGATAAGAGAAATGTGTTTTGCGAAGCAGGTAGCAAATCCGACAAATGATAGGGTTAAAACGCGAAAACTTGAGGCATTCACAGAATCTATGGAAATGAAGAATGACAAACAGGCGAAGTAAACTGTTCAGAGACTGAATAAGAAGAAGGCAGGGCGACTGCCTATGGCTTTGGTTTTTCGCCCTGCTGTGGTTTCCCGGAAACCCAATCACACAACATATTGAGCAGCATCAGCCGCACTTGAAACGGGGAATGTGTAAACACGTTCATGCACCTCTTAAATTCATTCATAAAATCCTCCTGTTCACTTCTGCTGCCCTTATTTCCGTTTAAGGCTGACTGCATTACATACAGATATAGCACAGGCTATATTGTATAGCTATTGCTAATTCGTTAAATTTTTGTGCTTCCGTGCTGCTGGTTTACAATGGTGCCGAACGTCGTCATTGGACGATGCCGCGCCACTGCAAGAGGAAGCATCATGAGCCGTACGCCGGGCCAACAAAAGAAAGAGAAAGTGACGCAGTTGGTAAACGTTGAAGAGCATGTGGAAGGCTTTCGACAGGTGCGGGAAGCGCATCGTCGGGAATTAATTGATGACTATGTTGAGCTGATTTCTGATTTGATTCGTGAGGTCGGCGAAGTGCGCCAGGTTGATATGGCCGCACGCCTTGGTGTCTCACAACCAACAGTTGCGAAAATGTTAAAAAGACTCGCCTCCGTTGGGCTGATTGAACAGATTCCGTGGCGCGGTGTGTTTCTGACCGCAGAAGGGGAGAAACTGGCGCAGATGAGTCGCGAGCGCCATCAGATAGTTGAAAACTTTTTCCTCGCGCTGGGTATCAGTGCAGAAACGGCCAGGATTGACGCCGAAGGTGTTGAGCACCACGTCAGTGAAGAGACTCTGGAAGCCTTTCGCTTGTTTAGTGAAAAACGAGGGTTCACGCAGTAATGTTGCTCACTCTGGTTCGCCCCTTTGCCCGTGACCGCTTTCTTCATCTATTGCTGCTTGTCGGCGTGGCGCTGAGTTTTGTTGCGCCATTTCAGCCACAACGCTGGGTTCATGCTATCGACTGGCATACCATCATTACGCTTGCGGGCCTGATGATGTTAACTAAAGGCGTTGAGCAAAGCGGTTATTTCGATGTGCTGGGCCGCCGTATGGTGAAGCGTTTTGATAACGAACGAACGCTGGCGCTATTTCTGGTCAGTGCCGCAGCACTGCTTTCAACGTTTCTGACCAACGACGTTGCGCTGTTTATCATCGTGCCGTTGACGATTACGCTGAAAAAACTGTGCGCGATACCGATCAGTCGCCTCATTATATTTGAAGCTCTGGCGGTGAATGCCGGGTCGCTGCTCACGCCAATTGGCAATCCGCAGAATATTTTGCTGTGGGGGCGTTCGGGTTTATCGTTTGGCGAATTTACCTGGCAAATGGCTCCGTTGGCGCTGGCGATGATGGTCAGTTTGCTTATGCTGTGCGGGTTCTGTTTCCCTAATAAAAAGCTTGTCTATCAAACTCACGATAAACGCCACGACTGGCAGCCGCGATTGGTGCTGAGCTGCGTGGCGCTTTACGCTGTATTCATTGTATCGCTGGAGTTGAAGCAGGAGATCTGGGGACTGGCCGTGGTCGCCGTGGGCTTTTTGTTACTGGCGCGTCGGGTATTGCTGAGTATCGACTGGAGTTTGCTGCTGGTGTTTATGGTGATGTTTATCGACGTCTACCTGATAACGCAACTTCCAGTGTTGCAACATGCACTGGCGGGAATAAACCAGCTTTCAGGCAGCGGCTTGTTTGCCCTGGGCATCGGTTTATCGCAGTTTATCAGCAATGTTCCATCGACCATTTTACTGCTCAATTTCGTTCCGGCATCGGTGTTACTCGCATTTGCGGTAAATATTGGCGGCTTCGGTCTGCTGCCGGGGTCGCTGGCCAATCTGATTGCCCTGCGCATGGCTAACGACCGCCGTATCTGGGTTCGTTTCCACTACTATTCATTGCCGATGCTGTTGTGGGCGGCGGCGGTGGGTTACGGTCTGCTGTATTTGTTGTAGCTGTATTTTGATGTAAATGTCGGATGTCGCTTGCGCTAATCCGACCTAAGGCGGGGGATTAGCGTAAGCGACATCCACCCGTTTTTTAACATCAGCAGTTAAACGGCGCTTCTTTTTTCAGCACTTTTTCAATCACATCCAGCACGCCTTGCTGGTTGCAATTGCCGGCCTGATAAGAGGCAATCTGCTTAATTTTCTCCGGTGCGTTAGCCATCGCAAAACCGTATTTGGCCTGGCGCAGCATTTCGATATCGTTTCCGCCGTCACCGAATGTCACGACTTCACTGTCATCAATGCCCCACTTTTCCTGCAATATCCGCAAACCGTTAGCTTTGTGAATGCCCGGAATAATCAGGTCAATCGAGCCATGCCCGCTGGTGACCGGCACCATAACACCGTCGAGAATATCGGCCAGGGAATTCATGGTGTCGTCTAACAGGCTGTCTGGCAGATTCAGTGCGAACTTAAAGAACACATCGTCCAGGTTCGAGAAGTTATCTACCAGTTCAAGGCGGTGATAGTAGCTACGCGCCATGGTTATAAAGGCATCGTCATAGCTTTTCAGCGTATAGCCATTGTGCTTGCCACAGGCGATGATATCCACATGCGGTATGGTCAGCAGATGGTCGATAACCGTGTTGAATTGTTGATTCGTCAGTTCACCGTTGAAAGTATCTTTTTCTTCACTGACTACCCAACCGCCGTTATCAGCAACGAATGAAATCTCGTGGGCAATTTCCGGGAAAAATGAAATCAGCTGGTAATACTGGTTACCGCTGGCGACCACAAAACGAATCCCTTGCGCTTTCATTTGCGCATAAAGTTCAGCGAAGCGGGCGCGGTTGTACTCTTTTTTATCGTCCAGGAACGTACCATCCATGTCGACGGCAATTAATTTCACACTCATCGAACTCTCCCTTCAACTGAGTTGGTAACAAGGTCTGTAGGTTTAGCGACGGCTTTCGCGACTAATGCCGCGACGACCATCAAACTCAATACGACTAACATGGCAAGGCGCAGGCCATAATGCTCACCGAGGAAACCAAGCAGCGGCGGGCCGACCAGGAATGCAATATAACCGGATGCGGCAACGACGCTGACGCGAGTGGCCGGGTCTGGCCCGGTATCGCCTGCCGCCGAAATGGTTAATGGGAAGCCGAGCGAGGTACCCAATCCCCACAAAATAACTGAAATGCCTGCCACAACAGTGTTATCGACAAAGATGATCAGGCCAATACCTAAAATGCCCATCAATGCACAGGCACGCACCACCGTCACGCGGCTATAACGGTCGATAAACCAACCACCAGTGAAACGCCCGACCGTCATGCCCAGCGTAAAGCCGACATAAATCATCGAACCCGATGTCGGGCTAAAACCATGCCCATCGACCATCAAAAGCGGCAGCCAGTCGTTGGCGGAACCTTCGGCAAACGCCATCGCCAGCACGATGGTGCCAATTAGTAACAGCTGGAGATCTTTATAAAAGGGTGGGTGGGGTTCATGTGGGTTTTCGGCATCAGTGACTGCATTGCTTTTGCCAACACCATGCGGAATGGCGGTAATGGCAATCACGATTGGCGCAATGACAACGAGGCCAATCACTAACAGATGCCCATATGCGCTGAAATTGAAGGCCGTTAACCCCATGCCGATACCCGCACCTGCAAGCGTGCCGAGGCTATAGAAGCCATGCATCATCGGTAGCACGGTCTTTTTCAGCAGCCCTTCAACAATGGCACCTTCTACGTTCATCGCCACTTCCGCAGAGCCAAGCCCTGAGCCCAAAATGGCCAGGCCGAGTGCGAACAGCACAGGTGACGAAAGGAATAGCGCAACGCCCATCACCAGCATGCCCGTGACCATCAACGTCATACCACTGCGGATGATACTGCGTGTACCGAAACGTTTAACCAGCCAGCCGGAACATAAAATGCCGCTCATCGACCCCACTGACAGGCCAAACAGCACAACGCCCATGCCCGCAGTCGAAACACTTAACGTGTCACGAATGGCTGGAGTGCGTGTAGCCCAGGAGGCCATAACCAGGCCAGGCAGAAAGAAGAAGGCGAACAGCGCCCAGGTGCGAAGTTGTGTGGCTTTGCGATGGCTAATGGCGGCGGACATGGATATACCGGTTGGCGGTGAATACAAATTACACTAGCAAGTTTGTGTACATTTGTACATATTGCCTGGTAAACTCTTTTCAGTCAGTTATTACCGAGCGAAAATGATGAGCAAAGCCCCAAGGCGCAACGATCCAGACCGGCGAGCCCGCATTGTGCAAGCCACGCTGGATATGCTGGTAGAACACGGTATTAGCCATATCACGCACCGTAAAATTGCCGAAGCGGCGGGCGTTTCGTTAGGGTCAATGACCTATTATTTTGACGGCATCGAATCGCTACTGAGTGAAGCGTTTACGCAATTTGCACATCAGATGTCGGACGATTACCGTCACCGCATGGAACAAGCCCGCAATCGTGATGAAGCCTGCGAAGCGATAGTTGATATGATTTGCGGTGAGAAAATTGCCACGTCATACAATCTGCAAGTGATGTACCAGCTTTACGCTTACGCCAACCGCAACCCGGCGCTAAAAATCATCATGCAGGACTGGATGTGCCGCAGCCAACAGGTGCTGGAAGCCTTCGTTGACCCGATTACGGCCCGCACACTGGATGCTTTTATCGAAGGCATGACGCTGCATTATGTGACTGACCGACATCCGCTGAGCCGTGAAGACCTCGGCAGAATGCTGGCAAAAATTGTCGGGTAGAGTTTGTTGGTGCCCAGGGTGCTGACTTTCATTCCGCGCAAAACATTTATATCGTTGTTGTACCCGCAGTCATATTGACCACCGTTGCCGTCATGGCACTCGCATGATCTGAAGCCAGAAACGCCATTAGTTCCGCGATTTGTGAAAGCGTTGGCAGGCGTTTGAGCATCGTGCTTTGTGCGGCACCATCCACCCATTGTTCCACCGTCAACCCCATCGCCTGTGCCTTTGATGCGAACACTTCGTTGGTGTAGGAACCTGCCTGAACTGCGCCCACAAGCGCATGCGACCGCACGCAGATCACGCGAATATTCCTGGCTGCCAGTTCGCTGGCGAGAACTTTAACGAAGGCTTCAATGCCCGCACAGCCGACGATGTGCCCGGAGTGGCCGGGGATCGCCATTACGCCTGCGGGAGCCACTACCGTCAGGATACTTCCCGCGCGTTCGCCGCCCATATGCGGAGCAACTGCTTTTGATATGTTGAATTGCGCGCTGAGGAACGGTTCAAATCCCTGCCTGAACTCTGCGAGAGATAATTCGGCAATGCCTTTGCCCTGATTATGGATAAAGCCGGTTGCGTTAATTACCACGTCAAAACCACCGGTTTGTTGGGCCAGTTGCGCCGTTCGCTCGATAGTTGACTGTTCATCGAGAACGTCGATGCAAAATGTTTCGGATTTCCCGCCTGATGCACGAATATCGCCCACAACCCGATCCAACTTATGCTGGCTGCGTGCGCCAAGATAAACATCAGCCCCTTCGCGCGACATAACATGCGCAACCGCGCTGCCAATAGCACCGCTGCCACCGAAGATCACCGCTACTTTGCCTTTAAGTAACATTGGGTGTACCTCTTCACCAAACCGCACCATCCAAAATTATGGACGATGAAAAGATATTCGGTGCAGATAGTGACGAGTTGGTGTCAGGGCGGGAACTCAAGTTTTTGATTTAAAAGAGGGCCACAAACTCCAGGCAATAAAAAACCCATCAACCTTGAACCAAAGAGGCGGGGTTGATGGGCTCCACAAATTGGGGACATCAAAGAAAAGCAGTGGCACTAATTAAGACTTTGCCTCGGGCAAAAAGTTCGCACTGTCATAAAAAAATCTTTTTTCTTTGTCTGCAGCACGGATCACAAACCGGGCCATATGATTACGATAAGCGTCCCCGCCAGCGTTAACAACACGTTAGCGATAGCGTAAGTCCCGGCGTATCCAAGGGCTGGAATGTTGCTGCGTGCGGTGTCGCTGATGATTTCCATCGCCGGGGCGCAAGTACGTGCCCCCATCATTGCGCCAAAGAGCAGTGCACGGTTCATACGTAAAACATATGCACCGAACAGGAAGCAAATAACCACAGGCACCAGGCTTACGATAAGCCCTGCAATCAGCATTTGCCCACCAACAGCACCTAAGCCGTTGCCAATGCCGCTACCGGCGCTTAAACCGACACCGGCCATAAAGACCATCAGGCCAAACTCTTTCACCATATTCAGCGCCCCTTGCGGAATATAGCCGAATGTCGGGTGGTTGGCTCGCAGGAAGCCGAGCATGATGCCGGCGAACAGCAAGCCAGCAGCGTTGCCCACGCCGAAACTAAATGAGCTGAACTGGAAGGTGATCATGCCGATCATCAGGCCAATAATGAAGAAGGCGCAGAAGGCGAGCAGGTCGGTAATTTGGCTGTGAATCGAGATAAACCCAATACGTTCTGCAACGGTTTTCACGCGGCGGGCATCGCCGCTGACCTGTAATACGTCGCCTTTGTTGAGCACGATATTATCGTCGATTGGCATTTCAATCTGGCTGCGGATAACTCGGTTCAGGAAGCAGCCGTGGTCGGTCAGCTTTAATTGCCCAAGGCGGCGGCCGACGGCGTTGTGGTTTTTAACCACAATTTCTTCGGTGACGATGCGCATGTCCAGCAGGTCACGGTCGAAAACTTCTTTACCGTTACGGAAACTTGGGTCGAGGCGTGAATGTGCATCCGGGTAACCGACCAGCGCGATTTCATCACCTTTTTGCAGCACGGCATCGCCATCCGGGTTCGCCAGAATACCGTTACGGCGAATACGTTCGATGTAGCAACCGGTCTGGCGATAAATGCCCAGCTCTCGCAGGTTTTTACCATCAGCCCAGGCCACCAGTTCAGAACCCACGCGGTAGGCACGAATAACAGGCAGATAAACTTTGCGGGCTGCATCGGTATCAAGCCCGCGTTCGCGAGCAATTTGCTGTGCGCTGGTCTGCAAATCCTGGTGCTGGAGTTTTGGCAGGTAGCGTGCGCCAACAATCAGACTCACCAGACCAATAAGATAGGTCAGTGCGTAGCCAAGACTCAGGTTGTCGAGCGAAGTGGCTAACTGGGCTCCGGCGGCACCGGAATGGCGCAAGGTATCACCCGCACCGACCAACACTGGCGTTGAGGTCATTGAGCCTGCGAGCATCCCCGCTGTGAGGCCAATATCCCAGCCAAAGAGTTTCCCCAACCCTAATGCCAGCAGCATTGCAGAGCCGACCATCACCAGCGCCAACATCAAATAATTCTTGCCATCGCGGAAGAAAATTGAAAAAAAGTTTGGCCCAGCTTCCACTCCGACACAAAAAATGAACAACATAAAACCCAGATTTAGGGCGTCTGTGTTAATGGCAAAATGTTGTTGGCCGAGTAATAAAGAGACCACTAAAACACCAATGGAATTACCCAGTTGGACGGAACCAAGGCGTAATTTACCCAGGCATAAACCTAAGGTCAGAACAACAAATAATAACAGGATGTAATTCCCGCTTAACAAATCTGCGACGTTTATATTCACGAAGGATAACTTCTTGTTTACTAGTAACTTGTTGAAAGAGATGGTTTTTTGGGTTAGGGTTTCTACTAATTACGACGCAATTTAATGTTTTTTTCGTTGCATTAAAATATCCAGTGCGCAGACCTGATAATAGCCGTTAGTTTAATCTTTATGAACATTAACGGCTAGTAAGAATATTGTGCTAATTGCGCTACGTGTTTTTTTAGCAGGGATTGCTGAGACTTTATCTGACTGGGGCAAGGTTCTGCATGCAGAACTGTAAATTTAAGTTCGATACAAGCGATCGTCAGGAGGATGTCTGTTCATGCGTGGACAACGTTGGTTTGGAGTCATTTGCTGCTTCGTGTTGTTTGTTGGCGTGTTTCTTTCGCAGAAACTTAGTGTCGCCAACAGCTACCCGGGTGACAGGCATTCGGAGTGGGGGTTGTTGTTTTTTATCCTGCCGGGTGTCATCGCTAGCGTGTTTTCACGCCATGGCCGAGTGATCAAACCGCTGATGGGTGCAGTACTGGCTTCACCGCTTTGTCTGTTAATCATTCACTTTTGGCTGTCGCCAACGCGAACGTTCTGGCAAGAAATGGCCTGGATGTTTAGCGCTGTGTTTTGGTGTGCTCTTGGAGCATTGTGCTACTTGTTTGTACGTACTGCGCTCCGCCGTCAGCGGCGATAAAAAAAACCGGCTCACTGAGCCGGTTTTTTTATATCTGAATTTTGCAGCTTATTCCGCGTTCTGGAACAAGCTCAGATGTTCTTTAGCGTACGCTTCAAAATCAGTGCAACCGCCAATGTGTTTCTGATCGAGGAAAATCTGCGGTACGGTTTCAACAGGTTTACCAACAGTTTTTTCCAGGTCGGCTTTGCTGATACCTTCAGCATGAATATCAACATAACGGAAGTTGAAGTCATCACGCTCAGCGGTCAATTTCTCAGCCAACTCTTTAGCACGAACACAATATGGGCAGCCTGGGCGACCAAAGATTACTGCAAACATGGAATCTCCTTTATTTTTTGTGGCCGAACGAACCGGCGAATGCAACTATAATGCCGCTAACTGTTGCGAATGGAAAGAAGGTCTTGCCTGTTAGTCTGATATTCCTCGCCTATATACCCGTCATACTCCAGGCTGCTGGTGCCACGGTCAATAACTTGAGTAAGCTCCTGTAGATTCCCTTTGTTGCCGCCTGCCTGGTGAATTATTTAGGGCATACAACGTAGACAACAAAGATGCCGCCCGAAATGCCTCGGGTATATACTGAGCCAATAATTGCCTCTGGAGACAAGCGGATGCGTTCACTTGGTTCGTTACCGAAACCTGTACTCATACTCGAAGTTATCGGTATCGCTTTTTTACTGCTGTCGTATCTTTCCCTGAACGGTTACGTGGTTTTACCCGCACCCTTTGGGAATGCCACGGCGGCTATCATCATGGTATTTTTAGGGATTGCGCTGATGATCCCAGCGGCGGCATTCATGGTCTGGGCGATGGCTCAGAACGTTGCACCGCTGCTGACCAAAGGGCAAGCTCCACTCGATAAATCTCTTTCAGACAAGCCAAAGGATAAACGCGATGACGCCGACCATTGATCTGCTGCGCTCACACCGTTCCGTTCGTCGCTATACCGACGAGCCGATTACCGACGAACAACGCGCAGCGATTGTTGCCAGTGCCCAGGCGGCTTCCAGTTCCAGTTTTTTACAGTGCACGTCGATTATACGCATCACGGATAAGTCGCTGCGTGAGCAACTTGTTCCACTGACTGGGGGCCAACAGCATGTGGCGCAGGCGGCAGAGTTTTGGGTATTTTGCGCCGATTTTAACCGCCATTTGCAAATTTGCCCCGAAGCGCAGCTCGGCCTTGCAGAGCAGTTGCTGCTTGGCGTTGTTGACACAGCAATGCTGGCACAAAACGCGTTTACCGCAGCGGAGTCGCTGGGTTTAGGTGGCGTTTACATCGGTGGTATTCGTAACGGCATTGAAGCCGTAACGGAATTATTGGCTCTGCCAAAACATGTGTTGCCGCTATTTGGCCTGTGCCTCGGCTGGCCTGATGAGGATCACGGTATCAAGCCGCGTATGCCTGCTGCCATGTTGATGCATGAAAACAGTTATCAGCCAGTCGACCACAACGTGCTTGAACAGTATGACGAAGAGATGGCGCAGTATTATCTCTCGCGTGGCAGCAACACGCGCCGTGATACCTGGAGTGACCATATTCGTCGTACCATCATTAAAGAAAACCGTCCTTTCATTCTCGATTATCTGCATAAGCAGGGTTGGGCTGTGAGATAAAAGGCCTCGGGGGTGGCTCCTGCCACCGCCGATCAATACATTTTTACTATCAATCAGCCGCCTAAACGGTATTGGTTGAGGGGACTTATCAGTCGGTATAACAGTTTCAGAATTTTTACTCTGTTATTTCGACCTTCTGATAAGGAACTCCCGATGCCGATGACAACACTTGATAACTCCCCGTATTACGCCGCAGATATTATTCGTTCTCGTATTAACGGGCTTGTGCCACGCGTGGCTTTCATTCTGGGTTCTGGCCTTGGTGAGCTGGCTGAGAAAATCGAACAGCCGGTTGTGTTCCCGTACGATGAATTGCCTGGTTTCCCGGTGAGCACCGTGCATGGCCATGCGGGTGAGTTGGTTGTCGGCACGCTGGCGGGTGTGCCTGTCGCTTGCATGAAAGGGCGTGGTCACTTCTACGAAGGGCGCGGTATGTCGTTGATGACCAACGCGATTCGTACATTCAAATTACTCGGTTGTGAAATTCTGTTCTCCACTAATGCCGCCGGTTCATTACGTCCTGAAGTCGGGCCTGGCAGCCTGGTTGCGCTTAACGACCATATCAACACCATGCCTGGTACACCGATGGTGGGCCCTAACGATGATCGTTTTGGTGAGCGCTTCTTCTCACTGGCGAATGCTTATGACGCAGATTACCGTGGCGTTTTGCAGAGCGTGGCAAAAGAGCAGGGCTTCCCGCTCACGGAAGGTGTGTTTGTTTCATACCCTGGCCCGAACTTTGAAACTGCTGCAGAAATTCGCATGATGCAAATCATCGGCGGCGATGTGGTCGGTATGTCTGTGGTGCCTGAGGTTATCAGTGCGCGCCATTGCGGCCTGAAAGTTGTAGCGGTTTCGGCAATTACTAACCTGGCAGAGGGGTTGGGCAGTATTCAGCTTTCCCATGCGCAAACCCTGGCGGCCGCGGCGCTATCACGCCAGAACTTTATCAATCTTATCTGCGGTTTCCTGGGCAAACTCGCCTGAGGCATTTCCAACACATCGGGTAAAACACATGGCGACTCACTACCTGGCGATTAAACCTCGCTTGAAAATCATGTTGTTTTTGCAGTATTTCATTTGGGGCGCCTGGCTGGTCACGCTAGGCTCATACATGATTAATACCCTCGGGTTCCGGGGGGCAGACGTAGGTATGGTTTACAGTACCAAGGGCATTGCAGCGTTATTAATGCCGGGGATTGTCGGCATTATTGCTGACAAATGGCTGCCTGCGAATCGAGTCTATGCCCTGTGTCACCTGGTGTGTGCGCTTATGCTTACCTGGGCGGCCAGCATTAACCAACCTGGGTTGATGTTCTGGATCATGCTTGGGAACGCAATGGCGTTTATGCCAACGATTGCGCTGTCGAATACCATCTCTTACGCCAGTCTCGAAAAAGTGGGTCTGGATACCGTCAGCCATTTCCCGCCGATCCGCGTTTTTGGCACCATCGGTTTTATTGCGGCGATGTGGACCGTGAGTCTGATGCGTTTTGAGCTCAGTAATCTTCAGTTGTATATTGCCGCCGGATCGTCGCTTGTACTGGCTCTTTATTCACTGACTTTGCCAACGATTCCGGTGGCAAAAGGTGGCGTATCCCGCACATGGGTGAGCCGCCTGGGGCTGGATGCTTTCGTATTATTCAAAAACCCACGTATGGCCGTTTTCTTCCTGTTCGCCATGCTGCTCGGTGCGGTACTACAGATAACGAACACCTTCGGCAACCCGTTCCTGCATGATTTCGCGCGCAACCCTGAGTTTGCCGATAGCTTCGTGGTGCAATATCCGTCGATTCTGCTGTCTGTTTCTCAGATGTCGGAAGTGGCGTTTATCCTGACCATTCCATTCTTCCTGCGCCGCTTTGGTATCAAGCAGGTGATGTTGATGAGTATGGTGGCCTGGGTGCTTCGTTTTGCTCTCTTTGCCTGGGGTGATCCGTCAGCGTTTGGTTTCGTGTTACTGCTGCTCTCGATGGTGGTGTACGGCTGCGCATTCGATTTCTTCAATATTTCCGGTTCCGTGTTTGTGGAACAAGAGGTGGATTCGCGTATTCGTGCCAGTGCGCAGGGGCTGTTTATGACGATGGTCAACGGCATTGGTGCGTATGTTGGCGCAATACTCAGCGGTTATGTAGTGGACTATTTTAGCGTCGATGGCGTTAAAGACTGGACCACCATCTGGCTGGTGTTTGCCGGATACGCACTGGTGCTGGCAGTTATTTTCCACTTCAGTTTCCAGTATCGTCACAATCCAGCGCTCAAGGCTGCGGCACCGATCGCACCTTAAAGCCGTCAGGATTACAGCGAGCGGCAGGAGTGGTAAGTTATGGGGCTGCCAAAACAAAGGGGCCCCATGACTATTTCACAGCGAACTTACCGTACCGACTTAAAGCTTCTGCGTTATTTCCAGGCGGTGGCGGAAGAGCTACATTTTGGCAAAGCTGCTGTGCGGTTGAATATGTCCCAACCGCCGCTGAGTTTTCACATCAAAGAGTTAGAATCCCAGCTCGGCACCGTTTTGTTTATTCGCCACTCACGCAGTGTTGCGTTGACGCATGCCGGCGAAATCCTGCTCGAAGAAACCCGGCGTCTGCTCGATAGCGCGAATATAGCCCTGGCGCGGGTTGAGCAAATCGGCCGGGGTGAAGGTGGGCGTATTCACCTTGGGATTGTCGGCACGGCTATCTGGGGCGGGTTACGCCTCGGGCTGCAAACGTTTATCGCCGACTTCCCGGCGATTGATATCTTGTTTCGTGAAAAGTCACCGGGCGATCAGATTTCATTAATTGAGCGTCACGAAATTGACGCCGGTATCTGGCGTATGGAAACCAATCCGCCAGCGGGTATGCGCAGCGAAAAACTCCACGACGCCACCTTCCTGGTCGCTTTGCCAGAAAAGCACCCTCTGACAAAACAATCTGCCATTGATATTGAGCAACTGCGCCACGAAGCCTTTGTCACCATGACGGCGGTGCATTCGGACTGGACCTTCTTGCAAGGTGTTTGCCGTGAAGCCGGGTTCTCGCCACGGGTTGTCAGAGAAGCCGTTGAACCGCAGACGGTTCTGGCACTGGTGAGTATTGGTATGGGGCTGACGATTATGGCGGACAGCTACGCGCAAATGAACTGGCCGGGCGTCACGTTCCGCCCACTCACAAAAGCGATCCCAGCGGATCTCTATGTGGTCTACGATCCGCATCATCTGGCGTCGACAACGCGCCATCTAATTGACGTGCTAAAACAGTCTCCAGATACATTGCCCGTTCGTTGAATCAGAATGGCAGTGCTATGATATCCGCGCTGTGATTATTAGACTGGAAACGCTGAGGTGTACGGTGAAAATCGCCATTTTATCCCGGGATGGAACGCTTTATTCTTGTAAACGTCTACGCGAGGCGGCGTCACGCCGTGGTCACGTCGTCGAAATCATCGATCCCCTTTCTTGCTATATGAATATCAACCCGGCGGCACCTTCTGTGCACTATAAAGGACGCCAACTGCCTCATTATGATGCGGTTATTCCACGCATTGGTTCTGCGATCACTTTCTATGGCACCGCCGTTTTACGCCAGTTTGAAATGCTGGGAAGCTATCCGCTAAATGAATCTGTCGCGATCACTCGCGCGCGTGACAAGCTACGTTCGCTGCAATTATTGGCGCGGCAGGGGATTGATTTGCCGGTGACAGGTTTTGCCCATTCACCCGATGACACCAGTGATTTAATCGACATGGTGGGTGGTGCGCCGCTGGTGGTGAAACTGGTGGAAGGCACTCAGGGAATTGGCGTGGTGTTAGCCGAAACGCGCCAGGCGGCGGAAAGCGTGATAGATGCATTCCGTGGCCTGAATGCTCATATTCTGGTGCAGGAATATATAAAAGAGGCGAAAGGGCGGGATATTCGCTGCCTGGTGGTGGGCAATAAAGTGGTGGCGGCGATAGAACGGCAGGCCAAGCCGGGTGATTTTCGCTCCAATTTGCACCGTGGTGGGGTCGCTAATCAGGTCGATATTACCGAACGTGAGCGCGAAATCGCCTTACACGCCGCCGCGACGTTAGGGCTTGATGTTGCGGGTGTTGATATTTTACGTGCTGAACGTGGCCCGCTGGTGATGGAAGTTAACGCCTCCCCAGGTCTTGAAGGCATTGAAAAGACGAGTGGTGTGGATATCGCCACGTTGATGATTGAATGGATTGAGCATCAGGCTCAGCCGGGATTTTGCCTGAAAATAGGCGGTTAAATTCAAGCGAATGCGTCATTGGGCGCATAAAATTAGTATGCGTCGCCATTTTTGCGTAATCTATGGCGCGACTTAATCACTCCCTTTAAGAAGAGGCTACGGCAAATATGGATTCACTCGTTGTCCCGACTCTGGACATCTTACGCCGCTGGCTTGACGAAATCGGTGTGACCATTTTCGAGTGCGATACTTGCCAGGCGCTCCATCTGCCGCATATGCAGAATTTCGATGGTGTCTATGATGCCAAAATCGATCTGGTCGACGATATCGTTTTGTTCTCAGCGCTGGCGGAAGTAAAACCTTCTGCTTTGCTACCACTGGCATCCGATCTGTCATCAATTAACGCAAGCTCGCTAACCGTGAAAGCGTTTTTAGATATTCAGGATGATAACCTGCCAAAATTAGTGGTTTGCCAGTCATTGCAGGCGTCGGTGGGAATTACCCGCGAGCAGTTTGCGGCTTTTGTAAAACAGAGCGAAGAGCAAATCTCGATGGTGATTCTGGAAGCCTGCGCAAACCAGCTGCTCTATATCTCTGAAGAAGAAGAGCAAGACGGCACCGTTATTCAAACTCACTTTCTTCACTAATTGTTTCATTCTTAACCGCAGCGGCTACTATACCCGCTGCGTTCCACGTTTTTTTATTCTGCCTTCTTAGCCTCCGACCAGAATTATTCTCGCCACTCCTGCCCGTTTTGCGCCATACCATAGATGTTTTATGGTTAAAAAATTGATAAAAGTCACTTTTCTGCTTGGGCTATAGTCTCGAAGTCTGGCTACAGTTATTCTTGCGAGACGCGTCAAGCGTGCAACATTCGCAGGAAGTCGTCTGAGCTTTTTTACTGCAGTTTGCATAGAGATGCATGATTCTTGCATGTGCCAGAAGCGAGAAGAAAATGCGTAAAAGTATGATTGAGTAAATTATGCTCGCGAAAGCGGGAATTAGACTTTTTCAGAAGGAATTAAATATGTTTAACCAACGTAAAAAATTGCTATCGGGTATGGTGGCAGGTGTGCTGATGACAGCGCTGATGGCCGTTTCTGCCACCACGTTTGCTGCTGAACAAAAGACGCTGCACGTTTATAACTGGTCTGATTATATTGCGCCGGATACGCTGGCAAACTTCACTAAAGAAACCGGTATTAAAGTGGTGTATGACGTCTTCGACTCTAATGAAGTGCTGGAAGGGAAGTTGATGGCGGGAAGTACGGGCTACGATCTGGTTGTGCCGTCTTCACAATTCCTCGAGCGCCAGGCTCAGGCCGGTATTTTCCAGCCTCTCGATAAGAGCAAACTGCCGAACTACAAAAACCTTGATCCGGAAATGCTGAAACTGGTCGCGCATAACGACCATGACAACAAATACGGCATTCCTTACATGATGGTCACCACCGGTATCGGCTACAACGTCGAGAAAGTGAAAGCGGCATTGGGCAAAGACGCCCCGGTTAATAGCTGGGATCTTATCCTGAAACCAGAAAACCTTGAGAAGCTGAAAAGCTGCGGCGTTTCCTTCCTTGATGCGCCTAGCGAAGTTTACGCATCGGTTCTGCATTACCTTGGCAAAGATCCAAACAGTACCGATCCGAAAGATTACACCGGTGCGGCGAACGATCTGCTGCTGAAACTGCGCCCTTCTATTCGTTATTTCCACTCATCCCAATATATCAATGACCTGGCTAACGGCGACATCTGCGTTGCGATTGGCTGGTCCGGCGATATTCTCCAGGCAGCCAACCGCGCCAAAGAAGCAAAAAATGGCGTGAATATTGCTTATACCATTCCTAAAGAAGGGGCGATGGTGTACTTCGATATGTTCGCAATGACGGCTGATGCGAAAAACAAAGACGAAGCGTACCAGTTCCTGAACTATCTGATGCGCCCGGATGTGGTGGCGAATATCAGTAACCACGTTTATTACGCGAACGCGAATAAAGAGTCGCTGCCATTGCTGAACGCTGAGATTCGTGACAACCCGGGGATTTACCCACCGGCTGATGTGCGCGCCAAGTTGTTTACTCAGGGCGTGCAATCACCAAAAGTTGATCGTGTTATTACCCGTGCGTGGACTAAGGTTAAGACAGGCAAATAATACCCGTCATACTTCAAGCCGCAGATGCGTTGACTGCACCCGTACGCCCCAGTCACATAGTTATCTATGTTCCTGGGGACTTACGGCCTGGTCGCTTTTCTGTAACTCGAATTATTTTGGGTATAAGTGTTATCTAATTAGATATGCAACGGGGCAGTGCACCCCAATGGTGCATGCGCCCCAACACGGACAGAGGCACAAACCTCTGTCACGTCATTGGTACGGCAACCGGGTCGTACATCTTTTTGTTTATGCCGGAGAGCAACATAATTGAACGACGTCACTCCTCGTCCGCATGCGAAAACGCGTAAAGCGCTCACCCCGCTGCTTGAAGTTCGCAACCTCACTAAGTCCTTTGACGGGCAACATGCCGTTGATGATGTCAATCTCACTATTTATAAAGGCGAAATATTTGCGTTGCTCGGCCCGTCTGGCTGTGGAAAATCCACATTGTTACGCATGCTGGCCGGTTTTGAACAACCAAGTGCTGGCCAAATCATGCTCGATGGCGTGGATTTATCACACGTGCCGCCGTACCAGCGTCCAATCAATATGATGTTTCAGTCGTATGCGCTTTTCCCGCATATGACCGTGGAGCAAAACATTGCGTTTGGCCTCAAGCAAGACAAACTCCCGAAAAGTGAAATCACTCAGCGGGTGCAGGAAATGCTGGCGTTGGTGCATATGCAAGAGTACGCGAAACGTAAACCACACCAGCTTTCTGGCGGGCAGCGTCAGCGTGTCGCGCTGGCAAGGAGCCTTGCAAAACGGCCAAAACTCTTGCTGCTTGATGAGCCAATGGGCGCGCTGGATAAAAAATTACGCGACCGTATGCAACTCGAAGTGGTGGATATTCTTGAGCGCGTGGGGGCAACCTGCGTCATGGTGACCCACGATCAGGAAGAAGCGATGACCATGGCGGGGCGTATTGCCATCATGAATCGCGGCAAGTTCGAGCAAATTGGTGAGCCGGAAGAAGTGTATGAGTACCCGGCAACCCGCTACAGCGCCGAATTTATCGGTTCGGTGAACGTCTTTGAAGGGTTGCTTAAAGATCGCCAGGACGATGGTCTGGTGATTGATAGCCCAGGGCTTGTACATCCGCTAAAAGTTGACCCTGATATTTCTGTTGTCGATGGCGTGCCGGTTTACGTCGCCCTGCGCCCGGAAAAGGTCATGTTGTGCGAGGAACCGCCAGCCGATGGCTACAACTTCGCGGTCGGTGAAGTGGTGCACATCGCGTATCTGGGCGATTTGTCGATTTACCATGTGCGCCTGAAAAGCGGCCAGATGATCAGCGCACAGTTACAAAACGAGAACCGCAATCGTAGAGGAATGCCAACATGGGGCGATGAAGTTCGCCTGTGTTGGGATGCTGAAAGTTGTGTCGTTCTGACTGTTTAAGGGGGCGAAATGAGCACGATCACGGAACGCCCGGCTGAGCCACCGGCAAGCAGTTTTAAATTGTGGCTGGGGAAAATGCAGATGCGCCATGGCCGCAAGCTGGTTATCGCTTTGCCTTATCTCTGGCTGATTTTGCTGTTCATGCTGCCATTCTTGATTGTCTTCAAGATTAGCTTTGGTGAAATAGCCCGTTCAATTCCACCTTATACCGACTTAATCACCTGGGCTGACGATCAGATAACCTTCGTACTTAATCTGGCGAACTATCTCCAGTTAACCGACGATCCGCTCTATGCTGAAGCCTATTTGCAGTCGCTGCAAGTGGCAGGTGTTTCTACCATTTGTTGTTTGCTGATGGGCTATCCGCTGGCATGGGCGGTGGCTCACAGCAAACCATCAACACGTAATATTTTGCTGTTGCTGGTGATTTTACCGTCATGGACTTCGTTCTTAATTCGCGTTTATGCGTGGATGGGGATCCTAAAAAATAACGGCGTCCTCAACAACGTGCTGATGTGGCTGGGCGTTATCGACCAACCACTGGTAATTTTGCACACCAATCTCGCGGTCTACATCGGTATTGTTTATGCCTATCTACCCTTTATGGTGCTGCCAATTTATACCGCGCTAACCCGACTCGACTACTCATTAGTTGAAGCGTCGTTAGACCTGGGCGCACGTCCGTTGAAAACGTTTTTCAGCGTCATTGTGCCGCTAACTAAAGGCGGAATTATTGCCGGTTCGATGCTGGTATTTATCCCGGCAGTGGGTGAGTTTGTGATCCCTGAACTGCTGGGCGGGCCAGATAGCATCATGATTGGCCGGGTATTGTGGCAGGAGTTCTTCAATAACCGCGACTGGCCGGTGGCGTCAGCGGTGGCGATCACCATGCTTATCTTGCTGATTGTGCCGATTATGTGGTTCCACAAATACCAGAATAAAACGGCGGGGGACCACGCATGAACAATTTACCGGTAGTGCGCTCACCCTGGCGCATTTTGATTTTGGTGATCGGCTTCACCTTCCTTTACGCGCCGATGCTGATGCTTGTGATCTACTCATTCAACAGCTCAAAACTGGTGACAGTCTGGGCCGGGTGGTCGACGCGATGGTATGTTGAACTGTTCCATGACTCGGCGATGATGAGCGCGGTAGGGCTGAGTTTGACCATTGCCGCAGCCGCAGCCACCGCTGCGGTTATTCTCGGAACTATTGCTGCGGTGGTAATGGTGCGTTTTGGCAAATTTCGCGGTTCCACGGGATTTGCCTTTATGCTTACGGCACCGCTGGTCATGCCTGATGTCATCACCGGCCTTTCGCTGCTGTTACTGTTTGTGGCCTTAGGGCACGCTATTGGCTGGCCAAGCGATCGCGGCATGTTGACCATCTGGCTTGCGCACGTCACGTTCTGTACTGCCTACGTTTCGGTCGTGATTAGCTCCCGTTTGCGGGAATTGGATCACTCAATCGAAGAGGCGGCCATGGACCTGGGTGCAACGCCGCTAAAGGTGTTCTTTGTGATAACCGTTCCGATGATTGCTCCGGCGATTATTTCCGGTTGGTTGCTGGCATTCACGCTGTCTCTGGATGACCTGGTTATTGCCAGTTTTGTTTCAGGGCCGGGGGCAACAACGTTGCCGATGCTGGTATTCTCAAGCGTAAGAATGGGGGTCAACCCTGAAATTAACGCACTGGCGTCTATAATTTTAGGTGTCGTCGGGGTGATTGGTTTGATTGCCTGGTGGTTTATGGCGCGAGCAGAAAAGCAACGCTTGCGCGACATCCAGCGTGCAAGGCATAGCTGAGTAGCTTAAAATCTGCAATGATAAGCCTACTGTGCCGCGCCAGACGCGGCACAGTATCGTATGGAACACGAGGTTTGCGGAAATTTTCAGGAAACGAAGTCAAACACAAGCTAAATTGAACGCTCCCACATTAGTGCTGGTGGCGGCGATCGCTATTCTTACTACGCGAGTGCTCGATCTCATGTTGCTGTTCAACATGCTCGGCGTGCGTGGTGTGATGGATTTTGTGCATCGCAGCGTGCAAACCTGGAGCCTGACGCTGATTTTTCTCGGCAGCCTGGTGATGCTGTGTATCGAATTACGTTGTGCGTTTGTCATCATGAAAGGGCGCAACTGGGGGCGCTGGGTCTTTCTTGCCACGCAGGTTATTGCGGTGGGGTATTTGTGGGCGGCGTCCCTTGGCTGGGGTTACCCTGAACTGTTCAGCATCCCCGGTGAGTCAAAACGTGAGATCTTCCGTTCGCTAATGACGCAGAAACTACCCGATTTATTGGTGCTGTTTCTGTTGTTTGTCCCTTCGCGGAGTCGGCTTTTTTTCAAACTTCAATGACCGCGTAGTGTTACAATCTGCGCCCCCGGTTCTTAGGATTACATAATGCATTGCGCGCTCTATCAGGCTAATCGCTGCCGCTCTTGTCAGTGGATTGAACAGCCGATTTCCGAACAGCTCACCGCCAAAATGACCGAACTTCAGCAATTGCTGGAGGGCACAGCGGTGCATGAGTGGTGCGCGCCAATCAGCGGCCCTGAGCACGCATTCCGTAACAAAGCCAAAATGGTTGTCAGCGGCAGTGTAGAAAAACCCTTGCTGGGGATGCTGCATCGCGATGGAACACCGGAAGATTTAACTGAATGCCCGCTTTATCCTGCTTCATTCCAGGCTGTGTTTGCGGTTCTTAAACCGTTTATTGCCCGTGCAGGCCTGACACCGTATAACGTTGCGCGTAAGCGTGGTGAGTTGAAATTTCTGCTGTTAACGGAAAGCCAGTTAGACGGCGGAATGATGCTGCGTTTTGTTCTGCGCTCAGAAGCCAAGCTGGAACAACTGCGTGCAGCGATACCCTGGTTACAACAGCAACTTCCGCAGCTCAAAGTGATTTCTGCCAATATCCAGCCAGTGCATATGGCGATTCTGGAAGGCGAGCAGGAGATCCCATTTACTGAGCAGCAGGCGCTGGAAGAACAATTCAACGGCGTGCCGCTATTTATCCGTCCGCAAAGTTTCTTCCAGACCAACCCGGCCGTTGCTGCTTCATTGTATGCAACTGCGCGTGATTGGGTGCGCGAATTACCGGTTAACCATATGTGGGATTTATTCTGCGGAGTCGGTGGTTTTGGGCTGCATTGCGCCACGCCGGATATGAAACTAACGGGTATTGAAATTGCATCAGAAGCGATTGCCTGCGCACGCCAGTCGGCGGAGAAACTCGGGTTAACGGATATTCATTTTCAGGCGCTGGATTCAACGAAATTTGCCACCGAGCAGCAAGATACTCCAGACCTGGTCTTAGTGAACCCGCCAAGGCGCGGTATCGGCCAGGCGCTGTGTTATTTCCTCAATAACATGGCCCCGAAATACATTATCTATTCAAGTTGTAATGCACAGACCATGGCGCAAGATATCTCGTCACTGGCGGGTTATCGTGTGGAGCGCGTGCAGTTATTCGATATGTTCCCGCACACGGCGCATTACGAGGTTTTGACGTTGCTGGTGCGCGGGTAGTTTTCCCCTCATCCTAATCCTCTCCCCAGGGAGAGGGCAGGGTGAGGGCAATAATTACTGCGGGAACCACTGATCGCTAATCTTCTGATAAGTCCCGTCAGCTTTAATCGCTGCCAGCGCGGTATTCAATTTGGTCAACAAAGCCTGGTTGTCAGGGCGCACAGCAATACCCAAACCGGTACCGAAATATTCTGCATCAGTAACATGCTCACCAACGGTGCCTAATTGCGGGTTGGTTTTCAGCCACTCATTCACCACCGCTGTATCACCAAACACCCCATCAATACGGCCATTTTTCAGGTCGATAATCGCATTCTGGTAACTGTCGTAAGAGACAGTTTTAATTTCCGGGTGTTTATCCTGGAGGTATTTCTGGTGTGTGGTGCCATTTTCCATACCAATGCGCTTACCCTTCAGTTCGTCGAAAGATTTAAACGCACCTTTTTTGGCAATCACTACCGCAGAGTTAGCGTAGTACGGTGTCGTAAAGGCGACCTGCTTGCTACGCTCAGGCGTAATATCCATGCCGGAAATGACAGCATCGTATTTACGGAATTTAAGCGACGGGATCAGGCTGTCAAATGCATGGTTGGTGAAGGTGCAGTCAGCCTGCATTTGTTTGCATAAAGCTTTAGCCAGGTCGATATCAAAACCGACAATCTGATTGTTGGCATCAAGTGATTCAAATGGCGGATAAGTGGCCGAAGAACCAAAGTTGATTTTATCGGCCGCGGCCACGTTGAATGCGGCTGTAGCGAACATAGCGGCCAAAATAAACTTCTTCATGTGTGTTGCTCCCGTCTGTCATGTTTTATTGTATTCGCCGTTTCTCGACGTCAAAAAATCATGCCATCAAGTGAATTTGTATGCAATAAAAATGTATAATTATATTTTTGCGGGCGTAAAAAAGGCGGGGAAGTCCCCGCCTGATTCGAGTGATTTTTACGTTTTAGTTACGGCGTTCAAATGCCAGTGCACGGCGTTCTACCACACGCATCAGCAGCGTTAATAGTCCGTTCACGACCAGATAAACCAGGCCTGCGGCGCCGAATACCATGACATCGTAAGTACGGCCATACAGCAGTTGCCCGTGGCCCATCACTTCCATCAGCGTAATGGTGTACGCAAGAGAAGTACTTTTAAACACCAGAACCACTTCGTTCGAATAGGAAGAAAGTGCGCGTTTAAATGCATAAGGCAGCAAAATGGCGAGCGTATCTTTTTTGCTCATCCCCAATGCACCACATGATTGCCACTGGCCTTCAGGAATCGCGCGAATCGCTCCGTAAAACAGTTGCGTGGTGTAGGCTGCACTGTTTAAAGACAATGCAATCAACGCACACAACCACGGCTCAGAAAGCAGATGCCACAAAACAGGGTAGTTCTGAATGGATGGGAACTGACCCGGGCCGTAGTAAATCAGGAAGATTTGCACCAGCAAAGGCGTGCCGGTAAATAACGTAATATAGGCACGCACGATATAAACCAGTATCGGTGTTTTCAGCGTCAAAACGATGGTGAAAAACAGCGATAAAACCAACGCGACCACAATGGATGCCGCGGTGAGTGTCAGACTGGTGTGCAGGCCTTTAAACAGTTCCGGTAAATACTCGAGCATCAGCCGGGTCTCCGTTCAAAACGTGTCGCTCTCTGGTCAATACGTTTGAGCACGTACTGGCTGATGAGGGTAATCACGAGGTAGATCGCGGCAGCAACCACATACCAGGTAAACGGCTCCTGGGTTCGGGTGGCGATACTCTTGGTTTGTAACATCAAATCATTGACGCTTATCAGCGAAACCAGCGCGGTATCTTTCAGCAATACCAGCCACTGATTGCCTAAACCCGGTAACGCATGACGCCACATTTGCGGCATCACCAGACGGAAGAAGATCGCTGCTTTCGACAGGCCTAAAGCCTGGCCGGATTCCCATTGCCCAACGGGCACGGCTTTAAGCGCACCACGCAAAGTTTGCGAAGCGTAGGCTGAATAGAGCAGCGAAAGCGCAATCACACCGCACAGGAATGGGCTGACGTCAAAATTCTCAATTTGTAATTGGATGGGGATCTGCGCAAAACCGAGGTTGAGCGTAAAGCCATCTGACAGGATCAGCAATAACTGGGAGGAGCCGAAATAAATAAACAGCACCACCAGAATTTCAGGTAAGCCGCGCAGCACCGTTACCAGAGCTGAACCCAGCCAGGCAATCGGGCGCCATTTCGCGGACTCCCATACGGCAAAAATCATCGCCAGAGCCAGGCCGATGATTAGCGCACAGACGGCAAGGCCGACGGTCATCCCGGCGGCGCTCGCTAAAGTAAACATTTCGTTCATTCAGATTACTTCTGGAACCATTTTTCGTAGATGGTTTTGTAGGTACCATCTTGCTTCACTTTTTCCAGCGCAGTGTTGAACTTCGCCTGCAAGTCAGTGTTGCCCTGACGAACAGCGATGCCCAAGCCTGTACCGAAGTAGTCTTTATCCGTCACTTTATCGCCGATAGCAGCCAGTTTAGGATCGGCTTTCAGCCATTCGGTTACTACAGCAGTGTCACCAAATACCGCGTCAATACGACCGCTTTCCATATCCAGCTTAGCGTTCATGTAGCTGTCGTAAGGAACAGTAGTGATTTCCGGATGTTTATCCATGATGAACTTCTGATGTGTAGAGCCGTTCTGCATGCCAACTTTTTTGCCTTTCAGCGCGCTGATATCAGCGATTTTGCCTTTCTGACCGACAAACAGTGCAGAGTTTTCATAATATGGGCTACTGAACAGAACCTGTTTTTCACGCTCAGGCGTGATATCCATACCAGAGATAACCGCGTCAATACGGCGGAATTTCAGGCTTGGGATCAGGCTATCAAAGGCCTGGTTGCTGAAAGTACAGGTCGCATCAATCTCTTTACACAGTGCGTTCGCCAAATCGACATCAAAACCAACAATTTTGTTGCTGGCATCCATAGATTCAAACGGAGGGTAAGACGCTTCCATAGCAAAACGAATAGTTTGTGCAGCCGTCGCGGAAAGGCTCAGGCTAGCTAATAGTGTGGCAAGCAGAACTTTTTTCATGGTTATTTTCCCGGATACATCAGTGTGACAGATAGAATTTAAACGCTTCGGTCTGTGGTTTTGCAAAGCAACTCGCATCACCTTGCTCGACGATGTGGCCATTTTCCATGTAAACCACACGGCTTGCGGTTTTACGCGCAACTTCCACTTCGTGGGTAACGATGACCTGAGTGATATTGGTTTCTGCCAGCTCACGAATGATGCTGACGATCTGCGCGGTGATTTCTGGATCCAGTGCTGCGGTCGGTTCATCAAACAGCAGAATCTGTGGTTCCATCATCAATGCTCGTGCAATCGCGACACGCTGCTGCTGACCACCGGAAAGGTGGAGCGGATAGCGGTCCATATACGGCTTCAGGCGTAAACGCTCAAGCAGTTTATCTGCACGCAGGCGCGCTTCATCTTTGCTGATACCCAGGACGCGGCAAGGCGCTTCCATCAGGTTTTGCAGCACAGTCAGATGAGGCCAGAGATTGTATTGCTGGAACACCATGCCAACGTTGCGGCGCAGTTCACGAATGGCTTTATCGCCAGGCGCTTTAGCAAAGTCAAAATGGTTATCTGCAATGGTGAGTTGCCCGGAACGCGGCATCTCAAGAAGATTGAGTACGCGCAGAAGCGAGCTTTTGCCTGCACCGCTTGGACCAAGCAGCACCAGCGTTTCGCCCTGTGGGCAACTAAGAGTGATATCGAACAGCGCTTGATGTGCGCCGTAAAAACAATTAATGCCGTTTAGTTGAATACTCATGCGCATAAGTTGAATAGCAATTGAAGCCGGAAAGAGTACCTTTAACAGAATAGTTATGCAATCTTTGTGCGTTAAAACCTAAAAATAACTACTCCCACATACTAAAAGTAGCACAATATAGCGGGGCGGGGTGAAGGCAAGAATAAATGTCGGAGTTATAAGTAAACTCCAGACTATTTATATGGGTTATGAATTTCGCCCCGCCGATTGTGTGAATATTGTACCTACCCGACATACTTCGAGAGGCAGCGTTAGTTGGTTTCTATTGCCTGACGCAAGCTGCCCGATGGAGCATGGCTGTTTTCGCCGAGGTAACGCACGTCATCAACCGCCCAACACTGACCCTCACGAATCATCAGAACTTCATCCTGCCAGCTCTGGCTGCCTTTAGTGAGTTTCACGCGCAACGGAATATTGCGTGCATCGGTATTCAGAATGGTTGACGAGGACGCGACTTCAGCAGTGTCTGCGCCATCAGCGTTGCTGGTGAACATATTGCTGCGCATAAATTCATTTTGCGCATTTGGCGACGTACTGGCTTTTTGCAGTTGCTGCGCCAGTGAATCACTCATGTATGGGCGTAAGCCGGTAATCGCGCTGCTGCCCTGGGTTTTATGGCCTATTTGATAATCGTAAAATTGCTGCGCCACGCTATCCGGGCCACCATTAATACAAGGGCCGTTGCGGGTGCCAATATCTTTAAATGCAGGGGTAACGCTGGTGGTACATGCCGTAAGTAACAGGGCGCACGGAAGAAGAGCCAAAACTGAGCTGCGCATTTTTATTTCCTTATCTTCTCAGGAGGACTAACTTAGCATAGCGTATCGCTGCCAAAATGCGTGGCGGGAAATGCGCTAAGATGTTGATACAAAGAGAGGAGAAGCTTATGCAATTTACAACGACCCCAACGCTCGAGGGCCAGAGCATCACGGAATATTGTGGTGTGGTTACCGGAGAGGCCATTCTGGGGGCCAATATTTTCCGTGATTTTTTTGCCGGTGTGCGCGATATCGTCGGTGGACGTTCCGGTGCGTATGAAAAAGAGTTACGTAAGGCGCGTGAGATAGCCTTTAAAGAGTTGCAAGAACAAGCGGAAAGTCTGGGCGCGAACGCCGTAGTGGGGATTGATATCGACTACGAAACGGTGGGCAAAGATGGCAGCATGTTGATGGTGAGCGTCACCGGTACTGCCGTGAAAACGCGTCGATGAAAGGTCGTCTAGCCGCATTTTTAATCGCGTTGTTGCTGGCGGGGTGCGCCAGCAAACCTGAAGTTGCCGATAAAATCGTTGTCGATAAAGGCGATTTTAAAGTCGACACCAGCCACACTGCGCGGGCTGCCTATCCACGTGTGAAAGTGTTGGTTATTCACTACACTGCCGATGATTTTGCTGGTTCATTATCCACTTTAACTGACCAAAATGTCAGTTCGCACTACCTGATTCCCGATACACCACCGACTTCTGGCGGCAAACCGGTTATCTGGCAACTGGTGCCTGAAAGTGAGTTAGCCTGGCATGCCGGGGTGAGTTTCTGGCGTGGCGCGACGCGGATTAATGACACGTCGATTGGCATTGAGCTTGAGAATAAAGGTTTCACCCGCCAGGGCCGCGTAAAGCAGTTTTACCCGTTCAACGCGGCGCAGATCTCGGTGCTTGAGAAACTGGCGAAAGTGATTATCGCGCGTTATCAAATCCAACCGCAAAACGTCGTCGCGCATGCGGATATTGCCCCGCAACGTAAAGTTGACCCTGGCCCGCTATTCCCATGGCAGCAACTGGCACAACAGGGCGTGGGTGCATGGCCTGATGCCAGCAGAGTGGCCTTTTATCTGAATGGTCGTGGTCCGTACCAGCCAGTGGATAAACGAGGTGTGCTTGAATTGCTATCGCGTTATGGTTATCAGGTGACGCCTGAAATGTCGTCGGAACAGCAAAAAAGAGTGATTCAGGCTTTCCAGATGCACTTCCGGCCAAAAGAATATTCGGGCCTGCCGGATGCGCAAACAGAAGCTATCGCACAAGCGTTACTGGAGAAGTACGGGCAGGGGTAAACTGGTTATCCTTCAAACTGCAGCCAACATCTTTGCGGCTTGAAGGATAGCAAGTCTGGTTAACGATGCAGCGTACCGTGATCACGCAGCCAGAGCGCGGTACGTCGAATACCTTCATCGAGCGTGATAATGGGTTGGTAACCCAACTCTGTCTCCGCGCGAGTGGTATCCAGCGTTAAATCAAAATTAAGCTTTGATACACCGTAGTGCGTGAGTACCGGCTCTTTGGCGGATTTGCTACCAAGACGCTCCATGCTGCGGGCAATCACATCCAGCATAGGATAGGGCACAGAACGAATCCGGCATTTAATCTCTAACTCATCAATCAGCTTCTGCACGATCACGCGGAGCGGGCGAGCCTCCATGTTAGTGATGTTGTAGGCCCGGCCAGATGGCTGCGTTTCGCACTGTGTGGCAAGCCACATCGCGTGCACCGCATTTTCGATATACGTCATATCAACCATCGCTTCGCCGCCGCGTGGCAATAGCACGCTGCCATAATGGCGCATCATCTGAACCAGTCGTGGGAAAAAGACTTTGTCATGCGGGCCAAACAAACTTTGTGGGCGCAAAATCGTAAAGCGCGTATGCGGGTTTGATTGTGCTAAAAGCTGGATAACCTCTTCACTGGCGGCTTTGCTGCGCGCAAATTCGTTAGCAAAGCGAACCGGACGAAAATCTTCGTTGATACGACGATGATGATGGTAATCGAAGTAGAGCGACGGTGAGGAAATATGCACAAAATTGCGCACTCCCCAGGCAACGGCCCACTCACCTAAACGACGCGTCGCACGGACGTTGGCAAGATCGAATGCTTCCTGTGTTCCCCATGGGGAGGTAAAGCTCGAGCAGTGCCAAAGCGTATCGACGTCGGCCAGCATCACCTTAGCTTGCGATGAAACCAGTTCTGTCAGGTCAGCATGAACGAACTCGGCGCCCATTTTTTCCAGCAGTTTGCCCATAGCTTCATTGCGCCCGGTCGCCCGTACGCTGATGCCTTTCGCGCGAAGAAATTCGACCGCGTTTCGGCCTAAACCGCTGGTGGCGCCCGTTACCAGTACCTTCATGTGGACCAACTCATGATAATTGAGATTTACGCTGCGCATTTTTCCGTGAAATGGCAGCGCTTGCAATGGGCAAAGCCAAAGATTAGGAGCAGTTAACGAAGTTTATCTAACGTTTGTTCGGAAACCTGGCAAATTCGGCGGGCCATGCCACGGAAAATGAACAGATGCGCGGGGATCATCACCAGCCAATAGAACAAACCTGCGGTTCCGTGCGGATGCCACCATGCCCGAACATCGAGCGTTCGATGTTTACCCTGGTCACGCAGCGTGAATGAAAGCCGCCCAAGCCCTGGCGCTTTCATGCCAAACAGCAACGTCAGCTCTTTTTGTGGCTCAACAATAATCACTTTCCAGCTATCTACATGGTCGCCTACTTCAAGCATTGGCCGCTCAGGGCGACCCTTTGCCAGCCTGTGGCCCACCAGCAGGTCCATATAGCCGCGTGTTTTCCACAGAGCATTGCCGAAGAAATAGCCCTCTTTTCCACCGATCTGATTCACCACTTGCCATAAATCGGCCAGCTCAGCTTCTGTGGTTAACGTGCAACCCGCCTGTTTTGGGAAATAGCCATATTCAGGCCGCCAGCGGGCAAACGCCTGAGCGTCATAACCCCAGTCCTGCGAATTTGCGAGTTTGTGCTCATCTTCAAGTGTGACGCGCAAGGCATCGTCAAAGGTCAGTAACTTTTGTGGGATCAACGCGCGGAGTTCACGATCGTCGGCCAGAAGATCGTGTTTCAGCCCCTGGATCAGTGCTTTGGCGATCGTCGGCGGCACCGAGGTGATCATGTTGAGGAACCACACTGAGATCCAACTGGTGGGTAACGGAATAGGGATAAGTGGGCGATGCTTACCGCAGATCGCCATAAACCGCTCAAACTGCTGTTGATAGCTCAGTACTTCTGGCCCAGCGGCTTCAAAAACCCGGTTTTCCGCTGAGGGATGGTTGAGCATTTCAGTTAAATAATGCAGCAGGTTTTCGAGTGCGATAGGCGTTGTGCGTGAGCGCACCCAGCGTGGCGGCGTGAGCACGGGCAGGTTATAGACCATGTCGCGCATCACTTCGAAAGCGGCGGAACCGGCACCCACGATAATACCGGCACGGACTTCGGTCACCGGTACGCCTGATTCACGCAGAATATCGGCAGTGAGCTGGCGAGCGCGCAGATGTTCGGAATCGCCATCACCTTCTGGTGCCTGAAGCGAGCTGAGAAATATCAGGTGCTTAACCGGGTGAGCGAGTAACGCGTCGCGCAAATTGAGCGCGGTCTGGCGCTCATGGGCCACGAAATCAGCACCGTCACCCATGCTGTGCACCAGGTAATACAGCGTATCGACATTTTCCAGAAGTACTGGAAGTGTTTTCGGCCACTGTAAATCGACATGGCGGCAAACTACTCCCGGCCAGGGTTGTTTCTCGAGCCACTCAACACGCCTCGCGGCTGCGGTGACGTGATGCCCGGCCTGAGCGAGTCGCGGCACCAGATGCTGCCCGATATAACCACTTGCGCCGAGTACCAGAATATTTTGTGGCTGTGTCATCGTCCCTGACCTCTGATTAACGCTGTAAGAAAGCCTGCCAGTGGGAAACCACTTCCGCGAGCTGCTGGCGATTGACATCCAGGTGAATCACTAAACGAGTGATTGGCCCGGCGCTCATCAGTACACCATGCTCCTTCATAAACTTACCGAGACTTTCGGCTTGTTCTACCGGCACACGTACAAACACCATATTGGTGTCCTGGCGGGTCACGTCCACGCCAATTTCGCGCAGTTCGCCTGCCAGCCAATGGGCGTTGTCGTGATCCTCTTTCAGGCGTTGCACGTTATTCTCAAGGGCGTATAAACCGGCCGCTGCGAGAATACCAGCCTGACGCATGCCGCCACCGACCATTTTACGCCAGCGCGTCGCACGTTTGATGTACTCATGGCTGCCGACTAACAGCGAACCAACCGGCGTTCCCAGACCTTTAGAGAGACAAATTGTGAAGGTGTCGCAATAGCGCACTACTTCTTCAAGCGTGCAGCCATATTCCACCACGGCGTTAAAGATACGTGCGCCATCAACGTGCAAAGCCAGGTTGTGATTGCGGCTAAATTCCCAGGCTTGTTTGAGATATTCGCGCGGCAACACTTTGCCATTATGGGTGTTTTCAAGGCTGAGCAGTTTGGTACGCGCAAAGTGGATATCGTCCGGTTTGATTTTCGCTGCCACTTTATCAAGTGGCAGCGAACCGTCGGGGTTGGCATCAATAGGCTGCGGCTGAATGCTGCCTAATACCGCAGCACCGCCGGCTTCATAGAGATAATTGTGCGCAAGTTGCCCAACAATATACTCTTCGCCACGTTCGCAATGGCTGAGCAGCGCCACCAGGTTTGCCTGAGTGCCGGTTGGCAGAAATAGCGCGGCTTCTTTGCCGCTGAGTTTGGCAGCATATTCCTGTAGTTCGTTGACCGTCGGGTCATCACCGTAGACGTCATCGCCAGTGGGGGCTGCCATCATACGTTTGAGCATTTCATCGCTCGGGCGGGTTACGGTGTCGCTGCGCAAGTCAATCACGGGGAGTCCTTATTATTATCCTCAGTTAAAGAACTGTTTTACCGGAACCAATTCGTTTTCGCCAGTTCGATAACTTCATCCCCGCGCCCGCTGATGATGGCGCGTAACATATACAGGCTGAACCCTTTGGCCTGCTCGAGTTTGATTTGCGGTGGGATCGCCAGCTCATCTTTGGCAACGACCACGTCGACCAATACCGGGCCGTCGATGCTAAAAGCACGTTGCAGAGCGGTATCTAACTCTTCCGCTTTTTCAACGCGGATGCCGGTGATTCCGCAGGCGTTAGCGATGTTAGCAAAGTTAGTGTCGTGCAGTTCCGTGCCGTCTGTCAGGTAGCCGCCCGCTTTCATTTCCATGGCTACAAAGCCCAGCACGCTATTGTTAAACACCACAATTTTGATGGGCAGTTTCATCTGCACGACGGAGAGAAAATCCCCCATTAACATGCTGAAACCACCATCGCCGCACATGGCGATAACTTGCCTGTCTGGTGCGGTCGCTTTTGCGCCCAGCGCCTGTGGCATGGCGTTTGCCATTGAACCGTGGGTAAACGAACCAATCAGGCGGCGTTTACCGTTCATTTTCAGATAACGCGCAGCCCACACGGTGGGTGTGCCGACATCGCAGGTGAAAATGGCATCTTCATCGGCGTGCAGACTGATTTGTTGTGCAACGTATTGTGGGTGAATGACGTCGCTATCGCCGGGCTGAGCCAGTTCGTCGAGGCTTTCCCGCGCTTCACGGTAGTTATCCAGCGCTTTGTCGAGGAAGCTGCGGTCGGTTTTTTCTTCCAGTAACGGAATGAGTGCCGCAAGTGTGGCTTTGATGTCACCGACCAGCGCCATATCGACTTTGCTATGCGCACCGATGCTGCCGGGGTTGATATCAATCTGAATGATTTTCGCATCGGTCGGGTAGAAGGCGCGATAGGGGAATTGTGTACCGAGCAGTATCAGCGTGTCGGCATTCATCATGGTATGGAAGCCTGATGAAAAACCGATTAGCCCGGTCATGCCCACATCGTAAGGGTTGTCGTATTCGACATGCTCTTTCCCGCGCAACGCGTGAACAATCGGCGCTTTGAGCGTGGCCGCAAACTGCACCAGCTCTTCATGCGCGCCAGCACAACCGCTACCACACATCAGCGCGATGTTGTCGTTATAGCGCAGCAATTGCGCCAGTTTTTTTAGCTCGTCATGCGGCGGCACAATAATTGGCTGTGGTGCCGGGTACCAGTGGGTGCTGGCGGTTTCGGGGGCGGGTTTTAGCGCCACATCGCCGGGTAAAACCACGACCGAAACGCCACGGTTCAATACTGCTTTGCGCATCGCAATCGCCAGTACCTGTGGAATTTGTTCCGGGGATGACACCAGCTCGCAATAATGGCTGCATTCGCGGAACAACTCTTCTGGATGGGTTTCCTGGAAATAACCGCTGCCGATTTCGCTCGACGGAATGTGCGCCGCAATGGCCAGTACCGGAACGCGATTTCGATGGCAGTCGAACAGGCCATTGATTAAATGCAGATTACCGGGGCCACAGGAACCGGCGCAAACGGCCAGTTCACCGGAAAGATGGGCTTCAGCTCCTGCGGCAAAAGCGGCGACTTCTTCATGACGGGTCGGCATCCATTGAATGGTTCCCATGCGGTTCAGACTGTCGCTTAGTCCGTTGAGGGAGTCGCCTGTGACGCCCCAGATTCGTTTTACGCCTGCACTTTCAAGCGTTTTTGCCAGGTAAGCTGCTACGGTCTGTTTCATTGGTTCTCCTTGTCACGATTCAGTTAACGTAAACAAGCTTAGTCAAGGAAACAGAAGAGGCGGGGCAGAAAGTGCCACTCAGCGTCTGAGTGGCACGAGTGGATCAAGCGAGAACTAAGTCCCCTTGCGGGTGGCAGCAACAAGCCAGCACATAACCGTTCGCAACTTCTGCGTCGGTCAATGTCATGGTGCTGCTTACGGTGTATTCACCGGACTCAACTTTGGTTTTACAGCTGCCGCACACACCAGCACGACAAGCTGCATTCACTTGCACTTTATTGCTTTCCATTGCCGCCAACAGCGAGCTGCCCACCGGCGCGTAGAACTCGCGCAGCGGTTTTAGCGTCGTGAACTTCAATCCACTTTCGACAGGTGCGGCGACCGGCGTAAAGAATTTCTCCGCATAAAACGTGCTCACGCCCAATGCCTGAACTTCTTTTTCCACCCATTCCATATACGGAGCAGGGCCGCAGGTCATAACGGTGCGCGAGGCAATATCCGGCACGCAAGCAAGAATTTCGCGAGTGATGCGCCCGGAAATGAAACCGTGCGTCGCGTTATTCTCGGCCACCAGTGTCACGGGGTAATCACGCCATTCGTCAGCAAAAATCACATCTTCGGGCGTTCGAACGTTATAAATAACTTGCACGTCGGCTTGTGGACAGTGCTTTGCCAGCCAGCGGCGTATCGACATAATTGGCGTTACGCCACAACCAGCAGCCATCAATAGATAGTGGCCTGTCGCCAGGTTTTCGCAGGTAAATTCCCCTTGTCCTTCTGACAGCCACAGGTAGTCGCCAGGTTTGACATCCTGGGTCAGCCATTGAGAACCAACGCCATTTTCGATACGGCGGATAGTCAGCGTGACGAATGGGCTGAGTCCTGGCGTGGATGAAATGGTGTAAGCCCGTAGCGTTTCATCGCTATCACGAATACTCACCAGCGCGTATTGCCCGGCCTTGTAAGGATAAAAGTCGTGATTGATCAGCGACAGCGTCCAGACATCCGGCGTTTCCTGATGAATATGATGCACCTGCATGCGGTACGGGCACAGTGGCGTTGGCATAGTCATGGCTTCTCCTTATGCACCCATCAGCTGTTTAATATCTTGCTCAACGGTGGTAATGGCGCGCAGGCCAAATTTCTCGTTCAACACGGCCAGCAGGTTTGGCGTCAGGAAGGCCGGAGTAGTAGGGCCGGCAACGATATTGGTCACACCGAGTGACAGCAGGGTCAGCAGAATAACAATCGCTTTTTGCTCAAACCAGGAAAGCACCAGGCTCAGCGGCAGGTCGTTCACGCCACAACCGAGTTTTTCAGCAAGCGTTACAGCAAGAATAATTGCTGAGTACGCATCGTTGCACTGACCAGCATCGACCAGGCGCGGCAGGCCTTCGATATCGCCGAAGTCCAGTTTGTTAAAGCGGTATTTACCGCAGGCAAGCGTCAGGATCAGGCAGTCTTTTGGCACGCTGGTGGCGAAATCGGTGAAGTAGCTACGCTCGCCACGTTCGCCGTCACAGCCACCCACCAGGAAGATATGGCGCAGTTTTTCACGGCTGACCAGGTCAATCAGGGTATCGGCAGCGCCCAGTAAAGTCTGGCGACCAAAGCCCACGGTGATCAGGTGTTCGATTTCACTGTATGGGAAGCCCGCCATTTGCGTAGCCTGGGTGATGACTGATGTGAAATCATCGCCTTCGAGGTGGCTTACACCCGGCCAGCCGACAATGCTACGCGTCCAGATGCGGTCAGTATATGAGCCGACCTCCGGGTTGATGATGCAGTTTGATGTCATCACGATTGGGCCAGGGAAGCGGGCGAACTCGCTTTGCTGGTTCTGCCAGCCACTGCCGTAGTTACCCACTAAATGTTTGAATTTGCGCAGTTCCGGGTAGCCATGTGCTGGCAACATTTCGCCATGGGTATAAACGTTTACACCAGTCCCTTCCGTTTGTTCCAGCAGGTTGTAGAGATCTTTTAGATCGTGACCGGAAATCAAAACACATTTGCCAGCGATCGGGCGCACGTTAACTTGCGTTGGAGTCGGGTGGCCGTACTTCTCGGTTTCACCCTGATCCAGAATGCTCATCACTTTGAAGTTCATCTGGCCGATTTCCATGGAGCACTCAAGCAGTGCACCCATGTCCGCAGGCCAGGTGCCGAGCCACGCCATAATTTTGTGGTATTGCGCATAGATATCGTTGTCGTACTGGCCGAGAACGTGGGCGTGTTCCATATAGGCGGCAGCACCTTTCAGGCCGTACAGGCAAAGCAGGCGCAGGCCGAGAATGTCTTCACCAATTTCTACTTTGTCGCGGTTTGGCGCGAACTCAGCCGCCTGGCGTTGCAGGTCACCCAAATCATTGCTGACTAGTTGCAGTTCAGCCATTGGGTTGGTGACAGTAATATTTGGATTAACGGCGAGGGCACGCGCCTTCAGGCTTTCGCGCAGATTAATGGCTTCGCGGGCATAGCCAACGATGCGTGGGGAATCGAAGTTGACGTTGGTCAGCGTTGAGAAAAAGGCACGCGGTGCAAAGTGATCAATTTCATGATCGATAATGCCGACTTCACGTGCGGCCACTGCCCATGCGGATAAACCCTGAAGTGTTGCGATCAACAAATCCTGCAGGTCGGATGTTTCAGCCGTTTTTCCGCACATGCCCTGAGCATAAGAGCAGCCGTTGCCCGCTGGGGTGCGGATTGTTTGTTCACATTGCACACAAAACATGATCGTACCTTTTAAAGTTATATTTGATATACATGTTTAAGGTTATGCTCAGTGCCGCACCGGGAAAAGGGATTTTTTATGCAACTTCGATGGAGATTGATTTAGCGCAAATTTGGCGGCAGAAACCTACCGCCAATGAGGTATCAGGAAGCGAAAAATGCCATGAGCAGAGGCGTCAGCAAGCTCAGGATGAACCCGTGAACAATTGCCGCAGGAACAATTTCCAGGCCGCCGCTGCGTTGCAGCACAGGAAGCGTGAAGTCCATCGACGTCGCCCCGGATAACCCGAGAGCTGTTGAGCGGCTGCGTCGAACCAGTCCAGGGATCAGCATAATCGCAATCAGTTCGCGTGCCAGATCGTTAAAGAACGAGGCGCTGCCGATCACCGGGCCGTAGGATTCCGTCATCAAAATACCGGAGAGTGAATACCAGCCAAAACCTGATGCCATGGCTAAGCCGGTTTTAATCGGCAGGTCGAGAATAAAGGCATTGATGACACCGCCTGCCAATGAACTGGCTGCGACGACGACCGCCACAATCATGCCTCGCCGGTTAAGCACAATCTGCTTTAACGTCATGCCACTATTGCGCAGCTGAATACCTACCAGCAGTAACAGGAAGATAAGCGTGTATTCGCTGGCGTCTGTCGCGTGTTGCAAAATTGGCCAGCCGCTCAGGCCAAGTAAAAAACCCGCTACCACGACGAAGCACAGTTTTAGCGATTCCAGTGCCATGGCAATACGCGAAGGGAGTTTTTCTTGTTGGTGAGTGTGCCGCCAGGGCATAGAGCGCTCAAGCCAAAGCAGCGCCGCTGCATTACATAACAGCAGAACCACGACGGTGACCGCAGCGTAATGAAAGATTGCCAGCAGGTTACTTGCCAGGTTATCGAGGAAAGCGAGGCTGATGCCCATGAAAAATAAAATGACATACACAATCCAACTCAACAGACGGTTAATAAGCCGGAGCAGGCTGGTTTGTTTGAGAGGAATGAGATAACCGACAATCAGCGGTACTAAGATAATTAACAATCCCGAAAACATGGTGCGGACAATCCTTGCAATAGAAGTAACGGCGTATGTCACACTACCCAAAGAAAGGGAATGAGTAAAGCTACGACAAAAGAGGATTTTTATGCAGATAAAAGTACTTGAGGCAGGATTCGTGTAGGGCGAGTAAACATGCGTTACTCGCCCTATAGAGATAATTCAGGGTATTAGTTACGTTTTTCTAACAAAGTACGATAGATAACGCCACCCAGGATACCGCCAACAATTGGCATCACCCAGAACAACCACAGCTGCTCAAGTGCCCAACCGCCCTGGAAGATTGCAACCGCAGTACTACGCGCCGGGTTCACGGAAGTATTGGTGACAGGAATGCTAATCAAGTGAATCAACGTCAGCGCAAGGCCAATGGCAATAGGTGCAAAGCCGGCCGGAGCAAATTTATCGGTTGAACCAAGAATGACAATCAGGAAGCCACAGGTTAATACGATTTCAATAAGAATGGCTGACAGCATGGAGTAATGATCTGGTGAGTGTTCACCATAACCATTAGACGCAAAGCCGCTGGCTGCCGCATCAAAACCACTTTTACCACTGGCGATTAAATAGAGGATACCGGCTGCAACAATCCCGCCAATGACCTGCGCAACAATATAGCCAATAACTTCTTTTGCCGGGAAACGACCGCCAGCCCACAAACCCAGGGTAACTGCCGGGTTAAAGTGACCACCGGAAATATGGCCAACAGCATAAGCCATCGTTAATACAGTTAAACCAAATGCTAATGCTACGCCTGCAAAACCTATCCCTAACTCAGGATAAGCCGCGGCCAACACGGCACTACCACACCCGCCAAATACCAACCAAAATGTACCAAAAAATTCTGCTGCTAATTTTCTAAACATAGCCACCTCTGAGTTTTTAAAAACAATGGGTTTTTATGAGTTGTATGTTCAATGCACACAATCCAGCCCATTGTTTACTTATGTCATTAAAGGAATGACGAATAAATATTAAAAGCGTAGTAATATTAATGACTTCGTCACTCCAGTGCCATTGCAATATATCCAGTTAATTTGATTTAAGGCAATGCCATGTGATTCCTTGTCAGAATTTGCATAGAGTAAGTATAGATGTGTTTTGAAACAAGTTAGAATTGTCTTGTTTATAAAAATGCAATCAGAATTTTCTTGCAATTTATTCCTTGAAAACTTTAATTTTCATTACTTAATATATTACCATTACTAAATATATAACTATTATCTTGTCGTTTTTTACCCTCTGTCATCTTACAAACCCTTGAACCAACCCGCTATACTCGACTCATTGCCACTTTCGGCACCTTATGGAATGCGGTACGTGACCAGGAGGGATTATGTTTCTCGAGCGCGTGGACATCGTGGGATTCAGGGGTATTAACCGCCTTTCGTTAATGCTTGAGCAAAATAACGTGTTGATTGGTGAAAACGCGTGGGGTAAATCCAGCCTGCTGGATGCGCTCACCCTGTTATTATCACCGCACGAAACTCTCTATCATTTTAACCGTGATGATTTCTATTTCCCGCCGGGCGATGTGCAAGGCCGTGAACACCATTTACACATTGTATTGACCTTTCGGGAAGCGGCTCCAGGTCACCATCTTGGGCGGCGTTATCGCTCGCTGGCCCCCGTCTGGGTGGCAGGGGATGACGGTTTTCATCGCATCATGTATCGCCTGGTGGGTGAGCTTGCACAAGACGGTTCGATTCTGACGCTACGCAGTTTCCTTGATGACAAAGGCCACGCAGTTGAGCTTGATGATATCGACACCGTGGCGAAACAGATCACTCGCCTCAACCCGGTGTTGCGGTTACGCGATGCGCGTTTTATGCGACGCCTGCGTAACGACAGCATTCCCGCTATGCCAGAAACTGAAATGACCGCGCGCCAGTTGGATTTCCTGGCGCGAGAGTTAGTATCACGCCCGCAAAACCTTACCGATGCACAGTTGCGGCAGGGGCTTTCGGCAATGGTGCAATTATTAGAGCACTATTTTTCTGAGCAGGGAGCCACGGCACATCAGCGCCTGTTGCGCCGCCGCTCGCACGATGAGCAACGAAGCTGGCGTTACCTGGATATTATCAACCGCATGATAGACAAGCCCAACAGTCGCGCTCATCGCATGATTTTGCTGGGTATGTTCTCAACGCTTCTGCAAGCAAAAGGAACCGTAGCGCTGGATAAAGACGCTCGTCCGCTTTTGCTGGTGGAAGACCCGGAAACACGGTTGCATCCCATTATGTTGTCGGTGGCGTGGCATTTGTTAAACCTGCTGCCGCTGCAAAAAATCACCACCACCAATTCCGGTGAACTGTTATCACTCACCCCGGTGGAGAATGTCTGCCGTCTGGTACGTGAATCATCAAAAGTCGCGGCATGGCGGCTTGGTCCTGGCGGAATGAATGCCGAAGATAGCCGCCGTATCGCCTTTCATATTCGTTTTAACCGAGCATCTTCTCTGTTTGCGCGCTGCTGGTTGTTGGTCGAAGGGGAAACAGAAGTGTGGGTGATGAATGAACTGGCGCGCCAGTGCGGTCACCATTTCGATGCCGAAGGGGTGAAAGTCATCGAATTTGCGCAGTCTGGTTTACGCCCACTCATCAAGTTTGCACGGCGTATGGGCATTGAATGGCATGTGCTGGTGGATGGCGATGAAGCAGGTAAGAAATATGCGTCCGTTGTGCGTGGTATTCTGGAAAATGATCGTGATCAGGAGCGCGATCACCTCACGATACTTCCCGCGATGGACATGGAGCATTTCATGTATCGTCAGGGGTTTGCCGATGTCTTCCATCGCGTGGCGCAAATTCCCGAAAACGTGCCGATGAATATGCGGCGTATTATCGTGAAGGCCATCCATCGCTCTTCGAAACCTGATTTAGCCATTGAAGTGGCGATGGAAGCGGGCAGGCGTGGTGTTGAGGCTGTGCCGTCGCTGTTGCGAAAAATGTTCTCACGCGTGTTATGGCTTGCGCGTGGCCGGGCTGACTAGCCCGGCAGTTGCTTAAAACTGCTGCTCAATATGCGTTGTCATCTCATCTAGCAAGTTGTAGCGGCGGCGATACTCAGCGCGTTTTTTGCTGGCTATCTCCTCAAGGGGTTTGCGCGCCACGCTCAAAGGCAGATTAAAGAAACCTTCTGGCAATAATTCACCGCTCATGGATTGCCAGAAGCTATCGTAATCAGCATGGATTTTGTCTTTCTTCTTTTTTGCATAACGCCATGAGCGATAGATGTGCGCGCTGTTGCTCACCGCAAGAATCTGTTTTGCTCCGAAATGGCGTGCCAGTTGGCAGGTTGCTTCGAGCACCAGACGTTTTGGGAACAATCCGTGACAGGCTTTCGTGGCAACCTGGATATATTCATGCGGGACATCGCTTTTAGCGCCCTGCAATCCGCCGATAAAAACTGTTTTTTGGCCTTGATGCTGGCACAAGGTGAAGGTTAACCCGGCAAGTGAAATACCGTCTTCGCGGGTGAACGTGACCGTCGCTTCACCTTCTTTGTCGAGATTCGCGATAGCACATAAATTCAGGTAGTAGGAGCATTCATCTTTACCCGTTATGGTTGCCAGACGCGCCCCTTTTTCTGAATAGTGCCGTTGTAACAACATTGCTGGCAATGCATCCGTCAGTTCGTGGTAGTGGAAAGACAATGCATTCACCACAGCCTTGCGGTTAAAATTCGCTGTTAAATAAGGGCGATGGGTTCGGCAGGGCAGACCAGGCTGCACATGAAGCAGCTTTTCAAGCCAGGGTTGATGAGATAAATCGCTCAGTAAGCGCGCCGTAGTAAGCGGGCTTGCCAGTGACCGAAGGACAAACTTGCGCCGGTAAGCCGGATCTTTCCAAGCACTTCCAGGCGTCCATTGCCCTTTTGCCAGACAAAGAAACAGCTGCCAGCCATTGAGCTGGGGGATTGAAATAAGTTCGTCTACGGTAATTGGCGACATGATTGAAACCGGGTTGATAAAGAATGGTGTAATTTCACCACTCATCAATTCAACGAATGTTCAATCAGTCGCCAGAGAGCCGTAGGTTCGTGGTTTTTGTTGAGACTTTATTTAATTAGCCAGTTTGTTTGCAGGATACCTATGAGATTCAAGGGAAAAATAAAAAAACGTTATTGGCTTCTGGGCCTGTTGGTATTGCTGTTCGTCATTTGGCTCTGGAAGTTTCTGAACGCGCCAGCGCCGGTTTATCAGACCATGATTGTGCGCAAAGGCGAGCTGCAACAGAGCGTGTTGGCGACCGGCAAACTCGATGCTTTGCGTAAAGTTGACGTGGGTGCTCAGGTCAGCGGGCAGCTAAAAACGTTGTCGGTCAATATCGGCGATAAAGTGAAGAAAGATCAGCTGTTGGGGGTTATCGATCCCGAACAAGCACAAAACCAAATCAAAGAAGTAGAAGCGACGTTAATGGAACTGCGTGCTCAGCGTCGCCAGGCACAGGCGCAGGCTAAACTCGCGCAAGTGACGTTAAGCCGCCAGCAGGCACTGGCCAAAACACAGGCAATATCACAACAGGATTTGGACACCGCCGCGACCGATCTGGAAGTCAGGCAGGCACAAATCGGCACCATTGATGCGCAAATTAAACGTAATCAGGCGTCGTTAGATACCGCAAAAACCAACCTTGATTACACGCAAATAGTGGCGCCGATGGCGGGTGAAGTGACGGAAATCACCACTAAACAAGGCCAGACGGTGATTGCAGCTCAGCAAGCGCCGAACATTCTGACGCTTGCCGATCTCGGCACAATGCTGGTGAAAGCTCAGGTTTCTGAAGCTGACGTGATTCACCTGAAGCCCGGCCAAAAAGCGTGGTTTACCGTGCTTGGTGATCCGCTAACGCGCTATGAAGGGCTGTTAATTGATATTTTGCCAACGCCGGTAAAAGTGAATGACGCAATATTTTATAACGCCCGTTTTGAGGTACCGAATCCGAAAGGCGTATTGCGTCTTGAAATGACTGCACAGGTGCATATTCAGCTTGGCGGCGTGAAAGACGTGTTAACCATTCCGCTTGCCGCACTAGGCGAGCCGGTTGGCGATAACCGTTACAAAGTTTCGGTTTTACGTAATGGCGAAACCCGTGACCGCGAAATTATCCTCGGGATGCGTAACGACACCCAAGCGCAGGTTGCCACTGGGCTAACCGAAGGCGAAGAAGTTGTGATTGGTAAAAGCACCGCCGGGAGTGCGCCATGACAGCACTGCTTGAGCTACGGGATATTCGCCGTAGCTATCCGTCGGGAGACGAACAAGTTGAAGTGCTTAAGGGCATCAATATCACTATTGAAGCCGGTGAGATGGTGGCGATTGTCGGGGCATCAGGCTCTGGCAAATCCACGCTGATGAACATTCTTGGCTGTCTGGATAAACCCAGCAGCGGCAGTTACACAGTGGCGGGGCAAGATGTCGCGTTGCTGGACAGCGATGCGCTTGCCACATTACGCCGTGAGCACTTTGGTTTTATCTTCCAGCGCTACCATTTGCTCTCGCATCTGAACGCGACCCAAAACGTGGAAGTGCCTGCGGTGTATGCCGGTACGGCGCGAGTTTACCGCCAGCAACGTGCACGAGCGTTGTTGATGCGGCTGGGGCTTGCTGAGCGCGTTGACTACTTGCCTTCCCAGCTTTCAGGCGGACAACAGCAGCGCGTCAGTATCGCCCGTGCGCTGATGAATGGCGGGCAAGTTATTCTTGCTGATGAACCAACTGGCGCACTCGATAGCCATTCGGGTGAAGAAGTGATGGCGACGCTCAAGCAACTGCGTGAGCAGGGGCACACGGTCATCATTGTGACCCATGACCCGACGATAGCCGCGCAAGCACAGCGTGTTATCGAAATTCGCGATGGGGAGATTATCAGCAATCCACCGTCTGTGGTTCAACAGGCAGGTGCACCGAAAGAGGTGAAACCTCAGCCTGTAAACTCGGCATTTCAGCAAACACTTAGTAGTTTCCGTGAGGCATTTACCATGGCCTGGCTTGCGCTGGCGGCGAACAAAATGCGCACGCTGTTGACGATGCTTGGGATCATTATCGGCATCGCTTCGGTGGTGTCGATTGTGATTGTCGGGGATGCGGCAAAGCAGATGGTGTTGCAGGATATTCGCTCGATAGGCACCAATACGATTGATATCTATCCTGGTAAAGATTTTGGCGACGATGACCCGCAGTATCAGCAGGCGCTGAAATATGACGATCTGGCAGCAATAAGCCAGCAACCGTGGGTCAGCTCAGCCACACCTGCGCTTTCAAGCAACTTACGCTTACGTTATGGCAATGTTGATGCTGCCGCCAGCGTGAACGGTGTCAGCAGCCAGTATTTTAACGTCTACGGCATGACTTTCAGCGAAGGTAACACCTTTAACGAAGAGCAGCTGGCAGGGCGCGCACAGGTGGTGGTGCTCGACAGCAACACCAAACGGCAGTTGTTCCCGGATAAAGCCAAAGTGGTGGGTGAAATCGTGCTGGTGGGGAATATGCCCGCGACGGTAATTGGTGTAGCGCAAGAGAAGCAGTCGATGTTTGGCAGCAGTAAAATTCTGCGTGTCTGGCTGCCGTATAACACCATGGCCGGGCGAGTGATGGGACAAAGCTGGCTGAACTCCATCACGGTGCGCGTTAAGGAAGGCTACAACAGCCATGAAGCTGAGCAGCAGCTCAATCGTTTGTTGCAGTTACGTCACGGTAAGAAGGATTTCTTTACCTACAATATGGACGGCCTATTGAAAACGGCGGAAAAGACCACACGTACTCTTCAGATGTTCCTGACTTTGGTGGCGGTCATTTCGTTGTTGGTAGGCGGTATTGGCGTGATGAATATCATGCTGGTGTCGGTAACCGAACGCACCAAAGAGATTGGTATTCGTATGGCGGTTGGCGCTCGGGCCAGCGATGTATTGCAGCAGTTCCTGATTGAAGCGGTGCTGGTGTGCCTGGTGGGCGGTGCGTTGGGGATTTCGTTATCTCTGCTGATTGCCTTCACGCTGCAACTGGTTTTACCGGGCTGGGAAATTGGTTTCTCGCCGATGGCATTGTTAACCGCATTTGCCTGTTCGACTGCGACGGGAATTATTTTTGGCTGGCTGCCCGCGAGAAATGCCGCAAGATTGAACCCGATTGATGCGCTGGCGCGTGAATGATTTTAATCTGAGGTATTACGTTTGGTTATAAAAATGCCAGCGTACAAGCTGGCATTTTGATTTAGGGATGTACACAATGAAACAAAAGGTCAGGCGACCGCTGCTTCGAGCTCCAGAGGCACAATCAAACTAGCGTGGTTGCCTTTTGGTCCCTGATGTACATCAAACCTGACAGTTTGTCCGGCTTTAAGCGTTCTGTAACCATCCATCTGAATGGTGGAGTAATGCGCGAAGATATCTTCGCCGCCGCCTTCGGGGCAGATAAAACCGAACCCTTTGGCGTTATTGAACCATTTAACTGTACCCGTCTCCATGCTTCTACATCCTTCGAAAATCTTATAAGTGAGATGGAATGAACCGGTGGGTGAGGGCGGGCTGTTCAAAACCTCGCCAACTCACGCTTGTACAATGTAGATAAATTAACCATGTCGTCAAGCGTTGCACAGGGGGGGACGATTGAAAATGAGTCAAAAATTTGAAGCAGTTAACGCTATTGTGATTAATGTGACAGAGCTCTCGATCACGATTTACTGTCCCTTTTGAACACGATGAGTCACGTTGGCTGAAAGCGTATTACACTCAACCTATGGGCTTCGCCTTTATGACAATGGGCGATTAAACATGATGACGATTTGCAATGGGTAAGACGAACGATTGGTTGGATTTTGACCAGCTAGTGGGTGATAAACTGCGCGAAGCGCTTAAACCACCCTCCATGTATAAAGTAATGTTAATGAACGATGACTACACGCCGATGGAATTTGTTATTGACGTGCTGCAAAAGTTCTTTTCTTATGATGTAGAACGTGCGACGCAATTGATGCTCACTGTGCACTATCAGGGTAAAGCTATCTGTGGCATTTTTACTGCAGAAGTAGCGGAAACCAAAGTCGCGTTAGTGAACCAGTACGCAAGGGAGCATGAGCATCCGCTGCTGTGTACGCTAGAAAAAGCCTGAAGAAGGCAAAATTTGGGGGAGGTGCCTATGCTCAATCAAGAACTGGAACTCAGTTTAAACATGGCTTTCGCCAGAGCGCGCGAGCACCGACATGAGTTTATGACTGTCGAGCATCTGTTACTGGCTTTGCTCAGTAACCCATCGGCTCGCGAAGCGCTGGAAGCGTGTAGCGTAGATCTGGTGGCGCTACGACAGGAACTCGAGGCCTTCATCGAACAAACCACACCGGTTCTGCCAGCCAGTGAAGAAGAGCGTGACACTCAACCTACGCTCAGCTTCCAGCGCGTGCTGCAACGTGCGGTGTTCCACGTCCAGTCTTCTGGTCGCAGTGAAGTGACTGGCGCAAATGTGCTGGTGGCTATCTTTAGCGAGCAGGAATCCCAGGCAGCGTACCTGCTGCGTAAACATGAAGTCAGCCGCCTTGATGTGGTGAACTTCATCTCTCACGGTACACGTAAAGACGAACCTAATCAGGCACCCGGTGCAGAAAACCCGGTCAATGAAGAGCAAGCAGGCGGGGAGGAACGTATGGAAAACTTCACCACCAATCTCAACCAGCTTGCACGCGTGGGAGGGATCGATCCGCTGATTGGTCGCGATAAAGAGCTCGAGCGCGCCATTCAGGTTCTGTGTCGTCGTCGTAAAAACAACCCGCTATTAGTGGGTGAATCGGGTGTCGGTAAAACCGCGATTGCTGAAGGGCTTGCCTGGCGTATTGTGCAAGGTGATGTTCCGGAAGTGATTGCTGATTGCACCATTTACTCGCTGGATATCGGCTCGCTGCTGGCGGGCACGAAATACCGTGGTGACTTTGAAAAACGTTTCAAAGCGCTGCTTAAACAGCTTGAGCAGGATCAGAACAGCATCCTGTTTATTGATGAGATTCATACCATCATCGGTGCGGGCGCTGCATCGGGTGGGCAGGTTGATGCCGCAAACCTGATTAAGCCGCTGTTGTCGAGTGGCAAGATTCGTGTAATCGGTTCTACCACTTATCAGGAGTTCAGCAATATCTTCGAAAAAGACCGTGCTTTGGCGCGTCGCTTCCAGAAAATTGATATTACTGAGCCAAGCGTTGAAGAAACCGTTCAGATCATTAACGGCCTGAAACCGAAATACGAAGCGCACCATGACGTGCGTTATACCGCGAAAGCGATTCGTGCCGCGGTTGAGCTGGCGGTGAAATATATTAACGATCGCCATCTGCCAGATAAGGCCATTGACGTTATCGACGAAGCGGGCGCTCGCAGCCGCCTGATGCCGGTGAGTAAGCGTAAGAAAACGGTCAATGTTGCTGATATCGAAACCGTGGTCGCCCGTATTGCGCGTATTCCGGAGAAGAGTGTTTCAGCAAGCGATCGCGACACGCTGCGAAGCCTTGACGATCGCCTGAAAATGCTGGTGTTTGGCCAGGATAAAGCCATTGAGGCGTTAACCGAAGCCATCAAAATGAGCCGTGCCGGTTTAGGGCATGATCATAAGCCAGTGGGTTCCTTCCTGTTTGCCGGGCCTACGGGTGTCGGTAAAACTGAAGTGACCGTTCAGCTGGCGAAATCGCTAGGTATTGAGCTGCTGCGCTTTGATATGTCGGAATACATGGAACGCCATACGGTGAGCCGTTTGATTGGTGCACCTCCTGGATACGTTGGTTTCGACCAGGGCGGCCTGCTGACGGATGCGGTCATTAAACATCCACACTCTGTGTTGTTGCTTGATGAAATCGAAAAAGCGCACCCGGATGTCTTTAACCTGTTATTGCAGGTGATGGATAACGGTACGTTGACCGATAACAACGGGCGCAAAGCAGATTTCCGCAACGTGATTCTGGTGATGACGACCAACGCCGGTGTGCGTGAAACCGAGCGTAAGTCTATTGGCCTGATTCGTCAGGACAACAGCACTGATGCAATGGAAGAGATCAAAAAGATCTTTACCCCGGAATTCCGTAACCGTCTGGACAACATTATTTGGTTCAACCATCTGTCTACCGATGTGATCCACCAGGTTGTCGACAAGTTTATTGTTGAGTTACAGGTGCAGTTGGATCAGAAAGGTGTCTCTCTGGAAGTGAGCCAGGAAGCGCGCGATTGGCTGGCAGAAAAAGGCTACGACCGTGCGATGGGCGCTCGTCCAATGACGCGTGTTATTCAGGACAACCTGAAAAAACCACTCGCTAACGAACTGTTATTTGGTTCACTGGTGGATGGGGGCCAGGTATCGGTGGCGCTGGATAAAGAGAATCAGAAACTGATTTATAATTTCCATAGTGCGCAGAAACATAAACCGGAAGCGGCTCATTAATTTATCCGTATGACGGAATAAAAAAAGGCCAGGTCATCGACCTGGCCTTTCTATTACTAATTTGTACTTAATTGTTCACGCCGCCTGTTGTTGCCGCAGCGCTAAATAAAACTATCAGCGACTACGGAAGACAATGCGGCCTTTGCTCAGGTCGTACGGGGTCAGCTCTACAGTGACTTTGTCACCCGTCAGGATGCGGATATAGTTTTTACGCATTTTACCGGAGATATGAGCGGTAACCACGTGCCCGTTTTCCAGCTCAACGCGGAACATGGTGTTAGGTAACGTATCAAGTACGGTACCCTGCATTTCAATATTGTCTTCTTTGGCCATCTAATCCTCGAGGGTATCACTACCATAGTTTTGAACCGGCAAGATAATGCCCAAGTTCACGTATCATGTAAAGAATTGTTGGTGAAATCACCAGCGAAAGTGCAATTTGCGCATTACCCAAAACCCACTCAAAAGCTGCACTAATGGCGCTTAGGATGAGGGCTGCGAAGAGATAAACGATGGGTTGTCCCTGTTAAAGCTAATCCCAAACGGCGGCGGGGTAATGAGCAGAGCTCACTCTGCGGGGCTAATTATAACACTCTTAACAGTAATGTGCCGTAAACATTATCGTTACGACAGGATTTGTGGCACCCAGCAATAAGAAGCGAGATGTTGCGGACGAAAAGTAGACAGATGCTCAAGGTATTCACGGCGAGGAATTTCAATTGCGCCCAATGAAGCGGTATGGGCATTCAGTACCTGGCAATCAATCAGCTTGCCGCCATAACTGAGAAAGTGCTGGCAGAAGACCAGCAGCGCCGTTTTTGAGGCATTTTCCCGGCGGCTGAACATTGACTCGCCACAAAACAGCGAGCCTTGCGCCACACCATAGACCCCACCCACTAATTCTTTATCTTCCCAGACTTCTATCGAATGGGCATGGCCAAGTTCATGGAGTCGCTGATAGGCGTCGATGATTTCAGGCGTAATCCAGGTGCCTTCGTCGCGGTCGTCAGCACATTCGCTAATCACACGTTCGAAAGCATGGTTAAGCGTGATGCGGTATGGGGAGTTGCGGTGGAAGCGTTTCATACTGCGGCTCAGGTGAAACTGATCCGGGAAAAGCACCGCGCGCGGATCGGGCGACCACCATAAAATAGGGTCGCCTGGTGAGAACCATGGAAAGATACCGCGCTGATAAGCCATCAACAACCGTGCCGGGCTTAAATCGCCCCCAAGCGCCAGTAACCCATTAGGTTCACGCAACGCGCCTTCCGGTGAGGGGAAGGCAATAGAGTCACGGGAAAGCTGAATAAGACGCATGACGTCACGGCTCCGGGCTGGCAATAATTATTGATAATAGACTAAGTACTCATCCCATTATGGCTATTTTATTTGCCATTCTGAGCACTGCCCAGGTTCAAACTGACTGCAACAATAACACCTACTGGGATGACACTCATTACACAGCCTACAAACGCTGATGGAAATGATAATAACGACCACCGCTGGCCATCAAATCTGCGTGATTACCTTGCTCAATAATTTGCCCGTTGTCCATCACAATTATGTTGTCGAAATGCGCTAACCCGCGCAGGCGATGCGTGACCATTAACACGGTTTTTTGTTTGGTCACTTCAGCCAGCAAATCAAGTATCTGGCGTTCAGTTTCAGCATCTAAACCTTCGGTCGGCTCATCCAGTAAAAATAGCGGGGCGTCATGCAATACGGCGCGAGCAATAGCCAGACGGCGCAATTCACCGCCTGATAACTGCCTGCCGCCTTCGCCAAGCCAGCTATTCAGACCGGCATCTTCTAATAACTTCTCAAGACCTACGCGTGTCAGCGCATGGCTCAACTCTTCATCACTTGCCTGTGGTGCGGCAAGCAAAAGGTTGTCGCGCAATGTCGCACTAAACAAATGGACACGCTGAGACACCACGCTGGTTGCCGCGCGTAAAGCCGTTTCATCAAACTGGCTCAACGGTTCGCCGTTAAAGCAGATCTCGCCCTGTTGCGGTTCCCATGCCCGGGTAAGCAACTGAAGCAGTGTTGATTTACCACAACCAGTCCGACCCAGAATCGCCACATGTTGCCCTGCACCAACGCTAAGTGAGATATCCCGTAACGCCATCTGCGACTGATCGGGATAGGCAAAACTCAGGTTGTTGATATCGACAGCTACATGCTCAGGAACGGCATGAGGTTGCTCAGTGAACACCACTTCCGGTTTTTGACTGGTGATTTCAGTCACGCGAATTGCCGAGGCAATAACCTGGCCCAGATGTTGAAACGCACCCGTGACCGGGGCCAGAGCTTCGAAGGAGGCAAGGGAGCAGAACACAAACAACGCGATAAGTGCGCCAGGTGTGGTATTACCGCCAACCGCTGCCGAGGCCATCCACAGCATCAATATGACCGCTGCACCGCTGATAAGCAGCATCACGGCTTGCGAGAGCGCGGTAAGCTCTGCCTGGCGGCGTTGCGCTTCCTGCCAGCTGTCTTCCGTGGCATCGAGTTGCTGGCGATAACGCTGGGTAGCACCAAAAATGGTTAACTCTGCGTGGCCTTGTAACCAGGCGGTGAGTTGCTGACGATATTGCCCACGCTGGACGGTAATCGCCTCGCCCGTTGATTTACCAGCGTAATAAAATATCGGCGGCAGTAACACTAATGTCGCCAGTAAAATCGCGCCGAGCGTCAGTGCCAGTTGCACATCCAGCCAGCTCAAACCAAACGTGACAACGGCAATGACGACAAATGCACCGACCATCGGCGAAATCACGCGCAGGTAAAGGTGATCAAGGGTGTCGACATCTGCAACCAGGCGATTCAGTAATTCACCCTGGCGAAAACGAGCAAGCCCGGCAGGGGAGAGCGGAAGCAGTTTGCTAAAAGTGGAAACGCGCAGATGCTGAAGCACACGGAACGTCGCATCGTGGCTGACCAGCCGTTCAAAATAACGCCCTGCGGTGCGCGTAATAGCACCGCCACGAACGCCCGCAGCAGGCAGCATATAGTTAAAACTATAAATGCCTGCGACGCCGACAACGGCCGACGCGGAGAGGAACCAGCCTGAAAGTGTCAGAAGCCCAATGCTGGCCAGCAATGTGATAATGGCCAGCACCACACCAAGCATCAACAACCATTTATGACGGCAATAAAGCGCCAGATACGGGAGTAAAGCACGCATTATATTTCCTCCTGGCGATGCAATAACGCAGCAAACGGGCCTTCCTGAGTGGACAGCGTGGCGAAATCACCCTGTTGTACAATAAGTCCATCACGCATCACCCAGACCTCGTCCCAGTCGTTGATGTAATCCAGCTGGTGCGTCACCATCAACGTGGTTTGCTGGCGTGAGGCATCGCTCAGGGCGTCCATGACGCGCTGCTCGCTGTGGGCATCCAGGCTTGCGGCCGGTTCATCTAACAACAGTAACCCGCAGGGCATCAGCAATGCGCGGGCGACGGCGACACGTTGTGCCTGGCCGACAGATAAACGCCCGGCAGATTCGCCTAACGGAGTATCAATTCCTTGCGGCAACAACGGCAAAAATTCGCTGACAGAGGCTTTATCCAGTGCTGCAGTTAACTTTTCAGCACTGGCATCCGGTGCGGCGAGGAGGACGTTTTCGCGGATGGTAGGCGCCGGAAGCTGTGGGTTTTGACCAACCCAACTGAGCCGCTCACGCCACCATTTCGGGTCGAGATCAGAAAGCTCAACACCGTTAATGAGCAGTTGCCCCTGATAAGGCAAAAAGCCAGACAACACATTGAGTAGTGAGCTTTTCCCTGCACCACTTTGCCCAACTAACACCACGCGCTGCCCGGCGCAAAGGGTGAAGTTAAGTGGCCCTGCGAGCTTTTTCTTTTCAGTAGACAGAATAACCAGGTCACGCGCTTCAATGCTGACAGGCTCGTTACAGTTGAACTGTGCGCTGCCATGTTTGCGTTGCTCTAACGGGGCATCAAGGAATGTCATCAGGCTATCGGCAGCGCCCACAGCCTGTGCTTTTGCATGATAAAAAGTCCCCAGGTCGCGCAACGGCTGGAAAAATTCAGGTGCCAGAATCAGCGCCAGGAAACCGGCAAACAGCGTCACGCCAGTGCTGTAATGGCCAAAGTTCAGTTCGCCAAGATAGGAGAAACCAAAGTAAACCGCGACCACGGCAATAGACAGCGAAGCGAAAAACTCCAGCACGCCGGAGGAGAGGAACGCAAGGCGTAATACTTCCATTGTCCGCTGGCGGAAATCCTGAGAAGCAACGCGGATATGCTCCGTTTCTGCATGGCCACGGTTAAACAAACGCAAGGTTTCCATGCCGCGCAGGCGGTCAAGGAAATGGCCGCTAAGACGAGCCAGGGCCTGGAAGTTACGGCGGTTTGCATCAGCAGCGCCCATACCTACCATCGCCATAAACAACGGGATAAGCGGTGCTGTGCAGAGCAAAATCAGTGCTGCGACCCAGTTAGAGGGGAAAATCACGATCAAAATCAGCACCGGAACCATCACCGCAAGCGACATTTGCGGCAGATAACGAGCGTAGTAATCGTGCATATCTTCAATTTGTTCCAGTACCAGCGTAGCCCAGCTACCCACGGGCTTGCCCTGAATCCATGCGGGTCCCGCTTCATGAACGCGATCGAGCACTTTACGGCGTATTTCCTGCCTTATGTGCAAACCGGCATAGAAGCCGACTTTTTCACGCAACCACACGACCCATGCACGCAACACGAAAATGAGGATCAGGATAATGAACAGCATCAGCAGCGCTTCGCGAGGGATGTTCTCCATGATCATGTGTTGCAGCATTCGGGCTAAAATCCAGGCCTGAGCGACAATTAATAGCCCACTGACCAGCCCCAGAAAACGGGATAGTCCCAGCCAGCGGCGCGAAAGGACACTTTGTGTTTTTAGCCAGCGGCTAAGTTCTTGTTGACGGGTTTTATTCATGGTTGCCAGTGCAGGTTGATATGCCCATCATCTCTCAGGTTGCAGGAGTATTAGCTGCATCCTGAAATCCATTGGGAATAATGAATTATCAGGCAAAATTTGCGGGCAATGTTACAACGCAGGCAAAAGAAAGGCGACCTATTCAGTCGCCTTTACGTATCTTCAAACTACCGCTATGGGCTGTGAGAGTTACTTATTCTGTTCGGCAAGTCCGTCCAGGTAGCGCTCAGCATCTAGTGCAGCCATACAACCCGTGCCAGCAGAGGTAATCGCCTGGCGGTAGATATGGTCCATGACATCACCTGCGGCAAACACGCCTGGGATGCTGGTTTGTGTGGCGTTGCCGTGGATACCGGACTGGACTTTGATATAGCCATTTTCCAGTTCTAACTGGTCAGCAAAAATCGCCGTGTTCGGGCTGTGACCGATGGCGACAAACAGACCTGCAACTTCTAACTCTTCAGTCTGATCCGTATTATGCGCATCGCGCAGACGCAGGCCGTTTACACCCATCTGATCGCCAGTCACTTCATCCAGAGTTCGGTTCGTGTGCAGCACGATATTGCCGTTCTTCACCTTCTCCATCAGACGATTGATCAGGATTTTTTCGGCGCGGAAACTGTCGCGGCGGTGAATCAAATGCACTTCAGAGGCGATGTTTGCCAGGTAAAGTGCTTCTTCAACGGCTGTGTTACCACCACCGATGACCGCCACTTTTTGGTTACGGTAGAAGAAACCATCACAAGTCGCACAGGCAGAAACACCACGGCCTTTGAAGGCTTCTTCAGAAGGCAGACCCAGATAGCGGGCAGACGCGCCGGTTGCAATGATCAACGCGTCGCATGTGTATTCACCACTGTCGCCCGTCAGACGGAACGGACGATTTTGTAGATCAACTTTAGAGATGTGATCAAACAGAATTTCTGTTTCGAATTTGGCCGCATGTTCGTGCATACGTTCCATTAACGCGGGGCCAGTCAGGTCGTTAGGATCACCCGGCCAGTTCTCAACTTCGGTCGTTGTGGTCAGTTGGCCACCTTTTTCCATTCCGGTAATCAGAACAGGTTTGAGGTTGGCGCGTGCCGCATAGACTGCTGCGGTGTAGCCCGCAGGGCCGGAGCCAAGAATTAGCAATTTACTGTGTTTAGCGGTGCCCATGAGATCCTCATTGTTCGTTGGCAGACAATCGAGGGATTGTAGGGAATTTGGCGGGGTAAAAAAAGGGTGCAGCGATTTTGTTAACTATATGTGCAATAGCTGTACTCAATCAGCCGTAGAACAATTCACTGAAAGCGCATAAAAATCCACCTGAACAGGGTAATTAGTCACGCAGGTAAAGTGATGAATAATCGTCAACTGCCCCGGATATATGGCACGTTCCACTAAATTTCGATGTTTTGCTTTGACAATCCGCTAAGCATTTGCGAAAACATTCGAGGAAGAAAAACATTTGGTGTGAGAGCTGTAAAATAATCACGCATACCTGATGCAATTTTACCGGGTTATTGAAATTTACTCATGTCGTGGACAGACGCTATGAGTGATGTCGATGGCGGCCATTGGGCACCGGTCTTCTCACGTACACTCGGAACATTGACGTTGCCCGGGTTATGGCAGGTGAAGGAAGGAACACAGAGAGACAATAATAATGGTAGATAGTAAGAAGCGCCCTGGCAAAGATCTCGACCGCATCGATCGTAACATTCTAAACGAGCTGCAGAAGGATGGACGTATTTCCAACGTCGAGCTTTCGAAGCGAGTAGGGCTTTCACCGACTCCGTGCCTTGAGCGCGTGCGTCGCCTGGAACGACAGGGTTTCATTCAGGGCTACACAGCTCTGCTGAACCCGCATTATCTGGATGCATCACTTCTGGTTTTTGTTGAGATTACTCTGAATCGTGGCGCACCGGATGTGTTTGAGCAATTTAACGCCGCTGTTCAAAAACTTGAAGAAATTCAAGAATGTCATTTGGTATCCGGTGATTTCGACTACCTGTTGAAAACCCGCGTGCCTGATATGTCAGCGTACCGCAAACTACTAGGCGAAACCTTGTTGCGACTGCCGGGTGTGAACGATACCCGTACCTATGTGGTCATGGAAGAGGTCAAACAGAGCAATCGTCTGGTTATTAAGACCCGTTAACACGGGCCAGGTGCAAAATCTGCGTATTTTGGTTACACTCCTGGTAATTCATACAGCAACAGTGCCGGGAATGCCCGGCACTGTTGCTCTCCATAGTTATTAAGGACCTGGAGAGTCTTACTTGAGCCAGGAATACACCGAAGAAAAAGAAGTTACATTGAGAAAACTCAGCAGCGGGCGTCGGGCATTAGAAGCCTTACTGCTCCTTGTTGCCATTTTTGCCGTCTATTTGATGGTGGCGTTGCTCAGTTTTAATCCTTCCGATCCCAGTTGGTCACAAACCGCATGGCACGAACCTATTCATAATTTAGGTGGAATGCCGGGGGCGTGGATGGCTGACACTTTGCTGTTCATCTTTGGCGTAATGGCCTACACCATTCCGGTCATCATTATCGGTGCGTGTTGGTTCACTTTCCGCAACAGAGATAGCGAAGAGTTCATCGATTATTTCGCCGTGTCTATGCGCCTTATTGGTGTACTGGCGATGGTGCTCACTGCTTGTGGCCTTGCCGCAATTAACGCCGATGACATCTGGTATTTTGCCTCTGGTGGCGTTATCGGCAGTTTGCTGAGCACCGCCATGATGCCTTTGCTTAACAGCAGCGGCGGCACAATCGCATTACTGTGCGTATGGGCGGCAGGTTTAACCCTGTTTACGGGTTGGTCATGGGTCAGCATTGCTGAGAAAATTGGCAGCGCAACATTGAGCGTTCTGACTTTCGCCAGCAACCGTACGCGCCGGGATAACACCTGGCAGGACGATGATTACGATGAAGAAGCAGAGCATAGTGAAGAGCACGCGCCAGCAGTAGAAAAGCGTGAGTCTCGTCGCGCACGTATTTTGCGTGGCGCACTGGCCCGCAAGCAGCGTATCTCAGAAAAATTCGCCAATCCAAACGCACGTAAAACAGACTCAGCGCTGTTTTCTGGCAAGCGTATGGATGATGCCGAGGATGATGTGCTGTTCTCGCCAAACAAAGCGACTCTGCCGGAAGATGACGTACTGTTCTCGGGTAATAAAGCAACGCTGCCGGAAAACGATGAGTACGATCCGTTATTACACGGGCAGTCTATCGTTGCGCCAGTCGCTGCTGCGGCCGCTATGGCGAACCCAGCTTACGCCGCGCCGGTGATGCCAACAGCTACCGTGTCTCCTGTCGCCACGCCTGCGCCGGAAGTGGTAGAAACTCCGTCCATTGCCTGGCAACCGGCACCGACAACGGTGACGCCTGAGCCTGTGCTTGCGCCGACACCAGAAAGTTATCACGCGCCTCGTACCGCGGAACAGCACAACCCGCAACAGGTGACCAGCCATTGGTCAGAGCCAGAAATGGTGCAACCTGTTGTTGAGCAGGCTCCGCTTCAGCCAATTTATTACGACCCAACTCCGATTCAGCCTGTTGCTGAGCCTGAGCCGGTTGAAGAGATAAAACCGGCCGTACGCCCGCCTATCTATCATTTTGAAGAAGTCGAAGCGAAACGTGCTCGTGAGCGTGAACAACTGGCTGCATGGTATCAGCCCGTTAATGAGCCAAAACCTGATCCTTACGGTTATGACAGTTCTCCTGCTTTTGCATCAACATCTGTAACCGATTCTTCACGCTTTGAAGCTCCGGGCATGCCTCAGGGTGTTGCAAGCGTAGTGCCTGAAGTTCCGGTAGTGGCCGCGCCATCTATGCCACAAGGTGTTAAAGACGCAGCGAAAGTTGCTGGTGCGGCTGCGGCCTTTAGCCCGGTGTTTAGCATAGCAAGCGATGCGCCACGACCTCAGATTAAAGAGGGAATTGGCCCACAGTTGCCGCGTCCAAATCGCGTGCGCGTACCGACTCGTCGCGAACTTGCTTCCTACGGTATCAAGTTGCCTTCTCAGCGTATGGCTGAAGAAGAGGCTCGTCGCCAGAATGATATGGATATCGAAGACGATTATGCTGACGACGCGGAAGAAATTGAACAACATGAGCTTGCTCGCCAGTTTGCAGCTCAACAGCAGCAGCGTTATGGCGAAGAGTATGAAGATGACTCTTTGCAACAAGATGAAGATGAGGCTGAACAGGCTGAATTAGCGCGCCAGTTTGCGGCACAGCAACAGCAGCGTTATTCCGCCCCTCAGCAGCAACCGACTCAACATCAACCGAATCAACAACAGCAAAACAATGTGCCGTTCTCACTGGATGATTTTGATTTCTCACCAATGAAAACCCTGGTAAACGACGGGCCGAGCGAACCATTGTTTACGCCTGGCATGGTTGAAGAACCTGTTCCCGTTGCACCGCCACAAAATTGGCAGGCAGCAGCGCCGCAGCCAAATGTTCAGCAACCGCCAGCACCTTCTGCGCCAGTTGCCGCACCGCAGGCGCAAATACATGAAAGTTTGATTCATCCTTTCTTGATGCGTAATGGTGACGATCGCCCGTTACAGCGCCCAACTACGCCACTGCCATCACTGGACTTACTGACTTCGCCACCTGCGGAAGTTGAGCCAGTAGATACCTTTGCTCTTGAGCAAATGGCACGCCTGGTTGAAGCTCGTCTGGCAGATTATCGTATTAAAGCCGATGTGGTGGATTACTCTCCAGGCCCGGTAATCACGCGCTTTGAGCTTGATCTGGCACCTGGTGTTAAAGCTGCGCGTATTTCTAACCTGTCTCGTGACCTTGCGCGTTCGTTGTCGACTGTTGCGGTGCGTGTTGTAGAGGTGATTCCGGGTAAACCCTATGTTGGCCTGGAATTACCAAACAAAAAGCGCCAGACCGTTTACCTGCGCGAAGTGTTGGATTGTGCCAAATTCCGTGAAAGTACTTCTCCGCTGACAGTGGTGTTAGGTAAAGACATTGGTGGTGAGCCCGTGATTGCCGATCTGGCAAAAATGCCGCACTTGTTGGTGGCCGGTACGACCGGTTCCGGTAAGTCTGTTGGCGTCAACGCCATGATCCTCAGCATGCTGTATAAAGCGACACCGGAAGATGTCCGCTTTATTATGATCGACCCGAAAATGCTTGAGCTGTCTGTATATGAAGGCATTCCACATCTGTTAACGGAAGTCGTAACAGATATGAAAGATGCTGCCAATGCATTGCGCTGGAGCGTCAATGAAATGGAACGCCGCTATAAGCTGATGTCTGCGCTAGGCGTGCGAAATCTGGCGGGTTACAACGAGCGTGTCCTGGAAGCTGAACGCATGGGCCGTCCGATTCCGGATCCATTCTGGAAACCGGGCGACAGCATGGAAGTTTCCCATCCAATGCTTGAAAAGCTGCCGTATATCGTCGTGCTGGTGGATGAGTTTGCTGACCTGATGATGACGGTTGGTAAGAAAGTGGAAGAGTTGATTGCGCGTCTGGCACAGAAAGCGCGTGCTGCGGGCATCCACTTAGTGCTGGCGACTCAGCGCCCATCGGTAGACGTCATTACCGGCTTGATTAAAGCTAACATTCCTACGCGTGTGGCGTTTACCGTGTCGAGCAAAATTGACTCCCGCACCATTCTTGACCAGGCCGGTGCCGAGTCACTGCTGGGGATGGGGGATATGCTCTATTCCGCGCCAAACTCTACACTGCCAGTGCGTGTGCATGGCGCGTTTGTTCGTGACCAGGAAGTGCATGCAGTGGTTCAGGACTGGAAAGCGCGTGGACGCCCACAATATATCACCGGTATTACTTCAGATACCGAAAGTGAAGGCGGTGCAGGGGGCGGTCTTGACGGTGATGAAGAACTCGATCCGTTATTTGATCAGGCTGTCGCGTTTGTGGTTGAAAAGCGTAAAGCCTCAATTTCTGGTGTTCAGCGCCAGTTCCGTATCGGTTATAACCGTGCGGCGCGAATCGTTGAACAGATGGAAGCGCAGGGTATCGTGAGTCCACAGGGGCATAACGGTAACCGCGAAGTGCTTGCACCACCGCCATTTGAGTAACCCTGTGCAAAAGAGTGGTGGTTGCGGCTCTTTTGCAAAGATGGGTAAATTACCGGAAAATCAGCTTTTTCTTCTGTTGCACCTGATTGGCTCTCGACTAGAGTGTGCAGCAGAAATGCCACAGTGCAGTCGCTTTGTGGTGCATGAATTTTAAGGGATCATAATGAAAAAAATCGCTATTACTTGTGCTTTGTTGACTGCTCTTACAGCAACCGCTGCCTGGGCTGATGCCGCAGGCGACCTGAAAACTCGTCTGGATAAAGTCAGCAGCTTCCACGCCAGCTTCACCCAGAAGGTCACTGATGGCAGTGGTGCAGCTGTTCAGGAAGGCCAGGGTGATTTGTGGGTTAAGCGCCCAAACCTGTTCAACTGGCACATGACTCAGCCTGATGAAAGCATTCTGGTTTCTGATGGCAAAACATTGTGGTTCTACAACCCGTTCGTTGAGCAGGTTAGCGCAACCTGGTTGAAAGATGCGACCGGCAATACGCCGTTTATGCTGATTGCCCGTAACCAGAGCAGTGACTGGCAGCAATACAACATCAAACAAAGCGGTGATGATTTTGTGCTGACGCCAAAAACCAGCGCCGGTAACCTCAAACAGTTCACTATCAACGTCGGGCGCGACGGGACTATCCATCAGTTCAGCGCAATTGAGCAAGATGATCAACGCAGCAGCTATGCGCTGAAAACCCAGCAAAATGGTGCGGTGGATATGAGCAAGTTTACGTTTACCCCGCCTGCTGGCGTGACGGTGGACGACCAACGTAAGTAGAGGTATGAGTGAGCAACCTGTCGCTCGATTTTTCTGAGAATGCCTTCAAACCTCTGGCCGCGCGTATGCGGCCGGAGAACCTCGCGCAGTACATCGGCCAACAGCATCTGCTCGCTCCAGGCAAACCACTTCCGAAAGCCATCGAAGCAGGGCATCTCCATTCGATGATTCTATGGGGGCCGCCTGGCACGGGCAAAACTACGCTGGCTGAAGTGATTGCTCACTATGCTGACGCCGATGTAGAACGCATTTCGGCTGTCACTTCAGGTGTCAAAGAAATCCGCGAAGCCATAGAGCGTGCGCGCCAGAATCGCAACGCCGGGCGGCGAACGATTCTATTTGTCGACGAAGTCCATCGCTTCAACAAAAGCCAGCAAGATGCTTTTTTGCCGCACATTGAAGACGGCACGATTACATTTATTGGCGCAACCACAGAAAACCCATCATTTGAGCTGAACTCAGCGCTGCTTTCGCGCGCACGCGTTTATTTGCTTAAATCGCTGACCACGGAAGACATTGAAAAAGTCTTGAGCCAGGCGATGAGCGATTCTGCGCGTGGCTATGGCGGGCAAAACATCGTCTTGCCCGCAGACACGCGTCTTGCTATTGCAGAACTGGTCAACGGCGATGCCAGGCGTGCATTAAATACGCTGGAAATGATGGCGGATATGGCGGAAACCGATGCGAGCGGCAACCGCGTTCTACAAATTGCTCTTTTGACCGAAATCGCAGGGGAACGCAGTGCGCGCTTTGATAACAAAGGTGACCGTTTCTACGATCTCATTTCCGCTCTTCATAAGTCGGTGCGGGGGTCTTCGCCAGATGCGGCTTTGTACTGGTATGCGCGTATTATCACCGCAGGTGGCGACCCTTTGTATGTCGCTCGCCGTTTGCTGGCGATTGCCTCGGAAGATGTCGGTAATGCTGACCCCCGTGGCATGCAGGTCGCTGTTTCTGCCTGGGATTGCTTTACCCGCGTAGGCCCTGCCGAAGGTGAGCGTGCTATCGCTCAGGCGATTGTCTATCTGGCCTGTGCGCCGAAAAGTAATGCGGTTTATACAGCATTCAAGGCGGCCATGGCGGATGCCCGTGAACGCCCGGATTACGACGTTCCTGTCCATCTTCGCAATGCGCCAACCAAGCTGATGAAAGAGATGGGGTACGGTCAGGAGTATCGTTATGCTCACGACGAACCCAATGCCTATGCTTCCGGCGAGGTCTACTTCCCGCAGGAAATGGCACAAACACGCTATTATCGGCCGACAAACAGAGGTCTTGAAGGCAAGATTGGCGAAAAGCTCGCCTGGCTTGCTGAACAGGATCAAAATAGCCCGACAAAACGCTACCGCTAAAGCAGACGTTGCGGTAAGGTTAGCAAGACTATCTATGCGGTTGCAGGCTGTGACCGCATCCCCTTCATTTAATTCGATAAGCACAGGATAAGCATGCTCGATCCCAATCTGCTGCGTACAGAGCCAGACGCAGTCGCTGAAAAACTGGCACGCCGAGGCTTCAAGCTGGATGTAGAAACGCTGCGCTCTTTAGAAGAGCGTCGTAAAGTATTGCAGGTCAAAACTGAAAATCTGCAGGCTGAGCGTAACTCGCGATCGAAATCCATCGGCCAGGCGAAAGCACGCGGGGAAGATATTGAGCCACTGCGTTTGCGAGTCAACCAGTTGGGTGAAGATCTGGATGCAGCGAAAACTGAGCTTGATGCCTTGCTGGTAGAAATCCGCGACATCGCGCTGACGCTGCCTAACATTCCTGACGATTGCGTACCTATGGGTAAAGATGACAGCGAAAACGTTGAAATCTGCCGCTGGGGTGAGCCGCGTAAATTCGATTTTGAAGTACGTGACCACGTGACGCTGGGCGAAATGGCTAAAGGCCTGGATTTCGCATCTGCGGTTAAACTGACCGGTGCTCGTTTTGTTGTGATGCAAGGGCAAATCGCTCGTCTGCACCGCGCCTTGAGCCAGTTCATGCTTGATCTGCATACTGAGCAGCATGGTTATATTGAGAACTATGTCCCGTACCTGGTGAACCATGAAACGCTGTACGGTACGGGTCAGTTGCCAAAATTTGGCGGCGACTTGTTCCATACTCGTCCATTGGATGAAGAAGCCGGCAGCAGCAACTATGCGTTGATCCCAACTGCGGAAGTGCCGTTGACCAACCTGGTGCGTGACGAAATTCTCGATGAAGATGATCTGCCGCTGAAAATGACCGCGCATACCCCATGCTTCCGTTCAGAAGCGGGTTCTTACGGTCGTGACACCCGTGGTCTGATTCGTCAGCACCAGTTCGATAAAGTCGAGATGGTGCAGATTGTACGCCCTGAAGACTCGATGGATGCGCTGGAAGAGCTGACTGGGCACGCTGAGAAAGTGCTGCAATTGTTGGGTCTGCCATACCGTAAAGTGCTGCTGTGCAGTGGCGATATCGGTTTCGGCTCGGCTAAAACCTACGATCTCGAAGTCTGGTTACCGGCGCAAGATACTTACCGTGAAATCTCTTCTTGTTCAAACATGTGGGATTTCCAGGCGCGTCGTTTGCAGGCTCGCTGCCGCAGCAAAGCAGACAAGAAAACCCGTCTGGTGCATACCCTGAACGGTTCTGGTCTGGCTGTCGGTCGCACACTGGTTGCGGTACTGGAAAACTACCAGCAAGCAGATGGCCGTATCGAAGTTCCTGAAGTATTGCGTCCTTACATGAAAGGGCTTGAGTACATCGGCTAATGTATTAGTGCTATTTAATTCCTGAAAAGCGCCTGCGGGCGCTTTTTTATTACGTAAAAATTCTCATTCCCACAGACAATCTGCGTTTATTGACTCCCGACAATAACAAATACCCCTATATGAGTATCATCGCCTGCAGAAAGCGAGTGATGATTACTAATACAACTCATTCAGTACTCTTATCATTTGGCGGCGTGGCGTTACATGACGTAACCAGGCTGTCAGTCGTGGTACTGACACAAATTAAGACACTCCTTTCTCTTTTGGCTGAGCAATGGATGCGTGGGCCGTACTTTCCCCCAGAGTATCCACTGCCGGCTTGTTTAAATGTGAGCATGAAACAAGTGGGTCATTATGAAAGATAAAACTACTGATGCGGTTCTGAACGCGAAAGTGAGTCGCCGTAAGCTGGTGCAAACCACGGCTATCGGTGGGCTTGCCGCTGCGAGTGGCGCATTAACACTTCCCTTTAGCCGCCTGGCTTTTGCCCAGACTGCCGCTGACACCGTTCCCGCCGCTGGAAAAGTGGCCTGGAGCGCCTGTACGGTCAACTGTGGCAGCCGTTGCCCACTACGCATGCATGTGGTTGATGGCGAAATCAAATACGTTGAGACCGACAATACCGGTAATGATGATTATGAAGGTCTGCATCAGGTTCGCGCCTGCCTGCGTGGCCGTTCAATGCGCCGTCGTGTCTATAATGCCGATCGCCTGAAATACCCGATGAAGCGCGTTGGCGCTCGTGGTGAAGGGAAGTTTGAACGCATCAGTTGGGATGAAGCCTACGATACCATCGCCAATAGCATGAAAGGCATCATCAAAGAGTACGGCAACGAAGCTATTTACCTGAATTACGGCACCGGTACGCTGGGTGGCACCATGACCCGCTCCTGGCCACCAGGGTCAACATTAATCGCCCGTTTGATGAACTGCTGCGGCGGTTATCTCAATCATTATGGTGATTACTCTACAGCACAGATTGCCGCTGGCCTGAATTACACCTACGGTGGTTGGGCAGACGGCAACAGCCCGTCAGATATTGAAAACAGCAAGTTAGTCGTTCTGTTTGGTAATAACCCTGGCGAAACGCGTATGAGCGGCGGCGGGGTGACTTACTATCTTGAGCAGGCACGCGAAAAATCCAATGCTCGCATGATTATCATCGATCCGCGTTACACCGATACCGGTGCCGGGCGTGAAGATGAGTGGATTCCAATTCGTCCGGGTACTGATACCGCGCTTATCTCCGCGCTTGCCTGGGTGATGATCAATGAAAATCTGGTCGATCAGCCGTTCCTGGATAAATACTGCGTCGGTTACGACGAAACAACGCTACCAAAAACAGCCCCAACTAACGGCCACTACAAGGCTTATATTCTTGGCGAAGGTGCTGATGGTGTGGCGAAAACACCGCAATGGGCGGCACAAATCACCGGTATTCCTGCTGAGCGCATTATTAAGCTGGCGCGCGAAATCGCCACCGCTAAACCTGCTTTTATAAGCCAGGGCTGGGGGCCACAGCGCCACTCAAATGGTGAACTGGTTTCACGCGCCATCGCTATGCTGTCGATCCTGACGGGGAATGTGGGAATAAATGGCGGTAACAGCGGTGCTCGAGAAGGTTCTTATAGCCTGCCATTTGTGCGTATGCCGACACTGGAAAACCCGGTGCAAACCAGTATTTCGATGTTCTTGTGGACGGATGCCATCGAACGCGGCCCAGAAATGACCGCAACTCGCGACGGTGTGCGCGGCAAAGATAAGCTTTATGTGCCAATCAAAATGGTCTGGAACTATGCCAGTAACTGCCTGATTAACCAGCACTCAGAAATTAACCGTACCCACGATATCCTGCAAGACGACAAGAAATGCGAAATGATTGTGGTTATTGATAACCACATGACTTCATCGGCTAAATACGCCGATATTCTGTTGCCGGACTGCACCGCGTCTGAGCAAATGGACTTCTGCCTCGATGCGTCATGCGGCAACATGGCCTATGTGATTTTTGCCGATCAGGCAATCAAACCGCGTTTTGAGTGCAAAACAATCTACGAAATGACCACCGAGCTGGCAAAACGCATGGGTGTTGAGCCGCAGTTCACTGAAGGCCGCACGCAAGAAGGCTGGATGCGTCATTTATACCAACAATCTCAGGAAGCGATTCCGGCACTGCCGAGCTTTGACGAATTCCGCAAAATTGGCATCTTCAAGCAGCGCGATCCTGAAGGGCACCACGTAGCCTATAAAGCGTTCCGTGAAGATCCGAAAGCCAATCCACTGACCACGCCATCCGGGAAAATTGAAATTTATTCTGAGCAACTGGCAGAAATTGCGGCCACGTGGCAATTGAATGAAGGAGATGTCATCGATCCGCTGCCGGTTTACAGCGCGGGCTTCGAAAACTTCGGCGATCCATTAGCAGAAAAATGGCCATTGCAAATGACCGGCTTCCACTACAAGGCGCGTACCCACTCAACTTACGGAAACGTAGAAGTGTTGAAAGCGGCATGCCGCCAGGAAATGTGGATCAACCCGATTGATGCCCAGCAACGTGGGGTTAAAAACGGTGACATGGTGCGCATTTTCAACGGGCGCGGTGAGGTTCACATCAACGCGAAAGTCACGCCACGCATTATCCCTGGTGTCGTCGCAATGGGGGAAGGGGCATGGTACAGCCCGGATGCCAACAAAGTTGACCATGCTGGTTGCATCAACGTATTGACCACCCAGCGACCATCGCCACTGGCGAAAGGTAACCCATCCCACAGTAACCTCGTCCAGGTCGAGAAGGCGTAAGGAATAGCTGATGACAACCCAATACGGATTTTACATAGACTCCAGCCGCTGCACGGGCTGCAAAACTTGCGAGCTGGCCTGCAAAGACTACAAAAACTTAGGCCCGGATGTCAGCTTCCGCCGCATTTATGAATATGCCGGTGGTGACTGGCAGGAAGATAACGGTGTCTGGCAGCAAAACGTGTTTGCCTATTATCTGTCGATTGCCTGTAACCATTGCGAAGACCCGGCTTGTACCAAGGTCTGCCCGAGTGGTGCGATGCATAAACGTGAAGACGGCTTTGTCGTGGTTAACGAAGATGTGTGCATTGGCTGCCGTTATTGCCATATGGCCTGCCCATACGGTGCACCACAGTACAACGCAGAAAAAGGACACATGACGAAGTGCGATGGCTGTTACTCACGCATCGCTGAGGGCAAGAAACCCATCTGTGTTGAATCCTGCCCGCTACGCGCATTAGATATGGCCCCAATTGACGAACTGCGTAAAAAATATGGTGAGCAGGCGGCTATCGCACCACTGCCATCAGCACATTTTACTAAGCCAAATATCGTCATTAAACCCAACGCCAACAGCCGCCCTTGTGGGGATAAAACCGGTTATCTGGCTAACCCGAAGGAGGTGTGAGATGGGCAACGGATGGCATGAATGGCCGCTAATGGTCTTTACGGTTTTGGGGCAGTGTGTCGCGGGTGGTTTTATTGTTATGGCATTAGCATTGCTGACCGGTGTTTCCGACCGTGTACAGCAAAAGCGTGTGCATTGGGCAATGATCGTGCTGTGGGTGTTGATGGGCATTGGTTTTATGGCTTCAGTCTTGCACCTTGGCTCGCCACTTCGCGCCTTTAACTCTCTGAATCGAATGGGTGATTCAGCATTGAGTAATGAAATTGCCAGCGGTTCGGTGTTCTTCGCGGTGGGTGGTTTCTGGTGGCTGATTACTGTGCTGGGCAAAATGCCGCAGACGTTGGGTAAAATCTGGATGGTCCTGACGATGGTTCTGGGTGTTTTCTTCGTCTGGATGATGTGCAAAGTTTACCTGATTGATACTGTGCCGACCTGGTATAGCGTTTACACGCCCCTCAGTTTCTTCCTGACAATGTTTATTGGCGGGCCATTACTGGGTTATTTGTTGCTGCGGGTCGCGGGCGTAACGGGTTGGGGAATGCGTATTCTCCCGGCGATTTCGTTACTGGCGGTTGTGGCAAGCAGCGTAGTGGTGATGATGCAGGGGATGGAACTGGCAACAATTCACAGTTCCATTGCGCAGGCATCAGCACTGGTTCCTGAATACGGTGCGTTAATGTCCTGGCGTTTACTGGTGCTGGTTGCTGCATTAATCTGCTGGGTGCTCCCGCAAATGAAAGGTAGGGTGGCAAGCCCGGCGGTTCTGACATTTGCCTTTGTTCTGGTCATTGCTGGTGAGTTGATTGGCCGTGGTGTGTTCTATGGTCTGCATATGACTGTGGGTATGGCGATCGCCAGCTGATACTGGATGCGCCTTCGGGCGCATTCTTTCCTCTTCACATAAGAAAATTTCATCTGATTCATCATGAAATTTTTCATCTAATCCGCTTCGCCTTCCAAACGCTGATTCCATCAAAAACAGAGAGATAGCTTTTTTATAAAGCGCTTCGTTCAAAAGTTGGATAAGTTTTTCAAATCGACGTCTTTCAAATCGTGCGAGGCCCCGTTACCACTGGATTGACAATCCTTTTCCCGGTGGCATGATGCGCACAAATTATTCTCTTCCTCGCGGTTTTTACATGTCCACCTATACCCGGCCAGTGATGCTTTTGCTCTGTGGTCTGATGCTTTTGACCCTGGCGATAGCGGTTTTAAATACGCTGGTTCCACTTTGGTTAGCCCATGGAAATCTTCCAACCTGGCAGGTTGGGATGGTGGGTTCGTCGTATTTTGCCGGAAACTTACTGGGTACATTGATTACCGGGTGGCTGATTAAACGCCACGGATTCAACCGTAGTTACTATCTCGCATCGCTGATTTTTGCTGCAGGCTGTGTCGGTCTGGGTTTAATGACAGGTTTCTGGAGCTGGATGATGTGGCGTTTCATCGCCGGCATCGGCTGTGCGATGATTTGGGTGGTAGTGGAAAGCGCGTTGATGTGCAGCGGTACTTCTCGCAACCGCGGGCGCCTGTTGGCGGCCTATATGATGGTTTATTACGTTGGTACGGTTCTGGGGCAACTGATGATCAGCAAAATGCCGACAGATTTAGCCAGCGTTCTGCCATGGGTGACAGCGCTTATTCTTACCGCGATTCTTCCATTGTTGTTTACCCGCATTGTTAATGACCGCAGTGAAAACCAGGAAGCGACGCCTGTCTGGCCAATGCTACGCCTGCGCCATGCGCGCCTTGGTGTGAATGGCTGTATTATTTCAGGGATTGTTCTCGGTTCTCTTTATGGGTTAATGCCGCTGTATTTAAACCACAAGGGCGTAAGTGATGCCGGTATTGGTTTCTGGATGGCGGTAATGGTCAGTGCCGGTATCGTGGGGCAGTGGCCAGTAGGGCGCCTGGCGGATCGTTTTGGCCGTTTACTGGTGCTACGTGTTCAGGTGTTTATTGTGATTCTGGGTTGCCTGGCGATGCTGACCAATGCAGCCATGGGCCCAACATTGTTTGTGCTGGGAGCGGCCGGTTTCACGCTCTACCCGGTGGCAATGGCATGGGCTTGCGAACGTGTTGAGCATCATCAATTAGTCGCGATGAACCAGGCGCTGTTACTCAGTTACACCGTGGGGAGTTTGCTTGGGCCAACGTTTACCTCAATGCTGATGCAAAGTTATTCGGATAGTCTGCTGTTCGTTATGATTGCCGGTGTGGCGTTCGTTTACTTACTGATGCTGCTGCGCAAAGCCGGGCCTCATTCAACGCCCATTGCTCACGCCTGAATTAAATATACAAAAAAGCCCCTCGCAGTCGCAGAAGGGGCTTTTGCATGAAACGGCTAGCCGGATGTTTAAAACTTAGTACATCACTTTGTGACCATACTGTTCCAGAATGCCTTTTACACGTTCCATGGTCTCTTTCTTCGGCGGGTGCACGCCATCAAGTTTGTACTCTTCACCCATCGCCACCCATTTGTGCTTGCCCAGCTCGTGGTATGGCAATAATTCGATTTTCTCGACGTTGCCCATATCGCGCGTGAACTCACCCAGGCGGTGTGCTGAGTCATCATCGTCAGACCAGCCAGGTACCACAACATAGCGAATCCAGACGTTGACGTTTTTATCCGAAAGGTAGCGTGCAAATTCGAGTGTGCGATGGTTCGAGACACCAACCAGATTCTGGTGGATTTCGTCGTTCATCTGTTTCAAATCGAGCATGACCAGATCGGTTACTTCCAGCAATTCATCAATTACCGGATCGTAGCGGCGCACAAAACCGTTGGTATCGAGGCAAGTATGAATGCCTTCTGTGCGACAAGCACGGAACCAGTCACGCACAAACTCAGCTTGCAGAATTGCTTCGCCACCGGAGGCTGTTACACCACCACCAGATGCGTTCATAAAGTGGCGATAGGTCACCACTTCTTTCATCAGCTCTTCAACACTGACTTCTTTGCCACCGTGCGTATCCCATGTATCGCGGTTGTGGCAATACAGGCAGCGCATCAGGCAGCCCTGGAAAAAGGTAATAAAACGAATACCGGGACCATCCACGGTACCGCAGGATTCAAAGGAGTGAATTCGGCCAATTACTGACATTGCGGTGTTATCTCCAGTATTGGTTGATGCGCAAAGGCATCAGCCTGGTTGAGCGTGGTCTGTATGCCACGTCGAATCAATTTTGCAAGATACCCTTCATACTTCAAATTGCAGGGGTGTTGGCTGCAACATGAACTATTTTGGGTAATACCTTAAACGTAGCAGTTATCTTGCAAAACCGATTCTTCACAAAGAAAAGGCCCCACCGAGGTGGAGCCTTGTATTCTACGCCTTTTCAGACAAACCGTGAATTACATGGTTTGAGTGAAGGTACGGGTAATAACATCCTGCTGTTGTTCTTTAGTCAGGGAGTTAAAACGTACTGCGTAACCAGAAACACGAATGGTCAGCTGAGGATATTTCTCAGGATTTTCCATCGCGTCCAGCAGCATTTCACGGTTCATTACGTTCACGTTCAGGTGTTGACCACCTTCGATGGACGCTTCGTGGTGGAAGTAACCATCCATCAGACCCGCGAGGTTAGTTTTACGAACTTCGTCGTCTTTACCCAGTGCGTTAGGAACGATAGAGAAGGTATAAGAAATACCATCTTTAGCGTAAGCAAACGGCAGTTTAGCAACGGAAGTCAGAGAGGCAACAGCACCTTTCTGGTCACGACCGTGCATTGGGTTAGCACCTGGACCGAATGGAGCGCCAGCACGACGACCGTCTGGGGTGTTACCAGTTTTCTTACCATAAACCACGTTAGAGGTGATGGTCAGAACAGACTGAGTCGGGATAGCGTTACGGTAAGTAGTCAGTTTCTGAATTTTCTTCATGAAACGTTCTACCAGGTCAACAGCGATATCATCTACGCGAGAATCGTTGTTACCGAACATTGGGTATTCGCCTTCGATTTCGAAGTCTACAGCCAGGCCGTCTTCGTCACGAATAGGTTTAACTTTCGCATACTTGATTGCAGACAGGGAGTCAGCTGCAACAGACAGACCCGCGATACCACAAGCCATAGTGCGAACAACGTCACGGTCATGCAGAGCCATCAGAGACGCTTCGTAGCTGTACTTATCATGCATGTAGTGAATGATGTTCAGCGCGGTGACGTACTGTTTAGCCAACCAGTCCATGAAGTGATCAAGACGGTCAAGAACGTTATCGTAGTCCAGAACGTCAGCCATGATTGGCGCTTCTTTAGGACCGATCTGCAGTTTCAGTTTTTCATCAACGCCGCCGTTGATTGCATACAGCATGGTTTTCGCAAGGTTAGCGCGAGCACCGAAGAACTGCATTTGCTTACCAACAATCATTGGGCTTACGCAGCAAGCAATTGCGTAGTCATCATTGTTGAAGTCAGGGCGCATCAGATCATCGTTCTCGTATTGCAGAGAAGAGGTATCGATGGAAACTTTAGCTGCGAACTTCTTGAAGTTCAGTGGCAGTTTTTCAGACCACAGAATAGTGATGTTCGGCTCCGGAGACGGCCCCATGGTGTACAGGGTGTTCAGGAAACGGTAGCTAGATTTGGTAACCAGAGTACGGCCATCTACACCCATACCGGCGATAGATTCGGTCGCCCAGATTGGGTCACCAGAGAACAGCTCATCATACTCAGGGGTACGCAGGAAGCGAACCATACGCAGTTTCATGACCAGGTGGTCAATCATTTCCTGTGCTTCAAGCTCAGTGATGGTGCCAGCTTTCAGGTCACGTTCGATGAATGCATCCAGGAAGGTGGATACACGACCGAAGGACATTGCAGCGCCGTTCTGAGATTTAACCGCAGCCAGGTAGCCGAAGTAAGTCCACTGAATGGCTTCTTGAGCATTTTTAGCAGGACCAGAGATATCGCAGCCATATTTAGCAGCCATTTCTTTGATCTGGCCCAGAGCACGGTGCTGCTCAGAGATTTCTTCACGCAGACGGATTGTTGCTTCCAGGTCTTCGCCGTTTTCCAGTTTGCTCTGCAGAGAGTTGAACTGAGCGAATTTGTCTTTCATCAGGAAGTCGATACCGTACAGTGCTACGCGACGGTAGTCACCAATGATACGACCACGACCGTAAGCATCCGGCAGACCGGTGATTACGCCTGATTTACGGCAGTTCATGATGTCTTTGGTATAAACGTCAAAAACACCCTGGTTGTGAGTTTTACGGTATTCGGTGAAGATCTTCTTCAGCATTGGGTCAAGTTCACGACCGTATACTTTGCAAGAACCTTCAACCATTTTGATGCCACCAAACGGAATAATTGCACGTTTCAGTGGAGCATCAGTTTGCAGGCCCACGATAGTTTCGAGGGACTTGTTGATGTAACCAGCATCATGAGAGGTGATGGTGGAAGCGAGGTCAGTGTCGAAGTCAACAGGCGCGTGAGTGCGGTTTTCCTGTTTAACGCCTTCCATGACGTTGTCCCACAAAGTGGTAGTTGCTTCAGTAGCACCTGCCAGGAAGGACTCGTCACCCTCGTAAGGGGTGTAGTTTTTCTGAATAAAGTCACGCACGTTGACTTCATTCTGCCAGTCGCCTTTGGCAAAACCTTCCCAGGCTGTGGCTAACTTCTCATTAAGCTCGGACATTTAACACCTACCTTCTAATGTGGATTTCTTATTCCCTACACGTTGCTTAGCACTTAGTGCTTATCGCCACCGCGCAGATAAATTACCCAGTACGTCAACCCAACCAGTACGCCGCCACCGATGATGTTCCCAATAGTAACTGGGATCAGGTTATCAGTGATGAAGTTCAATACGGTCAAGTGAGAGAAATTGTCCGGAGACGACCCAACTGCGGTCCAGAATTCCGGGCTTGCAAAGTTGCGCACTACGATACCCAATGGGATCATGAACATGTTTGCGATACTGTGCTCAAAACCACAAGCAACAAACATGGCGACCGGGAGGATCATAGCAAACATCTTATCCATCAAACTGCGGCCAGAGTAGCTCATCCAGACAGCCAGACAGACCATCAGGTTAGCCAAAATACCCAGGCAAACAGCTTCAATAAAGGTGTGGTGCATTTTGTGGTCTGCAGTTTGTAGCACATTCAGACCCCACGCACCGTTCGCTGTCATGTACATACCTGACAACCAAATCAACACCACAAACATCAGGGCGCCGCACAGGTTACCGATATAAACGTTAACCCAGTTCTTGGCTAACTGACCCCAGGTGATACGTCCACTGGCTTTAGCAACGACGATTAACACTGTAGAAGTGAAAAGGTCTGCACCGCAGATGACACACAGGATAAGCCCTAAGGAGAAGCAAGTACCGCCAATCAGTTTTGCAATCCCAAACGGAATGGTTGCAGTACCGGTTGTAGCAGTGATGTAAAAGACAAAGGCAATCGAGATGAACATACCCGCAGTAATCGCTAAATAAAACGTCGTTAGCGGGTGTTTTGTTGCTTTATAGACGCCAGCGTCTTCGGCGACTTTCGCCATGGCTGCTGGGAGCAATAGATCAAAAGGGTTGTCAGCTTTCACACTAACTCTCTCTTATTTAATTCGGCGACGAGATACTAACAAAGCATTATAGAGTAAAATTTGATATGGATCATATCTCGCCAAGCTTATAGGCCTGAAAAAAGCAGGTGTTTACCTGATTTTCAGCTTAAGGGATTGAATCTAAACATAAAAATAAAGTTTAAAGTTTATAATGTAATTTGATATTTAACCTCTGCGCTTTTGTACCTGGTTAATTAGAATGGAGTATTTCGCTAATCTGGCAACATTATTTATAGTTTAAAGCAATAATATTTCACCAATATTTAACCATTAAGTCACAAATGAAATTATTACGCTGCCAATAAAAACACGGGGCAATAAAAATCGCCCCGTAATATAGCGTAAACCTTAGGGTTTACGCATCTTTGAGTTTCTTTTTGTTACTTTATTTCCAGAAAGCGGCTTTTGCGCGTTGCAGCTTTTCATAGGCGCTCAACAATGCCTGGTGCGCAGGGAAGGCTTTCAAATCGCTATCGACGGCTTGCAGGCCATAGAATGCAGCTTCGCCGCTCAGGGCTGCACTTGCGGCTTCAACAGTTTCTGCACCGTACATGCGCACAAAGGCATTCAGGTACTGCAACGGCTGGCGGTCTTCTTCCATTGCCAGCAACAGCAAGGTTTGCAGGCAACGGTAATAGTTAGCACGCTCGGCGCTGAAAATAGACGCGTTGAATTCCATCGTCCACTCAGTCCAGATAAGCGCCTGCTCGGTGTCGCCACCAGCCAACGCCAGCATGGCTTTCAACTCACCAATACGCAGCGTGTACCAACCGTTGTCTTTACCGGTCGCCAGACCCAGTAATTCACGCACACGGGTGAAATCATCATGGCCTTCTTCATCTAACTGAGAGATGAGGTCCAGATAATCTTGCTTTTCCCACTCGCTGCCCGGCAGAGCCAGAATCGTGTCACGCAGGTGATAGCCCATATTGTTGTTGGCCAGCAGCAGGTCTTCCGCAGGGTAGATATCAGACATCCCCGGGACGATGATGCGGCAAGCGTAAACATCAAGATGCTGGTAATCGGCGATATAGACTGCCTGGTCTTCAGCATCAAAGATTGCCATCAATGTGGCGAACTCTTCTTCAGTTGTGCCGGAGAAACTCCAGTCTACAAATGGATAGTCAGCATCTTGCTTGAACATATCCCAGGAGATAAGACCGCTTGAGTCGATAAAGTGAGTCTCAAGGTTGGCGTGTTCGGCCACTTCTTCGTCATCAAAAGTCGGTGGAGTAAATACATCCAGGTCTTTCAGACCGCGGCCCTGAAGCAGTTCTGTCACGGTACGTTCCAGCGCAACACCAAAATCAGGGTGAGCACCAAACGATGCAAAGCAGGTGCCGTTAGCTGGGTTGAACAATACCACGCAGATAACCGGGTATTTGCCGCCTAATGAACCGTCGTAAGCAAAGATTGGGAAACCTTCAGCTTCAAGGGTAGCAATTGACTCAACCACGCCCGGATAACGAGCCAGCACTTCTTGTGGAATTTCTGGCAGGCTGATGCTTTCGGCAATAATACGGTTCTTGATGTGGCGCTCGAACACTTCTGACAGCGCCTGAACGCGCGCTTCATTGGCGGTGTTACCTGCGGACATACCGTTTGATACGTACAGGTTACCGATGATGTTCATCGGAATATAAACGGTTTTTTGATCTGACTGGCGGGTGAATGGCAGCGCGCAAATCCCACGCTCTTCATTACCTGATTGCAGATCGATAAGCATACCTGCGGTCACTTCGTTTTCTGGATCGTAAAACGCGCGCAGGCGATCGTCGAGAATGCCTTCTGGCATTTGCTCATCTTCCGGGATTGGGAACCACTTCTCGTTTGGATAATGCACAAACGGGCCATTAGCGATGGTTTTGCCCAACCAGAAATCAGCAAAGAAATAGTTAGTCGACAGACGTTCGAAATACTCACCCAGCGCAGAGGCTAAAGCGGCTTTTTTAGTCGCGCCTTTACCATTGGTAAAGCACAGCGCGCTGTCTTTATCACGGATATGCACTGACCAGACATTCGGGACAGGATTTAACCAGGAGGCTTCTTCTATATTAAAGCCAAGATCGGCGAGCTTGGTCTGGAATCGAGCGATGGAGTCTTCCAGAGCGGCATCTTTGCCAGGAATAAAGGTTTGAGTCATGAGTTTCACTTTTGTCGTACGCAAAGCGCGCAATGATACGGGTTTTAGCAGACTGACGCCATCGTCAGCAGCATGCAGGCGGCTCTAGCATAACAGGCTATGCTTATTGTCAGTAACCTACTGTTATGGCGGTATAAATGAAGACCTTTGATCTCCAGCGGATGGCATTAAATGACGTTCCCCTCGATTTTCTTTGGGAAGTCGCTTTACGCAGTCTCTACACCTTTATATTGGTATTTCTATTTTTGAAGATAACGGGGCGGCGCGGTGTTCGGCAGATGTCGCTATTTGAAGTATTGATCATTCTGACACTTGGCTCTGCGGCAGGCGATGTGGCGTTTTATCATGATGTCCCCATGTTGCCCGTCTTGATTGTGTTCGTCACGCTGGGGCTGCTTTATCGCCTGGTGATGTGGTTGATGAGCCACAGCGAAAAACTTGAAAACCTGCTTGAAGGCAAACCTTCGGTTCTGATTGAAGAAGGCGAGTTTGCCTGGGAAAAAATGAAGTCGCAAAACATGACTGAATTTGAGTTCTTTATGGAACTGCGATTGGTGGGTGTTGAACATCTTGGGCAGGTACGGCTCGCCATACTGGAAACTAACGGTCAAATCAGCGTCTACTTTTTCCCCGATAAACTCGTCAGGCCGGGGTTACCTATTTTGCCTGAACCTTGCTGCGAGCGGTTTATTAAGGTCCCTGAAGATGCAGATTACGCCTGTATTCACTGCAGCGAAGTGGTGACGCTTAATACCGGGGATGAAACGCCTTGCCCACGTTGTGAACACAAGTTTTGGGTCAAAGCCTGTACCGCCACGCGCGTGACGTGACGGGCGGTTATCGGGCATTTAATTCAGCGACTAGTTGATTATGTTGTGTGATTTTGCGCACATTACCCAGCCGTGCCTGATTAACCGTTGCAGCCTCAGCATCTGAGTGATAAAACCGATAGCGTGATAAAACTTATTGCTCTAAGCGTGGTGAGGGGAAATGGCTCAGGTATACAATTTTAGTTCCGGCCCGGCGATGCTGCCGGCTGAAGTGCTTCGTCGTGCGCAACTTGAACTCTGCGACTGGCAAGGCTTAGGCACCTCCGTAATGGAGATTAGCCACCGTAGTAAAGAGTTTATTAAGGTTGCGGAAGAAGCTGAAAAAGATTTTCGCGATCTGCTGCAAATCCCCTCGAACTACAAAGTTTTGTTCTGTCACGGCGGCGGTCGCGGCCAGTTTGCTGGTGTCCCGTTAAACCTGCTGGGCGACAAAACTACCGCCGATTATGTTGATGGCGGTTACTGGGCGAGCAGTGCGGTAAAAGAAGCACACAAATATTGCACGCCAAATGTCATTGATGCCAAAGTTACGGTCGACGGCCTGCGTGCCATCAAACCGATGAGCGAGTGGCGGGTTTCTGATAATAGTGCCTACCTGCACTATTGTCCTAATGAGACCATCGACGGCATTGCAACTCACGAAACACCTGATTTCGGCGATAAAATCGTCGTTGCTGATTACTCATCCTCTATTTTGTCGCACCCAATGGATGTCAGCCGCTTTGGTGTGATTTACGCAGGCGCGCAAAAGAACATCGGCCCAGCGGGTTTGACGCTGGTTATCGTGCGTGAAGACTTGCTCGGCAAGGCGCATAAAGCGTGCCCGTCAATTCTTGACTACACCGTGCTAAACGAAAACGACTCCATGTTTAACACCCCGCCTACGTTCGCCTGGTATCTTTCCGGCCTGGTATTTAAGTGGCTCAAAGAGCAGGGTGGCGTCGAAGCAATGGACAAAATCAACAAAGCAAAAGCTGAGTTGTTATATGGTGTTATCGATAAAAGCGACTTCTACCGTAACGATGTTGCTTCAGCTAACCGTTCGCGCATGAACGTACCGTTCCAGTTAGCTGATAGCGCACTGGATAAAGTCTTCCTGGAAGAGTCGTTTACAGCCGGACTGCATGCATTGAAAGGCCACCGCGTAGTAGGCGGGATGCGTGCATCCATCTACAACGCCATGCCGCTTGAAGGCGTACAAGCATTAACCAATTTCATGGTCGACTTCGAACGTCGCCACGGTTAATCGTTGCTCGTTGTTATTCTCCCCGCGACTTGCTTCGCGGGGTTTTTATTCTGTTTGAGTTGAGAGTATTTTCCCCATGCTGGAATCCCTGACGTTACAACCCATCGCACTGGTCGACGGCACAATTAATCTTCCTGGTTCAAAAAGCGTCTCAAACCGCGCTTTGTTGCTGGCAGCACTGGCTAATGGCACCACTGAACTGACTAATTTGCTGGATAGTGACGATGTGCGTCACATGCTTAACGCGCTGAAAGCCCTGGGTGTGAGCTATACACTCTCGGCCGATCGCACGCGTTGCGAAGTGACTGGCATGGGCGGCCCATTGCAAGCGTCAGGCGAACTGGAACTGTTCTTAGGGAATGCGGGTACCGCGATGCGCCCACTGGCGGCGGCATTATGTCTGGGCAGCAATAACATCGTGCTGACGGGCGAACCCCGCATGAAAGAACGCCCAATTGGCCATCTGGTTGATGCATTACGTCAGGGTGGCGCTCAGATTGATTATCTGGAGCAAGAAAATTACCCGCCACTGCGTTTGCGCGGTGGTTTTAGCGGCGGCCAGGTTTCCGTCGATGGTAGCGTTTCGAGCCAGTTTTTGACGGCTCTTTTAATGACTGCCCCACTGGCTGCAAACGACACCGAAATCACCATTAAAGGTGAGCTAGTATCGAAACCGTATATCGACATCACCCTGCACCTGATGAAAACCTTTGGTGTTGAAGTCGAAAACCGTGATTACCGCAGCTTTGTGATTCGTGGCGGCCAACAGTACATTTCACCGGGTGCATATCTGGTGGAAGGCGATGCATCTTCTGCTTCTTACTTCCTTGCGGCGGGTGCAATTAAAGGCGGCACGGTAAAAGTCACGGGTATTGGCCGTAACAGCGTACAAGGCGATATCCGCTTTGCTGATGTGCTGGAAAAAATGGGCGCAAAAATTACATGGGGCGATGATTTCATCTCCTGCGAACGCGGCGAACTGAACGCCATAGATATGGATATGAACCATATTCCAGATGCTGCGATGACAATTGCAACGGCGGCATTGTTCGCTAAAGGCACTACTACGCTGCGTAATATTTATAACTGGCGAGTGAAAGAGACTGACCGCCTGAGTGCGATGGCAACAGAATTGCGTAAAATCGGGGCTGTGGTGGAAGAGGGTGAAGATTACATCACTGTGACGCCACCTGCTCAGCTGCAAGTTGCTGAAATCGGCACTTATAACGATCACCGTATGGCGATGTGTTTCTCGCTGGTGGCGTTGTCAGACACACCTGTGACTATCCTTGATCCGAAATGCACCGCGAAAACTTTCCCGGACTATTTCGAGCAGTTAGCACGTATTAGCACTCTGGTTTAATACCGAATTTTGGCTCCTGCCGCACTACGTGGCGGAGCTAATTTCAACCCGTTCCCCCGCCATATTTCTCATCTTCTTTATCAATTACTGCTGTTTTTCCAGGCTTTTTAACGCAAGTTGCGCAATTCTTCTACACTCAGCCACATTAACTACGATAATTGGCAGGAAAGATAACGGTCAGGAATCTGGCGGCGTATAATATGCGGCGTTGATATTTTAGGTCCGCAATTCCAGCGAGAGGAGAGTACGATGACGGCACCCGCCCCGGTAATAACGATCGATGGCCCAAGCGGCGCAGGTAAAGGCACGCTGTGTAAAGCCATGGCGGAAGCATTGCAATGGCATCTGCTTGATTCTGGTGCAATTTATCGAGTTCTGGCATTGGCGGCCCTGCATCACCAGGTTGATGTGGCGTCCGAAGAAACGCTGGTCCCGTTGGCCGCGCATCTTGATGTGCGTTTCGTTGCCAACAACGGCAACCTGGAAGTGATCCTTGAAGGCGAAGACGTTAGCGCAGAAATCCGTACTCAGGAAGTTGCCAACGCAGCCTCACAAGTTGCGGCTTTCCCACGTGTTCGCGAAGCGTTATTACGCCGCCAGCGTGCATTCAGAGAAGCCCCTGGCCTGATTGCTGATGGCCGTGATATGGGAACTGTCGTTTTCCCTGATGCCCCGGTAAAAATATTCCTTGACGCGTCTTCGGAAGAGCGTGCTCGCAGGCGTATGCTACAGTTGCAGGAGAAGGGCTTTAGTGTTAACTTTGAGCGCCTTTTGGCAGAAATTAAAGAACGTGATGATCGTGACCGTAACCGTGCAGTAGCACCGTTAGTGCCAGCCGCAGATGCGTTGGTGCTGGATTCAACCAGCATGTCCATTGACGAAGTCATCAAACAAGCGCTGATATATGCGCAGAAAATTTTAACACCAGCTCAATAGTCGATATTGTGCTGGTGTGTGTTTTGTCATATTTGTCATGATATTGCCATAGTGGTATCCTGACATATCGGGTAGTTTTTTACCCCTGTAACCTAAACCCTGTCGGCATGGAGCCAATGGCGGGGTATGTGAAACAACCCCATTCGGCGGGATGCTAAATGGACGTTAAACTAAAGAACCTTGAAGATTAACAACATGACTGAATCTTTCGCTCAACTCTTTGAAGAATCCCTTAAAACAATCGAAACCCGTCCGGGTTCCATCGTTCGTGGTGTTGTAGTTTCTATTGATAAAGACGTAGTACTGGTTGACGCCGGTCTGAAATCTGAATCTGCAATTCCGATTGAGCAGTTCAAAAACGCTGCTGGCGAACTGGAAATCCAGGTTGGTGACGAAGTTGATGTTGCTCTGGACGCTGTTGAAGATGGCTTTGGCGAAACTCTGCTGTCCCGTGAAAAAGCTAAGCGTCACGAAGCTTGGATCACGCTGGAAAAAGCTTACGAAGAAGCTGAAACTGTGGTCGGTATCATCAACGGCAAAGTTAAGGGTGGCTTCACTGTAGAGCTGAACGGTATTCGTGCGTTCCTGCCAGGTTCACTGGTAGATGTTCGTCCGGTACGTGACACTCTGCACCTGGAAGGCAAAGAGCTTGAGTTCAAAGTCATCAAGCTGGACCAGAAGCGTAACAACGTTGTTGTTTCTCGTCGTGCAGTTATCGAATCTGAAAACAGCGCAGAACGTGATCAACTGCTGGAAAACCTGCAAGAAGGCATGGAAGTTAAAGGTATCGTTAAGAACCTTACTGACTACGGTGCATTCGTTGATCTGGGCGGCGTTGACGGCCTGCTGCACATCACTGATATGGCATGGAAACGCGTTAAGCATCCAAGCGAAATCGTGAATGTTGGCGATGAAATTACCGTTAAAGTACTGAAGTTCGACCGTGAGCGTACTCGTGTGTCTCTGGGTCTGAAACAGCTGGGCGAAGATCCATGGGTCGCAATTGCTAAGCGTTATCCAGAAGGTACCAAACTGACTGGTCGCGTGACTAACCTGACTGATTACGGCTGCTTCGTAGAAATCGAAGAAGGCGTTGAAGGTCTGGTTCACGTTTCCGAAATGGATTGGACCAACAAAAACATCCACCCATCCAAAGTTGTTAACGTTGGTGATGTAGTGGAAGTTATGGTTCTGGATATCGACGAAGAACGTCGTCGTATCTCCTTGGGTCTGAAGCAGTGCAAATCTAACCCATGGCAGCTGTTCGCTGAAACCCACAACAAGGGCGACCGCGTTGAAGGTAAAATCAAGTCTATCACTGACTTCGGTATCTTCATCGGCCTGGACGGTGGCATCGACGGTCTGGTTCACCTGTCTGATATCTCCTGGAACGTTGCAGGCGAAGAAGCAGTTCGTGAATACAAGAAAGGCGACGAAATCGCGGCTGTGGTTCTGCAAGTTGACGCAGAACGTGAGCGTATCTCCCTGGGTGTTAAACAACTCGCAGAAGATCCGTTCAACAACTACGTTGCACTGAACAAGAAAGGTACTATCGTTACTGGTAAAGTAACAGCAGTCGACGCGAAAGGTGCTACAGTTGAATTAGCAGATGGCGTAGAAGGCTACCTGCGTGCTTCTGAAGCTTCCCGTGACCGCGTTGAAGATGCAACTCTGGTTCTGAGCGTAGGCGACGACGTTGAAGCTAAATTCACCGGCGTTGACCGTAAAAACCGTGTTGTGAGCCTGTCTGTTCGTGCTAAAGACGAAGCTGACGAGAAAGATGCAATCGCTACTGTTAACAACAAACAGGAAGATGCACCGAACTTCTCTAACGCTATGGCTGAAGCATTCAAAGCAGCTAAAGGCGAGTAATCGCCCGAGCACTAAATCAGGGCGGCTACGGCCGCCCTTGTTCGATTGATAGCTGTAAGCTAATTTTCCTGAAAGGAAACCGGAGGAATCATGACCAAGTCAGAATTGATAGAAAGACTTGCAACTTCGCAATCTCACATCCCGGCGAAAGCTGTAGAAGATGCAGTTAAAGAGATGCTGGAGCATATGGCCTCTACTCTCGCCCAAGGTGAGCGTATTGAAATCCGGGGTTTCGGCAGTTTTTCCTTACACTATCGCGCTCCTCGCACCGGACGTAACCCTAAAACTGGCGATAAAGTGGATCTGGAAGGCAAATACGTTCCGCACTTTAAACCAGGTAAAGAATTACGTGACCGCGCCAACATTTACGGCAATTAAATCTTCGGATTTGATTCTCAAGAACGGCACCTTCGGGTGCCGTTTTTTTATATCTGAATGGGCTGTTTTCGAGGCCACTCGCAAAACTCTGCAATATTTGTTCATCCGGCATTAAAGCTCTGGAACCCTTCTCGTACAGTTAATAACCCCCTACAGACGCCCATACCAGGATGCCTCAAACTCCTTCTAACAAGGAGGTGCATGTGAGGAATCTAACAGGGTTCTGCTTTTGCTCAATCATCGGCATCGCGCCATTAATGTGGTTAGCCGCTATTCCACAATTTCCAGTTATAGCCGCGCTGCTCGCTGCCTCTTTATGCATTGCATTTATTCCGCACCGTTTAGCGCGCTATGTCGCGTTTTCTTTACTGTGCTTTTGCTGGGCGCTAATCAATGCAAAAGAAAGCCTGGCACCCTTCGAAAAGTGGACAGGCAAACCCGTAACGGTGGAGGCGGTTATGGACCGCAGCGATGGCAAAGAGAATCATGAGTTGCGAATGGTATCGCTGGAAGGGCTGAGAGTTTTCCCACCTGTTGGCATTCGAGTTCGGGGAGAATACTTCCCGAATAGTACATGTGCTGGACAGCGCTGGCGCATGAAAGTGCATCTGCGCCCTGTGCACGGGCAACTCAATGTTGGGGGCTTTGACAGCCAACGGTATGCGCTTGCTCAGCACCAACCGCTCAGTGCGCGTATTATCTCGGCCCAAAGCGTCACAGGAAGCTGTGATTTGCGCGCCCGGTGGCTTGCTCATGTCACCGCCGCAACTCAGTCGTTGCCTTATCAGGGCATCATTCTGGCGCTGGCATTTGGAGAGCGGGCTGGAATGAGCGACGAGCAAAAGAACCTGTTGCGCCAGACGGGAACCGCACATCTGATGGCTATTTCAGGTATGCATATTTCACTGGCAGCGATGGTGGGGTGGTTAGTTGCACGTTTAGCGCAACTGAGTTTCCCGGCGCACCGTATTCATTTCAGGTTACCGTTAATCGCCAGTGTTATCGCCGCAGGGATTTATACCTGGCTTGCAGGAGGAAACCCACCTGCGATAAGGGCATTCATTGGCGTAATGATATGGCTATTGCTCCGGCTAAAAGGCAGAAACTGGTCTGGTTGGGAGGTCTGGCTCTGCTGCATAAGCGGGATTTTGATATACGACCCCCTGACGGTTTTGTCAGATAGCTTTTGGTTATCGGCAATGGCCGTAGCCGCACTGATTTTTTGGTATCAGTGGATGCCACTACCTCGAAGCCTGAAGGCCGCAAAAGGGTTTTATCGATATCCATTAGCCTTATTGCATCTGCAAATTGGCATCATGTTTTTACTGATGCCGCTGCAGATATTAATTTTCCATGGCATGAGTCTTAGCGCATTGATCGCGAACCTATTCGCAGTGCCACTGATTTCATTTGCCGTTGTCCCAGCCTTGCTGGCAGGCTTGGTCATTACCGATCTTCCGTGGGCAGGAGAATATCTCTGGTGGGGCGTCGATCGCTTGCTGGCTCTACTTTTCAAGGCTCTTTCCTTGCTGCCAGAAGGTTGGCTGGACGTTGATAAACGGTTTCAGGTCCTGAGTTTGAGTGGTTGGCTGGTAGTCATTATTCATCGTTTAGCGTTGTGGCGCAGTTCATGCCTGTCAATCATGGCTCTGATGGTGTCATTGGTTATGCCTACTTTGCGAACAGAAGAAAAAGATGATTCGTGGCAAGTCACTATGCTGGACGTAGGGCATGGGCTGGCAATTGCTATTGTCCGCCAGGGAAAAGTATTTCTGTACGATACCGGCAACGCCTGGCCTGACGGTGACGTAGGCCAGCAAATTATTATTCCCTGGTTGCGCTGGCACCATTTATCGCTCGAACAAGTGGTCATCAGTCATGAACATCTTGACCACCGTGGTGGTTTGCCCAGTTTGCAACGTGCATGGCCAGCACTAAAAATTCGCAGCCCGCTGCGCTGGGAAGGGCATCACTCATGTTTTCAAGGGGATCAATGGCAATGGCAGGGGTTACAATTTACCGTCCAGTGGCCTCCTGCACAGCCAGCCATGAAAGGTAATAATGGTTCATGCGTGGTGATGGTGAGTGACGGTCACTTTCGTATTTTATTCACTGGTGATGTGGAAGCTGAAGCGGAATTGGCTATGCTGAAGAGGCGGTGGGGTATCTTACATGCTGATATTATTCAAGTCCCTCATCACGGTAGCCGTACATCTTCGAGTGCTCCTTTGCTACGTGCAGTCGCTGGAAGTGCTGCGCTATCTTCTACATCGCGCTATAACGCCTGGCATTTGCCCTCAGCAAAAGTTGTTCAACGCTACCAGTCGCAAGGGTATAAATGGTACGACACGGCGCATTCGGGCCAGCTCACTATCGATATAAATAGTGATAAATGGCAAATCAATAGCTTCAGAGCTCAAATTTCACCCCGTTGGTATCATCAGTGGTTTGGTGTATCCCGGGATAATGGGTAGAATATGCGGCTATTTCATCAAATGCTGGTTCGACTTAATGCAGAACGATAAAGATCTCTCCACATTGCAGACCTTCCGCCGCCTATGGCCGATGATTGCGCCTTTTAAAGCTGGTCTGGTCGTGGCTGGGATTGCGTTAATCCTCAACGCAGCCAGCGATACCTTTATGCTATCGCTGCTCAAACCGTTACTGGATGATGGTTTTGGTAAAACGGATAAATCCGTTTTGTTATGGATGCCGCTGGTTGTCATCGGGCTTATGGTGATGCGCGGTATCACAAGTTACATCTCAAGCTACTGCATTTCCTGGGTTTCAGGGCAGGTAGTAATGAACATGCGTCGTCGCCTGTTCAGTCACATGATGGGAATGCCAGTTTCGTTCTTTGATCAACAGTCCACGGGTACGCTGCTTTCGCGTATTACCTACGACTCTGAACAAGTTGCGTCATCTTCATCTAGCGCATTGATAACAGTTGTACGTGAAGGGGCCTCCATCATTGGCCTGTTCGTGCTGATGTTCTGGTATAGCTGGCAGCTTTCACTGATTCTGATAGTCCTTGCGCCTATCGTTTCCTTTGCTATTCGCATGGTCTCCAAACGTTTCCGTAACATCAGCAAAAATATGCAAAACACGATGGGGCAGGTAACGACCAGTGCGGAGCAGATGCTGAAAGGTCACAAAGAAGTATTGATCTTTGGCGGTCAGGAAGTGGAAACCGAGCGTTTCAACAAAGTCAGTAACCGTATGCGTCGCCAGGGTATGAAACTGGTATCGGCTTCGTCTATTTCTGACCCGATTATTCAGCTGATTGCATCCCTGGCGCTGGCGTTCGTGATTTATGCGGCAAGCTTCCCAAGTGTTATGGAAACGCTGACAGCGGGTACTATCACCGTTGTCTTCTCTTCTATGATTGCCCTGATGCGCCCACTGAAATCGCTGACTAACGTCAACGCCCAGTTCCAGCGCGGTATGGCGGCATGCCAGACTCTGTTCTCTATCCTCGATTCCGAGCAAGAGAAAGACGAAGGAACTCGCGTCATTGAACGTGCGAAAGGCGATGTTGCATTCCGTGACGTGACCTTTACCTATCCTGGCCGTGAAATACCTGCACTGCGCAAGATCGACCTGACTATTCCCGCTGGTAAAACAGTGGCATTGGTGGGGCGTTCCGGCTCAGGTAAATCAACCATCGCCAGCCTGATGACGCGTTTTTACGATATTCAGGAAGGTAGCATTACCATCGATGGCGTAGATATTCGTGAATACACCTTATCTTCGCTGCGTAACCAGGTTGCTCTGGTTTCGCAAAACGTCCATTTGTTTAATGACACGATTGCCAACAACATTGCTTACGCACGTACAGAGCAATACAGCCGTAGCGATATCGAAAATGCTGCACGCATGGCTTACGCCATGGATTTCATCAGTAAGATGGAAAATGGCCTCGATACTGTCATTGGTGAAAATGGCGTGTTGCTTTCAGGTGGTCAGCGTCAGCGCATCGCTATTGCCCGTGCATTGTTGCGTGATAGCCCAATCCTGATTCTGGATGAAGCGACCTCGGCGCTGGATACTGAATCAGAACGTGCTATTCAGGCGGCACTTGATGAGCTCCAGAAAAACCGTACTTCGCTGGTTATTGCTCACCGCTTATCAACCATCGAACAGGCGGATGAGATCGTGGTTGTTGAAGACGGTCGTATCGTGGAACGTGGCCCGCACGCAGAACTGATCGAGCATCGTGGTGTTTATGCCCAATTGCACAGGATGCAATTCGGGCAATGATAGAACGCATTTGGTCGGGGAAATCTCCCCTCTACCTTTTGCTATTACCGCTCTCCTGGCTTTACGGCCTGGTGAGCGGTGCTATTCGTCTTAGCTATCGGTTAGGCTTTAAAAAAAGCTGGCGTGCGCCGGTTCCAGTCGTCGTTGTCGGGAACCTGACCGCAGGGGGTAACGGTAAAACGCCGGTGGTGATTTGGCTGGTTGAACAATTGCAGCAGCGCAGCATTCGCGTTGGTGTTGTTTCTCGTGGTTACGGCGGTAAATCTGCGCATTATCCGTTGTTACTTGACCAGAACACGACGACGTTGCAGGCAGGCGATGAACCCGTCCTCATCTACCAACGCACTGGTGCTGCTGTAGCCGTCGCACCTCGGCGAAGCGACGCTGTGCAAATGCTGGTGGAAAAAGTACAACCGCAGCTGATTATCACTGACGATGGACTGCAGCATTACGCCCTGGGGCGTGATAAAGAAATTGTGGTTGTTGATGGTGTCAGGCGGTTCGGTAACGGCTGGTGGCTTCCTGCCGGGCCAATGCGTGAACGTACAGGGCGGCTGAAATCCGTTGATGCTGTCATTACCAACGGTGGTGATGCCCAGTCAGGCGAAATTGCCATGACGCTACGGCCGGGTGATGCGGTAAATTTATTAACCGGTGAGCACCGACCTGTACACACACTGGACAACGTGGTCGCCATGGCAGGAATTGGCCATCCACCTCGTTTTTTTGCCACGTTACAGCAATGCGGCGTAACGCCTGTCCAAACGGTTAGCCTTGCAGACCATCAGGCCCTGAGCGAAAGTGATGTCGTGAAATTAGTCCAACCAGGGCAAACCCTGTTAATGACTGAAAAAGATGCCGTGAAGTGCCGTGTGTTTGTGGCAGGGCATGATAACTGGTGGTATTTGCCGGTCGACGCACATCTTGCACAACCCCAGGCCGACGAATTATTGCAGTCACTATTGGCGCTGGTGCGATAAGTCTACGTTACTGCACCAGCATTTGAGTTTGCTGACGACAGGTATCTTCCATGTCTGTACCGCAACTGACTTTACGTGCCGCCCGTCATCTGCACCTTGCGGCACAAGGCTTATTAGCTAAGCCCCGCCGCCGTTCTAAACCCGCCGATATCATTGCCACTATTTCCCGCATGTCACTGCTTCAAATTGACACTATTAACATTGTTGCCCGCAGCCCATATCTGGTCTTGTTCAGCCGAATAGGTAACTTTCCACAAAGTTGGCTCGATGATGCTTTGCTCAAGGGCGATCTAATGGAGTATTGGGCACACGAAGCGTGCTTTCTGCCAAGAGAAGACTTTTCATTAATCCGTCATCGGATGCTGAACCCTGAAAAAATGGGCTGGAAGTATCGCCCAGAATGGATGGTTGAGAATGCTGAAGAGATAGAAAAATTATTGGTGCATATTGAAAATAATGGCCCGGTGCGTTCTGTCGATTTTGAGCACCCTCGCAAAGGTGCCAGCGGTTGGTGGGAATGGAAACCGCATAAAAAGCATCTTGAAGGCCTGTTTACCGCAGGGAAAGTGATGGTGGTCGAGCGCCGCAATTTCCAGCGTGTATACGATCTTACCTCACGGGTGATGCCGCACTGGAATGACGATTTGCACCTCATACAGCAAGCCGATGCCGAACAGCAAATGCTGGAAAACAGCGCTCGTAGCCTGGGTATCTTTCGCCCTGAATGGCTGGCCGATTATTACCGCTTGAAAAGCATCCCTCTGAAACCACTGTTAAGCAAGTGGCAGGAAAATGGTATCGCCATTCCCGTTGATGTCGAGGGAATTGGCGAAATGTGGTTGCACCGCGATCTATGGCCTTTGCTGGAAAACGCTGAGAAAAATACCCTGCGTGCCACCCATAGTGCGGTGCTATCGCCGTTCGATCCTGTCGTCTGGGACCGCAAGCGTGCCGAAGTACTGTTTAACTTCTCTTATCGCCTCGAATGTTACACCCCGGCGATTAAACGCAAGTTCGGATATTTTGTCCTGCCGCTGTTACATCAAGGCGCGTTGGTGGGAAGAATGGACGCCAAAATGCATCGCAAGAGTGACGAGCTGGAAATTATCAGCTTGTATCTTGAAGAAGGTGTCAAGCCGGGCATCTCGTTGATTAATGGCCTGCATACAGCCATAACCGAATTTGCTTACTGGCAGGGGGCAAAGCAAATTCGACTGGGTAATATTCCCGCAGCCTTAGCGGCATCATGGGGTGAGGGCTGGGAAATTAGCCCGATGCACGAGTGAGTTATGTTATTCTGTCGCCTTTGAAAGCTGCCATTCTGGAGTAACCATGGATCATCGATTACTTGAAATCATCGCTTGCCCGGTTTGTAACGGCAAGCTGTACTTTAATCAGGAAAAGCAGGAGCTTATCTGCAAACCTGATCATCTGGCGTTTCCACTGCGCGATGGTATTCCAGTGCTGCTGGAGACTGAAGCTCGAGTTCTGACCTCTGACGAGAAAAATCCATGAGTTTTGTGGCCATAATTCCTGCTCGCTACGCCTCTACACGCTTGCCGGGCAAACCGCTAAAAGATATCAACGGCAAACCGATGGTCGTTCACGTGATGGAACGTGCCCGTGAATCGGGTGCAGAACGTATTATTGTTGCAACCGATCATGAAGAAGTCGCTCGTGCAGTTGAAGCCGCAGGCGGCGAAGTTTGCATGACCCGCGCCGATCACCAGTCGGGTACCGAGCGTCTTGCTGAAGTCATTGAAAAATGCGGTTTTAGCGATGACACCGTGATTGTGAATGTGCAGGGCGATGAGCCGATGATCCCTCCGGCAATCATTAGCCAGGTTGCCAGCAATCTGGCGAACAGCCAGGCGGGAATGGCGACACTGGCGGTGCCAATTGACTCTGCTGAAGAAGCGTTCAATCCGAACGCCGTAAAAGTGGTCATGGACGCGCAGGGCTACGCGCTTTATTTCTCTCGTGCGACCATTCCATGGGACAGAGACCGTTTTGCGCAATCGCGTGAACAGATTGGTGATTCCCTTTTGCGTCACATCGGTATCTACGGCTACCGCGCAGGTTTCATCCGTCGTTACGTGACCTGGGAGCCAAGCCAGCTCGAACAAATCGAAATGCTCGAACAACTGCGCGTGCTGTGGAATGGTGAAAAAATCCATGTCGCGGTCGCAAAAGAAATTCCGAGTATTGGCGTTGATACGCCAGAAGATTTAGAGCGTGTGCGAGTTGCCATGCGTTAACAGGTATGATTATTTACCTGTATCCACGTCTAAAAAATCGGTGCCTTGCGCCGGTTTTTTTATTATCTGGCAGCATATTGATCTGAGGTGATGACAACTTTCCTGCGCAGGCTCATTATAAAACCACCAGTGTTGTCAGGGGTAATGAGTCATGGAGTTGCTACGCAAGGAATTGAGTCATCTGCTGGGTGAAAAACTAAGCCGGATTGAGTGTATCAATGAACAGCCCAACACCGCTTTATGGTCGCTGTATGACAGTGACGGGAACGCGATGTCGTTGCTGGCGAAAAGTTTTACGACACCCGGTTTAGCAGCACAGCTCGCCTGGAAAATGTCGATGCTTGCGCGGTCGGGAACGGTGCGCATGCCTGTGGTTTATGGCGTGATCACTCATGATGACACGCCAGGGCCTGACGTTCTGTTGATGGAGCGCTTGCGTGGCGTTCCGGTTGAAGCCCCAACGCGAACTCCCGATCGTTGGGAGCATCTCAAAGATCAAATTGTGGAAGGACTGCTTGCCTGGCACCGCGTTGATAGCCGTGGTTGCGTTGGCAACGTCGACAGCACACAAGAAAACATCTGGCCTTCATGGTATCGGCAGCGTGTCGAAACATTGTGGGTGACACTCAATCAATACCCTAACAATGGCCTGACCATGCAGGATCGCCGCATTTTATTCCGCACGCGGGAATGCTTGCCGCGCCTGTTTGAAGATTTCAACGACAACTGTGTTCTGATACACGGCAACTTCACACTCAGCAGCATGCTGAAAGACGGGCGTAGCGACCAGCTTCTGGCCATGGTTAACCCGGGGATGATGCTTTGGGCGCCGCGGGAATATGAAATATTCCGCCTGTATGAACAGGGTCAGTCAGAAAGCTTGCTGTGGCACTACCTGCAACGCGCACCCGTAGCGGAGTCGTTCCTTTGGCGGCGCTGGCTGTATGTCTTGTGGGATGGCGTAGCGCAATTGCTACAGACGGGGCGACTGAATCGACCCGCCTTCGATATTGCAGCGAAAAACTTATTGCCCTGGATTGCCTGAAATACCTTTCATCCATTGCCAGATACGGCCCAGGGTTTCATAAGCGACGCGATCGCTGTGCATCAACCAGACGGGAGATGGCGTGATTCGCTCCCATGGGTTAAGCGGTGATTCTATCGCCAGTTGGTTTGCCGGTGCTGGGATTGGTTGTAAACCGGCATTGCGGAAGAAAATCACCGCGCGTGGCAAATGAGATGCGGAACTCACCAACAAAAACGGTTGCTGGCCAATCGCTTTTGCCACCGCGGCCGCTTCTTCTTCAGTGTCTTTAGGCTCATCAAGCGTCATGATTTGTGAGCGCGGTACACCTAAACTTTCGGCAACTCTCGCACCCGCTTCAGCGGTACTCACCGGGTTAGTCATTGCTCTGGCGCCGGTGAATATCATTTTTGCACCAGGATTTGCCTGCCACAGACGTACTCCTTCGGCCACGCGCGGCAAACTATTGCTGATGAGATTGGAACTTGGTGCCCATTTTGGGTTCCATGTATAGCCTCCACCGAGCACCACGATATAGTCCACTTTCTCAGTACCACGCCAGGTTGGGTAGGTATCCTCGATGGGTTTGAGCATTTTGTCGGCAACCGGTTGCAGGCTAATCAGAAGTAAAATTAACCAACTCACACTCATGAGTGCTTTGGCGCTTTTTTGCCAGCGCGTGAACCACAGTAAGCAAAGAGCTACACCCATCATCAATAATAAAAAAGGTAAGGGCAGTAACAGTCCGCCAATAAATTTTTTCAGGATAAAAAGCATGAATTTTGGGTCCTTTTTTAGCCATACAGCAGGTAAACGCTGGTGATATTACACCAGACGGGTTCATTCCTGGCGCAGCTGTGCCAAAATACCCGCTTTGTCGTATGTTCCCTTTTCCCCCATGGAGCCGTACCCGTGCGTGACCGCAATTTTGATGATATTGCTGAGAAGTTCTCACGCAACATTTACGGTACAACCAAAGGACAGCTCCGCCAGGCCATCTTATGGCAAGACCTTGATGCTTTGCTGGCAACCCTACCTGAGAAAATCCGTGTTCTGGATGCGGGTGGTGGTGAAGGGCAAACTGCGTGCGGTCTTGCGCAGCGGGGCCATGAAGTTCTGCTTTGCGATGTTTCCGCTGAGATGATTTCCCGGGCTCAGGCTCAGGCCGAAGAGAAAGGTGTGAGCAGCAACATGCATTTCGTACATTCCTCCGCTCAGGATATTGGTCAACATTTGGAAAAACCCGTTGATCTGATATTGTTCCACGCGGTGCTGGAATGGGTCGTCGATCCACAAGCCGTGCTCAAAACACTTTGGGATTGCCTTGCACCCGGCGGTGCTTTATCCCTGATGTTCTACAATGCTAACGGCTTGCTGATGCGGAACATGTTTGTCGGCAACTTTGAATATGTTCTTCAGGGTATGAAAAAGAACAAACGGAAAACGCTTTCGCCTGACAATCCGCTGCAGCCAGAACAGGTTTATCACTGGCTGGAGCAAATTGGCTGGCAAATTACCGGTAAAACCGGTGTGCGAGTATTCCACGATTACTTGCGCGATAAGCATAAACAACGCGATGGTTTTGAGAATTTGCTTGAACTGGAAACGCGTTATTGCCGCCAGGAACCTTTTGTTAGCCTCGGCCGCTATATCCACGTGACAGCAATCAAGCCGCTTGAGCCAAGGAAAAATTATGAGTGATGTTTCCCAGACAGTGCCGGAGCTGGTTGCCTGGGCCAGGAAAAATGACTATTCGATTTCGTTACCTACAGAACGCCTGACGTTTCTGTTAGCGATCGCCACCTTAAACGGTGAGCGGCTTGACGGCGAAATGAGTGAAGGCGAACTGATAGACGCTTTCCGTCATGTAAGCGAAGGGTTTGATCAAACCAGCGAAACAATTAACGTTCGTGCCAATAACGCCATCAATGACATGGTGCGTCAGCGTTTGATCAACCGTTTCGTCAGCGAAATCAATGAAGGCAATGCCATTTATCGCCTGACGCCACTCGGCATTGGCATTACCGATTACTACATTCGTCAGCGTGAGTTTTCAACGCTGCGTTTATCTATGCAGTTGTCGATAGTTGCCGGCGAATTGAAACGTGCAGCCGACTCTGCGGATGAAGGCGGTGATGAGTTCCACTGGCATCGCAACGTTTTCGCGCCATTGAAATATTCCGTCGCCGAGATTTTTGACAGCATCGATCTCACACAGCGCATCATGGATGAACACCAGCAACAGGTTAAAGATGATATCGCGCAACTGCTGAATAAAGACTGGCGTGCGGCCATCTCCAGCTGCGAAATGCTGTTGTCGGAAACTTCTGGCACGCTGCGTGAATTGCAGGACACCCTTGAAGCCGCGGGCGATAAACTCCAGGCTAACTTGTTACGTATTCAGGATGCCATTCTTGGGCGTGACGATCTGCATTTTGTCGATCGCCTGGTGTTTGATCTGCAAAGCAAGCTCGACCGAATCGTCAGCTGGGGCCAGCATGCCATCGACCTGTGGATTGGCTATGACCGCCACGTTCATAAGTTCATCCGTACCGCCATCGACATGGATAAAAACCGTGTCTTTGCACAGCGTTTACGCGTTTCGGTTCAAAACTACTTTGATGCGCCGTGGGCTCTGACCTACGCCAACGCCGATCGTCTGCTGGATATGCGTGATGAAGAAATGACGCTGCGCGACGATGAAGTGATGGGCGAATTGCCAAGCGACCTGGAATTCGAAGAGTTTAATGAAATCCGCGAACAGCTTGCCGCAATGATCGAAGCGGCTCTCCAGGTCTACAAAACCAGACAAGTGCCGCTAGATTTAGGTGTTGTAATGCGGGACTATCTGGCGCAATACCCACGCGCCCGCCACTTTGATGTGGCGAGAATCGTAGTCGACCAGGCTGTACGTCTGGGTGTGGCTGAAGAAGACTTTACTGGCTTGCCGCCACAGTGGCAGGCAATTAACGATTACGGAGCCAAGGTACAGGCGCATGTCATCAACAAATATTGAAAAAGTGATGCCAGTAAAACTGGCACAGGCGTTGGCCAATCCGTTATTTCCAGCACTCGATAGCCAACTACGCGCTGGCCGCCATGTTGGGCTCGATGAACTGGACAATCATGCATATTTGATGGATTTCCAGGACGAACTGGAAGAGTTTTACACCCGTTATAATGTGGAGCTGATTCGTGCGCCGGAAGGTTTCTTCTATTTGCGTCCGCGTTCCACCACGCTTATTCCGCGTTCTGTGCTGTCCGAAGTGGACATGATGGTGGGTAAAATTCTTTGTTACCTCTATTTGAGTCCGGAACGTTTGGCGAACGAAGGTATTTTCACCCAGGCTGAGCTGTACGATGAACTTTTAACGCTGGCGGATGAAAGCAAGCTGCTTAAGCTTGTGAACAACCGTTCAACCGGTTCCGATCTCGACCGCCAAAAGCTGCAGGAAAAAGTTCGGGCCTCGTTAACGCGTTTACGCCGTCTTGGCATGATCTGGTTTATGGGCCACGACAGCAGCAAATTCCGCATTACTGAATCCGTATTCCGCTTTGGCGCCGATGTGCGTGCCGGTGACGATGCGCGTGAAGCGCAATTACGCATGATCCGTGATGGTGAAGCGATGCCGGTAGAAACTCGTTTGCAACTCAATGACGAAACTGAAGAGTCGCAAATTGCTCAGGATAACGCGGAGGATGAACAGGAATGATTGAACGCGGAAAGTTTCGCTCACTAACGCTGATTAACTGGAACGGTTTCTTCGCGCGTACTTTTGATTTGGATGAACTGGTCACCACACTTTCTGGTGGTAACGGTGCCGGTAAATCCACCACCATGGCGGCATTCGTTACCGCACTAATCCCGGATTTAACACTGCTGCACTTCCGTAACACCACCGAAGCGGGGGCCACATCAGGTTCACGTGACAAGGGTCTGCACGGTAAGCTAAAAGCGGGTGTCTGCTACTCCTTGCTCGATGTGGTTAACTCACGCAACCAGCGCGTTGTGGTCGGTGTGCGTCTGCAACAAGTGGCTGGCCGCGACCGTAAAGTCGATATCAAGCCGTTTGCGATTCAAGGTTTACCTTCTTCCATTCAGCCGACTCAGTTGCTGACGGAAACGCTAAACGAACGTCAGGCTCGCGTTCTGAGTCTGCAAGAACTGAAAGATAAAGTGGAAGCCATCGAAGGCGTTCAATTTAAACAGTTCAACTCGATTACTGATTACCACTCACTGATGTTCGATTTGGGTATTGTTGCGCGTCGTCTGCGCAGCGCCTCGGACCGTAGCAAGTACTATCGCCTGATTGAAGCCTCGCTGTATGGCGGGATTTCCAGTGCCATTACCCGCTCTCTGCGCGACTATTTGCTGCCTGAAAATGGCGGCGTGCGTAAAGCGTTCCAGGATATGGAAGCGGCATTACGTGAAAACCGGATGACGCTTGAAGCGATTCGCGTCACCCAGTCTGATCGCGATTTGTTCAAGCATTTGATTTCTGAAGCCACCAACTATGTGGCTGCGGACTACATGCGTCATGCTAACGAACGCCGCATTCATTTAGATAAGGCGCTCGAATTCCGCCGTGAATTGTTGACCAGCCGTAAGCAACTGGCTGCCGAACAATACAAACATGTCGAGATGGCGCGTGAGCTTGCCGAACAAAGCGGCTCGGAAGGGGATCTGGAAACAGATTACCAGGCGGCCAGTGACCACCTGAATCTGGTGCAAACGGCGATTCGCCAGCAGGAAAAAATCGAGCGTTACGAAGCTGATCTCGATGAACTGCAGATGCGCCTCGAAGAACAAAATGAAATTGTTGCCGAAGCCTCAGAGCAGCAAGAAGAGAACGAAGCACGCGCCGAAGCGGCAGAGCTGGAAGTTGATGAGCTGAAGAACCAGCTTGCCGATTACCAGCAAGCACTTGATGTGCAGCAGACGCGAGCGATTCAGTATCAGCAAGCATTACAGGCACTGGAACGCGCGCGTTCGCTGTGCCACCTGCCTGACTTGAGCGCTGAAAGCGCTGAAGAGTGGCTGGAAACTTACCAGGCAAAAGAGCAGGAAACAACAGAAAAACTGCTGACCCTGGAACAGAAAATGAGTGTGGCACAAACGGCGCATAGCCAGTTTGAGCATGCTTTCCAGCTTGTCACCGCTATTAATGGCCCGGTGAGCCGCAGTGACGCCTGGAATGTTGCGCGTGAATTGCTACGCAATAGTAATAACCAGCGTCATTTGATGGAGCAAGTTCAGCCGCTCAGGTCACGACTCAATGAACTTGAACAACGCCTGCGCGAACAGCAAGAAGCTGAACGCCTGCTCGCGGAGTTCTGTAAGCGCCAGGGCAAACACTTCGATCCTGAAGATCTTGAAGTGCTGCATGATGAGCTTTCAGAGCGCATCGAAACTTTGCAGCAACGCGTTTCTGATGCCAGCGACCTGCGTGCCAACTTGCGCCAGGAACAAGAGCAAATTCAGTCGCGTATTAAACGCCTTCAACAGCGTGCACCTATCTGGCTTGCGGCACAAACCAGCCTCACGCAGTTGTGCGAGCAGAGCCATGAGCAGTTTGAAAGCAGCCAGCAAGTTACTGAATACATGCAGCAACTGCTTGAGCGTGAGCGTGAAGTTACGGTTGAGCGTGATGAAGTTGGTGCGCGTAAACGTGCTATCGACGACGAAATTGAACGCCTGAGTCAACCCGGTGGTGCTGAAGACTCACGTCTGAATGCGCTGGCTGAACGTTTTGGCGGCGTGCTGTTGTCAGAAATTTATGACGACATTAGCATTGATGACGCTCCGTATTTCTCAGCGATTTATGGGCCATCTCGTCATGCGATCGTGGTTCCAGATTTATCACTGGTCCGCGAGCAACTGGATAATCTCGAAGATTGCCCGGAAGATCTGTATTTGATTGAAGGGGACCCGTCTTCCTTCGATGACAGCGTATTCACCGTTGAAGAGCTCAATGCTGCAGTTCTGATAAAAACTGGCGAGCGCCAGTGGCGTTATTCCCGTTTGCCAGTATTGCCACTGTTTGGTCGTGCAGCGCGTGAGAATCGCCTTGAAAAACTGCATGCTGAGCGTGAAACCCTGGCGGAACGTTTCGCGACTTTGTCGTTTGACGTTCAGAAATCTCAGCGTTTGCATCAGGCCTTTAGCCGTTTCATCGGCCAGCATTTGGGCGTGGCGTTTGATGACGACCCTGAAGAAGAAATTCGTCAGCTCAATTCTCGCCGTGGCGAAGTTGAACGCGCTATCAACAGTCATGAAAATGATAACCAGCAACAGCGCCAGCAATATGAGCAGGCGAAAGAGGGCGTTGATCAACTCAATCGCCTGTTGCCGCGCATCAGTTTGCTGAGTGATGAAACGCTGGCTGACCGTTGTGATGAAATTCGTGAACGCCTCGACGAAGCGCAAGAAGCCGCACGCTTCCTGCAACAGTTTGGCAATCAACTGGCGAAACTCGAAGCTGTAGCCTCTGTTCTGCAAAGTGACCCTGAGCAGTTCGAACAGCTGAAAGAAGATTATCAGTACGCGCAACAAGTTCAGCGTGATGCACGCCAGCAGGCGTTTGCATTAACTGAAGTGGTGCAGCGTCGCGCACACTTTGGTTACTCTGACTCAGCCGCTATGCTCGACGGCAATAGCGATTTGAATGAAAAACTGCGTAATCGTCTGGAGCAGGCGGAAGCGGAGCGTACGCGTTCACGCGAAGCACTGCGCAGCCATGCGCAGCAGCTCAGTCAATTCAGCCAGTTAATGGCGTCGCTAAAAAGTTCGTTTGATACCAAAAAAGAGCTGTTAACCGACCTGCACAAAGAACTCCAGGATATCGGTGTTCGTGCTGATATCGGTGCTGAAGAACGTGCGCGTGCACGCCGTGACGAATTGCACTCTGCATTGAGCAACAACCGTTCCCGCCGCAATCAGCTTGAAAAAGCGCTGACCATGTGTGAAGCGGAAATGAGCAACCTGACTCGTAAGCTCAAGCAACTGGAACGCAGCTATTTCGAAATGCGTGAACATGTTGTCACAGCGAAAGCGGGTTGGTGTGCCGTGATGCGCATGGTGAAAGAAAATGGCGTAGAACGCCGTTTGCATCGCCGCGAACTGGCGTACGTGTCGGGTGACGAGCTGCGTTCTATCTCGGATAAAGCGTTGGGTGCCTTGCGTCTGGCGGTTGCCGATAACGAACACCTGCGTGATGTGCTGCGCATGTCCGAAGATCCGAAGCGCCCTGAGCGTAAGATTCAGTTCTTCGTTGCTGTTTATCAGCACCTGCGTGAGCGTATTCGCCAGGACATTATCCGTACTGACGATCCGGTGGAAGCCATCGAGCAGATGGAAATTGAACTGAGCCGTCTGACAGAAGAGCTGACCTCGCGCGAGCAAAAACTGGCCATCAGTTCACGCAGCGCGGCAAACATCATTCGTAAGACGATTCAGCGCGAGCAAAACCGTATCCGCATGCTGAACCAGGGGCTGCAAAGCGTCTCCTTCGGTCAGGTTAATAGCGTGCGTTTAAATGTGAACGTGCGTGAAACGCATGCAACCTTACTGAATGTACTGTCAGAACAGCACGAGCAACATCAGGATCTGTTTAACAGTAACCGTCTGACTTTCTCGGAAGCATTAGCAAAACTGTATCAACGCCTTAATCCGCAAATTGATATGGGTCAGCGCACACCGCAAACCATTGGTGAAGAACTCCTGGATTACCGCAATTACCTGGAAATGGAAGTTGAAGTAAACCGTGGGTCAGATGGCTGGCTGCGTGCAGAAAGTGGTGCTTTGTCGACGGGTGAAGCTATCGGTACCGGAATGTCAATTCTGGTGATGGTTGTTCAGAGCTGGGAAGAAGAGTCACGCCGACTGCGTGGTAAAGACATATCACCATGCCGCTTGCTGTTCCTTGATGAAGCAGCACGACTGGATGCGAAGTCGATTGCGACGTTGTTTGAGCTGTGCGAACGCCTTGAAATGCAACTGATCATTGCAGCGCCTGAGAACATCAGCCCGGAAAAAGGCACCACTTATAAGCTGGTTCGTAAGGTGGTTCAGAACCACGAACACGTTCACGTTGTCGGGCTCAGAGGCTTTGCACCGCCGCTTCCTGACCCCGTTGCTGACACAATAGATGCATCATAAGAATCGCGGGCTACGGCCCGCGTTTTCTTTTATCAAGAATCTTAATCTTTAATTTTATTTACATTTATACGGGCAAATACTATTCGCTGTTTATATACTGACTATTAAAACCCAGCGACAAAATCTGGGTGATATAGAAAGTGATAAACAGGGGGCAAGGGATGTTGCTTACAAAATTGCACGGTTTTCGACTGTCAGCGCTTGGTTACGGGCTGGCACTCAGTTTCGCTCCACTGTTTATGGCGCAGGCCGATGAGCCAGCGGTTGTTCCATCTGACAGCTCCGCTGTGAGCATCGAACCTACCAGCTCGCCAGACCAACCATTACCACAATCTGCTGCTACCGCTACTATGGTGGGAGTGTTACCGCTAAATTCTACCGGCATGTCTGCCGCACAAAGCCGTTCTCAGCTCGTGGCGCATTTACCTGCGGGCTACACTCCGGTTTATCTAAATGCGTTGTCTGCATTTTACGCTGCCCGCGAGATGAAACCGATGTGGGAGAATCGCGATGCCGTGAAGGCCTTCCAGCAGCAACTTGCCGAAGTTGCCATTTCTGGCATCCAACCACAGTTTACTACTTGGGTAGAACTGCTTACCGATCCGTCAGTGACCGGTTTAACCCGCGATATCGTCTTGTCTGATGCGATGATGGGCTACCTGCAATTTGTGTATGGCATTCCAACGGAAGGCAACCGCTGGTTATACAGCACCAGGCCTTACAAACTACAGACCCCGCCCATTTCTGTGATTAACCAATGGCAGGTAGCGGTGGATCAAGGGACGCTGGTGAGCTTCGTTGAAACGTTAGCGCCTCAGCACCCGCAATATGCCAAATTACATCAGTCACTGGTCCACCTACTTAGCGACACGCGCCCCTGGCCTCAGCTAAGCACTAGCGAAACACTGCGTCCAGGCCAGTGGAGCAACGATGTGCCAGCACTTCGCGAAATTCTTGCGCGTACCGGCATGCTGCAAGCTGAACCGGCGATTCCACTGCCGGAAAGAGGCAGCACTTCTACCGCTGCTGCAGTTGTCAGCCCGTCGGCTATTCAGATAGACAGCGAGCAGGTGATTCAACAAACGCCAGATGCGGTTGCCGGGAAGAAAAAGAAATCTGCACCCGCGGTCCGCAGTGCTTACAGCACAGATCTGGTTGAAGGTGTGAAACGTTTCCAGAAGTGGCAAGGCTTGGGTGTTGATGGCTCAATCGGGCAATTAACACGCGACTGGCTGAACGTCACACCACAACAACGTGCGTCGCTGGTGGCGTTAAATATTCAACGTTTGCGCTTACTGCCGAAGAAACTCGGTACCGGCATTATGGTCAATATTCCTAACTATTCATTGAGCTATTACCTTAACGGTAGTGAAGTATTGGCTTCGCGGGTGATTGTTGGGCGGCCTGATCGCAAAACGCCAATGATGAGCAGCGCGCTCAACAATGTGGTCGTGAACCCACCATGGAACGTGCCGCCAACGCTTGCACGCAACGATATCTTGCCAAAAGTACGTCAGGACCCAGGTTATCTCGACAAGCATGGTTATAGCGTTTTGCGTGGCTGGAGCAATAATGCGGAGTCTATCGACCCGTGGCGTGTTGACTGGGAAACGATCACTGCCAGCAATTTGCCGTTCCGTTTCCAGCAAAAACCAGGCGTGCAGAACTCGTTAGGGCGTTATAAGTTCAATATGCCAAGTTCTGACGCGATCTATCTGCATGACACACCGAATCACAACCTGTTCCAGAAAGACGCGCGAGCATTAAGCTCAGGCTGTGTGCGTGTCAACAAAGCCTCTGAGTTGGCGAACATGCTGTTGCAGGATGCGGGTTGGAACGATGCGCGGATTTCGAGCCAGCTGAAAGATGGCAGCACCAAATATGTGAATATTCGCCAGACTATTCCGGTGAATCTCTACTATCTGACTGCTTTTGTCGGTGACGATGGGCGCACGCAATACCGCACAGATATTTACAATTATGATCTCACCGCACGATCTGGTGCACAAATTCTTTCGAAAGCTGAACAATTGATAAGATAAATGCAGTAATACTAATGAATTAGCGGTCGTAATAATTGCGATACCCCTCCGGGTCCTCTACAGGGCCCGGTTTTCCTGGGTTTTGTGCACCTTGACTCGCTTTGTTTTGGCGGTTAATGTGCCCAGCAGTGTGCCAAAAGTGCATATTATTCGATCGTTTTTTTATCTGTAGACCTGGACATCATGGACAAATTTGACGCAAACCGCCGCAAGCTGCTGGCGTTGGGTAGCGTGGCTTTAGGTGCCTCGCTGTTACCAACGCAAGCGTTTGCCATGCTATCAACACCGCGCCCGCGCATTCTGACTCTTAATAACCTTCACACGGGTGAGTCTTTGAAAGCCGAATTTTTCGATGGTAAAGGCTATATTCAGGATGAATTAGCAAGGCTTAATCATTTCTTCCGTGATTATCGCGCGAATAAAATCAAATCCATCGATCCTAAGTTATTCGATCAGCTGTACCGCTTACAGGGCTTGTTAGGAACAAACAAACCTGTGCAGCTTGTGTCGGGTTATCGCTCCCTCGACACCAATAATGAGTTACGTGCCCATAGCCGGGGTGTAGCGAAAAAAAGCTATCACACCAAAGGGCAGGCAATGGATTTTCATATTGAAGGGATTTCGTTAAGCAATGTACGCAAAGCAGCATTATCTATGCGCGCTGGTGGTGTAGGATACTACCCAAGCAGCAACTTTGTGCATATTGATACCGGGCCACTAAGGAACTGGTAAAACAACGGAATCCGGCGAGCGTTGCCGGTATTGGAGCATCATGAACTATCACATTATTCCGGTCACCGCATTCGCCCAAAACTGTTCTCTGATTTGGTGTGAAGAAACTCAACAGGCTACCGTGGTTGATCCAGGCGGTGAAGCCGAAAAGATCAAACAGCAGGTTGCAGCGAAAGGTGTGACAATCACGCAGATCCTGTTAACGCATGGCCATCTTGATCATGTTGGGGCTGCCGCCGAACTGGCCGAACACTACGGTGTTCCCGTCGTCGGGCCGGAAAAAGAAGATGAATTCTGGCTGCAGGGTTTACCTGCGCAAAGCCAAATGTTTGGCCTTGAAGAATGTTTGCCGCTGACGCCAGATCGCTGGCTAAATGAAGGCGACGTTGTGTCGGTGGGAAATGTGGCCTTACAGGTGCTGCATTGCCCGGGCCACACACCCGGCCACGTTGTTTTCTTTGATGCTCAATCCCAGTTACTGATTTCCGGTGATGTGATTTTCAAAGGTGGAGTGGGGCGTAGCGATTTCCCGCAGGGCAATCATGCTGATCTTATCGACTCAATTAAACGTAAGCTGTTGCCGTTGGGCGATGATGTGACGTTTATTCCGGGCCACGGTCCATTGTCGACACTCGGCTACGAACGCCTGCACAACCCTTTCCTGCAAGATGAATTACCCGTCTGGTAACAGCGTTTAGAAATAAGAAGAGCCGCATTGCGCGGCTCTTTTTTTTATCTGTACTGGCTTACAGTACGGCGACAATCGCTTCGCACAGTGGCGCCATATTGTCTGGCGTCATACCGGCAACGTTCACACGCCCGGATGCAACAGCATACACACCAAACTCTTCACGTAAACGCAGTACCTGCTCTTTGGTCAGACCGCTGAACGAGAACATGCCGTTCTGGTTGATGATGAAGCTGAAATCGCGGTTAGCACCTTTCTCCTGCAGGGTATTCACAAACAGGTGGCGCATACGCTGAATACGTTGACGCATGTCAGACAACTCTTGTTCCCAGATAGTACGCAGGGCATCGTTGCTCAGAATCGTTGCCACAACAGATGCACCGTGAGCTGGTGGGTTAGAGTAGTTAGCACGAATCACAGATTTCATCTGGCTGAATGCGCGGTCCACGGTATCTGCATCAGCAGCAACCAGCGTACAGGCGCCTACACGTTCGTTGTAGAGGCCGAAGTTCTTGGAGTAGGAACTCGCCACGATCAGCTCTTGATGGCTTGCTGCGAAGATACGCAAGCCTTCAGCGTCTTCTTCCAGACCACGAGCAAAGCCCTGGTAGGCGAAATCGAACAGTGGCAACCAGCCTTTGGCCAGAGACATCTCCGACAGCACTTTCCATTGTTCAGCCGTAGGGTCGATACCGGTTGGGTTATGGCAGCAACCGTGGAACAACACCACGTCGCCAGCTTGTGCAGCTTGCAGGCTGCTGACCAGGCCATCGAAATTCAGAGAGTGGTTCTGTGCATCGTAATAATCATACTCGCACACTTCCAGGCCCGCGGAGTTAAATACACTTTTGTGGTTCGGCCAGCTTGGGTTGCTCACCCACACACGTTTGGTGGTGGTGTTTTTAGCGAGGAAGTCAGCGGCAACACGCAACGCGCCAGTACCACCCGGGGTTTGTGCCGTACGAGCGCGTTTGTTTGCACTCAGAGCATTGTTTTTCCCGAACAGCAATTCCTGGGTGCAGCTACCAAACTCTGGAATACCGTCGATGCCGAGGTAGTTCTTGGTGTTCTCATTTTCCAGCAGATACTGCTCCGCCTTCTTAACACAGGTTAAAACCGGAGTTTTACCCGTTTCATCCTTATAAACACCAATGCCGAGGTTAATTTTAGTCGGACGGTCATCGGCGCGAAACAGATCGGCCAAACCAAGAATTGGATCAGCTGGAGCAGCGGTAATGTTCTCAAACATGACGAGTTTCCATTGTGATATCGAGGGGGAGTAACGCTCTCAGGTTAACTGCTGTTTTAGCAAATGCCAACCGTTTGCAACAAAAAGAAACAGACCCCGTCACAAGATAAGTTTTTCTACTTTTCAGGCATAAAAAAACAGGGCCGAAGCCCTGTCTTTAAACCATCCTGGCAACAAAGTTGCTGGATAATTAGAACTGGTAAACGATACCAACAGCTGCCTGGTCGTCTGTTGCCAGTTTAGCAGATTCGCTGTAGTTGTTGTCGTCCAGCAGGTTGAACTTATACGCAGCGTATACGTTCATGTTTTTGTTGAAGTAGTACCAGGTACCCACTTCTACGTATTTAACCAGGTCAGCATCGCCGCCAGTGAAGTCGCCACGGCTTTTCAGGTCTTTACCTTTAGACTGAACGTAAGCAATGGATGGACGCAGACCGAAATCGAACTGGTACTGAGCTACAGCTTCGAAGTTCTGAGTTTTGTTAGCGAAGTTGTTGTCAGCTTCACGAGTCATGTTCAGAGTTTCTGCATACATAATTGCAGCGTAGATGTTGTTCGCATCGTACTTAGCAGCAGTAGACCATGCTTCAGCGCGGTCGCCGCCAGCACTTGCCCAAGCGGTAGAGGTGCCTGCAGCAACCTGCTCGTTGGTACGGTCAGCAGTTTCATAACCAGCAGCAACGCTGAAGCCTTCGCCGATGTCATAAGTTGCAGCGGTGCTTACGCCGTCGCCGTTAGCTTTAGCGCCGTTACCTGCACGACCCAAAGAAATTGTACCGTTGTCATCAACGCTTGGAGCAACTACGTTGCTACGCTCGTTTTTACCCTGGTATTGCACAGCAAACGCCAGGCCATCAACCAGACCGAAGAAGTTGCTGTTACGGTAAGTCAGAACACCAGTAGTACGGCCGTTCATGAAGTTGTCAGTAGCAGCCCAAGTATCGCCGCCCCACTCAACCAGCATATCGGTATAAGCAGCAACGTCGTAGATTGCACCGTAGTTACGGCCGTAATCCAGGGAGCCTGCATCACCAAATTTCAGACCAGCAAATGCCAGACGGGTGTTAGTACCCTGAGTGCCTTCAGCGTTGGAGGCATTCATGTTGTATTCCCACTGGCCGTAACCGGTCAGTTGATCATTGATCTGAGTCTCACCTTTGAAACCGATACGAGCATAGGTGGTGTCATCACTAGAGGTATCACCGTTAGTGGTCCAGATGTGCTCGCCTACAGCTTTACCGTAGAAATCCAGTTTGTTGGCGTTTTTGTTATAGATTTCTGCAGCGTTAGCTGCACCGGCTACCAGCAGAGCAGGGATTAACACTGCCAGAATATTGCGCTTCATCATTATTTATTACCCTCATTAGGTTTTTTGTGAACACCTGCCACTGCCGTCAATAATTCTGTACGGAACTATTGATGAGAGTTTGGTGTCTTTCTGTATCTGTCAGGCATCTTTCCATCCATGAAACCGTTTCGCTAGCCTGAAAGTGCTACAAACATCGAGAGTGAGTTACAAAAGGAAAGTATGTGTAACTAAATGTGTATTTTATGGAACTTTGTGAACCAACTCAAATTTCTGCGCCGCTTCGCTCAAAAAACAACCTTTCATATCCTATATATATGAATTACTTATGTTTAATTTGCATAACGAGAAATCTTGTTAAATTGATGGTTACATTTGTACATTCTTTGAGTGATTTTTGGATGTCCAGACATCTGTGTGAAAATTGTCCGAATGTGCTAAGTCAACTCTCGAAGTGAGTAAGCAAGCTGAAGGTGAGGTTATTTTGTGTTTGTCTGTTTCGTGGACACAATTGGTAACGGGGAAGTCGTGAGGAGGGGTTGAAATTGACGTTTGTTTACCATTCGTTGAAGAAAAAAGACGTTTTTACGACAGACATAAAAAAGGCCAGCAATGCTGGCCTTAGAAAAATGAGAACTTAGAAGCTTGCGTTACGTGGTGTACGTGGGAATGGGATCACGTCACGAACGTTCTGAACACCGGTTACATAGGCAATCAGGCGCTCAAAGCCAAGACCGAAACCAGAGTGTGGCACGGTGCCGTAACGGCGCAGATCACGATACCACCAGTAGTCTTCTTTATTCAGACCCATCTCAGCCATGCGCGCATCCAGGACATCAAGACGCTCTTCACGCTGAGAACCACCAATGATTTCACCAATGCCCGGCGCTAACACGTCCATCGCTGCGACGGTTTTACCGTCTTCGTTAAGGCGCATATAGAAAGCCTTAATGTCTTTCGGATAGTTTTTCACAACGACCGGCGCTTTGAAGTGTTGCTCAGCAAGGTAACGCTCATGTTCGGAAGAAAGGTCAACACCCCAGTAAACCGGGTTTTCGAATTTCTGGCCGCAATTCTCAAGAATTGTAACTGCGTCGGTGTAATCAACCTGGGCAAAGTCAGCATCGATGAAACGCTGTAAACGTTCTACTGCATCTTTGTCAACGCGCTCTGCGAAGAACTCCATGTCATCCATGCGCTCATCAAGCACCGCTTTGAAGACATATTTCAGCATGGCTTCAGCCAGGCCCGCTACGTCATCAAGGCTTGCGAAAGCGACTTCGGGTTCCAGCATCCAGAACTCAGCCAGGTGACGGCTGGTGTTGGAGTTTTCAGCACGGAAGGTTGGGCCAAAGGTATAAACCTTAGACAGTGCGCACGCATAGGTTTCGCCGTTCAACTGGCCGGATACGGTCAGGAACGCTTCTTTACCAAAGAAGTCTTTATCGAAATCGATTTTGCCCGCATCAGTACGTGGCAGGTTTTCCATATCCAGCGTAGAAACGCGGAACATTTCGCCAGCGCCTTCGGTATCGGAAGCCGTGATCAGCGGTGTAGAAACCCAGAAATAACCCTGCTCATGGAAGAAACGGTGCAGCGCCTGGGCCAGAGTATGACGAACGCGTGCAACAGCGCCGATCATATTGGTACGTGGACGCAGGTGAGCAACTTCACGGAGATACTCAATACTGTGGCGTTTTGCCGCCATCGGGTAGGTATCAGGATCATCAACCCAACCGGTCACTTCAACTTCAGATGCCTGAATTTCAAAGCTCTGGCCCTGACCGAGAGACTCTACAACTTTACCTGTCACCACGACTGAACAGCCGGTGGTCAGGCGCAGTACGTCTTCATTGTAATTAGGCAGAGTATTATTAATGACGGCCTGTACAGGAGAGAAGCAGGAACCGTCATAGACGGCGAGGAAGGAGATACCAGCTTTTGAATCTCTACGAGTACGCACCCATCCACGCACGGTGACTTCTTGGTCAACGGCTACGCGGCCCTGGAGTACGTCGGCTACAGGCACAACGCTCATATTTTTCTCTCTATTAAATGGTCAGTGACAAAAAAAATAATTACCCACAATTGGGGGTTATCTATGTTACCTGTCGCGAGCCTACAGACAAGCAGAAAAATCAAAGGAGATGAAGAAATACAATAAAGAAGAGAACCCATGAACGCGATGAATACCATTCATGGGTTTTATCAGGATCAGCTGGCTTTTTTGATTTGCGGTAAATCGAAGGCTTTTCGCAGCGCGCGGACGAACGCTTTATCATGGCAAATGGTTTTGCCTGGGCTGTCAGAAAGTTTTGCCACAGGCTTGCCGTTACACTCAACCAGCTTGATAACAATATTAAGCGGCTTAACCTGTGGAATATCGCAGGTCAGGCGGGTGCCAATACCAAAGCTTAAATTGACGCGAGTAGAGAAATGGCGATACAGCTCAATGGCTTTTGGCAAATCGAGGTTATCAGAGAACACCAGAACTTTGGTTTTAGGGTCGATACCCAGCTTCTCATAATGTGCGACCGCTTTTTCACCCCACTCAACCGGATCCCCTGAATCATGACGCAAACCCTGGTAGCGGTTTGCGAAAGAGAGATCGAAGTCGCGCAAGAAGGCATCCATTGTAATGCAATCCGTTAACGCGATACCGAGCTTGTCAGGGTATTCATCAATCCAGGCCTGAAGTGCTGCACGTTGGCTGTTCGCGAGTGTCGGGCTGATTTGCTGATGAGCCTGGAACCACTCATGTGCCTGAGTGCCCATTGGCGTTAAGTCGAGGCGACGCGCAAGGTCGTAATTGCTGGTGCCCACAAACCACTTTTCTTGTTGCAGACGGCTGACGATGGCCTCCTGCACTTCACGTGAGAAGCGGCGGCGCGTACCAAAATCCATCAGACGGAAGGCGCAAAGATCGATATCTGCTGTCAATTCTTTGAATTGAACCAGCTTACTTTCCAGGCTCTCCAGCGCCATTTGCTGCGTGATACCCGGTGAGCGGTGTTGATGCACCACTTCACTGATCACGGCCAACAACGGCACTTCCCACATAATTACGTCCAGCCACGTACCGCTCAGACGAATGTCTAAATGGCCGTTGTTATTGCTGATGTGTACGGTCGAAGGGTCGTAGCGGAAAGTACGCAGCCACGCGAGATAATCTGCTTTAAAGAACGGCAGACTTTCCAGGAAGGTGAACTCCTCGTCGCTCAGCGCGAGGTGCTGCATTAAATCAACCTGTTCACGAATATCGTCTGCATAGATGCCCAGCAGATCGTCACCGCGGCAACGGAACTCGGCCGCGACGTTGACGTCGTGATAACGGTGGAAAACCGCCTGCTGCATATGAAGCTTATAAGCGTCAGTATCCAGAAGCGTTTGCAATATAGGGGAAGCGTGTCGTGTCATGGCGCGTTGCAGCATCCTCTCACAGGAGCGTTTCCATCAAAGGCTAAGCAGATAAAAGACGCAGGAGTATACCCTGATTATCTGTTTATTAAACCTGGATCACAACATACGCTGGGAATCTGGTCGATGGCGATTCGTGCCACTTGTTATATATATGTAGCAATTCGAGTGAATTGCCCAGAAAAGTTGAAGATTCTGCATAGCAACATTCAGGCAACAGGGTATAGACTGAACTCCGCAAACTTACGGATGATGTATAAGGTTTTTTATGACACAACAGCCACAAGCCAAATACCGCCACGACTACCGTGCGCCGGATTACACGATTACCGATATCGATTTGACCTTTGACCTTGATGCCACAAAAACCCTGGTCACTGCCATTAGCCAGATTACCCGCCAAGGCGCGGCGGGTTCGCCACTGCGTCTTGATGGTGAAGACCTGACGCTGGTTTCAATTGATGTCAATGGTACCGCCTGGGAAGATTACCGCCAGGAAGAGGGCGCATTGATTCTTGAATCTTTGCCTGAAGCCTTCACGCTGACAATCGTTAACCAAATCAGCCCTGCAACCAATACTGCCCTTGAAGGGCTTTATCTTTCGGGCGATGCGCTTTGTACTCAGTGCGAAGCTGAAGGTTTCCGCCACATTACCTGGTATCTCGACCGACCAGACGTTCTGGCGCGTTTCACCACCAAAGTTATTGCCGACAAATCCAAATATCCTTTCCTTTTATCTAACGGTAACCGCATTGCTGAAGGTGAACTGGATAACGGACGTCATTGGGTTCAGTGGCAAGATCCGTTCCCGAAACCGTGCTACCTATTTGCACTGGTAGCGGGTGATTTCGATGTATTACGTGATTCCTTTAAAACGCGTTCTGGCCGTGATGTCGCGCTGGAGTTGTTCGTCGATCGCGGTAATCTCGACCGTGCAAGCTGGGCGATGACGTCACTGAAAGCGTCGATGAAATGGGATGAAACCCGTTTTGGCCTCGAATACGACCTCGACATCTATATGATTGTTGCCGTCGACTTCTTCAATATGGGCGCAATGGAGAACAAAGGGCTTAACGTCTTTAACTCCAAATATGTGCTGGCACGTGCTGAAACGGCGACTGATAAAGACTACCTCGATATCGAACGCGTTATTGGCCACGAATATTTCCATAACTGGACCGGCAACCGCGTGACCTGCCGCGACTGGTTCCAGCTAAGCCTGAAAGAAGGGCTGACTGTTTTCCGCGATCAAGAATTTAGTTCTGATCTCGGTTCGCGTGCTGTCAACCGCATCCAGAATGTGCGTACTATGCGTGCGATGCAGTTTGCGGAAGATGCAAGTCCAATGGCGCACCCGATTCGCCCGGACAAAGTGATTGAAATGAACAACTTCTACACACTGACGGTGTACGAGAAGGGTTCAGAAGTTATCCGTATGCTGCACACCTTGCTGGGTGAAGAGAACTTCCAGAAAGGGATGCTACTTTACTTTGAGCGCCATGATGGCAGCGCGGCAACCTGCGATGATTTCGTGCAGGCGATGGAAGATGCGTCGAACGTTGACCTGTCTCACTTCCGTCGTTGGTACAGCCAGGCCGGGACACCAGTGGTGACGGTGCATGACGACTACGATCCAGAAAATGAACTGTATACGCTGACGATCAGCCAGACCACGCCGCCAACGGCTGAGCAGCAGGAAAAGCACCCGTTACATATTCCGTTCGACATCGAACTGTATGACAACGAAGGCAAAGTGATTCCGTTGCAGAAAAATGGTCACCCAATTCACCATGTGCTGAATGTGACTCAGGCAGAGCAGACATTTGTTTTCGATAACGTCTATTTCCAGCCGGTTCCGTCTTTGCTGCGTGAATTTTCAGCGCCAGTGAAACTGGAATACAAATGGAGTGACCAGCAACTGACGTTCCTGATGCGTCACGCGCGTAACGATTTCTCTCGTTGGGATGCGGCGCAAAGTTTGCTGGCGACGTACATCAAACTGAACGTCAACCGCAGCCAGCAGGGCCAACCGTTGTCGCTGCCGTTGCATGTTGCTGATGCGTTCCGTGCGATTTTGCTGGATGAGAAAATCGACCCGGCATTGGCAGCAGAAATTCTGACGCTGCCTTCGCAGAACGAAATTGCCGAACTGTTCCAGAAAATCGACCCGCAAGCGATTTCCGCCGTGCATGAAGCCTTAACGCGCACGCTGGCAAATGAACTGGCAGATGAGTTCCTGGCAGTTTATAACGCCAACAAACTTGATGCTTATCGCGTAGAACATGCGGATATCGGCAAACGCGCACTGCGTAATACCTGCCTGCGTTATCTGGCGTTTGGGGAGAAGCAGCTTGCTGAGCAACTGGTGCGTAACCAGTTCGCAAGCGCTGATAACATGACGGACTCTATTGCCGCCTTGTCTGCATCGGTTGCCGCGCAATTGCCATGCCGTGTAGAACTGCTGACTGCATTTGATGAGAAATGGCATCAGGACGGTCTGGTGATGGACAAATGGTTTGTATTGCAAGCCACCAGCCCGGCAGTTGACACGTTAAGCAAAGTGCGTGAATTGTTGAACCACCGTTCGTTTAGCATGGGTAACCCGAACCGTGTACGTTCCCTGATTGGCGCATTTGCGGCAGGTAACCCGGCGGCATTCCATGCGCTTGACGGCAGCGGCTATCAATTTATGGTGGAAATGCTGAGTGAGCTGAACCATCGTAACCCGCAGGTGGCGTCACGCCTGATTGAGCCGTTGATTCGACTGAAGCGTTACGATGCAAAACGTCAGGAAATGATGCGTGCAGCGCTGGAACAGCTGAAAGGGCTGGAGAATTTGTCGGGTGATTTGTTCGAGAAGATTTCTAAAGCGTTAGCTTAATACCGCTTTTATAAGGTGGATGTCGCTTACCGCTAATCCACCCTACAAAAGTTTGAGTAGGTCGGATTAGCGTAAGCGACATCCGACATAATTTAACCGGTGCGCACCACGCGTGCCGGTTCTTCTATAACCTGCCGTTTCATCACTCGCTCTAACACCTGAGCTTCCAGCTCCGCCAGGCGCACAGAGCCCAATTTACGGGGACGTGGCAAATCAACCGTCAGATCCAAACCGATCTTTCCTTCTTCAATCAGTAACACTCGATCCGCCATCGCCACCGCTTCGCTCACATCATGCGTCACTAACAGCACCGTAAAACCATGCTCCTGCCAAAGCGAAACGATCAACTCTTGCATCTCAATCCTTGTTAGCGCATCCAGCGCCCCCAAGGGTTCATCGAGCAATAACAGACGTGGGCGATGAATCAGTGCTCGCGCAAGCGCCACGCGTTGTTTCTGGCCACCGGACAGGGCGGCCGGCCACTCGGTAGCGCGATTAGCAAGTCCAACAGCTTCCAGAGCTTTCATCGCCGATTCTTTCCAGTTCCCTTTCAGACCCAGGCCAACATTGTTGATCACCGATTTCCACGGCAACAGGCGTGCATCCTGGAACATTAAGCGAGTCTCATCCTGGCTTTCGCGCAGCGGAGCATTACCCGCAATTAACGATCCTCCATTAGGATTCTCAAGCCCAGCCAGCAAACGCAGTAACGTACTTTTACCACCGCCGCTACGCCCGACCACGGCCACAAATTGCCCGGCAGGAATGTGCAATTCCAGCTCATCAAGAATCGTTTTATTACCGTAGCGTTTTGTCACGCTGTTAAGGAGCAGGGGAGTTCCCTGGTTTAAACGGGCGGTATTCATGCGTTCTCCTCCTGTAACTGGTAAGCCGGATGCCAGCGCAGCCAGACACGTTCGAGTAATTGCGCGCTGATATCAGCGAGTTTGCCGAGCAGGGCGTAAAGAATAATAGCGACGACAACGACGTCGGTTTGCAAGAACTCACGGGCGTTCATTGCCAGATAACCAATTCCTGAGTTGGCCGAAATCGTTTCTGCCACGATTAAGGTCAACCACATCAGGCCTAATGCGAAACGGATACCGACCATAATCGAAGGCAGCGCACCGGGCAGAATCACCTGGGCAAACAGGCTAAAGCCTGACAACCCATAGCTGCGGGCCATCTCCAGCAAACCCTGGTCGATATTACGGATGCCATGCCAGGTATTGATGTAAATCGGGAACAGCGTGCCGAGTGCTACCAGGAAAATTTTCGCTGATTCATCAATGCCGAACCACAAAATCACCAGCGGAATCAGTGCCAGATGTGGAACGTTACGCAGCATCTGAATCGAGCTGTCCAGCAGGCGCTCCCCCCAGCGAGACAGGCCGCTAATCAGCCCAAGCACTAATCCCAGGGAGCCACCAATACTAAAACCAATCACCGCACGCCATGAGCTGATAGCCAGGTGTTGCCACAATTCACCGCTGGCTGAAAGGTTCCAGAATGCAATCACCACCCCTTCCGGAGAAGGGAGGATACGCGACGAGAGCCAGCCTGCGCTCGAAGAGACTTGCCAGATTGCGATAACGGCAACCGGCAGGATCCACGGTGCCAGCCTCAGTAACAGTTTGTGCGTTGAAAAGGTCATTGGCTGCTCCTTAGCTTTGCGCCACTTTGCGCGGGATAAAGTCATTGGCGACCACTTCGCCCCGTTCATGGATCTGGCGCGGCTGTGGAATTTGCGGGATCGCGACATCAAGATGCGGGAACAGTAACTCCCCAACGCGATAGGCCTCTTCCAGATGCGGATAACCCGAAAGAATAAAGCTGTCGATACCGAGCGCTGCGTATTCGTTAATGCGTTCCGCAACGGTTGGGCCATCGCCGACCAGCGCAGTACCTGCGCCACCACGCACCAGGCCAACGCCTGCCCACAGGTTCGGGCTGATCTCCAGGTTGTCGCGCTTACCACCATGCAATGCCGCCATGCGGTGTTGGCCGACGGAATCCGTGCGGGCGAAAGCGGCTTGCGCTTTGGCGATGGTTTCATCATCCAGCTGAGAAATCAGGCGGTTGGCGGCCTCCCATGCTTCTTCATTCGTTTCACGGACAATCACATGCAAGCGAATACCAAAACGAACGGTGCGCCCATGTTTTGCCGCTTTCGCACGGACTTGTTCAATTTTCTCTTTCACTAAATGCGGTGGTTCGCCCCATGTCAGATAGAGATCCACTTGTTCGGCGGCAAGATCCTGCGCAACATCAGATGACCCGCCAAAGTAGAGCGGTGGGCGAGGCTGTTGCACCGGCGGGAACAACAGTTTTGCCCCTTTAACCTGAATATGTTTGCCTTCGTGATCAACGGTTTCACCTTCCAGCAGGCGACGCCAGATATGGGTAAATTCAGCAGATGCTTCATAACGTTCCTGGTGGTTAAGGAACACGCCGTCTGCGGCTAACTCTTCCGGGTCGCTACCGGTGACGAGGTTAAATAAAGCACGCCCGTTAGAAAGCCTGTCGAGCGTTGCGGCCTGGCGTGCAGCCACCGTTGGGGAGGTAACACTTGGGCGCAGCGCCACCAGGAATTTTAAACGCTGCGTCACCGGAATCATGGATGCGGCGACCAGCCAGGCATCTTCGCAAGAACGACCCGTTGGGATCAGTACACCAGTAAAACCGAGTCTGTCCGCAGCCTGAGCAATCTGTTGCAGGTAACCGTGATCAACCGGGCGTGCTGCGTCATTGCTGCCTAAGTAGTGGCCATCGCCATGGGTAGGTAAGAACCAGAACATATTTAAACTCATGACTTGTTTCCTTGTGTTGAGGGCTGCCAGATGCGGGTGCGAATATCGACTTTCTTAGGCACTAAATGGTTGTCATAAAACAGGTCGGCGGTTTGTTGTTGTTTTGCCGCAGTCTCAGCGCTGACAGGTGTAATGACGGTTGGTGGACGGTGATCGAAATAGGTGGCAATAACGTTTTCCGGTAGCCCCATGGTTTTTGCCAGCAACGTCACGCTTGCTTTGCGCTGGCTGCGGGTCAATGCATCGGCATCGCTAAAGGCTTTCAGAACGTTTTGCAGGAACGGACCGTTTTGTTCGGCATAAGGGCGTGAAGCGAGATAGAACGAACCGGTCTGATTCAGTTCACTGCCATCGGTTAACACGCGTACGCCACCGTTCAGCAATGCCGCAGAGTAGTACGGGTCCCAAATCGCCCAGGCGTCAACATTGCCTTGCTGGAACGCGGCACGCGCATCCGCGGGGGTTAAATAAGCTGGCTGGACATCGGTAAATTTCAGCCCGGCTTTTTGTAGCGCTCTTAACACCAGGTTGTGGGAGCTGGAACCTTTCTGGAACGCGATTTTATGTCCCTTAAGATCGGCCACCGTTTTCAGTGGGCTATTTTCCGGCACCAGAATCACTTCTGCTTTCGGTTTTGCCGGTTCAGAACCGACATACACCAGGTCAGCGCCTGCGGCCTGAGCGAAGATAGGCGGAATATCTCCCGTGCTGCCCAGATCGATACTGCCAATGTTCAGCGCTTCGAGCATTTGTGGGCCTGCCGGGAACTCAATCCACTGGAACTTTGTATTGGGATACTCTTTTTCCAGCAGTTGGTGGCTTTTCGCCAGCACCATGCTGACAGAACCTTTTTGATAACCAATACGTAATTGCTCAGGTCCGGTTTCAGCCGCATGAAGCGTGGCGCTCAGACTTAATGTTCCCGCGAGTGCAAGCCACGGAGCGGTTCGTTTCAGAAAATTAAACATGAGCAACTCCTTGCGTCTTAAAAGGGGAGGAGACAATAAAATCCCGGCGGTGCAGTGCCTGCCAGAAAGTTTCCAGCGAGCTATCAAGACGCTGTTGTAAGTTGTTGCTGAACACCGGTTTGTGCTGGTAATCCGCGATCTGGCTGTCATCAGCAAACACGCCATGCAGGATTTCCTGAGCTTTGAGCGCATTAAGAACAGGCTTTAGCGCGTAATCGACTGCCAGCATATGTGCCACAGTGCCGCCGGTAGCTAAAGGCAGAACGACTTTTTTATCCAGCGCACGCTCAGGCAGCAGGTCGAGCAGCGTTTTCAGCGCACCAGAAAATGAAGCTTTATAAACAGGTGTTGCAATGATCACGCCATCAGCCTGCTGCAACTGTTCCGTAAGTGCTAATAACGCCGGGCTATCGAAACGCGCATAGAGCAAATCTTCTGGAGCGAAATTGTGTAGATGCCAGTGACACACCTCGATATCCAGAGCGCTGAGTTTTTCGCGGGCGTATTCCAGCAGTGCGCTAGAACGGGATGGGAAGCGCGGGCTTCCAGCAAGGGTAATCACACGCATATTGTTTCCTTATAACTAATTGTTTGCTTTTAGGTAACATTGATAACAATTGAGTGTGATATTCGCGCAGAACTGTTCTTCCACTAAATGATTTATCTGGAAAACAATTGCTAAAAAACGCATAACAAGGGGATGAGAGGGAAACGATTGCGCTGATTCAGCCTTTTTTGTCGCAGGTCAATTCCATTCAACGACGTTATCGACGATAATACGGCCCCGGTTTGCATACCGGGAATCCAGGAGAGTTCATGTACTACCCCTTCGTTCGTAAAGCCCTTTTCAAGCTCGATCCAGAGCGCGCTCATGAAGTGACATTTCAGCAATTGCGTCGTGTATCAGGTACACCACTTGAATGGCTGGTACGGCAAAATGTGCCTTCTAAACCTGTAACATGTATGGGGTTGACGTTTAAGAACCCGTTAGGCCTGGCCGCAGGTCTGGATAAGAATGGTGAGTGCATTGATGCGCTAGGTGCAATGGGCTTTGGCTCAATTGAAATTGGCACCGTAACGCCGCGCCCACAGCCTGGAAATGACAAGCCGCGAATTTTTCGTCTGGTCGAGGCCGAAGGTTTAATCAACCGCATGGGCTTCAATAACCATGGCGTTGATAATTTGGTCGAGAATGTCAAAAAATCCCATTTTGATGGGGTACTGGGCATCAACATCGGCAAGAACAAAGACACCCCTGTTGAACAAGGGAAAGACGACTATCTGATCTGCATGGATAAAATTTATCCTTATGCTGGTTATATAGCGATCAATATTTCATCACCCAATACCCCTGGATTACGCACACTGCAATATGGTGAAGCGTTAGATGATTTGTTAGCTGCTATCAAAAATAAGCAGCAGGCACTTCAGGAATTGCACCATAAATATGTGCCAGTCGCGGTGAAGATCGCGCCGGATCTTTCTGAAGAAGAATTGATCCAGGTGGCTGATAGTTTAGTTCGCCATAATATTGATGGGGTAATTGCGACCAATACGACATTGGATCGTAGCCTTGTTCAGGGCATGAAATATTGTGATGAAATGGGGGGATTAAGTGGCCGTCCCGTTCAGTTGAAAAGCACAGAAATTATTCGCCGCTTATCACAAGAATTAAATGGTCGTCTGCCGATTATTGGCGTGGGCGGTATTGATTCGGTGATTGCTGCACGCGAGAAAATGGCAGCAGGTGCTTCTCTGGTACAAATATATTCCGGCTTCATATTTAAAGGCCCACCGCTGATCAAAGAAATTATTTCAGGTCTCTAAGTATATACTTTCGGACAACCAGGGCTTTATTTTCAGCCCTGGTTGTTTTATATTCCGTCATTGTTGCTAATTTGAACATATTGGTCTTTTATTAATGAGGCCATCAACGAGGCGGCGATAAGGATGTTTTAAATCGTGGGAATAAACGAAAGGGCAAATAAATATGCGCATTAAACCTGACGATAATTGGCGTTGGTATTATGATGAAGAGCATGATCGAATGATGCTCGATTTAGCCAATGGCATGCTTTTCCGTTCGCGTTTCCCTCGCAAAATGCTCACTCCCGATGCCTTTGAAAACAATGGTTTTTGTGTTGATGACGCAGCGCTTTACTTCTCCTTCGAAGAAAAATGTCGTGACCTGGTATTAAGTAAAGAACAGCGTGCAGAACTGGTCTTAAATGCGCTGGTGGCTATTCGTTATCTCAAGCCGCAAATGCCAAAAAGCTGGCACTTTCTCTCTCATGGCGACTGTTGGCAGCCGACACCAGGTGATGCCGCTTGTGTGTGGTTGAGCGATGATATGCAGCAGGTGAATCTGCTGGTGGTAGAAACCGGTGATAACGCCGCACTTTGTTTGTTAGCACAACCCGGTTTGCAACTGGCTGGCCGCACGATGCAGCTTGGTGATGCAATTAAAGTGATGAATGACAGATTAAGGCCGCAACCGGAAAGTCACGCCCTTAACCTCGATCAGGCCGTTTAATTACCTGCTAATTTCACATCGCCCGCTGGAACACAGCTACAACACAGTATTGTGCCGTCGTCATTGATCGCGCTTTTCTTCAACGCTTTGACTTCCCCGCTGACTAACTTGATTCGGCAACTCCCGCAGATCCCAGCCCGGCAAGAGTAGGGTACCCGAATACCTTGTTGTTCCAGCTGCTCCAGCAAAATTTGCTGATTGTTGCCGCGAAATTCTTTTCCCTGCCAGTCAATTGCCACCATGCTTTCCTGCTGCTGGAAAGGCTCAACGGCTTCTTCGGTTTGCCCTGCGCTATAAACTTTCGCCGGTTTCGTTGCGAGCACTTCGAGTTCATCGCCAACACGAATCACCCCGCTGTTGCGTGCAATTAAGTTCTGTCCGAAATCGACATCGCCATTATCCGTTGCAGTACGGAATTTTTGCAGCGTTGCGAGAGGTTCACCGCTCGGGTGTTTACGGCCACGCTCCGGGCTAACGGTGGTGAAAATACAGCGGCTACAAGGTTTAGCGACATCAAATGTTACGCCGCCAATCCGCACAACTTGCCAGGTATCTTCGTCCCAGGCTTGTGCGCCAGTGACGACAATATTCGGGCGAAACTGCGTCATTTTTACGCTTGCCGGGCAGCGATTTTGTAAATCACGCAGCGAGGCTTCATTAGCCAGCAAGAACGGGAAACCATCGGCAAAAGAGAGCGGGACTTCTTCGTGGCGTTTAACGCGGCGCGTTAAAGTTTCACCCAACCAGCGCAACTGTACCGGGCGTGAGAAGAAACCGCTCAGCCATTGGTTGATATCATCGGGTGCTACCTGGGCTGAGAAATGATTCCCCCAGACTTCGGTCGGCTCGGCGTCAGTTTCAAAATCTGCGAAGCGCACGGTGGCTGAGCTGCCGTCTGGTGCGCTCAGAAATAAACCATCGTGGGTAATTGCCGGAGTGAACAACACCATTTGCGGAAACTGGCGGGCAGTAATAAAAGTTCCGTCAGATTCTGTCACCATAAAAATGCGATCAAAAGCTAAACCGCTGGTGGTCGCTTGTGCATGGGAGAGGGCCAACCCGCGCATCGATTTCACCGGGTGAATATAAAGCTGGGATAGGGTGATCATGATGCGCTCGCACTCCTTGCATAAATGAATAAAAAAAGAATATAAGAGGCCAACTTTATGACATGCGTGGCAGATTGGCTATAATGCGCCACAATTTTCTTTTTACACCTGATAAGTGACGATATGAATTCTCTGTTTGCCAGTACGGCGCGTGGGCTTGAAGAGCTATTAAAAACTGAACTGGAGGGCCTTGGTGCGCAAGCATGCCAGGTGGTTCAGGGCGGCGTACATTACCAGGGGGACTCACGTCTGCTCTATCAAAGCCTGATGTGGAGCCGCCTTGCGTCCCGCATCCTGCTGCCATTAAACGAATGCAGTGTTTATAGCGACCTGGATTTGTACCTCGGCGTACAAACCATCGACTGGCCTGCATTGTTTGGCCCGGATGCCACCTTCGCGGTGCATTTCAGCGGCCTGAACGACGTTATTCGTAACAGCCAGTACGGCGCATTAAAAGTGAAGGATGCGATTGTCGACTCCTTTACCCGCAAAAATTTGCCGCGCCCGAACGTGGAGCGTGAACAGCCAGACCTGCGTATTAATGTCTGGTTGAATAAAGACACCGCCAGTATCGCACTCGATTTGAGTGGCGAAGGCCTGCATCAGCGTGGTTACCGCGACAGCACCGGTGCTGCCCCAATCAAAGAAACTCTGGCATCAGCCATTGTCATGCGTTCAGGCTGGCAGCCGGGTACTCCGCTGCTGGATCCAATGTGTGGTTCAGGTACGTTGCTGATTGAAGCGGCAATGATTGCGACCGATCGCGCTCCTGGTTTGCATCGCAAACACTGGGGCTTCCTGGGCTGGGCGAATCACGATGTGGATCTGTGGAAAGAGATCACCACTGAAGCACAGGTTCGTGCACGCAAAGGCCTGGGCGAATATACCTCTCGTTTCTATGGCTCAGATAATGATTCACGCGTTATCGAACGCGCCCGCGCCAACACCCGCCGCGCAGGCCTGGCTGATATCATCAGCTATGAAGTGAGAGATGTTGCTAAATTAGATAACCCGCTGCCAGAAGGCCCTACAGGTACCGTTATCAGCAACCCTCCATACGGTGAGCGTCTGGACAGCGAACCTGCACTGATTGCTTTGCACAGCCTGTTAGGCCGTAACATGAAGAGCCATTTCGGCGGCTGGAACCTGTCACTGTTTAGCGCCTCGCCGGATTTGCTCAGCTGCCTGCAACTGCGTGCCGATCGCCAGTTTAAAGCGAAGAACGGCCCGCTGGATTGTGTGCAGAAAAACTATCAATTATCTGCCACCAGCGCGGGTGCGCAATCAGGCCAGATTGCTGATGATTACGCGAACCGTCTGCGCAAAAATATCAAAAAACTCGACAAATGGGCGCGCCAGGAAGGCATCGAATGCTACCGAATTTACGACGCCGATTTGCCAGACTATAACGTTGCTGTTGACCGCTACGGCGAGTGGGTTGTGGTGCAGGAATATGCGCCACCGAAAACCGTTGATGCCAACAAAGCGCGTCAGCGTCTGTTTGATGTGATTGCTGCAACTATGTCGGTACTGGAATTGCCATCCAACCGACTGATCCTGAAAACCCGTGAGCGTCAGAAAGGGAATAGTCAGTATCAGAAAATGGATGAGAAGGGCGACTTCATGGAAGTGAGCGAATATAACGCTCGCTTGTGGGTCAACCTGACTGATTACCTGGACACCGGTTTGTTCCTCGACCACCGTATCGCACGTCAAATGCTGGGCAAAATGAGCAAAGGGAAAGACTTCCTTAACTTGTTCGCTTATACCGGCAGTGCAACCGTACATGCGGGTCTGGGCGGCGCTAAAACCACCACCACCGTGGATATGTCGCGCACTTACCTCGAATGGGCTGAGCGTAACTTGCGTCTCAATGGTTTGAGCGGCCGTGCTCACCGCCTGATTCAGGCTGATTGCCTGGGCTGGTTGCGTGAAACCGATGAACAGTTTGACCTTATTTTCATCGACCCACCGACGTTCTCAAACTCAAAACGTATGGAAGAATCTTTTGATGTCCAGCGTGACCATTTAGTGCTGATGAAAGACCTCAAGCGTCTGTTACGCCAGGGTGGCACTATTATGTTCTCCAACAACAAACGTGGCTTCAAAATGGACTTTGACGGGTTGGCTAACCTGGGCCTGAACGCTCAGGAAATCACGCAGAAAACCCAGTCGCAAGACTTCGCCCGTAATCGTCAAATTCATAACTGCTGGCTCGTTACTCATGTAGCCAAGGATTAATTGTCATGTCATTAATTAGTATGCACGGTGCATGGTTGTCATTTAGTGACGCACCGTTGTTAGATAACACTGAACTTCATATTGAAGAAAACGAACGCGTTTGTCTGGTTGGCCGTAACGGCGCAGGCAAATCTACACTGATGAAAATCCTGAATCGTGAAGTTCCGTTAGATGACGGTCGCATGATTTACGAACAAGATCTGATCGTTGCGCGTTTGCAGCAAGATCCTCCACGTAACGTGGCGGGCACGGTTTATGATTTCGTTGCCGAAGGCGTTGAAGAGCAGGCTGAGCATCTCAAGGCTTATCACGATATTTCCCATAAAGTGATGACCGATCCGAGTGACAAAAATCTCAATGAGATGGCGCGTATTCAGGAGATTCTGGATAACCAAAATCTCTGGCAGCTGGAAAGCCGCATCAATGAAGTGCTGCTGCAGTTAGGCCTGGATGCGGATACTGAGCTGTCAGCACTTTCCGGTGGCTGGTTGCGTAAAGCGGCGCTGGGCCGTGCGTTGGTCTGCTCACCGCGTGTTCTGTTGCTTGATGAACCAACGAACCACCTGGATATAGAAGCTATCGACTGGCTCGAAGGCTTCCTGAAAGATTTCCAGGGCAGCATCGTGTTTATTTCCCACGACCGTTCATTCATTCGCAATATGGCGACCCGCATTGTCGATCTTGATCGTGGCAAACTGGTTTCTTACCCGGGCAATTACGATCAATACCTGTTGGCGAAAGAAGAAGCGCTGCGCGTTGAAGATCTGCAAAACGCCGAGTTCGATCGCAAACTGGCCCAGGAAGAAGTCTGGATCCGCCAGGGTATCAAAGCGCGCCGTACACGTAACGAAGGCCGTGTGCGTGCACTGAAAGCGATGCGTAACGAACGCAGTGCGCGCCGTGAAGTGCTGGGTAGCGCCAAAATGCAGGTCGAAGAGGCTGCTCGCTCAGGTAAAATCGTCTTCGAGATGGAAGATGTTTGCTACAGCATTGGCGAACGCGCACTGGTAAAAGACTTCTCCGCTCAGGTTCAGCGCAGCGACAAAATCGCGCTGGTTGGGCCAAACGGTTGTGGCAAAACTACACTGCTGAAACTGATGCTCGACCAATTGCAGGCCGACAGTGGCCGTGTACATTGCGGCACCAAACTGGAAGTAGCGTACTTTGACCAGCACCGTGCAGAGCTTGATCCAGACCGCACCGTGATGGACAACCTTGCGGAAGGCAAGCAAGAAGTGATGGTGAACGGTAAGCCGCGCCATGTTCTGGGCTACTTGCAGGACTTCTTGTTCCATCCAAAACGCGCGATGACACCTGTACGTGCGTTGTCTGGTGGTGAGCGCAACCGTCTGTTACTTGCCCGCTTATTCCTAAAACCAAGTAACCTGTTGATTCTCGATGAACCGACAAACGATCTGGATGTCGAAACGCTTGAATTGCTGGAAGAGCTGATTGATGGTTACCAGGGCACCGTTATGCTGGTGAGCCACGATCGTCAATTTGTGGATAACACCGTTACCGAATGCTGGATTTTTGAAGGCGAAGGTAAAATTGGCCGTTACGTTGGCGGTTACCATGATGCGAAAGGTCAGCAGTCTTCTGCTCAATCGTTGCGCCAATCTGTGGCAGAAAAAGCGCAAAACAATCAGCCCGCAAAAGCGGAAGTTGTTAAACGCGCAGCTAGCAAGCTAAGCTATAACTTGCAACGCGAGTTAGAGCAATTACCACAACGTCTTGAAGAACTTGAAGCAGAACTGGAACTCATCCAGGCGAAGGTCGGCGATGCTGAGTTTTTTAACCAGCCACACGATGTCACGCAAAAAACATTGAGCGACCTGTCTACAGCGGAAAAGGCACTGGAAGAAGCTTTTGAACGTTGGGAATATCTTGAAGCTCTGAAAAACGGCGCGTAACACAAGGAGACACGATATGTGTGCCACGCATAACCATCGTTCACACATATTGTGCTCACAATGTGACTTACTGGTAGCTCTACCAGTACTGGAAGACGGCCATAAGGCCGTCTGTCCACGTTGCGGTACAACCCTGATTACTCAGTGGTCCTCACCACGTCAACGCCCTACAGCTTATGCGCTGGCAGCCCTTTTTATGCTGCTGCTGGCCAATCTCTTTCCCTTCATCAATATGAAAGTCGCGGGTATCAGTAGTGAAGTGTCGCTACTGGAAATACCAGGCGTGATGTTCAATGAAGACTATGCCAGCCTTGGCACCTTCTTTATGGCATTCGTGCAAGCGGTGCCGACGTTCTGTTTAGTGACTATCCTGCTATTGGTTAACCGCATGGCTATGCCGGAGCGGTTGCAACGCTGGCTGGCCCGCATTCTGTTTCAGTTAAAATCCTGGGGCATGGCAGAAATTTTTCTCGCGGGTGTGCTGGTGAGTTTTGTCAAACTGATGGCATACGGCGACATCGGCGTTGGCAGTAGCTTTGTTCCGTGGTGCCTGTTTTGCGTATTACAGTTACGGGCTTTCCAGTGTGTTGATAGACGCTGGCTGTGGGACGACATTACAGAAGCGCCAGTGCTGTCTACGCCACTTAAAGTGGGTGTTTCCGGGATTCGTCAGGGTCTGCGTTCCTGTTCATGCTGCACGGCAATCGTGCCTGCGGATCAGGAAGTTTGCCCGCGCTGTGAAACCAAAGGCTATGTCCGCAGACGCCACAGTTTGCAATGGACGCTCGCCCTGTTACTGACGTCAATCATGCTTTATCTGCCCGCGAATATATTACCCATCATGATTACCGAAGTGTTGGGTAGCAAAATTCCGTCAACGATTATTGCCGGGGTTATCTTGTTGTGGAGCGAAGGCTCTTATCCGGTCGCTGGGGTGATTTTCATCGCCAGTATTCTGGTACCAACACTCAAAATGTTGGCGATCGCATGGTTGTGTTGGGATGCCAAAGGCCATGGGCGTCGTGACAGTGAAAGAATGCATTTAATCTACGAGGTGGTCGAGTTTGTCGGGCGCTGGTCGATGATAGATGTTTTCGTGATTGCAGTTCTGTCGGCTCTGGTACGAATAGGTGGGTTGATGAGCATCTATCCCGCTATTGGTGCCGTAATGTTTGCATTAGTGGTTATTTTGACAATGTTTGCAGCGATGACCTTTGACCCTCGCTTGTCCTGGGATCGCGCACCGGATTCAACTCATGAGGAGTCGTCTGAGCATGGAAAATAAAAGCGGGGAAGCAAAAGTAACAAAGGTGAAAAACTGGTCCCCGGTATGGATTTTCCCTATCGTTACCGTGCTGATTGGCGCGTGGATCTTATTTTATCACTACAGTCATCAAGGCCCGGAAGTGACGCTGATTACCACCAATGCCGAAGGTATTGAAGGCGGGAAAACCACTATCAAAAGCCGCAGTGTTGATGTGGGGGTGGTGGAAAGTGCGGTGCTTTCGGATGACCTCCACCATGTGGAAATTACGGCACGTATGCATTCCGGAATGGAAAAGCTGCTGCACAAAGATTCTGTTTTTTGGGTTGTAAAACCGCAAGTCGGGCGCGGAGGCATTTCAGGTCTTGGTACGCTGCTTTCCGGTGCTTATATTGAGTTACAACCGGGGAACAAAGGGCCGCAGCCTGCGAGATATGATTTGCTGGATGCGCCGCCGCTTGCGCCACCAGATGCAAAAGGGATTCGCGTCACGCTGGACAGCAATAAAGCGGGTCAGCTCTCACCTGGCGACCCGGTACTGTTCCGTGGCTATCGGGTGGGTTCAGTTGAGACCAGCACATTTAACCCAGAGAAACGCAGCATCAGTTACCAACTGTTTATCAGTGCGCCAAATGACCGACTGGTGACCAGTAACGTGCGTTTCTGGAAAGACAGCGGCGTCGCCGTTGATTTGTCTTCACAGGGTATGCGTGTAGAAATGGGGTCATTAACTACGCTGTTTAGCGGCGGAGTGAGCTTCGACGTGCCTGAAAGTCTGGATGTCGGAAACCGGGTGACCACGGGCAGTGAATTCAAACTGTTTGATGACCAAAAAAGCATTCAGGACTCGCTCTACACCAAACACATCGATTACCTGATGTTCTTCAAAGATTCGGTACGTGGCTTGCAACCAGGCGCGCCAATTGAATTCCGTGGGATTCGTTTAGGTACGGTCGCTCGTGTGCCATTCTTCACTCCGGGTATGCGTCAGGCGTTAAACGATGATTTCCGTATTCCGGTATTGATTCGCATCGAACCTGAGCGCTTACAGAATATCGTTGGCGATGATGCTGACGTTGCCGCAAATCTGGATTCGTTGCTGCGCCGTGGTTTAAGAGCGTCGATGAAAACGGGTAACCTGGTGACGGGTGCGCTGTATATCGATCTTGATTTCTATCCGAAAGCGCCGCCGGTAACGGGCATGACAGATTTTGGTGGGTATCCAATTATCCCAACGATGAGCGGGGGTCTGGCGCAAATCCAGCAACGCTTACTGGAAACACTGGATAAGATTAACAACTTGCCGCTCAATCCAATGATTGAACAGACCACCAATTCGCTTGCTGAAAGCCAGAAAACGATGAAGCGCTTGCAGCAGACGCTTGATAATCTGAACAAGATCACCGCGAATAAGTCGATGCAATCGTTGCCTGAAGATATGCAGTCAACGCTGCGCGAGCTTAATCGCAGCATGCAGGGCTTCCAGCCGGGTTCTGCGGCGTACAACAAGATGGTGGCCGATATGCAGCGTCTTGATCAGGTTCTGCGTGAATTGCAGCCTGTACTGCGCACGCTGAACGATAAGAGCAATTCGCTGGTCTTTGAAGCGAAGGATAAAAAAGATCCCCAGCCGAAGAGGGCAAAAGAATGAAAAAATGGCTCCCAGTGATTGCTGCTTTGGCTCTGACAGCCTGTAGCAGCAGCGATGACGGAAAGACGTATTACCAACTACCACAAAGCTCCGTGGCTGCTATGCAGGCTGTGAGCCAGCCTGGCAGGCATTTGTTATGGGTTGAGCAGGTTGCTGTGCCTGATTATCTCGCCGGTAACGGCGTGGTCTATCAGACCAGTGATGTGCAATACGTCATCGCCACCAGTAACTTGTGGGCAAGTCCGTTGGACCAGCAGTTACGAAACACGCTGGTCAGCAATTTGAGTAGTGCTTTACCGGGTTGGGTTGTCGCATCTCAACCGCTTGGCAGTGATCAGGATACTCTGAATGTTAACGTCACGGGTTTCCACGGACGTTACGACGGGAAAGTGATTGTCAGCGGTGAGTGGTTGCTTAAACACGAGGGGCAATTGATTAAACGCCCATTCCACGTTGAGCTTAAGCAACAAACCGATGGTTATGATGCCATGGTGAAAACCTTAGCCCAGGCCTGGGAGCAAGAAGCACGAAGCATTGCCAGCCAGATAAGCGGTATTAATTAATTATCGCTGTAGCACAAAAAAGCTGCGTCATTCGCCGATAAAGCGAAGCGCAGCTTTTCTTTTGGCATTAATTTGTTATCCGCCTGAGTTCTCATTTTTTTATCAAATCTTATCTCGCGTAGCTCACATTTATGACATTGGCGTGAATTTTGCGCATTGACGGTGGCGTGTTTTGGAGGTATTCGTTATATGTGGTTGCACGCTTTGTAGCCACTGTTTTCTTTCCACCAGATCCATTTGATAGATCAAGAAATGAGGGAAACGAGGCATGAAGAGACAAAAACGAGATCGCCTGGAACGGGCTCATCAACGTGGTTATCAAGCAGGTATCGTCGGACGCTCCAAAGAGATGTGTCCTTATCAGACACTGAATCAAAGGTCGTACTGGATGGGAGGCTGGCGAGAAGCCATGGAAGACAGGGCGGTTACCGCGTAATCACTGTCTCTTTAGAAGAAGAAACCTCCGCATAGCGGAGGTTTCGCGTTTATACCCGTCATCTTTCAAGCCGCAGGGGTGTTGGTTGCACTCACTTACCCGAATCACTTACTTGAGTAAGCTCATCGGGATAAGCTCCCTGGCCGCCTACCTGCAACTTGAAAGCTAGCGGGTATAGATGACGGTATAGAATCAGGCTTAGAAAGCGGTAGTGTCTTTGAACAGACCCACTTTCAGATCGGTGGCGGTGTAAATTACACGACCATCAACCAGCACTTCACCATCGGCCAGGCCCATAATCAGGCGGCGATTGATAACACGCTTGAAGTGAATACGGTAACTGACTTTTTTCGCTGTAGGCAGAATCTGGCCTGCGAGTTTAACTTCACCCACACCCAGAGCGCGGCCTTTGCCTTCACCGCCTAACCAGCCGAGATAGAAACCTACCAGCTGCCACATCGCATCCAGACCCAGGCAACCAGGCATTACAGGATCGCCGATAAAGTGGCAACCGAAGAACCACAGGTCAGGATTGATATCCAGTTCTGCTTCAACGTAACCTTTATCAAAGTTACCACCGTCTTCGGTCATCTTGACTACGCGGTCCATCATCAGCATGGATGGCGCAGGCAAACGTGGGCCTTCAGCGCCAAACAGTTCGCCACGACCAGAGGCAAGAAGATCTTCTTTTGTATAGGATTCGCGTTTATCTACCATGTTTACAGTAAGCCTTTTTATAATGAAGCACGCATGTTAGCTAACACGTGTACGCTCAACAAGTCCGATCAGTTCGGGGTGAACCAGTTGAGCCAACGTAGTGGCCATGGATAGCGGTGCCGAATATCTTGCGCGGATGCCTGAGCGATTCGCTCTTGTACCGCACGCATGAGCGTATTTTGCCCTTCGCCATCCCAGGGCAGATTTGTTAATAAGGGTAGTGCATCTGTGACATCATCGATGGCCCAAATGGTGAATTGCCCTTGTTCTACAGCATCCAGAACGTCTTGGTGCAGGCAAAGGTGACGCACATTGGAAACCGGGATAATCACGCCTTGCCTGCCGGTAAATTCGCGTTGCTGGCAAATACGGAAGAAACCTTCAATCTTCTCATTCAGGCCGCCAACCGGTTGTACACGACCAAACTGGTCGACTGAACCCGTCACCGCGATGTGCTGATAAATCGGTACATTCGCCAGCGCACTGATTAATGCACACAGTTCGGCCATGGATGCACTATCACCATCGACTTCGCTGTAAGACTGTTCAAAGGTTAGCGACGCAGAGAAGGGGATTTGCTGGTCAAGCTGCAGTTCAGACATCAAAAATGCCTGCATGATCATCATGCCTTTCGCATGAATATTGCCGCCCAGCTCCGCTTTGCGCTCCACATCAGTAAATTCACCATCACCGACATGCACCACACAGCTGATACGAGAAGGTTCACCAAATGCACGTGGATGCCCTGGGAACTCAATCACCGACAAGGCGTTGATCTGGCCAACCATTTCCCCTTCGGTCTCGATGAGGATTTGCTCAAGCAGAATTTCATCCTGCATGCGTTCAGCAAGATAACCTTCACGCCATTCACGCTGTGCCAGCATTTGTGTCAGTTCTTCAGCACCAAAGCTGTCTTCTTCAGTGAAGGCTGCGACTTCGCGCAACTGACGGCTTATCCATGATGGACACAGTGGCAGCGTTTCCTGGTCGCCGGTATAACGCACGGCTTCGCGGATTAACACAGGCCAGGCATCTGTTGCAGGCGCAGAGAGCGATTTTGATTGGCCTACCGCGTAAATCCACTGACACCACAATGCCATATCATCGGCAGATGCTATCTGCAGGTTCTCTTCGAACTCACTGTAGATTGCCGAGGTTGCCAGTTCTGGCTCCATATCCTGGAAATCAGCCAGTGATTCACGTTCACCGACCAGAACCAGTTTCAGGCTCAGCGGTAAAGAAGGAATATTGACCGGCAATGGGCGAGTTTCATCAGGTGAAATCCAGTCGAACCGACCCTGAATGACCATTTGCTTCAGGCGCAGCCACAACAGCGGTTGTGCTAACACGCTGCGCAATGACAGAACCAGAATGCCACCATTTGCACGGTGAACCAGGCCCGGACTCAGGGTGATTTCACCTGCAAACTGGCGAACGCAGCCAAAGAGCTGATCTGCTTCAATCCAGTCAGCGGCGACGACACTGGAGTGCCCTGCAAAATTGTCTTCTGCAGACTCGGCCGGGCGTAAAGTTATGTGACGGCCTTCAATCAGATAATGGCCGCCCGTCAGAGCGTTATCTTGCGACCAGCACTCACGTGCTGCTTCGGTAATAAGATTAAGGTATTCGGCTTCTTCAGCGGCTTTTACCAGCATCAGATCGGCCGAGGCTACCGGTTGGCTGAGCTGCATCAGTCCGTAAGACAGACGAGGCTGCACAGCGGAGAAAGGGGCAGTTTCGGAATCATAAGGCTGTGCGAAAATTTCCTGATAGCTTTCGGTATCAGGTACAAGAGCACGCCATTCAAGTCGATTAGTCGTCAAAGTCGCTATTTATTAATTAGATGTCAAAGGCGAGATTATACAAGAATAGGGGAGGCAGCACACGGTTTATGCGGAGCGGCAAGTTTACTTAGCTCACAGCTTTCATTTTTCAGGTAAGCGAAAATAAAAAAAACTGTTATTCTGAAATGAGTTACACGGTCACACTGAGATCGCAATGAAATATCAACAGTTGGAAAATCTCGAGAGCGGCTGGAAGTGGAAGTATCTGGTTAAGAAACACCGCGAAGGCGAGCTCATTACCCGTTACATTGAAGCCAGTGCTGCGCAAGAAGCCGTTGATGCTTTGCTACGCCTGGAAAATGAGCCTGTGCACGTGTTGAGCTGGATTGAGCAGCATATGAATCCAACACTCCACAACCGGATGAAGCAAACTATCCGCGCGCGGCGCAAACGGCATTTTAATGCCGAGCATCAGCATACGCGTAAAAAATCCATCGACCTTGAATATCTGGTCTGGCAACGGTTAGCAGGGCTTGCTCATCGCAGAGGGTGCACGCTCTCGGAAACGATTGTGCAGTTGATTGAAGATGCTGAGCGTAAAGAACAGTACGCCAATCAGATGTCATCTCTGAAGCACGATCTCCAGGCTTTGCTTGGCAAAGAATAGAGCGCAGTTGTATTGACGCTGTGCAGAGTTTTACGGCTTTTGGGCTGAAAATAGATAATAAAAAACCCCGCCTTGGCGGGGTTTTTTTATAACGGTAACTTATGCCGCAGGCTGAGTTACAACGTCTTTGATACCTTTAACTTCGATCTCTACGCGACGATCTGGAGCCAGGCAATCAATCAGTTTAGCTTTAGGAGCTACGTTATCACAGGTGTTGCCAGTAACTGGGTTAGATTCACCCATACCGCGTGGGGAGATCTTGTTAGCTGGGATACCTTTAGAGATCAGGTAATCAACAACAGACTGTGCACGTTTGTCAGACAGTTTCTGGTTGTACTGGTCTGAACCGATACGGTCGGTGAAGCCCAGAACTACAACAGAACCATCTTTCGGGTCGAGGTTGCTCAGCTGAGTATACAGCTGATCCAGTGCCTGCTGACCTTCTGGTTTCAGAGTTGCTTTGTTGAAGTTGAACAGAACATCAGACTTCAGAGTGAAGTGCTTGGTCTGTACTTCTGGAGCTGGTGCTGGAGCCGGAGCTACAACTGGAGCAACATTATCGTACTGGCCGAAACGGTAAGAAACACCCAGGCTCAGCATGCCGTTGTCTGGACGAGTACCAACGGTTTGCGCGTCACCGATGTTGCTAACCCACTGGTAATCCAGGCGAGTTGCGATATCACGGGTGATTGCGTACTCAAGACCAACTGCAGCCAGCGGGGAAACGCCAGTGTCGTGATCGCTGATACGAGTAGTACCGTTGTTGTAGTTGCCTTTGGAGTCTGCACGCCAAACCATACCACCCAGACGAGTATAGATGTCCAGGTCATCATTGATTGGGTAGCTCAGTTTAGCAGCCAGTTGAACGCCTTGCGCTTTGAAAGCACCGTTATTGGTGTCGCCTTTATAAGGCATACGACCTAACCAGTCGTAACCCATTTCAAAACCAACGTACGGGTTAACCTGATAACCACCGAACGCACCAGCACCCAGTTGGCTGTTGTGAGTTGGGCCGTCATTGTTCTTATAACCGTTACCGTAGAAACCGGTATCGTGGAACTGGGACCAACCCAACTTACCACCTGCATACCAGGTGTTATCTTTCGGTGCGGCCTGCGCTACGGTAGCGAAGCCAGCCAGTGCCACTGCAATTGCGATAGCTGTCTTTTTCATTTTTTGCGCCTCATTATCATCCAAAAAGGCCATGAGCTTTAAAATCGCTCTAAAGCCCAGGGTTAAATCCTTCGCCCGAGTTTATGCTCACTTGTTACTCTACCGATCAATCGGTGTTATGTAAGAGCAACCCTGGCGAGCTAAAGTCTACAACGTACTTGAAAACTTACAAGTGTGAAGTCCGTCAGGCATATGAAAAAAAACGACTTGTATACACATTTTCTAACAACTTTGCGTGAAATTCACACTCATAAAATTTGCTGGAAGGCCGCTCTGCGCGGCTTGAGACGCGGATTCTTAATAAATCACAATGATTTGTCAAGGGTTCAGAAAAAGTTCCAAGAATTCTCTTAAATTTACTTAATGATACAAACTAGAATGAATTTTTAGCTCACTCCGTGGTCGACTACCTGTTTTAGAGGTTTGCATCGGACGCATAATGAAGCCAATTGCATTACCCATTTCGGCTGCAAAAGACAGCTGCATATGTTCTTCGTCAGTCAATTCTTCCGGTAACCAACCGATAACAACACTGTAATTTCCAGTCTGCAATGCTTTCACCATAGCATCTACGGTGAAAAGTGGATCTAACTGGCTCACCTGCATCACTTTTGTGAGCGGAAGACCTACAGATTCCAGCCACTGACGGCTTAATTTCTGCTGCGGCGTTAACCACAACTGCCAGCGAGACTGCTGACCGAGTTGCTGAAGCAGTGGTAACAAGAGCAACTGTGTAACCCATGGCTGATCTTCGCTGTAGATCACTTCACTGATCAACCCTTTAGTGTTGTGGCCTGCTGATGACGGAACTGTGGAAGACGCAGAACCTGAAACAGTGGCAACGTGAGTTAGAACGTTATGTGAGTGCATAGTTAATCCCGCCTGATGGGTTACTGTATGAATATACAGTAATCCCCATTAGGACAAAGATCAATCTAAATTTCTGAAAGCATATCGCAATTTCATCATGTAAATCTGCATAACGAGAGAATGTGATTGCCGCCAGGGACTAGGTTATTTATTTTCGTGTTACCGGGAGCAGTACTACGCCATTTATAATCGTTATTACATGATATTTAAGGATATATTCATGAAGGTAAGATCTTATGCAAGGATTCATCAATCAAAAGAATGTTTATCTTCGTTAGGCGAAATTAGATATCGCTCGTTGTTTGGTGGCTACAGTCTGACCGTCGGAAATGTTGTTTTCGCTATGGTGTCTGAAGGGGAGCTTTACCTTCGTGCATGCGAGCAAACAGAAGTCTATTTCGTTAAGAAAGCGCCAGAACCGCTGCTCTATAACAAGCGTGGGCGCACGATTGAACTGAATTATTATCGTGTCGATGAGGGCTTGTGGAGTGACCAGCAAAAGCTGCTGGAACTCTCAACCGGTGCATTACACAGTGCCCAGCGCGAAAAATCTCGCCAGAAATCGCAACAACGGCTCAAAGATCTACCGAACTTAACTCACAGCCTGGAAATGATGTTGTGGGAAGCGGGCATTGCTGATGTTCGGACTCTTCAGGCCTACGGCGCGAAACGTGCGTGGATTAAACTTAAAAATATGAAGAAAGGACTTGGTGTCCGGGTGTTGTTAGCGTTGGCCGGTGCAATTTGCGGGATGCATGAGGCAGCACTCCCGGCGGCAATGCGCCGGGAATTGGTGGAGTGGGGGCATATCTACGAAAAGCGCCATATGCGCTAATCGTGTTGCTGCGACACAAGTTGCTGCAGACGGGATATTTCGGGGAGTAGCGCAACCAGTAGGCCAATTTGTTGCAGGACTAACGGCTCTTTGGTATCTGGTTGTGGCTCAAGCTGAGTGATACGCGAGGAGAGCCCCTGCAAAGCTTTCTGAACACGTTCTTCATCTGCCGGTAGATGATGTAATGCATCATCTACGTAACATACGGCGTCATCAAGCAGCAGCAAAATATTCTCATTAGTGAGTTTTTCGCGATGTGCACCTAATGCAGAGATATAACTGTTGAAGGTGTGATTAAGACACAACAGGCGAAAGGCCGTTTCCTGCATATCAGGCGAAACACGTGGCTCTGAGGACATATTGGACACCACTGACGCCAGCTCAGCATCTTTATTGTGGGCATCCCGGCGTGCAATTCGGTACTCGAGTCGGTTATCGCGGCCCTGATGGTATTGCTCAAGAATAGCGTCCAGGTAACGGCAGTTAGCGTTAAATGCGCGCTCAACAACCAAGGGTAGCCTGCGGAATCGCCAGTCAGGCCAAATGAAAGTCACCGCAGCCCACGCGATGGCACATCCTAATAAGGTATCGAAAATACGCGGCATCGCCACTTCAAACCCTTCACCCAACAAGTTGAAGCACAGCAATACCAGCAACGTGATAAACATGGTTGCATGGGCGTATTGCACATTGCGGAAGGCAAAGAAGAGCACGCCGGTTATCACAATTAATACCAGTTGCCCTTCCATTGACGGCACAAAGAACAGCACCGGCAGCCCGATCGCCACCCCAACCAATGTGCCGATGATACGCAATGCTAAGCGTCGCCGAGTCGCACTGTAGTTTGGCTGGCATACAAAGAGGCTGGTCAGAAGGATCCAGTAACCATGTTTAAGGCCAGTAAACTGGATAAATACATAACCGATGCACAAAACGACCGACATTCGCACCGCGTGGCGAAAGAGTGCCGACTCAGGTGTCAAATTGCGTTTTAGCCGCTGCCAGATATCGCCAAAGCCAGTTAACCGGTCATCAGCCAGACGGTTTTCAATATCCATTTCCGGTGCCGCAATGGCTTGTTCGGATTCAATGGTCGCTAATTGCGCATCGATAGCCCGCAGGTTACTCACCAGGAAGCCAAGTGCTTTTAGCTCACTCGCCAGATAGTGATCGGCTTTCAGTCTTTCAATGGCGGCATCAAGGTGGGTAAATGCGCGTTCAAAACGCGGGTCATGTTGGTACTTCACGCGTAATAAAACAGAACGTGAAAGTTGTATGCAAGCCTGAGACTGCATGGTCAACAGGCGTTGAAAGCGGAACATGATATCGCTGTAGCGGAATTTATCGCGCAATGCCTGGTACTGAATGTGCGAGGAACTGGCTCTTTCGTGAATATCCTGAGCAACGAAGTAGTAGTGCAGGGTACGACGGGTGCCACGCTGTCCACGATCACCACGTAAACGCGTGAGCAAAGAACTCTTCGTCTGGTTGAGCGTCGTTACCAATTGGCTGTTTGCCATCGCCAGCTCAAGCATCGGCGCCTGACTTTCGTCTTCAATATCAGGATCGAATAGCGTGGCTTTCACTTCGAGATAGCGTGCAAGGCTCTCATAACAACGAGCCAGGTTATCCTGTAGCGGCCTTATCGGGAAAATAAGATGGCCAGCAAGTGTCAGCAAGTTGTACCAGATGGCACCTGCCAAAAGCAGTATGGGTTGCTGGTACCAATGCTCGTACAAAGAAATACCGAGCATGGTATAAATTGCGATTAATAGCGCCCCAAACGCGATTGTGGCGTAACGCTGGCCTAACCCACCTAAAAGAATGAAACCGCTGGTGGAAACCATCAGCCCAATACCAAACAGTACCGGCCATGGGAACAGCAGTTCCACAGATGCGGAAGCAATAAAGAAACTGATCAGAGTAATCAGCAGATTACGTAACCGGCCTGTAAGTCGGTCATCTAAATCGGCAAGAGCTGCGGCAACCACACCGAGCGTTAACGGAATAGTGAGCTTAACTTCACCCAACCACCATGGGAAGGCAGCAGTCCCGGTCAGCGCGATGAAAATACGTAAGTTATAGAGCCAGGTGCTGTTCCAGGTATAGCGGCGCAGAATTGGGCTAAGCATTAATACTCACTATTCTTATCAGATTTACTGGAAACGACGTCGTGCATTCGCTTCGCGAGCAGCTTGTGCAGTTTCTACCGAAACGACTCGGCGGCCAACGGGCCAAAGTGCAATGGCGGCGATTTTGAAGTTAGCGATTCCCACCGGAATGCCGATAATCGTGACGCACTGGGCGATCCCGGTACAGATATGCAGCACACAGAGCCACCAACCGAAAAACACCAGCCAGAGAATGTTCAGCAGTGTACCGCCGGTGTTCAGGATGGCACTTTTACCCTGTGGGTTGAGCTCATCAACATGAACCGCTTCGTTACCGTACGGGACGAAAGAGAGTTTGGTTATCTCCCAGCAGGAACGAGTCAGCGGCAGCGTGAAAATAAAAATGATGCTGACAAGAGTGGCCAGCAGCCAGGAAAGTGTGGTCAGAAAACCACCCAGTATAAAGTTCAGAATATTAAGGACTGTTCGCATAATCACTCTTCGTTGGTATAAATGAATAACCACAACAATTGTAACGCGTTTTTACTCTGGAGCGTCATTCCTTCGGCGGGTAAACTTAACCACAACCACTATTTTGGATCAGGCAAAGCGTAATGGAACTGAAAGCGACCTCCTTTGGCAAACATTTAGCACAACATCCCTACAATCGTGTGAGATTGCTGACTGCTGGTGTAGAGGTAAAAGGTGATCGTCATGAATACCTTATTCCATTCAATCAGTTAATAGCAATTAATTGCAAGCGCGGCCTGGTCTGGGGTGAACTGGAGTTTGTGCTGCCAGATGACAAAGTGGTGCGCTTGCATGGCACCGAATGGAATGAAACGCAGCGTTTTTATCATCATCTTAACGAGCTATGGCAGAGCTGGAGCGCTGAAATGAGCGAAGTTGCCGCTCAGGTGTTGCATCAGCAGTATGCGGAGATAACCCGCCGTGTACAGCAGGAGAAATGGTTTAGACGCAGCGACATGCAGGCATTACAGCAAAGCGTTCGCGCTGCTTTCTCCGCACTACCGCTGCCACAGGCTCGCCTTGAGGCGTTCGACAACTGCCGTGAAGTCTGGTTGCACTGCAAAGCCTGGCTTGAGCAAGGCGAAGTACGCCGCCATCAGCGTAATACCGCATTCACTAATCACATGCTTGAAAAGTACGCTGACTTTTTCCAGCAAGTCGAAAGCTCGCCGTTGAACCCTTCCCAGGCCCGTGCTGTGGTCAATGGCGAAGATTCTCTGCTGGTACTGGCTGGAGCCGGGAGCGGTAAAACCTCTGTTCTGGTTGCGCGCGCAGGCTGGTTATTGCAACGTGGCGAGGCCAGTGAAGATCAAATTTTGTTGCTGGCTTTCGGGCGTAAAGCCGCACAGGAGATGGATCAACGTATTGTAGAGCGCCTGCACACGGATGCCATTTCCGCCCGCACGTTTCATGCTCTGGCATTGCATATTATCCAGCAAGGAAGCAAAAAAGTGCCGCAGGTCAGTGAACTGGAATCTGACACCAGCGCACGCCATCAATTACTGATTGAAAGCTGGCAGCAGCAATGCCGCGAGAAAAAAGCGCAGGCCAAGGGCTGGCGTGAATGGTTGCGCGACGAGTTGCAGTGGGACGTGCCGGAAGGGGAATACTGGAAAGATGAACGTTTGGCAAAACGTCTTGCCAGCCGCTTAGACCGCTGGCTGGGGCTGATGCGAATGCATGGCGGCTCGCAGGCCGAAATGATTGCCGCCGCACCTGAAGAAATACGCGATCTCTTTACTAAGCGCGTCAAACTGATGGCACCGCTGTTGAAGAGCTGGAAAACAGCGCTGAAAGCCGAAGAGGCCGTTGATTTTTCGGGTCTGATTCATCAGGCGATTAACGTGCTGGAAAAGGGGCGTTTTATCAGCCCATGGAAGCACATCCTGGTCGATGAATTTCAGGATATCTCGCCACAACGTGCGGCATTGCTGGCGGCTCTCAGAAAACAAAATTCCCACACATCGCTTTACGCGGTGGGCGATGACTGGCAGGCAATTTACCGTTTCAGTGGTGCAGAAATGTCGCTGACGACGGCGTTTGCACACCATTTTGGTGACGCAGACCAATGTGCGTTGGATACAACTTATCGTTTTAATGACCGGATTGGTGAAATTGCTAATCGCTTTGTGCAGCAGAACCCACATCAACTCGCCAAGCCGTTAAACAGCCTGTCAAAAGGCGATAAGAAAGCCGTCACGTTATTGGCGGACGACCAGCTTGAAGCTCTGCTCGATAAAATGAGCGGATATGTGAAACCGCAGCAGCGCATTCTGGTTTTGGCGCGTTACCATCACTTACGCCCGGCGATTCTGGAAAAGGCTGCGACACGCTGGCCAAAACTGGCAATTGATTTCATGACGATTCATGCCAGCAAAGGGCAACAGGCAGATTACGTCGTGGTGCTGGGGCTGCAACAGGGGAAAGATGGTTTCCCGGCGGTGGCGCGGGAATCTGTGATGGAAGAGGCCTTGTTGCCACAGCCAGAAGATTACCCGGATGCAGAAGAACGGCGGTTATTGTATGTGGCAATGACGCGGGCCCGTCATCGTGTCTGGCTGTTATTCAACAAACAGGAACCGTCCAGTTTTGTCGATATTCTGAAACACCTTGGTGTGCCCGCGGCAAATCGACCGTAATTACTTCAGTCGTTCAGCCAGATAACGTGGGTAATCTGGGATCAAAATTTCTACTGACTGATCAAAACCGGGTGACTGAATAATAAAGTCAGCGGTCGATAAGTTAGTGGCAACGGGGATGTTCCACACTGTGGCCAGGCGCAACAATGCTTTGACATCCGGGTCGTGTGGAACAGCGTTTAGCGGGTCCCAGAAGAAAATCAGCACATCAATTTTCCCTTCGGAAATCAACGCACCAACTTGCTGATCGCCCCCCATCGGGCCGCTCAGCATCGCGTTGACATCAAGACCGCTGCCACGCTGAATGAGATTCCCGGTGGTGCCGGTTGCATATAATACGTGCTGAGCCAGAGTCGCTTTGTGGCGTTCTACCCATTTCAACAGCGCATCTTTACAGTGATCGTGTGCTACCAGCGCAATATGCTTTTTTTCCGCCAGGGTGCGGGTCGTTAATTCCATGGGTTAATCCTGAGTGATTTACGTTGGCTACAGCTTACTGGAAGCCACTGATGCTGCAAGAGAAGGGTGTCAAAAATGCGGGATTTGAAAGGCAATTATTGCGACGGATGCTCCTTCACCCATTGCAGAAAACGGTCGCGCGTTGGTTTGTCTGCTTGCGAAAACCAATACTTCAGGCGCTGTTCGGTCAACGTTTCGGACTGCCGTACCGGCGCATCAAGCTCAGATGCTTTTGAGAGCAACTCGCTATCATCCGCCATCATGGTGGCGAACCCTTTGATTGCTGCAGTTTTTCCTGACTTGTTGTAAAACTGAGTATCCAGCTCGTAATCAATTCCCTGAGGCGTCGTTTTGACGGGCAGGATATCCATTTTCAATGGAATGAGCGCCGCATTGCCGTCCAATAACTGGATATGTGGCGCATGGTCAAACTCATCACTCTCTTTATCGCTTTCAATGCGCGGCAAATTAAAATTTACCTGGCTCACGTCTTTGGTATCGAAACTCACCACTAAAGGCGGGGAAATATAAAGACGCAGTTCTCGCGTGGTGGTCCGAATATTCTTTTCGACCCGAAACACCAATTGATGGGGGCCGTTATCCAGTTCGAGGCTATCTGCCCCTCTCAATAAAGAGCTGGAAACTTTTTTACCATCAAGAACCAGTAAATCAATATCGGTAGACAGGCGAAGTGTTGTCGCCCACGATTGATGCGGCAAAAGAAGGGTCCAACATATTGCGATAAAGAACACAGTTCTCATCAATTTCTCCTGCCTGAGGGTAAATTGGATCATCCCTTACTGAATGTTTCAAAATTTTTCATACGGGCGCCTCATTAACATATAGACATATTCCCAATAATTGCTCTACTACCTGCGTATGGGAAAGATGGTGAGACAGTAACGGATGGCATACACTTTTGATTACTGAGTCCCGGCGGAGAGTGTGATGAAACAGGCAGATATCGAAACAATTCTAAAAAGTACCCGAACCATTGCGCTGGTGGGAGCCAGTGATAAACCCGATCGCCCAAGCTACCGGGTAATGGCTTATTTGCTGGATCAAGGATATGAAGTGATTCCGGTGTCACCTAAAGTGGCTGGTAAAACCCTGCTCGGTCAGCAAGGGTATGGCTCGCTTGCGGAAATTCCGAAGAAAGTTGATATGGTCGATGTGTTCCGCAATTCAGAAGCAGCATGGGAAGTGGCAAGAGAAGCCATTGCCATCGGTGCGAAAACATTGTGGATGCAATTAGGCGTGATAAATGAACAGGCCGCAGTGCTGGCGCAAGATGCCGGTTTAACGGTGGTGATGGACAAATGCCCGGCGATTGAAATCCCGAGATTAGGTCTGGCTAAATAATAAAAAACCCCGCAGCGCGGGGTTTTTGCTAATTTCGCAGGCGAGGTGCCTGAAGCTGTTGCCGTATCGAAGCCGCCAATTCATCCATCGACGGTTGTTCGGGATGCTCGTCTTGTGACTCCCCACTTAACTGGGCTTCAGCAAGATAGGTGTGCACGGCCTGGCCATCATCATCTTCCATCACTACATGATACCAGGGGGCACTACGGAGGACATCATTGTCGGCCAGATCATCTTCTGCAGGCTCATCCAGAGAATATTCCGGGTCGATATCGACCACTACTCCCAGATAACCCAGCAAAGAATGTCGTACTTGCTGTCCAATGCCGAATTTGCTGGCAATCATAGTCACCTCCTGAGAAACATTGCCTGCAATTAATGTGCGGGCAACATTCCATTTTTCAAGTTACATGACGCGACAGGCAAACCCTTTCAAATACAGCCCTTCCGGGTAGGGAGCGATCACCGGGTGATCGGCGGCCTGACGGAACTGCTCTATAAATTGTACATCACGCCCGGCATCTACGGCGGCATCAGCGATGATTTTCTGGAATAAATCTGTCGTCATTAAACCGGAGCAGGAGAATGTCATCAGAATGCCGCCTGGGTTCAACAGCTGAATAGCCAGCATGTTGATATCTTTGTAGCCACGGCAAGCACCCATCAGCTGGTTCTTATTCTCGACGAATTTTGGTGGGTCCATGATAATCACGTCGAACGTTTCACCCTGGTCGCGGTATTTGCGCAGCAGTTTAAACACATCATCACGCACGAAGTCCGCTTTGCTCAGATCGAGTTTATTCAGCTCAACGTTTTGCTTCGCCACATCCAGGGCATCCTGAGATGTATCAACACTGACAACCTGGCTGCAGCCACCCATCAATGCGGAAACCGCAAAACCACCGGTATAAGAGAAGCAGTTCAGCACACGCTTATCTTCCACATACTGGCGGGTCGCAAAACGGCTGTCGCGTTGATCAAGATAGTAACCCGTTTTATGGCCGCCTTTGATATCAACCAGCAGCTTCATACCGTGTTCTTCGATTGGCAATAAGTCAGGTGGCAATTCGCCGCTCACCGGGCCTTGTGTCAATTCCATGCCTTCTTTTTTACGTACCGCCACATCAGAGCGGTCATAAATAGCGCATTCCGGGTAGAGGTTTTGCAGCGCAGCAACCAGTGCAGGGCGTTGATATTCAGCGCCTGCGGAAAGCAATTGCAGAACAAGGAATTTGCCGAAGCGGTCAATTGTCACACCCGGCAAGCCGTCAGACTCGCCCGCAATCAGACGATAACTATCCAGCCCGTCACGAGCCGCGAGCCATTCACGCCAGACCTGTGCCTGCTGCAAACGACGAGTGAAGAATGCGATGTCGATGCTTTCATTGGCGTCGAAAGTCCAGACGCGCGCACGAATTTGCGATGACGGAGAATATGCGGCACGGGCCAACCATTTGCCATTGCTGTCGACAACATCAATTGTTTCGCCGAGATTGGCTTTGCCTTCCATGCGGGCAACAGCACCAGAAAACACCCACGGATGACGGCGCAATAACGATTTTTCGCGCCCTTTGGTTAACACTAAACGTACACTCATAATTTGCTATGCTTTCTTGCTAAGAATTTGGCGCCATTTTCCGGGTTAGACCGGCTAAATGCAACGCAAGAACCCGAAACGGAGGAAGTTATGGCCACAGTATGCACACTTGCCTGGGTCCACGGCCTGGTTCAGGGGGTTGGTTTTCGCTACAGCACTCAACGTGAAGGGCTAAAACTGGGTTTAACCGGTTATGCCCGCAACATGGATGATGGCAGCGTTGAAGTATTAGCCTGCGGAGAAGCGCAGCAGGTTGAGAAACTTATCGCCTGGCTAAAAGCAGGCGGCCCGCGCAGTGCTCGGGTCGATAAAGTGCTGACAGAACCACATCAACCCGACCGCCAATGGGCAGATTTTAGTATTCGCTACTAAATACACTTCACCGGCTTTGGCAGGCCAGCAATTTTTGTTGCCTGCTTAGCCGGCCCTTTTGGAAATAGGCGATACAGATAACGGCTATTACCTTTTTCTTCACCAAACTTGTTCGCCATGGCTTTCACCAACATACGAATCGCCGGGGAGGTATTAAATTCCAGGTAAAATTCACGCACGAATCTCACCACTTCCCAGTGCTCCACCGCAAGGGTAATACCTTCTTTGGCTGCGATGGCTTCTGCAAGTGGCTCGCTCCACTCATGGCTATTTTTCAGATAACCATCGGCATCGGTTTCTATTTCTCGGCCTTCAAACATCAACATAATTATTCTTTGCTCCAGACAAACTGGCCGCAGTGTAGCAAATTTTACAGTCTCAGAAAAAACAAAGCCCCGCGAGAGCGAGGCTTTGTATGGGCTGGCCGTGAAGATTAGTTACGGTTTGCGAAGCCCAGAATGCTCAACAGGCTGATAAAGATGTTGTACAGAGAAACGTACAAGCTCACCGTTGCGCGAATGTAGTTGGTTTCACCACCACGAATGATGTTGCTGGTCTCAAACAGAATTGCACCAGATGAAATCAGAATGAACACCGCACTGATTGCCAGATGCAGAGCAGGCAATTGCAGGAAGATGTTTGCAACCATACCTACCAGCACGACAACGACGCCAGCCATCAGCATACCGCCGAGGAAGGACATATCTTTGCGCGTGGTCAGCACATAAGCGGAGCAGCTAAAGAACACCAGCGCCGTGCCGCCTAATGCCATCCCAATCACATCGCCCATACCGGCCGAAATATAGGAATTAAGCATTGGGCCCAGGATGTAACCCAGGAAGCCGGTGAAAGCAAAAGCAGCCAGAATACCGGTTGGTTTATCCGCCAGGCGGTAAGTTAAGAACATCAGGCCATACATGCCAACCAGCGTCAGAATCAGACCTGGAGATGGCAGCATCAGCACGGTGCTGGCGGTTGCGGTAATCGCAGAAAACGCCAGCGTCAGGCTGAGCAAGAAATAGGTATTACGCAGTACCTTGTGGGTACTCAGCAGTGACGAACGGTCACGCGAGGAAGTAATTATGCGATCCATTCAGAAACTCTCTCTTATTACATGTGTATATGGTGAATGAGAATAATGCCCTCCTTTATAGCACGAAAGCCCTTTTACCCATCTTTACCTTGTTGCTGATTCAGTGACAGATCGGATCGATGTCATAATTCTCACTTATATGTGGCTGAAAATTATTGCGTTATTCATATGCCATAGATAAGAGTGGTAAGCGTACCGTCGTTAATAACTCAAATAAGGCGTGTGTAATGAATGTAAGCAACCACATCACATTTATAAAATCATTTATCGCTATTGGATTGGCTAGTGCTATTTCCGGTGCCTGGGCGGCTAACGTGCCAGCAGGGACGGAACTGGCAGCGAAGCAGGAATTAGTGCGTAACAATGGCAGTGAACCAGCTTCGCTTGATCCGCATAAAGTTGAAAGTAACGTCGAGTTTAATATTCTTACGGATTTCTTTGACGGGCTGGTGGCCGTTCGCAACGATGGTTCTATTGAGCCACGGCTTGCCGAAAAGTGGGAAGAAAAAAACAACACGGTCTGGACGTTCCATCTACGGCCTGGCATTAAATGGTCTAACGGCGAGCCGATAACCGCGCAAGACGTTGTCTGGAGTTGGCAGCGTCTGGTTGATCCGAAAACGACCTCTCCTTACGCGAGTTATCTCGGTAATATGCATTTGGTTAATGCCGCAGAAATCGCACTAGGTAAGCAATCTCCAGATTCTCTTGGTATCAAAGCATTAGATTCCAACACGTTAGAAATCACCCTCACACAACCCAATGCCGCATTTCTTGCCATGCTTGCGCACCCGTCACTGGTGCCTGTAAGTAAAGCTGTTGTTGAGAAGTTCGGGGATAAATGGACACAACCAGCTAATTTCGTCAGTAGTGGTCCGTACTCACTTTCTCAGTGGGTTGTGAACGAAAAGGTCATCGGCGAACGTAACAAGCAGTACTGGGATGATAGCCACACTGTTATTAATAAAGTGACCTATCTTCCGATTGCTTCTGAAACTGCCGATATCAATCGTTATAAAGCCGGTGAAATTGATATTGTTTTGACCGTGCCACAGACGCAGTTTGCTGCATTAAAGAAATCCATTCCCGATCAGGTGCATGTCACGCCTTATCTCTCTACTTACTATTACGAATTCAATACCACCAAACCACCATTCAATGATGTGCGTGTGCGCAAGGCTCTGAATATGGGGCTGGATAAAGATATTATTGCCGGGAAAGTATTAGGGCAGGGGCAAACTCCTGCCTGGGTTGTGAGCCAGAAAAAAGTGGGTGGGATAGAAATGAAATCCCCTGAATATGCCAGCTGGAGTCATGAGAAGCGCGTAGCAGAGGCCAAAAAATTGCTGGAAGAAGCCGGCTTTAATGCGACCCATCCTCTGAGTTTTAGTCTGCTGTACAACACCTCTGAATCACATCAGCGTATCGCGATTGCGGCAAGCTCCATGTGGAAGAAAAACCTCGGTGTTGAAGTGAAACTGCAAAACCAGGAATGGAAGACCATGCTCGATACCATGCACAACGGGACTTTCGATGTGGTGCGCTATGCGTGGGTTGCCGATTATGACGACGCTTCTACTTTCCTGAATAACTACCGCACGAACGATAGTGAAAATATCTCGAAGTACAGCAATGCCGCTTTTGATGACGCGCTGAAAAACGCGGCAAAGGCAGACAACGTGGCAGAGCGCAGTAAATTCTACCAGCAAGCGGAAGATAAACTGGCGGAAGATGTACCCGCGATCCCGGTTTATCACTATGTTTTAGTTCAATTAGTGAAGCCTTATGTTGGTGGATATGCGCCAAACAACCTGGGTTTCTATTACACCAAAGATATGTTCATCAAAAAACATTGATGCCGGGTTCGTTGCAGGTAGCAAAACCTGTAACAGCTCTGATGTTAAACTAATCAAATTGTTGGCGTTTCACTCAAATAATACAGATTTGGTGATTTATCAGGCGAACGAACAAAATCGTGCTTTACAGAAAGTATGGGGATGTTTATAGTTCGCCTCGTTGGAAGCGTGGCCGAGTGGTTGAAGGCACCGGTCTTGAAAACCGGCGATCCGAAAGGGTTCTAGAGTTCGAATCTCTACGCTTCCACCAACATTCAGACCCCAGCTTAGAAATAAGCTGGGGTTTTTCGTTTTTGCCGTTTGTCAGTCAGCTTGCTGGGCATTTTGCTGCCAGGTTACGAATAAAACGACATACGTATCAATTGCTGATGTTTCACGCAAACAGAACAAAATCGGTTATTTTTCAGGCGAACGAGCTAAGCCGTACTTTACATGTCGTATGGGGATGTTTATAGTTCGCCTCGTTGGAAGCGTGGCCGAGTGGTTGAAGGCACCGGTCTTGAAAACCGGCGATCCGAAAGGGTTCTAGAGTTCGAATCTCTACGCTTCCACCAACATTCAGACCCCAGCTTAGAAATAAGCTGGGGTTTTTCGTTTTTGTCGTTTACCCATCCACTGAAATGCCTTTTTTCACGAAGGCTCCAGGTATATTCCTTTCCTCGTTTTGCTATTTAGCGCGCGTCGTTAAACGAATCAACAGCCCGCATAATGCAACAAACGTTGCCAGCCCAACCATGCCGTTCCAGCCGAAATGCTCCAGCGCTTTGCTGCCAAGTGAGGCTCCCAATGCCATGCCAATAAATACCACAGTAAACATAATGGCGTTCAGGCGGCTGCGTGCAGCGGGGTTGAGCGCATAGATGATGGTCTGGTGCGCAACCAGCGAAGCCTGAATGCCAAGATCAAATCCAATCGCACTGACCACAATAACGGCCAGTTGTGCCGGAACGGGCAGCAGCGGCATCACAAACATCAGGGCAAAGGAGATGACGACCAGCGCGGCGGCTATTTTCGTGACGAAATTGGGGCCACGACGGTCAGCGAGTGAACCTGCCAGCGGTGCAGCAAGTGCCCCTGCCGCACCCGCCAGACCAAACGCACCGGCTACCGTACTGCCTAGTTGGAAGCGCTCTGCGAGCATAATCGCCAGTGTTGACCAGAAAGCGCTGAAGGCAATCGACAGCAACCCTTGCGCCAGTGCGGCACGGCGCAGAGCAGAATACTCCATCCATAATTTACCCAGTGAGCGCAGCAGAGCGGGGTAGCGCAGTGTCGTTTCTGGCTTGAAAACAGGCAGAACGTACCAGAGTGTTAACGTAACCACCCACACGCCAACGGCCGCTATGGCATAGACGCTGCGCCAGCCAAATAATTCTGCCACTACACCGCTAAATACCCGTGAAAGAAGAATCCCCGCCAGAAGCCCGGTCATCACCATACCGACGGTTTTTCCCCGGTTGCTGTCTGAGGCAAGCGTGGCGGCGGCAGGAATAATATCCTGCGCTACTGTCGCCACCAGGCCAATCGCCAGGCTACTGAGCAGCAGCACATGCCAGGAAGAGGCGAATCCGCACAGCAAAAGTGTCAGTGAAAGTAGCGTGCCTTTAATCAGAATAATGCGGCGACGGTCAAAGCGGTCACCCAGTGGGGCGAGTAACAGAATGCCAAGCGCATAACCGATTTGCGTCAGCGTCGGCACCAGGCCGACATCACCGATACGGGCATGAAACGTGCTGCCGATAATCCCCAGCATCGGTTGGCTGTAATAAATCGAGGCCACACTCAGGCCGGCACCCAGGGCGAGCAGAAAAACAATTTTGCCAGAAAGCTGACTGTGGGTGGTTGATGTGGTCATTGCGGAAAGCTGGCTCATGGCGCGCTCCAGTGGGTTAATGTGCGGCCATTCTTATCGTTATTGCCCTCGGGTTGTAGCCCCCGGCGGGGTAAAACTGTTATACACTCAACGTATGAATAAAAACTTTAATCCCGCTGGGGATCGTATAGCCATTTTGCAAACCTTTGTGCGCATCGTTGAGAGCGGCAGTCTTTCTGCGGCTGCGTCGCAGATGGATACCACCCAACCGACCATTAGCCGACGCCTGCAAAATCTCGAGCAAATGCTCGGCGTTAAGTTAATCCAGCGCACGACGCACAGCATGAAACTGACCGACGACGGCGAGCGCTGTTATCAGCATGCACGCAGGCTGATTGAAAACTGGCAGCTTCTGGAAGATGAGGTCAGTGGTGCACGTGACGATCCCGCAGGCGTGCTGCGGGTGCGTGCGCCACATGCGTTCGGGCAAGATCAGCTTATCGGACCGTTGGGCGATTACCTGCGGCGTTATCCGCAGATCAACATTGAGTGGATCTTAAACGATCGTTCCCCGGACTTTATTCCGGAAGGCATTGATTGTGCGATCCACGTTGGAGCCATTACCGACGCTTCCATGGTGGGTATTCTGCTTGCCGAAGTGCCACGCATTGTTGTCGCAGCACCTTCGCTACTTGCCAGCTACGGACCGGTAAATCAGGTTGCGGATTTAGCGCAACTGCCCTGGGTGGCGCTGAGCAGTTTCTATCGCAATGAAGTGACGTTAAACCAACTGAGCAGTGGTGAGCCTTTCCGCTTCGATATTACGCCAAGGCTGAGCACTGATAGCCTGTATGCGGTGCGCAAGGCGGCCATAAACGGCCTGGGCGTAGGGATGGTTTCTTCATGGGTGGTGAAAGAGGATTTGGACGCGGGGACATTGCTGCACGTGCTACCCGACTGGCAGGCCGCACCGCTGCCTGTTTACCTGCTTTATCCATACGCGAGTTATTACCCGGCCCGGCTGCGCAAATTTATTGAGCTGATGAAAGAGGTGATGCCAAGTTTGACCGGGACTCGGACAGCACGTTAAAACTGACGGCGCTGATTACTGCTGATAACGCGGGGCAGGAACGCCGGTGCGAGAAGCATCGAAAATCGCCAGTCGTGCAGTTTCGTATGCTTCCCATAGCGCCAAATCATGCAGCGGTGGCACGGTCACCGCTTCGCCCTGATCTAACCCGGCAAGTGCTGCATCAACCATATTTTCAGTGGTCATGATGGACTCTGGTGCCAGATGATCCATTGATACACCGGATACTTCCCAGATTTCTGTGGCGGTTACCGCCGGTAATACCGCCTGAATCCGCACATTGCTGCCTTCAATTTCTTGCTGCAAACCACGAGTGAAATTCAGCACATAACCTTTGGTGCCGCTGTAAACGGCGCTGCCCGCGATAGCGTGAAGCGAAACTACGGATGCGATGTTGATAATGGTGCCGCTGTTTTGTGCCTGAAAACGGGTGAGGGCGGCAAGGCTCAGGCGTGTCAGCGCGGTGATATTAAGTGCTATATCGGCCTGATGTAACTCAGCGCTGCCTGCCGTAAACGGCGCAAGGTGTGCGACACCGGCATTATTGACCAGCACACTTATCCGTTCATTGCTGCGAAGTGCCTCTTCCACCGCCTGCATTCCGCTCTCCTTTGCGAGATCGGCAGTTAATGTCTGAACGTTGATACCGTGCAGAGATTCGAGTTTTGCTGCCAGTTCACGCAGGCGATCTTCGCGGCGTGCAACCAACAGCAGATCGTATCCGCGAGCGGCGAAGCGCTCTGCATAAACCGCGCCAATGCCTGAAGATGCGCCGGTAATTACTGCAACAGAAGGGGAAGTGGTCATGGCAAAGCCTCGTCGTTGAAAGTTGAAGGTTTCATAATGAAACCAAATTAAAAATAGATGCATTGGTTTTATAATGCAACCATTTTGCGTGAGATTTTTTAGTTTTACATTGCGGTGAATGTTTGATGGAGGGTTAAGGGATTAATAACGAAAGGGAACAGGTGGATGTTGCAACGCTAATCCACCCGGAATCTTACTCCACCAACACATCGGGCTGCCGGGCAATCACTTCATCAGGTGCCAGTGTGCGTCCGTCCTGCGCTTGTAACGTGAGTTTACGCAGTGATTGATGGAGTTCGTCGTCAACCAGCACGCTGCACTTCTCATGGCTATCAAACAGATACTCGCCACCCCATTGTGCCAGTGCCACCAGCACCATTTGCAGCGCTCGCCCTTTTTCGGTCAGCACGTATTCATTCCATGCACTGCCGTCGGCGGCGGGGCGCACGGTCAAAATATCTTGCTCCACCAGCTGTTTTAAACGCGCAGTCAGCATATTTTTGGCGATGCCGAGATTTTTTTGAAACTCGCCAAATCGTGTCAGGCCGTTTAAAGCATCACGCACAATCAGCAATGACCACCAGTCACCAATGATATCGAGTGAGCGGGCCACCGGGCAGAGATTGCCTTCCATACTTTTGCGTTTCATTAATCCTCCACAGGCGCAGCGCCTTTATAGTTTTATTATAAAACCTCCTGCCGGGATTGAGTAGTTTTCCTTCATGCGCTGGTTTTGCGATCTGTCCAAAAGGCGGCATCTGCTTTTTCTGCCACACTCAATGCGGCACTTTTGTGCAATAACATCTTGAGGATTAAGAGATGAATAAAAAAACGATCGCGACATTACTGGCAATGGCTTGCTTCGCACCGGCCTTTGCACAAGCCGATACCGCACCGCAGGGCTACCAACTTCAACAAGTTTTATTGATGAGTCGCCATAACCTGCGTGCACCGCTCGCCAATAACGGCAGCGTGCTGGAACAATCAACCGCGCAATCCTGGCCACAATGGGATGTTCCCGGAGGCCAGCTCACCACCAAAGGCGGTGTGCTGGAAGTTTATATGGGCCATTACGTGCGAGAGTGGCTTGCCGAGCAGGGGCTGGTGACAAGTGGTGAATGCCCAACGCCGCAAAGCGTTTACGCTTACGCTAACAGTCTGCAACGCACCGTAGCAACGGCGCAGTTCTTTATTACTGGCGCATTCCCTGGCTGTGATATCCCGGTCCATCACCAGGAAAAAATGGGCACCATGGACCCGACGTTTAACCCGGTTATCACCAATGATTCGCCTGAGTTTAAACAAGCTGCTGTGAAAGCGATGGAAACCCAGCGTGAGCAATACAAGCTGAGCGACAGCTATCAGCTGCTTGAGCAGATTGTTGCCTTCAACGACTCTCCGAGCTGCAAAGAAAAACAGAACTGCGATTTAACTGCCCAGAAAGATAAGTTCAGTGCGAATGCCAGCGAAGAACCGGGTGTCAGCGGCCCGCTTAAAGTGGGTAACTCACTGGTGGATGCCTTTACGTTGCAATACTACGAAGGGTTCCCGATGGACCAAGTCGCCTGGGGAAAAATCAAAACTGATGAGCAATGGAAAGTGTTATCTGAGCTGAAAAATGGCTACCAGGATACGCTGTTTACCTCGCCGCAAGTCGCTAAAAATGTGGCGGCCCCGCTGATTAAATATATTCAGAAAGCGCTGGCAGGAAGTAATAACAAAGGGCCAAAAATGACGTTACTGGTGGGGCATGATTCCAATATTGCGTCGCTGCTAACTGCGCTGGATTTCAATGCCTATCAACTGCCTGATCAATATGAGCGCACGCCAATCGGCGGGAAAATCATGTTCCAGCGCTGGCATGATGTGAACAACAATCGTGAATTGATGAAAGTGGAATATGTTTATCAAAGCAGTGAACAATTACGCAATGCCGAGGTGTTAAGCCTGGAAAAACCGCCAATGCGCGTCACGCTCCAGCTTAAAGGCTGCCCGACCGATGCAAATGGTTTTTGCCCGTGGGAAAAATTTACTGATGTATTAGCGCAGACGGTAAATCAGGGGAAATAAGAAAGGGAAAAACTCCCCCGCATCAGCGGGGGGAATAAGACTACACGTTCTTGCGCTCAATGGTTTGCTCACCCCAAAACAGCGAATCTTTATCCGTTTTTTCAAATGCCAACGTCAGTACTTCATCGTTGCCATCTTCCCAAATTTTCTCCGCCATTTTTTCGTCGTATTTAGCCACTTCAAAAATAGCCTCTGCTATTTCAGGAGACGTGTTTCTCAAACTCGCCCATTCACCAACATGATGAACTTTTGATTGTTGATTCTGCATTCTCTTCTCCATTAACCATTTAACTTAACTGCTAAACCCGCTACGTGTTCACCCTGGAAGCGAGCAATAGAAAGCTCTTCCTGACTTGGCTGGCGTGAACCATCCGCACCAGCAATGGTTGTGGCGCCGTAAGGTGTACCGCCGCGAACTTGCGAAACATCAAACAATTCTTGCGCAGCATAGCCGATGGGAACAATCACCATTCCGTGGTGCGCAAGCGTTGTCCATGTTGATGAGATAGTGTGTTCCTGACCGCCACCGGTGCCCGTTGAGCTAAACACGCTGGCAAGTTTGCCGTGTAACGCCCCCGATGCCCATAAGCCGCCAGTTTGATCGAGGAAGGTACGCATCTGGCCTGCCATATTGCCAAAGCGCGTGGGAGTGCCAAAAATAATGGCGTCGTAGTCGGCAAGCTCTTGAGGAGTGGCTTGCGGGGCATTTTGCGTTTTACCCCCGGCTTTCAAGAAAGCTTCGGCTGACATGGTTTCCGCAACCCGTTTTACGGTTACCTCGACGCCATCAACTTTCTGTGCACCTTCTGCCACAGCATGTGCCATGGTTTCGATGTGTCCGTACATTGAGTAATAAAGCACCAGAACTTTAGCCATCTCGCATCACTCCTTACCGTTGACGCAGCGTTTGCTGCCCTGCTTTAAAGATATGTGCTGTGGCCTAATGTGCAAATTAGAGTGCTGATTCCTTGATGCTTCGCAAGAATGAGCTTCCAGTAAGATTAGGTCACATTTTCCTTAGGTGACTATTTCACTAAAAATAAGAATATCTTATGGATTGAGCGGCAAAAAAATCACCCATTCTGGCGATTACATGTTGCAAAATATTACGGTTAACTGGTCAATTGCCCTCACTGCACTAAGCTTACTTCCACGCAGCGCGAGTTAAGCTGTGCGGTGAAAGAATCTTCTTTGACTGAATGCAATATGATGACTTAACTATTTCACCAATCCGGAGGTTAGAAATGGCAAACCATCGTGGTGGTTCAGGTAATTTCGCTGAAGACCGTGAAAGAGCATCAGAAGCAGGTCGTAAAGGTGGCCAGCATAGTGGCGGGAACTTTAAAAATGACCCGCAACGCGCCTCAGAAGCAGGCCAAAAAGGGGGCAAAAATAGCCATGGCAAAGGTAGTAGCAAGTAGTTACTCGCCAGGTTAACCCCAACCGCCGGTTTTTACCGGCGGTTTTATTTTATGTCTCCCATTGCATGGCTTAGCGCCGCATCGCACACTATCCGGCTTGCTTATCTCGTCCAGGTCATGTCATGTCTGCCTTATTGCGTCGCTATCAACTTGCCGTTAAACCTCAGGAAGCGATTCTGATCCTCATCACCATGTTCTGGGGAGGAACGTTCCTCGCCGTGCAGTATGCGATGACCATGAGTGGGCCGTTTTTCTTTGTCGGATTACGCTTCGCAACTGCCGCATTAGCCGTTGGGTTGCTGTCGATAAAATCGTTACGTGGCCTGACCTGGCTTGAAGTGAAAGCGGGTGTGTTTATCGGTGTTTCGATTGCGATTGGTTACAGTCTACAAACCTGGGGCTTACAGACCATTCCCAGCAGTAAATCGGCATTTATCACCGCGATGTATGTTCCGCTGGTGCCTGTCCTGCAATGGATTTGCCTCGGTAAAATGCCGGGAGTGATGTCGTGGATTGGCGTGGCGCTGGCGTTTATCGGCCTGATATTCCTTGCCGGGCCGGAAAACACATCCCTCACACTCGGCGCGGGCGAAATTATCACGCTGATAAGCGCTCTTGCGATTGCCGCAGAAATTATCCTCATCAGCGCCTGGGCGGGCAAAGTGGATATTAAGCGCGTCACTATTGTGCAGCTTGCTACCGCCTCGATTGTGGCATTTGCGACCATGATCCCAGTCGGCGAAAGTGTGCCATCCTTTACACCCGGTTTGCTGGTGGTTGCGCTCGGCCTCGGGATTTTTAGCGCCATTATTCAGGTGACCATGAACTGGGCGCAACGCAGCGTTTCACCCACTCGTGCGACGGTAATTTACACCGGCGAACCGGTATGGGCGGGGATCTTCGGGCGCATCGCCGGAGAGCGATTACCGGTGCTGGCATTGCTTGGCGGCGCATTGATTGTGTTGGGCGTGCTGGTGAGTGAGCTGAAGCTTAAACGGAAGAAGAAACAAGAGGCACCGCTGCCGGTGCCTGAGACTGAATGACACCATCAGGAATCCTGATGAACCACTGCACTGTCGCTCACAATCTGTGGGCGGCGGCTCAGAATAGCGTTCAATATAATTGCGCCGAACGTTGCCGTGCCAATCCCGTCGAGCGTGAAGCCGCCGACTGATAACGCGAAATCCCCCGCACCTAATACCAGTGTCACGGCAACCATAATCAGGTTGCCATTCTGGCTTAAATCAACATTGTGCTGCACCCAGATGCGCGCACCTGCAACGGCAATCAAGCCAAACACCACGATAGACGCACCGCCAATCACCGGGCCTGGAATGGTGTGAATCAGTGCGCCAAATTTCGGTGAAAAGCCCAATAACATGGCGATGCCGGATGCGGCGACAAACACCAGTGTTGAGTAGACTTTGGTTACCGCCATCACGCCGATATTTTCGGCATAGGTTGTTACGCCGCTGCCACCCACCGAACCCGAAAGCATGGTCGCAAGGCCGTCACCCACAAAGGCTTTGCCGATGTACGGGTCCATATTTTTGCCGGTCATCCCGGCGACGGCTTTCAGGTGCCCAAGGTTTTCGGCCACCAGAATGACCGCGACAGGTGCAATCAGCATCATGGCCTGAGCGTTAAATGTCGGGGAGGTGATTTGCGGAATACCAAACCAGGCCGCCGCACCGATCAGCGTAAAATCAACCGGTTTGCCGAAGCCAAAACCATTCGCCAGCACCGCGTAAATGGCGCAGGCGAGGATCAGGCCTATTAAAATCAGCAGGCGCTGGATCATGCCGCGGGTAAACACAGCAACCAGCCCGATACACAACACCGTCATGACCGCCATCCAGCTATCAAAGCTGCTGGCCGAAACGCCGCGCACGGCAATTGGCGCGAGGTTCAGGCCGATTGCCATCACCACCGCACCGGTAACCACGGGCGGCATTAAACGCTCAATCCAGCGTGTTCCTGCCTTCATAACAATAAAGCCAATCAGCGTGTACACCAGACCGCAGGCGATAATGCCGCCGAGTGCCACGCTCAAGTGTGGGTTCAGTCCTTGCCCGTTAAAGCCGGTTACCGCAATGACCACTCCAACAAATGCCGCACTTGAGCCTAAGTAACTCGGCACTCGCCCGCCTGTCACCACAAAGAACAACAACGTCCCGACACCTGACATCAGTATCGACAAATTCGGGTCAAGCCCCATCAACAAAGGCATTAGCACCGTGGCACCAAACATTGCCACCGCATGCTGCACACCCATCACCAGTGTCTGGCCGAGTGGCAGCGTTTCATCCGGAGCCACCACATCACCTTCTGTTACCGCAGTTTTCTTACGCCATTGGGGAAACCAGGAATTCGCCATAATCATCTCCAGAGAGAACACGTTTCGGCTAGCAGGCAGGCCGCATCAGTTGGTGGTAGCCACGGTCAAACCACACCAGACCGTGGGAATCGTCGTTACGTTCAAGAGCCACTAATTCACAGAATAAAATGTCATGAGTGCCTACGCTGACCACCTGGCTGATACGGCAATCAAACGAGACCATGGCTCCTTCCATCTGCGGGCAGCCGGTTACGCCGTGTCGCCAGCGGGCGGCAGAAAAACGTTCGGTCATCGCCGTCTTTCCACCAAATAAATTCGAAAGATCTTCATGACCGGCCGCCAGCGTGTTGACGCACAACGCCTGGTTGCGGCTGAAAATCGGCCACACGGACGCGCTGCGGTTGAGGCAAACCAGCAATGTTGGCGGTTCATCCGTCACACTACATACTGCCGATGCGGTAAACCCGGCGCGTCCGGCTGGACCATCGGTGGTGACAATATTTACCGCCGCACCCAGGCACGACATCGCGTCGCGAAAGGCTTGTTTTTCAATCATATTCACTCCTCAGGCGAGAACGCATGCCTCTTCAAATGCTAAACGTGGCAAACGCGAATGGGTTTTGGCCGGGTCACCGTAGCCGATGTTAATCAGCAAATTGCTTTTCCAGCCGCTTGCGGCAAAAAACTCGGCATCCACTTTTTCACGGTCAAAACCAGACATTGGCCCGGTGTGCAAGCCAAGTGCCCGGCAGGCAGAGATCAGGTATGCCGCCTGCATCGAGCTGTTGCGAAACGCCGTTTCCTGCGCCAGTTCCGGACTTGAGGTAAACCACGAACGGGCGTCGGCGTAAGGGAACAGTTTTGGCAGTTGCTCAAAGAATGCCGGGTCCCACGCCACAATCGCGGTCACCGGGGCGCTCATGGTTTTCTCTACGTTGCCCGCAGAAAGCGTGGGTTTCAGGCGCGCTTTTGCTTCATCACTGCGCACAAACAAAAAGCGGGCAGGGGAGCAGTTGGCCGATGTCGGACCCAGTCGCAGCAGGTGATAAATTTCACTAATTTGTTCATCGCTCACAGGCGTATCCAGCCACGCGCTGTGGGTATGTGCGCCAGTGAACAAGGTTTCCAGTGATTCGGACGTCATAGCATGACTCATACAATTTCCTTGTGATAAGCAGGTTCGGTTGCCAGTAAACGCAGCAGTCGCTGGTTAAAATCGCTGGCCGCGGTGACGTTACAAGCGTGTCCACCCCACGGCATGATTTCCAGCAGGCTGTCTGGTAGCGCGTTGTGCAATTCTTCAGAACAATTCCACGGCACCAGCAGGTCGTCGCGCGAACAGATAACCAACACGGGCTGGTGGATATGTGCCGCCGTGGCATGAAAATCTGCGGCCTTGAGCGCATTCAGGCGGCGAGTGAGATTTTCAGTGCCCTGAAAGTGTGCGTTGTGCATCGCTTCTTCGGCTTCCAGCCGTGGCTGGTTGGCGGCCATCCAGTCTGCCGGGTAGAGAAACAACGGTTGAGCCTGCAAATAAGCCGCAGGACCGCTATCGCGCAGCAGCGTTTCACGCACCGCAAAGCAGCGCCGGGTATGGGCGTTAAGCTGCAACCAGCCGTTGATTATCGCCAGTTTGTCGATAGCAGCGGGGTAATCCAGCGCCAGTTGCAGTGCCACCAGGCCGCCCAGCGCATGACCCAGCACGCTGTAATGAGTGATGCCCTGGTGCAACATGGCGGTGTGGATTTCCTGTGCCATATCCGCGAGGCAATAATCATTGGGCAGAGGCTCTTTATTCTCACCCGTACCGCGCTGGTCATAAATCACCAGTTGGTAGTGTTCAGACAGCGTCGCACGCTGTGGTAGCCAGTAACTGCCCATTCCACCGAGTCCGGCAATCAGCAATAAAACCGGGGCGTTGGGGACGGGGGCGGGCGTCAGCTCAATGTGCATACGCTATTTCCCGATATGCGCGACGGTGGCTATCTCAACCAACGCGTCCGGTTTGACCAGGCCGCACTGAATACAAAATCGTGCCGGTTTGTCGCCGGGGAAAAACTCGGCGTACACTTCGTTGATTGCGGCGTAGTTTGTCCAGTCGGTAATAAAAATGGAGTTAAACGTCACGTCGTCCATGGTGCCGCCTGCGGTTTCAATCACCGACTTAATGGTTTCCAGCACATGGCGCGTCTGGGCTTTAGCGTCGCCGACATACACCACATTGTTTTGCTTATCGAACGGCAACGTTCCGGAGACATACACCACGCCATCAGCGAACGTGCCGGGTACAAACGGAGCGATGGGCGTTGTAGTTCCCGGAGGAATTATCACGGATTTCGGCATGGTTTATTCCTTATCAGGCAATACGGGCGAAAGATTGTGGCTGCAACGCCTGGCAAAATGTGCCGACGTCGCTCACCCAACCAAAGAAGGTTTCGATATTGAATAATGCGGCTTGCTGCGCAAAAGCTGGCCCGGCCTGATGCGTGGCATCAGCCAGCACCACACCAAAGTATTCAAGGAAAAACCCGTCGCGCAGCGTCGATTCCACGCACACATTGGTGGCGATGCCGGTAAAGACCAGGTGGCGAATGCCGCGAGAGCGCAGAATGCTGTCCAGAGGCGTATTAAAAAAGCCGCTGTAACGAGGTTTCGGTAACACGATATCGCCTGCCTGTGGCACCAGTTCATCCACCAGTTGATAATCCCAGCTGCCTTTTGCCAGCAGAGTTCCCTGTAATTCCGGTTGCTTACGCATGGTTTTCAATGCATTGGATTTATGGAAGTTAGGCGAGCCTGGGCCGCCCGCTTCGACGTAATCGCTATCCCAGCCATTCTGGAACCAGACAATCACTATTCCCGCTTCACGTGCGGCGGCAACCGCGGTTTTGATGTTCTCGATAACCGGTTTCGTTGCCGAAACATCGAACCCGGCCAGGTCGAGATAACCGCCTTTGCTGGCATAAGCGTTTTGCATATCCACGACAATCAGCGCCGTCTGTTCAGGTGCGAATGTAATGGCTTCCGGGCGAGCAATAAGAGTGATGTTTTTCATTACGCCACCTCGCGAGCGGAAGGGGAAAGATGGGCGCGCGACTGCATCAGCGGCTGGATTTTTTCGCCAAAGGCTTCGATTCCGACCAGGAAATCATCGAACGTCAGCAACACACCTTCAGCGCCCTGCACCGTTGCTACTTCATCCAGCAGGCGGGCGACGGTGGCGTAAGAGCCGACTAAAGTGCCCATGTTGATATTGACCGCTGACGTCGGGTCAGCCATTTGCCGCACGTTGGTATTAGTGCCTGAACGGGTGTCTTTCTGGCTCTGTTCGGTGAGCCACGCCAGTGCTTCTTCGTCGGCACCCGCTTTGTAGTGTTCCCATTTAGTGCGGGCGGCTTCGTCGGTTTCATCGGCGATAATCATAAACAGCACATAGGAACCGACATCGCGCCCGGTTTTCTCCGCCGCTTCAATCATGCGGGCGGCGGTAGGGGCAAAAGCAGTTGGCGTATTCACACCTTTGCCAAAGCAGAAGTTGTAGTCGGCATATTCGGCGGAGAACGCCATGCCAGCATCGCTTTGCCCGGCGCAAATCATTTTTACCGGTTGAGCAGGGCGCGGACTTAAGCGGCAGTCGTTCATGGTGAAAAATTCACCTTTTAAATCACTTTGCCCGGTTCCCCACAAATCGCGCAGCACCGTGGCGTATTCGGCGAGGTAGTCGTAGCGGCGTGCGAAATATTCGTCACCTGGCCAGATCCCCATTTGCTCGTATTCCGGTTTTTGCCAGCCGGTCACCAGATTCACCCCAAAACGGCCCGGGGCGATGGAGTCAATGGTCGAGGCCATTCGCGCCACAATGGCAGGCGGCAATGTTAGCGTTGCTGCCGTGGCGTAGATTTGAATTTTGGAGGTCACCGCCGCAAGGCCTGCCATCAGGCTGAACGACTCGAGGTTATGATCCCAGAATTCTGTTTTGCCGCCAAAGCCGCGTAGTTTGATCATCGAAAGGGCAAAGTCGAAATCGTAGTATTCCGCTTTTTGCACGATCGCTTTGTTCAGCTCAAACGTGGGCATGTATTGCGGCGCAGTGGTGGAGATTAACCAGCCGTTGTTGCCGATAGGAATGAATACGCCAATTTTCATCGCAAGCCTCTTATTCGAGTGGGGAGCCATTTTCGAAATAGATATTGCAAACCTGATGCCAGGTTGGAAAATGCTTTTGTTATCATTATGTTGATTATTGGTTTCTATTTTTGGCGTGTTAAAACCAGACTGTTTGGTCAAAACCGGTGCACAAAAAACAGGCATTCGTGCGCGTTCAGGGTGCATACAATGCGCACTTATCACGTGGTCTTTGCTATGCTGTCGGGCAAAACAGAACGATGAGAGGGCGCATGGCACAAGGTGCGGCAGCAACGAAAGAAACCGGACGGCGTTCCAAAGCGGTAGCGGCGAAAAAGCAGGCTATTCTGGCGGCTGGGCTGGAGTTTTTCTCCCAATTTGGCATTCACGGGACCAGCATCGAACAGGTGGCTGAGCGTGCGGAAGTGTCAAAAACCAATCTCCTCTACTATTACCCGTCAAAAGAAGCACTCTATATTGCAGTGCTAAAACAGATACTCGATATCTGGCTCGCACCGCTACGTGCGTTCCGCGAGGATTTACAGCCGCTGGTGGCGATAAGCGAGTACATCCGGCTGAAACTTGAGGTTTCCCGTGATTACCCGCAGGCCTCGCGCTTGTTCTGCCTCGAGATGCTGCAAGGCGCACCGCTGTTGAAAGCGGAATTGACGGGCGATTTGAAAGCGCTGGTTGATGATAAATCAGCGATCATAGCCGGTTGGGTTGAAAGCGGAAAACTGGCGGCGGTTGATCCGCATCATTTGATATTCATGCTGTGGGCCACCACTCAACACTATGCGGATTTCGCGAGCCAGGTCGAAGCGGTGTCGGGCAGTAATTTACAGGACGAGGAATTTTTCCGCCGCACGGTCGAAAACGTGCAGCGGATGATTATTGAAGGCATTCGTGTGCGTTAGTTTTAGCGGAATACGCAGCTAACATCACCTTCTTCACAATGTAGTGTGCTTTTCAGCAGTTCAGTGCGTTCGCGGGTTTTATCCGTCATGCATTGTGCGTGCACCATCGGTGCGACGGACGCACCGTCTGCGCCAGAGGTTAAGAATGCACAGTCGGCGTCACGAAACGCGATCCACGCATTTTGCGCCGCTTTTAACTGGGTTTTCTGCGTGTCGGTGGCGAGTTTCATTGCCTGTTTATACGTCTGGTTAAGTAAGTCATCCTGCTTTTTGTATTCATTGCCATAGCACTCGTTAAGACCGGCCTGCGATGATGCATCACCGCAATTGTCGGCCAGAACGTTTGCACTCAACAACAGGCCAGCTATAAGTAGACAAACGCGTTTCATCATCATTCCTCGAGGAAAAAGGCCTCCGTAGGTCGGATAAGCGCAGCGCCATCCGACAAAAGTGGTGGATGTGCACTATCCGCCCAACGAGGCCATATAAATTGTTCCTGAAAGCTTAGTGAAACCTTAGCCGATTGTCATCAAACTGGCGTTACCGCCTGCTGCTGCCGTGTTCACGCTCAATGAACGTTCGACATACAAACGCTCCAGCAACAGATTTGTTTCACCGCGAGCAAAGCCCTGCACCGAAACAATCGCGCCTGCGCGTGCCGCCACTTTTTCGCACAGTGAACGTAGCTGGTCGGAATCACCGTGATAAATCACCGCATCAAACGAGGCGTTGAGCAGCGTATCTTCTTTTGCAAAGTCGATATGCTTCTGTACCCGCGCCGGAAGCGCTTTTGCCAGTTCACGATGCAGTTTGTCATCAGCCCACAGTGCACGACTGCCCACGCTGGTTACCGCCGCCAGTTGCACCAGCGCGTCTTGCTCGTTATCTGCGATACACAGCACGCGCTCACGCGGCATTAATGCGTAAGTGTTGCGCTCACCGGTTGGCCCCGGCAACTGGCGCAGCGTGCCGCTTTGTGCCAGTAGTGCGAAGCGTTCGCAGATTGCAGGCAATTCCCCTTTGTTAGCCGACCACTGCGCTAATTCCTGATGCGCTTCCTGAAGGCTGGCTTTAAGCGTGGAATCCACCGGTAGCTCAGCATCCTGGCGGTTAAAGGTAGTTTGCAGCGCGTTGTCCGGGCGGTTTGCCAGCAGGCGATACAGATACAATGGGCCACCGGCTTTTGGCCCGGTGCCAGATAAACCTTCACCACCAAATGGCTGCACACCGACCACCGCGCCGACCATATTACGGTTCACATACATATTGCCGACATGCGCAGAGCCGGTCACCTGAGCAATGGTCTCGTCGATACGCGTGTGCACCCCAAGCGTCAGGCCGTAACCTGCGGCGTTGATTTGGTTAATCAATGCTTCCAGGTTATTGCGGTTGTAGCGCACCACGTGCAATACCGGGCCAAACACCTCTTTTTGCATCTCATCGAAGCTTTCCAGCTCAATCAACGTCGGGGCGACGAAAGTGCCGCTTTGCCACTCTTTCGCATCCACGCTGTTTTCGCGAGCCGCCTGGAATACTTTGCGGCCTTTGCTGCGTAACGCTTGGATGTGCTGTTCGATATTCGCTTTTGCTTCGGCGTCGATAACCGGGCCGATGTCTGTCGTCAAACGGCCTGGGTTGCCCATACGGCACTCCGCCATCGCACCGCGCAGCATTTGCAGCGTGTGTTCCGCGACATCTTCCTGGATACACAACACGCGCAGTGCGGAACAACGTTGGCCCGCGCTATCAAAGGCCGAGGCCAGTACATCAACCACCACCTGTTCGGTAAGCGCTGAAGAATCGACGATCATTGCGTTCAGACCACCGGTTTCTGCAATCAGCGGCGTCGGGCGACCTTGTGGATCAAGGCGGTCAGCAATATTGCGTTGCAGAAGCGTCGCCACTTCCGTGGAGCCAGTAAACATCACGCCACGCACGCGTTTATCGCCGGTTAACTGAGCGCCCACCGTTTCACCACGCCCTGGCAGCAATTGCAGCACGCCTGCAGGCACGCCAGCTTCCAGTAATATAGACACGCCAAGGGCGGCAATCAGCGGAGTTTGTTCCGCAGGTTTTGCCAGCACGCTGTTACCGGCAGCCAGTGCTGCGGCAATCTGGCCGCTAAAGATAGCCAGCGGGAAGTTCCACGGGCTGATACACACGACCGGGCCGAGCGGGCGGTGGGTTTCATTGTCGAAATCATCGCGCACCTGGCCTGCGTAGTAATGCAGGAAATCCACCGCTTCACGCACTTCGGCAATTGCGTTGCTGAAGGTTTTACCGGCTTCACGCACCAGAACGCCAATCAGCTTTTGCATCTGGCCTTCCATAATCACCGCTGCGCGCTCAAGGATGGCAGCACGTTCTTGCGGTGGTGTGGCAAACCAGATTGGCGCGTTGTTTACTGCACTTTCCAGGGCCTGTGAAACTTCTTCTGGCGTGGCTTCGCGGGTGAAACCCACCACGTCATGCGGTTCGGCCGGGTTTTTCACCGCCACCATGTCGCCTGCGGCAACGGCATTTTCCAGAATCGGCAACGCCTGCCATTTCTGAGCTGCACTATTGAGCAGGGCAGAGGAGAGCGATGCGAGGCGGTGCTCGTTCGCCAGATCCAGCCCACTGGAGTTGGTGCGCCCCGTGCCATATAGCTCTTTCGGCAAAGGGATTTTTGGATGCGGCAGACCGAGTCGGCCTTCTTTACTGGCGATACCTTCAATGGCGGTAACCGGGTCGGCAACCAGCTCGTCGAGCGGCAAGGTGTTGTCGGCAATACGGTTAACAAACGAGGTATTGGCACCGTTTTCCAACAGGCGGCGCACCAGGTAAGCCAGCAGCGTTTCGTGTGTGCCAACAGGGGCATAAATACGGCAAGGGCGGTTCAGTTTGCCATCGGCAATTTTACCGACCACTTGATCATAAAGCGGCTCACCCATGCCGTGCAGGCACTGGAATTCATATTGACCAGGGTAGTAATTTTGCCCGGCCAGGTTGTAGATAGCCGCCAGTGTGTGGGCGTTGTGCGTCGCAAACTGTGGGTAAATCAGATTCGGTACCGCCAGCAGTTTCTTCGCACAGGCCAGATAAGAGATGTCGGTGTAAACCTTGCGCGTATAGACCGGGTAACCTTCCAGCCCATCCATCTGAGCGCGTTTGATTTCGCTGTCCCAGTACGCGCCTTTCACCAGGCGAATCATCAGGCGGCGACGACTGCGGGAGGCGAGGTCAACCAGGTAATCAATCACGAACGGGCAGCGTTTTTGGTACGCCTGAATCACGAAGCCAATACCGTTCCAGCCCGCCAGTTCTGGCTCGAAACAGAGCTTTTCTAATAGATCGAGTGAGATCTCCAGGCGATCGGCTTCTTCGGCGTCGATATTGATCCCGACATCATACTGGCGTGCCAGCAGCGTCAGGAATTTCAAACGCGGGTACAACTCTTCCATGACGCGATCGTACTGCGCGCGGCTATAGCGCGGGTGCAATGCAGAAAGTTTGATGGAGATCCCCGGGCCTTCATAAATGCCGCGCCCGTTAGAGGCTTTACCAATGGCGTGAATCGCCTGCTGATAAGAAACCATGTAAGCCTGCGCATCGGTTTCGGTCAGTGCGGCTTCACCCAACATATCGTAGGAGTAGCGGAAACCTTTCTCTTCCAGCTTGCGCGCGTTGGCTAACGCTTCGGCAATGGTTTCGCCCGTCACAAACTGCTCGCCCATCAGGCGCATCGCCATATCCACGCCTTTGCGGATTAACGGCTCACCACTTTTACTGATAATACGGTTCAGCGAGTGCGACAGGCTGGCTTCGTTATGCGTCGAAACCAGGCGGCCAGTAAACAACAGGCCCCAGGTGGCGGCATTCACAAATAGCGATGGGCTACGGCCAATATGTGAGTGCCAGTTGCCGTTACTGATTTTGTCGCGAATCAATGCATCACGCGTTGCTTTATCAGGAATACGCAATAACGCCTCGGCGAGGCACATCAATGCCACACCTTCTTGTGAAGAAAGTGAAAATTCCTGCAATAAACCCTGTACCATGCCCGCCCGGCCTGTTGCGCTCTTTTGATTACGCAATTTGTCGGCGAGTTGGTAAGCCAGTTTGTGGGTTTGCTCGGCAATCACCGGTGAAAGGCGAGCCTGCTCGAGGATCATCGGCACCGCATCGGTTTCAGGGCGGCGCCAGGCGGCGGTAATCGCTGCGCGAGTAACGGACTGCGGAAGAATTTGTTCTGCAAAATCAAGGAATGGCTGGTGTGTTTCTTCAACGTGCGGGGCAGTTTCGTCGCTTTCGTTTGCCGCACCTGCCAGCAAGGCTGGGAGTTCTGGCAATTCATCGTTGTTTTCCAGGCGTTCCAGATAGTTAAAAATCGCCTGTTTAATTAGCCAGTGTGGTGTGCGGTCAATGCGTGAAGCGGCGTCTTTAATACGCTCGCGGGTCGCGTCGTCCAGTTTTACGCCCATGGTGGTGGTGGCCATATAACTCCATTATTCAGGTGGTAGCAATTCGTTACCCGGCAATATCTATCATGTTGCAACTTTGTGCAACCTTGTTAAATGTGAGCTGGATAGCAAGCTGTGAAATAGATTTAATTGTTAAATTTGGCTTGAGAAAGCGAGCGGGCTAATTATTCGCAGACAGGGTGAATTTACTGACACAGTTAACAGTTTAAGAGGGTGCAACCGTGAAAAGCGTGAGCGAGTGCAACCTGGTGAAAAAAGCTATTTTTTGTACGGTGAATTTATTGTGAATAGTGTGTTAAAACGCTTGCGGTAAGAAACTATTAAAGCTCCATGCTGCGTTCCGGTATGGCAAAAAATTTTGGAGAACTTGCATGAACATGAGTACACCAATGCTGGTGACCTTCTTTATCTATATCTTTGGCATGATATTGATAGGATTTATCGCCTGGCGTTCTACTAAAAACTTTGATGACTATATTCTGGGCGGTCGCAGCCTGGGTTGCGTGGTCACTGCACTGTCAGCGGGCGCATCCGACATGAGCGGCTGGCTACTGATGGGCCTGCCTGGCGCCATTTTCCTTTCTGGTATTTCGGAAAGCTGGATTGCTATCGGCCTGACGGTTGGCGCATACATCAACTGGAAACTGGTCGCCGGACGCCTGCGTGTTCACACCGAAGTGAACAACAATGCGTTGACGCTGCCAGATTATTTCACCGGGCGTTTTGAAGATAAAAGCCGTGTACTGCGCATTATCTCCGCGTTAGTGATTCTGCTGTTCTTCACCATCTATTGTGCATCTGGCATCGTGGCAGGTGCGCGTCTGTTCGAAAGCACCTTTGGCATGAGCTACGAAACCGCACTTTGGGCAGGTGCCGCGGCAACCATCATTTATACCTTTGTCGGTGGGTTCCTGGCGGTAAGCTGGACCGACACCGTACAGGCGAGCCTGATGATTTTCGCGCTGATCTTAACGCCAATAATGGTGGTTATCGCGGTTGGCGGATTTGACGATTCGATGGCGGTTATCAAGCAAAAGAGCATTGAAAATATCGATATGCTCAAAGGGCTGAACTTCGTCGCGATTATCTCTTTGATGGGTTGGGGCCTGGGCTATTTTGGCCAGCCGCATATTCTTGCGCGCTTCATGGCGGCAGATTCTCACCACACAATCGTTAAAGCGCGTCGCATCAGTATGACGTGGATGATTTTGTGCCTGGCGGGTGCCTGTGCTGTGGGCTTCTTCGGTATTGCTTACTTTACTAATAACCCATCGCTTGCGGGCGCGGTTAACCAGAACGGCGAGCGTGTGTTTATCGAACTTGCGCAATTGCTGTTTAACCCATGGATTGCGGGCATCTTGCTGTCAGCCATTTTAGCGGCGGTGATGTCTACGCTGAGCTGCCAGTTGCTGGTTTGCTCCAGTGCGATTACCGAAGATCTCTACAAAGCGTTCTTCCGTAAAGATGCCGGTCAGAAAGAGCTGGTGTGGGTAGGGCGCTTTATGGTGCTGCTGGTGGCTCTCATCGCCATCGCGCTGGCGGCTAACCCTGAAAACCGTGTTCTGGGCCTGGTCAGTTATGCGTGGGCAGGCTTTGGTGCCGCGTTTGGCCCGGTGGTATTGTTCTCGGTGATGTGGTCACGCATGACACGCAACGGTGCACTGGCGGGGATGATCATCGGTGCGCTGACGGTTATCGTCTGGAAACAGTTCGGCTGGTTGGGCCTGTATGAAATCATTCCTGGTTTCATCTTCGGCAGCATCGGTATTGTGGTTGTCAGCCTGCTTGGCAAAGCGCCAAGTGCGACGATGCAAAAACGTTTTGCTCAGGCCGATGAAATTTACCACACCGCACCGCCATCAAAATTGCAGCCTGAATAATTGCAGCTTCAGTCATTGATAATCTGAACCACACCTCTTGAAGGCCGCGTAAGCGGCCTTTTTTACAGCTGTTCACAAATATACAAATTATCCGCTTGTGTTTATTTTTCTGGTAATGATAATCACAATCGTTTTGGTTTACTTTTCTTTACGCCATTTGACCTGAGTTCACAGTTGGGGTGTCAGTAATGTTTGTCCCGTTTCTCATTATGTTACGCGAAGGCCTGGAAGCCGCGCTGATTGTTAGTCTGATTGCCAGCTATCTAAAGCGCACTCAACGTGGCCAGTGGATTGGCGTGATGTGGATTGGTGTGGTGGCGGCGGCGGCACTTTGCCTGGGCCTGGGGATCTTCATTAATGAAACCACTGGCGAATTTCCGCAAAAAGAGCAGGAACTGTTTGAAGGCATCGTGGCGGTTATCGCCGTATTCATCCTGACCTGGATGGTGTTCTGGATGCGCAAAGTGTCGCGCAACGTGAAAGGCCAGCTAGAGCAGAAGGTAGATGAAGCGCTACACAGTAAAGGCAACCATGGCTGGGCGCTGATTTTGATGGTGTTCTTTGCGGTCGCCCGTGAAGGCCTCGAATCCGTATTCTTCTTGTTGGCCGCGTTTCAGCAGGATGTCGGCATTATGCCACCGCTTGGCGCCATGCTCGGCCTGGGGACCGCCATTGTGCTTGGCTTCCTTATTTATTGGGGCGGTATCCGCCTGAACCTCGCCATCTTCTTCAAATGGACCAGCCTGTTTATTTTGCTGGTGGCAGCAGGGCTTGCGGCGGGGGCTGTGCGCGCATTCCACGAAGCGGGACTGTGGAACCATTTCCAGGATATCGCGTTTGATCTCAGTAATGTGCTTTCTACGCACTCCCTGACCGGTACGCTGCTCGAAGGTATTTTTGGATACCAGGAAGCGCCGAGCGTCAGCGAAGTGGCGATGTACTTTATTTACCTGATCCCGGCGTTGGTGCTGTTCTTTATGCCACCGCGTTTGAGTGCTCAGGCGACAAATAACGTTCGTTAAATATCTTGCGGCAGATTATCGCCACTTAGTTACAACATACTCTTGTTTTATAGGGATTGGTCATGACTACACATTTTCGCCGTAAAGCCTTGCATGCTGCGCTGTTTGCGTTTGCTTCTTCTGCCTTTGCCGTTCAGGCGGCGGATGTTCCGCAGGTAAAAGTCACTGTCACAGATAAACAGTGCGAACCGATGAACATTACGGTTAACGCCGGTAAAACGCAGTTTATTGTTCAGAACAACAGCCAGAAAGCACTGGAGTGGGAAATCCTCAAAGGTGTAATGGTGGTTGAAGAACGCGAAAACATCGCACCCGGTTTTTCGCAGAAAATGACCGCCAATTTGCAAGCAGGCGAATATGACATGACTTGCGGCCTGCTCAGCAACCCTAAGGGCAAACTTATCGTTAAAGCCGTGGGCGACCAGGCTGCACCGAAGAATGACCTGATGGCGTTGACCGGGCCAATCACAGAATACAAAGCGTATGTTACGGCACAAGTTGTCGAGCTGGTGAAAGGCACTAAAGCCTTTACTGACGCGGTAAAAGCAGGCGATATCGAAAAAGCGAAATCCCTGTACGCGCCGACTCGCCAGTATTACGAGCGTATTGAACCGATTGCGGAACTGTTCTCTGACCTCGACGGCAGCATTGATGCTCGTGAAGATGACTACGAACAGAAAGCGAACGATCCGAAATTCACCGGCTTCCACCGTCTGGAAAAAGCACTGTTTGGTGATAACTCCACTAAAGGCATGGAAAAATATGCCGTTCAGCTGAACAGCGATGTGCTGGATCTGCAAACGCGCATTTCTGAACTGGCATTCCCACCAAGTAAAGTAGTTGGCGGCGCTGCGGGTCTGATTGAAGAAGTAGCAGCCAGCAAAATCAGTGGTGAAGAAGACCGTTACAGCCACACTGACCTGTGGGACTTCCAGGCAAACGTAGATGGTGCACAGAAAATCGTTAACTTGTTGCGCCCACTGCTGACCAAAGACAATGCGCCATTGCTGGCGAAAGTGGATGCGAACTTCAAGAAAGTCGACACTATTCTGGCAAAATATCGCACTAAAGATGGCTTTGAGACTTACGACAAACTGACTGATGCTGACCGTAATGCGCTGAAAGGTCCGGTAACTGCGTTGGCTGAAGACTTGTCGCAATTGCGTGGCGTACTGGGTCTGGATTAGGTTTTCGGGATAACGTTTGATGGATGAGAAAACCAAAGACGGCGGCCACCTTCCGGCGCGCCGTCGCTTACTGAAAGGTTTGGGTGCGCTCGGTGGTGCTTTTGCCGTTGTGGGTGGTTGCCCGGTGGCGCATGCGGCAAAACAGGAGACTTCGCCTGGGACATTACCGCCTGATGCGCGCATGGAAAAACAGCCGTTTTACGGCGTGCACCAGGCGGGCGTATTGACGCCACAACAAGCGGCAATGATGCTGGTGGCTTTTGATGTGCTGGCAAGTGACAAAGCTGACCTTGAGCGCTTGTTCAAGTTGCTGACCGCGCGGTTTGATTTCCTGACCACTGGCGGCCCGGCTCCCGATACACCAAACCCGCGAATGCCACCGATGGACTCGGGCATTCTGGGGGCAGTTATCTACCCGGACAACCTGACGATTACGCTGTCAGCGGGAACATCGCTGTTCGACGATCGTTTTGGCCTGAAAGGGCAAATGCCCAAAAAGCTGCAAAAAATGGAACGCTTTGCGAATGACTCGCTGGATGCCAGCTTGTGCCATGGGGATTTGCTCATTCAGATTTGCGCGAATACTGCGGATACGGTTATCCATGCGCTGCGCGATATCATCAAGCACACGCCAGATTTATTGAGCGTGCGCTGGAAGCGCGAAGGGTTTATCTCTAACCACGCAGCGCGCAGTCGCGGTAAAGAGACGCCAATCAACCTGCTTGGTTTTAAAGATGGCACCGCAAACCCGGACAGCAGCAACCAACCGCTGATGGATGAAGTGGTTTGGGTGACCGGAAATCAACAGGAACCCGCATGGGCCGTCGGCGGCAGTTATCAGGCGGTGCGTATCATTCAGTTCCATGTTGAGTCCTGGGACCGAACGCCGCTTAAAGAGCAGCAAACAATATTTGGCCGTGATAAGCACAGTGGTGCGCCACTGGGTATGAAGAACGAGCATGATGAACCCGATTACGCCGCCGATCCGGACGGTAATGTGATTGCGCTCGATGCTCATATTCGCCTCGCAAACCCACGGACTAAAGAGACGCAATCCAATCTGATGATGCGCCGCGGCTACAGTTATTCGCTTGGTGTGTCCAAATCGGGCCAGTTGGACATGGGGTTACTGTTTGTTTGCTTCCAGCATGATCTTGAGAAAGGTTTTCTGGCGGTGCAGCAACGTCTTAACGGCGAAGCGCTGGAAGAGTACGTGAAGCCGATTGGCGGTGGGTATTTCTTCACGCTGCCGGGTGCTCGGGATAAGCAGCATTATTTAGGGCAGGGGCTGATTGAGGCGTAGTTTATTGATGTCGAAACAACCCTCATCCTAACCTTCTCCCTGAGGGAGAAGGGACTGTCCGGTTTTCTCCCTCTCCTGGGGGAGAGGGTTGGGGTGAGGGCAATCCTTCCCCTGCTAATTTTT
>NZ_LXER01000007.1 GCF_001654925.1 Buttiauxella brennerae ATCC 51605
GAGAGGGTTGGGGTGAGGGCAATCCTTCCCCTGCTAATTTTTCATTTGCTAACAATTTGCCTGCCTATAATTCAATCAATTTTCATCTGCCTATATCATTGAAATAAAAATGACATTTTTTTATGTCATAACTTTGACTAGCACATGACGAAACGCTAATGTTGAATTAAAGTAAAATAAGTGTTGCAATTAAGATAAAATTTGATGTACTTAAAGCACGAGCGGTAGTTCCCGGCTGTGAATTTCAATCACATTGGAGATCGCGAATGGTAGGGTCCTGTACTGGACGATTGAAAAAACATCTTACCCGCACCAACCAGCGCGGAGGCCTCTCCTCCGGCTTCGTTATCTTCACCGCTAAATATCTTGATTCCACAACACCTCAACGTATTAACGATGCGCTAAGCGGCGTCACGCGTCTAACTGGTGCATCCTCTCAACCGGCAGTTCATGGCTTAAAAGGAAGCCAAACCTCATCCGTTAGTAAGCATAATCGCGCACCTGATCGTGACGCGGGAAATGAAACCAACTGTAAGGTGCCATCCATGGGAAGACAGAAAGCAGTGATCAAAGCTCGTCGTGAAGCAAAACGTGTGCTGAGACGGGATTCGCGTAGCCACAAGCAACGCGAAGAGGAATCGGTCACATCGCTTGTGCAGATGAGCGGCGTTGAATCTATCGGCATGGCCAGGGATTGCCGTGATAACTCACCAATAGCGGCGCGAAATGAGGCTCAACAGCACTATCTTAATGCCATAGAGAAAAAGCAGCTGATCTTTGCCACCGGCGAAGCTGGGTGCGGTAAAACGTATATCAGCGCGGCGAAAGCCGCTGAGGCCCTGATACATAAGGATGTCGACAGGATCATTGTTACCCGACCAGTCCTGCAAGCTGACGAAGATCTCGGCTTCTTGCCTGGGGATATTTCGGAAAAATTCGCCCCTTATTTCCGCCCGGTCTATGACATTCTGGTGCGACGTTTAGGGTCGTCTTTCATGCAGTACTGCCTGCGTCCCGAAATCGGCAAAGTAGAGATTGCGCCGTTCGCCTATATGCGCGGACGTACCTTCGAAAATGCGGTGGTTATCCTTGATGAGGCGCAGAATGTCACCGCAGCGCAAATGAAAATGTTCTTAACGCGCCTTGGGGAAAACGTGACGGTCATCGTCAATGGCGATATCACACAATGTGATTTGCCACGCGGCGTTCAGTCCGGTCTGAGCGATGCTCTGCAACGTTTTGAAGAAGATGATATGGTCGGTGTTGTCCGTTTTGGCAAACAAGATTGTGTGCGCTCAGCCCTTTGCCAGCGCACGTTGAATGCCTACGACTGATTCCAGGTGTAAATTGATTGTAAAGCCCAAACTCTGTTTGGGCTTTTTTCTTTGCGCGAATTATTTACCCGAAATGTGAAGGGTATCAAAACGGATAGTCAAGGAGAGACAATTTTAGACTCCCCATAATTATTCCCCGCCGACGTGTTGCCGTATACTTATCCCAACAAGAAAAGAATCAGAACTTTCCAATCAGTCCCTTTTGCAGGCGTGGGTTGTGCTGATTTCCGACATGCAGACTGTTGCAACGTGAGGCATTTATTATGACGACTAAAAGACGTATCTACCTATTTTGTTCTGCCGGAATGTCCACCTCATTACTGGTATCAAAAATGAAGGCGCAGGCAGAGAAGTATGAAGTGCCAGTCATTATCGAAGCGTGGCCTGAAACGCTGGCTGCTGAAAAGGGCAAGGATGCGGATCTGGTATTACTCGGGCCGCAAATCGCTTATATGCTTCCAGAAATTCAAAAAGTATTACCGGGTAAACCGGTAGAAGTTATTGATTCAGCAATGTACGGCAAAATTGATGGATTAGGCGTACTGAAAGCAGCAGTCGCATCTATCAAGAAGGCAGCAAATAATTAATTTTATATTTTGTTTTATTTTTCCGTCAAAGAACGACCTTACACAACCTGGCCGCAAGACTCTTGCGGCAATAAAGGAAATTACAAATGAGTAAAGTCATTGATTCACTTGAAAAGATATTGCTTCCTTTCGCAGTGAAAATTGGGAAGCAACCGCACGTCAACGCAATTAAAAATGGTTTCATCAAATTAATGCCATTGACCCTTGCCGGGGCCATGTTTGTATTAATCAATAACGTCTTTCTAAGTTTTGGCGCCGGTTCCTTTTTCTATTCCTTAGGTATTCGCTTAGATCCCTCGACCATTGAAACCCTTAATGGGTTAAAAGCCATTGGCGGCAATGTGTATAACGGCACATTGGGTATTATGTCGCTAATGGCTCCTTTTTTCATTGGTATGGCGCTTGCTGAGGAACGCAAGGTTGATCCACTTGCTGCCGGTTTATTATCCGTTGCAGCATTTATGACCGTAACGCCATATAGCGTTGGCGAAGCTTATGCTGTCGGTGCGAACTGGTTAGGGGGTCAGAATATAATTTCCGGTATTGTTATTGGTCTGGTCGTTGCGGAGCTATTTACTTTCGTTATCCGCCGCAATTGGGTTATTACTTTGCCTGATAGCGTACCGACTTCGGTATCACGGTCATTCTCAGCATTAATTCCAGGTTTCCTCATCCTGTCTATTTTCGGGATTATTTCCTGGGTGCTGGCGAATCACGGTAGCAACTTCCACCAGATCATTATGGATTCCATCTCTACACCGCTGGCGTCGATGGGTGCGGTAGTGGGCTGGGCGTACGTTATCTTCAACTCCCTGCTGTGGTTCTTCGGTGTGCATGGTTCACTGGCGCTTACCGCGCTGGATAACGGCATCATGACCCCATGGGCGCTGGAAAACATCGCTCTCTACAACCAGTACGGTTCTGTACAGGCTGCGATTGATGCAGGCAAACAGTTCCACTTCTGGGCGAAACCAATGCTCGACTCCTACATCCTGTTGGGTGGTTCTGGTGCGACACTGGGTTTAATTATCGCCATCTTCATGGTTTCACGCCGCGCCGATCACCGTCAGGTTGCGAAACTGGCACTGCCATCAGGCATCTTCCAGATTAACGAACCTATCCTGTTCGGTCTGCCAATCATCATGAACCCGGTTATGTTTATCCCGTTTGTACTGGTGCAGCCGATTCTGGCAGCTATCACGCTTGCGGCTTACTCGCTGGGGATTATTCCACCGGTCACCAACCTGGCTCCGTGGACAATGCCAACCGGGTTGGGCGCCTTCTTCAACAGTAACGGTAGTATCGCAGCACTGTTAGTTGCTCTGTTTAACCTGGGTGTCGCGACATGTGTCTACATGCCATTCGTTATCCTGTCTAACAAAGCGCAGGCTGTAATCGAAGAAGAAGAAAGCGAAGAAGATATTGCTAATGCACTGAAATTCTAAAACTTAGGCTGGGGGCGGGATTTTGCCCCCAGCCACTTTAAAATACCGGGAGAGAATGTGATGTTTGACTTAGACAATGTTGTAGAAAGCGAAGTGGATACCGACGATCTTGAAGAAGTCGTGATGGGTTTAATCATCAACTCAGGCCAGGCTCGCAGCCTTGCATACGGCGCACTGAAAATCGCGAAAACAGGCGATTTTGAAAAAGCCTGGGAGTTGATGGCGCAGTCTCGTGAAGCACTGAACGCCGCGCACCTGGTGCAAACCAAGCTGATTGAAGGTGATCAGGGTGAAGGCAAAACTAAAGTGAGTCTGGTACTGGTTCATGCACAAGACCACCTGATGACCTCGATGCTTGCCCGTGAGTTGGTTACAGAACTTATTGAGCTTCACGAAAAAATAAAATAAGTTGGAGTCCCTATGCAGCCACCGGTAATCAGTATGGAAATCAACACGGCACGCGAGAGCCAACTTTTTGATGGTCAACATTTCCACATGTTCATCCACAACAAAGTCGAAAGTGTCTCCGGGCTGCACCAGCATGATTATTACGAATTTACGGTAGTGCTGACAGGGCGTTATTACCAGGAAATCAACGGTAAACGTGTGCTACTGGAAAGAGGGAGTTTTGTCTTCATTCCACTCGGTTCTTATCATCAAAGTTTTTATGATTTTGGTGCCACCCGAATTCTGAATGTGGGTATCAGCAAAGCTTTTTTTGAACAGCATTATTTACCGTTATTTCCGGCATGTTTTATTGCTTCGCAGGTTTATCAGATTAAAAATGAATTTCTGACTTACATTGAATCTGTGACGGCCTCATTAAACTTCCGACAAGGGGAGTTCAGTGAATTTCTCGAGATGGTGACGTTTTATATTGTGAATCGTCTGCGCCATCATAAAGAATCTGAGTCTGGCGGTGATATCCCAGGCTGGCTGAAAAATACTGTTGAGCAGATGCATGGCAAGTTGATGTTTGGCGATAAAGCTTTAGTGAATATGGTTGGGTTGTCCGGTAAGTCACAAGAGTACTTAACCCGCGCCACACAACGCCATTACGGCAAAACGCCAATGCAAATTATCAATGAGATAAGAATTGATTTTGCGAAGAAGCAGCTAGAGATTACCAACTATTCTGTCACCGATATTGCCTTCGAGTCAGGTTATAGTAGTGCCAGTATGTTTATTAAAAACTTTAAGAAGTTAACTTCTTTTACACCGCAACATTATCGGAAACAGTTATACAGTATTAAATAGTCATTATTCATATCCATTGTGAATGTATTAGTGAAGGTTGGTAAACATATCCCATGTTATAAGTGCGGCATATAACCTTCAATAATACATCTATATCGCTGTCTTAATTTACAGTGCAATAAACTTGTACCGGAGTCCTCATGAGTAAAAAATTGAAAGTTGTCACAATCGGTGGTGGTAGCAGCTATACCCCTGAATTACTCGAAGGTTTTATTAAACGTTACGAAGAGTTGCCGATTACTGAATTATGGCTGGTTGATGTTGAGGCAGGTAAAGAGAAACAAGATATTATCTTTGATCTCTGTTTGCGTATGATTGAACGTGCCGGCGTACCGATTGCTTTATATAAAACCCTGAACCGCCGCGAAGCTCTGGTTGATGCCGATTTTGTTACCACGCAATTGCGTGTCGGGCAGCTTAAAGCCCGCGAACTGGATGAGCGTATCCCGTTAAGTTATGGCTATCTGGGCCAAGAAACTAACGGAGCTGGCGGGTTGTTCAAAGGCCTGCGTACTATTCCGGTGATTTTCGACATCATCAACGACGTTAAAGAAATCTGCCCTGACGCATGGGTCATTAACTTCACCAACCCAGCCGGTATGGTTACCGAAGCGGTATATCGCCACACCGACTTTAAAAAATTCATTGGTGTTTGCAACATTCCAGTGGGCATGAAAATGTTCATTAAAGATGTGTTGAAACTCGCACCAACGGACGAACTGAACATTGACCTGTTCGGCCTGAACCACATGGTGTTCATCAAAGATGTCATTGTTAACGGGACTTCCCGTTTTGATGAACTGCTCGATGGCGTGGCCTCCGGTACGCTGACTGCGGGTTCCGTGAAAAACATCTTTGATTTGCCGTTTAGCGAAGGCCTGATTCGTTCACTTCGACTGCTGCCATGTTCTTACTTGCTTTATTACTTCAAGCAAAAAGAGATGCTGGCCATCGAAATGGGTGAGTTCTACAAAGGTGGCGCACGTGCCACGGTTGTTCAGAAAGTCGAAAAACAGCTGTTCGAGCTTTATAAAGATCCGGCCCTGAATGTGAAACCTAAAGAACTGGAACTGCGTGGCGGGGCTTACTACTCTGACGCGGCCTGCGAAGTGATCAGCGATATCTACAACGACAAGCAAAGCGAGCATTACGTTAACGTGCCGCACCACGGTCATGTTGATAACATCCCTGCGGACTGGGCGGTTGAAATGACCTGTACCATCGGTCGTGATGGCGCAACTCCGTCGCCGCGCATTACTCATTTTGATGAGAAAGTGTTAGGCCTTATCTACACCATCAAAGGGTTTGAAGTTGCTGCAAGTGAAGCGGCTTTAAGCGGCAACTTTAACGACGTTCTGTTGGCGCTCAATTTGAGCCCGCTTATCCATTCAGATAAAGACGCCGAGAAAATTGCCCGCGATATGCTGCTCGCGCATGAAGCTAATCTGCCAAACTTTGCTAAAGCGATCGCTGAATTTAAATAACTGGACGCCTTCCCTGCAAAGGGAAGGCAGCTTACCGAGGCGATAATGGACAAGTTATTAATTGTTAACGCGGACGATTTTGGGCTATGTAAGGCGCAAAATTACGGCATCATCGACGCATTCGTTAACGGTGTTGTGACGTCAACTACCGCGATGGTTAACGGGCAGGGGATTGAACACGCTGTTGCGCTCAGTGCTAAACACCCCGGCCTTGCTGTTGGCATGCACTTTGTGCTGACCTTAGGGCGACCACTTTCTGCCATGCCGGGCCTGGTAGATGAAAAAGGCGAGCTGGGTAAATGGATCTGGCAACGGGCTGAAGAAGATACGCTGCCGCTGGCAGAAATTGAGCATGAGTTGGAATGCCAGTTTGCGAAATTCATCGAGCTATTTGGCCGCATGCCGACGCACATCGACAGCCATCACCATGTGCATATGATTGCGCAGATCTACCCGATCGTTGAGGCCTTTGCCAAAGAGAAGGGGATTCCTGTTCGTTTTGACTATGAAGCTGCACTTTCTGCCGGGTTAGTGCGCGAAGGCGTTAAAGCGCCACAGGGGTTTGACAGCAGCTTTTATGGCGACGCCATCTCAGAAACGCTGTTCCTCAATACGCTGGATCGCGCCATGGCGCGTGGTGAGCAATCATTAGAAATAATGTGCCACCCATCATTTATTGATAACACTATCCTTGCGAGCAAATATTGCTATCCGCGCCTAGCTGAACTGGACGTACTGACCTCCTCTTCGCTGAAGTACGCGATAGCAGAGCATGGTTACCGTTTGGGAACGTTTACAGATCTTTAAAGGGTATTATTGCCAGCAGGGCAACGGCGAAAACCGTTGCCCTTTTTATCAGGCTGATTTTTTGAGGATCAAGAAAAGGTTGTCGACCACGTCGGGCGCTTGCTCATACAGGTTGAGGTTTTCCGGCTGCATCAGCCAGTTTTTAATGATCCCACTAAAATAACCGTGAATGATGGTTATCGTGAGGTCAACATTGGTATTTAAAGGGATCTTTCCTTTTGAAATACAACTGCGTAAAATTTTGCTCATCCTTTCACGATTAAACCAGAAGCGTTCTCTTATTTCCCTTTCAGAATACATTTCTCCAGAAAACTCACACGTATGGTAAAGAATTTGTAATAACTCATACTGGCGACGGTCTGAGGAGATCACCTTTAAAGTTTCTATAAAGATTTCACGTAATAACTGAAAATCGTCATCAGGTATTTGAGACTTGAGCTTTCTTCTTATTTCCTGAGAGATACAGGTTTGTGTATTCCAGATTTCATTAAACAGTGACACTTTGCTGTCAAAGTGCCAGTAAATGGCGCCACGGGTCATGCCCGCTGCGTCGGCAATATCGGCAAGTGTGGTCGTGGATACGCCATTTTTAGCAAATAGTGTGATCGCGACATCGATCAGATGTTGACGCGTTTTAAGCGCCTCCAGTTTGGTTTTTCTTGCCATGTTAAATTAACTCTTTGTGGATATTAGTTACAAGAATTAACAGGTTTAAACATTGTTTTTCTATTTGTTGTTAATCTATTTAGAACGCGAATTATTGTGTGCTCTAAATTTTTCTATGTCCAGCGTTGGAATATAAGATTTATACATACAGCCGTGAATAATTAATCGACGAAGCCTCTGTTAAGCTGACCATCTTTATATGCATTACCCCGTCAGACCTATAACAGGGAACTTTTTTACATGGCGAAGTTTTTTATCGAGCGCCCTATATTTGCCTGGGTGCTGGCGATCATTTTGATGCTTGCTGGTGTGCTGTCCATCATCAGTTTGCCGGTAGCTCAATACCCGACAATTGCCCCGCCTGCGATAGCTATTAACGCAACGTATCCAGGTGCTGATGCCAGTACCGTTCAGGACACAGTGACGCAAGTCATTGAACAGAATATGAACGGACTGGATAACCTGATGTACATGTCCTCAACCAGCGATGCCTCAGGCAGCGTGGGTTTAACACTGACCTTCAAATCAGGCACCGATCCTGATATTGCTCAGGTCCAGGTGCAAAACAAACTTCAGCTCGCCATGCCTCTGTTGCCACAAGAAGTGCAGCAACAGGGGATCAGCGTGAAAAAATCCTCCAGTAGTTTCCTGATGGTTGCCGGTTTTATTTCTCAGGATGGCAGCATGAGTCAGGATGATATTGCTGACTATATTTCGTCCAATATCAAAGACCCTATCAGTCGCACGGCCGGGGTAGGGGATGTGCAGCTTTTTGGCGCTCAATACGCGATGCGCATCTGGCTTGATCCTAATGAATTGAATAAATACCAGTTAACCACGCTTGATGTGGTTAACCAGATCAAAACTCAAAACGCGCAGGTAGCAGCCGGGCAGCTCGGTGGAACGCCAGCAGTTGCTGACCAACAGCTCAATGCGTCAATTATTGCTCAGACTCGTCTGCGTGACCCGGAACAGTTCGGCCACATTCTCCTGAAAGTGCAACCCAACGGTGCGAAAGTTGAATTGCGTGATGTCGGTCGCATCGAACTGGGTGGAGAAAACTACAACGTTATCGCCCGCTATAACGGCAAGCCAGCCGCAGGTCTGGGCATTAAATTAGCAACCGGTGCCAATGCTCTGGACGCCGCCAAAGCGGTGCAGGAACAAATGGCGCGGCTGCAACCCTATTTCCCGCACGGGTTGAACGTGGTGTACACCTATGACACTACGCCATTCATCAAAATATCCATTCGCGAAGTGTTTAAAACGCTGCTGGAAGCCATCGTTCTGGTGTTCCTGGTCATGTATCTGTTTTTGCAGAACCTCCGTGCCACCTTGATTCCCACGATTGCCGTGCCGGTTGTTTTGTTGGGCACCTTTGCCGTGCTTTCTGCGTTTGGTTACTCCATCAATACCTTAACGATGTTCGGCATGGTTCTGGCGATAGGCTTGCTGGTGGACGATGCCATTGTGGTGGTGGAAAACGTTGAACGCGTGATGGTGGAAGAGGGATTGCCGCCGAAAGAAGCAACCCAAAAATCGATGGCGCAGATACAAGGAGCGCTGGTCGGTATCGCCATGGTGTTGTCGGCGGTGTTTATTCCAATGGCATTTTTCGGTGGCTCAACCGGGGTTATCTATCGCCAGTTCTCAATCACCATTGTTTCAGCAATGGCGTTATCTGTCCTGGTTGCGCTGATCCTGACACCGGCATTGTGCGCGACACTGCTCAGGCCTGTTGCCAAAGGTAGCCACGGCAAAACCACCGGGATTTTTGGCTGGTTTAATGCCCGCTTCGAGCAAAGCACAAACCATTACACCTCCAGTGTGAAACTGATCCTGCGCCGTACCGGGCGTTACATGCTGCTGTACGTGCTGATTGTGGTTGGCATGGCGCTTTTGTTCCTGCGTTTACCGACCTCATTTTTACCCGAGGAAGATCAGGGTGTGTTCCTCACCATGGTGACGCTGCCCGCAGGGGCAACTCAGGCCAGAACTGAGAAAATCATGGAACAGATCACCCAGTACTATTTGACCAAAGAATCAGCCAACGTCGAATCGGTATTCACCGTTAACGGCTTCAGTTTCAGTGGTAAAGGGCAGAATAACGGCCTGGCGTTTGTGCGCCTGAAAGACTGGGATAAGCGCAAGGGTAAGGAGAATGAAGTCGAGGCGATTGTTGGCCGCGCTACGCGTGCCTTTAGCCAGATTCACGACGGAATGGTGTTCGCCTTTAACCTGCCTGCAATCACTGAATTGGGTACGGCGACCGGGTTCGATTTTGAATTGATCGACCAGGCGAGCATGGGCCACAAAGCATTGACGCAGGCTCGAAACCAGTTACTGGGTATGATCTCAAAACACCCGGATATGCTGGTGCGTGTGCGTCCAAACGGTCTGGAAGACACACCACAATTTAAGCTGGAAGTCGACCAGGAAAAGGCGCAGTCGCTGGGTGTTAGCATTTCAGATATCAACCAAACCATTGCTACCGGCCTGGGAAGTACTTACGCCAATGATTTCATCGATCATGGGCGCGTGAAAAAAGTATACCTCCAGGGTCGCGCGTCCAACCGCATGCTGCCACAAGATATCAACACCTGGTATGTGCGTGGCAGTAGTGGGCAAATGGTGCCATTCTCCGCGTTTGCAAACGCTCACTGGATTTACGGTTCCCCGCGTCTTGAGCGCTACAACGGTCTGCCTTCCATGGAGATCCTGGGAGAAGCTACGCCCGGTAAGAGTACCGGTGAAGCCATGCTGTTGATGGAAGATCTGGCAGCGAAATTACCTGCCGGGATTGGTTTTGACTGGACCGGTATGTCTTATCAGGAACGTTTGTCCGGCAACCAGGCACCTGCGTTGTATGCCATCTCTTTACTCGTCGTCTTCTTATGCCTGGCCGCACTGTATGAAAGCTGGTCAATTCCTTTCTCGGTCATGTTGGTGGTGCCGCTCGGCGTGGTGGGTGCACTGCTGGCCGCATCGCTGCGCGGTTTGAATAACGACGTCTATTTCCAGGTCGGGTTGTTGACCACCATCGGCCTGTCGGCAAAGAACGCAATTCTTATCGTCGAGTTCGCCAAAGATCTTATGGACAAAGAAGGCAAAGGGTTAATTGAGGCCACGCTCGACGCGGTGCGTATGCGCCTGCGCCCAATTTTAATGACTTCGCTGGCCTTTATTCTCGGCGTCATGCCGCTGGTGATCAGCAGTGGGGCAGGGAGTGGTGCGCAAAATGCCGTGGGTACCGGTGTGATGGGCGGGATGGTTTCCGCCACGCTGTTAGCCGTGTTTTTTGTCCCGGTATTTTTTGTCGTGATAAGCCGTCGCTTCGGTAAGGCGAAATAACAGGAATACGTCGCCGGTGAGGTTTGCATTTGCGCATCGGCGGCAAGTTTTTACTTCAAGAGTCTGGCCTGGTGCCGCGCTTACGGATGCCAGTACGCTTTGTTTTATTAAGGAATAGTAATGAAGAAATACGGTGAGTTCATCATCCTGCCTTCTGTGCTTTTACTCACAGCGGGAGTATTAACGGGTTGTAATGATAAAGGCGATGAAAAGGCGCAAGCGCCTGCGCCGCAAGTCAATGTGTATACCGTTAAAGCAGCGCCGTTGGCTGTGACGACTGAACTTCCAGGGCGAACTGACGCCTTCCGTGTCGCTGAAGTTCGCCCACAGGTTAGCGGCATTATCCTGAAGCGTAATTTTGTTGAAGGCAGTGATATTGCGGCCGGCAATTCTCTGTATCAGATAGATCCGGCGCCTTATCAGGCGGCCTGGAACAGTGCGCAAGGCTCACTTGCCAAGGCACAAGCGGCTGCGAATATCGCACATTTAACCGTAAAACGTTACCTGCCGCTGCTTGGCACAAAATATATCAGCCAGCAGGATTACGATCAGGCCATCGCCAGTGCTCAACAGGCTGACGCTGAAGTGAAAGCGGCAAAAGCAGATGTGGAAAACGCGCGTATTAATCTTGCATACACCAAAGTCTCATCACCTATCGACGGGCGTATTGGTAAATCGAATGTCACCGAAGGGGCGTTGGTCACCAATGGCCAGGCTTCATCGATGGCGACGGTGCAGCAACTCGATCCGATTTATGTGGATGTCACCCAATCGAGTAACGATTTTATGCAGTTAAAGCAGGCCGTTGAGAAGGGCAGTCTGCAAAAGCCCAACGGCAAAACCGCCGTACAACTGCTGATGGAAGATGGCCAGCCTTACCCGCAAAACGGTGAACTGGAGTTCTCCGATGTCACGGTCGATCAGACCACCGGTTCGATTACCTTGCGTGCTGTGTTCCCGAATCCACAGCACCAATTGCTGCCGGGCATGTATGTGCGCGCAAAAATTGACGAAGGCATTCAGCCTGAAGCGATGCTGGTGCCGCAACAAGGCGTAACCCGTAACCCACGCGGTGATGCCACGGTGATGGTTGTCGCTGAAAACAATAAAGCTGAAGTCCGTGAAGTCACTGCACCGCAGGCGATTGGCGATCAATGGCTCGTCACCAAAGGCGTTAAGCCGGGTGACAAAATCATCGTCAGTGGGCTTCAACGCGTGCGTCCTGGAGTGGCTGTTCAGATAGTGCCGGACAGCGCTGCCGCCCAAACTCGCTGAGGTATTCTGGAGCATGGCTAAGTTTTTTATTGAACGACCAATCTTTGCCTGGGTGCTGGCGATCATTTTGATGATCGCGGGCGCACTGGCCATTCTGCAGCTGCCCATCGCGCAGTATCCGACGATTGCACCACCGGCGGTTGCGGTAACCGCGACTTACCCAGGTGCGGATGCTCAAACGGTGCAGGATACCGTGACGCAGGTTATTGAACAGAACATGAACGGTATCGATAACCTGATGTACATGTCTTCCACCAGTGATTCTGCGGGTGGCGTGACCATTACTCTGACCTTTAAATCAGGTACCAGCCCGGATATTGCGCAAGTTCAGGTGCAGAACAAACTGCAACTGGCTATGCCGCTTTTACCGCAAGAAGTGCAGCAGCAGGGCATTAGCGTAGAAAAATCCTCAAGCAGCTTCTTGCTGGTTGCCGGTTTTATCTCTGATAACCCGTCGCTGACGCAGGATGATATTTCCGACTATGTAGCTTCGAGCATCAAAGATACCATCAGCCGTACCAATGGCGTCGGGGACGTGCAACTGTTCGGCGCGCAGTACGCGATGCGTATCTGGTTGAATGCTGATGCACTGAACAAATATCAGCTCAACCCAGGTGATGTTGTCAATCAGCTAAAAATGCAGAACGACCAGGTTGCCGCAGGGCAGCTCGGTGGCACGCCTGCGGTTAAAAATCAGCAGCTTAACGCTTCGATCATTGCACAGACTCGCTTAAAGGACCCGGCTGAATTTGGCAAGGTCACGATGAAAGTGAACCCGGATGGCTCGGTCGTTCATCTTAGTGATGTGGCACGCATTGAGTTAGGCGGTGAAAACTACAATACGGTGGCGAAAATTAATGGTCAGGCCGCTGCTGGCCTGGGTATTAAACTTGCCACAGGTGCGAATGCGCTGGATACCGCAGCGGGCATTAAGGCAAAACTGGCCTCACTGCAACCTTACTTCCCGCAGGGAATGAAAGTCGTTTACCCGTATGACACCACTCCGTTTGTGAAGATTTCCATTCATGAAGTGGTGAAAACGCTGTTTGAAGCCATCATCCTGGTTTTCCTGGTGATGTACCTCTTCTTGCAAAACCTCCGTGCGACTTTAATTCCCACCATCGCTGTACCGGTGGTGTTGCTGGGAACATTTGCTGTTCTTTCCGCGTTTGGCTATTCAATAAATACGCTCACTATGTTCGGTATGGTCCTGGCGATAGGCTTGCTGGTGGACGATGCGATAGTGGTGGTGGAAAACGTTGAGCGCGTGATGGTTGAGGATAATCTCTCACCGAAAGAAGCGACGAAGAAATCGATGGGCCAGATTCAGGGCGCACTGGTCGGGATTGCCATGGTGCTGTCGGCGGTATTTATTCCGATGGCCTTCTTTGGTGGTTCGACTGGGGCAATCTATCGCCAGTTCTCGATTACGATTGTTTCGGCGATGGCGTTGTCCGTATTGGTTGCGCTTATCCTGACCCCCGCACTTTGCGCCACATTGTTAAAACCTGTTGATCCACAGGCGCATCAAAAAACGGGGTTCTTTGGTTGGTTTAACGATAAATTCAACCAGAGTGCACATCACTACACTGACAGCGTCAGCAATATTCTGCGTAACACCGGGCGTTATCTGCTGCTGTATCTGATTATTGTTGCCGGAATGGCGGTTCTCTTCCTGCGTTTGCCAACATCATTCCTACCCGAAGAAGATCAGGGTGTGTTTATGACGATGGTACAGTTGCCTGCCGGCGCAACGCAAGAAAGAACGCAGAAAGTGCTCGATCAGATAACGCATTACTATCTTGATACCGAAAAAGCCAACGTTGAGTCCGTGTTTACCGTAAACGGTTTTAGCTTCAGCGGGCAGGGGCAAAACTCCGGGATTGCATTTATTAGCCTGAAGCCCTGGGATGAACGATCCGGCAAGGAGAATGCTGTCGGCGCCATTGTTGAACGTGCCACCAAAGCTTTCAGCAAAATTCGCGATGGTCTGATATTCCCGTTTAACTTACCGGCAATTATGGAACTGGGCACGGCCACAGGTTTTGACTTTGAGCTGATAGACCAGGCAAACCTTGGGCACCAACAACTGACGCTTGCGCGTAACCAACTGATGGGGATGGTGGCCAAACATCCTGATATGTTGACGCGTGTTCGCCCGAACGGGCTGGAAGATACTCCGCAGTACAAGTTAGAAATCGATCAGGAGAAAGCGCAGTCACTCGGTATCAGCATTGCGGACATCAACCAGACGATTGCCAGCGCACTGGGCGGCACCTATGTGAACGATTTTATCGATCATGGCCGCGTGAAGAAGGTGTATGTGCAAGCTGACGCCCGTTTCCGCATGTTGCCGCAGGATATCGACAATTTGTACGTGCGTGGCAGCAATGGGCAAATGGCTCCGCTTTCGGCGTTTTCATCTGCCCATTGGATGTATGGCTCACCACGCCTCGAGCGCTATAACGGTCTGCCATCTATGGAATTGTTGGGTGAGGCGGCACCGGGTAAAAGTACCGGTGAGGCAATGGTATTAATGGAAGATCTTGCCTCTAAATTGCCAACCGGTATTGGTTATGACTGGACCGGAATGTCGTATCAGGAAAGGCTTTCAGGGAATCAGGCGCCTGCGCTCTATGCCATCTCATTGGTGGTGGTGTTCTTGTGCCTGGCCGCACTCTATGAAAGCTGGTCGATTCCGTTCTCTGTCATGCTGGTGGTGCCACTGGGTGTGGTCGGGGCGCTGTTAGCCGCGGCGATGCGGGGAATGAATAATGACGTTTATTTCCAGGTGGGACTGTTAACGACAATCGGCCTGTCGGCTAAGAACGCCATTCTGATTGTGGAGTTCGCTAAAGACCTGATGGAAAAAGAAGGCAAAGGGTTAATCGAGGCCACGCTTGATGCGGTTCGTATGCGACTGCGTCCAATCCTGATGACGTCGTTGGCGTTTATTCTGGGGGTTATGCCGTTGGTATTAAGCAGCGGTGCGGGCAGTGGCGCTCAGAACGCTGTAGGTACTGGTGTTATGGGCGGGATGCTCTCAGCGACCTTACTGGCCATCTTCTTCGTACCGGTATTCTTTGTGGTGATACGAGCACGATTTAGTAAGGGCAAGTCAGAGTAGAATGTAGAGTGGAACGATCAAGCCCGAACTTAGGTTCGGGTTTTTTTATGTTTGTTTTGGTGAATGACAGACGAAAAAAAAGTCTGAACGTGAATTCAGACTTTCTCTTGGAATATGGCGGTGAGAGAGGGGTTCGAACCCTCGATACGTTGCCGTATACACACTTTCCAGGCGTGCTCCTTCAGCCACTCGGACACCTCACCGTTTTGTTTCTGTTGCCAATATCAGGCGGCAACGGGGCGGTACTATAGGGATTGAAGCCCATTCGGTCAAGTTTAATCTTCTGATTCTGTACCGTTTGGTCAAGGTGTGAACGATAAGCGTGTTTAAACAACATGCGAAGAAATTTTGATGGGATTTTACACAAATGACAGGCAAAAAAAGTCTGAACGTGAATTCAGACTTTCTCTTGGAATATGGCGGTGAGAGAGGGGCTGACTGCGCTGCGCTTGCCCTACGGGCGTCATGGCCGCAAGCGCCCCTGACGTCCAAATGCTGGCGCATTTGTCGAACCTCGGGTCGAGGGTTCTCACCCATCTCTCCACGGGTTTCGGGCGAAAAAAAAGTCTGAATGTGAATTCAGACTTTCTCTTGGAATATGGCGGTGAGAGAGGGGTTCGAACCCTCGATACGTTGCCGTATACACACTTTCCAGGCGTGCTCCTTCAGCCACTCGGACACCTCACCGTTTTGTTGTTCCTTGACTACTGGAACGGGCGCTAATGTAGGGAAAAGTGTTGGCTGCGTCAATCCACTTTTCATTAATTCCGGCGTGTTTAGCCAAACTTCAAACAACTTGCTTCTTAAAACAGCAGTACACGCTGGTTTTTTATTACATGCATCTTATGTATTGTTAAGCTCTTGCAGCTAAGTCTAAGAATAAATGGAGAAAGCATGGATATTATTTTTCACCACCCGACATTTGAGACGCAATCCTGGCTGGATGGGATGCAAAAACAACTTCCAGAAGCAAGGGTTCGCCAGTGGCATCCTGGAGATGACCAGCCTGCTGATTACGCGCTGGTCTGGCACCCGCCGGTAGAAATGCTCAGTGGGCGTCAGGCGCTGAAAGGGGTGTTTGCGTTAGGTGCGGGCGTGGATTCAATCCTCAGTAAACTTCAGGCTCACCCGGATATGCTGCCAAACGGTGTTCCACTCTTTCGTCTTGAAGACACCGGCATGGCGCTGCAAATGCAGGAATATGCCGTCAGCCAGGTACTGCACTGGTTCCGCCGGTTTGATGATTACCAGGCATTAAAGCAACAAGCAAAATGGCTGCCGCTGGAAGATTATCGTCGCGAAGACTTTACGATTGGTGTGCTCGGCGCGGGTGTGTTGGGTGGCAAAGTTGCGCAAAGCCTGGCGGCATGGGGTTTCCCGGTGCGTTGCTGGAGCCGCAGTCATAAAAATTATCCCGGTATCACCAGTTTTGCAGGCCACGAACAACTGGGCGATTTCCTTAATGGCACGCGCGTGTTGATTAACCTGTTGCCAAATACGCCGCAAACCGTGGGCATTATCAATCACCAGTTGCTTAACCAACTGGCAAACGATGCTTATGTGATGAACCTGGCGCGTGGTGTGCACCTGGTCGAAAACGATCTGCTGGCAGCGCTTGAAAGCGGCAAAGTAAAAGGCGCCATGCTCGACGTGTTTGCTAAAGAGCCGCTGCCAGTGGATAGCCCATTGTGGAAGCACCCACGCATAGCCATTACGCCTCACCTGGCGGCGGTGACACGGCCTCAAGAAGCGATGGAATATATCGCGAAAACGATCCGTCAAATTGAGAACGGTGAATCACCGAGCGGACAAGTCTCGTTGCATAACGGTTATTAATGCGATGCCCGGCCAGAGCCGGGCTAAAAAACCAGGGAGATAACTGCTATCCTTGCGGGAAAGAGATAAAAGGAGAGAGCCATGTATCCCGTTGACCTGCATATGCACACTGTCGCCAGTACCCACGCCTATAGCACCCTTCATGACTACATCGCGATTGCTCAAAGCAAGGGTATCAAACTCTTTGCAATAACGGATCACGGCCCTGACATGGCAGATGCGCCCCATTACTGGCATTTTGTGAATATGCGCATTTGGCCGCGGGTCGTAAATGGTGTGGGTATTTTGCGTGGCATCGAAGCCAACATTAAAAATACCGCTGGCGACATCGACTGTACTGGCCCGATGCTGGATTCGTTGGATCTGATTATCGCCGGTTTCCATGAGCCTGTTTTCCCTCCGCAAGATAGCGCGACCCATACTGAGGCGATGATTGCTGCCATGGCGAGTGGCAATGTCCACATCATCAGCCACCCGGGCAACCCAAAATTCCCGGTTGATATCCCTGCCATTGCACAGGCTGCGGCAAAGTATAATGTCGCCCTGGAACTCAATAACTCCTCGTTTACGCATTCGCGCAAGGGCAGTGGCCCGAACTGCCGTGCGATTGCCGCCGCAGTACGCGATGCCGGAGGTTGGTTAGCGTTGGGTTCTGACTCCCATACTGCATTTACCCTCGGTGACTTCGATGAATGCCGCAAAATTCTGGCCGAAGTTGAGTTCCCGGAAGATCGTATTCTGAATGTTTCAGTCGGCCGTATGCTTGGTTTCCTCGAGTCTCGCGGTATGGCACCAATCGAAGAATTTTCCACACTTTAATTTCTACTTAATGGATCGTTAGCATGAATGAGTTTTCAATTATTTGCCGCATTTTAGGTTCGCTGTTCTACCGTCAACCTCAGGATCCGCTTCTGGTGCCACTGTTGACGATGATCCGCGAAGGCAAACTGGCAGATCACTGGCCGCTGGAACAAGATGAGTTGCTGGTTCGCCTGCAACAAAGCTGCGATCCACAGCAGTTAGCCGCGGATTATAATGCGCTGTTTGTCGGCGAAGAGTGCAGCGTGCCGCCGTACCGTTCAGCCTGGGAAGCGGGCACCAGCGAAGGTGAAGTGCGTGAGTTCCTCAAGCAGCGCGGCATGCCCCTTGCCGAAACGCCAGCCGATCATTTTGGCACCTTGTTGTTGGCCGCTTCGTGGCTGGAAGATCAGTCTCAAGAAGATGAGTTCGAAGCGCAGGTGCGTTTATTTGACGATTACCTGATGCCGTGGGCGGGCACATTCCTCGGCAAAGTCGAGGCACACTCGACCACTGCGTTTTACCGCACTCTGGCGTTGATCAGCCGTGAAGCCATCCAGGCAATGCGTGACGAGTTAGAAGAAGCTAATGAAGAGTGATGTAAGTCACATTTAAAATGTAACGTTGAGTTTAGATCTACAAAAAATGTGCGGCAGATCGTAGTCGAGCTATAAGGCTCTGCTATGATATGCCGCTATGAACATACTTATTTCTCTGGCATTGACCACCGGTATTCTCTCAGGCCTCTGGGGTTGGGTTGCGGTGAGTCTCGGCCTTCTCAGTTGGGCGGGTTTCCTTGGTTGTACCGCGTACTTTGCATGTCCGCAGGGTGGTATCAAGGGGCTTTTCATTTCTGCATGCACGCTATGTAGCGGTGTACTCTGGGCGCAGGTCATCATTCACGGCAGCGCGCTGGCTCCACACATGGAGATTCTGGGTTACATGGTGACTGGTGTCGTGGCATTCCTGATGTGCGTTCAGGCAAAACACATGCTGTTGTCATTTGTGCCGGGAACATTTATCGGTGCGTGTGCGACCTTTGCCAATCAGGGCGAATGGCGAATTGTGGTGCCTTCTTTGCTGCTTGGTTTGGTGTTTGGTTTTGCGATGAAAAACAGTGGGCTGTGGCTTGCGGCGCGAAGAGCGAAATCTGAAACTCAAGTCATCACTGAGTCTTTATCCGAATAAATAAAAAACCAGCCGAAGCTGGTTTTTTTTTGCCTGGTAATTATCAGGATTCCGGAGGAACAGATAGCTCTCTGTATTTAGCCAGGACCGGGTTATCAACATCTTTCGGATTTTGCAGATCCCACAAGCCGCGGTTAATACCATCATTAACCAGATAGATAACACCTGTTTCAATTGCTGACATCAGACACATCATCACCGGTTCGTTGGTGGTGTAACCAATCTCGCCTTCCAGCAGTCGTTGGTAATCCACGAAACGGAATACCCCGGCCTGCACTTCATAAGACAAAATCGTTTTGCTGGTATTCACCGATGATAAGACTTCACCGGTACTGACGTTTACAACACGCAGGTTCACCGCAATTTGGTCCAGTTGGTATTGTGTTTCACCACCGATACCAAAGTACCGTGCGCCAACACCACCCGATTTCACATTACTTTCATAACCGATAATCGAGCCTTCAACCATCACGTTTGCCGCAATCAGAGACTGCAAAGGCATACGGTTATTTTCGGCCACGGTCCCATTTTCTTGTGCTGCACGAATGATCTTACGTTCGTTTAACAGATTTTGCAGGCCCTGGCGTTCTAGCGGAACGAACCAACGCGAGTCTTTCAAAGCGGTGACCAACATAGAGGTCGCACTTTGCGGTACAGCTGTAGAAAAGTTACTTGCTGGGTAGGGTTTAAATTGCCCGGTTTCATCTTGAATATTATAAACCGAGACAAACAATTTACCTTTTGCTGGTGGTAAATGGGTCAAATCACGATAACTTTGTGCCCGAGGTAATAATGTAGGTTTGGCAGCTTCTTTAGGTGGCGCGGTTAAACAACCACTTAATAAACACACTGCTACGATGAGAAGTAAGCGCTGCATAATGTTTATCCTTAAATACTTTTTTGTCGTTTAAAGCCCACTAAAAATTAGTAGCGTTATTTTGTAATCCTGAAACATCAATTGTTGAAATCTGCCCGGTTTTACGGTCAGTTACGTTAAGTCGTAGCTGCCCATCAACGTTAGCAATATCGACGATAAAGTCGTTTGTGACCATTCGACCTGGTTTACCGGTATTTATATTGGTCAATAGCCCACCGAGTAGTTGCGACTGAATAGCAGAAGTAAAGTTATCCAGTGCGGAGGGCGCGGTATAACCAAAATCAGCTGAGCTGGGGTCTTTATAGGAATTCTGAGCCTGCGCCTCATTAAGTAAAAAGGACCCATTATTGGGGTTGCCACCAAAATTAGGGTTTATAAACTGAAAAGTCATATTTCCTCCCCAGGACAAAGGGGATATCAGCAGTAAAGATAAAACTGCATGAGTGATACGCATGACAGCCTCCTAAAATTCGTCGCTGGTTAAATCACCGGTACTCAATAATGTTTTATCAATTTGCCGGCGTTTAATTGCTTCATCGGTTTGGATCAGTGCAATAGTGACATTTCTGTCAAAATCACGTTTTGAGGGGAATAAAAAAGCCTGATAAATAACATCCTGATCGACCGTAATGGTTATCCAGCTTCCCCAACGGGCACTGGGCCGCTCATTTATCGTTAAGTTTCCGGTAAAACTGCTTTCCCACTTGTCACTAAAGGCACGATAAAACTCATGCCCTACAGAAGAAACGGTGTGATCCGTCAACAATCCGGGAACTTCCACTTCTACGGCACGTGCGCCCCCAGAGGCGCAAGCGAGTACTGACGCCAGTAGCAAAGCAGTTTGTAATTTCATCGCCTTATCGCCTGAGATTATCGTTTGCCCAGGAAACCGCCTGAGTGCGATTTTTTACGGATATCTTCTTGAAAAGGTTATAGAGATGCGTTTTTACCGTGTTTTCACTTATAAATAACGACTGAGCGATTTCGATATTCGATGCGCCAATACGCAATTTATTAAGTATTTCCTTTTCACGGTGAGTCAGTAGTGAGGACTCAACATTATTGAAACGATAATTCCCTGAGTGATTAATAAGATAGCTGGCTAACTTTTGCGAGAAATAGCATTCTCCATCCATTACACCACGGATACCTTCCACCACTCGTGGCTCTTCCTCTGACATATAAAACACCCCATTTATATGTGGCCAGTTTTCGATGTCACGAAATTGATACTCTTCAGGAGTGTTCAATAACAACAACTTAATGCTGTTATGTTTACGACTTAAGTTATCTTGCCAATAGTTAATCAGCTTTTTATCGGCCTCCACCATATCGAAAAGCACCACAACATTACCGACGACATCTTCAAGAGATCGTTGAATATTATGAAGTTTCCCATTTATAGAGAGTGAGGATTTTAAATGCTGTAATAACGCAGTAGCTTGTAGCGAGGGTTTTGTGATCAACAATAACGACTGAGCACTTAACGCCTGACTATTTATTGTATGGACTTCATTAAACATGATGAAACTCCATCCGAGTTTGCGCATCAATCAGCTGAATTAACAGAAAGTTAATTCACCAGAAGTACTGATAGGTGCTGCACTGCTGTGTTTGAAATTAATATAACACTGTCAAATAACGCTAAGTTGCGCCCTGACTTAATGTGTTAAACAAAATGTTACTGCTGAATTCAATCTAGCGGGTACTAATCTTAAAGCAAGTGTTAAAGCTGTTACGGAATGTAACTGTAGATATTAAAATGTTGCGATGAGATTTTTTTGATATTTAGTTTTAATACTAAAGTTGTACATTTATTATAAATTGCACAGTTTTATAAATCACACAAATGATTACAACTATATGATTTATAATTGTATTTTAGATTTAAATTTGAAGTGATAAGCTCTTAACATATGTAAACGATCAGCGTTACACTCTCACTTTGCCTCTGTCTTAAGAAAACTCAGCTTCGTGACGATGGTGTCTAAAAATTACTAACAGACTGTCGATTAGCCCAACCAAACGGCAAATCCTGGCTTGATTAATGTGATGATTTTAAAAATTCACAAACGAATTTAAAAGAACAATTCTAAACCTGTTGTTGTGTTTGGGTTTTTTTTATGTAACTCATACTTTGTAATGAGTGGAAATATAAAAATACAACATGCGGGTGAGATATTTTAAATGTATCGCCAGACATACTCATTTTCGTAACGCAGAGATAACTTTTCTTCGTTATCGTTAACACAGTAAATATGTCAACGTAAATATGTGAATGGTTCAGATGTATTTAGTAGAAGCATTTCGGCCCAGGGTGACAACATGAAGAACAGATCGTTACTTGTGATGTTAGCATTGTTGGGAGCGCCTGGTTATGTTCTTGCAAATAATGCCGATCTTGCCAGATCAGAATATAACTTTGCGATGAACGAATTAACTCGATCATCGCTAAATCAGGCCGCGATTATTGGTCAGGCTGGCAATTATAATAATGTCAACGTTGACCAGCATGGAAGCAAGCAGTTAGCACTGGTCTCTCAGACAGGCTCATCTAACAGAGCTAATGTTGAACAATCAGGGAGTTATAATCTTGCTTATATTTCGCAAGTTGGTAGTGCCAACGATGCAGATATTCAGCAAACATCTTCGGGTAATACTGCTTTAATTAAACAGATAGGTTCTGGTAATAAAGCAAATATTATCCAAACGGGTACTGGTTATACCGCAGTAGTAGTGCAAGTAAGGTCACAAATGGCAGTCCGTGTTGTCCAAAGATAATACACTAGCTATTTGGGCTTAAATTATCAATCCGATGGGAGTTTCACCATGAACTTTATTAAAGTAGCAGCAATCGCAGCAGCATTGGTGGTTTCGGGAAGTGCACTGGCTGGTTCAATCTATCAGAGCGGCCATGGTAGTAGTGGTAGCCATGGTAATTTGGGTGATACCAATCAAGGTCTAACTGTGACTCAACTTGGTAATTTTAACGGCGCTAACGTTAACCAAAGTTCAAAATCCAGCAGCCTTGATCTACTGCAAAGCGGTAATAATAACCAGGCTAATGTTGTTCAGGCAAGTACTCGTGCCGACCTGGATGTTAAACAATTCGGTAACTTTAACGGTGCCAATGTGACACAAGCTACAACGGGTGCTTCTGCAGAGGTGATCCAGTCTGGCTGGGGTAATCAGGCCAATGTCTATCAGCACTAACTGCTAATCCAGACAAAAAAAGAACAGGGTCTTTATGCCCTGTTCTTTTTATTGGGAGAAACTATGCACACATTACTTTTATTAGTCGCGCTCAGTAATCAGCTGACTTTCGATACCCAGCAGCAGGGCGATATGTACACCATCGTGCCTGTCGCTACGCTCACTCAAGACTGCCAGTGTTCCTACAAATTCACCGCGCTACGTTCCGGCCAGTCCGGGCAAAGCAACAGCAGCCAAAGCGGGAATATTTTTATAAAAGCGAATGAACCTGCCAGGCTAACGCGGATGAGCATGAATATCTCTCCTGGAGATAATGTCACCATTACGGTGACGGTGTCGGATGGAAAAGATATCCATCTGGAAAAAGAGTGGGCGCCACCGGGTAATGTTTAATAAATGTTTCGAGTATGTAGATTTTGTTTCATCTATATACCAAAGTTTAACTGTAGTGACCTATGTCTTGTGCCGATAACCCTCATACCACTTCAGTTGAGGAGTCCATAGTGTGAAAACAGTAAACTTGAAACGTCTCATGTTGTTGCCCGTGCTAGTGCTCGTTTTCCCTGTACTCAATGCGTATGCCAGCGATGGTGTCATTCATTTTCAGGGCGCTATAGTAGAAGATGGCTGCAATCTGTTGCATCAAGGCCAAGGCCAGGCGGTTAAATTCTCTTGCCAACAGAACGGCAAACCGGCCGTACAAACGGTCGCATTCAATCAGCTCAATAATTTCACATCCAATAGTGATGCGCCGTTTTCGACAAAAATGCATTACCTTGATCCCCAACATAAACTGGCTGTTGTGGAAGTCACATACCGCTAGAAACAATGGCCTGCATATTGCAGGCCGTTGAAATCGACTCCCCTCTATTCATTCACATTCTGACTTGATACAGCCCGACTTATTTAGGGCATATATTTATTTCACTGCCTTTTTTGTTACTATTCCCCGCCGTTGGTGAACTCGTCACGCACAAGAGTCCGGCGGCCTGGGGAAAATCCCTTAAATTAAGACTAATTTTATAGTCGGCATGAACCCGAAGAGATATATCTGGCGGGGCTTCGCAGATGAAGAATGGTACTGAGAATGAAGTTAGCGTTTAACCTTGCCGACTGGCAGGCTTGTGCCCCCGGTTTGTCTGAGAAAGATGAATGGCAGGCATGGGGAAAAACTACAGCGGATATTACTATTTCAGCGCCACTCGCCAAAAGCCGCCATTTACCGATGATGACCGCACGGCGCCTGGCGTCAGGAAGCCGCCTGGCGGTGGATTGTGCGCTGGCCATTTTGTCGCGCCAGCAGGTTGATGCACTGGTTTTCTCCAGTCGCCACGGGGAGCTTGAAAAAAACTTCCGTATTTTGAGTGCGCTGGCAAATAAAGAAAGCCTGTCGCCGACGGATTTTGCCATGTCGGTACATAATTCTGCGGTGGGCAACACAACGATTGCGTCAAAACAAGCGTTGGTGTCGTCCTCCGTTTCTGCAGGTTTAGACAGCTTTGCACAGGCGTTATTTGAAGTGGCATCTTTACATCACGCAGGCTACCCGCGCGTGATGTTGGTAGATTTCGACGGACTAATTCCTGAGTTTTACCACCCACATTTGGGCGATGAGATACTTAACATCCCGTTTGCCGTGGCATTACTATTGGAAGCCGGGCCGCAGATTGAGTGTGAAACCGCGCCTCGCAGTACCTCAGATGCCTCTGCTTTACCGCAAGGGCTGGCATTTTTGCATGGTTGGCTTAGCGAAGAGCGAACTTTCACACTCAACGGGGAACGGATGTCCTGGTGCTGGAGCCGTCAATAATGTGGCAGCGCATTGAATGGTGCTGGCGCGTATTGATGACCGGCTGGTTGTTTGTGTTGTTTGGCAGCGGTGGGCTGTTGCTTTCCCTGGTGTGGTTTAACTTGCTGTTACTGTTTGTTCGCGATAATGGCGAACGCCGCGAGATAGCGCGTCGCAGCATCTCAGCGAGCTTCCGGTTATTTTTACGCATTGGGCGAGCGCTTGGCGTGTTTGATTATCGCTTTGAAAATTGCGGTCAACTCGCCAACGATCATGGATGTTTGATTGTCGCCAACCACCCGACGCTGTTGGATTACGTATTTATTGCCTCTCAGGCGCCGCATATTGGCTGCCTGGTGAAGGCCAGTCTGGTGAAAAATCCCTGTTTCCGTGGCGTGATTCGCGCGGCGGATTACCTGATTAACAGCCAGGGCGAAACATTGCTACCTGAAAGCCAGCAACGCATGGCTGCAGGAGAGGCGATACTGATTTTCCCGGAAGGGACGCGCACGCGCCCCGGGCAACCGCTGGTGATTCAGCGTGGTGCGGCCAATATTGCCGTGCGAAGCGGGTGCGAATTGCGCCTGGTACATATTTATTGCGACCAGCGGTATCTGGATAAACACAGTCGTTGGTATCAAATTCCAAAGCGCAGGCCGATGATTACCGTCAGTGTTAAACAACGGATCGCAAGCCAAAGTTTTATGGCAAACGACGACGATGCGCCCGCGCTTGCGGCGCGCCGTCTTAGCCAATATTTAAGTCAGGAGCTGGTTCCTGACTCTTTTTAAGAGCTTTAAGACTCGGATGGTTATATGGAATCTCTAGAGACCGATATTAAACAACTCATTATCGACACCCTGAATCTCGAAGAGGTGAGTGTTGATGAGATTGAAAGTGAGGCCGCATTATTCGGTAATGACGGTCTGGGCCTTGATTCCATTGATGCTCTGGAATTGGGTCTGGCGGTTAAAAAACGTTATGGAGTGGTGTTATCCGCCGAAAACGAAGCGATGCGCGAACATTTTTATTCTGTAGCGAATCTTGCCTCCTTTATTAGCAGTCAAAACCCTGCGCACAGCGCCTGATTGAAACCACGAGTACGCTATGAATAAAGAAGATATTTATCAGGAAGTCACCGGGTTACTGGTTAAGTTATTTGAACTGTCTCCAGAACAAATTACCCCGCAATCCCGTCTTTACGAAGATTTGGATCTCGACAGCATCGATGCGGTAGATATGGTCGTACATCTACAAAAACGCACGGGTAAGAAAATCAAACCGGAAGATTTCAAAACGGTTCGCACCGTACAGGATGTCGTAGACGCGGTTGAGCGTTTACATAGCGAGTCATAAAGCGTGCTGGTAAAACGTGCGCTAAGTATTGCTGGAGGGCTAGCCGTCATCGGCTGGCCCTTTGCCGTCTGGTTGGCACTGTCATATCCAGAATTACACATTCTATTACCGATACTGGCGCTGTGCTTTGTGCTGCGTTTATGCACGCTGCGCGGCAAAACAGGCGCATTAAGCCGGGCATTTAAAGGGCTGGCGCTTGCGGGAGCGGTATTATCGCTCGCCAGTATCTGGATGCGTGAGGCGCAGCTTTTACTGTGGTACCCGGTGGTCGTCAATGTGGTGATGCTGGTGCTTTTTGGCGCGTCGCTGCTTAGCGGCATGCCGGTCATTGAGCGCCTGGCCCGCATAACAGAAAAGAATCTTCCTCCCGCGGGTGTGCGTTACACCCGCCGGGTGACGCAAGTGTGGTGCATTTTCTTCATCTTTAATGGCAGCGTGTCGCTTTTGACGTGCCTTGTAGGCAATGTTCACTGGTGGACGCTGTGGAACGCAATGGTGAGCTACCTGCTGATGGGCTTGTTATTTGCCTGCGAATGGTTGGTACGCCAACGAGTGAAACGCCGCTATGAATAATCCTTTGCCTCTGGCGCTCTGGTTAAGTAGCCGCCGCCATCCGCAACATATTGTGGCGTTTGAAGGGCCGCACTGTTTTACACAGGCAGACTTAATCAATGATGTGCAGCGTATCTATAGCTGGCTCAAAACTCAGCCAGGCGAGCGCTGGGCGCTGTGTTTTGACAATAGTTACGACTTTATCGCCGCGCTGCTGGCCACGCTTCATGCTGGAAAAACGCCGGTGCTTCCGGGTCACAGCCGTGAAGCACAGCTGCGGGAACAGCAAATGCATTTCTGTGGCGTGCTGAGCGATACGCCGCTTAATCTCAGTTGCCGGGTGATGAACCCTCAAGTGTTAGCTTGTAAGGCCATTGAACCGTTTGAGGCCGTTACGGCAGATGCCGGCGTGGTGTTTTTCACCTCTGGCTCAACCGGAGAACCGGCTCAAATTTTTAAAACGGTGCGGGCGCTGGATGAAGAGATTGCCTGGCTCGCTACCTTATGGGGCGACAATTCAGGCGATTGCCGCGTGGTCGGCTCGGTGTCGCACCAGCATCTCTACGGTTTCACGTTCCGCGTGATGCTGCCAATGTCGCTTGGGCTGCCGGGTGATGCGGCAATGATACATTTCCCTGAGCAACTGGCTGCACACTCGCTTCATCCTTTATTGTTTATCAGCAGCCCGGCCTTTCTCAAACGGCTAGATGGAAACCTGGCTGCGCCGGTTTTTAAACGGGTGATTTCTGCTGCTGGAAAACTTGATGACGACACCGCGCTTCAGGCGCGTTTATGGCTCAAAACAGCGGTGTCAGAAATCTATGGCACCACCGAAACTGGCGTGCTGGCGTGGCGTGAACACTCGCAGCCAGCACCTGAATGGCAGCCTTTTCCGGCGGTGTGCTTTACCGAACAAGAAGATGGCTGGTGGGTTGAGTCGCCGCTGATTCACGAAGGATGCAGGCCACTCGACGATATTCTCGAATTTACCGCGCAAGGGCGTTTCCGTTTATCAGGGCGCCGCGACCGCATCGTTAAAATCGAGGAAAAACGAGTTTCACTCAGTGAAATTGAACGGCGACTGCTGGCATTGCCCGGTATTAATGATGTTGCTGTGGTGCCGGTTGTACGTGGCAACCGTATTGCTCTTGGGGCAGTGGTGGTCGCGCCACAGTCCGATAATACCCATAAGCAACACTGGCGCGAAGCGCTCCGGGCCTGGCTTGAACCGATAGCTATTCCGCGCTACTGGCGCATCGTCGAGCGCATTCCTCTCAACAGCCAGAGCAAGCGATCATGGGCGCAATTACAGGAGTTATTTGATGAAACCCGTTGAGTTACAGCGCGCGCAACCAGAGGTGGGGACATTATCCCTGCGGTTGAGCGTTCCGGCGACATTAAGCTGGTTTGCGGGGCATTTCCCCACTCAGCCGATATTACCTGGTGTTGCCCAACTTGATTGGGTGATGGCCTATGGCGAAGAACTTGCACCAGGCATGCGTTTTAGCGCGATTGATAGCGTTAAATTCCAGCGTCCGATTGTTCCTGAAAACGAGCTGGAGTTGAACCTGCAATGGGACACTTCACGCAGCGTGCTGAGTTTTACATATACCGTTTTAAAGGATGGGGTCAGCGTTCCGGCCAGCAGTGGGAAAATTAAATTATGTCCGTAACGCCTGCGGCTTTTCGCCCCTGCGTGGTGATCCCCTGTTATAACCACGGCGCGACGATGGCTTCAGTGCTGGCTCGCCTGCAACCCTTCGGCCTGCCATGCATTATTGTTGATGACGGCAGCGAGGCGGCAACCAGGCAGCAGCTAGCACAATTAACCGGCGTCACGCTTATCCCATTGGCAACCAACCAGGGAAAAGGGGAGGCGGTCACAGTCGGGCTGAAAGCGGCACAGCTGGCGGGTTTTACGCATGCCATCCAGCTTGATGCCGACGGGCAACATTGCATTGAAGATGTACCGCGTTTTTTAGATGAAGCGCGTGCGCACCCCGAAAGCCTGATTTCTGGCATGCCGGAATATGACGACTCCGTACCGAAATCGCGCCTGTATGGGCGTTATATCACGCATGTATGGGTATGGATTGAAACCTTATCACTGTCACTAAAAGACAGCATGTGCGGTTTCCGGGTCTACCCACTCGCGGCAACACTTGCGGTTATTGCAGAACAACCGCCCGGTAAACGGATGGATTTTGACACTGAAATCATGGTGCGTTTGTACTGGGCAGGCACCGACAGCCGGTTCTTACGCACCCGTGTGGTTTACCCGCCGGATGGCGTGTCGCATTTTGATGCGCTGGGCGATAACGTGCGCATTTCCTGGATGCATACCCGGTTGTTTTTTGGCATGTTGCCGCGCATTCCGGCGCTGCTTTCTCGCCGCCGTCAGAGTGCTCACTGGGCGCAAGTGCCTGAGCGTAAAGGGTTGGCGGGAATGCGTCTGATGCTGAATATCTACCAGCGCTTAGGTCGCAGGGCGTTTAACGCGCTGCTTTACCCGGTAGTGGCATGGATGTGGCTCACAGGAAGCACGCAGCGAAATGCGTCACAACAGTGGCTGGCCCGCGTGCGCCAACAGGCCGAACGGCAACAAATTGCCTTGCCGGAAGGGTTAAACAGCTATCGCCATTTTTTGCGATTTGGCGATGCAATGCTGAACAAAATTGCTGCCTGGCGCGGCGATATTATCTGGGGGCGTGATATCGAATTTGCGCCCGGTAGTCGCGAAGTTTTGCAGCCGCAGGCTGGGCAGGGGAAGCTCATTCTTGCGGCGCATCTCGGCGATATCGAAGCCAGCCGTGCGCTGGCGCAAGTTGAAGCCGGGCTTATTATTAATGCGCTGGTGTTTACCGACCACGCGCAGCGTTTTCGCCAGATAATCGAAGAAATAGCGCCGCAGGCCGGGGTGAATTTGCTGCCGGTAAGCCACATCGGCCCGGAAACCGCGATGCTGTTGCAAGACAAACTGGATGCCGGCGAGTGGGTAGCGATTGTCGGTGATCGGCTTGCCGTCAACCCGCAACGCGGCGGTGAACGGCGTGTGTGCTGGAGCCCGTTTATGGGCAGCCCGGCCCCGTTCCCGCAGGGGCCGTTTATTTTGGCTGCCGCATTACGATGCCCGGTCATTCTGATGATGGTGCTGCGCGAGCAGGGCAAATTGCGCATCCACGCAGAACATGTTGCCGACCCGCTTTTATTACCGCGCGCTACGCGGCAGCAAGCGTTACAAGAACATATTGATCATTACGCGCGGCGTCTTGAGTTTTACGCGCTGCGCTCGCCGCTCGATTGGTTTAATTTTTATGATTTCTGGCAATTGCCGCCAGAAAAGGAGTCCGGATGTTAAATGACCCACGTTTTACCGTGGAGATCAGCATCAAAGTCCCATTCCATGATGTCGATGCGATGGGGGTTGTGTGGCACGGTAATTATTTTCGCTACTTTGAAGTGGCGCGAGAAGCGTTACTGAACCAGTTTGATTATGGCTACCGCGCCATGAGTGAGTCCGGTTATGTCTGGCCGGTCGTTGATACGCGGGTTAAATATCGAAATGCAGTAAAATTCGAACAACAGATTCTGGTGCGTGCCAGCGTGCTGGAATATGAAAACCGCCTGAAAATCGGCTACGAAATTGTTGATGCCGAAAGCGGCAAACGGACCACGTCGGGTTACACCATTCAGGTTGCCGTTGAGGCAACAAGTGGAGAGCTTTGTTTTGTCTCCCCTCAGATTCTTTTTGAACGCATGGGCTTGAGTCATGAATAAGATTATTTTAATAGCCTTGCTGTTTATCAGTTGTACGGCGAGCGCAATAACCCTTGATGATGTGCGTAGCACTTTTGCCTCGCAGTCTGTGGTGCGGGCGAAATTCCAGCAAGAGCGCCAAATCAGCGGAATGGCGCAACCGCTGCACTCCAGCGGTGAAGTGCTGATCGCAAAAAATAAAGGTTTGTGGTGGCAGCAACAGCACCCCTTCCCGATGACACTGGTGCTTGATGACCGCCATATGGCGCAAATCATGGGTAGCCAGGCGCCACAAGTGATTACCGCCGACAGCAACCCGCAAATGTTTCAGTTCAATCACCTTCTGCGAGCTTTATTCGAGGCAGACCGTAAAGTGCTGGATGAGAACTTTACCAGCGCGTTTACCGACCAGGGTAACGGCAAGTGGCAACTGGTATTAACGCCTGTCACCACGCCGCTCGATAAGCTGTTTAGCACCATTACTTTGCAGGGCGATAAGTACCTTAATCGCATTGCGCTGAATGATTTGCAGGGCGATTTCACTGAAATCACCTTTAGCGACCACCGACCGGAACCACGAAAACTGACCCATGAAGAGCAGCAGCGCTTCGCATTCTGATATGCACCGCCGCCTTGCGTGGGGTTGGCTTGCCATCGTCACTCTGTTGGTCGCGCTGTTGTGCACTTTGTTGCCGAAGGCCCGGCTGGATAGCAGCGTGTTGTCGCTGCTGCCTGCCAGTAGCCTGGGGAAAATCCCGCCGCAAATTGAGAACGGTTTTTTACAGCGTCTTGATCGGCAGATGATGTGGATGGTAAGCCCCGGTAACACGGCGGATCCCGCTGCAGCCCAGTGGTGGCAATCGCAACTGCAACAGCAACCGTTCCTGCAAAATGTGCAGGGGCCGATGGATGCCAAAGGCCAGCAAGAGTGGGGGAAATTCTACTTCGAGCATCGCAATGGTCTGGTTGATAACCAGACCCGCAGCCGGTTGCAAAATGGCGGAGAAGCGCAGGCACAGTGGGTGTTGTCGCAACTCTATTCAGCGTTTTCGGGTGTCAGTGGAAAAGAGCTGGCTAACGATCCGCTGATGCTGGTGCGTGGTTCGCAATTGGCGCTGCAACAAACTGCCAGCCAGATGCGGCTGCAAAACGGCTGGCTGGTGGCGCGTGATAAACAGGGGCGCTACTGGTATTTGTTGCACGGTGAGCTGAAAGGTTCGTCGTTTGATATGCAGCAAGGGCGTGCAGCCGTTGAGCAATTGCGGGTTTTGCACAACAACCTCAAGCAGCATTTTCCGCAGGCTGAGGTGATGTCACGCGGCACGCTATTTTATAGCGATTATGCGAGCCAGCAGGCAAAGCACGATGTTTCAACGCTGGGACTGGCGACAGTGATTGGCGTGCTGTTGCTGGTGCTTGCGGTGTTTCGCTCGGTACGGCCCTTGCTATTGTGTGCCACATCGGTCGCCATCGGCGCACTGGCAGGCACCGCTATCACGCTGCTGTGCTTTGGTGAATTGCACCTGATGACGCTGGTGATGAGCATGAGCATCGTCGGGGTTTCGGCCGATTACACGTTGTATTACCTCACCGAACGCATGGTACATGGCGGGGAAAACTCGCCGATTGAAAGCCTGCGCAAAGTGCTTCCTGCTTTACTACTGGCACTGGCGACGACGGCTATTGCTTACCTGATTATGATCCTCGCACCGTTCCCTGGGATTCGCCAACTGGCGGTGTTTGCCGCCAGCGGTTTGATAGCCTCCTGCCTGACCGTGGTGTGTTGGTATCCGTTTGCGGTGCGCGGTTTACCCGTAAGGCCCGTGCCGTGCAGCCGGTTGCTCACTGCGTGGCTTGACGCATGGCAGCACAAAAAAGCGGTGCGCATTGGGGTACCGCTCGCGTTGCTGGTCATGAGTCTTGTCGGAATAGCCTCTTTAAAAATTAATGACGATATCGCCAGCTTCCAGGCACTGCCAAAGGATTTGGTGCAGGAAGAGCAGGCAATAACTGCGTTAACCGGGCAGGGGATGGACCAAAAATGGTTCGTGGTTTACGGCGATACTGCCGAGCAAACGCTGCAACGGCTGGAAAAGCTCGCACCTGAACTGGATGCCGCGCAAAAAAGCAAAGCCATCGGCAGTTACCGCATGATCCCGCTCGCCTCTCTTGAGCAGCAACAGGCTGATTTACGTTTGCTGAGCGAAGCCGCGCCTGTGTTACAAAAACGCCTTGCTGAAAGCGGCATCACTGTCAGCGCGCCAAATCTACAGCAAATGGCGGTCACGCCCGATATCTGGCAAAAAAGTGTTATCAGTAGCGGCTGGCGCTTGTTGTGGTTGTCTCTGCCCGATGGCAAAAGCGGCGCGCTGGTGCCGGTGAGCGGTGTTTATAACAGTGCGGCCCTCGGCGAGATTGCGGCAAAAATCCCGGGTGTGAGTTGGGTTGACCGAAAAGTGATGTTCAATGAACTGTTCAGCCATTTCCGCAGCTTGTTGGCGGGTTTACTGGCGGCGGCTGTGGTGGTGATTGCGCTCAGCTACGTGTTGCGGCTTGGCGTAAAACGCGGTTTGCTCAATGTGGTGCCTTCGCTGTTATCGCTGGGCGGCGGGCTTGCAGCACTTGCCTTTAGCGGTCATGCGCTGAACCTGTTCTCATTGCTGGCGTTAGTGCTGGTGCTAGGTATCGGTATCAATTACACATTATTCTTTAGTAACCCACGTGGCACGCCGATGACTTCGCTGCTGGCCATTAGCGTGGCATTGCTGACTACACTTTTCACCTTAGGCATGCTGGTCTTTAGCCAGACACAAGCCATCGCAAGTTTTGGTATTGTGCTGAGTTGCGGGATCTTCTGTGCATTTTTGACGGCCCCACTAGCCTTATCGACATCTGGCCACGGAGAGGGAAAGAGAGAAAAATGAAAAAATTACCGACTCTGGTTTTACTGCTTAGCGCGCTATTTCTCAGCGCGTGCAGTGCGCCGAAACAAGATAGCAACAGGCCGCAGGCCTGGTTGAAACCCGGCACGTTAGTGATGCTGCCTGCGCCGGGAATTACGCCGTCCATCACCGAGCAACAGTTGTTGAGCGCGCATGTAAAAGGCAAAACGCAGTCGTTGATGGTGCTACTCAATGCCGATCAGCAGAAAATCTTGCTGGCAGGGCTTTCGCCGTTAGGGATCCGTTTATTCCGCCTGACCTATGATCAGAATGGTATCAAGACTGAACAATCCATTACGCTGCCAGAATTACCTCCAGCCAGTCAGGTTCTTGCCGATATTATGTTGAGTTACTGGCCGATAAGCGCCTGGCAGCCGCAATTGCCAAAGGGCTGGACGCTGAAAGATATCGACGCGCGCCGCGAATTGCGCGACGACCAGGGTGAGCTTATCGAAACTATCCAGTATCTCACGCGTAACGGAAGTCGCCAGCCGGTGAGCGTGCATCATCACCGTTTCGGCTACGTCATTAACATTCAACATTTGAGCAGCTAATTATGATTACCTTAACGGCTGCCGGAATGGTCAATGCATTGGGCAATAATCTTGACGAGATCGCCGCAAATTTGCAGGCAAACACCGCGCCGGGTATGGGGCTGGATACTGACGGCTGGTTGCAGCAGGGCGAGTGTTGGGTCGGGCGGGTGACGGGTGAGTTACCGGCTATTCCTGCCGATATGCCGCACTATAACAGCCGTAATAATCGTTTGTTGCTCGCGGCACTTGCACAAATTCGCCCGCAGGTTGATGAAGCCATCGCACGCTACGGAAACGAGCGTGTCGCGGTCATTCTAGGCACCAGCACTTCCGGGCTGGATGAAGGTGACCGCATGGTGAGCGCAAGCCACGCGGGCACGCCGTCTGCGGCTTATCGCTACGGTCAGCAGGAACTCGGCGACCCGTCGCGTTTTCTCAGTGACTACCTGCAATTGTTCGGCCCTGCGTTGACTATCTCAACGGCGTGTTCTTCCAGTGCGCGCGCGCTGATCACCGGTAAACGGTTGATTGAGTCGGGCATGGTCGATGCTGTTATCGTCGGCGGCGCTGATTCGCTGAGCCGTATGCCTATCAACGGTTTTGACAGCCTTGAGTCGTTGAGTAACGCGCGCTGTAAACCCTTTAGCGCCGGGCGCAACGGTATCACTATCGGTGAAGCTGGGGTGTTGATTTTACTGACCAAAGAGCCGGGAAAAGTGTGTTTGCTGGGGGTTGGCGAATCGTCAGATGCCTGGCATATGTCAGCACCACACCCGGAAGGCGTCGGGGCTGTTCGCGCCATTAAGATGGCGTTGCATGAGGCAAAACTCTCAGCCGAAGAGATTGGCTATATTAATATGCACGGCACCGCCACGCGTCTGAATGACGAAATTGAGTCGAAAGTGGTGAATCAAATTTTTGGTGAAAGCGTACCGGCGAGCTCCACTAAACACCTGACGGGCCATACATTAGGCGCTGCCGGGGCTTGTGAAGCGGTGCTGTGTTATCTGCTGCTGACGCGAAACTTGCTGTTGCCTGCGCAAGATTTCACTGACGCGCATCAAGACCTGACCCTCGCCGCATGTGGTTTACTCACCGCGCCACAACCATTCACTAAACCAATTATGCTTTCGAACTCATTTGCTTTTGGCGGTAATAATGCCTGCCTGATTTTTGGAGTTTCCCATGACTGATTTTCTTGCCCCCCATCACTATTTACCTCACGAAGCGCCAATGTGCCTGCTCGAATCGGTAGTGGCGGTGGAACAAGAAAGTGCGCATTGCCGGGTGACAGTCAACCGCGCTGGGGTGCTTGCACCGTTTTTAAATGCTGACGGTAATTTGCCCGGCTGGTTTGCCATTGAACTGATTGCCCAGACGGTGGGCGTGTGGTCAGGCTGGCATGCGATGAATAACGGTGAAGAAGCAAGCCTCGTCGGCATGCTGCTGGGCGGGCGCGGGATCCGCTGCCCGGCAGGAGCAATGGCTAATGATTTGGTGCTGGATTGTCACGTCACGCTGCTGATGCGTGATGAAAAGATTGGTAGTTTTGAAGGGCAAATTCTCGTAGACGGCAACGTACTGGCGAGCGGGCGAATTAATACTTATCAGCCTGATAATAAAGAATTAAAACAATTATTTTGATGGGATAGCAAGATGACACAAACGGTATTAGTAACCGGCGCCAGCAAGGGGATTGGCAAAGCAATAGCTCTGGGGCTAGCCGCTGACGGTTTTGCCGTGGTGGTGCATTATCATCGTGACGAAGCGGGCGCACTGGATACGCTTGAGCAAATAACGGCACAGGGCGGGACCGGGCGCGTGATGCAGTTTGATAGCGCTGACCGCAGCCAGTGCCGCAGCGTGATTGAATCTGACATCGAAACCCACGGCGCATATTGGGGCGTGGTCAACAACGCGGGTATGACTCGCGATGGCGCATTCCCGGCGTTAAGCGATGAAGACTGGGACGGCGTGATTCGTACCAATCTCGACAGTTTTTATAATGTGATTCAACCCTGTGTCATGCCAATGATTGGGCTGCGCAAAGGCGGGCGAATCATTACGCTCTCGTCGGTTTCTGGCCTGATGGGCAACCGGGGGCAAGTGAACTACAGCGCGGCAAAAGCGGGCATTATTGGTGCCACGAAAGCGCTGGCCATCGAACTGGCAAAGCGCAAAATCACCGTAAACTGTATTGCTCCGGGTTTGATTGATACCGGCATGATTGAGATGGAAGAGGCGGCGCTTACTGAAGCGATGCGTATGATTCCACTGCAACGTATGGGCCAGCCCGAAGAAGTGGCGGGACTTGCGCGTTACCTGATGTCACCTGTTGCGGGCTACGTTACGCGCCAGGTTATCTCCATCAATGGAGGTATGTTGTGATTCGCCGTGTGGTAGTGACCGGAATGGGCGGCGTGACGGCATTTGGTGATAACTGGCAGGATGTGGCCGCGGGTTTAAAGTCGGGTCAAAATGCTGTACGGCACATGCCTGAGTGGCAGGTTTACGATGGGCTGAACACTATGCTCGGTGCGCCGGTCGACAATTTTACCCTTCCTGAACATTACACACGTAAACGCATTCGGGCGATGGGGCGTGTTTCACTGCTTGCAACCAGAGCGACGGAGCTTGCGCTCATGCAGGCGGGTTTGCTGGACGATAAAATTCTTACCAGCGGCGATACGGGCATTGCCTACGGTTCTTCCACCGGCAGCACCGGGCCGGTGAGTGAATTTGCCACCATGCTGACCGAAAAACACACGCGCAATATCACCGGCACTACTTATGTGCAGATGATGCCGCACACTGCCGCCGTCAATACCGGGCTGTTCTTTGGTTTGCGAGGCCGTGTGATCCCAACATCCAGCGCCTGCACTTCCGGCAGTCAGGCGATTGGTTATGCCTGGGAAGCGATCCGCCATGGTTACCAGACCGTCATGGTGGCGGGTGGTGCGGAAGAGTTGTGCCCTTCTGAAGCGGCGGTGTTTGATACGCTGTTTGCCACCAGTCAGCGTAACGACCAGCCAAAGACCACGCCATCGCCGTTTGATAAACAGCGTGACGGGCTGGTGATTGGCGAAGGAGCGGGCACATTGATCCTTGAGGATCTTGATCATGCGCTGGCGCGTGGGGCACATATTTACGCTGAGATAGTCGGCTTCCATACTAACTGCGACGCCGCGCACATCACTCAGCCACAGAAAGAAACCATGCAAATCTGTATCGAGCGTGGCTTGCAGTCAGCAGGCGTTTCTGCCCGCGATATCGGCTATATCAATGCCCATGGCACCGCGACCGATCGTGGCGATATTGCTGAAAGCCATGCGACGGCGGCGATTTATGGTGCCAGTACGCCAATCTCATCACTGAAAAGCTACCTGGGCCATACGCTCGGGGCCTGTGGTGCGCTGGAAGCATGGATGAGTATCGAAATGATGCGCGAAGGCTGGTTTGCCGAAACACTGAATTTGACCGAACCGGATGAGGCGTGCGGCGAACTGGATTACATCATGGGTGGAGCCCGCAAAATTGATACTGAATTTGTGCAGAGCAACAATTTTGCCTTTGGTGGTATTAACACTTCGTTGGTGATGCGCCGTTGGCGGTAACAGGTTATCACCTGGCATTCGGTGATGTGGCGCGTTTGTCTGACGATGCGTGCGCCACACGCTGGCTGTCGCCTGAGCTGTTACAAGACGCGCCGGTGGGTGTGCGCCGTGCAGGCTGGCTGACCTCTCGAATCTTGCTGGCAAAGCTGCTGAACGACGGCCCGTTGCCTAAATTAGAACGGGCCACGCACGGCAAACCGTTTCATCCGTCGCTGCCCGCTTTTAATATCAGCAATAGCGCGGCAAGCGTTGCGGTGCTGGTGGGGGAAGGGGATGTCGGTTGTGACATAGAACAAATCCGCTCGCGTGCGCGCTTTATGGCGATTGCCCGTCATAGTTTTGGTGCACCGTTAAGCGACTGGCTGGAATCGTTGCCAGGCGATGAACAAATGCTGGAGTTCTGGCGCATGTGGACCGCGCACGAAGCGGTGCTCAAGCAACAAGGCGGGACGGTCTGGCAAATGAACCAGCTGGATTTGCCGCTCCACACCCTATGCCCGCCAGACCGTTATCTTCATCATGCTTGCATCGAAAATCGGCTGATCGCGTGTTGCGGCGAGCAGCCGTTTCCTGAAAGTTTTGCACCCGAGCTGATTATTGTTTAAGCGCCCAAATGTGATACACCCCATCAATCATCTCAGCCCCTTCCAACTCCTTCTCAAAGCCCGGGAATTTCTCGCCCCATTCGGCAATACTGCGGATGTATTGCAACCACGGTTCATCATTACTGCCAAAGCTCTCGCCGGGCATCACAATCGGGATCCCTGGTGGGTAAGGGATCACGCCGACGGCGGAAATACGCCCTGGTAATTGGTCGATTGGCAGATGATCTGCATTGCCCGCCATATGTTGCTGGAAGGCAACGCGCGGGCGTTTCACCGGTAGCGGAATATTGCCAAATGCCGCCGCCTGGAGTTTGTCCATCTGGCTGGTTTTCATGTAGTTAAACATCTCATCACACAGATCTTTTAGCCCCATTTCGGCATAACGCGCGGCATCGGCGCTGATAAGATCGGGTAAGCAGCGTTTTAGTGGCGTGTTGCTGTCGTAATCATCTTTGAACTCCAGCAACACGTTAATCAGCGTGCCCCATTTACCTTTGGTGACGCCAATGGAAAACAGGCACAGCACCATAAAATCAGTGGTACGCGACGGCACAATCCCACGCTCGCCAAGATACGCGGTGACCATTGCCGCAGGTATTCCGGACTCCAGCAGATTGCCGTCATCACCCATGCCTGGCGCCAGAATCCCGGCTTTAATCGGGTCGAGTAAACACCATTCATCTTCCAGCTGTTCAAAACCGTGCCATTTATCACCCGGCTTTAGCGTCCAGCAGGACGGATCGGTAGTGAGCTGCTCGCGTGACGCTTTCACAAACGGCACTTCGTTACCCGACGAATCGGTAATGGTTGGCGCATTCCACGGTGTGAAAAACCAGTCGTTATTTTTGGCAAAGGCGGCATGCACTTTCGCCAGCGCAAGACGGAAATCCACCGCTTCAACGATCACTTCCTGGGTCAGCGCTTCACCCTGGCCGCCATCCATCATCGCCGCCCCAATTTCGTTGGAGGCGATAATGGCGTACAGCGGTGAAGTGGTGGCTTGCAGCATATACGACTCGTTAAAGCGCGAATGTTCGACCGGTTTTTTACCGTTGCGGATGTGGATATAAGAAGATTGCGAAAGGGCGGCCAATAGTTTGTGCGTTGAATGGGTGGCGAAAACAGTCGGTCCGCTGCTGTCAAAATCTTTCGGATCGCCACGCATCGCAAAGCGGCCTTCATACATTGGGTTAAAGCGGGCATACGCATACCAGGCTTCATCAAAGTGAATCTGGTCAACACTCTGCGCCAGCAACTCCTGTGCCGCTTCGGCGTGGTAACACATACCGTCATAAGTACAGTTTGTCACTACCGCATACACCGGTTTGTCGCTCACCACTTCATGTTTCAGCGGGTTAGCATCAATCGCCGCACGAATGCTTTCCGGCGTGAACTGGCGCTTAGGAATCGGCCCGATAATGCCAAAGCGGTTGCGCGTCGGCACAAAATAGACCGGCAGCGCACCGGTCATCACTAAGCCTTGCTCGATGGATTTATGGCAGTTGCGGTCGCATAGCGCGATTTCAAATTCGCCCACCACCGCTTGCATAATCGCGCGGTTAGAACCCGACGTGCCGTTTAACACCGAATAACTACGGTGTGCGCCAAACACCTCGGCGGCGTAGGTTTCAGAGGCTTTAATCGGCCCGCTGTGGTCAAGCAACGACCCCATGGCAGCACGTTCGATACCAGTATCTGTGCGGAACAGATTCTCGCCAAAGAAATCGAGAAACTCACGGCCAACCGCTGATTTGGTAAACGCTACACCGCCCTGGTGGCCAGGTGCGGCCCATGAATATTCCGGGTTTTCTAAGGTGTAATTGAATAATGCGCGCGTGAAAGGTGGCAGTAATTGTTGATAATAACGCTGAATAAGAGAGCGTGCCCTGGCGGCAATAAACTCGGCGGTGTCTTCGTGCATCCAGACGAACTCATTCACCAGCCGCATGGAGTCGAGCGTCAGCGTATCGACGCAAGAGTGCTCGGCCATTAACAGCACCGGCACGCTTTTATTGCGACGGCGAATGGTTTGCAGGAGAGCAAAAGCCTGGCTGTGGGATTCATCGTCATTGCCGCCGGAAGTCCAGTCCACAAAGATGCAGCACAGCGAGGCATCGGACGTAACCGTCGCGATGCCATCCTCAAAGGTTGCAGCTGAAATTACGGCAAAGTTGTTTTCTTCCAGCGCCTCGATAAGCTCGGCCACTGCGCGCCCGTTGGCGGTGTTAACGTCCTGAATGCTGCTGTCGACCACCAGAATTTTGCGTTTTTGGTGTGTGCCTAAATCAAGCATAACGAACTCCTGTTAATCGTTAACCACGGGTTTATCCAGCGGGTAGGGGTTTTTATGGCGACGGTTGTAGTTCACGGTGTACATCGCAGTAATCACCATAATGGCAACAAACGACCACATCACTTCAGTCGCGCCTGTACCCACCACAGCCCAGATACAGTAAATAAAGGCAATCAGCGTAATAAACAGGAAAGGTAGGCGTTGGTTGCCCAAATGCCCCTGGCCGACCAGCATTAATGCCGCACAGGTGTAGATATAAGGCACCAGTGTGAATATCACTGAAACTGACGAAACGACGGCAAATTGCGATGTGGCATCCGGTGAAATACTGGCAAGCTGGAAGATGGTCATCAGCACGCCAACAATCAGTAGACCCGCAACCGGAGTCTGATCTTTATTCACTTTGGCGAAAATAGGTGGGAACAGACCATCATCGGCGGCAGCTTTCGCCGTTTGTCCGGCAAGCAATGTCCATCCGCCGAGGCTGCCTAAACAACCCGCTGCGGCACAGAACGAAACAATTGCTCCAGCCGTTGGCCCCATCGCCATGCGTGCGGCATCACCAAATGGCGAGGCAGAAAGTCTCAGCTCGGCGTTAGGGATCATGCCCATAATGGCAGTACTGGAAAGCACGTAACAAACAGCGGCTATCAATACTCCGCCAATGGTGGCAATGGGCACGTTGCGTTTGGGATTTTTCACTACCGCTGCGGCAACCGAGGCGCTCTCAACACCGATAAATGACCACAGCGTGACGCTTAAAGTACTCTGAATCGCGCCAAAAGTGCCTTTGCCGCTGACGTTCCAGGCTTCCATATAGGTGTCGCTTTTAAACCAGAACCAGCCTAAGACGGCGACGGCGACTATTGGGATCAGTGCCAGAATAGTGGCGACCGCCTGCACGCGGGTGATCATTTTCGGGCCAACAATATTGAGTCCGACAAACAGCCACAAAATGGCAATACAGGTCACGGTAAGCGGCCAGGGCTGGTTGAGCATCGGGAAAAAATAGCTGAGATAACCGACGCCAATCACCACCATCGCGACGTTACCTATCCAACAAGCAAGCCAGTAAAGCAGATTGGTTTGATAGCCGAGGAACGGGCCAAATGCGCGGCGGGCATAAGCGTAAGAACCGCCGGGGCTGTCATCGAGCGATGACATTTTGGCGTACACCATCGACAACGATATCGCGCCGATAATCGTCACCATCCAGCCAAAAATGGCAATCCCTCCCGTTGCTGCCAGGTTTGCCGGGAGCAGGAAAACCCCCGAACCCATGATATTGCCTGCCACCATTAACATCACCGGGACCAACCCGACTTTTTGCGCTTCACTAGCCATAGAACCTCTCCTGAAACGAAAGTAACCACCGAAATGCATAAAACACACATTTCGGATCTCATTTTTTGCAGCGTAAACGCCTTCTACAGATGCGGCTGCAGATAAAAAATGTGTCAGGTGTAACGGATCTTATTTGTAGATAACGAGAAAAAATCAGAGGTTAGGGGATGTCGTGAAATCCTCAGGAAGTGATATACGTCTGCTGTTCGGTAAGTTTAGACTACTATCAAAGACTAACTGGAGAATTCCCAATGAGCGAAAGAATGTCGGTGATACAAGGTGATATCACCCGCGTTGAAGTTGACGTGATAGTGAATGCCGCAAACCCATCGTTGATGGGAGGTGGTGGTGTTGATGGGGCTATTCATCATGCTGCAGGGCCTGCTTTATTGGCAGCCTGTGAAGTGATTCGTCGCCAGCAGGGTGACTGTGCGCCCGGACACGCGGTGATTACCGAGGCGGGAAATATTCCGGTTAAGGCCGTTATTCACGCAGTTGGCCCGGTCTGGCACGGGGGCGATGAACACGAAGCCGAATTGCTTGAACAAACCTATCGTAATAGTCTCGATTTGGCGGCTGCCAATGGCTATCGCACCATTGCGTTTCCTGCCATCAGCACGGGTGCATACGGTTATCCAAAAGAACAAGCCGCAAAAATAGCTGTCGATACGGTGTATCGCTATATCGGCCTGCGCCCCCTACCTGAACAAGTGGTTTTTGTCTGTTTTGACGACGAAAACACCCGCATTTATCAACAACTTCTTGCCCAGCTCTAGCATGAAGAACCACCATGCTACGCGTCTTGGGAGAGCGATTACCCCAACGACGGCTGAACACCCTGGGCTTAGCGGGATTCACCCGCTTGCAGATAGTCTTGATGCTTTTGCGGCGCGCTATCTGCTGTGTGGCATGGCGGAGAAGAGTCTCGATGTGCAGTATTACATCTGGCAGGATGATATGTCCGGGCGGCTGTTATTTAGCGCGTTACTGGCTGCGGCTGACCGCGGGGTGAAAGTGCGGCTGTTGCTTGACGATAACAACACCAACGGGCTGGATGGTATTTTAGAGTTGCTTAATGCTCACCCGCAGATTGAAATCCGCCTGTTTAATCCCTTTTCGTTTCGCCTGATTCGCGCCTTTGGCTACCTGACCGACTTTGCCCGTCTTAACCGTCGTATGCATAACAAAACCTTCACCGTTGATGGTGAAACCACCATTATTGGCGGGCGTAACGTCGGTGACGCTTACTTTGGTGTGGGTAAACAACCGCTGTTTTCAGACTTAGATGTGTTGGCCGTCGGCCCGGTTGTCGGCGAAGTCAGCCAGGATTTTCTGCGTTACTGGGAAAGTTCATGTGTGTCGACGCTGGAAAAAGTGCTGGATGTTGACGCCGATGCCCTGCAGCAACGGGTGCAATTGCCGGAAGACTGGCGTAACGACCCGATGGCGCGCCGGTATCTGGACCGCCTCACGACCAGCCAGTTTGCGACCAATCTGGTCGCCCGCACGCTGGAAATGTATTGGGCGAAAACGCGCTTACTCAGCGATGACCCGCGTAAGGGGCAGGGCAGAGCCCGCAACCACACGTTACTGCCGCAACGCCTGATGAATGTGATTGGTATGCCTGAGCGTGAGATAGACATTATTTCAGCCTATTTTGTGCCCACTCGCGCGGGTATTGCGCAAATCTTGGGGCTTGTGCGTAAAGGGGTAAAAATAGCAATCCTGACTAACTCACTGGCCGCCAACGATGTGGCGGTAGTTCATGCTGGTTATGCGCGTTGGCGCAAAAAACTGATGCGCCACGGGGTCGAGCTTTATGAGTTAAAGCCCGAACAAGATGTCCTGCGCAGACCACATGACCGTGGCTTAACAGGGAATTCAGGTTCCAGCCTGCATGCCAAAACGTTTAGTGTGGATAAACAAAAGGTGTTTATCGGCTCATTTAATTTTGACCCACGTTCCGCAATGCTCAATACCGAGATGGGTTTTGTAATTGAAAGTGAGGCGCTGGCACAGGATATTCACCAGCGTTTTACCCAAAGTCAGAAAGAGAATGCCTGGGCGCTGCGTCTGGATAAGTGGGGGCGAGTGAATTGGGTGGAAAATAGTGAAGGCAAAGAAATCGTCTGGAAGAAAGAGCCGCACACCCGTTTTTGGCAACGGGTGTTGGTTAGGTTGGTGTATCGACTACCTATTGAGTGGCTTCTATAAAACTCTTCATACTTCAAGCCGCAGCTGTGTTGGCTGCACTCACAAACCCCAGTCACTTACCTAAGTAAGCTCCTGGGGATTTGCTCCCTGGCCGCCTTGCTGCAACTCGAATTATTTTGAGTTTATTCTTTGTTTGTTGATCGGGTTAACTCGTCACTTTAACTGCCACATTCTGCGGCTTGCCTGAGAACAGGAAGCGCAGCAGCGGGATACGCAGGTGGATTTCATAGAGAATCACGGCGATCCCCACGACAAAAATCAACCCGGTGATAAAGCCCAGCGCATTTGAGGCGATATGCGGCGTGATATACGCGCCAAAGAAGAGAGTCAGCGGGTGGTGAACCAGGTAAATAAACAGCGATGCGTTCACGAAATAGGTAACACGTTTCGACTGGAAGTTAAGCAGCTTATGGCCGAGTGAGAAAACCACGTTGACCATCCACAAGCCCAGCACCATGGTAATCACGCTCTCGGTTTCATACATCCAGGCATCGCCGCTACCGTACCGCTGGTTCAGCAAATAGGCACAAAAGGCCAGTGCTGCACCCACTGCGCAAAATGGCGATGGTGTGGTAAACAGCGCTTTTAGCTGTGGGCGCACGAACAACATTGCACCCAGCAGGAAGAATGGTAGATAAAAGAGCGTCTGCATCACTACAAAGTTAAACAACCCATCACTTAATATTGGCGAGTAAATAATAAAAATCGTGCGGCGAATTGCGCCGTATAAGATGCCAAACCCGAGGAAAGCGAGTGAGAGCTTTCCTAAAGTTAATGATGATTGTCTATTTTCAGAGCCTGGAGCAAGGCGTGCTTTCATTTGCTGGAAGACAAATAAACACAATGTGGTCAGTACCACCATCACTAACAAGAACCACAAATGGGAGACCAGTTCCCAGACTAGCGTGTTGTATTTTTCGTATGGGGTCAGACCCGGCCAGTTTTTTGCTTTGTCATTGACATGCTGCAGCATTAAAAATTGCGGTAGCGTCAGTAATGGAATGGCGGTGAGCATTGGGATGCCGACACGCTCTACACGCACCTTCCACCAGCGTTTTAGCGGGTAGCGCAAAAAAAGCATGTAAGAGAAGTAGCCTGAAATGACAAAAAACACCTGCATACGAAAGGCGTGAATAAAATCATTAAACAGGGTTAAACCCCACGAGGCTTCTGTGCTGTTGACATGCCACTGATGGCTTGAATAGATGAGCGAGATATGGAACGGGATACCCAGAAGCATTAACCAGGCCCGAATTGAATCCAGGAAAAACTCGCGTTGTTGTGGTGCTTTACTCATAATACTCCAGACATTATCGGACGAATCGCCTTATCCTTAAGAACATATCCCAATAGGCTTGAAGTCCCGAACGGTATCAATTCCGTGGCAACCCTACACTAACCGTGCCATCCTGTCTCCAGGACGCACTCCGAAAGCGTAAGCAGTTGTCTTTTTTTGCTTAAAGGCTGAGCCAGCGCGCTGAACAATGCGGGTAATTGGTTGTCGGAAAGCAGAAGTTTCCATTAAAATGGATTGGATTGATTTAAGCACACAAAGGGGGATGTGCTGGTTAATATGAAACATAAACTAAAAATGATGAAAATGTGTGGGCTCGGTGCTGCAGTCATGCTGTCACTTTATACCACCTCGGTTTGGGCCTTCACCATCGATGATGTCGCAAAACAAGCGAAAACATTAGCGGGCAAAAGCTACGAAGCACCGAAAAGCAATCTGCCTTCGCTCTTCCGCGACATGAAGTATGCGGATTATCAGCAGATCCAGTTCAATCACGATAAAGCCTACTGGAGCAAGTTAAAGACCCCATTTAAGCTTGAGTTTTATCATCAGGGTATGTACTTCGACACCCCTGTTGCTATCAATGAAGTGACAGCAACAGCGGTTCATAAGATCAAGTACAACCCGGATTACTTTAATTTTGGTGATGTAAAACACGATAAAGACACGGTGAAAGATCTTGGCTTCGCCGGGTTCAAAGTGCTCTATCCGATCAACAGCAAAGATAAGAACGACGAAATTGTCAGCATGCTCGGGGCGAGTTACTTCCGTGTGATTGGCTCAGGTCAGGTTTATGGCCTGTCTGCTCGTGGTTTGGCAATCGATACAGCTTTGCCTTCTGGCGAAGAGTTCCCACGTTTCCGTGAATACTGGATTGAGCGCCCGAAAGCAGGCGACAAAACGCTGACCCTCTATGCGTTGCTCGATTCCCCACGTGCAACGGGTGCGTATCGCTTTGTGATTACCCCAGGGCGTGACACCGTAGTCAACGTACAGTCGAAAGTTTATCTGCGCGATAAAGTCGGCAAACTGGGCGTTGCTCCACTGACCAGTATGTTCTTGTTTGGGCCGCATCAGCCTTCACCAAGCACTAACTTCCGTCCTGAATTGCATGACTCTAACGGTCTGTCTATCCACGCCGGTAACGGTGAATGGATTTGGCGTCCGCTGAACAACCCGAAACATCTGGCCGTGAGTTCGTTCGCGACAGAAAATCCGGTTGGCTTTGGTCTGCTGCAACGTGGCCGCCAGTTCTCTCGTTTTGAGGATCTGGACGATCGTTACGATCAGCGCCCAAGTGCATGGGTCGCGCCGCAAGGTGATTGGGGTAAAGGTCGCGTTGAACTGGTTGAAATCCCAACCAACGACGAAACCAATGACAACATCGTGGCTTACTGGACTCCGGATCAACTCCCGGAACCTGGTAAAGAGATGAACTTCAAGTACACCATTACCTTTAGCCGTGATGAAGACAAAATGCATGCGCCTGATAACGCATACGTTGCGCAGACTCGCCGCTCTACCGGTGATGTGAAACGGTCTAATCTGATTCGCCAGCCTGACGGCACGATTGCGTTTGTTCTGGATTACGTCGGTGCGGACATGAAAAAACTGCCGCAAGATACGCCGGTAACCGCGCAAACCAGCATTGGTGACAATGGTGAAATCGTTGACAGCCAGGTACGCTACAACCCAGTCACTAAAGGCTGGCGTTTGACCGTACGTGTGAAAGTCAAAGATGACAAGAAACCGACTGAAATGCGTGCAGCGCTGGTCAATGGTGATCAAACGTTGAGCGAAACCTGGAGCTACCAGCTACCTGCCAATGAATAAGTTTACTGATACCGCGTCTGATTATATTGATGCACTTCCGCTTTCTGCTGCGCAGAAGGCGGCTCTACCTGCATCGGATTTGCAAGCGGTGCATGAGGCGCTTGATGCGCAAGGGCACCACTATGACAGAGCCGATGATTCCCCCCTCGCCTCGGTAAAGGCCCGGCTTGAAGCAAGCTGGCCTGGATCGTTGGGTGGTGAGCAACTGATTGAGGACGAAGAAGGGCGTACACAGCTGCAGGCAATGCCGAAAGCGACACGTGCTTCTATGTTCCCCGATCCGTGGCGCACCAACCCGATTGGTCGTTTCTGGGATCGTTTACGCGGGCGTGAAGTTAACCCTCGCTACATGTCGAAAGAAGAGGCTGACGCTGAGCAGAAATGGCGTACCGTCGGAACCATCCGTCGTTACATCCTGCTGCTGCTGACCATTTCTCAGACTGTAGTGGCAACCTGGTATATGAAGTCCATTCTTCCTTACCAGGGCTGGGCACTGATCAACCCTTCCGACATGATTGGCCAGGATCTCTGGGTTTCGTTTATGCAGCTACTGCCGTATGTGCTGCAAACGGGCATTTTGATTCTGTTCGCCATCCTGTTCTGTTGGGTTTCTGCCGGTTTCTGGACCGCGTTGATGGGCTTCCTCCAGCTACTGATGGGCAAGGATAAATACAGTATCTCTGCCTCTACAGTGGGTGATGAGCCAATCGACCCGGCGAACCGTACCGCGTTGATTATGCCTATCTGTAACGAAGACGTAGACCGCGTATTTGCGGGCCTGCGTGCGACGTGGGAGTCGGTCAAAGCAACCGGCCAACAGCAGCACTTCGATGTTTACATCTTAAGCGACAGCTACAACCCGGATATCTGTGTTGCCGAGCAAAAAGCGTGGATGGAACTTATCAACGAAGTGCAGGGCGAAGGGCAGATTTTCTACCGTCGTCGTCGTCGTCGTGTGAAGCGTAAAAGCGGCAACATTGATGACTTCTGCCGCCGCTGGGGTAACCAGTACAGCTACATGGTGGTGTTGGATGCTGACTCCGTCATGAGCGGCGACTGCCTGACCAACCTTGTACGCCTGATGAATGCTAACCCGAACGCGGGCATCATTCAGTCTTCACCAAAAGCGTCTGGTATGGACACGCTGTATGCACGTTGCCAGCAGTTTGCGACACGTGTTTACGGGCCGCTGTTTACTGCGGGTCTGCACTTCTGGCAGTTGGGCGAATCCCACTACTGGGGTCACAATGCGATTATCCGCGTTAAGCCATTCATTGAGCACTGTGCGTTAGCACCGCTGCCGGGTGAAGGCTCGTTCGCCGGTTCCATCCTGTCTCACGACTTCGTGGAAGCAGCGCTGATGCGCCGTGCGGGTTGGGGTGTGTGGATTGCCTATGACTTGCCTGGTTCTTATGAAGAACTGCCACCGAACTTGCTGGATGAACTCAAGCGTGACCGCCGCTGGTGTCACGGTAACTTGATGAACTTCCGTCTGTTCCTGGTAAAAGGCATGCACCCGGTTCACCGTGCGGTATTCCTGACGGGCGTAATGTCTTATCTGTCTGCTCCGTTGTGGTTTATGTTCCTCGCATTATCAACTGCGTTGCAGGTGGTGCATGCGTTGACGGAGCCACAATACTTCCTGCAACCACGCCAGTTGTTCCCGGTGTGGCCGCAGTGGCGTCCGGAGTTGGCGATTGCGTTGTTTGCGTCCACCATGGTGCTGCTGTTCTTGCCTAAGTTGCTCAGTATCATTCTGATTTGGTGCAAAGGCTCGAAAGAGTTCGGCGGTTTCCTGCGCGTAACACTCTCACTGCTACTGGAAGTGCTGTTCTCTGTGCTGCTGGCACCGGTGCGTATGCTGTTCCACACCGTGTTTGTGGTCAGTGCGTTCCTCGGGTGGGAAGTGGTCTGGAACTCTCCGCAGCGTGATGATGACTCAACCCCGTGGGGCGAAGCATTTATGCGCCACGGTTCTCAGCTGCTGCTGGGTCTGGTGTGGGCAGTCGGCATGGCGTGGCTGGATTTGCGCTTCCTGTTCTGGCTTGCGCCAATCGTGTTCTCACTGATTCTGTCGCCGTTTGTGTCGGTGATTTCGAGCCGTGCGACCATCGGTTTGCGTACTAAACGCTGGAAGTTGTTCCTGATCCCGGAAGAGTATTCTCCTCCGCAGGTGCTGGTGGATACCGATAACTACCTGAAGCTGAACCGCAGCCGTACGCTGGATGATGGCTTTATGCACGCGGTGTTTAACCCGTCGTTTAATGCCCTGGCAACCGCAATGGCAACGGCGCGTCACCGTGCCAGTCAAGTGCTGGAAATTGCACGAGATCGCCATGTTGAGCAGGCTCTGAATGAAACACCAGAGAAGCTGAACCGCGACCGACGCCTGGTGCTGTTAAGCGACCCGGTGACCATGTCTCGTCTGCATTACCGTGTGTGGTCTAACCCGGAGCGTTACTCTTCCTGGGTTGATAACTACAAAACGGTTAGCCTGAACCCTGAGGCATTACCGACGAAGTAAAGCGTCAAACGTGTAGAGAATGCCGGCCTTCGGGTCGGCATTTTTTTGCGCTCAAGAGACGGATGGTTATACTCTGGCCGGAAATGACAGGAGAGAAAATGTGTTAAGAGCAATAGTCGTGATAATGATAGCCTGCGTATTGAGTGGCTGTGGCAGTATTATCAGCCGTGCAGTACCGGGGCAGGGACATGGTAACCAGTATTACCCCGGTGTGCAGTGGGATGTACGTGATAGCGCCTGGCGTTATATCACGGTACTCGATTTGCCGTTTTCACTGGTATTCGACACCCTGTTGCTGCCCATTGATGCCAGCCACGGGCCCTATGAATAAGCGTTAACGTTCATCCCATTCATCAGCCGCAGTCTGCCCTTCCTCGGTATCCAGCGGCGGCTCGAGTTGAAATTCACCTTCGTCCCACTCATGTAACGTGTTTTCTTCGATCCATTCCTGACGTAACTCGATTTCATCAAAGTCACCATCAAACACGCTTTGTGCCGCCTCACCGCTCAGCATCGGGAAACATTCGCCATCTTCGCTGTCATCCGCAAAGAACTCGGCTTGCCACATGATGTCGCCATCCTGAAGAATGTACTTCTGAATGTTCAGTTGCTGAACACTGGCACTCTCTTCTTCAAGCTCGGGGTTATCTACAAGGAAAAGCTCGCGTGCAGCGTCAATGGCCTCTTCCAGCGTTGCGTATAGACTCATACTCATCTCCTTTTGTTACAGGTCAGGGAGCACGCGCTCCGGTGCAATTTCAAGTTAATTGTTGACGCTCTTCGCAAAGTTGCAAGTATGAGATTTAATCCTCGTCGTACTTCGAGTTGTCTCTTTGTTGGCTGCGTTCACTCACCCCAGTCACTTACTTTAGTAAGCTCTTGGGGATTCTTTCACTTGCCGCCGTGATTCAACTCGAATTACTTAGAGGATTAGAGGATTAGAGGGTTAGAGGATTTGAGAGTTACTCTTCCAAAATACGGGTACGAGCGATGGGGCGGCGCAGGGTAATCCATGAGTAAAGCGCGTTAAACAGTACGACACAGGCGGTGACTAAAAACACCGTGCGGAAGCCGTAACTGGCTGAGACTGCCGCCCCAACTAACGGGCCGGTGACGTTGCCAATATCACGGAAAGATTGGTTGTAACTAAAGATACGCCCGGCAATCTGGTTGCTGGAGTTATAGACCAGCAGCGTTTGAACGGCAGGCAGCAACGCACCATCGGCCGCGCCGAGCAGGAAGCGGAGTACACCGAGTTGCATGGGCGTTTGTACCATCGACATCGGGATCAGTAGCAGCACTGAAATAACCAGTGCGCAGATTAAAATTCTCTCCGGCCCAATGCGGTCCCCCAATTTACCCAGCCGCGGTGCGCTAATCAGAGCGGCCACACCAGGAACAGAAGCTATCATGCCGCTGATAAACGCCAGATTGCTGACATTACCCGCCAGTTCGCGCACGTAGAGCGTCAGAATCGGCGCAATCGAACCGGTCGCGACCTGAATAATCATGGTGGTGACAAACAGGCTCAACACCAGTTTGGGGTTTTTAAGTGAAGTGAACACCTGGCGTGCGTGCAGCATGTCTTTTTTGTTCACAGGGGTGAATTGTTCGCGAATACAGAAAAGCGTAAAGACAAAGCAGGTAAACAAAACGGCTGCGGTGATGAAAAACACCGGGCGCAAGCCGTAAGTATCCGCCAGAAAACCACCGATCATCGGCCCGAGAAGCGCACCACTTACACCACCCGTTGATAATGTGCCCAGAGCCCAGCCACTTTTATGGCGTGGGACCTGCGTGGCTATCAGTGCGTTGGCGTTGGGCACAAACCCACCCAACAAGCCTAGCAGTGCGCGAAGCGCCAGAAACTGCCAGATATTGCTCGCAAAGCCCATCAGCACCATCACGATGGACATCCCTAGCGCGGAACGCAGCAGCATGATTTTGCGGCCTTTGCGGTCGGCAAGCCCGCCCCAGAAAGGTGATGCAATCGCTGAGAACAAAAAGGTAATGCTGAAAACGATACCGGACCACATGTTCAGAGCACTGTGGCCGGTCACGCCAAGGTATTCGACATAGAGCGGAAGGAAAGGCATGACCAGGCTAAATGCGACACCGGTAAGAAAACATCCAAGCCATGCGACGGTGAGGTTTCGTTTCCAGTTAATAGTGCTAGTGCTCTCAGGGAGAGTCATAAAACTCCAGTTCGGTACAAAGAAGATGTGCGGGTGAATTATTACCTTGCTAATTATGCGCCTGTAAGCGCCGGGGAGGCAACGTTTCTGAAACCCTGGTTTAGAACGATTTAGGGCAACTTAGCGTCACCCTATGACTGAATCGAATAGTGGGGTTAGTAGCGTGGAGGCACGCCTTCAGGGCGAGTTTTAAAGCGGCGATGCAGCCACATATATTGCTCCGGAGCCATCATAATGCACTGCTCGATAATTTTATTCATCCACAACGCAGTGCCTTCCGGTGTATCCAGCGGTGGCGAAAACTCAGCGGGCAGAATAATCAGCTCGTAACCTTTACCGTCTGGCTTGCGGCGCGGCACCATCGGGACAATGGCTGCACCTGACATGCGTGCCAGCGTGTAGGTACCGGTGGTTGTCGCCGCCTGATCAACGCCAAAGAATGGCACAAAAACACTGCTGCGCGGGCCATAGTCATGGTCTGGTGCATACCAGATGATTTCACCCTTTTTCAGCGCCCGGATCATGCCTTTAATATCTTTACGGTCGATCATGCTTTTGTTTGAACGCATGCGGCCCCAGGTTTGCAGCCAGTCCAGCAGGGGGTTGTCGTTCGGGCGGTAAACGCCGATGCCAGGGGTATTCATGCCAAACATGCGTGCGCCTAACTCAAGCGTCAGGAAGTGAATACCAATCAACAGTACGCCGCGTTTGGCTGCTTGTACCGCGTGAATTTGCTCAACGCCGCTGACGTCACACCAGCGTTGGATACGCGATGTTGGCCAGAACCAGGCGATGCCAGTCTCCATCAGGCCAAGGCCGACGGACTCAAAGTTTTTTTCCAGATAATACTCGCGCTCTTCTGCGGTTTTGTGGGGGAAGGCGAGTTCAAGATTGCGGCGTGTAATTCTGACGCGGCGTTTCATAAAGCGCCTGGCGAGTTGGCCAAGGCCACGGCCAAGTCGATAAATCACAGGGTAAGGGAGAAGAGTAATTAGGTAGAGTAAGCCAATCCCAAACCAAATTCCCCAATAGCGGGGGTGAAGCAGTGCGCGCGAGAATTGCGGTAAGTTCGTCATGTAAAACCTATAGTGACGGCAAATGCCGGATCTTCTTGAGTAGGACTATTGTGACACTTTTTGCGGGTCAGCCAAAATTAACAGCAGCGGAGTGACTGATAAATCATCAGTTGTTGCTTGTGATAAAGGTTGATGAAGGAAATGTAGCGCAAAATGCAGGGATGTAAATTAACGATAATTGCTTTATGATGCCGCCCACTTTTTTCTTATCAACGATAGCGAGCGAACACCATGCCAGTGTTACACAACCGTATATCGAATGATGAACTGCGTGCGCGTATGTTGGCTGAAGAAGAGCCACGCACAACTATCTCATTCTATAAGTATTTCACCATTGAAGAAGCTCAGAAGACGCGTGACGCGCTTTATCAGGCGTTTATCGCGCTGAATGTGTTTGGCCGTGTCTATCTCGCACATGAAGGGATTAACGCGCAAATCAGTGTGCCGCAAAGCCGGGTAGATGCGTTCCGTGAAACGCTTTACGGTTTTCACCCTGCGCTCAATGGCGTGCGTCTGAACATTGCGCTTGAAGATGACGGCAAGTCGTTTTGGGTGCTGCGCATGAAAGTGCGTGACCGTATCGTGGCTGACGGGATTGATGACCCATCATTCGACGCCAGCAACGTTGGCTCGTATCTCAAGGCCGCTGACGTTAACGCGATGCTCGACGACCCGGAAGCGGTGTTTATCGACATGCGTAACCACTACGAATACGAAGTGGGCCATTTCCACGATGCGCTGGAGATCCCGGCGGATACTTTCCGTGAGCAGTTACCCAAAGCGGTAGACATGCTCCAGGATGACAAAGACAAGAAGATTGTCATGTATTGCACTGGCGGCATTCGTTGTGAGAAAGCCAGTGCCTGGATGCTGCACAACGGTTTTAAAAACGTTTACCACATTGAAGGCGGGATTATCGAGTACGCCAGACGTGCGCGTGAGCAAGGGATACCGGTGCGTTTTGTCGGTAAAAACTTTGTTTTTGATGAGCGTATGGGCGAGCGAATTTCTGATGATGTGATTGCCCATTGCCACCAGTGCGGCACGTCATGTGACAGCCACACAAACTGCAAAAATGACGGCTGCCATTTGCTGTTTATTCAGTGCCCGAGCTGTGCTGAGAAATTTGCTGGTTGTTGCAGCGAGATTTGTCGCGAGGAGCTGGCGCTGTCACCAGAAGAACAGCGCCGTCGTCGTGCTGGTCGCGAAAACGGTAACAAGATCTTCAATAAATCGCGTGGTGCGCTCAATACCACGTTGGGGATCCCCGATCCCGAGTAACTTTTCGGGTGGATGTCGCTTACGCTAATCCACCCGACACAACGTGATTTTATTTAAACCGCGAAAGCGAGAATGGCGTCAGGTCAAAGCCAGGCTCATTGCCCAGTGCGAATTTGCAGGCAATCTCCCCCAGTACCGATGCAAATTTAAACCCATGCCCACTCAGTCCGGTGATCACCAGCGTATTGTCATGGCCTGGTAGGGTATCAATTATAAAATCTTCATCTGGCGACATATCGTAAGTGCAGGCCGCACCGTGCATGCAGACACCCACGCCCGGCATCACCTGGCGTAAGAAACTGAACACTTCACTGCCATCGGTGGCGATAGCGCCGAACGGCTTGCGCTGATGTGGCTCAGAAATGGTTTGCCCGCCGTTATGCTTGCCGAGCTTCAATTCATTATCTTCACCGGCCGGGAAACCATAATACTGGCTACCATCGGGCAATTGCGCGGTGAACGCCGGGAAATTGTTTTTCTCGCTATAGCGCCCATCAGCCTGATGCCAGCTAAATATTTTACGCACCGGGGTAACAGGCAGTTCTGGCAACAGTTTCGTGACCCAGGTTCCGGCGCTGACCAATAGCTTATCGGCGGTAAATTCGCCTTCAGGCGTGACCACAGCTACGCCGTCTGCCGTATGGCGGATATCCGTCACCGGGCAATTAAACAGCTGTGCACATCCCCCCTGGTTTGCCAGACGAATATAAGTCTCTACGGCGATTTCGCTGCGCAGCACGCCGGAATCAGGCTCAAACAGACCAAGGTAATTTTCCGGAACGGTAAGCTGGGGCCAACGAGTCATCACTTCTTGCGCTGTCAGTGTTTCAAGCGGCAGTGACCAGGTTTGTGCGCTGCTTTGTACCGTCGAAATAAACGCTGAATCTGCGGGGCCGAGGTTAATCACCCCGGTGCGATGAAAGAGTTTCTCGCCGCTGATTTCCTGTAACGCATCCCAAAGTGCCTGAGCACGCAAAACCAGTGGCACATACTTTTCCCCCTCGCCATAAGCGTGGCGCATCAGGCGAGTATCGCCATGGTGGCTGCCTTGCTGGTGGGGAGGATGGTTGCTGTCAATCATGAGAACGTTCAGGCCGGAGTGAGTGGCATAGCACCCGGCGGCCGCGCCGACAGAACCACTACCGACGATGATAAGGTCATAATGCATGATGCTTCTCTCTTCTGTCTGGCAAAAAGTAAATAGCAGGTTAATTAATTCTCGGCCGACTGGCAATTGAGCGCGGCCTGAGTAATAAAAAAGGCACCTCTACGGTGCCTTGCGTTATTTGGGTAGCATCGAAAATCAATGCTTACGATAATCGTTTACCTGGTAATCACTGGATTCAATCTTAGCAATCCCGGCTTCTAAAATAGAAATAAATTGCCGGGCAACATCCGTGGTCAGCCATAAAGTTTGACCGATTTCAGTTTCGTCGTGCTTTTGCGTATTCGAGGTCAGGTAGTGCAGGCGAAGCATCAGCGCATCGTAGCTATCAACGGTGCTGATGTCCCATCCGATAAGGGGATGGGTCTGGATAACATCACTATTTTTTTCCATCATAACCCCTTTTATACGTGTGTTTAAGACAACGGTTCGTGAGGTTTAATGCTTGTTTAATGTGAAGCCAGTTAAGTATATCAATGATTAAGCTATTTCGACGGATAAATAAATACCCTGCAACACTTTTTTTACATAAACGTGTTTAATTGGACAATAAATCGGCAGCTTATTCTTTATTGAATCAGGACATTCTGAGTATTGAGGGTTAGTGGGAAATAATTTAAGGAGTGAAATGCAGGCAATTAAAAAAACCGGATGGCGACACCCGGCATAAAAATAAACAACGAGGGAATTATTTATCAGAAATGAGCAGCGACTCGATACTAAGCCGATCACCTTCCATGATGAGTTTTAATCAGCAGCAAACCAGTCGTCAGCGCTTTCCCAGGTCTCTTGTAATATTTCGCTAATGCGGTCGCGATCTTCTTTGCTAGCCCCTAACACCGAAAGGTTATTAGCAGCAGCATAACGCACCTGAACGTGGTTAACATTTTCAGGATAATGTTGAGTAATACGGCGTGAGAGTTCGTTGGCAAGCGCATCAATCGCGCCTGGCGGCAGAGATGTGGTTTTGGCAATAGTGACTTCAATACGCATAACAGCCCCCTGTAGAACCCGTCATACTTCAAGTTGCCCCTTTGTTGGCTGCGTTCACTCACCCGAGTCACTTACCTATGTAAGCTCATCGGGATTCGTTCTCTTGCCGCCGCGATGCAACTGGAATTATTTAGGGTTAATAATATACTGGATATTTATACAGTCATATTGTTGGCTATGCAACAGGGGGCGTTAAAAGAATTATTTTTTAACTGACCAGCTCACATGTTCACCGGCCAGGAACGGCACAATGCTGTCGTCACTGGTTTCGATAATTTCAGGCATCTGAACCGGCGTGCGTACCAGTTCGATGGTTTCTTCATTCACAGGTAAACCATAGAAACGCGGGCCGTTGAGGGAGGTGAACGCCTCAAAGTGTTGCATCGCATTCATCTCTTCAAACACGGTTGCGTAAGCACCAAGGGCCGATGGCGCGTTAAAGCAGCCCGCACAGCCACAGCTTGCTTCTTTACGATGGCGCGCATGTGGTGCGGAGTCGGTGCCGAGGAACACACGGTCGCAACCGCTGGCAACCAGTTCACGTAAAGCTTCCTGGTGAATGCTGCGTTTCAAAATCGGCAGGCAGTACAGGTGAGGGCGCACACCGCCAACCAGCATATGGTTGCGGTTAAACATCAGGTGTTGCGGCGTGATGGTTGCGCCTAACAGGGAGTTACCTTCCTTCACATACTGTGCGGCGTCTTTGGTGGTGATGTGTTCAAACACCACTTTCAGTTCCGGCAGTTGTTGGCGCAGTGGTTCCATGACGGTTTCGATAAAGCGCGCTTCACGGTCAAAAATATCAATGTCTGCGTGAGTCACTTCACCGTGAATAAGCAGCGGCATGCCGATTTTTTGCATACGCTCAAGCACAGGTAAGATTGCGGCGGTGCTGGTCACGCCATGGCTTGAGTTGGTTGTTGCGTTTGCCGGGTAGAGTTTTGCTGCGGTAAAGACGCCTTCGTTAAACCCGCGTTCAACTTCATTCGGGTCCAGAGAGTCGGTCAGGTAGCAGGTCATCAAAGGCTCAAAACTATGCCCTTGTGGCACGGCTTCGAGAATACGCTGGCGATAAGCAATGGCGGCTTCAACCGTTGTCACTGGCGGCGCCAGGTTTGGCATCACAATCGCGCGACCATAAATTTCGCTGGTATAAGGCACCACCGTTTTTAACATATCACCATCACGAAGGTGAACATGCCAGTCGTCTGGGCGGCGAATTTTTAATACCTGAGGTAATACGGTCATGAAAGTGCTCCGGCGTAGGAAGGAAAAAACGGTGATTTATGCCGGGCACTAAGGATATGCGCAAACGTTTCGCTTTGCACCATTTTCGTTGAGATTTTCTTTGGGGAGGCGTGACCTCCCCAAAATATTGAGTGCTTACTCAGTGAAAGGAATAATGATTTCGCCCGGTTTTATTTCAATCCCTTTGGCATATTTCTTCGCCATTTTTTCACCCGCGCTATTGTCTTCGTTTAAAACATAAGCAGGCTGCTGGTTGAAATAATTACGCAGAGACTGGTTCAGATAAGGAATGATGGTCTGCACAATGGTCTGCATTTTTTCAGGCTCAACCGTTGCGTCTACCACTTCCATCTCTTGCAGATAGATAGCACCTTGCTCTTTGTTAAACGTCGGCAGGGCCTTAAGTTTCAGCTTGATGTTAGCTTTCTGGTTGCCAAACAGAGACGTCATATCCAGTTTGGCATCACCGGTCAGCGTGATTTTATTCGGTTCTTCACGGCCAATCGCACTGGCTAAATTAGTCAAAACAATATGGGCATCGGCAACGCCTGGCAGGCCAATGTCTTTAGAGAAGTTATTACGTTTGTGCAGCGCCTGGTTGATCTCCTGTTCGCTAACGGTGTACTGCGTTAGCTGGTTACAACCCACCACTAAACCGCTGAGCATCAAGGCTGCAGCTAATACTATTTTTTTCATGGATTTCCTTAACATGCTGCGTCGGTCACAGATCCTGACACAAAGTATCATGACGTACCAGCGCAAGCAGTGCTACAGGAAAAGGATGAAATATCCGTCATTATTCGCATTGCAGGTGTGTTGGCGCACTGAGTCACTGTGTTCCTGCAACGCGAATTATTCAGGGCGTTCGGACAAAATACTAAACAGCGTGGGATGACAGCAGATTGATTTGCGTCTGCTTGGCCATGTTATCGCGGTAGGCGGCAACACGACTCGGCCAGTCAATCCCGGCAACCAGTGTCAGGTTACGCAGCAGCGGGAAGAGGTGAATATCATCATCAGAAAGCTCACCGTTAACGGCATTCGGTTGTACGATAAGTTTATCGAGCTTACGTAAGTCATCGCTGATTTTTTTGGTCAGGCCCGGGGAATGCGTGAGGTGGTCGGCAAACGAGCCAATCATCGCCTCTTTCTTCTGCGTGAAGTAAGCCCTGGCCGCTGGGGTGGCAAACTCATCAAAAGGCGCTTTCGCGATACGCGGTAATAACAGTTGTTGGACATAGCTATTTACGTGGCGTAACCAGTCGCTGATAGCCGCGTTAGCCGCACCCGTCAGCAGAGGTTCACCATCAAGTTTGTCGACATAGTGCACGATATCCATGCTTTCAGGCAGGTAGCGACTGTCATCTTTTTGCAGGATTGGCGCCATTTTTTTGCCAATCATTTTCGTCGGGGTTGCTTCATCGTCGTTGAGTAAAACGACCAGTTCAACGGGGATATTCTTTAAGCCAAAAATCATGCGCGCTTTTAGGCAGAAAGGGCAGTGATCATAGATATAAAGCTTCATGTTACTCCTCCATATTGAGAGCCTGGCCCAAGGGTCTGTGGGGAAAGGCTCTTATTATCGGACAACATCCGTTAACTTTTGAGTATGGAGCAGAAAAGTGAGTGTCGCAAACTAGTTACCTGGCTCAAGCATTGAGGGCTCGATGGGTTTCGGGCTGAATTGCCACCACAAGGCGATAAGCGTGATGAAGCCAATAATCCCTAACATCACCCAGGGAAGTTCCGGCTGGTTGATGCTTTTCCCGGCGTCAAACAGCCAGCCGCCGCCGGCATAACCGAATGCACCGCCAATCGCCAGGCCCAAACGGCTGAATCCCATGTAACTGCCACGCGCACGGGAATCGGCGAGTGAAGCTCCCAGCGTTTCACGGGCCGGTTCAGCAATGATTGAACCGACATAAAACACGCAAATCAGGGTAAACAGTTGCTGGAGGTTGCCAGCCAGTCCCATCGGCAACATGGCAAGGGACATCAGGAACAAACCTGCCATCAGACGCTGCTCCAGGCGGAAGCGCTTTTCGCTCCAGCGGGCAATCGGGTAGAGCAGCGTTAATGAGAGTGCCGCTTCAATGGCATACATCCACTTCACCGCAGCAGGCGTCCCGGCAATTTCGTTGACCATAATCGGCAGCATCAACATCACCTGAACTGCCAGCATGTAATACCCGGCCAGCGTCAGCACATAGGTGACAAAACGTTTGTCGCGCAGCACGCGGCCCATCCCTTCACGCATTGGCGTGCGAATGGTAGACAGTTTATATGCAGGTAACAGCCAGGCATTGACGATGGCGCAAATCACAAACATCACCGCGCCCGCGCCGCACACCAGACGAAAATCATATTGCAGCAACCAACTGCCGAGCAGCGCACCAATGACGGCGCCGGCGCTGTCTTGCATCATCAAAATAGAGAAGAAACGGCCACGTTGATGTGGGCGCACCAGTTTTACCACCAGGGCTGCGCGCGGCGGGTCGAACAACGTGCCGCCGATACCGGAAATAAAACATGATAACCACAGCACCCAGGGTTCGTGGGCGATGCCCATAAGTGCAAACCCGACGGCGCGCAACAGCATTCCGGTGACAATCATTGGCTTGGCGCCCAGTCGGTCAGCGATGGCTCCGCCAAAAATCCCCAGCCCTTGTTGAGTGAGTTGCCGCAGGCCCAGCGCGATACCGACCATTAACGCCGCCCAACCCATTTGGTCGACAAAGCGAATGGAAATAAGAGGGAAAACCACGAAGAAGCCTAATACAACTAACATGTTATCGAGCAATAAGAAGTATTTACCCAGGCTCCTGGCCTGCGCGACCCGTGACATCTCCCCTCCAGGGAACTTAAAAGTGTGACAAGTCTCTATTCTCCACTGCTCTCAGGTTTTTTGACAGGGAGGCATGCGACAATATTTTTTTATCAATCCGGTGCTTTGATTGAACGCATTAATCGAAAAAAGTATGAGCTGATGAAAAATCTGCATGTTGTTGTTTTCCTTCCGCCGCAAGGGGCAGGTATAGTAATTACGTTGGCTCAGAAAAACGTGGGATGTGAGGAGTAGGGTGAACATGTTTGGCTACCGCAGTAACGTGCCGAAAGTGCGCTTAGTAACAGACCGCCTGGTGGTGCGTCTGGTGTATGAACGCGATGCCTGGCGCCTGGCAGATTATTACGCCGAGAACCGCCAGTTCCTGAAACCCTGGGAGCCGATTCGTGATGACAGCCATTGCTACCCGTCTGGTTGGCAGGCGCGGCTGGGTATGATTGGTGAAATGCATAAGACCGGCAGTGCTTATTACTTTGCGCTGCTCGACCCGGAAGAGAAAGAGATCCTTGGCGTCGCCAATTTCTCCAATGTGGTGCGCGGATCATTCCATGCCTGCTATCTGGGCTACTCCCTTGGCGAAAAATGGCAGGGGCAGGGGTTGATGTTTGAAGCGCTGACCACGGCAATCCGTTATATGCAGCGTAGCCAGCATATCCATCGCATCATGGCGAACTACATGCCGCATAACCAGCGTAGCGGTGACCTTCTCGCGCGCCTTGGTTTTGAAAAAGAAGGCTATGCCAAAGAGTATTTATTGATTGATGGTGTCTGGCGGGATCATGTTTTGACCGCGCTGACCACCAAAGAATGGATCCCTGGCCGTTAAGGACGAAAAATGAAATATCAGTTAACTGCGGTTGAAGCGCGAGTGGTGGGTAGTCTGATGGAAAAACAGGTGACCACACCCGAACAATACCCTATGTCGGTCAACGGTGTCGTGACGGCGTGCAATCAGAAAACCAACCGCGAACCGGTGATGGATCTGAAAGAGTATGACGTTCAGGAAACGCTGGATTTGCTGGTCAAACGCCACTTTTTGCGTACCGTCAGCGGCTTTGGCAATCGGGTGACTAAATACGAACAACGTTTCTGCAATTCTGAGTTTGGCGATCTTAAACTTTCGGCGGCCGAAGTTGCGGTGGTTACCGCGTTGCTGCTGCGTGGGGCGCAAACGCCAGGCGAATTGCGGACGCGTTCCGGAAGAATGTTTGAGTTCAGCGATATGGCGCAGGTAGAAGCGACGCTGGAAAATCTTGCCAATCGCGAAGATGGCCCGTTTGTGGTGCGCTTACCACGTGAACCTGGCAAACGTGAAAGCCGCTATATGCATCTTTTCAGCGGCGATGTTGATGCGTCGCAGGTTGCAGCATCAGCATCAGAAAGCAGCATTGCCCCTGCTGGTGATTTAACGGCGCGTGTCGAACAGCTCGAAAATGAAGTTGCCGATCTTAAGCAGCGCCTGGATTCACTGCTCGCTCATCTCGGAGATTAATTGATGACTAAACTTCGCGTAGGTGTTGTCGGTTTAGGGGGCATTGCCCAAAAAGCATGGTTGCCTGTTTTGGGTGCTTCCAGCGACTGGACGCTTCAGGGGGCGTTTTCCCCAACACAGGTGAAAGCGCAGAAAGTCTGTGATACCTGGCGTATCCCCTATATTCCTTCTATTGCTGAACTGGCGGCGCAGTGTGATGCCGTGTTTGTTCACAGCGCGACCAGCAGCCATTACGCCGTAGTCAGCGAGTTATTGCAGGCAGGCGTCAATGTGTGTGTCGATAAACCGCTGGCTGAAAATCTGGCCGACGCTGAACGTTTAGTGGAAATGGCTCATCGTAACAAACGGACGTTGATGGTCGGCTTTAACCGCCGCTTTTCCCCGTTGTATCAGGACTTGAAAGCGAAACTGGCCAATGGTGCCTCGGTGCGTATGGACAAACACCGTGCCGATAGCGTCGGGCCAAACGATCTGCGTTTTACGTTGCTTGATGATTATCTGCATGTGGTTGATACCGCACTGTGGCTGGGTGGCGGCGAAGCGCAATTACAAAGCGGCACGTTGTTGACTAACGACCAGGGCCAAATGTTATTTGCTGAGCATCACTTTGCCAGTGGCAACCTACAAATTACCACCAGCATGCATCGCCGTGCCGGTAGCCAGCGCGAATGGGTGCAGGGCGTGACTGACGGCGGTTTATACGACGTGACTGATATGCGCGAATGGCGCGAAGAGTGTGGCAGTGGTGTGGTTAATCGCCCCATTCCAGGCTGGCAAACCACACTCGAACAGCGTGGTTTTGTCGGTTGTGCGCGTCATTTTCTTGATTGTGTGGCAAATCAGACAGTTCCTGAAACCGCAGGTGAGCAGGCATTGATGGCCCAGCGCGTGGTTGAGAAATTGTGGCGCGAAGCCATGAGCGAATAACGCGGTAACATCTGATAGTAGTAATTCGGCTGGGTATCGGTAGACTAAGCGCCTGAACGAAATGCCCCTTAACAACGCCTGCCTTGCAGGCGTTGATGTTTGTGGAACCATATAATAAATGAATCTATTAAAATCGCTGGCCGCCGTCAGCTCGATGACGATGTTTTCTCGCGTGCTCGGATTTGCACGTGATGCCATTGTGGCAAGGGTTTTTGGGGCAGGAATGGCGACGGATGCCTTTTTTGTGGCATTTAAATTACCGAACCTTTTGCGCCGTATTTTCGCTGAAGGTGCTTTCTCGCAGGCGTTTGTCCCGATTCTTGCTGAATACAAAAGTAAGCAGGGTGAAGATGCGACTCGCGTATTTGTCTCGTATGTTTCCGGTCTGCTGACGCTTGCGCTGGCGGTTGTCACCGTCATTGGGATGATTGCGGCACCCTGGGTGATTCTGGTTACCGCACCGGGTTTTGCCGATACCGCTGATAAATTCGCGCTGACTTCCAGTCTGCTGCGGATAACATTCCCGTATATTTTCCTGATTTCGCTGGCCTCGCTATGTGGAGCGATTCTGAATACCTGGAACCGTTTCTCTGTTCCGGCGTTTGCCCCGACATTCTTAAACCTCAGCATGATTGGCTTTGCGTTGTTTGCCGCACCGCATTTTAACCCGCCGATTCTGGCGTTGGCCTGGGCGGTAACCGTTGGCGGCGTGTTGCAGCTGGCGTATCAATTACCGCATCTGAAAAAGATTGGCATGCTGGTTTTACCGCGCGTGAACCTGAAAGATGCAGGGGCGATGCGGGTGATCAAGCAGATGGGGCCGGCGATTCTTGGTGTGTCCGTCAGTCAGATCTCATTAATCATCAACACCATTTTTGCCTCATTCCTCGCTTCCGGTTCAGTTTCCTGGATGTACTACGCCGACCGTCTGATGGAGTTCCCATCCGGGGTGCTTGGTGTTGCGCTGGGGACAATTTTGCTGCCATCACTGGCAAAAAGTTTCGCCAGTGGTAATCATGACGAATATTCGCGCCTGATGGACTGGGGGTTGCGTTTATGTTTCCTGCTGGCGCTGCCAAGTGCCGTGGCGTTGGGTATTCTCGCAAAACCGCTCACTGTTTCCCTGTTCCAGTACGGTAAGTTCACCGCTTTCGATGCGCTCATGACGCAACGTGCGCTGGTGGCTTATTCGGTCGGGTTGATGGGACTGATTGTGGTGAAGGTGTTGGCTCCCGGTTTCTATTCGCGCCAGGACATTAAAACCCCGGTTAAAATCGCCATCGTGACGCTAATTTTGACTCAGGTTATGAACCTTGCGTTTATTGGCCCGCTCAAGCATGCCGGGCTTTCGCTGTCCATTGGCCTCGGGGCTTGCCTGAATGCCAGCCTGCTATACTGGCAATTGCGTAAACAGGACATTTTCCAGCCGCAAGCGGGTTGGGGCGCATTCCTCTGGCGTTTGTTTGCGGGCGTGATTGTGATGGCGGCGGTGTTGGTTGGCATGATGCACATTATGCCGGCCTGGGATCTGGGAACCATGCCGTATCGTATACTGCGCTTAATGGCCGTAGTTGCGGCGGGTATCGCGGCTTACTTCGCAACACTCACGGTCCTCGGTTTCAGAGTGAAAGATTTTGCCCGACGCACTCTGTAGCGAGATGGCAATTTATCGTGCCGACATGTGCCAAAGACATAGTCGGCACGCGCATTCTGCATTAAACTGCGCGCTGCAAAATTTGACTTATTGAATGATTAATTAGGCGGTAATAGCGATGCACGGGACAATCACAACCTGGTTTGAAGATAAAGGTTTCGGTTTTATCAAAGATGAAAACGGTGACAATCGTTATTTTCATGTGATTAAGGTCGCCAACCCTGAACTGATTAAGAAAGATGCTTCAGTCACTTTCGAGCCAACGACGAACAACAAAGGCCTGTCGGCATTTTCTGTGAAGGTTGAACCAGACAGCAAGTACATTTATATCGCAGGCGAGCGCATGAAAATCACCTCGATTAAATCCTTCCTGGTTTACAGCGAAGAAGTGCCTGCCGAAACCAAGATTGATAAAGAGAATGCGGTGCTGTCTGTGGGCGCATTGATGAATAGCATTCGTCCGAAGGTTGACCCGAAACAGGGTCAGATGCGTACCTTGAAAAAGCTGGCAGTGACCACGTTCCAGGGCACGACGTTAATCTTTTCGGAAGATGAGATTGATGTAGAAGCGACAATGAAGATTCTGAAGGGTCTTTAACGCGTTACCAGGGCGGTGCTTTGAAACCGCCCTTATTCTTTCTGATTTAAAATTGTATCTGACTTAAATCGTAATCTTCTTTCCGCCACGACTCACCGTCGTCGCTTGCCCGTCAGCACCGTATAGATTCGGTTCCTGATGCGGCTTGAGTACCGCTAGCGCTTGTTCATTACGCGCTAACTGATCCTCTAATAACCAACCGTTATGCTGGTTGATATCACGTAAATGCTGCGTTTTCTGCGTAATCGTCTGCCAACGCTGGCTAATATCCGTGCTGCCTGTATTTTCAACTTTTTGTGCGTCACGGCGAAGCTGTTCGAGATAATCCAGCGTCGCAAGTAGCGAGCTTTTATCTTCAGTAATGCGCTGCAACGCACTGCCATTAACATGGCCTGCGGATAATTGTTGCTGCTCGGCGTCCATCACCTCTTTAAGAGAGTTGAGCACCACAGTCATTTGATCCATCACTTCTAACAGACGATTCATGCAATTAATTACTCGAGATAGAGCTTTGAGCTTCCTGGATTAACGCATCGGCGATTTTGCCGGTATCCATTTTAAGCTCACCGTTGCGGATCGCCGTTTTGAGTGCTTCAACGCGTTCCATATTAATATCACCGCTGCCCGGCTGAATTAACTTAGCCTGCGCGTCGCTGAGTGTCACATTGGTGCTGTTTGGGGTCGTGCTTTTTTCCAGACGGCTCTTTTGAATCGGAGCTTCTGGCGTTTCACGCGGTTGTACGGTACTCACCGGCTTTAAAGGAGAAGTGCGATCAATGCTCATTATTTTATCCTCATCGAGGGGGCTCGCAGCATTTGAGCCTGCCAATATCTATCATCTGTTAACACACTATCGGCAGTTGCCGCAGATTCTTTATAGCCTTCTTAATCGCCAGTTGAATATTATAAGCTAATCAGAATATTCCCATCAACGTCGACTGTTCCGCTCACTACTTGACCAGAATCCATTCGCACCCGAGCATTCTGCGCAACAGCCGCATTGTTGAGTGCTTTGCCTTCACTGTTGACACTAAAACCTTCGCCTGCCGCAACCACCTGTACCCGCTGCCCGGCTTTGACTCGCCATGACTGGCGCACCATTGACAGCATAATGGGCTGGCCAGGAGCGATATCGCGCAGTGTGACCGCATCGTTTGCCTGGCGGATATCCAACATGGCGCGCGGAGGGAGTTGATCCAGCCGCCCGCGCTTAAGTTGTACCTGACTTTCATTCATCACGCTGCCACGCGGTAGCGCCTGTGCTGCAACCACGTAATTCCCTGTCGCCTGCACTTCAGCCTGAATAAAGCGTTTGTCATTCCCGCATCGCGCTAACACGCTCACGGTTCCCCACAGGCGACCATTACCCGGCATAGAAAAATCGGGAAGTGGGCAGGAGGGTAATTGCGCATCGGGGGTTTTCACCTTTACCGCTACTTCATCGCTTATTCCCGCCAGACGCTGCTGAAAAAACTGGCTCAAAGGTGCATCCAGAATACTGGCGAATGCCGGTTGGCATGCCAGTAAAAGCGCAATCGTGCTCCAGGTTTTCAGGCCGTTCATGACGTCTCTCCTTGTTCAGGTTGCAGTGATTTTAACCGCACACGGAATTGATCAAGGCGACAAATAGCGACGCATTTTGTGTCTATTCCAACGATAACGCACGCGTAAGGGGCTTTAAGCTGTCGGACAAATCCTAATTATGCGGAGGGAACATGCTAGACAAACTGGATGCCGCGCTGCGATTTCAGCAAGAAGCGATAAATTTGCGCGCCCAGCGTCAGGAGATTCTGGCAGCGAATATCGCCAATGCCGATACCCCAGGCTATCAGGCTCGCGATATAGATTTTGCCAGTGAAATGAAAAAAGTGATGGACCGAGGACGCGTTGAAGGCAGCGGCGTATCGCTTGCTCTTACCTCTTCGCGCCATATTCCGGCACAAACTCAAACTGTCCCACAGCTTGATCTCCTCTACCGCATTCCTGACCAGCCATCCATGGATGGCAACACCGTCGACATGGACCGCGAACGTACACAATTTGCCGATAACAGCCTGAAATACCAGTCAGATCTGACGGTTCTCGGCGGCCAAATCAAGGGCATGATGTCTGTGCTGCAACAGGGTGGCTAATCAATGGCTTTACTGAATATTTTTGATATTGCTGGTTCAGCGATGGCCGCGCAGTCCAAGCGTATGAACGTGGCGGCGAGTAACCTGGCAAACGCCGATAGTGCAACCGGGCCCGACGGCCAACCGTATCGCGCCAAGCAGGTGGTATTCGAAGTCGATGCCGCCCCAGGTGCGGAAACCGGCGGTGTGAAAGTTACTGGCGTGCAGGAAAGCCAGGAGCCTGACAAGTTGGTATTCCAGCCGGGCAACCCGCTGGCGGATGCCAAAGGTTACGTGAAAATGCCAAATGTGGATGTGGTGGGTGAGATGGTCAATAGCATGTCTGCATCACGCAGCTACCAGGCCAACGTGGAAGTCCTCAACACCGTGAAAAGCATGATGTTGAAAACCCTGACTCTTGGTCAATAAGGAGTGATTGATGGGCATCGCCGTTAATATGAATGACACCACGACCAGTGGTATCAGTGCAACATCGGGTAACAGTAGCCTGACCGGTAGCAGCAGCGCCGACCTTCAGAGTAGCTTCCTGACGCTGCTGGTTGCGCAGCTGAAAAACCAGGACCCGACTAACCCTCTGCAAAATAACGAACTGACCACCCAACTGGCGCAAATCAGTACCGTGAGCGGTATTGAGAAGCTTAATACGACGCTGGGTTCGGTTTCCGGGCAGTTAACCAATAACCAGTCTGTTCAGTCGAGTGCCTTGATTGGTCATGGTGTGATGATCCCAGGCTCTAAAATTCTGGCAGGCAAAGAGGCGACCACGCCGTTTGGTGTTGAGTTGCAGCAGGCCGCCGATAAAGTCACCGCAACTATCACGGATAACACCGGCAAAGTGGTGCGCACACTGGATATTGGTGCACTCACCGCAGGCGTTCATACCTTCACATGGGACGGCACGACGACGGACGGCACAACGGCACCAGACGGGGCTTACAACGTTGCCATCAGTGCCTCTAATGGCGGGACACAACTGGTTGCTCAGCCGCTTAATTTTGCGATGGTCAACGGTGTGACACTCAGTAACGGCAAGACCTTGCTCGACCTCGGTACTTACGGCACCTCCACTCTCGACGACATCAGGCAGATTATTTAAGCCTTCAACCCTTTGCAGGAGTAAGACATGGCCTTTTCTCAAGCGGTCAGCGGCCTGAATGCCGCCGCGACCAACCTGGACGTGATTGGTAACAACATTGCCAACTCAGCCACCTACGGTTTTAAATCCGGCAGCGTTTCTTTCGCTGATATGTTCGCAGGCTCAAAAGTGGGCCTGGGCGTTAAAGTTGCAGGCGTCACTCAGGACTTTAACGATGGCACCACCACCAACACGGGTCGTGGTCTGGATGTCGCGATTAGCCAGAATGGTTTCTTCCGTATGGTAGACACTAACGGTTCGGTCTTTTACAGCCGTAACGGCCAGTTCACCTTAGATGCCAACCGTAACCTGGTGAACATGCAGGGGATGCAACTGACGGGTTATCCGGCAGCTGGCACGCCGCCAACTATTCAGCAGGGTGCCAACCCAACCGGACTTTCCGTCCCGAATACATTGATGGCGGCAAAAACCACCACCACCGCATCTATGCAGGTCAACCTGAACTCGACGGACGCAACGCCTGCAAAATCTCCGTTTAGTGCGACCGATTCTGATACCTACAACAAGAAAGGTTCTATCACTGTCTTTGACAGCCAGGGTAACGCCCACGATATGAACGTGTTCTTTGTGAAATCGTCAACGGCGAATACCTGGGATGTGTACACCCAGGACAGCAGTGTGGCAGGCAGCCCGGTAACACCAGGGGCATCAATGGTGTTTAGCCCAAATGGTACGCTGACTTCGGGTGGCACCAATAAGCTGACGACCGGCGCAATCAATGGTGCGACTCCCGCGACATTTGATCTCAGCTTCCTGAACTCCATGCAACAAAACACCGGCTCCAACAACATCGTTGCTGCGAATCAGAATGGTTATAAGCCAGGCGATTTGGTGAGCTACCAGATTAACGATGACGGCACCATTGTCGGTAACTACTCCAACGAGCAGACCCAATTGTTAGGCCAGATTGTGCTGTCTAACTTTGCCAACCCGGAAGGTTTGTCTTCTGAAGGGAACAACGTGTGGTCGGCGACTAACTCCTCAGGCGTTGCGCTGTTAGGTACCGCGGGTTCAGGCAACTTCGGCACGCTGACTAACGGGGCTCTCGAGTCTTCGAACGTTGATCTGAGTAAAGAACTGGTCAACATGATTGTTGCGCAGCGTAACTACCAGTCCAACGCGCAAACCATCAAAACTCAGGACCAGATCCTCAACACCCTGGTTAACCTGCGCTAAGCACTGACGGGAAAGCTTAATGGATCACGCAATTTATACCGCCATGGGTGCGGCCAGTCAGACGCTAAATCAACAAGCGGTGACCGCCAGCAACCTGGCCAACGCTTCAACACCTGGCTTTCGCGCACAGCTTACCGCGTTGCGTGCCGTGCCGGTGGAAGGGCTTTCTTTGCCGACGCGCACTCTGGTGACCGCTTCAACACCGGGTGTGGATATGTCGCAAGGGCAGCTTGATTACACCCAACGCCCGCTCGATGTTGCGCTGCAACAAGACGGCTGGCTGGCGGTACAAAGTGCAGATGGTACTGAAGCTTATACCCGTAACGGCAATATGCAGGTGAGTCCTGCCGGGCAACTGACCATCGGCGGGCAACCGGTGATGGGTGAAGGTGGCCCGATTGCCGTGCCTCAGGGCGCGCAGATAACTATCGCGGCGGATGGCACGATTTCCGCCCTGAATGCGGGCGACCAGCCTAATACCGTGGCACCGATTGGCCGCCTGAAACTGGTGAAAGCGACAGGTCTGGAAGTGGTGCGTGGTGACGACGGGTTTTTCCGTTTGAGCCCAGCCGCACAGGCTACGCGCGGCGCGACCTTGCAAGCTGACGCCAGCATCTCTTTGATGCCAGGCGTGCTGGAAGGCAGCAACGTGAAACCCGTAGAAGCAATGGCCGACATGATTTCCAACGCCCGTCGTTTTGAAATGCAGATGAAGATTATTTCAAGCGTTGATGAAAACGAACAGCGTGCCAATCAGCTGTTGTCGATGACGTGATAATCAGCCGCGAAACTAACAGGAATTCAAAATGATCAGTTCTTTATGGATCGCAAAAACTGGCCTTGATGCCCAGCAAACCAACATGGATGTGATTGCCAACAACCTGGCAAACGTCTCCACCAATGGTTTTAAGCGTCAACGCGCGGTGTTTGAAGATCTTCTTTATCAAACAATTCGCCAGCCTGGTGCGCAATCGTCTGAACAGACGACGCTGCCATCCGGTTTGCAGATTGGTACGGGTGTACGTCCGGTCGCGACCGAACGCCTGCACAGCCAGGGCAACCTGTCGCAGACCAACAACAGCAAAGACGTTGCGATTAAAGGCCAGGGTTTTTTCCAGGTGCAATTGCCGGATGGCACCAGCGCCTATACCCGTGACGGCTCATTCCAGGTGGACCAGAACGGTCAACTGGTGACGGCGGGTGGTTTCCAGGTTCAGCCTGCGATCACTATCCCGGCGAATGCTCTGACGATTACCGTGGGCCGCGATGGCATTGTGAGTGTGACTCAGCAGGGGCAGGCGCAGCCGGTTCAGGTTGGGCAGCTCAACCTGACCACCTTTATGAATGACACGGGTCTGGAAAGCCTGGGCGAGAACTTGTATGCCGAAACCCAGTCGTCCGGTACGCCAAACGAAAGCACCCCAGGGCTTAACGGCGCGGGGCTTTTGTACCAGGGGTATGTTGAAACCTCTAACGTAAACGTGGCTGAAGAACTGGTGAATATGATCCAGGTTCAGCGCGCCTACGAAATCAACAGTAAAGCTGTTTCTACGACCGACCAGATGCTGCAAAAGTTGACGCAACTGTAAGGCGGTTGCCGGTGTGATTTTTCGCGCCGGCATCCAATCGCGTAATGAACTGAAGATGAAAGCAATGCAAAACCCAATGGTTCTCCGTCCTATCGTGATGTGTCTGGTGCTCGCCACAACTGGCTGCGCGCTGATACCAACTAAACCGCTGGTTGAAGGGGCAACAACGGCCCAACCAGTGCCTGGCCCTGCGCCAGTAGTCAATGGTTCTATTTTCCAGACAGCACAACCGGTGAACTACGGGTATCAACCCCTGTTTGAAGACCGCCGTCCACGTAACGTTGGCGACACGCTGACGATTGTGCTTCAGGAAAATGTCAGCGCCAGCAAAAGCTCGTCGGCTAATGCCAGTCGTGATGGCAAAACAAACTTTGGCTTTGACGTCACGCCGCGTTATCTCGAAGGCTTGTTCGGTAACAACCGTGCTGACGTAGACGCTTCAGGCGGCAACAGTTTCAACGGCAAAGGTGGGGCAAATGCCAGTAACACCTTTAGCGGTACGTTAACCGTGACGGTGGATCAGGTGCTGGCAAACGGCAACCTGCACGTCGTGGGTGAAAAACAGATTGCCATTAATCAGGGCACCGAATTTATTCGTTTCTCAGGTGTGGTGAATCCTCGCACGATCAGTGGCTCCAATACCGTGCCGTCCACACAAGTGGCGGATGCGCGCATCGAATATGTCGGTAACGGCTATATCAATGAAGCGCAGAACATGGGCTGGTTGCAACGCTTCTTCCTTAATTTATCGCCGATGTAAGCGAGGGGTAACATGGCCAAATATTTATTCGGACTGCTGATGCTGGTGGCAACCTTTGCGCAAGCTGACCGTATCCGCGACCTGACCACGGTTCAGGGTGTGCGTGAGAACTCCCTGATTGGTTATGGTCTGGTGGTTGGCCTGGATGGCACGGGCGACCAGACCACACAAACGCCGTTTACCACTCAGACACTGAACAACATGCTGTCACAGTTGGGGATAACCGTTCCAGCGGGCACCAACATGCAGCTGAAGAACGTGGCAGCCGTTATGGTGACGGCGAAATACCCGGCGTTTGCACGCTCCGGGCAAAATATTGATGTGGTGGTTTCATCAATGGGTAATGCCAAGAGCTTGCGTGGCGGCACATTGTTGATGACACCGCTGAAAGGTGCCGATAGCCAGGTTTATGCGCTGGCTCAGGGTAATATTCTGGTGGGCGGTGCTGGAGCTTCTGCCGGCGGCAGCAGCGTTCAGGTTAACCAGCTCAACGGCGGGCGCATCACTGACGGTGCGGTTATCGAACGTGAATTACCGGGCACGTTTGGCTCCGGCAATATGATCAGCCTGCAACTCAACAACGACGATTTCACGCTGGCACAGCAAATCACCGACACCATCAACCGCTCGCGAGGGTTTGGCAGTGCTTCGGCGTTAGACGCCCGTACTATCCAGATTCGTGTGCCAACCGGTAACAGTTCGCAAGTTCGTTTGCTGGCAGATATCCAGAACCTGGAGGTCAACCTGCCCGCGCAGGATGCCAAAGTTATTATTAACTCGCGTACCGGTTCGGTGGTCATGAACCAGGAAGTGACGCTCAATACCTGTGCTGTGGCGCAGGGTAACCTGTCTGTGACGGTAAACCGCTCGGCGCAGGTGAGTCAGCCCGATACGCCATTCGGTGGCGGTCAAACTGTAGTGACGCCGCAAACGCAAATCGACCTGCGTCAGAACGGCGGTGCACTGCAACGGGTTAACGCCAGCGCGAATCTGAATAACGTGGTTCGTGCACTGAATACCTTAGGTGCTTCACCAATGGAATTGATGTCGATTCTGCAATCAATGCAAACCGCCGGGTGTTTACGTGCCAAAGTGGAAATCATCTGATGCTTAACGATACCCAGTCACTGGCGAATGCTGCGTGGGATGCTAACTCTCTTAACGAGCTAAAAGCGAAAACCGGGCAAGATCCTAAGGGCAACATGAAGTCGGTTGCCCGCCAGGTGGAGGGGATGTTCGTGCAGATGATGCTGAAAAGCATGCGTGAAGCGCTGCCAAAAGATGGCTTGTTTAGCAGCGAGCAGACGCGCATGTACACCAGCATCTATGACCAGCAAATCGCCCAGCAGCTCAGTTCCAAAGGGCTTGGGCTCGCCGATATGATGGTCGAGCAGATGGGCGGCAACGCTGACCCATCGGAAGATGCAGGCAAAGTGCCGATGAAGTTTGACCTACAAACCGTGACCACTTTCCAGAACCAGACCTTAACGCAAATGGTGCGCCAGGCGATTCCAAAAGTACCTTCTAACGAAGAGCCGCTTACGGGTGACAGTAAAGACTTCCTGGCGCAGCTTTCATTACCGGCAAGGCTTGCCAGTGAACAGAGCGGCATTCCTCATCACCTGATTCTGGCGCAGGCCGCGCTGGAGTCAGGCTGGGGGCAGCGCCAAATTCTGACTGAAAAAGGTGAGCCAAGTTTTAACTTGTTTGGCGTTAAAGCGTCGGGAAGTTGGAAAGGCCCGACGACGGAAATCACCACTACCGAATATGAAAACGGTGAAGCGAAGAAGGTGAAAGCTAAATTCCGAGTCTATAGCTCCTATCTCGAAGCGCTTTCTGACTACGTCGGCTTACTGACGCGCAACCCGCGATACGCCGCCGTAACCAATGCCAATACCGCAGAGCAGGGCGCACAAGCCTTGCAGAACGCGGGTTATGCGACTGACCCTAACTATGCTCGCAAGCTGACGGGCATGATTCAGCAGATGAAAGCGATGGGCGAGAAAGTGGCAAAAGCTTATAGCAATGACTTATCCAATTTATTCTGAAGCTCATCATACTTCGAGCCGCAGGTGCGTTGGCTGCACTCACAAACCCCAGTCACTTACTTTATGTAAGCTCCTGAGGATTATGCGGCCCATCCATGGGCCTTACCCCTTTGGGGACGCTGCAAGCAGCGTTCAAATTTGTTCCAGACAAATTTGTTGCTCCCTTGCCGCCTTCCTGCAACTCGAATTATTTAGAGCTAACACCTCAAGTGTTGCCAGACGCTGCCGATACTTATCAACAGGAATCGTGATTAACGCGCTAAGGAAATTTCATGTCCAGTAGCCTGATTAACAGTGCCATGAGTGGCCTGGGTGCTGCCCAGGCGGCACTGAATACTGTCAGTAACAACATTTCTAACTACAACGTCTCAGGCTATACCCGCCAGACTACCGTGTTGGCTCAGTCGAAAAGTACGCTTGGCGCAGGTGGTTGGATTGGTAATGGCGTGCAAGTCAGCGGTGTGCAACGTGAATATGATGCGTTCATCACTAACCAACTGCGCGCGGCACAAACGCAAAGCAGTGGTCTGAGTACTCAGTATCAGCAGATGTCCAAGATTGACAATATGCTGTCGGGCAGCACCAATACGCTGGCAACCACGATGCAGAGCTTCTTCACCGGCCTGCAAACGCTGGTCAGTAACTCTGAAGACCCGGCTGCGCGCCAGGCGCTGCTTGGCAATGCCAACGGTCTGGTAAACCAGTTTAAGGTGACCGATCAGTATCTGCGCGATCAGGATAAGCAGGTGAATACCAGCATCCAAAGCAGCGTGGAACAAATCAATAATTATGCCAGCCAGATTGCGAACCTGAACAATCAGATTTCACGTCTGACCGGCGTGGGTGCGGGTGCCGCACCTAACGATTTGCTCGACCAACGTGACCAGTTGGTGAGCCAGTTGAACCAGATTGTGGGTGTCGAAGTTAGCGTTCAGGACGGCGGCACATATAACGTGTCCATCGCGAACGGCTTAAACCTGGTGCAGGGTGATAAAGCCAATAAACTGGCGGCAGTGGCTTCCAGCGCTGACCCTTCACGTACCACTGTTGCGTATGTTGACCCTGTTTCAGGCACCACTGAAATCCCAGAAAACCAGCTCAATAGCGGCTCGCTGGGCGGCGTGTTGACCTTCCGTTCTCAGGATTTAGACAGCGCCCGCAATCGTCTTGGGCAATTGGCTCTGGCATTTTCTGATGCGATTAACCAGCAACATAGTAAAGGTATCGATGCCAATGGTGCGGTAGGCAAAGATTTCTTTGATTACGGCGGCCCGTCAGTATTAAGCAACAGTAAAAACGCCTCACAATTGACAACGCTGACTGCAAAAGTGACTGACAGCAAGGCGGTACAGTCCAGCGATTACAAAATTGCTTTTAATGATCCTGACTGGCAAATCACGCGTTTATCGGACAACAAGACATTCTCAGCAACCGCTGACGATGATGGCAGTGGCAACAAAAGTTTGAGTTTCGACGGGCTAAAAGTCGACATCAGCGGTACGCCTGCAACGAAGAATGACAGTTTCATTGTTAAGCCGGTTTCAGACGTTGTCGTGAATATGAAAGTCTTAATTAGCGACGAAAGCGAGTTGGCATTAGCGGCCAATCCTTCGGGGGGCGATAGCGACAACCGTAATGCTCAGGCGCTGTTGGATTTGCAGAGCAGTAAAGTCGTCAACGGCAACAAATCGTTTAACGATGCGTATGCCAGCCTGGTGAGTGATGTGGGTAACAAAACCAGCACCCTGAAAGTCACCAGTACCACACAAGATAGCGTGGTCACGCAGTTGAGTAACCAACAGCAATCCATCTCTGGCGTCAACCTTGACGAAGAGTACGGTAACTTGCAGCGTTTCCAACAATATTACCTGGCGAATGCTCAGGTACTCCAGACGGCATCAACATTGTTTGATGCGTTACTGTCCATCCGTTAATTAAGGAATCTGGCGTATGCGTATCAGTACCGCAATGATGTACCAGCAGAATATGCGTGGCGTGACCAACGCGCAAAGTGAGTGGCTGCGTTACGGCGAGCAAATGTCGACCGGCAAACGTGTCACCAAACCTTCTGATGACCCGATTGCCGCATCGCAAGCCGTCGTCTTGTCTCAGGCTCAGGCACAAAACAGCCAGTATGCGCTGGCGCGTACCTTTGCCACGCAAAAAGTGTCGCTGGAAGAAAACGTGCTGGGGCAGGTGACGACAGCCATTCAGTCTGCGCAGGAAAAAATCGTTAACGCCGGTAACGGTACGTTAAGCGATGACGACCGCGCATCACTGGCAACCGATCTGGAAGGTATTCGCAATCAAATCCTCAACCTTGCCAATAGTACTGATGGCAACGGGCGCTATATTTTTGCGGGCTATAAAACGGACTCAGCACCGTTTAGCGGTGGGGCCAATAGCATTACGTATACAGGCGGTGATACCGCGGTGACTCAGTCGGTTGATGCTTCGCGCACCATGACGATTGGCCACACGGGTACGCAAGTCTTCAACTCACTGACCAGCAATGCGGTGCCGGAGCCAGCAGGTACGGGTGATTCCGAAACCAATTTGTTCAACATGCTTGATTCTGCTATTGAAACCTTGAGGAAACCCGCTCAAGACCTGGATGATGCAGGTAAACAAGTTTTAAGCGATGCGATTGATAAAACCAACCGTGGGCTGAAAAACTCACTTAACAACGTGTTGACGGTGCGTGCGGAGCTTGGCACACAGCTTAATGAGTTGGATAAACTTGATGAGTTAGGAAGCGACCGTGCGTTGGGACAGTCTCAGCAAATGAGTGACCTGGTTGATGTTGACTGGAACTCAGCAATCTCTTCCTATGTGATGCAACAGGCAGCCCTTCAGGCTTCATATAAAGCGTTCAGCGATATGCAGGGAATGTCCCTGTTCCAGCTGAATAAGTAAAGTTTCACCAATTTAGGCGTGCTATGGCACGCTTTATCTGCCCACTTCATCACCCCGAAGTGGGCTTTTTTTTGCCTGAAAATGGGGGGTGTTGGTGCTAAGCGATTGGGAGAAGAGGCTGATTGCTGGTGTCGGTCAGATTAGTGGTGATAAACAGAAATAAAAAAGCCGACCCGTTTCCGGATCGGCTTTTTAGCAACGCTTAGCGATTACTCAGCGCTTTTTGGGCGTGTAGCAGGTGCTGTTGCCTGGTGCGTCGCACTGGTGGCACCAGCAGAACCGCGACCACTGAAGTCATACGTTGGGCGGACCCAATCGCTTTGACGTGGCGCTTCCGGGGCGTATTCCGGCGCAGGTGCTTTAGTCATTGGTGCAGTTGCATGCTTAGTCACATGAGCCACTACCGGTGCAACCGTTGGAGCAACAACTTGTGGTTCAGGCACGACAGCCTTCGCTTCAGGCTGTACTTCGGCAACAGTTTCAGTCACTTCAACCGGTTTAGCTTCTTCTACCGGAGCAACTGGCGCGGTCTGTTCAACCACTACCGGGGCTTGCTCTGCGATTTCAGCCGCTTGTTGTTGCTGTGTTTCTACAGCAACGTGATCCTGAACCGGAGCAACTTCTTCAATGACTTGCTCTGCGACAACGTCGTCTTGAGCAGCAATCAGATGCGGTTGTTCGTTCACTGAAGTTGCAATCACTTCCGGATGCGTCGTTTCAACTTTGGCAGTCTCAACCGGCGCGGCTTCAACGCGTACAGTTTCAACATGTCCAGTTTCAACAACAGATTGCGCTACCGCAGCCACTTCCTGAGCAACAGGTTGTGAAATAAACACCTCTGGCACTTCTTGCTCGTGAGAAACGAAGACTGGGGTACGTTCAACGTTGTCGTACTGGTTCTCTTCATGAGTGCGGGCAATCGGGTAACTAATCCAGGCTTTACCAGATGCGAGTTCAGGAGAGGCACAAGCAACGATCAATGGCATCGGAGACTGCGTTGGGTAACGCTCATCACGATAGCGACGACGACGTTGGCCACTGACACGTAAGTGACGTGGTGAACGACGGGAACGACGCGGCATACCGTTAGAGTCGTTACGAGAATCGTTGTTGTCTTCTTGCTCAACAGCAGATTTCTCGATAACAGCCGGTAACGGAATGGTAGCCAGTTCGGTACGGGCAGCAGGTGCTGCGGCTGGCTCTGCAACGTCAGGCGTCACCACAACTTCCGCAACAGAATCTTGTGCAGATTCGAAGCGAACTTTCTGGCTCAGTTGGCGCTGTTTACGGCGCGGCATAACCTGGACGCGTTCTTCCTGCTCGGTCTCAGCTTCAACTTCAACTTCAACCACTTCATCACGCTGCAGAACTTTAACTTCTTGCTGTGCCTGGCGTTTGTCATCGCTACGACGACGGTTGCGCTCACGACGTGGCTGCTGCTCGTCACGTGCTTTAGGCTTCTCAGCTTCTTCAACAACAACGTTCGGGCGGTTTTCACGAACTTCAGCATTTTGCTGCTGACCCTGGCGGCGATTACGGCGGTTATCGTCGCGATCGCGGTTTTCACGCGGCTCACGGTTATCACGATTTTCGCTGCGGTTTTCACCACGGCCTTCGCCACGATTATCACGATCGCGGTTGTTGCGATCGCCACGATCGTTACGGTCACGGCGGTTATTCTGGCGACGGTTATTACGGCGATCCTGACCTTGACGTTGGCCTTCAGTCTCAGCTGGTTTCGCTTCCTGAACTTCTTTGTTTTCGGTGCCAGGTTCGCCTGCGAACAGGTTTTTCAACGCACTAAAGAAGCGGCTAATTAAGCCAGGTTGTTCTGCTGTAACTGCTTTCGCGACCGCAGGCTTAGCCACTGGTGCAGGCGTTGCAACAGGGGCCGTCTCTGGCGGAGCCGGTGGCACGTCAGGCATAACAAAAGTAGCCAGCGCGGGTTGCTCAGGGCGTTTACGCTCGGCGTACTCTTCATCAGAAGGCATCGCCATCTCTTCTTCATGCAGTTTTGGCAGCATGTAGCTCAGCGTTTTGGTCTCTTCGCCTTTACGCACGCGCAGTACGGAGTAGTGTGGTGTTTCCATCTGATCGTTAGGAACGATGATGGCTTTCACGCCGCCCTGACGGGTTTCAATCGCGCTTACCGCATCACGTTTTTCGTTCAGCAGGTAAGAAGCAATCGGCACCGGAACAATCGCGTGAACTTCCTGGGTGTTCTCTTTCAGCGCTTCTTCTTCAATCAGACGCAGAATGGAGAGTGCCATGGATTCGTTGTCACGCACGGTACCTGTACCGCTACAACGCGGGCAGACATGGTGGCTGGACTCACCCAAAGAAGGGGAGAGACGCTGACGCGACATTTCCAGCAGGCCAAAACGAGAGATATGGCTAATCTGGATACGAGCCCTGTCCTGGCGCACGGCTTCACGCAGACGGTTCTCAACAGCACGCTGGTGGCGCACAGGAGTCATGTCGATGAAGTCGATAACAATCAGGCCGCCGAGGTCACGCAAACGCAGTTGGCGCGCGATTTCATCAGCAGCTTCAAGGTTGGTATTGAAGGCCGTTTCTTCGATATCGCCACCGCGAGTTGCGCGCGCGGAGTTGATGTCGATGGCGGTTAACGCTTCGGTGGAGTCAATAACAATTGAGCCACCGGATGGCAGACGCACTTCACGCTGGAAAGCGGATTCAATCTGCGACTCAATCTGGTAGTGGCTAAACAGCGGGATTTCACCGGTGTAGAGCTTAATTTTGCTGCTGAAGTCTGGGCGACCCAATGCACCGATATGCTGGCGAGCCAGTTCGAGTACTTTCGGGTTATCGATAAGAATTTCACCGATGTCCTGACGCAAATAATCACGGAAAGCACGCACGATAACGTTGCTTTCCTGATGAATAAGGAAAGGTGCCGGGCGATTTTCTGCCGCTTTCTGGATAGCTTCCCAGTGCTTCAGGCGGAAGCTTAAATCCCATTGCAGTGCTTCAGCGGATTTACCCACGCCAGCAGTACGTACAATCAGACCCATGCCATCTGGCAGTTCCAGGGAGGAAAGGGCTTCTTTCAATTCGGTACGGTCGTCACCTTCGATGCGGCGGGAAATACCACCAGCACGTGGGTTGTTCGGCATCAGTACCAAATAACTTCCTGCCAGGCTGATAAAGGTGGTTAAGGCTGCACCTTTATTACCACGTTCTTCTTTATCAATCTGAACAATCACTTCCTGACCTTCGCGCAGAACATCTTTGATGTTTGGGCGGCCATGAGATGAATAATTAGACGGGAAATATTCGCGGGCAATTTCTTTAAGAGGAAGGAAACCATGTCGTTCCGCGCCGTAATCTACAAAAGCCGCTTCCAGACTTGGTTCAATACGGGTGATTTTGCCTTTATAGATGTTGGCTTTTTTCTGTTCGTGGCCAGGACTTTCAATATCCAGGTCGTACAGACGCTGCCCATCTACAAGGGCGACACGCAACTCTTCTTGCTGAGTCGCGTTTATTAGCATTCTTTTCATCGTAACTTACTCATTATTCTTACATTGGTGACAGAGCTACGGGCATGGTGACGCTGACCGGGAGTGAACCGATGGCCTCGTGACTAAACGCATTAAGTCGCCAACCTCACGGTTGTCGCTTGCTGAGAGGCGCAAAGTGTCGGTAGCCTGTATTTCATACGGAAATACAGCGCAATTATCGTGGGAACAAGCCTTGGAAAAGTTTCGCAAGCGTTGATTCCATTTACCGGCCAGGCTGCAACCCGCAGCCCGCTAACTGCATGAAAGTTCAATACGTCTTACGCCATTGCTGCGTGGATGAACATTCAGGCAAAACTGGTAATTCCGCAAATTCCTTGTTCTAACAAGTATCAACACGGAAAACCGCAACATTATTCCATTGCTAACCTTATTATAGCAAGATGACTTTTGCCTTTGATGCCTCGTTTCTTACAGTTTTTTAACTCACTTTTTCGCTGCATGTCGCAGAAATTTGAAAAAGAGGAGTCAGGCGACTTAAAACCAGGCAGTTTCTCAGTTAAGCACATAAAAATGAGTGGCGCTATCCGCGCACGCTATTTAGAATCGCCGACCATGAAAACTCAGACACCTTCAGTACAAATCGTTGCCATTTCTTCCGATGAAGCCGGGCAGCGTATCGACAACTTTTTGCTCGCGCGCTTAAAAGGCGTACCAAAAAGTATGATTTATCGCATTTTGCGTAAAGGCGAAGTGCGCGTGAATAAAAAACGCATCAAGCCTGAATATAAAATTCAGGACGGTGACGAAATCCGCATTCCTCCGGTGCGCGTTGCTGAACGTGAAGAAGAGGCGGTTTCCCCGCATCTGCAAAAAGTGGCGGCGCTGACGGCTGCGATTGTTTATGAAGACGACCATATCCTGGTGCTGAATAAGCCATCGGGTACGGCGGTTCATGGCGGTAGTGGTCTGAGCTTCGGCGTGATTGAAGGCTTGCGTGCTTTGCGTCCGGAAGCGCGTTTCCTTGAGCTCGTCCACCGTCTGGACCGTGATACGTCCGGGATTTTGCTGGTTGCCAAGAAACGCTCCGCATTGCGTTCACTGCATGAGCAACTGCGTGAAAAAGGGATGCAAAAGGATTATCTGGCATTGGTTCGCGGCCAATGGCAATCGCATGTGAAAGCGGTGCAGGCTCCTTTACTTAAGAATATTTTGCAAAGCGGCGAGCGCATTGTGCGGGTCAATAGCGAAGGGAAACCTTCCGAGACGCGTTTTAAAGTTGAAGAGCGTTACGCATTTGCGACACTGGTGCGTTGCAGCCCGATCACCGGGCGTACTCACCAGATTCGTGTGCACACGTTGCACGCAGGCCACCCGATCGCGTTTGACGACCGATACGGTGACCGTGAATTTGATAAGCAACTTGCTGGAACGGGCCTGAACCGCTTGTTCCTGCACGCAGCGGCCTTGCGTTTCACCCATCCAAACACTGGCGAAATTATGCGAGTGGAAGCGCCGTTGGATGAGCAATTAAAGCGTTGCCTGAATGTTTTGCGTAACGCAGGTTAATTAGTTGTTTGCCGAGTAAGCGTTGCGCTTCTCGTATAAAAGGTGGATGAAGCATGTGCTTATCCACCTTTTTTTATCACATCAGCAATGGGTTACACCCTTCATTGCGCAACATCTCGCACAAGCTAATCAGCGGAAGTCCCACTAACGTATTGGGATCCTTTCCAGATAAGCGATCGAATAATGTGATCCCCAAACCTTCACACTTGAAGCTACCTGCACAGTGCAGAGGCTGCTCTTTAAGCACGTAGTTGCAGATTTCTTGCTCACTTAGTTGGCGAAAATGCACATCAAATGGCTCACAAATCACCTGTAAATTCCCTGCTGCGGAGTTATAAAGCGCCAGCCCGGTATAAAAAGTGACAATACTGTCACGCGCAATCATCAATTGTTCCACGGCTTTTTCTTCCGTGTGTGGCTTACCGACGATCTTTGCGTCTAATACGCAGACCTGATCCGAGCCAATAATCAGATGATTTGGATATTCCTTGCTCAATGCCTGTGCTTTGGCTTGTGCCAGTCGCATGACGAGCTGGCGGGCATCTTCGCCAGCTAACGGGGTTTCATCGACCTGTGGAGCCGCGGTTGTAAAGGGTATTTCCAGTTTTTCCAGCAACTCACGGCGCCAGGGAGAAGTTGAGGCCAGTACTATTTGAGTCATATTTTTTTCATTAATGATAGCGATCCGAGTAAAGGCATTTTAAACTGTGCCACCGCAATGTGTGCGAATAAATGGCATACCCTTTATCTTTCAGATTGCAGGTGCGTTGGCGGAGTTTGTTCAACCTGGCTACATAGTCTTCTGTGCCGTTGGGTTTTACACAGTCCGTCTTCCTGAAATTAGAAATCTATTCGGGTAGAAAAGGCGCTGTTATGAGGCCTTTTTCTTTGACTCTATGACGTTACAAAGTTAATATGCGCGCCCTATGCAAAAAGTAAAATTACCCCTGACTCTCGATCCGGTTCGTACGGCTCAAAAACGCCTTGATTACACGGGTGTTTACACCCCTATTCAGGTAGAGCGTGTCGCCGAATTCGTAGTCAGTGTAGACACTGATGTGGAATGCGAAATGTCATTTGCCATCGATAACCAACGCCTCGCAGTTATTACTGGTGATGCGAAGGTTTCGGTTACATTGGCATGTCAGCGTTGCGGAAAGCCGTTTGCCCATCAGGTTTACACGCAGTATTGTTTTAGCCCGATCGTCAAAGACGAGCAGGCTGAAGCACTCCCGGAAGGATATGAACCAGTTCAGGTCAACGAATTTGGTGAAATCGATCTTTTGGCGTTGGTTGAAGATGAAATTATCCTCTCCTTGCCAGTTGTTCCGGTGCATGATTCTGAACACTGTGAAGTGTCCGAGGCGGACATGGTATTTGGCAAACTGCCTTCCGAGGCGGAGAAACCAAACCCATTTGCCGTATTAGCCAGTTTAAAGCATAAGTAATTGAGGAGTAAGGTCCATGGCCGTACAACAGAATAAACCAACCCGTTCCAAACGTGGCATGCGTCGTTCCCATGACGCGCTGACTACAGCTGCAGTATCCGTAGACAAAGTTTCTGGCGAAACTCATCTGCGTCACCACATCACCGCCGACGGTTTCTACCGCGGTCGCAAGGTTATCGCTAAGTAATTGGCGATACCTTGAGACGTCTAACCCTTGCGTTAGATGCCATGGGTGGGGACTTCGGTCCTTCCGTGACAGTGCCTGCAGCATTGCAGGCACTGGACTCTAACTCTCAACTAAACCTTCTATTAGTCGGCGATCCCGACGCCATCACGCCATTACTTGCCAAAGCTGATTTTGAAAAACGCTCACGCGCGCAGATAGTTCCTGCTGAGTCGGTTATTGCCAGTGATGCAAGGCCTTCGCAAGCGATCCGCAATAGTCGCGGATCCTCAATGCGAGTGGCACTTGAGTTAGTCAAAGAAGGGCGCGCAGAAGCTTGCGTCAGTGCAGGAAACACCGGAGCCCTGATGGGCCTGGCAAAATTATTGCTCAAGCCAATTGAAGGGATTGAGCGCCCGGCGTTGATGACGGTGTTACCGCATCAGCAAAAAGGCAAAACAGTCGTGCTAGATCTCGGCGCGAATGTGGATTGTGACAGTAATATGCTGGTGCAATTTGCGATTATGGGGTCGGTGATGGCGGAGGAACTCCTCGGCATTAACTCTCCACGTGTCGCGCTGCTGAACATTGGCGAAGAAGAGACAAAAGGTCTTGATAGTATTCGCGATGCCTCAGCGTTATTAAAAACAATGCCTTCTATCAACTATATTGGTTATCTTGAAGCGAATGAGTTGTTGACGGGAAAAACCGATGTGCTGGTGTGCGATGGTTTTGTCGGAAACGTCACCCTCAAGACAATGGAAGGGGTTGTGAGAATGTTCCTTTCGCTTTTGAAATCGCAAGGCGAAGGGAAAAAAAGGTCGTGGTGGCTAATTATATTGAAACATTGGTTACAAAAAAGCCTGACCAGGCGATTCAGTCACCTCAACCCCGACCAGTATAATGGCGCCTGTCTGTTAGGATTGCGCGGCACAGTGATTAAGAGTCACGGAGCTGCTAATCAGCGAGCGTTTGCTGTGGCGATTGAACAGGCAGTGCAGGCGGTGGAGCGGCAAGTCCCAATAAGGATTGCTGCCCGCCTGGAATCTGTCTACCCAGCAGGTTTAGGGATGCAGGAAAGCGGCAAGTTCAGGAATCCTCAGGAACATAGTTAACCATGTGACTGGGGTGAGTGGGCGCAGCTAACGCAACTGCATCTGAAAATGCGGGTATATTACCAAAGAGTGACTGACGTACATGTATACGAAGATTATTGGTACGGGCAGCTATCTGCCTGAACACGTGCGGACCAACGCCGACCTGGAAAAAATGGTGGATACTTCTGACGAGTGGATTGTCACCCGTACAGGTATTCGTGAACGTCGAATTGCTGGGCCAGATGAAACCGTTGCAACGATGGCTTTTGCAGCGGCTGAGCGTGCGCTTGAAATGGCAGAAATCGACAAGTCTGAAATTGGGCTGATTATCGTTGCCACAACGTCTTCAACTCACGCTTTCCCAAGTGCTGCCTGCCAGGTGCAGGCAATGTTAGGGATTAAAGGCTGCCCTGCATTTGATGTCGCTGCCGCTTGCGCTGGTTTTACCTATGCACTGAGCGTGGCAGACCAATATGTGAAGTCCGGTGCAGTAAAACATGCGCTGGTTATTGGTTCTGATGTGCTGGCTCGTACTTGCGATCCTACCGATCGTGGCACCATTATTATTTTTGGTGATGGTGCGGGGGCGGTTGTACTGAGTGCTTCTGAAGAGCCGGGTATCATTTCAACCCACCTGCATGCTGATGGTAGCTATGGTGAACTGCTGACGCTACCGAATGTTGATCGTGTGAATCCAGAAAATTCGATTCACCTGTCGATGGCCGGTAATGAAGTCTTTAAAGTCGCGGTGACCGAGCTTGCACACATTGTTGATGAGACACTTGAGGCGAATAATCTGGATCGTTCTGATCTCGATTGGCTGGTACCGCATCAGGCTAACTTGCGCATTATCAGCGCCACGGCCAAGAAACTTGGCATGTCATTGGATAATGTGGTTGTGACCCTTGATCGTCACGGTAACACCTCTGCGGCCTCTGTACCGGCAGCGTTTGACGAAGCTGTGCGTGATGGTCGAATTCAACGTGGCCAACTGGTATTGCTGGAAGCCTTCGGCGGCGGCTTTACCTGGGGTTCAGCACTGGTTCGTTTTTGATTATTAGGGATTTAACCATGACTCAATTTGCTTTTGTTTTTCCAGGGCAAGGTTCGCAAGCGGTAGGCATGCTGGCAGAAATCGCAGCAGCTAATCCTGTTGTTGAAGCAACCTTCCGTGAAGCTTCTGATGCACTGGGCTATGATTTGTGGGCTCTGACCCAACAAGGCCCGGCTGAAGAACTGAACAAAACCTGGCAGACTCAGCCTGCATTGCTGACAGCTTCTGTTGCACTGTGGCGTGTATGGCAGCAGCAGGGCGGTAAAACCCCTGCAATGATGGCAGGCCACAGCCTGGGCGAATACTCTGCTCTGGTTTGTGCTGGCGTCATTGATTTTGCAGATGCAGTGCGTCTGGTTGAATTACGCGGCAAATTGATGCAAGAAGCGGTTCCTGCGGGCACTGGCGCAATGTATGCCATCATCGGTCTTGATGATGCGTCTATTGCTAAAGCCTGTGAAGAAGCCGCTCAAGGTGAAGTGGTTTCTCCGGTGAACTTTAATTCACCAGGCCAGGTTGTGATTGCAGGGAACAAAGACGCTGTAGAGCGTGCGGGTGCTGCTTGTAAAGCCGCCGGCGCAAAACGCGCTCTGCCATTACCGGTTAGCGTGCCGTCTCACTGCGCACTGATGAAACCTGCGGCTGATAAGCTTGCTGTTGCGCTGGAAAATATCACTTTCAACGCGCCTGTTGTTCCTGTTGTGAACAACGTCGACGTGAAATGTGAAACTACGCCAGAAGCTATCCGTAGTGCTCTGGTTCGCCAGCTCTACAATCCGGTACAGTGGACCCAATCAGTAGAATTTATGGCAGCACAGGGCGTGACCCAGTTGCTGGAAGTAGGGCCTGGTAAAGTATTGACTGGCCTGACAAAACGTATTGTTGACACTCTGACTGCATCGGCAATTAACGAGCCGGTAGCGTTGTCAGCTGCGCTCGAGCAATAAGACGAGGGAAACCCATGAGTTTTGAAGGAAAAATTGCGCTGGTAACCGGCGCAAGTCGCGGTATTGGCCGTGCAATCGCGGAAACCTTAGTGGCCCGTGGTGCAAAAGTTATCGGTACTGCGACCAGCGAAAGCGGTGCGCAAGCGATCAGTGATTATCTGGGCGATAACGGTAAAGGCTACATGCTGAATGTGACCGATCCGGCGTCAATTGAAGCTGTTTTAGGAAATATTCGCGCAGAATTTGGCGAAGTTGACATTCTGGTCAATAATGCCGGTATCACTCGTGATAATCTGTTAATGCGCATGAAAGATGACGAATGGAACGATATCATCGAAACCAATCTGTCATCAGTTTTCCGTCTGTCAAAAGCGGTAATGCGCGCTATGATGAAAAAGCGTCATGGTCGTATTATCACTATTGGTTCTGTGGTTGGTACCATGGGAAATGCTGGTCAGGCAAACTACGCTGCGGCGAAAGCGGGTCTGATCGGTTTCAGTAAATCTCTGGCGCGCGAAGTTGCGTCACGTGGTATTACTGTAAACGTTGTTGCTCCGGGCTTTATTGAAACGGACATGACGCGTGCGCTGTCGGAAGACCAGCGTGCGGGTATACTGGCGGAAGTTCCAGCGGGTCGTTTAGGCGACGCAAAAGAAATCGCCAGTGCTGTTGCATTTTTAGCCTCTGACGAGGCGGGTTACATCTCTGGTGAGACCCTGCACGTCAATGGCGGAATGTATATGGTTTAACCACGATACAAAGTATTTGCGTTATTTGGGCGAATGCCCGCAAAATAGCGTAAAATCGTGGTATGACCTGCCGGGATTTAGTTGCATCTTTTTCAACATTTTATACACTACGAAAACCATCGCGAAAGCGAGTTTTGATAGGAAATTTAAGAGTATGAGCACTATCGAAGAACGCGTTAAGAAAATTATCGGCGAACAACTGGGCGTTAAGCAGGAAGAAGTTATCAACTCCGCTTCCTTCGTAGAGGACCTGGGCGCTGATTCTCTTGACACCGTTGAGCTGGTAATGGCTCTGGAAGAAGAGTTTGATACTGAGATTCCGGACGAAGAAGCTGAGAAAATCACCACCGTTCAGGCTGCCATTGATTACATCAACGGTCACCAAGCGTAAGTGAACATCTCCAGGCGGTCATTCGACCGCCTGAGTTTTATCTAATTGTCCCACTAGTACTATTTTTTCCCTCCCTGGAGGACAAACGTGTCTAAGCGTCGTGTAGTTGTGACCGGACTGGGCATGTTGTCTCCTGTCGGCAATACCGTAGAGTCTACCTGGAAAGCTCTCCTTGCCGGTCAGAGTGGCATCAGCCTAATCGACCATTTCGATACTACCGCCTATGCAACGAAATTTGCTGGCTTAGTAAAGGATTTTAACTGTGACGACATCATTTCGCGCAAAGAACAGCGCAAAATGGATGCCTTCATTCAATATGGAATTGTTGCTGGCCACCAGGCCATGCTGGATTCTGGTCTGGAAGTAACGGAAGAGAATGCAATCCGTATCGGCGCCGCAATTGGTTCTGGTATTGGTGGTCTGGGTCTTATCGAAGAGAACCACTCCTCGCTGGTTAACGGTGGTCCACGTAAGATCAGCCCATTCTTTGTGCCGTCGACTATCGTGAATATGGTGGCAGGTCACCTGACCATTATGTTCGGCCTACGTGGTCCAAGCATTTCCATTGCTACAGCGTGTACTTCTGGTGTGCATAACATCGGTCAGGCAGCGCGTATCATCGCTTATGGTGATGCAGACGCTATGCTGGCAGGTGGTGCAGAAAAAGCCAGTACTCCGTTGGGCGTGGGTGGCTTCGGTGCTGCGCGTGCTTTATCTACCCGCAATGATAACCCGCAAGCGGCAAGCCGCCCGTGGGATAAAGACCGTGATGGTTTTGTGCTGGGTGATGGCGCGGGCATGATGGTACTCGAAGAGTACGAACATGCTAAGAAACGTGGCGCGAAGATCTACGCAGAAGTCGTTGGTTTTGGTATGAGTAGCGATGCTTATCACATGACTTCTCCGCCAGAAACAGGGGCAGGTGCTGCACTGGCTATGGAAAATGCTCTGCGTGATGCAGGTATTACTCCTGGCATGGTGGGCTATGTCAATGCACATGGCACTTCAACGCCAGCGGGTGACAAAGCCGAAACACAAGCGGTTAAGACTATTTTTGGTGAAGATGCCTACCGTGTTCTGGTGAGCTCAACCAAGTCTATGACCGGTCACTTATTGGGTGCTGCAGGGGCTGTAGAGTCAATCTACTCTATCCTTGCACTGCGTGATCAAGTGGTTCCACCAACCATTAACCTCGATAATCCTGACGAAGGTTGCGATCTGGACTTTGTTCCTCATGTTGCACGCCAGGTAAAAGGAATGGAGTACACCCTGTGTAACTCCTTCGGGTTTGGTGGTACAAACGGCTCGTTGATCTTTAAAAAGGTCTGATTGGCTGATAATAAAGGGCTCGCTTGCGAGCCCTTTATACATCTTAAATATCCCTCTTTTGCTGCACCATTCTCACTGGCACTCTTAATTCACGGAACATTGAGGAACGATGATGTATTTAATCAATGGTGAGTTGACGGCAAATCTTCCGGCAAACGATCGCGCCGTGCAGTTTGGTGATGGCTGTTTCACAACGGCAAGGGTCAAAGACGGCAGCGTGCGCTTTTTGGCGCAGCATCTTGACCGTTTACAACAAGCCTGTGAAAAACTCCTTATCCCGTTTGTCGAATGGTCACTGCTTGAAAGTGAAATGCAGCAGCTTGCATCGTCTGAACAACATGCGGTGCTGAAAGTGATGATTACGCGTGGTAGTGGCGGGCGTGGATACAGCGCCGCCAATTGCCTCCATCCGACACGTCTACTCTGCGTCTCTACTTATCCTTCGTTTTACCCGCAATGGCGCGAGCAGGGCATTAGCCTTGCCTTAAGCCCTGTCAGATTGGGCATTAACCCCCATCTTGCCGGAATAAAACACCTGAACCGGCTCGAGCAAGTGCTGATTCGTACGCATCTTGAACAGACGCAAGCCCAGGAAGCTCTGGTTCTTGACAGTGATGGGTGGCTTACGGAATGCTGTGCCGCTAATTTATTCTGGCGTAAAGGATCTCAGGTCTTTACCCCTTATATGGATAAATCTGGTGTAAACGGCACGATGCGCCAGCATATTATTGCCTGCCTTGCAGACTCTTCCTGGCAAGTTACACAAGTCCGGGAGCGTCCTGAAAGTCTGGCTCAAGCCGACGAGTTACTTATTTGCAATGCATTGATGCCGGTTGTCCCTGTGAATCAGGCTGAATTATGGCGATTTGAATCTCGCGAGCTTTATCAATTTTTAGCACCACTTTGTGAGTAACCGATTAACGATGAAAAAGATGCTACGTTTCTTTCTGCTGCTGTTAGTGGTATTCGGCGTGGCGGTAGGCGTTGGCTTATACAAAGTCCGCCAGCTAGCCAACAGCCATCTGACCCTTGCTCAAGAAACCATTTTTACCCTTAAACCGGGCACGGGTCGTCTGGCGCTGGGGAAGCAGCTGTATGATGAAAAGTTGCTTAACCGCCCACGCGTTTTCCAGTGGCTGCTGAAAGTCGAGCCTGATCTGGCTAAGTTCAAAGCGGGCACCTATCGGTTTACGCCGCAAATGACAGTGCGCGAAATGCTCAAACTGTTAGCGAGTGGCAAAGAAGCGCAGTTCCCGATTCGCTTTGTTGAGGGGACGCGCCTGAGCGACTGGTTGAAGCAATTGCGCGAAGCGCCATACATTCAGCACACGCTTAAAGATGATAGCTACGCCACGGTTGCCGAAGCCTTAAAATTTGAACACCCGGAATGGGTCGAGGGCTGGTTCTTCCCTGACACCTGGCTGTACACCGCAAATACGACAGATATCGCACTGCTAAAACGTGCTCATGAGCGGATGGTCAAAGCGGTTCAGGTTGCGTGGGATGGCAAAAAAGAAGGGCTGCCGTATAAAACTCAAAATGATTTGGTGACGATGGCCTCGATCATTGAGAAAGAAACGGCTGTTGCAGCAGAGCGCGACCAGGTTGCTTCGGTGTTCATCAACCGTCTGCGTATCGGCATGCGTTTACAAACTGACCCAACGGTAATTTACGGTATGGGTGAAAGCTATAATGGTAAACTGTCACGTAAAGACCTCGAAACGCCTACGCCGTATAATACTTACGTGATTAGCGGCATGCCGCCTGGACCGATTGCGATCCCAGGCAACGCCTCGCTACAGGCTGCGGCTCACCCGGCGAAAACACCGTATCTCTATTTTGTCGCGGATGGAAAGGGCGGCCACACATTCAATACCAACCTTGCAGGCCATAACCAGGCTGTGCAGGTGTATATCAAAGCGCTGAAGGATAAGAATGGTCAGTAAATTTATCGTCATTGAAGGGCTCGAAGGAGCAGGGAAAACTAACGCGCATAACGTGGTCGTTGCGACTTTAAAAGAGCTGGGCGTAACCGATCTGGTGTTCACACGTGAACCCGGCGGCACACCTCTTGCGGAAAGATTGCGCGAGCTGACATTGAACAACAAAGGTATCGGTGACGAAATCGTTACTGATAAAGCCGAAGTGCTGATGTTCTACGCAGCACGTGTGCAGCTGGTTGAAACGGTTATCAAACCGGCGCTGTCGCGTGGCGCATGGGTCATCGGTGACCGTCATGATTTGTCGACTCAGGCTTATCAGGGCGGTGGTCGTTGTATCGATCAAGAATTACTCATGGCGCTGCGTAATACGGTGCTCGGTGATTTTTACCCGGACCTGACCATTTATCTTGATGTCACGCCAGAAGTGGGCCTGACACGTGCGCGTGCGCGTGGTGAACTCGATCGCATCGAGCAGGAGTCTATCGACTTCTTTAACCGTACTCGTGCCCGCTACCTTGAACTTGCCGCAGCCGACAGCCGTATCCGTACGATTGATGCAACACAATCGCTGGATGAGGTTTCACAAGACGTGCGCAGTGCCGTACTTGAGTGGGCTAAGGGGCTGGCGTAATGAAATGGTATCCATGGTTACGCGCGCCTTTTGAGCAAATCCTCAGCCAGTATCAGGCCGGGCGTGGGCACCATGCATTACTGCTTCATTCATTAGCCGGTATGGGTGATGACGCGTTAATTTACGCGCTCACCCGCTGGTTGATGTGCCAGAAACCGCAAGGGAGTAAAAGCTGCGGCCAGTGTCGCAGTTGCCAGTTGATGCAGGCCGGTACACACCCGGACAGCTATGTGGTTGCGCCTGAGAAGGGCAAATCAAGCCTTGGCATTGATGCCATCCGCGAAATTACTGAGAAGCTCTACAGCCATGCTCAGCAGGGTGGGGCAAAAGTCGTCTGGCTTGAAGATGCCGGGCTGCTTACTGAAGCGGCTGCCAATGCGCTGTTAAAAACGCTTGAAGAGCCGCCAGCGAACACCTGGTTTTTCCTGGGTAGCCGCGAACCGGCTCGTTTACCCGCCACGCTCAGAAGCCGCTGCTTGTACTGGTATTTGACTCCACCGGACGAAAATTTTGCCCTTGCCTGGCTGGCACGGGAAATCACCCTTGATAACACACAGCTGCGTGCCGCCTTGCGTTTGAGTTCAGGCGCACCTGCGGGCGCTCTGGCTCTTTTGCAGCCAGAACAGTGGAAACACCGCCAGCTGTTATGCGACAAACTCAATGAAGCCTGTGCCACAAAAAACATGCTGGCATTGCTGCCTGCGATGAACAGTGATGATGCAGCCGTTCGTATCCACTGGTTATGCTCTGTGCTGGTTGATGCACTAAAATGTCAGCAAGGTGCGGGCGCGTGGCTAACTAACGATGACCAGCAAACTCTGGTTATGAGCCTTGCCCACAGCGCGACCCCTGCGATGTTACAAGCCATACTGCATGACTGGTTTAGCTGTCGTGAATTATTGCTCAGCGTGGTGGGTGTAAACCGCGAATTATTACTGACTGAAAAATTACTCACCTGGGAGCGTTTAATGCAACCTGGTGCACTCCTTCCTGGATTCCATCTTTAAGAGTATCTGTATGTTCCTGGTTGACTCACATTGCCATCTTGATGGCCTCGATTACCAATCTCTTCATAAAAGTGTTGATGACGTTCTGGAAAAAGCTGCCGCGCGCGATGTGAAGTTCTGCCTTGCGGTTGCGACGACGCTTGAAGGTTATCGCGATATGCGTCAGTTGGTGGGTGAGCGCCATAACGTTGCTTACTCCTGTGGCGTACACCCGCTAAATCAAGCCGAAGACTATGATGTCGAGGAACTTCGCCGTCTGGCTGCTGATCCTGGCGTTGTGGCAATGGGTGAAACGGGTCTGGATTATTTCTATACCCCAGAAACCAAACCACGCCAGCAGGAATCATTCCGCCATCACATCCAGATTGGTCGCGAGCTGAACAAGCCGGTGATTGTTCATACCCGTGATGCTCGTGCCGATACCCTGGCCATTCTGCGCGAAGAGAAAGTGACAGACTGCGGTGGGGTACTACACTGTTTTACGGAAGACAGAGAAACTGCTGAAAAATTGCTCGATATGGGCTTTTACATCTCTTTCTCCGGCATTGTGACCTTCCGTAATGCTGAACAACTCAGGGATGCGGCGCGTTATGTGCCACTGGATCGCATACTGGTGGAGACTGATTCACCGTATCTTGCGCCAGTGCCGCACCGTGGTAAGGAAAACCAACCGGCAATGACGCGCGATGTGGCGGAATATATGGCGGTACTGAAAGGTGTTTCACTTGAGGAATTGGCCGTTGCGACGACGAAAAACTTCGCCACGTTGTTCCATATTCCTGAATCCCGCTTGCAATCTGCCTGATAATTCTAAGTTATTTTAAAGCTCGTAATTAATTATCGAAGCGAGTAAAGTTCAACGCCTCAAAAAGGGCGGTGCACGCCGTTTTTGTAACGTTTAGAAACGCATTTTGTAAACTTATGAAAGTTTTTCATATGGGTTTTTGAGAAACGTGATAGCCGTCAAACAAACTTTCGCGGATTTATTTTACTCTGCGTAATAAATCAAAAGGCACTTAGATGCCTGTATATGGACCGGATCTCCCCCCAGTCCGATGCGCATAACGCGTAAAAAAAGCACAAATACTCAGGAGCACTCTCTATTATGTTTAAGAATGCATTTGCTAACCTGCAAAAGGTGGGTAAATCGCTGATGCTGCCAGTATCCGTACTGCCTATCGCAGGTATCCTGCTGGGCGTCGGTTCTGCAAACTTCAGCTGGCTGCCAGCAGTGGTTTCTCATGTTATGGCGGAAGCGGGCGGTTCAGTATTCGCCAACATGCCGTTGATTTTTGCTATCGGTGTGGCATTAGGCTTCACAAATAACGATGGCGTTTCAGCTTTAGCCTCTGTAGTTGCCTACGGCATCATGGTTAAAACCATGGCAGTTGTAGCGCCACTGGTACTGCATATTTCTGCTGACGAGATTGCAACAAAACACCTGGCTGATACCGGTGTTCTGGGCGGTATTATCTCTGGTGCAATTGCAGCCTACATGTTTAACCGTTTCTACCGCATCAAGCTGCCAGAATACCTGGGCTTCTTCGCGGGTAAACGTTTCGTGCCGATCATCTCTGGTCTGGCTGCGATCTTCATGGGCGTTGTGTTGTCCTTCATCTGGCCTCCAATCGGTACGGCTATTCAGACCTTCTCTCAGTGGGCTGCTTACCAGAACCCGGTTGTGGCATTTGGCATCTACGGTTTCGTAGAGCGCTGCCTGGTACCATTCGGTCTGCACCACATCTGGAACGTTCCATTCCAGATGCAAATTGGTGAATACACCAATGCTGCAGGTCAGGTATTCCACGGCGATATCCCTCGTTACATGGCAGGTGACCCAACTGCGGGTAAACTGTCTGGTGGCTTCCTGTTTAAAATGTACGGTCTGCCTGCTGCGGCTATCGCAATCTGGCACTCAGCTAAACCTGAGAACCGTGCAAAAGTCGGCGGTATCATGATCTCCGCTGCGCTGACCTCGTTCCTGACTGGTATTACCGAGCCAATCGAGTTCTCCTTCATGTTCGTTGCTCCAATCCTGTACATCATCCACGCGGTGTTGGCAGGCCTGGCGTTCCCAATCTGTATCCTTCTGGGTATGCGTGACGGTACTTCCTTCTCTCACGGTCTGATTGACTTCATCGTGCTGAGCGGAAACAGCAGCAAACTGTGGTTGTTCCCAATTGTTGGCCTGTGCTACGCGGCGATTTACTACACCGTGTTCCGTGTGCTGATTAAAGCGCTGGACCTGAAAACTCCAGGTCGTGAAGATGCAACAACCGAAACCAGTACCACTTCCACAAGCGAAATGGCACCGGCTCTGGTTAGCGCCTTCGGCGGTAAAGAAAACATCACTAACCTGGATGCGTGTATTACCCGTCTGCGTGTTAGCGTGGCCGACATTTCTAAAGTCGACCAGGCTGGCCTGAAGAAATTGGGTGCGGCAGGTGTAGTAGTAGCTGGTTCAGGTGTTCAGGCAATCTTCGGTACTAAGTCCGATAACCTGAAAACTGAAATGGATGAGTGGATCCGTAACAGCTAATTAAGATGTTGGGGAGAACTGAGGGAGGCCATTGGCCTCCCTTTTTTATTGCCACCCCATAGCCGTCATATTTCAAGTTGCAGGGGTGTTGGCTGCACTCGCTCACCCCAGTCACTTACTTTAGTAAGCTCCTGGGGATTCGCTCATTTGCCGCCTACCTGCAACTTGAACTATTTAGGCTATGATTTGAAACCAATTTTGCATGGTGAATAATCTTGCGCCATCCGCCATCCGCCATCCGCCATCCGCCATCCGCCATCCGCCATCCGCCATCCGCCATTGAGACTAGAACGCGTAATTAGCGCTAACCGAGTAGTTGCGCGGTGCGCCGTACACGATGGAACGGCTGTCGATATTGGTATCGTAGGTTTTATCGAACAGGTTATCGATGTTCGCCTGTACCGAGAACGCTTTCGTGACCTGGTAACGGGCAAACAAATCAACCAGTGCGTAACTGCCTTGCTCCGCACGGAAAGTGCCGCCCGGCACTGGTACATCTGCCCACACATGGTCTTGCCAGTTAACTCCGCCACCTACAACCAGCTCACGCAATGTTGGGATTCGGTAACTGGTGAACAATTTAACTGAAGTGCGCGGTAGGTTAGGGTTAACCGCATTACCTTCGCTGTCTTCAGCAATATAGCGGGTGGCGCCAAATGTCATCTGCCATTCATCAGTCAACGCGCCGTTAATCTCAAATTCCACACCCTTACTTACGGTACCATCAGCTTCACGGTAGGCCGTTTCACCGTTGCTGCCAGGAATGACGTTTCCGGTCGATTGCGCGAGGTTATCTTGCTCGATACGGAAGATGGCAAGTGAAGTTGTCAGTCGGCTATTCATCCAGTCTGATTTCACGCCCGCTTCATAGTTGTTACCGGTGATTGGGGTGAGGTAATTCCCTTGCTCGTCACGCTCGGTCTGCGGCTTAAAGACGGAGGTATAACTTGCATATGTTGACCAGTCATCATTGATATCAAGCACAACACCGGCATAAGGCGACGTGTTATTTTTCTCAAGCTCCTGAGTTAGCGTATGCAGATTGTATTTGGTGTAACGTGCACCCACGATGACATGCAGAGGGTCGGCGAGAGTAATACGGGTTGCCATATAAGCAGACTTCTGGCGAACGGTGTCTTCCTGAGCAAGGCTCAATGGCGTCCAGTTCGTTTCCGGGAAGTTGCCGTCATAGTCATTGTAATTGCCTAGCTGGGTATCGCTGATATTTTCCCACGAGCTGTAATAAGTGTTGTTCTGTTTGGTGTAGCTGGTACCAACCATGAGTTCATGCTGGCGGCCGAAGAGTTCATAAGAGCCGTTGGCAAAGGTATCGAGAGCATCCACTTTGCGTTTACCCGTGTTATAACCCGTGCCACCCACATAGGGGTAGGATGCGCCGTACGGGCTCACCATCATGCCAGTGTTCTTATCCACCAGGCCATCCAGGTACAGCTGCTTACTCTCGAGGTCCATTTCCGTGTGCGTGCCGTTCACGGTGAGCTGCCAGTCATTGCCCAGTTTTTGCTTCAGAGTGACGAAAGTACGCTGCGATTCTTTGTCGTTGTATGCCCAGTCAGGTGCCGTACTGTAGCTGCGGTCCGGATCTGTTTTACTGCCATCGGTGTACCAGCGTGGAATACCGCCCCAGGTCGGGCTATTCACGTTGGTTTCCTGATAGTCATAACCCACTGAGAAGCTGGTAGCTTCGGTCAAATCGGCATCCAGCACGCCATAGAAGAACTTTTTCTTCTGGTTGTACCGATCAAGCCAGCTGTCGTTATCCTGATAACCCGCCACCATGCGGCCACGAATATTACCGTTGTCGGTCAGCGGCGTAGACATATCAGCAACATAGCGCTGTTTATTCCAGCTGCCATATTCAGCTGACACGTTGGTCTCAAACTCACGGCTATCGGCATGTTTGCGCACCATATTCACGGCGGCAGAAAGGTTGCCCGAGCCGGTCATTAAGCCATTAGCACCCCGAACTACTTCAATCTGTTGATACATCGCGGTATCGGTGAGGGCATCACCCAGGTTCCAGCGCGATTCAAACAGCGTTGGGATGCCATCGACCATATAATTGTCTATCAAAAATCCGCGCGAATAGAAGTTACTGCGGTCGGAGTCGGCGACGCTCTCGGATACGCCAATGGTGTTTTTCAGGACGTCGCCCAGCGATTCCAGCTTCTGATCCTTCATGCGCTGTTCACTCATGATGCTGACGGACTGTGGAATATCACGTGGTACCAGCAGCATTTTCGTTCCGCTGGTAGTGGTTTTAACACTGTAATCGCTCTCTTCTGCATCGGGTGTATCAGACACCGAGTTTTCGACAACCAGCGTTTCTTCTGCATTTTGCGTGGCAGAGAAAGCGGTAGAAGGCATGAGTGCGAAGGCAATACAGGATGCCAGTATAGAAATAGCACTGACAGGTGCGCGCTGCCCATCCCTGGTAGAAATGGTTAAAGACATTTTAAACCCTTATAAATTGTTGGAAGTTTTGCCTCAGAGCCAAAGGAGTCCGGTTGCTGAGTACATTGGTGGTTTGCAATTTGACTTATGTGATACGAATGAAAATGCAAACGAGAAATATACTCATTCGTGATATAGCTGTAAACATATGTTACAGCTCATATGAAATATCGTTTTGATCTCGCAGTGAGCCGGGGTTTAAGAAAGTGCAGGGGTTCGATTGGTGCAGGAGTGATAAAGAAATAATGGGTTAAGGTTGAAAGAGCAGGAGTAACTCGCTCATACTCTTACACTATGTCTTTTCATGACTGTATATACAGCGATTAGATACAGCAAAAATAGCCAGCAATTAATGAATAAAGGTAACGTCATGGCCGAAGAAACTATTTTCAGTAAAATTATTCGCCGCGAAATTCCGGCAGATATTGTTTATCAAGATGAGTTAGTTACTGCATTCCGTGACATATCGCCGCAGGCACCTACCCACATCCTTATTATCCCTAATATCCTGATCCCGACGGTCAACCACGTCACTGCCGATCATGAACTGGCGCTGGGGCGCATGATGACTGTCGCAGCAAAAATCGCTGAGCAAGAAGGGATTGCTGAAGATGGCTATCGTCTGATCATGAATTGCAATCGTCATGGCGGGCAAGAGGTTTACCATATCCACATGCACCTGTTGGGTGGCCGTGTGCTTGGGCCGATGTTGGCACATAAAGGATAAGTTGATGAAAACTAACTCGCTGCTATTGCTGCTGACCGTCATTTTGATGGTGGGATGTAGCTCCAAACCTTCGATTCCTGTCAACGACGGGCAAACTCTGGTGATGGAAGCGTCGGTGCTGGCGGCGGGGATCAGTGCTGAAAAACCAGATATTTCAAGTGTTAATGGTGCAACTGTTTCAAACAGCCAACTGTATAATGAACAGTCAAAACCGGTCACCATCAACTATCGTTTCTATTGGTATGACGCAAAAGGTCTTGAGATTCATCCTCTCGAGCAACCTCGCACCATTACGCTGCCTGCAAAATCCAGCGTTACTGTGTCATCAATAGCCAGTTATCCAGACGCACGTAAAGTTCGTCTTTATCTCTCTTTATAAGGGGTGAATTTTGATTAAGGGAATCCATCGATACCTGGTAATTGTTGCTGCGGCGATGATTTTATCCGGGTGTATTAACCGTGGCGAAGCCCCGGCACCAGTGGAAGAAGTGAAACCCGTTCCTGAGCAGCCTGTTCAACCACAGCCGACCGTGCCGACTGTGCCAACCGTGCCGTCTCAACCAGGCCCGATTGAACAGCCACAACCCACTATTCCAGCTACCCCGAAAGTGCGTAGCTATGATTGGGGCAGCACCATGCAGCCGATGGTCGGAAAAATGCTGCAAGCCGAAGGCGTTACACCGGGTGGTGTATTACTGGTGGATAGCGTGAATAACCGCACTAACGGTTCACTGCAAACCGCTGCTGCTACCGAAGCGTTACGTGGCGCACTGGCGAACAACGGCAAATTTACCCTGGTTTCTGCCCAGCAGCTTTCGCTGGCAAAACAGCAACTGGGTCTATCGCCGCAAGACAGCCTCGGTTCGCGCAGTAAAGCGATTGGTATTGCCCGAAACGTCAGCGCGCAATATGTGCTGTACAGCAATGCCAGCGGCAATGTGAACGCCCCAACGCTGAAAATGCAGCTGATGCTGGTACAGACTGGCGAAATTATTTGGTCTGGAAGCGGTGCTGTACAACAAACCCAATAATTCGACACTGCAAAGTGTGATTGAAAAGTATCTTCCGGCGGCTCAGGCCGCCGGTTGCTTTTCTCAACTTGAAGGGCTGAGCGGCGGTAGCTTCCATTTCAATCTGGGCGCACACGAATACGTCGCACGCAATCAGCTTACTGCACCGATGCCTGGCGTATCGCTGGCGCGCCAGTATCGTGCGCTGAAAAGAATCCCTCACGGGATTGGGTCAATACCGGTTTGTCTGGCGCAGGGCTGGCTAATTGTCGAATGGTTGAGTGGAGAAGTAAAATCGGAACTCCCCTCACTGCAAACGCTCACTTCCTTACTGTATGATTTACACCATCAGCCCTGTTTTGGCTGGCGAATCAGTCTGTTGCCTTTGTTAGATTTCTACTGGCAAAACGCGGTACCGGCGCGAAGAAGTTTGCAGTGGCTACGGTTGCTTAAAAAGATGAAGCAGCAGGGCGAGCCAAAACCTTTGCGCCTTGCTCCACTGCATATGGACGTCCATGCCGGTAATCTGGTGCATCAACCAGAAGGCATCAAACTCATCGACTGGGAATATGCCGGTGATGGGGACGTGGCGCTGGAACTTGCGGCAATTGCCGCGGCCAATAATATTGAGAGTCAGCCGTTGATACGCGCCTACGCGCAATTGAGCCACCTTTCGATAGCAACTTTAAGTCAGCAGGTGGAACGCTGGCGGCCGTGGGTGACCCTGTTGATGGCATCCTGGTATGAATGCCGTTGGCGGCAAACGCAAGACAGGACATTTATAACTCTTGCAGATGAGGCCTGGAGCCAGCTGCGGGATAAGAATTGATAAAGAGAGGTAGATGTGGGCCCGGTAATGTTAGATGTGGCAGGCTTTGAGCTGGATGCCGAAGAGCGTGAAATTCTAAAACACCCCCTGGTCGGTGGGCTGATTCTGTTTACCCGCAACTATCACGATCCCGAGCAACTGCGTGAACTGGTGCGTCAAATCCGCGAGGCTTCCCGCAACCGTCTGGTGGTTGCCGTTGATCAGGAAGGCGGACGCGTTCAGCGGTTCCGTGAAGGTTTTACCCTTCTACCGGCGGCCCAATCTTTTGCTGCGTTACATGGGCTTGAGCAGGGCGGAAAACTGGCTCAGGAAGCGGGCTGGTTGATGGCGAGCGAAATGATTGCTATGGATATCGACATCAGTTTTGCTCCGGTTCTGGATATCGGCCATATCAGCGCGGCAATTGGTGAGCGTTCATATCATGAAGACCCACATAAAGCGCTGGCCATGGCGACGTCCTTTATCGACGGGATGCATGCCGCAGGTATGAAAACGACCGGGAAACACTTCCCAGGACACGGTGCGGTAACGGCAGATTCGCACAAAGAAACGCCGCGTGACCCGCGTGATGAAGCGCTTATCCGCGAACACGATATGCAGATCTTCCGCCAGCTTATTACTGATAACAAACTTGATGCGATTATGCCTGCGCACGTTATCTATACCGACGTTGATCCGCTTCCGGCAAGTGGCTCTCCGCACTGGCTGAAAACCGTGTTACGTGGTGAACTGGGCTTTAACGGTGTCATCTTCTCTGACGATTTGTCGATGGAAGGGGCGGCGATTATGGGTAGCTATGCGGAACGTGGCCAGGCATCACTGAATGCAGGTTGCGATATGATCCTGGTCTGCAATAATCGTAATGGTGCGGTGAGCGTGTTAGATAATCTGTCTCCGGTCAAAGCAGAGCGTGTTACGAATTTGTATCATAAAGGTTCATTTACCCGTCAGGAGCTGAGGTCATCAGCGCGCTGGAAGGCAGCAAACCAGCAACTTGAGGCGCTGCATGAGCAGTGGCAAGCCCACAAGGCGGGTCTTTAACTCCTCAGGCCAGAAGGCCTGAATTCGTGTGGTGAGGATGCAATGATTATCTATTTACACGGTTTCGACTCTAACAGTCCTGGTAACCATGAAAAGGTGCTGCAACTCCAGTTTATCGATCCGGACGTGCGGCTTATCAGTTACAGCACGCGGCATCCGAAACACGACATGCAGCATCTGCTCAAAGAAGTCGACAAGATGCTGCAACTTAGTGACGATGAACGCCCACTGATTTGTGGCGTTGGGCTTGGGGGCTTTTGGGCCGAACGTATCGGTTTCTTGTGCGATATTCGTCAGGTGATCTTTAACCCGAATTTGTTCCCGCAAGAGAACATGGAAGGGAAAATCGATCGCCCTGAAGAGTACGGCGACATTTCGACGAAATGCGTGCAAAACTTCCGCGAGAAAAACCGCGATCGTTGTCTGGCGATTTTGTCGCGTAATGATGAAGCGCTCGATAACACCCGTGCCGCAGAATTGTTGCATCCTTACTATGAAATCGTATGGGATCAGGAACAGACGCATAAATTCAAAAATATCTCACCGCATTTGCAACGTATAAAAGCGTTCAAAACCCTGGGCTAGCCGAGGGTAAAATCGAGATATATCCAAAGGGTCAGCCATGTGCTGGCCCTTTTTGTTTATCTTTTCGGCATAAAAATTTGATGCACATCAATTTTGGTATGACCAATACACCATCCATGTTATTCTTTGGTCATATTACTGAGATTGTTTCGGTAACTTGTTGTTAATTAAATGCTATTTTCATAACCTTTAATTAACAATTGGTTAATATTTTAAGGGGGTCACTTTGACTACGCCATTAAGAAAGATTGTCATTGTCGGTGGTGGTGCTGGCGGACTTGAACTGGCCACTCAGTTAGGTAAAAAACTGGGTCGTGGAAAAAAAGCGAAGGTTACGCTTATCGACCGTAACCACAGCCATTTATGGAAACCGCTGCTGCATGAAGTGGCAACCGGTTCACTGGATGAAGGTGTGGATGCGCTGAGCTATCTGGCACATGCCCGTAACCATCACTTCCAGTTCCAGCTTGGTTCAGTGGTTGATATCAACCGCGAAAGCAAAACCCTGACCCTCGCGGAATTGCGTGATGATAAAGGTGAATTGCTGGTTCCTGAACGCAAAATTCCTTACGACACACTGGTGATGGCGCTGGGTAGTACCTCCAACGACTTCAACACGCCGGGCGTAAAAGATAACTGCATCTTCCTGGATAACCCACACCAGGCGCGTCGCTTCCACTCAGAAATGCTGAATCTGTTCCTCAAGTATTCTGCAAACCTGGGTGCCAGTGGCAAAGTTAATATCGCAATTGTTGGCGGTGGTGCGACGGGCGTTGAACTGTCAGCTGAACTGCACAACGCAGTGAAACAGCTGCACAGCTACGGCTACAAAGGTCTGACGAACGACGCGCTGAACGTGACGCTGGTTGAAGCGGGCGAGCGCATTCTGCCTGCATTGCCACCACGTATTTCTGCCGCAGCACACAGCGAGCTGACCAAACTGGGCGTGCGTGTTCTGACGCAAACCATGGTGACTTCTGCGGATGCAGGCGGTCTGAACACCAAAGACGGCGAGTATATTGCTGCCGATCTGATGGTGTGGGCTGCGGGTATCAAAGCGCCAGACTTTATGAAAGATATCGGTGGGCTTGAAACTAACCGTATTAATCAGTTAGTCACTGAACCTACGCTGCAAACCACGCGCGATGCTGATATTTATGCGATTGGTGACTGTGCTTCTTGTGCTCGTCCTGAAGGTGGTTTTGTGCCGCCACGCGCGCAAGCTGCACACCAGATGGCATCCCTGGTGTTGACCAATATTCTGGCGCAGATGAAAGATAAACCGCTGAAAGCCTATACCTATAAAGATCATGGATCTCTGGTATCGCTGTCTAAGTTCTCAACCGTAGGCAGCCTGATGGGTAACCTGATGCGCGGTTCGATGATGGTAGAAGGGCGTATGGCGCGTTTCGTTTATATCTCGCTTTACCGTATGCACCAGGTTGCACTTCACGGTTATTTCAAGACTGGCCTGATGATGCTGGTGGGCAGTATCAACCGCGTGATCCGTCCGCGTCTGAAACTGCACTGATCGTTTTAAGTTTGCTAATCAAACCCGGCCTTGTGCCGGGTTTTTCATTTCTGTCGCTAAACGCCACTTTCCAGCATAAAAATCCATAAATGAGCAAATCATGCTTAGGATTTCTCTCAAACAGCCCGATCAGGCAACTGAATCCGCATTTTTCATCCGTTGTCTGATTGGTCTAAAGGCCATTCTGGCTGCAAAATTGTCAGTAATTGCACAATCAGGAGGATGTCCTGTGAATAAATCAATGTTAGCAGGTGTGGGTATCGGTGTGGCCGCAGCACTGGGTGTGGCGGCTGTTGCCAGCATGAATGTATTTGACCGTGGTCCTCAGTACGCTCAGGTCGTATCAGCGACGCCTATCAAGGAAACGGTAAAAACGCCACGTCAGGAATGCCGCAACGTCGCGGTAACGCATCGTCGTCCGGTTCAGGATGAAAACCGTATTCTCGGTTCTGCGCTGGGCGCGGTTGCCGGTGGCGTGATTGGCCATCAGTTCGGTGGCGGGCGCGGTAAAGATGTCGCAACGGTGGCCGGTGCATTAGGTGGCGGTTACGCTGGTAACCAGGTGCAGGGTGCAATGCAGGACCGTGATACCTACACGACGACACAGCAGAAATGTAAAACCATTTACGACAAATCAGAAAAAATGCTGGGTTATGACGTGACTTACCGCATCGGCGATCAGCAGGGTAAAATCCGCATGGATAAAGACCCAGGTACTCAGATCCCGCTTGATGATAGAGGCCAGTTAGTTTTGAATAAAATTTAACGGTGATAAATTAAGGCCCATCTTGTGAGATGGGCCTTTGCTTAATGACGGCCGCGTAATTGCTGCTGCAACACCAGTAGCGCGGTCACTTCGGCGATACGCCGCTGAGTGTAAGCAGGGATCGTTTCTGGAGCCTGCAAAAACAGGCGCTTCTCCCCAAACACCACATCATGCAAACAATGGTCGTACAACGGCCCGGCGATAGTTTTACGCTCCGTCGCTTGTTCAGAAATCTGCTCAACAACTTCATTCGTCCCTTCGCGGTCAATATTAATGACTGTTCCATCACGAAGGTAAACTCGCATCCCTTTTTGCCCGCCGGCAGGCCCTGCATATTTGTTGAGATGCATTGTAAACGGGATGTCGCTGAGTGTGCCGGTTAGCAGTGCTTCACCTTCCGCTGTCGTAAAGTCACCTGTTGTAATCGCATTCCCCAACCGGTCACGGGCATAGCTTAATTCCACGTTTAACTGGTCATTACCGCCGAGCTGGTGGACAGTTTCGCGCATCATTGCCAGCACATGAGTACCGATATCGGCAATCACGCCGTCAGGATGGCGCAACTGGCGGGTGTCTGCTTCGCCCGTCGCAAAGTTCAGGGCGATAGGTTCACCTGTGGCATTAAAGCCACTGGGCTCAAGCAGAAACGCCTCGATATGGCTTATATCATTGATGCTATCAATGTCATTGCTGGCGTGTGTACGAATCATCCAGTGATCTAATGCCAGCACACGATTGGCTTTCTGCGGATCGCTGAGCAGTGCCTGCAATTTTTCAAGCTGTGACAGGGTGGCGGCTATGGGTTTTTCAACGACAATGGCGGGCACTTTGCTTTGCAGCACCTTTTCAAGCACCGGCAAGTGGTGAAGCGATGACGTGGTTATCAGAACCACATCGAGCTGCTTCGACAGCAGAGTTCCGAGAGAGTCACAGCGTTGAATACCTTCAATCTGACGCTCCGGGTTGGCGTCATAACCGTATAATTCGAGAGAAGGGACGGACATGCGGCTTAATGCCGGAAGATAAGCGGTTTCAATGACTGAACCCAGACCAATAATGCCTGCCAACATATTAAGATCCTACGATATATAAGCTGTATCTATTATTAGAGTCCCTATGTTTTAAATGACAATTACGCGGTGGTCGAGCGGGAATGTGTGAATGGGCGTAAAAAGCAGGCTGGTTTTTAGCCAGCCTGCTGAAGTGACTTTAGAACAGCAATGAATAATTCACGCCGTAAGTGCGGCCACGGCCTTTGTATTCATACAGAGAAGGGCTGCCGTAAGTTGGGCTGTAAAGCAGCGGTGCTCGCTGGCCCCACACGGTGGTGTAGTCTTTATCCAACAAGTTTTCGATGCTGAAGCTCAGCTTGCCCACTGGCAGGCCGTAGCTGCCGATAAAGTCGACGGTGTTGTAACCGTTGATCTTATTGTCGCTGGCATCCGTCAAATCAAAGGTCTGCTGGCTTTGCACACGCAGGCTCCACGGATCAGGCGCCCAGCCAACGTAAGCGGTGGCTTTCGATGGGCTGGCATAAATAACGTCCCATTTCTGCCATTTTCCGTCGACTTTGGTTTCGGATTTCAACACGTTAAAGTTAACACCCGTGCTCCAGCTTGAGTCTGGAATGAAGTAGTCCACGGCTCCTTCAACGCCGTAGATGCGGCGCTTGTCATCCTGAACATTGATCGTCATATCGGCACGGTTAATGGAGATAGACTTATCAGATAATGAGTAATACGCCGCAATCTGGCTGCGCAGGCTATTACCGGTGTAGCGCCAGCCTAACTCATAAGAATCGACTTTGATCCCCTGAAGTTTTGACTGCCCGACGTTCACGCTATTCACCAGTTGGTAATGGCCGTCCAGCAGGCGGTAAGTACCATTGCCGTAGTATTTACCCGGATCCGGCAGTTCCACACCTTGTGAGAAGTTAAACCATGCTTGCTGTCGCTCAGTGATGTGCATCAGCAGGCCTGCGTTAAATAACACATTATCGTAATCGGTGCTGCCGCCAGGGATAGAGTCCGCGGAGTTTGCGATGCCGTTCGCAATCCCTTGTTGTTGCGTAAAACCAACAAAGTCATCGACTTTGTTCTCGGTCCACTGGTAGCGCACGCCACCGCTCAGGGTAAACAGTTCGTTGATGTCATAACTGCTTTGCAGGAACGGTGCGAGGTTAGTGATGGTGTAACCTGGATAGCGGCCAGTGGTATAAATGCTCTGGTTGTTCAGGCCACCGGAAGCATTGGCTTTTGCGAGATCAAAGAACATTTGGTTCGATGTGAAGCTCTCGTGATCGGCATCCACCCCGTAAGTGATCTGCCAGCCGTCGAGTGGCTGGCTGGTCAGTGCCAGTTTCGCGCCGTACTGGTCGGTATCTTGCTGGGAGGCCGAGAAACTAGTCACGGTATTACGCATCAGGGTCGGGAACGGATAGAAAGTCAGTGATTCATCACGATAGTAAACCTGCCCGACCAGCTCCTGGCCCAGGAAATCATTGTTGGAGTATTGCAGGCTGATCAGATGGCGTTCGGTACCGGGAATACGGTCAGAATTGAGATGGTCGCTGACAAAGGCTTTGCCAGTGCCGGTCACCGCGGAGAAATTCTCACCCAGATTCAGCCCGTAATCTTCGTCACCCTGGCTCTTGTAATACTGCGTCACCAGCTGCAATTGCTGGGTTTCATCAATATTAATTGTTCCGGTACCCATCACATCCAGGCGGTCGGAATACTGCAGGCCTGTTTGCGTGTTATCAAGCAGCGTCTGGTCGCCGTTCCCGTCAAACCAACCACCAAATTTTTGATAAGCCACGGATAAACGGCCAGAGGCATGGTCGTTTCCACCAGAAATGGCGCTGGCAACGCGCTCGTCGTGATCTTTGCTGCTGTTGAAGCCGGACTTGATCCCGGTTTCAAATTCAACCTGAGTTTCAGACTGACCTTTTTTGGTGACAATGTTAATCAGGCCACCGGTACTGCCGCCGCCGTACAGCGACGTTGCGCCAGAGATCACTTCAATGTGCTCGATATTGAACGGATCAATAGAGTCTAACTGGCGGCTATCGGTACGGGACGAGTTCAGACGCACGCCATCCACTAACACCACGATAGAACGGCCGCGCATGTTCATGCCGTAGTTGGTACGGCTTTGGCTGCTGACATCCAGACCGGGAATTAACTGTGCAAGTGCGTCTTTCAGCTCCTTGCCTCCCTGAATCTGCTGTTCAAGCTCGGTGCCTTCAATAACCCAGGTGGTCTGCGCCATTTCTGCCACCGTGCGGTGCATTCGGTTGGCAGAAACCAGAATATCTTCTTCGGATGTTTGCTGTGAGAAAGCCGGAGCCATCACCGCCAGAAGCAATGGGTTAAGCACCCAGCGCGCGTTTTTATGCATCATCATCATTCCTTGGATGGGAAAATATTAACATTTGAAAATGTTTTGAAATAATAACGAGCTGGATTTTGCCGATAACGGTTCTCATTATCAATCTCAATTGATAGTATTTCTCAAATTAATCTTATGAATAATCACATGATTTCTATGGGTTATCTTTTTCTGACGGCACCGATACGGCAAAGGAGCTGAAATGGCAGGGGTACAAGGCTACAGATTGTTTAATGTGCAGCTCATGCATAAATCACACGTTTCACCTTCATTGCTGAGTCTGGTCTTTGGCGGCCCGGATGTGGCAAACATGAAATGTGATTCGCCCGATCAGCGAATCAAAATGCTGTTCCCGTCGGAAGATGGCTCCATTCCTGCCTTGCCAGAGCACGGGCAGTGGTATCCGTTGTTGCTGGAATTACCCAAAGAGAAGCGGCCGATTGTGCGTACTTATACCCTGCGCCACGTTGACCGGGAGCGGCAGGAAGTGACGGTTGAATTCGTCAGCCACGGCACGGAGGGGCCAGCCTCCGCATGGGCAATTGACTCGCAACCCGGTGATAAAATACAAATCGTTGCCCCGAATGCCGACTACCCGGAAGACAGCGGTGGTTACGAATGGACCCCCCCTGCGGGTTTGCGCCAGGGGCTGATTATTGCCGACGAAACCGCATTGCCTGCGGCGCGCGGTATTCTGGAACTGCTGGCAGCTCAGAAAACGCCACCACAAATCCAGGCGTTCTTTGAAGTTCCGGAGCAGGGCGACTGTGTTGATCTGAGCGGGTTTGCGTTTGCACAAATTCACTGGCTGCCACGCCAACAATCCAATGCGACACACGGTGAGTGCCTGCTTAACGCTGTAAGAGAATATGTTCGCGTGCCAGCAACGGCAGGTGTGGTGGAAGAAGTGAATGAAGAAGCTGAGGGTGAATTACTGTGGGATAAGGCGACAACCGCCAGTAATTCGTTTTACGGCTGGGTTGCGGCGGAATCATCCGTGGTGAAAATGCTACGCCGCTATTTGATTGGTGAGCGTGGTGTTAACCATGACGCTATCAATTTTATGGCTTACTGGAGTAAAGGCCGGGAGCGCTAGTATCCATGAAAAGGGCGGCAAACGCCGCCCGATAGTTAGATTTTCTTCAGTTCTGGCAGCAGCCGTAGCGTGGTGCTGACTATCTGCAACAATTCCGCGTGGCTTGCGTTTTCACGCGCGCTCACCGACATTCCCTGAATTATACAACACAGGTATTTAGCCAGTTTGCGAACGCAGCTGGTGGCCGGAATCTCACCCTTTTCCTGACGCTTTTCCAGAAAGCGCACTAATGTTTCTTCCTGCATCGCGTGGCGCGCTTTTATCACCGCAGAAATGTCTTCTGAAGATGCCGCCAGTACCGACGAGGTGCAGATGATAAAGCAGCCTGATGGCGTGTCTTTATCGGTAAACAACTTCGCCACGATAGAAAGATAGTCTTCCAGCGCCTCTTCGAGAGTCTTCTCTTCGCAGAATAAACAGGCTTCATGCTTCTGCGCAAAACGGGCGATATAACGATCCAACACCGCGCGGAATAACCCCTCTTTATTGGTGAACTCGGCATAAAGCGTTGGGGCTTTTGCACCCGTTGCTTCTACCAGATGTGCCATAGAGGTGGCTTCGTAACCGTGTTGCCAGAACAAAGCCATGGCCTTGTCGAGTGCTGCTTCCCTGTCAAACACCTTCGGTCGGCCACGGCTTTTTTTGATGCAACTCGTGTCAGTGGACATGATGGCCGTTTAACCTTTGTCTGTTTAGTGAACGATCATTATAAAAATAATAACACGCAGTAGCCAGAGCCAAATCATTAAAAATAATTTAATCGTATGGTTATGAAAAGTAGTGCTTTTATAAAATAGTTAATGAACGTTATAAAAATAATTTGACGTGTGACGCAGATCACGATTATGATTTAGTTATCGATCGTTAAGTAAATAACTTAACGGCCTTCCAAATCATCTGCTCAAGGTAAATAACATGAAAAACGTAAAAACACTGATTGCTGCCGTTGTTCTTAGCTCACTCTCTTTCGCAAGCTTTGCGGCAGTAGAAGTTCAGGCAACGCCAACCGGCCAACAAAAAGTCGGCACCATCACTGCTACTGCCGGGACAAACCTGAGTTCACTGGAATCACAACTGGCTGAGAAAGCAGACCAAATGGGTGCAAGTTCATACCGCATCACTTCTGTGACCGGCCCGAATACTTTGCACGGTACTGCAGTAATTTATAAATAAGCATTGGTTGTAGCGTTGCCACTGCTGCCCCTCGAATTATTTTGAGTATTGGTCCTCTGAGCGCCGCTTGATAAAACCCGTTCAATAAAAAAGGCCTTGTTGAAAAACAAGGCCTTTTTTCTATCTGAAGTTTCCAGATAATCAGATTTCGTTGGTCGCCACGGTGTGTGCGTTAACGTGAATTGGCATTCCGGAACGGTGCTGCATAGCCTGTTCCATAACGGTTGCATCGGTTTCAGGTGCGGCCTGGAACTGCTTCATTTGTTCAGTCAGCGTAATCGGCAACACTTGAGGGTCATCATTAATATCTTTCGACAGCGGTTGATGCACTTCAACTAAACGTGTGCCATCAGGCTCGACGGAAGTTTTAATCGCGGTGTTAACAATGCGAACGGGTGTGCCCACTGGCATATTTTTGTACAGCGCTTTGATGTCGTCATCGCGCAGACGAATGCAGCCAGAACTGACGCGCATACCAATACCAAAATCAGCATTAGTGCCGTGCAGCAAATAAACACCGCCAAAGGCTGCCAGACGAATCGCATGATGGCCCATCGGGTTTTCCGGCCCGGCTGGAACCACGGCTGGCAGTTTGATGCCATTTGCCAGGTAACGCGCACGAATATTTGCCGTCGGCGTCCAGGTCGGGTTGGCGCGTTTGTCTGAAACCGTCGTCACCATCGTTGGCGTTACGGTATCGCCACCAAGTTGGCCAATACCAATCGGGTAAACCGTTACGCTGTTTTTGCCTGCCGGGTAGTAATAAACCCGCAGCTCAGCGAGATTCAGTACCAGCCCTTCGCGAGGCGCATCCGGCAGTAACATCTGGCGGGGAATGGTCAACACACTGCCTGCACGCGGAACGTAGGGATCAACGCCGGGGTTGGCCTGCAATAACGCGAGGAAGCCGACATTGTACTTTTTCGCGATAGATTCAAGCGATCCCCCGTCATTTTTCACTTCATGGAAAAAGTTCTGGCCGATCAGACGACTGCCTTCAGGCGGCAGTGGGTAAGAGTTAGCACTCGCACTAAAAGAGGCCAGTGTTGCGCTAACCAGCATAATCGACGCCAGCCAGCGGATAGCGCGAGCTTTGCGAGATGATAGAACGCTCAAAGAGGTAATCACGGTAAACCCTATGATAATTATGGTTAATGTTATAAAAAAGTTAATCGATGATTATGACAGGGAGAGGTGTCTGGAAATCCTGGCGGATTGAAAGGATGTGTAAATGTTACAAAGTGAGCGCCTTAGAAAGCTCTAAGGCGCTTGTGTGCGAATTAAGCCGCTGCGTTCTGCGCCAGCTGATGCATAAAGTTACGTACCCATTCCATGCGAGCTTTGCGATCGGCGAGATCTTCAATAAATTTGAGTCGCGTTGGTCCATCCAGACGGTAATGCTGCGGTTGCTTTTGCAGCAAACCAATCAGCCATACTGGATTGACGTTGTTCTTCTCGGCAAACTCAATCACACCGCCTTTCTCATTGCCTTCAATTTTGCGCACACCCAGTTTTTGAGCCTGTTGGCGCAGTGCGGCGATATCCAGCAAATTGCGCGCCGGGTCTGGCAGCAGGCCAAAACGGTCGATCAACTCCACTTTCAGTTCATCAAGTTCATGCGACGTTTTGGCACTGGCAATACGCTTATAGAACGACAGGCGTGTATTAACGTCCGGGATGTAATCGTCCGGCAGCAGGGCAGGCATGCGTAGTTCGACTTCCGTCTGGCTGCTGGTCAGGTCTTCAAGCGACGGCTCGCGTCCATCTTTAAGTGCATCGACCGCGTTTTCCAGCATTTCCATATACAGCGAGAAACCGATAGTTTCCATTGAACCGCTCTGGCCTTCGCCAAGCAATTCACCCGCACCACGAATTTCCAGATCATGAGTCGCCAGCGCAAAGCCCGCACCCAAATCTTCCAGTGAGGCGATAGCTTCGAGGCGTTTTTGCGCGTCGGTGGTCATGGCTTTTGGATGTGGCGTCAAAAGCCATGCATAAGCCTGGTGATGCGAGCGCCCCACGCGGCCACGCAACTGGTGCAGCTGCGCAAGGCCAAAATGGTCTGCACGTTCAATAATAATGGTATTGGCCGTCGGAATATCGATACCGGTTTCGATGATCGTGGTACATACCAACACGTTAAAACGCTGGTGGTGGAAATCGTTCATCACGCGTTCCAGTTCGCGCTCGCGCATCTGGCCGTGACCGATGGTGATACGTGCTTCGGGCACTAACTCTGCAAGACGGTCAGCCGCTTTCTGAATATTTTCTACATCGTTATAGAGGTAGTAAACCTGGCCGCCACGCAGCACTTCACGCAAAATCGCTTCGCGAACCACCAGGTTGTCGTACTCGCGCACGAAGGTTTTCACGGCCAGTCGGCGAGCCGGAGGGGTTGCGATTATCGACAAATCGCGCATTCCACTCATTGCCATATTCAGCGTGCGCGGAATTGGTGTGGCGGTCAGCGTCAGAATATCGACATCAGCACGCATCGCTTTAATGCGCTCTTTGTGGCGCACACCAAAACGGTGCTCTTCATCGACAATCAGCAGGCCGAGATCTTTCATTTTTACGTCGTCTTGCAGCAGCTTGTGGGTGCCGATAAGAATGTCGACTTTCCCCTCACGCGCTTCTTCGAGGATTTGCGTTTGCTCTTTGGCTGTACGGAAACGTGACAGCATTTCAATGCGCACTGGCCAGTTGGCGAAGCGGTCACGGAAGTTGTCGAGATGCTGCTGGGCAAGCAGGGTGGTTGGCACCAGCACCGCAACTTGCTTATGGTTTTCCACGGCGAGGAAGGCGGCGCGCATCGCCACTTCGGTTTTACCAAAGCCCACATCGCCACACACCAGGCGGTCCATTGCCAGCGGCTGGCACATATCGCTTAATACCGCGTTAATGGCTTGTGCCTGATCTGGCGTGGTTTCAAACGGGAAGGCGTCGCAGAACAGTTGATACTGTTCGCGGTCATGCTTAAAGGCAAAGCCCTGTTTTGCGGCACGCTGGGCGTAAATATCGAGTAATTCTGCCGCCACATCACGCACTTTCTCGGCGGCTTTCTGGCGCGCACGGGACCAGGCATCGCTGCCAAGTTTATGCAGCGGCGCGTTTTCTTCGGCACCGCCTGCATAGCGGCTAATCAAATGCAGTGAAGAGACCGGCACGTACAGTTTTGCATCACCATGATAGGTCAGCATCAGGTATTCAGCGGTAATGCCGCCTGCTTCAAGTGTTGTCAGGCCAGCATAGCGCCCGACTCCATGCTCAAGGTGTACCACCGGCTGCCCGGTATGCAGCTCGGCAAGATTTCGAATCAGCGTGTCCGGGTTAATGGTACGACGGCTATCCTGGCGGCGACGGCTTACGCGTTCGCCCAGAAGATCGCTTTCGCAAATTAGCGCCCGGTTGCGCAGGGTGTCGATAAAGCCATGCTCGCTGGAACCCAGCATTAAATAACGGCCATTATCAACCGCTTCATCAAGACGGTAGATACGTTTAGGTGCCACTTTGATGCGGGACAACAGCTCGCCCAGCGCTTCACGGCGGCCTTCACTTTCAACGGAAAACACCACCGGGCCTGCGAAAGACTCAAGGAATTTACGCAAATTATCGAGCGGGGCTTTCTGTTGTGCCTGAACGGAAAGGTCAGGCAAGGTGTGGTAACCGAGGTTGGTGAATGCGGCTTTATCGGCCAGCGATTCGGTCTTTAGCTGAATACGCGGCCAGGCTTTGAGTTCGCTAAACAGTTCATCGACGCGCAGCCACAGGTTTTCTGGCGGCAATAATGGCCGCATTGGGTCAACGCCACGGTTTTCGAAACGGGCGAAAGTATCCTGCCAGAAACGTTCAGCATGGGTTTCGATATCACCGGTATTGACCAGCAAGGTGTTTTTCGGGAAATAGCTAAACAGCGGCGGTAGCGGTTCGCTGAAGAACAGCGGCTGCCAGTATTCAATCCCGGCCGGCAGCATATTTTTACTGACTTGCTGGTAGATGTGTTCGGGTTCGCGCTTCACATCAAACTTGTCGCGCCACTGGCTGCGGAACAGCTCAATGGCGGTTTTGTCTGTCGGGAACTCGTGCGCCGGAAGTAAATTGATGGCTTCCACTTCTTCAAGCGTGCGCTGGGTATCGACATCAAACACACGCAGGCTGTCGATTTCATCATCGAAGAAGTCAATGCGATAAGGCTGCTCGCTGCCCATCGGATACAAATCCAGTAGCGCGCCACGGGTAGCAAATTCACCGTGTTCCATAACCTGATCAACACTGCGATAACCGGCCTGTTCTAACTGGCTGCGCAAGTCGTCGCGTGATAAACGCTGGCCTTTTTTCATCACCAGCGCATGGCCATGTAAATAGCTGTGCGGGCAGACGCGTTGCATTAGCGTATTGACCGGCAGGATCAACACCCCGCGTTGCATGGTTGGCAACTGGTAGAGCGTTGATAAACGCGAAGAGATAATTTCCTGATGCGGCGAGAAACTGTCGTAAGGCAGGGTTTCCCAGTCGGCAAGATTCACCACCAGGCTTTCTGTAAACTGGCTTACCTCATCATGCAGGCGCAAAGCATTTTGCATATCCGGGGCAATCAGCACGACCGGGCCACTATGGCGCTCGACGATTTCCGCCACTTCGGTTGCACAGGCAGAACCGGTTAGCTCTCCAAGCTGGCGCTGATCGCCAGCTTTAACAGGTAAGGAATAGCGATAATTTTCAGGCATGGCGGATGTCAGAATCTCTCAGGTTGCAGTTTGCGTGTCGGGCCATAAACTTCAGATATTCATTATTATCCGCGATCATTTCGTATAAGCAACAGCGGGAGGACGGATGAGGTTAGGGGTAACTGATTACCCCTAAAGTGAAGTGTTACTTTTTGATAGTGGCGAATTTTGCTGGTGAGTCGACGAGCACCCCATCAGCGCCCAGCGTTTTTGCTTTCTGGTAGTCGTCTTCGCTATTGATACCCGCAAGAATTAGTGAGATGAGGGAGCCGGTATTAATTTCGCTGGTGGCGAGAAGAACATATCCCCAAACAGTGCGCGCGATAATTTCCGGAAGCCTAAACCCGAGAGCGTACAAATTCCGAGGCTGACAAATGGGTACACCAACAACACAACCAGCAGTAATGGGTCTGAGATCTGCCCGCTTTTAATTTGCCCAATCATAAACAAACTCAGTGCTTCAATGATGATGCGGTGAGTGGTGTAAATCGCAATGGTGTTGGAACCGACGATATTCAGGAATGCGTCGGAACGGCTTTCACGCCAGCTATCAAGAAGATAAAACAGCTTCAGAATGACAAAAATAGACACCACGGAAATGACCACTGGAACATTCACCAGGTAAAGCGCCACAGAAAGCAGGGCGATTGCCGCGCAAATCAGCGGGTGCTGGCGGAAGCGAGTGGTTTTCATCCATTCCATGAGTTGCAGGCCAAACCACGCGCCCAGTCCGTAATAACACATATTACGCACCACACTGTTCATGCCCCACCACGGCAGCGGCACAAAGCTGATAATCACATTCACTGCCAGCAACATCACAATAACCGGGACTTTGTAACGACGCAGGCTTTTGAACACCACGAAATAAAGCAGCAGGGCGTAGAGATACCAAAGACTGGTGCTGGCTTTCGCCATGCTGGTGGCAAATTGCAGCAGCGTTTCTGAATACGCGGCATTAGAGGTGGGATTACGCACCAGCTCCGGTGCCAGCCACTGGTTAATTAGCGAAATCCCCAGCCATTGCAAAACGCCCCACAGCAACAGAACATAGAAAATATTCCACAGGCGTTTATCCACGCAGTCACGCCATTTCACTGACTCGATATATCGCGTGATCAAAAAGCCCGAAATAAAGAAGAACACCGGCATACGGAAAGGGGCCAGATACAGATTCAGGTAAATCCAGCTCTTGGCGATGTATTCGGGGAGGCCGCTTTGTAACGACGTCAGATGTGGGTAAAAGGTAATCACCGAGTGGTAGATAACCACAAGGCAGATGCACAACCCTTTGATGTGGTTTATCCAAAGTTGTTTGTTTTTCATGCGGTAGCAGGATCTTCCGTTGTCTGGTATTTGCCTTCAGGGTGGAAGATTCGCAGCCATTTTTTTACCTGAATTGTCTGTTTTTGTAAGAATCCGGCGTAATTCAGATATTCCGCAGGGTCAATTAATCACCGTTTGGGCGAAGCTTTAACTTCGAAAACAAGATGTTATGAGCTTGATTTAATTGGTATTTCACATGTTCTGAAATATCAAAAAAACGTTATGTTTCATTTACTTGATGCGGTATCACTTATATACTTCTCGCCAACTTTGCATCCGCAACTGCCACAAGACGGAATACATGTATCAACCTGTCGCGTTATTTATAGGCCTGCGCTACATGCGTGGGCGAGCAGCTGACCGCTTCGGTCGCTTCGTCTCCTGGCTGTCGACTATTGGCATTACGCTTGGCGTAATGGCTCTGGTGACGGTGCTTTCCGTGATGAACGGTTTTGAACGAGAGCTGCAAAACAACATTCTTGGGCTGATGCCACAAGCGATTATCACCTCACCTGGTGGTTCCATTAATCCTGAAACGCTGCCAGCAAAAGACCTCAAACTCGAAGGCGTGACGCGCATTGCGCCAGTGACGACGGGTGATGTGGTGCTGCAAAGCGCTCGCAGCGTCGCTGTGGGTGTGATGCTGGGCGTGAAGCCAGAAGAAAAAGACCCGCTTTCGCCGTTCCTGGTGAACGTGAAACAGACCGATCTGGTTGCCGGGAAATACAACATTATTCTGGGCGAACAACTTGCCGGGCAACTGGGTATTAAACGTGGTGACAGCATCCGTGTGATGGTGCCGTCAGCCAGCCAGTTCACGCCGATGGGGCGTTTGCCAAGCCAGCGTTTGTTCACCGTGATTGGTACTTTTGCAGCAAACAGCGAAGTCGACGGCTACCAGATGCTGGTGAACCAGCAAGATGCGTCACGCCTGATGCGCTATCCGGCGGGGAATATTACCGGCTGGCGTTTGTGGCTTGCTGAACCGCTGAAAGTCGATGTACTGAGCCAACAAACGCTACCGCAAGGCACCGAATGGAAAGACTGGCGCGAGCGCAAAGGTGAGCTGTTCCAGGCCGTGCGCATGGAAAAAAACATGATGGGGCTGTTGCTGAGCCTGATTGTGGCGGTTGCCGCGTTTAACATCATAACCTCGCTCGGCTTGTTGGTGATGGAAAAACAAGGCGAAGTGGCCATTCTCCAGACCCAAGGGCTAACGCGTCGCCAAATCATGGCGGTGTTTATGGTGCAGGGGGCGAGTGCGGGTGTTATCGGCGCTCTGCTCGGTGCGCTGCTGGGCGCGTTACTGGCCAGCCAGTTGAACAATTTGATGCCGATCATTGGCGCATTGCTCGATGGTGCGGCGCTGCCAGTCGCTATCGACCCTGTACAAGTTATTGTGATTGCGATTATTGCTATGGCTGTCGCACTGTTATCCACGCTTTACCCATCGTGGCGTGCTGCCGCGACACTTCCCGCTGAGGCTTTACGTTATGAGTAATTCTGTCCTGTTGCAGTGTGACAAGCTGTGCAAACGCTATCAGGAAGGCAAAGTGCAAACGGACGTGTTGCATGATGTCAGCTTCAGCATCAATACCGGTGAGTTAATGGCGATTGTCGGCAGCTCCGGCTCCGGCAAAAGTACCTTGCTGCACCTGCTCGGCGGTTTGGATACACCAACGTCTGGTGATGTGATTTTCAATGGTAAGCCAATGAGCTCGATGTCTTCATCGGCGAAAGCAGAACTGCGTAACCGCGAACTCGGTTTTATCTATCAGTTCCACCATTTGCTGCCTGACTTTACCGCGATGGAAAACGTCGCCATGCCACTGCTCATCGGCAAAAAGAATACCGATGAGACCCGGCAACGTGCGCTCGACATGCTGAAAGCGGTTGGGCTTGATCACCGCAGCAATCACCGTCCGTCAGAGTTGTCCGGTGGTGAGCGCCAGCGTGTGGCCATTGCCCGTGCACTGGTGAATAATCCACGCCTGGTGCTGGCCGATGAACCCACCGGTAACCTCGATGCACGTAACGCAGACAGTATTTTCGAACTGCTTGGCGAGCTGAATGTGCGTCAGGGAACCGCGTTTTTAGTGGTGACTCACGACCTTAAACTGGCGAAGCGCATGTCTCGTCAGTTAGAAATGCAAGATGGTCGACTGACTCATGAGCTGACTTTGATGGGAGCCGATTAATGGCCTCGCCACTGTCACTGCTTATTGGTTTACGTTTTAGCCGCGGGCGTCGCCGCAGCGGCATGGTGTCATTGATTTCAGTCATTTCCACGTTAGGTATCGCATTGGGTGTGGCAGTTCTGATCGTCGGCTTGAGTGCGATGAACGGTTTTGAGCGTGAACTGAATAACCGCATCCTGGCGGTTGTGCCACACGGTGAAATTGAGCCTGTTAACCAGCCATTCCATGACTGGAGCGGTGTTTTACAGCGTGTTGAAAAAGTTAAAGGGATTGCGGCAGCGGCACCCTATATCAACTTCACGGGCTTGGTGGAAAACGGGCCGAATCTGCGTGCTATTCAGGTAAAAGGTGTTGATCCTGCTCAGGAAGTTCGTCTTAGCGCCTTGCCGCAGTATGTGCAAAACAACGCCTGGCAGAATTTTAAAGCGGGCCAGCAGCAGATTATCATCGGTAAAGGTGTGGCTGATGCGCTGAAGGTGAAGCAGGGCGACTGGATCTCTATCATGATCCCGAACAGCGATGGTGGCACTAAGTTGCTGCAACCGAAGCGCGTGCGCCTGCAAGTTGAAGGCATTCTGGCGCTCAGCGGGCAGCTCGATCATAGCTTTGCGATGGTGCCAATGGCCGATGCGCAGAGTTATTTAGATATGAGTGACAGTGTCACGGGCATCGCGATTAAAGTGAATGATGTCTTTAACGCAAACCAACTGGTGCGCGATGCGGGTGAAGTCACCAACGCTTATGTCTACATCAAAAGCTGGATTGGCACATACGGTTACATGTATCGCGACATTCAAATGATTCGCGCCATTATGTATCTGGCAATGGTGCTGGTGATTGGTGTTGCCTGCTTTAACATCGTTTCAACACTCGTTATGGCAGTTAAAGACAAGAGTAGCGACATTGCCGTGCTGCGTACGCTGGGGGCGAAAGACGGTTTGATTCGCGCCATTTTCGTCTGGTACGGTCTGCTGGCGGGGTTGTTTGGCAGCGTAAGCGGAGTGATTGTCGGTGTGCTTGCTTCCTGGCAACTGACCAATATTATCCGCGTGATTGAGAAGTTAATCGGCCACCAATTCCTGTCTGGCGACATCTACTTTATTGATTTCCTGCCATCAGAACTTCATTGGTTGGACGTATTTTATGTGCTGATCACAGCGTTGTTATTGAGTTTGCTCGCCAGTTGGTATCCAGCGCGCCGAGCCAGTAATATCGATCCAGCACGAGTGTTAAGCGGGCAATAAACTATCAATATAAATAATATCCCCTGAATAATTCGAGATGCTGCGGGCGGCAAGGGAATCAAGCCAACGCCCCTGCAACTTGAATTCTTCAGGGGCAAAGGGGAACTGCGATGTACTACGGATTTGACATTGGCGGCAGTAAAATGGCTCTTGGGGTCTACGACAGTGAGCGTCGTCTGCAATGGGAAAAACGCGTTCCCACCCCGCATGACAGTTATGAAAACTTTTTAGCGGCTATCGCTTCCATGGTTCAGGAAGCCGATAGCCGTTTTGGTATCAAGGGTTCAGTGGGCATTGGTATTCCTGGTATGCCCGTCACGGACGATGGCACCCTGTATGCGGCAAACGTACCGGCAGCCAATGGCAAACCCGTGCAGGCCGACCTGAGCGCGATGCTCGGGCGTGAAGTGCGCATGGATAACGATGCCAACTGCTTTGCGTTATCCGAAGCCTGGGATGATGAATTCCGCGCATATCCGGTGGTGATGGGTCTGATTCTGGGTACGGGCGTGGGCGGTGGCATCATCGTAAACGGCAAATCCATTACCGGGCGTAGCTATATTACCGGTGAATTTGGCCATACCCGCCTGCCTGTTGATGCGCTTGACGTGCTGGGCCGTGATATCCCGCTGACGCGTTGCGGTTGCGGCCAACATGGCTGTATCGAAAACTATCTTTCCGGGCGTGGATTTGCGTGGGTTTACCAACACTTCTACTCTGAAGCACTGGATTCCAAAGAGATTGTTGCCCGTTATCGCGCAGGTGATGACAAAGCGGTCGCGCATGTTGATCGTTTCGTTGAGCTGCTGGCTTGCTGCCTGGGCAGCCTGTTAACGGCCATTGACCCGCATCTGGTGGTCATCGGTGGCGGGTTATCTAACTTTACTGAGATGTATCAACAACTGCCTTCGCGTTTACCTAAGTATCTTTTGCCGGTGGCAAAAGTTCCGCGGATTGAACCTGCGCGACATGGTGATGCAGGGGGCATGCGTGGTGCGGCTTTCCTCCATTTTACGGAGTAACTTATGCTATCGCGTCGTCAACATAGGCTTAGCCGGTTCCGAAAAAACAAACGTTTGCTGAGGCAGCGCCTGCGTCAGCGTGCTTTTTTCAGAGACAGTCCAGGACCCGAAGCGATGGAAAAACCCAGAGTAGTGGTACTGACCGGGGCGGGGATTTCCGCCGAGTCAGGGATTCGTACCTTCCGTGCCACAGATGGTCTGTGGGAAGAGCACCGGGTGGAAGATGTGGCAACGCCGGAAGGTTTTGCACGTGACCCTGAACTGGTGCAGGCATTTTATAATGCACGCCGTCAGCAACTGCAACAGGCCGAAATCAAACCGAATGCGGCGCATCTGGCGCTGGCACGGCTTGAGGAAGAGTTAGGCGACCATTTTCTGTTGGTGACGCAGAACATTGATAACCTCCACGAACGTGCCGGCAATAAAAACGTCATTCATATGCATGGTGAACTGCTGAAAGTGCGTTGTGCGCGTAGTGGGCAAGTGCTGGAGTGGAAAGGGGATATTACCCGCGAAGACCGCTGCCATTGCTGCCAGCTTTCTGCACCGCTGCGCCCGCATGTGGTGTGGTTTGGCGAAATGCCACTGGGCATGGATGAAATTTATCAGGCGCTCGCTACCGCGGATTACTTTATTGCTATCGGCACGTCGGGCCACGTTTACCCGGCAGCCGGGTTCGTGCACGAAGCCCGTTTGCAGGGTGCACATACCGTTGAGCTTAACCTTGAACCGAGCCAGGTTGGTAGCGAGTTTGAGGAGAAATTCTACGGCTTAGCCAGTGAAGTGGTGCCTGAGTATGTGGATAGATTGTTGAAAGGGCTGTCTTAAAACCATCCTCACCCTAACGCTCTCCTTGAAGGAGAGGGTCGGGGTGAGGGGATACATCAACGCTAAACTCAGCGTCCAGCCTTCAACTTCTGATAATACGACTCGTAAATCGCACTCGCATCACCCACATCGTTCTGCCACTCACCGTTTTTCAGCACGGCTTCGTCCGGGTACAGCGTCTTATCGCCAGACACTTCTTTTGGCAGCAGTTTACGTGCTTCAAGATTTGGCGTCGGGTAGCCGATCGTTTCTGCTACTTGTTTTGCCACATCCGGGCGCAGCAGGAAGTTAATCAGTTTCAGCGCACCGTCGACGTTTTTAGCATTTGCCGGAATAGATAGGTTATCCATCCAGAAAATCCCGCCTTCTTTTGGCCAGACAATTTCCAGTGGCGTGCCCGACTGGCGTGCGACATACGCAGAACCGTTCCACACCATACCGAGATTCACTTCGCCTTCCATAAACGGGTTGGCTGGGTTATCTGAGTTAAATGCCGCCACGTTTGGCATCAGTTTTTGCAGCTCGTGGTAAGCCGCCTCAATCTCTTTTGGATCGGTGGTATTGCCGGAATAACCCAGTTTACGCAGCGCCACCTGGAACACTTCACGTGCATCATCAGTCATCAACAGGCTTTGCTTATATTCCGGTTTCCACAAATCGGCCCAACTGGTGATGGTTTTCGGGTCTATGGCGTCGCTATTAACGCCAATCGCTGTCGCACCCCAGATATAAGGAATGGAATAGTCGTTATTTGGATCGAAGGGCTTGTTGAGCATTTCCGGATCGAGATTCTTGAAGTTGCTCAGTTTGCTTTTGTCGATCTTCTGGAGCATACCTTCATTGCGCATTTTCGCGACAAAGTAGGTCGATGGCACCACTAAATCGTAGGCACCTTCTTTATAAGTTTTCAGTTTGGCGTACATAGTTTCATTCGACTCGTAAGTCGAATAAATCACCTTAATACCGGTTTCTTTAGTGAACTGTTCAAGCAGGCCGGGTGGCACATACTCGGTCCAGTTATAGAAGTAGATCGTCTTGCTATCGTCGGCATGTGCAGCGCCCATACCCAGTACCAGAACGCCCGCAGCGAGCAGGTGGCGTGGCCATTTAGTCATTTTAACGTCCCCTGAGTTTTATCACGAAGAATAAGCTGACTGGCAACGACCAGGACCAGCGAGAGTACCAACAGAATGGTAGCAAGTGCATTCACCTCGGGTGAAACACCGACCTTCACCATTGAGTAAATCTTCAACGGTAAAATTTCATAACTTGGCCCGGTGACGAACGAAGAAACCACTACATCGTCCATTGAGAGCGTAAAACTGAGCAGCCAGCCTGCGGCAACGGCAGGCATCGCGAGTGGCAAAAGGATCTTGCGCAGAATCGTCAACTCGCTGGCACCTAAATCTTTCGCTGCTTCTAACATGCGCACATCAAAGCCTTTCAAGCGGGAATAGACGGTCACCACCACAAATGGCAGGCAGAAGGTGATATGCGAGAACAGCAGCGACCAGAAGCCAAGCGAAACGCCCAGCAGCATAAACAGCACCAGCAGTGAAATTGCCATCACGATATCGGGCGACATCATCACCACAAACAGCATACCGCTGACGAAAGGTTTGCCGCGAAAACGGTAGCGGTATAACGCCACCGCCGTTAACGAGCCAATTAACGTGGCCGCAGTGGCAGAAAACACCGCCATAGTCAGCGAGTGTTGTGCGGCTTGCAACAGGCTGTCGTTGTTCATCAGCAGGCTGTACCACTTACCGGTAAAGCCTTGCCAGTTGATACCGAAACGCGAACTGTTAAATGAGTTGACGATCAAAATGATAATCGGAATGTACAGATACGCGTAAATGGCGGTCATAAAGCCGCCACGGAGCAGGCGACCAATCATTCTAATTCCACCTTCTTGTTTAACAGGCTGGCGGCACGCCAATAAATCAGCAGCATCAGCCCCATCACCAGCGTAAGGGTAATGCTGGTGGCTGCACCAAACGGCCAGTCGCGGATATTCAGGAACTGGCTTTTTATCACGTTGCCGATCAGCAGGTTTTTCGCGCCACCCATCAGGTCGGACACATAAAACAGCCCCATCGCAGGCAGCATGACCAGTAGACAACCGGCAATAATTCCTGGCATAGTGAGTGGAACAATAATGCGGATAAACGTCTGTAGTTTGCTGGCCCCCAAATCGCGCGCCGCTTCCAGTAGCGGTTTATCGAGTTTTTCGATACTCGAGTAGAGCGGCATCACCATAAATGGCAGCAGGATATAAACCAGCCCAAGGATCACCGCACTTTCGGTGTACATGATGCGAATCGGAGTATCTATTACGCCGAGCCACAGCAAGAACGCGTTCAGGTAGCCTTTGGTGCTGAGGAAAATTTTAAGCCCATAAATGCGAATGAGTGAGTTCGTCCAGAACGGAACAATCAGTAAAAACAGCAGCAATGGGCGCACGCGCTCTGGCAAGCGCGCGAGGAACCAGGCAAACGGATAACCCAGCACCAGGCAGGCGAGGGTCGCAATCACCGCCATATTCAGCGAATGCAGCAGCACTTGCGCATACAGCGGGTCGGCAAGTCGGGTGTAGTTGTCCAGCGTGAAAACCATGCTGACGAAATGGGCATCATCACGTGTCAGGAAACTGGTCCCGATGATCATCAGGTTAGGCAGGAACACAAACAGCACCAGCCAACCGACGATGGTGGCGATCACCATGTTCTGGAATTTACGCGAGCTCTTCATCTGCCAGCACAACCTCCCAACTTTCAACCCAGTTAATCGCCATTTTTTGATTGAGCGTGTGGTCAAAATCCGGGTCATCTTCATTAAAGAATTCACTGACCATCACCATTTTGCCGTTTTCAAGCTCGACGTTAGATTCCAGCGTCATGCCTTTATAGTTTCGTTCACGCACATAACCAATCAAGCCATCGGCAATGTGGGTGTCACTAATTTCTTCAACACGCAGATCTTCCGGGCGCAACAGTACTTTTAACCGCTGCCCGGTAGTGACCGGCATGTTCGCGTAAATATGGCATTCGCGGCCTTCAACGTTTGCCAGCACGCGCTGTTCATCAATACGCTCAATGACGACGGCATCGAAGATATTAATCTCACCGATGAAACTCGCCACGAACAGGTTCTTCGGCTCTTCGTAAATTTCACGCGGTGTGCCGTCTTGTTCAATTCGACCATCGCGCATCACCACAATCCGGTCGGACATGGTTAAGGCCTCTTCCTGGTCGTGAGTCACGAACACAAAGGTGATACCGAGCTTACGCTGGAGCGCTTTTAATTCGTTTTGCATCTGCTTGCGCAGTTTGTAATCGAGCGCTGAGAGCGATTCATCAAGCAGTAACAGGCGTGGTTTATTGACCACCGCCCGCGCAATCGCCACACGCTGTTGCTGGCCGCCAGATAACTGATGCGGCTTACGCTGGGCAAACTCCTCAAGTTGCACCATTTTCAACGCGTCCGTCACGCGCGGCGATATCTCGGCCGCAGGCGTTTTCTGCATTCTTAAACCGAATGCCACGTTTTCAAAAACGGTCATGTGAGGGAAAAGGGCGTAGCTCTGGAAGACGGTGTTGACGTGGCGATGTTCAGCCGGAACGCGCGTAATGTCGAGGTTCTCAAGCGAGATAGTCCCGGAATCAACGCTTTCCAGCCCGGCGATTAAGCGTAGCACAGTGGTTTTGCCACAGCCGGAAGGGCCCAGGAGCGTCAGGAATTCACCATCACTAATGGTGAGAGATAAATCAGAAATAACGGTTTTACCATCAAAGCTCTTTCTTACTCCCACCAGTTCTACCAGCGGAGAGAGCGAACATTGCTGTTTATTCAATTTTTTACGCTGTCCCATATAAGACGCATCAAATTGCGGGCTGATGCGGGGTTTGTGATTAACCACCTTGCGGTTTCTGCACGTGTTTAAGTAAGGGCTGGCATTCTACGGCAAAGCATTGATATCGCCAATCCTTGATACTTTCCTGGGGTTTGATTATGAATATGTTTAAAGCAGCAAACACCAAATCCACTCGCATTGCATTACATTCGTGACTATTTTCAACACTACCAGGCTAAAAGTGACCTAACGCAATATTTGCATCTGTGGCTTACTGATAATGAAGTCACAAAAATTGAGGGTAGCGCGACATGGATAAATTACTTGAACGTTTCTTACATTATGTCTCTTTGGATACGCAGTCCAAATCCGGCGTAAAGCAAGTTCCCAGCACTGAAGGCCAGTGGAAGTTGTTGCGGTTACTAAAAGAACAAATGGAAGAGATGGGTTTGGTGAATGTGACCATTGCTGAGCATGGCACAGTCATGGGAACACTTCCGTCTACCGTCGATAAAAAAGTCCCGCCCATTGGCTTTATCTCTCATGTGGATACCGCGCCTGATTTTTCGGGTAAAAATGTCAATCCGCAAATTGTTGAAAACTATCGCGGTGGCGATATTGCGCTCGGTATTGGCGATGAAGTGCTCTCCCCGGTGATGTTCCCCGTGCTGCACCAGTTACTTGGCCAAACGCTGATCACCACCGATGGCAAAACGCTACTTGGGGCGGATGACAAAGCAGGCGTCGCTGAAATCATGACTGCGCTGGCTGTTCTGCAAGAGAAGAAGATTCCGCACGGTGATATTCGTGTCGCCTTCACGCCGGATGAAGAAGTGGGCAAAGGTGCTAAGTACTTTGATGTGGAAGCATTTGACGCGCAATGGGCTTATACCGTTGATGGCGGTGGCGTGGGTGAGCTGGAGTGTGAAAACTTTAATGCCGCGTCAGTCACTATCAAAATCGTTGGCAACAATGTTCACCCGGGCTCAGCGAAAGGTGTGATGGTCAACGCGCTTTCGATTGCCGCGCGCATCCACGCTGACGTGCCTGCAGACGAAAGCCCGGAATGTACCGCAGGGTACGAAGGTTTCTATCATCTGCATGGTATGAAAGGCTCAGTCGACCGCGCAGAAATGCACTACATCATCCGTGATTTTGATCGCGAGCAGTTTGAAGCGCGTAAACGTAAGATGATGGATATCGCCAAAAAAGTCGGTAAAGGGCTGCACCCGGACTGCTATATCGAACTGGTTATCGACGACAGTTATTACAACATGCGTGAGAAAGTCGCCGAGCATCCGTACATTGTGGAAGTGGCGCAGCAGGCGATGCGTGACTGTGACATCGAACCCATCATGAAACCGATTCGCGGCGGCACCGATGGCGCGCAACTGTCGTTTAAAGGTTTACCTTGCCCGAACTTGTTCACTGGCGGCTATAATTACCACGGCAAACATGAGTTTGTGACGCTGGAAGGAATGGAAAAAGCAGTGGCGGTGATTGTGCGTATTGCTGAACTGACGGCGAAGCAAAGCTAGATTAGTTTTAGCGCTGGCAGTGGAAAGAAGAGGGGCGAAAAGCCCCTTTGTTGTATTTGCTGATAGTGAAATTCAAAGAGAGCATGACTCAACATACGGCGACAAAGGGATTTTATGATGAATTTAATTGATGACCTTAAGACGAAGTATCCGGGAGCCCAGGCATGGTCATTCGGGGACAATCCTGATATGGCAGATGAGCTTGCAGACTTAGTCATGAAAGGGATGAAAACAGCATCATGCGGTTCTCTTACTTCATTTCAGGCAGAAGAATCAGCCTCTAAAATAGGGGGATATCATATTATTCTCGATGGACAAGCCTCACCAGCATGCGTCATCAGAATGGTATCGATGCGCCTGATCCGTTTTTCTGATGTGACTGAAGAGTTTGCAAGGAAAGAAGGTGAAGGGGATTTGAGCCTTGAATACTGGAGGAGAGAACATAAAGCATTTTTCACCCGAGAAGGCTTTTACTCTGACGACATGGAGCTTGTAGCCGAAGAGTTTGAGGTGATTGAAGTTCTGTAATTCGCTCATAGCCGACTTGTTGCAACTTCAGTCTGCTGGTTGTCCTTTTCGTTCGACTTTGCAAAGATGTGTCGCACACGATTTAATCGCACGAACAAGCAGCAGGACCTACTCGCCGCGACCCACACCTGAAGCCCCTGCAACAACACGCTGGTGGCAAAGCCTGCGTCGAACGGGTTCTGCTCTGAGGATTCCAACATGACCACCTTTCATCAACTTACTGCAACCAGCCTGCGTGGGCAGCTCATCCCGATGGCCGACTACGCTGGCAAGCTGGTTCTGGTGGTTAATACCGCCAGCCATTGTGGTTTCACGCCACAATACGCAGGCCTTGAAACCCTCTACAAGAAGTACGCCGCCCAGGGACTGGTGGTGCTTGGCTTCCCCTGCAACCAGTTCGGCAAGCAGGAACCCGGCGGTGCCGACGACATCGCGCAGACCTGTCACATCAACTACGGTGTGAGTTTCCCGATGTTCGAGAAAGTGGAGGTCAACGGCGCCGCAACGCACCCGGTGTTTCGTTACCTGAAAGATGAATTGCCCGGCGTGCTGGGTGGGCGGATCAAGTGGAACTTCACTAAATTCCTGATCGGACGCGACGGCAAACCGCTCAAGCGTTTTGCACCGATCTCCACCCCAGAGAAAATGGAAGCCGCAATCCTTGCTGCACTAGAAATCGAAGTCTACCTGTAATTCGCAGAGTTAATGTCGATTCTCTGCGCTTAAATTACGGGCTACTTTTTTGTTTTCATCATTAAGAAATCAATCAGTGCTTTCACGCGCTTTGCCTTGCCGGTACTTTTTAAATAGTAGAGATAAACCGGTGGATAGGTTTTCCAGTAAGGCACCATCACCGGGATAAACTGCTCTTTATCGGGCTGCAATTCATACACCGGCTCAAACATTCTTCCTATTCCCAGGCCGCTGCGTATTCCGTCAGCCATGACATCAATATCATTGCTGATGAGCTGCCCTGGCATTTCAACAGTTAATTGCTCACCTTTATCTTCCAGCATCAGCGGGAGGATGCGGTTATTGGTGATAAAGCGATAGCCGATGAGTTGATGCTGATGCAAGTCCGTCGGCTGTTCGGGGATACCGTGTTCTGCGAGATAGGCTCGTGATGCATACAAACCTTCTCGAAAAGGTTTCATTAACTGGCGGGCCACCACGCTCTCTTCCAGGATATCGCCAAAACGAATGCCCAAATCAAAACGTTCATCAATCATATTCACGGTTCCGTCATAAACGGATATCTCAAGCTGTATCCCCGGAAAGCTCTGGCAAAACTCCGCCATAAAAGGCTTCAGAATAAGCAGATAGGCAAATCGTGAAAGCGTAATTCTGACCAGCCCAGACGGCTCCTGATTCAGCTCTTTGATGCTTTCCACCGCACTTTCCAGTGACTGAACAGCCCGCGACGTCTGTTGCAACAGTTGCTCTCCGGCATCCGTCAGCTCGATGCGCCGCGTAGTGCGCACAAAAAGCGGGTGACCAATATGCTGCTCAAGCAGTTTTAGCGCTTTGCTCACGGAAGGTGGCGTTATCTCAAGTTTCCTGGCCGCAGCAGTGATGCTGCCTTCACGGGCGATACTCTGGAAAATACGGATTTGGTTGTAAATGACATTGTTCATGGCGTCATCCAGAAGAGGAAACAAAGTTAGATTATTAGCTATTGGCTAAGAGTGTATGAGCTATTGCTGCTCTAAAAAACAGAATCAAGGTTGTTTATACTCACTTCCAGTTAAACAAACCACTGTTAAGGAAGCCAAAAATGCAAAATGTACTGATTATCTCAGGTCATCCGAATCTTAATGAGTCCATTGGCAATGCCACTATCCTGGGCGAAGTCGCGAAAGCGCTGCCTGAGGCTGAAATTCGCTTTCTTGATGCGCTGTATCCGAACTATCAAATCAATGTGGCGCAGGAGCAGGAAGCCTTGCTCAAAGCCGATGTGATTGTCTGGCAGTTTCCTTTTTCCTGGTATTCAGTGCCGGGGTTGATGAAGTTATGGATTGACCAGGTCTTTGTTCACGGTTTTGCCCATGGTTCAACGGCAAAACTGGGTGGCAAAAAGCTGATTATCTCCTTTACCGCTGGCGCACCAGAGGGCCTGTATTCCCCTGAAGGCTTGTTCGGTCACGATATTGGGCAGTACATGACCCAGTTTGAAACCACAGCTGTGATGTGCAATCTGGAATTGCAGGAACCCGTTTACACCTTTGGGATCAGCTATGCAGGGCGTGATGAAGCTAAAGTCCGGGAACAGAAATCAATGGCTAAAGATCACGCCGATCGCCTGGTTACCGCGATTAAAGAAACAGTGCCTGCTTTAAAAATGGCTGTCTAAAAGAGAGGATAAAAAATGTATCTCATCAATATTACGGTGAATGGCGATATAACGGCTGAACAGCATGAAGCGCTTTTCACGCGCCATGTCAGCTGGTTTCAGCAGTATTTCAACGCAGGCAAGTTTGTTCTCATCGGTCCCTATTCGGATCGCGAAAAAGCAGGGGTGATTATTGCTCAGACTGAAACTCGGGAAGAGCTGGAGGCTATTCTGAAAGAAGACGCCTATTACCCCAATCTCGCTGAATATGAGATCCGTGAATTTGTCCCAAAAATGGTGGGAAGCTGGCAATAAAAGATGCGGCAATTTTCATTAAAAAATCGGGCAAGGAGATAACTATGCAGTATGTAAACCTGGGGCGAAGTGGTCTGAAAGTCTCGCGACTGTGTCTGGGGTGCATGAGTTACGGTGAACCAGAACGTCTTCCTCAGCCGTGGTCGCTTGATGAAAATGCTTCGCGGCCGTTGATTCGCCAGGCACTTGAAGCCGGAATCAATTTTTTTGATACGGCTAATATCTATTCTGATGGAAGCTCAGAGGAAATCATCGGTCGGGCGCTGCACGATATGGCCTATCGGGATGAAATTGTCGTCGCCACCAAGGCCTTTTTTCCATGGCGTAATTCGCCAAATACCGGTTTTCTGTCGCGAAAATCACTGTTTCACTCCATTGATGACAGCCTTACCCGGCTGGGTATGGATTATGTGGATCTGTATCAGATTCACCGTTTTGATCATGGCACTCCGGTAGAAGAAACCATGGAAGCACTTCATGATTTGGTGAAAGCCGGGAAAGTTCGCTATATCGGTGCGTCCTCAATGGAAGCCTGGCGTTTTGCGAAGATGCAGCATGTCGCTGAACGTAACGGTTGGACGCGCTTTGTCTCTATGCAACCGCAATACAATTTACTGTATCGGGAAGAAGAGCGGGAAATGCTGCCGCTATGTGAGGATCAGGGAGTGGGTGTTATTCCCTGGAGCCCGATGGCGCGAGGCAGACTGACACGCGACTGGAATGAAACTACCACCCGAACGCAGAATGACGCCTTTGCGCTGAAAATGTATGAAAATGCCGCGCAGCAGGACCGGAAAGTGGTTGAAGTTGTGGCGCAGATTGCCGCCGGGCGGGGCGTTCCACATGCGCATGTTGCGCTGGCATGGCTACTGTCTAAATCGGTGATTACCGCACCTATAATCGGTGCCACAAAAGCCGAACATCTTTCAACCGCCGTGGACGCGTTAACGCTCACATTATCGGCAGAAGAAATTGCAGCACTGGAGGCGCCGTACGTTCCTCATGTTGTTGATGGCATCGTACCGCCGCTGCCTGAACAACCGCCAAGGCTCTCACCCCTGCGAATCAAATAAGGAGTCGAGGGCGGCGAAATGGATTGCGATGATGGCGCGGTTAACGCGCCTTTTCAGTAATGGTGGCAAAAAGTTTAATAAAGCCGGAAGAGAGGTCATTTATGAAAGCCGGGATTTCTGTATCACTTTTGTTGGCTCTGAGCTGTTCTGCTGTTGCGCAGGGGCAGAAAATCTCTGTTCCGCCCGTGTTTAATATTTTTGAACTCGTCATCAAGCAAGACAAAAATAGCGCATACGACAGCCTGGCTGAAAAGAATATCACCGCTTCGGTAACCGGTGAATCTGGAACCCTGGCGATGTATTCAGCCAACAAGAAAACGAACCCGTTAGTTGCTTATGTGTTTGAAATTTATGCTGACGGCGATGCTTACGACAAACACCTGAACTCAACGAGCTATAAAGAGTTTTTGCGTAATTCACCGGATATTCTGCAAGCCAGTCAAAAGCGTAGAATTGATGTGGCACCGCAATTTCTGGCCGACAAACTATTTGAGCAAAGCGATAACACAATAAATAACTTTGTCATTGTTGACGTGAAACCCGAGTTTGGGCAGGCTTTTCGCCATGTCGTTTTACCCGAAATGGCACAGTCCATTAAGCTGGAAGAGGGGGTTCTGGCCATGTATGCCGCTATCGATAAAGCTAACCCTAACCGCTGGTATTTCTATGAAATATACGCCAGCGAAGAGGCTTATCAGGCCCATCGTCTGACTCCTCATTTTAAAGAATACATTGAGCAGACAGCAGAAATGACGAGTTATAAAGAAGCCATTGCGATTAAACCGGGCAAGCTTATGAATAAAGGCGGCCTGATGTATGAAATTGAGTGAATGATTGCCCCGCTCTACGAGTGGGGCAGAACAAAATTAGTGTACCCCTGCAGTTCAGATAGCTGAGTGTTTTAAAGCTATTCATCCCGATACGCATTTCCCCAACACCTTCGAGAAACATACCGCCTCTTCGCGGCCGACATATGGCCCGTAGTTCTCAATGCGGACGTACCCATTTGTCTTATAAAATTGTATTGCCCGATGGTTAACGAGCCGGGTTTCAAGCCAGAGTTCGGAATATCCCATACTCTTCGCGGATGCTTCCAGACAGGTGAGCAAAGCGTTACCAATACCCTGCGAGCTTCGGTCCGAAAACATCCTCTTAAGTTCCGCAATATTTCCTGTTAACGGGCGAATCGCTCCGCATCCTATCGCATCACCCGTTGTGTTCCTTGCCAGCACCCAAAGCGATCTCTCCCCATCCAGCGAGTCTATTGTGAAATTGCTTTTGCCACTATCACCGGTAATTGCAGCAAGCTCTGCTGACAGCTTGCTGATTAAATATTGAGAGTCTGGAGAGAGTGGGTCTGATTTCTCTACTGTTATCATGGTTATACCCTTGGTTTAAGTATTCATCAGGATAGAATGTTTTGATGGTAAATATATCTGATTCAAGAATTATTTATATGAAACTTATATTTAAAAATAGTGGGTGTTTTTCTGTAATTTAAAATTAGTTTTCATCTTATTGTGATTTGCGCCGAAGGTTTTCGGTTTCCAATAATTAAGCGTGGTTTTACTGTTGACTTGTCCAGTACTTTTGGATGATGGTGTGCAGGCGGAAAGTATTTTCTGGCGCGCTAAATAATTCGAGTTGTATTGAGTTGGGTAAGTCAACGCAAAAGATGCAGCTTGAAGTACGGTGGGTATTAAAGAGATGCCCCCATCTGGTGCAGCAACACCAGACGGGAGCTAACCATAACGTTAACTAACAAGGAGTAACGCCATGGCTATTGCTGATGGTAACACATTTGTTCACGCTGAAATCACTGAGAATCAATCCGTTATTGCAGGGAATGTCTCAGCTTTATTAAAAATCCCCTTAGGTGTTACGCATGATCTCTTTCAGGTGCTGGATATTTGCCAGCGTTATGCTGATGGATTAATTGATGCCCATAATCATGCTGAATATATAGCGCTGTGCGGGCGTTTATTGGCAGGGTTGAATGTATTAAAGACAGCTTTAAATTCACCATTGCCAAAACATCTTATTGAGCAATTAACGGTGGATGAAAATGATGCTGATGAATATCGTCATTCACTTTCAACCGATTCACTGACCACTTGTGAATATTGCTCGGCATTAACCATGGTGTTGCTTAACCAACAGGCTACGGCTGAGCAGCAGGATCATATCGCTGAATTGCTGTTTGATTTGCTGATGATGCTGGCAGATGATTTGAAAGCGCCGCGCTTTATCCGCACCGCAACGGGGTTGGCCATGATTGGCGGCGAGGCCATTCATTAACACCTGATTTTCCCGCCTTCTCAGCCAGTTTGTCGCTTTTGCTGAGAAGGCGGGAGAGGGCGTTAGTCCTCGAAATACCAGTACCCGCTGTTCACGAGTGCTGCAATCATCGCAAGGAATGACGGGTCTTCCAGCGCATCACCAAACATTTCTGCTTTCAGTGTGATATTGCTCGCCAGGGCTTCAAGCGCCGGGCGGTGCGGGCTGTCAATCTTCTCGCCGTTAACGTACACCTCGTCGGCAATACGCAGCACGCGCAAACCACCTAAACGCGTGATGCCATCGCCTTGTTTCAGGGCGTCGTAAATCTCGTCAGGCTGATACGGTGGCTCCGGTGGTGCAACGTCAAGTTCATGGCGTGACTGGGAAACAAACTCACCGAACCAGGTTTTAAAATGCTCTGGCTGGTTAATCAGCTCCAGCATCATGTCGCGTAACTTATCCATTTCCTGCGGCAGTACATCAGCAGGGTGCTGGCGTGCTGGTACGTCAGGATCGGTATAACGCTGGCTACCCAGTTCACGTTGCAGCACGTAATCAGCAAAACCGCTGATTAACTCGCGGCCGCTTGGCGCACGAAAACCGACAGAGTAGTTCATCGAGTTTTCCAGCGAGTAACCTTCGTGCGGGAAACCTGGTGGGATATAGATAATGTCGCCCGGCTCTAACTCTTCGTCGATGATGGCGTCGAACGGCTCAACTTGCAGCAGGTCAGGGTGCGGACAGTGTTGTTTCAGGGCGACTTTTTCCCCGACACGCCAGCGGCGGCGGCCAACGCCCTGAATGATAAACACGTCGTACTGGTCGAAATGCGGGCCAACGCCACCGCCAGGCACCGAGAAAGAGATCATCAGATCGTCAATTCGCCAGTCCGGGAGTGCACGGAACGGGCGCATCAAGCGTGCACTTTGTTCATGCCAGTGGTTAACGGCCTGAACCAGTAAAGACCAGTTGTTTTCGCCCAGGTGATCATAGCTCTGGAACGGGCCGTGGCTGACTTGCCATTTGCCGTCGTTATGGCTCACCAGGCGGCTATCCACCTCGTTTTCCATGGCCAGGCCTGCGAGTTCGTCCGGGGAGATAGGGTCGATGAAGTTTTTGAAGCCACGTTTTAGAACCACCGGGCGTTTCTGCCAGTAGTTCGCGATGAAATCGGGCCAGTTTAGGTCGAGTTGATAGTCCATATTATTATCCGGCAGGTGAAGGAGCCTGCCGAGGATTATAACGGATGGGACCCGGCGTTACGGGAGTATTTTTAATCTTCTTCTCGGTCTGGACGCTGGCGCGCAAAAATCACTTCCATACGTGCGCCACCCAGCTCGCAACTTGAGGCCTGAATCTCACCGTCGTATTGTTCCACGATTTCCCGGGCGACCGATAAACCCACGCCCTGGCCCGGTCGTAAGGTATCAGCGCGTTGCCCGCGGTCAAATACCATGCTGCGTTTGCTCTCCGGGATCCCCGGTCCGTCGTCATCAACAATTAAATGCAGCGTGTCATCCAACTGGCGGCCTGAGATCTCAACAAATTCAAGGCAGTATTTACAGGCGTTATCCAGCACATTGCCCATCACTTCCATAAAGTCATTTTTCTCACCGACAAAGGTGATTTCCGGTGATATATCCAGCGTGATATTCACCCCTTTGCGTTGATAAACCTTATTGAGTGCGGAACAAAGGCTGTCGAGCAATGGCGCAACCGGATGAAGTTCACGGCTGATAAGCGCACTGTCGCCGCGCATGCTGGCGCGATGCAGGTAATAGCCAATTTGCTGCGAGATACGGCTGATTTGTTCCAGCATCAACGGTTCTGCTTCTTCGATATTCAGCTTCTTCGTGCGCATCGAACGCAGAGTACTTTGCAATACCGCCAGCGGTGTCTTCAGGCTGTGCGTTAAGTCGGTAAGGGTGGTGCGGTATTTGTCGTAACGGTCGCGTTCCGTGCGCAGCAGGCGGTTGAGGTTGCGCACCAGACTGGTCAGCTCGCGTGTGGTTTCTGGGTTCAGGCTGTCGCGGTCATGTTTTTCCAGCTCTCGCACTTCTTTTGCCAGTTCTTCGATGGGGCGCAAGCTCCAGCGGGCGGCGACCCAAAGCAGCGGTATAACTAACAACAGGTTGGCGAGGAACACGCAGGTAAACAAACTCCAGACCGTATATGAGCGTTTTAGCTCGATAGGAATGGTGTCGACAACCACAATGGTTAAGGCGGGCATTTTGCCCATCGCCGGGTATTTGTTGACTGCAACGGAGTGGCTGACTTCATCGCTATAGTCGCCATCGTAAAAATCTTTTAGCTGGTTCTGGAGATTTTGGTCGTTGCCCAATAAGTCATGGCTGGTATCAAAATTGGCTTCCAGGTCGTGAAAACCATCGGCGGTGAGCCACTCTTGTTTAATTTGTTGCGCGACATGCGGCAAGTCACGCTGAGCCCACATCAGCTTGCCTTTATCATCGTAGATAAGGGCCATGGTCGGCGTTTTCAGGTTCAGGTTTTCGGGAAGAACGACATTTATGTGGCCGTTTTCATAGGTCGCAAGGGTGTAAAACAGGTTGCTTTCGCCGCGCAGCAAACGGAAAGTCGTTTTATCAAAACTGATGTTGTAACCCACCAACGCCACCACGCCATAGGCTAGCGACAGCACCAAAACCACGGCGGCGGTCGCCAGTAAAAAGCGAACCCGTAACGATAACGGTAGAAAATGTCGGCTAAATTTCATGATTAACGCAGATCGAAACGGTAGCCCTGACCGCGCACTGTGGTGATGGCTTCATGTGGATATTCAGCCAGGATCTTTTTACGCAGGCGGCCCATCAATACATCAATCGTGTGGCTTTCGCGCAGCTCGGCATCAGGGTAAAGCTGAAGCATGAGCGAGTCCTTGCTCACCACTTTGCCATTATTGCGAATCAGCGTTTCCATGATGGTGTATTCAAATGCGGTCAGCTTGATTAGGCTGTCATTGATAAGCAACTCGCGACGTGACAAATCGACCTGGAACGGTGGCAGTGAAATGACCTGGGAAGCCAGACCGCTGTTGCGGCGCATTAGCACCTGCATACGCGCGACCACTTCTTCGAGGTGAAACGGTTTGGTCACGTAATCATCGGCACCTGCACCGAGCACTTCGACTTTGTCCTGCCAGCCTTCACGCGCAGTCAGTACCAGAATAGGTATCGTCACGTCGTGGCTGCGCCAGCGGCGGATTAGACTCAGGCCGTCTTCATCGGGCAGGCCCAAATCGACAATGGCAATATCAGGGGTATGTTCATTCAGGAAATAGTCGGCTTCTTTGGCATCTTCCGCGGCATCAACTTGATGACCGGCTTCACGCAACTGAACCTGGAGATGGTGGCGTAACAGAGCATTATCTTCCACAACGAGTACACGCATTCTATTTTCCCAGTATATAAATGGCTTTGATAGTTTAACGCTAATTATCAAGGAGGGGGCATAAACCATGCGTAAACAGGCGGGGAGGAAAAAACGCCACCGCGAAGGGTAGCGTTTGGGGGTATTATTTTAACTCATCAACCATCGTAATGGCGCGGCCAATATAGTTAGCCGGGGTCATTGCTTTCAAGCGAGTTTTTTCGTCTTCTGGCAGCTCAAGGCTGTCGATGAACTGTTTCATGCCTTCAGCATCAACACGTTTACCGCGCGTCAGCTCTTTGAGCTTCTCGTACGGCTTCTCAATACCGTAACGGCGCATCACAGTCTGAATGGGCTCAGCCAACACTTCCCAGTTGAGATCCAGCTCTGCCAGCAGGCGGTCGCGGTTCACTTCCAGTTTGCTTACGCCTTTCAGGGTGGATTGATATGCAATCAGCGCATAGCCAATACCCACGCCGAGGTTACGCAGCACGGTGGAGTCAGTCAGGTCGCGCTGCCAGCGTGAAACAGGCAGTTTGCTCGCCAGGTGTTGCAGCATCGCGTTAGACAGACCCAGGTTGCCTTCGGAGTTTTCGAAGTCGATTGGGTTAACTTTGTGCGGCATGGTAGAAGAACCAATTTCGCCGGCAATCGTTTTCTGCTTGAAGTGGTTCAGCGCGATGTAACCCCAGACGTCACGATCGAAGTCGATCAGAATGGTGTTAAAGCGTGCGATGCAGTCAAACAGCTCAGCGATGTAATCGTGCGGCTCGATTTGCGTGGTGTACGGGTTCCACTGGATGCCCAGTGAAGTGACGAACTCTTCACTGAACTGGTGCCAGTCAACTTCCGGGTAGGCAACCATGTGCGCGTTATAGTTACCCACTGCACCGTTGATTTTGCCCAGAATGTCCACTTTCTCTAACTGACGGAACTGGCGCTCCATGCGGTACGCCACGTTCGCCATCTCTTTACCCATTGTTGATGGGGTGGCTGGCTGGCCGTGGGTACGGGAAAGCAGAGGAATATCACGATACTGAACCGACAGATCTTTCACCGCATCGATCACTTTGCGCCAGTACGGCAGCACCACGTCCTGGCGTGCAGTTTGCAGCATCAACGCGTGGGACAGGTTGTTGATATCTTCAGAAGTACAGGCGAAGTGAATAAATTCAGATACCGCATGCAGGGCAGGAACGGCTTCAACTTTTTCTTTCAGGAAATACTCAACCGCTTTTACGTCGTGATTGGTGGTGCGTTCAATGGTTTTGATGCGTGCGGCATCTTCTTCACTAAACTCAGCAACAATTTTATCAAGGTAACCGATTGCGTCTGCGTCAAAAGCAGGAACTTCCTTGATCGCTGCGTGCGTGGCCAGTTTTTGCAGCCAACGTACTTCGACTTGTACGCGGAATTTCAGCAAACCAAATTCGCTGAAAATAGCGCGCAGAGCGCTGACTTTGTCGCCGTAACGTCCATCAACGGGGGAAACGGCGGTCAGTGAGGATAATTCCATAAGTTACAACTCCAGAGAGGTTAACATTGAGCAAGAATTTGTTTGGCCTGAGCACACAGGCGACTACGAGAAAACATTAACTGCAAGCGGCCACCGCCAACTTGATGCCACAACACGGCGGCACGAATACCGGCCAATAATGAGGCGCGAACTTTGCTCTGCACCTGCGGGCTTTGCAGCACAGCAGGGGAGCCGGTGACCTGAATACGTGGGCCTAATGGGCTAATCACATCGACATAAATCCCGGCCATGGCGCTAAGCAGCGTTTCGGACTCGAGATCAAAATGATCAAGCTGGCGCTGTAACCCGGCAATGCTTGAGCCAAGTTTGTCCATTGCGCCTTTGCTGCCGTGAAGTTTACGTTCGAGCACCATCAGGCTTAATGTGTAGCGCGTCAGCTCAGCATTTAAACCCTGGCGATTACTGGCGTTCAGCACGCCCAGCAAGGTTTCCAGACCGAGTTTAAGGTTAGCTTCGTTGCCACCAAACACATCCAGTGTGGAGCCTGGGTTTTGATCGATAACGCTGTTCAACGAAACATGAAGTGCCTCGTTATCACAATGCCCCTGATGAGCCAATTGCTGAACCAGACGGGCAGACTGGCAGATCCCAGCCAGTGCGATAGTGATGTCATAGTAATTTTTGGCCACGGCGCTTCTTCCTTGCTGACAATTTTTAAACAGTGAGCGGCAGACGCTGCTCAATCACACCACCACCAAGACACACTTCACCCAGATAAAACACGGCAGACTGGCCAGGGGTGACGGCGGCAACAGGTTCATCAAAACGCACTTCAATGCGATCGGCATCCAGCGGCGTAATCGTACAAGGTAGATCAGTCTGGCGATAACGGGTTTTCACGGTGCATTTCAGCGGCTCAGTTAAGGTTTCACGATCAACCCAATGCAGCTGCTGCGCAATCAAACCCACGGACATAAGACGCGGGTGCTCGTGACCCTGGGCGACCACCAGAATATTGTTCTCAACGTCTTTATCGACGGTGTACCACGGCTCTTCGCTACCGTCTTTGGTGCCACCAATGCCCAGACCTTTACGCTGGCCCAAAGTGTGGTACATCAACCCCTGATGCTGACCAATGGTTTCACCATCAACGGTGACAATTTTACCGGGTTGTGCAGGCAGGTAGCGGCCAAGGAATTCGCGGAATTTGCGCTCGCCGATAAAGCAGATACCGGTGGAGTCTTTTTTCTTCGCGGTGATCAAATCTAACTCTTCAGCAATGCGGCGAACTTCTGGTTTTTCCAGCTCCCCGACCGGGAACAGGCTTTGTGCGATTTGCTCGTGCCCCAGTGTATAAAGGAAGTAGCTCTGATCTTTGTTGCTGTCTAAGCCGCGCAACAGGCGACTTTTACCGTCCACATCTTCGCGACGCACGTAGTGACCGGTAGCGATGTAATCGGCACCTAAATCTTCGGCGGCAAATTCGAGGAAGGCTTTAAATTTGATTTCTTTGTTGCACAGAATGTCCGGGTTGGGTGTGCGCCCGGCTTTGTACTCTTCCAGGAAGTGTTCAAACACGTTATCCCAGTATTCTGCGGCAAAGTTTACGGTGTGCAGTTCAATGCCGAGTTTGTCACAAACGGCTTGTGCATCCGCTAAATCCGCGGCCGCTGTGCAGTACTCCTCGCCATCATCCTCTTCCCAGTTCTTCATGAACAGGCCTTCCACCTTGTAACCTTGTTGTTGCAACAGGTAAGCGGAAACGGAGGAATCGACACCGCCGGACATACCGACGATCACTTTTTTCTGGCTGTTATCAGACATGGAGTAACTCACGACATTGAACTTAAGGCGGCGTATTCTATCACGCATCCCCGCAGCTATCACCCCTAACTAAACGGCCAGTTAAACGCCGCCAGCATGCTGAGCGGATAACGTTCCGCGCGTTGATAACAACGAATGCTTTCGGCCACTAACGGCGAGCGTAAATTATCAGCGTTAACAATTTGTTGTGCATCCAACCATAAGCAACGATCAATGTCGCTATCGTGTGGTGTTGTGGCGAGTTGCTCATCGAGATCAATGGAGAACAGAAAACGCAGAAAAGGGGTTTTATCCGGCGCTATCCATTGGTGCATGCGGATAAAGGTTTGCGGCTGCGCACAAATACCGGTTTCTTCATATAATTCGCGCGTAGCGGCTTCTACCAGCGTTTCGTCAGCTTCCAGGTGCCCGGCAGGCTGATTCCACGTGGCTTTGCCATTGATTGTTTCTTCAACAACCAAAAATTTCCCTTGTGCCTGAACGACGCAGGCGACGGTAACGTGCGGTTTAAACATAAGTTTCTCTCGATTAGCTGAATGATACATATCATTATCAATAAATGATCTGGATCACACTTTTTTCTTGTGACCTATACTAAGTGAGATTTTTTAAATCATCACGAGGGTACCATCATGCAGCTTACCACGCGTATTATGCCGCAACAGAAACGTATCGCTTTAGTGGCTCACGATCCTTGTAAACCCGACCTGCTGAACTGGGCGATTGATAACCAGTCCGCTCTTGAACAACACACTATCTATGCAACCGGCACCACCGGAAATTTATTGCAGGCACACACTCGGTTATCCGTTCTGGCGCTGATGAGTGGTTCGATAGGGGGCGACCAACAGTTAGGATATTTGATTGCGTCAGGCCAGATAGATGTGCTGATTTTCTTCTGGGACCCACTGAGTGCGGTGCCACACCACTCAGACGTGAAAGCCCTGATGCGGCTGGCAACGGCCTGGAACATCCCGATTGCCAGCAACGCATGTAGCGCCAATTTCTTGATTCATTCATCGCTCTTTGAGCAGGCGCTGGAAATCACCGTACCTGATAGCGATGCTTTCCTCAGTAGCCGGGTTTCTCATGTCACGCAGCACGGCGTGCACACTCAAAACCTTTTATAGCGAGTCCATCGGGATTTCGCGCCATTCACCCGGCGCTAAATCAGCCAGTTCCAGCGTCCCCATCGCATAACGAACCAGGCGCAGAGTCGGGTAACCAACATGCGCCGTCATTCTACGTACCTGACGGTTACGCCCTTCATACAAAGTGATTTTCAACCAACTGGTCGGAATGGCTTTACGTTCCCGAATCGGTGGGTTGCGCGCCCATATCCAGGATGGCTCGTCGACTAATTCCGCACCGGCTGGCAGAGTAGGGCCATCATTGAGCGTCACGCCATTGCGCAAAGATCCCAGTGCCTCTTCGGTCGGTTCACCTTCAACCTGCACGAAATAAACTTTACCGGTACGTTTACCAGGCTCCGTCAGTTTTGCCTGCAATGCGCCGTCATTGGTTAACACCAGCAACCCTTCGCTATCTCGATCCAGACGGCCTGCGGCGTAAATTCCTTGTAACGGTATGTAATCTTTTAACGTGCTACGGCCGGATTCATCGGTGAATTGCGGTAGCACATCGTAGGGTTTATTGAAGATAACCAGCCGCTTCGGTCCATCAACAGGCTTTTTTTTGACAGGACGTCGCGTGCTGAATCGTTCAACTTGGTGATTTCTAAAAGAAGTTTTATTCATAGTGTTTTCAGATGTTAGGTATTAACGCATTATAACGGAAATCACCAGTGATTGGCGCGGGCCTGATATTCAAGTAGTATTGACACGCACATTACAAATCATTAACAAAAAGAAGCGCTCGAAGGAGAAGGTTAATGGAAAGCAAAGTAGTTGTTCCGGCGGAAGGTAAAAAGATCACCCTGCAAGATGGCAAACTGAATGTTCCTCACAACCCAATCATTCCTTTCATTGAAGGTGATGGTATCGGTGTGGACGTGACGCCAGCTATGATTAAAGTGGTTGATGCCGCCGTGCAGAAGGCCTACAAAGGCGAGCGGAAAATTTCCTGGATGGAAATCTATACCGGCGAAAAATCTACCCAACTTTATGGCCAGGATGTCTGGCTGCCAGAAGAAACTCTGGACCTGATTCGTGATTACCGTGTGGCGATTAAAGGGCCACTGACCACGCCAGTTGGCGGCGGCATTCGTTCCCTGAACGTTGCTCTGCGTCAGCAACTTGACCTGTACGTGTGCCTGCGTCCGGTGCGTTACTACCAGGGCACGCCAAGCCCGGTTAAACACCCAGAGCTGACCAACATGGTTATCTTCCGTGAGAACTCTGAAGATATTTATGCGGGCATCGAGTGGAAGGCTGACAGCGCAGAAGCTGAAAAAGTCATCAAATTCCTGCGTGATGAAATGGGCGTAACGAAAATTCGTTTCCCGGAACATTGCGGTATCGGCATCAAGCCTTGCTCAGAAGAAGGCACCAAACGCCTGGTTCGTGCAGCCATCGAATACGCAATCACAAACGACCGTGATTCTGTGACTCTGGTTCACAAAGGCAACATCATGAAATTCACCGAAGGTGCTTTCAAAGACTGGGGCTACCAACTGGCGCGTGAAGAATTCGGCGGAGAGCTGATCGATGGCGGTCCATGGGTGAAACTGAAAAACCCTAACACCGGCAAAGAGATTATCGTTAAAGACGTGATTGCTGATGCATTCTTGCAACAGATCCTGCTGCGTCCTGCTGAATATGACGTAATCGCATGTATGAACCTGAACGGTGACTACATCTCCGACGCCCTGGCTGCTCAGGTTGGCGGTATCGGTATCGCACCAGGCGCTAATATCGGTGACGAATGCGCACTGTTCGAAGCCACCCACGGCACCGCACCAAAATATGCAGGCCAGGATAAAGTGAACCCAGGTTCTATCATCCTGTCCGCAGAGATGATGCTCCGTCATATGGAATGGTTCGAAGCGGCTGACTTAATTGTTAAAGGTATGGAAGGCGCGATTAACGCGAAAACCGTAACTTACGATTTCGAACGCCTGATGCCTGAAGCTAAGCTGCTGAAATGTTCAGAGTTTGGCGACGCGATGATCGAACATATGTAATTAGCGATACTGCTGATTTCAAAGCGGGAGCCTGGTGCTCCCGTTTTTTATGCCTTCCTAAAATCTCTTCCCCAAAAAAACGATTTTTTAAGCCATTTTAACCTCAACTATTGCTCAGTCTTTACCCGGATCATCACTGGATTTATCGGTCATTTTTCTGGAGCGGTGAGCAACTTCGTGGTTCAGGATGCTTTTGCCGTTGCTGATGCCAGTAGTACGTTGACGGAGCAATATCCAGCTCATGACAGACTGGCCCGACCCCGTATTAACCGCTCAGATTTTCCAGAAGCGGCATTATTTTTTCCAGTGGCGGTCGAGCTCCGCAGTGTCTCGGGAGTGCAACCGATATTGGGGGCAATAGAGCAGATAGTGGCCTATTGTGAGTGGTAGGTGTTCAGGTTTTCCAGAATTATGCGAACAGCTCTGACACCCTTCAGGGGAAAATCGGTTATGTTTTGTCATCCTGG
>NZ_LXER01000008.1 GCF_001654925.1 Buttiauxella brennerae ATCC 51605
ATGGTTACCTCTCTCAAAGAGAGTAGTCTCCAGGATTACTGGGGCGGTTCAGTAACTGGAATAAGTATTTTTATGATGGTTACGTTACCTGGCGAATGAGTTCCCGCCGTTTAAGGTAGTGGCTCATCATTCATTGAGACCCATTACAGGATAGGGTGCTTCGCGGGTATTCAGGAAATACTGATCCGCATCTTATTTTTCTGTTCTCCACCCACTGCTTTCCAGCAGCGCCTGACACGTTGCCAGTGATGCGCACCCATCGTGTTCCCGCCTCGTTAAATGCCGCATCAAGCGACGATTTCAGTACGTAAACGCCACTGACCTCGAGATTAAGCGTCAGACGTAGGCACCCCTACCACTGTTCATCTGACGATAGCTGTAAACACTCCTGCCATACACTTTCCAGATATGGCGGGGCAGGGAATGCAGGGGGTTACGTTCTCGGGAACAGGGGGATTTCCCTGTTGTGGTAACTCATAATCTCTTCAAATGACATCGCCGGAGGGCGTTCCATCTTATACAGGCGAATACCCGTATGAACACTGTCGGCTATTGTTGAACATCAGATATCGGAATAATATTCAAAAATGTTTCATTTTATTATTTAAGTACAATAATGGATTTAAATAATTATGCTTCAGAATTATTTACTGGTAGTGCGCCGCTTTCATAATTAATGTGGAATATCTTAATTTTGTAAGAAAATACACTAAACCCATTCGAATGTAGTCGTAATGCTCTGCGCCAGTCCTGCTATTCCGCAGGATTGTAGTCATACTTAACATTAATTAATTTCTGCTAACATTAATCATTCCATTTTGTCTGCTTTACGTCTCGGTAAATTGGGCATTAAAATAAAAAACCATTTTTATAGTGGCACTCTACCCGGCCAAGGGATTAATTCATTCAGGAGATAAATGTATATGTCTGAATCATTTCAGAACGAGATACCGCGTGCACGCGTAAATATAAAACTGGACCTGTTTACGAATGGCGCCCAGAAGAAAATTGAGCTTCCACTGAAACTCCTAAGCGTCGGTGACTTCAGTAATGGCAAGGCGCAAGGGCCATTGTCGGAACGCGAAAAAATCAACGTTAATAAAAACAATTTCAACAGCGTCCTGACTGAACTTAATCCTGAAGTTAACCTCACCGTTAAAAACACCCTCGCCAACGACGGCTCTGAAGAAAATGTGAAGCTGTCTTTTAATAATATGAAGGATTTTGAACCTGAGGCGGTTGCGCGTCAAATTCCCCAGCTCCGTGCAATGCTCTCCATGCGTAATCTTTTACGCGATTTAAAATCCAATCTACTTGATAATGTAACTTTCAGGAAAGAACTGGAAACTATATTAAAAGACCCCGCGCTATCCGATGAACTGCGTAGTGAGCTGAATGCGCTTGCCCCAACCCAGAATTAATGACTGGAATTTCTTTTAACGGAATAATGACGAGTAAATGTTAATGTCACTAAATAATGAATCCCAGAATATGGCGGGCGGCGCCACTGTCGAAAAAACACTGCCAGCCGGGGGCGTATATGCCTCACTGTTTGACAAAATAAATCTGGACCCGGTTGCAGAAATAGGCAATCTGAATGGGTTTGATGATAATACCGTCATGGCGGAAACGTCTGCCAATGCCCGCGTGACTGCTGCTGTTCAGGTTTTTATGCAGTGCTTGCAGAAATCTGGTCAGAAAGTGGAAAAGCTGGATAAAACCCTGCTGGACAGCCACATTGCAGAACTGGATTTCCAGATCAGCCGCCAGCTGGATGAAATCATGCACAATGATGCATTCCAGAAGGTGGAATCTGTCTGGCGGGGACTCAAATCGCTGGTTGATAAAACTGATTTTCGCCAGAATGTGAAGCTCGAACTGCTTGATTTATCAAAAGAAGAACTGCGTCAGGATTTTGAAGACTGCCCGGAAATTATCCAGAGTGGTCTGTACAAACAGACATATATTGCAGAATACGACACCCCGGGTGGCGAGCCCATTGCTGCGGTGATCTCAGCCTACGAATTCGATGCGTCAGCCCAGGATGTGGCGCTGATGCGTAATATATCAAAAGTTTCAGCGGCTGCCCATATGCCGTTTATCGGCTCTGCAGGACCGGCGTTCTTTTTGAAAAATTCGATGGAAGACGTGGCGGCCATCAAAGACATCGGCAACTACTTTGACCGCGCCGAATACATCAAGTGGAAATCGTTCCGCGAGACCGACGATTCCCGCTACCTCGGTCTGGTGATGCCGCGTGTGTTGGGCCGTCTGCCATATGGTCCGGACACTGTGCCGGTGCGTAGCTTCAATTATGTGGAAGAGGTGAAAGGGCCGGATCACGACAAATACCTGTGGACCAGTGCCTCGTTCGCCTTTGCTGCCAATATGGTCAAGAGCTTCATAAGCAACGGCTGGTGCGTGCAAATCCGTGGCCCACAAGCCGGTGGTGACGTGAAAGACCTGCCTATTCACCTGTATGACCTCGGTACCGGTAACCAGGTGAAAATTCCGTCAGAAGTGATGATCCCGGAAACCCGCGAATTTGAATTCGCCAACCTCGGTTTCATCCCGCTGTCGTACTACAAAAACCGTGACTACTCCTGCTTCTTCTCGGCGAACTCCACGCAGAAACCGGCACTGTACGATACGTCTGATGCCACGGCCAACAGCCGCATCAACGCGCGTCTGCCGTACATCTTCCTGCTGTCGCGTATCGCGCACTACCTGAAACTCATTCAGCGTGAAAATATCGGTACCACCAAGGACCGCCGTCTGCTTGAGCTGGAGCTCAACACCTGGGTACGTGGTCTGGTGACTGAAATGACCGATCCGGGCGATGAATTGCAGGCTTCTCACCCGCTGCGCGATGCGAAAGTGCTGGTCGAAGACATCGAGGATAACCCGGGGTTCTTCCGCGTGAAGCTGTTCGCTATCCCGCACTTCCAGGTCGAAGGCATGGATGTGAATCTGTCGCTGGTTTCCCAGATGCCGAAAGCGAAAGCGTAAGGTGGGATCCCAGGGATGAAAATTTATCGCCCACTTTGGGAGGACGGGGCCGCACTGGCCCCGCAACAGTTTCAGCAGCAAGCCCGCTGGAGTGCACACATTGCTGACACGGTGGCCCGGATGGGGATTTCTCATCCCTGGGGCGTGGTGGCTGCTGAGTTTGATGATGCCGCCCTCGCGCTGTCTCGTCTGAATGCTACCCGACTGGTGCTGCGGTTTCAGGATGGCACGATTGTGGATACGGACCTGGCGGATACGCTTCCGCCGGTCTGTGACCTGTCCTCTGCGGCCGGTAGTGAGGCTGCCCTGGTGGTCGCCGCGCTGCCACTGCTGAGCGCCAATGGTGGCAATCTGGATAACGGGCAGGATAGCGAACGTCCCCGCCGCTGGAAAGCCGAGCGGGTGGTGGTGCAGGAGCTCGCTGGGCATGAAAGCGGGGAGCTGGCCATTCTGCGCCACGCCATCACGCTGCGCTTATCCAGCCAGGAAAATACAGCTTATCTGACCTGTCCGGTGGCCCGTCTGGTACGCAATGCCCAGGGGCAGTGGAGCCGTGACCCGGCGTTCGTCCCGCCCATGCTTTCGCTTTCTGCCAGTCCGTTACTGGTCACTGAGCTGGGTGATATCCTGGTGCGTCTGCAGGCCCGTCGTCGCCGCCTGATGGCCATGCGCCGTGAGAGCAATGAACGTATGGCCGATTTTGCCGTGGCCGACGTGTCGCTGTTCTGGCTGCTCAATGCCCTGAACAGTGCCGAACCGGTCCTGATGGAGTTATTACAGACCCCGTCCCGCCATCCGGAACTGCTGTACCGGGAGTTGACCCGCCTCGCCGGCAGCCTGCTGACGTTCTCGCTGGAGCACGATGCCGGTGATATTCCCGCCTATCAGCACGATGCCCCTGAACAGGTGTTTCCGCCATTACTGACCCTGCTGGACAAGCTCCTTGAAGCGAGCCTGCCATCACGGGTGGTGAGCATCCAACTTGACCATCAGGATCAGATCTGGAAAGGCTCCCTGCATGATGCGCGGCTGCGCGAAGGGGCCGATTTCTACCTGTCCGTGCGCGCATCCATGCCCAACCACGAGCTGCAGATCAGGTTCCCGCTGCTGTGCAAGGCCGGCAGTTTCGACGATGTCTCCGATGTGGTGAACGTGGCGCTGAGTGGCATGGTGATCAAACCGCTCACTCATGTGCCAGCGGCTATCCCGTTGCGTCTGGAAAACCAGTACTTCTCGCTGGATCTGTCGACGGAAGCTGCCCGGGCGATGCTGGAGGCGGGGAGCTGTACCTTCTACACCCCGGGCTCACTCGGTGATGTGAAACTTGAACTCTTTGCGGTGCTGCGTACATGACCCAATCCGATATGAGCGAGATTGAACGTATTTTCTATCCCGGCTGGTTGATGGCCAGCCAGCTTCGTGGTGGTCAGGAAGTCCGGGAAGGGGAAAAACTGTACCGCCGGGCCTGCCGCCTGGTGCAGGAAGCCCGTACTGCGCTGACCGATGCGGGTTACAGCGACATCAGCCGTGACCACATGGTATACGCCCTGTGCGCCCTGCTCGATGAGAGCGTGCTTAACCGTGGGACGACCGATGATGGCTATCTGGTCTGGCATCGGGATCCGCTGCAGGCTCATTTCTTTGGGACGCTGAATGCCGGGGAAGAACTCTGGGAGCGTATCCGTCACCTGCTGAAAGAAACCGCGCCGGACACCGCGGTACTGACGTGTCTGTACCGCACCCTGCAACTGGGGTTTGTCGGACAGTATCGTGAACAGGATGACGAACACCGGGAAGATGTGGTCCGCAAACTCGGCGAGCGCGTACCAGCATTTCAGCTTGCGCAGGATGCACCGATTGTGGCCAGAGCGTCCCGTCTGCGTGGCGGTCGTCGCGGGTACTGGTTATCCTGGGTTATCGGTGTTGTGGCGCTGGCCGCACTCTGGTTTTTCCTCTCGTCTTCGCTCACCGACCTGGTGAGCCAGATTGTCAGGCCGGGGTAAGTGATGCGTGATGCTTACCGGAGTCTGTTAACGGCGCTGAGTGCGGTGCTGGCGTTGTGGCTCATCCTGGGCTTCTGGCCGTTGTCCGTCACCAGCCGTGTGGCACTCAGTCTGCTGGTTATCCTGGTCGGCGGCATGATGCTGTGGCGCCAGCGTCGGGCCGCCCTGACGCTGGCCGCCGCGGTAAGGGATCTCGGGGATAATAGTCTGCCGCCGGAAGATTTTCAGGGGGCCGTCATTCTCGCCTGCGGAGATAACACGGCGCTGTTTGCGCCCGGAGCCTGTCACCGGGAAACCCGGCAGGGCTGGTATCTGTGGGTAAAGGATGCTGAGCAGTTGCCAAAACTTGCGCAGCACCTGAGTCAGGTCCGTCCGGCCCTGGTGTCGCAGATTTCCGTATTACTGGCCATCCTGCCCGAAAAACACACCTCAGCCGATGATTTTGCTCAGCAACTGAGGGGCTGGCAGCGGGGTGTGGTGCAGTGTCGTCCCGCAACGGGCAGTATTCCGCCCGTCTGGTCAGTCACCTGGGTTTCGCCGTCAGCCGCCTGTCATGATGCAGAGCCCGTCTGGTTCACCACTGTCGGCCAACGCGCCGGCCTTCAGGTGTATCAGCCCGGGCTGGGCAATGTGTCACTGACAGAGTGGACCCGGGACAACATGGCCTGCGAGCGTCTGTCACGCCTGAGTCAGGCGTTGTGGCTGGACAGTCTGCTGGGCTGGCAGGCTGGCACCGTCAACACACTGCTGCAGGTACGTCATGGCGAGTTGCCTGCGCTGAAGCTCTGTGCCCAGGGGATTTGTATGACGCCCGTCAGAGGGCTTACCGACAACCTCTGGCAACAGCATATCGCCGGCCTCACGGCACTGCCTCCGGACATTGCGCCGATCGAGGCTCCCTTACCGTTACCGGAGCTGCTGCTGTCTGCCCTGCCACGACGCCGGGGCGTCAGTCGACGGATGGTGTTCTGGCGCTATGCCGGCCTGATGGGGGGGATTTTCCTGGCACTGGCGATGCTGGCGTCCTGGGTGAATAACCAGCGTCTGATCCGCAATGTGGGCGATCACCTTGCCCTATATCACCAACTGGATGGCCAGCCCGTTGCCCCCAAACTCCGGGCGCAGCAGCGTCTGCGTGCTGACGGGGCATTGCTGGATGACTGGCAGCGACGGGGGGAGCCTGTCCGCTACCGGTTAGGGTTATACCAGGGACTGCGCCTGATCCCGCCAGTGGAAGCGGCTGTGAATGACTGGGCACCGCCGCCACCGCCACCCCCTGTTATCAAAAAGATTATTCAGGGACCGAAAACCGTTCGCCTCGACAGCATGTCGCTGTTCGACTCCGGCAAAGCGGATCTGAAGGCGGGCTCGACCAAAGTGCTGGTGAATTCTCTGGTGGGCATCAAGGCCAGACCGGGCTGGCTGATTGTGGTGGCGGGTCACACCGACAACACCGGTAGTCAGCAGATCAACCAACCGCTGTCCCGTGAGCGTGCCGAATCGGTGCGTAACTGGATGCGCGACACCGGCGATGTGCCGGAAAGCTGTTTTGCGGTACAGGGCTACGGCGCAAGCCGCCCCGTCACGACAAACGACACGCCGGAAGGCCGCGCGCTCAACCGTCGTGTCGAAATCAGTCTGGTTCCACAGGCCGACGCCTGTCGAATGCCAGGCAACAACAATACGTCATCGCAGGATGATGGCGTGACTCAAAATGAAATGGAGAATTAACACATGGCTATTCCTGTTTATCTGTGGCTGAAAGACGACGGTGGTGCGGACATTAAAGGTTCCGTGGATGTGAAAGATCGTGAGGGCAGCATCGAAGTGGTCGCTCAGGAACACAAGTTGTATATCCCAACCGACAACAACACCGGCAAACTGACGGGCACCCGTATCCATACACCTTTCCTGTTCACCAAGGAAATCGACTCCTCGAGCCCGTACCTGTACAAGGCGGTGACCACTGGCCAGACCCTGAAGTCTGCCGAATTCAAGTGGTACAAAATCAACGACGCGGGCCAGGAAGTGGAGTACTTCAACACCAAACTGGAAAACGTCAAGATGGTGAAAGTCGCGCCGAAAATGCACGACATCAAAGATCCTTCTTTCGAGAAGCATAACCACCTCGAAACCATCGAGCTGCGTTACGAAAAAATCACCTGGACCTACAAAGACGGCAACATCATTCATTCCGATTCATGGAACGAACGCGCCACCGCGTAAGTCTGTTAGCGGGCAGAGCTTCTCTGCCCGCTTTTTCTTTTTTGCTGAACGTCTGTGAATCGCGGGCTTTCAGCAAAGAATCACACAATCTGCCAGCCTGACCTTGTGCGCTTTGGTCTCCCGAACAACGGGAAACAGCGAGGGGCGGTAGCGTGTCCAGGAACCGATAAAGAGAGAATTTCATGGAAAATCCCGCCATCCTGCTACGACGTCTGAACCCTTACTGTGCCCGTGCCATGGAAGGGGCTGCCTCCCTGTGTCAGACCCGGGCGCACGCCGAAATTCTGCCAGAACACTGGCTGCTGAAACTGCTGGAGCAGGGCGAAGGTGACCTGACGGTGCTGGCTCGCCGCTACGAATGGGATATGGACAGCCTGTGGCAGGATTTGCTCGGCTGGCTGGATGCGCTCCCGCGCTCTGTTCGCGGCCGCCCACAGCTGGCAGACAGCATTCAGACTCTGATGCAGGAAGCGTGGATGCTGGCCTCACTTTCCGGTGAAGATCAGATCCGAAGTCACCACCTGCTGATGGCGCTGGTCGGTAAACCTAAACTGGTGCGTTGCGATGGCCTGTGGCCGCTGCTGACGCTGGGTCAGAGCCAACTGGAACGCCTGCGTCCACTGCTCGATGCGCAGTCCGACGAGCGCCCGGAGCTGCAACAGGAAGCCGAACTTGCTCAGCAGGGCGGCGATGTTGAAATGGTCGGCCGTCCGGTGGGAGCCGAAATCCGCAATGGTGAACTCAACCCGGCGCTGCAAAATGCACTGGATAAATTCACCCTCGATGTCACTGCGAAAGCGAAAGAGGGCAAAATCGACCCGGTGTTTGGCCGTGATACCGAAATCCGCCAGATGGTCGATATCCTCTCCCGCCGCCGTAAAAACAACCCCATTCTGGTCGGCGAACCGGGCGTCGGTAAAACTGCCCTGGTGGAAGGCCTGGCGCTACGTATCGCCGAAGGCAACGTGCCGGAATCGCTGAAAACCGTCAGCCTGCGCACCCTCGACCTCGGTCTGTTGCAGGCGGGTGCGGGGGTGAAAGGTGAATTTGAACAGCGCCTGAAAAACGTCATCGACGCCGTGCAGCAGTCGCCAAATCCGGTGCTGCTGTTTATCGACGAAGCCCACACCATTATCGGTGCCGGTAACCAGGCGGGCGGGGCGGATGCTGCTAACCTGCTGAAGCCGGCCCTGGCACGTGGCGAACTGCGCACCATCGCCGCCACCACCTGGAGTGAGTACAAACAGTATTTTGAACGCGATGCCGCATTAGAGCGCCGTTTCCAGATGGTGAAAGTCGACGAGCCGGACGACGAGACAGCCTGCCTGATGCTGCGGGGCCTGAAATCGCGTTATGCCGAACACCACAACGTGCACATTACCGATGCGGCGGTCCGTGCCGCTGTGACGCCGTTATCTGACCGGGCGTCAGCTGCCGGACAAAGCCGTCGACCTGCTCGACACCGCAGCTGCCCGCGTGCGCATGAGTCTGGATACCGTGCCGGAGCCGTTAACGCGTATTCGCGCACAAATCACGGCCCTGGAAATTGAGAAGCAGGCGCTGCTGGAAGATGTTGCCGTCGGGAGCAACTGTCAGGGCGAGCGTCTGGCGGCGATTGAACAGGAAGAAATCCGCCTGTTTACCGAACTGGACGAGCGTGAGACGCAGTACGGTCAGGAACTGTCGCTCACTGAGCAACTGCTGGTAACCCGCCAGGATATCTCCCGCCAGAGTGAGACCCGCGACCTGCAACAGCAACTTGATGGCATGCAGCAGAGCAACCCTTTGCTGTCTGTTGACGTCGATACCCGCACCATCGCCAACGTGATTGCCGACTGGACCGGGGTGCCGCTCTCGTCGCTGATGAAAGATGAACAGACCGAACTGCTGAACCTGGAAGGGGAAATCGGTAAGCGCGTTGTCGGCCAGGATGTGGCGCTCAACGCCATCGCACAACGTCTGCGTGCCGCCAAAACCGGGCTGACATCCGAGAACGGCCCGCAGGGTGTGTTCCTGCTGGTCGGCCCGAGCGGCACTGGGAAAACCGAAACGGCACTCACGCTCGCGGACGTGCTGTACGGCGGTGAAAAGTCGCTCATTACCATCAACCTGTCGGAGTACCAGGAGCCGCACACCGTCTCCCAGTTGAAGGGCTCGCCTCCGGGCTACGTTGGTTATGGTCAGGGCGGCATCCTGACCGAAGCGGTACGCAAGCGCCCGTACAGCGTGGTGCTGCTCGATGAAGTGGAAAAAGCGCACCGTGATGTGATGAACCTGTTCTACCAGGTATTTGACCGTGGCTTTATGCGCGACGGCGAAGGCCGTGAAATCGACTTCCGTAACACCGTTATTCTGATGACCTCCAATCTCGGCAGCGACCCCCTCATGCAGTTGCTGGATGAGCAGCCGGACGCCACCGAAGGCGACCTGCACGAACTGCTGCGCCCCATCCTGCGTGACCACTTCCAGCCCGCGCTACTGGCCCGCTTCCAGACCGTGATTTATCGCCCTCTGGCGGAAACCGCCATGCGTACCATCGTGCAGATGAAGCTGGATCAGGTCAGCAAGCGCTTACGTCGTCATTACGGTCTGACCACGCATATCGACGAAAGCCTGTTCGATGCCCTGACGTCCGCCTGCCTGCTGCCGGACACCGGCGCACGTAATGTCGACAGCCTGCTCAACCAGCAAATCCTGCCGGTGCTGAGCCAGCAACTGCTCACGCATATGGCGGCGAAGCAGAAACCGAAATCGCTAACGTTAGGCTGGAGTAATGAGGAAGGGATTGTGCTGGAGTTTGCTCATGGCTGAGAAAAAGCAGGATAACGACAATTTAAAGGAAGGTGGTATCAGGTTACTGACAACAGGTGAAATACAGCTGGCACAATCGGTGTTTGCGTCAACGATTGAGTATGCAAGTGTGTGGATCCACAAGGACAGCTATTTGCCTTTTAATCTGCAGAATGAAAATACGGCAATGACGCCGAACGGTGAGCTGTATTTTCGTAATCAGTATCATGATGACTTTTCGCTGTCGCTCGATGATATGCAGCATCTGTTTATCCATGAAATGAGCCATGTCTGGCAACGTGCCCGAGGGATGAATGTTATTGGCCGGGGATTGGTTAGTTGGATGGTCAGTTATCGTTATACCCTTGATGGACGGCTGTTAAGTGAGTATCCAATGGAGCAGCAGGCACAGATTATTGCGGATAATTTCACCTTCCAGACTCATGGTTATTATGGCTGGCAGAAACTTAGGGGATGGGAGATCGTTACATTGGATGGCAATACTTCTGAACCGATAATCCGGGAAATGTATCAAAAAACATTGAGAGGATTTCCATGGTGAAAATAAAAAAACGACACTCAATATTACTGTCTAGCTTGCTAGCTGTTTCTCTTTTGACATTAACGGGATGTCCGTGGGGAGGAATGAAATATTATCCTGCAGAAACAACTCATGTTTTTATGAAAAATAATTCGCTTTGTTTTTCTATTCCAGACAGTAAAGATTATCAGCCCGTTTTTGTCGCAGTCAATCTCAGGAGCACACCTTCGAAAGAGCGAAAGTTTATTGACCATCCACAATTACGTGTGACAGATGGTCAATTATGTTTTCCACCTTCGTACTATCATTTTCCTGATACATCAACTGAGCCCTTTGTGATTGAGTTTGTATTGCAATCTCAGGATGAAAATAATCATCCAAGAAGTTTTTTTACGGAAATTGAAATAATTAGAGGCAGGGCTCAAAACGTGTTTTTTACGGAAAGAGAGCTCGGTCGATCTGAATTTACACGCTAAGTATAGCTCTTCATGTCATATTCTATTCTCGATGATGCTAAAAATGCAGAAATATAGTGTTGGATTCTCCATGGTGAGTATTTCGTGGTCTTTACTGTTGTCTGGCATGTGTCTTTTGATGCTGACAGGATGCCCTGGTCCAGGTGACAGGTTTATCCCCCATGAAACCACTTCTGTTAGTAAACAGGGAAAAAACATATGTTTTAACGTTATTGATACTCAAGATTACCAACCTGCTTATATAGGAATAAATCCACGAGGAACCCCCTCGAAGGAAAAAGATTTTAATTTTTCCCCTGGCCTCACGATTGTGGATAGGAAATTATGTACCCCTCCTTCTTTTTATCATTTTCCTGATAATGGGAGGTTCATTGTCGAATATATATTAATTTCAAAGAAACATGATGATAAGCCACGGAAGTTCGTTGTCGGCGTGGGGATAAATCATGGGAAGGTTTACAATTTTCCGTTGACTGATCGTGAAATAGCAAGACCGTATGGCTCAATTGAAGTATCAGAGGAGTAAGCCTCATGAGTGACAGAGCTTAATAATTCATCAGGAAATATAGATTTAATTTTTTAACTCTAATAATCGTTGCAGGTGGCTCAATGAAAGTAATTATCTTCTTCCTGCTCGTTATTGTCGGTGTTCTGTTTTTTCCTGATGCTTTTATCTACACGTTCGTTAGGCGTTTTATCCCCATAAGTGGCGATGGCGAATTCGCCATGGACAACTTTGAAATGACCGCGTTGCTGATAAAAGTCCTCTTATGCGCTGTCGGGGCTGGTGCCGTATTTACTC
>NZ_LXER01000009.1 GCF_001654925.1 Buttiauxella brennerae ATCC 51605
ACTGACCATCACTGAAACGGCCATCCCACCGACCCTACCCCGCGAAACCGAAAACGGACTCATCATCGTCAGCGCCGGCTACACCGCCAGCCGCCAGAACGCCCTGAAGGTAGAGTGGGCGGCGATGCCGTACTACGAGAACCGCTGCTGGCGACCTACGGCCAAAAAACGGCCGGTGGTCAGTGGTACCCTGATGGCGCGCGTGACCAGCGCCAAAGACAACGATATCTACGCCTGGCAGGATGCATCGGGCATGTACCGGGTGAAATTTGATGCCGACCGCGACGACAAACGTCAGGGCATGGAAAGCATGCCAGTCCGCTTCGCCAAACCGTACGGCGGCGACAAATACGGCTTCCACTTCCCGCTGATACAGGGCACGGAAGTGGCCATCGCCTTCCATGAAGGTGACCCGGACCGGCCGTATATCGCCCATGCGATGCATGATTCACGCCATGTAGACCACGTCACTGAAGCCAACAGCACGCGCAATGTTATCAGAACAGCCGGGCTGAACAAGCTGCGGATGGAGGACAAGCGCGGTGAAGAGCACGTCAAGCTCAGCACCGAGTACGGGGGCAAGACGCAGCTTAATTTAGGGCACAATGTTGATGCTTCTCGTACCCTGCGGGGTGAAGGGGCTGAGTTACGTACCGATAAGTGGGTGGCAGTTCGTGGCGGAGCCGGTGTGTTCATTAGTGCGGACAACCAGCCATCCGCCAGTGACAAAATGCTTTCCATGAAAGAGGCTGTGGCACAGCTTGAAAATGCATTAAGTATTGCCAGAAGCCTGTCAGATGCGGCAGAAGGTGCTCAGGCGTATCCGGCGGATATCCAGAGCCAGAAAATGCTGACGGATGCACTGACGGAACTGGCGCAGCCGGGGATGGTATTGAATGCACCGCAAGGGATAAGCATCAGCAGTCCGGAAGGCGTACGCGTTTCCTCGGGAAGTGCCAGTGTGGGGATCGTGGCGGAAAACAATGCAGATATCAGCGCAATGAAGCGCTTCACCGTGGCGGCAGGTGAAGCCATCAGCATGCTTGCCCGTCAGGCGGGTATGAAGCTGTTTGCTGCTAAGGGAAAAGTAGAAATCCAGGCGCAGGATGATGCGCTGGATGCCATCGCGAAGAAAGACGTTACGGTGACAAGTGCCGAAGGAAAAATTGAAATAACCGCGGCAACGGAACTGGTAGTTAACTGCGGTGGTGCCTATATCAAGTTAAGTGGCGGGAATATTGAGCTGGGTTGCCCTGGGAATATTTTACTGAAATGTGCCAATGCTCAGAAAATGGGAGCGGCTTCGCTGAACACACCTGCCCCTGAATTTCCAAAAGGCTATGGTGGTGTTTACTCACTGACTGGCGAAGATGGGAAAATTATCCCTCATACTGAATATAAAGTGACGACTGCTGACGGGCAGGTATTTCATGGAGTTTCAGATGACAATGGGAAAACGATGCCTATTTATACCTCTATGCCTGGTAAATTAAAGATTGAAATCCTTGGGACCGACAATTCAGCAATAGGGAGTAAATAAGTATGAGTAATTACCATGCATGGGAAGCCAGTGAGTGCGAGCATTTTACTGATGTTAATGTGTCTGAAAAGACGGTGGTATGTAAGCGTAAGCCTGTACCAGGTATTACGATTACTATCGGGATGTTTTTTGATGGTACAGGGAATAATGTCTTTAACATCGATAAACGTTTGCTGAATACCTGCACAGATATGGATGTTGGCGTAAAGGTAGTAGATGCGGAGTCCTGTACACGTAAACTGGATATGAGTAGCAATGGTGCCGGGAGCTATCTTGGGTATTATTCAAACATCCATTGGTTAAACACATTGTATTCCGTCGATGACGAGATAACTTCAGATCAATCAGTTTATCAACGGGCAATATATGTTCAGGGCATCGGTACTGCAAAAGATAAAGAAGATATCCTCATAGGTATGGGCATTGGAGAGGTGTTTGAAGGCGTTGTAGATAAAGTTAATGAAGGTGTATCGCAGATTGCTGCTGAAATAAATCAGTTTATCAACAAAAATTCCAATGCTGGATATGCTATCGAAAAAATCCAGTTTGATGTATTTGGCTTTAGTCGGGGCGCTGCAGCAGCCCGCCATTTTTGTAATCGTGTCAGAAATGGGGATAAAGAAATACAGCAAGCAATAACTAAGGGTTTAAACGGACGAAACCAACACGGAAAACCTGCCGGAGAGGTTCGTTTTCTTGGGCTGTTTGATACCGTTTGTGCTGTTGGTTCGGTAAGTGATTTGTTTGATGTACATGGTAGCGTGAACCCAGGCGTTGAACTGTCATTACCGAAAGATATTGCACGGAAAGTATTCCAGATTACTGCAATGCACGAATGTCGATACAACTTTAGTCTTAACAGTATAAAAGAAGCTTGGCCGGAGTTGTCTCTTCCTGGAGTGCATTCCGACATCGGTGGAGGGTATAACCCCCATGAACAGGAATATTGTTTTCTGACAGAGCCTAGCGGTGAAACGGTTAAGCGAGACGCAGTAAATGAAAATACAAGTGTTTTTATAGATATTGCTGCCAGATTACCTGATTTAAAAGTAACGCCAGCGCTTGAATATATTTTGCCGTCAGGTGAAGTGAAAGAGGAATGCTGGTATGACTATATTGTAGATATGGATGTACAGCGCACTGGTACGATTGAAAAACATGTCGGAGCTGGTATTACTTTAAAGCGTATTGTGCCAAATGATTGGTCCAAGGTATCGCTCAGAGTGATGCTAGATGCAGCAAAGAATGGAGGGGTAAACTTCACAGACATTGACCCCGAGGACCCTGACATGAAGTTACCTGGTGAACTTGAACTATTGAGTCAAAAGGCAATCAATCAAGGGAAGTCCGCCATAACAGGGGGGACCCCGGTTCCGTTTACTCCCGAAGAGTTGCTGATCATTGGAAAATATATTCACTGCTCAGCGAACTGGAACGGTGTAAAATTCAAGAGTGTCTGGTTGGATGGTAAACAAGTACGGACAATTTACGGTGCAGAGAAGAAAATACATCTTATTGGTTATGTGAATATGCCAAATAAAAACTGGGTGCGATCCATCTGGAATATGAAAGGTGAAAAAGTATGAAGCTAATAATTCGATTGCTCCCATTTTTATTTCTAGTTGGATGCAATGACACCACTGCGCAAGATAAAATCAAAGCACCCTGGGATAAGTGGTATTTTACATTCAGTACTCCAAAAGCGCTTCCTGCAACGGTTACGTTGGTCAAACTCTTAGATACTGATGGTTATGGTTATGTATTCAAAACTATCGATCAGCCTCAAGGGAAAAGTGTCGGATCGTGGGGGGAGTATATCGGAAAGGGGATTGCTACGTTTAATAAGGCAGATGCACCACCACAGATGATAAAATTTTGCTGGGACTCTATTATCGACAAAAAAACTTATGAGACCACTTTGTTTTTTGCAGCTAGCACTAAGGAAAAAATGATTTCCAAAGAGCCTGTGTGGGATAATCCTAGTGAACCTTATTACTTTCGTTATATGGTAATTGGTTTGGCACCTGAGGGTAAAGTGCGCGTTTGGTTGCAGAATAATGGTCAGCCCAACATTGAGCAAACCTCCACAAAAATTACAACCATTTCGGGTGAAAAACTAGACATGTGTAAAGGGGTTACTAAACATCCCACCGGATATGTTTATTATGGCGAAACACCTGATTTTATAAAAGGGAAGAAATACCCCTATGGTAGTTGGTAATGCAAACGCGAAATAATTTAATTTTTGTCCCACTAGCTAATAATTATGAGTGATTTTCATTTTTTAATGTTAGTTATATTGGTTAGGGTAAGATTTGATTGTGTCATTCTCAAATGAGGTGAACTATGAAATATAATGCATTCAAAGCATTTTGCGCTCTATTTATTGTGTTTGGGCTCACATCTTGCCTTCCTCGAATGTATGCTAATGGATATAACCCCACGGTAAGTAGTGATGATGCTGGGTATATAATACACCCCATAACATTTAATGTTGGAGCCTTTATAAATCAATACTGGCATTCAAAGTATTATAGTGATGAATTGCATGATGCAATGCTGTCTGCGTATGTTACAGAATATGAAAAATTAATAGACACAAAGCCGGTTATAACGGACATGTAAACAATATGTTGATTACAGCATCTGCAAGAGGCTCGTATATAATTTTGTTAACCCGGGTTACATCCCAAGTGTAAATAAAAATGAAGAAAAGTGGTATGAAAAATCAGAAGGTGGTACTTGGGAACTAGTGAAGTAAATGTATTATTAATATTTTCTTTGTGTTGATTGTATTCCAATGTCTTGAGTGTAATTCATATTTAATTACTGTAAAACAAATTAAAAGGTTTCTCATGTCTAAAGGATTTGTATTGCTGGGTGACAAAACCACTCATGGCGGTCAGGTTATTTCCGCCTCATCAACCATAATCGTCAATGGAAAAAAAGTTGCGCTGATTGGCGATGAAATCAATTGCCCAGTTGAAGGTCATGGCATTAATACCATTATCGAAGGTTCGCCCGAATGGTCGTCTGAAGGGAAGGCTGTGGTAGTGGATGGCTGCCATTGTGAATGTGGATGTCAGGTGATATCCAGTGCACCGGATTGTGCGATAGGATAAAAAATGAGCTGGAAACGTCAGAAATCAACAGTATTTGCTAAGCCGGAAGAGCCTTCATTTGCCCTGTGGCTGATGCTGGGTGTAGTTGCACTTGTCGGGAGTGTAATGCTGTTCGTCCTACATGCTAATCAGCTTGCAGGGCCGTTGCAGGAATTTAATATCTGGATTGCTATGGCGGGTCCGTTAGTTGTCTGGTTTTTCTTCCTGTGCCTGCGGGGCTGGATCTATAACAGCGCGTTTGACAGGCACGAGTTCGAGAAAAATGAGGCAGAATACGCACAACAACATTGGACGAACTGGGCCGGACGTAATATTGCTGTGCTGTGCAGTGGCGTTATGTTACCAGAGAACCTGGCCCCAAAATTGATTCTGACAGCTCCGCCAACTCTTGAACAGAATACCCGTCTGACGAAACATCTTCATTTATTTGATAATAAAAACCACTTTTCCACCTTACTTTCAGGTCTGGACTATTCGCTTACTCAGATCCCGGCAGGTTTGCCTTTTGGAGTAACATTGCTGACAGATTCCAGCGATGATGCGCTCACATTACAGGCTGAGTTCAATGATTCCTGGTTGTCTGCACTATCCGGTCATCCGCTTCCAGCTTTGAATATTGTGACTTCGAAATCTTTTATCGCAATTGATGATCGCATCAAATCTCCGACGCTGGATGTAGAGCTGGTATTGATCCATCAGATGCAGGGAGGAGAGGTATACAGTGATGCACTCGCGTTACTGTTGCTGACATCCGATGATGTTGCCACAAAGTATCATCTCAGCTATTACGCCAGCCTGCTTCGCCCAATGCCTCTCGAATCAACAAAGAATCTGAGCGAAGATCTTGATACGTTTTTTTCCACGCAGTCTCAGGCCAATAAAACGGGCGTGATTGTAGGGGACGGCATCTCGTGGGGTAATGAATTTGCCACTCTGCTTGCCAGCGCAAAAAAATATGGGGGTAGCTGGAAGACTCAACAACTTCACTGGCTGGAAGAATATACGGGATGTAGTGGTCCCTTTTCACCATGGGTAATGGCGGCGGTGGTCAGCGATATTGTGAATATCCAGAAAGCAGATTGTCTGATGCTTTCTTCTGATGGCGAAAATAAATTTATTAATACAGTGCAGGCAGGGAACATTAATAATGACAACAGGTAATTCGTCATGGCGTGGAGGCTGGTGCCGTATTTACTT
>NZ_LXER01000010.1 GCF_001654925.1 Buttiauxella brennerae ATCC 51605
GCTGACCATAACTGAAACGGCCATCCCGTCGACCCTGCCCCGTGAAACGGAAAACGGGCTCATCATCATCAGTGCCGGTTACACCGCCAGTCGTCAGAACGCCCTTAAGGTAGAGTGGGCGGCGATGCCGTACTACGAGAACCGTTGCTGGCGACCTGAGGCCAAAAAGCGCCCGGTGGTCAGTGGTACCCTGATGGCGCGCGTGACCAGCGCCAAAGACAACGATATCTACGCCTGGCAGGATGCGTCGGGCATGTACCGGGTGAAATTTGACGCCGACCGCGACGACAAACGTCAGGGCATGGAAAGCATGCCGGTACGCTTCGCCAAACCGTACGGCGGTGACAAATACGGCTTCCACTTCCCGCTGATTCAGGGCACGGAAGTGGCCATCGCCTTCCATGAAGGTGACCCGGACCGGCCGTATATCGCCCACGCGCTGCATGATTCCCGCCATGTCGACCACGTCACTGAAGCCAACAGCACGCGCAACGTCATCCGTACCGCTGGCCTGAACAAGCTGCGGATGGAAGACAAGCGCGGTGAAGAACACGTCAAGCTCAGTACCGAATACGGGGGCAAGACGCAGCTTAATTTAGGGCACAATGTTGATGAGGAGCGCGTGGTTAGAGGAGAAGGTGCAGAATTGCGCACAGACGATTGGGTGGCTGTTCGGGGGGGGAAAGGGATTTTATTAAGTGCCGATTATCAACCAAATGCTGAAGGTGTAATGCTCGATATGCATGAAGCTGTACAGCAGTTGGAACAGGCCCTAGCCCTCGCAAAAAGTCTTAGCAAAGCAGCTGAGACAGCAAAAGCAACTTCGGCAGATTCAGATAGCCAATCGAGTCTGAATAGTGCGCTGTCCGGACTGCAAAAACCAGGGATATTAGCTCATTCACCGATGGGAATTGGGATGGTCAGTCCCGAAGCAGTTCGGATTGCGTCTGGAAGACAAAGTGTAGGAATAGTATCTGGTCGCAATACGGACATAAGCGCAGCTCAGTCGGTAACTGTTGCGGCGTCGAAAACTGTCAGTCTATTTGCACAAAGTGCAGGAATGCAACTTTTTGCAGGGCAGGGCAAAGTGGATGTGCAGGCGCAGGGAGACGCACTGAATGTTCAGGCATTGAAGGATGTCACAGTTACCAGCAATAGCGGTAGCGTGACGGTAAATGCTAGCAAGGAATTAACCCTTGTTTGTAATGGGGCTTATATCAAGATCAGTGGCGGAAATATTGAACTTGGGTGCCCGGGTAATATCCTGCTGAAAGCTGCGAATGTGCAAAAAATGGGGGCGGCAAACTTAAATCTATCTCCTCAGGAACTGCCTAAAGGATTTAAAGGCGGATTTGCAATAACTAATCAGGATACGGGTGAAGTGATGCCTTACACCCATTATAAGGTTACCACCGCTGAATGTGATGTTTATTCAGGGACAACAGATAAGCTCGGCAATACTATGCCAATTTATACTGCGTCTCCATCATCAATGAAAATTGAGTTTCCTCTAAGCAGTACTGACAGCGAACAAGGAGCGTCATCATGAGCGAATCAAGAACATCAGCGGTAGGAACATTCGGAAAAGCTCAAGCTCCAGCGCAAAAGAAATGCTGGATTGAAATTCAGCTGGTTGATGAGAATAATAACGCCGTAGCTAACATGCCATGGCGGGGAGAGAACGAGGCTACCCGAGATAAAGTTATTCAGCCTTATAGCGGAGTTACTGATTCAGAGGGAATTTTGCGTATTGATGATTTACTTCATCCTGATTTAACTATTTTTGTTGAAGCTCAGCCACTTGTTGATGAAATGGAGCAGAGACCTTTAAGTATTGAGAGAACATATTCCTATTCGATGAAAATGTCACCGGTGACAGTCGACAAGAAAACAAACCTCATTTGTTATTATGTTGTTATAGGGCAGTTATGCGATAAAGCTCCTCAAATTTCTGGTTGGAATAGTAAGGATTTACCTGTTTTTCATTTTCCCGACCCTGAATTTTCAGGGTTGACTATCTCGAATATGTACTTTAATTCGAGAGTTATAGTGAAGGTTTGTCCATTTAGAGCATGGAATATACTTCTCCACCACACAAACGACTATTCAATTGTTAATGGGTTTAAT
>NZ_LXER01000011.1 GCF_001654925.1 Buttiauxella brennerae ATCC 51605
TTGCTGGCTGATTTTGCATATTCCGGTGCGGAAAAAGTGTATTCGTTCTTTAATGATGAATGCCTGGATCTCTCGCGGGTACCAAATTTATTATACCAATCAGTTTCGATTGATGTACCATTTAGAGAACGATATACAAAAACTGTATTTATAGATACTACGGTAGGAGAAGATGGTGAGGGGGGGACTCAGCTATTTTATGTGTCGTCACTTAAGCAAATGTTGGTATGTTGGAGAGGTACGGAACCTAAAAAACTAGCAGATATCGCTGCGGATGGGACATTTAGACCAATTCCTTGCCCAGATATAATTTTGGGTGGGCGAGGTGATAAAGGTTTTCTTGATGCATTTAATTTAGCTAAAAATAAATCTTCATCTGAATTTGAATGGATTGAGCAAAATGCAATTAGTCGTGAGTTATTTATTTGTGGCCATAGCTTAGGTGGTGCTCTGGCATTGATCCATTCGGCAACTCTTAAGGATTCAAAACCTTGTTTGTACACCTATGGAATGCCGAGAGTTTTTACAGCATCCACAATTAAAATACTAGACCCTATAGTTCATTACAGACATGTAAATGATACAGATTCTGTTACTAGCGTACCCCCAGAATTTGAACTGGATAACAAGCTATATGATTTGTGGGGTCCGTATGGTGTTGTTTACGGGTTCATTGGTTCTATTTTTGGTATGGATGCTCAGGCCGCAGGGATTAAATTCGGTGATCCATACTGGCATCATGGAGATATTGTTTGTTTTTTTAAAGTTGAACAATCTTTAGTTAAATATATTGACAGGGTTACACCTTTAATAGGTATGGGTATAAATAACCCTTATATGAAGATAAGGGAGGTTTTGTTTAAAAAATGCAAGCTTTATCTTGTGCCAGACCTTAATAACCAAATTTTTTGCAAGTCAGGTGATGAACAAAAAGCATTCTTAAAATGTCTCGATGCTAAAAGTATAGAGCGTTATTTTCCTAAAAATACAAATCCGGATCTCGATTCGATTACCAACCCTATAAATCACTTAATGTCGAGTCAATATTTACCATATATAAACAACCAACTCCTTGAGCTTATTGATCCTCAGAGAGATTTAAATAGGAAAAGAGTAAGGGAAGCTTTTTCAAAGCAAGTTGATGAGTCAGCAAAATTATCTGACAGTGTTTCAGTCGATGAAGTTGCAAGAAATAAATCATTCTTAACTTTACAAAGCATGCTTTCCAAAACGTTAGATATTTCCACTACCGATACTACTTGGAACAATAGTCTCGCTCGCTTTAAACATATTGCTAAGGAAGAATATGAAAATAACAATTAAAGGTGCATTTGTTATTCTAGCTATACAATTGACTGGGTGTGATGGAAGTGAAAAACCTATCACCGAATCTCAAATAGGAAGTGTTAGGATAGTGGTTAAACTACCAGGTGAAATAGAAGTATTGCCAGTTGGGGTTATGTATCGTTCAGTTTTATGCCCTAAATTAACCTTCAACGGTAAAGGAGAGAAAACAAAAGTACCAGGCTTTCATTATATAACTTCTTTCTTTCGGAAATCTGATAATGGTACTTATTCACTTCCAATTAATATGGATGGTGGAGGACAGTGTCAGTGGAAATTAAGTAATGCTACAATAGAAATAAAATATAAAATCGGATCATTTAATAATGGGATTGAACGATCTATAGGGTCTGGTATTATAATTGTTTTTGATGATAATTTGCCTCAGCGATATGATGGACAAATTAGCGAAATCCCACCAAGCTCAATAATTAAAAAAGATTATTACCCATGGATTAATGAGAAATTCTTGAACGGCCATTTTAAGCAAATTTGGCTTTATAGCAATAATTTATTTTCAACATATAAGTATTCTGGATCTAAGGATATAATCTTTGAACCCATATCTCATACAGATCTAGTTACTTACTCCGTGGGGCCAAAAGTAAAAGTAGAAGGTGGTGATAATTACACCGTATTTAAATATTCTGATGGAACTGTTAATTTAAAAGGAAAGGATTTCCCTGACTTTGAAAAGCTTCAATCTTTATCAAAGAATAATAATTAATTGCACTATTTTCTCAGTCATTGAAAATATTTAGGGGTTCTGAGCTAAATTACCCTGAAGATCTTAGTGCTTGCATTAACCAAATATTAATAATACAGAAAGAGAATGGTATGAAAGTGTTGATTAAAAGTATGCTTCTCATCTTTCCTTTTCTTTTGTTAGGCTGTGATAAAGGTGAGTCATTGAATCCTCCGCCTGATGGTGAAATAGTTTCTGTAATTGCAAAGATGCCAGCGGACAGCAAAATACTGCCATTGGAAATTATGTATCGATCAACCACTTGCTTGAAGAGCCGTAAAAATTCAAATGGGGATGTAGTAAAAGAACCAGGGTATCATTTTATCAAGAAAGAATTCAATCGTGCATCAGGCGACAGTATATTTAATCTAGAGGTTTCACGCGATGGTGGTGGGCAGTGTAATTGGAAATTAAGCAATATAACTTTAGGGTTTAATTTAAAAGAACTCCCCTCAGGTAAAGATGAAAAGAGTGAGAATATTCCAATTAAAGAAATTGTTGTCTTTGATGACAATTCACCTCAGCGGCTGAGTGGAACATACGAGGCTATCAATGGAAATGTCAAGCTGGAGGGGGATTATTTTCCTTTAATTACAAAACGCAGGGATAGCAATAGTCCATTGGAATATTCCATTATTAGGTCCACGCCAGATGTAATTTATAAATCAACATCGGCAAAAGAAGTGATTTTTGAGCCGCGACTTCATTTTTCAAAAATTTTACGCGCCACAGAGCCGACAGTGCAAAAGGTCGGAGTGTATATGTCTGTGTTGTATCCAGATGGAATCGCCGATAATGGGCCATATTTCCCTGATTACAAAAAACTTCAGTTGCTCTCGAAAAGTAATGATTAATTAGTTTTTATAATTAATGTCTAGACTGTTGGGTTAAATGTTTTTATGGGCCTACTAGATGCTGGATTATTTCCAATCGAACTCCGAAGTATTATATTTCCCTGTCGTGTGATTTAAACAATTGGTCTTTGAATTTAAATGGTTGGGTTCTATTCTAAATACAAGGTGATTATAAAATATTTTCCATCAAGTCTCTACGGATTTTCAGTATTGTGCTTTTGTGCCGCTTTATACTTCCCCTCTTTCAGTACGGATACTGGATCAAGTGATGGCCTTGCATTATTTATAACTGGAGGGTTTGTTTTTTGTTGATCGTTGATCCTGGTGCCTCATTTTCTTGGTTAGCTAATCCATTTTATATTGCATTAGTTATAGGAGTAATCAAGAAAAAAAGAAAATAACTTATTGTTTATACTGTCTCTGGTGTCATTTTTACTGGCCATTTCTTTCTTAGGAGTTAAAAGCATTATTGTAGACGCTGGCGGTCACGATAGATTAATAATCTCTTATGGTTTGGGTTATTGGATGTGGGTATCTGCTCCGTTTATCATGATGGTTGGGAAAATATCGACACTAAACGATGTGAAATATTTAAACATAAATGAATTGGTTTTGTTAATAGCTTTATTTTTATGTCTTGGATGATTATAGAGGTTTCAATATGTCAAATGGCTTTGTATTACTCGGTGATAAAGCAACGCATGGTGGTGAAGTAATATCGGCTTCTTCAACAATGATCGTTAATAATAAGAAGGTCGCTTTGGTAGGGGATAAAATAAGTTGCCCAATAGTGGGCCACGGTATTAATGCCATTATCGAGGGATCATCTGAATGGTCTTCTGATGGTAAATCTGTGGCCGTGGATGGCTGTCATTGCGAATGTGGTTGTCAGGTCATCTCCAGCGCGCCGGATTGCGCTATAGGATAATTAATGAGCTGGGATCGTCAAAAATCTCAAGTTACTCCGATGCCGGAAGAACCTTATCTTCTTCTATGGCTTATCGGTGGTCTCGCAGCCCTGATCGCAGGAGGGTTACTCTTTGTTCTTCATGCTAATCAGTTGCTGGGTGTAGGGCAGAATTACAATATTTGGGTTGTGTCCGGTTCTCCACCACTTATCTGGATTTTCTGTATTTGCCTGAGAGCCTGGCTCTATAACAATGGTGTTGATAAGCACGAATTTGAATCGAAAGAAGCGGACTACTCTCAACAGCAATGGACCAAATGGGCCGGGCGTTATCTGGCCGTAATGAGCAGTGAGGTGATCCTGCCTCAGTCACTGACAGTGCCAATGTTTATACCTGAAAGTACAGAATTAGAAGAATACAACGGGTTGGCCACGCGGCTTGATATTAGCCCAGCCATGGCAGCATCAATACAGCTTGAGGGCATTAAAGATGCGCTGATGCGATTGCCAACAGATATAGGGTTGAAGGCATTCCTGCTAACTGATTCTCCCGAGGAAGAAGCTGAGCTAAGAGCGGTCTTTGATGATTGCTGGCGTAATTTGATGCCAGCAGAGCGCCCTGTCCCCACATTGTCAGTGCAACGCTCTCTTTCTTTTGATTCTGTAGAACGAAGAATCAAAACGCCAGATATTTCAGTTGAACTTGTCATGGTGCAACAGCTGTATGGTCGTGATCGGTATAGCGATGCGCTTGCTACGCTGTTGCTAACAACTGATGACGTTGCGAACAAATATGAACTAAACCACGACGTACGTCTGCTCCGTCCTATGTCTCTGGAAGGCGATGACCTGTTCAGCGAATTTGATATGTACTTTTCTACCCAGACCCAGTCTATCAACACAAAGCACATCATTGGTGACCACGTTCGTTGGGGGCAGTCGTTTTCCTTGATGCTTAAAGCCAGTGAGTTGTATCAGGGGCACTGGAAAACAGAACAGTTGCACTGGCTTGAGACCTATGCCGGGCGCTGTGGGCCATTTTCCCCCTGGATAATGACTGCCATAGTCAGTGATGCGGTACACCTACTGAAGTCAGACTGTCTGATGTTATCGGAAAGTGAGGGACAACGTTTTATTAATACCGTGACAACAGGGAATAAGAATGAAAGCAGTTGAGAATTCTATGTGGCGTGGGAACTGGGGACGTCTCGGGCTGACGGTCATAATTAGTGCTGCGGTAGCCTGGCTTATCTGGAATTACGGTGACAGGATTGGTTTGGATTCTTCGGGCTTAAAATGGCTTGGGTTCGCAGGTGCTATGATTTTAGTTTTATTCATTCGCCATGGTGGGGTCGTGCGCCAGGCAATCCAGGAGCGCTGGCATCGTTTTCAGGCTAAGCGAAAGAATGTGTTGCCCGACGATGAAGGCCGCGTCAAACAGACGGCCCCCCGCAATGTCACCGTCGCGTCCATCCGTGAAGCCATGCGCACCCTCTATGGCCGTCGCTGGGGCCGCAAAGTCCGTATCCTGCTGATAAGCGGTACCGCGGCAGAAGTGGAACAACTGACGCCCGGTCTTACCACCCAGCTCTGGCAGGAAGACCGGGGTACGTTATTGTTGTGGAGTGGTGACCTCAATACCCCGGCAGACAATGCCTGGCTGACCGCGCTGCGCAAACTGCGTCGTCGTCCGGTGGATGGCCTGGTGTGGGTCACCTCGGCCTTTGACCAGCTCTCAGCCCCCGGACTGGAGCGACCGCTACCGGTTCCCTCTGAAAGCACCATGGATTCCCTTTCCCATGCCATCAGCGACCGTATGGACGTGCTGGGCTGGACACTTCCGCTGTATATCTGGTCCCTGCATCCGCGCGCCGGTAAACCGGAAGAGCGCATTGTGCAGGCGACCGGCTGCCTGCTGCCGGGCGGGTGTCGTGCGGAGGGGCTCGCAGAGCAACTTACCGCCCTGACACCGGAACTGACTACTCAGGGCCTGCAGCAGACCTGCGGAGATGTGAAACATAATTTCTTGCTGGCTCTGGCCGACCAGCTGGTTCGCCAGCCAGACAGCCTGACCGTACCGCTGTCGGTGATGCTCAATCCGTACCGCCCACTGCCGCTGGCCGGGGTGGTGTTCAGTCAGCCCTCAGCCGGTACTGAACGCGCTGTCAGGCATCACTGGGGGATGGATAAACGCTGGGATGTTCTTCCTGAATCTGTTCGCACCCTACCTGCCGCTTTGCGGCCGCGCAAACCGGGCATTGCGTGGCGTAAGGTGATGGCTTCCCTTGCCGCACTGGTGATGGTCGGCTGGGCGGCCTGGATGGGGATTGCGTATGTCAGTAACCGCAGCCAGATTGCCGGTGCGGATGCACAGGCCTCTCTGGCCGCGCAGTCAACTCAGCCGCTGGAACAGCGTCTGCATGCCCTGTCTGAACTCCAGAAAACCCTGGCCCGTCTGCAATACCGCGCTGAGCACGGTGTCCCGTGGTATGAGCAAGCCGGGCTGAGTCAGAATAACGCGCTGCTGGCCGCCCTCTGGCCACGTTATCAGGACAGTGCACTGCCGCTGCTGCGTGATGCGGCCGCTGAACATCTGCAGAAGCAGATCAGTGCTTTTAACGCGTTACCGCCGGGCAGCCCGCTACGCGACCCGATGGCAAAAACCACCTATGACCAGCTCAAGCTCTACCTGATGCTGGCCCGTCCGGAACATATGGATGCAGCCTGGTTCAGCGCGACACTGCTGCATGACTGGCCAAAACGTCATGGTGTGAAAGACGGTGTCTGGCAGGGGTTGGCCCCGTCACTGCTCTCGTTTTACGGTGCACAATTGACAGCCCATCCACAGTGGCGTCTGCCAGCGGATGAGAGCATGGTCAGTCAGGCGCGTTCTTTGCTGGTTCGCCTGATGGGCGTGCGCAACAGCGAGTCCAGCCTGTACCAGACGATGCTCTCTCAGGTGGCTCATCTGTATGCCGATATGCGCCTGGAAGACATGACCGGCGACACTGACGCGGCACGCCTGTTCAGTACCCCTGAGGTGGTGCCGGGGATGTTCACCCGGCAGGCCTGGGAGGAGGCGGTGCAGCCTGCTATCGAGAAAGTGGTGAAGGCACGACGGGACGAGCTCGACTGGGTCCTCACAGACAGCAAACGTCAGGCGGCATCGCAGGATGAAACCTCTCCGGAAGCGCTGAAGAAGCGCCTGACGGACCGCTACTTTGCGGACTTTGGCGGGGCCTGGCTGGAGTTCTTCAATAGCCTGCGGCTTCGCCAGGCAGCCACGCTGTCGGACTCTATTGACCAGTTGACCCTGATGGCTGACGTACGCCAGTCTCCTCTGGTGGCGCTGATGAATACCCTTAACGTGCAGGGGCGTACCGGACAGACAGGCGAAGCGATTTCTGACTCACTGGTGAAATCGGCGAAAAACCTGCTGGGTGGTGATGACAAGGATGCGATTGACCAGAGTGCCGGGGTGCAGGGGCCGCTGGATGCGACCTTTGGCCCGGTCCTGGCGCTGATGGACAAGAGTCGCACCGGAACCGAGGCCCAGAGCCTCCAGTCTTATCTGACCCGGGTGACGCAGGTGCGTCTGCGTCTGCAACAGGTGACCAATGCGGCCGACCCGCAGGCCATGACCCAGACCCTTGCCCAGACGGTGTTCCAGGGCAAGGCGGTCGACCTGACCGAAACCCGCGACTACGGCAGCCTGATTGCCGCCGGTCTCGGCCAGGAGTGGAGCGGGTTTGGTCAGACGGTGTTTGTGAACCCCATGGAGCAGGCCTGGCAGCAGGTGCTGGCCCCGGCGGCCGAAAGCCTCAATACGCAGTGGCAGCAGGCCGTGGTCAGTGAGTGGAACAGTGCGTTTGGTGGTCGCTATCCGTTCAGCGACAGCAGCAGCGACGTTTCCCTGCCGCTGCTCGCCAAATACCTGAATGCCGATTCCGGGCGTATCGCGCAGTTTCTCCAGACCCGCCTCAAAGGTGTTCTGCACCGTGAAGGCAACCACTGGGTGCCGGACAGCATTAACGCTCAGGGGCTGACTTTTAACCCGACCTTCCTCAATGCCATCAACACGCTGAGTCATATCTCGGATGTGGCCTTCACCGAAGGCAATGCCGGCATGAACTTTGAGCTGCGTCCGGGCACCGCCGCCGGCGTGATGCAGACTGACATGATTATCGACAGCCAGAAACTGACCTACGTAAACCAGTTGCCCGCGTGGAGGCGCTTCACGTGGCCTGCAGATACCGAGGCACCAGGCGCTAACCTGAGCTGGATAAGCACGCAGGCGGGTACCCGTCAGTATGCGGACATCCCCGGTGCCTGGGGCTGGATACGCCTGCTTGATAAAGCCACGGTCAGTGCTTATCCCGGTGTCGGCAGCAGTTACAGCCTGAGCTGGAAAGCGCAGGACGGACGAACCCTGAATTACACCCTGCGAACCGAAGCCGGAGAGGGGCCGCTGGCGTTGCTGAAACTGCGTAATTTCCGCCTGCCGGAGACCCTCTTCAGCACGACCGGGGTGGTACCGTCAGACGCTGTTGCCAGTGCAGACAACGATGCCGGGGAGGATGACTGATGAGTACTCTGAATGCTTTACTCAATGCCTGCCAGTCAGAGGAAATGGCGCTGCTGCAAAGCACCCGTGAGCGGGTGGCGCAGTGGGAGCGCTGGCTGCAGCCGCTGTCAGCGTCGTCTCCTGTCGGGGATGACCCGACCTATGACGATGATTTCCTGCAGATACGTGAGGAAATCAATAAGCTCTCTGGCGCTAACACAGAGCTTATTTGCCAGCTTGCAGAAAAGATTTTAACCACCACCGCGAAAGATATCCGCGTGGCGACCTGGTACTGCTGGGCCAAACTGCACCGCGAGGGTGAGCAGGGTCTGGCTGAGGGGCTTGAATGCCTGGCAGGACTGCTTGAGCGCTTTGGCGCACAACTGCATCCGCAGCGTGACCGCAGCCGCAAGGCGGCACTGGAATGGCTGGCCGGTTCGCGTATGACCGACAGCCTGTCGATGTACCCTGAAGTGGTCCGGGAAGAGGCAGTGCGTACCACCGGGGCGCTGTTGCTGTTAGCGCAGTTAACGGATAAGGAGCCCAATGAAATCCGCCCCGAACTCAACGCGCTGTACAGTGCGCTGGAGAGCCGACTGCAGAAAGCTGGCGGCGTGGATGCGGTCGTACCGCAGAACGCCAGCCACAGCGAACCGCATTCCACGATACGTCACAGCGACGCCCCGGTCACAGGGCGTATTACCTCCGGGCAGGATTTGCTGGCGCAGGCGCGCACTTTCTCTGACTACCTGCGTGAACAGCCGGACGGCTGGCTGTCAGCCCATCACCTGATGAAAAGTCTGCGCCACGATACGCTGCATTCCATTCCTGCCCCGGATACGCAGGGGCGCACGCGCATCGAGCCGCCCAGAGCGGACCAGCGGGCGTTACTCAAGCGCCTTTACCTGCAGCAGAACTGGAGTGAAATGCTGGAGACCGCGGACAGTACCTTTTCCCGGGGTGCCAACCATCTGTGGCTGGACCTGCAGTGGTATATCCACCAGGCCCTGATGAAGTCCGGTCAGGTGACGCTGGCTGACATTGTGGCGGCTGACCTGAAAGGCCTGCTGACCCGTCTGTCTGGCCTGGAAACGCTGGCATTCAGTGACGGTACGCCGTTTGCGGATGAAATAACGCTGAACTGGATCCAGCAACATGTGCTGGAAGCGACGGGTGGGTGGGGCAATGAAACGCCACCTGCACAGTTGGCAGCCGGCAATGATGACATCCTGGCGCTGGAGCCGGAAGCCGTGGCGCTGGCCGACAGTGAAGGTCCGGATGCAGCGCTGAGCTGGTTGCAGAGCCGTCCCGGTATCACCACCGCACGTCAGAAGTGGCTGCTGCGTCTGCTGATGGGCCGTATTGCTGAGCAGTACGGTAAAAATGAACTGGCGGTACACCTGTTTGCCGAACTGGGCGATCGGGCCAGCGAAGTCACTCTCATCGAATGGGAGCCTGAGCTGCTGTTTGAAGTCCATGCCCGTCACCTGAAACTGCTTCGAATAAAAGCCGGACGTAGTGAGGTTGATAAAGCCCGCCTGGATCCGGTGATGTGCCTGTTACTTGCCGGTCTGATCACTCTCGATCCGGCGCGTGCGGCGGTGTTGTGTGGTTAAAAAATGCTTAATAAAAAAATCGCCGAGCATCTATCAGGAGGAATAATGGAAACCGATCAGGAAAAAGAAGGCTCACTGCGAAGATTGACTTCGGGCGAAATTACACTGGCAAGCCCCATATTTATGTCAACCATTCCGTATAACAAGGTGTGGATCCATTGTGACAGTTATCTTCCCTTTGAATTGCAAAATGAACGTACGGCAATGACGCCCAATGGGGAGATCTATTTCCGCGTTTCATTATACCGGGAGGATTTTTCTCAATCGCTTCCTGATATGCAGCATTTATTTATTCATGAGATGGCTCATATATGGCAGCGGGAAAAAGGGATGAACGTCATCATGCGAGGGCTGGTAAGTTGGCTCGTCAGTTATCGATATCGTTTTGATGGCCGAATTTTAGCTGATTATCCAATGGAGCAGCAGGCGCAGATCATTGCAGACTATTTCACGCTTGAAAGAGAAGGATACAGAGGATGGTGCGACCTGATTAGATCCCATGACGTTACACTTGACGGAGATATTAGCGAGTCGGCAATCAGGCGACAATATAAGCACGTATTAAAAGGATTTCCATGGTGTTAAAAAATAATCAACTGCCATATAAAGCATTGCTTTTCTGCATTTGTTTATTAACGCTTACAGGCTGCCCTGGGTCAGGAGACAGAATGCTTCCGGAAGAGGAGGCGAAGACCAGTATGGTTGGGACAAGTATATGTTTTTGGGTTCCTGATACTGAGCACTATCGTCTGTCAGATATGAGTATTTCACCCAGAGGAACTCCGCCTAATCAACGGGAATATCTATTCGGATCCGATTTTAAAATAATAAATGGAAAACTATGCGTTCCCCCTGAGCGCTGGCCGTTACCAGAGAAGGGTCAGTTTATTGCAAGGTATTTTCTTACATCGATATCACCTAATGGGCCATTCAGAAAAATCACTACTGGATTTGAAATTTCAAATGGTCAAATCAAGACCATTCGTCTCACCAGTCAAGAAGTGGTGAGATAGTTTCCACGTTTCGGGATGAGAATATTCTTTTATATATTCTGAGTAATTATTTTTATGGACGATTTAACCCTGCGTTATTATGACGCGGAATTACGCTACCTCCGTGAAGCCGCCAAAGAGTTTGCCCAGACCCACCCTGACCGGGCCGCGATGCTGGACTTGGATAAGGCCGGCACACCCGACCCGTATGTTGAACGCCTGTTTGAAGGCTTTGCTTTCTCAATGGGGCGGTTGCGTGAAAAAATTGATGACGACCTGCCGGAACTGACTGAAGGGCTGGTCAGCATGCTCTGGCCACATTATCTCCGTACCATTCCGTCGCTCTCGGTGGTGGCGTTCACGCCCGCGCTTCAGGCCGTGAAAATGGCGGAAGTGATGCCCGCAGGGCTGGAAGTGTACTCCCGCCCGGTGGGGCCGAAGAACACGGTCTGCCGCTACCGTACGACCCAGGATGTGATGCTCAATCCGCTCAGTGTCTCGGGTGTCACCATGACCACCGAACCGGACGGACGCTCGTTACTGCGCATGCGTTTTGCCTGCAGCACGCAGGTCGACTGGTCACATGCTGACCTGAGCCACCTGAGCCTGTATCTCGGGGCGGATGCACCGGTGAGCAGTCAACTGCACCTGATGCTGACGAAGCGGCAGGCGGCGCTGTATATGCGTTTACCCGGACAGACTGACCGTATCCGGCTTGACGGGTATTTCTCTCCGGGCGGATTTGCTGAAGAGGACGGGCTGTGGCCAAAAGGCGATACGGCCTTCAGTGGTTATCAACTGCTGCTGGAATACTTCACCTTCCGGGACAAGTTTATGTTTGTCCACCTCAATGGCCTGGACGGTATTACGCCGCCCGCCGGGGCGGAGTACTTCGATATTGAAGTGGTGTTCAGTACGCAGTGGCCATCAGACCTGCCGGTGACCGATGACGCTGTACGTCTCCACTGCGTGCCGGTAATTAACCTGTTCACGCTGGAGGCTGACCCGCTCACCATCACCGGGCTTGAAAGCGAATATCTGCTGCGACCGAAAAGGCTGCAGGACGGGCACACCGAGATTTATGCTGTGGATTCGGTCACGGGCTCAAACCGAACCCGTGATGCGGAGTACGTGCCGTTCAGCAGTTTCCGGCATAAAGGCGGCATGATGCGCCGTCAGGCCCCGCCGCGTTACTACCACACTCGCGTGAAACGCAGCGTGACCGGGTTGTATGACACCTGGCTTATTCTGGGCGGTCACCAGTGGGAAGATGATCGGTTATTTGAGCGTGAAGCCGTGTCGCTGCAAATCACCGGCACCAACGGGCAGTTACCGCGCCGCGCGCTCCAGAGTACGCTGCTTGACCGCTGTGAACAGGTGGTGCAGGCCCCGTTAACGGTGAGAAATCTCTGTAAGCCCACGCTGCCGGTGTATCCCCCAGCCGAAGACCGCTTTCACTGGCGGGTGCTGAGCCATCTCGGCTCCGGTTTCCTCAATATGATGAGTACCGCCGAAGTGCTGCGTGGCACGCTGGCTCTGTATAACTGGCAGGAAGATGAACTCAATAACCGCCGGCTGGAGGCCATTCAGCAGGTGGCGCATCACCGGCTCCAGCGCTTTGAACAGGGGTATCTGCTGCGGGGTCTGGATATCGAAGTCACCCTCGACAGCAACGGTTTCACCGGGGAGGGGGATATCCACCTGTTTGGCGAAATGCTTAACCGGTTCTTTGGCCTCTATGCCGATATGAACCAGTTCAACCAGCTCACGCTTATTGTTCAGCCAGAAGGAAAATGCATCCGGTGGAAAGAGAATCACAGTCCGCGCCTGCCAGGCTGATGGCGCAGCTGGGTGACCGGCTGCCCTGTATCAACTTTTACCGTTTCTGCCAGCTCCTGGAGCAGAGCCAGCCGGATAAACCCGTCACCGGCAGCAGCTGGCAGGTGCGCCATGAACCGGTGCGTTTCCGGCCCCATCCGGGGATGGGTTTTCCTGCCTCGGAAATTAAAGCGCTGGAGCCGGCGGAACATCCGCACCTGCCGCCCACGGTGCGTATCACCTTTATGGGACTCTACGGTGTCGAGTCGCCACTGCCCACGCACTATATCGATGACATCACCCAGCGGCGGGAAGGGTATGAGGCGACCGCTGATTTTCTCGACATATTCAACCACCGGCTGATTGCCCAGTACTACCGCATCTGGCGTAAATATTCGTATCCGGCAACGTTCCTGGAAGGGGGGAAGGACAAAACTTCACAGTACCTGCTGGGACTGGCGGGGCTCGGCATTGACGGTTGTACGGACAGCATCGCGGTACCCGCCTCACGCTTTCTGGCATTGTTGCCGGTGATGTTACTCCCGGGGCGCACCGCAGAAGGGATGGCTTCACTGGTGCGGCTGCTGGCCCCCAATACCCAGGCGAAAATCTGGCACCACGACAAACGTCGTGTGCCGCTGAAAAAGCCACTGACCATGAGTGTCAGCCAGCCAGTCACCCTGACTAACCGGCCGGTGATGGGCAACTATGCCACCGATGTGAACAGTCAGGTGCTGATGAGGCTTTCCACCACCGACCCGGAAGAAGTGCAGTGCTGGTTGCCCGGGGGAGACCTTCATACCGATTTAATGGCACTGCTGCATGTGTATCTCGGGTCACGTCTTGATGTGCGGCTGCAGCTGTGTGTGGACCGCAGTCTGCTGCCTGATGCGACGATGAGCAGCACACCCAAAACTGGCGCGGTACAGCTGGGACGCACCGCCGTAATGCGTCCGCTGAATCCGTTAAACACCCTGACACACCCGAAAATTATCACCATTAATCTGGGCCGCTATGAGCGCGTTCAGGAACCTATTCACCGCAGGGAGACCGATGAAGATGGCGATTACCGCTGGTAAATCCACCCTGGTGGCACTGACCGCAGGCATCACCCTGATGCTGACAGGTTGTGGGCTGACCCAGAAAGTCACGGACGGCACCGTCGCTGTGACCCAATCGATTTTTTATAAGCAAATTAAGACCGTGCATCTGGATATCCGGGCCCGTGAGGCCATTAACAACAATGCCGGCGGCGCGGCGCTATCCACTGTGGTGAGGGTTTATCAACTGAAGGACCGCAAGACGTTCGATAGTACGGACTATCCATCCCTGTTTAAGGCTGACAGCCAGGCCATCAAAGCGGACCTGGTGGCAGAGAAAGATATTCGCCTGCAGCCGGGCGGGGCCGTGACTATCGATATGCCGATGGATGAAAACGCTCAGTATGTGGCGGTCGCCGGGATGTTCATGTCGCCGGATCAGGCAAACAACACCTGGCGGGTGGTACTGAGCCGGGACGACCTCGACCCTGACAAGGCGAGGGTGATTGAGGCCGGAAACAACAGGCTTACGCTGGAGGCGCTGAAAAATGAGTGAGTCGCCACGTCCATCGCTGTATGAGACCCTCTTTGGCAATTTCACCGGCGGGCTGGACCTGTATCAGGTCAGTGAACCGAACCAGGTGATTTTGTCCGTGCTGGACAACATGCAGCGCATTCTGAACTGTCGCGCCGGTACGCTCACTCATCTGCCGGACTACGGACTCTCGGATATGACCACGGTAATAAATGGGCTGCCGGGTACCGAGCATGACCTGATGGAGACCCTCTCGGGCGTGCTGTTGAAATATGAGCCCCGGCTGAAAAAAATCGCCGTGGTGATCCAGGCGCAGACCATCCCTGGCGAGCTGCGTTATGCCATCGACGCCGAGCTGAAAGGCGTGGGTCTGGTGCGCTATGGCACGGAGTTTATGCCCGAAGGCCGCGTGCTTGTCCGCCATATGAAACAGCAAAACTATCTTGGCCACCAGTCCCGGGTGTAGAACGCCCCTTCTCTTATACCAGGTTCAGAACAACATCTATGTCAGCGAAAGCACGATTTCTGCAAAAATTACAGGACCAGAAACCCCGCAGTGCCACCTTTAACACAAAGGCTGAGGCCGATATCGCGGCGTTCCGACAGCGGATAAGCACGCTACAGGAGACCATGGAGGCATGGCTGGCCGGGGCGGAGGTGCGAACCGAAACCACAAACACGTCCCTGGTTGAATTTCTGATTGGCGGTAGTGCATTTTCAGTCCCGGGGATTGTGCTGCACTACCAGCAGCGGAGCATCCGGTTTACGCCCATTTTCCTTTACGGGCAGGGCGTCACCGGGTGTGTCGAAGCCAGCCTGTGTACCGCGGATAATATCCAGCCTTTGTACCGTCTGTATATGCGCTGCGGGATGCGGGATGACTGGACCTTGTGTCCGGCCGGAACACTCAGCGTGAAACCGGACCCATTTGATGAAGAGGCATTCTTTACCCTGATTGCTTCCTTGCTGCCCGGGTAACCATTGCATCCGGGCCCGACAATTTTTTATACACACGGATGACCAGAACATGCATGACGAACAACCCCGTCAGGTGCGAACCGGTGGCGACCCGCGTGCCCTGTCAGAGTTTGTGGCACTGCGCGATGAGATGAGTAAGCTGATGCATCCGGCTCGGCCGGACGTCAACTGGAAACAGGTGGAGGCCCTGTCGCTCTCCCTGTTTGAAATCAACGGCGTGGAGTTACAGACCTGCGCCTGGTATACCCTTGCGCGCAGCTATCTGGCGCGGGTCAGCGGGATGAACGAGGGGCTGGCCATACTGACTGCACTGCTGAGCCATCAGTGGGTGCAACTCTGGCCACAGCAGGTGCATGCCCGCGCTGAGATACTCAATGGCCTGTCACAGCGGTTACAGAAGCTCTTTCGCACCTTTTCACTGGGCCCCGAAGATGTCCCTGCCCTGGAACTGGCGGAAAAGCGGCTTCAGGAGATGAAGGATATTCTCAGGCGCCAGGAACTGAATCATGCCTGCCAGTTGAATCCGCTGATGCAGCTGATACGCAGCGCGTTAAGTCGTCTGGAGAACAGCCCCCAGGCTGAGGATGCCCCTGCTCACGGCATAATGCCTGACCCGGCGTTGAGCATGGTGGAAGAGGCTGCGTCAGCCAGCCGTCTGGTCTATGTCATCTGGAAGGAGCCGGAAGTCGGGGTTCAGGTGACAGAAGACGTCCCGGCACCACCGAAGCGCTGGCCAGTTTTTGTTGCCGGGATGGCGACCGCACTGGTACTTAGCGCAGTCACCGTCTTCAGCTGGCAGGCTCTTCATCATCCGGATGAGGCCACGCAGGTGATGGCGGCATCGGTCGCCGGGATACCGAAACCTATGACTCCGACGCAGATTGAAGCCTTCCGTGGGACAGAGAATCACCGCACGCATTCCCGGATGTGGCTGTCGCAGATAACCAACCAGGTAAACTGGGTAACGACCCAGGCGCCAGGCTGGCGTCTTCGCTACGGTCAGGGACTGGTCTCGCAGGCACAGTCCTTATGGCCGAATGACCCCGCAACCCAGGCTCTGGTGCAGCGGTGGGAACAGTATCAGGCCGCCAGAACGCTGCCTGCCAGTGAACTGAATGGCTGGCATGACGGCATGATGCAACTGCGGGCATTATCGACACAGCTGGATGCACTGGACAGACAGAAGGGTAAATATCTGACAGGCAGCGAGCTGAAGACGATTGTCTGGCGTATCACCAGCACGTTTGCCAGTGCCGTCCCGGTGGAAGAACAGCTCCGGCAGCTGGTTTCCGAACCGGGTGAGACAAATGCCTCCGGGGCCGGCATTGAGCAGGCTGAACGGCACCTGGATTCACTGATACATGTTCTCGAGCAACTAGCATTATCGGCAGAGCAATAACGGAACGCCCGCTATCGAAATCATTATTCTCCCTGGAGCATCTGGGAGATGTAATTTCTCGAAAAGAACTATGGCAAGCTCCCGGCAAAGGAGATAGCCCAGCATCTGGGAAGAGCTATTTCAGCGGTCAGAGCAATGGCACTCAAACTTGGCATTGGCCGTACGGGAGCCAGACCGTGGTCACCAGCTGAAATTGGCGTAGTGAAAAAATACTACGCTCATGGCTCGGGTATTGCTCTGGTGCAGGCGCTGTTGCCGCATCGGGATAAGGAATCTATCAGAAAGCAGGCGGATAAGGCCGGTGTTACCGATTTGCGGGAATGGCACTCCGATGCCGTCGTATTTTTGAAAGCACATTATGGCGAAATGCCCGTTGAGGATATCCCCGCCACGCTCAACAAAAGTGTCAGTGTCGTGAGGAACAGGGCGACAGTTCTGAAGCTTGGGAAAACACGGGCCAGGAAATGGACCCCGGAAGAGAATGCGATACTGACCACTCAGTACGGTATCTCAGATAACCTTGATGAGATTCATGCACACTATTGCCACATCGTTCCAGGCAAGCCATTTCTGCGCAGGCGACCAAATTAGGGTTAAAAAGAAAGCATGCATGGACATCTGACGAGCGCCGTATTCTTAGCCAGTTTTATACGGTGCTTGGGATAAAGGTTATCGGAATGTTACCTGGCAGGAGCGTGTAGTGGATCACAAAATCAGGACACCGGAATAACCTGCTTCCACTTTTCTTCATGCAGGTAAGGCGATAATCCACCATTGTTCGTATGAGGACGGTAAACGTTGTAATAACCATTTATCCACTGGTTTATATCGCGTACTGCATGACTAAAATCACCATAACCGCCTTTCGGTAGCCATTCACTTTTAAGGCTGCGAAAGACTCTTTCCATCGGCGAATTATCCAGACAATTCCCTCTGCGACTCATACTTTGCATTACCCCATAACGCCAAAGTAACTTTCTGTATTTATTGATTTTATATTGAACCCCTTGATCTGAATGAAACAGAAGACGTTCATTACGCGGTCGTGTTTCCAGGGCATTACGCAAAGCCCTGCATACCAAATCAGCATCAGCGGTTAATGAGAGGGCTGAACCAATAATCCGGCGTGAATATAAATCAACAACAAGCGCGAGATAGCACCACCTGTCCTGCAGGCGAATAAAGCTGATATCACCACACCAGACGCGGTTTGGTGCGGCGGGGTTAAACTGCCGGTTCAATAAGTTTGGCAATGCCGGACTGTCGTCTTCATTTATCCGGTAGCGATGTTTAACAGGCTGGTGACTGGTCAGCCCGCATTCCTGCATCAGTCGTCGCGCCAGCCACCGGCCTGCATCAACGCCACTCTGGCGTAACATCTGGCTGATTGCCCGACTCCCTGCAGCACCACGACTGAGAGCATGCAGTGCTCTCACACGACTTCGTAATGCAATTCTTTGCACATTAACCGGATGCTTCACCTGCGCGTAATAAACGCTACGGTGAATACCGAATAAATGACAAAGAACCTGCACAGGCCACTTTGCTTTCAGCCGTGTGATTAGCGCGATAACTTTCCGGGGGCTTCGCTCATCAGCACGGCAGCCTGCTTTAGTATTTCTTTTTCCATCTCAAGACGTTTTATCTGCGCTTTAAGCTGCTGAATTTCGCGCTGTTCAGGAGTAATAGCATTGCCGACGGGCTCAATACCCAGAAGTTCGTGCTTATAAAGCCGTATCCATTTGCGCAAATGGTCAGGGTTGAGTTCGAGCGCCTGAGCAACTTCCCGTACATCTCGCTGGTATTTAACAACCTGCTCGATAGCTTCGAGTTTGAACTCCGGGGAAAATGTGCGTTTAGTCCGACGAGTTTTGATCATGCATCACCTCATGTTCACTGTTTTAACATTAACAGGATTTCGAGGTGTCCTGAATTACCGATCCACTACATACCGCAGATTAGGCCATCGTCATTGAAGTATTAAGTTTTTTGCTACGCGATGATCTAACTTATGTCATTAACTTTATTGCTCGCGTCATAAAGGGGGCTTCGTGCCCCCTTGGTATTACTATCCTTCAAAACCTTTTCCGTCAAACCCGAGAAAAATACTTCGACAAAAGGGTTAGAAATTAATTCAGATTAAGCAGCTCCGATTTGCTTTCGGTTATTTAACGCCGTTAAAACCGTCCAGGAACGTCTCTTTTAAGGTTTGCCCCCAAAGTTGGGATGCTCGCTCATCTCGTGTTATCTGCGTTTTATGTTCTTTGAGATTCATAAACGTTTCCGTACCGCTGGTCACATTAGCGTTAACTTTATAAATTTCATCAGCCAAAGTTTGTGCTTGTGCTGGCGTCAAACCCTTAGTTTTTGCGTCTTGCCCCTGTTGGTATATCTGCTTATAAGCAGGCAAATTTGCTTTTGCCGTTGCGTCTGGACTGCTTGCATAGTTGCCGCCCATCATAGTGGGATCATGGCGAGCATAATAAATTGAGTGACGTTCTGGCGATGTTTTGGCAGCGCAGCCGCCCAGAGCAATAATCACCGCAGTAATTAACAACCTTTTCATTTTCCGTCCCTAAAAGTAAACATTTTATTAATAAAATTAGATAGATACTTAAAAATCGCGGTTTACTGTATCAGGGAAAATGGGGAGTTGTTTTTGATATGAATCAGAAAAAGAAAAGCCCGGTTTAGCACTACGACATTAGTTTAAGATTTGTGCATGGCGTAAGCAGTTGCCACCATAAAGTCTATAATTTAATTACGCCAAACTGGCGCGGCTCGCCTATTCCAGGAATAACTTATGAATAAATATGCATTGATACTGCTGGCTGCTTCAACGCTTATCACCGCTATACCTTCGCAGGCAACTGAACAGTCCAGGCAACGGCAGGGTGCCCGTGATGTAAGGCAGGGCACACGGGAGGCATCGCGTAACGTCAAGCAGGAGTGCCGTCAAGGTGTTGTTGGCAATGCCGACTGTCGACAGGATCACCGCCAGAACAAACAGGAAGGGCGTGATAAAGCCCGCGATATAAAATATTAATTTGAATCATAGGGATGGGTACGTAAATTTAAAATTGTATTTCTTCTGGCACGACGAGCAAAGCAACTGAAGTGTATTATTCGGGCCCGCCATGATGGTGTGCTAACCCACTTTAGGGATTTAACACGTTAAGGAATTTACAATGAAAAAATATGTATTAATGCTGCTTGCAGCTTCAACCCTGATGACTGCGTTGCCCGTTCTGGCAACAGAGCAGGCGCAAGAGCGCCAGGAAGGGCGTCAAGCCAAGCAAGAGTGCCGTGACGGTCTGGTTGGTAATGCCGATTGCCGTCAGGAAAAGCGTGATATCAAGCACTGATAGAGCAAAGGGTAAGAGTCATTCCATGTTCGTGCAGTAAAAATCCCGCCACGTTAGCGGGATTTTTATTATCTGGAGTTAGAAGGTGTATTTGATACCCATTCGATAACGAACTTCCATTTCGTCTTTCTCATGATCTTCGTTGTAACGAGGAACATATCCAATTTCAGTATAGGGTTTCCAGTGCTTATCAATATTGTAGCTGGCGACAACATTATACAGCCAATAATTATGATCACCTTCATAATCATCATAGTTAGTAAGACGATATTCAAGATCGCCGATTATTGAGAATTGATCATTTGCGTAACCAAACTCCCAGTTGAATTGGTTGTAGTTTTTGTTTTTAACCGATTGGTTCTCATTAACTTCAATACCCGGACGCCAGCGCAGTGTTGTCAGCCAGTTATCATTTATTTGGTAGATAGCTTTAATTTGTGCACGGTAAGCGATATAACTGTCGCCTACATCGAGGTTAATTGCAGGTGCTAGCGTAAGTTTTTCATTAATAGTGAAGTTCTTACCAAATTCAAATTCGCTGCCACTGCCACTGTACTTTTCAATACCATTTTTGAAGCCTTCACTATCAGTTTCAGTCTTTTCAGAGACTCTCCCTTCTACGCTCGCAAAATAACCATCCTGGGTAGTGTGACCAATTTTAATCCTGTCGGCATTGGTGCCGCTCTCGGGTTTATATTCATGACGATAATCAAGTGTAACCGCGTTTGAAGAAACTGAGATCAATAATGTTGCGAAGGCGCTAAGTTTAAAGAGACTCTTCATTTAATCTTTCCATGTTGTGAATTAAAAATCAGTCATCGGACTGGTAACGATGCTAATTAATTTTCAGTTTGGAAATAGATAACCCGATCAAATAAATGAAATGGCGTTTCAGTTATTTTGTTTTTTATTAAATGAAATAATTATTGTTTTTCACACAACAATATTGAAAGCGTGTGCATACAGCTTCTATTAATAAACTCAGCATAGAGGCAAGTTATTCAGGCGTTTTAATGTGTTATTCGTGATTCAGCCGGGGCCAAAGCGGGAAGCGTTTACTCCCGCTTTTCAGGGAACCTTATGTGTCTGGTTTTTCATACCGAGGCAATTGAGTTATCTGATAAGTCTTCGTGCTTTCGATAGTGCAGCGATCTGGATTCGGGTTTCCCGAATAAAACATGAAGTACTGTTGTTTTTCAGGGAAGAAAACCAGGTCATCTCCGTTTTGGAAGCTGGTGACGCGGAAGGGGACATCATTTTTTGTTTTGGATTTTTTCACACCTGAAGCAATCAGAAAGTGATCGTCCCACTTCATGGTAGAGAGGTCATGATTAAACCGTGATATGACAACATTTTCCCGCATTGAGCATGACAGCTGAGTGGCTGTGGCGGCAAAAGCAGAGGATTGAACGAAGCCCATAAGGCTAATGAAGAGAATGAGTTTCATAAACCAGCTCATTTTGTAATGAATTTGAATGCAAGGGTAACATCTCTCACTAAATAATTTAACCGCGGGAAATTATTGGTTAAATAACAACCTAAGTGGTGATTTTTTATTTATTGTTGGTTGATTTAATAGCAATAAGTTGGTTTTTTAAGCGAACGATTCACAGGGAATTGCATAGCGGTTCGGCTTTGTATATTATGCTTTCCACGCCGACTTAGCTCAGTAGGTAGAGCAACTGACTTGTAATCAGTAGGTCACCAGTTCGATTCCGGTAGTCGGCACCATACATTAAAAAAACCACCTTTCAGGTGGTTTTTTTTCGTCTGTATTTTACCCAATTAAAAAGAAAGGAAGGCTAGCTGTTGGTAGCGCTTCCTTTTGTAGTCAATTAGATCCAACCCTGCTGGCTTGCCAGCCACACAAGAATGGCTACCACGATTAATACTATTGTTGTTTTTCTCATAACGACTAAACCCGTTTAAAACATCTGACGATGAGTGGCGAGGATGATATCAGGAGTTGAAGATGGAAAACCTCACGTTTTTACTCAACCGCCAGGCTTTACTCTTCGCAAACCAGCCAAAAATCAGCTTCGTCAAACATCTCTTCAACCAGACGGTTAATCTTTTCTTTTTCATTTTTGGTGCAGTCGCTATGAACTGCATTGGTCTGCATCGGTTTTACCCTAACGTCGGCATCGGGGAAAATGGCCTGGACCCGTCGAGTCAGTTCATCAAGAATTTTTTCATTTGCACCGGGTAAGCCGGCTACATTTCGTTTGTCGTAAACCAGTTCAACGAACATTAAGAAGCTCCTTTTAAAGCTGTATTTATATACAGTAATGAATATCAGTATTCAAGGCAAGCCTGTTCCTGAAAAACACCCTGTTAATGCAGGGGATGTGAGGGCTATTGCGTTTTCAGCCCGGTAAGCGGAGTCTCGTGTTTACGTGCTTTCATCTGTTCCATGATTAATTGATAAGCAATGTAATACTTGAAGATATTGCTCACGTATTGCACGGTTTCATTACCAATTCGTTGCTGGGCAATGCGTTCGACATTGTTAAACCAGATGTTCGGATCAAGACCTTTGGTTTGTGCTTCTTTGCGTAAACGGGCAATTTTAGCCGGGCCGGCATTATAAGAAGCGAAGGTGAACAGCAGTTTGTTCATTTCGGTCATAGGCTGGTCCGCAAAGTAACGGTCGGACATAAAACGGATGTATTTTACTCCGGCATTAATATTGGGGTCGACTTGTCTGATATCGCCCACTTTTAACTCTTTGCCTGTGGTAGGGAGGACTTGCATCACGCCAATCGCGCCGCTTTTGCTGCGCACTGTCTGGTCAAGGCGCGACTCTTGATACCCTTGCGCCGCCATCAGTAGCCAGTCGACATTATATTGCTCACCGTATTTGCGGAAAATTTCTGTCACCTGATAAAACTTATCCAACTCTTCCTGAGAACGCGCATCTTTCACCCATTTCGTATTGCGCAGGTACTTATAAACCTGCTGGTTGCCGAATGAGGTACCGATTTTATGCGCCGTCGTGAATTTATCGAGTTGCGCGCGCAGGAGCGGGGAATCCTTGCGCATCGCCAGTGCAATAGAGCCGTCATCACGCAGGGTAATGTTTTCGTAGACCACCAAATTGGGGTAAATCTGTTTCCACAGTAACGCCAGGTATCTGTCGACGACGGTGTAATCGGCGAGATTAGCGTTCACCATTTCCAGAATATCTTCTGGTTCAAAATTGCCAGGAGCCTTGACCACTATTGCAGGTGGGAGGCTTTTTTCCGCCAGATTTTTATTCAGGGTAACAATACTGGAAATGTAACTGGTTGAAGGGTTCACAAAGAGAGACTTTCCGGACAGAGAGTCGACGGTTTCGAGCTTAGGCGCATTGCTACTGGCAATAACCACTTCACGGACGTTTTTGGCCAGCGGCGTACTGAAGTCGATCAGCTCTTCTCGTTCTGGTGTAATCGTCAGGTTCGCGGCAATAACATCACCATGCCCGGCTACCAGCTGGGGAATCAGTTGATCCCGCGCGGTTGGAATGAACAAAAGATGTGTTTTCTGTGAAGGCTTCAGGCCTTTATTGATCTGCTTATCAAATTGATGCATCAGCTCGACCATGATGCCGCGCTGAGTACCGCTGTTATCTATAAAGTAAAAAGTTTTACTGTAAGGAATCAAAACCCGCACGACACGCCGTTTTTTCATCATGTCGAAATCACCAAAAATAGTATTAGCTTTGGTGTCGAATTTCAAAGCTGGGTCGTCGGTGGCTGCATGCGTCATCGGTATATAGGTAAGAACTAAGAGTAGTACCAACAACAAGCGGGCCATTGTTACCCCATCTATTCATTCCAGCCGGGTACTGTTTAACTATAGCGGGTGCTAAATCGTTCTGGTTAAAAATTGTGCGCGATATTGTTACCGTAAAGTAGAGGGAAAGAAGGCTAGCCGTTTAGATGAGAAAATTATTATTTGAAAATAATTCTTGCTTCCAATGCGCGTCTATGAGTAAATGCGTCATCGGTTTGGAAGACAGACCTTATGAAAGCAGTTTTAGTAAAGCAGTCCTCAGTTCAAGCGCTATCAAGTCATCAGATACCCTTCTTCGTGAGTCTCCTCCTAAGTGCCTAAATAAGAAACGTTCTGCAATACAGACCACGTTCGCCATATTAAATGGCTATAAAATATCGAGGAAGTATCTATGTCTAAAATGACTGGTTTAGTAAAATGGTTCAACCCAGAAAAAGGTTTCGGCTTCATCACTCCTGACAATGGTAGCAAAGATGTGTTCGTTCACTTCTCTGCCATTCAGAGCAATGATTTCAAAACTCTGGACGAAGGTCAGAAAGTTGAGTTCTCTGTTGAGAACGGCGCTAAAGGTCCTTCAGCAACTAACGTTGTTGCTCTGTAAGACTGCTAACGCATACTAAGACTGACGCATGCGAAGACGGTGAATAACCCGAGCCGTTAAGTCAAAGTGAAGAAACCCGCCATGTGCGGGTTTTTTGTTGTCTGAATTTCCTGAATCCCGCCTTTTATCCTTATAATCAATGCCATACATCTTCTGTGGCTACTCAATTATTTACATTAAATCACGCTGCACCCTCAGTTGGTTTACACCCGGTAGACTATGCTTCCAGTGAAATAGACTTATTTCAGCATCGCATGCATTAATAACTGGAGTTTTTTTATGGGCTTTTGGCGTATTGTTTTTACGATAATTTTACCACCGCTTGGTGTCTTGCTGGGTAAAGGGTTCGGTTGGGCATTTCTTTTGAATATTGTACTGACGCTACTGGGTTACATCCCTGGCCTGATTCATGCGTTCTGGGTGCAAAGCCGCGATAAATAAAATAAAACCCGCAGGCTAGTTTTTACGTACGTTACGCAAGCTATTAAGTTGCGTAACGTGCGAGCGGCAACACCTATTGACGCGCACCTCGTATTACCACTCATCACCCCCCTGTTTACATTTTCATCTAAGAATGTTCTGATATAGCCAATTATTTAATGAGCGACAGAGTCACTTATGTTTCAGTTAAAACCGGGAATGCTGGCAATAATCATCGGTTCCCGTACTGCCGCCGGGCGTGTGAATGTGGGTAAATCAGTCGAGCTTTTCGGGCTGTGTGAGCCGGGTGAAAGCTTTTTGAACCCGGTAACCGGCGTGGTGACACAACTGCCACATGATGCGAATTATCCGCTGTGGCTGGTCACGGGCAATGTCGTGGCATTTGATGGTCGCGACGGTTATACCTTTGTTCGCGGCGAGTATCTTATGCCGCTGGATAAGACATTATTGCCTGAGGTTGATGAAGCGCAGGTGGTTTATTAGAGAGTATGAAGGCAGAGCAGGTGAGCTATTCGCAACCCTTACCTTCATTCACGACTATCAGCTATTAGCCTTATCTAGCTCGTCGACTCTGGCAATCAGTTCGACGAGTTCAGTTTGGGCATAAACTTCGATACCGTGCTGTCGCAACAATGCGGCTGCAACGCCCATTCCAGGCTGCGTTACCCCCTGAAAAGAGCCATCATAAATTTTCTGACTGCCACAAGTTGGGCTGCCATCCGTCATTAAAGCCAGCTGGCATCCGGAATCTTGCGCGGTTTTTAACGCAAGCCAGGCGGCTAATAAATAGTGCTGACTGACGTCCGTCCCATCACTTTCCAGAATGTTTGCCATGCCTTTTAGTGCTTCCTGCCCGCCGCCGCCGACCAACTCTGCCGGGAGTCGTGGCGTTGCAAGCCCCGCGGCTAATTCCGGGCAATGAACCACCAGGCGTTGTTCTTGCTGCCAGCGTGCTAACACCTCTGCAATCAGCGGTTTATCTTGACCGTTATAGCGAACTTTGAAGCCCATCAGGCAGGCACTGACCAGTATTTTTGTTTTCATTACATCACGCAGAAGTGAGAGACAAAGCACGTTACTACAGTATGTTGGGTTTACGCCACCCTGCTAATTTTGGGCGTTGCAGGGCAAAAGGTAATGGCATACTCTATCATTCCTTATGTAGTAGATGCTGTTAAACATAAGGATAATCAATTAAATGCCTCCATTACCTTTGAAACAAACCCTTCGAGTTGCGCTGGTGGGTGACTATAACCCTGCAGTCATTGCACACCAGGCTATTCCTCTCGCTTTAGATAATGCCGCTGAATATGTTGACGTAATCGTGGATTATGATTGGTTGCCCACTTCCGAAGTGACGAGTTCGGAAGATTTGGTAGGGTATGACGCCATCTGGTGCGTCCCGGCCAGCCCTTATCAAAATGAAGACGGTGCCTTTCTGGCTATCCGCTTTGCTCGCGAAAATCAGATCCCATTTCTTGGGACATGCGGCGGGTTCCAGCATGCGATTATCGAGTATGCGCGTAATGTCATGGGCTGGAAGGATGCCGCGCATGCTGAAACCAATAGCGACGGAAGGTTAGTGATTGCACCATTAAGCTGCTCGCTGGTGGAAAAGTCTGACAGCATAGTGCTTAAACCTGGCTCATTCATTGGCGATGCTTACGGAAGAGAGCGCATCGAAGAGGGTTACCACTGCAATTATGGCATTGCTGCGGATTTTGCTGAGCAGTTGAGCCAGTCACAATTACAAGCCACTGGCTGGGATCAACAAGGTGACATCCGGGCTGTCGAACTCAGCGGTCATCCCTTTTTCGTCGCAACGCTTTTCCAGCACGAACGTAATGCTCTGAAAGATAAAGCTGCGCCACTGGTTGAGGCATTGCTCATCGCGGCGCGGCGTTAATTAAGGGCGCGTCGGGCTTATTTCCGCATCACACCCGGCGAGGCTACCGAATACGGCCATCACGCATGCCAGCACCGCGCAGCCAAGTAACGGCAGGCTCCACTGGCCTGTAATATCGTGCACTTTCCCCATGACTGGCGGGCCGAACGCCGCCAGTAAATAGCCCACACATTGTGCCATGCCAGACAGCGCCGCCGCCTGGTGCGCACTGTTAGCCCGCAAACCAATGAACGTCAGGCCGAGGATCATCGTCGCTCCGGTGCCAAAACCAAATAGCACCACCCAGAGGCTGGCAAGAACTGGCATATACAGTAAGCCGATGGCGCTGACTGCGCACAACAATGCCATCAGAACTGCGATACCTCGTTGGCTCTTCAGACGGCTTAACATCAAACCAATTAGCAGGCCAGGCGCTGCGGTAGCCAGTTGCATCAGACCATGAAGTGAACCGGCTTGCGCTTCGCTGTAACCATGGCTGATGAGTATCGAGGGCAACCAGCCAATCACGACATAATATATCAGCGAGTTAATGCCTAAAAATAGTGTGACTTGCCACGCCAGCGCGGATGTCCAGATCCCACGGCTGTGCAGAGTATTACTCGAACTCAGTGTGGCTTTAGTGTGGTTCGATAACTGCGGCAGCCAGATAAGCAATGCGACTATCGGGAAGATCATCAGCGCCATCAGTGCTCCGGGCCAGCCGTAGCCGTGCTGCGCAATCGGTACGACCATCATCGAGCCCATCGCCGCCGCAACGCCCATTGTCAGCGAGTATGCCCCGGTGAGGCGAGCAACCTGGCCTGGGAAATCTCGCTTAATCAGGCCGGGCAGCAGCACATTCCCCATGGCAATACCGCAGCCAATCATTGCCGTGCCGATGTATAAAAGTGCGGTATTTCCCGCAGAACGCAATGCGATACCTGCACAGATAATCAGCATGGCAGCAAACAGGCTGCGTTCGATACCAAAGCGGCGAGCGATACCCGCTGCAAGCGGAGAAACGATGGCAAATGCCAGCAACGGCAGCGTGGTGAGGATGCCTGTTTGTGCCGTTGTGAGGCCGAAAGTATCTCGAATCATATCCAACAACGGTGCGGCACCGGTAAATGTCACGCGCAGCGTAGTGGCAATCATTAAAATGCCGAGCAGTAGCAAGCCGTGTTTTTTCAGGCTTGTAGCAGAAATGGATGTCATAAAAATTTCCCTTAATACGATGCGCTCAAGATACACGCTTTGGGAATGGAATAAATCAACGTAAAATGCCAGTTTATCCCTAAAACCGGACAATATTATGGAGCGAGGTTTAGCGCTTGAAGGGTTCGACCCTGACAGCAATCGCCTGCCTGCACAGGCATTTCGAATTCTGGTCGCAGAAAGTGAGAATGAAATCGTCTTTCATCAGCATCGTAAAGGGCAGCTTATTCTTGCTTTGCACGGCGGGATCACCTGTGAAGTTGAGCAAGCGGTATGGATGGTGCCAACCCAGCATGCCGTCTGGATCCCAGGGGAAATGCCACACAGTAACCGCGCAACGGCAAATGCGCGGCTGAGCTTTCTGTTTATTGAGCCGGGCGTGGTGGAAATGCCAGCGCAGTGCTGCACGTTACGAATTTCCCCCCTGGTGCGTGAGCTTATCCTGCATCTCGCGCAGCAAAACGAAAATGATTTAGCGCAACCAGAAACGCAAAGGCTGGTTCAGGTCTTGTTCGATGAGCTACCGCGCCAGGCTGTGGAGCAACTGCATTTGCCGATGTCAGCTCACCCCAAAATTCGCTTTATTGCGGAACAACTGGCACTGCGGCCACAACAGCGCCAGACGCTAGAACAATGGGCTTCTCAACTGGCGATGAGTGAACGCAATCTCGCCCGTCTGGTCGTGAAAGAAACGGGGTTAAGTTTTCGCCGCTGGCGGCAGCAGTTACAGCTCATCATTGCGCTTCAACTGCTGATTGGCGGCTCTTCCGTGCAGCAAGTCGCAAGTGAACTGGGCTACGACTCGACGAACGCGTTTATCACGATGTTTAAAAAAGCGCTCGGCAATACACCAGGGCGCTATCTTACATCTTTAGAACTACAGTAAGCCCGTCACTGTTTGCCAATAACCAGCGAGACAAGCCCTGCGGCGATTAATGGCCCGACAGGTACACCACGGAATAATGCTACGCCGAGCACGGTTCCCACCAACAGGCCAGCAACCAGACTTGGCTGGCTGCTCATCAGCGTAACGCCACGCCCGCCCAGCCACGAAACAAATACGCCAACCGCAATGGCAACCAGTGATTTCCAGTTGGTAAATGAGTGCAGCAGGGTACTGGCGGGGAGGGTGCCGCTGGCAATGGGCGCCATGACACCAATCGTCAGTATGATAATCCCCACGGTTAGACCTTGTTTTTCTATCCATGGGAAAAACTGACTCAGTGGTGTCACGCGCACAATAATAAGCACCAGAATCGATACGGCAACGGTTGTGTTATGGCTGACAAATCCTAGTCCGGCGAGTGCCAGCAGGATTAATAACGTGGAGTCGAAGATCATGGCTGTTCCTTGCAGAATAAAAAAGGAGGCTGTTTTTATTGTTAAGAGTTACTTTACGCGCAGGCGGGAAATGGAGTCAGTTTTTTTAAACGACGATGCGTGTTTTTGTGCAAATGCATGATAATAATTAAAAACCTTAGCAGCGTTGACGTTCCATTAATTTATTTTGATCGGCAAAAGCCATTTGAACGACCCACAGTAATAGGGCGCAGCAGGTCCTGGACACATATTAATGTGCGCCCATTGGCTACTCGTTGGCAGGAATAGATAAGGTCAGCCAGAATAAACTGGCCGACCTGAGGGTTAGTTGTAGCTATTACTGGCTTGCTTCTGGAACAGCTCACGGAACACAGGGTAGATATCATCCTGGTCGCGAATATGCTGCATCGCGAAATTATCAAAGGTTGACTGCAAATCTTCATATTCGCGCCACAGGGTTTGGTGGGCGCGACGCGTAATTTCGATATAACTGTAATAACGCACCATCGGCAGTAATTTTTTCGCCAGTAGCTCATGGCACAGCGGTGAATCATCAGCCCAGTTATCACCATCGGAAGCTTGTGCAGCGTAGATGTTCCACAACGCCGGGTCGTAACGCTCCTTCATGACTTCATCCATCAGTTTCAGCGCGCTGGAGACAATCGTACCGCCCGTTTCCTGCGAGTAGAAGAACTCATGCTCATCCACTTCTTTGGCTTGCGTATGGTGGCGGATATACACCACTTCAACGTTTTTATACGTCCGGCTCAGGAACAGATAGAGCAGGATATAAAACCGCTTCGCCATGTCTTTGGTGGCCTGGTCCATCGAGCCGGACACGTCCATCAAGCAGAACATAACCGCCTGGCTTGAAGGCTCAGGGCGCTTTTCATAATTTTTGTAGCGTAAATCGAAGGTGTCGATAAACGGCACACGCGCGATTTTATCGCGCAGCTCAGCGATCTCTTTGCGCAAGCGTTCTTCTTCAAGCAACTGTGCAGGTTCGCTGTTGCTCACCGTTTCAAGGCTATCTTCCAGTTCATGCAACTGACGACGTTTTCCGGCGGTCATTGCCGTGCGACGGGCCAGTGAGTTTTGCAGCGAACGGACGACGCTGATGTTTGCCGGCACACCATTTGAGGTGTAACCCGCACGATGCGATTTATACTCGGTAATCTGGCGATGCTGGTTCTTTTTCAGATTCGGCAACGCGAGGTCTTCAAACAGCAAGTCGAGATACTCATCTTTCGAAATTTGAAAGACGAACTCGTCCTGGCCTTCACCGTCCTGGCTGGCTTGCCCCTGACCTGAACCGGAGCCACCACCACCGCCTTGTGGGCGCTCGATACGATCGTTTTGTACAAAGTGATCGTTGCCCGGATGCACACGGTGGCGCAGTCCACCACGCCCCTGATGAAACATCGGTTCGTTGATATCTTCATTGGGGATAGAAACAGATTCGCCGCTATCCACGTCGGTAACCGAACGCTTGTTGATGGCCTCGGAAATCGACTGTTTAATCTGTGATTTATATCGGCGCAAAAAACGCTGGCGATTCACCGCGCTTTTATTTTTGCCGTTCAGTCGCCTGTCAATAAAATAGGCCATAGTTCCCCCACACTTCTTTGCCAACTGCGCAGGGGTGCCACAACAGCAGTGGCACCCGTTTGTGACTCAGACGTTATGAAGATTTGCGTACTCGCAGATACCATTCGCACAGCAGGCGAACTTGTTTGCGGGTATAGCCTTTCTCCATCATACGATCGACAAAGTCATCGTGTTTTTTCTGCTCGTCGGTCGAGGTTTTGGCATTGAACGAGATAACGGGCAGCAACTCTTCGGTATTCGAGAACATTTTCTTCTCAATAACCGTGCGCAGCTTCTCGTAGCTGGTCCAGTTAGGGTTACGGCCATTGTTGTGGGCGCGGGCACGCAGCACGAAATTAACGATTTCATTACGGAAATCTTTCGGGTTGCTGATGCCAGCGGGTTTTTCAATTTTTTCCAGTTCCGCATTCAGGGATTCACGGTCAAACAATTGGCCGGTATCCGGGTCGCGGTATTCCTGGTCCTGAATCCAGAAATCGGCGTAAGTTACATAACGGTCGAAGATGTTCTGACCGTATTCTGAGTAAGATTCCAGGTACGCCGTCTGAATCTCTTTACCGATAAATTCGGCATATTTCGGGATCAGATAACCTTTCAGGTGCTCCAGATATTTCTCTGCCAGCTCCTGCGGGAACTGCTCGCGTTCAATCTGTTGTTCCAGCACATAGAACAGATGAACCGGGTTTGCAGCCACTTCTGCATGGTCAAAGTTGAACACGCGAGACAGAATTTTGAACGCAAAACGTGTCGACAGCCCGTTCATGCCTTCGTCAACACCGGCGTAATCACGATACTCCTGGTAGGATTTCGCTTTTGGATCGGTGTCTTTAAGGCTTTCACCGTCATACACTCGCATTTTGGAGTAAATGCTGGAGTTTTCTGGCTCTTTTAAACGCGACAAGATCGAGAAACGAGACAATGTTTCCAGTGTGCCTGGGGCGCATGGCGCGTGCAGCAACTCACTGTGTGTCAGCAGTTTTTCGTAGATTTTGATCTCTTCGGAAATCCGCAGGCAATAAGGCACTTTGACGATATAAACACGGTCAAGAAACGCCTCATTGTTTTTGTTGTTACGGAACGTCACCCACTCAGATTCGTTGGAGTGCGCCAGAATAATGCCGTTAAACGGCAGGGCGGAGATACCTTCAGTCCCGTTATAGTTCCCTTCCTGAGTTGCGGTCAGCAACGGGTGGAGTACTTTAATAGGGGCTTTAAACATCTCAACAAATTCCATGATGCCCTGGTTTGCGCGGCACAATGCACCGGAGTAACCGTAAGCATCTGGATCGTTCTGCGCGTGGTTTTCCAGTTTACGGATATCCACTTTACCGACCAGCGCCGAGATATCCTGGTTGTTTTCATCACCCGGTTCGGTTTTGGCAATCGCGATTTGAGCAAGGATCGACGGCCACACTTTCACCACACGGAATTTAGTGATGTCGCCACCAAACTCATGCAGACGTTTTGCTGCCCACGGCGACATAATCGTGCCGAGGTAACGATTCGGAACGCCGTACTCTTTTTCAAGAATAGAGGCATCTTCTTGTGGGTTGAACAGACACAGCGGGTGGTCATTCACCGGGCTGCGTTCACCGTTGGCGCTCAGCGTGTAAATAGGCACGCGCTGCATCAACGCTTTCAGGCGTTCAGCCAGAGATGATTTACCGCCACCGACCGGTCCCAGTAAATAGAGGATCTGTTTCTTCTCTTCCAGACCCTGGGCCGCGTGTTTAAGGTAAGCCACAATCTGTTCAATGGCTTCTTCCATGCCATAGAACTCTTCAAACGCCGGGTAACGGGAAATCACACGGTTCGAAAAGAGACGGGACAGCCGTGGTTCGGTGGCAGTATCCACCATCACTGGCTCACCAATGGCCATCAATAGCCGTTCTGCCGCATTGGCATAGGCACTGCGATCTTGCTTACAAACAGCAAGAAACTCCTGCAGTGTGAACTCTTCGTCCTTGGCAGCTTCATAACGCTGGCGATAGTGATCGAATATATTCATGGCATGCCGTCCTTTCGTTTTTTAGCACAGGTTAGAGAGCCGTTCGTATGAGTAATGGAGGCTCCCGGAAGACGTCTCCTGAATCTTGAGCAACCCTTATGCCAACTTCACTCCCCAGCCATATTTCAAGTTGCAGATGCGTTGGCAACAACTCGAATTATTTTGGGCATCGTGGCAGTTTCATTGCTGCGTTCAGCGTATTTCATCTTCCTAAAATAAAGCGTAGATGGCATTTGCAAAACTTGCATACGGCTACAAGCCAATTTCGATGACATATCAATAACTCATCCATTTATTTCTCCTTTTGTTGTAAAGGGAAGGGGCGGGTATCACCTGACAGTCACAAAAGTGAAAAGAAGGTGAAACCTGTCTGCGAGATGTTGGCAGGTTGCAATAAGGTTTCGAATGAGTAAAAAATTTGGGGTAAGAAGCAAGGGAGGTTACACTTCCGTCGCTGATTATTTGATTAAAGGACTTAATGGATTGTGAGCAAATTCAAAATTCTGACATTAGGGGCATTGTTAGCCTCATCTTTTACTGCTGTGCATGCCGCAGATGGCCCATGGTCATTAGGGGCTGCCGCACTGGTCACCCCGAATCCTTATAAAGGTGATCAGGACCGTGTTTATCCGGTTCCACTGGTCGGTTATGAAGGGGACAGTTTCTATCTGCGTGGTCTAAACGCGGGTTACTATCTCTGGAATGACAAGACCGACAAACTTTCCATCACCGCTTACTATTCACCGCTCTTCTTCCGCGCGAAAGACAGCGACTCTGATAGCATGCGTAAGCTCGATAACCGCAAAGCGACGCTGATGGCAGGGCTTTCTTATGCGCATTACACCGATTACGGTTTCCTGCGCACAGTGTTAGCGGGCGATACGTTGGGTAACAGCAATGGTATTACCTGGGATACCGCGTGGTTGTATCGCTACACTTCTGACAAGTTAACCCTGACGCCGGGTATCGGTGTGCAGTGGAGCAGCGATAAACAAAACGATTACTACTATGGCATTAGCAAGAAAGAGTCCAGCCGCAGTGGCCTGAGCTCTTACGAACCTGATGACAGCTGGTCGCCATATGTTGAGTTGTCCGTAAACTACAAGCTCAATGCTGACTGGAGCGTATTCGGTATGGGTCGTTATATTCGTCTGTCAGATGATGTTACCGACAGCCCGATGATCGATAAGCAGTGGACTGGCGTATTGCTGACAGGCGTCACCTACAGTTTCTGATGGCGCATTTATAGTGCATCCCATGCACTTAAACGGGGCGCTTGCGCCCCGTTTTCATTATGGTGGTGCAATCATTAAAGGAGGTTTGTCATGGCAAAGAAAATTTCTTTTTATGCATCAAAACCTTTGCCTGCCATCGGGCAAGGCACCTGGTATATGGGCGAAAACCCCACGCAACATGCGGATGAAGTGCATGCGCTACGGGCGGGCATCGATCTTGGCCTGACACTTATCGACACTGCCGAAATGTATGCTGATGGTGGTGCTGAAGAAGTCGTGGCGGAAGCGATTAGCGGCAGGAGAGATGACGTATTCCTGGTTTCAAAAGTGTACCCATGGAATGCCGGTGGGCAGCGCGCAATTGCTGCCTGCGAGGGAAGCCTGAAACGACTCAAAACAGATTATCTTGATCTCTACTTACTGCACTGGCGCGGTGATATTCCGCTCGAAGAGACCGTCAGCGCCATGCAGCAGCTTATTGAGCAGGGAAAAATTCGCCGCTGGGGCGTTTCGAATCTCGATGCTGCGGATATGCAGGCGTTATGGAATATCGCTGGTGGGCGAGAGTGTGCCGCCAACCAGGTGCTTTACCATCTTGCATCGCGTGGCATTGAACATGACTTGCTGCCATGGTGCCAGCAGCAACAGATGCCTGTTATGGCTTATTGCCCGTTAGCCCAGGCGGGGCGTTTGCGCAGTGGGTTGATGAACCATCCGGCACTCAATGAGTTGGCATCGCATAAAGGTGTGACCATCGCGCAGCTATTACTGGTATGGGTCATTCATCACGATGGTGTGATGGCCATTCCGAAAGCGGGGAGTGTGGCGCATGTGAAGGAGAATGCGGCGGCACTTGACGTTGTTTTAAACCAGGAAGAAATCGCGGTGATGGAAAAGGCGTTCCCGGCACCGGGCCGTAAAACGCCTTTAGATATGGTTTAAGCTTTTTTCGCTACACGGATAGTTGTCGCTAAACGAGCGGGCTTTTCAGCCGTCGCTTTCTGTGTTGCGCTCGCACATGCGGTTTCTACACAGACGAAAGTCTTGTAACCATCATCTGGCATATCAGCCATAGAAGTAGACAGCGCCGGGCCTGGGTTCCAGCCAACCACATTGATGTGGTGGTGATGAACAACGTCGATGGTGCGGTTCAGGCTTGCATCATGAATAACGCTGCATTCTTCTGGGTCCAGATAAACACGGTCTGTGCGGTCCGGGAAGGTCTGCACGCCGTCGGTCAGCTGGCCTTCAGACGCGTTAAGCACTTTATCAATATACTTGATACCCAGCCCGCTCACTTTCACATCAGCAATATCGCCAACGTTGAAATAAGTGTGCAGCGCGGAGTTAACGTCGAACTCGCCATGAGCTTCCAGTTCCATCTCACAGGTTTTACCCAGTTTGTAACGCGCGTACAGGGTAAAGTCGTGTGGCCAAAACTTGCGAGTTGCATCGCTGCTTTGCAATTCGAAGGTCAAAGACACGCCGCTTTCATCTTCATTGTGCGCTTTCAATACCCACGGCAGGTTGCGAGCAAAACCGTGTGCTGGCAGCTCTGGTTTTGCACCTGGGCCAAACCATGGCCAGCAGATTGGCACGCCGCCACGAATGGCTGTGCCGTGCTTGAACGGTGTATTGCCGCTTAACCAAAGCACTTCTTCTTCACCAGCGGGTTTCCATGACAGCAGGTGTGCACCTTGCAACGTCACAGAACCACGCGCTTGTGGATGATCAACCACAATAACTTCCAGCTCATCAATCTGGCGACGAGACAGGGAAGGGGTGATTTGTTCAATAACCGGGAGGGCAAAAATTTTGTTAATCATTGACTCACCTATCAATCGAAGGCAAAAAAAAGGCGACCGCATGGGTCGCCCTTCAGGACTAAAAGCTCATCTCAACTTATTTAGAGATGTGAGCAATCAGATCCAGTACTTTGTTTGAGTAGCCAGTTTCGTTGTCGTACCAGGAAACCAGTTTCACAAAGTGGTCGTTCAGTGCGATACCAGCTTTAGCATCGAATACTGAAGTGCAGATTTCACCGTTGAAATCAGTAGATACAACGTCGTCTTCGGTGTAACCCAGAACGCCTTTCATTGGGCCTTCAGAAGCCGCTTTGATTGCTTTCTTGATTTCTTCGTAAGACGCAGCTTTTTCCAGACGAACGGTCAGGTCAACTACAGACACGTTTGGAGTTGGAACGCGGAACGCCATACCAGTGATTTTACCGTTCAGCTCTGGCAGTACAACGCCTACAGCTTTAGCAGCACCGGTAGAAGAAGGGATGATGTTCTGAGCTGCGCCGCGGCCGCCGCGCCAGTCTTTGTGAGACGGGCCATCAACAGTTTTCTGAGTAGCGGTAGTTGCGTGAACTGTGGTCATCAGGCCTTCAACGATACCGAAGTTGTCGTTGATAACTTTAGCCAGTGGTGCCAGGCAGTTAGTGGTGCAAGATGCGTTAGAAACGATATCCTGGCCAGCATATTTTTCGAAGTTAGCACCTTTAACGAACATAGGAGTGCTGTCTTTAGAAGGACCAGTCAGAACAACCTTTTTAGCGCCAGCAGTGATGTGCTTACGAGCGGTCTCATCTGTCAGGAACAGACCAGTTGCTTCAGCAACTACGTCAACGTTAACTTCGTTCCATTTCAGGTTAGCCGGGTCACGTTCTGCGGTAACACGGATAGTTTTGCCGTTAACAACCAGGTGGCCGTCTTTGACTTCTACAGTGCCGTTGAAACGACCGTGAGTTGAGTCGTACTTCAGCATGTAAGCCATGTATTCAGCGTCTAACAGGTCGTTGATTGCAACGATCTCAATGTCAGAACGTTCCTGAGCAGCACGGAAAACAATACGGCCGATACGGCCAAAACCGTTGATACCTACTTTGATAGTCATATATTCCACCAGCTATTTGTTAGTGAATAAAAGGTTGCCTGTAAAATTACAAAAACCTTACTCAGCGTCAAGCGGAATCGTGTCAATCATTGCGACAAATCAATCCTATGGACATCATTTGAACGACTGAACCGCCTCGCGCTTCCCTTTTGGCTCTTTATCCAAATGGGGACGATGCGAGGAATTTTAAAGGACCATTCCAACAAGAATGTGACGGCGATCACAATTGACGCTGTGCCAGAAATTCAGGGCTAAGTTTAGAACAAAAAACAGCACGGTGTTGTTAATTTTTTGTTAGAATCATGCTGTTATCAGTTACAGTTCACACTGCACGAGATGTACGCATATGGCTAACCAATTACCTCCTGATTTATCGAAAAAAAACCTTTCTGAGATGCAGTTTTATGTCACCCAGAAACATGGCACTGAGCCACCGTTTTCCGGGCGTCTGCTGCATAACAAGCGGGAAGGGGTCTATCACTGCCTGGTCTGTGACGCACCTCTGTTTATGTCAGAGTCCAAATATGACTCAGGCTGCGGCTGGCCTAGCTTCTATGAACCTGTAAGCGACAGTGCTATTCATTACATCAAGGACTTCACACACGGTATGGAGCGGATTGAAATCCGTTGCGGCAATTGTGAAGCCCACTTAGGCCATGTTTTCCCGGATGGACCGCAGCCAACAGGTGAGCGTTACTGCGTGAATTCAGCCTCGTTAAACTTCACCGACGACCAAAACGGCGAGCAAATCGAAGGCTGAAAAATCGATTCAGCAAATTATTCCACAGGAACTTGCCACATGATGAACCTGGACGAGATGTTAGAAGCAATGACACCGGAAGTTTATCAACGTCTGGTGACCGCCGTTGAGCTGGGAAAATGGCCAGACGGTGTGGCGCTGACGCCCGATCAAAAAGAGAACAGTTTGCAGTTAGTGATGATGTGGCAGACGCGTCATAACACCGACCCGCAGCATATGACCATCGGCACTGACGGCAACATCGTGATGAAGAGTAAGCAGCAACTTAAAGCTGAGTTCGGCATTGAGCCTGCGCCGATTATAACTGTGAAGCTCTAAGCTCAAAAAAACCGGGTAGCGCAGATGCCACCCGGTTCTATCCTGAAAATTAATGCTCCGTTTTAATCCCTAAATCTTTGGCTAACTCTTTTGCCAGGCGGTTATTGTCATCCGCGCCATACTCCCAGAACATTGCGCCCCCCAGGCCTTTGGCTTTGATGTACTCCGCTTTGATTGCCACGGATCGTGGATTTTCGTACGAAATGGCGAAAAGCGGTTTGCCTTCGCTCGACTTGACGGTCAGATAAGGCACATGTGCGTCGTCGTCCCAGTTTTCAGTAAAGCGTTTTTGCGGATCATTAAGCAGCTTGCTGACAATATCGTTGTATTTCATATAACTGTCTTTGGTGAGATCCACGCCTAAAGACATAAACAGCGCTTTTTCTGTGTCACCAAAATAGGGTTGTGTCACCGGGTTTTTTGCTGCATCTGGCTTATCCCAGTCAATACCCGGCTCGGTGGCGCGTTTAGGAATGCGGCCATAGAAGCCGATGCCGAGGTTCATCTGCGCTGGCTTAAGGCCTGCTTTGATATAATTATCGACCACGAAATTAACGTTATATTTATCAGCCGCAGCAACGGTTGGCCAGCTCTTCGAATCATACAAATTGGCGTTAAAGTACTGCGTGCCATACGCCATGTCGTAGGTCATCAGGTTGATGTAATCAAGCGCAGGCGCGATGGCTTTGACATCAACCCATTCGGTTGGGCTTTTCACATTCGCGCCCACGGCGATCGTCAGCAATTTTTCTTTGCCCAATGCCGTGCGCAGTTCATTGAGCAGTGCGGTGAAATTAGCGCGGTCTTCAGGAAGACTCGCGACCAATCCCCACGCGCCATTCACCGGATATTCCCAGTCCAGATCGATACCGTCCAGCCCGTAGCGTTGTATCACCTCCTGAGCGGAGCGGATAAATACCGCGCGGTTTTCAGGTGTGGCGGCCGCACCGGAGAAACCACGTGCGCCCCAACCGCCAACGGACAGTAATACTTTCAGGTTTGGGTTCTGTTTACGCAGCGCAGGGACTTTTTCAAGGTCGGACATCACTTTTGGTGAAAGCCAAATTTGGTGGAGTTTAGAGGCGTCTTTTAAAGCGGCGTTGGTTTCGTCTTTCTCATCGTTGTAGATCAGGCCAAACGAATAGTTGAGATGGGTAATCTGGCGCACATCAAGTTTATCAATATCTCCGCCAGGCCCGGCGGTCACATCACCACCGCCGTTGAAATAACCTACTGAGAGATAAGAGCTTGCCTGAGCCACTCCGGCACAGGCGATTTGTATCACTGCCAACAACGGCAGCAGCTTACGCGTGAAGACCATTGGTTGTTCCTCTTTGACGGAAAAATATACCCGTCATACTTCAAGTTGCCTCTTTGTTGGCTGCGCTCACACGCCCGAATCACTTACTTTAGTAAGCTCATCGGGACTTGTTCTCTTGCCGCCGCGATGCAACTCGAATTATTTGGGTATAAAAAACAAGCAAGTTGATTATGAGAGCGCTCTCAAAAATGAGCGAGCACTAAAAGTTCAGAATGAGAGCGGAATCGAGAAATGGGGAGAAGGGCGCAGGCGCGCCCTGAAGAGAATTAGTAAGTAAAATCAGCGAAGGTCATCAAGGTTGCTCCTGCCGCCGACATTTCCTGGAATGCCCGCAGACTGTCCTGAGGATGCAGATTCACGCCACGGCAGCCATCGGTAATCACCGTCACATCGTAGCCCAATGCCAGCGCGTCGAGCACCGTGTATTTCACGCAATAATCGGTGGCAAGACCCAGCACGACAACCTGTTTGACCTCATGGCGAAATAGCCAGTCATCAAGGAGCGTTTTCTGGCGATGGCCGTTGTCGAAAAAGCCGCTGTAGCTATCAATCAGTGGATTTTCACCTTTCTGAAAAACAGCATCGATCTCCTTTGCGTCGAGCAAAGGGTGGAGCTGTGCACCTTCACTGCCTTGTACGCAGTGATCCGGCCACCATGTTTGTCTTAGCCCGTCGAGTTTGCCTTGCGTGTAAGGTTCAGTTTTTTGAACACTGGCAAAACTGCCATGGTTCGCCGGGTGCCAGTCTTGTGTGGCGACCACGGCATCGCCGCGCCCTTTGCAAAAGCTAATCAATGCATTTGCCACATCAACCGTACTGTCACCTTCAGGTACAGCAAGCGCACCGCCGGCACAAAAATCATTCTGAATATCGACCATTAACAATGCACGTTTCATGCTTGATCCTTACTCATCTGGGGTAAGCTCGCCACGAAGGTTGAGGGACATTGTCTCGCGAATGGCCTGGGCGTCCAGATTCTGGCTCAGTAGATAATGCAGTTTAGTCAGCGTGGCTTCCACCGTCATATCAAAGCCACTGACAACGCCCGCTTGCGCCAGCGCATTACCCGTTGCATAGCCACCCATATTCACTTTCCCGGACATACATTGCGTCAGGTTTACCACCACAATGCCACGTGAACAGGCTTCCTGTAACTCTTTGAGGAATGCGCCGTGCTGCGGGGCGTTACCCACACCGTAAGAACGCAGAATCAACGCTTTTACCGGCTGACGTAAAAAGTTGCCGACAACATCTGCTGAAATCCCCGGGTAAATCGTCACCACGCCAATTGGTTGCGGCGTAATCGGGTGAACGATCAGCTCGCCTTCACTGTGAGGTGCGGCTGGGGTATTCAGGCGGCGAATGTGGATCCCGGCTTCAAGCAACGGTGCCAGGTTTGGCGACGCAAACGCATCGAAACCATCGGCATGGGCTTTGGTGGTGCGGTTGCCGCGATACAGACGGTTATTGAAGAACAGCGTGACTTCGTTAATCGGGAAGTTAGCCGCGATATACAACGAGTTCAGCAGGTTAATCTGCCCATCAGAACGCAGCTCAGCCAGCGGGATCTGCGAGCCGGTGACAATTACCGGTTTGCTGAGGTTTTCCAGCATGAATGACAGCGCCGAGGCGGTAAATGCCATGGTGTCGGTGCCGTGCAGAATCACAAAACCATCGTACTTGTCATAGTTGGCTTTAATGTCATCGGCAATGTGCTGCCAGTCCTCTGGCGTCATGTCAGAAGAGTCCATCAGCGGCTGATATTCATGAATCGTGAAATCAGGCATTTCCTGGCGATGGAATTCTGGCATCAAAGCCAACTGGCGTTGTAAGTGGCCGGAAACAGGAATGTAACCGTGCTCAGAACGTTGCATACCGATAGTACCGCCAGTATAGGCGACGTAGATGGATTTCTTTTGCATGAGAAAACTCAGGGGGTTGGCATTATTGAGCGCAGTATAGTGGGATGGGGTAAAAAAATCAGCCCGGTAAATACCGGGCTGGGTCCAGATTATCGCACATCACCACAAGTCAGGCAGAAGGCGTATCGGTTTTGCGGGTCATTCATGGTGCCGAATTTATCGTTTTGCGCTTTAAGCGCAAGTGCGGCGTCAGCAAGTGGTGCGGGCAAATATGCCTGCAACGCTTGTGGCAACATGGCACGTACAGAACCACTCATGCTGTCGAATACCATATCCAGGAAGCTTGGGTCATCCTGCCAGAAATCCAGGTGCCAGACTTTAATTTTCGCCAGTTCAGCGGCTTTAGCCACTGCGTCGTCAAAATCACCCAGACTGTCCACCAGACCGTTCGCTTTTGCATCCTGACCTGTCCAGACATGGCCCTGAGCGATAGCATCAATTTGCTCAGGCGTTTTCTTACGGGAATCGGCAACCAGCGTGATAAAGCGCTTATAACCATTTTCGATGGTCAGCTGCATCATCTGCTGAACTTCCGGTGGCAGTGATTTGGTGACGGCTACGTCAGCTAATGGTGAAGTCGCCACGCCATCGGTATGAACGCCAATGGAATCCAGGCTGTTTTCAACCGTGTTGATCACGCCAAAGATACCAATCGAACCGGTCAGGGTGTTCGGGCTGGCAACGATGTAATCGGCCGGAGTGGAAATCCAGTAACCGCCAGATGCCGCCATACCGCCCATCGAAACCACAATCGGCTTGCCAGCGGTGCGTGCCGCTTCCAGCTCATCACGAATTACTTCTGATGCGCTGACGCTGCCGCCGGGACTGTTAACGCGCAGCACAATGGCTTTCACTTTCGGGTCAAGACGCGCTTCGCGAATTTGCATCGCGGTGGTATCGCCACCCACTTGCCCTGGTGTTTCTTGCCCATCCATGATGGCTCCATTGGCGATAATGACCGCAATCGAATCACCTTTATCAGACGGTTTTTTCACCACGTAGTCATACATACTGGTGTAACTAAAGTCTTTGTTCTCTTTATTCCAGCCAAACTGTTTAACCATCGCTTTATCAACGGTGGCGCTGCTGGCAAGTTCATCAACCAGTTTGTTATCGAGCGCGTACTTCGCCGTGTCGCCACCCAGCTTTTGCAGGTTATCAAGCAAACCTTGTGCGCCCGGGAACACTTGCTGCGCCGTAATCTGGCGGTTAGCGGCAATGGTAGTGAGGTAGTTCTGCCACAGTTCGCCAATCCAGCGGCTGTCTGCTTCACGCGCCGCAGGAGACATATCATCACGAATAAACGGCTCAACAGCAGATTTATACGTACCGACGCGGAAGATATGCGTGGAGACTTTCAGCTTATCGAGCAGCGTTTTGTAATACAGCGAGTTGGTGGCAAAACCGTGCAGATCCACCATGCCTTGCGGCGAGAGCCAAATTTTATTGGCAAAACTTGCCAGGTAATATTGCCCCTGGTTGTAGCTGTCGCCTACGGCATAAACTGGCTTGCCGCTGTCGCGGAACTCACGCAGCGCTTTGCCGATATATTGCATGGAAGGCTGGTCGCCACCGGCAAACTCTTTTAAATCGAGCACAATGCCGGTGATATTGCGGTCATCTTTCGCCTGGCGAATAGTATCGACAACATCAAACAGGGAGTTTTCCTGCAAGCGGTCAGAGCTTGCGCCAAGCAACTGGCGGCCAATCACGCCCAGTTTATTGCTGACCGAAGGCTTATCAACCACCACCCCGGTGATATCAAGCAACAGTGCGCCACGTGCGGGCTCTGCTGGCGCGCTGTTGATCTGCATCCAGATCCCAACGCCGACCAGCACCAGCAGCACTAAAAATAGATTGAGAATGAACTCTCGAATAAAGTTAAGCAGACGCCAGGTCCACTTAAAAAAACCGGCAACAAATCGCCCAATGGTGCGCATGTACTCTCCGAATTACTCAGTTTTAGCTGAGGTATAGCTAAAGTGATTGCTATCCTAAATACCCCCATGGCAAAAGTCAGCAGGAAATATTTACTGCGCTGTAACAAAATTTACCGCTGTGTTAGTTTTGCCGCTTAAAATCATTGCAGGAGTTATCAAATGGATGCACTTGAACTGCTTCTTAACCGCCGCAGCGCCTCCCGCCTGTCAGAGCCAACCCCGGCTGGTGATGTTCTGGAAAATATTATCCGTGCGGGTATGCGTGCACCTGACCATGGCACATTACAACCATGGCGCTTTATCGTTATTGAAGGCGAAGGCCGTGAACGCTTTAGTAAAGTGATGGAACAGGCTGCTGTTGATGAAGGGCAAGACGAGAAGGGCATTGAGAAAGCACGCACCGCGCCGTTCCGTGCTCCCATGATTATCGCAGTTGTCGCACATTGTGATGACAACCACAAAGTTCCGGTCTGGGAACAGGTCGTTTCTGCCGGTTGTGCAGTAATGGCAATGCAGATGGCTGCTGTAGCGCAGGGTTTCAATGGGATCTGGCGTACTGGCATCTGGACTGAAAGCGAAGCCGTGCGCGACGCACTAAACTGCCGTGAGCAAGATGAAGTGGTCGGTTTTCTGTATCTGGGAACGCCACAACTCAAAGCCTCGACCACCATTAGCGTGCCAGATACCACTGCGTTTGTGAGCAAATTCTAAGCAAACAAACAAAAGCTGTCTGGATTGTGACCAGCAATGGCGCAATTCAGACATGCAGACTTACTACTGAACGATTTGGGCGCTACCATGTACACTCAATTTTTGTTTATACCCTAAATAATTCGAGTTGCGCACGGCTGCAGTCAATGCACCAGCAGCTTGAAGTATGACGGGTAGTGACCAGGAGTCGTCCATGAGTGAGCCAACCGTTCGTTTGACGCAGTACAGCCACGGAGCTGGTTGCGGCTGCAAAATTTCCCCGAAAGTCCTGCAAACTATTCTGCACTCTGAGCAGGCTAAATTTGTCGACCCTAATTTGCTTGTCGGAAACGAAACCAGTGACGATGCGGCGGTTTACGATCTGGGCAACGGCACTTGTGTCATCAGTACCACCGACTTCTTTATGCCGATCGTTGATGATCCGTTCGATTTTGGGCGCATTGCAGCCACCAACGCCATCAGTGACATCTATGCGATGGGCGGCAAACCGATTATGGCTATTGCCATTCTGGGCTGGCCTATCAATACCCTGGCGCCTGAAATTGCCCGCAAAGTTATTGAAGGCGGGCGCTTTGTTTGCCAGCAGGCGGGTATTTCCCTCGCAGGCGGCCACTCCATTGATGCGCCAGAACCCATCTTTGGCCTGGCAGTCACCGGGATTGTGCCGACCGATCGCGTGAAGAAAAACAGCTCAGCCAAAGCAGGTTGCAAACTGTTCCTCACTAAGCCGCTCGGTATTGGCGTGCTGACCACCGCTGAGAAAAAATCTCTGCTAAAACCTGAGCATTACGGCCTTGCGGCAGAAGTGATGTGCCAGTTGAATAAGCCGGGTGCCGAATTTGCCGACATCGAAGGCGTTACCGCCATGACCGATGTCACCGGCTTTGGCCTGCTGGGTCACCTTAGCGAAATGTGCCAGGGCGCGGGCGTTCAGGCTGAAGTGTGGTTCGATAAAGTCCCTAAACTGCCGGATGTCGAAGATTACATCGCGCAAGGTTGTGTGCCTGGCGGCACCACGCGTAACTTCGCAAGCTACGGCTATTTGATGGGCGAAATGAGCCAGGCTCAGCGTGATTTATTGTGCGACCCGCAAACTTCCGGCGGCTTGTTACTTGCCGTTGAAGCGGATGCAGAAGCCGCTGTCGCCGCTGTTGCCGAAAGAAATGGCATCAAACTGACGGCTATCGGTCAGTTGAAAGATGCTCGCGCAGGCCGCCCGATGATTGAGATTCGCTAATCTGATGCGTCTGTTTATTGCCGAAAAACCCAGCCTCGCTCGTGCTATTGCGGACGTGCTTCCTAAACCCCATCGCCGGGGTGACGGGTTCATTGAGTGTGGAAACGGGCAGGTCGTGACCTGGTGTATCGGTCACTTGCTGGAACAGGCTCAGCCAGATGCATACGATGCGCGTTACGCCCGCTGGAACCTTGCCGATCTGCCGATTGTGCCGGAAAAGTGGCGCTTGCAGCCGCGCCCGTCGGTCACCAAACAGCTTAACGCCATCAAAAAATTACTCGTCCAGGCTGACGAAGTGGTTCATGCAGGTGACCCCGATCGCGAAGGGCAACTGCTGGTGGACGAAGTTCTCGACTACCTCGAACTGGCACCAGCAAAGCGCCAGCAGGTTCAACGCTGCCTGATTAACGATCTCAACCCGCAAGCCGTTGAACGTGCTATCAGCCGTCTGCGTGCGAACAGCGAATTTATACCCTTGTGTGTTTCGGCACTCGCACGTGCGCGTGCCGACTGGCTTTACGGCATCAACATGACCCGCGCCTACACCATTCTTGGGCGTAACGCCGGTTATCAGGGAGTGTTGTCGGTCGGGCGTGTGCAAACTCCGGTGCTTGGGCTTGTGGTGCGTCGCGATGAAGAGATCGAGAATTTCGTCGCGAAAGATTTCTTTGAAGTGAAAGCGCATATCGTCACGCCTGCGGATGAGCGTTTTGTCGCCACCTGGGTCCCCAGCGAGTCTTGCGAACCGTATCAAGATGAAGAAGGGCGTTTGTTGCATCGCCCGCTGGCTGAACACGTGGTCAACCGTATCGGCGGGCAACCCGCCATCGTCACTGCGTATAATGATAAACGGGAATCAGAAGTCGCCCCGTTGCCATTTTCGCTCTCGAGTCTACAAATCGAGGCAGCAAAGCGTTTTGGGCTAAGTGCGCAGAACGTGCTGGATATCTGCCAGAAACTCTACGAAACGCACAAACTGATTACCTACCCGCGCTCGGATAGCCGCTACTTACCGGATGAACATTTTGCCGGGCGTCACGCAGTACTGAATGCGATTAGTGTGCATCAGCCCGATCTATTCCCGCAGCCTGCGCTGAATACTGATCTGCGTAACCGCTGTTGGGACGATAAAAAAGTCGATGCCCACCATGCGATTATCCCGACGGCACGCAGCTCCAAAATTTCGCTTTCTGAAAATGAAGCTAAAGTTTACAACCTGATCGCCCGACAATACTTAATGCAGTTCTGTGCCGATGCTGTGTTCCGCAAATGCACCATCGATCTCGACATTGCTGGCGGCAAGTTTAACGCCAAAGCCCGCTTCCTGGCTGAAGCCGGCTGGCGCACATTGCTTGGCAGCAAAGAGCGTGATGAAGAGAACGACGGTACGCCGCTGCCGGTGGTCGCCAAGGGTGATGAACTGCTGTGTGAAAAAGGCGAGGTGAATGAACGCCAGACCCAACCACCGCGCCACTTCACTGATGCGACACTGCTGTCAGCGATGACCGGGATTGCGCGTTTTGTGCAGGATAAAGATCTGAAAAAGATCCTCCGCGCCACGGACGGGCTGGGCACTGAAGCGACCCGCGCCGGGATCATCGAGCTTTTGTTTAAGCGAACCTTCCTGGTGAAGAAAGGGCGTTATATTCATTCATCGGATGCCGGGCGTGCGTTAATTCACTCGCTCCCGGAACTGGCCGCAAGGCCGGATATGACGGCGCAATGGGAATCGACGCTGACGCAAATCAGCGAGAAGCAGTGCCGTTACCAGGACTTTATGCAGCCGTTGGTGCAAACGCTTTATGAGTTGATTCATCAGGCTCGCGCCAAACCTGTACATCATGCTTTCAAAGGCGTTAAAGCGCCTGACGAGCAGAAAAAACCGCGCAAGCAATGGGCAAAAAAAGAGGGAAGTGATGATGCGACTAAAAAGCCTGCTCGCCGCCGCCGCGGTGCTGATGGTGAGCCTGCCGGGGATGGCGCAGCGTCTTGATCCGCAGGTCGATATTTCAGTGCCGCCGGAAGTGTTCAGCTCCCAGGGGCAACGCGCGGCACCCTGTAACCAATGCTGTATCTACCAGGATCAAAACTATTCTGAAGGGGCGGTGGTGAAAGCTGATGGCGGCGTTTTGCTGCAATGCCAGCGTGATGAGAAAACCCTCAGCACGAACCCTTTAGTGTGGCGTCGCGTAAAGACATAAACGCCTCAAGTAATGGAATATCTGCCGGGGCAAGGTCGTAATCAAACGCCTCGGCAGGTAAACACCACGCCAGTTCACTGTGGCAAAGCGCTTTCATTTCACCGCGAAATTGCGCCACATGCCAGGCATGAAGATGAATAATGCGGCCCGACACTTCACGCTGATGGCTCGCCACGTAAACACCTACTGTCGCATGAATCGCTAACTCTTCAGACAGCTCTCTCGCCAGTGCTTCCGGCTGCGATTCTGTTCCATCGACTTTGCCACCAGGAAACTCCCATAAACCGGCCTGATCGCCACTTTCCGGGCGGCGTGCGAGCAAAATTTTGCCGTTCTGCTCGATGATAGCGGCAACAACATCAATGGTTTTCATCATACCAATCCATTCTTTAGGCGTGGGCGTGGCATAATACGCGCCACCCACGCTTATCTAAAGATCTTCCAGAATGATGACAAAAAAGAGTTCGCCCTGGATTGCGCCGTTAACGTCACTTCCCGCGAGTTTACGGCCCATTACCTCCATGCAAGAAAAACACTTTGGCGCGGTGCTTAACCCCACGCGCTGGTGGGGGCGATTGCCATATCTGTTCTGGTTGGTGGCGCTGTTCGTGGGTTTCCTTGAAAGACGGCGTGCGAAAATTGACCCGGTGGTGCGCTCGCTGGTGATGACGCGTGTTTCCCAACAATGCTGCTGCGATTTTTGTATCGACGCCAATAGTCTGCGGCTTGCTGAACGCAGCGGTTCGATGGATAAAGTGCTGGCGGTGGCGAACTGGCGTGAAGAGACGCTGTTCTCAGCTAAAGAACAAGCGGCCCTGGCTTATGCAGAGGCGATGACGGCCACGCCACCGCAAATCAGTGATGCGCTCAAAGATGAGTTGAAAACCCATTTTGACGACAAAGCGATGACCGAATTGACCGCGCTGATTGCGTTTCAGAACCTTTCCGCACGCTTTAACGCTGCACTGGATATTCCGGCGCAAGGGTTATGTGTGAGCGAACCGGGGAAAAAGCCAAATGTTTGATAGCTACCTTCACCCGCGCATAAAACCGCTCCTCGAGCGAGTGGCTGTCGCACTGGATAAACCTTCCATCTCGCCTGACGGAATCACCCTGGTGGGTTTCGCCGTGGGCGTGCTTGCGTTACCGTTTCTGGCATTGCAATGGTATGGCGCAGCGCTGGTGGCTATTGTCCTGAACCGCCTGTTTGATGGTTTAGATGGTGCACTGGCACGGCGGCGCGGGCTGACGGACGCGGGTGGTTTTCTCGATATCTCGCTGGATTTTCTGTTTTACGCGCTGGTGCCGTTTGGTTTTATCCTTGCCGACCCGATGCAAAACGCGCAGGCGGGCGGATGGTTGTTGTTTGCGTTTATCGGCACCGGCAGTAGTTTCCTGGCTTTTGCGGCTGTAGCGCAAAAGCATCAGCTTGATAACCCAGGCTATGCGCACAAATCGTTTTATTACCTGGGTGGGCTGACGGAAGGCACGGAAACAATCGCGTTATTTGTGCTGAGTTGCCTGTTCCCTGACATGTTTGTCTGGTTCGCATGGGTGTTTGGGGCGTTGTGCTGGATGACGACGTTTACGCGGGTGTGGAGTGGTTATCAGACGTTAAAGCGCGTGGGTGGTTGAAGAAGAGCCCTCACCCTAACCCTCTCCCACAAGGAGAGGGGATAGATCGGTTTCACCCTCTCCTGAGGGAGAGGGGCGGGGTGAGGGGAAAACTTAAAACATCTTACAGCGGCTTCCGCTCCCCACTCACAACAGGGTTCTTCGGATTACTACTCCACTCATACCAGCCGCCATCGTACACGCCCACATTCTGCCAGCCCATCGCGCGGGCATACATAAAGGTTTCAGATGCACGCCAGCCAGTGCCGCAATAGAACGCGACATGCTGATCCGGGGTAATATTCCAGCTTTTCCACATCGCCGCGATGTCGTCAGCTGAACGCATTGTGCCATCAGGATTGTGGAAATCTTCCATATGCGTGGAGTCAGAACCGGCATGACCCCAACGAGCGCCTGCAATTTCACCTTTTGGCTTGATATAGCTATAGCCGCTGGTGGCGCCGATAAACTCAGGCCATGAACGAATACTGACCAGTGACGCATCTTTACGGCCCAACAGCCCACGAGCCTGCTCAGTATCAAGCATCAACTGTGGCTGGCCTGGGAATGGTGCCCCAAAATCTACCGCAGGTTTCACATCACCCGGCAGGCCACGTTCAACCGGCAATTTAGCATCTGACCAGCTCTGCCAGCCGCCATCCAGCAAGCGCACATCTTTCACGCCCGCATACAGCAAAATTTGCGCGACACGCGCGGCTGCGTAAACATCACGACCGTACATCACTACCGGGGTGTCATGGCGAATACCGTGTTTTGCCAGCAACGCTTTAAGTTTGTCGTCGGACACTTTATTCCACAGCGGTTCACTTTCGATATCATTGGTATCGATGTAATCCGCACCCGGAATGTGGCTCAGAAGATATTGTTTCGGTGCGCCCCAGGCGGCTTCAATAACTTTGACTTCACCGGCAGGCGCTGCGGTGACGGTTTTATTTTGCATCAGATCATGCAGCCACTGCGGGTAAACCAGCTGTTCAAAATGCGCCATTTTCTGCAAACGAGCAGGTTGCTGGAGAGCATCGGAAAGCAATGCAATATGCTGATAACCCAGTTTAGACAAACGGGTTTTAACCGCTTTTGTCTCATCACTCTTGCCATACAGCGCAATCAGGCTGTCTGGTGCAATAGCGTGCTGTTTTGCCCACTCTTGCAGTTGCTCATCATTCATCATGCCCAACCAACTGGCAGACAAATTCAGTGCGGCAGGCTCATGGCCACCGATGCCGTGAACAGTCTGCGGCCAGCCGTTATAAAAGGCACTTGGACGTGTATCAATAACCACGCCGTGCTGCGCTTGAAGAGTGGATAAAGTCATCTGGGATGGCTGTTCTGCTGCAATTGCCATGTGCGCCAACCCGGATAACATCAAGGTGGCGGTTAGCTGAGAAACACGTTTCATCTTATAACCTGAAAAGAGAGAAAAAAAGAGCGGCTATCTTGCGTCATTCGCGCGAGTGATTCTTTGCGATAACGCAGGTTCGGCACGTTATATGTGTGATGAATCCAGCGTCATGACCTGCCCACCCGCGGGAATATCTTGCGGGTCGTGCGTCACCAGCACCACGGGAATGGCCAACTGTTCAGTTTGCTGCCAGACGAACTGGCGAAATTGCTCGCGTAGAGTCTGATCAAGTCTGGAGAAGGGTTCGTCGAGCAATAACGCTTCGGGTTGCGCCAGCAATGCACGCAGTACGCTGATGCGGGCACGCTCGCCACCGGAAAGCGTTGCCGGGTCACGCCGGGAAAAGTTCGCCAATTGCGCATTTACCAGCGCTTGTTCAACGCACTGCTTGCGGTGTTCACGCCCTTTAATTGCGGCAGGCAGCGCCATTGCCAGATTCTGCCCGACACTGAGATGAGCAAACAGCAATGCGTCCTGAAACAGAATGCCGATATTGCGCCGCTCGGTGGGCAGCGTGTCACGGCGTTTCTGGTTAAGCCACAGTTCGCCCGTCACACGAAAGTCAGTTGAAAGCGCACCAATCATCCAGCTTAAAAATGTTGATTTCCCTGCACCGGATGGCCCCATCAGCGTCAGCACTTCGCCGGGAGAAACCGTGAAACTCATGTTCTGAATCAGCGAGCGGGACGCATCAGAGATGGAGCAATTCTGGACACTCAGCATTAGCGTAATCCTTGTCGATAATGGCTTATCAGGCGAAAAATCTGAAGTGTGGCGATAAACATGATTGCCGGAAGTAGCATTTGCAACAATGCCTGAATCGCCTGTTGCTGCGGGTCGCCACCGCTGCTGAGGGCCACAGTTTGCGTGGTGACGGTAGAAAAACGCCCAGCACCGGCATAAAGCGTTGACAAATATTGTGCGACACTGACCGAAAAACCAACCGCCAGTGCGGCAAGCAATGGGCGCATCAGCAACGGCAGTTTCACCTGGCACAAAATTTTCCACGACGACCAGCCCAGCGTTCGCGCGCTGAGTGTCAGTCGTGGGTCAAACTGCTGCCATGCTGGCCGCGCCACCAGCAACATATAAGGCACCACCCACAATAAATGACTCCAGATAACGCCCGGCCAGCGGCCATCTTGCTCGAGAGTCAGCAATATGCGGTATTGCCCGGCGACCAGCGGCAGTGCGGGCAAGAAAAGTGGCAGCGCAAGCCAGAGATCAAAGCGCGAGTTGCCGCCTTCAAGCCATAGCACGACAACCAGTAAACCCACCAGACTGCTCGCCAGCGCCAGGGCTAACGTGGTGATAAGCGGTGAAAGCTCAGCGGTTTGCCAGCCAGAAAAGGTGAACGCGTCAGGTAACAGCGCCGGGTAAAACCAGCCGTCGGCAAATGACCAGAGCACAAGCATCAACACGGCTGCAACGCCCGTCATTGCCATGATAAAACCAAAGCCCGATGCCAGCGGTTGTATGCTGAGTTGATGCCGTTTGCCGGAAAAATGGCTTAAATCCCGGCGCAACAATGACCATATTCCCCAGCCAGACATGATAAAAACGCCCAGCATCACGACTAACAACAGCGACGTTAACATGCCCATCGCCATGCGTTGCGGGTCGGCATCGTTGAGCCATTGCCAGGCGAGTACCGCAAGCGTTGGTGGGTTTGCCGGGCCAAGAATAATCGCGACATCGACAACGGAAAGACTGTAGGCCACCACCGCTAACAGCGCCCATTTCATGCGCGGCAACAACTGGGGAACCAGCACCCGAATACGGCTTTGTAATGGCCCGTAGCCGAGGCTTTTCGCCACGGTGAGTTGCCGGGAAAGGGTTTGATAATCAAGCTGCGTGCTGGCAATCCACAGTAAAAACCAGCTCTCTTTTAAGGCCAGTAAGATACCCAGCCCGACGCCCGACTCATCAAGGTGAAACGACACGCCACACAGCCGTGCCAGCCAGCCATTTTTGGCAAACAGCAATAAAAAACCGCTGGCAAACGCGACGTGTGGCAAGGCTAAAAGTAGCGGAAGTTGCGCAGCATAGCGCTGCCAGCGAGCACCAGGCCACAAGCCGCAAAGCACAATCAGGCACAGCGTTAGCGAGCCCGCCACACTGATAACAGTCGAGTTCAGCGTGGCCTGTAGTGCGCCTGGCCACTGGTTATCAGCCCACAAAGCCTGCCAGATATCCGGCATCAACACGGGTTTTGCCATCATCACGACACCAGGCAACAGCGGAGCAAAAACGCACCCCACGGCAAGCCAGGCTAACGCGCGTTGCAGCATGCGGTGGCTCACTTCGCCCCGTAGCGTTGCAACCACTCTTTTTCCAGCGCATCAACCCAGGCGGCATGTGGCTCAGCCAGATACGGCACGCTTTGCAGATGCGCCGGTTTCTGGGCTTCGAGTTGCCCGCGTAGCGGTTGGGGTAACGTTGCGCTATCGAGTACGGTGGCATCGCCCCAGATTGACGGCGTGGCCTTACGAATTTGCGCCTGAGGCGACATCAGGAAGTTTGCCAGCACCTGGGCGCCAGCCTGCGCACTGGCATTGGCCGGGATCGTGACAAAATGGACGTTGCCCAGCATGCCTTGCTCAAAACCAAATGCCTGCGCCGTTTTCGGCAGTTGCTTACGGTCGATGAGGTTATCGACATGAGCCTGGTTAAACGTCATCGACAGAGCCAGTTCGCCATCGGCCAACATTCTGTCCATACGAGCAGGCGTTGGCGGGAAGGTTTTCCCCTCGCGCCACAGCAGCGGGTGCAGCGTATCCAGATAAGCCCACAGTGGTGCGGTAACCTGCTGGAAAGTGGCAGGGTCTGGCGGCAGGCGCAGCGCCTGCGGTTCGCGAGTCAGCACGATAAGCAGTTGTTCGATAAACGCGGTACCAGTGAAATCCGGTGGGCGAGGGTAGCTCAGCATGCCCGGATGTGCTTTGGCGAATGCCAGTAACTCAGTCGCACTACGCGGGAATGCGATATCTGCTCGTTGGTTGCCAATCATCATCAGTTGCGCGCTGCCCCACGGTGCTTCGGCACCGTCGGTCGGTTGTGAAAAATCCTCGCGCACCGGTTTTTTCTGGTCAATATAGCGCCAGTTGGGTAATTCCCATGCCCAGCCTTCTTTCAGTAACCCGGCCTGTTTCAGGGTACGGAAGTTTTCACCGTTGACCCACAGTAAATCGACCGAGCCATTTTCTTTGCGCCCGGCGGCAGCTTCACTCTGAATGCGTTTAACGGCATCGGCCGCATCGGCAAGTCGCACAACTTTTACTGTCACGCCGTATTGCTGTTGCATTTCGCCTGCAACCCAATCGAGGTAACTATTGACCGCGGGGTCACCCCCCCAGGCATTGAAATAAACCGTCTGGCCTTTTGCCTGCTGGCGCAAGTCATTCCAGTGGGTAGGTTGTGCGAAGCCAGAGAAGCTGAGCGCAACCAGCGACAGCAAAAGCGTTAAAAGACGCAAAGTGGGATCCTTATGATTTTCGGAGTATGCGGACTATCCGTCGTGACACCAGCGGCAGCAAACCCAACAAAATAAACATCACTATCATGCCGGGAGAGAGAATATCGCTAAGTGTACGGAGCTTGCTTAATTCGCGGCCTGCATTGAGATAGACCACAATCGCAGGGAGCATCCCGACAAGGCTAACGGCAAAATAGCGCAGCGTTTTGATTGGCGTCAGGCCCATGAGCAAATTTATAAGAAAGAACGGGAAAACTGGCGTCAGTCGTAGCGCAAAAAGATAGTACAACCCTTCGCGTTCCATACCGCGGTTAATCGCCGACATCGGGGCGGCAAAACGACGCTGCACCCAGTCGCGTAACAAATAGCGGCTGATGAGCATCGCAAGCGTTGCGCCGCAGGTTGCGGCCATTGCCACCAGCGCGGTTCCCTGAACCAGCCCAAACTGAGAGCCTGCCAGCAGCGTTAATAGCGTAGCACCGGGAATTGAAAGCGTGGTGACAAGCACGTAAATCAGAAAGAACACGACCGCCGTTTGCAGCGGGTGCTGGAGATGCCAGAGTGAAAATTGTGCCTGATAGTGTTGCAGTGCCGCCAGGCTACCTGGCGGCATGTAAATGACCAGCAGGGCAAAAACAACGACCAGGATCGCAAAAAGTAACTTACGCATCGGGTAAGAAACCGCAGCGCCAGGTGGTGTTCATCAAACGTCCCTTACAGCTTAAACTCAGCCCAGACCGGCGCATGGTCGGAAGGTTTTTCCATACTACGAATCTCGTAATCAATACCGGTAGCAATGCAGCGTTCAGCCAGTGGCTGACTTGCCAGCAGCAGGTCGATGCGCAGGCCACGGTTATCATCGAAGCCTTTTGAGCGGTAATCAAACCACGAGAACTTGTCGTTGGTTTCCGGGTTCGCGTGACGGAAGGTATCAATTAACCCCCAGCTTTTCAGGCGTTCCATCCACTCGCGCTCTTCCGGCAAGAATGAGCATTTACCGGTACGCAACCAGCGCTTGCGGCTGTCTTCACCAATACCGATATCCAAGTCCGTCGGGCTGATATTCACATCGCCCATAATCAGCACCGGGTTGTCTTTATTGAGCTCGCTATCCAGGAAGTTTTGCAGATCCTGGTAGAACTTCGCTTTGGCCGGGAATTTGGTCGGATGGTCGCGGCTTTCACCCTGCGGGAAGTAGCCGTTAATCACCGTCAGGTTACCTAATGGCGTTGGAAGCTCAGCCATAATGATGCGGCGTTGGGCTTCTTCATCATCGCCCGGGAAGCCACGGCGTACCGAAATCGGTGTCTCTTTGGTTAACAGCGCCACACCGTAATGGCCTTTTTGCCCGTGATAAAAAACGTTGTAGCCAAGTTTTGCGACATCTTCGAGCGGGAACATGTCGTCGTGGACTTTGGTTTCCTGCAAACCGATAACATCAGGTTGATGCTGCTCGATAATGGCTTCAAGTTGATGCGGGCGGGCGCGCAGGCCGTTGATATTAAAAGAGACGAATTTCATAAGTCGCTGCCGTGGTTGCTTAACAATGTTGCAGGATGGTAGCAGAAATTGGCAAAAATGCCGAGGGATCACAGGGCTAATCATTCACGGTGCATATATGAATTTATTTGTACGGAATCGGACGTATTTGTTAAGTCGTTTGGTTGGTTAGAATGCGCATGTTTTAACCATGCAATAACCAATGTATTAGTTTTATTATGCTTACTCCCATTCAGAAACTTGAATCAGTGGAGCTTTATCCAGAACACTAAACTGCAAAGGATGCAAAATGACTAAGGGATATTTTCTCCATATTGGGGATGACACAACATGTGGTGGAAAAATTCTTACCGGCTCCGCTACATTGCGTTTCCATGAAATTCCTGATGCTCGTGTAGGGGATAAAGTGACCTGCGGTAAGTTTATGGGAATATTTGACATTGTTGGAGGCCTGCCAAAACGGCGTAATGAAGGTTTACTCCTTGCGGGTACACTACATAGTGTTAGTTCATGTCCTTGCCGCGCAACATTTATTCCTTCTATTGAAAATGGTTATCAAAAAAGAGCGGTAATACTCCCTGAATTGCCTGATTTATTCGGGGGTAATGATCCCGAAGATGAGGTTGAACAATATGGACAGTCAGCTAAACGTAAAAAGAAACCTGAGCAAGATGCGTTTTCCACTAGTAATGAAAAAGAAGCAGGAAATAAAACCCCACCGCCTAAAAAGAAACGTGAAATAACTTTAACGATTGGCGTGTTTTTCGATGGTACTGGTAATAATGCTATTAACGTGGAAAATATGATTAATGCTGTATCTGGCGAACATTTTGATATAAATAGCTCTGATGCTCAGTCCATTTTAGCAGAGAGTGTAAAAGTAAAGAAGGGATTGACTGGGTTTGGTGCAAGTAGTTATACGAGTTATTATTCTAACATCCACTGGTTGAATATATTGTATAAAACAGATGTTTCTGTCGATACCGGAATGGCACAACAAGCTATATATATTGAGGGTATTGGTACAGATGCGGGTAAATCAGACAGTATGACGGGTAAAGGTTTGGGAACTTCAGATGCTGGAGTAATTGCAAAAACTGATAACGCTGTTATTTCACTGCCAGGTACAATACAGAAGGCGGTTACAGAGTTAATAAAAAACTTGAATGATGAAGAGTTAATTATAAATGCTCTTGAATTCGATATTTTCGGTTTTAGCCGTGGTGCGGCGGCGGCTCGCCATTTTGCTAATCGAGTCCAATCTGAAGAACTAGCCATAATTGATGCAATTCGCACGGGATTGGGGAAAGTCGAATACCATGGTGCACCTGCGGGTAAAACTCGGTTTATTGGTATTTTTGATACCGTTGCTGCCATTGGTACGCCCGCCAATGGTTTAAACCCACATAGCGCTGATACGGGCGATGTTAATATCGTGCTGCACCCAGGAGTCGCAGAAAAAGTTTTCCAAATCACCGCGCAAAATGAATTTCGCTATAATTTTGCACTTAATAGCGTGAAGCCAGCCTGGCCCGAACTCGCTTTGCCCGGCTGCCATTCAGATATTGGCGGCGGTTATCTACCGGTCGAGGTGGAAAATCTCTTTTTGACGCGACCTTTGGGCGAAACCGTTTTACTTGAAAAACCTGACTACGAAACACAGGTTTACCAGCAGACGATTAAAAATAGGGAATTATTAGCTGTTACACCAGGGATTGATTACATTGTGCGTAATTCAGAAATTATCAACAAAACCTGGTTTGATGACAAAATGCCACAAGATCGCTACGGTAATTTTCAGAAACGTAGCTTTGCAGCGCTGCTATTAAACAAAAGGTTAGTGAAAAACGACTGGTCAAAGGTGGTGCTGAGAGTGATGCTGGATGCAGCGCAGGATGCTGGAGTTCTTTTTGATCCTATTCGCGAAACTAATGAAAATATACGATTGCCATTTGAACTACTTACATATTGTGATAAAGCGATAACTTTAGGAAGACTGACCCGCAATGGGAAAACAATGGCGGCATTTACTGCTGGTGAAATAGAATTGATTGCCAAGGATTATATACATTGTTCTGCTAATTGGGATGCGGTCGAGACGGATGGTAACGGTAATATTAAAGGTGGCGCTGCAGTCGCGAATGTTATTTTTACCAACCGGCCTGATGAAAACTGGATACGTACTGAATATAACATGGATGGTAAGCAAATATGAAAGCTAACAAGATAGCTTGGTTATTATTACTGGCCGCACTCGGTGGGTGCCATTCGGGTGAACAACTGCAGGAACATTCACCCCTGGCGATACCCGGAGAGGGGCCGCTTCCTTACGGGAAATGGAAATTTGCATTTTTCACTCCGGAAGGATTACCTGCGTTAGCCACCCATGCGCGAATTATAGACACCGCAGGCTATCTTTATACCTTTAATACGCTGGACAGTACGCAGGGTAATCCCTATAGCGTCGAAACCTGGAGTGTGAAAGTCAGCAGAAGCTCCATTCATTTCGACCAGGCCAAACAGCCCCCGCAATATATGGTGTTCTGCTGGGATTCCATCATTGATAAAAAGACCTATGAAACGAGTCTGTATTTTCCTAGGGCAGTCTGGGATAAAATGCGCGCATCTACCGGCAAAGATATGTTTGGTAACACAGCCTGGTATGACACGATGCTGTTTGGCCTGGCACCGGAAGGAAAGGTACGGGTCTGGCTGCAAAACAGTGCAGGAGGGGTGAATTATCCGTTGCCGGTAGAAAAACTGAAAACAGTCTCTGGCGATAAGTTAGATATCTGCAAAGGAATAACCCAGAGCGATTTCTCGTATGGATACGATCAGGATATTAAAGATTTTATCAAAGGAAAAACCTACCCCTACGGCAACTGGTGATTCTGTACTCATCCAGTAGAAGAGTTTGCAACATCCCCAAACCCCAACAAAATCTGCACCAAGGTCAGTCACTCCGCCCCGTTTTGGGGCGTAATAGCCGTGCAAACCCCATCATCGATCACAAATCCAGTATTAAATTTTACCATTGCATAATCTTTCTTGTTTTTATCCGGCGATCCAAGCGGCACCGTAAAACTATGCACTATTTATTCACTTTATGTGAATGATTGTGGTGCGTAACCTATTGATTTCACGAAATCACCTCTCTGCTATTCATTTATATCGCTGGCTGGCACGAAGCGTGCAATCTACATTTACAGCGCAAACACTCAATTATTTAACATCTAAATAACTTTTTATTTACCGGAAGAGGTCGCTATGTCGCAGTCAATTACCCGCCAGAATTTCGACGAATGGATGATGCCCGTTTATGCTCCCGCTTCTTTTATTCCGGTACGCGGTGAAGGGTCGACGTTGTGGGATCAGCAAGGCAAAGATTATATCGACTTTGCGGGTGGGATTGCGGTTAACGCCCTAGGGCACGCCAACCCAGATTTGCGTAAAGCTCTCGAAGAACAAGCGGCAAAATTCTGGCATACCGGCAATGGCTACACCAACGAGCCGATTTTACGCCTCGCAAAACAGCTGATTGATGCCACGTTTGCCGATAAAGTTTTCTTCTGCAACTCAGGGGCTGAAGCCAACGAAGCGGCATTAAAACTGGCACGTAAATACGCGCACGATAACTTTGGCCCGCAGAAAAGTGGCATCGTTGCCTTCAAAAATGCCTTCCACGGCCGCACGCTGTTTACCGTTTCTGCGGGCGGACAGCCAGCCTATTCACAAGATTTTGCACCTCTGCCTCCGCAAATCAGTCACGCCATTTATAACGACCTGCAATCTGCCAGCGAACTGATTAACGAAAATACCTGTGCGGTGATTGTAGAGCCAATGCAAGGCGAGGGCGGTGTCGTACCTGCGGACCCCACTTTCCTGCAGGGGCTGCGCGAACTGTGTGACCGCCATAATGCGGTACTGATTTTTGATGAAGTGCAAACCGGCGTTGGCCGCACTGGTGAGCTGTATGCCTATATGCATTACGGCATCACGCCGGATGTGCTTTCTACGGCTAAAGCGTTGGGCGGCGGTTTCCCGATTGGCGCGATGCTGACCACCGATAAATTCTCTAAAGTCATGGTGGTGGGCACTCACGGCACCACTTACGGCGGCAACCCGCTGGCGGGTGCGGTGGCAGGACGGGTGATGGAAATCATCAACACGCCGGAAGTGCTTAACGGTGTTAAACAGCGCCACGCCTGGTTTGTTGAGCGTTTAAACAAGATTAACCAGAAACACCAACTGTTTAGCGAAGTGCGCGGATTAGGGCTGTTAATTGGCTGCGTTCTGCAACCGGAATACAGCGGAAAAGCTAAACTTATCTTACAGGCCGCGGCTCAGGAAGGCTTGATGATGCTCATCGCCGGGGCAAATGTGGTCCGTTTCGCGCCGGCATTAATTGTCAGTGAAGCCGAAGTGCAAAAAGGGCTGGATCGTTTTGAGCGCGCCTGTGAACGCTTTTTAGCGGGAGAGCAATCATGATGATTATCCGTCCGGTTGAGCGCGGGGATTTATCCGGGCTGCTGGCGTTGGCGGGTAAAACAGGCGGCGGGTTGACCTCGCTGCCTGCGGATGAAAAAACGCTGTCGGCACGTATCGAACGCTCTATTCAAACCTGGCAGGGCGACCTGCCAGAAGGCGACCAGGGTTATGTTTTTGTGCTGGAAGACTCAACAACCGAACGCGTGGTGGGCATTTGTGCCATTGAAGTGGCGGTTGGGCTAAACGATCCCTGGTACAACTACCACGTGGGCACCCATGTTCACGCCTCTAAAGAACTGAATATTTACAACGCGTTGCCGACGCTGTTCCTCAGCCACGATCACACGGGCAGCAGCGAGCTTTGCACGCTGTTCCTCGACGCTGACTGGCGCAAAGAGGGCAACGGCTATCTGCTATCGAAATCCCGTTTTCTGTTTATGGCAGCCTTCCGTGACCGTTTTAACGAAAAAGTGGTCGCCGAGATGCGCGGTGTGATTGACGAGCATGGTCATTCACCGTTTTGGGAAAGCCTCGGTAACCGTTTCTTCTCTATGGAATTTAGCCGCGCCGATTATCTGTGTGGCACCGGGCAGAAAGCGTTTATCGCGGAATTAATGCCTAAGCACCCGATTTACACCGATTTCCTCTCGCCAGAAGCGCAGGCGGTCATTGGCAAAGTGCATCCGCAAACGGCCCCTGCGCGTGCCGTTCTGGAAGCTGAAGGTTTCCGTTATCGCAATTACGTGGATATTTTTGACGGCGGGCCAACGCTTGAATGCGATATCGACCGGGTTCGGGCGATTCGTAAAAGCCGCCTGGTTGAAGTCGCCATCGGACAACCGGCGACCGAAGAGCTGCCAATGTGCCTGGTAGCCAATGAAAAATATAATGATTTCCGCGCCATGCTTATTAAGGCAAATCCAAAAGGCGATCGGCTGGTTATGGATGCCAAAACCGCTGATGCCCTGAAATGCAACGCTGGCGATAAAATACGTCTGGTACGTTTGTGCCCCGAGGAGAAAAAGGTATGACTCAGTGGATTAATGGACAATGGCTTTCCGGGCAGGGCGAATCATTACAAAAACATAACCCGGTAAACGGTGATTTGTTGTGGGAAGGTGTTGCGGCCAATGCATCGCAGGTAGAACAGGCGTGCAGTGCTGCGCGTAGCGCATTCCCGGCATGGGCGAAACGCCCGTTTGCTGAGCGCCAGGCTATCGTCGAAAAATTCGCGGCGCTGCTTGAAGCGAATAAAGAAGCCCTGACCGTGACTATTTCCCAGGAAACCGGCAAGCCGCGCTGGGAAGCGGCGACTGAAATTACCGCGATGGTGAACAAAATCGCCATCTCGGTTAAGGCGTACCACACCCGTACCGGTGAAACGCACACCGCAATGCCTGATGGTGCGGCAACGTTACGCCACCGCCCGCACGGTGTTCTGGCGGTCTTCGGCCCATACAACTTCCCGGGGCACTTGCCGAACGGACACATTGTGCCGGGCTTGCTGGCTGGCAATACCATCGTATTCAAACCGAGTGAACTGACGCCGCTGATTGGCGAGCAAGTGATGAAACTGTGGCAGCAGGCGGGCGTGCCGGATGGCGTGTTGAACCTGGTGCAGGGTGGACGCGAAACCGGCCAGGCTCTGGCGCTGCAATCGACGCTGGATGGCCTGTTGTTCACCGGCAGTGCCAATACCGGGTACCAGCTTCATCGCCAGTTTGCCGGGCAGCCGGAAAAAATTCTCGCGCTTGAGATGGGTGGCAACAACCCGCTGATCGTTGAAGATCCACAAGATATCGACGGTGCCGTACATCTGGTGATTCAGTCGGCATTTGTTACCGCCGGGCAACGTTGCACTTGCGCGCGTCGCTTGCTGGTGAAACAAGGTGCGCAGGGGGATGCGTTCTTAAAACGTCTGGTAGAAGTGGCAGCACGTATTCGCCCGGATGCCTGGGATGCTAAGCCGCAGCCGTTTATCGGCGGGCTTATCTCCGTTCAGGCGGCAGAGCGCGTGCTGACTGGCTGGCAGGAACATATCGCGCGTGGCGGCAAAGCTCTGCTTGAGCCAAAACTAATGAAACCAGGCACATCGCTGCTCACCCCTGGAATTGTTGAATTAACCTGCGTGGCCAATGTGCCAGACGAAGAAGTGTTTGGGCCGTTACTGACCGTCTATCGTTATGCCGATTTTGATGATGCTATCGCGATGGCGAATGACACACGGTATGGGCTGGCAAGCGGCCTGATTTCTCCGCATCGCGAACAGTTTGATCAACTGTTACTGGAAGCTCGCGCCGGGATTGTTAACTGGAATAAACCGTTAACCGGTGCGTCAAGTGCGGCACCATTTGGTGGCGTGGGCGCATCTGGTAACCACCGCGCCAGCGCCTGGTACGCGGCTGATTACTGCGCATGGCCGATGGCGACACTGGAAAGTCCTTCATTCCCACTCCCCGCTACCCTGAGTCCAGGGCTTGATTTTAGCTGTGAGGAATAATCATGAAAGCGCGTGAAGTTAATTTCGATGGCCTGGTGGGTTTGACCCACCATTACGCCGGGCTTTCTTTCGGTAATGAAGCATCAACCCGACACCAGTTCCGCGTTTCCAACCCAAAGCTTGCCGCGAAGCAAGGTTTGCTGAAGATGAAAGCGCTGGCGGATGCGGGTTTTGCGCAAGGTGTCATTCCACCGCAAGAGCGGCCGAATATTCCGCTGCTGCGCCAGCTGGGTTTTAGCGGCAGCGATGAACAGATTATTGAGCGTGTCGCAAAACAGGCACCACAGCTGCTGTCAGCGGTAAGCTCGGCTTCCTCAATGTGGGTGGCAAACGCCGCGACGGTCAGCCCGTCTGCGGACAGTCTCGATGGCAAAGTCCATTTCACCGTGGCGAACCTGAATAACAAGTTCCACCGTGCAAGCGAAGCACCGACCACGGAAAACGTATTGCGGGCTATCTTCCGCAACGAACAGTATTTTTCTGTTCATGGCGCATTGCCGCAGGTGGCGATGTTTGGCGACGAAGGGGCGGCGAACCATAACCGCCTCGGTGGAGCTTATGGTGAGCCATCAACACAGTTGTTTGTTTATGGGCGTGAAGAGGCACAAGCTGGGCTGGTGCCTGCTCGCTACCCGGCGCGCCAGACGCTGGAGGCAAGCCAGGCTGTCGTCAGGCTTAACCAGGTGAACCCAGACTTAGTGGTTTACGCACAACAAAACCCGATGGTTATCGACCAGGGCGTGTTCCACAACGACGTGATTGCGGTGTCGAACCGCCAGGTATTTTTCTGCCATGAGCAGGCATTTCTTCATCAACATGCGTTATACGAGCAGTTGCGTGTTAAAGTGCCCGGATTCACGCCTATTGAAGTTCCCGCAAATAAAGTTTCAGTGGCCGATGCGGTCGCAACTTATCTGTTTAACAGCCAGTTATTAAGCCGTGACGATGGCAGCATGACGCTGATTTTGCCAGAAGAGTCCCGCCAGCATGCAGGGGTCTGGCATTATCTCAACGAAGTGCTGGCAGCCGATAACCCAATCAGCGAACTCAAAGTGTTTGACCTGCGCGAAAGCATGGCAAATGGCGGTGGCCCGGCATGTTTACGCCTGCGAGTTGTACTGAACGAAGCGGAACAAAAAGCGTTAAACCCAGCAGTGATGATGAACGAAACGTTGTTTGTCACACTCAATAATTGGGTCGACCGCTGGTATCGCGACCAACTGACGCAGGCCGATTTAGCCGACCCACAATTATTGCGAGAAGGGCGTGAAGCACTCGATGAGCTGACGCATATACTAGACTTAGGTTCTGTTTATCCGTTTCAGCATGAGTAGACTATCTTATTTGCCATTTTGGCCTCGGGCAGTGCTGCTGTCCGTGACCAAAGTGACGGCATCGATAACGTCTACTGGTTAGTTTAATACTGGAGGCTCAATGTTGGATTTTTTGGCGCAAACCCTGGCGGGTAAAGTGCCAACCCAAACTGCAGGAAAAAATAGCCATCTTCGTTGGCAATGGTGGGACGAGGGGATTCTGGCACTGACTCCGCACCAGTCCGTTGAAAAAACACTGGTGCTGTCGGCGGGTGTTCACGGTAATGAAACCGCACCGGTCGAAATACTCGCACAGGTGGTGGATAGCCTGCTTGCCGGAGAGCTTGAATTACAGTGGCGTTTGCTGGTGATTTTGGGTAACCCGGCAGCACTGCGCAGTAATCAGCGTTTTCAACACAGCGATATGAACCGCATGTTTGGCGGACGCTGGCAGCAGTTCCCGGAAAGTATTGAAACTCAGCGCGCCTGTCGCCTTGAACATGCTGTAGATCTCTTTCTTGCTGAAAGCGAAGAGACAATCTGCTGGCACCTTGATATGCACACCGCGATTCGCAGCTCGTATCACCCGCGTTTTGGCGTATTACCGGCACGCACCACACCTTACGATGAAGCATTCCTTTCCTGGCTGGGTTGTGCGGGTTTACAGGCTCTGGTGTTCCATCAGTCGCCGGGCGGCACTTTTACCCATTTCAGCAGCGAACATTTCAATGCGCTGAGTTGCACACTTGAGTTGGGCAAAGCACAACCCTTTGGCGAAAACGATCTCAGCCAGTTCGACGTGACTAAGCAGGCATTGCAGGCGCTCCTGAGTGGCGAAACGTCACCTTGTGCTGAAAGTGCTCCGCTGCGCTATAAAGTGGCGCAGCAGATTACCCGCCACAGCGACGCTTTTGTGCTGCACATGTCAGCTCAAACACAAAACTTCACCGCGTTCCCCAAAGGGACGTTGCTGGCAGAAGATGGCGATACGCGTTATGTGGTGAAGGAGGATATCGAGTTTGTTTTATTCCCGAACCCGAATGTTGCCACTGGCCTGCGGGCAGGTTTGATGTTGCGCGAGATTTAACCCCATCATACTTTAAGCGGCAGGTGCGTTGAATGCGCCTGCAACTTGAACTATTCAGACGAGATATTAGTAGGCAAAATAATAATATCCAGATAATTCTTAATCGATGCTTTCTTCGACATTCTAATTACTATACACTCTCTTCATAATTCCTTTTAAATCAGTGTGTTGTTATATTTTGTTTCAATTTTTTCCTGTTTTATCCTTATTCTCTTCATAATTGCTGCATTTTTGTTATTTACCCTTTCAATGCTTTACCGATGCGTACTATTACTTGACGCACAACGCCGTAAACTTAATTTCGTCAACGCGGCATACTCGTCGCAGAAAAATCCAAATTATGATGAAGGATAATATTATGCGTAAATTAACAGCTCTGTTTGTTGCTTCAACTCTGGCTCTGGGCGCGGCGAATCTGGCTCATGCTGCCGACACCACTACTGCGGCAAAAACCGATGCACCAATGATGCATAAAGGTATGCGCGGCGGTCACCACGATATGATGTTTAAGGATTTAAACCTGACTGACGCACAGAAACAGCAAGTGCGCGATATTATGAAAGAGCAGCGCGGCAAAATGGACCGCCCTTCAGTAGAAGAACGCCGTGCGGCACACAGCATTATTGCCAGCGATAGCTTCGATAAGGCTAAAGCGCAGGCTCAGGTTGATAAAATGGCCGAGCAGAACAAAGCTCGCATGATGGCGCACATGGAAACTCAGAATAAGATCTACAACATTCTGACGCCGGAACAGAAAAAACAATTTAATGCCAATTTTGAGAAGCGTCTGACAGAACGCCCTCAGCATGAAGGTAAAATGCCTGCTGATCAGGAATAACCGATCAACTGACTTAAGACCGCCGGTCTTGTCCACAATAGCGATATCGCAGTGGACAGGACCGGCGGTTTTCTTCTTTTTGTCGGATGTCGCTGCGCTAATCCGACCTACGAAAAATGGTTTGTAGGGGGGATTAGCCGCAGGCGACATCCACCATTTTGAATATCAGGCAATATGCTGCGCGCTACTCAACATCGAGCGAATAAGCTGCTCAAGCAAAGGTTGCAACTGCTCTGCACGAGATCCATTCCACGCGAATGGCGGCTGCTCATCCATATAATTACACTGCGCAAGCTCCAACTGCACCGCATGAACGCCCTGCGAGGGTTGCCCGTAAGCACGGGTGATATACCCACCTTTGAAACGACCGTTCGCCACCCAGCTAAATTGTTTTTGCGATGCCGCACACGCCACAAGATGCTCTTCGATAAGCTCATCACAACTCTTGCCACTGTTTGTGCCGAAATTTAGGTCAGGCAATTTCCCCTCGAACAAACGTGGAATATGGCTGGCGATAGAATGGGCGTCGAACAACAGCGCGTAGCCATGTTCCGCTTTCATTCTTTCCAGCTCACTTTGTAATTGCTGGTGGTAAGGCTGCCAGATTGTATCAAGCGCTGCTTTGCGCTGCTCCGGCCGGGGCTCTTTACCCGGGATAAACACAGGCGTTCCATCAAACAACGTTTCGGGGTACAAGCCAGTAGTCGCCGTGGTGTAGAGCGGTTTGTCATCGGCCGGGCGGTTTAAATCAATCACCATGCGCGAATAATTGCCGACAATCACACTCGCCCCAAGTGCGCGTGCAAATTCATAAAGCTCTGGAATATGCCAGTCAGTATCGGGCAATGGCTTTGCCGCATCGCTGAGGGCTACTTCAACTTCTGGTGTTAACGCGGTGCCTGCGTGGGGAATACTGATAAGGAGCGGAAGTTTCCCACGGCTGAAATTAAAGGGTGCTGTCACGTTTCTCTCCCTGATAAATAACGGTGCAGGGCAATTGCCCTCCTAACCAATAGACCAGTTCTGCCGGGCGTGCCACAGACCAGTGCACAAAGTTGGCAACTTTTCCGCACTCAAGACTGCCATGACTTGCACGGATACCCAGAGCCTGCGCGGCATGAAGCGTGACGCCTGCCAGCGCTTCTTCAGGCGTCAGGCCAAACAGCGTACATGCCATATTGAGCATTAACCGTAGCGATAACGCAGGTGATGTTCCCGGGTTTGCATCGCTGGCGACGGCCATGGGTACGCCATGTTTGCGAAATGCCGCCACCGGGGGATGCTGCTTTTCACGTAACAGATAAAACGCGCCCGGCAATAGAACGGCCACAGTGTTTTCAGCCGCCATCGCCTGTGCGTCGGCCTCTGTTGCATATTCTAGATGGTCGGCTGATAGCGCCTGATAACGTGCGGCCAGGCTGCTTCCCGCCAGCGCAGAAAGTTGTTCAGCGTGAAGTTTTACCGGTAAGCCCAGTTCGCGAGCGGCAGCAAATACTTTTTCGGTTTGCGCCGGGGTGAAAGCCAGGTGTTCACAAAATGCATCGACGGCATCGGCCAGTTTTTCTTGTGCCACGCGGGGCAATAATTGTTCGCACACCACTTCGACCCATTTATCGCCATCACCGCTAAATTCAGGTGGCACCGCGTGCGCCGCAAGGCAGGTGGCATAAACTTCGACGGGCAGCGTTTCCCCAAGTTTGCGGATAACGCGCAGCATTTTAATTTCGTTGTCGATATCCAGCCCGTAGCCTGACTTAATCTCAACCGTCGTAACGCCTTCTTGCAGCAAGTGTTGCAGACGTTGGCGCGCGCTGTTCAATAACTCATCTTCATGCGCATTGCGCGTACTGCGAACGGTGGAAATAATGCCACCGCCACGCGCGGCAATTTCTGCGTAACTCATGCCATTCAGGCGCATTTCAAATTCTGCACTGCGGTCGCCACCAAATACCAGATGGGTATGGCAGTCGATAAAACCGGGCGTGATGATACCGCCGTTAAAATGATGATGGGCTTGGGCGGTGATATCGGGGAGTTCGCAACGCGCACCCAGCCAGACTATTTTCCCTTGATGCACCGCGATGACGCCGTCTTCAATTGCGTGGTACTGCCCGTCTTTCATCGTGACAAGCGTGGCACCGCTCCACAGGCTGTCAATGCTGCGCGGGTAAGTCATGATATTCTCCATATCAGGTTGTATAGACAATCATCTACAAGCTAGCGCAGCATTGTTTGTTGAGCAACTCCACCATAGCCAATGCTTCACACAAAACATCATTTTGTCGCCTGCGGCACAATTTTTTGGCAAACGTAGAACAGGTTGAAAATTTGGTTTGCGTTAATGTGAATTAATCGCTAAATCATTGGCATCGCAAAAGAAGGAATCCAATATATGCCAGCATTTTTTGCTCCAGTTGTGATGCTCCCACAGGGTTGGGGGCACAACGTGCGCATCACCGTCAATGAACAAGGGAATATCACTCATGTTGATGCTGGCGCTTCCGGGGAGGGGGCCACATTGCTTCCGGGCATCGTGATTCCTTCTGTCTCGAACCTGCACTCTCATGCGTTTCAGCGGGTGATGGCGGGGCTGACCGAAGTGGCAGGTGACCCGCAAGACAGTTTCTGGACGTGGCGTGATGTGATGTACCGCATGGTACAGAAATTGTCGCCTGAGCAAGTGGGTGCCATTGCCACCCATTTATATATTGATATGCTCAAGGGTGGTTACACGCAGGTCGCAGAATTTCATTATTTACATCATGACGTTAACGGGAAACCGTATGCATCTGGTGATTTGATGCTACAGCAATTGTTGATTGCTGCCGATAACTGCGGGATAGGGCAAACGCTATTGCCGGTGCTGTACAGCCATTCGGGTTTTGGTGCGCAACCGCCGCAACCCGGGCAGAAAAGATTTATCCAGGATGTCGATCGTTATTTGCGCCAACAGCAGGCGTTGGGCAATGCATTACGTCGCTATCCGCGCATTAATCACGGCCTGTGCTTCCACTCTTTAAGAGCCGTGACGCAGGAGCAAATGGAAGATGTGCTGGAAGCGAGCGATTACCGCCTGCCGGTACACATTCATATTGCGGAGCAGGAAAAAGAGGTCAACGACTGTGTCGCCTGGAGCGGTGAACGCCCGGTGGAATGGCTCTATAACCGCTTTGCAGTAGACGAGCGCTGGTGCCTGGTTCACGCCACGCATTTGTCGGCTGAAGAGTTGACCCAAATTGTTGAAAGCCGCTCAGTGGCAGGGCTTTGCCCAACGACGGAAGCGAACCTCGGTGACGGTATTTTCCCGGCGACGAACTTTATCGCCCAGGGTGGACACTGGGGCATCGGTTCTGACAGCCATGTTTCGGTCAGTGCGCTGGAAGAATTACGCTGGCTTGAGTACGCGCAACGCCTGCGCGACAAACGCCGCAACCGTATCGTGCTGCCGGAACTGCCGCAGGTTGGCGAAGTGTTATGGCGCCAGGCCGCAGTGGGTGGTGCACAAGCCTGTGGCGTGACAATGGGGATGATTGCCCCAGGTCAGCGCGCCGACTGGCTGGTATTAGAACGTGATTCATGGTTGGCACATATTGAAGATTATGCGCTGCTCAACCGCTGGTTGTTTGGTGGCAGAAGCGGACAAATTAGAGACGTGTGGGTGGCAGGAAAGCAGGTGATATCTGACGGGCAGCACCCGCTCGATGAACATAGCAACACACAGTTTGCGCAGGTGATGCGCACCCTTCAGGAGTGGTGATGGAATTCTTTGATATACGGAAAGTACCCGTCAGCTTGTGGCGTAACGGGGCCGGAGAAACCCGAGAAATTTGCTGCTTTCCGCCTGCAACGCGTGATTTTAACTGGCGTGCCAGTATCGCTTCCATCGCCAGTAGCGGCGAGTTTTCGGCTTTCCCGCAGGTAGACCGTGTCATCACCTTGCTTGAAGGGGGGGAGGTGGTTCTGGATGCCGGAAAGGCGTTTCGTCATACCCTAAAGCACTTTCAGCCTTTTGCTTTTGCCGGGGATTACACGGTAAAAGCCGAGCTGAAACAGGGTATGTCGATGGATTTTAATATCATGACGCGCCGTGACCGTTGCCGCGCCAAAGTGCGGGTGGCTGACCGCACATTTACCACGTTTGCGCCGCGTGGCGGCATTGTTTATGTGCTCAGCGGTGAGTGGCAACTTGGCGATAAACTGCTGACGCCGGAGCAGGGCGCATGGTGGCAAGATGGCCGCCACACTTTGCGCCTGTTGAAGTCGGAAGGAAAACTGTTGTTTAGCGAAATCACTTACCTCTAAGTATCCGATTAAGTCCCTGAAAAACTCCCCACCAACTGATACCGTGAGCCCGGATACAACAGCCGGGCTACCGTCACTACCTGCGAGTGATGCCAGGTGCGGCGCTGAATCAACAGACACGGCTGGCTGGCTGTGACCTCAAGCAAACCCTGCTGCGTTTCATCCGCCAATACTGCTTCCACGATATGTTCACCCGATGTCAGCGGCGCAACCTTGCTCAAATAATGGTGCGGGGTTATCAGGCGGAAATCTTGTTGCAGGTAGTCTGCGGCAAGCGCCGGGTTCACATAACGGGTTTCCAGTTGCACCGCCATATCATTGTCGTAATGAACCAGTTGCGAGTAAAACAGCGCTTCGCCGACGTTGACTGAAAATGCGTGGGCGAGTTTTTCGTCCGCTTTAACCTGCTCAAGCGCCACCACCTGATTGCGATAATGGTGGCCGCGAGCGGTAATCTCTTCGGCAATACTGCCGACCTCCAGCATTGCGGTATGGCCTTTTTGTTCTGCAACAAAGGTGCCGACACCCTGCATCCGCACCAGCCAACCTTCGCCGGTCAATTCACGAAGCGCGCGGTTAATCGTCATTCGGCTGACATTCAGCGCATTCACCAGTTCGGTTTCCGACGGCACCCGTTGGTGGGCCAGCCATTTTCCACTGCGTATCTGGCTGATGATTCCTTGTTTGACCCGCAAATAAATCGGCGCGGGTAAATCACTGATGGCGGCGCGCAGTTGGGCCAGAGGTTGTGTCTCAGACATCTGTTGTCCCTTATTTTGAGGTAGAAGCGCGATCCCGCTCACTGTTCAATAAAAATTTCCTATGACCTGCTGGCGGACATTTGGGTTTATTAGTTAGGTTGTATATACAACTCTATACGTTCACATGAATTGATGCCATCAGGATGTCATTATGTCGATGCAAAAAGTGTCGCTGCAAAAAAAGCTGTGCTGTCTTACACCGGGGCGCGTAACGCTCGCCACACTGCGTGAAATCTACCACGGAACGGTCACTCTGAGCCTGGATTCTCAGGCCATTGAAGCCGTTGTTAAAGCGCAACAAACCGTTGAGGCTATCGTCAACCACGGTGATGTGGTTTACGGCATTAATACGGGTTTTGGCAAACTGGCGCAAACCACCATTGCAAAAGACCACCTGGCCGAATTGCAACGCAACCTGGTACTTTCGCACAGCGTAGGGCTGGGGAAACCGTTGCCTGACGACGTGGTGCGCCTGGTGATGGCGAGCAAAATTATCAGCCTGGCACGTGGTCATTCCGGTGTGCGCATGGCGGTGATTGAGAGTTTATTGCAGCTGTTTAACGCAGGTGTCATGCCAGTGATCCCAGAAAAAGGCTCGGTCGGCGCATCCGGCGACCTCGCGCCATTAGCGCATCTTTCGCTGATGTTATTGGGCGAGGGAAATGTGCGTATCAATGGCGAAGAAATTCCAGCGGTTGCCGGGCTAAAAATTGCCGGCGTCGAGCCGTTAGTGCTTGGGCCAAAAGAAGGGCTGGCGCTGTTAAACGGCACCCAGGTTTCGACTGCACTGGCGCTGCGTGGGCTGTTTGAAGGCGAAAAAGTCTTTGGTGCCGGCCTGGTTGCGGGTGCTTTATCGCTCGAAGCGATTAAAGGCTCGGTGAAACCCTTTGATGCGCGTATTCATGAAGCACGTGGGCAGACCGGGCAAATCGACGTTGCGGCTGCGGTAAGAGCATTATTGGCTGACAGCCAAATTGTCGATTCCCATCAGCATTGCGGGCGCGTGCAGGACCCGTATTCCATTCGCTGTGTGCCGCAAGTGATGGGCGCATGCCTTGATAACCTACGCCATGCGGCGCGTGTGCTGCAAATCGAAGCCAACGCTGCGTCGGATAACCCGCTGGTGTTTAGCGACACTGGTGAAGTGATTTCTGGCGGTAACTTCCACGCCGAACCCGTGGCCTTTGCCGCCGATATTATCGCGCTGGCCGTGGCTGAAATTGGCGCAATCTCTGAACGCCGCCTCGCATTGTTACTTGATACCGGGCTTTCTGGCCTGCCGCCATTCCTGGTGAAAGAGGGCGGAATTAACTCCGGCTTTATGATTGCCCAGGTGACAGCCGCAGCCCTTGCATCGGAAAACAAATCGCTGGCGCATCCGGGGAGTGTTGACAGCCTGCCAACGTCGGCAAACCAGGAAGATCACGTTTCCATGGCGACTTACGCCGCTCGCCGCCTGGGAGACATGTGCTTTAACACCGCCGCAGTGGTGGGAATTGAAGCGATGGCCGCCGCCCAGGGGATCGAGTTTTCACGCCCGTTGCGTAGCTCGCCAATCATGGAGCAGGTTTTTAGCGGCGTGCGTGAACGTGTGGCGTTCCTCGATAAAGATCGCCTGCTGGCACCTGATATCGAAAGCATGTGCCAGTGGGGAGCCAGCGGTGAATTACCTGCGGTGATTACTCAACTCTTTCCTTCTACGTCGGCCTGATGCCGGGAGCCACCACAATGACTGAATCTGTAAAACAGGCGGTAGCCCGCACGGTACGCGCTCCGCATGGCAGCACATTGCACTGCGAAAACTGGTTGATCGAAGCGGCTTATCGCATGATCCAAAACAACCTCGATCCGGATGTCGCCGAGCGTCCGGAAGATCTGGTGGTGTACGGCGGGATCGGGAAAGCGGCGCGTAACTGGGAATGCTTCGAGCAGATCCTGGCCTCGCTGCGTACGCTCAAAGCCGATGAAACGCTGCTGGTGCAATCCGGTAAGCCGGTCGGTATTTTCCGCACCCACGCTGACGCACCGCGCGTTTTGATAGCTAACTCCAACCTCGTGCCACACTGGGCGACCTGGGATCATTTCCATGAGCTCGATAAAGCCGGGCTGATGATGTATGGCCAGATGACCGCGGGCTCATGGATTTACATCGGTGCGCAGGGCATTGTGCAGGGTACGTTTGAAACCTTCGCCGAAGCCGGGCGTCAGCACTACGGTGGTGATTTACGCGGAAAATGGATACTTACCGCAGGTCTTGGTGGAATGGGTGGCGCACAGCCACTGGCAGGCGTTCTGGCAGGCGCATCGGTGTTAGCCATTGAGTGCCAGGAGTCACGCATCGATTTCCGCCTGCGTACCCGTTATCTCGACTATAAAGCGACAAGTCTTGATGAAGCGCTGGCGATGATCGAACAGGCCAATGCGCAGAAAAAAGCGATCTCTGTTGGGCTGCTGGGTAACGCTGCTGAATTGCTTCCGGAGCTGGTAAAACGTGCCAAAGCGGGCGGTATTAAGCCTGATATCGTGACCGACCAGACTTCGGCCCATGATCCGATAAACGGTTATTTGCCGTTGGGCTGGACGCTGGAACGCTGGCACAGTGAGCGTGCCTCACAACCGAAAGCCGTGGAAAAAGCCGCACGAGCCTCTATGGCGGTGCACGTTCAGGCGATGCTAGATTTCTGGGAAATGGGTGTGCCGACGGTGGATTACGGTAATAACATCCGCCAGGTGGCGTTAGATGAAGGCGTGGAAAATGCCTTTGATTTCCCGGGGTTTGTTCCGGCCTATATTCGCCCGCTGTTCTGCGAAGGCAAAGGGCCGTTCCGTTGGGTCGCGCTTTCGGGTGACCCGGAAGATATTGCTAAAACCGACGCGAAGCTCAAAGAGCTGTTCCCGGATAACCAGAACCTGCACCGCTGGCTGGATATGGCGCAGGAGCGTATTGCTTTCCAGGGCTTACCGGCGCGTATTTGCTGGCTGGGACTGGGCGAGCGCCACCTTGCTGGGCTGGCGTTCAACGAAATGGTGCGAAATGGCGAGCTGAAAGCGCCAGTGGTTATCGGGCGCGACCATCTGGACTGTGGTTCTGTGGCTTCGCCAAACCGTGAAACGGAATCCATGAAAGATGGCTCTGATGCGGTTTCCGACTGGCCATTGCTCAACGCGCTGCTAAATACCGCAGGCGGGGCGACCTGGGTGAGTTTGCACCATGGTGGGGGGGTAGGCATGGGCTTCTCGCAACATGCTGGTGTGGTGATTGTGGCCGATGGTACGCCAGAAGCTGCCGTGCGCTTAGGCCGCGTGTTGTGGAATGACCCGGCAACCGGCGTGATGCGCCACGCCGATGCGGGCTATGAGAGTGCGATTGAATGCGCGCATCGCCATGATTTAAAACTTCCGATGACTAAAACTCATAACGCAAAATAATTCGAGTTGCAGCCAACACCGCTGCGGCTCGAAGTATGAAGCGTTAGCTATAGCGGCGGGTTGCGAGCCAACATAACAATGACCCGCCGACTACCATAATCACACCCTGCCAGAACGCCCAACCCGGATGCAAACCCAACCACAAACTCGCCATTAACGCCGATAACACTGGCGTAAAATACGAGGCTGTCGCCAGCAACGTCATGTTCCCGCGCTGAATGCCGTGATTCCAGGCCGAGTAGGCCACTGCCGTTGAAACACCCATAAATAGAAGTTGCAGTGTCGAAGGTAGCGTAAAGTGAATCGGCGCTTCGCTAACGAAAACGAACTTCACCCACAACACGATGGCGGTGGCGCAAAAAAACAGCGAGACACCATTTTTCCCGTGACTCCAGCGGCGTGTCACGTTGCAGTACAGCGCCCAAATTAACGCGGCGGCAAAAGCCAGTCCATATGCCAGCGGGTTATCGAGAATGTTGTGCCACATCTGAAGCGGCGACCAGTCGCCATCACCTTTCATCACCTGAACGATGCCAGCAAGTGACAGCGCAAGCCCCGGCCAGAGCCATAAATTGCTGCGTTGCTGGTTGATAAACAGCGCCAGCAAGATGGTCAGACTCGGCCACAAATAGTTAATCATCCCCAGTTCCAGCGACTGGCTACGGCTGTGTGCCAGCCCAATGGCCAGTGCGAGGCTGATTTCATAAGTGACGAATAACGTGCCGCCTATCCACAAATAGCGAGACGGGATTTCACGAACTTTCGGTAAGCCGCGCACCAGGCACAGGCAAACTGCGCTGACGGTATAAATCAGTGCGGCGCCACTCACGGGGCCAAAGTGTTCGCTGATACTGCGCAGTAAACCAACCGAGGTGCTCCAGAGGAGGATCGCCAGCAGGCCAAAGGCCGTGGCGCGTTTTGCAGAGCTGTCCATGAGTTTCCAGATAAATATTGTCGGATGTCGCTGCGCTAATCCGACCTACAAAAATGTAGCGACATCCGACGGTGTTATCAGAAATAACTATTTCCAGAAATCATCAAACACAGTGATCGGTGGGCGACGTTTGTGCTCAGTTTTCAAATACCAGCCTTCGATGATTTTGCTGGTGGCTTCATCAAGCTTTTTGCCTTCCAGGTAGTCGTCAATTTGCTCGTAAGTCACGCCGAGTGCCACTTCATCTGGCAGAGAAGGGCGATCATCTTCGAGATCGGCGGTTGGCGCTTTATTGTATAAATGCTCTGGGCAGCCGAGAGTTTTTAACAGTGCTTTGCCCTGGCGTTTGTTCAGGCGGAAGATTGGGTTGATATCAGTGCCGCCGTCGCCGTATTTGGTGAAGAAACCAGTTACTGCTTCTGCGCCATGGTCAGTCCCAACCACTACGCCTTTGGTCATTCCGGCAATGCTGTACTGAGCTTTCATACGCTCGCGTGCTTTTTCGTTGCCGCGAATAAAATCGCTCAGTTCAATACCGGCTTCGCGCAGCGCTTCTTCACTCGCCAGCACCGCACCTTTAATGTTTACGGTTAACACACGGTCTGGTCGGATAAAGGCGATAGCATCCTGGCAATCTTGTTCATCGGCCTGCACGCCAAAGGGTAAACGCACGGCGATAAACTGATAGCTGTCGTCACCGGTTTCTTTACGCAATTCGCTGATGGCCAGTTGGCAGAGTTTGCCCGTCAGGGTTGAGTCCTGGCCGCCGCTTATCCCCAACACCAGGGATTTAAGAAACGGGTAGGTGGTCAGGTATGACTTCAGAAAATCAACGCTAAGACGAATTTCGTGTTGCGGGTCGATTTGTGGTTTAACCCCTAATGCCTGGATAATCTCTTGTTGCAGAGCCATTTAACCCTCCGGTTACGGTGTACCTGCACGCGCAGGCAGCAAAAGCTATTTTTGTTAAAACTACCCGTTTGTGGGTAAAACGACAAGACTCATACGATCACTGTGGAGTCATTTGGCGCGATTTAGAGCGATCTGGAGTTAACCTTGTGTTTTGTCTAATAATCCTAAAATTTGTTCATTTGGTCCGCTTAGTTGAAAAATACGCTTTTATATTCCAGGCTTATCTAACACGCATGAGCAATACCCTGAAAAACGAGGATAAAATATGAACAAGACTTTTGCAGGAATTTTAAGTGCAGCAGCGGTTATGACTATGCTTGCTGGTTGTACAGCCTATGATCGCACTAAAGATCAGGTTGCAACGCCAGTGGTTAAAGATGTGAAGAAAGGCATGAGCCGTGAGCAAGTGCAACAGGTAGCAGGTAAACCTTCATCAGAAGTGACGATGATTCACGCACGTGGTACTTGCCAGACGTACATTCTTGGCCAGCGTGATGGCAAAACCGAAACTTATTTCGTCGCACTTGATGAAACCGGGCATGTCATGAATTCGGGTTATCAGACTTGTGCTGAGTACGATACCGATCCACAAGTTAAGAAATAATTCCCCGACATTTTTCGCGTTGCGGATGAGTTTCAACAGAAAGCCGTCACTGATGTGACGGCTTTTTTGTGACTTAAGCGGGGATATGGCCGATTTTATTGCTGCGCGACCAGACGCGGTGCGCGGCGAGTAGTTTCAGGAAATCATCGGTAAACGAAGTGGTGACAGTGTCACCTTCTACAACACCTTCCTCGCCCTGATTGTTATCGATTCCCAGCCGCTTTTTAAACTGGCGGGCATCACCGGCAAGCCCAATGACTTTCAAGTGTTTATAAGCCTCCAGTAAATAATAAGCCGCATCACCATTGTTCAGAATTGAAGTGAGATCGCCGCCGGGAACAATCACCGCATCCACAGTGACCGATGGCGAACCGGTAAAGGTAGCACCTACCGGGAGCAGTGAACCGTCGTCAGCGGTAACCTCACCCATTCGGGAAAAGAGCAGTTTACTGTGCACACCTTCAGCTTTCAGCGCTTGCATTATCAACAGCACATCCGCCGCATTGGTTTTTTCATTAAGCAAAATAGCCACCACCCGGCCTTTCACCGAACCGCTTGGCACGGCATACAAGCTAAGACTTGGATCTTTCTTCAGGCCATTGACATCTTTTGGCGGCGCAACGTGCATTTGCTCATCGGAAAGCTCGATCCCCAGGTTTTCTGCAACCGGGTGGGCGAGGGAAATATCAATGTGCGTCAGATGATCCAGCACTCTTTCACGAATGTACGGCCGGGCAACTTTCGACAATTCGAAACTAAACGCGCTGATGATGTGCTGCTGCTCAATGGGGGTCTGGCTTTGCCAGAATAGCCGCGGCTGGGAGTAGTATTCGCCAAACGACGGGCTGCGCTCGCGAATGATATGGCCTTCAACTCGCGCGTGATAACTTTCGAAACCGCCGCGTTTTGGCCCCGGAGGCGTTTCGCGCGGCCAGTTGTCGTTGATGGAGTTCGGCTCATAGTTGGCAGGGTTGCTGTCGATATCCATGCGGTGCATGCCGTCACGCTGGAAATTGTGATACGGGCAGACCGGGCGATTTATCGGGATTTCATGGAAGTTCGGCCCGCCGAGGCGGCTGATTTGTGTATCGGTGTAGGAGAACAAACGCCCTTGCAACAGCGGGTCGTTACTAAAATCTAACCCAGGAACGATATGACCCGGATGGAATGCCACTTGTTCGTTTTCGGCAAAGAAGTTATCCGGGTTGCGGTTCAGTATCATTTTGCCCACCAGATGAACCGGCACCAGCTCTTCGGGGATCAGTTTGGTGGGGTCGAGCAGGTCGAAATCATACTTAAATTCGTCTTCTTCCGGGATTAATTGCAGGCCCAGTTCATATTCCGGGAAATCACCCGCTTCAATCGCTTCCCACAGGTCGCGGCGATGGAAGTCGGGGTCACGGCCCGTCAGTTTTTGTGACTCATCCCAAAGCAAAGAGGCTTTACCTGCGGTCGGTTTCCAGTGGAAGCGCACGAAGGTGGCTTTCCCTTCGGCGTTGATCATGCGGAAGGTGTGGATACCAAAACCTTCCATTGTGCGATAACTGCGTGGCAGACCACGGTCAGACATCGCCCACATGACGTTGTGCAGCGTTTCAGGTTGCAGGGAGACATAATCCCAGAAGGTGTCGTGCGCGCTGCCACCTTGCGGGATAGCCCAGTGTGGCTCAGGTTTTACCGCATGCACGAAGTCCGGGAATTTATGCGCATCCTGAATGAAAAACACCGGGGTGTTGTTACCGACTAAATCGAAAATGCCTTCCTCGGTGTAGAACTTGGTGGCAAAGCCACGGATATCACGCACGGTGTCGGCTGAACCTGCGCCACCCTGAACGGTAGAAAAGCGCACAAAGACCGGGGTGATTTTGTCAGGGTCAGAAAGAAAATCTGCCTTAGTGACTTCCGCCATATTTTTGTAAGACTGGAAATAACCATGTGCCGCCGAACCTCGGGCATGAACGATGCGCTCGGGGATACGCTCATGGTCAAAATGGGTAATTTTTTCTCGCAGGATGAAATCTTCCAGAAGCGTAGGCCCACGCGTACCGGCGCGCAGTGAGTTTTGGTCATCGGCAATGCGCACGCCCTGGTTGGTGGTCAGCGGGAAGTTTTCGCCATTTTTGCGATGCACATCGAGCGATTTTAATTTTTCGTTGGCGGTATCCGGGCTTTTAAAACTCCCGGCGGCAGTGGGTTGTGCACCCGGAGGGCTGGGTTCAGTTGTAGGGCGGTGCGATCCGTCCTCAGGGGCCAGCGAATCCATGCCTGGCTTCGATTCATCAGCGTTATGAATTGGTGCCCGGTGAGTTAAAGGATGTTTTTTATCGGTAGGCATTAAATATTTCTCCTTTAGTTAAAGATGTTCTTTGGAGGCAAAACAGCTTTAACTATAGGACAAGGTCATCTCAACGCGAGACTAAGAGGGGTGTTCTCCGCTATCATAGCGAAGTTGTTCATCAATTTAGTTTTGATTCCATTGCCTATGAAACCTTTGCGCCAACCAAGTACTCGTCCTGTTCTTACGTATCGACCGCGTGTTGAACCCGCGCCACCCTCTCATGCTTCGCGATTAGATGGGTTTAAGGATGTATGGCTGTTACGTAATCGCTACGTGGCTTTTGTGCTGGTAGGGAATGCGTTCCGCCAGTCGCCGCCCTTTACGGTGCCGGAGTCGGCACAACGCTGGGCGACGCAGGTCAGAAATGAAAATGAAATTTTCTGAGAAATTAACGTGTAACGGCGGTTTTACCCGCCGTTACTGATCTGCTCAAACACTTCACAGCCAGTATCAAAACCTTCCGTGCAACTCACATTCAACCAGTGCAATGCCTTTTGCTTATTAACGGCTATAAAGCCTTTTTCGCCGTTTAAAAACAGCGTGCCAGCCCAGTATTCGGCATATCCGGTGCGGGAAAGCGCTGAACTGCGCTTAAACCAGAACGTCGCTTTTTCATCGTCCTGAGCCATTCCCACGCCGTTGGCGTAGAGCATGCCAATAAACATTTGGGCATCGACCGCGGAGTCACTTTCTAAATCTTGTGAGGCGCTCTCCAGCAGCTTCATGGCTTTTGGGTAATCGGGATTCCCTGCCTGAGTGTTGACAAGAATGCGCGCCAGAATCACCTGACCTGATTTACTGCCTCGTTCGACCGCCTGTTCGGCTAACGACTTCGCTTGCGGGTAGTCCGCAGCGGAAGGCTCCCGGATTTTCAATTGGGCAAGCAGAGCAGGGGCATCGGGATCCCCTTGCGCCGCTGATTTCACAGCCCAGGATTCTGCTTGTTGATATTCGCCTGCGCTAAATAGCGTATCGGCGAGGTAAAACTGAGCGCGGCTATCGCCTGCCTGCGCTTGTTGCAGGTAAGGATTATCAGGCGTTTCTGCCCATGCTGTGGCGGAGAACATGAAGAATAAGAACGAAAGTTGTTTCATTGGGAAAGCGTCCGTAGAAGGCAAGATTATCGGCTCCCTATGCGGGGGCTCTAAATTATCAATAAAAAACGGCTCCCTGTTACTGGAGCCGTTTTATTGTCGCAGATTCTACGGTGGTTTTGCTACCGGTTAGCGATGCGCCAATTCTGCTTCTTCGTCGCTATCGAGGATGTCTTTATCGGTTTGCTTCATCAACTGGCTGGTGATAGTACCAGCCGTCATGGAACCGCTAACGTTCAGCGCGGTGCGACCCATATCGATAAGCGGCTCAACAGAAATCAGCAGCGCAACCAGTGTAACCGGCAAGCCCATTGCTGGCAGAACAATCAGTGCCGCAAACGTTGCACCGCCACCAACACCAGCAACACCTGCAGAACTCACAGTGACGATACCGACAAGCGTTGCAATCCAGACCGGGTCCAGCGGGTTAATCCCAACGGTTGGTGCCACCATGACCGCCAGCATTGCAGGATACAGACCCGCACAACCGTTCTGGCCAATTGTTGCACCAAAGGAAGCGGCAAAGCTTGCGATGGACTCAGGCACACCCAGGCGGCGAGTTTGCGCTTCCACGTTCAATGGAATACTGGCTGCACTGGAACGGCTGGTGAAGGCAAATGTCAGCACCGGCCAGACTTTACGGAAGTATTTCAGTGGGCTCACGCCATTAACTGCGAGCAATACTGCGTGCACGCCGAAGATAATTGCCAGACCCAGGTAAGAGGCAACCACGAAGCTGCCGAGCTTGATGATGTCCTGCAGGTTTGAACCGGCAACGACTTTGGTCATCAGCGCGAGTACGCCGTATGGCGTCAGTTGCATGACCAGACGCACCAACTTCATTACCCAGCTTTGCAGCGTGTCGATAGCCACCAGAACACGTTCACCTTTAGGCGCGTCGTCTTTGAGTAATTTCAGTGCGGCGACACCCAGGAAAGCGGCGAAAATCACGACGCTGATGATAGAGGTCGGATTCGCCCCGGTCAGGTCAGCAAACGGGTTTTTCGGTACAAATGACAGAATCAATTGTGGCACGTTCAGGTCTGCTACTTTGCCCACATAAGTGGTTTCAATAGCGCTTAGACGGGCGGTTTCCGCGGTCCCCTGAACCAGGCCTTCAGCCGTCAAACCAAACAGGTTGGTGACCAGCACGCCGACCAGCGCAGAAATCAGGGTGGTAAACAGCAAGGTTCCGATGGTCAGGAAGCTGATTTTACCCAGTGAGGACGCATTATGCAGACGAGCAACGGCACTCAGAATAGAGGCGAACACCAGCGGCATAACGATCATTTGCAGCAGTTGAACATAACCGTTACCAACGATGTTAAACCATTGGATAGATTGTTTTAGTACCGGACTGTCTTCGCCATAAATAGTGTGCAGCGCCAGGCCAAAGACCACGCCAATAACCAGACCAAGCAGTACTTTCTTCGCGAGGCTCCACTGTTTGTGGCGAGTTTGCGCCAGCAAAAGCAGTAGAATAACGAACACAATAACGTTCGCTATAAGTGGAAAATTCATCCCGTATCTCCTGAGTTTCGTCATTTTGATTGGGTGGTCTGAAGCCACCTCAGTTTATTTTTAGATCGTACCAGAAGCCGGGAGTTAGTCTTATATTCAAAAAGAATTGATTATTACTTTTTGAACTATTTCGCCTAATTACTGTTCCAGGTGTTTATTTAAAAGGCTGTTGAAGGTCATTTGCATTGAAATTATCACCTGCGATGACCAACGCACTGCACTGTTGTCGGGCAAACCCTGAGGCATCCATACTGCTAACCCAAATAGCGCCATGCATAAAGCACGCTCAAGCTGGTTGCCTTTTTGCGGCCTGATTATCGGGAAACGAAAGCGCCAGCGGCATGGCCAAAGTAGCGGCACACCGGCAGGCGTCAGCATATCGGCGAGAATATGGCTTAAATAGCCCAGCACCATACTTTGCAGGGCATCGGCGGGAATCACCCAGGTTTCAGGGACTTTGAGGTAGAACAGCGCAAGGCTTGCGAATACCGCAAACAAACTGTGTGTAAACCCGCGATGGCCGCAGGCGCGGGCGATGGGTTTTGAAACCCAGGGTAAGCGCTGGCCAAGAAATGACTTCGGATGGTCAATATCAGGCAGCAAACAGGTAAGGATGGCTGAGGGCACAATATGCCACCAGTCTCCTTGAGCAAGCACAGGCGTGAGTTCGGCGTTTTTAGCGAATACTGCGCAGGCAATGGAAAAAAGAAGGTGGCCTTCCGCCGTCATGATACTACCTGGATGAAAACTGTCGATTCATACAGTATAGGGATTTTATACAGTAGACGGAAGAGGTGACGGCGTAACATTTTGCTACCGCCGGTTGCCCCGGCGGCGCGTGTTTAGCGGGCTAGCCATCCTCCATCAACGGCAACCGTGTATCCGTTGACATAATCGGATGCGGAAGAGGCGAGAAAAACAATCGGGCCTTGCAGATCGGAGGGGAGTCCCCAACGGCCTGCCGGGATGCGATCGAGAATTTCCTGGCTACGTGCTTCATCATCGCGCAGTTGTTGTGTGTTGTTGGTTGCCATGTATCCCGGCGCAATGGCGTTCACATTAATATTGTGCTGCGCCCATTCGTTTGCCAGAAGTCGTGTGACGCCAAGCACCGCACTTTTCGATGCGGTGTAAGAGGGAACGCGGATACCGCCCTGGAAAGAGAGCATGGAGGCTATGTTAATAATTTTGCCGCCGTGGCCTTGTGTAATGAACTGTTTTGCCACCGCCTGCGAGAGAAAGAACACTGACTTAATGTTCAGGTTCATCACGTCATCCCAGTTTTTCTCGCTAAATTCCAGCGCATCTTCACGGCGAATGGTGCCCGCATTATTCACCAGAATGTCTATCTTCCCCATTCCCGCCACGGCTTGCTCAATGATACCAGGGATAACGTCGTGCTGGCTTAAATCAGCCTGAATTGCGAGAAAACGTCGCCCCAGCGCTTCTATTTTTTGCGCGGTTTCGTGTGGAATTTTACGGTTCACACTAACGATGTCACAACCAGCCTCGGCAAGGCCGATAGCCATTCCCTGACCCAGTCCAGTATCACAGCCTGTGACGATAGCGACTTTGCCCAGCAGATTAAAAGCATCGAGAATCATAGTTACCCCGGTATCCGGAAAAGCGCATATGCGCGTGTAAATTAAGAATAGATACGAGATGGGGGAAATTCAAATTAATATGAAATGGTGTTTCAATAATTTTGACGGAGGTATGATTTTGAGAAAGATGCGGGGGAGTCCCGCACCTTAAAAAGATTAGCCAATCAGGTGTTCGGCACGTAATTCAACCAGCGACGCGAGTTTGACATTTGCAAGGCACCAGCGCACATCATCACGATTTTCTTCGGCTGGAACCACGATTGAACGCATACGCGCAGCTTTGGTCGCAATCATGCCATTGACGGAATCTTCCAGCGTCACACAGCTCAACGGATCGACGCCAAGTTTAGCCGCTGCGTCCAGGTAAACCTGCGGATGGGGCTTGCTGTAAGGCAGATGCTCAGCAGAAGCAATGGCATCGAACTGCGAACGCAGGTCGAACATTTCCAGCACTCGCTCAAGCATGTGTAAAGGGGATGCGGAAGCCAGACCCACTTTCAGCCCTTGCGCTTTACACAATGCCACTGCTTCACGCACGCCAGGCAGAATAGGCCGTGTTTCTTCTACTAATGAAATGGCGCGAGTAATGATGCGGTTGGTCACTTCTTCGCGTGATGGGCCGTTCCACGGTTGTTTGGCGAACCAGAGTTCAACCACCAGGTCGATACGCAGACCCAGCGTGTCCGGGAGTTCAGAACGGCGGGAGATGTCGACACCAATGCTTGCCAATACATCAAGCTCGGCCTGGTCCCATAACGGTTCAGAATCAATCAACAAACCGTCCATATCAAAAATTGCAGCTAAAATTTGGCGAGTCACAGCCATTTATCGACTCCTGTCAGTGCGCATTGCAGATAAGATCTCATATCAATAGCGGGTATTAATCGATGATGCCACTGCTTTATGACAAATCGCCTTTAAAGCTCAGGCGAAATCACATTAGACGAGGTAAACTTTGTGCGAATAAGTTGCGTCTTAAACAAGGGGAACGAATGACGTATCAACAAGCTGGACGCATTGCCGTACTCAAACGTGTGGCTGGCTGGGTAATTTTTATTCCAGCGGTGATTTCAACACTGATTTCGATTTTGAAATTTATGTATGAACACAGCGAAAAACAGGCGGGCATTGATGCTGTGATGCTGGATTTTGCACATGTGATGATTGAGATGATGCGTTTTAATACGCCATTTTTAAATTTCTTCTGGTACAACTCGCCGCAACCCGACTTCCATCAGCAGGCCAATGTGCTGTTTTGGGTCATTTACGCGTTGATATTTGTTGGACTGGCTTTACAGGCATCCGGGGCGCGTATGAGCCGCCAGGCGAAGTTTCTGCGTGAAGGGGTGCAAGATCAGCTGATTCTTGAGCAGGCAAAAGGACCAGAGGGTTTAACGAAAGAGCAGATTGATGCAAAAATCGTGGTGCCTCGCCACACGATATTCCTGCAAATATTCCCGCTTTATGTATTGCCTATCATCATTATTGTTATCGGTTATTTCTTCTTCTCTTTGCTGGGTTTCATTTAGAAAAAAGCCACTCCTGATTCAGGAGTGGCGATCTCTTTACGCAGCAAGGACTCGATCGAGCGCTTTTTGTGCCAGCGCGAGGTGCTGACCCCCGAAAAGAATCGCACGATTCATTAGGGTGTAGAGTTGGTAAATGGGCTGTCGTGCAAGGAAATCGACGGGAAGAGGGGAAACCGACTGGTAACCGTCGTAGATTTGCGGAGGTTGATCCGGGTGCAGTGGTAGCATCGCCAAATCACATTCTCTGTCGCCCCAGTAACAAGCAGGATCGTAAATAAAGGGCCCGTCTGGCCCCAGTGCGCAATTTCCTGACCACAAATCGCCATGCAACAGAGATGGCTGCGGTTGGTGAGAAGCTAGCGCCTGATGGACAAATTCCACGATAAGATCGATATCGCCAAAATGAATCCCTTTTTCCGCCGCAAGCTCTAACTGCCAGCCGATGCGCTGCTCTGCAAAGAACGTTGACCAGCGCCGTTGCCAGGCGTTGGGTTGTGGAGTGGTGGAAAGATCATTATCAAAATCGAGCCCAAATTGCGGCTGCTCACTCCATTGATGCAGGCGCGCCAGCTGTTGCCCAAGCAAAAAGGCATTATGCGCATCGAGTGGTTTTGATGGCATATATTCGAGCAACAGGAAGCTGTAATCCCGATCAGCGCCCACTGCCCAGACCTTAGGCACTCGCACGGTATTGCTGCGTGAAAGTAGCTCGAGCTGATCGGCTTCCGCCGTGAAAATGGGTAGCATTTCCCGAGCGTCGCTTTTGACAAAAATCTCATGACCGGCATAGTGAATTCGCCAGGCTGCGTGAATTTCTCCACCGGGTAATTCCGTGCGATGTTCAATTTCTGCTGTGCCGAGTTGTTCACTTAACAGACGACTTATGGCTTGCCACATGATGCTTCTCCCCAGGTTTTCTGGTAGATCATTAGCTTATCGCTGTTAACCGGGTCAAACTTCGAACTAACGCACATCCCCGGTCATGATTTTTGAAACAAAGCTATTTACTCTCTTGCAGCCAGTTTTCCCATGTTGTGACGGAGACCTCGGGTTCAACACCTATCGCCAGCTTGCCAAGGCCACGGGATAACTCTTCAACTTCTGTCTGGCTTAAGGTGCTTATTAACCCAAATGTATTGATACCCAACTCGTGAATTTTCCCTTCGTCATCTGATAGAGTGAGCAAAAAACCACCGCGTGTCAGGTGGTTATTCAATTCGTTAAGATCCGTGAGACTGTTTTCCTGGAACTTAAATGTGACAACATAGCGCACGATGTCTCCGCTACTCATGGTTCACCTCATTGTTATCCCGAAGGTTTTAGCATAGTCCTTCTGCGAGAAATGGCGACTTTTGACGAAGCGACACAGCGCTTCGTCAGGGGACCGGGCTAACTGCGTACATTTGTCGCGCAGTTAGTTACGTAGGTAGTCGTAGATTTTTTGCGTATTTTCCAGCGAACACAAACGAGTTCCATGGTTCAGTGTTGCAGCACTCCCGGCGGCAACACCAAAACGGACCATATCTAATAAAGAAGCATTTTCCGCAAGTTTCAGCGTCATCGCACCAACCATGCTGTCGCCGGCACCGACAGTGCTTTGGCTCTTAACCGGTGGTGGCACTACCTGCACGTAACCTGTAGCATCAACGCCCAGCGCACCCTGCGGGCCAAGTGAAACCACGACGCGTTTAGCTTTGCCGCTCTCAACAATCATTTGTGCTGCTTTACGTACATCGTCGGGTTGCGTGAGGTCACGATTGACTAATGCGCTGAGCTCTTTTTGGTTGGGCTTAACCAACTCAATGTTGCCGATTTCAAGCGTGGCTTTAAGTGCGTCACCAGAACTGTCAACGATGCATCGAATCCCCGACTTTTGCGCGGATTTGACTAATGAACAGAGCTTAGAGACTTCAATGCCTGGTGGAAGGCTACCGCTGATAACCAGGATAGCACCGGGTTCAATAGACAACACTTGTTCTTCGAGTTGGCGGAACTCATCATCGGTGAGTGCCGCACCCGGCATCACAAAACGAAACTGCTCACCCGTCGACTCTGCATGAACGTGCAAGTTTTGCCGCGTCCAGTCGTGTGCCTCAATAGTTTGAATTGCAACATGTTCCTCCAGGAGTAGGGCGCAAAGATGTTCCCCTGTGGCCCCACCTGCCGGGAAAATGGCGGTTGCCTGGCCACCGAGATGCGAAATTGCCCGCGCAACGTTTATGCCGCCGCCTCCGGGTTCAAAAACAGGAGCGCTGCAGCGCAGCTTCCCTTCGGGATAAATTTGTGGGGTGAGCGTTGCGCTATCGAGTGAAGGGGCAAGAGTCAGTGTATAAATGCGGGTCATGTATCCTCCTTAATTTAGCATTGGGGTAAAGCGTAGCACTCTTTCAGACAGGAAAATGTCAATTAAGACCATGATTTATCAAATGAATTGTAAAAAGACACTACACTCTATGTTTATGAAAATAAAGATGTTTTAAGAGCTCTCTTATTCAAAAAATGAAAGAAGAATTCATTGCTATGTTATTCGGGCTTTTTTATAATTTGTAACCTTTCTTGGCTCATAAATATTTGATCCACAGAAGAGATTCCGGAACCTTGATGGTTTCTTTTTATGTTGTACGGACGATTAAATGAATTTTGTTAAGACAGTACCGGCTGCAATTTTGCTGACCGGAAGTGCGCTATTGAGTCACTTTGCAGTTGCAGATAATTCGGTTTTCACTGTCATGGATGACCCATCGACCGCCAAGAAACCGTTCGAAGGCAATCTGGATGCGGGCTATCTTGCGCAATCGGGTAACACCACCAGCTCTTCTTTGACCGCAAACACCAACATGACCTGGTACAACGCCTCTACCGCATGGTCTCTGTGGGGTAACGCGAATAATACCTCCTCTAACGATGAGCGCTCTTCTGAGACTTATTCCGCTGGTGGTCGTAGCCGTTACAACATGACTGACAGTGATTACTTGTTTGGTCAGGCAAGTTGGTTAACAGACCGTTACAACGGCTACCATTCAAGGGATGTCTTGACCGCTGGTTATGGTCGTCAGTTCCTGAGTGGCCCGGTACACAGTTTGCGTGTGGAATTCGGTCCAGGCGTGCGTTATGACGAGTACACCGATGGCGGGCATAAGACTCAGGCATTAGGTTACGCATCAGGTATCTATAACTGGCAGTTGACGGACAACGCCAAATTTATCCAGGGTGTTTCTGTGCTGGGTAGTGAAGATACGACGGTCAACTCTGAAACGGCTCTTGAAGTTGCAATCAACGAGCACTTTGGTTTGCGAGTTGGCTACAACGTCACCTGGAACTCAAATCCGCCAGACTCAGCACCTGAGCACACGGACAGACGTACCGCAGTTACGCTTGGTTATAAGATGTAATTGGCAAAGCCGGGTAACACCCGGCTTTATTGTTTTATTTTATCTATGCGTGCTATTATTATTTTGGTCCGGAGTTTTATTTTAAATAAAATTAATATCATCGTAATTTCTTCATAATCTCTCCACAATCTGCCGCTTCGTCATATCTTCTGTATATTTGACACGATTTGATAAATAAATGGGCTTGTCAGAAGTGTGATCTGGATCTACTCTTGTTTTGTAGCAAGCTAATAACTTGCTGGCCCACTAAATAAGAGAAAAATGAATATGAAAAATATTAAATATACCGCTGTAGCTGTTGCACTTTCCGTGCTTTCATTTGGTGCATTTGCAGCACAACCTGTAACCAGCACGACCACACAAACCGCACCTTCTGCTGTCTGGCATGCTTCTGACATCGAAGCGGGCTCTAACATTCAACCAGGCGCACTATCAACCGGGCAATCAATGGATGATGCATTTAATGTCCATACTCTGGTTGCAGGTGACTGGTCTTAATTATTAATGCTTTTTAATCATCTTTTGTGCTTGTGTGATAATTGATCGCTCAATTTCATTAGCAACATGAAATAAAAAAACCGAGCATGATGCCCGGTTTTTTTATGTCTGTAGAGTAATAATAATTATGGTTATCTCTCACCATCAAACGTTAGCGAAACTTATTAATTGATAACTCGTTATTTTCGATGAATTAATGCAGTCGAGGGGATGGTGTTGTTTAAACAAAGATAAAACATATAGTTATCAATATTACATGATCACACTCAGCGGTAGCAAAGCGCGACATCCCCTCCTTAAAGTGATACTATTCCGAACCGTCGTGAAGCTGTGATTATACCTTCACGCATAAATTGTGAACCCGGCCTTGCACTTGTAGGCGAGATGGCGACACAAACGATTGAAACTAAAGCAAAATAAACGTTGCATGTGATCTTACGTGTGGGTCACCACTGCGAATAAGGACTTATAATGCCTGTTATTACTCTTCCTGATGGCAGCCAACGCCATTACGACCACGCTGTTAGCCCGCTGGATGTAGCCCTGGATATCGGTCCTGGCCTTGCAAAAGCGTGTATCGCTGGCCGTGTTGATGGCGAACTGGTTGATGCATCTGATGTTATTGAGCACGATGCTAAACTCGCGATTATCACCGTTAAAGATGAAGCTGGCCTGGAGATTCTCCGCCACTCATGCGCCCACTTGTTGGGTCATGCCATCAAACAACTGTGGCCGCACACTAAAATGGCGATTGGCCCGGTTATTGATAACGGTTTTTACTACGACGTTGACATTGACCACACGCTAACGCAGGAAGATCTTGAGCTGCTCGAAAAGCGTATGCATGAGCTGGCTGAGAAAGATTACGATGTCATCAAGAAGAAAGTCAGCTGGCACGAAGCCCGCGAAACTTTCGTAAACCGTGGCGAAAGCTACAAAGTTGCGATTCTTGATGAAAACATCAGTCATGATGATAAGCCTGGTCTGTATCATCATGAAGAATACGTTGATATGTGCCGTGGTCCGCACGTACCGAATATGCGTTTCTGCCATCATTTCAAACTGCAGAAAACTTCCGGTGCTTACTGGCGTGGCGACAGCAGCAACAAAATGCTGCAACGTATTTATGGCACCGCATGGGCTGATAAAAAGCAACTAAATGCCTATTTGCAGCGCCTGGAAGAAGCGTCTAAGCGCGATCACCGTAAAATTGGTAAGCAACTCGACCTGTATCATATGCAGGAAGAAGCACCAGGTATGGTGTTCTGGCATAACGACGGCTGGACTATCTTCCGTGAGTTGGAAGTGTTTGTACGCTCCAAACTCAAAGAGTACCAGTATCAGGAAGTGAAAGGCCCGTTTATGATGGACCGTGTGCTGTGGGAAAAAACCGGCCACTGGGAAAACTATAAAGAGGCCATGTTCACTACCTCTTCTGAGAACCGTGAATACTGCATCAAACCAATGAACTGCCCTGGTCACGTGCAGATCTTTAATCAGGGTCTGAAGTCTTACCGCGACCTGCCATTGCGTATGGCTGAGTTTGGTAGCTGTCACCGTAATGAACCATCAGGCGCCTTACATGGCTTGATGCGCGTACGTGGTTTTACTCAGGATGATGCTCACGTCTTCTGTACTGAAGAGCAGGTCCGTGATGAAGTAAACAGCTGTATCCGCATGGTGTATGATATGTACAGCACCTTCGGTTTTGAAAAAATCGTTGTGAAGCTGTCTACACGCCCTGAAAAACGCATCGGTACCGACGAAATGTGGGACCGTGCAGAGGCGGATTTAGCCGTAGCGCTGCAAGAAAATAATATACCGTTTGATTATCAACCGGGTGAGGGTGCATTCTATGGCCCTAAAATTGAATTTACTCTGTATGACTGCCTTGATCGTGCATGGCAGTGCGGTACAGTACAGCTGGACTTCTCTTTGCCATCACGCTTGAACGCGTCTTATATCGGCGAAAGTAATGAACGCCTGGTTCCGGTAATGATTCACCGTGCAATTCTCGGGTCAATGGAACGTTTCATTGGTATCCTGACCGAAGAATTTGCGGGTTTCTTCCCAACCTGGCTTGCGCCAGTACAAGCAGTGGTCATGAATATCACTGATGGACAGGCTGATTACGTTAACGAATTGACCCGTAAACTACAAAATGCAGGCATTCGTGTAAAAGCAGACTTGAGAAATGAGAAGATTGGCTTTAAAATCCGTGAACACACGTTGCGTCGTGTCCCTTACATGTTAGTTTGTGGCGATAAAGAGGTCGAAGCAGGCAAAGTTGCCGTTCGTACCCGTCGTGGCAAAGATTTAGGGAGCATGGACGTAAACGAATTGATTGAAAAGCTGCAGAATGAAATTCGCAGTCGCAATCTTAATCAACTAGAGGAATAGAGTTATTAAAGGCGGAAAAAGAGTTCAACCGGCGCGTCCTAATCGCATAAACAGAGAAATTCGTGCCACTGAGGTTCGTCTGACAGGTATTGAAGGCGAGCAGCTAGGTATTGTCAGTCTGAATGAAGCTTTAGAAAAAGCCGAGGAGGCTGGGGTTGATTTAGTTGAAATCAGTCCTAATGCTGAACCGCCTGTTTGTCGCATTATGGATTACGGCAAATTCCTCTACGAAAAAAGCAAATCTTCTAAGGAACAGAAGAAGAAGCAAAAAGTTATTCAGGTCAAGGAAATCAAATTCCGACCTGGTACCGATGATGGCGACTATCAGGTAAAACTCCGCAGCCTGGTTCGCTTTCTGGAAGAGGGTGATAAAGCTAAAATCACACTGCGTTTCCGCGGTCGTGAAATGGCTCACCAACAGATTGGTATGGAAGTGCTTAACCGCGTCCGTGACGATCTGAGTGAATTGGCAGTCGTCGAATCCTTCCCATCGAAGATCGAAGGCCGCCAGATGATCATGGTGCTCGCTCCGAAGAAGAAACAGTAAGGCCATCAAGTAACAGTTCCCGCGAGGCTTCGGCCTCGTGTGATTTGTTCGCCTTCTGATTCGTTTTATTAACAATGCGAAGTGGAAAGTTATTAAATGCCAAAGATTAAAACTGTACGCGGCGCCGCTAAGCGCTTCAAAAAGACCGCCGGTGGTGGTTTTAAGCGTAAGCACGCTAACCTGCGTCATATTCTGACTAAAAAGTCTACTAAGCGTAAACGTCACCTGCGTCCGAAAGGTATGGTCTCCAAAGGGGATCTGGGCCTGGTTATCGCTTGCCTGCCGTACGCATAAGTAGAACTTTTTTAATTAATTCAGAATATAGAACAGGAGAGCTAATATGGCTCGCGTAAAACGTGGTGTTATCGCACGTGCTCGTCACAAAAAAATCCTTAAACAAGCCAAAGGCTACTACGGTGCGCGTTCACGCGTTTACCGCGTTGCTTTCCAGGCTGTTATCAAAGCTGGCCAATACGCTTACCGTGACCGTCGTCAACGTAAACGTCAATTCCGTCAGCTGTGGATTGCACGTATCAACGCTGCAGCTCGTCAGAACGGGATCTCTTACAGCAAATTCATCAATGGCTTGAAAAAAGCTTCTGTTGAAATCGACCGTAAGATCCTGGCTGACATCGCGGTATTCGACAAAGTGGCATTTACTGCACTAGTTGAAAAAGCGAAAGCAGCTCTGGCGTAAGCCAGTTATTAGAGGGAGCTTGTCTCCCTCTTTTAATTTCTAACATAATCAATCTTTTGACTCTTTTAACCAAACCCGCCAGCAGGCAAGGTTTAAAATTGACAAATAAGGTAACTGCAAGCATGAATGCTGCTATTTTCCGTTTCTTTTTTTACTTTAGCACCTGAATTCGGGGGCTTTGCGCGTAAGAAAAGAAACGAAAAATAGCGCCGAAAGCCTCCACTATGGAGGCTTTTTTTTTGCTTCTGTATACGGATCAACTACCCCGGCAATTGTGCCGGCACAAGAGGAATACCATGCCACATCTCGCAGAGCTGGTTGCCAACGCAACGGCCGCCATAAACGAGGCCCAGGATGTTGCCGCGTTAGACAACGTACGCGTCGAATACTTAGGGAAAAAAGGGCATCTGACCCTTCAGATGACCACCCTGCGTGAACTGCCACCTGAAGAGCGCCCAGCGGCTGGTGCGGTAATCAACGAAGCTAAAGAGAAAGTACAGGAAGCGCTGAACGCTCGTAAGAACGACCTGGAAAGTGCTGCTCTGAATGCTCGTCTGGCAGAAGAAACCATTGATATTTCACTGCCTGGCCGTCGTGTTGAGAACGGTGGTTTGCACCCGGTTACGCGCACCATTGACCGTATTGAAAGCTTCTTTGGTGAACTGGGCTTCACCGTAGCAACTGGCCCGGAAATTGAAGATGACTACCACAACTTCGATGCGCTGAACATTCCAGGCCACCATCCGGCCCGTGCTGACCACGATACATTCTGGTTCGATGCCACTCGTTTACTGCGTACACAGACTTCTGGCGTTCAGATTCGTACGATGAAAGACAAGCAGCCGCCGATTCGTATTATCGCGCCGGGCCGCGTTTATCGTAACGACTACGATCAGACTCACACGCCAATGTTCCATCAGATGGAAGGTTTGATTGTTGATACCAACATCAACTTCGCCAACCTGAAAGGCACGATTCACGATTTCCTGAACAACTTCTTCGAAGCTGATTTGCAGATTCGTTTCCGCCCGTCCTACTTCCCGTTCACCGAACCATCCGCAGAAGTTGATGTAATGGGTAAAAATGGTAAATGGCTGGAAGTATTAGGCTGTGGCATGGTGCATCCGAACGTTCTGCGTAACGTTGGTATCGACCCAGAAGTTTATTCAGGCTTTGCTTTCGGTATGGGCATGGAACGTTTAACCATGCTGCGCTACGGCGTAACCGATTTGCGCGCATTCTTCGAAAATGATTTACGTTTCCTCAAACAGTTTAAATAAGGGCGGGATATCCAATGAAATTCAGTGAACTCTGGTTACGCGAATGGGTAAACCCAGCCAACAGTAGTGAAGAGCTTTCCGGTCAAATTACTATGGCTGGTCTTGAAGTTGATGGTGTTGATGCCGTTGCGGGCGCGTTCAATGGCGTGGTTGTGGGTGAAGTGGTTGAGTGCGGCCAACATCCAAACGCTGACAAACTGCGTGTAACAAAAGTGAATGTCGGTGGCGAACGCCTGTTAGACATCGTTTGTGGCGCACCAAATTGCCGTCAGGGCCTGAAAGTTGCCGTGGCAACTGTCGGTGCTGTGCTGCCAGGCGATTTCAAAATTAAAGCGGCTAAACTGCGTGGCGAGCCATCAGAAGGTATGCTTTGCTCATTCTCTGAGCTGGGTATTTCCGATGACCACAACGGTATTATTGAGTTGCCGCTGGATGCGCCGATTGGCACAGACATCCGCGAATTCCTGAAGCTTGATGACAACACTATCGAAATCAGCGTAACGCCAAACCGTGCCGATTGCCTCGGTATCATCGGTGTTGCTCGTGATGTTGCAGTTGTGAACCAACTGCCATTGAACGTGCCAGAAATGGTTGCGGTTGCTGCAACTATTAGCGACACGCTGCCCATTCGTGTGGATGCGCCAGAAGCGTGCCCGCGCTACCTGGGTCGAGTAGTCAAAGGTATTAATGTCAAAGCACCAACACCATTGTGGATGAAAGAAAAACTGCGTCGTTGCGGTATTCGTTCCATTGATGCAGTGGTTGATGTAACTAACTACGTGCTGCTGGAACTTGGCCAACCGATGCATGCGTTCGATAAAGATCGCATTGAAGGCGGCATCGTTGTGCGTATGGCAGAAGAGGGCGAAACACTGACGCTGCTTGACGGCAACGAAGCGAAGCTGAATGCCGATACGCTGGTTATTGCTGATCACAACAAAGCGCTGGCAATGGGCGGCATCTTTGGTGGCGAACATTCTGGTGTGAATGATGAAACCCAGAACGTGCTGCTTGAATGTGCATTCTTCAGCCCGCTGTCTATCACTGGCCGCGCGCGTCGCCATGGTTTGCATACCGATGCTTCTCATCGTTATGAGCGTGGTGTTGATCCCGCGTTGCAGTACAAAGCAATGGAACGTGCGACTCACTTGCTGATCGAACTGTGCGGTGGTGAAGCTGGTCCGGTTATCGATGTCACCAGTGAGGCACATCTGCCAAAAGCTGCCACAATTACTCTGCGCCGTAGCAAACTTGATCGTCTGATTGGCCATCACATTGAAGATGCGCAAGTTAGTGACATTCTGCGTCGTCTGGGTTGTGAAGTGACTGAAGGCGATAACCAGTGGACGGCAATCGCTCCAAGCTGGCGCTTTGATATGCAGATTGAAGAAGATCTGGTTGAAGAAGTGGCGCGCGTTTATGGTTACAACAGCATCCCTAATGAGCCGGTACAAGCGGGTCTTATCATGGGAACTCACCGTGAAGCAGACCTTTCGCTTAAGCGTGTGAAAACCATGCTGGTTGATAAAGGTTACCAGGAAGTGATCACCTACAGCTTTGTTGACCCTAAAGTTCAACAACTGCTGCACCCTGGCGAAGAAAACCTGATTCTGCCAAGCCCAATTTCCAGTGAAATGTCAGCGATGCGCTTGTCTCTGCTGACCGGCCTGCTCAATACGGTGGTGTATAACCAAAACCGCCAGCAGGCGCGTGTGCGCATCTTTGAATCAGGCTTACGCTTTGTTCCTGATACGCAGGCAGACCTGGGTATTCGTCAGGATGTTATGCTGGCTGGCGCGATTTGTGGCAACCGTTACGAAGAGCACTGGGATCTGGCGCGTAATACCGTCGACTTCTATGATTTGAAGGGCGATCTGGAAGCGGTTCTGGATCTGACTGGCAAACTTTCAGACATCGAATTTAAAGCTGCAAGCAACCCAGCTTTGCATCCAGGCCAAAGTGCTGCCATTTATTTAGGTGGGGAATACGTTGGTTTCATTGGTGTTGTGCATCCGGAGCTCGAGCGTAAGCTTTCTCTGAATGGCCGTACGCTGGTGTTCGAAGTGCTGTGGAACAAGCTCGCAGACCGCGCTGTGCCTGAGTCTAAAGAGATTTCGCGTTTCCCGGCTAACCGCCGTGACATTGCTGTTGTGGTCGCTGAAAACGTTCCCGCAGCAGATATTTTGGCCGAGTGTAAGAAAGTTGGCGCAAATCAGGTAGTTGGCGTAAACTTATTTGATGTGTACCGTGGTAAAGGTGTAGCCGAAGGTTATAAGAGCCTTGCCATAAGCCTTATCCTGCAGGATACGGGCCGTACACTCGAAGAAGAGGAGATGGCCGCTACCGTTGCAAGATGTGTAGAGGCATTAAAAGAGCGATTCCAGGCATCATTGAGGGATTGAACGTATGGCGCTTACAAAAGCTGAAATGTCAGAATATCTGTTTGATAAGCTAGGGCTTAGCAAACGTGATTCTAAAGAGTTGGTAGAACTGTTTTTCGAAGAGATCCGTCGCGCTTTGGAAAACGGTGAGCAGGTTAAACTATCAGGCTTTGGTAATTTTGACTTACGCGATAAAAACCAACGTCCCGGGCGTAACCCGAAGACTGGTGAAGATATTCCTATCACGGCACGCCGTGTAGTGACCTTCCGACCTGGTCAGAAGTTGAAGAGTAGGGTTGAAAACGCGTCGCCGAAAGACGAGTAACCTGAATTAACCAAAAAGGCCGCATACAGCGGCCTTTTTCTTTTCTTCTTGTCCTGTACGGAAAATCCCCCGTAAAATCAAATTTATGAATTGTTAATAATTGGATCTCATCAACCAGATGCACAATTTTGTTGCGCGGCAGCATCGCCTGGAACGCCGCTGGCTGTTTGCACTGTTCGCCATCATGCTGGTGATGGTAGTGCTGAGTTTAAGTGCGGGTGACCAGTGGTTCGCCCCACAGCACTGGATGCGTGAGGATGCGCAGCTGTTTATCTGGCAGATTCGAATGCCACGCACACTAGCCGTTCTGCTGGTGGGTGCAGCACTGGCAATTTCCGGTACCATTATGCAGGCGCTTTTTGAAAACCCACTGGCCGAACCTGGCTTGCTTGGCGTCTCTAATGGCGCGGGTGTGGCGCTGGTGGCTGCAGTGCTGCTCGGGCAGGGCATGCTGCCGGATTGGGTCTTGGGTATCTGCGCGATTGCCGGTGCGTTGGTTATCACGTTTATCTTATTGCGTTTTTCACGCCGCCACCTTTCTAACAGTCGCCTGTTACTTGCAGGTGTCGCGCTGGGCATTATTTGTAGCGCGCTGATGACCTGGGCTATCTATTTCAGCAGCAGCCTCGATTTGCGCCAGCTAATGTACTGGATGATGGGCGGTTTTGGCGGCGTGGACTGGCGCCAGTGGTGGTTGATGATTACGTTGCTGCCGGTAATGTTGTGGCTGTGTCGCAACTATGCCCCGTTGAATCTAATGGCGCTGGGGGAGATGTCGGCACGCCAGTTAGGTTTGCCTGTCTGGCTGTGGCGTAATATCCTGGTGATGGCGACAGGGTGGTTGGTAGGGGTAAGTGTCGCGCTCGCAGGGGCAATTGGTTTTATCGGCCTCGTTATTCCACACATGCTGCGCCTGAAAGGTTTAACCGATCACCGAATTTTACTTCCCGCAAGCGGGCTCGCCGGGGCCACTGTACTGCTCGGCGCTGACATCATTGCTCGACTTGCGCTGGCTTCCGCAGAATTACCGATAGGCGTCGTAACGGCAACGCTAGGCGCACCCGTATTTATCTGGCTATTATTAAAGGCCAGTAAATAATCAAACGTTGTTCAATCCAGGGGTAAATGATGCAAGACATTCTCAACACTGAAGTGACCACCATTGATGGTGAAGCAACAACGCTCGAAAACTGGAAAGGTAAAGTTCTGTTGATCGTAAACGTGGCCTCCAAGTGCGGGCTGACGGTGCAATACGAACAACTGGAAAACCTGCAGAAAGAACTCGAACACGACGGCTTCTCCGTGCTGGGCTTCCCTTGCAACCAGTTCCTCGGCCAGGAGCCGGGTAGCGAGGAAGAGATCAAAACGTTTTGCAGCACCACTTACGGCGTCACCTTCCCGATGTTCAGCAAGCTGGAAGTGAACGGTGAAAACCGTCATCCGCTGTACCAGAAACTGGTTGATGCCGCACCGCACGCCGTTGCACCTGAAGGCAGTGAATTCCTGGAACGTATGAGCAGCAAAGGCCGCGCACCTGCCCATCCTGGCGATATTCTGTGGAACTTCGAAAAATTCCTGATTGGCCGTGATGGCCAGGTGATTGGGCGTTTTTCACCGGATATGAAACCGGACGACGCAACCATTGTTAACGCCATTATGTCGGCGCTGGCGAGATAATGTCGTTGTTGCAACTGAGCGATGTTGCGGTGGCGGAACGGCTAGGGCCGATTTCCGCCATGGTTTCTGCGGGTGAACTGGTTCATTTGGTTGGGCCAAACGGTGCCGGGAAAAGCACATTGTTAACCAGGGCTGCGGGGCTGAGTTCCGGGGCGGGCCAAATCACGTTTGCCGGGAGTGATCTTCGCGACTGGCAGCCAACGAAGCTGGCTCACCATCGTGCTTATCTTTCTCAGCAGCAGATGCCGCCATTTTCCATGCCCGTCTGGCACTACCTGCAGCTGCATCAACAAATCAGCCCGACAGATTCTGTGGTGCTTAAACTTGCCGAAGATCTGGGCCTGACGGATAAACTCACGCGCAGTGTTAACCAGCTTTCGGGCGGTGAATGGCAGCGCGTCAGACTCGCGGCTGTGGTATTGCAAATTCATCCTGAGATTAACCCAAACGGACGCCTGCTCCTGCTGGATGAGCCAATGAACAGTCTGGATGTTGCCCAGCAAACTGCGTTAGACAGAATTTTGATGGCATTGTGTGAAGCGGGCATCGCCGTGGTGATGAGTAGTCATGATTTGAACCACAGTTTGCGACATGCACATACCGTCTGGTTATTGCGCGCAGGTAAAATGATTGCACAAGGAAGTCGGGATGAAGTGCTGTCCCCGCAACATTTAGCGACAGCTTATAACATGCACTTCCGCCGATTGCAGATAGAAGGGCACAGTATGCTAATAGCCCCCCTTTAGATGGTGCTAAAAACTTGCACCAAATCATAGGTAAGCGCTAAATTACTGGAAAATTTAACGGGTGAGGATAAGCCTGAAAATGCGTGTATGGATTATTTTAGTGGCATGTCTGGTACTCGCAGGGTGTAGTCATCATGCTCCCCCGCCAAATTCCCGACTTTCAGACTCGATAACGGTGATTGCGAAACTCAATGACCAGCTCAATGGCTGGCACGGCACACCTTATCGCTATGGTGGAATGAGCCGTCGTGGTGTTGATTGCTCAGGTTTTGTCTCCATCACTTTCCGAGACAGGTTCGAGCTGCAATTGCCGCGTGAAACGAAACAGCAGGCGAAAATCGGCACCGAAATTGATAAAGACGATTTGCTTCCGGGCGATCTGGTCTTCTTTAAAACTGGCTCTGGTCAAAGTGGTTTACACGTGGGGATTTACGACACGGATAACCAGTTCATTCATGCCTCGACCAGCCGGGGAGTGATGCGTTCGTCGCTCGATAATGTCTACTGGAGTAAAAAATTCTGGCAGGCTCGTCGTATCTAGTTCAAAAGCGCTCTTGTTTTAGGGCCAGTTGATGGCCCTAAACGTGACTCCCTTCAGCAATTCCACGCTTAAACCCGGCGCATTCTATAATATCAGTTAATATCCGGGAGCATTTACGCCCTCGAAAGGACAGTTCATGGTTACTCTGGAAGATGTTGCCGCCAGTGCTGGTGTGTCCCGGGCGACTGTGTCACGCGTGGTGAATGGCGATAGCAAAGTTAAAGTGCAGACACGTATTAACGTTGAGGCTGCGATTGCTGAATTAGGTTATACGCCTAATCCGGCGGCACGCGCTCTGGCATCAAGTCAAAGCAACACGCTCGGGTTGGTGACAACTTCGTACCGGGGCGGTTTCTTCGGTGCGCTGATGGACACCGTACAAAGTGAAACCGAGCAGCAGGGAAAGCAGTTACTGGTGACGCAAGGGCGTGATACGGCAGAGAAAGAGCTTAGTGCTATCCAGCGCCTGTTTAATTTGCGCTGTGACGGCCTGATATTACATGTTCGTGCCATTAGCGATGAAACCCTTCAACAACTCGCCGGGCAAGATCGCAAATTCATTGTATTGGACAGAAATGTTCCGGGTCTTGAACAACGCTGTGTGGTGTTTGATCACCGTGCAGCGAGCGCACTTGCTACACAAGTATTTATTGATGCGGGCCATACAGCAATTGCCTGTTTGTATGGGCCGAGCGGGCGCAGCTCAAGCCTATTGCGCAGACAGGGGTTTATCGACGCGATGGCGCAGGCAAAGCTCGAACCTGTTGCGGTAACAGGCGGTGAATACGATATGCCCACAGGATATGAGTTGGCATCTCAACTGCTTGAAACGGCGCGGCCAACAGCGATTTATTGCTGTAACGAAGAACTGGCCATTGGCGCGATGCTGGCCATCACTGAACGAGGTCTGCGCATTCCCCAGGATATCTCACTTATTTGCTACGACAGCGGAGAACGCGCCGCATTTGTTCGTCCGGCTATTACCAGTGTTCATTTTCCGATAAGTGAAATGGCCCGTTTCGCGATACGAAAATTATTGGATAATGATTGTGAGAATGAATCTTTTTCTCCCCAGATAATCTACCGTGATTCTGTTCGTCATATTCGCTAAAACTGGCGATATGGAGATAACCAGGATAATATCAATATATTAAAGAGATTCTGATTACACTCTCAGGGATGAAATTGCGTTTATTTCTCGTAAAATCAATCCAGTTAACGCTGGATGCTCATCGTATCACGATGCCATCCACCTATTATGAAACACGGCTGGCAACATGATTCTTGTATTTGATGCACAATATCGTTCAGATTTTTCTTTTAATCCTGTTTACTTACCGGGTGGTGAGCTTTTAGGTGTTGAATTAATAGTTAATTTTGTTGGGATCGATGCGCCAGTTCGTATTCCTACAGAAATAGTTGCACCGGTTATTACTGATGAGCAGCAATTAATATTATTCAAAGAGAAAATAGAATTACTCGAAAACTATCAAGAGTTCTTTATGGCTCAGAAGACGGTTGTCTGGGTAAATATAAATGTAGCGATTGTCGATGCTATTCTGAGCAACGCCGAGCTAAATTCACGCCTGGCGCATCTTCCGTTCATTGAATTCTCAATCAATGAGAACTTCCCGGACTTAAACCGTGGGAGTGAAAATGTCCGTTTAGTCACAATGGGTAAGCATTATCCATTAGCGCTGGCGAATTTTGGCGCGGGAATTTCGACCACCAAACCGATTTTTGATGGCTTATTTAAACGTGTATTTTTGGACAAGTCATTTATTCAAAAACAAATTAAACAACGTTCGTTCGAGCCCTTTATGTTAGCGATGCTTGCGCAACTTTCACCATTTTGCCAGACGATGGTTATCTGCGGTATTGATGATGAAAGCGCCCGCCAGAAAGTATTGCCGCTAGCCACCTGTGCCATGCAGGGGAGTTTCTGGCCGGGTATTGCACCTCAGGTGTTACCAGACTGGTTATCCTTCAACGCCCTGAATTGAGTTAATACCCCTGCCAACGTGCCGTGTTTAAATCTTCACACAAGCACTACACTATCGGCAGGAGGGTCTATGACCAATAAACCTGTTTTTAACAATAGCTGGCACGATGAGTTGCCCGGCTTTTATACCGCTCTTAATCCCACGCCGCTGCATAATGCCCGGCTGTTTTATTACAATCGTCCGCTGGCCGAAGAGTTGGAGCTTGATGCTTCACTGTTTGACGATCCTCACGCCGGCATCTGGAGCGGTGAAACGCCGCTTACGGGTATGCAACCTTTGGCGCAGGTTTATAGCGGGCACCAGTTCGGTGTCTGGGCCGGTCAGTTGGGTGATGGGCGGGGGATTTTGCTCGGCGAACAGCAGCTGTCGGACGGGCGTAAATTCGACTGGCACCTGAAAGGGGCAGGTCTGACGCCGTATTCCCGCATGGGCGATGGTCGCGCCGTGCTGCGTTCAACCGTGCGCGAGTTTCTCGCCAGCGAAGCCATGCATGGTTTGGGTATTCCCACCACGCGTGCGCTGAGCATTGTGACCAGCGACACGCCGGTACGCCGCGAAACCACTGAGCAAGGCGCTATGCTGATACGCGTGGCGCAAAGCCATGCCCGTTTTGGCCATTTCGAGCATTTCTACTACCGTCGTGAACCGCAAAAAGTGCAGCAACTGGCGGATTACGTGATTGCGCACCACTGGCCACATTTGGTCGATGAAGCCGATAAATATCAGCTTTGGTTCCGCGATGTTGTCGAGCGCACCGCAAAAATGATCGCCCACTGGCAAACTGTCGGCTTCGCCCATGGCGTGATGAATACCGACAATATGTCCATTCTGGGGCTGACCATGGACTACGGTCCGTATGGTTTCCTCGACGACTACCAGCCCGATTTCATCTGCAACCATTCCGACCATCAGGGGCGCTACGCATTTGATAACCAGCCTGCGGTCGGGTTGTGGAACCTGCAACGCCTGGCCCAAACCTTGTCGCCGTTTATTTCCGTTGAATGGCTGAACGAATTGCTCGAACACTATCAGTTCGCATTGATGAAAGCGTTTGGTGAATTGATGCGTGGAAAACTGGGGCTGCTCACCGAGCAAACAGCAGATAACGAAATTCTTACCGAACTGTTTGGTTTGATGGCAAAAGAGGGGAGTGATTACACGCGTACCTTCAGAATGCTCAGCCTGACCGAGCAAAACTCAGCCAGTTCGCCGCTGCGTGATGAGTTTATCGACCGCGCCCGTTTTGACAGCTGGTTCACCCGTTATCGTACCCGCCTGCAAGCAGAGCAAATCAGCGATGAACAGCGCCAGCAGGCGATGAAAGCCGCCAATCCGTCAATCGTGCTGCGTAACTGGCTGGCACAACGGGCAATCGATGCTGCCGATAAAGGCGATGTGAGTGTGCTGGCAGAGCTACATGAAGCGCTGCGCCAGCCCTTTGCGGAACATTCGGATGATTTAACCCAACGCCCGCCGGACTGGGGCAAACGGTTAGAAGTGAGTTGTTCGAGCTAAAAAACGGCCGGTATCACTGCTGTAACCAAACCTGAGGCACCGGGTGTTCAGGATGATTGAACACCCGTAAATCTGCCTGATACCAGCGCTGTAGCGTGGACTCGTCCAGCACCTGTTGCGGCGTACCCTTTGCGACCAGCTTTCCTTCATGCAATAACACAATCCTGTCGGCCCACAGTGCCGCCAGGTTCAAATCATGCAGCACTACGCAAACTGATAACGTCCCCATCAGTGATAAACGGCGCAGCAAACGCAGAATATGTTGCTGATGATACAGATCCAATGCCGAGGTCGGTTCATCTAAAAACAGCCAGCCGTGGGGTTGCCCATCCAGCCATAGTTGCGCCAGTGCGCGAGCCAGTTGCACGCGCTGTTGTTCACCGCCAGAAAGCTGGCAGAAATCGCGCCCGGCAAGCGTATCGCAACCCGTCAACGCCATCACTTCCTGAACCACGGACTTTGTCTCTTTTTCCGGCCAGGGTGCACGCCCCATGGCAATCACATCTTCAACAGCCCAACTGAACGCCATACCGCTGCGCTGGCGCATGACCGCACGTTTACGCGACAGAGCATCTCCAGACCATGAAGTGAGCGGGCGTCCAGCAAGGGTAATTTCGCCACCGTCTGGTGGCTGGAAACCAGTCAGTACCCTCAGCAGCGTAGATTTTCCGGCACCGTTAGGGCCGATTAGTGCCACGACTTCACCGGCAGCCAGCGTCAGATTAATGTCATCGAGTAATTTTCGCTCGCCTGGGCGAAACGTAACGTTTTTCGCCTGCAGTAAATCAGCCATCAGTTTCTCTCTTTTGGCGGAATATCAGTGCTAAAAACCACGGACCACCCAGCAGACTCGTCAGCAGGCCAACGGGCATTTCCGCAGGCGCAACCAGCGTACGGGCCAGCGTATCGGCAACCAGCAATAACATTGCGCCCGCCAGTATCGAACCCGGTACCAGCCAGCGATGGTCGGCACCTAGCCACATCCTCACCAGGTGCGGAATCACCAGACCGACAAAGCCAATTACGCCGCTCACGGCCACGGCTGCCGCAACCAGCAGTGCACTCAAAATCAGCAACTGGCGCTGCGTTTTTTTGACATCCACGCCCAGGTAATGCGCTTCTTCGTCGCCAAGCTGCAACAGATTTAGCCGTTTAGATAAAAAGGCGATGGTTACCGAGGCCGGGAGGATAAACGAGGCGGTGGCGAGTAACGTTGACCACTGCGCCTGCCCAAGGCTACCCATGCCCCAAAGCGACAACTGGCGCAACTGCGCATCGTTACTGATCCACGACAACACGCCAACTGCCGCGCCGCAAAGTGCATTGATGGCAATCCCGACCAGCAACAAGCGCGACAAACTATTGTTACCCTGGCGGCTCAAAAAGAAGATCACCAGCGTCACGGCGAGACTGCCAAAAAACGCCGCCAGCATCGGCACATACAATGCCAACACGGCGGGTAGTGCTAACGGAAGCACCACGGAAAACCCGACGGCCAGTGCCGCACCGCTGCTGATCCCGAGCAAACCCGGGTCAGCAAGCGGGTTGCGAAACAGCCCCTGCATCACACAGCCTGAAAGCGCCAGTGCGCCGCCAACTAGCGTCGCCAGCAGCACACGCGGCAGACGAATGTTGAGCCAGATATGGCGCAACGCTTCATCCTGGGCCTGCCACAACACGGCGATAGAAAGGCGCATAGCGCCTAAATTGGCAGCCACCAAAGACAGCGCCAGTAACGCCAGAATCATGGCGAACAGCGCGCGTTGGGGCAGGGGACGGCGTATCAAGGCAATTGCTCCGCTTTATGTCGTAACGCAAGGATGGCATCCGGGGTTTGCAGGCCGAAACCAAGCAGCGCCATATCGTCCACGACTAACAGCTGTCGATTTTTCCCTGCGGGAGTCTGAGCAAGCCCTGGCAGTTTCCAGACGTTATCTTCACCGCCCAGCGTTTTCACGCCATCGGCGGTGATCAGCACCAATGCCGGCTGGCTGGCAATCACACCCTCTTGCGACATTGGCTGATAACGCTTGAAACCCTGCATGGCATTTTGCAAACCTGCGGCGTGAATGGCGGCATCTGCCGCCGTTTCCTGCCCGGCCGCCATCGCGGTCATGCCACCATGACTCATGATAAACAGGACTTTCACCGGCAGAGGTTTGGTTGGAATCGACGCCAGTTTGTCATGCACAAGCTTGCGCAAAGCCTCGCCCTGTGTCGTTTTCCCCATCGCCTGTGCAACAGCGTCAATTTTGTCATCAATGCCATCGAGCGAATTTGTGGCGGGAATTGTCACGACTTTAACGTGGCTGCTGGCAACCTGCTCCAGTGCAAGAGATGGCTTCGCCTGAGCGCTCGCGAGTACCAGCGTCGGGCGCATAGCCAGAATCCCTTCGGCATTAAGCTGGCGCATGTAACCGACATCAGGAAGTTTTATTGCTTCCTCCGGATGCAGGCTGGTGCTGTCACGGGCGACCAGTTGGTCGCCCGAACCTAATGCGTAGGCAATTTCCGTTACGTCGCCGCCAATTGCCACCACTCGTTCACTGGCGCTCGCAATCACTGGCATTGCAAGCAGGGCAATTAACCAGCGTTTCATGCGGCCAGCCCTTTGCTTACCAATGCCTCCAGCTGTGAACGCCACTGTTGCTGCTCGGGCTCGCCTTCGGTGCGCTGGCCGTAAAGCTGCGCAATCTGGGTGCCGTCAGCCGCAAACAGTTCCAGGCTAGTCACGAAACCATCGCCGCTTGGTTTACGCGTTACCCAGCTTTCAGCAATGGTGTCGCCCAGCAAATGCAGGGTGAATTGCGGGTTGAAGATGTTGATCCAGTTGTCCATTGGCACAACTTTTTCAACTTTCCCGGTGAAAATCTGCACCGAGCCCTGGTTGCCGACGAAGATCATAATTTCATTTTGATCTTGTTTCGCCTGAGCCAGCAGTTGCGCCAGTGCGCTGTTATCAACCTGGCACGCCAGGTCTTCAGCTACCAGACGGAACGCTTGCTGGCGAGTCAACTGGTGGCGTTTGAGCAGACTAAAGAACTGATGCACGTCACGCAGGCTGCGCCATTCGGCTTCAACCAGGCTCCCATCGGCCGCAGGCGTCATCACGGTTTCTTCAGCAGCTTTCAGTTCAAGCTCCGGGTTATCGGCATAGATAAACTTCGCCAGCATATCGCCCCAGGCGGCGAAATCAGTGTTGTCGGTGGTGTACACTTTCAACAGCGCATCGCCCTGATGGTCAAAAAACTGAATGCTCTGGCGCTCGCCGCGAGCAGTTTCCTCACGAATATGGAAAGCGAAAGCCCATTGATTGAGGAACAGACGCAAATCCAGCGCACGCGGGTTAAGCACCAGCCCGGCATGGCCTTGAAGTTGTTGGTTCTCAAAACGCCCGACTTGCTCGTGCACCGCATACTCGTTACGGCAGATGGACTTAATTTCGCCCACGCTTTCAAGGCTTGCAAGAATGTCACGAACTTCACCCTTTAAGCGCCAGGCGTCATGCCCAACGCGGGCATGAGTCAGTTCGGCTTCGCTGATACTCATCAGTTTTGCGATGTCGCGAGCATATTTTTTAGGGTGCTGTTGTTTGAGCTGCAACCAGTTTTCATAACGCTGAGTCATATCGTTTCCTTACCATTGATAGCTAACAAAGATTTTGCCGTTACGGCCATCTTGAGGGAGCCCCTGCGGTGACCAGTATTCCTTATCAAAGGCATTACCCAGTACCAGGGAAGTAGTAAGCCCGCGCAACTGCTGCTGGCCTGTATAGCTGACATAGAAATCGTTCACGCCGTAACCTGCCTGAGCGCTGTAGCTGCTGCTGATGTGCGTTGAACGTTCTGCAAATGTACCCACCCAACCCACGGAAAAGCCGCTTTGCGCCACCGGAACATCGAGGATGCTGGTGACAGTGTCCGGGTTCAGGCTTGAAATCCAGTCGCCGGTGCCGGTGTCTTTACCACGGGTGCGGTTATAAGCCAGATCAAGGCTGAACCACGCGCTGGTGTACTTCGCCGTCATATCCCAACCCCAGATTTTGGCATCAGGGACGTTATAGGACATGGTGGTCGCTTTGGCGAAATCGACGGTAGTAGAAATGTAGTCTTTTGCTTTAGTGTCGAAGTAGCTGGCTTTAAATTCGAGGCCATCGTCCGCCAGCATCAAATCGTCGAAGCGCAGGCCAAAACCGCCTTCCAGCGTTTCGTTGGTTTCCGGGCGCAGATTCGGGTTTGGAACCCAATAGTTGGTGTAACGCGTACCGATAGAGAAGTGTTTCGCATCGTTGTACATTTCGCCCATGGTCGGGGCGCGGAATGCCTGAGCATAAGAACCAAACAGCATCAGCCAGTCGGTTGGCGTTATGGACAGTGCGCCACGAGATGACCATTTATCGGCGTTCACATCGTCATAGCCGTCGCTGCTGCCGCTATAATTGTCATAGCGTGTGCCGGCGAGAATAGAAACGGGTAGGTCACGCAGCGTAATTTCATCCTGCAACCAGCCTGAACCGAAATCGATATTGGCTTGCGGGAAGCCCGTCGTGTTGCCGCCTGGTTTCTGATCCTGGCGATAATATTCGCCGCCGTAAGTCAGCAGGTGGGCGGCGAAACTGTCGGTAAAGGCGCGGCTGCGGTTTTCAACTTTCCCGCCAGTGGTGGTCTGCTTGCGGAATTCAGCCCCGTCAGTTTGCCCCTGGGCGTTGATACGCGCTTCAGACCAGTATGCGGTGGCGTCAGCATTCAACCAGTCGCTTTGGTCTGGCCCGATATGATATTTAACCTGCGCATCACGCTGAATAGTGGAGCGATCCACCATTGAGTTGCTTGAGTCCGCTTTGCTGGTCTGTGGGTTTTTCGGCTCCTGGGCGGCGTTATTGTAGTAGCGCAGAGAACCCGCAAGAGACTGGGCCGGGTCGATATACCAGGTGCCTTTGGTCAGAAAGTTACTGATGCTTTCGTCGTTTGGTGCGGTTTCACCGTCACTCTGGCGGATATCACCCCGGTCACGGCTTGACCACGACACTAAACCATCAAGATTATCGGTGCGGCCAAAAGCGCTGGCACCCATGCCGACACTGTGATCGCCCGTCGCACCAGTGCCAAACACGCGGTAGCCTGAGTTTTGCCCTTCATACAGCAAATCGCTGGCATCGGCGGTTTCGTAAGAGATCACGCCACCCAGTGCGCCGCTGCCGTAAAGCAGGGCTGCCGGGCCGCGAACCACTTCGATACGTTTGATTAAAGCCGGGTCGAGGAAGGTGCTGTTAAGGTGCCCGGTATCGGTTCCCTGACGGACGCCATCGACCAGCATCAACACGCCACGGCGATCGTAACCACGCATGCTAACGTCCTGACCATTAGTGCGGCCGGTGCCGGAAATGGTTATCCCGGGCACCCGGCGCAGCATATCGGCGGCAGAAGATGAGGTCTGGCTTTCTGGGGTATTGGCATCAATGACGGTAACCATCATTGGCGCTTCAAATGTGCTGCGTTGGTTACCGGTAGCCACCACGGTCATTTGATCGTCTTTCGCGAAAGCGGGCAGAGCAGAAAAAACCGCAACAGTCAGTAATGACAGACGGAATCCGACTGTGTGTAAAGCAGGCATGCGCAAATCTCCATGAGAAAATTTAAAAGCGCTGGCTGCCTGGGAATTAAGAAAAACCTGGGTGGCTTGCGTTGTAGTAAGGCTATTTTTTGTTTACTTGGTCAGGATTAACTTCCCGGCCTGAGTTTGTCGTAACTGATACTGCTGGCCTTCGTGGACAATAACCACGCGCCCGTCAGGGCCGAGCAAAAGCTTACTGTCTATCTGACGAGGGCCAGCCGCAGATTGCGGATTCGTAGGGGTGAATGCTTTATCCATATTTCACTCTGTGTACAAATGACAATCAATGTAACAATGATAATCATTATCAATAAACTGTGTTTCATCATCAAGTGTTATTTGTAAGAAATTTGTGAATGGATCAATTTTGGGGAAGGATCGGTTTTCGCCTTCTCCTGGGGGAGAAGGTCGGGATGAGGGGGCCCAGACTTTAGGTCAGAGAAAATGTTCAGGTATCGGATGCCCTCACCCTGGCCCTCTCCCTCAGGAGAGGGGACTCAAAATATCAGAAGCGGCTATCCGTTGCGTCTGCCAGCATATCGAGCAGCGTTTCAGTGTCTTCCCAGTTCAGGCAAGGGTCGGTAATCGACTGGCCGTACACCAGTGGCTGCCCGGCAACGATTTTCTGCGTGCCTTCACGAATGAAACTCTCAGCCATCACACCCGCAATTGCCCGTGAACCATTACGAATCTGGTTACACACATCCTCGCAAACTTCGAGCTGGCGGCGATGCTGTTTCTGGCAGTTGCCGTGGCTGAAATCGATCACCAGTTGTTCCGGCAAATCAAACTCATGCAGGCTGTCACACGCTGTGGCGATGTCGGCTGCGTGGTAGTTTGGCTGCTTGCCGCCGCGCATAATAATATGGCCGTACGGGTTACCACTGGTCTGATAAATGGTCATCTGGCCGTTTTTATCCGGCGAAAGGAACATATGGCTGGCACGTGCGGCACGAATCGCGTCTACCGCAATACGCGTGTTTCCATCGGTGCCATTTTTGAAACCGACCGGACACGAAAGGGCAGATGCCATCTCACGGTGGATCTGGCTTTCGGTAGTGCGTGCGCCAATGGCGCCCCAGCTAATCAAATCGGCAATATACTGGCCGATCACCATATCGAGGAATTCTGTTGCGGTCGGAACACCCAGTTCATTGACCTGCAACAACAGGCGGCGTGCCTGCTCGATGCCGTGGTTGACGCGGTAGCTGCCGTTTAAATCTGGATCGGAAATCAGCCCCTTCCAGCCCACCACGGTGCGCGGCTTTTCGAAATAGGTACGCATCACGATTTCAAGGCGATCCTGATGCTTTTCACGCGCAGTTTGCAAGCGTCTGGCGTAATCCATTGCTGCATCCAGATCATGAATGGAGCAAGGACCAACAATCACCAGCAGGCGATTATCTTCACCATTAAGGATTTTTTCGATACGACGGCGTGAGGCAGTTACGTTTTGCGCAACTTCCTGGGAGACAGCCAGACGCTGTGCCAGCTCCGCAGGTGTGACCAGACTATCGATGCGCGCGGTGCGCAATTCATCTGTTTTATTCATTGGGTGTCTCAAAAATTTTGTCTTCAGCTCGGCAGGAGTACCGGGAAGTGATGGCTGTCACGATAAACCAATCTATGTTGAATTCAACCGTAAAACTGAATCGTTACCACCAGATTGCGTACAGCCTGACATACAAAATTGAACTTGTGAACTAGTTTGTTAGTACATGCGACGATTCAGTCCCATGATGTCCAGAATCTTGGTCGCCATTTCCTCAACCGAATAATTAGTGCTGTTCAGGTAGCGAATCTGGTTCTTGCGAAACAGTGCTTCGACTTCCGCCACTTCCAGACGGCACTGGCGCATCGAGGCATAACGGCTGTTTTCCCGGCGTTCTTCACGGATTGCCGCAAGGCGCTCCGGGTTGATCGTCAAACCAAAGAGCTTATGTTGCAAAGGCTTAAGTACCGCTGGCAGCTGAATGTTATCCATATCGTCGGCAATAAACGGGTAGTTTGCGGCGCGAATACCAAACTGCATGGCGAGGTACAAGCTGGTGGGGGTTTTTCCGCAGCGTGAAACACCGAGTAAAATCACCTGTGCCTGATCGAGGTTGCGCATTGAAATGCCGTCATCATGCGCGAGCGTGTAATCAATGGCGGCGATACGCGCATCATATTTGATTAAATTCCCGGGATTAAGACCGTGAGTTCGGTGAGCAATCGGCGTGGGTTCAAGTTTTAATTCTTGCTGCAAAGGGGCAACCAGCGCCTGCACAATATCCTGACAAAAACCTTCACTTTGCAAAATAATGTCGCGAATGACCGGTAAAACGATGGAATAGAAGACCAGCGGGCGTACGCCAGACTGCTGGTAAATCGCATTGATTTGCTCTTTCACTGCATTAGCGCGACTTTCGTTTTCAACAAACGGTAGCGTAATGCTGTTTATCGCCACCGGAAACTGTGACATCACGGCATGACCAAGAACTTCTGCGGTAATGGCGGTGCCATCGGAGATATAAAAAACTTGTCTGTCTGCGGCGTTATCCATTTTTTCAATCCTGTTAATGACTGCTTTTTCTGAATGATAAATTAAAAATTATGATACCGGATCAATCTCATTCTCTTTTTGAAAATGAAACGTGGTTTTTATTTTAAATGAAATGCACAGTTCACTTTTCTGATTCTCTTAAACCCTTATTTATATAGGGAGTAAATTAAGAATCAACAAGTTACGCAAAATGTAAATATATCTGAAAATTTCAAATTTTTATTTTGCTTGAACGATTCACCTGTTTCATTCATGCGGTTAATTATGCCAATCTAAATATAACCGTCATTCTTTGAGCGTAGCAGTGTCGGCTACAACTCAAATTGTGTGGGTATATACATTCTGAAATTTCTTGAACCGCTCATCTTCACAAAAGGATTGTTTCGATGTCCAACTCGTCACCGCTGGTGCTTTGGTACAACCAACTCGGCATGAATGATGTAGACAGGGTCGGGGGCAAAAATGCCTCTCTGGGTGAAATGATTACTAACCTTTCCGGTATGGGTGTTTCCGTGCCGAATGGTTTTGCCACCACGGCCGAAGCATTTAACTTGTTTCTTGACCAAAGTGGCGTGAACCAGCGTATCTATGAATTGCTGGATAAAACGGATATTGATGATGTGACTGAGCTTGCCAAAGCCGGTGCCCAAATCCGCCAGTGGATAATTGATACGCCATTCCAGCCTGAGTTTGAAAAAGCCATTCATGATGCCTACGAACAGCTTTCTTCAGACGATGCAGATGCCTCTTTTGCCGTGCGTTCTTCTGCAACCGCCGAAGATATGCCCGATGCGTCGTTTGCCGGACAACAAGAAACTTTCCTCAACGTACAAGGTTATGACGCGGTGCTGGTTGCCGTGAAACACGTCTTTGCTTCCCTGTTTAACGACCGCGCCATTTCGTATCGCGTTCACCAGGGTTACGACCACCGTGGCGTTGCGCTCTCGGCTGGCGTGCAGCGCATGGTGCGTTCAGACCTCGCATCATCCGGTGTGCTGTTCTCCATCGACACTGAATCCGGTTTCGATCAGGTGGTGTTTATCACCTCCGCTTATGGCCTGGGTGAAATGGTGGTGCAGGGTGCTGTTAACCCGGACGAGTTCTACGTTCATAAGCCTACGCTTGCTGCCGGCAAACCGTCGATTGTGCGCCGCAATATGGGCTCGAAAAAAATCCGCATGGTTTATGCCCCAAGCCAGGAGCATGGCAAGCAAGTGCGTATCGAAGATGTGCCGCAAGCCGACCGTGACCAGTTCTCTATCACGCCTGAAGAGGTGCAGGAACTGGCGAAGCAGGCGGTGCAAATTGAGAAACACTATGGCCGCCCGATGGATATCGAATGGGCAAAAGACGGGCACACTGGCAAGCTGTTTATTGTTCAGGCTCGCCCGGAAACCGTGCGTTCTCAGGGCCAGGTGATGGAGCGTTATCAGCTGCATTCTCAAGGCAAAATCATTGCTGAAGGACGTGCTATCGGCCATCGCATCGGTGCCGGTCCGGTCAAAGTCATTCATGACATCAGCGAGATGAACCGCATTCAGCCGGGTGATGTTTTAGTCACCGACATGACCGACCCGGACTGGGAACCGATCATGAAAAAGGCGGCGGCGATTGTCACCAACCGTGGTGGGCGCACCTGTCACGCGGCGATTATCGCCCGTGAATTGGGTATTCCAGCGGTAGTGGGTTGCGGTGACGCGACAGAACGCCTGAGCGAAGATCAGAATGTGACGGTTTCCTGCGCCGAAGGGGATACCGGTTATGTTTACGAGGAACTGCTGGATTTCAGCATCAAAAGTTCCACCGTCGATACCATGCCGGATTTGCCGCTGAAAATCATGATGAACGTCGGTAACCCGGATCGCGCATTTGATTTTGCCTGCCTGCCAAATGAAGGTGTGGGACTGGCGCGTCTGGAATTTATCATCAACCGCATGATTGGCGTGCATCCGCGTGCGCTGCTGGAATTTGACCAGCAAGAGCCTGCGCTGCAAAACGAAATCCGTGAAATGATGAAAGGCTATGACGATCCGGTTGAGTTTTACGTCGGTCGCCTGACGGAAGGGATTGCGACACTCGGCGCGGCATTCTGGCCGAAGCGCGTTATCGTGCGTCTTTCTGATTTTAAATCTAACGAATACGCCAACCTGGTGGGCGGCGAGCGTTACGAGCCGCATGAAGAAAACCCGATGCTTGGTTTCCGTGGCGCAGGCCGTTACGTGGCTGACAGCTTCCGCGACTGTTTCGCGCTGGAATGTGCTGCAATGAAACGGGTGCGTAACGACATGGGCCTGACTAACGTCGAAGTAATGGTGCCGTTTGTGCGAACTGTGGCGCAGGCCAAAGCGGTGGTTGAGGAACTGGAACGCCAGGGTTTGAAACGCGGTGAGAACGGGCTGAAAATTATCATGATGTGTGAGATCCCCTCTAACGCCTTGCTGGCAGATGAGTTCCTGCAATATTTTGATGGTTTCTCCATTGGCTCAAACGACATGACTCAGCTTGCGCTGGGGCTGGACCGCGACTCTGGCGTAGTTTCTGAACTGTTTGATGAGCGCAACGACGCGGTGAAAGCACTGTTGTCGATGGCGATTAAAGCAGCCAAGAAGCAGGGTAAATACGTGGGTATTTGCGGGCAAGGTCCATCTGACCATGAAGATTTTGCTGCCTGGTTGATGGAAGAGGGGATCGATAGTCTTTCCCTGAACCCGGATACCGTGGTGCAAACCTGGTTAAGTCTGGCAGAATCTCAAAAATAATTAATATTCATCATAGTAAGGCTCCTCATTGCTGAGGAGCCTTTTTTATCATAATGCTTTCGGTGTCATGACTCCGGTAACTTTGCTTTCGCTCTGGAATTTACCCATTCGCAAATCACCTACAATACTGTTCATTCTCTCTTCGGTAAGTTTGTAATAGTGGATCGAAATAGCCGTAATGATGTAGAAAATTGCCGGTAGCACGGTAAACAGAATCAATACACCACGTACGGCTTCAGCTGATTGCTGCTCTACACCTGCCTGATAACCAAACCAGGCCAGACCCCATCCGGTTAACGCACCACCAATCGCCACACCTAATTTAATAATGAATATATTCGCCGCGACGTTCATTCCGGTAATGCGGCGCTGAGTTTTCCATTCACCGTAGTTATTAGCATCGGTAATCATTGACCATTGCAGAGGGGCATTTATACCCTGCAATATATTAAGGGCAATATGCACGATGAATGCGGGCATCCAGTAGTTTGTCGGCAGTACAAGGAACAATAAACCTATTAATGCGCTTAACACGTTCACCCAAATGGAGGCGCGAATTTTACACATCCAGCTACCGAGATGCTTTGCAAATAAACTGCCAAATACGGCGGCGATGGTCGTGGCAAGCATAAACATCGAAATAATGCCACTGCCCTGATTAAGGATATATTGTACGAAATAGACCAGTAAACTCCCACGAACGACAACACCGCACAACATCGCAAGGTTATAAACAGACAAAATACGCCACTGATCGTTTTTTAATAAAACTTTTACGTCGCGCATAATATTCAGGTTTTCTTCTTTCACTGGCGTAATGCGTTCGCGAGTAGTGAAAAAACAGACCAGGAACATGATGCAGCCGATCACACCGAAGATACCCATCGCCCACTGCATACCCGCAGCTCTATCAGTTGGAGAGATGAAATCAGCCAGTGGCAGAATCAGCGCCGTACCCATCGCACCGCCGATTGGCGCAATGGCAAAACGCCATGATTGCAGAGAAAGGTTTTCCTGAGGATCAGAGGTGATCGCGGCACCTAATGAGCAATAAGGGATATTGATCGCGGTGTACATTAGCGTCATGAATATATATGCAAATACGGCGTAGACAATTTTGCCGGTTTGCTCAAAATCAGGCGTTGAATAAACCAGCACGCAGCTGACTGCAAACGGGATACAGATAATCAATAACCATGGGCGGAAGCGCCCCCAGCGGCTTTTTGTCTGGTCGGCAATCGCGCCCATAATAGGGTCGGTAATCGCATCCAGTACCCTGACGAGTAAAAACAGAGTCCCCATGACCGCAGGGGGTAAACCATAAATATTGGTATAGAAATAAGCGAGGATAGCAACGGAAGAGTCAAAGACAATGTGACTTGCCGCATCGCCCAGCCCAAAACCCAGTTTTTCTTTGATGGTAATTTTTTCAGTTAACACCGACATACATTCACCTTTATTAAGAGCCGGAATATGCCCTTAGTTATATGTGGTGAAAGTTAAGATGAGTATTGTAATTTTTTATTTGTGTTTTATGTTTCTTACCAACTGTGACGGAGTTATCTCTTATTTGATTCTCCTTGTCGTGAATGGATTTTATTTCATGGATATTTTTGAAACCCATCACATTTATCACTTAAAACCAAAAAACGTAATCTTGCAGGTTATTCTGGCAATTGTTTGCACCCGCACTCATCACCCATATTGATGATTAAAAATCATCTCCGCGAACAGTCTCGCGGATGGCTGAACTCGAAAGGGGAATATTATGCCTGCAATTTATCAGGATGCTCGCCGCCCGGTAGATGAACGTGTCGCTGACCTGCTATCACGCATGACGCCGGAAGAAAAATTTGCCCAAATGCATGCGTACTGGCTGATTTTATCGAGCGATGGCAACCACCGGGAGCGCACAGATTTAAGCGATGAATTTTCAGGGGTGACAGAACAATCTGCACTTGCCGAACGGCTCAAACTGGGTGTGGGGCAAATTACCCGGCCACTGGGAACCCATATTGTCGATGCTAAAGAGGGCGTGCGAGCCGCTAACCGCTTACAGAAAACGCTGGTCGAAGAAACGCGGCTGGGCATTCCGGCGCTGTTTCATGAGGAGTGTCTGGTGGGCCTGTTGTGCAAAGATGCCACCTTATTTCCGTCATCACTTAACTATGGCTCGACCTGGGATTTGGATCTGATTGAGCGCGCCGCTGCCGCGATTGGCGAAGAAGCGCGTTCAACTGGTTGCCATCAGGGGTTGGCTCCTGTGCTGGATGTTTCGCGCGATGTACGTTGGGGGCGCACGGAAGAGACATTCGGTGAAGACCCGTGGCTTGTGGGCATAATGGCGACACATTACGTCAAAGGTTTGCAGGGTGAAAAACGCTCTGTGCTCGCCACGCTCAAACATTATGTTGGTCACTCATTTAGCGAAGGTGCGCGTAATCACGCCCCGGTTCACCTGGGTTTTTGCGAGTTAAATGATACCTTCCTGCTGCCGTTTGAAATGGCGGTGAAGCTCGCAAATGCCGGTTCGGTCATGCCGGCTTATCACGATATTGATAACCAGCCAGGGCATTCTGACAAATTCTTGATGACCACAATTTTGCGCGAGCAGTGGGGCTTTGATGGCCTGATTGTGGCGGATTACGGCGGTGTGAGTCTGTTGCATCAACACCATGGTATTTCACACGATGCGGCGGAATCTGCGGCGCTGGCGTTTAATGCCGGTCTGGATGTGGAATTACCAAAAGATGATTGCGCGCGCCATCTGTCGGAGGCGGTAGAACGCGGCCTCATCACGATGCAAAAAATCGATGAGATTGTGGCTCGTGTATTAAAAGAGAAGTTCCGGCTGGGCTTATTTGAACACCCTTACCGCGATGAAAACAGTGTCGTCCTGCAAAGTGAATCTACCGTACAGATTGCGCGTGACGTGGCGACACGTTCAATCACGATGCTTGAAAACGACGGCATATTACCGTTGAAAGGGCACCCGCGCGTGGCGGTGATTGGCCCGACAGCTGACGACCCGCTCGCGCTGCTGAGCGGCTATAGCTTCCCGGTGCATCTGATTATCAGCGATATGCTTGAACAAACATCGCAAGTGACCACGCTGTTAGACGCCCTTCAACAGCAACTTGGCCGCGATAACGTACGTTATGCCAAAGGCTGCCACATCATCGAAAAACGCATGGCTGGCGCGCCAGTTTTCCCCGGTGACAGCGGTGGAAAACCGATGCAAGCCTCTCCGGTTTCACACGATACCTCGCTGATTCCGGACGCCGTGAAAACTGCTGAACAATGCGATGTTGTGGTGCTGTGCGTGGGGGATTTATCCGGCTTATTCCAGAGCGGAACAGTCGGCGAAGGTTCGGATACTGACAGCCTTGAACTACCGGGCGTGCAGCAACAACTACTCGATGCATTGGTTGCTACCGGCAAACCGGTGATCGTGGTGATGACCGGAGGGCGTCCGTACAACTTAGGCGGCCAGGAAGATAACGTTGCCGCGCTATTGATGGCCTGGGCTCCTGGGCAAGAGGGCGGCCATGCAATTGCCGATATTATTACCGGGCGTGCTGAACCAGGCGGCCGCCTGGTGGTGTCCATTCCTAAAAGCGCCGGGGCAATGCCGTATTACTACAACCATAAGCTTAAGAGTGGTGGTACGCCATTTGCCTTCCACTTTGGCGCGCGATACCCGTTCGGCTTTGGTAAAACATGGGCTGAATTCAGTTATGGGGCGCTGCAAATTGCCAGCAATGAGATTCCCAATGAGAACGGTGTGGTGAGCGCGAGTATTACCGTCAGCAACAGCGGAACGGTAGCAGGCAGCGAAGTAGTCCAGCTGTATGTTCATGACAAAGTGGCGTCAATGGTGCGCCCTGTTCAGGAACTCAAAGCGTTCCAGCGCGTGCATCTTGAACCCGGTAGCAGCGCACGACTCACGTTTACCATTCCTACGGATATGCTGAATTTCACCCGCCGCAATGGTGAGCGTGTTGTCGAACCAGGCGAGTTTGAAATCCGCGTTGGCGCATCAAGTGGCGATATCAGAAGCACGGGCGTTGTGCGAGTGACCGGCGATACGCGGGTTATTAACGGCAAGTGGCGGATGGTGAGTCGTTGCGAGGTTTTAAGTTATCCCGAAATTAATGCATGCCCTAAATAATGCATGTCCTAAATAATTCGTGCTACAGCACAAAAGGCTTCAGCCTTTTGAACAGCGCTTGCGCTGGCCCCCACGGGGCGAGGCTTCGCCGAGTAACGCGGCAAGGGAGGTCATCCCCAGGAGCTTACTTTAGTAAGTGACTGGGGTGAGCGAGTGTAGCCAACGCCGCTGTAGCGCGAAGTATGACGGGCAAAACGGCACGCAAAAAAAAGCCCATCTAAGATGGGCAAAGACTACACACAGCAATTCGTTGTTTCACTCAGGGGATTTCCATGCTTATAAATCAATGTGTTGATTCATAGCCGTGAAGTAATAGTAGGCATCTCACCCTGGAGCGTCACTCGGATTCGTCTCAATAGTTAATGGAAAGTAAACGGTTGAGGTCACATTACTGCGAGTTCTGGAATCAAAGAGTTATTTAGAGGTTGAAAAATGCTGGAATGTTAAGAGCTGTTAATCATTGCAGAAGATTACCCCCATTAAATGGGGGTAATTGACGAGCAGGTTGGGTTATTCGTGTTCTTCAAGAATCTCCACAACTTCATTGGGATCATCCTGCGGTTGCGGTGCTTCGTGCATCCACACAGAAATGAGACGATACGATACCGCCAGCAGCACCGGCCCGATAAACAGCCCAATCATGCCGAAGGCAATCAAACCACCGATAACGCCGGAGAGAATAAGGATCATCGGCAAATCAGCGCCCATACGAATCAGCACCGGACGGATAAAGTTATCCATCGTGCCCACCACACAACTCCACACCAGCAACACCGTGCCCCATGTGGTATCACCGGTCCAGTACAGCCAGGCAATAGACGGCACCAGCACCACTAACGGGCCAATTTGCACCAGGCAGCACATCAGCATAACGACGGTTAACAAAGTCGCATTGGGAATGCCTGCAATGGCAAGCCCCACGCCACCCAGCACCGACTGCACCAGTGCTGTAACAACCACGCCAAGCGCCACGGCACGAATTGCCTGGCCTGCCAGCAACACTGCAGCATCACCACGTTTACCCGCCAGGCGGAATGCAAAATGGCGAATACCATTACCCAGCGTTTCACCTTTTGCATAAAGCAGCACGCTGAACAGCAGCATCAGGCCGCAATGCATCAGGAAACTGCCCACATGGATGGCCTGGCCGAGGAACCAGGTCGTTGTGGTGCCGATATAAGGGCGAACTTTCGCCATAATCGCGCTGCCACCGCTTTCAACCAGCGTATTCCAGCCAGCGTAAAGATTGTCACCAATCAGAGGAATGGCATGAAGCCACTCAAATTTCGGTAACTCCATATTGCCTTTTGTCGCCCAGTCAATCACCGGGCCGCTGTTATCGACCAGGCTGTTAACGAGCAGCGCGACGGGAATAACAAACAGCATTAACAATAAGAGCGTCATGACCAGCACGGCAAGTGAGCGCTTTCCCCACAATAAACGCTGGATTTTCAGCATCAGTGGCCATGTTGCGATCACGATAGTACCTGCCCACGCGAAGCCTAATACGAAAGGGCGTACAATCCACAAACAGGCGATAATCATCACCGAGATAAATAACACCGACAGAAGAACCTGTAGCAGATCCTTTGGCTGACTGGCTTTGACCATAGATAAAATCACCTTAATAACGAATAACCGGCAAAGTGCCTGCGTTAAAGCCGCGAAGCGGATGACATAATGATGATGTATTTCCTCAATTTTTAACAGAAACAAAACAGGGGGGCATGTCTGAAAAAAATGTGTTAAAAACGAATACCCGTCTTACTTCGAGCCGCAGGTGTGTTGACTGCACCCGTGCGCCCCAGCCATATAGCAATCTATGCTCCTGGGGAGTTACGGCCTTGTCGCCTGCCCGCAACTCGAATTATTGAGGGTATTAGAATTATTAAATGCAAACGATAACTTACAACTTCGAGCAGGGTCGACCCACTAATGATCCCACAAATATCTCAGGCACCAGGACTCGTTCAATTGGTGCTCAATTTTTTGCAGGCACTGGAGCAACAAGGTTTTACCGGCGATACCGCCACCAGCTACGCTGACCGTCTTACGATGGCCACCGATAACAGCATTTACCAGCTGTTACCTGATGCGGTGTTATTCCCACGTTCCACGGCAGATGTGGCGTTGCTTGCCCGACTAGCTTCTGAGGAACGCTTTCAGTCATTAGTCTTTACTCCGCGCGGTGGCGGCACTGGCACTAATGGTCAGTCGCTCAACAAAGGCATCGTCGTCGACATGTCGCGCTATATGAACCGCATCATTGAAATCAACCCTGAGCAAGGGTGGGTGCGGGTCGAAGCTGGAGTGATAAAAGACCAACTCAACCAATATCTCAAACCGTACGGCTATTTCTTCGCACCAGAGCTTTCAACCAGTAACCGCGCCACGCTTGGCGGGATGATCAACACCGATGCCTCCGGGCAGGGCTCGCTGGTTTACGGTAAAACCTCGGATCACGTGATGGGTGTGCGCGCGGTGTTACTCGGCGGCGATATTCTCGACACGCACCCGATGGCGACAATGCTTGCCGAAGAGATGGGGCGCGACGACAGCCCGACGGGCAGGATTTATCGTACCGTGCTTGAGCGTTGCCGCGAACAGCGCCAGCTCATCATCGACAAATTCCCCAAATTAAACCGCTTCCTGACCGGCTACGATCTGCGCCATGTGTTTAATGACGACCTTTCGCAATTCGACCTCACGCGTATTCTTTGTGGCTCAGAAGGCACGCTTGCGTTTGTGACTGAGGCGAAATTGGACATCACGCGTCTGCCGAAAGTGCGCCGCCTGGTGAACATTAAATATGATTCATTCGACTCTGCGCTGCGTAACGCGCCATTTATGGTCGAAGCGCGGGCGCTTTCCGTCGAAACTGTCGATTCAAAAGTCCTCAACCTGGCGCGTGAAGATATCGTCTGGCATTCAGTCAATGAATTGATCACCGATGTGCCAGGTAAAGAGATGCTTGGCCTGAACATCGTTGAATTTGCAGGTGACGATCACGCGTTAATCGAAGGGCAGGTTACTTCATTGTGCGAACGCCTCGACTCGCTGATTTCACAGGGTGAAGGCGGCGTTATCGGCTGGCAGGTTTGTACCGAACTGGCAGGCATTGAGCGCATCTATAATATGCGCAAAAAAGCCGTCGGCCTGTTGGGTAATGCAAAAGGCCAGGCGAAGCCGATTCCTTTTGCCGAAGATACCTGCGTGCCACCGCATCATTTAGCTGATTACATCACTGAATTTCGCGCCTTGCTCGATAGCCACAACCTGAGCTACGGCATGTTTGGCCACGTTGATGCCGGTGTTTTACACGTGCGCCCGGCGCTGGATATGACTGACCCGCATCAGGAAGTGCTGATGAAGCGCATTTCTGATGATGTGGTCGCACTTACCGCGAAATACGGTGGTTTGCTGTGGGGCGAGCACGGCAAGGGCTTCCGCGCCGAATACAGCCCGGCGTTCTTTGGCGAAACGTTGTATGAAGAATTGCGCCGTATTAAAGCGGTATTCGACCCGAACAATCGCCTGAACCCAGGGAAAATCTGCCCTCCGCTAGGTGTGGATGACCCAATGATGCAGGTCGATGCGGTAAAACGCGGCACTTTCGACAGGCAAATCCCGATTGCGGTGCGCACTTCCTGGCGTGGTGCGATGGAGTGTAACGGCAACGGTTTGTGCTTTAACTTCGATGTAAAAAGCCCGATGTGCCCGTCGATGAAAATCACCAGCAACCGTATTCACTCACCAAAAGGGCGGGCGACGTTAACGCGTGAATGGCTGCGTTTACTGGCGGACCGGGGTGTTGACCCCGATGCGCTGGAAAAACAAATGCCGGAAAAACGTGCCAGTTTGCGCACGCTCATCGAACGCACACGCAACTCCTGGCATGCACGCAAAGGTGAATACGATTTCTCTCACGAAGTGAAAGAGGCGATGTCCGGCTGCCTGGCGTGTAAAGCGTGTTCCACACAGTGCCCTATCAAAATTGACGTGCCGGAATTCCGCTCGCGTTTCTTACAGCTTTATCACACCCGCTATTTGCGCCCAGTGCGCGACCATCTGGTGGCAACCGTTGAAAGTTATGCACCGTTAATGGCGCGTGCGCCAAAAACCTTTAACTTCTTTATGAGCCAGCCGTGGATGCGTAATCTGTCGGCGAAGCACATTGGTATGATTGATTTACCGATGCTCTCCACGCCAACGCTACAACAGCAACTGGTCGGGCATGCTTCTGCAAACACCACGCTTGAGCAACTGGAAAGTTATAGCGCCGAGCAACGCGCCAAAACGGTGCTGGTGGTGCAAGATCCGTTCACCAGTTACTACGATGCGCAAGTGGTGGCGGATTTTGTACGGCTGGTCACGAAGCTGGGATACGCCCCGGTTGTGCTGCCGTTCTCACCAAATGGCAAAGCGCAGCACATCAAAGGCTTCTTGCAAAAGTTTGCTCGCACCGCGCGTAGAACGTCAGAATTTCTCAACCGGATTGCGCAGTTAGGTATGCCGATGGTCGGTGTCGACCCGGCGTTGGTGCTTTGCTATCGTGACGAATACAAACAAACGCTCGGCGAAGAACGCGGGGATTTCCATGTGCAACTGGTTCATGAATGGCTACCCGCTGTGCTTGCCAGCCGCGAAATTGCCACTGTGGGCGGTGAATCCTGGTATTTATTTGGCCACTGTACGGAAGTCACCGCGCTACCCACTGCGCCAAACCAGTGGGCGGAGATTTTTGCCCGCTTAGGTGCGAAGCTTGAAAACGTCAGCGTCGGTTGCTGCGGCATGGCGGGAACCTACGGGCATGAAGTTAAAAATCATGCGAACTCACTGGGGATTTACGAGCTGTCGTGGCACCAGGCGATGCAGCGCCTGCCGCGTCAACGCTGCCTGGCAACCGGCTATTCTTGTCGTAGCCAGGTGAAACGAGTGGAAGGCAACGGTGTTCGCCATCCGCTACAGGCACTACTGGAGATTCTGGGATGATCTGGCGACGTGAAGTGAATCTGGACGCGCTCAATAAAATGGGCGCTGACAATATGGTTGAGCATGTGGGAATCGTCTTTACCCGCATTACAGAAAACGAGCTGGAAGCTACCATGCCGGTTGATAACCGCACCCGTCAGCCGTTTGGCCTGCTGCACGGCGGCGCGTCGGTGGTATTAGCTGAAACGCTCGGTTCCGTGGCCGGGTATCTGTGCACCGACGGTGAGCAGAAAATTGTCGGGCTTGAAGTTAACGCCAACCATCTGCGCTCCGCACGTGAAGGCATTGTGCGCGGTGTGTGCACCGCCGTGCATGTTGGGCGCAGGCACCAGGTCTGGCAAATTGAAATCAGCGATGAACAAGGGCGGCTTTGCTGCACCTCAAGGCTGACGACGGCGGTGATTTAGATAGTATTGCCGGGCGGTGAAGTTGATATCAATCCGCTCGGCAAATGTCACTCCCGTGGTTATTTTGTGGTAATAATGTTTCAGAAGTAATATTCCCCTACATAAATAAACAATTCCTCCACCGCAATTATGGAATACTCGCTGAGTATTATTCGACCAAAATCACTATGAAGGAATTCCTTATGCGTCACCGTACCTTATTACTGGCAACACTTTTCATTGCGGGCAGTCAGATTGCCCATGCAGGTGTAATTAACCCTGACTGCACCGTATCTAAAGCGGCTAAAAGCACCGCGATGAAAGCGACTGTTGGCGTAGGCGGGCGTTGTGATGCCAAAGAAACCGTAAAAGACCAGACACCCGATGCGGTGAAAAACGGTGTTTCTGATGTGAAGCAGACAAAATCGAACGTTCAAAGCGTGGGTCATAATGTCTCTAATACTGTCGACGTAATTAAAAATAACTAGCGTAATAATTAAATTGGGCATTCTGACGCCTGCTTAGAATGCCAAAATTTCTGATCATTTCGATAAATCCTACTTACCGTTCTCCTCGCAAATATCTAATTATCATCGCCATAGCCATTATTCCCGGTGAGACTCACGAGCGCATTTCTGCTAACGTCAGAAAAACTAAAAACATCAGGAGGTCGTATGCGTCAGAGAGTTATCGTTTGCCCGATTATTGAAAATAATGGTGAAGTTCTGTTGTGCAAGATGGCAGACGATCGCGGTGTGTTTCCGGGGCAATGGGCGTTATCCGGCGGTGGAATGGAGCCGGGTGAACAAATGGAAGAAGCCTTGCTGCGCGAAATTGCTGAAGAGTTGGGCACTGAGCTACAGATAACCAGCGTTAAACCCTGGACCTTTGCCGACGATGTGCGGGTGAAAACCTATGCAGACGGGGCGAAAGAAGAAATCTATATGATTTACCTGATGTTTGACTGTGTCAGCGCCAACCGGCAGGTGACTTTTAATGAAGAGTTTCAGGATATTGCCTGGGTTAAACATTCTGAGCTGAACAACTACGATTTAAACGAAGCGACGAAAGTGACATTCAGTAAGAAAGGCTGGATTTGATTCCCGATCAACCCTTTCCACATTAAGGAACGCGATGCTCAAAGCGCTCATCTGGCTGATTCTCACCGCGCTGTCTGGCGGCGGCGTGGTTGTCTATGCGCTGCATCAGCAGTATGAAGAACAAAGCGCGGAGTTTCGGATTCTCTATCGCGATATCACCGTTAAGCTTTCACAAAACGATGTGATTCTCGCGCTGCTTTCGAACAGCAGCGACCCGAAAGTTGTGCAGCAAAAGTTCCCCTATATTCTGCGCTGGCAAACCAGTCCTCACTATCCTCCTCGCCCGGATATCAACCCGGCACGTGCAGGGACTTACTGGATAAACTCGCCGCAGGGATCTTTGCTGATTGATTTGCCAACTCTGCTGGCTGATTTCGTGCGCACGCAGAAATTTCGTCATTTCAGTTTGAGCTGGCAGGGCACGCCGCTTCTGACTCAGGGGGAAGGTGGGGATAAAGACGGGTGGCGTTGGGAGAAAAGCATTGCCAGCCCGACACAGCCGTTAAATCTGGCGGTGACAAATAACCCTGACTGGCGGATGTTGCCCTGGTTTTTAATCATCCTGCTGGGTGTTTTCTGGGCGGTTGCCATCTACTTTTATAATCAATATCAGGTGACCAGGCACCAGCGCAATATTGCCGACTTACGCGCTCATTTTTCAGAGCTCGCGCGGCTCAATGCAATGGGCGAAATCGCGGCGGGTATGGTGCATGAACTGAATCAACCACTGACGGCTATTCTGAGTTATTCGCAAACCGCACAGCGTTTGATAAAACAGCAGCAGACAGATAAAGCCCTGCTACTTTTGGATGCCTCGGTCATACAAACTAAGCGCATTAGCGCACTGTTGTTAGCATTTCGGGAAAAGCTGCACAGTGATGAACAAGCGTTGCAGCCGGTCAATTTGCGCCAGGTCTGGGAAAGGGTGGTGATGTTACTCGGCAACGAGATTGAGCGGGGTAAAATCAATGTGATTAACCAGATCCCTGAATCTTTACCAGCGCTGATGGCGTCACCATTAGGCATTGAGCAAATTCTCCATAACCTGCTCAATAACGCGATTCAGGCACAGCAGCAAACGGAAAAAGGCTGGGTTTGCGTTCATGCCAGCCAAACTGCGACCAGCATTATTTTGACGGTGAAAGATGGTGGACCAGGGCTTACGGATCAGGCTCTGGAGCAAGTGTTTATGCCATTCTTTACGACCCGAAAAGATGGGCTTGGGTTGGGTATGGCATTAACCGAAACGCTGGTTCAGCGTCTGAACGGCAGCATAGTGGCTGAAAATATTCCCCACGGCGGCGCCTGCTTCACACTGACTTTTCCGCTCGCGCAACAGGAGGCGTGATGGCACAACGTATCTATCTTATAGATGACGACGAAGCGATACGCTTTTCGTTAACCGCACTTCTCGAGACGATGGGGTGGGAAACCCAGTCCTATGAGAGCGTGCAGAGTTTTCAGGCCTCTCAGCCTGATCTCAGCGTTCTCAACGGCTGTTTGCTGTTGGATATTCGCATGCCTGGAAAGTCCGGGATTACCCTACTTGAGAGCTGGGAACAAATGGGCAGCACGATGCCGGTCATTATGATGACGGGCCATGGCAGCATCGATCTTTGCCGTCGGGCATTTAAAAATGGGGCGTTTGAATTTCTGACTAAACCCATTGATGCGGATTTGCTGATTGAAACGGTGAGTGCCGCCCTCGAGCAGCAAAAACTGAGCCAGCAGCAGCGTGACAATCAGGCCGATTTGCAGGCGAAACTGGCGACACTTTCTGCCCGTGAGCAAGAAGTGATGGCGCTAATCATGCAGGGCAAATCAAATAAAGAGATGGCTCGTTTTTTAGACCTATCGCCACGCACCGTGGAAGCCCATCGCGCGAGCTTGTTTGCGCGTCTGGAAATTAACTCGCTGGCAAAACTGATTAAAATCTACGGTGGGTTGAAGAGCACTACGTAAAATTACCTGGTTTACCAGGTATTCGCCCGAATGGTTTCGCATCACGCGGTTGGTTACCTTAACTCCTGTAAATTAATCATACCGAGTTGAGGGAAGAAACCATGAAAAAATCCATCCTGTTGGCGGCTGCTCTGTTCAGCACTGCCGCGGCAATGCCTGCATTTGCCAGCAATGTTCTGACCGAAAAAAATCTCTCCCTCGAGTTTGCGGATAAGCTCGCGCAGAGCGCCATTCAGGTCTGTAGCGCCAAAAATTACAATGTCGCGGTAACCGTTGTTGACCGTGCCGGTGTGGTGAAAATCGTTAAACGTATGGATAACGCAGGCCCGCATACCGTTGAAGCCAGCCGCATGAAAGCGTATACCGCGCTGACCACCAAAAATACGACTGGCGACGTGATGAAGAGTGCTCAGGATAACGCGGGTGCACAGAATATGCGTGATATACCTGGTTTCTTATTATTGGGCGGTGGCGTACCGGTGAAGGTCGATAACCAAACTATCGGAGCCATCGGTATTGGTGGTGCACCAGGCGGCCATTTGGATCAGCAATGCGCAGTTGATGCTCTTGAGGCAAATAAGGCCGCACTCAACGCTTCCTGATGAGCGTCTTCACGGCGTTGCAGGCGCATTTCAACCTGCAACGCTGCGGGTAAAACAGTTGTGCAGTATATTCCCCTTTGCCCATGTTCAAATTTTTTGTCAAAATAATGTCTTTAGCGTCATACGCTTTGCGTATTACACGGACGTTTTTTTGCCCGTATATGGGAAATAAGGGAGTTGAAATGAAGTATATGTTCGCGCTGATGTTGAGTCTGACATTATCCGGTTGCACTGCGAGTGATTGGATAGACGCTGCGGGTGGAATTATGCAGGCGACTGATCAAAACGAAAAAGACGCAAGAAATAAGCGCATAAAAGCGGCTAACAAAGCAGCAGGCTATTAAGATTTAAGCAAACTGCAATAGCGAGTTACTTTTCCCATAAACATTCGAGTTTGAAGCACTCCGCGCCTTTATATAAGTACTCATCATAAATCCGGTAACCCAGATATTCAGCAACATGAATTGAGGCCGGGTGGTGCTTCACAATGAGACACACTGTTCTGGATGGAGCAAACGAATCAACATACCACTGGTGTGCGGCCTCAGCAGCTTCCTTTGCAATCCCCCGGCTCTGGGCCGCGCGTGAAATCACCCATGAAGCCTCTGCGCAGTTATCAAAGCCCGCATCAATACCACGATGGAAATTAGCCAACCCCGTTTCGCCTAAAAAAATACCGTCAGTTTTTTGGAAGATGGAAAATATACCGAATCCAAAAGTGGACCAATGCCCGATATTTCTCAGAATACGATTCCATCCTTCTTCTGGGGTAAATCCTGGCGAATTTGTTACATGGAAAATTTGAGGATCAGCATACATCGGGTACCACACATCAAAATCCGTGATGGTCTGCGGGCGCAAAATGAGTCTTTCGGTTTCAATGGTTATCATCATTTTATCTTTGGGGTGTTTTACCGATTATAACTTTATCCAAAACAATAGAACATTCCTGGCCTTGACGAGCATCCACCCTAAACCACAAATGGTTAACCTGTTGATGTGCCTCTAAATCGTTGTTTTCAGGATTTTTACAGTACCAATTGCATAAATCGGTATTCTCTATACATCTTTTACTTTCTATCGCCTAAACTTTCTTATCTCAGCTTAATCCTCTTAGTTTCAGTGGCTTAAATAGCTCTTTTCACCACCTGCAAGAGTTTCAGTAGGGTCTATCCTTAGTTAATGCGCCTAAAAATTCAGCATTTCGTGAATACCCTTGTTACCAGGATGTTGTATTGATAATAGTTATCATTAACATAGGGTATTGGCCTTTGGGCAGCAAAACATAAAGAGGTGAACTATGGATATGCAAACCGGTAGCTTCGATCCCAGTGAGTTTGCCTGGAAGGGACTGACGTTAACCCCTGATGCTGTGGCTCATATTCGCAAACTGGCCAGCCAGCAGCCGGATTTCCTCGGTGTGCGTTTGGGCATTAAACAGACAGGGTGTGCGGGTTTCGGCTATGTGCTGGATACCGTCAAAGAGCCTAAACCTGACGACCTCCTATTTGAAACGGACGGTGCAAAGCTGTGGGTGCCACTTTCAGCGATGCCGTTCATCGACGGAACGGAAGTCGATTATGTGCGCGAAGGATTAAACGAAATATTCAAATTCAACAACCCGAAAGCACAGCACGAATGCGGCTGTGGTGAAAGCTTTGGGGTGTAGGCGGGATTATGTCACGTAACACTGAAACGTCTGAAGAAGTGCAAACCTGGGCGGGTGGCCACTCTTATAAAGAAGGCTTTTTCACCCAGTTGAAAACCGACGAAATGGCTCACGGCATCAATGAGGATGTGGTGCGGGCAATCTCTGCGCGGCGTAATGAGCCTGAGTGGATGCTTGAGTTTCGTCTGAGTGCCTATCGCGCCTGGGTTGAGATGGAAGAGCCACACTGGTTGAAGGCCCATTACGATAAGCTGAACTATCAGGATTACAGCTACTACTCGGCGCCGTCGTGCGGCAGTTGCGATGATAACTGTGAATCACAACCCGGCGCAGTCCAGAAGCCTGGTAGCAATGCTTATCTGACCGGTGAAGTGGAAGAGGCATTTAAACAGCTCGGTGTTCCGGTGCGCGAAGGCTCGAATATCGCCATGGATGCGATTTTTGACTCCGTTTCTGTGGCGACCACGTACCGTGAAAAACTCTCTGAACAGGGCATTATTTTCTGCTCTTTTGGCGAGGCCATTCATGAATTCCCGGAGCTGGTGCAGAAATATCTTGGCACCGTCGTGCCGAGTAACGATAACTTTTTTGCGGCCCTCAACGCCGCAGTGGCATCCGACGGGACGTTTATTTATGTTCCGAAAGGTGTGCGTTGCCCGATGGAACTGTCGACCTATTTCCGCATCAACGCTGAGAAAACAGGCCAGTTCGAACGCACCATTTTAGTGGCCGACGAAGGCAGTTACGTCAGCTATATCGAAGGGTGCTCGGCACCGGTGCGCGATAGCTACCAGCTGCACGCCGCAGTGGTGGAAGTCATCATCCATAAAGATGCCGAAGTGAAATATTCCACGGTGCAAAACTGGTTCCCGGGTGACGGCAACACTGGCGGCATTCTGAACTTCGTGACCAAACGCGCCTTGTGCGAAGGGGCTAACAGCAAAATGTCCTGGACGCAGTCTGAAACCGGCTCGGCGATCACCTGGAAATACCCAAGTGTGATTCTGCGCGGCGATAACTCGATTGGTGAGTTCTTCTCGGTGGCGCTGACGGCAGGGAATCAGCAGGCCGATACCGGCACCAAGATGATTCATATTGGTAAAAACACCCGCTCGACCATTATTTCGAAAGGGATCTCCGCCGGGCACAGCCAGAACAGCTATCGCGGCCTGGTGAAAATCATGCCAACGGCGACTAATGCCCGTAACTTCACACAGTGCGACTCAATGCTTATCGGCCCGGACAGTGGCGCGCATACCTTCCCGTATGTGGAATGCCGCAACAACACCGCCCAGCTTGAGCACGAAGCAACGACATCGCGCATTGGTGAAGACCAGCTGTTCTATTGCCTGCAACGTGGGATAGCCCAGGACGATGCGATTTCAATGATCGTCAACGGGTTCTGTAAAGACGTGTTCTCAGAATTGCCGCTCGAATTCGCGGTGGAAGCACAAAAATTATTAGCGATCAGTCTGGAACATAGCGTCGGTTAAGGATTAAGGGAAAATTATGCTGAGCATTAAAGATTTACAGGTAAGCGTTGAGGACAAAGAGATCCTGCGCGGTTTGAGCCTTGAAGTGAAACCCGGCGAAGTGCACGCCATTATGGGGCCGAATGGCTCAGGGAAAAGTACGCTTTCCGCAACGCTTGCCGGGCGTGATGACTATGAAGTCACCGGGGGCGAGGTCCATTTTAAAGGCAAAGACCTGCTGGAGTTATCACCCGAAGATCGCGCGGGCGAAGGCATCTTTATGGCGTTTCAGTACCCGGTGGAAATTCCCGGCGTTAGCAACCAGTTCTTCCTGCAAACCGCGCTCAATGCGGTGCGCGAATATCGCGGTCTCGAAGAACTCGACCGTTTTGATTTTCAGGATTTGATGGAAGAGAAAATCAAATTGCTGAAGATGCCAGAAGATTTGCTGACTCGTTCGGTGAATGTGGGTTTCTCCGGTGGTGAGAAAAAACGCAACGACATTTTGCAGATGGCGGTTCTTGAACCTGAACTTTGCATTCTTGACGAGACCGATTCTGGACTAGACATCGATGCCTTAAAAATCGTGGCGGAAGGGGTTAATTCCCTGCGTGATGGCAACCGTTCGTTCATTATCGTCACACACTACCAGCGCATTCTTGACTACATCAAACCTGATTTTGTTCATGTGTTGTATCAGGGGAAAATTGTGAAATCGGGTGATTTCAGTCTGGTGAAACAACTGGAGGAGCAGGGTTATGGCTGGCTTACCGAACAGCAGTAACGGCAACGCCCTGCAACAGTGGCACCACCTGTTTGAAACGCAGGGCGACAAACGCAGCAAAGAAGCTCAGGAACATATGCAGCAAATGCTGCGCCTGGGTCTGCCGACTCGTAAACACGAGAACTGGAAATACACCCCGCTTGAAGGGCTGCTCAATAACCAGTTTGTCTTGCCTGCACCTGAGGCATTAACTGAGACTCAACGCGATGCGCTGGCGTTGTCAGTGGATGCGTGGCGGCTGGTGTTTGTCGACGGGCGCTTCAGTGCACAATTGAGTGACGATTTAACCCACAGTGGTTTTGAGGTGACGGTTGACGAAGCGCGCGACTCGCTACCGGCGGCAGTGCAGGGCGAAGTGTTTTTGCATCTGACTGAAAGTCTGGCTGAAACGGTGACCCACATGCGCGTGGCGCGTAATCACAGCCCGGCGAAACCACTGTTGCTGATGCACATTAGCCGGGGCAGTGAGCTGGGCGAGATGAATACCGCGCATTATCGCCACCACTTGTCGCTTGGCGAAGGTGCTAAGGCAACGGTGATTGAGCATTACGTCAGCCTTGATGAGCACGCCCATTTTACCGGGGCGCGTTTTACAGCTGAAGTTGGCGCAAACAGCCAGTTGCATCACGACAAAATGGCTTTTGAAAACGCTCAAAGCTATCACTTTGCCCATAATGATTTAATCGTTGGTCAGGATGCGACAGTTGAAAGCAACAGCTTCTTGCTGGGGGCTGCGGTATTACGCCACAACACCAGTGCGCAATTAAACGGCGAGAACACGCAACTGCATATGAACAGCCTGGCGTTGCCAATCAACAACGAAGTGTGCGACACCCGTACCTGGCTTGAACATAACAAGGGCTACTGTAATAGCCGCCAGTTACATAAAACTATCGTGCGTGACAAAGGTCGTGCGGTATTTAACGGCATGATCAAAGTGGCGCAGCACGCGATTAAAACCGACGGGCAGATGACCAACAATAACCTGTTGCTCGGGCGTCTTGCGGAAGTGGACACTAAGCCGCAACTGGAAATCTACGCCGATGATGTGAAATGCAGCCACGGTGCCACGATTGGCCGTATTGACGACGAACAGATGTTCTATCTGCGCTCACGCGGGATCAAAGAACAAGCCGCACTTCAGATGATTATTTTTGCCTTTGCTGCGCAGCTTACGGAAAGTATCAGTGACGGGGCATTAAAACAGCAGGTGCTGGCGCGTATCGGCCAGCGCTTTGCAGGAGGCGTTGCATGAGTTTTTCCATAGAACGGGTGCGTGCTGATTTCCCGATTCTGAGCCGGGAAGTGAATGGGCAGCCGCTGGTCTATTTAGACAGCGCTGCCAGTGCGCAAAAACCACAGGCGGTGATTAATGCCGAACTGGATTTTTACAGCCATGGTTATGCGGCGGTGCATCGCGGTATCCACACGCTGAGTGCAGAAGCCACCCAGTTGATGGAGAACGTGCGTAATCAGGTTGCGGGCTTTATTAATGCACGAACTCCGGAAGAAATTGTCTTTGTTCGCGGGACAACCGAAGGGATTAATCTGGTTGCTAATAGCTGGGGGCGCGCCAATATCAAGTCCGGGGATAACATCATTATTTCCGCGATGGAGCACCACGCCAATATCGTGCCATGGCAAATGCTCTGCGAGCAGACGGGCGCTACGCTGCGCGTTATTCCGCTCAATCAAGACGGCACTTTGCAGCTTGATGTGTTCCCGACGTTGATTGATGAGCGCACAAAACTGTTAGCAATTACCCAGGTTTCTAATGTGCTCGGCACAGAAAACCCGGTACGTGAAATGATTGCCACCGCGCATCAGGCAGGCGTGAAAGTGCTGGTGGATGGCGCGCAGGCGATTATGCACCACGCCATTGACGTGCAGGCGATGGATTGCGATTTCTATCTTTTCTCCGGCCACAAAATTTATGGGCCGACCGGGATTGGCGTGCTGTATGCGCGCGAGGAGATCCTGCAAAACATGCCACCGTGGGAAGGGGGCGGGTCGATGATCGCAAGTGTCAGTCTGACAGAAGGCACCACGTATGCCGCAGCGCCGTGGCGTTTCGAGGCGGGCACACCTAATACTGCCGGGATTATCGGGCTGGGAGCGGCTCTACGCTACGTGGAGAGCCTGAATCTTGCCGAGGTCAGTGAGTATGAGCACTCCCTCATGCGTTACGCGCAGCAGGCGTTAAAGGCGGTTCCTGATTTGACCCTCTACGGCCCTGAACATCGTCTTGGGGTTATCGCCTTTAATCTTGGTAAGCATCACGCTTATGACGTGGGCAGCTTCCTTGATAACTACGGTATTGCGGTGCGCACCGGCCACCATTGCGCGATGCCGCTGATGGCATTTTATAATGTTCCGGCAATGTGCCGCGCTTCATTTGCTATGTACAACACCGAAGAAGAAGTCGACCGCCTGGTGGCAGGTTTACAGCGCATTCATCGCCTTCTGGGCTAACAGGGAGAAAGCCATGGCTACGTTGCCAGATAAAGATAAATTGCTGAAAAACTTCAGCCGCTGTAGCAACTGGGAAGAGAAATATCTCTATATTATTGAGCTGGGCGCGCGCCTGCCTGAATTAGCGCAAGCTGATCACAAGCCAGAAAATATCATTCAGGGCTGCCAGAGCCAGGTGTGGATTGTGATGCACCAGCAACCTGATGGCGTGATTACCCTTGAGGGTGACAGCGACGCTGCTATCGTCAAAGGCCTGATTGCTATCGTGTTTATTCTCTACCAACAGATGACTTCGCAGGATATTGTCGCGTTTGATGTTCGCCCGTGGTTCGAGAAACTTGAACTGGCTCAACATCTTACACCGTCTCGTTCTCAAGGGCTTGAAGCAATGATCCGTGCTATTCGCACCAAATCCGCCAATCTTAGCTAAACTCAAAGAACAGCTTTCATCCTGTTAACGCGAGGTAATTCTATTACCTCGCATGGCTTTCAGCATTCCGGCATTCAGCCGGTGAATACAGGAATTCAGTATGAAACGCGCGTTCTCTCAAATAACATTACTTTTGATTAGCGCCCTGGCGGCAAGCCAGTCGGCGTGGGCTGTCGATTATTTACTCCCGCCGCCGGGTAGCCGGATAATTGGCGAAAACCAAACTTATATCGTGCCTGATGATGGTAAAAACCTTGAAGCGGTTGCCGCGAAATATAATACCGGCGTGTTATTACTGCTTGAGGCAAACAATACTGTCGATCCCTTCCTGCCAAAAGCGGGCAGTGAGATAACGATTCCGTCGCAAATGATCCTGCCGGATACGCCGCGAGAGGGGATTGTTATCAATCTTGCCGAGCTGCGGCTGTATTATTACCCGCCTGGGCAGAATCGTGTTGAAGTCTACCCGCTGGGAATTGGCCAGCTTGGGCGCGAAACGCCTGTGATGGTGACACGCATCAGCCAGAAAATCCCGAATCCAACCTGGACGCCAACCGCCAATATTCGTGCGCGTTCCGCAGCGCAGGGTATTACGCTGCCTGCTGTCGTGCCTGCGGGGCCAAATAACCCGCTGGGTCGCTATGCTTTACGTCTTGAGCAGGGCGGTGGTGAATACCTGATTCATGGCACTAATGCGCGTAATAGCATCGGTTTGCGGGTGAGTTCGGGTTGTATGCGTATGCGAGCGCCAGATATTAAAGCGTTATTCAGCCAGGTCGCCTGGGGCACGAGAGTGCAAATTATCAACGAACCGGTGAAATTCAGCACTGAGCCTGATGGCAGGCGCTATGTGGAAGTGCATCAGCCGCTATCGCGCAACGATTGGGAAAACCCACAAACAGTCCCGATTGCGATTTCAGCTTCGTTTGGGTCGTTTATCGACAGCCCAATGAGTGACAAAGCGCAGGTCGATAGTGCTATCTCGAGAAGGTCGGGTTATCCGGTGCTAGTGAACGCGCCGCAGGGTGTGCCGTCACAACCGGTGAATATCACGCCAATACAGAGCGTCAGGACGACGACAGGCAGTGCGCCGGTAGAACGTAGTAGTGTGAGCGCAGTTAGCGGGCAAAACAGCGTGGTGATGAATTAAGCGGGTTTGGCGTGGTTCAGAGATTTCAGGCAAAAAAAATGGCGCACAATGTGCGCCATTTTAATACAAGTACTCTTACTTACGGTAAGAGTGAGCTTGGTTGTCCAGACGCTGGTTAGCGCGTGCTGCGTCGTCTTTAGCAGCTTGAACGTCAGAACGCATTGCGTTCACGTCGTTGCTCAGCTGATCAACTTTAGCGTTCAGAGTCTGAACGTCAGAAGACAGTTGATCAATTTTAGCGTTAGAAGAACAACCTGCCAGCATAGTAGAAGCCAGGATTACCGCGCCCAGTACCAGTTTAGTACGATTCATTATTAATACCCTCTAGATTGAGTTAATCTCCATGTAGCGTTACAAGTATTACACAAAGTTTTTTATCTTGAGAATAAATTTTTGATGGGAATGCACTTAAATTTGATCGTTCGCTCAAAGAAACACCGAACCGGGGTCAAAATTAAAAAAAAAAGAGAAAAAACAGAGGATTTTAATCGGATTCATCTTACTAAATTGCGACTTAAATAGAGCAGGCCGATTTGCTTTTTAACTCAGAGTGGCTACTAAACAGAATAAAAAAAGCGCCCGAGGGCGCTTTTTAAGCAAAATATTCGTTCACAGGAAATTTACAGGACGTGAACAGATGCAGTATTGGTTGTGCCGCTTGGTACCAGAGCACCAGAAACCATGACTACGATGTCGCCTTTGCGAGCCAGACCGCTTTCCAGTGCAACTTCTTTACCCAGACGGTAGAAATCATCAGTAGATGCGATTTCTTTAACCAGCTGTGGAATGACACCTTTGCTCAGAACTAACTGGCGAGCAGTCACTTCGTTGGTGGTCAGCGCAAGGATGGTTGCGTTAGGGAAGTATTTGCGCACAGCTTTAGCAGATTTACCGCCTTGCGTTGCAACAACAACAACCGGCGCGTCCAGTTTTTCTGCAGTTTCTACTGCACCACGGCAAACTGCTTCGGTGATACGCAGTTTACGGCTGTCCTGATTGTTATCCAGACGGCTGGTCATCACGCGGTCAGTACGCTCACAGATGGTTGCCATGATGGTCACAGCTTCCAGTGGGTATTTACCTTTAGCAGACTCACCAGACAGCATCACTGCGTCGGTGCCGTCGATGATGGCGTTAGCAACGTCACCAGCTTCTGCACGGGTAGGGCGCGGGTTTTTGATCATGGAGTCGAGCATCTGAGTTGCGGTGATAACAACTTTACGTGCACGAACACATTTCTCGATCATCATCTTCTGCGCGAAGATAACTTCTTCAACCGGGATTTCAACGCCCAGGTCACCACGAGCAACCATGATGCCGTCAGAAGCTTCGAGGATTTCGTCGAAGTTGTTCAGGCCTTCCTGGTTTTCGATTTTGGAGATGATCTGGATGTTTTCGCCGCCATGAGCTTTTAAGTGCTCACGGATTTCAACGACGTCAGAACGTTTACGGATAAAGGACGCAGCAACGAAGTCAACGCCTTGCTCGCAACCGAAGACCAGGTCTTGCTTGTCTTTTTCAGCCAGAGCTGGCAGCGCGATGGAAACACCTGGCAGGTTAACGCCTTTGTTTTCGCCCAGGTCACCGTTGTTCAGCACTTTACAAACAACGTTTTTGCCTTCGATTGCAGTCACTTCCATACCGATCAGACCATCGTCTACCAGTACGGTGTTACCCACGCTCAGGTCGCTGGTGAAACCTTCGTAAGTGACAGCAACGATATCGCTGTTACCCACAACAGTTTTGTCAGTGGTGAAAGTAAAGGTCTGGCCCGCTTTCAGGGAAACGTCGTTGCCGCCTTCCAGTTTGATCGTACGGATTTCAGGGCCTTTGGTGTCCAGCAGGATAGCTGCTTTCTTACCAGACTTTTCCATCACGTTGCGCAGGTTCTTGATACGCTGACCGTGTTCTTCGTAGTCACCGTGGGAGAAGTTCAGACGCATTACGTTCATGCCGGCATCAAGCATTTTGCTCAGCATTTCTTCGGATTCGGTTTTTGGACCGATGGTGCAAACAATTTTAGTCTTTTTCATGACAGTCTTATCTGTAAGTTGAGAAGGAATGTGAAAATTCGGTTCCGGTCGATACGGGCGCCGGAGCGCAAACTAAAGCTGGTATTGTTCATGTGCCACCCGGTAAGGATAGGTGACAGAAATAAAGCGTGCAGAGGAAAGTGTGCTTGCGGTTCAGCCTGCCGGGGATATTGATTGCTTTCTAGTTTATTAGGACAGTTCAATGCGCTGAAACCATTCAAGTCAAGACCTCACCTATTATAGAGACAACTTGTCGGGAAAGGAATTAAAAACGCCGTTTCAAAATCGGAATGCGCATAAATACAGCGAAGTGTTATCAATGCGTTAAAGAACTATTAATGGGATGAGTGAAAGAAAAAACAGATAGGGCAGATTAACAGGAATCTTTGGGCAACGAAACAAAAACACATCACGCTTTCTAATCAGTGCTTCAAATTTAAATGATTTATTAAAATTTATTTGCAGAATATACTGACTTTGCCTTTCGCGAGTACTGGGAACGGCATGTGTTATGCCTGTGGGTTTGCATGGCGCACGATTTTTGTTCAGGGTGAGTTGGATAACCACACCTGTTTGATGGTTTTATTTTAGTGAAGAGTGTTTGAATGATTAAGTTAGTAATTCCTGGTTTCATTGTGGTGGCTTTCTTAGCGGCTTGTGCGAATGCTCCGGCGAAGCGGATTGCTGAATGTGAAAACCTTGGTGAGAAAGAAGGCGTGTGTGCGGCACATGAATGGGACTTTGCTATGGAAAGCCCATTCCCGGATAGCAACCTTTCTATACTGGCAAACCGCATAACCCCACAGAAGTAAGCTATTGCCTGGTTATGTTGCAGGTCGTTGCTACAGTCCACGCTGCAGGGATGCAGGTGTGTCGTCTTTCTCCATTCATTCCTTTATTGCCTAAAGTTTTTACTCGATAACAAATCAATAGTGTGGTTATTCATTTTTTACGGATGAACACTATTGCATCAATTCACCTGAATTATTTTCAACTTAAGTTTTATTAATGTTTATTATCTTGATTAGGTCGTTTCTTAACGACATTATTACTCTGAAAGGGATGGGCGGTAAATGAATTACCCCCGAGTGTTATTATTAATCATGGATTTGGATTATGCTGTCACTGGAAATGGAAGAAGATGTTGTCCTGCGGGTAAAAGGCATGGAAAAAATGCTTGAAGGAATTGTCCGCGAACTCAAAGCCAATAAAGGCGTAGTTGATGAGTTTATTCGGGATGATATCGCAAGGTTCCGGCACTGTTCAAAAGATGTAATATCACACCATGTTCAGGCTTCTCGCAATGTACGTAAAAGACTGGAAGATGTCACCATCCACTCACAAAAACGCGTACGTAAAACAGCGCAGAATAACCTGCTATACGGTGTATTATGCGGAATGTCTGTCTGCATGGTTTTGCAATTGATGTAATTAGAGTTTGTGCATTATGGGAGAAAGTTATCTTTCTCCCTTTTTTATATCTTCAGTACGGCAATTCCATCATATAAACACGGCTGTTATTTTATCAGATACCGATACAACTCAGGTGTTAGTGGCATATGAAGGTTAATGTTTTTGCCTGGTAACTTGCTATTAAACCATTGCTCATAAAACTCTCTGAAATCATCACGTTTAAATCGAGCGGAAAGCGCTTCATCAACGATTTTCTTAAATGCTATGTCGTCATGACGTAGCATGATGCCGAGATCTAGCGGTTTTCCCAATGTCAGTTCAGACATCTGATATGCTTTAGGGTCTTCACTACTTTCAATGAGTTGCTTGAGTGAGACTTCATTTATGGCTGTCGCAAAACTTTTATGAGTACTCATGGCTTCAAATGATTCATTCATTGTAGGCAATGAAAGAAGCAAAAGATTGAGCTGCTGTTCACGGTTAAGGATATTAATCTCAATTAAATCCGAAGTCCCTTTTGTCACGCTGGTGGTTTTACCAGTTAAATCAGCGATGGAATAAATAGTATTGCCTGATCTTGTACCGAAGCGAGTGTAAACAGAAAGGTAATGGCGGGAAAAAAGAACCACACTTTCGCGTTTCGCCGTATCGGTATTCACCGAGCAGTCCATATCAATAATGTTATGGTTGAGCATCGTGGTGCGCATGGTTATCGGAACAGGAATGTAATTAACAACCAGATCGTTAATGTGCAGGTTTTTTTTCAATGCCTTTGTGACATCTTTGCACAGTTCAATAACATAACCCACCACATGTCCGTCGCTGGTTTTATAAGAGTAGGGTGCGGCATCGCGATAGCCAATATTAATGATTTTATTTTGGGATATTCTCTCCAGTGTGGGCATGTTCGTTTCAGCCTGTACCAGACTTGCGTAACAAACTAGCAGCAAACTCAGGAGGTAATTAAGCATATATTTCTTTTTCATCAATTTTTTAAGGTTGACCGTTATCATAGAGGTGTAGGAACAGCGGAAAATTTTTAGTAAGAATAATGTTTTGCCGACGCGATAGACTGCTGTAATTCTGGCGATAATGGCAAATTAAGCGTAATACCCTCGGGCATTATCGGCTGCAAAAACCATTTGCTATAAAGAGCTGAGAATTCTTTGCTTTGCATCAATTGTTTTAATGAGTGGTTAACCAACTCGGTAAACTCCGGATTACCTTTCTGCATGGGGATGGCAATCGGCAGGCGCGGGCTAAGGGCATCATCCGACATGCTGAATGCTTGCGGGTGCCCTGACAGCGCCATCTGCGCAAGTATTAGCACATCGCTTGAGACGATGGCCGGTAATTTACCGCTTTCGAGCTCTGAGAAAGCCGTCATGTTGTCCGTGCCGAGGTCAATGTTAAGGGAAAGCTGATGCTGAATATTCGCTTGCTGGATATGTTTGACAAACACAGTCCCACTTTTCACCATCACGGTGTGCCCATTTAGCTGATTAATATCCGAGATATCATCTTCTTTTCGCGAGACAAAGCGAGTATCCGAGAAGAAGTAGGGCTCAGAAAAAGTCACTATTTTTTGCCGTTCAACCGTACCGATGGTTGGGATGCACCCCATCCCGATGGATTTATTTTTAATGGTTAAAAATTGAGTGGCGGTGGTGACAGGAACCCATTTGATTTTCAGCGTCGAGAGGTGAAGCTCCTGTTTGAGCAAATCAACCAGCCGATGGCATATATCAATGGAGTAACCTTGCGGTTTGTTATCTTCAAAATACGAAAAAGGGAACACATCCTTCTGGTAGCTCAGAGTAATGGTCTTTGTTTGTACAATGCTTGATAAAAGATCGTCGGCTCTGCTGGTGGTGGGGGCAAGCAGGCTGAACGCCACCAAAAACACGGCAACCATTGAAAACAGCGGTGGGTAGCAATATGTGTTTATTAATCGCATGTGACTTCCATTTTTTCCTGCTCTAACTCCATCGTTACACTGCTATTTTCGATGGCACGACCAAAATAATAGCCTTGCACCGTCACTTCCCCATGCCCAAGAGAGGCTAAAAACTCATACTGTTGCGCGGTTTCAACACCTTCAGCGGTAACCTTCAATCCGCGTTGTAGCGCGTATCGAACCAACATGCCAACTAACACCTGACTGTCTTCGCACTTATCGAGCACATCAATCAAAGAACGCGCAATTTTAATGTGCGTGAACGGGAAAATGATCAGGTAGTCGAGCGTGGCAAAACCGGTGCCAAACTCATCCAGAACAAGCCCAACCCCTAGCGCCTGAATAGCATTGAGAATGGGGAGCGTGTCTTCGCGGTCGAGTTGTTCAGAACCGGTTATTTCAATTTCAAGCCTTGAAGCCTCAAGGCCACTGTCTTGTAATGCGCTACGAATGGTATCCAATATTCCTGGGCTACGCAGTTGATGCGGGGAGACGTTTACCCATACCGTTTTGTTCAGCGGCCAGTGGGCGGCGTCCATGCAGGCGCTGCGTATCAGCCATTCACCTAATTTCGCGATAAGCCCAATATCTTCAGATACAGAGATAAAATGGTGGGGCTGCAGTTGGCCACGCATTGGATGTTGCCAGCGCACGAGTGCTTCATAACCTTCAGTGCTGCCATTTCCGATGCGGACAATTTTTTGGTAATGCAGGAAGAACTCATTGTTTCTGATGCCGTTCTCTATTTCCTGGCTAAATTGCAGGTTATTCGACGGGTTCATCGTCATGCCATGGGAATAGAAATGGAAACAATTACGCCCGAAACTTTTCGAGGTGTAGAGCGCAAGGTCAGCGTGAGCAAATAAATCTTCACGGGTATTACCATGGCGTGGTGCACAAGAAATACCGATGCTGCAACTAATAGAAAAAATATGCCCGCTACAGGCGAAGGGGTGATGAAGTGCCTGTAATACGTTCTGTGCCAGCGCTTCTGCCTCAGAAATGGAATCCTGGTGAACATGCTGAAGAATGGCAAATTCGTCACCGCCAAGGCGAATAGCGATATCTCCTTCATGCAGAAGGGCAGACAGGCGGGCGGCAGACTCAACCAGCAACTCATCGCCAACGACATGGCCATAGGTATCATTAACGGGTTTAAAATTATCCAGGTCGATCAGTAACAGGTTGAAGATACAACCTTCAGTTCTGAGTTTAATCAACCGGTCGTCGATGGAGTTTCTGTAGGCAACCCTATTGGGAAGCCGTGTCAGTGAGTCATGGTGCGCCATATACTCCATTTTTTGCGCCATCTCTTGCATGCGTTGCAGATACCCGCGATCCACCATTGCCACGCGCAGCTTTTCAATCGCTTTCGCCAGTTCACCTATTTCATCATCTTGATTCTGGAATGGGGTGACATGGTCGGTTTTTTCATCGGCTATCAGAGTCACTGCCTGGATAAGCCGTGGAACCGGGCGGAAGAGGTTACGAACCAGCCAGTTAACGACTACGACGGTAATGCCAAGAATCAAAATCAGCATCATCAGTGTATTTTTTAACAACTGATTATGGGTGGCAGACAGCGCGTCGCGTTCACCGATGCTACTGACAACCGCGCCGATCAGTTTGCCTGACAAGTTAACGATAGGAATCGAGCCGACGAAATACTCTTTGCCGCCGATAGTGGCAAAGCCACGATAATATTCTTCTAATGCCAAAGCATTTGGGCTGTCGTCAACGATGGTAATTTTTTGCCCATTTTCAGTATCGGTAAAGCCTTGTTTTGTGTCATATAACAACAGCCAGGCTGGATTATGAGTTTGTGTGGATACCAGCGTGAGCATATCGGATGGGTTAAAACCTGTCTGGATCACGGTTTCGTCATCACCTAACGGCAGCTCGGACTCAATAGAAATAACTTGCCCTTCGTGATTAGATTTAACGGTCACCGAGGTGTAAATATTGCGAATGACGTAACTGGTAATTTGAGAATTGGTCGCGGCTTGTTTAAACCACTGTTCATGAGAAATACGGTTAACTTCAAAAACGCCTGCACCTGAACCCACACCATAGGCAATTAAAATCCCCAGCATCAGGTAGATAGCCACTTTCCCGGTAATTGAATGGTACCAGTGATATCTGTCACGTGAAGGGGTATCCGCTTCATTGAGCGGTACAACGTCACGGTGCATGAGCTCTTTATCAACCATTTTCTATTCGTACTCTTTTTTATGTGATTAATGAAGGCTTATGGGGATTCATTATTATATAACCCATTGCTCATACTGTATTTATGCTATGGCTTATATGTCGGTGTATTAACTTGTTGTATGGCAGATGTTATAAAAGTGTAATTGCATGCTGGTTTTTATGTTTATAGCATAACTTGTTTGAGCACCAGAAAGTGCTTTCATTTTAATGTCTGGATTATAGAGTTGGCTAATTATTGCGTCAACGATAGATATTAACATATTCATGATTCTTCACGTGTTTTTTGATTTTACGGTTAACAAAATAGCTAATCAAAAATAGATAACTCTATAAATGAAAATATCCATTATTCGCATTTGCTGTTAATACATTTTTGCTTCTAAAAGTTCATGCAATTTGTTAATCGGTTGCGGGCGATGGAACAAAAAACCTTGTGCCAGGTGAATACCGCAACTCTGAACTATTTGGTGTTCCTCTTCCGTTTCTACGCCTTCAATCAAAACCTGGCAACCTGAGGTTTTGCAAAGTTGTACGACATGATGGAGAAATGCTTCACCACCTTCACGCGCTAAGCCAAGCACCAGCGTGCGGTCCAGTTTAATTTTATCGAGTTCATATTGTGTCAGGTACGAAAGCGTTGAGTAACCCGAGCCAAAATCATCAAGCGCAATTTTAATCCCAAACTGGCGCAGTATGGCGAGAACTTCTATCACCTGTTCGGGCTGTGTGACTTTCTGCGATTCGGTAATTTCCATTTCTAATTTCCAGCCTGACGGTAACGGCTGGCGCATTAGTTTGCTTACCAGACTCAGGAAATTAGGGTCGAGTAATGTTTGTGGTGAAATATTTACCGAAAGTATCATGCCTGGGAAACGAGACAGCTCATGATGAATAGTTTGAATCGCCGTTTCCAGTACCCAAAAATCGACTTCAGGCATCATGCCAAGTCGTTCGTAATATTTTAAAAAATAGGGTGGGGTGATTTTTCCGTCATCAGTTTGATGGCGAAGTAACACTTCCATGGCCACAATTTTACGCTCATCAAGCGTTATCTGAGGTTGAAACCAGAGGACAAAGTTACCACTATTTTGCAGTTCATTGATTTTGCGCCTGGCATCAATATATTCATTTACCTCAGAAAGATAATGATGAGGTGATTCTACTTCGCGGTGTCCAGGAATGGATAACTGGAACTGGTTTTCTTTTAAGGGCACAAAGCGAGTATCCCCGCAAGGCAGGTTGATTTCTTTATAGTCGCGCTTTTCCATATAGCGCAGGAAAGGCCAGTAAATGACTATGCCCATGCCGATTAAAAACACCTGAAAGAGAATGGCATTTATCGAACCATTTGTACCGATCCAGGCATTAATTAGGGTAGGCGTCGCCCAGCCTACCATCTGTTGCATAGGTGGCACGATATGCCACAGGGTTGCATAATAGGCGATGATGTAATCCATCGCGGGGGTCATCAAAAAGGGAATGAACATCACCGGGTTCAACACCACCGGTACGCCAAAGATCAGCGGTTCATTGATGTTAAAGATGGCCAAAGGCAGAGAAACACCGATTAAGTGGCGGTTAGACGGGTTTCGACTTATTAACAAACAAATCAACAGGCTTAACGTTCCGCCGCAGCCGCCAGAAGCACACCATGTATCATAAAAGGGAACGCTGATAATATTTAACGATTCACGGCCCGCCTTCCAGGCGTCTATGTTGGCCATCGTTTCATTCATGAGTTTCAGGCCGGTATCCTGGAAAATATAAATACCATGGATACCAAAAAACCATGTGCCTTCCCGTAGGAGTTCATAGAGCAAACCATGAATAAAATTATCGGGATAGATGGCTTTGGCTATATCGCTGGTAATCCAGCTACTGGCATGCAGTATAACGTGCCCAATCAGTATTAAAGACAGGATCTTGCTAAAAAATACCAGTAAGGTTTTTATTGAGGGTAGGTTGAATTTTATTTTATTGGTTCGAAAGAGCTTAATGTTTTTTTCTAGAATAAGATTGGTGAAAATAGCCGATAGCAAAGCCACTGGCAGGCTCACACCAATAAGAAAATTAGCATCATGATTGTGCTCAAGCCCTGTGATACCAAGCAACACCGTTAGGCTGAATGATATGCTGAGCATAATAGAAAGGCGGTATCTTACGGCCCATTGCAATGAGAAAACAATATTTAGCAACACAGGTAAGAAAACCAGCATCGTCTGCTGTAGGTTTCCTAGCCATAATGACGCTTTTTGCCAGTGAAAATTCAGACATAATGTACTGGCAACAACAATCAAACCGCGCAGTACGGAAAATGGCACTATTGCCATAGTGCTACTAAGCACCGCCTGAGAAATACGGTTGTTAATGAATTTCAACTTTAATTGGTAAAGGATACTGTTTACATTTCTTATCGGAGTGTTGTAATTCATTCGTTGCTTAATTATGGGTTGAATTGTTATTGTTGTTACAAGAGCAAACGCTACTATAGCATCATAACTAATCAGGTGATATTGAATTTTATTATTGGTAATTTTCAAGCTGATGAAAATCTAACATTACACAAATATGCTATTTACATAATTGCCTCAAGCGTAATTATCTTGTGTGATTTAAATACTTCGTTTCCATAAATATGAATTTGCCTGGTGTCCAAAATTACGCATTATTTTCTTCTGCTGCTCAGGTTTTATTCTGATTGCTCCTGTATTCGTTCGTTGTATTATTATTTAAGACCATAATCTCACCAGCTAACCCTTGTTATCAACCTGTAATGCACCGTTTGTTTTTTACTGCACGTCTGTATTTCGTTGCCTGTTAACAGCGCTAAACGCAAGCAGTTCTGGCAATTAAAGCTTATTTATCAAAGTTTTCAGTTCTTCAATAATGTCTGCTGTTGTTTGTTGCGCGGGATAGGGATATGTGGACTCACGCACCACGAGTCGGGTGGGAAGTAACGTCAATACTTTGCGGGGTGGGGGTGATTGAGCCATTAGCGATGTCACTATTTCGACCGCACGCTGGCCTAATAAGTTGAAATCCTGCGCGACGGTGGTTAATGCAGGCTGGAAAAACAGACTGTCGGCGGTATCGTCATAACCCGTTACGGACACCGAATGAGCGCCCGTACGCTTGAGTTGTGCGAGCGCACTGAGCACACCTAACGCCATCTGGTCGTTTGCCACAATAATGGCACTGATGCGTGGATTGGCATGAATCAGCTCAAAGGTTTTTGCCCAACCGCTGCTGGCGCTCCAGTCGCCCCATGCGGTAATCGCATTCGTTACGCCAAACCGGTGTAAGGACTCGCGCCAACAACCAAGGCGCAGCCGTGCGGAAATGGATTGTGCAGGGCCTGCCAGCAACCCAAATTGCCGGTGCCCCAGTTCCCACAAGTGCTTCACGCAGGCACCAGAACCTTCCTGGTGATCGAACCGCACACAAGAAACGTCTGTTTCCGGGGGAACATCCAAAAATAGACAGGCCAGATCGTCATTCTCCCTGCTCAACCGTTCAGCAAGGCTGCTCTCAAGTGGCAGGTTTGCGATAACACCTCGAATATTCTGTGCCCGAAACTCATTAAGCACCGATTGCAACGCTTCGTATTCGGCACCTTTTGGCATCGCAACCGAAACCTGTAACTGCTGCTCTTCTGCATGACTTTTTATGGCCGCAGCAATTTGCGAAGGAGCATGATACGTCAGCGACGACGTGATAAGTCCCAGCGCAGGCATGGTTTTCCCGGCAAGCAATTGCGCCGATCGGTTGGGCACGTAGTGCAACACGCTCATCGCGTGCAGCACTTTTTCACGAGTTCGCGCAGAGACCTGGGCCGGGTTGTTCAGCACGCGTGAAACGGTTTGCTGCGAAACGCCTGCTTCACGCGCGACATCATTCAAGGTTGCCTGTCGGTTAGTCATCTTTTCCCCTTTTTGCTGCATGATGCGGGGCTAAACATGGGCGGTCAAGAGCGTAATTTGTGAAATGTATAGCGCTAACATTTTTTGTCATGATAACGACAAAAATGATGATTTATCGACCGCTTTCGTGATCATTCATTAAATTGATAAATCCTGTATTTGCCAGTAATAGCGTTTGTCTGCCTAAATTTGACGCATTGTATAGCGTATTACATTTCGACAAATATAGGTGGACTAGCATGACGCAATACTCAGGCGCTTCAGGCCCTTGTGCAGAGTTTCAGGAAATTCTCAATCGCCGTGACTGGCAACAGCACGCGGTCACCCACATCAACCGACTACCGGCGCATCCATCGTTCAGAAGTTGGCAGGAATTAAGCGGAGCACGTGACGCGCAGGCATCTGCAAATTGCCGCTCCCTCGACGGTGACTGGCAGTTCAGTTGGCGTTCTTGCCCGCAAGCGGTTGACGCTGCGTGGCTACAACAAGATTTGCAGGATGCGCGTTCGGTGGTTGTGCCGTCTAACTGGCAGATGACGGGGGACGACGCACCGATTTACACCAACGTACGCTATCCCATTGAAACATTGCCGCCCCTGGTGCCCGAAGATAATGCTACCGGCTGCTATTCCCGCTGCATCGACATCGCGCCGGAATGGCTGGATAACGGGTTAACACGCATCATTTTTGACGGTGTGAATTCCGCTTTTCATTTGTGGTGTAACGGCCACTGGGTCGGTTACTCAGTCGATAGCCGTTTGCCCGCAGAGTTCGACCTGACGCCATTCTTACACGTGGGCGAAAACCGCCTGTGCGTTATGGTGATGCGCTGGAGTGCTGGTACCTGGCTTGAAGATCAAGATATGTGGCGCATGAGTGGAATATTCCGTTCGGTATCTTTGCTACGTCTGCCTGAAATCCACCTGACTGATATGCAGGTAACGCCGGTTCTGGATGCACTGTATCGCGATGCGCAGCTTAATGTTCAGGTTAGCGTTTCGGCTCCGGCTGAGCGTTTAGCGGGTCTGGAGATTGAAGTGACTCTCTGGCAGGGCAATGAACGAGTCGCCGGACTGCGTGTTCCCCCAGGCTCCCCGATGATTGATGACCGGGGGAATTACGCTGAACGGGCATATCTGACTTTACCCGTTGAGCGCCCACTATTGTGGAGTGCTGAAACGCCAGACTGTTATCGTGCCGTGGTGGCGCTGTGGCAGGACGGTAATCTGATTCAGGCCGAAGCCTGTGATGTAGGTTTTCGTTGTGTCGAAATTAAAAATGGATTGTTGCAGGTCAATGGAAAACCGCTCTTAATTCGTGGCGTTAACCGCCATGAACACCACCATCTTCACGGCCAGGTCGTGACTGAAGCAGACATGGTGCAGGATATTTTGCTAATGAAGCAAAATAACTTCAATGCGGTGCGTTGCTCTCACTACCCGAATACACCGCTCTGGTATCAGCTGTGTAACCGTTTCGGCCTGTACGTGGTTGACGAAGCCAATATTGAAACGCATGGCATGGTGCCGATGAGTCGCCTGTCTGATGACGCAAGCTGGCTGCCAGCTTACAGCGCCCGCGTGACGCGCATGGTGCAAACTAATCGCAACCATCCCTGCATTATTATCTGGTCTTTGGGTAATGAATCAGGGTATGGCGCAAACCATGATGCGCTCTATCACTGGTTGAAAAAAAGTGACCCGTCGCGCCCGGTGCAGTACGAAGGTGGAGGCGGTGATACGCCTGCTACCGACATCATCTGCCCAATGTATTCACGGGTTGAGACTGACCTGATTATCCCGGCTGTCCCTAAATGGGCGATCAAAAAGTGGATAAGCCTGCCCGGCGAACAGCGCCCTCTGATCCTTTGCGAATACGCACATGCCATGGGCAACAGTCTCGGCAACTTTGCTGATTACTGGCAGGCTTTCCGGGAATACCCTCGTCTGCAAGGTGGCTTCATTTGGGACTGGGCGGATCAGGCTATCACTAAAACATTCGACGACGGGAGCGAGGGTTGGGCTTACGGCGGTGATTTTGGCGATAAACCCAACGATCGCCAGTTCTGTATGAACGGACTGGTTTTCCCTGACCGCACACCGCATCCATCTTTGACTGAAGCAAAGCATGCACAGCAATTTTTCCAGTTTGAATTGTTGGGCCAGCAACCATTAAGAGTGCGCATTAACAGCGAGTATTTGTTCCGCCACAGCGATAACGAAACGCTGAACTGGCGCATCGAGGCGGCAGGCACTGCTGTGCTGGCAGGGGGTGAAACCTTGCTCATTAAACCGGGTGAAAATGTTGAGCTGACCCTCAGCGAAAACCTGGTTCTGCCTGATGGTGCCCGTGATGTCTGGCTAACTCTTGAAGTGGTTCAGCCACAAGCGACTCCGTGGTCTTTGGCCGGGCATCGGGTTGCCTGGCAACAATTCCCGCTGGCGACTGCGCTGGTTATCGCACCACAACCTGCCGCCGTTGCTGCACCCGAGCTCATCACAACTGCAACTGGCTTTAGCGTGCAGGCTGCCGGTCAGCAATGGGAAATTGACCGCACCAGCGGGTTACTTTGCCAGTGGTTGAAGAATGGCGAGGCGCAACTCATGCAGCCGCTGCGTGACAACTTCGTGCGTGCCCCTGTTGATAACGATATCGGAGTCAGCGAAGTGACGCGCATCGACCCCAATGCCTGGGTGGAACGCTGGAAAAGTGCCGGGCTTTACCAGCAGGAAGCGGAGTGTGTTCGCTGTGAAGCAACGCATTTTGGCAACGACATTGTCATAACCAGTGAATGGCGCTACCACAATCACCAGGGGGTTGCGATCGTCAGCCGCTGGCAGATGCGTTTTGACGGGCACGGAAATCTGCACCTCACTGTCGACGGGGAGCGGGCAGAAACTCTGCCGCCGTTGCCACGTATTGGGCTGGCGTTCCAGGTGAAAGCGCAAAATGATGACGTGAGCTGGTTGGGTCTTGGTCCACATGAAAACTACCCGGATCGTCGCAGCAGTGCGTGTTATTCCCGCTGGAAATTACCGGTGAATGACATGACAACGCCCTACATTTTCCCGACGGAGAATGGCCTGCGCTGCGAAACCAAAGCGCTGGATTGGGGAATCTGGAAAGTGCGTGGCCTTTTCCACTTCTCGGTTCAGCCGTGGAGCATTGAGCAATTAATGGCGACTTCACACTGGCATAAAATGGTGCCTGAAGAAGGTGTGTGGATTGCGCTTGATGCTCAGCACATGGGGGTAGGTGGGGATGATTCCTGGACGCCAAGTGTACTGAAGCAATGGTTATTACTCGATACAACATGGCACTACCAACTGACGCTAAGCCTTAACTGATCGCCGGAGGGGGGCACCCCTCCATTTCCATAAATAATAATATCGGAAATACCCTATGAAATTATCCGCGCTCAGCACACGTGAACAACATAACTTCATCTATTTTATGCTGTTCTTCTTTTTCTATTATTTCATTATGTCGGCCTACTTTCCCTTTTTCCCGGTATGGCTGGCTGATGTAAACCATTTAACCAAAACAGAAACGGGACTGGTGTTTTCATCGATCTCTCTTTTCGCGATTATATTCCAGGTTGCCTTTGGCCTGATTTCCGACAAGCTGGGGTTACGTAAGCATTTACTGTGGTGCATTGTCGTCTTGCTGGTGCTGTTTGCGCCTTTCTTTATTTATGTTTTATCGCCGCTGTTGCAATACAACATTTACCTGGGCGCGATGGCGGGCGGTATCTACCTTGGCTGTGTTTTCTCGGGCGGTTCAGGTGCGGTAGAAGCCTACATTGAGCGTGTCAGCCGTCATAACCGTTTTGAATATGGTCAGGTACGTGTTTCAGGCTGTGTGGGCTGGGCAATTTGTGCGTCGCTGACGGGGATTTTATTTAGCATCAACCCTAATATTACGTTCTGGATTGCCTCCGGTTTCGCGCTGGTATTGGCTGTGCTGTTGCTGTTATCACGGCCAGACCCAAAAACAGAAGCTGCACCCGTGAACACCGCCGAGAGCAAGAAACAGGAGTTTTCGCTGCATCTGGTCGTGGAATTATTGAAGATGCCACGCTTCTGGGCCTTTCTGCTGTATGTGATTGGCGTTGCCAGTATTTACGATGTGTTCGACCAGCAATTCGCTAACTTCTTTAAAGGCTTTTTCTCCTCGCCGCAGAAGGGAACCGAGATATTTGGCTATGTCACAACCGGTGGCGAGTTACTGAACGCCACGATTATGTTCTTTGCTCCATTCATTATTAACCGCATTGGCGCTAAAAATGCTTTGCTGGTGGCAGGGGTGATTATGTCGGCCAGGATCACCGGTTCATCATTTGCCACCACCGGCACCGAAGTGATCATTCTCAAGATGCTTCATATGTTTGAACTGCCGTTCTTACTGGTCGGCACCTTCAAATATATCTCATCTGTATTTGACCCGCGTTTGTCAGCCACACTGTTTTTAATCGGCTTTAACTTATCGAAACAGCTTTCCGGTGTTGTGCTTTCAACCTGGGCAGGCTCGATGTATGACACGGTAGGCTTTAGCCATGCGTATCTGGTGTTGGGGCTGATAACAGCAAGTTTTACGGTTATTTCGTTCTTTACCTTGAGCCATTCGCCGCGTAACACGTTTCTTGCGGCAGAGGCGAGCAAGGCGGCCTGACAGGCCGCACATGGCGTGAAATGTTGTGAAGCGTGTTATTCCAGAGCTAGCATGGCAAAACTTGCTAACCAGTGCCCGCCGCTATAATGGCTGCCAACGACATGTTCAATACTGGCGTCCAGATGGCGGGCTATTGCTTGATGCAAAGGCTGCTGCACCGGGTGCTCAGCCGGTAATGCCGCTGCAATACGCTTAAAGCACCACGTGCGGCTCAAATTCAGGCCGTCAAGATGGGCGATTTTAGGGTCGGTGCGGTCGCTCACTGTAGCGGGTTGCATCAGGGCATCAATGCTCGCCAGGCGGGGCAGATAACGGTCAAACCAGGCCGGGAAATCACCACTCACCTGGCTCATTAACAACGCTTCGCACAACGCGCCAGAAACGTATTCGTCGCCACCCGGTTCATAATGAGCCGGATAATCTACATCCTGTAGATAGAAACGATTAGCACCATCAATAATGGCGGCTTCCAGTACTTCATCGCCACATGATCTGGCGTAATCTAACCCTAAAGCCAGAGCGAATGCGGTGTTGTAATGCGTGCCAACACGTATCGGATAGGTTAGCTTTTCCAGATAACCTATCAGCCGGGTGCGAATATCCTGAGTCAGTGGTTCAAGCAGGGCTGACCAGCGTTTCGCCTGCGGAAGCGTTGATTCCGCTAATTCTTGTGCCAGCGCCAGCAGCCAGCCATAACCGTAAGGGCGCTCAAAGGAGGCACGGAACGGTGCATTAAAATAGGCCAGTTCGCGGGCCACATTTGCTTCGCTAAAGTGCTCATCAAACAGGTCGATGATAGCGTCACGTGACGGAAGTTCCGGGTAGCGGCGCAGGCAACGTAACAATAACCAGTAGCCGTGCACCGCAGAGTGCCAGTCAAAGCAGCCATAAAAAATCGGGTGTAACTCGCGCGGTGGCAGCACATCAGCATCATCATTGAGCAAATGCATGATGTGATTAGGGTATTCCTGGCGCAAAAAAGTCAGTGGCATATTGGCAAAAGCTTCAGCCTGAAGTGGGCTCAGCGGCATAAAAACTCCTTTCGATTCGAATCGTTATTCAGCGCCTTAGCGGAATGAGAGAAAGTACATCAGGAACACGTTTGCCAGCAGCAATGCCAGCGCGGTCGGGATCTGAATCTTGATGACTTGATACTTATCTTTCAGCTCAAGCAAAGCTGCCGGAACAATGTTGAAGTTAGCGGCCATCGGTGTCATTAACGTCCCGCAATAACCGGCGTACATACCAATCGCCAGCAATGGCGCGGGATCGGCATGGTGGTGCGTAATGAGAAACGGCATGGCAATCCCTGCGGTTAACACCGGGAATGCGGCAAAAGCATTGCCCATTATCATGGTGAATAACGCCATTCCTATGCAGTAAATAAGCACCAGCGTGAAGCGGTTTTCTGGGTTCACAAACAGCTCGACCACTTTACGAACCGACTCGCCGGTATTGGCGACGATAAATACCCCGCCGAGCATAGCCAGCATTTGCGGTAAAATAATCGCCCAGCCAACAGTGTCAACGATACGGCGTGATTGCCCAAACGCCTGCAATGGTGAACCTTTGGTTAGCCACCATCCGGCCAGTATCGCCGCAACACTCGCCACACAAAGTGATGCCAACGTGAGCTGCTTTTGGTCAAGCAAATAGACGCCGCCAATCGAAACATTTTTCATGAACAGCGTGCATAACACGGTGATGACCGGGATAAGTAACGCCGGTAAGAACAACCAGTTCTTGATGCTGGAAGCAGAGGCTTCACGTTGTGCGTCGGTAGACATTGGGTAGCGGCCTTTGCCGACCAACCCGCAGCCTGCCAGCAGGGCAATGGCAATGACGCTTGCGCCAATTATCCGGTAGGCCAGCGATTTACCCAGTGTGTCAACCATCAGGTCGCCAAACAGGAATATCGCGCCAAATAAGAACCAGAACAGTGCCGTGGTAAAACGTTTTGGGTTACCTCTGTCGCGCAACGTCATCACAACCAGAATCATGACGATAATGCCAATCAGGTAGTAAACGCGGTTGATCGTCAGCAAAGTGCTCATTTGGTCACCTCGTGCATCTCAGGTTTCTGTTGAGCACGCCAGGCCATAACATCGCGATGGATGCTGGCATCAAGCCGTGTCAGGCGGAACATATGGATAGCCAGTGCGGTCAGTGCGGTGGGAATGGCCCACAGGCCGATATGCAGTGGCTCGATAGTGGTAATGCCGTTCTCTTTCAGGAAGGCATCAATAAGCAGAACCGCGCCGAAGGCGATAAAAATATCCTCGCCAAAGAAGACCGCGATATTGTCACAGGCAGCTGCATGGGCTTTGATTTTATCGCGAATATGCTGGGGGAGTTCACCGTATTTATTTAACGCGGCACCTTCGGCCATTGGGGCTAACAGCGGGCGTACGGTTTGCGCATGCCCGCCAAGCGACATCAGCCCAAGTGCGGCGGTGCCCTCACGACCAATGAAATAAATCATCAATATACGTGCGGATGTGGCACTGGCTATTTTGGCAATCCATGCCTGAGCGCGTTCTTTCAAACCGTAATATTCCAGCAGGCCTATTACGGGTAAGATCAGAATAAAGGTGGCGAGAGAACGGCTATTAAAAAATTTCTCTCCGAAGGTTTCCAGTAGCATACCGAAATCCATTCCTACCGATAGTCCAGTTGTTAATCCTGCAATAACGACAACAATCAGTGGATTGAATCGCAATGCAAAACCAATAACAACAACGGGTATCCCGATGAGTGGTAAAAGGGTGGAGCTATCCATTATTTTTACCCTGTGTACGTGAGTTGTGTTTTTTTAGAATCACGAAATATCTTCTTTTTCCTTAATTTTCTTAAGGATGGATATTCTCGTTAATGAACTTGCTTAGCATTAGAGATTTAAATCACATCGACGAACAGTTCGCTTTCGCGATGCAGCCGATAAAGACATATAGCAAAACGATGACAAAATGGAAATAAATTATCACTAATTTATTTGTGATTTATCGGTTTTCAATTATGGTTTATTGACATCACATTAAGGAGCCGACAATGGCAGCAGAGAAAAAAAGAGTCGATTCAGCAGTCAATAACAAAAGCATAAAAGATCCCATTGTCTCTTCTCACCATTTGGTTTCTGAGCGATGTGCTGAGTTATCTGAGCTTGAATATGCGTTAATCATGACCAGCAATGCTTTCAATAAATGGATGGTGCGCTGCATGACAGCCGCAGGCGAACCGGATATGGGGCCGCTTGATGTGTCATTGCTGCACCATATCAACCATCGCAATCGCCAGAAAAAACTTGCTGATATCTGCTTTGTTTTGAATGTGGAAGATACGCATATCGTCGCGTACGCGTTAAAAAAACTGGTTAAAGCAGGCTACGTTTCGAGTGAAAAGCAGGGCAAAGAACTTTACTTTTCCACAACTGAACAAGGACAGAAGTTGTGTGATAAATATCGTGAAGTTCGTGAAACCTGCCTAATTGCGCTACAGAATGAAACAGGGATTTCGGCTAAATCAATTGGTGAAAACGCACAGTTATTACGTGCCATATCGGCGCTGTACGATAATGCAGCGCGTACCGCCGCTTCACTATAACTAATTCTTATGACACAGGCCGGTAATAACTGCTGATATTAACCTTGTTATAAGTTTGGTTATTTGTTTGTTAATCTCTCATTTCATTAACTTCCCCCTTTTCATCAATCTAAAAATGAAGTGGGGGAACGTACAAAAAACAGCTGAAATCGTAAGCCTTTTGATCCAGTTTATTAATGTTGAGTTTATTTGATGCATAATAGCTGCCGACCTCCGCAGGTGCGGGGTTAAGCACCAGCTTTTTCTGGCGACTGAAGGTTTATTTTAATGGAAAGGCGAAATTTTCTGAAAAGTGTTGCGGCACTGTCAACAATTGGCCTGGTTCGCCCGGCATTTTCGAAAACACAGAATGTTGATAACCCAGCCATCAGTATTTCTGATTCTTCCCGCCGCTTTGTGCTGACACAAACCTATAATCTGAAGGCACCAGAAGGTTCTAAAGGCAAAGTTAATCTGTGGATACCGGTACCAGAAGATACCAGCTTTCAGACTTTGCTCGACCTTTCCTTTACCGGCAATTACCAGCAAGCCACACTCAACGCGAATAATGCTTACGGCGCAAGAATGCTTTTTGTGAGCTGGCCTGACTCTACGGGCAAGCTGGAAATTCAGGTTGAGATGACGATTGAAACCCGCGACTGGGAAGTGCGCAAAGACAACAAACTTGCGGACTGGATGCTACCTGAGCACGACGCTGTCATCCCGAATGAGATCAAACCTTTCCTGCTGGCAACGCCGCATATTCCTGTCGACGGCATCGTCAAAGAAACCGCGCTGAAAATCATTGCCGCTGAAAAAGCACCGCTCAAACAGGCGCGCTTGATTCATGATTGGGTCAGCACGCATATGCACCGTGATGATGCTGTCATTGGCTGTGGCATTGGCGATGTGGGTGAAATACTCAAAGCCGGCAAGCTGGGCGGTAAATGCACCGACATTAATTCTGTCTTTGTTGCGCTGTGCCGCGCGGTGGGCATTCCTGCGCGTGAAATGTTTGGCATTCGCCTTGGTGCCAGCAGCAAGCTTGCGCAGTATTCGCATAAAGCCTTCGGCAGTGCTGATGAGCAGGGGATTGCTAAAGTTAACGGTGGCCAACATTGCAGGGCAATGTTCTGGCTGGCAGGCTTTGGCTGGGTACCTGCTGACCCGGCAGATGTCACCAAAATGCGTCTGACTGAAAAGAAAGAGAACGGTGACCCGGCGGTTAGCGCGGTTAACGATTATCTCTTTGGTAACTGGGAAATGAACTGGGTGGGCTTTAACCATGCCCGTGACTTCGCGCTCTACCCGGCGGCGGAACAAGGTGATGTCAATAACCTGGGCTATCCGTACGCCGAGGTCGATGGTGACCCGTTAAACTTCTACGATCCGGCAGCATTCAGTTATGAATACGTCAGCACCGAACAGCATTAAGGGCAGCCTGGTGACACTGCTGGCGGCTCTTGTCGCCGCAGGTGCCTCAACACTGTGCTGTATTGGGCCACTGTTATATCTGGTTTTTGGTATTTCAGCTGCCGGGCTAACGGGCATTCCAACGCTGCCCTGGCTGCAAATTCCGATGGTGATTGTCTCTCTGGGGCTGATGGTTCGCGGCTTCTGGCGGTTATATTTGTCGCCAAAACCCGTATGCACCAGTGTTGTCAGCCGCCGGGTGCTGGTCTTGATGTATTGGTTATCAGTGCCATTGGTGCTGTTTCTGACCACGTACCCCTATGTTTTACCCTGGATTTGGGAAACACTTGAATGAAGAAGTTTGTTTGCCTCGGGCTGCTTTTTTTTGCCCCTCTGAGTTGGGCTGCCAACAAAATGGTCACCATTGATATCAGCCAGATGAACTGCCCGCTGTGTGTTATCTCGATAAACCAGGCTTTGCGCAGTACAGAGGGTGTTATCAAAGCGAAAGCGTCGTTAAAAACGCACCAGGCGCAAGTGGTCGTCCCGGATAATTTTGATAATCAGCAGTTACTGGCAGCGATAGCAAAAACCGGATTTACCGGCCAGATTCATGACGTGATTGAAAAGCCGTAACTTCCAACGCGGAAAAACAAAAAAGCCACGCATTTGCGTGGCTTTTTACTTCGTAGAGGAAGGTTAGACGTTGAACCGTGATTTGAATTTCATGTTATTGATTTTTTTATTTAATTAAATTTTTATTTTTATATATACTCACAGTTGTACTCATTTTGGCGTTAGCTCGCATTCGTAATACGGAGGTCGTAGTTTCGACTCCTATTATCGCACCATCTCAACTTCCCCAAACGTCCGTATTTGTCCATAAACACTCTGATTTATAAAGAATTTTCCTGCTTTTTAGTCCATCACTGTCCATAACCATCCAGTAGAATCCGATACGAAATGTGTATAGGGTTGTGTATATGTTCCTGTTCGGTCTCGGATTCCTATACACATGCCTTTAAACGATATGCAGATTCGCCGCGCTAAGCCTGAAGCTAAAGCCTATACACTTGGAGATGGGCAAGGGCTGTCATTGCTTATAGAACCTAATGGAAGTAAGAGCTGGCGGTTCCGTTATCGTTTTGCCGGTAAACCAAAAATGATCTCGCTGGGGGTGTATCCGACGATCACAGTTGCAGATGCTCGTTCCCGTCGTGACGATGCCCGAAAATTGGTCGCAGAAGGAAAGAACCCTAGTGAGGTTCGAAAAGAGCAAAAGCTCGCATTATAAAATGAGTCAGAGAACGCTTTCGAAAAGATTGCCAGAGAGTGGCATCAGATGAAGTCCACCAAATGGTCGGTAGGATATGCTTCAGACATCATGGAAGCGTTTCAGAACGATATTTTTCCTTACGTGGGAACGAGACCAATAGCCGAAATTAAACCGCTAGAACTGCTTAATGTACTGCGTAAAATCGAAAAGCGCGGTGCATTAGAAAAAATGCGCAAAGTTCGGCAGCGATGCTCCGAAGTGTTTCGCTATGCAATTGCAACGGGTAGAGCGGAGTACAATCCTGCGGCTGATCTCTCCAGTGCCCTCGAGGTTCACCAATCAAATCATTTCCCGTTCCTAAAAGCTGATGAGATACCCGAATTTCTGCGTGCCTTAGAGGGTTATACCTGGAGTCATCTTGTCCAGATAACCACGAAATTACTGATGATTACGGGCGTGAGAACCATCGAATTACGTGCGGCATTATGGCAAGAATTTGATCTGGATAACGCTATTTGGGAAATTCCCGCTGAAAGGATGAAAATGCGTAGGGCGCACCTTGTGCCACTATCGACTCAAGCGTTAGATTTACTCAATGAACTCAAGATAATGACAGGGAACTATCGTTATGTTTTTCCGGGATGGAACGATCCGCACAAACCTATGAGTGAAGCAAGTATAAATCAGGTTATCAAAAGAATTGGTTACGGTGGAAAACTTACCGGCCACGGATTTAGACATATGATGTCTACACTGTTGCATGAGCAAGGGTTTGACTCATCCTGGATAGAGATGCAATTAGCCCATGTAGATAAAAATAATATCCGCGGAACTTATAACCATGCGCAATTTTTAGAAAAACGAAGAGATATGCTTCAGTGGTATTCTTCTTTCTTGACGGAGCACAGAAATGTATATTGACAATGTTTATTTGAAAGGTTTTAGGAACTACTCCGATAGTTTTATAAAATTAAATCATTCAACATTAATAATTGGAAGCAATGATGTTGGCAAAACTAACCTCTTGTATTCATTGCGCATCCTGTTAGATAAAAGTTTTTCTGATTTGGATATAGAACCTAAAAACAGCGATTTTCATATTGATGAAAAAGGGAATCAATGTGATTCCCTAGAGATAATAATCAATTTTCGTGAGATAAAAGAGGATGCTGTTCTTTCTAAGTTAGCAGGGTATGTAAGTGGAGATTCACAAACATTCATTAAATATAAAGCGCAAAGAACTTCATTAGATTATAAGTTGTTTATAGGTCACACCCAGTTTGACATGGTTGAGATTAGTAGTAGGTTTTATCTTAAGTATTTAAATCTACGTTATGTAAACTCCCAAAGAGACCTTGCTAAATATATATCTACAGAGAAAAAACATTTACTTCGGCTTGCACAGGAAATGAGAAATGATGAACAAGTTAAAAAGGATGAAGATACTTTAAGTTCATTAAGCGACTTACTGAATAGTGTTAACGATAAAGTAAAAGAAATTAGTTATGTTTCGAGTGCGACCAAAGAATTAAACGATGAGTTAAAAAAATTATCATATAATAATGAGAAAATTTCTGTAATGCTGGATTCAGGTGCAATCGGGGTTGACCAGTTTATTGAAAAGTTAGAGTTAAGTTCAAACACAAATGGCAAAAAGGTAATGCTTGGTGGTGATGGATTCAATAACCAAATTTTACTTGCCTTATGGAAGGCTAAGAGTGTACGCGAGCATGATATTGAAAATGAAGTGGTAATATATTGTGTTGAAGAACCGGAATCACATCTCTATCCACATCAACAAAGAAAATTATCTGAGTATTTGATTAATAAGTTACCAGGACAATCTCTTGTTACAACACATTCTCCGCAGATTGCTGTAAACTACTCTCCAGATTCGATAATAAAAATATGCTCTTCTGAAGGAGAGTCTTACGCAGCAAGCGAGGGGTGTTCTAATTGCATCAGTGAAGCTTGGCAGGGGATGGGATATAGAATAAGTATACTGCCAGCTGAGGCGTTTTTCGCTAATGTTGTTTTTTTAGTTGAAGGTCCTTCAGAGATGCTCTTTTATCAGGCTCTTGCTAAAGAATGCAAAATCGATCTGGATTTCTTTAATATAAGTATATTATCAGTTGACGGTGTTCAATTTGAAGTTTACAGAAAAATACTTGATGCATTCGAGATAAAATGGGTTGCTCGAACAGATAATGATTCATCAAAAGTGCCTAGAAAAAATGAGTGGCAATACTCGGGACTTAACAGAGCGTTAGTTCTTTGCGGGATGAATTCACTCGAAAACGAATTGATGGAAATTTCACAAGAGCAAAGAGTTAAAAAGTATTTTAATTATAAGAACGTATTAAAGCAAAATAATGTTTTTGTTTCAGTTAATGATTTGGAAGGTGATATTAGCATTGAACTAAGCGAACAGCTAAAGGAATATGTGGGTGTAGATGACGAAGAAAAGGCTGCTGAATATTTAAGGGGAAAGAAAGCAACCCGTATGCAAGATTTCTTGAAAGAGTATTCCCATACGCTAAAAACCATCTCTACAGGTGAATTAATTGCACCTCTCTTGACTGCTGTAATGCTAGCTACGGAGGAGATGAAATGATTGAGTTTACCCATGAGCAAAGACTAGCTATAGATTATCCATCCAGTATGGTGCTAACAGCGTGTCCTGGTAGTGGTAAAACAGCTGTAATAGTAGAGAAGATCGTTCTCGATTTGGCTAGTTGTAAGGAATTTCAGGGTGTTATTGCCATTTCATACACTAACAAAGCTAGTGATGAACTTAAAAGGAGATGTTTAAAAGCATTGCCAGATTCAAAATCAAGTTTTTTTGGAACGATTGATAAATTTTATTTAACTGAGATAATCTATCAGTTTCTTAATCACCTGTGGGGAGGTGTAAATAATTTACAAGTAGTGAGATTTAATGATTTAGATTCTGTTGTCAAAGATAGTCTTTCTGTTTTTTTTAATGCTGAATATGTTTGTGAAAACATCGATGTATTTGATTTTAAAGAAATCAAGAATCTATATGCTAAAGGTTTTTTAGTTTTGGAATTTATTCCATTGCTTGCATATTTTATATTGTGTAAGTCTTTGGCTTGTCGTAGGTATATTAGTAAGAAATATAACTCGATGTATATAGATGAATATCAGGATGCTGGATTTATTCAACACCTTATATTTTTGAAGTTATTTGGATTTGGAGTAAAAACTGTTGCTGTGGGTGACATTGACCAATCAATATTCTTATACGCAGGAAAAAGTTCTAAATATTTAATGTCATTATTAGACGATGATAGTGGATTTAAACCATTTGAAATAACGATCAATCATAGATCTCATTCTTCGATAGTAAACTATGCTTCAAGAATGCTGAGTGAAAACTGTGAGTTATTAGTTACCGATGATACTCAGGTATACAGAACAACAATTAATGGTTCCCAGCAAGAAGTAGCTAAATGGATTGACGATAATATCAACAATGTCAAACAAACGTTTGGGATTTCTAAAGAAAGAGAAATTGCAATACTTGCGGCAACAAATAGCTCTGTTTTATTGATGTCTGGCCTCGTTCGAACAAAATTGAGAGCATATATTGATGACGATCTGTCTAAACTTGGAGGGGACGTGTCTCTCCTAATAAAGGAGTTGTTGAGTTATCGGTTTAATGTTCTTGTTACAGCTCAGGAGATTATTGATGGTTTAAGTATCAAAGTGGTTGAACGAAATGCATTGAGAGAAATGCGGAATGTCATTAAATATGTTAGAAAAGCCGACGATTCAAATTTTATCCCAGCATTACGTCAGGCTGTAAATTTATTAATTAATAAAGATTTTTCGGCTCAGCACATCGATGCTGTCAACGCTGTATTGCAAAATAAAATGATGCTGAATAATTACTTGCCAGTTGGTGATGATGAATTGCAACTTATGACTCTTCATAAATCTAAAGGGCTGGAATTCGACTTTGTTTTTCATTTAGACCTTTATGATTGGATACTTCCGCGTCGAGAGTTTATCGAGGGAAGTTTTGATTTGGTTTTTTCAAACTATGAACAATGTCTTAATCTGCATTATGTTGGGGTTACTAGGGCAAAAAAAGCTGTGGCGCTAATCAACTCTACAGAACGTTTAAATTATCAGCATGAATTAAAACGTGCGAAGCCTTCTCAATTCTTATCGTTAAGAGGTGTTGAAGGGCTATACAGAAATATTTAATTATACATCTCAGCGCGCAATGCTCTCCCCGCCACGCCTGCCCGCTTTTGGAGTGGGTTTTAATGCAGGTGCATAAACTGGCTGAGGCCGCGCCAAGGCTGGCACGGCAGGGCGCGAAAATTTCAAGATTTTGCATGCAAAACCATGCAGCCAGGCGTGCTTGGTCTTTTTTTGCGAAATAGCAGGTTTTTTTGGGGATTTTTAAGCGGATTTTTTGAGTGTCTGCTGCGCCTGTTTTCGCAGGAAAATCTGGCACTGTTCGGGTGAATATTTTGACTTGCTGTCCGTCCGGGAGGCTCTGTCCGGCCGGAATCCGATGGCGGTTAGAATATCCCGGTCGTCTTCTGCGTAACTGATGCTGGGCAGTGTCGTCAGATGCACCGAAAGCGCCTCTCGGATGCTGGCGGCCGCAAGGTCGAGCGCCCGCTCCCTGACCCGTTCTTTTCATCACTAAACTAAATAACTTCGCGAAATATTGCTTCACTTTCAGTCAGCTCTTGCAGGTTAAGGTGTGAACGCTGTTTCTCCCTCTGCCCGTGTCTCATTGGGCTTCAGATGGGTTGCCTCTACGCAACATGCCTCGTGCCTTCAAATGGTAGATGTGGGGAGATTACCCTTTCAGTTATTGATTGTAAGGATTAGCATTGCATTGTCATCGAACCCTCGATGTATGAGCGTTACCTGACATCGTGAAAGCGATAAACCCGCCCATTCTCGTTCACCTCCGCAACCTTTCTCAAAGCCTCTGCTGGCGACAAACCGAACTTTCGGGTTAACACCGCGAACAGATGATAGAACTCGGATTTCAAATCTGCTGCGAAGATCCCCGGATCGTCAGATCCCAGACAAATGGACATAGGGATATCACCTTCAATAGCCTCACTTGGTAAGCCCATCCAGCGAAAGATGTGATGCTCGTTGACATCTCGATACTGACTGATACGGGTATTGCTGGTCGGAGGGCACTCAATCGCAACGTTTCGGTCTGCCATTTTTGCCATCGCAGCCTGTTGCAATGAAACTAACGCCTCATCCGGCAAATATTCCAGGGCAACTTCAACGTATTCTGCACGCTGTTTTCGCACGTTATCAGATGTAAGCCATTGCTCATACAACTTCAGAGGTCTTTTCATGCCCACTTTTTTAGCCAACTCTCTAGCGCGCTCGTACTCTTCCAACCAGAGGGATTTGGGTTTTAATGGCCCACCGAGTTCATCCAGTAGGCCTTCCGATTCGGCCAACACACCCCGCAACTCAAACACCTGATCAAGGGTGGTAATCGAGATTTCTTCTTCCAGCGAAAATACCTCATGGGCCAAATGAACTGCTTCAATCGCTGCATCACTGGCGTAACGCAGCAGTTCCGGATGACTTCGAAGTTCCCGCCAGATAAACACCAAATCGAGCAATCGCGTTTCTTTGGTCATGGACAAAGACAATGGCAAAGAGCGTTTCCAGATGCCAGGTGTGATGCCAATCGCCGTGCAGTGACCAAGACGGTCGCCATTCCGCAACGGCAAAAACCTCAAGGCATCATCAATTGATCGAATACCACTGATCAGATGCGGAAAGTCCTCGCCAACATGATAGGTAAAATGAGCAATACCTGATTTGGCTAGCACTCGGAACAAAGGGCCAAACAACTCCGGCGGCGCGTGCATCTCATTAGCTGCGGCATCCACTCCTCTAATCCAGCGTGTCAAGCGTGGTTCATGATTCAGGATGTCCATCAGAATAGCTGCCTGATTCTTCAAATCCTTGAACAGCAACGCGTAGGGATAGACTTCATCCTTTTTGGGCTTTTTCTTGATAAAGTGCGGCACCAGCGCCAGCTCGGCACATATACTGCCAAGCTTAACCTGCTCAAGATTATCGAGCACCTGAGTAATACTCAGTGGCTGGGAATGCTCCCAGTCCATGGTCATATGACATTTGAGGTATTCCCAGTACCCACGCAAAACGCTGAAGAGAAGTTTTTGCATTTTGCTGGGGTCGCTCTTCGGAGCAAAACGTCCTTCCAGATAACGCACCTGAGAATACACACCGGCGCCATGTGCATGTTTGAAACGAGACAAATAAGATTTCTCGGTTTCTTCTCTCAGCTCCGTCATGGTGTATTTCTGGAACTGATCAAAACCGAAAAAATCGTCTCGCTGAACCAGCAGCGTCAAATACTGGTTCTGAATCAGCAAGTAAATCCAAAGCAGTCGTTCCAATCCTTCGGGCGCACCATACCGCCATTTTTCCAATACCCCGGTTAGCCAGCAAAATTCAGACTCCTGACTATATTTGTGGTCCGTTGGCCAAACCGTCGCAAGCCCATACTCCTTGCCCTGATGCAGAATTGTGCTGTCCGCCAACTGCTGCGGGTGCTGCAATGACGCCATCCACTCTGGCAACTCCACGCCCTGAGCTACTCGACAAAGGATTTCGCGAATATTGTTGGCAACTTGCAAACGAGCCTTGAAGGTTTTGGGCGTCAGTGAGGAATCAATCTGGCCACAGAGTTGTTTCATCTCTTGCGAGACCCATCCCTTCTCGAAATCTCTGACGGTCACTTCTGGGTGACTGAGTGCATCCAGCCAACACTCTTCCGCACTGGTACTGCCATTCAGATGCTGGTGAGTTTCGTGCAGGCGTTCACGGGTAATGTAGTCCTCAACCGTCGGGTGATAAGGATACAAAGGCCAGTGAAAACGATATTCCTGATTGGCAGGCCCAGGATTAATGACCTGATGACACGCCATAACCGGCAGGCACGACACACGGCTCATCAGAGTTTGCCATTCCGAGAACAAAGCAAGATCGGTTCTGGGGCCATCTTTCTCGTTTTTAACAAATTTTTCAGCGATCAGGCGTAAGGCAGCTACCGGACCAAGTTTCATATTTCGCTGTTTGAGTTGCTGTTCCAGGGATGACCATGCCGATTTGGCTACATGATCAGGCAAACTACGCGTTTGTTCGTATTGTGCAAGGAACACGGATGACTCCACCCTGTCATCAAGTAATACCTCATCCAACGATACGTTACTCAGCCGGTCCAACAATACTGTTGAGTTAAGAAGAAAGCGTTCCATATCCGATCCTTAAGCAGATTAATCTTGACCATCATCTGACGAATATGTTTTATCTTTCTTTGCCGATTTTGATTCATATGGCGCAGCAGCAATACTGGTGACATTCAAGTTCCTAATTCCCAGACCTGAAAATGAGGAATCATTTTTTCCCAAATTATCGAAATCCACATTCAGACGGAATTCTCCGCCAATAATCGTATCCAAACAATCAAGAAGGGATTTTTCTTGCTGGAGGAGCTGCGTATCGGCCGAATTAATCCCACCAACAGGAAAAAGAAACGGATGTATTAACGGGCACTTTACAATGAGAGAAAAAATCGGATGAGTTTTTATCAACCCGTCCAAATTCCCTATTGAATCCAGCTTGGCGACAAATTGACCAACAGATGTAACAGGATTTTGCTTAAACTTAATAGAAATACTAGACAATGAGTTCTCGTCAATCCGATGATAAGCATCTTCTTCAACCAGTACCGCATGAAGGAACGCCAATACATTAAATCGCATAATTTTTGCAGCATTGGTATATTTTGCATATTTTCCTTGGTGCGCATCTTCATCACCACCAAGCAACGCTTTATGCTTTTCAGATATAGAGGACAAATTAAAAAACAACCGGGTCCATATCTTACCTATTAATATAGAGGAAGGTCTTATTCTTGATGACTCTTGAAGAACAAGGCGATTCCAAACAAGAAGCGCCGTCATTGCTTCACTAATTTCCTGTTCACCAACAACGTCCTGATCTTCCACCTCCTCGACTGTGCCTTTATCCATATGTTTAGACCATATAGGCGCAACACAAGTGGGCTTCGCCAAGACCTTCAGTAAAGCCTTATTAAATACCTGCTCGCCCATATTTATTTCTGAGACAGCGTCATCTTCCACCAGGCTTTTCGTATCAATATCCGCTAGATCAGCAATGGCGCCAATTAGGTTGAAAACAGACAGAAAATCCGATGGGACTGGCGTCAATGAGGAGCTAAGAGAGGCTGCAACAGCAAGCTTCGCCAATCCTCTTTCTGAATTTATATTTAATGCTTTGTACACTCCTTTCTCACCACGATTTTTCTTATTTACTTGTATCATCCCAAGATATACACCTGCTGACTGGGTTGGCAACCCATCATCAGAGATAACGGCACAACTTCTATTCGCCCAATTGGTAACACTTTCACGACGACCAATTGACATATATGACTTGAACTCTATATCTATACTTGGTCGAGTTTTCTCTACATCCCCTCCAAGTCGCTTCTTCACATGATCAAAGAGACTGACACTGCCGCATCCAATCAGCATAAGTTGAAGTATTCGTGAAAGACCTCCACCACACAAAGCACTTACTTGAGAGGCTAAATAAACAGAGCAATTCCTAAGAGCTTCAGAACTTGATTGAGGTCGAAGATAAAATCCGGTATTAACCTCTTGATCCTGACGTGAATATCTAAATATATCATCGCATAAAGAATCCATACCAATCCGATGTTGCTCATAATTCAAGCCCACCCTATAAATACTGCTAAGCATTGCTCCATATAACGAATCCCTCAGCAGCACACTTTCAGATATACCAGATACTTGCAAACGGGAGTAATAATCCTGCATTACCTGCATTAACAATCTAACCGGCTGCTTCAAAAGCTCATCAACATACATATCAAGATCGGAGCCAACCCGTATGTTCAAACCATTCGAAACAATATTCTCCAAAGCACTCCTAACTGTATTGACCTTTATGCCATCTGTGCCTTTACTGTATAAAACGCTAATTTTTTCAGAGGTTTGAACTCGCCCTTTCTCGCCCACCAGTTGCAGCATGGTTTTCAACTGCATACGCTTCTGAACCGGGAACAGTTTTAACAAATATTGCTGTTCAAGGTGTTCGACCATATAGCCCCGTTCGGCTAAGCGGGCGCTCTCTTTTTCTTGATCGAGCAAAGTTTTGCTGTAATTTTCGTATTGCTTACCGCGAATCAACTGGGAATAAAGGCGCAAATCCCCAGTCGCCACCACCACCAATTTCTGGCTGTTAAAGAATTTGCGAATAGATTCAAGTACATCCCAACCCGTATCAAACTGCGTATCGATATCATCAAACGAGATCAAAATGGCCTTGCAGCCGAGAATTTCACACGCAAGTTCAACCAGTTGATCAAAGATTTGCGACAAATTCTGGCCACCGATGGAGTAATCAAGCTGGGCATCTAGCTTCAAAGCGTCACTGAAATATTCCGGCTTGTATTCCTTGTCAGTCAGCAGATGCAGACCGCGCTTGAGCTGTTCAAGGTGACTCTGCCATTGTTCCTTTCTTTTTTTATGGTTATTCGACGACCAGTCTCCTCTTAACTCGTCGGATACCATTTTGTTCAGACGGGCGGTCACCGTGACCAGAATGGGTTCATGACGCGGCAGCTTGGTAGGGTCGATGGTCGGCAGACACTTGATGCTGATGCTGGCAACACCTGTGTCACTGTTCAGTGATTTGACCACACTATTGATGAAGGTGGTTTTACCTGCACCGCGAGTACCATCCACAAAGAACACATTACGGCCTGATTCATCAATAAATCGGACAACCTCTGATGGATTGTTGAATTTAGGGAGAGTAATCGAGCTTCGAATGCTTTCAACTAGCTGATCACGCAACGCTTTCTGGATTAAGTCGCCTTCCTTGGTGCTGCCCGGAAGATTGGGGGCGAACAAGTCGATGATGATTTCGTTCGTCTCGTTGTTTTTTTTCTGCGTGTTATCAGTCATATCCGTATTGATCCAGTCATTTTGTTTTTTGCCAGTCTGTACACCAGAACTGGCGCCTTGAGTTTCCACTACATTGAATTCTCAATATTCTCCCCCTAAGTCAGCTCGCGGGGTCATGGAGCGAAGGTAAAACTGACCACTTCATTCAATCCATCCTCGCGATTGATGGTTCGTTATATCGAGCTGGCATTACCACGCACTGGAATTACGTATAACAATTTATTAGATTCCTAAATGGGGCAATTAAGCACCTTATTTAGGGCTCTTTAATGCATTCTAAAGAATGCTTACTTCTTGTATAACTAACTGTTTTTATGATGGTATCATAGGAATACCCAAAAGAGAGAATGAGAAAACACGACGAAGCGTGAATCGCTATGATGTCTGCAAGCGGTGCGGCATCCCAGTGAAGTGGTCAACAAAAACTGGCCGCAGTTTTAGAGTTTTTCCAGGACAATCGCTCTGATTCATTGGGTGTTAACGGGAAAACAAATCGAGTACTACAGCCAGATAAGCCCAGCGTTTTCCCGTCCAGATATAAGTCACATCACCGCACCAGGCCTGATTAGGCTCGGTAACAGCAAACTGGCGATCCAGATAATTAGGGATCTCAATGTGTTCCTTAGACGCCTTCTTATAACGATGGCCAGGTTGCTGACAGCTGATAATATTGAGTGCTTTCATCAGCTTTGTTGCCCGCCAGGTTGCCTGTAACGCTAGATAGTTTGTTGCTACTCAAACAGCATTATGGTGTTTCTGTTGCAGCAATTATCATGCGCTTACGTGCTTTGAATTTGATTTCTGATGAAGACTGACCTGCCCCAGTTGATTCACACAACACTGAGTTGGTGATGTCTTGAATCGACCTGACTTAAGCGGCTGATGAGTTCGCATTCACTCCTCGCTTATAACCATGGGTCTGATGTAATGGTGCCCTGCGATCGGGCACATCATGAGGTATACTTCCTACTAATACAGATTAGCTTTGCCGATTAAAGTGAAGTGGGCAGCTCAGTTCTTTTTCCCTGCCAGCATGTCAATCATCATGAGATAAACCCTGTCGCATTTAACACCTGGATTCTGTACAGCAAAATTCCATCCTTCGTCTATTGCGGCTGCAACTGCCGTTGTGGAGGCGATGGGCCAGTCAATTACTGCGTCATAAACTCTACTGATTGCCTTGTCCTTATCTATACCAGTCCGCTGTTGTTGACACGTTCTGACCATGATTTCAGCAGCCTGTGCAGGCTGGCTTTTGGGATATGCAGCGATAGCATGAGCAGAGGCTGTTATGGTGAGCAATGCAGTCATTATCCATTTATTCATTGTATTTTCCCTCAGCGTACCTGAATACCCTGCACCGGACTGTTTTCCCATGTCATGGGGCGGTCCTCTGGGATTGTCGGAGCGTTGTGATTACTCTCTTTACTAAAAACAGGCTTTGCGCTTTCAGGCAAATTATCCGGGGAAATAATCTTGGCCTTAACCCCTAACCGATCACCCAACGTGGTATTGAGCTGGTCGCACAATGTTTTTATCTGAAACCGTATCCCGCTCTGGTTAATGCTATAGCTTTTTGATTGCTGGTCCAGAATGAACTGGTCATGAAGTGAGTGGTAATAGTTGATGTTATCCTGCGTTAAAGCCGTTACGTTCCCTAAATTATCCTGATAGCGGTTTGCCTGTATGACCTTATCAAGGCTGTTCAATACCTCATCACCAATGTAGCCAAATTTATGGCAGCTATTCAGGTTTGCGTAGGCATCATAGAGTACCTGCAATGTCTCCATCGGTAATGTTTTTGCACTGGCGCATCCGGAAATGGCCAGCAGCAGAACAACTGCGGATTTCTTCATTTTGTATTATCTCCTTTCATCAGTTCCTGATGTATCGATCGGGCCAGATGAACTCTGGTGTGGTTTCCAGCGCATCTGCAATAATCTTTTCTGCACGTGGGTAGTGACGCTCAAAGGCATTGCTGAGTGTGCGTGAAGCCAGCCCATGCTGGCGGGAAAGCGCAGACAATGAGAGCCCCCGTTTGTGCAGGGCCGCCACAATATCCGCCCGGTGCCAGTTTCCGACACTTCCCTTGGTTCGCTTTTTTTGCGAAGCTGTTGAGTTACTCAATGTATTAACTCCAGGTTGTAAGTACCTGAATCATTAAAAGCGAATAAAGGGAAGTTATCAAGTTCCTTTTGTGGGTTATTTGCACTCATTTAACTAACGCTTTGATAAGAGGTGAAATTTTTATGAGTACTGAGAACGTGACGGTAACAGACGGTGATGAATTTTCTGATGTCGGTGAATGGCTGACGGCAGAAGGTTTTGTGGGGATGGAAGGAATGCCGGGGACAGCAAAAGGGGCGCGTCTGCGACTGGAAAAGCTGACGGCACTGCACCCTGAAATTCGTCGCAAACGAACGCGAGGGAAGGGCTTTCTGTACCATATCAGCGCAGCCGGGATGTCACTGCAAAGTGAAAGGGATGCCGCTGGCTCCTCAACAGACGAGCAGCTCAATCTGTGGATACAACTGTTTCGTACCATGAAACCGGCCTCGCGGGAAAAGCTCCTGCAACTGGCGCTGGCGCAGGTGGCGGCTGACCTTGGAGCAGCGTCAAAGCTCGACTGAGTGGCAAATTGCTATGGCTGGGCTTCTTTCAGTCCTGATGGGTGGGAATGAGAATTATTTGCAATAACTCATTGATTTTGCTATAATTAATACAGTGGTGACCATCATGCGCCAGCCACTACCACACCATCATCCAGGCTGACTTTCAGCCATCAACTCATCCCCGGAACGTTAAAATGAAACTTCCCCGAGACGTGCAGGCGTCCCGCCAGGGTCAGCACGACTATTTGTGCGGTATATACAGCCTGATTAACACCATGAGTTATCTCTACGATGGCAGAGTACAGAGGGAAAAACTGATGTACCGTCTGCTCGACAACTACCGGCGACGATGGGACTTATTTGACCTTCTGACCCTTGGCCTCGATGAAGAACAGCTGGACCATCTCATCAACAGCATTCTTCTCACAGGTCACTACTCCCGGCATTACCCCCTGCATTTTCATACCCCGTTTCGTTCACTCTCTCTACGTACCCGACAGATTTTCCAGCATATAAGTGACTGGCTGGCTGAACCTGAGAATCATGCGCAGCGAGTGGTGATTCTGGGCACCACCTGGCACTGGTCAGTGGTGATTCGCACCGACGCGACCCGGCTGTTTCTGTTTGACAGTCTGGGGATACGCAGCCAGAGAAAAGAGGCTTTTTCAGTACAACCGGAACTTAAGCGTCACACGCTGTTGCCCGATGCCATCTACTTTGTTGAACGTGAATTCTGACCTGCAAGGTAAGGAGTACACCATGACGTTTATTGCCTGTGACCGTAGCGGTCATTACCAGACCCAGGAGCCGGTGACCCGCGAAGAGATTATCCGCTTTGCCCACACGCTGCTGTCCCGCCAGTTTCGCAATCGCCGTAAAATCACTTCATCTGAAGATGTTCGCCAGTGGCTGGTCATGAAGCTGGCGCTGGAAACTCGTGAAGCTTTTGGTGTGATAATGCTTTCGCAGCAACACCATATTCTTGGCTATCAGACACTGTTCACCGGGACGCTAAGCCAGACCATGGTTTACCCACGTGAAATCGTCAGTCTGGCGCTGATTCATAATGCAGCCGCAGTGATACTGGTGCACAACCATCCCAGTGGCGAGCCGGAGCCGAGCCAGGCTGATAAATTCATTACACAGAAAATTACGGACGCGCTGGCACTGCTGGATATCCGCGTTACAGACCACCTGATCGTAGGTGGCGACAGCGTGTATTCCTTTGCCGAGCACGGACTGCTCTGAGTTAGCTGGTTTAATACACATTATCCACGTTAAGACACATCCGCTTTACCCCTTCATCAATTTCAAACTGTAAACAATGAGGTTTTGCTCATGAACATCAATGCCGTTATTCAACCGGCAGGTTTTTTGCTGCCTGTCAGTCTGCATCTGTTCGAACTGCTGATGACGGAGGCGGGTGACATTCCCGCCCATAAACGCCATATCCCCGCCGTGACACTCAACTTTCGTGACCCGGACTACAGTGTGGAGCGGGGCGGTTATCACCCGGTCGAAATCCGGCTGGTACATCAGGAGGATGAATGGTGCCTGGACTACGCCACTGACTTTGGCTATGTCGGCACTGTGTACCCGGAGCTGGAGAAAATCATCGATATCAGCTGGTCACAGGGCTATGTCTGGCACTGCCGGACAGGCGACATGTCCCAGAGGGATGCCCGGGAGCTCTATAAGCTCTGGGAGCGCAATTTCCTGAGCTACCACGCCTGCGGGGTTTATACCACGCATGTGCTGTGGGAAAGCTGAATCACCACCATGCACTGCCGGTAGCGATGCACCGGCAATGCATCACTTGAGAATACACAGAATGACGAATCCAACTGATTTGACTGACCCTGCGCTCACGCCACAGTGGGGACTTCCGCTCAACGTGAAACCGCGCTTCGGGGCGCGTCTGGTGCAGGAGGGGCGCCGCCTACATTTTCTGGCCGACCGGGCCGGGTTCACCTCTACGTTCAGCGAGGCGGATGCGCGGCATTTGGACCAGGCCTTCCCGCTGCTACTGAAGCAGATGGAGGGCATGCTGCTGTCCGGTGAGTTGGATCCGCGCAGGGCGAGCGGCGTGATGCTGCAGGCAAAAGGGCTGACCTGCGAGGCTGACACGCTCGGCTCCTGTGGTTACGTGTATATCGCCATTTATCCGACTCCAGCGGTAAAAGCCTGAGCCATAAAGAACTATCCACGTTAACCCCTTCTTTTTTTGACTTACGAGATAACCAATATGAAGAAATCACCCGATTCGCCGACGCGGGCGGCGCAGTGCTGCCCGTCACCCGTTATGGTCTGGCGTACCCTGCTGACGCATCTGCTCAGTCAGCACTATGGACTGACTCTCAACGACACACCGTTTGGCGATGACTGCGTTATTCAGGAGCACATTGATACCGGGGTTTCGCTGGCAGACGCCCTGAACGCCGTAGTTGAAAAGTATGACCTGGTGCGCACCGACCAGAAGGGCTTCAGTTTTATCCCACGGTCCTCGCTTATCACATCCACTGATGTCATGCGTGCACGAAAGGCCGCAGGGCTTATGAAGCGTGGCAGTTACCAGTCGGTAAAAAGCACCACTCAGGAGCCTCTCCCACCATGTGGCAATGCGCCTGCGGACATGACCACGCAGAGGAGTCCGGAGAGCCTGACATTGCCGTTGAGTACCTTTAACCGCAGTGAAGCGGAGGCTGTTGTTGCGGCTTACTGCAACGTCACCATTGAGGATGACCAGCGTGCCCACTTCCGGCTGGTGATACGCGATGCTGAAGGGCTGCTTGTGTGGCGGGCATGGAATTTTGAGGCGGATGCGGGGCAGGGACTGAATGCGTATCTGCTGAGCCATGGCGTGAAATCACGCTGACTTCATTCCCCGGCACCTTACTGGCGTCGGGGACAGTCCCTTTTTCAGGGAGAGGATAATGACCACAAAAACGACTCAGAACACCCCACGACATGGCCCTGCCAGCGCTGTGGGAAACTTAGCCATAAACCCCGCCCAATTGTGGCTGGATGGACTGACAACTGCGGGACGTAAGGGGATGCAGAGCCAGCTCAGGCGCTGCGCAGATATTCTCAGTTCGGGAGGTACGCCTGACAGTTATCCCTGGCATACGCTGGATTATGCCAGTGTGATGCGGGTGCGAGCCTGCCTGCTGGATGCGGAATATGCCGTTGCCACGGTGAATATGGCGTTGTCGGCGCTGAAGTCCGTGGCCGGGGCAGCGTTCAGTATGGGTCTGCTGGATGCTGACAGGCTGACGCATATACGGTCAGTCCGGCGAATCAGCGGAGATGCCCGCCGGCAGGGGCGTGCACTGGACAGTAGCGAAATCCGGGCGATGCTGGACGCAGCGACTGGATATGCGGTATTGCGCAGCCAGCGTGACCGCGCCATTCTGCTGCTTTTGTGTGGCGCTGGTCTACGGGCCGGTGAGCTGGTTGCGTTGAACGTTGAGGACGTCGATGTGACCACTGGCATTGTTTGGGTCAGGCAAGGGAAGGGCCGCAAAAGCCGGGAAATTCATCTTGCAAGGAAAGTCTGTACACAACTCAAACGCTGGTTGAAAGTCAGGGGAGGCCATGACGGTCCGTTGTTCAGTCGCATCAGCCGTGCTGACCGTTCAGGGCATCAAAGGCTCACGACAACCGGCCTGACGGGGTTACTGAGACAACTGTGCGAACTGGCGGCCGTGGAGTATTTTACCCCGCATGATTTGCGTAGAACCTTTATCACACAACTTCTGGAGCAGGGTATCGATATCAACATTGTACGCCAGCTGGCAGGCCATGCTGACATATCTACGACCACCCGCTACGACTGCCGTGGTGAGGTGGTGGTACAACAAGCCTCCAGAGGGTTTAGTTGCTGGTAGCTGTTTGGGGGATATGCTTCTCACTCTGCTGGCTAAAACCATCAAACGGGGCCAGAACCTATTTTTATGACCCAAATATATGCAGACAGTTCGTTTTGACGTAAGGGGGCCGGGAAGCACGGGTGATTCACCACCCCGGTGAATGCCCCCTTGAACATGAGGCTGTATCGGCTCAAATATTCGTTTATATACCCCTGCGAGTATTCACAGGGGGTTACCGGAGGCTATTTAGCTAAAGTAGCGATTTCTGTTGGTTGCTACCCATAATGGCGGGTTGCCTAGCAGACCCAGTTTTGCTTTGCAATCGGGCCAGAATGACCAGACTTCACCCTTGTTCAAGAGTTCATATTCATATTGTTTGAATACCTTCTCCTGGTGTTTCGGCATTTTCCTGGCACCAATGCGTTTCAGAAAGTCATGCTTATTTCTTGCCAGAGTATGTCCCTTTTTATAGCTAAAACGGTTATCAGTCCCATGAAGCATGTTATCCAGGCCTTTATGGTAGATTTGTAAGCTTTCAAAAGGGTTAACTAATTTATCAAGATCGGCCAGACGAATGGCTCTGTTGGCCTGTTTTGAATGAGGTGTATTTTTGGGGCGAATTCTGGCCTCAATACGCAGGAAATCAGCATATTCATCCACCCTGAGAATATTTTTTCCCAAAGTTTCTACCTTTTCAATGGAAGATTCTACCCCAAATAAATCAGTTTTCTCATAAATTGACATCTGGAGGTGGGAGTACACCGTTCCCAGAGTCAGTCCCCGTGAGTCACCTTCCAGATTCATATTCCCTGTATAGCAGCGTTTCAGTCCAAAAAAATAATCCTCAAGCGTACAGTTATAAACATCCAGAGCCACATCCAGACGGGTGACCCATGCACGTTTAAAGATCGTGAAAATAAGATCTGCCAGTCCACTTTCAGCCAGCCACAGAATAAGCTTATTCATTCCATTTTCAGTGAGATGCTGTGGCCGGAATTCAAAGCGAATATTACCCACATTATCCCTGTATGGTTTATAGTCAATTCTTACCAACATAGTACTGCCAGAGGATATTTTCACCCCTTTCTGATAATGGTTTTTACCATTCTTTTTATGGTATACAGGCTCGACAGAATAGTGCTCAGTCATACCCATGATATTCTTTACCCAGTCTCTAATTGTATTTTTCTCACGTTTACCATCCACCATGGATACAATAGTGATCCCATCAACACGCATTCTCAGCGGGTGCCCATCTTTACTACGACCAACTTTTAATGACTTCTTCCCATTATCTATATTCTTCATACTCATCATCGTTCTCCCATAACCATTCATCCATGTGAGTGGCTATATCAATTAATCCAATTACATGGTTCTGAGTGGGCGCATATGTGGCTTATAGACGGTTCAAAAACACGCCCATAAGCCACTAACCCTCGACCTCTAGCGTCCTGCTGGCATTCTTGAAGCTATCCACGCCTCAACGTCGTGTTGCAACCACGCCACAGCACGTCCTCCCGTGAGCGACACCTGTCGCGGAAAAGTACCTGCGGCAATCATCCGGTAGAGCGTTGCCCGGCTCACGGCGCAGCGCGCCAGTACGGTCTGTATCCTGATTAACCTGATTTCGTTCATCGAAGTGCTCCTTCGCTTGTTTAGGTGCACTTTGGTACAAGATGTTTTTTTACTGACCTGACACTGGAAAAGGCGTGACGGTTCGCGATGCTTGCGTGACGGTCACGAAATATATATGGTGTTTGTGAGCGTGACCGTCACGCGACCGTGATGGTTGTATTTCTCATACTGTGAAGCCACCCAAAGGAGGCTACAAAATGGCTGGAAGAATGACCCGAAAGGGGCAGAAAACGACCCTTTCCAAAGCACTAAAACCGAATTCTGATGTGCAGCGGCAGGATGCCCGTCGTGGTACCCTGAAAAAAGATTTTGGCCCGTCTGTAGATGTTTATATGTCAGAAACGACTAAGAACCGGCTGGACAATCTCATTGAAAAGGGGGTATTTCCCGGTGAGGACGTTTCACCAGGAACCCGTGGGCGTTGTTATGCATTGGCTGAATTGATTAATCAGTTTTACTATGATGCATTTGTCCGCCCCAAGACAAAGGCCGGGAAAGAGATTGCTGATTTGTATAATGTTATATGGGAGAAGCGTATTGTTGATCGGTGTTCAGAAGATGAAGTGGCGAATTATTTGAATGAGGAGGGTTACCGTTATCCTGAAATAAAAAAGGACGATGTTGTACTACGGAACATTACCTGGAGTGCAGTTGATGTTATTAAAATGACACATACTGAAGATGTCATTTCTTTAATCAGGGCTGCGCGGGACGTAAAATAATAGGGGGCTGTGTTACTAAGTTAATATAACGATCCTGTTTATGATTCTGTGTAAATCCCTTTTTTTTAGAAGTGACCGTCAAGGGGGGTATCTATATAGATGTATCAACACTAGTCACTGGATATATAAAACTTAAAACCCTTCCGTAATTGAAATCCTTTTAATAGACTTCAGGCTGGACCCGGGTTTTGTACAGCTTTTGGGATCTAGAACTGTGCACCGCGTAAGAGCGGTGTTCCAGTTGGCGAAGCGCATAAATGGGATAAACGAGTGCAGAATGGCATAACAATGTCGCTCGTATTAAACAATATCCTTGCTGGCCCTCCCATCATCCACGAAGATAGCTATCAGTGAGTTAACGTTGAATGAGGGGACATAGGGAATGCTCGAAGTCGAATTTCGGGAATGGCTAGAGATCAGAGGTGCCAAAACACAAGCGGGCCTCAACTCTCGTATTTATGCGGTTAAAACTATCGAAAAAAAACTCGCGGCGCTGGGTTCTCCTCATGCAGATCTGGATGCAGCCTACAAGGCTGATGGATTTGCACAATTGCGACAACGTATCAAACAGATTCGTCGCGATGCTAAAGACAACGGCGACGACTATCGAATGCTGATGCCTGACTCAGAACAGCCGCTTAACCGATTGTATAACTGGAACAGCTGGCTCGGGCAGTGTGGACGCTTTCTTGGCGGCGATGACTCCCAGGCCGACGAGATCCGGGATTACGTCCTCGAAAAGTGGGGGGCTCAAAGAGAGGCCGAGAAAAACACTAGACTTTGAGTCACCCGCAGAGCGATTTAACCAGTGTGTTGCATCCATTAGTTGAACTCACAGCGAAAAGCGGACAGTGATGACAGCATTCTTTTTGAATCAACGGCGGGGCAGATGGTAATGACACAGGCTTTATGGTCTGGTAATGGTCGCTCTGAAAGCGATCTTTCCTGCAATCCCGCGTTTTCTTGTTCCGGAAAGCGGTTTTATAAGCGTGTGTGGTTTGTGTCAAGCATCTCAATGGAAATCGTTCATGGGACCGATGATTAAGTGACGCCGCACACAATGAACGCCTCGGCTCGCTGGCCAGCCTGAGTATCTGTCGACTGCGCGAACCGGCAGAGCGCGGCTCAGCCGGGCCGCAAAAAGTCGCGTTTCGGGCCTGAAGACCATGGTCTGATGGAAAGCAAAGGGAACGGATATTAAATCAGAACCTCTCGCAGTCTGATGGGGGCGTTTCCCCTTGGGAATACACTGGCGCTCAGACTGTATGAGCCTGCCGGATCCCCTCCAAGTATAATCATTACAGGCTCCAAGCACTGGTAGTCAGGGTTCGCTGCAATGCTTGTCATAGACCTGAAGTCATCACCACTTGGCTCGGGTGAGCCTCCTGGATGAAAATGCCACTCACCAACATAATACAATCCCGTTTTCCATCGGGCATGAAGTAAAGGCCTCAGCCCTCTGACGCCTCGTTGAAATGTCGTCCGGCCAGCGAGTGAATCCGCTGGATGGGTTGTGGCTTCCACGATCATTGCCGTAGAACTGTCTTCGCTGTATGAGCCAATCAGAATACCACCTGTTTCATTTACGCCAGCTTTAAGACATTCGGAAACCATCTGCTCAATGGTTGAGGAGCTAATGACGACAGTATAAAGTGCACCCTCACTCGAAAAAGTCACATCTTTAATACTCATGCGGCTCTCTCTCGACAGTGCCATCAGGCATCTGCTTAAAATATTCATAGATTCTCCCTGGCGCACTGACCACCCGGCAAATGAATTTTGTACCGACGACCGCCCATAACTGTACATCATCGGCACGGGCCGGAAATACAGGATGCCAGCACCCGATGCCTTCTATTCTCGCCTCATCCATGTCGATCTCAGGTGACGCTGAGGCGTCGAAGCGGCTGGAAGCATCCGTCACCGGAAACGTTGTTTCACTGGCAGCAAACGCAAATAAACCTTCAGCCCGCCATGTCATAGCCAGGCTGATAAATATTTTTTCACTTTGCCAGTCAAATGCCGCCAATGACTTAAGAACACCATCATCACCGGTACAATCAATGATCACGTCGTACTTACGCAGTGAGTTTTTTGCCGCCTCACTCTCAGGGGGAAACGCGCAGCTGAATGAACGTGCACTTGCGTCAGGCAGAATACGATTCAAATGTTCAACCAGCGCGGCCGCTTTGTTATGGCCAACTGACGTCATTGTCAGGGCGTGACGGCTCAGATTTCCGGTCTGTAGGAGGTCTGCATCCAGAATGCCCTGGCTGACAACACCCATGCGCATCAGGTTTTCTGCAATCATGCTGCCCAGTGAGCCTGCACCGATTATCAGCACCTTTTTGCTGCGAATGTCGTTGGCTGCTTCGCCACGTGTTCTGAGCTGGTCGGCAGCCCAGTTCTGCGTCCTCACCCACCTGATGGGCTCCTGTGAAAGTGGCTGTTCGCGATCCCAGGCTCTGCGATTCCGTTCCGTTGGGCGGAATCCGGGGCGTTTTGTCATTGTATTACTGAGACCGGCCAGACGCAGCGCCAGCCAATGAATGCGCGCTGGCTCATCTCCAATTTTGTTTTCCAGCGGAAAACCCAGCAAGAGTAATCCGGGCGCGCGTTGCTTGCGCAGGGCTCTGACAGAACGCCCAATATCTGAAAAGAGGTCCGGCAGTGATAACCCGCATTGTGCGAAGCAATGGCTGAGCTCCTGCCAGGTCCTGGGTGCCTGCCAAGGAGCCAGAACGGGGAGGGTAGGCAAAACAGACCACACTGCGTTCGTTGTTCTCGCGCCTTTGCGCATGAACGGGGACCATTTGGTTGTCCGGATTAGCTTTCCTTTGTTATCAAAAAACTCACGCAAAAAGTGGGTACCGCGCGCACCGGGCAATCCAGTGCTGCTTGCAAACCCCCATTCTCCTGTTTTCGATGCCCAGAAAGGGAGATCATCAATCTGTTCGCTAAAACCGATCACGGTAAAGGGTGACTGACCGGGGAAGGCGGGGAGTTCAACAGCATCCCCGGTTGTGGCCAGTTTTTCCTGTGCAGCTGCGTCAATCCAGAGCAGCAGCCTGCTGAGTCGCCAGCTGATTCGGTCGAGTAATGCTTCGGGTTCCTGCCCCCATAAGTTACGACCAAATGCGGCGGGCGTATTCTCAAGACACGGATTTCCTGATGTCCATCCGGGGGTAGACGCAGCCGAAAAGTTGTAGTTTTGGTGCTGAAACGTTGCAGATATACCTTCCGATTTATCGGGATAGACCTCTATACGTATCTGAGCCTCTTCCTGCCAGAGGACCAGATGCCAGACGCTGTTGTCTGGCATGAACCTGGAGCAGGGTACGGAAAGCCCGGCGGTGAATTTAAGCGACCATCTCTTGTCAGCAGAGAGCGCCCAGGCATTGTTCGTCCGCATCCTGGGATCATTATTGATAAGGGTGAACGCTGCCTGCAGCTCTCCTGGCACCTGCTGAACGACTGTACTCAAGCGAAGCGCCCGGTTTTCTGTGGTTCTGCTGGTTTACTTGGCACTGTAAATCCACCATTGCGATCGCCGCCCTGAGGACCGGGTAAAGGAAACTTGGATCCGAACAGTTGGCGCCAGAGTTCTGCACTTTCCTGAGGATCCTGAGACGCCAGCGCGTTACGAGCAATTTCCGCCGCACCCGCAATACCCTCATAAAATGAACAGAAATCTTCGGTTGATAAGCGCGCCATCACATCATGTTCTTCAACGCCGTGATCTGGCAAACACGGCTTACCTTTCTGGCTGTAAATGTCTGCCCAACGGCACAAAAAAGTGTCCAACAGCTGAACCAGACCTTTGCCCATTGAGGAGGTTCCATTATCCAGAGCGTTACCAATCAGATGCTCCAGCGGATAGCCTTTAGGGTATTTCGGCAGGTTTTCGCTGTTCTGCTGTCGCCACCATTTCACCGCCCTGACAAGGTTGATGTAGTGACCGTTGCAAACGCGGTTTTTCTCAGCGGTCCATCTGATCTGCGCGAGAGGATGCGTCCGGCCCCACTCATTTTTTTCCCTGTCAGGTAGCACTAACGGGTGCGCTTTCCATTCTGAAGCGGGGGCGTCCTCTACCTGCGCACTGTTGCTCTCAGACAACCATCCCGTATTGGGGGACCAGTTTTTATTCAGGCGCCAGTCAGTTTGCTCTTCCAGAGAGTTAACAGTCAGAACTGACTCTGACTTATAGAGCTGCTCAAGATGGCTTTTTTCTGCCCCTGACTCTGGGATGGCGGTGATCACCAGGTCCAATTCGACATAGGAGAGGGTAATGCCAAAAGAGCGCCCCTGAGTTTTCCATTTACCCGGGTAATACTTGTCGAGGAATGGGATGAACAGGTCCATTGCATCAGTGGGAGACATCCGGGTATGGTCAAGATTGGTCACCACGACAATATCAACATCAGGGCGCTTATCGCCGAGCGGACGGATTGCCGTTGAACGACGAATGCTGCCCTGCAGGAACGTTGATACGACAATTTCCTTGAGTGGTTCGAAATTCTTCAGGCGCTCGCGCAGTGTCCTTGCACCACTTTTCCAGTCTTCCTTCTGTGTATCAGTCGGCCTGATATTTGCTAAAAATTCGTTGAACTGAGGTTGAAGTTCCATGGTGATTAAACCTTAAATGAAGGAAGGTAGGAGCCATCTCGTTGGCGTTGAAAGTCAAACTCGTAAAAGACGCATGTCCCCAGAAAATCGGTGTGCTGGCCAAGATAAAAATTAACGGCATTTGGCGCAGCGCTGAAAATATGCAAGCTTGCCTCAACCGGTAAATCTGCATACGTGACGGCATCGGATATCTGTTCGGCAAGCGCTACGGCATGTGAACCGTTTTTCACAGATCGTTGCCCGTACCCGTTTGCAGGGGTGACATGAATGATCCGTCCTATGTCAGGCTGATTTGCGAGTATGTAAGCGTGCGCTTTTGGCAGCGCATTTCTCGCCATGCTGAGCACTACTGCAACATCGCTTCCGGTTCCGACAGTCTCGATCTCGATAACCGCAGCAGGTTCGTTGTGGGGTTCGTATTCAGACCAGATAGAATCACCCGATCTCCCTTTCTGGACCAGTTCGATTTCTACGCCTGACTTGTGACCAAGACATTTGCCGGCAAGCATTGCAAGGGAGCTGTGGGTATTCAGATACAGCCGAACTTTACGCTCCGTCTGCCTGATACCTGTGAGGAAGTTTTCTACCTGGGGCTTAATAACATCATTCCACTCAATGCCTGGGGAGGGAAATCTACCTTCGAAGAGAGAAAGCAGGGAGAGTGTGTGTTCCGGAAGCGCATCCATGATGTCCAGTGGCCCATCGCTGAAAGAGCGTAGCGCAACATTTCTGAAGCTTTCAGGTGCTTCCGATCTGATCCAGTTCTCTTCCTCGCAAAGGACTGTGAATTGCTCTCGGGTAAAGCGATAACGTTCCTGACTGCGTAAGGCACGCGCAGCGCCATCGAAACGGAAGTCCGAACTTGTTTCGCAGGTTATCAAACCAATGATCTGGAAGCAGGTATTAACTTTTTCACGCATCGCTTCAAGCGTGGGCTGTGACTGCTGAATGTGAAAACCAGAAAGCACCTGCTCCAGCTCTTGGTCTGTGGAAAGCTTAAGATGTTGGCGCCAGAGCTTGCGAACCTTTCCCTTACGGCTCCTGTCGGTCGTGCCATCAAACAACTTATCGAGTCGTATTGAGCCATCCACATTGCTGATTATTTCACCAAGCGGGTCCTCATCGATAATTCGATCTGTCGTGACAAGATGAAAAGCAGAGTTGGCAGGCTCAATTCCTTTTGCCTGTTTTAGCCTTTCAAGGATCGAGAAGGTTTCAGCACCAATGAATGCAGGGTCAATCAGGTCCGCGAATCCGAAGCTAGCGGCTTGTGTAACGTGAAACTTGATTTGATAGTAATCGGCCTGAATCCGATCGGGCCCGGTGCTGCGGCGGGGGGGATTATAACGCGTAATCACGTCATCAAAGGCTTTAGGGCCATCGGCTTCATAGGAAACTTCTACGACGAAATCTTGTTGGGGATTTTTAAGCCGGGATGCCTCAATCCAGAAATACCGAGCCTGATAATCATGACCGTGCCAGTTAGCCAATACAGAAGTCGCCATGAGATTTCTCCTAAATAACAGTAATATTTTGAAGCTATCACGTCAGAGGATACTGTTCAAGAAGACAGTGTTTATTGCAGGTTCTGGAATTCATTAACGACTCATTTGTATTTAAATAATTGATATTAATATTAAATAAAAGGTTGTAAAAAATAATATCAATCAGACTTCAGTTAAACTGAAGAACAAAATTTATTTAATTTCCATACGATCCCTGAAAAAGAGCATTTAACTGCAGACTTCTGCAGAATGATCAACTATTGAACAAAATGACATTGATCAAAGGTGTGATTATTGACTATGTATTCAAGACATAAGAGTCATCACAGTCATCATACCTAGTGCCCCCTTCGGCTCCGCGGGTCTTCAGCCCTACTGCGCTTACCGGCAGGCCGGTAAATTTCACCGAACTGCTTGAGTAGGCATTTCGCGCCTGCGGCTGAGGTCCGATGGCGTCTAGGTAAAGCCCGTTTCCGGAGCCTTATCTCGTTGATTCACTGCCGATGAGTTGAAGAAACAGCCGGAATATCATGAAACTTTTTTACGAAGCCATCTTGATAAACCACTGTCCAGAATGAGTCCTGCTAACTTGTCCGGGCCGATTAACGTGATGCCTTCGGCTTTGATATTTTCGGATAACGGTCCGCTGTGCCAGATAAAAAACATCCGTTCATAGGCACTGGTTTCTCTGAACCGTTTTGCGTAATCGCTGAATGCATGTGCGTCCGCATATGATTTAATCTGAACAAAAGCTTTCTCGCTGGTGGTGGGGGATTCAAGCTCAAGATCCAGCGTTTTTTGGGTTTTACCGACAATACTGGTGCGCCGCCACCCGCTGGTTGAAAAAACAAGGTCTACCAGTAGCTCGAAATCCTGCCAAGTCAGCATTTGGCACAGATTTTTTATCGCGGCCAGGTACGTTACTTCAGCCTGCTTAGCATCAGACACCGCAGGGAGATCTTCATCATTGATTTTTCTCACAACGTAATCATGTGCGCTTACGTTACAGATCGTACCCCGATACCCCTGGACCTTTAACAGGTCTCCGCTCAGGTGATCCGTGGTTAATCGCGCTCCCCCAACGCTGGTGTTTTGCCACCCCTCTATCGTTTTTCTGACCCGGCTACTATCTGCCAGTACCTCAACCGGCCCCACGGGTCGACACCAGTAAAGAAATCCCCCCCTGATGGTAATGAATAGTGTATCTTCATCTGCCGTGTAGAAAGTTTTGATCTGCCTGACGTCACTGCTGGCGCTGGCCTTATTTCCCTTCCGCTCTTTAAGCCATATCTTGTGAACGTCTTCCCATCGGTCGTCAACGCAAAGATTGTCCGGGGTTTTATGATAACCAAACCGAAGCGTGCCCTCCGACAGGCACTGCTGCTCCCATTCACCTGCCTCACCAAGTTTGATGAACTGAACTGTTGCGGGGCTGATTTTTTCCATAATTTTTCGGGGGTATAAGGTATTTGCTGTTATAAAACACGAGATATTCTGGTATTTCAACGCAAACAGGTCATCTGACGTGAGAGGGCTATGCAGACAACTACAATTGTGTCATTGGAAATGGCTTCGATCTCAGGCATAACATCCCTGACCTGCTCCCGGCAAACTAACATAGCACGATGTAAGCAAGTTCCGCTTCTGGCCCTGAGCTGACTGTCAGACCTGATTGGAATCAGAGTCGCAAGGGTGGCAGAATAAGAACGAGTTAGTACAAATTAATTGAGCTCTAATATCCACCCATCAAGCTTATCCGCCCAGTCCTGCATCATCACTTTACGCTCATCAAGGTAAGTCGCATGATTGTACGTACGGCGTACATTATTTGTATCAGCATGGGCCAATTGCGCTTCAATAGCATCAGGTCGGTATCCCATTTCATTCAAGCGTGTGCTGCCAGTGGTTCTTGTTGCATGCGGGCTGTATGTACCACTCCAGTCAAGGCTCTTGAGAAGCTGACGCAACGAGTGCGATGTCATAGGGCCGCGTGGGTTATCTCGTCCCGGAAATAGGTGCTGCCGATGTCCTGTCAAACCATGGAGGGTTCTGAGCATTTTAATGGCTTGAGAGGGAAGGGGAATAAGATGTTCTCTGCGGGCTTTCATTCGCGTTGCGGGAATGGTCCACAATGCTTTATCAAGATCGAATTCAGACCATTCCGCTTCAGTGACTTCGGTTGGTCTTGCCAGCGTCCACCACATCAGCCACATGCAATAGTTAACCTGATATGTACCTCGGCTGTTATCAAAACTTATCAGCAGTTTCCCGATTTGTTGTTGATTTAAGGCTTGCTTGTGCTGTGTCTTATTTGCTGGAAGTGCTTTACGAACAGGCCAGACGGGATCGCTATCTGCCCTAAGAGTCGCTACAGCTAACTCAAAGACAGATGAGATTGTGCGTCGGGCTTCAGCAGCAACGGTCGGTGCACCACGCTTTGCTGTTTCTTGTAGTATTTTTAAAATATGATGTGGGGTTATCTCTCTGATCGGGAGTTTACCAATTGCCGGGAATACAACACGTTCCAGCATATCAAGGCGACGTGTTTTGGTGATTTCTGCCCAATCTTTCATCTGCAACCACTCTTTAGCGATAAGCTCAAAGGTGTTGGATGCGTCGTTGACCTTACGGATCTTTTCTAACTGACGAGCTTGTGTCGGGCTAACTCCATCTGCGACTTGCTTACGTGCTTGCTCGCATTTCTCTCGCGCTTCGGCGAGTTTTACCGCTGGATACTCGCCCAACGCAAACATGCTGGATTTACCGTTGAGTTTAAACCGATAGCGCCATGCTTTTTTGCCATTGGGTTTCACTTCGAGATAGAGACCGTTGAAGTCATTGAGCCGATAGAGTTTTTCTTTCGGCTTGGCCGTGCGGCATTGCGTATCAGTGAGCATAGCGAGTCCTTGACTATTTACTATACCGCTATTGTACTCACCTAAAATAAAGATGGAAACTGATTGTACTCATGCCTGTACTCATTTTTAGCTGCGTTGTAGCGAGATTGTATGAGACGTCATGAAAACAAAAATCCACGCAAATGCGTGGATTTTATGGGGTTTGTTATTCTTCATGAGATGCAGTGAGATCTCATGAGACAATAGAAGCTATTTAGACGTTGAACAGGAAGTTCATAACATCGCCATCTTTCACGATGTAGTCTTTGCCTTCTGCACGCATCTTGCCTGCTTCTTTCGCGCCTTGCTCACCTTTGTAGGTGATGAAGTCTTCGTACGCGATGGTCTGAGCACGGATGAAGCCTTTTTCGAAGTCAGTGTGGATTTTACCTGCGGCTTGTGGAGCGGTTGCACCAACAGGGATAGTCCATGCACGAACTTCTTTCACGCCAGCGGTGAAGTAAGTTTGCAGGTTCAGCAGCTCGTAACCCGCGCGGATTACGCGGTTCAGACCTGGTTCTTCCAGGCCCATTTCTGCCATGAATTCATCACGGTCAGCATCGTCGAGTTCAGCAATGTCAGACTCAACAGCGGCACACACTGCAACAACCACAGAACCTTCGGCAGCAGCGATTTCACGCACTTTGTCGAGGTATGGGTTGTTTTCGTAACCGTCTTCGTTGACGTTCGCGATGTACATTGTTGGTTTCAGCGTCAGGAAGCTCAGGTATTTGATTGCGGCTTTGTCTTCTTCAGTCAGAGGAAGGGCACGCAGCATACCGGCGTTCTCAAGCTGTGGCAGGCATTTTTCCAGTGCAGCCAGTTCAGCTTTTGCGTCTTTATCGCCGCCTTTAGCTTTCTTCTGCACACGGTGAATTGCACGCTCACACGTATCCAGATCCGAAAGTGCCAGTTCAGTGTTGATGACGTCGATGTCATCAGCTGGATCGACTTTGTTGTTCACGTGGATAATGTTGTCGTTTTCAAAACAACGTACAACGTGGCCGATAGCTTCGGTTTCACGGATGTTGGTCAGGAACTGGTTACCCAGACCTTCACCTTTGGACGCACCTTTTACCAGACCGGCGATATCCACGAATTCCATGGTGGTAGGCAGAATACGCTGTGGTTTAACGATTTCGGCTAATTTATCCAGACGAGGGTCCGGCATTGGTACCACACCAGTGTTCGGCTCAATGGTACAGAACGGGAAGTTTGCAGCTTCGATTCCCGCTTTGGTGAGCGCGTTGAACAGGGTTGATTTACCAACGTTCGGCAAGCCGACGATACCGCATTTGAATCCCATGGTTTAATTCACCTTAATTACTTGATATTCAATGAGTTGTTGATGCCTCATTGATAAAATGATCATAACTTTCCCCATTATACACGCAAAAGGCATATAACGGGCGCAGAAATCCAGGTTTGCTGCCGCTCAGGTGCTATTGCGCCTTAAAGGTATGCAGACGGTTGGTCGCTTTGGTCAAACCCTCTTTTAGCCAGACTTCGGTGCAGCGTGCCGCTTCGTCTACCGCATCATCAATGAGCTTTTGCTCGCTCAGCGGCGGTTTACCCAGCACGAAACCGACAACTTTGTTTTTATCGCCTGGATGGCCGATTCCAATGCGTAAGCGGTGAAAGTTAGGGTTATTGCCCAATTTGCTGATGATATCTTTCAGGCCATTATGGCCGCCATGGCCGCCGCCGAGTTTAAATTTTGCGACACCTGGCGGGAGATCTAACTCATCATGGGCGACCAGAATTTCATCGGGTGCGATGCGGAAGAATGTCGCCATCGCGCCGACCGCTTTACCGCTAAGGTTCATAAACGTGGTTGGCACTAACAGGCGAACATCTTCTCCGGCAAGGTTTATGCGCGCCGTGTAGCCGAAGAATTTACTTTCTTCTTTAAGCGACTGGTTATGGCGCTGGGCCAGCAAATCCACATACCAGGCGCCTGCGTTATGGCGGGTTGCCGCATATTCCGCACCTGGGTTTGCCAGGCCAACTATTAATTTAATACTCACGTTTAATATCCTGAAAACAGACCAGAGCCGCGTAGTTTACTGTGCTCCCGGCACGATGACAAAGTCACATTGCTGCAACCATTGAATTACTGAATAGTTCATTATGAAAACCATTAGAATTTGATGCTATTCAGCGAGTTATTTGTAAATATTTGTAGACCTTTCATTCGTAATTGTGATCGCCCACGCACATAATTCGGAGCGGTGTTGTCTATACTTTACACACAAGGAATGGGGATTTTCCCCGCCGACCCAGGAACACCCAGAGGTGACATATGAAACGCAAAAACGCTTCGTTACTCGGCAACATTTTCATGGGGTTGGGGCTTGTCGTTATGGTAGGTGGTGTTGGTTATTCCATTTTAAACCAACTCCCTCAATTCAACTTCCCGCAATATTTCGCTCATGGTGCCGTATTGAGCATTTTCGTTGGCGCAGTGCTTTGGCTGGCCGGCGCGCGCGTTGGTGGACACGAACAAGTGGGCGACCGTTACTGGTGGATCCGCCACTTTGATAAACGTTGCCGTCGTAATGATAGCCATCGCCACAGTTAATACTTTTCGTACTAAACATTAGTAGGAAATAAGTGTAAAAACGGTTCTGTTCAGGAACCGTTTTTTTGGGCAAAAAATGACTACGCAGCCAGTGCTGACTGAACATCCGGGAAGAAAGCCAGACGACCAGCAATCGGCTGAACACCTCCGCGAGCCAGCGTTTTTAGCGGCTGAAACTCCAGGTTAGTCACTCGCAACTCGCAACCCTCCGGCATTTTTTCTACAAAACGCACAAACGCATCAAGCCCACCGGCATCCAGAACGGGCACGGCATCCCATTGCAGAATAATCAGGTGGTTTTGTTCTACACGTTGGGCAAGGTCATTAAACAAACCTTCAGCGGCGGCAAAAAACAGTGGCCCGGTCACGCGCAATGCCAGTACGCCTTCAGGTGTGGGGATGTTCACCGGCGCAAGGCGAGTCATGCGCGCGATACGGCGCATAAACAGCAACGATGCCAGCACGATCCCGACGCTTATCGCTATGACCATGTCGAAAAGTACGGTCAGTGACATGCAGATAAGCATCACAATGATGTCGTCTTTTGGCGCACGGCGCAGCAGGCTTACCACTTTATGCGCCTCGCTCATATTCCACGCCACCATCAGCAGCAGGGCCGCCATGGCCGAAAGCGGCAACCACGAGAGCAGCGGTGCCAGCACCAGCAGCGCCATAATCACCAGTAATGCGTGAATCACAGCCGCCATCGGTGAGGTTGCGCCAGCACGCACGTTGGCCGCTGAACGAGCAATAGCCGCCGTGGCGGTAATCCCACCAAAGAATGGCGCAATAATATTGCCCAGCCCCTGGCCAATCAGTTCGCTGTTGGCGTTGTGTTTGGTGCCAGTCATGCCGTCTAACACGACAGCGCACAGCAGCGATTCGATCGCGCCAAGCATCGCCATCGAAAATGCTGCGGGAAGCAGGGCGCTTAAGGAATCCCAGCTTAGCGTGAAGTTAGAATCAGGAATGTTCCACGGCAGCATGAGTTGCGGCAACAATTGTGGAATGCCGTTGCCCTGAGTGCCATCTGCCAACACGTAATGGAAGCGTGAGCCGATGGTTGCCACATCGAAACCTGCCGCATGAACCATGGCCATCGTCGCGCAACCGGCCAGCAGTGCCGGTAAATGGCCGGGTAAACGAATACCCAGACGCGGCCAGAGAATCAACACGCCGAGTGTCACAACGCCAATTGCCGCATCACCAGGATTAATTGTCGGCATTGCCATAGCCAGTGCTGCCACTTTATCCAGATAGTGTTCCGGTACATGTGCCAGCGTCAGGCCAAAGAAATCTTTCACCTGCATAGTCGCGATGGTAATCCCGATCCCGGAGGTAAAACCGAGCGTCACGGAAAGGGGGATGTATTCAATCAGGCGGCCAAATCGCGCCAGACCAAACAGTATGAGAAACACGCCAGACATCAAGGTGGCGATAAGCAAACCGGCAAGACCGAACTGCTGAGCGACAGGGTAGAGGATAACCACGAATGCGGCGGTCGGCCCGGAAACACTAAAGCGTGAACCCCCGCTTAACGCGATAACAATCCCGGCGATAGCAGATGTATAAAGGCCGTACTGTGGCGCCACACCGCTGGCGATAGCTAACGCCATCGCCAGGGGAATGGCAATAATCCCGACGGTGATGCCGGCAATAATGTCGCGGCTAAAACGGGAAAGCGTGTATTTCTCGCGCCAACAAGCGTCTACCAGAGCGCGAAAAGGTAATACAGAAGAAGATACGTTTTTCACTTTGATTCCATCCGTGAGCGCATCATCTGTCATTAAGGCAGGTGAAGGAGGCTAAACTTAATTACATGCTGCTGACTGAGTGCCGTAGCGACCTTGCTACAGCGACCTGGTGGCTTTGCGTTCTACAAAAAGAAAAAACCCGCCGTAGCGGGTTTTTTTAAGCGAGTTCGATTAGTGCTCGAACATCGCAGAGATTGATTCTTCATTACTGATACGGCGAATTGCTTCAGCCAGCATACCGGACAGCGTCAGGGTGCGGACATTTGGCAGTGCTTTGATTTCATCAGACAATGGAATGGTGTCACAAACAATAACTTCGTCGATTACGGAGTTACGCAGGTTGTGAACCGCATTGCCAGAGAAGATCGGGTGAGTTGCGTAAGCGAACACACGTTTAGCACCACGCTCTTTCAGCGCTTCAGCTGCTTTACACAGAGTACCGCCGGTATCGATCATATCGTCTACCAGTACGCAATCACGGCCAGAAACATCACCGATGATATGCATAACCTGAGAAACGTTAGCGCGAGGACGACGTTTGTCGATGATAGCCATGTCGGTATCGTTGAGCAGTTTTGCGATAGCACGAGCACGCACAACGCCACCGATATCCGGAGAAACCACGATTGGGTTTTCCAGGCCGATTTGCAGCATATCTTCCAGCAGGATTGGGCTACCGAAGACGTTATCTACAGGAACATCGAAGAAGCCCTGAATCTGTTCTGCGTGCAAGTCCACGGTAAGAACACGGTCAACCCCAACACTTGAGAGGAAGTCAGCAACCACTTTCGCGGTGATTGGCACACGGGCGGAACGCACACGGCGGTCCTGACGAGCATAACCAAAGTAAGGGATAACAGCGGTGATACGACCTGCAGAAGCACGGCGCAGGGCGTCTACCATTACAACCAATTCCATTAAGTTGTCATTGGTTGGTGCACAGGTGGACTGGATGATGAAAATATCACCACCGCGTACATTTTCGTTGATTTGTACGCTTACTTCTCCGTCGCTAAAACGACCGACGGCGGCGTCACCAAGGGAGGTGTACAGGCGGTTGGCAATACGTTGTGCTAGTTCCGGGGTGGCGTTACCAGCAAAAAGCTTCATATCAGGCACGAGAAAAACCTCAGGCATGCGTCCAGTGGCGGATGGTACTACCGCAGCTTATGCGGGCGGGGTAGCGCCATCCAGGCGGTGTATAAAGAGCTTGATGCAACGTCTGAAACAAGGTGACGTTGTCACCAATACTCAGCTTGCCCGGATATGGCCTGATGCAGCGGGGAGACATTAACGCCTCGCGCAACAAACCCATGCAGCCATTCCGGGGCTTGCTTAAGCACCTGGCGGGCAGCGTTCTCGGTGTCAAATTCAGCAAACACACAAGCGCCGGTGCCGGTCAGGCGCGACGGCGCGTATTCTAACAGCCAGGAAAGCAGCTCATCAACCTTACGAAAACGTTTTCTTGCGATAACCTCACAATCATTACCAAATTCACAGTTTAATAACGTGTCAATTGATCTAACCGGGGTATTTCTTGGAAGCTCTGGATCTTTAAAAATGACCGGTGTCGGGATGCTGACACCCGGATGGGCAACCAGGTACCATTTTTCAGCCGGGGAGACGGGCGTAAGTTTCTCACCAACCCCTTCTGCAAAGGCGGCAAATCCTCTGACGAAAACAGGTACATCTGCACCGAGGGTGACACCAAGTGCCGCCAGCTGATCTTCAGTCAGGCCGGTGTTCCAGATATGGTTGAGCGCCACCAGAACGGTTGCCGCGTTTGACGAACCCCCACCCAAACCGCCGCCCATTGGTAGCTGTTTTTCAACGCTGATGTCGGCTCCAGCGCCCTGGGGTAATGAGCCCATCAGCAACGCCGTGTCTTGCAATAATCGGGCGGCGCGGACAATTAAATTCTCTTCATCCGGCACCCCTTCGATAGACGTAGCTAAGCAAATCTGGCCGTCATTTCTGGGCTCGATAATGATGGTGTCGCCATAATCGAGGAACTGAAATAAAGTTTGTAAATTATGATAGCCATCTTCGCGACGGCCAGTGATATACAAAAAAAGGTTCAGTTTTGCCGGTGATGGCCAACGCTTTCTCATTATTTAACCGTCCAGCTATCCATTTTGAGTTTGATTCGCTGTGTGCCTTCGCGCAATTCCATGTTTGATGGCAGGGCAGGTTGCACACTGTCGTCATAATCACTGTAAACCACTTTCCAGGTTTTGCCGTCCTGGGTGTAGTTGATTTCGCTCAGGCGATATTGGTTATCAATTTTATAGTCAGTGGCTTCACCCGGCAGGCCGAGGATCCACTGGCGCAGGCTGTTAAGCGGGATCGGCATTCCCGTCAGCTTACCCACCATCTCTTCGGCATTATCAGAAACGTATTTTTTGCCATTGCGGTCAGTCAGTTGCACCGTGCCAGGTTGCGCGTTCAATTCCAGCTCAGTACTTCCTAAAGGATTCGTTAGCAGCAGACGATAACGGTCTGGCGCGGTTTGTTGCCAGTTATAACGCGCATATACCTTCTGGCTATCGGAGAGATAAGCAAAAGCACCACGCGTCTGATATTGGGTGATTTTTTGCACTTGCTGCTGGTGTTGTAACCATTGTGGAGAATCAGGACTTTTGCCTGGTCCCGTTGACTGAGGAGTCACACAAGCAGTCAAAACAAGGCTTGCCAGTGGCGCAAGGCACAGCAGACGGGGTTTCGTCATAAACATAGTGGCGGCGGATCCTTCTCATTAATTTTAGTTGTTAACTGTTTATGCTAGCGGTGGCAGGCAAGGTCGTCTACGGTCAAGTTGTCTTAAATCATTAATTGCGATGATACCTCACAAGGGGTGGCTCCCTTTTATTGACTGCGCGCATCCTGTATGATGCGCCGAGTTAATCCTTATCAACATCGGTATTACTCACAACCGCTCAATGACCCTTTTAGCACTTGGCATCAACCACAAAACAGCTCCAGTCTCGTTGCGAGAACGTGTTACGTTTTCGCCGGATACGCTCGGCCAGGCGTTGAACAGCCTGCTTGAACAGCCGATGGTGCAGGGTGGAGTCGTGTTGTCGACGTGCAACCGCACTGAGCTTTACCTGAGTGTTGAAGAGCAGGAAAACCTGCATGAACAACTGGTGCGCTGGCTGTGTAATTACCACAACCTCAATGAAGAGGAAGTGCGTAAAAGCCTCTACTGGCACCATGACAACGAAGCCGTCACGCATTTAATGCGCGTCGCCAGCGGCCTTGATTCGTTGGTTCTTGGCGAGCCTCAAATTCTCGGACAGGTTAAAAAAGCCTTTGCCGACTCCCAAAAAGGGCACTCGCTTTCCAGTGAACTGGAGCGGATGTTCCAGAAGTCCTTCTCTGTTGCCAAGCGTGTACGAACCGAAACCGAAATTGGCGCAAGCGCTGTATCTGTCGCGTTTGCGGCCTGTACCCTGGCCCGGCAAATATTTGAGTCCTTATCGACCGTGACGGTGCTACTGGTCGGTGCCGGTGAAACAATCGAACTGGCGGCGCGCCATTTGCGGGAACATAACGTTCAGAAAATGATTATCGCCAACCGTACGCGTGAGCGCGCACAAGTCCTTGCTGACGAAGTTGGCGCAGAAGTCATCAGTCTCAGCGACATCGACTCACGTTTGCAGGAAGCGGACATTATTATCAGCTCAACCGCGAGTCCCTTGCCGATTATTGGCAAAGGTATGGTGGAACGTGCCCTGAAAGCCCGCCGTAACCAACCGCTTTTACTGGTCGATATCGCGGTACCTCGCGATGTAGAACCCGAAGTCGGTAAACTGCCAAACGCCTATCTCTACAGCGTGGACGACCTGCAAGCGATTATCCAAAGCAACCTGGCGCAGCGCAAAGCTGCCGCGGTTGAAGCGGAAACCATTGTCGCGCAGGAATGCAGTGAATTTATGGCGTGGTTGCGCGCACAAAGTGCCACGGAAACCATCCGCGAATATCGCAGTCAGGCTGAACTCGTTCGTGATGAGCTGGCTGCAAAGGCATTGAGCGCACTCCAGCAGGGTGCCAATGCCGAAACCGTTCTTCAGGATCTGGCGTGGAAGTTAACCAACCGCTTGATCCACGCACCAACCAAATCTCTTCAGCAGGCTGCCCGTGACGGGGATGACGAACGCCTGCAGATTCTGCGTAACAGCCTCGGGCTGGATTAGCAAATAAACTCTTATTACAAGGTGAAACACCGCCCATGAAGTCTTCTATCGTTGCCAAACTAGAAGCCCTGCAAGAGCGCCATGAAGAAGTTCAGGCTCTGCTTGGTGATGCTGCCACAATTGCCGACCAGGACCGTTTCCGTGCGCTGTCGCGTGAATATGCTCAGTTGAGTGATGTTTCACGCTGTTTCCTGCAATGGCGCCAGGTTCAGGAAGATATTGAAACCGCACAAAGCATGCTTGATGACCCGGAAATGCGTGAAATGGCGCAAGAAGAATTAAACCAGGCGAAAAGCGACAGCGAAGAATTAGAACAGCAGCTGCAAGTATTGTTGCTGCCAAAAGACCCCGATGACGAACGCAATGCGTTTGTGGAAGTTCGTGCCGGTACGGGTGGCGATGAAGCGGCCATTTTTGCTGGTGACTTGTTCCGTATGTACAGCCGTTACGCTGAATCGCGTCGCTGGAAAGTCGAAATCCTGAGCGCCAATGACGGCGAACACGGCGGCTACAAAGAAGTGATCGCAAAAATCAGTGGTGATGGCGTTTACGGTCGCCTGAAATTTGAGTCCGGCGGCCATCGTGTTCAGCGTGTTCCAGCTACCGAATCTCAGGGGCGTATTCACACCTCCGCATGTACCGTTGCGGTCATGCCGGAAATTCCTGAAGCGGAACTGCCAGATATCAACCCGGGCGATTTGCGTATTGATACCTTCCGCTCATCGGGCGCGGGCGGCCAGCACGTTAACACCACCGACTCTGCAATTCGTATTACCCACTTGCCGACTGGTATCGTGGTTGAGTGCCAGGACGAGCGTTCGCAGCATAAAAACAAAGCCAAAGCGTTGTCGGTATTGGGCTCACGTATTCGTGCTGCAGAAATGGCTAAACGCCAGCAGGAAGAGGCTTCAACGCGTCGTAACCTGCTGGGCAGTGGTGACCGTTCAGACCGTAACCGTACTTATAACTTCCCACAAGGCCGCGTAACCGATCACCGCATCAACGTGACGCTGTATCGCCTGGACGAAGTGATGGAAGGCAAACTCGACGCGCTTATCGAGCCAATCGTGCAGGAGTATCAGGCAGACCAGTTAGCTGCGCTGTCTGAGCAGGATTAATGGATTTTAAGCACTGGTTACAGCAGGCAATAGCCCAGCTTCAGGAAAGTGAAAGTCCGCGTCGTGACGCGGAAATCCTGCTGGGCTTTGTCACTGAAAAGGCGCGTACCTTCATTCTGGCATTCGGTGAAACCGAACTGACAGCACAACAACAGCAACAGCTTGATGTTTTGCTGGCTCGAAGAGTGAAGGGCGAGCCGGTTGCGCACCTGGTCGGTGAACGTGAGTTTTGGTCGCTGCCACTGCGCGTATCCCCCGTCACACTTATCCCGCGCCCGGATACCGAATGCCTTGTTGAACAAGCCCTCGCAAGAATGCCTGCATCAGCATGTTCAGTGCTGGACTTAGGCACGGGCACCGGGGCGGTTGCTTTAGCCATTGCCAGCGAACGCCCGGATTGCGACGTTACCGCGCTTGACCTGATCCCGGAAGCGGTAGAGCTTGCGCGCGATAATGCGAGCCGCCTCGGAATAACCAATGTTAAGGTCTTGCAAAGTAACTGGTTTAGTGGGCTCAATACAGAACGTTTTGCGGTGATTGTCAGCAACCCGCCTTACATCGACGGGGAAGACCCGCACCTTTCGCAAGGTGATGTGCGTTTTGAACCACGCAGTGCGCTGGTGGCAGATAACCAGGGTTTAGCCGATTTACTCGTTCTGGTGGAGTCATCGCGAAACTTCCTGGAACCGGGCGGTTGGTTGCTGCTTGAACACGGCTGGCTTCAGGCGGCACAAGTTCGCGAGTTGTTTACGCAAGCCGGATATACCGAGATACAAAGCTGTCAGGATTACGGTGGTAATGACCGCCTGACACTAGGACGCTTTCTTTAAAAATAAAGGGAAATAAGGAATCTAGCTTTATGGCAACTTACTTTGCGCTCAAGCATTTGCATATTCTGACAGTCTTCATTTCCGTGAGCTTGTTCGTTTTACGCTACTGGTGGCAATACCGTGATTCAGCCATGTCCAACAAGCGCTGGGTGCGCATTGTTCCGCATGTGAATGATACCGTGTTGCTGGTCACTGGCGCTGCTCTTGTGATGATTACGCATTTCTATCCCTTCACGCCACAAGGCGCATGGCTGACTGAGAAGCTATTTGGCGTTATTATCTATATCGTTTTAGGGTTTATCGTGCTGGGCAAGCGCCCGCGCAGTCAGCAAGTTCGGTGTTTTACCTTTCTGCTGGCGCTGGTGGTGCTTTACATCATCATTAAACTCGCCACTACAAAAATACCATTACTGGGGTAAGTCATGAGGTCGTTAGCCGATTTCGAATTCAATCAGGCGCCGTTGTGCGAGGGCATGATTTTAGTCTCGCAGTTGATCCGTGATGATTTCCCGGCAGAAGATGTACGAGCACAACTGGAAAGCCTGGCGAGCCTGGCGCGTGAAGAGATCTGCGAAGGTCAACACCAGGATGTGCAGCTCGAAAAGTTAATCGAACTGTTCTACGGAGCCTGGGGGTTTAAAGACTCCAGCGGTGTTTACCGCCTGTCTGATGCTTTGTGGCTCGATAATGTGCTGACTAAACGCCAGGGCAGTGCGGTGTCGCTGGGCGCTATTTTGTTGTGGATAGCTGAGCGCCTGGATATCCCATTAACGCCGGTCATTTTCCCGACGCAGCTGATTTTACGCGGCGACTGGATGGACGGTGAAATGTGGCTCATCAACCCATTCAACGGTGACACGCTCAATGAGCACACGCTGGAAGTGTGGTTAAAGGGCAATGTCGGGCCGACCGCAGAGCTGTTCGATGAAGATTTAGATGAAGCAGATAACGCGGAAGTGGTGCGTAAATTACTCGACACCATGAAATCCGCGCTGATGGAAGAGCGTCAGATGGAGCTGGCACTGCGTACCAGCGAGGCTCTGCTTCAGTTTAACCCGGAAGATCCTTATGAAATCCGCGACCGTGGCTTGATATATGCTCAGCTCGATTGCGAACATGTGGCACTCATCGATCTCAGCTACTTTGTTGAGCAGTGCCCGGAAGACCCGATAAGCGAGATGATCAAAGCGCAAATTAACTCTATTTCGCAAAAACAGATCATCTTGCACTGATGCTAAATTTTTAAATATTTCCCAACAAGGCGAGATAAAGATGGAACAAAAAGTAGTTAAGATTGGTGACATCAAGGTCGCAAACGACCTGCCGTTTGTGTTGTTTGGCGGCATGAACGTGCTGGAATCACGCGATCTGGCGATGCGTATTTGTGAGCATTATGTCACTGTGACCCAGAAACTGGGCATCCCTTACGTGTTCAAAGCGTCTTTCGATAAAGCCAACCGTTCCTCCATCAACTCCTATCGTGGCCCAGGCCTTGAAGAAGGGATGAAGATTTTCCAGGAACTGAAGCAAACCTTCGGCGTGAAAATCATCACTGACGTTCATGAAGCAAGCCAGGCACAGCCTGTTGCGGAAGTGGTTGATGTGATTCAGCTGCCTGCTTTCCTCGCCCGCCAGACCGATCTGGTTGAAGCGATGGCGAAAACTGGCGCAGTCATCAACGTCAAAAAACCACAGTTCGTAAGCCCTGGCCAGATGGGTAACATCGTTGATAAATTCCACGAAGGTGGCAACGATCAAATTATCCTGTGTGACCGTGGTGCAAACTTCGGTTATGACAACCTGGTTGTCGACATGCTGGGCTTCAGCGTGATGAAACAAGTTTCTAATGGCTCACCGGTTATCTTCGACGTGACTCACGCACTGCAATGCCGCGACCCGTTTGGTGCAGCATCAGGCGGCCGTCGTGCGCAGGTTGCTGAACTGGCTCGTGCTGGGATGGCGACAGGCCTTGCCGGTCTGTTTATCGAAGCTCACCCGGACCCGGATAAAGCGCGTTGCGATGGCCCATCTGCATTGCCACTGGCGAAACTTGAACCGTTCCTCCAGCAAATCAAAGCCATTGATGACCTGGTGAAGAACTTCGAGCCGCTGGATACCAGCAAGTAAAAGTTAAAGCCCTCACCCTAACCCTCTCCCCCCAGGAGAGGGGATTAACGGTTTTCTCCCTCTCCCTGAGGGAGAGGGGTGGGGTGAGGGGCAAACGTCAGGCAAATATCGTCATCAGGTAAGCGGCAAACAGCGCGAGGTGCGCGGTGCCGTTCAGGACGTTGGTGCGCCCGGTCGAGAATGAAATCTGGCACAGCACCAATGACGTCAGCATCACCACCAACTCCGGCATCCCTAAACCAAAGGTCAGGTCATTGCCCGTCAATAGTGCAATCAGTGTCACCGCAGGAACGGTCAATGAAATGGTTGCCAGCACGGAGCCAAAGAACAGGTTCATTGCGCGCTGAACCTGGTTACTTAACACCGCTCTCAATGCCCCTAAACCTTCAGGGGAGAGGATCAACAACGCGACCAGGAAGCCGGTAAATTGCGCCGGGGCGTTCAATGTCGTGAGCAATGATTCGAGTGGCCCCGCGTTCATCTTGGTGACAGCAATAACCGCAACCAGATGCACGATAAGCCAGATGGCATGCCATGTGTTGCTGTGTGCCGACGGTTTGCCGTGATGCGGGTCGTCATCGTCGGACTCGTCTTCATGCTCGTAAACAAACAGACTCTGGTGCGTTTTCGTCTGAATCAGCAAGAATACGCCATACATTGCGGCTGAAATGGCGGCCGCCATCAGTGCCTGCCCGGTGCTAAAGTTGCCTTCAGGTAGCGCTGTGGGTAACACCAGCACAATCACCGCCAGCGGGAACAGGGCAATGAGATACTGTTTAATGCCAAAGAGGTTCATGTACTGCGTCGCGAACTTCTGGCCTCCCAACAATAATGAGAAACCAACCAGGCCGCCGGTCACAATCATGATGATGGAATAAAGTGTGTCGCGCATCAGCGTTGGAGCGGCATCACCCGTCGCCATTAATGCGGAAATTAAACTGACTTCGAGGATAACGACGGAAAGACTCAGAATCAGAGAACCATAAGGCTCGCCTAAACGGTGCGCGAGAACGTCTGCGTGACGAACGACGCTAAAGGCGCTACTTAAAATGCCCACCAGGGCCAGAATATTAATCCCTATAACCGCTGGAAAAGACTGGCTTCCTCCCCACATCACCAGTACGACCAGCGCTAATACCGGGAAAATGAGCGAACTCTCCTTATGACGGGTTTTCACCGCCTCATGTTGTGTTTTGGTCAAAATACATCTCCATCTGTGCAGGCATTAAGCTATTTATTGATTATAGTCGGACATTAAGTCCCCGTTAAAATAGCAAACAATGGGTGTTTTCCGGGAAAATTTACTCAGTTTTACCGCTTAGATAGCCATAGTATTTCTGATGAATAAAAATAGATGTTTACTGATTTTAAATAATACAAAACATCAAGATACCTTTTTCATAAATGCAATTAGCGATTTTAACTGGCAGGATCGTACCTGGTGTTTCACACTTTAGATTTACTCAACTGAGGATGGCGCGATGCCTTATAAAAGCCGAAACGACCTCCCGGAAAGCGTACAAAACGTCCTTCCTGCTCATGCCCAGGATATCTACAAAGAGGCGTTTAACAGCGCCTGGGATGAGTACAAAGACAAAGAAGATCGCCGCGATGATGCCAGCCGCGAAGAAACAGCCCATAAAGTTGCATGGGCGGCGGTGAAACACGGTTACCAAAAGGGCGACGACGACAAATGGCATAAGAAAAGCTAAACCGTACATAATGTATTGATATTCATCTTCAAACTCCGCCACACACTTCAGTATGGCAAGTTAATATGACATTTTTATTGTTTTGTGATCGCCGTCAAACTTGCCAGCGTCCCGCTAATTGCTTATGGTCAGGTATATGTTGTTTTAATATTAAGCAGCGAAATAAAAGCCCGGAAGGCAAATCTGATGTAGTCACAAGGAAGTTTGCAGTGGCGGAGGTGTATCGTGTTAACACGTGATTTCTTAATGAAAGCGGATTGTAAGACGGCTTTTGGTTCCATTGAGGAATCGTTGTTGTGGACCCCTGAGCAGCGCTCGGCCTCACTCGCCGCAACGCTCGCTTGCCGTCCCGATAGCAGTCCAGTATGGATTTTTGGCTATGGTTCCCTGATGTGGAACCCGGCATTTGAATATGAAGAGTCAGCGGCAGGTACGCTTGTCGGCTGGCATCGCGCTTTTTGCCTGCGTTTGACGGCAGGGCGCGGCACCGCGTGCCAGCCTGGGCGCATGCTTGCCCTGAAAGAGGGTGGGCGCACCACCGGGCTTGCTTACCGCTTGCCAGAAGCCATTCTTCATGACGAGCTGACGCTGGTGTGGAAGCGCGAGATGATAACCGGCTGCTATTTGCCGACGTGGTGCAAGCTTGAGCTTGATAATGGCCAGGTCGTGAATGCGCTGGTGTTTATTATGGACCCGCGACACCCGCTGTATGAAGCTGACACGCGAGCTGAGATCATCGCGCCATTGATTGCCGCCGCCAGTGGCCCGCTGGGCACCAACGCGCAGTATCTGTTTTCGCTCGAACAAGAGCTTATTAAACGTGGCATGCACGACGATTGTCTTGATGAGCTGGTGAATAAAGTCAGAGACTGGTTGCAACCGAAAGGCGACGAAGGGGATTTCCAGCCTGGCTTTGCCTGATCATTTCTGAGCCTCATCCTGTTAAGAAAGTAGCCCTCAAAACGAGGGCCGGGATGAGGTCTTTATGCTGCTACATAACTGATTGAGTGCTCAAGTGATTTGCTGTGGCTGTCAATCAACACTTTCCACGTCCCGCTGTACGGCACTGTCAAATAAGCAGACTGCTTATCTTCCACACTAAGAATATCCGCCTGTGGTTTACCCGCAGAGCTGGTGTCGCTCATCAAATGAATATGGCAATTGTTTGAACAGCGAACCACCACGGTATCACCGCCAAAAAGATGCAGACTGGCTTTCACTACTGGCATTTTTATACTCCGCTATCACATCAAAGTTAGACTTCCGCGCCGCTGGTTTTTCAGGCAATCAGTGATGTTGTTCACAAATCACACTTCATGCATAACACCAGACCCTGGTATCAGAAATGCTGACTTTGATCAAAAAATGCTGTAACGAATCAACTTTAGTGTAGATATTCCTGAAACCATTCAGCAGATGAATTTTTATGCGGAAAATCTGCTGCTGGTCATCATTTAATCTGGCATTAATTAGAACGTTAATACCTTATCGGCGCTTAACGTCCACTCGGCTAACTCGACTAACGTGCCAATTTCTACCCCATCAACCAGCGGCAGAACCGTGATGCCACGCCCGTCGGTACAGGTTTTACATAATTTCACCGGCACATTTTGTGCTGTTAAAATTTCAAGCATTTGCTGGATGTTATAGCCTTCGGCAGGTTTCTGGCCACGCAGACCTGCGGTTACCGCGTCAGACATCAAAAAAAGTTTCACCTGCGGTTGTGGCTGCTGGTCGCATAACGCAATCGCCAGGCGCAGGCTGTTAAACAAAGACTCGCTGCCGTAAGCAGCCCCGTTGGCGATAATCACAATTTTTTGCATTGCTTCTCCTTTGCCCCTCAAGGCATGTTTCTTGCTTATCTGAATGACTCAAATCATCACTCGCCGTTCAGGAGCGTTTATGAATTCAACCGCCCGTGACTTTTTAATGGTGGCGCAAACCCGAGGGCGCGAGCAGTTGCAGGACATTCTGCAAATCGGGCAGCTTACCGGACGGATAGCCAGGCTTGCACACATGCTACAACGTGAGCGCGGGGCTTCCAACATCTGGCTGTGTTCATCGGGCCACTTGTTTGGTGCCGAACGGCAGCGTTGTATGCAGGAAGTTGACCACGAACTGGGTCTTTTCAAACAGGCGATTGAGCAACCAGATTACCTACCCGGCAGTGCGCTGTTGGTCAGTCTGGCCTGCGCCCTGCATTACCTTGAGTATTTACCGGTGCTGCGAACAAATATTGCAGAGCAGCAAATCACGCCGCTAAAGGCGATGGAGCAATTCAATATCACGCTGCGGCACTTGCTCAGTATTGTCCCCGAAACCAGCAACGTGGTGGACGATGCAGGCGTTGCTCGTACGCTTGCGGCATTGTTCAGTTTTATGCAGGGCAAAGAGTTTGCGGGGCAGGAGCGGGCGATTGGTGCACTCGGTTTTACGCAAGGGGAATTTAGCGACACGCTGCGCCAGCAACTGGTGGATCGTATTGATAGCCAGCAACGCTGTTTTGATGTGTTTTGCACCATGGCCGATGAACCGCTGCGCCTGCAATACCAGGCCTGTGGCGAACCATGCCGGGAAACCGAGCAGCTCAGACGCATGGCTTGTACTCGCCTCCCGGCTGATGGTGATAAGGCGCTGCTGGCATTACGCTGGTTTACGCTGTTAACCAGCAGAATTGATGCCTTAAAAGAGGTGGAGGATAAACTTATCGACGCCGTGATGGCGCAGGTGCAGCAGGCGCTTGGCCAGGTTTTACAGCAAACCCCCCTTAACGATAACGAATTTGCTCACTGGGTTGCGGGGCGAGGCGGCAACCACAGCGAGCACTATCTTGACCGCCATCTTCTGCCGCTGGTACGCCAGCAGGCCCAACAACTCGAAACCATGGCACAGCAACTGGCGTCGCTTCAGGCCACGGTGAATGAGCGAAAAGTGATAGACCAGGCAAAAGCGTTGCTGATTCGCCATCAGGGATACAGTGAAGAACAGGCCTGGCAAACGCTGCGCAAAATGGCGATGAACCAGAATAAACGCATGGCAGAAGTCGCGAGCGCGATGGTTTCCGTAGCCGACATCTGGCAGCTACCTACTAAGGAGTAGTTGCACAAAGGGTGGGCAATTAGTGCGTTTTGGTGGTGCGAATGGCCACGTGTTTTCTCGCAAAAGCACGGATTCACAGGCTTCCCAAACTGGCACGCGAGTTGCAATAACCTATTGAATCTAACTTTTACCTGAATTGCGCCAATGGCGGTGTGCTTCAGGTTGGACAAAGGCGTCCCTCAATGTGCTGACCCACATTGATGGGCGCTTTTTTTTTACCTTTTGTCAGGATGAAGCCGATGAGCAAAAAAACCATAACTTTGTCGCGCCGTCGATTTCTACAGGCGGGTGCTGTATTAGGCGGGGCGTATTTACTGCCGGGCATGATCAATTCCGTGTGGGCTGCGGGCAGCGATAAACCGGAACAAAGCACAGTAAAGGTCGGTTTTATCCCACTCACTGACTGCGCATCAGTGGTGATGGCCTCGGTAAAAGGCTTCGACAAAAAATATGGCATCTCGATTGTACCGAGCAAAGAAGCAAGCTGGGCGGCGGTGCGCGACAAAATGGTTTCCGGTGAACTCGATGCTGCCCATGTCCTGTACGGCCTGGTTTATGGTCTGGAGATGGGTATCGCCGGTAAACAACAATCGATGGCGAACCTGATGACGCTCAATAACAACGGTCAGGCCATCTCCCTTTCGATGGATCTTACAAAGCAGGGCGTGACGGATGCGCAAAGCCTGAAAAAACTCGTGGCCAGCAAAGAGCCGGGAAGTTTCACCTTCGCGCATACCTTCCCGACGGGTACCCACGCGATGTGGCTCTATTACTGGCTGGCACAGGCGGGCATTAACCCGTTTACCGACGTGCGCACCGTGGTGGTGCCCCCACCGCAAATGGTCATGAACATGCGCATCGGCAATATGCAGGGATTTTGCGTCGGTGAACCCTGGAACCAACGGGCAATCAGCGATGGCATCGGCTTCACCGCTGCAACCTCGCAATCAATCTGGCCGGATCACCCGGAAAAAATCCTCGGTACCCGCAGTGCCTGGGTTGAACAAAACCCCAATACCGCACGAGCGTTAGTCGCCGCCATTCTTGAGGCATCGCGCTGGATTGATGCCAGTGACGACAACCGACGCGAAACTGCAAACGTGCTCGCCGGGCGGGCATATCTCAACACCAAAGCCGATTTCCTGACCGGGCGCATGCTCGGGCAATACGACAACGGCATCGGCAAGAAATGGCAGGACGACCACGCAATGCACTTTTTCCGCGACGGCGAAGTGACCTTCCCGTGGCTTTCTGACGGTATGTGGTTCCTGACCCAACACCGCCGCTGGGGCTTGCTGGACCACGACCCTGACTATCTTGCTGTCGCTCGCCGCATCAACCGTATCGACATCTATCAACAGGCTGCTAGCGCCGTGGGCAACATTTCTGTTCCTACAAGCCAGATGCGCACCAGCACCTTGATGGATGGCAGTACCTGGAACGGCAGCGACCCTGCCGCTTACGCCGCAAGTTTTGCCATTAAACGCTAAGGGGAATGAGATGAACAATTCTGCACACAAACCGCCCACCACGGCGCTTAGCGCCCCGGTTGGGGAAGTGATAACACTACCGCCCGTCACCATTCGCCGCCGTAAACCACAATGGCGCCAGTTTATCCTTGGCCTTTTTGAGCGCCTGATCCCCGCGGTTCTTGGTATGGGGTTACTGGTGGTGGCATGGCAAATCGCAGCGCTGAACAGCAAAGGTTTCCCGACGCCGCTAAGCACACTGGAATCAGCCATTACGCTGTTTTCCGACCCATTTTACAACGCCGGGCCAAACGACCAGGGGATTGGCTGGAACATTCTTGCCTCGCTCCAGCGTGTCGCCGTTGGGTTCGGACTCGCCGCCATTGTCGGTATACCTGCAGGCTTCCTGATTGGTCGCTTTACCTTCTTAGCCCGCATGTTTAACCCGATTATCTCGCTCTTGCGCCCGGTCAGCCCGCTGGCCTGGCTGCCGATTGGTCTGCTGCTGTTTCAAAAAGCGGAGCCTGCCTCGAGCTGGACTATTTTCATCTGTTCCATCTGGCCGATGGTGATTAACACCGCCGAAGGGGTGAAGCGCATCCCGGACGATTACCTCAACGTGGCCCGGGTACTGAAACTTTCCGAATGGACGGTGATGCGGAAAATTTTGTTCCCGGCCGTTTTACCCGCTGTTCTCACGGGTGTGCGTTTATCCATCGGCATTGCATGGCTGGTGATCGTCGCCGCCGAAATGCTGACTGGGGGGCTTGGGATCGGTTTTTGGATCTGGAATGAGTGGAACAACCTCAACGTCGAAAACATCCTCATCGCGATTGTGATTATCGGCGTGGTCGGGCTGCTGCTCGAACAGGGTTTAATGCTGCTGGCGCGTCGCTTCAGCTGGGAAAAATAAGGAGAAGAACATGAAGAAAATCATCCAGGTTCAGAATGTTAGCCAACGTTTTTCCACTGCCAGTGGCGAATTTTTAGCCCTGAGTAACGTCAGTTTTGATATCGCCGAAGGTGAAACCATCAGCCTGATAGGGCACTCGGGTTGCGGCAAATCCACGCTGCTAAATTTGATTGCCGGGATCACTTTGCCATCAGAAGGCGGGTTGTTGTGCGACAACCGAGAAATCGCCGGGCCGGGGCCGGAGCGCGCCGTAGTGTTCCAGAACCATTCACTGCTGCCATGGATGACCTGTTTTGAAAACGTGGCCCTGGCGGTGGATCAGGTTTTTTGCCGCACCATGAACCGCGCCGAGCGCCGCGAATGGATAGTTCACAACCTCGAACGCGTGCAAATGGGCCACGCGATAAACAAACGACCCGGTGAAATATCCGGCGGCATGAAACAGCGTGTCGGCATTGCCCGTGCGTTGGCGATGAAACCGAAAGTGCTGCTGATGGACGAGCCGTTCGGGGCGCTGGATGCTTTGACGCGTGCCCATTTGCAGGATGCGGTAATGCACATACAACAGGAGCTGCACACCACCATCGTACTGATCACTCATGACGTTGATGAAGCCGTTTTGCTCTCCGATCGCGTGCTGATGATGACCAACGGCCCGGCGGCCACGGTGGGTGAAACGCTGCATGTCGATTTGCCGCGCCCGCGCAACCGCGTCGAACTGGCAGAAGACAGCCGTTACCACCATTTGCGCCAGCAGGTGCTGCGTTTCCTGTACGAAAAGCAGCCGAAGGCTGCCTGAGGAACGGCTCATGAAGCAACGTCTGATTGTTATCGGCAACGGCATGGCGGCAATCCGCCTGGTGGAGCAAATTGTGGTGCGAGCAGCGGGGCGATTTTCTATCACCCTTTTTGGTGAAGAGCCCGCTCTGAGCTACAACCGCATTTTGCTCTCGCCGGTACTTGCCGGGGAAAAACCTGCCAGTGCAACGCAATTACACACTGCGGCCTGGTATCGTGCCCATGATATCGAGCTGTTAACCGCTGAAGCGGTGTTGGACGTTGATACAAAGCGCCAGATTGTGCGCTCGGCAAAGCGTGCGCTTGAGTACGACGAACTGGTTTTCGCCACCGGCTCACGCCCGTTTATTCCGCCAATAGACGGCCACACATTGCCCCACGTTCACGGCTTTCGCACGCTGGCTGATGTTGACGCCATTCTTGGTGGCGAAGGCGATGCCGTAGTACTTGGCGGTGGTTTGCTGGGTGTGGAAGCGGCGGCTGCACTTTGCGCGCGCGGTATTCCCGTCACTCTGGTGCACCGCCAGCCGTGGCTGATGGATATTCAGCTTAATCAACAGGCGGGCGTGCTGCTTGAACAGCATCTTGCCGCTCGCGGTATTGCCTGCCAGTTAAGTTGTGGCATTGAGCGCATCAACGCAGACAGTGTGTTGCTGAGTCATGGCGACGTGTTGCCTGCCGGGCGGGTGGTTATCGCCACGGGGGTGAAACCGAATATTTCTCTGGCACAACAGGCCGGGCTGGACTGCACACGTGGAATTACCGTCGATGCGCAACTGCGCAGTGCAACACCGCACGTCAGCGCATTGGGTGAATGTTGCGAAATTGATGGGCAGACATGGGGCCTGGTGGCGCCATGCCTGCAACAAGCCGATGTATTAGCCGCTCGCCTGTGCGGAGAAATCAGCGATGACTTCCACTACCTGGATCGTGGCACACGCCTGAAAGTGAGCGGCATCCCGCTATTTTCCGCAGGCGAAATCCGCGAGCAGCCAGACTCGCGTGTTCTTACCGCTTTTGATCCCCTGACAAAACATTATCGCTGCCTGCATCTGCGCGGTGACAGGCTGGTTGGTGCGTTACTGCTGGGGGATATCACACCCGCCAACGCGCTGACCGACATTTTACTCAACGCGGCACCCGTTACGCCTGGCGTGCTGTTTGATGAATACCACTCTGATGAGCAGCCGCCGGCTGCCGGAAATGACGACATGACAAAAGAAACGCTGGTAGTAATTGGTCACGGCATGGTCGGGCACCATTTTCTGGAGAAGTGCGTGGCACTGCAACTGCATAAGCGCTACCACATTGTTGTGTTTGGTGAAGAGCGTTATCCGGCCTATGACCGCGTCCATCTGTCGGAATATTTTGCCGGGCGCAGTGCTGACTCACTCTCGATGGTGCAAGGAGATTTCTTTAACGAATACGGCATTGAACTTCGTTGTAACAGCAAAATCGTGGCGGTTGATCGCCAGCAACGCCTGGTGCGTGACAACGACGGGCGCGAGACTTACTGGGACAAATTAGTGCTGGCGACAGGCTCATTTCCGTTTGTGCCCCCTGTGCCGGGGAACGATCTTGCTGGCTGTTTTGTTTACCGTACGCTCGACGACCTCGATGCCATCGCGCAACGTGCCCGCAATGCCACGCGCGGGGTGGTGATTGGTGGTGGGTTATTGGGGCTGGAAGCCGCCAATGCCCTTAAACAGCTGGGGCTGGAAACCCATGTGGTGGAGTTCGCGCCCAACCTGATGGCGGTGCAACTCGATAATTCCGGGGCCGCGATGCTGCGCGAGAAAATCAGCGATATCGGCGTTCAGGTGCATACCAGTAAAGCGACAACAGCGATTACCGATGCTGACGGTTTGCAACTCAATTTCGCCGATGGAGAAACGCTCAGCACCGATTTAATCGTCTTTTCAGCCGGTATCCGCCCGCAAGATGCGCTGGCGAAAACGTGCGACCTGGCGCTTGGTGAACGCGGTGGCGTGGTGATTAACGACCAGTGCCAGACCAGCGATAACGCAATTTATGCCATCGGTGAATGTGCTCTGTGGGAAGGGAGAATCTTTGGTCTGGTCGCACCGGGCTACCAGATGGCGCGTGTTACGGCGGCAACGCTTGCCGGGCAAGAAACGGCTTTTCGTGGTGCGGATATGAGCACCAAACTCAAATTGCTCGGCATTGATGTGGCGTCATTTGGCGACGCTCACGGGCGCACACCCGGCAGCCAAAGCTACCAGTGGACTAACGGCCCGCAGCAGATCTACAAAAAAATCGTGGTGTCTGCCGATAATAAAACACTCCTTGGCGGCGTACTGGTGGGCGACAGTCAGGAATATGCCACGCTGCTGCAAATGATGCTCAACGGCATGGCGCTCCCTGCACAGCCCGAAAGCCTGATCCTGCCTGCGTCGGCAGGTGGCGCGCCGAAGGGGCTGGGCGTGGCAGCACTCCCCGATAGCGCGCAGATTTGTTCATGCCATAACGTCAGCAAAGCGGATATTTGCTCTGCCGTGAGCAACGGTGCGGGCGACATGGGCGCCATTAAAACCTGTACCAAAGCAGCAACGGGCTGTGGCGGTTGTTCAGCCTTGGTGAAACAGGTGATGGAATACCAGTTGCAAGAGCAGGGCGTTGAAGTGAAAAAGGATATTTGCGAACACTTCCCGTTCTCGCGTCAGGAAATCTACCACCTGGTGCGCGTTAACCATATCCACAGTTTCGAACAGCTGATAAGCCGTTACGGTCATGGTCACGGCTGTGAGATTTGCAAGCCACTGGCAGCCTCGGTGCTGGCTTCGTGCTGGAACGAGTACCTGCTCAAACCGGCACATCTCCCGCTTCAGGACACCAATGACCGCTATTTCGCTAATATCCAGAAAGACGGGACTTACTCCATTGTGCCACGTGTACCTGCCGGGGAAATCACGCCGGACGGGTTGATTGCCATCGGGCAGGTGGCAAAACGCTACCAGCTTTACAGCAAAATTACCGGCGGCCAGCGCATCGACCTGTTTGGCGCACGCCTTGAAGAACTACCCGCCATTTGGGAGGAACTGGTCGCGGCAGGCTTTGAAACCGGGCACGCCTACGGCAAATCGTTGCGTACCGTGAAGTCTTGCGTGGGGTCAACCTGGTGTCGCTACGGTGTACAGGATTCTACCGGCCTCGCCATAGAATTAGAGAATCGTTACAAAGGCCTGCGTTCCCCGCACAAAATCAAAATGGCAGTCTCCGGTTGCACCAGGGAATGCGCCGAAGCACAGAGCAAAGACATTGGTGTGATTGCCACTGACAAAGGCTGGAATCTCTACGTTTGCGGTAACGGCGGCATGAAACCACGCCACGCCGATCTGTTTGCCAGCGATCTCGACCGTGAAACGCTTATCCGCATCATCGACTGCTTGCTGATGTTTTACATCCGCACCGCCGACCGTTTGCAACGCACCAGCACCTGGATGGATAACCTCGAAGGCGGCATTGAATATCTGCGCGACGTCATACTCAACGACAGCCTGGGCCTTGCCGATGAACTGGAAAAAGAGATGGTGGCCGTAGTGGACACTTACCAGTGCGAATGGCAGACCACGCTTAACAGCCCCGATCGCCTTGCGCTATTTCGTTCTTACGTCAACAGCGAACAGCCGGATGAGGCGGTCCAACGCCAGACGCTGCGCGGGCAGTTGCAGCCGGTAAATGAAGTGGTGCAACACCAGGCGGTCGTCCCCGTTAAACCCTGGCACGCGGTGTGTGATATCAGCGCCATTCCTTTGCAGGCAGGCATTGGCGCGCGTTTAGGCGAGCTGCAAATCGCACTGTTCCGCTTTGGTGATACGATTTATGCGCTTGATAATCTTGAACCGGGCAGCGATGCCAACGTACTTTCCCGAGGAATAGTGGGTGACGCTTCCGGCGAGCCGATTGTGATTTCCCCGCTCTACAAACACCGTATTCGCCTGCGTGACGGGCGCACGCAGGACGGGGAGCAGGCTGTTCGCGCCTGGCCGGTGAAAGTAGAACAAGGCACCGTGTGGGTGGGGAGTCAGGCGCTTATCTTGCGTGCGGAGGCATCATGAATACGGTGGTGCGCTCTACTTGCCCTTACTGTGGTGTCGGGTGCGGGGTAGAAGCCCGGCCAGCAGTCAACGGCGGCCACGAGATTATCGGTGATAAACAGCACCCGGCAAATTTTGGTCGGCTGTGCGTCAAGGGGGCAGCGCTGGGGGAAACACTCGGTCTGGAAGGGCGTTTGCTTTATCCCGAAGTGGACGGAGAGCGCATGACCTGGAACGCTGCGCTCGATGAAACGGCCAGCCGCCTGCAGGCCATTATTGATGAGTTCGGTCCAAAAGCGGTGGCGTTTTATGCGTCCGGTCAGTTGCTGACCGAGGACTACTACGCGGCCAATAAACTGATGAAGGGGTTTATCGGGGCGGCCAATATCGACACTAATTCACGGTTGTGTATGTCGTCGGCGGTGGTGGGGTACAAGCGGGCATTGGGTGCGGACTTTGTGCCTTGTAGCTATGAGGACCTGGAGCAAACCGACCTGGTTGTGCTGGTGGGATCGAATGCTGCATGGGCGCATCCGGTGCTGTATCAACGCCTGGTGCAGGCAAAAAAACTGCGCCCGCAGATGAAAGTGGTGGTTATCGATCCGCGCCGTACCGCCACCTCTGACATTGCCGATTTGCACCTGGCGTTGCGCCCCGGAAGCGATGCAGGGCTATTTGTCGGGTTACTGAATTATTTGCTGCAACAACAGCCGTTAATGACTGACCGCTTCGACGGGCAAAGCGATGCAACAACCCTGGCCGCAGGTTGGAGTCTGGCGAAATGTGCCGATTTTTGCCAGCTCGAAAGCGCTGCGGTGCAGACATTCTGGCAATGGTTTGCCAGCACTGACCGTGCCATGACGCTCTACACCATGGGTATCAACCAGTCATCAAGCGGCAGCGACAAATGCAACGCCATCATTAACGTGCATCTGGCGAGTGACAAAATTGGGCGGCCAGGCTGCGGTCCTTTTTCGCTGACCGGGCAGCCAAATGCGATGGGCGGGCGTGAAGTGGGCGGACTGGCAAATCAACTGGCCTGCCACATGAATTTCGAACCTGCAGATATCGCAAAGCTTGGGCGCTTTTGGGGCAGCGAACGCATTGCGCAAACGTCGGGATTGATGGCGGTTGAACTGTTCGAGGCGATAGCGCGTGGCGACGTGAAAGCGGTGTGGATTATGGGCACCAACCCGGCGGTGTCGCTACCGGATAGTTCCCGCGTGGCGCAGGCGCTGGCGAGTTGCCCGCTGGTGATCATCTCCGATGTCGTGCGCAATACGGACACCTCGCGCTTTGCCACAGTCAGGTTCCCGGCGCAGGCCTGGGGGGAGAAAAACGGTACGGTAACTAACTCGGAGCGCCGTATTTCACGCCAGCGTGGGTTTTTACCCTCGCCAGGCGAAGCCCGTGCCGAGTGGTGGATGATTTCGCAAATCGCCCGTCGCCTGGGATACGCAGAAGCCTTTAGCTGGCAGCACGCTCATGAAATTTTCTGTGAACATGCCGCGCTCTCCGGATATGAAAATAATGGCAGCCGAGCCTTTGACATCAGTGGCCTGGCACACCTGAACCTCGAACAATATGACGCGTTAGAACCGGTGCGCTGGCCTGTAACCACAGCCAGTACCCCGGCATTCAAAAGCTGGCGCTCCAACGGTAAGTTTCAACTTGTCCCCGTCGAACCGGAGTTGCCTGAGGCCCTCGCCGACCATCGTTATCCATTGATACTGAATACCGGGCGCATCCGCGATCAGTGGCACACGATGACGCGCACTGGCGGTGTGCCACGGCTAATGCAGCACATCAATATGCCGCTTATCGACATTCACCCACACGATGCAAAACGTTACGGTGTCACTGAAGGCGATCTGGTACGAATCGCCTCGCGCCAGGGCGGGATGGTGGCGCGTGTACAAGTGAGCGACAGCCAGTTGCCGGGAAATGTGTTTGCTCCGATGCACTGGAACCAGCAATTCTCGCGACGAGGCCTGGTCAATGGACTGGTGGCAGGGGTTTGCGACCCGCATTCCGGGCAGCCAGAAAGTAAACAAACGGCGGTGCGCATTCAGCGCTGGCAGCCTGCGTGGCGTGGGGAGATCTTCGCTCGTGAAAAGATTGAATTTACCGATGAAGTTCAGTGGTGGCGGCAGACTTCACATGGCGTGCAGCACTTTGTTTGTGCCGCCGAAAACCTGCCAGCAGCATGGGCTGAAACCTTAACCGCAGGCCGGGGCTGGCAATTGCAGTATGCTCGCGGTGACGGCGATTTTTACCACTTGCTTGCGTGGCACAATGGTGAGCTACAGCTGGCATTTTATGCAGCAAAAGGGTGGCCTGATATCAACACCAGTGCGGTGGTTTCCGCCTTTGAAAGTGCGCCGACAACCGCCGCCAGCCGTCACCTGCTATTAGCCGGGAAATCGGCAGGTGTACTAAGAGATGCAGGTGCAACCGTGTGCAGTTGCTTTGGCGTAGGGGAGAAAACGATTCTTTCGGCAATCGCAACGGGTTGCCAGTCAGTCGGGCTGCTGGGTGAAAAATTACGTTGTGGCACCAACTGTGGTTCATGCATTCCTGAACTCAGGGCATTAATCGCTAAAGCGGCCAAATAACGGCTTAATATTCACCGGACAAATCTGTGTTTGCCAGTTTGGGAATGATTTGCTGTGGCGTGATGTTATAATTTCCAGATGTTTAGAAAAGCCGTTCCATTTTTTACCCTGTCTTATCTACTCCTCAGCGCAGGAGGGGCTGCCAGTACCCGGCAGACTTTTATCGAGAAAGCCGAAAACCCTTTCGACCAGAGAACTGAACAACTGCCCGATTTGGGTCTTGCGCCGGAATCCGACGCTGCGGCGCGTGAAATCGCCGCTATGGCGAAGAAATTCGCTGAAGACAGTATGGTCGATAACGGGCTGGATACTGGCGAACAAGCGCGGATGTTTGCCTTCGCGCGTCTGCGTGATGTGCTGGCTGATAAAGTGACCAGCGAAGCCGAGTCACTGCTGTCGCCGTGGGGGAAAGCCAGTATCAATTTGCTGGTGGATGAGCACGGTAACTGGGACGGTAGCAGCGCCTCGCTGTTTACACCGTGGGAAGATAACAACCGTTATCTGACCTGGAGCCAGGTGGGATTTACGCAGCGCGACGATAGTGCAATTGGTAACCTGGGCGCCGGGCAACGCTGGGTGGCGGGCAACTGGCTGCTTGGTTACAACGCCTTCTATGACAATCAACTCTCCAGCAATTTACAACGTGCAGGGTTCGGGACCGAAGCCTGGGGCGAATATTTGCGCCTGTCGGCAAACTATTACCAACCGCTCTCTGGCTGGCAGTCAGGAAACAGTGAAACGCTCGAGCAGCGCCTGGCGCGTGGCTATGACGTGACCGCACAGGCATGGCTACCGTTTTATCGCCATATCAATACCAGCGTTAGCCTTGAGCAGTATTTTGGCCAGAACGTTGACCTGTTTGATAGCGGCACCGGTTATCGCAACCCGGTGGCGGTGACGATGGGACTCAATTACACGCCAATCCCGCTACTGACGTTAACCGCCCAACATAAGCAGGGGGAAAGCGGCGTTTCACAGGACAATCTTGGTCTCAAAGTGAATTACCGTTTTGGCGTGCCGGTGGAAAAACAGCTTTCTGCGGCTGAAGTCGCGACCACCAGTTCACTGCGTGGCAGCCGTTATGACAACGTAGAACGTGATTCTCTGCCAGTGATGGAATACCGCCAGACGAAAACGTTGTCGGCATTTTTAGCCACACCGCCATGGGAATTACAGTCCGGTGAAACGGTGGCGTTAAAATTACAAATTCGCGCCAGCCACAACGTTCGTAGCATTACCTGGCAGGGTGACACCCACGCGCTTAGTTTGACGCCGCCTGTCGATAACCGCGACAGCGATGGCTGGAGCATTATTATGCCGGCGTGGAGTGAAACTGAGCCGAATGAGTATCGTTTGTCGGTGGTGATTGAGGACAGTAAGGGCCAGAAAGTGACGTCAAACTGGATTACGTTGAAGCTGGCACCGCCGCTTATCGTTAACCCTGTTGATGATCCACGTTATGAGCTGTTGCCGGAATAGCAGATAGTGTCGGATGTCGCTTACGCTAATCCGACACTATTTATCATCAGAAAATCCGATCCTGGTGCACCCAGACTGCCGCTTCCACGCGGGACTTAAGCTTCATCTTCTTGAGCAAATGCTTAACGTGAACTTTCACCGTGCTTTCGGTAATATCCAGGCGGCGAGCAATCATTTTGTTCGGCAAACCCTGGGCGATGAGTTTGAGAATATCGCGTTCGCGTGGCGTCAACAGGTTCACATCACGATCGGAAGTGGCACGGTTGGCGCGCAAACTTGCCGCCAGCACGGGCGTTAACGCCTCGCTCAGTACCATCTCTCCGGCAGCTGCTTGTTGCAGCGCTTTGAGCAAATCTTCTGGCTCCATATCTTTTAACAGATAGCCGTCAGCCCCACGTTTTAGTGCGGTAACCACATCTTCTTCATGATTCGAAACGCTGAACACTACGATGCGGCCTGACAGCGGTTTCTCACGCAGGCAATCGAGCGTTTCCAGACCATTCATCCCCGGCATATTCAAATCCAGCAAGATTAAATCCGGGTCGAGTTCCTCGGCAAGCAGTACGCCTTGCTCACCGTTGCCCGCTTCACCGACAACCGCCAGTTCCGGCGCCATACTGATGAGCTGCTTAACGCCAGTGCGCAGCATGGGATGATCGTCGATCAACAAAATGGTCGAGGCTTCCGGGTTACTCATGATTGGCTCCAGTGGTTATTTCGGGGATAAAGCTGACGATGACTTCGGTACCGCCGCCGGAACGTGTTCGCACCTGGCAATCGCCTTTCAGGCTTTGCGCGCGGTCACGCATAATAATTAATCCGTAATGGTTACGGCGGTCACCGTTGTCGGGAATACCCCGACCGTTATCCCATATGGTTAAGGTAATTTGGTTTTCATGGTAAATCACGCTGGCCCCACATGCGGTTGCGCTTGCGTGTTTCAGGCTATTGTTCAGTGCTTCGCGAGTAATTTGCACCAGATGAATAGCCTGATGCGACGGGACAAGGCGCGGTGGAACCTGGTAATTGAGGTTCACCGGGAAGCCGAGCTTTTCACTAAATTCACGGCAGCTTGCTTCAAGCGCGGGACGCAGCCCAGGCTCGGTTAATTGCAGGCGGAAAGTGGTCAGTAATTCGCGTAATTGCCGCCATGAGGTGTTGAGTTCGCTGCGCATCTGGCCGAGTAACGTCTGCGTTTGGGCAGGCAGTGTCTCGCCCTGCATTTGCATACAGCTGACCTGCATTTTCAGGCAGGAAAGGGATTGTGCGATGGAGTCGTGTAATTCGCGGGCAATGGCTGAACGCTCTTCCATCACCACCAGCTGCTGCTGGCGTTCGTACTGCCGCTCAAGCGCCAGCGTGGCGGTGAGTTGTTCCATCAGCGTTAAGATCAGTTGCTGTTGATCGTGCGTCAGGCTACGGCCGAGCGGTAACTGGGCGAGCACCAGGCCATATTGGATATGGTTGTCGGTTAAACGCCATTTTTGCGCGGTGGTTTCACCTGCCTGCAAAGCGGGCTCACGCGGGCAGAGGTTACACCCGCTGGCTTCGCAACTGCTGTCAGGCTGATAGGTATACTCTTCGTAATTCTCTTCGTCTTCATACTCATAGACCCGCAGCTCAATGTTACGCAACGGTGTCAAATGCTGTAATTCGCTCAGCACCGGAGAGAGCCGCTGGCACAGGGGAGCCTGCGAATGCAAACGGCGGTTAGCCTGATAGAGAAACGACAAAATCTGGTTTTTTTGCTCCAGCCCGGCGGTTTTCTCACGCACGCGCTGCTCAAGGCTGGCGTAACTTTCGGCCAGTTCCTCAGACATGCTGTTTAGCGCAATGCCGAGCGTTGCCATTTCATTACGCCCACGGACATTCACGCGATGGGTGAAATCCCGTTGCCCGATGGCCTGCGCCATTGCCAATAACTGCTGCCACGGGCGTAAAAGCCGTTTGCGTAACCAGATGACGGTGAAAATAATCAGCAACCCCATCAATACCGCCATGCCAAGTTGCAGCTGGATAATTCGATGCAGGCGCAGTTCGGTGGTGTGATCAAAGGTAGTCACCAGTTGGTCGATGCGTTCGACAAAACCCGCCACGTGTGGTTTCACCTGGTCGGAGTTTTTCGCCCGTCGCAGCGCAGGCTCTAACTCTTCGCGCCAGTAATGTTGTAGCGCGGCTAACTTCTCTTGCTGACCGTCCTGTTCGGCTGCTTCTTTTAAATCCGCACTCCAGGTGGTTTGTTCCATCTCATCAAGCAGGACGTTATCTTTTTCGTTAAGTGGGATGGCGGCCAGCAGGCGATAGCTTTGCATGCGCATCGAACCGGCTTTATTGATAGCGTGCGCGTTTCCCTGAATACCTTGTGCCAGCCAACCCGCAAGACTCATACCCGCGACACCCAGCAGCGCCAGCAACAGCACAATTAATGCCAGCTGGTTGAACAAAGTGAGGGGAGAGAGCAGGCGTTTTAGCATCGACAGGTGAACTCCGGAGTGTGGAAAAGCATGTTGCGGGTATTCTCAGACATCCCCTGGAGTATACCCATACCCCTTAAGGATTACCCACTAATTGCCAGAAGTGGCATGTTGCGGAGTAAGGTGGCTAACACCTGTAGTCAGCCGTGTGAAAAACCACACTATTTTCATATTTTCGCCTTACCCACAAAGAATGACGGTGATTTTTTAACCGTTATTCAGATGGTTTATCCCTTGATTCACATCAATTTTTATTCTTGATTACCCCCTACTGTGGCGGCAATTACTCATACTTTTTTTGAGGTGTTTATGTCACAGTCACCCGATAGTCGCTCAAAAACGGGATCGCTCATTACCGAATGGCGACCGGAAGAACCTGCATTCTGGCAAAGCAAAGGCCATGGTATTGCCAGCCGCAACTTATGGATTTCCGTTCCTTGTCTGTTGTTAGCATTTTGCGTGTGGATGCTGTTCAGCGCGGTTGCGGTAAACCTGAATAAAGTGGGTTTCAACTTCACCACTGACCAGCTGTTTATGCTAACCGCGCTGCCGTCTGTTTCCGGTGCATTATTACGTGTGCCTTACTCCTTTATGGTGCCGGTATTTGGTGGCCGCCGCTGGACGGCATTCAGCACCGGGATCTTAATCATTCCTTGTGTATGGCTTGGCTTTGCGGTGCAAGACCCGGCGACACCCTTTAGTGTCTTTATCATCATTGCGTTGCTTTGCGGTTTTGCGGGCGCGAACTTTGCGTCGAGCATGGCGAACATCAGCTTCTTCTTCCCGAAAGCAAAACAGGGCGGAGCTCTGGGCATTAACGGCGGATTAGGCAACCTGGGTGTGAGCGTGATGCAGTTAGTTGCGCCGCTGGTGATCTCACTTTCTATGTTCGCCGTGTTTGGCGGAACGGGCGTTGAGCAGGCTGACGGCACCATGCTGTTCCTCGAAAACGCCGCATGGGTGTGGGTGCCGCTTCTGGCTATCTTTACCGTTGCGGCCTGGTTTGGAATGAACGACCTGGCAACGTCCAAAGCCTCTTTAAAAGAGCAGTTGCCGGTTCTTAAACGCGCGCATTTGTGGATTATGGGCGTGCTGTATCTGGCGACCTTCGGTTCGTTTATCGGTTTTTCTGCCGGTTTTGCGATGCTGGCGAAAACCCAGTTTCCTGATATCAATATTCTGCACTTCGCCTTCTTCGGCCCGCTGTTTGGCGCGCTGGCGCGTTCGGCGGGTGGGGCCATTTCTGATCGCTTTGGTGGGACGCGTGTTTCCCTGCTGAACTTCATCTTTATGGCGATTTTCAGTGCGCTGCTGTTTACCACGCTGCCACACAATGGCGTGGGCGGTAACTTTATTGCCTTCTTCGGCGTTTTCCTGATGCTGTTCCTGACGGCCGGTCTGGGGAGTGGTTCTACCTTCCAGATGATCTCCGTTATCTTCCGCAAGCTGACCATGGACCGCGTGAAAGCGCAGGGCGGCACTGAAGAGCGTGCATTGCGTGAAGCGGCAACCGATACAGCTGCAGCACTGGGCTTTATCTCAGCCATTGGTGCCATTGGCGGGTTCTTTATTCCGAAAGCATTTGGTACATCCCTCGCGCTAACCGGCTCGCCTGCGGGCGCGATGAAAGTCTTCCTCGTGTTTTACATTGTTTGCGTGGTGATTACCTGGGCTGTTTATGGCCGTAAGTCAGCACGTAAATAATGACCGATTGACCATTTTGGTTATCCCTTGCGCGGCTTAGGCCGCGCTTTTTTTTGCCTGCAATTCCTCCGCGATCTAACTTTATTCTGCGAGAAACCTCACATTTAGAATAACTACCCCGCCAGACACCATTGTCACATTCGCTGGCTAAGAGTACCGTGACGACAAATCTGGTTTAAACCAAATGGATTAAAACATGAAAAGCCATTCCACCGTAGAGACGGCAAAAGAGATGCTCAATGACTGGCTGAGCAAAGGGGTCGTCCAGCCGGGCGGTAAATTACCTTCCGAGCGTGAGCTGGAAGAATTACTGGGCATCAAGCGCATGACACTGCGACAGGCGTTGCTGTTTCTTGAAGGGGAAGAAAAGATCTTTCGTAAAGATCGTCGCGGCTGGTTTGTGGCCTTGCCGTGTTTCAAATACACCCCCAACACTTCGACCAGTTTTAAGCAAGCAGCTCTGGAGCAGGGGCGTTTGCCGTCCTGGGGCTTTCTGGAAAAAGAACGGGTTTACACCGCAGAACCGGAAATTTTGTCGCAGCTGAATGTAAAAGACGGTGATGAAATCTACAAAATCTGCGGTTGGGGAGCGCTGGATAACCATAAAGTTTTCTATCACGAAACCTTTATCAACGCGCAGTCCGCTCCCGGTTTTATCGACAAATTAGGCGATCGTTCTTTTGTTGATGTGTGGCAAGAAGCCTTCGGCAAAAGCTCGCACACGCAGCATTTAGCTTTTAAACCCACCCGACTTTCGGCAGGCGCTTGCAAAGGGATGGGCGGCACGGCGGGGACTCCGTCTATCCGGGTTGAAAAATACCGCGCCGACGAAGCCGGGCAAGTTATTCAGGTTGATATCGAATATTGGCGTTTTGAATCAGTAGAGTTTTATATCGATTTATAGGAGTTTCCATGAACAACATCCAGGCTACAAAAATTGTCGATCGCGCTGCAAATTTGCCGCTGTATCTGCATGCCTATGCGTTTCATTTAAACATGCGTATGGAGAAGATTCTGCCGGAAGACTTGCTGGATATTGCCAGCCAACAGCAACTGAAAGGGGTGAAAATTCATGTTGTGGATGGAGAAAGCCAGTCTTTAAGGCATGCCAGCGATGAGCGGCTTGCGAATTTTGCAGAAAAATCGCGCCAGTTGGGGTTGGATGTTCACATCGAAACCAGCGCCTCAGATGCCCGAACCATTGACGAGGCCGTGAGAATTGCGCTGAAATCGGGGGCGACTTCGGTGCGGTTTTATCCGCGCTATGAAGGGACACTTTCTGAGGTAATGGAAATCATTGCTCAGGATATTCAATACATTAAAGTAAAATACCAGCATAGCGGCCTGACATTTACGCTTGAGCAACACGAAGATTTGCAAAGCCACGAACTGGTGAAGCTGGTTCAACAGGCTGACTTTCCACAGCTTTCCCTGTTGTTTGACTTTGCCAATATGATTAATGCCAACGAAGAGCCGCTTGACGCGCTGGCGGTGATGGGAAAAGAAGTCACTCAGGTGCATATCAAAGATGCGTTAATCAATCACGAAGGTGAAGGGCGCGGGCATACGGCCTGTATTTCTGGGGAAGGCGAATTACCGTTTAAAGAGTTATTACTGCAATTAATTTGTCTGGGCGAAGATCAACCGCAAGTCACCGCATTCGGTCTGGAAGAAGAAGTGGATTATTACGCTCCAGCATTTCGTTTTACCAACGAAGATAAAAACCCGTGGATTCCATTGCGCCAGATGAGTGAAACCCCGTTGCCAACCTCCGGATTGGAAGAAAGATTAAATAAAGAAATTGACGACGCCATGAATCAAATAATGCATGTGCGTAATATTCTTGGCGAACTTCATAAAGATGCTGTGGCTATTTTAAGAAAGTAATTAATCCAGAAAATTTAAATTCAGCTGTCTCACCTTTCGTGAGGTCACTGTACTCTCAATATAATAATTAATTCCGCTAATTCAGGGTGGGGTGTCTTATGCTATCTAAAAAAAGATGGACTATATTTAGCTTGTTGGTTCTGTGCGGCGGCACAATATATAAACTGCCGTCATTGAAAGACGCATTTTATGTTCCTATGCAGGAGTATTTTCACCTGACAAACGGTGAGATTGGTAATGCGATGTCGGTTAACTCCATTGTCACGACTATTGGTTTCTTTTTATCAATTTACTTTTCTGACAAATTACCGCGCCGCTTTACCATGTCGCTTTCGCTGATTGCGACGGGTCTGCTGGGGATCTACCTCTCTACCATGCCGGGCTACTGGGGGATACTTTTTGTCTGGGCGTTGTTCGGCGTGACCTGCGACATGCTCAACTGGCCGGTGTTGCTAAAGTCGGTGAGTTTGCTGGGTGACAACACTCAACAGGGGCGCTTATTTGGCTTCTTTGAAACCGGGCGAGGGATTGTCGATACCGTTATCGCATTTAGCGCCCTGGCGGTGTTCACCTGGTTTGGTAGCGACTATTTCGGGTTTAAAGCCGCAATATTGTTTTACTCTTTCATCGCAATTCTGGTCGGTGTGGTTATTTTCTTTGTATTAAAAGAAAGCCCGGAAGAACAAGTGGCTAAACAAGAGAAAGCAGAGAAAAAAGAAGCTAATCCAGGTCTGGGTAATGTATTAAAAAACAAAACTGTCTGGTTAATCGCTTTTAGTGTGTTCTGTGTTTATGCGGTGTATTGCGGATTGACTTTCTTCATTCCATTCTTAAGAAATGTCTACGCTCTACCGATTGCATTGGTAGGGGCGTACGGGATTATCAACCAATATTGTTTGAAAATGGTAGGCGGTCCTATTGGTGGCTTAATTGCTGACAAGGTTTTAAAATCTCCCAGCCAGTATTTGTTCTATACTTTTATTATTAGCGCTCTGGCGTTGGTTGCCTTGATATTACTGCCGCATGAGCAAATGCCTGTTTATTTAGGCATGGCCTGTACCCTGATGTTTGGCGCGGTCATTTTTACTCAGCGAGCGGTATTCTTCGCCCCTATCGGTGAGGCGGGAATCAGTGAGAAAAACACCGGTGCGGCAATGGCGTTGGGAAGTTTTATCGGTTATGCCCCAGCGATGTTCTGCTACAGCTTGTATGGCTACATCTTAGATACCAACCCAGGGTTATTGGGCTATAAAATCGTGTTTGGTTTGATGGCTGTTTTCGCCTGCGCCGGGATTGTGATTTCGGGTCTGCTTATCAAAAATATTCGTGGGCAACGCAAAGCTGAACCGCTAACCTCTGTCTGATTGTGACACCATTCAACATGGGGCTTCTCTGCAAGGGGAGCCCCATTTTTTTGCTTCCATGCCCGCAATATTGGCGGACTTACCCCTTAATACTCAGTCGCTCAGATTTCTACTCCTTACAGAATATAGATAATGGGTATTTTGTTTATATATCAGTTAATTAACCATCAATATTCGATTGCCACTTTGGTGGTAGATCGCCAGTTCGCGCTTAAAACATCCTCCGCCGCAGTTGATCCTCATCAATTCTCCCTTCATATGCGCGAGTTACCGTGCCGCCATCGTTAGTAATGTCGTTTTCATAAGATAGAGCCTCCAGGCTCCACATCAGGAGAACCCCGATGAGCAAATTTCTTGACCGGTTTCGTTACTTCAAACAGAAGGGCGAAACTTTTGCCGATGGACATGGCCAACTGCTCGATACCAATCGTGATTGGGAAGAAGGTTATCGCCAGCGGTGGCAGCACGACAAAGTGGTTCGTTCCACTCACGGTGTAAACTGCACGGGCTCCTGTAGCTGGAAGATCTATGTCAAAAGCGGCCTGGTAACCTGGGAAACGCAGCAAACCGACTACCCGCGTACCCGCCCGGATATGCCAAACCATGAACCACGCGGCTGCCCACGCGGCGCCAGCTATTCCTGGTATCTCTATAGCGCCAACCGCCTGAAATATCCTCTGATGCGCAAGCGTCTGATCCAACTGTGGCGTGAAGCGAAAACTTTGCATGACGATCCTGTCGATGCCTGGGCTTCAATCATCAACGACCCGGAAAAAGCAAAAAGCTATAAACAAGCCCGTGGTCGTGGTGGTTTTGTGCGTTCAAGCTGGGCTGAAGTAAACGAACTGATTGCCGCAGCAAACGTGTTTACCGCAAAAACCTTCGGCCCGGACCGTATCGCGGGCTTCTCGCCGATCCCGGCGATGTCGATGGTTTCTTATGCGTCAGGTGCACGTTACCTTTCCCTGATTGGCGGCACCTGCCTGAGCTTCTACGACTGGTATTGCGATTTGCCGCCAGCGTCACCAATGACCTGGGGCGAGCAGACGGACGTGCCGGAATCTGCCGACTGGTATAACTCCAGCTACATCATCGCCTGGGGCTCTAACGTTCCGCAGACCCGTACACCAGATGCCCACTTCTTTACCGAAGTGCGCTACAAAGGTACCAAAACCGTAGCGGTGACGCCGGATTACGCTGAAATCGCTAAATTATGCGATCAGTGGCTGGCACCAAAACAGGGTACCGATGCCGCCATGGCGCTGGCGATGGGCCACGTGATGTTGCGTGAATTCCACCTCGATAACCCAAGCCAATACTTCACCGATTATGTGCGCCGCTACACCGACATGCCGATGCTGGTGATGTTAGAGGAGCGTGACGGTTTCTATGCCGCAGGCCGTATGTTACGTGCCTCTGACCTGGTGGATGGTCTTGGCCAGGAAAACAACCCGCAGTGGAAAACGGTCGCCATGGATAGCCAGAATGGCGAACTGCTGGCACCAAACGGTTCCATCGGTTACCGCTGGGGCGAGAAGGGCAAGTGGAACCTCGAACAGCGTGATGGCACCAGCGGTGAAGAAGCCGAACTGCGCCTGAGCCTGCTGGGTAGCCACGACGAAATCGCTGATGTCGGTTTCCCGTACTTCGGTGGCGAAAGCACTGAACACTTCAGCAACGTTAAACTTGATAACGTGCTGATGCACAAACTGCCGGTGAAACGCATTCAACTGGCTGACGGCTCCACCGCACTGGTGACCACCGTTTATGACCTGACGCTGGCGAACTACGGCCTCGATCGCGGCCTGAATGATGAAAACTGCGCGACCAGTTATGACGATGTAAAAGCGTATACCCCAGCGTGGGCTGAGCAAATCACCGGCGTTTCTCGCCAGAACATCATCCGCATTGCGCGTGAATTTGCCGATAACGCTGATAAAACCCATGGCCGCTCGATGATTATCGTCGGTGCCGGGATGAACCACTGGTTCCACATGGACATGAACTACCGCGGTCTGATCAATATGCTGATCTTCTGCGGCTGCGTTGGTCAGAGCGGTGGCGGCTGGGCACACTATGTCGGCCAGGAAAAACTGCGCCCACAAACCGGCTGGACACCACTGGCGTTCGCACTCGACTGGCAGCGTCCGCCGCGCCAGATGAACAGCACTTCGTTCTTCTATAACCACTCAAGTCAGTGGCGCTACGAGTCGTTGACCGCGGAAGAATTGCTTTCCCCGCTGGCGGATAAATCCCGCTATAGCGGCCACCTGATTGACTTTAACGTGCGTGCTGAACGCATGGGCTGGCTGCCATCTGCGCCACAGCTCAATACCAACCCGCTGACCATTGCGAAGCAGGCGAAAGCGGCGGACATGAGCCCGGCTGATTTCACCGCACAGCAACTGAAAAGTGGCGATATTCGCTTTGCCGCAGAACAGCCGGATGCAGGCAATAACCATCCGCGCAACTTGTTCGTCTGGCGTTCAAACCTGCTGGGCTCTTCCGGTAAGGGCCACGAGTACATGCTCAAATATTTGCTCGGTACTGAGAACGGTATTCAGGGTAAAGATCTGGGCAAAGAAGGCGGCGTCATGCCGGAGGAAGTCGAGTGGGTAGATAACGGGCTGGACGGCAAACTGGATCTGGTGGTGACGCTGGACTTCCGCCTGTCAAGCACCTGTCTGTACTCCGATATCGTGCTGCCAACGGCCACCTGGTATGAAAAAGACGATATGAATACGTCGGATATGCATCCGTTTATTCATCCGCTTTCTGCAGCTGTTGACCCAGCCTGGGATTCAAAAAGCGACTGGGAAATCTATAAAGCCATCGCGAAGAAATTCTCCGAAGTGTGCGTCGGCCATTTGGGCAAAGAAACCGATGTGGTGACGCTGCCAATTCAGCACGATTCCGCCGCAGAACTGGCGCAGCCGTTTGGCGTGATGGACTGGAAAAAAGGCGAATGTGATCTGATTCCGGGCAAAACGGCCCCGCATCTGGTGACGGTTGAGCGCGATTACCCGGCGACCTACGAGCGTTTCACCTCGGTTGGTCCGTTGATGGAAACCATCGGTAACGGCGGGAAAGGTATCGCGTGGAACACGCAGTCTGAAATGGATCTGCTGCGTAAGCTCAATTACACCAAAACCGAAGGCCCGGCAAAAGGCCAGCCGATGATTAACACGGCTATCGACGCCGCTGAAATGATCCTCACCCTGGCACCTGAAACTAACGGCCAGGTTGCCGTGAAAGCCTGGGCGGCGCTAAGCGAATTTACCGGCCGCGACCACACGCACCTGGCGCTCAATAAAGAAGACGAAAAGATTCGCTTCCGCGATATCCAGGCGCAGCCACGCAAAATCATCTCCAGCCCAACCTGGTCGGGCCTTGAAGATGAACACGTTTCCTACAGCGCCGGTTATACCAACGTTCACGAACTGATTCCGTGGCGCACGTTGTCAGGCCGCCAGCAGCTTTACCAGGATCACCAGTGGATGCGTGATTTTGGCGAAAGCCTGCTGGTGTACCGTCCGCCGATTGATACCCGCTCCGTCAAAGGTGTGATGGGTAAAAAATCCAACGGTAACCCGGAGAAAGCGTTGAACTTCCTGACGCCGCACCAGAAATGGGGCATTCACTCAACCTACAGCGACAACTTGCTGATGCTGACGCTGTCGCGCGGCGGGCCGATTGTCTGGATGAGCGAAATCGACGCCAAAGCGTTGGGTATCGTCGATAACGACTGGATTGAAGTGTTCAACAATAACGGTGCTTTGACCGCGCGTGCGGTGGTGAGTCAGCGTGTGCCGGAAGGCATGACCATGATGTACCACGCGCAGGAACGTATCGTGAACCTGCCGGGTTCTGAAATTACCGGTCAGCGTGGTGGTATCCATAACTCGGTCACCCGTATTAGCCCGAAACCGACGCATATGATTGGCGGTTACGCGCAACTGGCGTACGGCTTTAACTACTACGGCACCGTCGGTTCAAACCGTGATGAGTTCGTCGTGGTGCGTAAGATGAAAGACATCAACTGGTTAGACGGTGAAGGCAATGACCAGGTACAGGAGAGCGTAAAATGAAAATTCGTTCACAAGTCGGCATGGTGCTGAATCTTGATAAATGCATCGGCTGTCACACCTGTTCTGTGACCTGTAAAAACGTCTGGACCAGCCGCGAAGGGATGGAGTACGCGTGGTTCAACAACGTCGAAACCAAACCAGGAACCGGCTATCCAACTGACTGGGAAAACCAGGAAAAATGGAAGGGCGGCTGGATCCGTAAAATCAACGGCAAACTACAACCGCGCATGGGTAACCGCGCGATGCTGCTGGGTAAAATCTTCGCTAACCCGCACCTGCCGGGTATCGACGATTACTACGAGCCATTTGATTTTGACTATCAGCATTTGCATAACGCGCCAGCAGGCAAGCATCAGCCGATTGCGCGCCCACGCTCACTGATTACCGGCCAGCGGATGAACAAAATCGAAGCCGGCCCGAACTGGGAAGACGATCTGGGTGGCGAGTTCGAAAAGCTCTCCAAAGACCAGAACTTCCAGAACATGCAAAAGGCGATGTACGGCCAGTTCGAAAACACCTTTATGGCGTACCTGCCGCGCTTGTGCGAACACTGCCTGAACCCGGCGTGTGCGGCGACATGCCCGAGCGGTGCCATTTACAAGCGTGAAGAAGACGGCATTGTGTTGATTGACCAGGACAAGTGCCGCGGCTGGCGCATGTGCATTACCGGTTGTCCGTACAAAAAAATCTACTTCAACTGGAAGAGCGGTAAATCCGAGAAGTGCATCTTCTGTTATCCGCGAATCGAAGCGGGCCAGCCAACGGTGTGTTCTGAAACCTGTGTGGGCCGTATTCGTTACCTCGGTGTGTTGTTGTATGACGCTGATGCCATTGAACAGGCGGCGAGTACCGAGAACGAGAAAGATCTCTACGAGCGTCAGTTGGGTATTTTCCTTAATCCGAATGACCCCGCGGTTATCGAGCAGGCACTGAAAGATGGCGTGCCGCAGAGTGTTATTGACGCCGCACAACAGTCGCCAGTTTATAAAATGGCGATGGACTGGAAGCTCGCTCTGCCGCTGCACCCGGAATACCGCACGTTGCCGATGGTCTGGTATGTGCCGCCGTTGTCGCCAATTCAGTCTGCGGCTGACGCGGGTGAACTGCCGCATACCGGGATCCTGCCAGACGTTGAAAGCCTGCGTATTCCGGTGGAATACCTGGCGAATTTGCTGACTGCGGGCGACACCGCGCCGGTGCTGCGTGCGCTCAAACGCATGATGGCAATGCGCCATTACAAGCGCGCTGAAACAGTCGAAGGCGTTGTTGATACGCGTGCGCTGGAAGAAGTTGGGCTGACGGAAGCGCAGGCGCAGGAAATGTATCGCTACCTGGCGATAGCCAACTACGAAGATCGTTTTGTGGTGCCATCAAGCCACCGCGAACTGGCGGCAGATGCCTTCCCGGAAAGCAAAGGCTGTGGTTTCAGCTTTGGCGACGGTTGCCATGGTTCTGACAGCAAATTCAACCTGTTCAATAGCAAACGTATCGACGCGATTGATGTGTCCAGCAAAACGGAGCCAAAACCATGATTGAACTTCTGGTGATTTCCCGTCTGCTCGAGTACCCGGATGCTGCCTTATGGCAGCACCAACAGGAATTGCGCGAAGCCTTAGCCGAGGGCGGGGCGCTTAATTTGCAACAGGCCGCTCAGCTTAATAATTTTATTTCGACGCTGTGTGGCGGTGATTTGCTGGATGCGCAGGCAAGCTACAGCGAGCTGTTCGATCGCGGTCGTGCCACTTCAATGTTGTTGTTTGAACATGTGCACGGGGAATCCCGTGACCGTGGCCAGGCGATGGTCAACCTGATGAACCAGTATCAGCAGGCGGGTATGGAAATCGACAGCCGCGAGCTGCCGGACCATTTGCCGCTGTATCTGGAATATCTGTCCCAGCGTGAAGAAAGTGAAGCGCGAGGCGGTTTGCAGGATGTGGCACCGATTCTGGCTCTGCTGGCGGCACGCCTGAAGCAGCGCGAAAGCGATTATGCGGTGTTGTTTGATGTGTTGCTTGGCCTGTCGCAAAGCGATGTGGTGGTGGAAAGCGTGAGCCTGCAAATCGCGGACGAAGCGCGTGATGATACGCCGCAAGCGCTGGATGCGGTCTGGGAAGAAGAGCAGGTGAAATTTGTGGCGGACGCAGGGTGCGGTGAGTCTGAAATCAGCAGCCATCAGCGTCGTTTTGCCGGGGCTGTCGCTCCGCAGTATTTGAATATCGGAGGACAGTAACTATGCATTTTCTCAATGTGTTCTTCTACGACATTTATCCGTATCTGTGCGGCACGGTATTCCTGCTGGGCAGTTGGTTGCGTTATGACTACGGCCAGTACACCTGGAAAGCGGGTTCCAGCCAGATGTTGGATCGCAAAGGCATGAATCTGGCTTCAAACCTGTTCCATATTGGGATTTTGGGGATTTTCGCCGGGCACTTCCTTGGCATGCTGACGCCGCACTGGATGTATGAGTCATTCCTGCCAATCGATGTGAAGCAGAAAATGGCGATGTTTGCCGGTGGCGCGAGCGGTGTGATGACGCTGGTGGGTGGCTTCTTGTTGCTCAAGCGCCGTCTGTTTAATCCACGTATCCGTGCGACATCGAGCGTGGCGGATATTCTGATTCTTAGCCTGTTGGTGATTCAGTGCCTGCTCGGTCTGTTGAGCATTCCATTCTCAGCGCAGCATATGGATGGCAGCGAGATGATGAAGTTAGTGGGCTGGGCGCAGGCGGTGGTGACATTCCACGGTGGTGCATCTGAGCACCTGGATGGTGTGGCGTTTATCTTCCGTGTGCATTTGGTGTTGGGGATGACGTTGTTCTTATTGTTCCCATTCACCCGTCTGGTGCACGCGTGGAGTGCACCGGTTGAGTATTTGACGCGTAAGTATCAGGTTGTTCGCGCACGTCGCTAATTATCGCGTTTTTTGTTCCAGGCCCTGCGAGAGCGGGGCCTTTTCTTTTATGCCCCAGCCGAGATTATTTCCTGCCGCAGCCAGCAAAATCATTGCACCCCCGATAAGTTGCACAACGCTCAACGTATGACCAAACATCAGGCTATCTACTGTGACCGCCACTAAAGGATAAATAAAAGAGAGTGAGCCGATTATCGGCGTTGGTAGTTTCTGAATCGCGCTATAAAGCAACTGGTACATCACTCCAGTGTGAACGATTCCGAGCGTCAATAAAATTCCCCATGGGAAATTATCCGAGAGAGTGACGAAACGGGCCAGCGGCAACAATATAACCACACCAACCAGCACCTGGATAAAGGCAATATGTTGCGGTGGAAGAGGGCGTAATTTGCGGGTGATGATTGCCGTCAACGCGTAGAAGAAAGCGGCACCAAGCGCCATGGCAATACCTGTTATCAAGTTAGCGTTATGCGCCTTAATAAGCTCACTAGAAAGTAGAATCGCCACGCCGCTAAACGCCAGCAGCAGCCAACCCCACTTTATCAGTGTCACCCGCTCACCCATTAAAATGCTTATCAGAACCAGCATGAACGGCTGGGTATTGTAGACCACGGTCGACATGCCGATGGAAATCTGGTCGTAGGCGGCGAACAGCAGTAACCAGTTGATGACCAAAGCTACCCCGCCGATTACGGACAGCAATAACGTGCGACGTGTAAAGTGGCTGAAAGGCTGTTTGCTCACCAGGATAAAAAATCCAAGCGCTGCAGCGCCGATCGCACAACGCCAGAATACGACGTCAATAACGGGTAAACCTGACAACAATACAAATGCGCCAATGGAGCCTGAAATAAGCATTGCCAGGCACATTTGCCAGACACCCGTTTTAAATTCACTCATAGAAACCTCCCGAATCAGATGTCTCTATTGTGAAAAAATCGACGTGTGCTTTACAGAGTTGTTGTAAGGTAAAAAGAGATAATTTCTTTTTTTATGAAGGTAAATTAGATGGAATTCCTTATTGATGATATCGACCGGGCGATTGTGACCTGCCTGGCACAGGATGCCAGATTGTCGCTTAAAGTACTGAGTGCGCGAGTGGGGCTAACATCGCCGAGTACGGCAGAGCGACTGAAGCGTTTAGAAGAGCGAGGGATTATTCAGGGCTATAGCGCGCGAGTGAATCTGGCGGCACTGGGGTATACATTGCAGGCTCTGGTCAGGGTGAAACCGCTGCCAGGAATGTTGCAGAAGGTGGAAAAATATCTGCAAGCCATGCCGCAATGCATTGAGTGTGACAAAGTGACTGGAGAAGACTGTTTTGTGGTGAGACTGGTAGTAAAAGATATTGCGCAGTTGGACACGCTGCTCGATGGGCTTGCCGAACAGGCTCAGTCTAATACGGCGATTGTGAAAAGTTCGCCAGTTACGCGGCGATTGCCTGCGATGTAATGACAGCTATTACCTGCCTACACTTCTGCCCCAACGGGAATATGAAAGTTTGTGCGATTTGGATTTTATTGGGAGATATTGCTAGAAGATGGTGGCGGGGGAAGGATTACTCGACGCTTTGCGCCTCGCCCTTCGGGTCGTTGCCTACGGCAACGCTTTCTCGCTAACGCTCGAATCGAACCTTAGTCGAAGCTTCTCATCCTTCCCCAACGAGAATATGAAAGTTTGTGCGATTTGGATTTGTTTGGGAAGGTATTAAAGAGATGGTGGCGGGGGAAGGATTACTAGACGCTTTGCGTCTTGCCCTTCGGGTCGTTGCCTGCGGCAACGCTTTCTCGCTAACGCTCGAATCGAACCTTAGTCGAAGCTTCTCATCCTTCCCCAACGGGAATATGAAAGATTGTGCGATTTGGATTTGTTTGGAGGTATTACTAGAGAATGGTGGCGGGGGAAGGATTCGAACCTTCGAAGTCGATGACGGCAGATTTACAGTCTGCTCCCTTTGGCCGCTCGGGAACCCCGCCAGGGGTATAGGTACTACTGAATTTTGATAAGTGCTCATATTGATGAGAGCTTATCGTCTTAACCACAGCCAGTGGTCAAGAATGGTGGCGGGGGAAGGATTCGAACCTTCGAAGTCGATGACGGCAGATTTACAGTCTGCTCCCTTTGGCCGCTCGGGAACCCCGCCAGGGGTATTACATTTTGTTGGCTTTCTTACTCGCCTCCTTCGTCTGGAAGCGGGGCGCATCATATCAAATGAAGCGCCGCTGTAAAGCATTCACTGTAAGAAAATGAATCGTTTGCCGTTTTTTTACACGTAACGTCGCAAACCTAAGCAATTATATGATTGATCTACAGAATAATCGTGCGATTACCGTATACAAACACGCGCTGAGCCAGTACCTGGTACAACGCACGGCTGAGAACATTTTTCTCTACATCACGCCCGGCACGCATCATATCTTCTGCAGTGTAAGTGTGATCGACGTGAATCACGTCCTGCATGATGATTGGGCCTTCATCCAGGTTGTCATTGACGTAGTGCGCGGTTGCGCCAATGATTTTCACACCGCGCTCATACGCCTGGTGATAAGGGCGTGCGCCAATAAAAGCAGGCAGGAACGAATGGTGGATATTAATAATCTGATTCGGGAAGCGTGAAACGAACTCAGGCGTTAATACGCGCATGTATTTCGCCAGTACCACGTAATCAGGCTGGTGCGCTTCAATCGCATCTGCCATCTGTTTATCGTGATCTTCACGGGTCAGCCCTTCATGGCTCACCAGTTCGAACGGAATATCAAAACGTTCGACCAGCGTACGTAAAGTCTCGTGGTTGCCAATTACTGCGGCGATTTCGACATCCAGCCCGCCGTAGTTAGCTTTCATTAACAGGTCACCTAAGCAGTGCGCTTCTTTGGTCACCAGAATCACCACGCGGCGACGGCCCGCAGGAATCAGTTCACGTACTGAACCTTCAGGCAGTGCGCTATCTAAATCGGCCAACAGTGTGTTGTCGTTAAAAATACCTTCGAGTTCGGTACGCATAAAGAAGCGCCCGGTGCGGTGGTCGACAAACTCATTGTTCTGAACAATGTTCAGTTCGTGCTTGTAACAAATGTTGGTGATTTTAGCGATAAGCCCTTTTGCGTCAGGGCAGATGGTGCGTAGTACTTTTCGTTGTAATGCTTGCATTGCAGGCTAAGTCCTGTTGTACGTGTGTTTGCTAATTGATTTGTGCCATGACGAGTCATTACCCACAACACTTTTTATATTTTTTTCCAGAACCGCAAGGGCAGGGGTCATTTCGACCAAACTGCGGGCGGGTTCCATCCACATAGTACCACCGGCCGTTTTCCTTTAAGAAACGAGAACGCTCGATAATCGCACTTTCTTTGCCTTGTTCTTCAAAGCGCGCGACAAAACTAACGTAACCTTCGTTTTCATTCTCACCTGCGGCGGCTTCATAAACTGTCAGGCCCAACCAGTGAGTATTCCCAAAACTTCCCAAAAGATCTGTTGTCAGAGCAGGACTGCGTGTTTGCGGGTACCAGGTGGAAACAAGATAGTCTGCATCCTGCATCACATAAGCGCTATAACGTGAACGCATGAGTTGCGATGGGGTTGGCGCAAGCTGGTCCGCGCGTAGGTAAGGCTGGCAACATAAGCTATACTCCTGACCGCTACCACAAGGGCAAAGTTGCGACACAGCATCTCCTTGGTTACAAAAAAATAGTCGGCGTAAATACGCAGGGTAGTTATGTTAACTGAGCTGTGGCGAGTTCGCCACGAGGTGATATATCCATTGGCATTTGAGTTGCAATCAACACCCCCGCAGCTTGAAGAATGATGGGTATAAACCGGGGAAGAAAGACCGAGGCGAAATGAGACAGGTAAAGATCGGCCTTGCATTAGGGTCGGGAGCAGCAAAAGGATGGGCGCATATTGGTGTCATTAATGCGTTAAAGCGGGCTGGCATTCAGGTTGATATCGTAGCAGGTTGCTCGGTGGGCGCGCTGGTGGGTGCGGCATATGCCAGTAATCGTTTACCTATGATGGAGCGCTGGGTGCGTTCGTTCGGCTATTGGGATGTCCTGCGACTGATGGATCTCTCCTGGCGACGTGGCGGTTTGCTGCGTGGTGAAAGAGTTTTCAATAACGTTCGTAAAATCATTACGGAAGAGAAAATTGAAGACTGCGCGCTGCGTTTTGGCTCTGTTGCCACCAACTTAAGTACCGGGCGCGAGCTGTGGTTCACTGATGGCGATCTTCACCAGGCGGTACGCGCTTCTTGCAGCATGCCTGGCCTGCTTTCGCCCGTTGGGTATAACGGCTACTGGCTGGTCGATGGCGCAGTGGTTAACCCGGTGCCCGTTTCGCTGACCCGTGCGTTGGGTGCCGATATCGTTATTGCCGTCGATCTTCAGCATGATGCTCATCTGATGCAGCAAGATTTACTTTCCGTCAATATGACAACTCCACTGGCGGAAAACCAGGTACAGCCCGATTCCTGGCGCGGGCGTTTACGTGAACAGCTTGGCAAAATAACAACACGACGCGCCAATACGACGCCCACGGCCATGGAAATCATGACCACGTCCATTCAGGTGCTGGAAAACCGCTTAAAACGCAACCGCATGGCGGGTGACCCGCCGGACATTTTGTTGCAACCTTTTTGCCCTCAGATTTCAACGCTTGATTTCCATCGTGCTGCTGAAGCGATAAGTGCGGGTAGTTTAGCTGTCGAGAAAAAGATGGATGAGCTGCTGCCATTGGTTCGTACCCATGAATGAGTACGGTGAAAACGCGCATCTTCAGGTAATTCTGACAGGCGGCAATTGTCATACCATGCCACTATTGATCTATCGCCAGTCAGGGGATCGAAAATGACACAGCCACTCGTTGGAAAACTAATTCTCATTGTTGAAGACGAGCCCGTTTTCCGCGCTTTACTGGAGAATTATCTCACTTCTTTAGGGGCAGCAACGGCTGTTGCCACCGATGGTATTGATGCGCTGGAAAAAATGTCCAGTATTTCCCCCGACCTGCTGATTTGTGATCTGGCGATGCCGCGCATGAATGGACTGAAGCTGGTTGAGCATCTGCGTAATGAAGGTGTTGAAACGCCAATACTGGTGATTTCCGCCACCGAGAACATGTCTGATATTGCTAAGGCGCTGCGCTTTGGTGTTCAGGATGTGTTGCTCAAGCCAATTAAAGATCTTAACCGTCTGCGTGAAACGGTGTTCGCCTGCCTCTATCCCAATATGTTTAATTCTCGGGTCGAGGAAGAAGAACGGTTGTTTCAGGACTGGGATGCGCTGGTGAGCGACCCGCAGGCAGCTTCTAAATTACTGCAAGAGTTACAGCCGCCGGTGCAGCAAGTGATGTCGCACTGCCGCGTGAATTACCGCCAATTGATTACGCTAAATCAGCCAGGGCTGGTTCTGGATATTGCACCGTTATCAGAAAATGACCTGGCATTTTATTGCCTTGATGTGACAAGAGCCGGCGATAACGGTGTGTTGGCAGCGTTGTTATTACGTGCGCTATTTAATGGGCTATTGCAGGAACAACTTTCTAAACAGAACCAACGTTTACCTGAACTGGGTAATTTACTGAAACAAGTGAATCAGTTATTACGCCAGGCCAATCTCACGGGGCAGTTTCCGTTAATGGTCGGCTATTATCATAGCGAGTTAAAAAACCTGATTCTGGTATCGGCTGGGCTAAATGCCACCTTAAATACCGGTGAGCATCAAATTCAGGTCAGCAATGGTGTGCCATTAGGGACGCTGGGCAATACTTATCTCAACCAAATCAGCCAGCGTTGTGAGTCCTGGCAGTGTCAGGTATGGGGTACGGGTGGGAGATTACGCCTGATGTTGTCTGCGGAGTGAGCATTTGAATGGTTGAAATCATTTAGGTTTTCTCCCCTATCATTGCTGGTGGTAATATCGTATTCAACTCATTCGTATTTATCTTAAATTACCAACGTAACGGGTAAACAGCCGTAGATCTCACTTTTAAGCTGATATACTCGAGACGTTTTTTTAATTGACTTGCAAGTGAAAACTTGAACAGTCCAGGAGATTTTTCAATGGCTGCCATTAATTCTAAAGTAAGAAAAGCAGTAATCCCGGTCGCGGGATTAGGCACGCGTATGTTACCGGCGACCAAGGCAATTCCAAAAGAGATGTTGCCTCTGGTTGATAAACCATTAATTCAGTATGTGGTAAATGAATGTATCGCTGCAGGCATCACTGAAATTGTGTTGGTGACGCACTCTTCGAAAAACTCCATCGAAAACCATTTCGATACCAGTTTTGAACTGGAAGCCATGCTGGAAAAACGCGTTAAGCGCCAGTTGCTGGAAGAAGTACAGGCTATTTGCCCTCCGCACGTGACCATTATGCAGGTGCGTCAGGGTCTGGCGAAAGGTTTAGGTCACGCTGTATTGTGCGCGCACCCGGTAGTGGGTGATGAGCCTGTTGCCGTTATCCTGCCAGATGTCATCCTCGATGAGTTCGAGTCCGATCTTTCCCAGGATAACCTGGCAGAAATGATCAAACGTTTTGACGCTACGGGCAACAGCCAGATTATGGTTGAACCGGTAGAAGATGTTACCGCTTACGGTGTTGTTGACTGTAAAGGTGTTGAGTTAAACGAAGGCGATAGCGTGCCAATGGTGGGTATCGTTGAGAAACCTAAAGCTAACGTTGCGCCATCCAATCTTGCGGTTGTTGGCCGTTATGTGCTGACTGCGGATATCTGGCCTCTGTTGTCAAAAACACCTCCAGGTGCAGGCGATGAAATTCAGCTGACTGACTCCATTGCTATGCTGATGGAAAAACAGACGGTAGAAGCCTATCACATGAGAGGCGTAAGCCATGACTGTGGTAACAAACTTGGCTATATGCAGGCGTTTGTGGAATACGGTATTCGTCACAACACTCTGGGTGCAGATTTTAAAGCCTGGCTAGAAGAGACGGTTGGCGCGAAAAAGTAATTCATTTCAACGCAGGATAGAAAGATGAAAGTTACTGTATTTGGTATCGGCTATGTTGGTCTTGTGCAGGCAGCAGTGCTTGCGGAAGTCGGTCACGATGTGATGTGCATAGATGTCGATGCGAAGAAAGTCGAAAATCTTAAAAACGGCGTGATCCCGATTTTTGAACCTGGCTTAACGCCACTGGTTAAGAAAAACTATGAAGAAGGCCGTTTGCAGTTCAGCACCGATGCTGAAATGGGCGTTCATCATGGTGAAATGCAATTTATTGCCGTTGGTACGCCACCTGATGAAGACGGCTCTGCTGACCTGAAATATGTCACCGCTGTTGCGCGTACTATCGCTCAGCACATGACATCCCACAAAGTTGTGCTCGATAAATCCACCGTTCCAGTCGGAACTGCGGATAGAGTGCGCAGCGTAATGGAAGAAACGCTGAAAGCCCGTGGTGTAGACATTCCATTTGATGTGGTTTCTAACCCTGAATTCCTGAAAGAAGGTGCGGCAGTTTCTGACTGTATGCGCCCTGAGCGTATCGTTATCGGTACTGATAACGATGACGTGGTTGATTTGCTACGTGAACTGTACGAACCGTTCAACCGCAACCACGACCGTATGATCCTGATGGATATCCGTAGTGCTGAGCTGACCAAATACGCGGCGAACTGCATGCTGGCGACCAAAATCAGCTTTATGAACGAGATCTCAAACCTGGCAGAACGCCTGGGGGCAGATATCGAGAAAGTACGTATGGGTATTGGTTCAGACTCACGCATCGGCTACAGCTTTATTTACCCAGGCTGCGGTTATGGTGGCTCTTGCTTCCCTAAAGATGTGCAGGCTTTGATTCGTACCGCCCAGCAGATTGGCTACACACCACGTATTCTGCAAGCGGTGGAAGAGGTCAACCACGACCAGAAGTTAAAACTCCCTGAGTTTATTACTCGTCACTTTGGTGAAGACCTGAAAGGTAAAACCTTCGCGCTGTGGGGGCTTTCTTTCAAACCAAATACCGACGATATGCGTGAAGCCTCAAGCCGCGTCCTGATGGAAGCGCTGTGGGAACGCGGTGCTCAGGTGCAGGCGTATGACCCGGAAGCAATGGACGAAACCCAGCGCATTTACGGACATCGTTCAGATCTGAAATTGATGGGTACCAAAGAAGCTGCATTACAGGACGCGGATGCTCTGGTTATTTGTACCGAGTGGCAAAGTTTCCGTGCGCCTGATTTTGATGCAATTAAGAAAGCATTGAAACAACCAGTTATCTTTGACGGTCGTAACCTGTATGATCCTGAAAGACTCAGCAAACGCGGCTTTGTTTATTATGCAATTGGCCGCGGAGCGTCCATCAATATTGCGTAATGTACCCTGAGTAATTCGAACTGCATCGCGGCGGCAAGTGCACTTATCCGAAGATCTTACATCAGTAAGTGATTTAGGTAAGTTCACACAGCCAAAACGATGCAGTTTTGAGTATCACGGGTATAAATGAGGGTTATATGAAATATTTGGTTACCGGCGGTGCAGGTTTTATTGGATTTCATGTCAGCGAACGTCTGTTGGCGGCCGGTCACCAGGTTATCGGTATCGATAATCTGAACGACTATTATGATGTCAATCTCAAGCAAGCTCGCCTTGATCTTCTCGCGCCTCATTCTTCATTCCGTTTCGACAAAATTGACCTCGCCGATCGTAATGCCATGGCAGAATTATTTGCCACAGAGAAATTTGATCGTGTGATTCATCTTGCAGCACAGGCTGGTGTACGTTATTCAATCGATAATCCACATGCTTATGCGGACTCAAACCTGGTTGGGCATTTAAATGTTCTTGAAGGTTGCCGTCATAATAAGGTGGGGCATCTGTTATATGCGTCATCCAGCTCAGTATATGGTCTTAACCGCAAACTCCCATTTTCTACGGATGATAGCGTCGACCACCCGATTTCTTTATATGCGGCAACCAAAAAAGCTAACGAGTTGATGTCACATACATACTCGCACTTATATGGCTTACCGACGACGGGTCTGCGCTTTTTCACCGTTTATGGTCCTTGGGGCCGCCCGGATATGGCGCTATTTAAATTTACGCGTGCAATTGTTGAAGGGAAGAGCATTGATGTTTACAACCACGGACAAATGCGCCGTGATTTTACTTATATCGATGATATTGCCGAAGCCATTGTCCGCTTACAGGATGTCATTCCACAGGCCGATTCCGAGTGGACAGTAGAACAAGGTTCACCTGCGACAAGTTCTGCGCCATATCGAGTTTATAACATTGGCAATAGTAACCCTGTAACGCTGATGGATTATATTACTGCGTTGGAAAGCTCTTTGGGTAAAGTCGCTCAGAAGAATATGCTACCTATGCAGCCAGGCGATGTTCTGGAGACCAGTGCGGATACTGAAGCGTTATTTGATGTGATAGGCTTCAGACCACAGACTACGGTACAGGATGGCGTACAGCGCTTTGTAGACTGGTATAAGGCATTTTATAAAGTTAGCTGATATTAAAAATAGCGGGCAGTAAAATGAAAAAAAGGAAGCTATGCTTCCTTTTTTTGTGGCTATAAAACGGCAAGCGCGGCACACAGAACAAAAATCCCGCCGAAGCGGGATTTAATAAGCAGCACTAAAAGCGACAATTAGGCAATCAGGAAGTCTTCCAGTTTTTTGCCTTGCTCTTCCATTGCTTTTTTGATTACTGCTGGAGTACGGCCCTGGCCAGTCCAGGTTTTGCTTTCGCCGTTTTCGTCGATGTACTGATATTTAGCTGGACGTGCAGCGCGTTTTGCTTTGCCTGCAGTTTTAACAGCAGCCATGCTATTCAGTAATTCGTTAGGATCAATACCATCAGCAATCAGCATTTCACGGTATTGTTGCAATTTACGAGTGCGTTCTTCAATTTCTGCAGCTTGTGCATTATCTTCTTCGCGACGTTCGTTAACAACAACTTCTAATTTTTCCAGCATTTCTTCCAGCGTTTCCAGGGTGCATTCTCTGGCTTGTGCACGAAGAGTACGGATGTTGTTCAAAATTTTAAGTGCTTCGCTCATTTTAGTAATCTCAATCTTATATTGATGGTTGGCTTGTTGGGCTAATAATAGAGCCTTAAATTAAGTTCTGCAATAGGGGGTAATGTAAGGAATTCAAAATTCCATAATATTTTGTCGATTTATTAAAGCGCATTAACTTAAATTTAGCCTTGCGCATGGGCTAAACAAAACGGAGTAACTCACTTTTTCTACAACAACCCTGTGAGTATCAGGGACTGTTGCAGTTGTAAATTGAGACATAAGAGCATTAATGGTGAAATATCAACCTTTGGTATTATTGCCTGTCACAGTGAATATTCTTAATAGATAGTTATTATTAGTGATTCAATAACTTCCACTGAATTTCATTGAATGCACTGAAAAATCTGCAAGTTAAGCGCGACCCAGTAAGCCGCAAACAACGGCCGTCACTGCTCGTTTTGCTGTAAGATTTATATATCATTCGTCCGATACAAGAATTTTGCTTACCAGCATCAGGTAGCGGCAACTCACTAACGGCTTATGATATAATCCGTGTTAATAATATTTACATTTTAACTCAGGCTAGCTGACCAATGGCACAACTCTACTTTTACTATTCCGCAATGAACGCGGGTAAATCTACGGCATTACTGCAATCATCATACAACTATCAAGAGCGCGGAATGCGTACGTTGGTGTATACCGCAGAAATTGACAATCGGTTTGGTTCGGGAAAGGTGAGTTCGCGTATTGGGTTATCATCGCCGGCAAAACTCTACAATGACTCAACCCAATTATTCAATGAAATACGCGACGAGCATCAACGTGATGCCGTGCATTGTGTTCTGGTTGATGAATGCCAGTTTCTGACGCGTGACCAGGTGCTGGCGTTATCAGACGTCGTAGATGAATTAGATATTCCAGTATTATGTTATGGCTTACGCACTGATTTTCAGGGTGAGTTATTTGGTGGAAGCCAATATTTATTGGCGTGGTCAGACAAACTCGTGGAATTAAAAACCATCTGTTTTTGCGGACGTAAAGCCAGCATGGTTCTGCGCCTTGACCAGGAAGGGCGCCCGTATAACCAGGGAGAGCAGGTCGTGATTGGCGGCAATGAGCGCTATGTGTCGGTTTGCCGTAAACATTACAAAGAAGCGCTTCAGACAGGCTCTCTGCAAGGCATTCAGAGCGAATAAAAATCATCAGGAGGGGAAAGGTGTGCCTTTCCCTCTCGTCGTCGTGAGAGGCTTTGTGCGGCGATTTTCAGAAAACAGAAATAAAAAAACCCGCCGAAGCGGGTTTTTTATTAGCGATGACAATTAAGCGGTTTTCTTCGCTTTCTTATCAGCTTTAGCGGCTGGCGCTGGAGCAGCTTTAGCAGATGCTGCTTCGTTGCCTTCTTCGGAGAATTCACGACCGTAGAAGGTATCCATCAGAATTTGTTTCAATTCAGAGATCAGTGGGTAACGTGGGTTAGCACCGGTACACTGGTCATCGAACGCATCTTCAGACAGTTTATCAACGTGAGCCAGGAAGTCAGCTTCCTGAACACCAGCTTCGCGGATGGACTTAGGAATACCCAGTTCAGCCTTGATGCTGTCAAGCCATGCCAGCAGTTTCTCAATCTTAGCAGCAGTACGGTCGCCCGGTGCGCTCAGACCCAGATGGTCTGCGATTTCAGCATAACGACGACGCGCTTGTGGGCGGTCATACTGACTGAATGCAGTCTGCTTAGTTGGGTTGTCGTTCGCGTTATAACGGATAACGTTAGAGATCAACAGGGCGTTCGCCAGACCGTGAGGAATGTGGAACTGAGAACCCAGTTTGTGTGCCATTGAGTGACACACACCCAGGAAGGCGTTCGCAAACGCGATACCCGCGATGGTCGCAGCGTTGTGTACACGCTCACGAGCAACAGGGTTTTTAGAGCCTTCATTGTAAGATGCTGGCAGGTTTTCTTTCAGCAGTTTCAGCGCTTGCAGAGCCTGACCGTCAGAGAACTCGCTCGCCAGTACAGACACATAAGCTTCCAGTGCGTGAGTTACGGCATCAAGACCACCGAATGCACACAGGGACTTAGGCATGTCCATGACCAGGTTGGCATCAACAATCGCCATGTCTGGAGTCAGAGCGTAGTCAGCCAGTGGGTATTTCTGGCCAGTTGCATCATCAGTTACAACTGCAAACGGAGTCACTTCTGAACCGGTACCGGAAGTGGTGGTAACCGCGATCATTTTCGCTTTTACGCCCATTTTCGGGAACTTGTAGATACGCTTACGGATGTCCATGAAGCGCAGTGCCAGTTCTTCGAAGTGAGTTTCTGGGTGCTCGTACATAACCCACATAATTTTCGCAGCATCCATCGGTGAACCACCACCCAGCGCGATGATCACGTCTGGTTTGAAGGAGTTCGCCAGTTCTGCACCTTTACGTACTACGGACAGAGTTGGATCAGCTTCTACTTCGAAGAATACTTCAGTTTCAACACCAGCTGCTTTCAGAACAGAAGTGATCTGGTCTGCATAGCCGTTGTTGAACAGGAAACGGTCGGTAACGATCATCGCACGTTTGTGACCATCAGTAATCACTTCGTCCAGCGCGATTGGCAGAGAGCCACGGCGGAAGTAGATAGATTTCGGAAGTTTATGCCACAACATGTTCTCAGCTCGCTTAGCAACGGTTTTCTTGTTGATCAGGTGCTTAGGACCCACGTTCTCAGAGATGGAGTTACCACCCCATGAACCACAACCCAGAGTCAGGGAAGGCGCGAGTTTAAAGTTGTACAGGTCACCGATACCACCCTGAGAAGCAGGGGTGTTGATCAGGATACGTGCAGTTTTCATTTTGTCGCCGAAGTGCTTAACGCGCTCTGGCTGGTTGTCTTGGTCGGTGTACAGGCAAGAGGTATGACCGATACCGCCCATCTCAACCAGTTTCTCAGCTTTAACGACTGCATCTTCGAAGCTCTTAGCACGGTACATAGCCAGAGTTGGAGACAGTTTTTCGTGAGCGAATGGCTCAGATTCGTCAACAACACTTACTTCACCAATCAGGATCTTGGTGTCAGCGGGTACTGTGAAGCCTGCCAGTTCAGCAATTTTAGTTGCTGGCTGACCAACGATAGCTGCGTTCAGTGCGCCGTTTTTCAGGATGATATCCTGAACAGCTTTCAGCTCTTTACCCTGCAGCATGTAGCCGCCGTGGGATGCAAAACGTTCGCGCACTGCGTTGTAAGCAGAGTCAACAACGATTACTGATTGCTCGGAAGCACAGATTACGCCGTTATCGAAGGTTTTGGACATCAGGATAGAAGCAACAACACGTTTGATGTCGGCAGTTTCGTCAACAACAACAGGGGTGTTACCTGCGCCTACGCCGATTGCTGGTTTACCGGAGCTATAAGCTGCTTTAACCATGCCTGGGCCACCTGTTGCCAGAATCATGTTGATATCTGGGTGGTGCATCAGAGCGTTAGACAGTTCGACAGATGGCTGGTCAATCCAACCGATCAGATCTTTAGGTGCACCGGCAGCGATTGCAGCTTGCAGAACGATGTCTGCTGCTTTATTCGTCGCGTCTTTAGCACGTGGGTGTGGAGAGAAGATGATCGCGTTACGCGTCTTCAGGCTGATCAGAGACTTAAAGATAGCCGTTGAAGTCGGGTTAGTCGTTGGCACGATACCGCAAATGATACCGATCGGCTCAGCGATAGTGATAGTACCGAAGGTCTGGTCTTCACTCAGAACACCACAGGTCTTTTCATCTTTATAGGCGTTGTAGATATACTCTGAAGCAAAGTGGTTTTTGATCACTTTATCTTCAACGATACCCATGCCAGATTCGGCAACAGCCAGTTTCGCGAGAGGGATTCGAGCATCTGCGGCAGCCAGAGCGGCGGCGCGGAAGATTTTATCAACTTGCTCTTGAGTAAAGTTGGCATATTCACGCTGGGCTTTCTTGACGCGCTCTACAAGTGCGTTAAGTTCAGCGACATTAGTTACAGCCATAATGCTCTCCTGATAATGTTTAAACTCTTTTAGTAAATGAGCTGCTCGAGACGAAAGTATAGTCAGCGGGCAACAGCTTGCGTAAAAGACGAGCCACGACTATCCAAAAACTTCCCAAAACATCTTGCTGACTTACTAAAAGAGCCTACCTAAAAAACCTATTCATCGTCTGAATCATTCGCTCTTCAGATGCATCCAGAGTACTCACTTCTGAGTAGGTTTTTTGTGATGTAAATCACAATATTTTAAGGCTGACTCCATTCAGCAGGCAGGATTCAGGTAACTGATAAGTCTTTAAAATTTTAGTCACAGCAAAGATAAAACAAATTACCATATTTTCAACATGTGAGTAACAATATCGTTTAATATCGCATTTGCTTATAAAAGTAGTTATCTATGCTACGAAAGGACGTAGCGCCAACACCTGTTTTCCATTACATTACGCCGGCCTTTGCTAAGTTCATTCGCGGAGTTTTGAGTGGCTCAATCCTTGTTCGATTTGCCTACCTATTTTAAGTTCTTTATTGGCTTGTTCGCGCTGGTAAACCCAGTGGGGATCATTCCTGTCTTTATCAGTATGACCAGCTACCAAACGGCGTTGGCCCGAAATAAAACAAACCTTACCGCGAATTTATCGGTAGCGATTATTTTATGGACCTCATTGTTCCTTGGTGACGGCATTCTGCAATTATTTGGTATATCAATAGATTCTTTCCGTATCGCTGGCGGTATTCTGGTGGTCACCATTGCGATGTCGATGATCAGCGGTAAGCTCGGGGAAGATAAACAGAACAAACAAGAAAAATCAGAAAGCGCTATCCGTGAAAGTGTGGGTGTTGTGCCATTGGCATTGCCTTTAATGGCAGGCCCAGGTGCAATCAGTTCGACCATCGTATGGGGCACGCGTTACCATAGCTGGAATTATCTGGTCGGTTTTACAATCGCTATTGCACTCTTTGCATTTTGTTGTTGGTTGGTGTTCCGCCTTGCGCCATGGCTTGTGCGCCTGCTGGGTCAAACTGGCATCAACGTCATCACCCGTATCATGGGTCTGTTGCTGATGGCTCTGGGTATAGAGTTTATTGTGACTGGCCTGAAAACAATCTTCCCGGGACTTTTAAGTTAGTTCTGCTGAAAGGTTCATATGAAAAAGCAGAATAACCATTCTGCTTTTTTTTGTTAATTCCACACCAATACCAATAAAGCATAAGCATTTTTTTAGTATTCATAAGAAAATCATTCATAAGAAAATGCTTTGGAAACCGTCTATTAGCTCCCTTCACTTTTCCCCGCTGTACATAAAACTGACAATCGCTTCGTTATTTAACTCACACTACACAATGATGCTTGCTGCGGCTTTATTGAGATGATATTAGTTAATCAAGCTGTCTTGCAGATGAATGTGCTAAAAAATAACCAATTGTTAATTTTTCGTGAATAACGGTTGTGAGCCGTAAGCCTGCAACCAAACCTCCCTCGTGGACACTGACATTTCTTTTGTTTTTAGAGAGTTAATTAGGCGATTTGCACGAGTTGCATACCTCTTTAAACCTGACTCTGAATAGATAAAAGAGAAATGGTTAACAAATTTGCAAAATGTATTGGCGAGCAACAGAGGCTTTTGATACTTTCCGGGCAACACAATTATCTGAAAAATGTTTCATTTACAGATGACTCATCAAAATCAACCTCAGTACAGGGTAGGTTGATTAAGAATCGACGGAGCAGGGTGCCATTAAGAGCGTCCCCCAAATAAAGTCGGTGATAGCAAGTAAGACAAGAAGTTAATCCGGGCAGTCGCATAACGCTCTTGCGCTGTTAAGGAACCCTAAGGGGAAGAGGCTGGCTTTCGGGTCGGTAATTATAATGAGTGGAGTATCAACACAATGTCCATCATCACAAAAAAAAGTCTGGTAGCAGCAAGCATTTTAACCGCGCTAATCGTAGGCAATGTGGCCATGGCGGCCGAAGTTCCTGCAGGTGTTCAACTGTCAGAAAAGCAAACGTTGATTCGAAATAACGGTGCTGAACCACAGTCTCTGGACCCAAATAAAATTGAAGGTGTTCCTGAGTCAAACGTGAGCCGTGACCTGTTTGAAGGCTTACTGATTACTTCTCCAAAAGACGGTCACCCAATTCCGGGCGTAGCAGAGTCCTGGGATAATAAAGATTTTAAAGTCTGGACCTTCCATCTGCGTAAAGATGCGAAATGGTCTAACGGCGAACCTGTTACTGCGCAAGATTTCGTTTATAGCTGGCAGCGTCTGGTTGATCCAAATACTGCTTCCCCATACGCAAGCTACCCGCAATACGGCCATATCGTAAACGTTGATGCCATCATCGACGGCAAAATGAAACCAAGTGAACTGGGCGTTAAAGCGATTGATGACCACACGCTGGAAGTCACTCTGAGCGAGCCTGTTCCTTACTTCTACAAACTTCTGGTTAACCCGGCGATGTCCCCGGTGAATAAAACCGCCATTGAGAAGTTTGGTGAGAAGTGGACCCAACCAGCAAACATCGTGAGCAACGGTGCTTATAAACTGAAAGATTGGGTTGTTAACGAACGCATCGTCATGGAGCGTAATACCAATTATTGGGATAATGCGAAAACCGTTATTTCACAAATTACTTATCTGCCAATCTCTTCCGAAGTGACGGATGTAAACCGCTACCGCAGCGGCGAGATTGACATGACGTATAACAACCTGCCAATCGAGCTGTTCCAGAAGCTGAAAAAAGAAATTCCTACTGAAGTACATGTTGATCCATACCTGTGTACTTACTACTACGAAATCAACAACCAGAAAGCTCCGTTTGACGATGTGCGTGTTCGTACCGCTCTGAAACTGGGCCTGGATCGTGACATTATCGTTAATAAAGTGAAGGCGCAGGGCGATCTGCCTGCTTATGGTTACACGCCTCCTTATGCTGATGGCGCAAAACTGACTAAGCCTGAGTGGTTCTCCTGGACTCAGGAAAAACGTAACGAAGAAGCTAAGAAATTGCTGGCTGAAGCGGGCTACACCAAAGATAAACCGCTGACCTTCGACCTGCTGTACAACACTTCAGATCTGCACAAGAAACTGGCTATCGCTGCCGCTTCTATCTGGCAGAAAAACCTGGGTGTGAACGTGAAGCTGGTTAACCAGGAGTGGAAAACCTTCCTTGATACTCGTCACCAGGGTAACTACAACGTTGCACGTGCTGGCTGGTGTGCGGATTATAACGAACCGACTTCATTCCTGAACACAATGCTGTCTTCAAGCTCAATGAACACCGCGCATTATAAGAGCCCAGCCTTTGACGCCATCATGGCCGAATCGCTGAAAGCGACTGATGATGCACAGCGTGCTGCTGCCTACGATAAAGCGGAACAGCAATTGGGCAAAGATTCTGCAATCGTTCCGGTTTATTACTACGTGAATGCCCGTCTGGTGAAACCATGGGTTGGCGGTTATACCGGTAAAGACCCGATGGATAATATCTACACCAAAGATATGTATATCATCAAACATTAATGGCAATTCGTGGGGCAAGTCTTACTCGTCATCCTTAACGCCGCAGTTAACGCATCTGCAACGTGAATGATTTCGGGTAGAAAAACAGACTTGCCCCATCGTGTCTTATTTTATCGCACTCTAAAGGCACAGCCAGAAGGTACGGGCAATGTTGAAATTTATTCTACGTCGTTGTCTGGAAGCAATTCCGACACTCTTTATTCTTATAACAATATCATTCTTCATGATGCGCCTTGCGCCAGGTAGCCCATTCACCAGCGAACGCGCCCTTCCGCCGGAAGTTATGGCGAACATTGAAGCCAAATATCATTTAAACGATCCGATCTCGACTCAGTATTTCAGCTATCTGAAACAACTGGCACACGGTGATTTTGGCCCGTCATTTAAATACAAAGATTATTCAGTGAACGACCTGGTCGCCTCAAGCTTCCCTGTCTCGGCAAAATTAGGTGCTGCTGCATTTATTTTTGCACTGGTTTTAGGTGTTTTAGCGGGGGTCATCGCCGCACTGAATCAAAATACCAAATGGGATTACGCCGTAATGGGGGTTGCCATGACGGGGGTTGTTATCCCGAGCTTCGTGGTTGCGCCATTACTGGTTCTGATATTTGCGATAACACTTAAGTGGCTGCCCGGTGGCGGCTGGAACGGAGGTGCCATTCAATACATGATCCTGCCGATGGTCGCGTTGTCTTTGGCTTATATTGCCAGTATCGCGCGTATCACTCGTGGTTCCATGATTGAAGTCCTGCACTCCAACTTTATCCGTACCGCACGTGCTAAAGGGTTGCCGATGCGCCGCATTATTTTGCGCCACGCTTTGAAACCTGCACTGCTACCCGTTCTGTCATATTTGGGCCCGGCATTTGTCGGTATCATCACAGGCTCAATGGTTATTGAAACTATTTACGGGTTACCGGGTATTGGCCAGTTGTTCGTAAACGGAGCGTTGAACCGCGACTATTCATTGGTTCTGAGTCTGACGATTCTGGTCGGCGCGCTGACTATTCTCTTTAACGCGATTGTTGATGTGCTATATGCCGTTATCGATCCGAAAATCCGTTACTGACACTGGAGTACGCCATGATGTTGAGTAAGAAAAACAGCGAGGCGCTGGAAAACTTCAGTGAAAAACTAGAAGTAGAAGGCCGTAGTCTTTGGCAAGATGCCCGTCGCCGTTTTATGCATAACCGTGCTGCGGTTGCGAGTCTGATTGTGCTGGCACTTATCGCATTGTTTGTGACCTTCGCGCCGATGCTGTCGCAGTTTAGTTATTTCGATACCGACTGGGGAATGATGTCGGCTGCACCAGATATGACATCCGGTCACTACTTCGGGACAGACTCATCGGGTCGTGACTTGTTAGTTCGTGTGGCAATTGGTGGCCGTATCTCGTTGATGGTGGGCGTTGCCGCAGCACTGGTCGCGGTAGTGGTGGGTACCTTGTATGGTTCGCTTGCGGGCTATCTGGGTGGCAAAACTGACTCCGTGATGATGCGTCTGCTGGAGATCCTCAACTCCTTCCCATTCATGTTCTTTGTGATTTTGCTGGTGACATTCTTTGGGCAAAACATCCTGCTGATTTTTGTCGCGATCGGGATGGTTTCCTGGCTGGATATGGCGCGTATCGTGCGTGGCCAAACATTGAGCCTGAAGCGCAAAGAGTTTATCGAAGCAGCCCAGGTCGGCGGTGTTTCTACCGTTAACATCGTCGTTCGTCACATTGTGCCAAACGTACTCGGTGTGGTGGTGGTGTACGCCTCGTTGCTGGTGCCAAGCATGATTCTGTTCGAATCTTTCCTGAGTTTCCTGGGGCTGGGTACGCAAGAGCCACTAAGTAGCTGGGGTGCATTGCTGAGCGACGGTGCCAACTCCATGGAAGTTTCCCCATGGTTGCTGATGTTCCCGGCAGGTTTCCTGGTTATCACTCTGTTCTGTTTCAACTTTATCGGCGATGGCCTGCGTGATGCCCTCGACCCGAAAGATCGTTAAGGAGTGCCGCGATGAGCACAATTGAAAATCCTGCGGTGGTTACTCCACTGAGCCAGACTTCTACGTTGTTAGACGTGAAAGATCTGCGCGTCACCTTCGGTACGCCAGACGGTGATGTTACTGCGGTAAACGATCTGAATTTCAGCCTGCGTGCCGGTGAAACACTGGGTATCGTCGGTGAGTCCGGTTCCGGTAAATCGCAAACGGCATTTGCTTTGATGGGCCTGCTTGCGGCAAATGGTCGTATTGGTGGGTCAGCTAAATTCAATGGCAAAGAGATCCTGAACCTGCCAGAAAACCAGCTTAACCGCCTGCGTGCGGAACAGATTTCGATGATCTTCCAGGACCCAATGACTTCACTGAATCCTTACATGCGTGTAGGTGAGCAGTTGATGGAAGTGCTGATGTTGCACAAAAAATTGGGCAAAGCGGAAGCGTTTGAAGAATCTGTTCGTATGCTCGATGCAGTTAAAATGCCTGAAGCGCGTAAGCGCATGCGCATGTTCCCGCATGAGTTTTCCGGCGGTATGCGCCAGCGCGTGATGATTGCGATGGCGCTGCTGTGCCGTCCAAAACTGCTGATTGCCGATGAACCAACAACCGCACTGGACGTTACTGTTCAGGCGCAAATCATGACGCTGCTCAACGATCTTAAGCGTGAGTTCAATACCGCGATTATCATGATCACCCACGATCTGGGTGTTGTGGCGGGGATCTGCGACAAAGTGCTGGTGATGTATGCCGGGCGTACGATGGAATATGGTCAGGCGCGGGATGTGTTTTACAACCCGGTTCACCCGTATTCTATAGGCCTGCTCAACGCCGTTCCGCGTCTGGATGCCGAAGGTGAATCCTTGCTGACCATTCCTGGCAACCCGCCAAACCTGCTGCGTTTGCCGAAGGGTTGTCCGTTCCAGCCGCGTTGCCCGCATGCGATGGAAATCTGCAACACGGCACCGCCACTGGAACGATTTGGTGAAGGCCGCTTACGCGCCTGCTTTAAGCCAGTGGAGGAGTTGGTATGAACGCTGTGACCCAGGAGAAAAAAGTCCTCTTAGAAATCGCTGACCTCAAAGTTCACTTTGATATCAAAGATGGCAAGCAGTGGTTCTGGCAACCGTCCAAAACCCTGAAAGCGGTTGATGGCGTGACCTTGCGTTTATATGAAGGCGAAACGTTGGGCGTGGTAGGGGAATCTGGCTGCGGAAAATCGACGTTTGCCCGTGCGATTATCGGTCTGGTAAAAGCCACCGAAGGCCGTGTGGCATGGTTGGGTAAAGATTTGCTGGGTATGAATCAGGATGAGTGGCGCAATGTGCGCAGCGATATCCAGATGATTTTCCAGGACCCGCTCGCGTCGCTCAACCCGCGTATGAACATCGGCGATATTATCGCTGAGCCACTGCGCACTTATCACCCGAAAATGCCGCGTCAGGAAGTTCGTGACCGTGTAAAAGCGATGATGATGAAAGTGGGCTTGCTGCCAAACCTCATCAACCGTTACCCGCACGAATTTTCAGGTGGTCAGTGTCAGCGTATCGGGATTGCCCGTGCGCTTATCCTTGAGCCAAAACTGATTATCTGTGACGAACCGGTTTCGGCACTCGACGTGTCAATTCAGGCTCAGGTTGTGAACCTGCTGCAAAAACTGCAACGTGAAATGGGGCTTTCCCTTATCTTCATCGCGCACGATTTGGCGGTGGTAAAACACATCTCTGACCGTGTTCTGGTAATGTATCTGGGCCATGCTGTCGAGTTGGGCACCTATGATGAGGTGTATCACAACCCGTTGCACCCTTACACCAAAGCATTGATGTCTGCGGTGCCCATTCCTGACCCGGATCTGGAAAGAAATAAAACGATACAACTTCTTGAAGGGGAGTTGCCATCGCCAATCAACCCGCCGTCAGGCTGCGTGTTCCGTACTCGCTGCCCGATTGCAGGGCCAGAATGTGCGAAAACTCGCCCGGTTCTGGAGGGCAGTTTCAAGCATGCCGTTTCCTGTCTGAAGGTTGACCCGTTATAATCTCGCTGGGCTGGCATTACGCCAGCCCTTTTTACAGGCGAGGTTTTCGTGACAGGGAATAAGAGTTCTTTAAGACAACGTTGTTACCACGTTTTATTTGACCAACGAACCCGCTCAGGGCGCTGCTCCGAAGCACTATGGGGCTTGCTGGCGCTGCTCAGTGTCATCACTGTTTTTATTGAATCCAGTATCGGCAGCCAGGTCACTTTCACACCTGAACAGTGGCGATGGTTTATCGCCATCGAAATCGGTTTTACCCTCGTCTTTACCCTCGAATATGTTTTGCGCGTGCTCACCTGGCCCGATCCGGTGCGCTACGTGTTCAGTTTTTGGGGTTTTATCGATCTTGCGACAATCCTTCCGCTGTATGTTTTGTGGCTTTGGCCGGAACTGGCGATACATTACTTCTTTGCCTGGCGAGCCATGCGGGCAATACGCGTATTACGTATTCTGAAATTACTGCGCTTAATGCCTGCGCTAAATAGTTTATGGCGTGCAGTGGTCAATGCCCGGCATCAGCTGATTCTATTCTATTCATTTATTGCGATTGTATTAGTTACCGCTGGCGCGCTGATGTATGGCATTGAAGGGGCGGTCAACGGTTTCACAAGCCTGGGGATTTCGGTTTACTGGGCGGTTGTGACGGTGGCAACGGTGGGTTATGGCGATATTACGCCACATACTCCGCTGGGAAGGCTGGTGGCTTCGCTTCTGATTCTGATTGGTTACTCAGTCATTGCTATCCCAACCGGGATATTGACGGCGCAGATGACGGCAGAATTACAACGTAAGAGGCTTGCGCGAAAATGCCCGTTATGTCATCAGCAAGATCATGAGACCAACGCGCAATATTGCAAATCGTGTGGCGGGCGGTTGCCGCTTATTGGAAAAGAAGAGTAGCGCGGCAGCCAGTGCCGCGCCAAAAAAGCATCACTCGCGCCACAGAATATGGCAGAGCTTGTGGTCTTTTTCGCGGCACAGCAGAACGCGTGCAAAAATGTCGTTCAGTTCGCCACCATCGGTGTCAGCAAGGCCAATCACCACTTCGGCAAAGAAGTCCGGGTTCAGGTCGAAATCAACATGTTCCTGCCAGTCTTCAGCCGGGTCAAAAAGCTCGGCACCGCCACGCTCTTCAAATTGCAGGTTGAATAAAATGACATCTGCCGGGTCGAGGTTATCGACCGCCAGTTCGAGAAAAATATCGTAGGCCTGCTCGAGAGTTTCATCTTCTGTCAGGCGGTTGTTCAGATCCATTTCCATGTCTGGTTCCACTTATTAAGTACTGATGCGCCACGTTTTACAGCAACGGGCTAAAGAAGTAAAACAGTCGCTCGACCACGCGCTGCCACATAGGGCGTTTCACCCATAAACGCAGGTCAACCAGCCGTGAACGGGAGATGTAATCGTCCTGTACGGCGGCAAGGTCGCTGGCAAAACCGGAATCGTCGATAACCAGAGTTATCTCAAAATTGAGCCACAGGCTGCGCATATCGAGATTCACCGTGCCTACCAGGCTCAGTTGCCCATCGACCAACACGCTCTTGGTATGCAACAGGCCGCCTTCGAACTGGTAAATTTTCACGCCAGCTTCCAGCAATTCGGTAAAGAATGCCCGGCTTGCCCAACCCACCAGTAATGAGTCGTTCTTGCGTGGCACAATAATGCTGACGTCGACGCCACGTTGTGCCGCAGTACAAATCGCATGAAGCAAATCGTCACTCGGCACAAAATAAGGGGTCGTCATAATCAGGTATTCACGTGCCGCATAAACTGACGTCAGCAGTGCCTGATGAATCAAATCTTCCGGGAAGCCTGGGCCTGAAGCAATCGTGTGAATAGTATGCCCGGTCGCTTCTTCAAACGGCATGATATTGGCGTCTGGCGCGGGAGGTAAAATGCGCTTACCGGTTTCGATTTCCCAGTCACAGGAATAGACAATACCCATTGCTGTGGCAACCGGGCCTTCCATACGCGCCATTAAATCGACCCATTGCCCAACCCCTGCATCCTGTTTAAAGAAACGCGGGTCGACGAGATTCATACTGCCGGTATAAGCGATGTAATTATCGATCATCACCATTTTGCGGTGCTGGCGTAAATCCATGCGGCGCAAGAACACACGCATCAGATTAACTTTGAGTGCTTCAACCACTTCAACGCCCGCGTTACGCATCATGTTGGCCCACGGGCTACGGAAGAAGGCAACGCTGCCCGCTGAGTCGAGCATTAAGCGGCAGTGAATACCACGGCGAGCCGCGGCCATCAGCGATTCCGCCACCTGGTCTGCTAACCCTCCTGGCTGCCAGATATAAAACACCATCTCGATGTTATGGCGAGCCAGCTGAATATCACGAATCAACGCATGCATTGTTTCATCAGAGGTGGTGAGCAGTTGTAGCTGGTTGCCTTTAACGCCACCAATCCCCTGGCGACGTTCGCATAACTGGAATAGCGAAGCCGCAACTTCGCTATTTTCTTCCGCGAAAATATGTTTACAGCTTTTAAGATCGTTGAGCCATTTTGCGGTCGAAGGCCACATGGCGCGCGCGCGTTCTGCCCGGCGTTTACCCAAGTGCAATTCACCAAACGACAGGTAGGCAATAATCCCGACCAGCGGAAGAATATAAATAATCAGTAGCCAAGCCATGGCCGAAGGAACTGCGCGACGTTTCATCAAAATTCGCAACGTCACGCCGGCTATTACCAGCCAGTAACCTAAAATTATCAGCCAACTAACGACTGTATAGAAGGTTGTCATAGTTCAAAAATCCTTTAGAAACCGTATGCTTTTGAGTTTACGCACAACAGTCATCGGTTGACACTAAAACTATACCCAAAAATTATCTGAGTGGCGGACTAAAACGCCGTGGGCATTTCAGAGCAGCGCTTGCGCAGGCCCGGTTAAACACCAACAACCTGAAGTATGACGGGTATAATCGTAAAACGACTGGTCTGGCGTGAAGAACGCTCTATAATGGCGCGTCTTAAATGCAACCCGAGTCGTAAAAATGAGGCGTAGTAGAACTGAGGTCGGACGGTGGCGGATGCTGCGTCAGACACAACGGCGCAGGTCGCGTTGGCTGGAAGGTCAGTCGCGCCGCAATATGCGCATTCACGCCATCAGAAAGTGCCAGACAAACCGCCAGCGTAATTCCTTGCTGTTTGCCATTCACGATCAATGGGCGTCGTAAAGAAAAGGGCACCGCTTGCGGTGCCCGGTATCTTCTTCAATCTCGGTCTTACGAGAAATGCATTGCCAATAAAATAATCAGTACAGTGACCGATGCTGCCGCGACAATCACCAACGGGTGTTTGGCGAGCCAGGCGTTCCAGCGTGCTTCCTGATTACCCACAGACTGCTTATGGCGCTCATAAGACTCATCAAACAAATCCATAAAAATTTCCTGATAAATTCATTCGCCGTACGAATAGTTTAATCAGAATACCTTCTTGAATGGCTTGATTGCTACCTGTTTGTACACACCCGCCGCGATATAAGGATCTGCTTCAGCCCAGGCTTGTGCATCCTCAAGCGTTGCAAACTCAGCAATGACCGTTGAACCGGTAAAACCCGCAGCACCTGGTTCGTTACTGTCGACGGCAGGCATTGGACCGGCGGTTAACAGACGGCCTTCATCACGTAAAAGTTGTAGTCGGGCCAGGTGGGCCGGGCGCACTGCCGTCCGCTTTTCGAGAGAGTCGGCATTATCTTCCGCATAAATGACATACAGCACGTGCAGCACTCCTTATTGATATGAGGTATGTAAAATACGGTAAGTGAATGGCGCTAAGACTGCAATTGAAAGATAAACAAGATGTTAAATCGGCGGGGTGAATGAGGGAAAATCCAGCGTCTGGCAGAAAAATGAGCGTGTTTAGTGGATGCGTTGTTGAATATGATTGCTATTTGCATTTAAAATTGACGCCTGTTCTAAGACACCTAAGCCATTATGACGTCAATGACCTTTGATTTACCTCGCCGCCGCCTTACGTGGCCGACTGCACTCTCAGTTTTAATTCATGGTGCTATCGTTGCAGCGGCTCTGTATGCCTCGGTACATCATCAGGTTATTGAGTTGCCAGCGCCTGCCCAGCCTATCAGCGTGACGATGGTGGCTCCGGCTGACCTGGAACCGCCACAACCTGAAGTTGTGCAACCGCCACCAGAGCCGGTTGCTGAACCTGAGCCTGAACCCATTCCCGAGCCGCCGAAAGAAGCGCCGGTGGTTATTCATAAGCCAGAGCCGAAACCGAAGCCAAAACCGAAGCCGGTGAAAAAAGTGGAGCAACCGAAGCGTGAAGTGAAACCGGTTGAACCACGCCCGACAGCCGCTCCGGTGACTAACACCGCGCCTGCTCGCCCGGCACCGGTGGCTAATACAGCGCCTGTTACTTCAACCGCACCTGTTGCCACCGGGCCGCGCGCGCTGAGCCGTAATTCGCCGCAGTATCCTGCCCGCGCACACGCTTTGCGCATTGAAGGTAAGGTGCGTGTGAAATTTGATGTTGCTGCAGACGGTAGCGTGAGCAATGTGACGATTCTTTCTGCCACGCCAGCCAACATGTTTGAGCGCGAAGTGAAAATGGCGATGAAAAAATGGCGTTATGAAAGCGGCAAGCCGGGGCAGGGTATGATTGTCAACGTGGTGTTTAAGCTTAACGGTGGAGCCACCATGGAGTAATCACACTTCTGGTCGTAATAAAAACAGACAGCAATAAAAACGGAACCCAAATCAGGTTCCGTTTTTTTATGCCTGTCAGATGGACTTACAGGAAGGTGTAACTCAGATTCACGCCCACACCATAATTACGCCCTGGCGCAGGTTCATAGTAGCGACCATTACCTTCGTTGACGATAACGGAACCGACGTATTCGCGGTCGAACAGGTTATCGACGCGCCCCCAGATATCCAGTAACCAGCTTTCCTGGATCCGCAGTTTATAACCGCTATTGAGCGAGGCAACCGTATAAGCAGGCGCTTGTGCGGTGTTTTCATCGTTGGCCTGAATATCGCTCATGTAGCGAACGTCAGCGCCGCCATAGAAACCCTCTGGCGGCGCATATTCAAGCGACGCGTAGCCCATGTTGCGCGCGATTCCCGGAATGCGGTTACCCTCGCAATTATCAGCGCCACACGCATTACTGCGGTAGGTTGCGTCCAGATAAGTCCACGCCATTTTCACACGCCAGTCGTAACCCAACTGGCTATCAGCGGAAAGCTCAACGCCACGGCGGCGGGTTTCACCGGCATTTTTGTAGGTTGTGCGCCCGCCGCTGCTTTGGTCGGCAACAATCTCATCATCGGTATCGGTCTGGAAGAGTGCCGCACTGAGTAAGCTATTGCCAATACGTGTTTTGCTGCCGACTTCCACGGTATCGCTGGTGGAGGGTTTTAAACCGAAGTTCAGCCCTGACTGGCCATTATCACGATACGACAGTTCGTTGATGGTAGGCGTTTCAAAACCACGGCCTGCCGAGGTGTAAATATTCCAGGCATCAGTCACTGCGTATTTCAGTGCCGCAGCCGGAAGCCATTTGTGATAGCTGGCATCTCCGCTGTCATCGCCATTCTTACCGGTAATGTACTGATCGTTTGAGTCGAACCAGACCGAGCTGAATCGCACTCCGGCATCGAGGCTGAGTTTATCGGTGAGCTGCCAGGCAGTTTGCAGATACGGGTCCACGTTCCACATCAGGTTGCGTTCGTCACGGCGTAAATCGCCTTTTTCGCCTAGAACCGTGGTACCGTTTTCTACCACAAAGTTTTCATACCCTTTGCGTTTTTCCGACATGGTTTCGTAGTCAAGCCCGGTGGTAAAGGTGACCGGCACTGACAGAAGATCACCGCGGTGCGTCCAGCGAGAATCAATTCCCTGATAGTGACGCGAGAGCGAAATCACGCCGCCCGGATGCGTCGGGTTTAGCTGTGGGGCAACGGGAATGGATTGATACTGTGTGGTTTCACGCACACCTGCGTACATCATCACGCTCAAATCATCACTGGCGGTTAACTGCCGGTCGTAGCGCAACCCGGCCTGAGTCTGTTTCGTTGTTTTGCGGGTGTTGTACTGTTCGGCGCGGGGAGCCTGAGTCGGATCGTTGTGCCATTCCTGCTCGGTTAAACCGCCAGGATCATTGGCATCAATATCTACGCTGTTGAGCAGTAACGTTAACTTGCTCGCTTCGTTGAGTCTGACGCCCAGTTTGGCGTTGCCGATATTTTTTTGTGCGCTGCTGTGGTCACGATAACCGTGCGTGGTAAAACGTGAAGCGGAAACGGCGTAATCCACGTCGCCTGCCTGCGTGCCATCGCCCGTAGCGCCCGTGGCCTTAATGCTGTTGCGCCAGCTTCCAAAACTGCCGTAGTAGCTGCTCGCTTCGAAAGTGGGCGGCTGCGTACCGGTTGTCGTTGTCACGTTAATGACGCCGCCCGACGCATTGCCATACAACGCCGAAAAGGGGCCGCGTAACACTTCAATACTTTCTACGCTGTTAATATCGATATTCGAGGTTTGCCCCTGGCCGTCGGGCATCGTGGCGGGGATACCGTCCACGTACATGCGTATTCCGCGTACCCCGTAGGTTGAGCGCGAACCAAACCCGCGAACCGAAAGCTGTAAATCTTGCGCATAGTTCTGACGATTCTGGACTTGTAACCCAGGCACGCTGCTCAGGCTTTCTGAAAGATTAACGCGTGGTGCCGCCTGGCGCATATCGTCGCCATTGATAACACTGACCGCCGCCGGGGTATCCAGCTCGGAAACTGTGCCTTGCGTTGCGGTAACGACCATTGTCTCTTCAGCTGCAAGCGCGGGAAGGGCAAAGGACGAAAGGGCCGGGACTAATATCAATGGAAAGGAAATCTTTCCATGGTGCACAATTTTCATCAGACATCTTCACTGGTGGGAGCATTTTACGTTCCGGACGAACCATCTGGAACATTCAAGGTGGTATGTTAATACTTGTGACGAATGTTTGAAAAGTGTTAACGGCACATAACGTTAATGCAAGTTTTTATCGGATAAGGATTTAGCGAGTCTCAATGCGGCTGACAAGGGAGTTTTTCTGGCCTTAAAAATATTTTTATTTCCCTGCATCCAATTCGTTTCCTCGTTCGTATATCAGAGTGTGAGCCAACAACGTGCTCCTGACTCAATGAGGAAATAACCATGAACAAGATCCTTACTGCTGCTATCACGACCTCGTTACTGTTTAGCGCAGCCAGCATGGCTGCCATGATGTCAGATTCCGTCATGGTGGGTGGCGCGGCGATGTACCCTTCGAAAAATATCGTCGAGAATGCGCTCAACTCGAAAGACCACACCACGCTGGTTGCAGCCGTTAAAGCGGCGGGTCTGGTCGAGACACTGCAAGGCCCGGGGCCATTTACCGTGTTTGCACCGACCAACGCGGCATTTGCCAAACTGCCAGCCGGGACCGTTGAAAACCTGGTAAAACCAGAAAACAAAGCCACGCTGACCAGCATCCTGACCTACCACGTCGTGGCGGGTAAATACGATATGAAACAGCTCGAGAAAAAAATTAAAGAGGGTGGCGGCCATGCGGAACTGAAAACCGTGAACGGGCAACCGCTGTGGATAATGAGCAACGGCCCACACAACATCCAGCTTAAAGATGGCAAAGGTAATATCGCCAATATCAGCACATACGACGTAAACCAGAAAAATGGTGTGATCGATGTTATTGATACGGTCCTGATGCCTGAATAATTACTGTCTATACTCGGTGTGAGTGAGCGCGGCCTGCGTCTGCTCACACCTTAATCAGGGCAGATATGGATAATAAGCTGGTTCAACAACAGGTAGCGTTAGTGCAAGCCATTGCTGATGGTGACAGACGCGCATTTGAACAACTGTATCGGCAGACTTCCCCGGCACTTTTTCCCGTCGCGCTGCGCATGTTGCGCCGTTCGGCATGGGCTGAAGAAGTCCTTCACGACAGCTTCCTTGCGGTCTGGAATCGTGCCGCAACATATGACCCCGCATTCAGCTCCCCCATGACCTGGCTTACGCATATTGTGCGTAATCGTTGTATCGACTGGTTAAGAAGCGGCACAACGCGCAGCAGTGAGCTGGAAGAGGAACTGACCGAATATACGCCCGTCACGAGTTATCAAAATGATGAAAACCAGCATGATGATAAGCAAGTCGACAAACTGACACAGTGCCTGGCGCACCTGCCGCCGGAACAACGGCAAAGTGTGGTGCTGGCTTATTATCAGGGGATGTCGCACAGCGAAATTGCCACCTGGTTACATCAGCCGCTCGGCACAGTGAAAAGCTGGGTTCGTCGGGCACTGGACCACCTTAAGGACTGCGTAGGATTATGAAAAGCAGACAAGATATCGACAGCGCATTGAGCGCACAGTATGCCCTGGGCACGCTGCGCGGGAATGCGCGTCTGCATTTCGAAAAACGCCTTGCGCAGGAGCCAGAACTGGCGCAGCAACTTGGGCGCTGGCAAACGCTGCTGGCACCGTTTGAAAACACCACACAGCAACAGATTCCGCCAGAACGGGTATGGAAGAAAATTCAGCTCAGTTTGCCACCGCAAAAAACCGCTCCATTGTGGTACTGGAATTATCTCGGCTGGGCGTTAGCCGCCGGGCTTGCGGCTATTATTCTGGTGCCGTATTTCACCAGTCGTTCGCCAGAACTTGCACCGCTGGTGGTATTAAACAGCAGTGACGCGGCGAAAGAGCAATGGGTTGTTAATGCGGATCGTGAGCGTAAAACATTGCAGTTGGTTCCGGTTCAACCGCGAGAAATTGCCGCCAGCAACAGCTTAGAACTGTGGGCGATCCCCTCAGGTGCAAAACCGATTTCGCTGGGTTTAGTTAACGCCCATGAAGCCACGGAACTCACCGCTGCCAATGTGGCATTGTCCCCAGGCACAACGATTGCCATCAGTCTTGAGCCGCAGGGTGGCTCACCAACCGGACAACCAACAGGTCCGGTGATATTCAGCGGCACGCTGTAACACCCGCGCGGGAAAGCAAAAAGGCAGAAGATAATCTTCTGCCTTTTTCTTTAACACCTCACCACGTCATCACTCAACTTTCTGCGGCATATCATCGGGATGTGCATCAGGGTTATGAGCCAACTCATGCACCCGCTTACGCGCGCCAAACCAGCCAATGACCAGCAGCACAGCAATCAGTGGAATAGAGGCGATGGTGTAAGTGCCATTCGGGTAATCGAAGCCCATCAACACCAGCACGCTAAACAGGAACAACAGCGTCAGCCATGAGGTAAACGGCGCGCCAGGTAATTTAAAGCCCACATCAGGCGTTTTGCCTTGCTTGATTGCCTGACGCAGTTTCATCTGGCAAACCACGATAAACGCCCAGGAAGTGATAATACCGAGCGAAGCGACGTTAAGCACGATTTCAAACACTTGTGATGGGACGAGATAATTCAGCAGCACGCCAATCACATACACGCCAAGCGTCACCAGAATCCCTGCATACGGAACCTGTTGTTTGCTCATTTTCGACATGAACTTAGGTGCTGAACCACCCATCGACATCGAACGCAGAATACGCCCGGTGGAATAGAGGCCGGAGTTCAGGCTCGAGAGCGCGGCACTCAGTACCACCATATTCATAATATCGCCGATATAAGGCACGCCGAGCTTTGAGAAAAACGTCACAAACGGGCTTTGCCCTGCCTGATAAGCATTCCACGGCAGTAACAACACCAGCAACACAACGGAACCCACGTAGAACAGGCCGATACGCCAGATAACGCTGTTAATCGCCTTTGGTACCATGGTTTGCGGGTCTTTGCACTCGCCTGCGGCAGTCCCCACCAGTTCAATGGATGCAAACGCAAACACCACGCCCTGAACCAGCACCAGCGCGGGTAATAAGCCATGCGGGAATAAACCACCGTTATCAGTGATTAAATGGAAGCCTGTCGCATTGCCGTCCAGCATTTTACCGCTGCCGAGAAATATCGTCCCGACCACCAGGAAAGCGACAATGGCGAGGACTTTAATCAGCGCAAACCAAAACTCCATCTCCGCAAACCATTTCACGCCGATCATGTTCATGGTGCCGACAATCCCGAGCGCACACAGGGCAAATACCCATTGCGGTACATCACCGAAAGCACCCCAGTAATGCATATAAAGTGCCACCGCGGTGATGTCGACAATGCCGGTCATTGCCCAGTTAACGAAGTACATCCAGCCTGCAACGTATGAGGCTTTTTCCCCGAGGAACTCACGGGCATATGAAACGAAGCTGCCGCTCGACGGGCGATGAAGTACTAACTCACCCAACGCGCGTAGAATAAAGAAGGAAAAGATCCCGCAGACCAGGTACACCAGCGCTAAAGCTGGGCCAGCCATTTGCAGACGCGCACCTGCGCCAAGGAACAGGCCGGTACCAATCGCGCCGCCAATGGCGATCATCTGCACCTGGCGGTTGCCCATCGCTTTGTGGTAACCGTCATCATGTGAGTTAAGCCAGCGCCGTCTGGCCGCGTGTTTTTCCGCTTCTGTTTTTTGTGTTGCTTTCATGTGGACCCCTGTCTCCGTATTAAAAAGATCTCCGTTTTGGTGCCTGGCTTTTTTATAACTTCTGGGCCATGTCAAAACGGGCGCTAAATCCTATCCATAAATGGTTATGGACGCTAATGTCTTTTTAAATAAATGGAGCAGGGGCTCACTGTTAACGACGCTGCCAGCTAATCTCGTAATGATAATGCTGCCTATCAAGCAGGTATTCTGGGGAAACGCTCGGGCTCCAGGAATCATCACCACCCACGCCCATATGGAAACCATCCAGATTTAACCAGGTTCCTTCTTCGGCAACAAGCAGGTGGCGGTGCGAGGTTTCGCGCAATTGCTGCTGGCTGAAATGGCTGATATTGAAGTGGAAATTCCCGAGCCACTGGTTGTCGCCATATTCCAGATTTTGCGTATCACAACGCAGGCCGTTTTCCGTTGGGAAAACATAAGGGGTGTACAAGTCTTCAAGAGGGCGCTGCCAGCGGTCAAATAATGCAGATTGCTTGCGGTCGGGGTAGTTCTCATGCGGCCCGAGGCCAAGCCAGCTCACTTCAGGATAAACTTCCGCTAACTGGCAGGTCAGGCCAATGCGTGCAGGTGGCGGTGTGCCAAACGCGACGTCAACATCAACGCTGACGTGGAGTTCGCCCAGGCAATCAATTCGCCAGAGTTTACGGCTGATAAACAGTGTTTTGCCATGGTGATGCCAGCTATGAATGGTGCGTAGCTGCACTTCATTAGCAAGTGCTTCAGCTTCACAGCTCACGACCCGCGACTCCAGCTCATACATGCCAGCGGCTTTCCAGCGTTCCACCCAGGCATTGGGGTCGATGCGCGTCACTTCGCTGACGCCAATATCGTTATCTAACGGCGCACGGGTGAACTGATCTTGCAGCGGTGTGATGAGCGCAGGCTGCTGTGCTTTCCACCACTGGTTTAACAAACCCGTTTCGCGGTTGAACTGCCAGTGATGCAGGCCGAGGCGGATATCGAAATGGCAATTGCTGGTGGACAGTTCAGGCGCTTCACCATTAAATGGCAGTGGGGTTGCCGTGAGAATGCCTGGCAGTTGCCACTGATCCCATGCACAAACATGATCTGCCTCAGACCAGTCTGTGGCGTTGGTTTGCAAAACTTTTACCGTCAGCCACACGTCACCACTACCGCTAATTGTTGGGATTGAATCGAAGGTCATCGTCTGCTTACCTTCTGGCGCAATATCGAGCAGCATTTCACCTTCTGCGAGGGGTTCACCTGCTTGCGAAATCTGCCAGATCAGGCGTTCGTTGTTGCTGTGGCGGAACAGGTATTCGCTGGAAATCTCCAGGCGCAATGGCGTTTCGCGATGTAGCGCAAACTGGAAAAACTGCTGCGCTTGCTGGGCCTCAAACAATGCCGGATGCGGTGTACGGTCGGCAAAGACAAGGCCATTCATGCAGAACTGGCGATCGTTGGGCTTATCACCAAAATCCCCGCCGTAGGCAGAAAAGGGTTCGCCGTTTTCATCGTGTTTAATCAGTGATTGATCGACCCAGTCCCAGACAAAGCCGCCTTGCAGGCGGGGGTGCTGGCGGAATGCCTGCCAGTATTTATGGAAACCACCAAAACTGTTGCCCATGGCGTGGGCATATTCACACAGGATCAGCGGGCGCGTTTCCTCTGGCATGCCAATCCACTTTTTAATCGACCATTTTGGTACTGCCGGGAAGGGCTGGTCTTGATCGACGCGGGCGTACATCGGGCAAATAATGTCGGTGGCTGCCGTGTTTGCACCGCCGCCTTCATACTGCACAGGGCGCGTGGGATCGGCTGATTTTATCCAGCGATACAACGCGTCGTGATTGACGCCGTGGCCAGATTCGTTACCGAGCGACCAGATAATAATGGACGGATGGTTGATGTCGCGTTGCACCATGCGCGTCACGCGCTCGGTCATTGCGGGCAGCCAGGCGGGATCGTCACTCAGGCGATTCATCGGCACCATGCCGTGTGTTTCAATGTTCGCTTCATCCACCACGTAAAGGCCGTAACGGTCGCACAAGCGATACCACAACGGGTGGTTCGGATAATGCGAGCAGCGCACCGCATTAAAGTTGTGCTGCTTCATTAACAGAATGTCGCGGCGCATGGTTTCGACATCCATCACCTGGCCAAATTCCGGGTGATGTTCATGGCGGTTGGTGCCGCGAATAAGCAACGGTTTGCCGTTGAGTTTCAACAATCCCTGGTGGATTTCGACTCTGCGAAAGCCCACGTCATAGGCTTCGGCTTCGATTGTCGCGCCACCGCTATCTTGCAAAATAACCACGGCGCGGTAGAGGTCAGGGATTTCCGCACTCCACAGCAGCGGGTTTGCAACAGGGAGCCGGATTGTGGTTCGGTCGCTATAGGCGCCACGTTCATCAATAATCTCGCTCCCGAGTGGCTGTTGCCGCTCGCCAACGCACTGCTCACCGCGCCACAGTTGCACTGTTACCTGCAATGGACTGCCGGTATCGCCTTTGACGACGACCTGCGTTTCCAGAATCGCATGGCTAAAATCTTCGTTTAAATGGCTGGCAATACGCACATCACTGAGCTGCGTGGCCGGTTTATGCAGCAGTGTGACGTCACGGAAAATACCGCTCATGCGCCACATATCCTGGTCTTCAAGATAACTACCGTCACACCAGCGCAGCACCATCACCGCGAGGCGGTTTTGCCCCGCATGCAGGACTTTGCTGAGATCAAACTCAGAGGGCAGGCGGCTGTCCTGGCCGTAGCCAATCCAGTGGCCGTTACACCAGAGGTGAAAAGCAGAATTCACGCCATCAAAAATAATGCGTGTCTGGCCATTATCAAGCCAGGATTGTTCAACATTAAATGTGAGCGAGTAACAACCTGTTGGGTTGTTTGCCGGCACAAACGGCGGAGTGACGGGAATGGGATAGGTGACATTGGTATAAATCGGCGCATCGAAGCCATGCATTTGCCAGTTTGATGGCACAGGCAAAGGCTGCGCGTCGGCTAAATCAGTTTCAAGCCAGCTTTCGGGCACGCTTTCAGGCTGAGTGAAATAGTTAAACTGCCATTCACCATTCAGAATTTTCAGGCTGTCCGATGCGCTATCGTCACGGGCGGCGAGAGCGTCACGCCAGCTGGAAAACGGTGGGTGCGCCGGTAAACGGTTCAATTGCGTTACCGCTGGGTTTTCCCAGTCACGTCGCCCGAGAATCGCGGCGAGTGACGCCGCGACTGAACCCGATTGAATTGTCATATTGGTTGTTCCTTTGCATTTTTGCGATGCGCTCACAATTTTAAATAATATGATTTTTGTTCGCCGCAATGTAAAGCATCAAAACAGGTTCAGGTGAGGGGATTCACAGAAATTATTTCAGGCGCGCAACCTGGCGGGCGAGAACAGCCAGTGCATCCGCCAGTGCCTGTGGCGACGCGGTATAAAAACCGGGTGCCGCCGTCGTTTTACGCTCCACCAGTGTCACCGGTAAAACGCGTGCATTGACGGGCCGAATAGCGGTATGAATCAGGGCTGTCAGGGTGTCGACGCTGATTTCACCCAGCGCTTTAAAATCCTGCTTGATGGTGGTGAGCGGCGGGATAAAACAGGCGCTGTCTTCGGTGTCGTCATAACCAATCACTGAAACTTGCCCCGGCACAGCCAGGCCCGATTCATTGAGTGCGCGCAGTGCGCCTAACGCCATCTGATCGTTGGCGACCAGCAGGGCGGTGAACGTCACGCCGGAACTCACAAGGGAGAGTGTCTGGAGATAACCTGATAGTGAACTCCAGTCGCCTTGCAACTGCGCAATGGCCGTCAGCTGATGCTGCACCAGTGCTTGTTGCCAGCCCTCAAGGCGCAAACGCGCTGAAACGGAATTGAGCGGCCCACTGAGTAACGCGATGTGCTGGTGGCCTTGCATAACGAGATGATCCACCGCCAAATGCGTGCCTGTTGTGGCATCGAAGGTGATGCTGTGGGTATCAAGTTGCGGTGAGACATCAAGAAACAACGCAGGCACATTGCCACACATCTCAGTGATCGCGGCGGCCTGCTCATCTTCGAGTGGAATATTCACAATCAACCCGTCGACCCGCTGCGAGAGCAGGCTGTTGACCGCATTTTTACAGGCGTTCATGTCGGGCTGCTCAATCATTGATATCACCACGTTGAAGTGGAGCTTGCTGGCCTGAATTTTAATGGCTGCGGCGATTTGTGACGGCGCATGAAGCGACAGATTACTGGTCACCAGCCCAATGGTGTGGCTAAGTTTCCCGGCCAGCTGTTGGGCGACACGGTTAGGAACATAATTAAGCGCCAACATTGCCGCTTCCACTTTACGGCGTGTTTTATCAGAAACATGCTCCGCCTGATTGATGACCCGCGAAACGGTCTGATAAGAGACATTGGCGTGTTTTGCCACGTCATAGAGTGTCATCGACTTGGGTTTCATGAACCTTCCTTCTGGCGCTTAATTTCCGGTGAATAGTCTACAGGCCCCTTCGAGCGAGAGCATTATCGATCATTTACCGTGAAAAAAACGCTTTATAGTCAATACATCTGATTTAAAGGAGTTGAGATGATGACATTTGAGCGACAGGCCTATTTCGAGCGTATCGGTTTTCACGGACCCGCCTCGCCGACGCTTTCGCTCAGTAACCGCCAGTTTAACGACGGGGAGCGGCAAGACATTAACGATGAATCGGCACTGTATCAGCTGCTGCAAGAACGGTTTGGTTTGCGTTTTGACCACCCACAATACGGTATCAGCTTTGCGGAGTTTGCCGCTATTTGCCCGAAATAATTTTCAGTTGCCAGAACCGGCTAACTTAACGTAAGAATAGAATTCGATATTCAAAGGAGATTTGTTGTGCCGCATATCACCGTAAAACACTTCCCGCGTGAACTGACTGACGAGCAGAAAGAGGCGCTAGCCGCCGATATCTGTGACGTACTCAAAAAGCATTTCAATTCAACGGATGAATCACTTTCCGTAGCCTTAACCCCAATCCAGAAAGATCGCTGGAAAGAGGATGTTTACGATAAAGAGATTGCCCCGGCATTAGATACGCTGGCTAAAAAACCGGGCTACACCTTGTAATCTCACACCAGAGCCGTACGCTTGCGCGCAACGGCTCTGGTTCATTAGCTTTTTGTCACGTCACTGAGCAACACGGCAATACGTTTACCGCCATCGCTTTGTTCAAGGGCTATTTTTACCGCGATAGTCAGTGGTACCGACAGTAGCATCCCCACCGGGCCGAGTAGCCAGCCCCAGAAGATCAACGACAAAAACACCACCAGCGTCGATAACCCCAGCCCGCGGCCCATCATGCGCGGCTCAATAATATTGCCAAACACCAGGTTTATCGCCAGATACCCCGCCACGACCAGCAATGCTTCGTACAAACCACTGAAGACCAGCACTTGCGCGACGGGAGGAATGGCCGCCAGAACGGAACCAATGTTGGGAATGTAGTTAAGCGAGAAGGCGAGCAATGCCCAGACAAAGGCGAAACGCACGTCAAGCATCGCCAGCATTACCCAGACCACAAGGCCTGTTACCAGACTGATGGCGGTTTTCAGCACCAGATATTGGCTCACGCTATCGAGCGCACGCTGGATAGCCACCATTCCTTCCGCCGGGCGGGACAGTAACTGCTGGAGCTTTACCGGTAATTGCGGCACTTCAAGCAACATAAACACCACGGTCAGCAGCAACAAGAAGATGGATGTCATGGCGTTGGAAAGCTGGGTGATAAGACCTGTAACCAGTGCCACGGCGGAATTGGGGTCAATGTATTTCACCAGTTCATCAACCGACACCGAGATGCCGACACGTTGTAGCCAGGGTTCCAGCGTTTGCATCGGAGAAATTAAAGACGAACGGTAATGTGGCAACGTGCGCGTCAGGTCATTCATCGTGGTCCCCAGATAGGCGAGAAGCACGACCACCACGAAAATAATCACTGAAATGACCAGGGTAATCGCCAGCACCCGTGGAACGCGAATGCCTTCAAGACGACGGATCATGGGGTTGAGGATAATGGCAATAAACAGCGCCAGAATAAATGGCACAATCATATCCGCTGCCACTTTTATACCCACCAGAATGATGACTAACATACCCATCATAATGACTGCTTTTAACGCACTGAATGTAATAATGGGTTTTGCCATTATTGATGGTCTCCGTCAGAATAATCTGTTCCTTAATGTTTATATAATACGGGTGTGAAAAGGAGGGGTATACCGTTATTTTTACGTCGCCGAGCGTAAAGAATTGAAAAGGGAAGGCGGTTAATACCTGAAATATGGTACAAATTTAGCGTGTTTGACTACTGAGGACAATTTACTATCCGCAACTGATGAGAAGCAACACCGCGGATACGTTGTGAAAACTATGGACATTATGCTTACGAACAAGCTGTTCAAAATGTTAGTTACCCATCAAGCTCCATCTTTCTCTTCTGCATTTTCACTTTCCGGTGAACAACACTGGCGCAACGCGCTGTAGATTCGCTCTCCTGTATTTCCCCTCATACTTCGCGCCCCAGTTGCGTGGCTACTCTCACTCGTCCCAATCGCATAGTTCACTGTGCTCAGGGGGACTGACGAGGTTGCTGCCTTGCTGGAACTCGAATTGTTTTGGGGAAAGAAGCTTATTTTTTATTCGACTTGCGCGCTTTATTTAGCATGTCACAAGTTTTAGCACGGCTATTTTCTCTATCAGGAGAGGAATCATGATCTATTGGATATTATTAGCACTGGCTATTATTGCAGAAATCACTGGCACATTATCCATGAAATGGTCCAGTGTTAGCGATGATAATCTCGGCTATATTTTTATGCTGCTGATGATCACCTTGTCTTATATTTTACTGTCGTTTTCGATTAAAAAAATCGCCCTTGGCGTCGCCTATGCGATGTGGGAAGGGATAGGTATTTTATTTATTACCGTATTCAGTGTCCTGCTGTTTGACGAGTCAATATCACTACTAAAAATAATTGGCTTGACCACGCTGGTGGTGGGGATCGCGTTGATTAAATCCGGTACTGCTACCCGTAAACCACGAACGGATAAACCCGCCAGGGAGGGCGAACATGCTGTCATTTGAATGGGTTCACGCTCTGTGGTTGCTGGTGGCGATTGTGCTGGAAATTGTGGCCAATATTTTCCTGAAACACTCCGACGGGTTCCGGCGCTTTGGCTATGGCGTGTTGTCGCTGTGTGCAGTGCTTGCCGCCTTTAGCGCACTGGCGCAGGCGGTAAAAGGGATTGAGCTTTCCGTTGCCTATGCTTTGTGGGGTGGGTTTGGGATTATCGCTACCGTGGCGGCAGGCTGGATATTGTTCGGCCAACGGCTTAACCGCAAAGGCTGGGTAGGGTTGGTTTTATTGTTGATCGGTATGGTGATAATCAAACTGGCATAAAAGAAAACCGCCTGGTGCAAGCCCAGGCGGTGGAATTACTGGTTAGCTAAAGTTTGTAGCTGGTCACGAAAACCGGTAACGGAAATCGCGCGGTTATCGGCCCGGTAGCGGTCTTTGGCTGCGGGAGCCGAACTCTGAACACCAATCAACTGCCAGGCATTATCAACCTTCAGCATTAACGGCGAACCGCTGTCGCCAGGCAGCGTATCGCACTGGTGCGACAATACCGTTTTCTGTGCCCAGCCAGTAATCAGGCAATCGTTATGGGTGTAGAGATCATCCAGATGATCTTCCGGATAACCCGACTGCGTGACTTTACGATTCTGATTTTTGAGCGCTTCGGTGAGCGCATCGCGGTCGCCTTCAAACAACGGCAATGGCGTAATACCCGACGGCGGGTTGTGTAACACAATCAGGCCAAAATCATGCGGTGCGGCATTTGCCGGCACAATCCAACCATCGCCATCAGGCTTTAACCGACGACCAAGCGATGATTCAACCCGGCCTTCGATGTCATGAATTTCGTAGCGCCACTTGCCTTTGTTCGACACAAAACGTAATGCGATAGCTTTATCAGGTGTGCCGCGTGGCGGTTGCAGTAAACAGTGCCCGGCGGTCAACGCCAGATGCGGGGAGATTAAAGTCGCGGTGCATAAATTGCCACTGGCTGTTTCGAGCTGGCCGATAGCATCCCACGGTGGGCTTGATGGGTCGGTGACACGCATGCGGTCATCCTTGCCAAAGAACAGTGTTTTGACATTCGCAGCGCTTTCATCAGCGTGAGAAAGGGCAGGTAACAAACAAAGTACACCTAACAGCAATACAACTTTTTTGCGCATATCACTCTCTATGGGGCGATTAATTATGATTGTTAAATAAACCCAATGAATGGTCTAACTATAGACGGGTCGCACAAAAAGTGGGAGTGAAAAGTCATTAAAGCCAGAAGCTTAGCGTAACAATGCCGCAAAGAATAAGCAGCGTGAGGATGATTTCAAAACTATAGCGTCGCAACATCATCCAGACTCCGGAAGTAAACACCCGGCGAACCGGGTGTTTTTTAACCGACAACGTGAAGTATGCAGGTTAATAGTGTGGCTATGCTTTCGGGGTTGCCCCGATAAACTTACGCAGCTGGCTGAGTTGCAGGTTTTGCTGCTTCAGTTTTAGCGGTAGGTTTTTTGTGATGTTTTTTAGCAGCCTGGGCTTTCTGTGCAGCTGGTTTTGCAGCTTCAGTTTTCTTCACTTCTTTTTTGTGTTTTTTAGCTGCTTGAGCTTTCTGCTCGGTGGCTGCTTTTTTGTGTTTCTTGTGATGAGTGGTTTTTGCAGCTGGTGCGTGAGCAGTTGCTGTTGCAGCAGGAGCTGGAGTCGCAGTAGTTTCAGCAGCGAAAGCAGCAGAAGACAGACCCATTGCAGCGGCAACAACCAGAGCTAATACTTTATTCATCTCGACATCCTCGAATTTGCTTATATTTGAACCCCACTGCGGGGCCGTTGAGATGAACTATAAACTTGTGGATCAATGCGTTCAGTGAGTGATTGGTTTCGGCGTGTAACGGTTTGTACACGCCGGGGAATTTCTGACGAAATGCCTTCGTAGGTTGGATTAGCGCAGCGACATCCGACATAACCTGCGTCAATGGTGGATGTGGCTAACGCTAATCCCCCCTACAAAACCCGAATTATTTAGGGCGCGGACGGGGGGAGGAAGATTAAAGGTAACGCGCTTCTAAATGTTTGCGGAAATACAACGGGTTAAGATCTTCCCCGGTTGCATTGGTAATCAACTCTGAAGTGGTGAAACGGCTGCCGTGTTGCCAGATATTCTGACGTAGCCAGTTGAACAGCGCGGTGAAGTTTCCTTCTGCAATATCGCTTTCGAGTTGTGGCAGTGCGAGTTTTGCCGCATTGAACAGTTGCGCGGCATACATCGCACCCAGCGTGTACGACGGGAAGTAACCGAAAGCGCCGTCCGTCCAGTGAATATCCTGCATACAACCGTTACGGAAGTTATCTTTGGTGGAAAGACCCAGCCAGTGCTGCATTTTTTCATCCCACAGTGCAGGAATATCTTCCACTTCGATTTCACCATCAATCAGCGCACGTTCGATCTCGTAACGTAAAACCACGTGGGCCGGATAGCTGACTTCATCCGCATCAACACGAATAAAACCACGCTCGACGCGCTGGTTAACAGCAATAAAGTTTGCCGTTTCAAACGCGGGTTGCTTGCCGAAGCGAGCAGTGACCATCGGCAGCAGCAGTTTGAGAAACTCTTTGCTTCGCCCTAATTGCATCTCAAAGAACAGACTTTGTGATTCATGAATCGCGGTGGAACGCGCCAGCGCAACAGGTTGGCCGAGCCATTCACGTGGCAGGTTTTGCTCGTAACGTGCATGGCCCGTTTCGTGGATAACGCCAAACAGGGCGCTCACCAGGTCTGTTTCATCGTAACGTGTGGTGATGCGGACATCTTCCGGCACGCCGCCGCAGAACGGATGCGCACTGACATCCAGTCGCCCACTGTTAAAATCAAAGCCCAGCAGCTTCATGGTTTCGAGGCCTAGCTCGCGCTGATCGTGGGTGGCAAAGGGGCCAACCGGCGCAATGACGGACTCTTTTGCTTGTTTATCGACAACCTGTTGCAGCAACTCAGGCAGCCAGGTGCGCAAATCGCCGAACAGCACGTCGAGTTTGGCGCTGGACATGCCAGGTTCATAAATGTCCAACAACGCATCGTAAGGGGATTTACCCTTTGCTTCGGCGCGCAGTTTCGCCTCTTCACGGCTAACACGAACCACCTCTTTTAAATTGGCGGAAAAACCCTGCCAGTCATTGGCGGGGCGTTGCGTGCGCCAGCCATGTTCACAGCGTGTTCCAACCAGCGATTTTTCTTCTACCAGTGATGCCGGCAAAAGAATCGCTTCTTGATACTGGCGCGTCATTTCGCGCAGGTTAGCGCGCTCAACATCATTTAAATCTTCCTGAACCGCCGCCTGTAATAGCGTGGCGATTTTTTTATCCGTCAGGATTTGGTGCTGCAAAACACTCAGCTCAGCCAGGGCTTCACCGCGTGCGGTACTGCCGTTGGGTGGCATATTGGTGAACATATCCCAGCCAGCGATAGCTGAGAGATGCCCAAAACGTGAAAGACGCTGGAAGGTGCGGGTGAGGTGATTGTAGTTTTGCTTTTCCATAGGGCCTCATAAGAGATGGTTTACGCAGCGAAAATAGCAAAAAGCTATCCCGAAAACGAGGCCGTGACAGGGTTATTGTGCGCGATGATGCAAACGCGTTCCCACCAGTAATGAAATGACCAAAAGTGAGCCAATAAAACTCGCGACTCCCGTCCAGCCAAACTGATGCCAGAAAACACCGCCGAGCGTCCCGGCAAGGCTCGAACCTAGATAATAGCTGAACAAATAGAGTGACGAGGCCTGCCCTTTGGCGCGTTTTGCGCGTGGACCAATCCAGCCGCTTGCGACAGAGTGCGCGGCGAAGAACCCGGCAGAAAACAGCAGCATGCCGATGAATATAATCGGCAGTGGTGAAAAGACGGTTAACACCACGCCTGACAGCATCACGGCGGTGGAAAATACCATCACCGGGCCGCGGCCAAATTTTGCGGTCATCGCCCCGGCTTTGGGCGAACTCCAGGTGCCGGTTAAATAGGCAACCGATAAAAGCCCAACAACCGCCTGGCTTAAATACCATGGCCCTTGCATCAGGCGATAGCCGATGTAGTTAAACAGGGTAACGAATGCCCCCATCAGCAAAAAACCCTGCGCAAATAATAGCGGCAGCCCCTGGTCACGCCAGTGCAGGCGGAAGTTAATAAATAAGGTTTTTGGCCGCAGCGAGGAAGGGCGGAAATGTTTTGATGCCGGCAGTATCTTCCAGAACATTAACGCTGATGCCAGAGCAAAACAGCCAATAGCCGCAACGGCAATACGCCAGTTAAAGAAGTCGGTCAGCACACCGCTGAGCAGGCGGCCACTCATGCCACCAATTGAATTTCCACTGATATAAAGACCCATCGAAAATGCCACCACGCTGGGGTGGATTTCTTCACTCAGGTAGGTCATGCCCACGGCGGCAACGCCGCTTAGCGAAAGCCCGATTAAGGCGCGCATCACCAGAATGCCGTGCCAACTGGTCATCATCGTGGAGAGTAAGGTGCAGGTTGAAGCGAGCAGAAGTGCCGTCACCATCACCGGTTTGCGGCCAATAGCATCGGACAGTGGCCCGGTAAACAGCAACCCAATCGCCAGCATCGCGGTAGAAATAGATAACGAAATACTGCTGCTGGCAGGTGATACACCAAATTCATGAGACAGAACCGGCAATATTGGCTGCACGCAATATAGCAGCGCGAAGGTGGCTAATCCTGCAGAAAACAGCGCCAGAGTGACGCGCATAAACTGAGGTGAACCACGTTTGATATAGCTTGTCGGCTGGGGGAAACATCTGTCGTCAACATCTTCTGCCGGGGCGGTGTTGACGAGGGTTGTACGGCTCAAAATGGGTCCTTAATGCGCAGGTTGTACTCTTCTTTTTAGAGTAGAAAATCGTGATTGTTCTGTCTAATATATTAATAATCTCAATTGATATGTTTAAAGTATGAATATTGAATTACGCCACCTGCGCTATTTTATCGCCGTTGCTGAAGAGCTGCATTTTGGCCGTGCTGCGGCGCGGTTGCGCATTTCGCAGCCGCCGTTAAGCCAGCAAATTCAAATCCTGGAACAACAAATTGGTGCGCGTTTACTGGCGAGAACCAACCGCAGCGTGAGCCTGACGGCGGCCGGAAGCCAGTTTTTGCTCGATGCGCGGCAGATTTTAAGCCAGGTTGAAACAGCGGCCGGGCGTGCGGCGCGGCTGCACCAGGGGGAAACTGGTGAGTTGCGTATCGGCTTCACATCGTCAGCTCCGTTTATCAAAGCAGTCTCTGATAGCTTGTCGACTTTTCGCCGCAGCTACCCCAATGTTCATCTTCAGATGCGTGAAATTAACACCCGCGAGCAAATAGCCCCGTTAAATGACGGCGAGTTAGAACTCGGTTTAATGCGCAACACGCGTCTTCCCGACACACTTGCCTGGAGTCTGGTGTTGCGCGAGCCATTAATGGCGATGGTGCATCGCGACCACCCATTAGCTGAACGCTCATCAATTTCCCTGCAACAACTCGCGCATGAGCCGTTTGTCTTTTTTGACCCACACGTGGGTACCGGGCTGTATGAGGATATTCTCGGCCTGCTGCAACGCCACGGAATTTCACCCTACATTACTCAGGAAGTGGGTGAGGCGATGACGATTATCGGGCTGGTGTCTGCCGGGTTAGGTGTGTCGATACTCCCGGCGTCATTTAAACGCGTTCGTCTGTCCGAGGTGGTGTGGTTGTCGATAGAGGAGCCGGAAGCGCAATCGGAAATGTGGTTGGTGTGGCCAAAGCATCGTGAGCTTTCTGCGGCCGCACTTCGGATCTCAGCCTTGCTTACCGCGTCAATAAGCGCGGTAAAAGGTGTGTAAAACGGCGGAATATGTGCGGTAAATCACAACCATGGGTAAATATTTGACTCATTCACTTGAAGTGTTTCACCATAGCCCAAAGTTTATTTCGAAGCGCGAAAATAAAGGGAGTCGCAAGTGGTTGCTGATAGCCAACCGGGCCATATTGATCAAATCAAGCAAACTAACGCGGGCGTCGTTTATCGCTTGATTGATACCCATGGGCCGGTGTCGCGCATCGATCTTTCTCGCCTGGCGCAACTCGCGCCGGCCAGTATCACGAAAATTGTTCGTGAAATGATTGAAGCCCATCTGGTACAGGAAACAGAAATTCAGGATCCGGGCAGCCGGGGGCGTCCTGCTGTGGGCCTGATGCTGGAAACCGAAGCATGGCATTATTTATCTGTGCGTATCAACCGTGGGGAAATCTCACTCGGTCTGCACGATTTGAGCAGCAAACTGATTGTTGAAGATACCGTTTTGCTCGCCGTCGAGGATTCACAACCGCTTATCGAGCGGATCATCGCGCAGATTGACCAGTTCTTTATTCGCCATCAGCAAAAGCTCGAACGCCTGACGGCCATCGCAATCACCATGCCTGGCATTATCGACACCAAGCGCGGTATCGTCCACCGCATGCCGTTTTACGATGTTTGTGAAATGCCGCTAGGTGAGATTCTGGAAAATTACACCGGTGTTCCGGTTTACATTCAGCATGACATCAGTGCCTGGACGATGGCGGAAGGGTTGTTTGGTGCCTCAAAAGGCGCGCGTGATGTCATTCAGGTAGTGATTGATAATAACGTTGGGGCGGGGGTGATTACCGATGGTCGCCTGCTCCATGCGGGCAGCAGCAGCCTGGTTGAAATCGGCCATACGCAGGTCGACCCTTACGGAAAACGCTGTTACTGCGGTAACCACGGTTGCCTGGAAACGATAGCCAGCATCGACAGTGTGCTGGAACTGGCACAGCTGCGGATGAGCCAGTCAATGGGTTCAATGCTGCATGAACAGCCGCTAACCGTTGAATCACTCTGTGATGCCGCGTTAAGCGGTGACCTATTGGCGAAAGATATTATTCTGGGCGTCGGCACCAATGTGGGTCGAATTCTGGCGATCATGGTCAATTTGTTCCATCCACAAAAAATCCTGATTGGTTCGCCGCTAAACCGAGCCGCAGATATCCTGCATCCGGCGATTACCAGTTGCATCCGTCAACAGGCGTTACCGGCTTATAGCGAGCATATGATTGTCGAAAGTACTCAGTATAATCACCGTGGAACCATGGCGGGGGCGGCGCTGGTAAAAGACGCAATGTATAACGGTTCGTTATTAATTCGCTTGCTGCAAGGGTAATGATATTCGTTGATCCACTAAAAATTGCGCTATCTCAAGCTGGTTGGATCACTATTCTTTTAGAATTTCTCTCCTGAATTATTCATTTTCAAATCACTGTCCCCCTAAATAATTCGCGTTGCAGGTGCGTTAGCTGCAACCCGGAGTATGACGGGGAATGAAGCATACCTTGGGAGTTAGTCATGCTTACGCGTTTCTTTATAACGGGTACCGATACGGCAGTCGGGAAGACTGTAGTGTCTCGCGCCTTGTTGCAGGCTCTTGCGGCCAGTGGCAAAAGTGTCGTCGGCTATAAGCCGGTAGCCAAAGGCAGTAAAGAGACGCCAGAGGGCCTGCGCAACAAAGATGCGTTAGTTCTGCAAAGTGTTTCCACGGTTGCACTGCCATACGAAGCCATCAACCCTATTGCGCTTAGCGAAGAAGAAAGCAGTGTCAGTCACAACTGCCAGATTAACTATTCGCTGCTGTCTGACGGCTTGCAACGCCTGACCGGGCAGGTTGACCACGTTATTGTCGAAGGCACGGGCGGATGGCGCAGCCTGATGAACGACTTACGCCCGCTATCCGAATGGGTAGTGCAGGAGCAACTGCCGGTATTGATGGTTGTCGGTATTCAGGAAGGCTGTATCAACCATGCCTTACTCACGGCTCAGGCGATTGCCAACGACGGTTTACCGCTGATTGGCTGGGTGGCAAACCGCATCAATCCAGGGCTTGCGCACTACGCAGAAATTATCGATGTACTCAGTAAAAAACTGCCGGCTCCGCTGGTTGGTGAACTGCCTTATTTGCCACGCGCGGAACAGCGAGATCTGACAAATTACATCGATTTATCCCGTCTTGGCAGCGCTTTGACGATAGACCGTTTGCGGGCGTAACCAGCGCGAAAGAGCTGAAGCAATCACGCACGCAATCAGTAAGCCGGGGAGCAATGTAAACTCCCCGGTCATTTCACAGACCATCAGCGTCGACATAATCGGTGCATGTGTGGTGGCTGCCAGCAGTGTTGCCATCCCGGTTAGTGCCATCAAAATCGCAATGTTATCGCCGCTCCACGCCCATAACCCACACCATTGACCCACCACCATTCCCAGCGCTGCCCCGACAAATAAAGTTGGCGTAAATACGCCACCAGGTGCGCCAGAGCCACTGCTCGCCAGCACAGCCGCCAGTTTGTACACCAGGATCCCCGCTGCAAAAAGCAACGCCGGAGGCTGCGAAAGAAACGACTGCACCACGCTGTAACCATTGCCCCACACCAAAGGCGTGATAAGCGAAAGCAGCCCAACCAGTAAACCCCCTAGCGCGAGCTGCAAGGGTGGCAGCAGGTTCAGACGCTGGAACATTTTGCTGCTTTGCGACATCAACCAGAGAAACAACGGCCCGGCCACTCCGGCGAGTAAACCGAAGAATGCCATCAGTAAATATTGACCGGGCTGCGGGGCGCTTAACGCGCGAACGGTATACAGCAGTGCTTGTTCATCATTGAGCAAATGCGTGGTCAGCAAAGCGATCACGGCGGCGATCACGACCGGGCCGAGCGAGGCGAGCATCAGCGTGCCAAACAGAATTTCAGCGATAAACAAACTGCCCGCCAGTGGGGCATGATAGGCGCTCGCCATCCCGGCGGCGGCTCCGCAGGCGACCCACAGTTTCCATTCATTGGAATGTGAGAAGCGCTGCGCGAATACCGAGGCAAAGACGGTAGCCAGCAGAACCATTGCCCCTTCACGGCCAATGGCGCTGCCGCTTGCCACGACAATGAGCGAGGCGACAGATTTGACCAGGCTTGCCGAGACATCAAGCCGCCCGTCACCGGTTTCAATCGCTTCCATATAATCAGTGGGTGCGGCAGGGCGCTGGCGCGTGGCGCGTTGCCAGCCCCAAAGTAAGGTGCCTGCAAGCAGGCCGCCAAGTGCCGGTGTCAGCAGGCGTCGCCACTCCGGTAACGCCGCGGCAGCAGCAACCAGACTTCCGCTGTGATCACCTAAGAATAGGCCTTCAAGAAAATACATCGACTGGCGAAACAACCAGACAACCAGCGCGGAGGCGATGCCTATCCAGACGGCGAAAACGAGCCGTCGAAGCATGCCTTTCATGTCTGGGAAGTGGTTTAAACGATGCATAAATACCCTTCATACTTCAAATTGCAGATGCGTTGACTGCACCCGATCGCCCCAGTTACATAGTGTACTATGCTCCTGGGGGCTTTCGGCTTTGTCGCCTTCCTGCAATTCGAATTATTTTGGGTATTCAGGCATTCTTAAAAGGTAATTTTAGGGTGGATACGCGTTAGCGTCATCCACCATTGTGAAGTGTACCGGGTTACGGCTGGTAAATATTCAGTGCCCGGCGGGTACGGCCTGAACTGAGGTAATCCGCGATATAATCTTGCGAAATCTCACCGCTATAGCGCCCATCTTCGTCCGTGATAGGCATCCATACCATATTGTGTTCGTAGAGTTTCGACAGCACGATACGCAGGTTATCTTCCGCACGCCCGGTCACGCGGAACGGGTGCAGCAAATCTGCACACGAACCTGTGGCTCCACGGGCTTCGCGGCGTTTCACAAACCCCAATGGTTTTCCGTCACCGTCCACCACCGTAATTGAGCGCATATCGTTGTCGTCCATGGTGCCGAATGCTTCCGGTAACGGCGTTGACGCACGTGCGGTGATGGTCGGCTGCTGGTCTGTCACGTCACCGGCCTGCACCAGAAGCAGGCGTTTTAGCGTGCGGTCCTGGCCGACAAACGAGCCAACAAATTCATTAGCCGGTTTAGCCAGCAGCTCATCGGGGCTGGCGCACTGCACGATTTTCCCCTGGCGGAACACGGCGATACGGTCGCCCAGCTTCAGGGCTTCGTCGATATCGTGACTGACCAGCATCACAGTCTTCTTCAACTGGCGCTGCATTTCCAGGAACTCGTTCTGGATAACTTCACGGTTGATAGGGTCGACCGCACCAAAAGGTTCATCCATCAGCAGCACCGGAGGATCCGCCGCCAGCGCGCGGATCACGCCGATACGCTGCTGCTGGCCGCCAGACATTTCACGCGGGTAGCGGTTCAGGAAACGGTTCGGGTCGAGTGCCACCATGCTCATTAATTCGCTGGCACGCTCTTTACAGCGTGCTTTGTCCCAACCCAACATGCGCGGCACGACGGTGATGTTTTCTTCAATCGTCATGTTCGGGAACAGGCCGATTTGCTGGATAACATAGCCAATATTGCGGCGCAGCGTCACGGTATCCAGCTCGTTGGTATTTTTACCGTTAATCAGGATGTTGCCGCCGGTTGGGGCAATCAGGCGGTTGATCATTTTCAGCGTAGTGGTTTTACCGCAGCCGGAAGGGCCGAGCAGTACACACATTTCGCCTTCAGGCACATTGAGGCTGACGTTATCAACCGCGTTAAAGGTTTGGCCGTTCTTTTGAACGAACTGTTTTGTGAGATTTTCCAGTTTAATCATTATCGAATCCCCTTAGGAGTCAGCACCAATTGCAGACGGTGCAATAACCAATCAAGCACAATAGCCAATACACAAATCATGACAGCACCAGCAATCAACATACGGATGTCGCTGCTGCCGATACCGTTAAGCAATAACAGGCCCAAACCGCCCGCACCGATCACCGCAGCAATCGCCATCACACCAATATTCATCACCACGGCGGTACGAATGCCGCCAAAAATGACCGGCAGGGCCATCGGGATTTCTACCCAACGCAGGCGTTGCCAGAATGTCATGCCGATACCACGTCCGGCTTCACGCAGGCCCGGAGGCAAGCTGTCGAGTGCGGTGTGCGTGTTGCGGACAATCGGCAAGAGTGAGTACAGGAAAACGGCGGTAATGGCGGGTAGCACGCCAATCCCTTGACCGACCATCGAAAACAGCGGAATCATCAGGCCAAACAGCGCAATAGAAGGAATGGTCAACACGATGGTGGCGATACCGAGTACCGGCGTCGCAAGCCATTTGTGGCGCACGATTAAAATGCCCAACGGCACGCCAATCACAATCGCCAGGCCAACAGCCATCAGGACTAACCAAAGGTGTTGTAGCGTCAGGCCACCAAGATAGCCTGCGTTATCAATCATATAATGCAACGTTTCCATGATGCCTCCTTAGAGCAAGCCTTTCTGTTGCAGGAATTCACGAGCAACCTGCTGCGGGGTTTCATGGTCGATATCCACTTTGGCATTCAGGGTGGATATCACGTCGTTGTTCAGCGTGCCGGAGAGGGTATCAAGTGCTTCCTCAAGACCCGGATTTGCCGCCAGCGTGTCTTTGCGTACCACGGGTGTGACGGCATAACTTGGGAAGAAGCCTTTATCATCTTCCAGAACTTTCAGATCGAAACCTTTCACGCGGCCATCGGTGGTGTAAATCAACCCGGCATCGACAAAGCCATCGCGCACTGCGTTATAAACCAGGCCCGGGTCCATCTGGCGAATTTGCGGTCTGTCGAGCGGCATGTTGTAGGCCTGCTGCAAGGGTTTCATGCCATCGCTGCGCCCGGCGAACTCCAGATCAAGCCCAAGCATCCAGTTGTTTTTCGGCGTGGTCTGGCGGATTTTTTCAATCTTCGCCACCAGTTCCGACATTGTATTGATGTTCTCTTCTTCCGCCCGTTTACGCTGCATCGCGAAGGCGTAGGTGTTGTTCATATCCGCGGGTTTCAGCCACACCAGCCCCAGTTTTGCATCCAGTTTTTTAACCGTCTCCCAGGATTCTTGCGGCGTCATACGCTTGTTGATGTGGTTAAAAATAATCAGTGACGTGCCGGTATATTCCCAGGTCATATCCACCTGTTTGTTGATCATCGCATTACGAGAAATCACGGTGGCAATATTGGTTTGCGGCGTGACCTGAAAGCCTTTTTTAGTTAAATACTGGGTCGTCATAGCGGAAAGAATATGCTGTTCGGTAAAGCTCTTGGTCGCCAGGACGATAGGGGCCGCTTTTGCGGTGCCAGCCAGCAATACCGTTGCGGCAAGTGCAGCAACCAGCGGTTTAATGGGTTTCATACAACGCTCCTTATTGTTGTTATTTCGCGGTGTGCGGACTTAAAACGCGGCCCAGACCGGCGAGTGCGACATCAAGAATCAGGGCAAACAGTGCTGTGGCGGCTGCACCCAAAATTAGCGTCGGGAAATCGTTGAGATAAATACCGGGGAAAATCAGTTCGCCGTAGCTGCTGGCACCAATCAGGAAGGCCAGCGGTGCGGTACCGACGTTAATTGCGGTCGCAATACGTATACCCGAAAGAATGACCGGCCAGGCATTGGGAAACTCAACCTGACGCAAGCGTTGCCATTTTGTCATGCCAATCCCATTGGCGGCTTCGATAAGCGATGACGGAACGCCGCATAAACCGGAGTAGGTGTTACGCACAATCGGCAGCAGGGAAGCGAGGAACAGCGCAATAATCGCCGGTTTGTCACCGATACCGATAACCACCATGGCGAGTGCCAGTACCGCCAGCGGCGGCAATGTATTCCCGACGTTAAATATCTGCATCACATACTCAGCCCAGCGGCGAGCCGCAGGGCGGCTTAGCAAGACTCCACTCGGAATACCGACCAGCAGCGCCAGTGCCATAGAACTAAACACCAGAATTAAATGCTGTTGCCCGAGATAGAGTAAATCGACCTTACGCGCTTTTATGGTTTCCGGGCCAATCCCCCAAACCAGCAAGCCGACCACAGCGATCAGCGCAATAGCACCTAAAAAAGTGCGTTTTACGATGGAAGTATTTTGCATTGCAGTGTGTCTCCCTGGGTGCACGTGTTATAGCAACCTTGAGGTCGCCTGTTGTTATGCCTTGTGTCGGCAGGGTGTTTTGACCTATAGCAACGTGACGGGAATGATTCCAGTTTATGTGGAAATGAGCAGGCTTATGATTTGCAGGGGAATATAACGTTTGGCCTTGTGCCGCCTCGCTTAAACGAGAAGGTAAAGAATTGTCTTAAAAGTGGGGGAGTGAAGTTACGGTGTAACTTTTATTGCGAAGCTAAGTGTTGGATGTCGCTGCGCTAATCCGACTTATGAGCGCTGTTTTTGTTAGGTGGATGTCGCCTGCGGCTAATCCACCGTTTCTCAGATTCTTAGAAATAAAGCTCTTTACTGGCAACCGGGATCAGCATTTCTGCACGCCAGTCAGCCAGCGTGATTTGGGTCAGCTCGCCCAATGCCAGGTAAAACGGGTGCTCAGCATTGGCGATAAACAGCTCCAGAAAACGCCCACTCCACGGCAGAATATGCCAGGCGAGTAGTTCATCCACTTTCTGATGCAAGCCTTCTTCGGCAAGCCAGGCCGCCAGCATCAGCAACAGACCGATATGGTCATCCGGCTCGTTGGTCTCTTGCTCGTTGGCGATGTCGTTCTTACGCATCCAGCGGCGCAGTTCAAGCATGGAATCGCCAAACAGCACTTGCTCTTTATCGAGATAAACCGAGCCCCACGGAGAAGCCGGTAAAGCGTAAGGGCCAATGAACAGGCGCTGCCAGGCTTCGCTGAGTGACTCTTCGGAATAATTGAACCCATCAGCCATGCGTTGAGCGATAGCGGTCAATTCTTCATGCTGCACCGGCCATTGTTCTGCCCATACAGGGTCTGCAAGACTGGCGTAAAGCGTTGCTACGTCCCGGCTGCCTGGCTCTTGATAAAACAGTGCGCCGAGCACTCTTCCCGTCAGGGCGATAGTTGCCATTCTTTGCTTAATTTGAGACATCGTTCTTTTCCTTGTTGCGCAGGATGCGCGAGTTTTCCCGCGCATTTTGTATTAATTAACCTGCTACCGCCATGCCAACTGTCATATGCAGGCCGTAAAAAATACCCCGGCCAATACATTCGCCGATAACGACCAACACAAAGCCAATGAACAAGCCAAAGGTTGAGGGCTGCGTGCGGCGCATTAGCGGGCAAATCCAGCAGCCTAAACCGAGCGCTAGAAGCGCGATACGCCACACCTGAAGCGAGGCGTAATCAGGAACCAACGCGCGGGCTTGCTGCACTGAACTTTGGATACCAGCCAGTTCGCCGCCTTGTAGCACGATAACCGCAATAGCCACAAACAGCGCCAGCACGCTCAGCGTTGCCAGTTTAATGCTCTGGAACCTGAAGCCGATGCTCTGTAACAACATTGCTCCGAGCAGCGGACCGCCAAGCAGCACCGTCATAAAGAAACTCAGCGTGGTGTAGCCATTATGCCAGGTCGGCACGGTATCAATCTGGTAAACACGCGTCATTGCCCAGACAAAAACCAGCCCCAACACTATCGTGGCAGCAAGCCAGACGCGGCCAATCGCGACAGGCATTTTCTTTAACACAGTAATCAGCCACCAGAAACCGCCGACCGCGAAGAACACCGAACCGCTGGCAATTTCATTACTCAATGCTGAATGGCCCACGCGATTAAGCGAGTTAAACGCCCGCAGCGGTGAGCCGAGGTGCATCACCGACGCAATAAAAGCAACGCCCATCAGCACCCAGATAAAGAACATGGAACGCACGATTTTTTGCTGTAACTCGCTGTTGTTACTGGCTGCATTCCATGCCAGCCCCATCACGATTACCGCTCCAACTACGCACTGGCCCAGTACGGTAAACAACACCAACGGCCATTCATGCCATCCGCTTCCCATCTCATACCTCCTGAGGATTGGCCAGATAACCGGTTTTATCCCCACAAGGGCGGCTGTTGGCATTAGGTTTAATCACAATATTGGGTTTGGTGAAGTGCGCCGATGGCAAGGGGGCGATTGCCGCCTGCTCACCATATTTTTTGCGCAGTTCATCAATGGGGGCCATATCCAGCGCACGTAGCGGGCAGGATTCAACACAAACAGGTTTCTTGCCTTCGGCAATGCGCGAGTAGCAACCATCTCACTTCGTCATGTGGCCTTTTTCTGCATTGTACTGCGGCGCACCGTACGGGCAGGCCATATGGCAATAACGGCAGCCAATACACACGTCTTCGTTCACCACCACAAAACCATCTTCACGCTTGTGCATCGCACCGCTCGGGCAGACTTTGGTACAAGCCGGATCTTCACAGTGGTTACAGGCGATGGATAAGTAGTAAGCAAACACGTTTTGCTGCCACACACCGTTATCTTCCTGCCAGTCACCGCCCGCATATTCATAAATGCGACGGAAGCTGACATCCGGGCCTAAGTTTTTGTAATCTTTGCATGCCAGTTCGCACGTCTTGCAGCCGGTGCAGCGACTGGAATCAATATAAAAACCGTATTGCGTTGCCATCAGCTACTCCTTAAGCCTTCTTGATTTCGACCAGATTGGTGTGTTGCGGGTTGCCTTTCGCCAGTGGTGAAGGGCGTTGCGAGGTTAGTGTGTTGATGCACGAACCATGGTCGATGCGGTCGCCCGCCATATTCGCCTCATGCCAGGCACCCTGACCCATGGCTGTCACGCCCGGCATTATGCGCGGTGTGACTTTCGCAGGAATACGTAACTCACCGCGCCCGTTAAACACGCGCACCATATCGCCGTTGGCGATGCCGCGTTTTTGCGCATCTATCGGGTTCATCCACACTTCCTGGCGGCAGGCGGCCTTGAGGATATCAATGTTGCCGTAGCTTGAGTGGGTACGCGCTTTGTAGTGGAAGCCAAACAGTTGCAGCGGGTAAGAGCTGCGTTCTGGCGCATCCCAGCCGTCGAAAGTTGAGGCGTAAACCGGCAGCGGGCTGATGGTTTCGTCTTTTTCTAACTCCCAACTGCCCGCGATTTCCGCAAGTTTGCTGGAGTAGATTTCAATCTTCCCGGACGGGGTTTTCAACGGGTTGGCATCCGGATCGGCTCGGAACTCTTTATATGCTACAAAATGGCCGTTCGGGTCTTTACGTTTATAAATCCCCATCTCGCGAAGCGCTTCGTAAGACGGCAATGCCGGGTCTTGTTCCAGCATCTTCGCGTAGAGATATTTCAGCCACTCTTCCTGGGTGCGCCCTTCGGTAAATTTCTGGTAGATATCCGGCCCCAGGCGGCGCGCCACTTCGCTGGTTATCCAGTAAATCGGTTTACGCTCAAACTTCGGCGTGGTGGCCGGCTGGATAAAGATCAGGTAGCCCATGTTTCCGGCATAGTCGTTCGGGATAATGTCTTCTTGTTCGACGGTCATTAAGTCCGGCAGCAGAATGTCGGCATATTTTGCCGACGAGGTCATGAAGTTTTCGATGACCACAATCATTTCGCACTGGCTGTCGTCTTGCAGAATATCGTGCGTTTTGTTGATGTCGGAATGCTGGTTGATGATGGTGTTACCGGCGTAGTTCCAGATGAACTTAATCGGTACATCGAGCTTATCTTTGCCGCGCACGCCGTCACGTTTGGCCGTCATTTCCGGACCGCGGGCGATGGCATCCGTCCAGCTAAAGCAGGAGATTTGTGTTTTCACCGGGTTGACCAGCACCGGCATGCGTTCAATGGTGATGGTGTAGGTCGATTCACGAGCGCCGCTGTTGCCGCCGTTAATGCCGACGTTACCCGTCAGAATGGGCAGCATAGCGATGGCGCGGGAAGTCAGCTCACCATTTGCCTGGCGCTGTGGCCCCCAGCCTTGTGCAATATACGCAGGTTTAGCACTGCCAATTTCACGCGCAAGCTTAATGATTTTATCGACCGGAATACCGGTAATGGCAGACGCCCAACGCGGTGATTTTTCAATGCCATCATCGCCCTGGCCGAGAATATATGCCTTGTAATGGCCATTGGCTGGTGCGCCTTCTGGCAGCGTTTTTTCGTCGTAACCGACGCAATACTTATCAAGGAACGGTTGGTCGACGAGATTTTCGCTAATCAGAACGTGAGCGATACCGGCAACCAGCGCGGCGTCTGTACCTGGGCGAATCGGTACCCATTCATCTTCACGCCCGGCAGCGGTGTCGGTGTAGCGTGGATCGATAACGATCATTCGCGCATTGGAGCGTTCGCGAGCCTGCTCAAGATAGTAAGTAATGCCGCCGCCGCTCATGCGGGTTTCGGCCGGGTTGTTGCCGAATAACACAACCAGCTTACTGTTTTCGATATCGGACGTGCTGTTGCCGTCGTTGCTGCCGTAGGTATAAGGCATTGCACAGGCAATTTGCGCGGTACTGTAAGTGCCGTAGTGGCTGAGGAAACCGCCATAACTGTTCATCAGACGGGCAACCAGCGAGGCGTACGGCGAAGAACGCGTGATATTACCGCCGACAATTCCGGAGGTGTAGTTGATGTACACCGCCTCGTTACCGTATTTTTCTACCGTGCCTTTCAGGCTTTTGGTGATGGTATCGAGCGCTTCATCCCATGAAATACGCTCAAATTTCCCTTCGCCACGAAGACCTACGCGTTTCATCGGGTAGTTCAGGCGTTCCGGGTGATTGATACGGCGGCGGATTGAACGGCCACGCAGGCAAGCACGCACCTGATGGTCACCATAAATATCGTGCCCGGTATTATCGGTTTCCACCCAGGTGACTTCATTATCACGAACGTGCAAACGCAGGGCACAGCGGCTACCGCAGTTTACAGAACAGGCACCCCAGACAACTTTATCTTCGTCAGGGGTGACTGCAGCACCTACCGCAGTGGCTGCAGCACGCAGGCCAAAGGGCAGGGAAATACCGCTTACGGCAAGGGCCAGCCCGCTAATGGCGCTGCCTTTCATCAGGGTTCTACGGGATATTCCATCAGGGCAAAATGGGTTCGACATAACTCACTCCATGAAGTGTTATCTCAGTTGGGATGTCATTGTTATCGTTGTTATGTATGAATGACGGCGGTGCGGAATATTGCTTATCAGGCGAATATTATCGGCAGGAACGATTTTTACTCATTAAGGAGTAGGAGTTGTTAACGCGGGTCAAAGTTAGTGCGACTTTTGAATGAAACTTGATTTGGCTGCGAGTCTTTAGCGCGGGGCGATGGCGCCCCGGCAAAAAGATTACTGTGGTTCGGCAGATGTGCCGTCTTGTGTCGTACTGCTTGACTGGGAATTACCGCTGCTGGTGCGCGTATACAGAATTTTCTGCGTATCATTAGCACAGTGCCCAACAACTTGTGCGTCTGGTTTATCAGCCTGGTCATTTGGGACAATGGTCAAACTAAATCCTGATTCCGCGACGCCGTTGTTGATGATTTTTTGCTGAATGTCTGCCTTAACTTTGTCGCATGACGTCTGTGCAGCCAGCACGGGGGCCGCCGCTGCCAAGAGGCATATACCCAGCCAGATTGAACGTTGCATGGTCACTTCCTTATATTGAGGATCCACTATAAGAATAGTCGCTGTAGTGTAAATTGTTGTATTTGCTTATATCATGTTCATTACATTTCAAGTTGGGGACAGCACTTACGTGAAGAAAATCATTATCCTTTGTGCACTGGCCGCGTCGATTGCCGGTTGTGATAATCAGACTATTACACTCTCCTACACCCCAGAAATGGCAAGTTTCTCGAATGAATTTGATTTCGACCCGCTACGTGGGCCGGTCAAGGATTTCAGCCAGACGCTGATTAATGAAAAGGGTGAGGCCGTTAAACGCGTTGTCGGTTTCATATCGAAAGAAGGCTGTTTTAACGAACTCGAATTTCACGATCTGGAAAGCAACTCTGGCGCTACGCTGGTGCTTGATGCCAATTACTATCTTGATTCTCAAAGCCGTGAAAAAAAGGTAAGACTGCAGGGAAAATGCCAGCTGGCGGAGTTACCTCAGGCTGCTGTGACCTACGAAACCGACGATCATGGTTTTGTTGTTTCTGCCCACACTAAAGAGACTGCTATTGTTTACCACTATGACGCAGACGGTTATCCCTTAGGTAAAACAACCACCGCAGACAAAGAAACCCTGGCCATTACGGCGAAAACCGGTAGCGACAAAAAGAAAAAACTCGATTACACCTCTGAAAGTACGCTCAACGGTAAGCCCGTCGGCACGACGAAACAGAGCTGTGACTATGATGGTCATTTCAACCCGCTGGAATGCGTGCTGAGTATTACCGACGAAAGTGTCAAACCGCCTAAAATTCAAAGCTACACTATCAAAAACAGTATTAATTATTATTGATACTCAAGGTCTTGCCTCGTGTTAAAGGAAAGCGGATGAACTGGTTGCAGCGTCTTAAAATTGATACTTTTTTGCTGATTATGATTGCCGTGGTGGTGCTGGCTTCGCTGTTTCCCTGCGAAGGTATCGTCAAAACCTTGTTTGAGTACCTGACCACGGCGGCCATTGCGCTGCTGTTCTTTATGCATGGCGCTAAACTTTCGCGTGATGCCATTGTGGCGGGAATGGGCCACTGGAAATTGCATCTGGTGGTGTTTCTCAGCACCTTTGCACTCTTTCCATTGCTCGGCCTGGCGATGGGGTTCTTGTCGCCTGCAATCCTTAACCAACCGCTGTACATGGGCTTCCTCTACCTTTGCGCTCTGCCTGCAACCGTTCAGTCGGCGATTGCTTTTACCTCCGTTGCGGGCGGTAACGTAGCGGCTGCGGTGTGTAGTGCTTCGGCATCGAGCATTCTGGGGATTTTCCTGTCCCCGGTTCTGGTTGGCGCATTGATGAATACCCAGGAAGGCTCTACCGACACGTTGCACGCGATTGGCAAAATCGTTCTGCAACTGATGGTGCCGTTTGTGGTGGGGCATTTATCGCGCCCGCTGATTGGGCGCTGGGTCGATAAGCATAAAAAACTGATTAGCCTGACCGACAGGTCCTCTATTTTGCTGGTGGTTTACGTGGCTTTTAGCGAAGCGGTGGTGGAGGGGATCTGGCACCAGGTTAACGGTTATTCGCTGCTGGGCGTGTTGGGTTGCTCCATTGTATTGCTGGCGATTGTGCTGGTTATCAATACCTGGGTCGCGCGCTTTATGGGGTTCAATACCGCTGATGAAATCACCATTGTCTTCTGTGGCTCCAAGAAAAGTCTCGCCAATGGTATACCGATGGCGAACGTGCTGTTCCCGGCCAGTGCGGTGGGCATGATGGTGCTGCCGCTGATGATTTTCCACCAGGTGCAGTTAATGGTTTGTGCGGTGCTTGCGCAACGTTATGCGCGAAAAACGGCGAAGGAAAAAAGAGAACTTGAGTCAGTTTCCTGACTCAAGTTTATCGCGAGATTAAGCCGCGCGGACTTTAGCGATCAGCGCCTGCTTTTCTGCATCTGACAAGAAGGCAATGGTTAAACCATTCTGTTGTGCGGTGCGGATTTGCGTGGCACTCAGACCCGCTTGTGGCGCGGCAACGGTGTATTCATGAATTATATCGATACCCTGAACAGCCGGGTCATCGGTATTAATGGTCGCCAGCACACCTTTATCGAGGAAGGTAATCAGCGGGTGTTTATCCAAAGAGGCCACGGTGCTGGTTTGGATATTGGATGTCAGGCAGGATTCGATACCAATACCGTGTTCAGCCAGGAAATCCATCAGCGCCGGGTCTTCAATCGCTTTCACGCCATGGCCAATACGCTCAGCGCCAAGTTCACGAATTGCCTGCCAGATACTTTCCGGGCCAGCCGCTTCGCCGGCATGAACGGTGATATGCCAGCCCGCATCACGCGCACGGTTGAAATGGTTTAAGAACAGGCTACCCGGGAAACCCAGTTCATCGCCCGCCAGGTCCAGCGCAGTGATTCCATCGCGATGAGCCAGTAATGCTTCCAGCTCAGCAAGGCAAGCAGCCTCACCAAAAGTACGGCTCATGATGCCAATCAAACGCGCTTCAATACCAAAGTCACGGCAACCCTGGCGCACACCTTCAATGACCGCTTCGACCACACCGGCAACCGGCAGATTGTGCGTCATTGCCATATAACCCGGCGAAAAACGCAACTCGACATAGTGCAGGCCATTTAAGGCGGCATCTTCAATGTTTTCCCATGCGATGCGGCGGCAGGCATCAAGGTCGGCCAGAACTTTCACGCCCCAGTCCAGTTTTTGCAGGAAACTCACCAGGTCAGGCGCGGTTTCTACGACTTGTACATGAGGGCGCAGAGACTCAAGAGTATCTGCCGGAAGTGGCAAATTAAACTGGCGGCCGAGATCGAGGATGGTTTGTGCACGAATATTGCCATCAAGGTGGCGGTGCAAATCAGTTAACGGCAGGGTGGTATCAATCATGGTCGCACTCTTTTTTTGATTAAAGTGCGTCACATTATAGCATGAGGTTTTAAGCCACTCTAAGCAAAGATAATCTCATGAATTAAAACGTAAAAAGTGACCCGAGGGAGATATTTACCACGTAATGTTGTTACGTATTTGTACCTAATCAAGACCCTTGTCGCTCGCCCGTTAATCTAATGCCAGGATCTTCACCGCGTCGCTCTGGAAAACATATCGACACAGAATCTTGTAACTGTCCCGGTCAAAATGTGAAGGGGGAGTGACCATTTCTTTGCCAGACGCGAGAGAGCTTACTGTTCCCAGATACAACCAGTTATTCAATACATGATATTCGGCTTTATCTCCGGATGTCTCTTCTATGGCAATTCGCCCCGGATAGGGCCAGCTGCGGATTTTTATCGACTCGAGAGAGTCTTTGAGCCTTTGCTGATGGTTTTCCAGGGTATCTGCCCCGCAGCATGCTCCGCCACATTTGCCCAGCGAGTAGCGAAAGCAAGCTCTGCCAGCAGATAACTTTTCTAATCCCAGTACGCCATAGCAAAGTTTTTCCTGGTCTGCGAGATCTCGGATTTGCTCAATCGCCGCGTGTTTGGTTTTGAACAGCCCGAACAAGTCCTGCGCATGCGTGAAATTTGTCTCATTGCTGAAAACAAATTGCGTGGTTTTATCTGTTATACGAAGCGAACAGAGCTTGCGAGCGATGCGTAATCGTTTGTTGAACAAAGGACTTTGGTTTTTTATCAGTTGCGATTCAAGCAACAGGGCACCAATTTCACCAATGGTCTGGTGAAATTCAATTCGCGTGGTCATGTGCAGTAATTTCGCTTCAGATTGTGTTCTGAAATGCGACTGGACACGGCTACGAATGTTGATGCTTTTCCCTATGTAGAGAGGGAAGGTTTGATCTGAACCGTAGAAAATATAGACCCCAGGACTTGAGGGAAGCGTATCGAGGGTATGCCGAAGGTGTTCAGGGTATTGGTATTGTAGGGTCATGCTTTAGTTAATTTCATCAGGCAAGAAAACAGAAAGAGTGGGTTGCAAACAATTAAGAGTTGGTCGTGTTTTAACCAGTTCATCGTACTGATCAATCAGCACATATGCAACATTACCGAGCGTGGGGGGACTTTTCAGTTACCAAAACCAAAGGGGAGTTGCCTCCCCTGATCGTTCGAATTATTCAGATTCTGGATTTTTTACTGCAACGACTTAATCGCCGCAACTAAACGCTTCACGCCTTCTTCGAGCTTCACTCGTGGGCAACCCGCATTCAGGCGCACAAACCCTTTTCCTTCCTCACCGTAAGTATATCCTGGCATGATGGCGACCTTTTGCTGCTCAATCAGTGCTTTTTGCAGCGCGTTGTCATCAATGCCTAACGGGCGTAAATCGATCCATGCCAGATAGGTTGATTCTGGCGGTTGCCAGTTGAGTTGCGGGAACGCGCTGTTCAGCGCATCAGCCACATAGCGAAGATTGCCCTGAAGGTAAGCGCGCAGTTCATCCAGCCATGCGCTGCCTTCCTGATAAGCGGCAATATGTGCAACAACCGCGAGGATCGCCGGCGATGAAAGTCCATCCTGACCTTTGAGCACATTCAGGTATTTTTGGCGTTCATCGGCATCGTTAATTAAGCCGTAAGCCCCTGTTAGTGCCGGAATATTAAAGCTCTTTGAGCCAGAGGTGAACAGCGCCCACTGACCTTTGCCTACTTCATTCCATGGCGTGTGCTGATGACCTTTCCACACCATATCCATATGAATTTCATCGCTAATCACTCTGACACCGTGGCGTTCACACAATGCTGCCATGGTTTCCAGTTCGCTGCGCGTCCACACTTTCCCTGTCGGGTTTTGTGGACTGCACAGCAGCATGATTTTGCATTCAGGCTTTGCCAGCTGGGCTTCGAGTGCTGCCATATCGCACATCCAGTCATTCTCTGTTTTGTGCAGCGGGGCGCTAAACACCTGGCGCTTATTCCCTTCGATGGCTTTATAAAAGGCGTCATATGCTGGGGTGTGGACTAATACTGCATCACCGGGTTCTGACCACTGGCGAATCAACTGCGAAACCATGTAAATGACCGATGGGCCGTACACCACCGATTCTTTATCAATCGTGCTGTTAAAGCGCGTCTGATACCAGTGAGCAATCGCGCCCAGGAACTCGTCGTTCTTCCAGCGGCTGTAACCTAACACGCCGTGCGATAAACGTTGTTGAAGTGCGTTGAGGATCACCGGAGCGGTGGGGAAGTCCATATCGGAAATCGTAAAGGGCAGCAGATCGGCGGCACCGAAACGGTCTGCGACATAATCCCACTGCGTACACCATGTTCCGTGTCGGTCAACGACTTTGGAGAAATCGAACATATCACCTCGCAACAAGCGGGCGCCGGAGCGCCCGTTGTGATTTACGCCTGAGCTGTTTGCATCAGATGCGCCATTTCATCTTTCACCGACTGGACCTGCGGCCCAATCACCACTTGCAGATTGTGCTGGTTAAGTTGCACGACGCCAATTGCGCGCAGGTTTTTCAGCGCAGCGCTGTCAACCAAAGCCATATCTTTCACCGACATACGCAGGCGAGTGATGCAGTTATCGAGAGAGACGATATTTTCAGCACCGCCGAGTGCGGCCAGCATAGCGGGAACATTGTAGCCGGATTTGCCAACCTGTCCGGCAATCGCTTTTTCAGCGCTGCTGGTGGTGTCAATATCGCGCCCTGGCGTTTTGATATTGAAGTGGGTAATGGCGAAGCGGAAGATGGCGTAATACGCGCCAAACCAGATAGCGGCTACCAGCGGCACCAGGTACCATTTTGTTGCCAGGCCATGCAGAATGCCGAACACCACGAAGTCGATAATGTTGCCATCGGTGTTCCCAATAGTCACACCCAGTACCGCCATGATGGTAAAGCCCAGGCCAGTCAACAACGCGTGGATGATATACAGAACCGGAGCAACAAACAGGAACAGGAATTCCAGTGGTTCTGTGGTGCCGCCAACAACGCAGGCGATCACACCAGAAATCAGCAGGCCTTTAATTTTATGACGGTTTTCCGGGCGTGCGCAGTGGTACATCGCCAGTGCGGCACCAGGCAAACCACCCAGGAAGGCGGGCATTTTACCTTGCGAGAGGAAGCGAGTGGCACTTTCAGAGAAACCATGTACGCTCGGGCAGCTTAACTGCGCCTGGAAGATAGTCAGTGCGCCACTGACGTTCTGACCACAAACATCCATGGTGCCGCCAGCATCAGTAAAGCGAATCAGTGCAACCAGGATATGATGCAAACCGAATGGCAGTAACAGGCGCTCACCGGTACCGAAAATCATCGGCCCAAAGACGCCAGCACTGTTAATCATATTACCCAGCGCGTTGATTCCGGCAGCAAAGACCGGCCAAATCAGTGGGATAACCAGACCGACCAAACCCATCACCACGGTGGTGATGATTGGCACAAAGCGGGTACCGCCGAAGAACGCCAGCGCATCCGGCAGGCGCACATTGTGGAAACGTTCGTGAAGCAGGAAAACAATCACCCCGACAATTACTGCACCCAGAATACCGGTGTCGATAGACTGAATACCGAGAATGCTTTGGATGTTATTGGCTTTCAGAATCGCGGCATCTGTAGTCGGCAGAATGCCTTTCGCGGTTAACCAGAAGTTCACCGCAAGGTTCATGACTGCGTAGCCAACAAAACCGGCAAACGCGGCAACACCTTTGTTTTCACGCGCAAGTCCCAACGGGATTGCGATACAGAACATGATTGGCAGGAAGCTAAACGCAAACGAGCCAACTTTGCTCATCCAGGTGAAGATCAGCTGTAAAACGGGGTTGCCTAACGCAGGCAGCAACGTCACAACATCGTGGCTGCTTAATGAGCTACCAATGCCAAGCATGATGCCGCAGAACGACAGCAGCGCCACTGGCAGCATAAAGGTTTTGCCAAGGTTTTGAAAAAACTCCCAAAGCGTAATTTTTTGTGGTGTATTAGCCGCCATAACGACTCCTTTAACCCTGGTTAATAAATGAGTAGTGGTACAAAACGAAGCGGATGATAAAACGTTTTACCAACCTTTATTGCGTGGTAGTTCACAGATTTTAAGCTCGGCAGAGTGCCTAATACATCCATTGGGGTTAAACGTTTTATCACCATATTTTAGAGTCATGGAGGGTTCGTCTCGCTGATGACGACTCAGGAAAAGAAGATAACCATTAACGAAGTTGCTGAAGCCGCTGGCGTTTCTGTCACCACCGTTTCTTTGGTGCTCAGTGGCAAAGGCCGTATTTCACCGGCGACAGGTTTACGCGTTAATGAAGCCATCGAAAAATTAGGATTTGTGCGCAACCGGCAGGCTGTTTCCTTACGCGGCGGGCAGAGTGGCGTGATTGGTTTAATTGTGCGTGATTTGTGCAATCCATTTTATGCCGAGCTTACGGCAGGCTTAACGGACGAGTTAGAAAAGCAGGGCAAATTGCTGTTTCTGACACAAAGCGGTGCGCAAGGCCAACACATGCAGCGCTGCTTCGACATGCTGGTCGCGCAGGGCGTGGATGGCATTATTGTCGCAGGTGCAGCAGGACAGGGCGCCGAGATGCGTATTATTGCTGAGCAGAAAAACCTGCCGCTGGTTTTTGCCTCGCGTGCCAGCTATCTCGATGAAGCCGATATTATCCGGCCCGATAATATGCAGGCCGCACAGCTAGTTACCGAACATTTGATCAAGCGCGGGCATCAGCGTATTGCCTGGCTGGGTGGCGACGGTGCGTCGTTAACCCGCGCGGAACGCGTCGGTGGTTATTGCGCCACATTGTTGAAATTCGGTTTGCCGTTCCACAGCGAATGGATAATCGAGTGCGAGCCAAGCCAGAAAAAGGCAGCCGATGCGATCACTACGCTTTTGCAGCACAATCCGACCATCACCGCCGTGCTTTGCCACAACAGCACCGTGGCGATGGGCGCATGGTTTGGTTTACTTCGCGCAGGCCGGCAGAGCGGCGAAGGGAGTATCGACAGCTATTACGACAGGCATGTGGCGCTGGCCGCTTTTGCTGAAGTGATGGACGAGGAACTCGACGATTTGCCACTCACCTGGGTTTCCACCCCCGCCCGTGAAATAGGCCGCAGCGCAGGCCAGCGGATTATCAAACGAGTGCAAAACGATAACGAAGAAGCCCGCAGCCAGATTATGCCTGCGAGATTGGTAATACGTAAAAACTGAAAAGCCTCCCGCGGGAGGCTTACTACCCCATCCAAATATCACCCGACACGCGTCACCGGTGCGGATAAAACCGTCCAGCTTAACCATAAATGGAACGATGAAACTTTCAGCCCGAAAGAGGGCCAATGCTATTTGTGTGGCATCTGGAGCAAGATGGGCACTGCATTCAAAGACAATGACCTCACCGTGCAATTAATGCGGTGGTATACCCCCTCTATTTGTATGACTTTTACTCCAGCGTTATGATGCTGTTCTCTGAGTTAAATGGACTTAAAACATGGATACGGTTGAAGAATTAGGCGGCACTTATTTTTATAAAGGTATAGGTAATATTTCGGCAGGTGAGTTATTTTTTTGGATTCTAATGGATGAGATTGGGGAACAGATGGGAGGCATAGGCGATCTGGGGACTGTTGCGCTGATTCTTCTCGGCCAACCGACACAAGGGACTCGGCAAAAGATGCGTACTGCAACGGTTGGAACTTCCGTAGCCTCAATTTATGCCAGGCGATATCTGGATGTAGCACTTCCATTCCAACTGCCTACGTTTACCAATCAGAGTATTAAATATCTGAAACCTATGTGGGTGAATAATCTTGGTAAGTTCGTTGGTCGTGCGGTACCGGTAATAGGATGGATTTTACTTGCCAGTGACGTGTCTACCATCGTTTATAAAGCCACGTCGCATTATAATAAAATAGCTAGAGGTCACGATAAAATATGGTAACAGATGAAGATGTTCTGTCTTTTTTCAGGAAAAAACTACCTGAACAAGGCACGCTGACATTCAAACGCATTCCATTAAAATTGGATGATGCTTTGCAGGATTACTGCGATCCAGACGATGTGGTTTATGCAATCACTGATTTTGGTGAAAGGTTTGATATTGATGTTTCTGCTATCGATTGCAACAATTATTACCCGTGGAAGGTGGAATGGTTTTTCAGAAAATGGTTTACCAAGAAACCAGTTCTGCAAACTAAAAAACCACTAACTGTTAGAATGTTTGCTGAGTCTGCGAAAGCGGGACGTTGGCTTTATGATTAAGGGGTTGATGCCCCTTGCCATTAACCTACTGCTCGTTCATTCCAGGCATCCGCAAAGACCACATTACCGTCACAGTATTTCCAGGTAATTTTTGCGTAGCGAAGCTGAATACTTTCCATGTGCCCTGTGCCGGGAACATTTTTGATGTCGTGCATTATCGGGGTTATGGAAACCACTTTCACCCCCTCAAGCATCATGTTGAAATATTCCACTTCCTGACCCGCATCATTGATGCGATACCACTTAATTTCAGCCGAATGAAGAGTTTGCCCCGTAGCAACAGCCTTATATAAATACGGGCTTGAAGAATCAAACTCCTTTTCAATCACCATGGCTGCATGTTGGCGAGTCCCGGTTAATTTACCGGTTGCGTTATCAGTTGGAATATTTAGATTATGAGTAAATCCGACAACCTCGATGCTGCCCTCACGTTTGTTTACATCCACTGAACCTTTGATGTCTGCGCCACCATCATCTTTTAGCCATAAATATGCGGGTATTGCCATTTTGATCATCCTTGTTTGTTTACAGTAATTACCCTAATAAAATAACCAACCCGTACATCAGCACCTAACGATAATTCATTTTTTATTTAAGGGGGTATATTTACATTCATACAGATAATAGATTGATTATTTTTATTCACATTAAAGATTAATACTTCTGCTGTGTCCTGAAATAAATTCTTTTATTTCTAGAGTTAATGACTAAAAAAGAAGCCTCCCGCATTGGGAGGCTTTAGACAGCTTACAAAGCTTTTTCGTAGATCGGATTAGTGTAGCGCATCCGGTCACATGCACATATTAGGTGGATGATGCTCTCGCTTAACACCCTCCAAAACATGCAATTTACTGCTGCGGAACAGCCGGAACAGCCGGAACAGCCGGAGTTTCGAGCTCAGGTGCCGGAGCAGCTTCTGGTGCACCGGTACCCGGCATACCAAACATACCTAACAGATCGCTCAGTGGCATTTTCTGGCCGTTGAGAGTCACCTGGCTGTTGGAGTATTGCAGGCTGGAAACCACGTTATTGTTTTCCATGGTGGTGACGCGGAACATTTGGCCCATCGCCGCCAGGCCTTTGATTTGCTGATCGGCAAGTTTAGCAGCCTCAGCTGGCTGGTAACCTTCGAGTTGTGCAACCTGGGTCATTAACTCGGTCGCCATGTCTACCGGAATAACCAGTTTGCTGTCGAGTGATTTCACCACACGGTTCAACTGATCTTCCGGAGTGGTGGCTTCGCCAGTCGCCGTTGCAGGGTCTTTCAGGAACAGAGACAAGTTAAAGGTGCTTTCGCCTTTAGCGTTTTTCCAGCTTAACGGTGCAACGGTGATCACCGGGTCACCTTTTAACAGCAACGGAAGGTTTGCCGCAAACAGCTCAACGATCTGCTGTTGATAGGCTTCCGGGTTCTGCGCGAATGCAGGGTCGGCCAACAGTTTCTGCGATTCAGCGTTATATTTCTGGCTGAACTCGCTTACCGCTGCGCCATCAAGGTTACCGATTTTGAGCGTCAATTTGCCGCTACCGATATCTTTATTCTGCACTTTCAGTGAATTGAGGTTGTAATCAATCTGGCCGGACAGGTGTTTTTTATCGTCCTGCAGTTCAGATTTAGCATTGATAACTAAACCTTCCAGCACCGCCATTTCTTTGCCTTCGATGGAAATAGCTAACTTCTCGATGGAGGCTTTTTGGCTACCGATACGCTCAATGAACTCGCTACGCGCGCTGCTACCGTCGGTCTTGATGCCGTTGAAGGTCATCTGCACATGCTGACCATATTCATTAACGGTGTTCACCAGGCCGCTTTCTGCTTCACCGCTAATGGCAATTTTGTCACCCTGGCCGTCAACATCCGCGTTGAACTGGCCACCGCTGAACGCAACTTTTTGCTCGCCATTTTCGTAATTCAGTGGCAGCAGTGCGATGTCAGAAGAGGTATCGCCGGTGTAACCAATACGTGTTTGTGCATCGATAAAGGACTGGCTTTTAGCAATATCGAACAACGGCTTGGTCGTTGGGTTATTCACAAGCGTTGTGTGAACAGATGCCATAGAAGGCAGCAGGTTGAATTTTTTCAGCTGCGCAAACGGGAACGGGCCGTGATCGATAGTTTCGTTAAACACGATGCTTTGATCAGGTTTCAGGATTGCGCTCGTCATACCATCAGTCGGTTTGATAACCAACTGCATGGTGCTGTGGAACAGACCACGTTTGTAATCCTGGTAGCCCAGAGTCAGGCCAGCTTCCGGCGAGGCTTTTTTCAGTTGGGCGTTAGCGTTGCTAATCATTTCCGCCATGCGGCCTTCGAGTTGCTTACCGGTGTACCAGGCTGAACCTGTCCACACCACACCCAGAGCCACAATAACACCTACAGCAACCAGTGATTTTTTCATTCTGTCGTAGTCCATATTAAGTGCGTGTGCCGGTTATCCTCCGGCAGACGATTGAAATACCGATAACCCTGCATCCTGAAGATGCTCGGGTATCGGTATTTAAGAAAACTAACCCGGTAAGCTTAGCAACCTTGCTTAAAAAGATCAGTAAGTTGCTTGCAACTCAGATTTTGGAATACACCCGCGCAACACGGCCGACACCGCTGATGGACACCGGAGATTCTTGCGCAGAAACAAAGGCAGACTCGCCAGGTTTCAGGACCAGTTGCTGCCCATCTTTACTCAGAACCGCTTCACCTTCGGTACAGAACACAATGGCAGCGCTTGGTTGTGCGAGGCTTGCCTGTTGTGTGCTGAGGTCATGTAAAGAGAAGGCGAAATCATCGACCGGAATAGGGAAGTCCAGCTCGCTGTCGTGTTTCTCAGGTTGAGTCAGCAGTTCAGATGCAGGTTTTGGCACGAACTTGACGTTGGCAACCAGCTCAGGGATATCGATGTATTTTGGTGTCAGGCCCGCACGCAGCACGTTATCTGAGTTCGCCATGACTTCCAGCGCCACACCTTTCAGGTAAGCGTGTGGGGTTTCAGCGAACAGGAACATCGCTTCGCCCGGCTGAAGTTTCACCACGTTAAGCAACAGCGGCGAGAACAAACCGCTGTCGTCCGGATAAAACTCAGAAATAACGCGAATGGTTTCCCACGGCTCGCCTTGTTGATTGTTGAGGGCGGCTTTCAACACGCCGAGGGCGAGAGATTTTTCTTCGCCTTCCATTTTCAACAGGTTGGCAAAAAGCTGTGACAGACGTTCGGCATCAGGTTGTTGTAAGAAATGGGCAATCGCCGGATGGGCCCCGGAAACTGGCTGGAGCAAAGAAACGATATCGGAAAACTCACGGAAAGCATTCATTGCCAGGAACGGTGTTAATGCGAACACCAGTTCAGGTTTGTGGTTAGGATCTTTGTAGTTACGCTCGGCGGCATCTAATGGAATGCCCGCGGCGTTCTCTTTAGCAAAACCCAGTTCAGACGCTTTTTTGTTAGGATGAACCTGAATGGAGAGGGGTTGATCGGCGCACAGCACTTTGAAGAGAAACGGTAACTCACCAAAACGCTCTGCAACGGCCTTGCCTAATAGCGCTGGTTTGTTGGCGTCAATAACGTCACGCAATGAACGAGCCGTACCGTTATCAAGAATTTTTGAGCTACTTTTAGGGTGTGCTCCCATCCATAATTCTGCCATTGGCAGGTTTTCTGGGTTTTCCACGCCATAAAGTTCCGTTAACGCAGTTTTACTTCCCCAGGCATAGTTTTGCACTGAGTTAATGAGTTTTTGCATCAGTAAGCCCTATAGTAATCTAAACAAAGTTACTGCTATTAAACCAATTATCCGCTGTGAAGTAACCAGGGGATTAAAAAGTCGGTTTAGTCTCAGTTTTTGTTAAAAAATTGTGTAGCATGTTAGACCCGTTATCTTTCAAGCCACAGCGGGGTTGGCTCAGGCTTGAAATCTAAAGGGTATAAAAGATAATAATTAACGTAGTAAGTGAGAGAACAATGCCGAATAAAGCCTTTCATTATCAAGAACCGTTCCCGTTAAAAAAAGACGAAACAGAATACTACCTGCTCAGCAGCGATTATGTTTCCGTGTCAGAGTTCGAAGGGCAGGAAGTCCTGAAAGTTGACCCTAAAGCCCTCACGTTACTCACCCAACACGCCTTCCATGATGCCTCGTTTATGCTGCGCCCGGCCCACCAACAGCAAGTGGCCGATATCCTGAATGACCCGGAAGCGAGCGAAAACGATAAATATGTCGCGCTCCAGTTCCTGCGCAACTCTGAAATCGCCGCCAAAGGTATTTTGCCGACCTGCCAGGATACCGGTACGGCGATTATCATGGGTAAAAAGGGCCAGCGCGTCTGGACGGGCGGTGGTGACGAAGAAGCGCTGTCGCACGGTGTCTACAACACCTTTATTGAAGATAACCTGCGCTACTCGCAAAACGCGGCGCTGGATATGTACAAAGAGGTGAATACCGGTACCAACCTGCCTGCACAAATCGACCTCTATAGCGTTGACGGTGCCGAATACAAATTCCTCTGCATCGCCAAAGGCGGCGGTTCGGCGAACAAAACTTATCTGTATCAGGAAACGAAGGCACTGCTGAGTCCTGGCCGCCTTACAGAATACCTGGTTGAGAAAATGCGCAGTCTCGGTACGGCTGCCTGCCCGCCGTATCATGTGGCGTTTGTCATTGGCGGTACCTCGGCTGAAGCGACGCTGAAAACCGTGAAACTTGCCTCTACCAAATACTATGACGGCTTGCCAACCGAAGGTAACGAGCACGGCCAGGCGTTCCGCGATGTGCAACTGGAAGAAGAGTTGCTGAAAGAGGCGCAAAATCTTGGCCTCGGTGCGCAGTTTGGCGGTAAATACTTCGCTCACGATATTCGTGTGGTACGACTGCCACGCCACGGCGCGTCATGCCCGGTTGGCATGGGCGTTTCCTGTTCTGCCGATCGCAACATCAAAGCTAAGATCAACCGCGACGGTATCTGGATCGAAAAACTCGAGCACAACCCTGGCAAGTTTATTCCGCAGGAGTTGCGCCAGGCGGGCGAAGGCGAGGCGATCAAGGTCAATCTGAACCGCCCGATGAGCGAAATCCTTAAGCAGTTGTCGCAATATCCTGTTTCAACGCGTCTTTCTCTGAGCGGCACGATTATTGTGGCACGCGATATCGCACACGCTAAACTCAAAGAGCGTATCGACAACGGCGAAGGTTTGCCGCAGTACATCAAAGATCACCCGGTGTACTACGCAGGGCCAGCTAAAACGCCAGACGGTTATGCGTCCGGCTCGCTTGGGCCAACCACTGCCGGGCGTATGGATTCATACGTAGATCTTCTGCAAGCCAACGGCGGCAGCATGGTAATGCTGGCGAAAGGCAACCGTAGCCAACAGGTGACTGATGCGTGCCATAAGCACGGTGGCTTCTACCTTGGCAGTATCGGTGGTCCGGCGGCGGTTCTGGCGCAGCAAAGCATCAAGAGCCTGACCTGTGTCGAATACGCGGAACTGGGTATGGAAGCCATCTGGAAAATAGAGGTGGAAGACTTCCCGGCCTTTATTCTGGTCGATGACAAGGGCAACGACTTCTTCCAGAAAATACACGCCTCGCAATGTACGCGATGTGTGAAATAGATAACTCAAGCCGCCCACAAGGGCGGTTTTTTTATCCCCCTTCATTCTTCGAGTTACGTCTGTGTTGGCTGCTCTCGCTTACCCGAATCACTTACTTATGTAAGCTCATCGGGATAAGCTCCTTTGCCGCCTTGACGCACCTCGAATTATTTTGGGGGATGCTCTACGTCTAAGGAGAATGAAATGGTAGCCAGTCGCAGTGAAAAAGACTCAATGGGCCCAATCGACGTTCCGGCAGATAAACTGTGGGGCGCGCAAACTCAGCGCTCACTTGAGCATTTCCGTATTTCCACTGAAAAAATGCCAACGGCCCTGATCCACGCGCTCGCCTTAACCAAGCGGGCGGCCGCAAAGGTGAATATGGATCTCGGGTTGCTGGTGGCCGATCGCGGTAACGCTATTATCGAAGCCGCTGACGAAGTGCTGGCGGGCAACCATCCGGATGAATTCCCGCTCGCCATCTGGCAAACCGGATCCGGCACGCAGAGCAACATGAACATGAACGAGGTGCTGGCAAATCGGGCGAGTGAGATTCTCGGTGGTGTGCGTGGCATGGAGCGCAAAGTTCACCCTAATGACGATGTGAACAAAAGCCAAAGCTCAAACGACGTTTTCCCAACCGCAATGCACGTTGCGGCGGTGATTGCGGTGCGTGAACAATTAATCCCGCAACTCAATGTGCTGAAAGCAACATTGCAAGGCAAAGCCGAAGCATTTCACGATATCGTGAAGATTGGCCGTACCCACTTACAGGACGCAACGCCGCTCACTCTTGGCCAGGAGATTTCTGGCTGGGTGGCGATGCTTGAGCACAACCTTAAACACGTTGAAAACAGCCTGCCGCATGTTGCAGAACTGGCGTTAGGCGGAACGGCGGTCGGCACTGGCCTGAATACCCATCCTGAATACGCGGTACGTGTCGCCAAAGAACTGGCAGATATCACCAACCAACCGTTCGTCACCGCACCGAATAAATTCGAAGCACTGGCTACCTGCGATGCGCTGGTTCATGCCCATGGCGCGTTAAAAGGGCTGGCGGCGTCGCTGATGAAAATTGCCAACGATGTTCGCTGGTTATCCTCCGGGCCACGTTGCGGGATTGGCGAAATCGCGATCCCTGAAAACGAACCGGGAAGCTCAATTATGCCCGGCAAGGTCAACCCAACGCAGTGCGAAGCGATGACAATGCTCTGCTGCCAGATAATGGGCAATGACGTAGCGGTGAACATGGGCGGCGCATCGGGCAATTTTGAGCTTAACGTCTATCGCCCGATGGTCATTCACAATTTCCTGCAATCGGTGCGCTTGCTGGCTGATGGTATGGAAAGCTTCAACGAACATTGTGCGGTGGGTATCGAGCCAAACCGTGATCGAATTACTCAGTTGCTCAATGAGTCTTTGATGCTGGTGACGGCGCTCAACACGCACATTGGCTACGACAAGGCCGCAGAAATAGCCAAGAAAGCCCATAAAGAAGGGCTGACGTTGAAGGCATCGGCATTAAAACTCGGCTATCTCACCGAAGACGAATTTGATGCCTGGGTGCGGCCGGAAGAAATGGTTGGCAGTATGAAACAATAAGTTTTACCGCGCCTGTTTCTACTCTTCACAGTACAGATGCAGGCGCGGGATCAACAGCTGCAAGGGCTGCGCATCGGGCTTATAACGGTGGCGAATATTATCCGCATCGTAATTTAGTAATTCCCCCATATCCGGCGGCATTTCGCCGTTGTCAGGGTTGCATAACACGACCAGCGGCGAAGGGCAGGCATGTTGCACCTGTTTTTTGCGATCCTGATACCAGGCCCGCGCGACCGGTTGCACTTTGACGGGGCGCTTAATCTTCAGGCGTACTTTATCCGACAGGCTACTGATGGCATTCAGCTCACGTGTGATCTGTTCAGCCCATTGCTCACGCGTGTAGGGCGGCACAGCGCGATTCGCTTTAAGACTCTTTTCGAGAATGTCGATAATTTCCTGGCGCGTATAGTTCTTAATGATTTGCTTATTCGCCCAGCCAAAATTCAGGGTTGTGGGGTTTTCCAGCAGAGTGATGGTTCGATAGGCGTTGAGGGTAATCAGTCCTGGAAGCTGGCGGTGAACCCATTCGAAACGCTGCACGCTGGGTAAACCCGACTCCACACTAATCATGTTTTCCAGTTCTTGTTTACGCTGGTTAATTCGCGTGATCAGCGCCTGGGTTTGCTGCCGTTCAGTTTCATCGACCTGGTAACAAACGGCTCCTGGCAGGCGAACTGCCGCTTTGCTGCTGGTTTTCTCCGACTGCTGTTGAATGAACAGGTGCGTGAAGTGGGAAAGGGTGGACTGATGCGCCTCTTTACTCAGGCGTTGAGTGACCTCAATCCTGCTGATAGCGTCATGTTCTTTCCCTTTATTCACGGCAGGTAACAGGAAGACACGACCGATGAGTAATCGGTAACTATCGAGTTGTTCACGCAGCTGCTGCAAATCTCGCTCGAGTTCGCGAAACGTGCCGTTGAGCCGTTCAATCAAATCATACTTTGCCATTTCTCACCCTCCATTAGTTACAACATACTTATAAATTTATAACACAGGGCGATGAACCTGACCACCGATGTTGCGATGGTCAGGCAGGGAAAAATGGATTTTTAGCGGTCGGGGGTAATCGATGCCAGCGGTAAAGGGGCTTGTGTTTTTATCGGCCAACTAAAGCGGAAGCGGGCGCCACCAAACGCTCCGCTGTCGACAGTCACTGAACCTTCCATGGCCGTGGCAACGGAATGCACAATCGCAAGCCCAAGGCCACAGCCGCCGGTTGCACGGTCACGGCTTGGGTCGAGGCGAACGAAGGGCTCAAACACGCGCTCGCGCTCTTCAGCAGGGATGCCTGGGCCATCATCTTCGACCTGTAAAATGGCAGTGTCTGTATCAAGCCACAGGCTGATGCGCAGTTTCTCGTTGCTGTAACGCAGAGCATTGTTAACCAGATTGTCCGTGACACGTTCCATTAAACGCAGATCAATCAGGCCAAAATCTCCGTCAGGCGGCGTGTCCAGCATGATATCGAGCTGCGGGTGAATGATTCTGACATCAGCGATGTGTTCATCAAGCCAGCGCGGGACATTGACTTTCGCCAGTTGTAACTCCGTTTGCGGGCGGTCGAGTCGGGCGTAAGTCAACAGTTCTTCAATCAGTGCTTCCAGTTGGCCGATATCCCGGTTTAGCGCCAGCGACTCCGCTTCAGTCAGATTATCACTCATTTCCAGGCGATAACGCAGGCGGACCAACGGCGTGCGTAGTTCATGGGCTATACCGTCAATCAGCAGTTTCTTACTGGCAATTTGCGCGTTGATGCTGTCGGCCATCTGGTTAAAGGCAACGCCTAAACGTTCAAAACTCGAGGCGCTGTCGAAATGGATTCTCTCTTCCAGATGCCCTTGACCTAATCTTTGCGCCGCCGTTTCAAGTTTTAGCATGTCCTTCCAGTGGGGACGCATCCAGATGAAGACCGGGAAGGCGAGGGAAATGGCAATAAATGCCATCAATGCGACGTCCAGCAATCGCATCTGATGCAGGAAGAAGAGATAAGGAATCGGGCCGACGGCCAGAACATAATGGCTGCGAGGGATGCGCTGAATAAAGGTGTACTCATCGTCGAGGGCGACAATTTCCCCCTCGCGCAGGTGGTGCATCGTCATTTCATCGAGCTTGAATTTGTCTATGGGTTCGATATGGAGTTTAAACGACAAATTGAGATCGAGATCTTTGATTGTCCGGTTCCAGTCACGCGGTGGAATTTCACGCAACTCGCTGCGCATTAAATACAGCGAGCTTTTCATCAAATCATCCAGTGACTGGCGGCCCGCACGCTCAGCGGTGAATTTGTAGACCAGGCCAACCAGCATGGTCATCACCAAAAAGCAGACGAACAGCAACAGATAGAACTGAATAAATAACTTTTTCAATGAAAATCACCGGGTTATCAACGGATTGAGCGTTGCCTTCTGATACGCAGAAGCGCTATGCAGATATGAGTGATTTCATCATGAAAATTTCACACCCCATCTGGCTGGCTATGTAAGCAGGGTTTGCCCCTGCTGACAATATCTGGCGTGCATAAGTGCGGTGATTGAGGGGAAAAGCAGCTAAGCGATAGCTTCAACCTCTCGAGGGATATGCCTTTCCGGCATCGCCTGTTTCTGTTGTTCGTTCAGGAGTTCGCAGGCCGTGGTTCCCGGAAGAGGGCGGTAGAACAGGAAGCCCTGGCAGAGTTCAATCCCTGCCTTTTGTACCAGTTCTAACTCTTGCTCGGTTTCAACGCCTTCAATGAGAATTTCACATTGAATGACCATGCATAATTTAACGGCCTGTAGCAGGAAGTTAAACCCATCAGGTTTGGATAAACCCAGCACCATCGATCTGTCGAGCTTGATCTTATCCAGCGGGTAGCGGGTCAGATAGTGGAGTGTTGAGTAACCTGAGCCAAAATCATCAAGGGCGATTTTGATCCCGAGACTACGTAGTTTCCCCATCACTTCTGCAACACGTACAGGCTCTTGAACCTTTTGGGATTCAGTAATTTCAAACTCAAGATTCCAGCCAGCAGGCAATGGTTTGGCGAGAACTGTGTTCACAATATGCAGAAGTCGATAGTCGACCAATGTCTGTGGGGAGATATTGATCGACAGCGTCATGCTCTCTGTCTCAGACATATTCTCTCGTACGTAATCCAGCGCGTTTTCCATCACCCAGAAATCGACCTCCGGCATCAGGCCGGTACGCTCATAGTATTTCAGGAAAGTAGGGGGCGTTATCTTTCCACTGTCACTTTGATGGCGGATAAGCACCTCAAGAGCGACAATTTTTTTGTCAGATAAGCGCAACTGAGGCTGGAAGTAGAGAATGAACTGCCCGCTGGATTGCAGCTTTTCAATTTGTCGCTGAGCTTCGATGTAGCTGTTTTCTTCAACAATATGGCTGTAATTTGGCACCATCTCAAAATCAGTCGGCTGAATGATTTTCATCTCACCGGTCAGTAAGTCCATATCGTTATTTACAGCGCTTTTTTGCTTTAATGTACTTTTGACAAACGGGTAATAAATGACCACACCCAAAGCGACAAGCGCAAGATATAACAGTACGGCGGCACTGGATTCACCGCTAGCTAACCACACCTTGAGAGGTCCTGGTGTTGACCAACTGACGATTGCAGTTATCCGTGGAATGAAACTAAAGTAAGTCGCACCGTATGCCACGATGTAAGAGACAAGCGGGGTCAGGACGAACGGAATAATCATGACCGGATTGAGAACAATCGGGAAACCAAATATCAGCGGTTCGTTGATGTTAAACAAAGCCATAGGCCCGGCGATGGTCAACAGACGGCGGTGTGGGCTGTTTTTCTGCATTAAAATACAGATCACCAAACTCAGTGTATTTCCTGTACCACCGGAGTTACACCACATGTCATAGAACACCGGGCTGAGAATGTTGAGTGCCCCGCGCCCTGAATACCAATCATTAATATTTAATTTCGCGGCAGCCGTAAAGGCAACATCAATGTCCATAAATAGATAATAGCCGTGCAGGCCAAAGAACCATGGAACACTGCGCAACAGGACGTATGAAATACCATTTAGAAAGTTAGTAGGGTAGAAATAAAGAGACAGTTGGCTGAAAAAATTCATTGCATGGTGCAAGCCAGATTCAGCTGCTAATTTTATAATGCTACTGAATAGGGCAATGATCATCAATGTGGCAAAAAAAGAAACAATTGTAACGTTATTGTTGTCTTTCCATTTGCGAATTTTTAACAGTTTCTTGCTGACTATTTCCTGTAATACATTACCAATTATCCCAGAGGCCAAAGCCATAGGGATGCTGATATCGAGGAAAAATTGTGCGTTATCATCCATTATTCGCCGGAATATCATCAAGGTACTGATGCTTAACGCAATACAGTATATTTGTGACAAGCGGTTTCTGACGGCCCAATGAACCGCAACATAGATATTCATAACCAGCGGAGCGAGCGCTAAAAAACCAATCTGCAACTGTATGAACCATTGTGCCGCATGGTTAAAACCCGCAGTTTCACAAAGAACTGATGCGGTGATCACCAAACCACGGACAATCGATAAGGGAACTATAGCCATAGTGCTGGCAATGATTGCATGGGCATAACGATTGTTTAATAACTTTACCTGACTGTTATTTAAACGATGCAAAAGATTGTTTTGTAGCCACACTTTTATCACAAAATTACCTGAAGCTATTACGCTCATAATGGTTTTTTTAAACAGATAACTGAATTATCAAAGCGAGTTATCCGGTGTTAACGGCAGAGTAAAATTATCTATTTTTCTACATTTATGGGTTTTATTTCCCACGAATTAGGCCGAAGTGTTATTTTGTTAATTCAGGTAAGTAACAAAGCGAATACAATATGATAATAAAAATAGTGGTTTTCGAAATATTCACCTGGTTTTCTGGAGAAACCAAAATACAGAAAGAAATCTATCATAATAGTTGCACACACTTCTATACATAAGTGTACAGAATTAAAACTAGTGCAAGAAGCAGGCGAAATATATCAGGAGAGCTTTCGAGTGAAGGTTATTTAATTCGAATAACCGCTCGCAAAACGAACGGTTATTTATAACGTCAAGTAAGTTTAATACCCAGTATCTAAACTTCACTCTCCCAGGCATGGGGCGCGAATAAGTAGCCTTTATTACGGACGGTTTTGATACGAAACGGTTCGGTTGCGCTATCGTAAAGTTTCTTTCTCAGGCGCGAAATAGCGACGTCGACGCTGCGATCCATGCCATCATAGGTCACGCCACGCAAGTTCTTTAACAACGCATCACGGTCCATGATTTGCCCGGCGTGGGTGGCCAGCTCCCAAAGCAAATCGAAGTCAGCGGTAGAGAGCGTGATGTTTTCTGCACCCAGAGTAACCTGGCGGTTTACCGGGTCAATGCACAGCGTGCCAAAGCGCATGGCTTTGTGTGGCTTAAGCGCGTTAGGGGTGCTTTCAACGGTCTGTTGTGCCGAAACGCGTTGGCGTAAATGAAGTCGCAAACGTGCCAGCAGAACGGCAGGTGGGGTAGTTTTAAGAATATAATCGTTAGCGCCCATTTCCAGAGACAGAATATGGTTCATATCACTGTCCAGAGATGTCAGCAGTACAATTGGGCCATCCCATTGGGGACGCAAATCGCGGCACAGCGTCATGCCATCTTTGCCCGGTAGCATCACATCCAATAGTACGAGGTCAGGCTGTTGTTGCTGAATAGTCGCTTCGGCGAGATCGCCACGGCTTTCGACGATAACGTCAATGTCATGTTTGCCGAGGTAAGCGGCAATTAACGATCCTACTTCTGGGTCGTCTTCTACGTATACGATTTTATTCATGGCCCGGCACATCAGCTTAAAAGGAAAACATACACTGCTAACGAAGGTTAAACCATAAATCACGGGTAAACAGATCTATCGAAGCGGGCGACCACCATCGACAGAATGCGTGCGACCTGTGACATATTGGCTATTGAGCAGGTAATCGACCAGCCCAATAATTTCTTGTTCGCCAGGGGCGACTTTCATTAGCGACTTATTTAATGCCTCTTTACGGTACTGCGCATCGTCATGCTCATTAAACATAATCATCGCAGGCGCAATCGCATTCACTTTCACTTCCGGCGCAAGTTTGCGGGCAAATGAGCGAGTCATATTATCCAGCGCCGCTTTACTGGCGGCATAGGCAATATGCTTATCGCTTCCGCGCTCAACGACGTAATCGGTGAAGTGAATAATATCGGAACTGGCATGCCCGTGGCCGCGCAGCAAAGGTTCAAAGTAGTGGTTGAGCAAGTAGGGCGTATTGACATGAATTTGCAGCATCAAAGCCAGCGTATCAGCAGGTGACACCTCGGTAGACTCGGAAAGCCAGGCGCTGGCGTTGTGCAGAACCGCGCGCAGACCATTGCAATGCTCTTTTACTTGCAGTGCAAATTGCTCGATACCTGCATTAGTGGAAAAGTCCCCGAACAGGCAAATCGCGCCTGCCTGTTCAAGTTCAGCTATCGCCGGGTAACGCGTGCGATAACTGATGATAATGGGGTGCTGTTGGGCCAGAAAGTGTCGTGCCAGCGCCAGTCCAATTCGTTTACCGGCACCGGTAATCAAAATTGGGCGTACAGGGGATGTTAGCTCCATCGACGACTCCTTTTATCTGACCCATTAATTTATTTCACCAGCATCCATGTAGCCGGGAATGCTGCCACCAGCATCAGAAAGATAACGGCTTTCTCGCGTAATTTCAGCTTAATGTCATGGATATGCGTGCTGCGTGTGTACATAAAGACTAATAAACCCGGCGCATACAATACCACCGAAAGCAGCAAATGCATGGGGCCTGATGCATAAAGCAACCACAAGCCATAAATACATGCGCCCAGACCAATTGCCTTATGCAGTGGACGGGTGGAGATTTTCAGTAAATAGGCGCCCACCAGGAAGTAAGGCACCAGAATCATTTCTGATGCGATGGTCAACAGTGTGTTGTAGTCCGACCCGGTCAGCCAAATCAATACCAGGCAAACCTGAACGCTGATATTGGTCAGCCAGAGTGAGGCCGAAGGAGCATTGTTTTTGTTCTGGCGAGCAAAAATTTTCGGGAAGGCTTTATGCGTTGCGGCAAGGAAAGGCACTTCTGCAGCCATAATCGTCCAGCTCAGATACGCACCACACACTGAGACAATCAGCCCGGCGGCGATAATCACTTCACCCCACGGCCCCATCATTTCGACCATCAAACCTGCCATGGACGGGTTACGTATTCCGGCCAGTTCCGGGCGCGCAATCACGCCCAATGACAACAGCGTGACCAGCAGATAAACGCCTAATGCCGCAATAACCGCCAGCAGTGTTGCACGGCCGACATCATTTTTATTGCGTGCGCGAGCCGAAACTACCACCGCTCCTTCAACACCAATAAATACCCACAGGGTAATCAGCATGGTGTTTTTGACCTGTTCCCAAACCGGAACACCTAGCGCAATACCGCTAAAATCGAGAGTAAAAGTAGACAGTTTAAAAGCCATGGCGGCCAGTATTATAAACAGACCGAGTGGCAGTAACTTCGCCAGCGTGGCAACCAGGTTAATGCTGGCTGCGGTTTGCACGCCTCGCAGCACCAGGAAATGCACCATCCATAGCAGCACAGAAGCGCCGACAATCGACTGCCAGGTATTTCCGTCACCAAACAGACGCAGTTCCGGAGTGTCGGTGAAGAAACTCAGTGCGGAGAAAACGATAACCAAATAAGAGACGTTGGCGATGACCGCACAGAGCCAATAACCCCATGCTGAAAAGAACCCAATAAGTTCGCCAAAACCTTCGCGAGCGTAGGTGAAAATGCCGCCATCCAGATCCGGGCGTATGCGGGTTAGCACGACCATTGCGAGTGCCAGTAATAAAATACCTACGCCCGTAATCGCCCAACCAATCAGCAATGCTGCAGGACTCGCGACACTCGCCATGTTTTGCGGCAGGCTAAATACACCCGCACCGAGCATCGAGCTCAATACCAATGCAGTTAATGCGGCGAGGCCAAGCTTCTTTTCCATAGCAGTCCCGTAGATTTCAAATAAGACCCAGCATAATTATTATGCTTTTATGCATAAAAATGGTGGGTAACACTAAGGCGCGGAATTTTACGGAGTGTGGGCGCTGCTTGCAATGGCGTGAGCCATAAAATGCTCTGTGAAATGCAAAAAGGGCAGCATAGCTGCCCTTTTATTGATTCAGGACTTACTTATAGAGGTCAGCACTGACCGTCAGGTTGCCACCACGTTCATCCCATTGGCGGGTGATGTGGTAATACTTGGCACCTTTCTTAGCAGCACGCTTAGCGACCTGGTAAGAGACCTCTGTGCTGCTGCTGTAGTGGCCAGTGAACTTCACGCTATCAAAGGGAACCATCTGCGCAGCAGTCGTTTTGTTCAACTCCTGAATCTTGGTTCCATCTGGCAGGGTGACAGTGTAACGGCCACCTTGAGTGGTTTGTGTTTCAAAGAAACGGCCCACATCAGAACTTGGTGTACTGGAACTTGCAACGCCTGGGATCTCAACTTTTGCCGCTGCAGCACCACCGGCAGCCAGAGCTGCTTTACCAGCCTCAGAATCTGCAGGAATCACATCAGGGCTTTGAACCACACGCTTCTTAGCATCTTTTTTATAGATGAATGCTGTGATGCGCTGGTTGCCACCCGAGTTCGCGTCAATCTGGCGCACGATATAGAACGAATCCGCACCTTTTTCTTTAGCTACGCGGGTGATTGCCGAGTTAACTTCAGGTTGGCTGCGATAAAAACCCTGGATAGTCACAGTATCGAATGGCTCAAGGAGATATGCTTGATCTTTTGGTAACTCCACCACGCCATTGATAACGCGATTAGAGACTTCCTCAGCCTTCGGTGCATCAGCATGATACACATCTGCAACTACACGCCAGTTGCCGCTGCTGCCAGTGTCATGAGTGTCCAGAACATAGAAAGAGGCAGCACCAATTTTATCCGCGCGTTTAGACACGGCATTAACCGCTTCACCAATCGAGTTAAAACGGCCAGTGATGTTAATGCGATCAAAAGGTTTAAGAGCAGCAGCTTGGTCTGGAGTCAGTTCCGTTGCTGCCTGAGCTGACAGCGTTGTTAGGGTAAACAGTGCTGACGCCAGAAGGGTGTTCTTGAGCTTCATAAAAATAATCCTTCGCCTTGCGCAAAATGAATACAAATACCGCATTCTCTGAGGGTTACCTGTTAGCCGCAGATTATGCATTGAATCACTGCGACTGTCTGCGGCATTTTTCACTCAGCAATCGCTGAGTGCAGATATTTTTCATCACTAAAATTTATATTTTAACAAAACAGTGCTTTGACCAGTAAAAGTGATAAAGCATACAACTTAATTAGTTAATGTAATGTTAAATCTGCCATTTGCAGTGGCTCAGAATCGTGAATTGCCGGGCCAATGAAGCGTATTATCAGGTATCGTGGGTGAAAGTCAGTCAAAAAGAGCTGTCTGAAGCTCCTAACGCTAAACTTTTACGATAATGATACAAATACTGAGATCCTGATCTAGATCACAGGCGTTATTTTCAGTAGGTTATAAAAAGTTTGTTACAGATGTATTTTTCATAGAACAGGTAACGGAACTGACGATTGCCATGGCAATGTCTGACAAACCATCAACAAAAAAACAGATGGAAGGGAATACTATGCGTATTGGGGTACCAAAAGAGCGGTGGGCGGGTGAATCCCGTGTTGCAGCCACGCCAAAAACAGTGGAGCAATTGCTGAAACTGGGTTTCACCGTCACAGTCGAAAGCGGTGCGGGCAAACTGGCAAGCTTTGATGACGAGGCGTTTATACAGGTTGGCGCAACTATTTCAGATACCGCTGACGTCTGGCAGTCTGACATCGTACTGAAAGTGAATGCACCGCAGGACAGCGAAATCGAGCTGCTGCGTGAAGGTTCTACGCTTGTGAGCTTTATCTGGCCTGCTCAGAACCCTGAGTTGCTTGAAAAGCTGGCAGCTAAAAAAGTCACTGTGATGGCGATGGACTCTGTGCCACGTATTTCACGTGCGCAGTCACTCGATGCTTTGAGCTCAATGGCGAACATTGCGGGTTACCGCGCAATTGTTGAAGCTGCTCATGAATTTGGGCGTTTCTTTACCGGGCAAATTACGGCTGCGGGCAAAGTCCCTCCGGCTAAAGTGATGGTTATCGGTGCGGGTGTTGCAGGTCTTGCGGCGATTGGTGCGGCAAACAGCCTGGGTGCGATTGTACGTGCATTCGACACTCGTCCTGAAGTTAAAGAACAAGTCCAGAGTATGGGCGCTGAGTTCCTTGAACTGGACTTTAAAGAAGAAGCAGGCAGCGGCGATGGCTATGCCAAAGTGATGTCTGAGGCCTTTATTAAAGCGGAAATGGAGCTGTTTGCAGCCCAGGCCAAAGAAGTCGACATCATCGTCACAACGGCGCTCATTCCGGGTAAACCAGCACCGAAACTGATTACCCGTGAAATGGTTGATTCCATGCAAGCGGGCAGTGTGATTGTCGATTTGGCCGCGCAAAATGGCGGTAACTGTGAATACACCGTTGCCGATCAGGTAACAGTGACGCCAAACGGTGTGAAAGTGATTGGCTATACCGATTTGCCAGGCCGACTGCCTACGCAGTCGTCCCAGCTTTACGGCACCAACTTGGTCAACTTGCTGAAACTGCTCTGCAAAGAGAAAGATGGCAATACCGTGGTTGATTTTGAAGATGTGGTTGTTCGTGGCGTAACGGTTATTCGCGATGGCGAAGTGACCTGGCCTGCACCACCTATTCAAGTTTCTGCTCAACCGCAGGCTGCTGCCAAGAAAGCGGCTATCCCTGTCGAAGAGAAAAAACCGGTTTCACCATGGCGCAAATATGCGTTTATGGCGCTGGCGATCATTCTGTTTGGTTGGCTTGCTGATGTTGCTCCTAAAGAGTTCCTCGGCCATTTCACCGTGTTCGCGCTGTCATGTGTCGTCGGTTACTACGTCGTGTGGAATGTTTCCCACGCGCTGCATACGCCACTGATGTCGGTCACGAATGCCATTTCAGGGATTATCGTGGTCGGTGCATTACTGCAAATTGGTCATGGTGGCTGGGTTAGTTTCCTGAGCTTTATTGCTGTACTGATCGCCAGTATCAATATTTTTGGTGGTTTCACCGTCACTCAGCGCATGCTGAAAATGTTCCGGAAGAACTAAGGGGTAACACATGTCTGGTGGATTAGTTACAGCAGCATACATTGTTGCCGCTATTCTGTTTATTTTCAGCCTGGCGGGGTTGTCAAAACACGAAACATCCAAGCAAGGTAACTTGTTTGGTATGGCTGGTATGGGTATCGCACTGGTTGCGACTATCTTCGGGCCAGAAACGGGCAACGTCGTCTGGATTATCGTGGCGATGGTGATTGGTGGTGCCATCGGTATTCACCTTGCGAAGAAAGTCGAAATGACTGAGATGCCGGAGCTGGTGGCGATTTTGCACAGCTTCGTGGGTCTGGCAGCGGTTCTGGTTGGCTTCAATAGCTATCTGGACCATGCCCCTGGCCTCGAGCCGGTCATGGAAAACATCCATTTAACGGAAGTATTTCTCGGTATCTTCATCGGTGCGGTGACCTTCACAGGCTCCATTGTGGCGTTTGGCAAACTGCGCGGTAAGATTTCTTCTAAACCGTTAATGCTGCCAAATCGTCATAAGCTGAACCTGGCGGCACTGGTTGTTTCGTTTGCGATGCTTATCATCTTCGTACGTACCGAAAGCGTTGGCGTGCAGGTACTGGCACTGCTGGTGATGACGATTATCGCACTGGTTGTTGGCTGGCATTTGGTGGCGTCTATCGGCGGCGCAGATATGCCAGTTGTGGTGTCCATGCTGAACTCCTACTCCGGTTGGGCAGCGGCAGCGGCGGGCTTCATGCTCAGCAACGACTTGCTTATTGTAACCGGTGCGCTGGTGGGTTCTTCTGGTGCCATTCTGTCTTACATCATGTGTAAGGCGATGAACCGCTCCTTTATTAGCGTCATTGCAGGCGGCTTCGGCACCGATGGTTCTTCTACTGGTGAAGACGATGAAGTGGGTGAGCACCGTGAAATCACGGCTGAAGATACAGCGGATATGTTGAAAAACTCCACGTCTGTGATCATCACTCCGGGGTACGGTATGGCTGTTGCGCAGGCGCAATATCCGGTGGCTGAAATTACCGAAAAACTGCGCGCACGTGGCATCAAAGTTCGCTTTGGTATTCACCCGGTTGCCGGTCGTTTACCAGGCCACATGAACGTTCTGTTGGCGGAAGCGCGTGTACCATACGACGTGGTTCTGGAAATGGATGAAATCAACGATGATTTCACCGATACAGACACCGTTCTGGTTATCGGCGCAAACGACACCGTTAACCCGGCAGCGCTTGAAGATCCACGCAGCCCAATCGCGGGTATGCCAGTGCTGGAAGTTTGGAAAGCGCAGAACGTTATTGTGTTCAAACGCTCGATGAACACCGGTTACGCTGGTGTACAAAACCCGCTGTTCTTTAAAGAGAACACCCAAATGCTGTTTGGCGATGCCAAAGCCAGCGTTGAAGCGATTCTTAAAGCGCTCTAGTTGAGAAATTAGTGCGAGATGCTTCCCAAAACCGCCTTTCGGGGCGGTTTTTTTACGCCTGTCTATAACTGAAATGAATGCAATATTACATTTAACTATTTGAATCTATGGAAAAATAATGTAGGAGAGGGATGGTGCAAAGAGTAAAATATAACCGGGTGCTGAAGCTGTAGGCTTCAATCACCAACGGTGAGAAGCAGACAGAAAAAAGCCCCGAGTTAGTTAAACCAACCCGAGGCCCTCTCATGCATAGACACCATGATAGTAGCCTCTTAATTTCGTGTTTGCAACGCAGGAGGCGAAGATGTCATCAAAGAACAGGCTGTATGCAGTGATAGTTATCTGTTTGACAATTCTCATGATTATTTTTCTGGTGAAGGATTCACTGTGTGAATTTCACTACCGGAAAGGAGGCATTGAGATGGCGGCATCTTTAGCTTGTCACAAGTCGTAAAAGCGAAGTTCAGGAGGAGAGTAGCGGGGGAATTTCCCCTCGCTACAACTGATGTCAGGCATGAGGTTCAGCACTCCACCAAACAAAAAGCCCGTTCATTAACCTGAACGGGCTTTTCTTTACTGACTGAGCGGCAAATCAATCGTCATCTTCGTCATCCATTTCTACTGGCGTTTGATAATCATCAGGCTTGATGACCAGCAAATCGCAACGTAAATGGTCGATAACTTGTTCGGCCGTGTTGCCAAGGAAAGCCGCAGAAAGCCCGGTGCGGCCAACAGTTCCGAGCACCACAATACCTGCCTGTAAATGCTCGGCGAGATCGGGAATGACTTCTTCCGGCAACCCTTTCTCAACGTGAGTCATTTTCTCATCGATACCAAATTTCTGGCGCAATGCTTTCATGGCAACTAAATGCTGCCCACGAATGGCATCGTTATAAACGCTCGGGTCAAAATCAGGGAGTTCGATGGCGATGTTAATCGGGGTAATCGGGTAGGCGCCGACCAGATGGACTTCGGTGTGGTTTACATCTTCGGCTAAACGAATGGTCTCTTTCACTAACTTTTCATTCAATGCGTTATGGTACTGCTCTTCACTGGCAAGGTTTACCGCAACAACCGCTCGGCCACCTTCTGGCCATGGTTTTTCATTAACCATCCAGACCGGGCTTGGGCATTTACGCAGCAGATGCCAGTCGGTTGGAGTGAAAATAACTGCTTCCAGTTTATCGTGCTGATGCGTCATTTTAAGCACCAGGTCGTGTCCACCGCTAATCACTTCCTGGATAATCGCCTCGAAAGGACGATTATGCCACACCACTTTAATTTCAATGGGGATGCCCGAGTCGATGTAGTACTGGGCTTGTTCTTTAATCCAGGCTGCACGTTGGCTAATCACGCCTTTGCGCATAGCGGTACGTTCATCTGGTGACAGAAGGGTGGTCATTTCGTAGGAAAAATCATAGATAGGCAGAAACGCTTTAATCCTGCCACCAATCCGTTGATGCAAATAAACAGCACGCCGCAGGGCGGGTTGATCATCCTGATTAGGATCTATCGCGACTAGCATGTTTTGATACTTTGCCATACAGGTCTCCTTACAACTGCTTAACCACAGTCTGTTTAGTAAGGTTAACTCATATGTGCTGATTGAAACAGGTGATAAGTCTATGTCGGATCAATAAATCAGGAAAATTTAATGATCCGACCCAGGACAGGAGATACTAAGCAACGTTACGCGATTGGCCAGCGAGTTGTGCAAGAATATCGATATTTTCGATGGTAATGTACTTACCTTTAACCGCCAGCATACCGCTCTTCTGGAAACGGCCCAGCAAGCGACTGATAGTTTCAACAGTCAGACCCAGATAGTTACCGATATCACCACGAGTCATGGTCAAACGGAACTCACGCGGAGAGAAACCGCGCTGGGCAAAGCGACGTGAAAGATTATAGATAAACGCAGCCAGGCGCTCTTCTGCATTCTTTTTAGAAAGCAGCAGAATCATATCCTGATCGCCTTTGATTTCGCCGCTCATTAAACGCATCATCTGTTGGCGCAGGTTTGGCATTTTACCGGACAAATCATCAAGCGTTTCAAACGGGATTTCGCAAACCATTGATGTTTCGAGCGCTTGCGCGAAACTTGGGTGCATCCCGGTGCCGATAGCGTCAAAGCCAACCAAATCACCTGCCAGATGGAAACCGGTAATTTGCTCGTCACCTTGTTCGGTGATGGTATAGCTTTTGATGGTCCCTGAACGAATAGCGTACAGCGACTTCAGCTCATCACCTGCTTTAAACAGGGTCTGCCCCTTCTGGATAGGCTTTTTACGCTCAATAATATTATCAAGCTGATCAAGCTCATGCTCGTTGAGCGTGAAGGGGATGCATAACTGGCTGATGCTGCAATCCTGGCAATGGATAGCACAACCGCCAGACTGAATGCGTCGAATAATTCGCTTTTCAGGGATCATAGATATGCTCGGCGTTATTGATATTGGTCAATTTTAACATCTTTTTCTTGAGCACGTAAGTATGATGAAAGCGCATTCAGAATATACATGCCAATAAGAGCGGCTTTTTCGAGCTATCCTATTGAAAATCATGGAGCTGTATATTAATGAGCATTATTCCTTTAGGAATAAAGCACAAAGCTCTGCACATCACGGCCTAGAGAAGTAAATATCCTTCATGGCGTAGCAGCCATTCTTTCCGGCCAACGCCTCCAGCATATCCCGTCATCGTCCCGTTGCGTCCAATCACGCGGTGGCATGGCACCACCACGCTAACCGGGTTTGAACCGTTTGCCGCGCCAACCGCGCGAGCAGCGCCGGGTCTGCCAAGTTGGTCTGCTAATTGCCCGTAATGCATAACCTGCCCACAAGGGATCGTCCGCAGTGTTTGCCACACTTCTCGTTGGAATGCCGTTCCCGCGGTAGCGGTCGGCAGCGTTTCAATCACAGCCAGGTCACCCTCGAAATAGTCGTGAAGCTTGCCACTTAGCCCATCTGGATTGGCACTGGCCACGCGCTGGTAGCCGCTGACACCATAATGAACACCGAGCAATTGCACCATTCTGTCGCTATGTTCTTCCCACTCCACAGCGCGCAGGTGATATTGCTCATCGCAAATTATCCATAATGGCCCTAAAGGCGTAACGATTTTGTCTTCCAGCAGTGTCAGCATGATGCGCTCCAGTTAATTGAGATGCGGGTAAATTCCCGGCCCAATAGGCAAGCCGACAAGATACCACGCAACCAGTAAAAGCAACCAGACCACCAAAAAGATCAGCGGGTAAGGCAATATCAAAGAGTAATAGGTGCCTAATTTGGCATCCGGTTTATAGCGCTGTAAAAAGCCGAGGAATAGCGGGATAAACGGTGAAACAGGGGCCAGTGGAATGACCGATGAATCCGCCACGCGGAACAGAATTTGTGCGAAAGCAGGGTGGAAACCCAGCATCATAAACATCGGTACAAATATCGGTGCCAGAATCGACCAGATGGCCGAGCCGCTGGCGATAAACATGCACAGGAACGAAGACAGCAGAGCAAGGCCGAGGAACGCCGGGATCCCATTCAGCCCTGATCCTTCCAGCATATCGGTCAGGCCGACTGCCATGAATTTGCCCATGTTGCTCCAGTTGAACATCGCCACGAACTGCGCCAACGGGAACACCATCACGATAAAACCGGCCATCTCTTTCATCGGTTCAATCATTAACTGCGGTAAATCAGCCTGGCGGCGAATCTTTTTCGTCGCAATGCCGTAGGCCAGCGAAACAACAAAGAAGAACATGATGATCAGCGGCACTATCCCACTGATAAACGGTGAAGGAATAATGGTGTGTTTAACCGGGTCGCGCAGCAGGCCATTTTCTGGCACCAGCAGCACGGCAACCACGGCGATAAACAACAGCGCCACAATACCCGTTACGCGCAAGCCAAAGCGCTGTTCATCATCGAGCTGCTGAAGTTTCTCTTTATTCTCACCTTTCCAGGTTCCCAGGCGCGGCTCGACTATTTTATCGGTAATCAGCCCGCCGACAATCGACAGCACGAACACGGACGTCGCCATAAAGTACCAGTTATCAATCACGCTAACGTGCATCAGCGGATCGATAGTGTGGGCAGCTTCGGTGCTGATCCCTGAAAGCAGCACATCGGTGGTCACAATTAATAAATTAGCCGTAAACCCACAACCGACACCGGCGATGGCCGCCAGTAAACCAGCGATTGGGTGGCGACCCACGGCAAGAAATATCAGCGCCCCCATCGGTGGCATAATGACCAATGCCGCATCGGACGAAATATGGCTAAAGAAGGCGATAAATAACACCATATAACTGGCATAACGTACGCTCACGTGTGACGCCATCTTTACCATCAAACTTGGCAACAGGCCGACGCGCTCGGCAAGACCCGCGCCCAGCACCAGTGCCAGAATTGCCCCTAATGGCGCAAAGCCGCTGAAGTTTTTAATCACATTAGGCAAAAACCAATGCACGCCTTCGGCACTCAGCAGGTTATTAACCTGCACCAGGCTCCCATCCGCCGGGTTACGAACGCTGACATTCAACGCAGAAAGTACCGCAGTACTCACTGATAAAATGACAATCAAATAGACGAACAGCAAAAAAGGATGGGGCACTTTATTGCCAATTTTTTCGACAAGGCCGTACAACTTGCCAGAGCCGGAAGGAGTGGGTAATGAAGAAAGACTCATAGACGGGCCTCTATCAATTGCGATGTTATGTTGTGTAGTAAGGCGGAGGACGCAGCGCCAATCCGCCTTACAAAAACCATTAATGTATGGTTATTAATTATTTTAAAGGTGACGGCGTCACGCCTGCTGGGATCGGACACTGGTATGGGCGTTCAGCAAGTTGTGCGTGCAACTCGCTTTGGCAGGCTTCCAGTGTCTGAGGTTGTGTAAACAGTTGCAGTGCCGTCGCCGCCATCACTTTGCCCGCATGTAGCATTCCTTTATGCGCGATAGACGTGCGACCCTGGCTCACCAGTTGCCAGGTATGGAGCGGAGTCCCAACCGTAAAGCATGGGCTAAAGCATTGTGCCACCGGGACTTTCCAGCTGACATCGCCAACATCGGTGGAACCCGGCAGGATCTTGTCGTTTGCAGCATAAGGCGCAATTTCATCTATCAGCAACGTTTCGCGATGGCGACGAGCAAATGCTTTACCTTCTTCATTTGAGGTATTTGCGATGTTATTTAAGCTATTTTGCAGGTCGTTTTCGGTAAGCGTCGCACGAATTTTTTTCGCAAATGCCAGCTCTTCTTCATTCCATTCAGGCAAGCCAAGTGCCTGTAAAGCCTGATACATCACGGCTTCCAGGTTGCGGTTAGGTAGATAATTGGAGCAGGCTTTATCAAAACGCACATTTACTGTGGTTTCGGTCATCAGCGCCGCACCTTCAGCAATCTTATTGATGCGCTCAAAAATATGCTGTGCCTGCGCCATTTCCGGTGCGCGAATCAAATACAGCACTTCGGCCTGCGCCTGCACCACGTTTGGCGAAATGCCACCGGCATTGGTTATCGCGTAATGCACACGCGCTTTTTCAATAATGTGCTCGTTGAGGAAGTTAGAGCCGGTAGTCATCAGTGTGACGGCATCCAGTGCGCTACGCCCCAAATGCGGTGAGTTTGCCGCGTGCGCTGCAATGCCATTGAAGCGATAAGCAACCTGAATATTGGCCAGCGAACTGGTGCTAAACATTCCGGCGTAAGCTTCCGGATGCCAGGTAATGGCGGCATCGACATCATCAAAAAGCCCTTCGCGCACCATAAATGTTTTACCGGAGCCACCTTCTTCGCCAGGGCAGCCATAAAAACGCACGGTTCCTTTAGCGCCAGATTGCTCAAGCCAGTTCTTCACCGCCACGGCACCGGCAAAAGCAGCCGAGCCAAGCAAATTGTGGCCGCAGCCATGGCCGTTTGCATCTTCAACCAGTGGATTAGGCGAATCTTCACCGGAGCATTGGCTTAAACCGGCCAGCGCGTCGTATTCCCCCAGCAGGGCGATGACCGGTAGACCCGAGCCGAAACTCGCTACAAACGCTGTTTTGATATTCCCGGCATTGCGCTCAACGCTAAAACCTTCCGCTTCTAACGCGCAGGCCAAACGTTCTGCAGACCAGTGCTCTTCAAAACGGGTTTCAGGGTGATCCCAGATATCATCGGCAATATCAGTAAACGTACCGCGTTTTGCTTCAATTACGTCATCAACAAACTGATAAATAGGATCCATTACACACCTCGCTGCCACGGGAAATTAAGGGCGAGGCGAGCCATCGTACAAACGGCAACTTCCATCACCTTCTCATTAAAATCAAACTTTTCGTTATGGTGCCCGGCGCTTAATTCGGTGCCGAAAACCATGTACGACGCTTTACCGCCTTGCTCCTGAACACGCGCCATCATGAGAGTGGCATCTTCGGAACCAGCAGCGCCTTTCACAGTATCGACAACTTGCGTTACACCATTCACGTCGAGCGCCTGCTGGTGGATAAATGCCACCCATTCTGGTGACGGCACACTATTGGTTGCCGCCCCCATCAAACGGACTTCGGCTTCGATGCCGTACATCGTCGCGACACCACGAATGATCTCTTGCGAACGTTCAAACACGTAGTCGTTGATAACGTTACTTTCACCACGCGTTTCCACTTTCAGCAGCGCGTTCGCGGGCACCACGTTACGGCCACTTCCCGCCTGTAAAACGCCAACGTTAACGCGTGAAGCTCCGGCGCTATGCGGTGCGATACTGTGCAGAGCCAACGCCGTTTGAGCCGCAGCGAGCAGGGCGTTGCGGCCTTCTTCCGGCTTGCCGCCTGCATGCGCGGCAACGCCAGTGAATTGCACATCAAACTTAGTGGTCGCCATAAAGTTATCGCTGCCGCAAACCACGGTGCCGCTCGGAATGCCGGTGCCGATATGAATTGCGGTAAAATAATCGACTCCGTCGAGTGCGCCCGCAGCAACCATGGCTCGTGCGCCGCGAGTACCTTCTTCCGCGGGCTGGAAAATCAGTTTGATGGTGCCGTTTAACTGGTCGGAAAACTGTTGCAGCACGGTGGCAAGTCCTAGCCCAATCGCCGTGTGCCCGTCGTGGCCGCAGGCGTGCATCATTCCGGCATTACAGGAGGCAAAGCCTTCGGCAAATGGGCGATGCGCAGGTTGCAGCATTTCGCCTAAATCCAGCGCGTCCATATCCACACGATAAGCCAGTGTCGGCCCAGGCCGGCCAGTGTCGAGGGTGGCGACAATCCCGGTAAAACCGCCAGAAAAATGCGCCAGCCATTGTGGTAACGCACCTTGTTCAATCGCACGTTGCTCTTCGCGAGCCAGCACTTCCGGGGAAGGCAACCCCATGCGCGCCGCTTCGTCCACCACGTCGCGGCCCAAAGCCAGCTGATAACCTAACTGGTGCAGCGTTTCGGCAACAATTGCCGCGGTGCGGAATTCCAGCCAGCCGGACTCGGCAAAATGGTGGAAATCACGACGCCAGTGCTGCATACGTGGGGCAAGCTCATGTACTGCTAATTCAATCTCTGACATAACTCATCCTGTTCTGTGATCAACTTCACGCCATGATAGTTTTTACTTATCACCCAGCGCTTTTTGTTAGTTTTCGCCGTAATGGGATTACCCTGGCACAAGAGATTGAATTACAGTAGATGCCAAAATCTTTCGGCTGATAGCTATTGGTTATCAGGAGGCAATGTGACCTTCCAGGTTAAGCTTCACCAGATTCGAGCTTTCGTCGCTGTGACGCAGAGTGGCAGCATTCGTGGGGCCAGCCGGGCGTTAAATCTTTCTCAGCCCGCGCTCACAAAATCAATCAAAGAATTAGAAGAAGGAATGTCGGCACGTTTGTTTATCCGGCGTAGCCAGGGCGTGGCGTTGACCGAATGTGGTGAAAGTTTTTACCAGCATGCCCGTTTGATTCTCGAAGAGTTGAGAGCCGCTCAGGAAGATATTTTGCAGCGCCAGGGGCAACTGGCCGGGCAAATCAACATTGGCCTGGGCGCCAGCGTTTCGCGCACGCTAATGCCGCGGGTTATCACCGCGTTTCACCAGAAACACCCGCAAGTTAAAATGCGCATCATGGAAGGGCAACTGGTGTCGATGATCAACTCATTGCGCCAGGGCGAGCTGGATTTCACCATCAATACCTATTATCAGGGGCCATACGATCAAGAATTTAGCTTTGAACGGCTGTTCGAAAAACCGTTTGCGGTCTTTGCTCGTGAGGGTCACCCGGCAATAAATGCCCGCTCGATAACCGAACTGTTGCACTATAACTGGACGCTGCCAACCCCACGCGGCAGCTATTACAAACAGCTGGAAGAACTCTTTCAAAAACGCTCGCAAATCCCAAACATCAGTGTGTTCTGCGAAACCTTTTCTGCCTGTATAAGCCTGGTCGCACAGAGTGATTTTCTGAGTATTTTGCCCGCCGAACTGGGTCAAGACCCCATTTTAGCGCACCGGTTAAAGCAAATTAATATCGTCGAAACGCTGCCCCAGGCCACTTACTATCTGATTCAACGGCGAGATGTGACGCAATCACCGCTGACCACGGCGCTAATCAATCAATTTCGGCGTGAATGTCGCTAACCCGGCATTGAGCCATGGCGAATCAGCATTTATAGTGACTTCAGAATTGAGCCTGGAGGATTGCACATGAACCTTGACGAAAAATCGCTGTTTCTTGAGGCCATGGAGGATGTGAAACCGCTGAAAGACTGTAACAGCAGTCAGTGGCTGAAACCGGCGAAAGAAAAGAGGGTGCACAAGCCTGACATTGAACAGCTTGATAACTTCCTGACCACGGACTTTCTGGAAATCATTCCGCTTACCACGCTGCTTGAATTTAAACGCGAAGGGCTGCAAACCGGCGTGCTGGATAAATTGCGTCTCGGTAAATACAGCCAGCAGGCGAGCCTAAACCTGATTCGCCAGCCCGTCGAACAATGCCGCCAGATGCTTTTTTCGACTATCCAGCAAGCTAAGAAAGAGGGTCTGCGCAATTTGCTGATCGTTCACGGTAAAGGGCGGGAAGATAAATCCCACGCCAATATCGTGCGCAGTTACCTTGCCCGTTGGCTGGCAGAATTTGATGAAGTGCAGGCATTTTGCAGCGCGATGCCGCACCACGGCGGCAGTGGGGCCTGTTATGTGGCGCTCAAAAAATCCGACCAGGCAAAAGTCGAAAACTGGGAACGCCACGCCAAACGCAGCCGCTAAGCATTCTTATTTCAATAGCAACGACAACTCTTGCGCCGCTTCCTGCAATTTTGGCAGCACGCGGCTGCGCAACTCTTGTGCAGAAACTTGCCCGGCGTGAACACCCACGTTAAGTGCTGCCACCACCGCGCCATCCGGGTTTACCAACGGAACGGCAATCGAACGCAACCCCATCTCCAGCTCCTGATCGTTAAGCGCGTAACCTTGCTGGCGCACACGTTTTAACTCCTCGCGCAGTTTGCTCACCGAATCCACTGTTTGCGGGGTATAGCGAATCATGGTGATACGCCCGAGAAAATCGTTAAGTTGCTCATCCGGCAAATAACTCAGCAACACACGCCCCATTGACGTCGACCACGCGGGCAGGCGGCTGCCGATATCCAAATCAATCGTCATAATGCGTGAGCTGGAAGCACGGGCGATATACAGAATATCGTCGCCATCAAGTGTCGCAATCGAGCAGGATTCATTCAGCATTTCGCTTAAATGTTTGAGCACCGGTTGTGTGGATTTTGCCAGCGGCGTTGAGGCCAGATAAGCATGCCCAAGCGACAAAATACGCGGGCGCAGCTGGTAGTTTTTGCCGTCATCCGCATACACAAACCCGAGTTTGCCCAACGTGTACAAACAACGGCGAACCGCCGCGCGGGGGATACCCGTTTTCTGGCTAATTTGCGAAATAGACAACTGCCGCCGTTGAGGGGTGAACGCCTGAATAACCTCAAGTCCACGAGCCAGTGAAGCCATAAAATTCGGATCGCCTTTGAACGGATCACCTTCTCCTGCCGCCAGCTCATCACGTTGAATTTCCATTCTGTTCTCCTGATTGTTCATCGTCGATCACGCCGCCGATCACACTATGAAAACAAAGATACATGATGTTCGATAATCGCACCATATTTCGATTATCGCCCTTGACCAGCTTCGTTAACCGGGTCACATTTTGTTCGAACAACGCAAACTTGTGCGAATTACGCACCCCAAGGAGCAGAGTGATGATCAACAAAAGTGTGGCCACGCTTGATGAAGCCGTCGCCGGAATTTTTGACGGTGCCACCATCATGATTGGCGGCTTCGGAACCGCAGGGCAGCCCACCCATCTTATTGATGCCCTGATAGCGCAGGGCGCCACCGGCCTGACCATTATCAACAACAACGCAGGTAACGGCGAAGTTGGGCTGGCGGCACTTTTGAAAGCCGGGCGGGTGCGCAAAATGGTCTGCTCGTTCCCACGCCAGGTGGACTCACAAATTTTTGACGACCTGTATCGCCGCGGAAAAGTCGAGCTGGAACTGGTGCCACAGGGCAACCTCGCGGCACGCATTCAGGCAGCTGGTTCCGGTTTAGGGGCGGTCTTTACGCCAACCGGCTATGGCACACCGCTCGCTGAAGGCAAAGAAACGCGTGAAATTGACGGCCGTCATTACGTACTCGAATATCCACTGAAAGCCGATTTTGCGTTGATTAAAGCGTATGAAGGGGATCGCTGGGGCAACCTGGTGTATCGCAAAGCGGCACGTAACTTTGGGCCCATTATGGCAACCGCCGCTAATGTCACCATTGCTGAAGTCAGTCGTATCGTGCAATTGGGCGAACTCGACCCGGAACATATCGTCACGCCAGGCATTTTTGTGCAGCGCCTGGTCGCCGTCGAAAACTCACTGGCACAAAGCGCATAAAGGAGCCGCGAGATGAAAAAATTAACCCGTGATGAAATGGCGCAGCGTGTCGCCCGCGATATTCCCGAAGGAGCTTACGTCAACCTCGGTATCGGTTTGCCGACGCGTATCGCCAACTACCTTCCGGCGGATAAAGAGATCTTCCTGCACAGTGAAAACGGCTTGCTGGGCATGGGGCCAGAACCGGCAGCAGGGGAAGAAGACCCGGAACTCATCAACGCAGGCAAAGAACATGTCACGCTGCTGACTGGCGGCTGTTTTTTCCACCATGGCGACTCCTTTGCCATGATGCGCGGCGGCCATCTCGATATTTGCGTATTGGGTGCATACCAGGTTTCAGCCCGCGGTGATTTAGCCAACTGGAGCACTGGCGCTGCGGATTCCATTCCTGCTGTCGGTGGGGCGATGGACCTGGCCATTGGCGCACGCCAGGTGTTTGTCATGATGGATCATTTAACCCGCGATGGTGAGTGCAAACTGGTGGAAAGCTGTTCCTATCCGCTCACCGGAATTGGCTGTGTTAGCCGCATTTATACTGACCTGGCGGTGATTGATATCACCGAAAAAGGCCCCGTGGTGCGCGAGATCTTCAACGGCCTCTCATTTGAGGAGTTGCAACGTATTACTCCGGTCACACTTGGCTACGAACAACTGGCAGAAAGCGCGTAAGGAACTATGATGAATCAAGCATTTATCTGTGATGGAGTGCGTACTCCGTTCGGCCGTTTTGGTGGCACACTGTCGACAATGCGCAGTGACGATTTAGCCGCGCTGCCGTTAAAAGCCTTAATGGATCGCCACCCGAATGTGGACTGGTCGGCGGTTGACGATGTGATTTATGGCTGTGCAAACCAGGCCGGGGAAGATAACCGTAACGTGGCACGCATGGCGCTGTTGCTGGCAGGAATGCCGGAAACCGTGCCCGGCACCACCATCAACCGTTTATGCGGCTCAAGCCTTGATGCATTAGGCGTTGCTGCACGAGCAATCAAAAGTGGTGAAACGCAGTTGATGATTGCGGGCGGTGTGGAAAGTATGTCGCGCGCCCCGTTTGTGATGGGCAAAGCGGAAAGCGCGTTTAGTCGCAGCATGAAAATGGAAGATACCACCATCGGCTGGCGCTTTATCAACCCGCTGATGAAGGCGCAATACGGCGTGGATGCGATGCCTGAAACGGCAGAAAACGTGGCAACTGACTTCAATATCAACCGTGAAGATCAGGACGCTTTTGCGCTGCGCAGCCAGTTACGCACCGCTCGCGCTCAGGAGATGGGTATTTTTGATGATGAACTCATTCCCGTTTCCATCGCGCAGCGAAAAGGTGCAGCGCTGTTGTTTAACCGCGATGAACATCCGCGTTCTACCTCCATCGAATCGCTGGCAAAACTCAAAGGCGTGGTGCGTGCTGACGGCACCGTTACCGCAGGCAATGCGTCAGGCGTGAATGACGGCGCGTGTGCTTTATTAGTGGCCAGCGAACAGGCGCTAAACACCCACTGTTTACAACCATTGGCGCGCGTAGTGGGTGTTGCTACAGCAGGTGTTGCACCGCGAATTATGGGTTTTGGCCCGGCTCCGGCAGTGCGTAAAGTGCTGGCGCAAACCGGCCTAACGCTCGCGCAAATGGATGTGATTGAATTAAACGAGGCCTTTGCCGCACAGGCGCTGGCGGTTATGCGCGATTTGGGTCTGCCGGATGATGCCGAACACGTTAACCCGAACGGTGGCGCAATCGCGCTGGGGCATCCGCTTGGGGCATCGGGCGGGCGCCTGGCGATGACCGCCGCATATCAGCTTCAGCGCAGCGGCGGGCGTTACGCACTGTGTACCATGTGCATTGGCGTCGGCCAGGGGATTGCACTGATTATCGAACGCGTTTAAGGAGCAGGCATGACACTGTTTACCCCAATGTTACGTCACTCACCGTTGACAGAAATATTCAGCGATGAGCGCACGCTACAAGGGATGCTGGATTTTGAAGCGGCGCTGGCGGTGGCCTGCGCTCAGTGTGGCGTGATCCCGGAATCGGCGGTGAACGCTATTTCCGGGCAGTGTCAGGCCACAAAACTGGATGCCGAAGCGTTAGCGAGGGCTGCGGCCAACGCCGGAAACCTGGCGATTCCGCTGGTGAAACAACTCACCGCTAACGTAAAACAACAAGATGAACAGGCGGCGCGTTACGTCCACTGGGGCGCAACCAGCCAGGATGTGATTGATACCGGCCTGATACTGCAACTGCGTGAAGCATTCACGGCCAGTGAAGCATTGCTTGAGCAGCTAATATCCGCACTCACCGTGCAAATTCAGCAACACCAACACAGCGTGATGCCGGGGCGAACCTGGATGCAACACGCTTTGCCGATAACTTTTGGCTTGAAACTCGCCGGCACGCTCGATGCACTTTTGCGCTGGCAGCAACGTGTACATGAAATCAAACCGCGCGTTCTGGTGCTGCAATTTGGTGGGGCGGCAGGCACGCTGGCGTCGCTTAAAGAGCAGGGTATTCCCGTTACTCGGGCACTGGCAGACACGCTAAAGCTGAGCCAGGCCGACACGCCGTGGCATAGCCAGCGTGACAGATTGCTCGAAGCGGGTGGATGGTTCGCCGGAGTCAGCGGTACATTGGGGAAATTTGCCAGTGACTTTGCATTGCTGATGCAAACCGAAGTCGCCGAAGTGGGCGAGCCGGTTGCCGAAGGGCGCGGTGGTTCCTCCACCATGCCGCATAAACGTAACCCCGTCAGCTGCGCCGCGATTTTAACCTCCACCATGCGTATCCCTGGATTGATGGCGACGTTGTACGCCAGCCAGAATCAGCAGCATGAAAGGGCGCTCGGCGGCTGGCAGGCCGAATGGGAAACGCTCCCACAGCTAATAACTCTTACCGGTGGTGTGATGCAGACAACGCTTGAACTGATTAGCGGAATGCAGGTTAACAGCGCAAAAATGCGCGCTAATCTGGATATCACTCACGGCCTGATTATGGCGGAATCCGTGACGCTTGCCCTTGCCGAACATCTCGGCAAAGCGGCGGCTCATCATCTGGTGGAACAGCTTTGCCACCGTGCGCTGGATGAAAACCAGCCGCTGGCAGCGTTGCTCGCCCAACACACGGACGTCACGCCGCATCTGTCCGCCACACAAATTGAATATCTGCTCGACCCGCAACACGCCACTGGCAGTAACCACCATTTCATCGGCCAGGTTCTGGCGCGGGCGGCACAACAAACCAGGGAGTCAATATGAACCTTTATTACCAACTGGAAGGGCCTGCGGGCGCACCCGTCGTGGTGCTATCCAATTCACTGGGCACCACATTTGAGATGTGGCAGCCACAAATGGCGGCCTTGCTTGAGAATTTTCGCGTGCTGCGTTACGACACTCATGGACACGGGCGCACCACCAAACACGATAAAACCACGCTGCCACAGCTGGCGGAAGACGTTATCAGCGTGATGGATGACGCGGGTGTGAAGCAGGCGCATTTCTGCGGGATCTCAATGGGCGGTTTGACTGGCCTGTGGCTGGCGTGTTTTGCGCCGGAGCGTTTTCTATCGGTAACCGTCGCTAACAGTGCTGCGAAAATCGGCGAACAAAGTGGCTGGCTGGAACGTGCGCGGACTGTGCGCAGTGAAGGGATGTCGGCGATTGCCAAAAGTGCGCCGTCACGCTGGTTTACTGATGATTTCGTTAAACACCACCCTGCGCAAGTCGATGCGCGGTGCGAAACCCTGGCGCAAACGAATGGCGAGGGTTACGCGTCATGTTGCGAAGCACTGGCGGCGGCTGATTTGCGTGGTGAAATGGGCAATATCACCTTACCAATGCAGTTTATCGCTGGAGCCCAGGATCCGGTTTGTAGCGTGGCAGACAGTGAATTTATGCACCAACAGGTGAAGGGTTCGCACCTCGTCACACTCGAGGCCTCACACCTTTCCAGCATTGAAGACGCTCACGGTTTTAATGTGGCGTTGCTTAACTTTATTCAACAGGGCGACTGAGATGAAGGACGAAGAACATTATCAACAAGGGATGGACGTGCGCCGTGCGGTGCTGGGCGACAGTCACGTTGACCGCACACTTTCGCAGCTCACGCCGCTCAATGAAGAATTCCAGAACTTCATTACCCGTTACGCCTGGGGTGATATCTGGACGCGGCCTGGCCTTGAGCGCCACACGCGCAGCATGATTACCATCGCGATGTTGATTGCGTTAAACCGTGAAGCCGAGCTGAAAATGCACCTGCGCGCGGCTTTTAACAACGGCGTGACGCGTGATGAGCTAAAAGAGTTGATCATGCATTCGGCGCTGTACTGCGGTTTACCCGCCGCCAACGCCACCATGCATCTTGCCCAACAGGTATTTGATGAGATGGACGCTTAACGGGCATGGGTGGATTAGCCGCAGGCGACATCCACCATTAATCAACCGGGAATCGATTTCCGAATCGACGCCAACAAGATTTGCGCGCCCGCCGAAAACTGTGTGTCAACGCGAGTCAAAATGCCAATCGGCTCACCTGCACCTTGTGTCGTGACCGGCAGCGAAGTCAGCGTTCCCTGGCGTAAATCCTCTTTCACCGCGCCTGACGGTACAAACCACACGTAGTTGTAATCCACCGTTAACTGGCGTGAGAGCGAAGCAGAAAGCGTTTCAACACAAGTTGTGGCCATTTTACAGCCCTGACTTGCCAGCAATGTTTCAGCATTCTGACGGGGAATGGTCCCTTTCGGCGACAGCACCACAGGCCACTCCATCACTCGGCTGAGGGTGATGTTTTCCTGCAACAGCGGGTGTCCTGGGCGAACGACTAACTTTAATGATTCGAGGAACAACAGTTCATAATTCAACCCGGTCATCAATTCAGGGTCGGACATGCGACCAATCCCTAAATCCAGCTCGCCAGACTTTAAACCTGACAGCAGCATGGTGTTATTCATGGTGGCGACTTGCAGCGTGACGTCACTTTGCTGCTTATGAAACTGGCCGATAACCTTAGGTAATATGCCTAATGCGGCGGTAGGCAGCGCACCGACACGAATCACTGTGGAGCCTTGCCCATCTTTTTGATTGAGCGACTGCCCGGCGTGGTTGAGCGCATCAAGCACCTTAACGGCGTGCGTCAGGAACTGCTCGCCCATCAGCGTCATTTGCGCGCCAAGACGCCCACGTTCAAATAAACGTGTGCCAGTTAACTGCTCAAGTTCATTGAGCGTTTTCGACAGTGCAGGCTGGCTAAGATTAAGTGTTTCGGCCGCGCGCCCAAGAGTTCCCTGTTGGGCGACAGCCACGAATGTATGAAGATGGCGCAAGCGAATGCGCTGACTGAACAAACCGTTTTTTTCCATAACCTGATGTTAAAAACAGACGCGTGGCGCTGACAAGATAAGTTGTTTAATTTTGATAACTTGCTAGCAAAATTTCATTAACAATTAGGTTTGTTTGATAACAAATGGTGAGGGTGGGGTAATCGGCAGGGCCTATGCTGGAATAGTGTTTATTCCGTTCACTAAACGTGTAGTGTCCCCTGTGCTTACCGAACCGGTGAACGTGCCAGGCGGATAACGACATCCTCCCGGCGACCCCGTCGCCCGGCAATTTAAAAACCGGGCTCCAGGATTGCCAAGGAGAGGGCGTTCTCTCCCCGGCACGTTCACCGTTCACAGAACAATGTGGGAACGAATTGCTTTCAGGTGAACGGAAAACTGCGATCTTGCCAGAAAATGGCAATCCACCTACACATCAAAAAACACCGTCTCCTTCTCCCCCTGAAGAAAAATATCAAATGTATAAACCACCTCATCACCACGGTGGGCACGTTTGCCAATCAACGTATTACGCCGCACTTCCCACTCAATGAGATTAAGCACCGGATCAGATTCATTCGCAGCCTGCTCATCGGAAAAATACATCCGCGTATTCAGGCCGATATTAATCCCACGCGCCACAATCCACAGGTTCAGATGGGGGGCCATCATGCGCCCATCACGCCCGGTAACGGCACCGGGTTTGATGGTATCAAAACGCCACACGCCGCTGTCGAAGTCCGAACAAGTGCGCCCCCAGCCGCGGAAATCTTCATCCAAATCTTTATTGGTTTGCTGATCTGCCGGGTGGTTATAGCGCCCGGCAGCATTGGCTTGCCACACTTCCAGCAGCACATCGCGCACGGCCGTACCGGAACCGTCAAACACCCGGCCTTCAACAATAATGCGCTCGCCCTGGGTGTGCGAGTTAGTCAGCACATGGCTGAAGTTTTTCTCGAAAATGTTAAATCCGGCAGCCTGTGGAGCGAGACCAATGTGCACATACGGCCCGGCAGTTTGTGAGGCGGTTTCGGCTAAATAATCTTTCATCACACGGCTCCTTGGGTGCGATTTTCAAACAGCGTGGCACGTTGGCCGCGCAGCACTAAATCAAAACGGTACGCCAGGCAATCGAGCGGCACCGCCGCATGGGTGTCGAGTTCGGCAATTAGGGTGCGGATGGCATCATCGTTATTAATCGTTTTCACAATCGGGCACTGTTTGATAAGCGGGTCGCCTTCAAAATACATCTGCGTAATCAGACGCTGGGAAAAAGCGTCGCCGGAAAGCGAAAAGTGAATATGCGAAGGCCGCCAGTCGCTGGCCTGATTACGCCACGGATACGGTCCCGGCTTGATGGTGCGGAAAAAGTAATAACCGTTTTCATCCGTCAACACGCGCCCGCAGCCGCCAAAATTTGGATCAATCGGCGCAAGGTATTTGTCTTTCTTGTGGCGATAACGCCCGCCTGCGTTGGCCTGCCACACTTCAACTAGCGTGTTTTTCATCGGACGGCCAAAGCCGTCGCGCACGTAGCCGTGAACAATAATGCGTTCGCCAATCGGCAAGCCGTCTTTGGCGTAATTCATGATCAAATCGTTATCAAGCGGGTCGAGATCATTTACGCCAAAGACAGGGCCGGTAATTTCAGACAGTGAGTTTTGTAACGAGATAAGCGCATTACGCGGCGAGCGTAGCACGCTGGTTTTATACCCAGGCGCGAATGCCGGAGGATGAGAGTCGTAGTCGCGATGTACAATTTCACGAGGTTGCCAAATCGGTGACATAGCCAGCTCCAGTTGTGGGATACAGGAGGCGATGCATTTTAATTTTAAATATCGCCAGCCACAGTCTCGGTTAATGAATTGTTAAATTAAAGTGAATTTAAGCATGGATATTCATAACTAGTAGCTATGCAATAAGCGGTTAGCATTACTTATGGGGCAGGGCTGTATAGTCGATCACAAAACGGAAATTCTTCGCCCAAAACTGCCGCGCGGCATTCTACTCTTTCAGCAATATTCACAGGAGTACGACATCATGGCGAACAACATCACGGCTGATGATATTCGGGAAAAATTTTCGCACGCAATGTCGGCGATGTACCAGCAAGAAGTACCTCAATACGGAACCTTGTTAGAGTTAGTCGCTGATGTAAATCTGGCGGTACTGGAAAATAGCCCCGATCTGCAACAGCAATTAGAAAATGCCGATGAACTGGCGCGCCTGAACGTGGAGCGCCACGGCGCAATACGAGTGGGTAAAGCGGAAGAACTGGCGACATTACGGCGTATTTTTGCAGTAATGGGTATGTATCCGGTCGGCTATTATGACCTCTCACAGGCAGGCGTTCCGGTGCATTCCACGGCATTTCGCCCAATTGACGATGCGGCGCTGGCGCGTAACCCGTTCCGCATTTTCACTTCGCTGCTGCGCCTTGAGTTGATTGACGATCCCGAACTGCGAAAAACCGCAGCGGCGATTCTGGCAGAGCGCGATATTTTCACTCCGCGTTGTCGGGCGTTGCTGGATATTTATGACCAGCAGGGGGCATTTAGCGAACAGCAGGCAGACGAGTTTGTTGCGCAGGCGCTGGAAACCTTCCGTTGGCACAGTCATGCCACGGTGGATGCGCAGACCTACCAGGCATTTCACCAGCAACACCGTCTGATTGCTGACGTGGTCTGTTTCCGTGGCTGCCACATTAACCACCTCACGCCACGCACGCTGGATATTGACCGTGTGCAGGCATTGATGCCGGAATATGGCATCGCGCCAAAAGCGATTATCGAAGGCCCACCGCGCCGCAACTTCCCGATTTTACTACGCCAGACCAGCTTTAAAGCGCTGGAAGAGCCGATTATCTTTGCCGGTGTGCATCACGGCACGCATACCGCTCGCTTCGGAGAAATTGAGCAGCGCGGTGTGGCGTTAACGCCGAAAGGGCGGGCTTTATATGATGAGTTATTGAATGAGGCGGGTAACGGCCAGGATAACTTTAGCCACCAGCAGCATTTGCGCGAAGTGTTCAGCCGCCTGCCGGATAGCGAAACATTGATGCGCTGCCAGGATCTGGCTTATTTCCGCTATCGTTTAACACCGGTAGGTGAAATGCACCGCCAGGCGATTAAACCGGGCGACGATCCGCAGCCGTTAATTGAACGCGGTTGGCTGGTGGCGCAGCCGATTATTTATGAAGATTTCCTGCCAGTCAGTGCCGCAGGGATTTTCCAGTCAAACCTCGGCGGCGAAAACGGTCAACGTAGCCACGGTCATTCCAGCCGTAGCGCGTTTGAACAAGCCCTGGGTGCACCGGTCGCCAATGAATTTGAGTTGTATCAACAGGCATCCGATCGCAGTAAAAAGCGCTGCGGGTTGCTGTAAGTATGTTGTTTAAAGAACAGAGCCGCAGCAATGCGGCCCTGTATATTTGCCAGAATAAACATCATGCTGGCTCAATATGTTCGCTTACCGCTAACAACGCCCTCTCAAAAGCCTCAAGCTTCGCGCCATTCTCACTCCCGGGCCGAACGGCCAGCCGGTAACAGGCGCCAGTTTTCACGCTATTGGCAAAAGGTTGAACCAACCTGCCACGGTGCAAATCCTCTGCGACCAGCGTGGCGTCGGCAATCGCAATGCCAAACCCCTGAATCGCGGCGCTGATCGCTAAGTCCATGGTATCGAAGTGTTGATTTTTATTCATAGCAGGAGCGACAGCGGCATTTTGCGCAAACCACAACGACCAGTCGGTGCGATCGCGTGTCGGGTGCAGGAAAGTGTAACGACTCAGGCTTGCGGTGGTGAGCGCATCTTCAGGCAGTAAATGCTGGCTTATCACCGGCGTCAGTCGTTCTTCAAACAACAACACGCCGCTGCTGTCTTGCGGGCCAAAAATAATCGCCGCATCAAACGGCTCATTTTTGAAATTCACGCCATGTTCAACGGTAGTTGTCAAAGCCACCTGGATATCCGGCGACACGCTTTCCAGTTGCACAAGTTTAGGCACCAGCCAGCGCATGGCGCAGGTCGGGGCTTTCAGGCGAATCACACTGGATTTATGGCAAGCGTTGCTGGCGACATTCAGCAAGTGCTCAAAAGATTGCTGCAATTCCGGCAGCAGAGCAGAGCCTTGCGGGGTGAGGTGCAACCCGCGCGCATGGCGGTCGAACAGGGAAAACCCCAGCCACTCTTCAAGCGTTGAGATTTTACGGCTGACGGCACCTTGCGTCAGGCAGAGTTCCTTTGCCGCGCGAGTGAGATTGAGGTGTTTGGCCGTCACCAGAAAAGCATCAACCGTATTAAGGGGGAAATTGCGCCGCATGTCTGGTTACTCTCCGCTGAGCCATGAGTTTTTCGCATGGCTATTATGACAACAATTCGGTTGTGGTGGCAACCTGTTGCATATTGAATAGTTATGCAAATCGCGCATTTACAGGAGCGGCCATGACCATGCAAACCCCGGTGCAATTTCGTTCAAAACTGCCGGACGTTGGAACCACGATTTTTACCGTTATCGGCCAACTCTCGGCGCAACATAACGCCATCAACCTTTCTCAGGGTGCACCTAACTTTTCGCCTGATCCGAAGCTCGTTGCCGGTGTCACTAAAGCGATGCAGGATAACCATAATCAATACGCATCCATGACCGGTTTCAGGCCGTTAAAAACCCTGATTGCAGAAAAAGTCACCACGCTCTATGGCTCAACCTACGACGTTGACGATGAAATCTTAATTACCGCCAGCGCCAGCGAAGGGCTCTATTCCGCCATCAGCGGGTTAGTGCACCCGGGTGATGAGGTGATTTACTTCGAACCTTCTTTTGATAGCTACGCGCCGATTGTTCGTTTACAGGGCGCAACGCCTGTGGCTTTGAAACTGGCGCTGCCGGATTTCACCGTCGACTGGGATGAAGTCCGCGCTGCCATCACGCCACGCACCCGCATGATCATCGTCAACACGCCGCACAACCCAAGCGGGCAGGTATTCAACGCACAAGATCTGGACAGGCTGGCTGAGCTGACGCGCAACACCGACATCATTATTCTTTCCGATGAAGTTTATGAACATATCGTGTTTGACGGCGAACGCCATCACGGCATGGCGACACACCCGGCATTAGCCGAACGCAGCGTGATTGTGTCGTCATTTGGCAAAACATTCCACGTGACCGGCTGGCGTGTGGGCTATTGCCTGGCTCCGGCAGAATTAATGAACGAAATCTGCAAAGTGCATCAGTTTTTGATGTTCTCTGCCGATACCCCTATGCAATATGCGTTTGCTGAATATATGGCAAACCCGGACACCTATTTGTCGCTGGCGGCGTTCTACCAACGCAAGCGCGACTTAATGCAATCGTTGCTGGTGGACTCACCGTTTAAATTGCTGCCGAGCGCCGGGTCTTTCTTCCTGCTGGCGAAATTCGATCATTTCACCGATGAATCAGACAGCGAATTAGTAAAACGTTTAATTACTCAATATGGCGTGGCGACCATTCCGCTCTCCGCGTTTTATACCGACGGAACAGACAACAAGTTGATTCGTTTGTCATTTGCGAAAGATGAAGCTACGTTACGTGCGGGTGCACATGCACTTTGCCAGGTTAAGCCACGCTGATACGAGGTCATAATGAAAAAAGTTTATGCGTTAAGTTTGTTGGTTGGGATGTGTGCGTCATTCTCGGCATTCGCAGCAACCGAACTGCGCTACGGCGTGGAAGCGGAGTATCCACCGTTTGAAAGCCGTAACTCAGCGGGCGAACTGGAAGGGTTTGATATCGATTTAGGCAACGCGATTTGTAAAGCGGCGAGCCTGAAATGTTCGTGGGTAGAAACATCGTTTGATGCGCTGATCCCAGGGCTGATGGCTAAGAAATTCGATGCCATCAACTCCGCGATGAATATCACAGAGCAGCGCCGTAAAAGCATCGATTTTACCCAGCCAATTTATCGCATTCCATCACAGCTGGTGGGCAAGGCTGACAGCGGTATGGAAGCCACCCCTGAAGGGCTGAAAGGCAAAACTATCGGTGTGCTACAAGGTTCCATCCAGGAAACCTATGCGAAAGAACACTGGGAAAAATCGGGCGTGACGGTGGTTTCTTATAAAGACCAGAATATGGCGTGGGGCGATTTGCTCAATGGCCGTATTGATGCGTCTTTGGTGATGTCAGCCGCAGGCCAGGCGGGCTTCCTGAGCAAGCCACAGGGTAAAGGTTTTGGCTTTATCGGCAAGCCGGTAAGCGACGATACGATTTTGGGTAGCGGTATCGGTTACGGTTTGCGTAAAGGCGATGAAGCCACAAAGAAACAGTTGGATGATGCCATCGCGAAAGTGAAGGCAGACGGCACGGTGACCACACTTGCGAAGAAATACTTCCCGGGTATTGATGTCAGTGTGAAATAAACTCCACACAAAGCGTAAAGGTCTGTGTCTCTGATTGGTTTTTCAGTGATTTTTGTCTAGAGTGTGCGGTCTTAACAGCTTCTATACCCAAAATAATTCGAGCCGCAGAAAGGCGATCAGAGCATAAGTCCCAGGAGCATAGATAACTATGTGACTGGGGCGCAGGGTCGCAGTCAACGCACCTGCGGCTTGAAGTATGACGGGTATAGCCGGTGGGACGAAACACATCGACCATGAAGGACAATCTTTCAGGCATGAACCGCAGACGTTTTATCAAAGCCTCAATGGCTCTCGCCGCAGTCAGCGGCACTACTTCCATTGCCACGCTCTTCTCGCGCGCAGCTTATGCGGCAGAGTCTGAAATTGCCGATGGCCGCACCACCGAATTCGATTTTTCCGTGCTCCAGTCAATGGCTCACGATCTCTCGAAAAAACCATGGGTTGGCAAACCACGTCCGTTGCCGGATACGCTGGCAAACTTAACGCCACAGGCTTACAACGCCATTCAGTATGACGCTGAACATTCGCTGTGGAACAACGTCGAGAACCGCCAGCTTGACGTGCAGTTCTTCCACGTGGGTATGGGCTTCCGCCGCCGTGTGCGCATGTTCTCTGTTGATGCAGCCAGCCATCAGGCGCGTGAAATTCACTTCCGCCCTGAGCTGTTTAACTACAACGATGCCGGTGTCGACACCAAACAACTCGAAGGCCAGATTGACCTCGGTTTTGCTGGTTTTAAAGCGTTTAAAGCGCCGGAACTGGCTCGCCGCGATGTCGTTTCTTTCCTCGGCGCGAGCTATTTCCGTGCGGTGGATAACACCTACCAGTACGGCCTTTCTGCACGCGGCCTTGCGGTTAACACCTATACCGACCAGTTGGAAGAGTTCCCGGACTTTACCTCTTTCTGGTTTGAAACCGCGAAAGCGGGTGACACGAAGTTTGTGGTCTACGCGCTGCTTGATAGCGCAAGTGTGACGGGTGCGTACAAATTTACAATCAGTTGTGAAGCTGAGCGTGTGGTGATGGATGTCGATAATCACCTGTATGCTCGTGAAGATATTAAGCAATTGGGCATCGCGCCGATGACCAGTATGTTTGCCTGCGGCACTAACGAACGCCGTATGTGCGACACCATTCACCCACAAATTCATGACTCCGATCGCCTGGCGATGTGGCGTGGAAACGGCGAATGGGTAACGCGTCCGCTCAATAACCCGCAGAAGTTGCAGTTCAACGCTTATCTCGATAACAACCCGAAAGGCTTCGGTTTGCTACAACTCGACCACGAGTTTGCCAATTACCAGGACATCATGGGCTGGTATAACAAGCGCCCAAGTCTGTGGGTTGAGCCGCTCAATAAGTGGGGTAAAGGTGCGATTGGGCTGATGGAGATCCCGACTACGGGGGAAACGCTCGATAACATCGTCTGCTTCTGGCAGCCGGAGAAACCGGTGAAAGCCGGTGATGAGCTGGAATTCAAATACCGTCTGTACTGGAGCGGTTTGCCGCCGATTCAGTCGCCGCTGGCCCGTGTTTATGCGACCCGCACCGGTATGGGTAGCTTCCCGGAAGGTTGGGCGCCTGGCGAACATTTCCCTGAAAAATGGTCACGCCGTTTCGCCATTGATTTCATCGGTGGTGATCTGAAAGCTGCGGCACCGAAAGGTATCGAGCCGGTGATTACGCTATCGAACGGTGAAGCCAGACAGATTGAGATTTTGTATGTCGAACCATTCGACGGCTACCGTATTCTGTTTGACTGGTACCCAACTGACGACTCAACCGACCCGGTCGATATGCGCATGTTCCTGCGCTGCCAGGGCGATGCCATCAGTGAAACCTGGCTGTATCACTATTTCCCACCAGCACCGGATAAACGCAAATACGTTGATGACCGCGTGATGAAGTAAAGCCTTAAGCCTCGCAATTGCGAGGCTTTTTTTTGGTGTAGACGGTGGATGCCGCTGCCGCTAATCCACACTACAAAACGGGTATTCAGTGTTACTTCAACTTCATTTGCTTGCTGAGCATCTCAACGATATAGCTGTTCACCGACATCCGCTTTTCGGCGGCGGCAATGGCTAAACGCTCACCAAAAGACTCCGGGTAGCGAAGGGTAAAGGTCTTGGTCTTTTCTTCGCGCTCATAGGGTTCAATTCCGCTAGCTTTGCAATCAGCAAGATACTCATTAAGTGAAATCTCGCCTTCCTGCACCAACCCTTTGGCGCTGTCTGCAACAAAATCACAGTAACCTGAAAGGCCTAAAAATTTACCGCGAAACAGGCTGATTTCGGGGATCCAGGTGATCAGCGCCGGCTGGCCGCAAATGACCATGGTGTTGGGAATTGAGTGTGAATCCGTCATGGTATTACTCCAATACTTTCAAACCATTCTCGTAAATTGACGATGGCACCTTTGTCAGTCTCGGGATGGGGGTGAGGGCGATGAAAACGGGCAATACTGCCTTTTAAAATGAAGCGCACTCTCGAACCTTTTCCGTTACTCACTTCACCACCTAATGCCACTATCAACATTTCCACATCCTGCCATTTGACGTGGGATGCAGTGGGGCGGGCATAAATCTGTTTTAGTGTGCCGTGATGTTTGTTTCTGAGGTAGTCCTTGCCATATCCCATGAATCCTTCCGTGAAGTCAATTTATGAAGTCATGCTAGCATATAAAAAAATGACGTCAATTTCTGACGTCATTTCTGGAACACTCTTCAGGATTTGAATGAAAATTTGTGCAACGCTACTCTAGCGGCCCGCCGAGAATTGTTTCGCGCATACCCGACAGTACACGCTCGCCGGTTTCGCTTTTTAGCTCTTCATACCAGCTATGAGTAATGTTCATATCTTTTCCGTGGGTGACATCGCAGCGTTTACGCGCTTTCAGCACCAGGTCTTTGACGCGATACGCGCGTTTTTCCTGGTAACGTAGCAGCGCATCTTCCACACCTAACGAGTTGGTTTGCAACGCAACGGCCAGCACTACGGCATCTTCCATTGCCGCACAACCGCCCTGGCCGATATCCGGAGTCGTACTGTGACCCGAGTCGCCAAGCAGTGCAACACGGCCACGCACAAGTTGCATAAATGGCTCGATATCATGAATTTCTATGCGATTAGTGGTGTCGGGGTTAATCGCGGAAATCAATTTTTGAACCGGGGCTGCCCAACCGGCAAAGTAACGCGTTAAATCGGTTTTTACTGTGGTGCGGTCTTCCGGCAATCCTTTGTCTAACGGTACGTCAAAGAAGAAGTAAAAACGGTTACCCGCAACCGGCATCAGGGATACACGTTTGCCCTCACCAACAAACGTCGTCCACTGGTTTGCAGGTGCAATGGATTCGTCGATTTCTACCAGACCGTTCCAGTTAACGTAACCGGCATAACGGCGCTCGGTCTGGTGGCCAAGCACATAAGGGCGGATCACCGAATGCGTGCCATCGGCGGCGATCAACACATCACCAACGGCGACGTGCCCATCTTCAAAATATGCCCGCACGCCGCCATCAAATTCTTCGATGCGCGCGACACGTTTGCCGAACTGAATATCACCGCGACCGTAAGTATCAATCAGCATGTCTTGCAATTCGGCGCGAGCAACCGGGTAGGGGCGCTCGCCAACACTTTTGATTAAAGGATCAAGACTAAAGCGCGTTAACGTCTGGCCGTGGACGAACTCTTTGTACGCCATAAACTCCATCGGACCGCCTAACTGCTGGAGCTGCTCTTTCATACCGAGCCAGTTCAGGCACTTCACGCCATTGGGCCAAATTGAAATCGCCGCACCAACCGGTTTGATTTCTTTGACCGCTTCATAGACTTCCGTTGTAATGCCACATCTTTTCAGGGCAATTGCCGCCGAAAGTCCACCAATGCCGCCGCCAATTATGATCGCTTTCATCTGAATCTCCTATGGGTTACAAAGATGTTAAGCAATATCAGTGCCAGCCTGCGTGGTGGCCCAATGGCGGCTTGCTGTGAATGTTAAATAAGTTTGCGCAATGGTGGGGAGCATCAGTGGTGCAACACGGTTTTATGCACCATTATTTTCCACACTATTTTTTCAAAGAATGAAAGCAGGAGAAAGGGCGTGCAAGATCCCGAAAGCTGGCAGGACGATGTCATTTATATTGATGAGAAGATTACGCTTCGCTCGATTCACGAACGCTATGTGGATGAGATTTTTACGCTGGTAGTCAAAAACAAAGCCTGGCTGAAAACCGCAATGGACTGGCCGAAATATGTATTGTCTGTGGAAGACTCGCGCAAAATGGCACAGGGCAATTACATGCTGCACCATCGCGGTTACGCGAAAATGTTTCTGATTTTCCAGAATGAAACAATGGTGGGTGTGTTTTCGTTTAACCAAATTGAACCGACCAATAAAACCGCCTACATCGGCTATTGGCTAGATAAAGGCGTTCAGGGGCAGGGCATTATTTCCCGCACGCTACAGGCGGTCATTCAAAAATATGCCCGCGAAGGCCTGGCGCGCCGCTTTGTGATTAAGTGCATTGTCAGTAACACCGCCAGCAACCAGGTCGCGTTGCGCAATGGTTTTGAGCTTGAAGGCTGCCTGAAACAAGCCGAGTTTCTTAATGGCGAATTTCATGACCAGAATATTTATGGTCGGATTATAGAGTAAGGCGCTTCGGCTAAAACACCCCATAAAACGGCGAGCGCGTGACGCGTTGGTCGCCGTTAATATCTTTAATGCCGCGAATATGAATCAACTCGCCATCCAGTCCATCCACGGCGGCTTTATCATAAATCTGCACGTTATTTTCTATCAGCACATTCCCGGTGACTCGTGCCTGGCCGTAAATCTGCACCTGGTTATCTAACTGAATCGGGCCACCGATCAGTGTTGCGTCATCAAAGATATGTACCTGGTGTTTCAGCACGCAGTCACCTTCAATCAGCGCATTGCCGTAAACCTGCGAAGAGTAGCGAATGGTCGGGATCTGGTCATCGCCACGCCCGGCAATAATACGGGCATTATCGAAAATGCGCGCGCAGTCGCAGACCCAGATGTTGTTTTCGTCGTTGCCTTCAAGAATTGCCTGCCCGAACACTTCAGCGCGGTGTTCAATAAACGCGTTGTTCACCACCGCATTGCCAAAAATCTGTGCCTGATGAACCACGCGGGATGCGTTGACCGTGGCATTGCCATAAATTTGTAGCAGTTTATCGTTATCGGCTGTCAGCCCACGAACGGCAATCACCTGGCTGCCATTAACAATGCGAGCTGCATCGTAAATACGGCATTCACCGCTGATGAATGAGTGTTCAACCACACTTTTACCGCTGATATGTGCCTGGTGGCAAAGCGTGGACTCACCGTGAATTTGCGCGTCATCTTCCACGCTCGAACCACCAAAAACCACGCAATCGCTGCCATAAATCCAGCATTTTCCTTGCTGGCTAAGGTTACTTTCGTTTTCAACCCAGCCGCCAGTCTGCTCGGCTTTGACATCGCTGAAATCACAAAGAGCTTCGATTTGCCAAAGTTTGACCTGCTGTTTTTGTCCATCGACCAGGTAGCTGTGCAGCCGCGATTCACCAGTCAGCTGATACTTGTTCATTTATTGCGCCTTCATGTTTGCTCTGCGTCAGTTTAAAACGTAGCAGGTAAATCCCCAGGTGGCGTTCTGCAAAGCAATCGAATAAAATGCATTTCAAATACACTTTATTCTTTAAACGAAATGAACAATTCAGTGACTCGTACCATGCTCAATCTGCCTGCCGGGTATTTTGGCATGGTACTTGGGACCATCGGAATGGGGTTTGCCTGGCGCTATGCCGCAATGATTTGGCAAGTGCCACCCGCCATTGGCGAAGCGTTTGAAAGCCTGGCGATCGCCATTTGGCTGGCTCTGGCGCTGGCTTTTATCGTGCGCCTGGTGAAATATCCGCAAACCGTTTTAGATGAAGTCCGTCACCCGTTGAAGGGCAGTTTTGTCAGCCTGTTTCCGGCGACAACCATGTTGGTTTCGATTGCCATCGCCCCTTATCTTCGCCCGTTAGCGGTTGGGATGTTTGCATTCGGGGCCGTTATTCAACTAGCCTACGCCGCCTGGCAAAGTGCGGGTTTGTGGCGGGGAAACCATCCGCATACAGACACCACTCCGGGGCTTTATTTACCCACGGTTGCCAACAACTTCATCAGTGCCATGGCCTGTGGCGCACTTGGCTATCAGGATCTCGGGATTCTGTTCTTCGGCGCAGGCGTGTTTTCCTGGCTAAGCCTTGAACCGGCCATTTTGCACCGTTTGCGCAGTGCCGGTGAACTCCCTGAGCAGGTTCGCACATCCCTTGGTATTCAGCTGGCCCCGGCGCTGGTAGCCTGCAATGCTTATTTGAGCGTGAACGGTGGGCAGCCTGATTTCTTTGCCAAAATGTTGTTTGGCTATGGACTGCTGCAACTTCTGTTTATGCTGCGCCTGATGCCCTGGTATTTGATGCAGCCGTTTAATGCGTCTTTCTGGAGCTTCTCATTCGGTATTTCAGCGCTTGCTGCCACCGCGTTGCACCTGAGCCATGGTAGCCATGACGGGCTTTTCACCACACTCGCGGTACCGCTATTTATCTTCACAAATTTCATTATTGGCCTGCTGCTGGTACGCACGGTTATCCTGCTTTATCAGGGGAAATTGCTACTGCGTGTCGAACGGCCTGCAAAAAGGACAAACTAAGATGGCTTCTGAAAATTATTACACCGAGAAATATGGTTTAACCCGTACTCATTCTGATGTGGTGAATGCGGCAACGATTGTCCCGGCGGGGAAAACACTGGACTTAGGTTGTGGCAGCGGGCGCAACAGCTTGTATCTGAATCAAAAAGGGTTTGATGTTACTGCCTGGGATAAAAACCCGATGAGCATCAGTAACCTGAATAAAATTATTGAGGCAGAAGGGCTGCAAAACATCACCACGAATGTGGTCGACCTTAACGCATTGCAGTTTGATGGTGAATACGACTTTATTCTTTCAACCGTAGTGATGATGTTCCTGGAGCGTAAAACTATTCCTGGGCTTATCGCCAACATGCAGCGTTGCACGAAAGTGGGTGGATACAACCTGGTTGTGGCCGCAATGGACACCGAAGATTTCCCTTGTACCGTCGGTTTCCCGTTTGCTTTCACTGAAGGTGAACTGCGCGACTATTACGCGGGTTGGGAGCTGATTAAATACAACGAAGACCTCGGCGAATTACACAAAACCGACGCAGAAGGTAACCGCATTAAGCTGCGGTTTGCCACGATGCTGGCACGCAAAATTTAAACCGCCGGCCAGGCGCGGTTTTGTAACACCACGCGGTAACCATCGTTATCAACAAACGTGCTCCCGGCGACATCCCAGTACGGGTTAAAACTGTTGATGGTTAGAAAACCTGCATTCAGCATCTGCTGGCAGGTTTTTTGCCATAATTCGTGGTCTGGGAAGTACAGCACTAGCAGGTCATCAACCGTTGCGGAGGGTTCAACCGGGTGGCGATGGCAAACGGTGAACTCCAGGTGCCAGCTTAAATCTTCACGACCCAGCATCACGCCGCTAAAACCATCGTGCTCGCTGAAATCGCCCAGTTCCTGCAAACCTAAACCCAGGCAATACATCTCTTTGCTTTGAGCAAGGTCCGTCACAGGACGTGCAATACGCAGATGTGGAATCATGATCACTCCCGTTAGTTTGTCGTCTCTAAGGTTATGCTATATAGACACAAATGGTTAACGAATGCTCAACAAAGGTCGCCTAAAAAAGAAATTTCACGCGTTTTATCTAAATTTTGAAAAAAAGCATTTATAACTCCATGCTGAAGGGTTCTTTTTTGCTATAACTGAGGAGCTTACATGTATTTCACAGGGATAAAAAATGCGCACTTCTTCTTATGTTAAAGCTGCCTGCCTGACAGGACTGTTAGCGTTAGCCGGTTGTTCTTCATCCGTTACCGCTCCAGAAAAATATTCCGGTTTTTTAAAGGATTACTCAGGCCTTCAGGAAACCAAATCTGCGTCGGGTAAAACCATCTTACGTTGGGTTGACCCAGGTTTTAAAAGCGCGAACTACGACAAGTTAATCTTTAACCCGCTGACTTACTATCCGGTGCCAAAACCAACCACTCAGCTTGGTGCTCAGACCCTGGATAAAATCCTGGCCTATTCCAACCAGCAGTTGAAAGCGAGTGCTGCGCAGCGCGTGCAACTGGTTTCTAAACCAGGCCCGCGCACCTTGATTTTCCATGGTGCAATTACTGGCGTAGACAGCAGCAAACAAGGCTTGCAGTTCTACGAAGTGATTCCAGTGGCGATGATCGTTGCCGGTACAGAGGCCGCAACTGGTCACCGTACCATGGAAACAAACCTTTATTTTGAAGGCGAGCTTATCGACTCTTCAACTAATAAAGTGGTCATGAAAGTTGTGCGTAAAGGCGAAGGTAAAACAGTGAGCAATGAAAAAGCACCGATTACTGTTGAATCGCTGAAAGTGGTTATTGATGGCATGGCGACAGATGCGTCCATGTTTGAAGTTAAATAACTGACTGCTGCATGCTAAAAAGGGAGCTTAGCTCCCTTTTTTACATTTTTACGCTGCCTTCTTGCGCCACGACCGTGCGCTAAACATTCCCGGTTTTGAAAACATCACCAGATTTCCCAGCAAAATCATCACCAGCCCAATAATGGCATTACTGTGCCAGACATAGCCTTCATAAATTGTTGACAGACTCAGCGCCACTAACGGGAACAGCAATGTGCTATACGCCGCCGGGCCTGACCCAATGCGCCCGACCAGGGTGAAATAGGCACCAAAGGCAATCACTGAACCAAATATGGCCAGGTAGAACAACGAGCCGAGATAACGCAGCGTGAACTCCGGCATAAACGAATCCCCACGAACCAGCGCCAGCACACCCATAATAATAGTGCCGTAAAACATCGCGTAGGTATTGGTGGACAGTGTCTCAAGTCCCCGGCGCTGGTGGCGCGTGCTAATCATATTGCCGATTGAAAATCCGTAGGTACCCAGGGCACTTAAACCGATTCCCAGCAGCAGAGAAGGGGCCAGTTGTGTGGCGACCAAATCATGCCAGAACAATGCGACAACGCCGGCAATCCCCAACACCGCTGCTGGTAGTAAATTTTTGCTCGGGCGCTGACGGAAGAAAACCATACTGTTGACCGCATTAAACAGCACAGCCATGGAGAAAATCACCGACTCAAGACCTGAGCTGATATACGCCGCGGCATGGTAAAAACACAAAAAGTTAAAGCCGAAAACGCAGCCACCTTGCAGCATACAGAACAGATGATCGCGCAAACTGATACGGCGCAAACGCCCAAGCGCCAGTAACACCACCAGCATCACGACTGCCGCTACGGCAAAACGCCAGAAAATTGACACGGGCACCGACACCACGCCTTGCTGCATGTAAATCGCAAGCCAGGTCGTTCCCCAAATAACCACCACCGAAATATAAAGTATTGCATTCATTTTGTTATCTCCCTGTACCGATAGCGGGAGTATCCACATCTGCGCGTGCAGATGCTTTCACCTGCTTGCCTGGCTTGCATATTCTTGCGGTTTTTTTTACCTGATGGTTTGTTAATGGCTGGTAACGGAGGCGGCCACTACATACACTGTTTATCCCGAACTTCGATGGTGTAAGTCATGACTCAGCCGTATCACGCATTTGAAAATCTTCGCCAGCACAACGCCGTGCTGGAAGATAACGTGCAGCTGGGTTCCGGGATCCAGCTTTCGGCGTGGTCAAACAGCCTCGATCGCGTCACGCAATGCAGTAATCATCACACGTTAAGCATGTATGTGAATGAGGGTTACGAAACCTATCAGAAAACCAACTCAGGCTGGAAAAATGGCGGCGGACCAGACCGGTTTTGCCTGATGCCAGAAGACAGCGAAACCACCTGGGATATCCGCAATCATTTCTCGTTTGTGCATCTGTATTGCACCGACGCCCATTTGCGCAATATTGCGGAACAAATCTGGGATCGCAGCCCAGCAGCCATTTCGCTTGATGAGAAAATCTTTAGCGACGACCCACGGATTACGCAGCTGTATCGCCACTTTCTGCTGAGTAGCGACTGGAAACAACAGGCCAACCACTTGATGCTGAGCACTGCATCGACGCTGTTGCTGACGCACATGGTGCAGACTTACAGCAACGTGCAGTGGCGCTTACCAAATGTGCGCGGGGGCCTCGCTCCAGCAGTGTTGCGCAATATTCAGGCCTACATTGAGCAGCATCTTAGCGAGCCGTTAACCTTGACCGAACTGGCGCTGGAAGCGGGTTTGAGCGAGTTTCATTTTGCGCGCATGTTCAAACAATCGACCCGACAGGCACCACATCAATATGTGATGCAGCGGCGCATGTTGCGTGCCGAAGCACTGGTCAAAAACAGCTCGCTTTCGCTGACTGATATTGCGATGGCTTGCGGGTTCAGTTCGGCAAGCCATTTCAGCAATCGTTTTAAAGCGACAATCGGTGTGACGCCTTCGCAGTTACGCGCGACGGGTAAATGAAAACAGCGCGTAGCAAACACCACCCGCGACCAGCCCCCAGAAAGCCGCGCCAATCCCCAATAAACTGACCCCGGATGCGGTGACCAAAAACGTCACTACGGCTGCATCGCGCTCGCGTTCATGGTTGAGTGCCTGATACAAACTGCCGCCGATGGTACTCAACAGCGCCAGGCCCGCTAAGGTATGAATATAGGCCGCCGGCAGTGCGGTGAGCAGGGTGGTTATCGAGCCGCCAAATATTCCCGCCAGCAAGTAAAACACACCCGCGGCAACCGCCGCTAACCAGCGTTTTGAAGGATCAGGATGGGCTTCAGAACCCTGGCAGATGGCGGCGGTGATCGCGGCAATACAGATAGAAAACACGCCAAAGGGTGCAAGCAACAGGGCGATTGCCGCGGTGACCACAATCAGCGGCGACACCGGAATGTTGTAGCCAGACGCTTTGAGCGTCGCGACGCCGGGCGCATTTTGTGACGCCATGGTCACCAGGAAAAAGGGAATACCAATTCCGAGCAGGCTGGAAAGCGTGAAGTGCGGGGCGGTAAATTCTGGCATGACCATGGCGACCGGCACGCTGCCATGTTGCAGATTACCGCTCATCAGGCAGACCAACAGACCCACAACCATCGCCACGACTACCGCATAACGCGGAGCCCAGGTTTTTGCCAGCAACCAGCCCAACAGCATACTGGCGCACAGCAGGAAATTCCCCTGTAACGACGTAAAGGCATCCAGCCCAAAACGCAGCAGGATCCCGGCAAGCATAGCGGCGGAAAGCGTTGATGGGATCAGGCGCATCAGGCGGGCAAACAGGCCAGTTACACCGCATAACAAAATCAAAAACGAGGCGAAAATAAACACGCCGATGGCTTCATTCAGCGAATGCCCCGGAAGACTGGTCGCCAGCAATGCGGCACCGGGTGTGGACCAGGCGGTCAGAATAGGGGTGCGATACCAGATCGTCAGCGCGAGGGTGCTGATCCCCATGCCAATTCCCAGCATGGTCAGCCAGCCCGCAATTTGTAATGTATTCGCCCCGGCCGCTTCTGCCGCCTGCCAGATGATGGCTGCGGAACTGGCGTAACCGACGAGAACAGCGACAAATCCTGCCAGAACGGTGGGTAATGGAACGGATAAAGCGCGCATCTTTTTTCCTTGTGCGTTTTTGCGTTATCGGACTATACCATTACAAATCGTTAACATCAGGTCTCTGCGGTGGAATAATCGATATAATCCAATGCTTTCTCGCGCTCGATCGGGCGTGAGAAATAGTAACCCTGCATATAGGGAATGCCGCACTGTTCAAGTAACTGGCGTTGCTTTTCCGTTTCCACGCCTTCTGCAATTACGCTGAAGTTAAGACTCTGGGAGATATTCATCATCGCCTTAACAATAGAAAGGCCTTTTTGTTCAATATGCTGAATAAACGAACGGTCGATTTTGATGTAATCAATATTCATATTCTGGATAACTGAGAGGCTTGAGTAACCCGTGCCAAAATCATCAACTGAGAACTTCACACCACGCTGTTGTAATTCGCTGACCTTTTGGTTAATCATCATTTGTTCGGACTGGAAGATAGATTCTGTCACTTCCAGGTGCAATAAATGGCCCGGAATGTCATACCGCTCAATCACCCGGATGACGTTATTCACAAAGCCTTTGTCGTAGAACTGAATCAGTGAAATATTCACGCACATGCAAATATCCGGGCTGTGCTTATGCATTTGCGCCAGCGTTTTGCAGGCTTCTTCTAATACCCAACTTCCCACCTGAACAATACGGCCGCTTTGTTCCATCAAGGGAATAAATTCAACCGGTGAGATCTCTTGCTCTTGATAACGCCAGCGCATTAACGCCTCGAAACTCACGACCTGACCCTCTGCATCGACAATAGGTTGATATACCAGGCGGAATTCGTTGCGATCCAGAGCGTCTTTCATGGCTTCATTCAGCGTGACTTTACGTCGCAGGTCGCGTTCGAGATCAAGGTTATAGAAGGCAAACCGTTCCGGATATTTCCCTTTTTGTGAATACATGGCGATATCCGCCAGCTGGATAAGGCGCGTAATAGAGATGTCATGATCCGGGCATACCGAAATACCGATTGTCGCATTCAGGGTAATGGTCTGGTCATCGAGGCGAATAGGCAGTGACAGACTGGCGGTGATTTGCTCCGCCAGCTCACTGGCTGACGAGTAATCTTTTTCTTTAGCCAACAGAATAAATTCATCGCCACCCCAGCGGCACATCAACGTATCTGTATTATTACAATTTTTAAGCCGGGCACTTAAATTAACCAATACTTTGTCGCCAACGTTATGGCCGAGTGTGTCATTGATATTTTTAAAGCCATCAAGGTCGATAAAGAAAATCGAGAAGCCGGTGGTTTTATTATTTTTAAAGTCGAGTTCTGTAGATTCTGCGGCCGCTAAAAAAGCGCTGCGATTATACAGGCCCGTTAAAGAGTCTTTATTCGACATCTCATACACTTCTTGCGTTCTGACACGGATAGTTTCTTCCATGCGCGACACCAGTTTTTTATTTCTGTAACGTAATAAAATGGCTTCTTTAATATAATTCGCGGAACGCACCGACGAGATAATCATTATGATTGTAAAACAAACGCCTAGCCCACCGAGATTAATTTTATATTGTTCGGATTGCATCATCAGCAATATGGACATCGGCATCAAAATAATAATGTTATAAAGTGCTGCGAGAGTCAGACTTGCGGAAAGTATGCTGGTTGCTCCACCCGCCATCGCTGCGAGTATCACATTGGTACTGCTCAGTTCTTCAATGCTAAATTGCGGGTAGAACGTCACCGCATACGCACTCCAGAGCATGGCGGTTATTAAACACCCGACAGAAAACCTGAACGTCCACTTTTTGTTGTTTTTACGTTCAGCGTCGCTTTTTATCCACATTTTGGTGTCTACGACCCGCACGGCCAGCACCAGTGTCATCACGACCCACCAGAGTAATTTGCCATGAAAGTTGGCATCATCAATAAAAGTGAAAGCCAGAGTAGTAGAAGCAACAAAGGTAATCAGAATGCCTGGTAATGAATTGTTATATAACAGCCTGACGCCTTCTGACTGATAAAGCTTTGAGTGTTCAGTGTTTTTTGTCATTTTCTATCATCTTAACTGAGTGATTCAATTAGCCACAACATAACTAAAGCTAATATGATCACTCTTTGTAATTATTCCTGATGTAAGTATAAGTTAAAACATTTGGCAATACACCGTCTTTAGCCATTCAAGAGTTATTCTCATTTTCTGTTAACCCACTGAGATAATTATGTTATCTCCGTAATACCTCAAACCACATATTCGCGGATCTATGCTTACGCAGCCAATCTGACTACAATAGCCGCCTTTCGCCCATAACACAGAAAACAGACCCATTATGTGCCTGCACGCCAATCATCTTGAATTACTCAGCCCAGCCCGTGACACCTCCATCGCCCGCGAAGCCATCCTGCATGGCGCGGATGCGGTCTATATCGGTGGGCCTGGTTTTGGCGCTCGCCATAATGCGGGTAACAGCCTGCAAGATCTCGCAGAGCTGGTGCCGTTTGCTCACCGTTATGGGGCGAAGATTTTCGTTACGCTGAACACCATCCTGCACGATAACGAGCTGGAACCGGCGCGCCGTATGATTCACGACCTGTATCAGGTTGGTGTGGATGCGCTGATTGTGCAGGATATGGGCGTGATGGAAATGGATTTGCCACCGATTGAAATCCACGCCAGTACGCAATGCGATATTCGTAGCGTTGAAAAAGCGAAATTCCTTTCTGATGTGGGCTTCTCACAAATTGTTCTGGCGCGTGAGTTAAACCTCAACCAAATCCGCGCTATTCACGAAAACGTTGATGCGACTATTGAGTTCTTTATTCATGGCGCACTGTGCGTGGCATATTCCGGGCAATGTAATATCTCGCATGCGCAGACCGGGCGTAGCGCAAACCGTGGTGATTGCTCCCAGGCTTGCCGCTTGCCGTACACGCTTAAAGACGATCAGGGCCGCGTCGTGGCGTATGAAAAGCACCTGCTTTCGATGAAAGATAACGATCAGAGCGCGAACCTTGCGGCACTCGTCGATGCGGGCGTGCGTTCCTTCAAGATTGAAGGGCGCTACAAAGATATGAGCTATGTGAAAAACATCACCTCTTATTACCGCCAGCTGCTGGATGAATTAATGGAGCAGCGCAGCGATCTGGTTCGCGCTTCTTCCGGTGTGACGTCGCACTTCTTTATCCCGTCGCCGGATAAAACCTTCCACCGTGGCAGCACTGACTATTTCGTTAACGAGCGTAAAATCGATATCGGCGCGTTTGATTCACCGAAGTATATCGGCCTGCCAGTGGGTGAGGTGCTGAAAGTCGGCAAAGACTTCCTCGATGTGAACGTCACCGATACGCTGACCAATGGCGATGGCCTGAATGTGCTGATCAAGCGCGATATCGTTGGTTTCCGCGCTAATACTGTGGAAAAAACCGGTAAAAACCAATATCGCGTCTGGCCAAATGAGATGCCGGAAACACTGAAAAATGTGCGCCCGAACCATCCGCTGAACCGCAACCTTGACCATAACTGGCAGCAGGCGCTGACCAAAACGTCCAGCGAACGCCGCGTGGCGGTGGATTTGGAATTAAGTGGCTGGCAGGAACAATTGGTACTAACCGTGACCAGCGAAGAAGGCGTGAGCGTCAGCAAAACGCTGGAAGGCCAGTTTGATGTGGCAAACAACCCGGAAAAAGCTTACTCCAGCCTGCGTGATAGCCTGGCGAAATTAGGCCAGACGATGTATCAGGCGCGTAAAGTGGACCTGAATTTACCTGCTGCGTTGTTTATTCCGAATAGCCAACTTAACCAGCTGCGCCGTGAAGCTATTGATGCGCTAACAGATGCCCGTGTCGAGCAATACCAGCGTGGCAGCCGTAAAGCGGTTTGCGTACCGGCGCCGGTTTACCCTGAAGATCACCTCACATTCCTCGCCAACGTTTATAACCATAAAGCGCGTGAATTTTACCAGCGCTATGGCGTGAAGCTGATTGATGCCGCCTATGAAGCGCATGAAGAGAAGGGCGAAGTGCCGGTGATGATCACCAAACATTGCCTGCGCTTTGCGTTTAACTTATGCCCGAAACAGGCAAAAGGCTCAGTGAAAAGCTGGAAAGCATCCCCGATGCAACTGGTGCATCAGGATGAAGTATTAACCCTGAAATTTGACTGCAAGCCGTGCGAAATGCACGTTATCGGCAAGATGAAAAACCATATCCTGAAAATGCCGCTGCCGGGCAGTGATGTAGTGGCGTCTATCAGCCCTGATGAATTGTTGAAGACGATGCCGAAGCGCAAATAAAGCGTTATCGTGCAATATCACGCCACCTGTGCCCGCAACTGGTCAATCATCCAGCGCCCTGCGGGGCCGGGTGGCGTTTTGTTCGACCACAACACATCCACATCCATGCGCTGCGGCCAGCCCGCGACCGGCAACTCCTGCAAAATATTGTGACCAAACTGCTCAACCAGCCAGCGCGGTAAAATCCCCCAGCCAAAACCTTGTTCCGCCATCTCCAGCAGCATTAAAAGTGACGGCGATGACCACATCGGGCCGCCGCTCTTATTGCGTGTCGGGTCAGTGAAGGTGCTCAGACACAGCTGGCGCACGGTATGCAATATTTCCATATCAACGCTGGGCAGGCGGGTTAACTCATGCTGGCGGTGAATATATATCGCCATTTCAGCCCCGACCTGCAACCGCGCCACCGTGACATCCACCGGGTAACGCGGCTGTACCCGCAACACACCCACATGCGCACGGCCAATCTGAATCAGGTCGATAACGTCTTCATCTTCGGCAATCAAACACTCAAATTCGATATCCGGAAAGCGCTGTGAAAAACGCTGGAGAATCGATTCGTGGTGCGACGTTTGCCACATATCAGACAGCACAAAACTCAAGCGTGGCTCTACGTTTCCGGCAAGGCGTACTGAGACTTCGTTGAGCCTTTCGCTCGCGGCTATAATCGACTGAATGTACGGCAAAATATGCTGCCCCTGAGCAGTCAACACTGGCTGGCGGCTCTGGCGATCAAACAGTGTAACGCCGAGATCGGCTTCCAGATTGGCAATCGCGCTGCTTATCGTTGACTGGCTTTTTTTCAGTTTGCGCGCCGCCGCAGAAAACGACCCGGTTTCGACCGCATGTAAAAACGCTTCAAGGGATTCAGGGGAGTAATTCATTACCTATCGCTTTTCTCGATGGCTATTAACTTAATACTATCACTAATAGCGATAATAATACGCCGCAAAGCCATATTGCTTTTATATCGTCTGGAGTGAGTTATGCAGTCCCAAAAAAGAACATTTGCCGAACGCATCCTGCATGCGGTGGGTTTTGAAGTTATCGCGATTGCGATTTGTGCGCCTTTAGCCGCGTGGATTATGGATAAGCCACTGTTTCAGATGGGCGCGCTGGCAGTCATGCTTTCGACCGTCGCCATGGTGTGGAACATCATTTATAACGCCGGGTTTGATAAAATTTTCCCGATGGGGCAAAAGCGCCGCTTACCACTGCGCGTCGCTCACGCGCTGGGTTTTGAAGGGGGCTTTATCCTGATTGGCCTACCGCTGGCGGCCTGGATGCTGGATATTTCACTCTTGCAGGCGTTTATGGTCGAGATCGGTTTCTTCCTGTTCTTCCTGCCGTATACCGTGATTTACAACTGGGTGTACGATACCCTGCGAGCACGCTGGACACAGTGCCAGGCGTAACGATAAACCACAGAACGCACCGCCATGGTGCGTTCTTTTTTTGAGCGGCTGTTTTTGCCACATAAACAGACAAATCCCCCCCTGAAATGCACCAAACACGGCCTGGCATATTTCCTGCTTATAACATGTTATCTCCACACGACATGAAGTGAGGAATTATGATCAACATGGACCCCGGTGCCGCGTCTTTTTTTGATGAAATGTTTGCGATGGATGGCCATCATCGTGGCCATTATGGAAATTACTGGAACTGGCTACAACGAGCAGACAGCACGGCGGTGATGCGCAAGAAACAAGAAGCCGCTTTACTGTTTCACCGCGTGGGGATCACTTTTAACGTTTATGGCGATGAAGATGGCGCCGAGCGTTTAATTCCCTTTGATAGCGTGCCACGTATTATTCCCGCCACGGAATGGGCGATGCTCGATGCCGGTATCCGCCAACGCGTGCAGGCGTTGAACCTCTTTTTGCATGATATCTACCACGAACAAAATATTCTTAAAGCAGGTGTGATCCCGGCCGAACAGGTGCTGGCTAACGATCAGTACCAACCCTGCATGCAGGGGATCAATCTGCATCGTGATATTTACGCACACATTATTGGCGTGGATATGGTGCGTGGGGGCGACGGGCAATATTACGTGCTGGAAGATAACCTGCGCACCCCATCGGGCGTTTCCTACATGCTGGAAAACCGCAAAATGATGATGCGGCTTTACCCGGAACTCTTCGCTCAGCAACGTATTCGCCCGGTTGAACGCTACCCCTCACATTTACTGCAAACGCTGCGCGAAAGTTCGCCGGTCAACGATCCGACCGTGGTCGTGCTTACGCCCGGCCGCTTTAACAGCGCTTATTTTGAACACAGTTTCCTGGCGCAGCAGATGGGCGTTGAACTGGTCGAAAGTGCTGATTTATTTGTCAAAGAGGGCGCAGTGTTTATGCGCACTACACTTGGGCCGTGCAAAGTTGATGTCATTTATCGCCGGGTGGATGACTCGTTTCTCGACCCGCTGGCGTTTCGTCCCGATTCAATGCTCGGTGTACCCGGTCTGCTCTCGGTCTACCGCTCAGGCGGCGTGGTGCTGGCAAACGCCATCGGCACAGGCGTTGCCGATGACAAATCAATCTACCCGTATGTGCCCGCGATGATTCGTTTCTATCTCTCCGAAGAGCCTATTCTCAATAATGTACCGACGTGGCAATGCCGCCATCCCGACCAACTGGGCTATGTGCTTTCACGGCTGGATCAAATGGTGGTGAAAGAGGTTCACGGCGCAGGCGGTTACGGCATGTTGATTGGCCCGGCGGCCAGCAAAGCTGAAATTGAAGCGTTCCGCACGGTGTTAAAAGCGCGTCCGCAGAATTACATCGCCCAGGACACGTTAGCGCTGTCAACCTGCCCGACGTTTGTGGAAGAAGGGCTGGCACCACGGCATATCGATTTGCGGCCATTTGCACTTTATGGCGCAGAAACGCGCCTGATTGCCGGGGGATTGACGCGTGTTGCGCTGAAAAAAGGCTCGCTGGTGGTTAACTCATCACAAGGCGGTGGTACCAAAGACACCTGGGTTCTGGAGGATGACACATCATGTTAAGCCGCACCGCCAGTGAACTGTATTGGATGGCGCGTTATCTGGAACGCGCCGAAAACATCGCCCGGGTACTGGACGTCACTAACCGTTTATCCATGATGCCGTTTCGCGAAACCGGGCACCAGGACTTGCAGGTACCGCTCAATTTAACCGGCAGCGGCACCGCTTATTGGGAATATTACCAACAACTCACCATGCCCGGTATTTTCGACTATTTTGCCTTAGATACCCGCAACCCGAGCAGCATCTACAGCTGTTTACAGTCGGCCTGGTCGAATGCCCACGCGGTGCGCGGCAGCCTCTCATCAGAAGTGTGGGAGAGCATTAACACCGCCTGGATTGAAATGAAGCGGCTGCGTAAAGAAGGGGTCAACAGCAGCAACGCCGATGACTTTTTTGACTGGGTGAAAGAGCGCTCGCACCTGTTTCGCGGCGCGATGTTTGGCACCATGCTGCGTAACGATGCGATGTCGTTTATCCGCATTGGCACATTACTGGAGCGTGCAGACAGCACCGCGCGGTTACTCGGGGTGAAAAACCAACTGCTGGATAACGACCCCGATGCGGTGCGTGAGCACTATCGTATGGACACTTTATTGCGAGCGGTGAGCGCCCGCGAGGCCTATCACAGTATCTACAAGCAACAGCTGGTGCGTGAAATGGTTGCCGACCTGCTGATTTTGCGCAGCGAAAGCCCTCGCTCGTTACGATCCTGCATCGAAGAGGTGGTCAACCAACTGGAATTAATTGGCGGGCACAGTGCCAATGCGCCGCGCCGCCTGGCCCATGTTCTGCATGCCGAACTGCGCTTTAGCACGTTGGACGATGTGATCGACACCGGGCTGCAACGCTGGCTGACGGGTTTTTTAAGCCAGGTGAATGCGATTTCCGAAAGTATCCAATACACCTATCTGGAGGCACAATGAGACTGACGATTGAGCACAGCACGCACTACAGCTACGAGCAGAAAGTGAAGCACAGTACTCAATATTTGCGCCTCACGCCGCAGGAATCGGAACACCAGCGCATCATCTCGTGGCAGCTGGCACTGCCGGAAGAGGCAGTGCAAACCACCGATGCATTCGGCAATATTCTGCATGTGTTAACCCTCGACCGCCCGCACCAGGCGATCAGTATCAAGGCCACCGGCGTAGTGGAAATTGCCGAAGGTGAAACGTTGGGGGACGGCTCCGGCGAAGCCCTTTCGCCGCTGGTGTGGCTGCGCCATACCCCGCTAACCCAGCCGGATAGCGCGATTCTGGCCTTTGCCGGGCGTTACTGGCAGGAAACTTCACCGCTCGAAAGTCTGACCATCATGATGGGTGAAGTTCTGGAGCGCATGCCTTACACGCCGGGTGGAACGCATGTGAAAGACACCGCTGCGCAGGTTTTTGCCGCCGGGCTGGGTGTTTGCCAGGATCACGCACATGTGTTTGTCGCCTGTTGCCGGAGTCTGGGTCTGCCGGCACGTTATGTCAGTGGTTATCTCTACACGCCAGACAGCGCACACGTGGCGACTCATGCCTGGGTCGAGGCGCTAGTGGAAGGGCGCTGGCACAGTTTTGACATCACCAATAATACGCGCAACACCTGCCACCACCTGAAACTGGCGGTGGGGTTTGATTATCTTGATGCCTGCCCGGTGCGCGGTGTGCGCATGGGCGGTGGTGATGAGGATATGGAAACCGTAGCCGCGGTGCAGCGGATGCAGGGTTCGCAGTAATAGTTTGCCCTTACCTCGAACCTCTCCCCCTGGCGAGGGGACAGATTGAGTTTTTCCCTCTGCCACATGACCGCGTGTTTTCCCCCTCTCCGTTTGGGAGAGGGTTGGGGTGAGGGGAAACAAAAACCTCGAAACTAAAGGACGAAAAATGACCTATTGCGTTGCCATGCACCTATCCAGCGGCATGATTTTTGTCAGTGATTCGCGCACCAACGCGGGTGTTGACCACATCTCAACCTTTAAAAAACTGCATGTTTTTCATCGTGGCGATGACCGTACGTTAATCATGCAAAGTGCCGGAAACCTGGCGACCACCCAGAGCGTCATTAATTTGTTGCAACACCGGGCGCAGGATGCCACGACGCAAAATCTCTACACCGTCAGCTCGTTGTATGATGCTGCCGTGTTGGTGGGCCAGACCTTAAAAGAGGTCATTGCGCGTGATGGCGCTGACTTCACCGCCACCTTTACCCTCGGCGGGCAAATTCGGGGTGAGGCGATGCGCCTGTTCCATATTTACGCCGAAGGTAATTTTATTGAGGCGACCGTCGACACGCCGTATTTCCAGATTGGCGAAAGCAAATATGGCAAACCGATAATCGACCGGATAGTCAGCTATAACACGGGTCTTGAGCAGGCGGTGCAATGCGCATTGATCTCCATGGACTCCACACTTAACTCCAACTTATCTGTTGGCCTGCCGCTGGATGTGATGATTTATCACGCCGAAAGTTTTGACGACTCACGCCAGTACGCCATCACTGCACAACACGAATACTTCAGTGAAATCCGCAATATGTGGGGGAGTTGCCTGCGCTCAGTGTTTGATACGCTTCCTCCGCTGCAGCTTGAATGATAAAGGGGATACTTTGCAGGATTGTGCAATCATCTGACAGCATTGCGCTACAGGAAAACCACCGTTTAAGCCGACACTAAAGCGGTCAAACACACCTGGAGCGCAGCATGAAAACGATTAATCACATCTATATCAACGGCCAGTTTATTACCCCACACGGTGACGAAGTGCTGGAGCTTGTCAGCCCGGTCACAGAAGAAAAAATCACCCAGGTAAGACTGGCCGATGTCGACGATACCCGACAGGCGATTGCGGCTGCAAAAGCGGCGTTCCCGGCGATGCGACTGTCTACGCGTGAACAACGTATGGCCTGGTTGCAGAAACTGCATGATGCGGTATCGGCGCGCAAAGCAGAGCTTATCGACACCATGGTTGAAGAGTACGGCTGTGCGGTGGGTTTTGCCGAAGCGACGGTCAACCATGCCTGCGACAGCTTCCTGCAAATGCGCGACGTCTTATCACGCTTCCCGTTCGAAACCCGCGTGGGTAACGCTCGCGTAATGATGGAACCCTTGGGCGTGGTCGGGCTGATTACCCCATGGAATGGTAATTATGGTTTTATTGCGACCAAACTCTCAACGGTGATTGCCTCTGGTTCAACGGCGGTGATTAAACCCAGCGAATTGAGTGCCCGCCAGACGGCGTTAATCATCGAATGTATGCATACAGCAGGTTTGCCTGACGGGGTGTTTAATATCGTCACCGGGCGTGGCGATGTCGTCGGCGCTGAAATCACCCGCCACCCGGATATCGCTAAAATCTCCTTTACCGGCTCCACCGTCGTCGGCAAAACCATTGCCCGCGGAGCGGTGGATACGCTTAAACGCGTCACGCTCGAACTGGGTGGGAAATCAGCCAATGTTCTGTTAGATGATGCGGATCTTGAACAGGCCATCCCACGGGCGCTACAGGTTATGTCGTGGAACAGCGGCCAGGCCTGTATTGCAGGTACGCGTTTACTGGTGCATGAAAGCCGCTTAGAAGCCGTCAAAGCACAAATCCTGAAAGACATTACGCAACTGGTACCTGGTGAAAATCACGGTACAGCAGTGACGGCCCAGCAATATCAACGCGTACAAAATTACATCCGCAAAGGTATCGAAGAGGGCGCTGAATTGCTGTGGGGAGGCGAAGGCCGCCCGGAAGGTTTCGCGCGGGGTTACTATGTTAAACCGACTGTTTTTGTTAATGTCCGCAACGACATGACGATAGCCCAGCAAGAGATTTTTGGCCCGGTGCTCTCGGTCATTACCTATAAAGATGATGCCGAAGCAATTGCTATCGCGAACGACACCGTTTATGGCCTGCAGGCTTATGTCAGCGGTAACGATGAACGGCGTACAGAGGCCGTCGCCAGCCAGCTTGTCGCCGGGCGCGTGTTTGTGAACGGTGTCTATAACGAACCGCAGGCGCCTTTCGGTGGCTTTAAGCAGTCAGGCATCGGGCGTGAATTTGGGACTTTCGGGCTGGAAGGGTATCTTGAACCCAAAGCCATAATGGGGCAGTGATATGCCAGAGCAAGAGACAACTGCGCGGCCTGAGGGCCGCATTTTAACTGAGCTTTGCCAGCGTGTAGCCGCGCATTATCAGCAGTCCGGCTCCACTGAGCAGGAATTGCTCACAGCACTGCCGTGGCTGCGGTTTATTCGCGTCAGAGAACCCACGGTATTTAACCGGGGCATGCTGGAACCCTCGATGTGCATGCTGCTGCAAGGGCGCAAAAAGATGCTCATTGGTGACAACGTCACAGAATACGGGCCGGGGAATTATTCCATGGCCGCCGTTGATATGCCGGTCTCCGGGCAAGTCACGCAAGCCTGCGAAGAAGAGCCTTACTACGGGGTACGTATTGACCTCAACAGCAAAGAGATTGCGGATTTAATTGTCTCGCTGCAAATATCACTGCCGGAAAAAAACAATGAAACGGCTAATGCCGGTGCCTGGGTAACGCATTCCGATGAAGGGTTACAGGATGCATTTTTGCGACTGGTGAAACTTCTGGACTCGCCTGCGGACCTGCCGGTGTTATCAAAACTGATTAAGCAGGAAATTCTCTACCGCCTGGTGACCGCGCCTACCGGTGCGACTTTCTGGAAGCAAACACTCTCGTGGACGCAGGGAAAAGGCGTGGGCGAAGCGCTGGCCTGGATCAAACGCCATTTTGCCGAGCCGCTAAAAATCGACGAGCTGGCAAAACGTGTTGGCATGAGCACCTCGAGCCTGCATCACCGCTTTAAAGAGCTGACGGTGATGAGTCCGTTGCAATATCAAAAGCAGATCCGTCTGCTTGAGGCGCGGCGGATGCTGCTTTCCGGCAGCGAGGATGTGGCGAGTATTGCCTGGCAAGTGGGCTATGAGTCGCCATCACAATTTAACCGCGAATACCGCCGCTCTTTTGGTGCCGCACCTTTGCAGGATGTGCAAACGCTGCGCCAGTTGGGGACTACGCTTTAATCAGAGGAAATGATGAGCTAATGAGCGTTGCAACGGCTTGCTGAAAAACTGGACTGGAAAGCCAATAATACGCTCAAGCCCGGTGAGCACCGGGCTGCGTTTTGTTGATTCATTATGTTTGATTAGAATTCCCGTGATAGCGTCAAATATCCGTTAAAGCGCACTGAGCACTCATCTGCATTCATAACACTTGTTGCAATAAAAACATCACGCCTCCCACTTTTGTTCATGTAGGTGTATTTTGCCGTTATGGTTCGAGCGCCATTTTCAAAATTAGTCATGACATATTCATCTTCTGGAAAAAAGGTTTTACCTGACTGATTTTTGTCAGCCTGAAAATCAACATGACCCAACTGTTTGGCGTATGGTTTACCGACCGGATAAATGCCGAGGTGTTCAATCTTCGTGTTATTACGCTGAATACTGTTTGCCTCGATTTTTAGGTCACGAGTTATGGCGGTAAACAATGCGTCTTCCATCATGCTACCCACCGCAGCACAATTATAATCAGATGCTTGTGCCAGCATCGGGAATCCGAGTAAAAATACGAATGCTTTCTTCATCGAAGTTATTCCACTATCAGAGTATGGTCGCCACTGGCGGCAATATCTTTACGCTCACTAAGCGTTGCCACGATACATCCGTCTGACGCTTCACCGCGATGAACTGAGCTTTCGCCATGAATAAGAAACCCACCTCTTCCACACATGTTGTTTGATGAGTTGGGCGTCAGGCGCATGGTCCAGGCTTTTGTTTTGTGGTGATAGAAGGGTTCACTTATATGATATGTTCCTCGCGGTAGCGGCCCCTTTCCTTCAACGCATTCATGTGCCGTATTGTTTTTATAACCCGGCCTTCCTGAGTACATAGCATTAAACTTGAATGTCCCGTTCAAATAGAAAGCATTATCGTTAACTTTATATATCCATGTCATTATGCGTTCTTCCTTTCGTTCCAGGAGTCAGAGTGAATGATGTTCCCATCAATATAGTGCCAGGTGATTTTTTCGTAGCTCAGGTAAAGTGCTTCCTGATGATTATGCTTCTCAAACATTGGGTTTTTAATATCAAGCATGAACGGCTCAATTTCGTTAACACGAACGTTTTCAAGCGTTGTGCGGAAATATTCTTCCTCTTGACCATTGTTATTGATGCGATAAAATTTCAGTTCTGCTTTTTGATAGCATTTACCCGTGGTCACGCCTTTGTAGAGATATGGAGATGCGCTATCCGTTTCCTTAATAATTGCGTAGTCGCCATGTACACGCTTGGCAGTAATCTTTCCTGTCAGGTCATCGGTAGGTAATTCGACCGCGTGCATGAGTTCAACAACTTCAATACTGCCCTCACGCCCCTTGACTTCAACAGACCCCTTCACCATGTTCCCAGCATCATCCGTTAGCCAAAGATAAACGGGTATTGCCATTTTAAACCTCCTTATTATTGAACGTTGAACAACTCCAATTAATAAGCCTTTTTTGAGGTAAATGCTTTAGGTCAATCGTGCTATAGGTGGCGTGGATTTTATTTTTTAATACATATGGTTAGGCAATATATTGCCGGGTGATTTTGCACATCCGGCAGGAGGGCGCCGCACCTTTGCAGGATGTGCAAACGCTGCGCCAGTTGGGGACTACGCTTTAGTTTTTCGCGCCACAATAAACAGGCGTGGGAACAGCATCAGCACATTGCCATCGTGTCGCGGCGGATAGGCTTGTTGCAACAAATGGTGGTAACGCTCCAGAAATGCTTGTTGCTGAATGCTATCGAGCCCCGCGAGATAAGGCCGTAAGCCGGTTGAGCTTAACCATTCAATAATGGCTTTCGCTGACGGCATGACGTGGAAATAGGTGGTGCGCCAGATATCCACGCTGCAACCTGCCTGCGCGAGTAAGTCGTAATAATGCTGTGCGGGCAGTAACGCTTCACGGCCGGAATCGGCATTTCCTAATTCAGCCGCCACCTGGCGCATCAGCGTGTGTGTTGGCTCTTGCCAGTTATCCGGCATTTGTACCGCTAACACGCCATTTTCGGCCAGCTGCGCTGCAAGGTGCGGGAACAGAGCCGGGTGATCACTCAACCACTGCAACGACGCATTTGCGTAGATCACATCCTGTTTGACTGCGGGCTGCCACTGCGCGACGTCCGCCTGCTCAAACTGGCAATTCGGTAGCGCAGCACGCGCTTTTTCGAGCATCGCCGGGGAATTATCGACGCCCGTAACGGTCGCCCTTGCAAAAGCCTGGCGTAATAACGCCGTGCTGTTTCCGGGGCCACATCCCAAATCTGAAATATGCTGTGCACCAGGGTGTTGGATACGGGCGGCTAACTCAGCTGCCGGGCGCGTGCGTTCAGCTTCAAACTGCAAATAAAGTGCGGGGTTCCAGTCCTGCATCGATTTCTCCTCAGGCTTAATGTTATCAGGCGTAGTGATGAATTAAGAATTTGTGCATGGTTTAGAATATGACAAATGAATGTAACGTAGTGGCTGACATCAGGTAAGGAAAACCGTTATGAAAGTGACACGCAAACAGGAAAAAATCGTCCAACGCACACTTGAAGGCTGGCGACAGGAAGGGGTGATTGATGCGGCAGAACAGCAGCGGTTGCAACAAAACCTCTCGGTTCAGCTGTTTGACTGGCAGAGGATGAGCCGCTATGCCTTCTGGGTCGCGCTGGCCTGCGCCATTATCGCGATTGGCAGTCTGGTGGCCGATGAATACTTGATGGAGTTACTGTTTAATTTTGGCTACGTCACGCGCGCAATTATTCTTCTGCTGATCTCGTTAGCTTTTTATTTCTGGGGGTTTTATCGCCAGAAACAGACGCCTGATAAACGCTACAGCAATGAAGCTATTCTGTTCCTGGGCGTCTTATTCACCGCGCTATTTTTATGGCAGCTCGGCATGGCGCTGGATAATGGCAGTGGAAATGCAGCACCGCTATTGTTGTTCGGCTGTGTGATTTATGGCGTTATTGGTTATCTGGGCCGCTCGGGTCTTATCTGGATATTTTGCCTGCTGGCGTTGGGGAGCTACTTCGGCACATCGACAGGTTATGCCTCCGGTTGGGGCGCTTACTGGCTCGGTATGAATTACCCCATTCGCTTTGTTTTATTTGGCGGAGTGTTACTCGCCGCGTGTTACTTACTTAAAAAACCTTTGCAGCAACGTAACGTATTTGCGGTCAGCAAAGCGATGGGGCTTCTGTATCTGTTTATTGCTTTGTGGATTTTGTCGATCTTTGGTAATTACGATTTTGATATCTGGCAAAGCGTGCGCCAGATTGAACTGCTGCACTGGTCGCTACTTTTTGCTCTGGCGGCAGGGGCGTGTATCTGGATAAGCCTGAAAACAGACGATGGTATGCTGCGCGGCTTCGGACTGACGTTCCTCGGAATTAACCTCTACACCCGTTATTTTGAGATGTTCTGGGACGGCACCAATAAAGTGATTTTCTTCCTGCTGCTGGCCATCTCGCTGGCGCTGGTTGGGCGCTACGCCGAGAAAATTTGGCGGTTAGGGGAAAAGTGATTTTCGCAGGGCGGGTAAGTACGGCCTTACCCGCCAACAAATCTTATCGCTTATTCAGGCGTATAAGTCAGATGCCCGGCCACGCCACCGCCGCCATCTTTCGGGTGGTTTACACCATCCATCACCGTGACGTTCGGGAAGTCGAAAGGTGAGACACCTTCAATGCAGGCGACATTCACGCCATATTGCTCAGGGTTAGACCGGCGCTGGTGGAAGGTATAAATTCCGCATACCGAACAGAAAAAATGCACCGCCGAGCCGGTGTTAAAACGGTATTCGGTCAGCTTATCTTTGCCTTTCGTTACCTCAATTCCGGAGAGCGGGGCAGAAACGGCAACCGCACCGCGCATACGGCAAAACGAACAATTACAGCGGCGAATGGTATTGAAACCGTCGGTGAGTTCGACAGTAAAAGCCACGGCGCCACAGTGGCACTGGGCAGGCAATTTTTGGTTCATAACAGCCTCATTGCAGGTTTACGTTCTCATCATCTTAGTGTGAAACGCCCACTTGTCATTACCATGAGGCTGTCTTTTCGCGCCATCTTTTGCGAGGATAGCGCGAAATTTCAGAGTTTACGGAAAAGGGTAACAAAATGGCTAAGCATCCTACGGGCAAGTACCTGCGTGCGCCGATCGTCTTCAACGACAAAGATCTGTTGGTTTATGTTGTGCGTGGTTCAAAAATTGAAGACATGCCAGCAGACGAAGATGAAGATTATCCAGGTGATATGCAGATGCTGATGCCGCAGCTGTCCAAAGATTTCGATACTGAATTAAACGAAACGCTGGAAGAGTGCGGGTCGGGTGATGTGATTGTCTTTATGTGCACCACGGATATGATTTTTGAGTACGGTTACTCGAAGATTAAAGCCATGCGCAGCGCGTAATTAGCGCCTGTTTGAAAAGCAAACCCCGGCGTTAAAACCGGGGTTTGTTCTGTCTATTCGCCAGACTATTAGTGCCCGTAAAAAATCTCGCCTTTCATGGCACGCAAAATCTTCCCTTCTGCGTCGGTAATCAACACGTAGTTCCCGCCCATATATGTCCAGTGGCTTCCTGCTTCTGGAGCTGGCAGGTGTCTGATTTGCCAGGCGTCTATCTGGTAAGGCTTCGTGCGGTACAAATCTGGCACGATGTCGCCAATTTTAAATGGCTTGTAATCGGCATGAAATTCTTGAATTTCAAACGAAGAGGTTGGCTGTGCAGCGGCTGGAGCCGGTGCGGCAACAGGCGCATCTGCTGCCTGCGCAGTCATCGCCATTGGTAAAGAACCGGCCATCAGGGCCGCAGAAAAAACAATTACTTTCAATTTACGCATATCTTCTCCAGATACTTTCATCTGCTGACTTTTAAATAATGCCGTTATCTCTATCACGTTGTTTCGTGTGAGGTAATCAATTTTTCGTTACCTGACGTAAATGTCTTGCGGTAGGCGGCGGGGGTAGTGGATAGCCTGGTGCGAAAATGATGGCGCAAAGTGGCTGCACTACCAAAGCCAACACGCTCGGCAATTTCATCAACGGACAACGTGCTGCCTTCCAGTAAATCACGGCAGCGCGTCAGGCGCATGTTCAGCAGCCAGCGTGCCGGAGTCGTACCCGTTGCCGCAGAAAATCGCCGTAAGAAAGTGCGTGGGCTCATACCCGTAAACGCAGCGAGCGACGCTACCGAGTGTTCGCAGGCCAGATGGGTTTGCAAATAATCGAACAGTGGGCTGAGGCGTTTGCTTTCATAAGCAACCGGAACGGGTTGTTCGATAAACTGCGCCTGGCCTCCCACGCGATGGGGCGGTACAACCAGCCTGCGGGCCACGCTATTTGCCGCCGCCTGGCCATAATCACGCCGGACTAAGTGCAAACTCAAATCGATCCCCGCGGCACTCCCCGCAGAAGTCAGTACCGAACCGTTATCGATATAAAGGACATCCGGCATGACCTGAATTTCAGGGTAACGTTGTTGCAGTATTTCGGTATAACGCCAGTGGGTAGAAGCCTGCAAACCGTTCAACAATCCGCTGGCTGCCAGCACAAAGACACCGGAACAAATCGACATTATCCGCGCGCCACGTGAATGCGCGGTGCGTAATGCTTCGCAAAGCTTGGGCGGAACGGCTTCATCAGCGCCACGCCAGCCAGGCACAATTATGGTGCCGGCTCGTGCCAGCAGATCAAGCCCGCCATCAACCGCCAGACGGATCCCACCGGTTGCGCGCAGATGACCGGGCTCAATACCCGCTACCGCAAATCGATACCAGTTATCGCCCATTTCCGTGCGTGGCAGACCAAACACTTCCACAGCCACGCCAAATTCGAAGGTACACAGGCCGTCATACGCCAGCACCACAACAAGAGGGTTTTGCAAAGGTGTATCCCGAACGATTGTCATGATCTTCACGTTATCTGTCATTTCTGCCAAACGTCAAGTCACGCTTAGCACTCTATAGTAATAACTCACCAACATGAGGAGCACTTCGATGAGTTATGTCACTGATTATCCGGCCGCCGCCCCAGAAATCGCCGCCGCTCATTTTCTCCAGCGCCTGTGTCTTGAGACAGACTGCGATGACGTTCATAGCGCGATAAAAGACGAAGATATGGATTTTGTCCTGCTGCATGTTGTCGGCTCCCCGGAGGCATTTGCCCGCCGCCATATTCCAGGCGCGTTGCATTTACGGCATCGCGAAATGTCGGCGGAGCGCATGGCGCAATGGCCAGCGGACACATTGTTTGTGGTGTACTGCGCCGGGCCGCATTGCAACGGTGCGGATCGTGCCGCACTTAAGCTGTCGCGCCTGGGCCGCCCGGTAAAAATTATGATTGGTGGTATTACCGGTTGGGCAGACGAAGGGTTTAGCTTTGCCTGAGCCGTAAATTCGCTATCCGCAAGGCGTTAAGTGAGTGTAATCTTGCCCACACTTTTGTGATTAATATGGGAAGTAACAATGTCGATTTATAGCGAAACCAATGCGCAGTTCATCCTCGGTTTAAACAATTTGTCTGCGATCCTGGATAAAGCCGCGGCCTGGGCGAAAGAGAACGGTAAAACAGAAGAGAGCCTGCTGACTGCATCACTGGCGGAAGATATGTATCCGCTGGTGCGCCAGGTGCAAATCACCACCGATATGGCGAAACGTGCCATTGCTCGCCTGGCAGGTGTTGATGCACCGGTCATGGAAGATAACGAAACGACGATTGCTCAGCTTCAGGCGCGTATCAACGCCACGGCTGAGTTCATGAAAGGCATTACCGATGCGCAACTGGACGGCGACGATGAGCGCCCAATCGTGGTGATGGCTCGCGAGCACGAACTGCGTTTCACCGCCCGCAACTACGTCTACAAATTTGCGACGCCGAACTTCTATTTCCATTTCACCACCGCCTACGACATCTTGCGTCAGGCGGGTGTGCCATTGGGTAAGCGTGATTTTGTCGGCCCAATCTTCTAAGCCGCTTTACCCGTCATACTTCAAGCTGCAGGGGTGTTGGCTGCACTCGCAAACCCCAGTCACTTACTCAAGTAAGCTCCTGGGGATTTGTTCCCTTGCCGCCTACCTGCAACTTGAATTATTTAGGGTATGCATGAATAAATAGTGCGCCTAGCTCAGCCGATAATGGCGGTTCGGGCGCAATTTCTCAGGCAACTCTTCACTCCCATCCATATCGTGTAAATCGCGCTCAATAATAGTGCAGATGGCATCCAGCGGCAGGTCATTGTCTTCAGTGCCAAACGGCTCTTCCAGCTCTTCTGCCAGCGTATCGAGCGAAATAAACGTATACGAGACAAATACCGATAAGAACGGCGTCATGTAATGCAGGTCAGTCACCAGGGCAAACGGCAGCATGATGCAAAACAGGTAAACTGTGCGGTGCAAAATCAGCGTGTAGGCGAATGGTAATGGCGTGCTGGCAATGCGCTCACAGCCTCCGGCAACGGCCGACAGATCGTTAAGATGGTGATTCAGACTGCTCCACACCACGTCAGAAATCAGGCCCTGTTTGCGCTTATCGGCTAACCAATCGCCCATCAGCAACAAGATGCGGTTGCACGGCGCGTGGCTTTTGACCACCCACTGTAAATCATCATGTGACAGGTATTTCTTGAGCGTTTCTTCTACCGGGCGTTTACGCAGCGTCAGCCGCAAGGCATGGCAAAACGCGACCTGCAAATTCATGAACGTTTCAATCTGGTCTTTATTGTCGCCCAGCAGACTTTTTGTCTCGCGTAAAAACGAACGCTGAGTAATCGCCAGTTGCCCCCACAACGTGCGAGCCTCGTTAAAGCGGGCATAACAGACGCTATTTCTGAACCCCAAAAAAATCGCAATCGCCACGCCAAGAATACTAAAGGGCGCAATGGTGAGTTTCAGGCCGAGCGTTTCATACCAGGGAAGAAAGAAGATAACGCTTATCGAGAGTGCAACATTCAACAGCAGGCGTGAGTAGATTTTTTGTAAAACTGAACCGTGCCAGACGAATAAGCGGATAAACCAGTGTTGCTGCGGGCGAACAATCATAATGAGGAGGCTCAAAAACAGGACGTCACATTTAACGGCAAACTGTGACGCAGATCAACTTACAATTCACATCGCTTTAACAACATGAATTATTTTCAACAACCATGAAAGATCTTCGTTTGTTCTCATGTGCGGCATCTGCCATTCTCAATTACACAATATAGCCGTCCAGATGGCTAAATATTCAAATAATGAATTATCACCTTGCTAAATTAGTTAGTCGGGCAGCGGAGAAAACACATGCCACAATCCACATCACATCGCGCTCCATTCCGTGCCGACATCGTCGGGAGTTTTTTACGTCCAGCCACCATCAAAAACGCGCGCCTTGCGTTTGCCGCCGGGGAGATTGACGCCAGCCAGTTACGCAAAGTTGAAGACGACGCCATTCGCGCTTCGGTCGAGCAGCAATGCGCCTGTGGCCTGCATGTGGTTACCGATGGCGAGTTTCGCCGCGCCTGGTGGCACTTTGACTTTTTTGACGGGCTGCAAGGCGTTGAGCGTTATGAGTCAGAGCAGGGCATTCAGTTCAACGGCGTGCAGACCAAAGCGCACAGCGTGCGTGTGGTGGGCAAACTGGGGTTTGGTTCGCACCCGATGCTGGAAGATTTCCGCTACCTGAAAAGCATCAGTGGCGATGCCGTGCCGAAAATGACGATCCCAAGCCCGAGCGTGCTGCATTTCCGTGGTGGCCGTAACGCAATCGACAGCACGGTTTACCCTGATTTAAACGATTATTTCGACGACCTCGCCACCACCTGGCGTGATGCGATTCAGGCGTTTTATGCCGCCGGTTGCCGCTATCTGCAACTTGATGACACCGTGTGGGCGTATTTATGCTCCGACGCGCAGCGTAATGAGATCCGTGAGCGTGGTGATGACCCGGACCAGCTGGCACAGATTTATGCGCAGGTACTGAATAAAGCGCTGGCAGGGAAACCGGACGATTTGGTTATCGGCCTGCATGTTTGCCGCGGTAATTTCCGCTCAACGTGGATTTCTGAAGGCGGTTACGAGCCGGTCGCCGAAGTGCTGTTCGGCACGGTTAACGTCGATGCATTCTTCCTCGAATACGACAACGACCGCTCGGGTGATTTTGCGCCGCTGCGCTTTGTGCGCCCGGGTCATCAACAGGTCGTTCTGGGGTTAATCACCACGAAGAATGGCGAACTGGAAAACCCACAGCAGATTCAGGACAGAATTAACGAAGCGGCAAAATATGTCGATATCAACCAAATTTGCCTGAGCCCGCAGTGTGGTTTTGCGTCAACAGAAGAGGGCAACAGCCTGACGCCAGAGCAGCAGTGGGACAAAGTCCGCCTGGTGACGGAACTTGCCGAAAAGGTTTGGTAAAACGGTGGTTGTGTCGGATGTCGCTGGCGCGGCATTCGACACCATTACTACATCTTACAGTCAGCTATGAGCTGTGAGTTCAACTAATGGATGCAACACACTGGTTAAATCGCTCTGCGGGTGACTCAAAGTCTAGTGTTTTTCTCGGCCTCTCGTTAAGTTGCCTGGCAACACTATTTAATCTTTGCTGGCTGTGAACTGAAAGGTCTGTCCCTTTTGGAAAATACTCTCTGAGCAATCTGTTCGTATTTTCATTTGAACCACGCTGCCAGGGGGATTGAGGATCACAAAAATAGACCTGCATATCAGTGGCTACGGTAAACATGATGTGGTTGGTCATTTCAGCACCCCGGTCCCAGGTTAATGTTTTATACAGTTCTGCAGGTAAACTTTGGGCTTGTCTGATAAGTGCTGATATTACTGTGGAGGTTTTGTTATCACTGATTTTTGCCAGCATAACAAAGCGGGAATGGCGTTCTACCAGTGTGACGATATAAGAGTTTTTCGAGCCCTGGATCAGGTCACCTTCCCAGTGACCCGGTATGGCTCTGTCTGCGGCTTCAGGTGGCCTTTCGCTGATGGGTATCGCGCCCGGAATTGACCCTAATCCTTTCCCTTTAAGCGATGTTGTTCTGGATTTACGCACTGTTCTTCCGCTTCTGAGGCACTGTTGTAGTTCTTTTTTTAATGCTCCCCGGGTTTGTATAAAAAGCGTTTTATAAATCGTTTCATGTGACACATGCATTTCCTGATTATCGGGATAACAGCGTTTCAACCAACCGGCGATTTGTTCTGGTGCCCAGCCCTGATGCATTTTTTCCGCAATGATTTTACACAATGCGGGGCATTCAATTAGCTTACAAGGTTTAGGCCTGAGGGTACTGTTCCACGCTTCCTTATCAGCTTTTGCTGCACGGTATTGATTTGCGCCTCCATGCCTCTGTATCTCGCGGCTAATAGTCGAGGGGGCTCTTGATAATTTATCAGCTATTTCCCTGATACTGTGTTTGGCTACCAGCCCTCTGGATATCTCCTCTCTTTCATCAAGCGAAAGAGATAACCGGTGCCGTTTTCGAATTGGAGGACGGTACCCACCCGTTTGGTAAATCGTGGGCATAATAGAAGAGTGATATCTGTCGAACATTCTGGCGATTTCATGCAAAGAATCACCTTGCTTATACCTGTCCCAGATAATCGCTTTCTGTTCTGGCGTGTAGTAAATACGGGATCTTTGTTTCATGGTAACGCCCTCCTTGTTTAAGGATAGCGTTGCATCGACCAATTGAACTCACAACGAAAAGAAGACGTTCAGCATCTTACCATGTAACATTAAGTGGACCGACGTGGCCTCACAGGCACTACATGGATAAATTAACGTAATCTACTTATCCATCATCAGAAAAGACAATTGCCATTCAATTTTTGGATATCAAATTGTTTTTATTATTATGAAGGAAATAAAGCTATGAAGCTTGTAAGCGTAAATGTAGGACCCTTTCGCTCTATTAATGAACCTCAAGAAGTTTCAATCGATTCGGATGTTACTGTAATTGTCGGTATGAATGAAGCTGGTAAAACAGTTTTCTTAAAAGCGTTACATAAGTCAAATGATGCTCTAGGTAAGGAAGTATTTAATGTCACCGATGATTATCCCAGAAAAGATCTCACTGCCTACAAGCGTCGTCATGCAGACGATCCCGATAGTGCCGTCACACTAACTTACGCACCAACTGACGAAGAAATTAACAAAGTTAATGCTGCCTTAAATACGGAGATAGCAGCAGGATTTACATTCAAATTAATAAGGAATTATGATAACAAAACGATAGTTAATATAGACGTTAGTGATAAGCTCGCATTAAAAAAACTTGCCAATAATTCGAACTTGAGTGATGCAGCAAAGGAAATCCTTAATACTTCAAATGGAATTAGGACTGCGTTAAAAAAATTACTTGATATAGCAACGGATAACGATTCAGATAAATCCATAATTGATTCTTTGAAGAATAGAGTAGCTGCTGCAGATACAGCTTCAGGCTGGGACCAAATATGTTCATACGATGCGTATAGTCTTTTTAAGACCTACATACCTAAATTTTTATATTTCAGCGACTACGATATATTACCGGGCAAGCTCAACCTTGCTGATTTAAAACAGCGAGTGGCTGCTGCTGCTGCAGATCCTGTTAATGCACACAAGCAAATTGAGCCCAAGCATAAGGCTGTTATTGCGTTGCTTCGCATGGCAGGAGTTGATCTTGAAGATTTTGATAATAATACTTCCTATGAAGAGTTGAAATCTCAAATTGAAGCGGTTTCAATAAGTTTAACCGATCAAGTTCTCGAATTTTGGAAACAAAATGAAGACTTGGAAGTTGAAATAGATATTCGTCCAGATTCTTCTGATGCATCTCCTTTCAACAATGGGCCGAATATTTATCTACGTATTAAAAACAGGCGTCATCGTGGAGTATCCACTCCATTTGATCAAAGAAGCCGAGGCTTTATTTGGTTTTTCAGCTTTTTAGTATGGTTTGACAGCGTTCAACATCAAATTGATCCAAACGGGCGGAACTCCCAAAAACAACTAATTCTGTTACTAGATGAGCCAGCTCTGGCATTACACGCGCTGGCTCAAACAGACTTTCTTAACTATATTGATAATCTTTCAAAAGATCACCAAGTTGTATATACCACACATTCACCGTTTATGGTGCACTCAAATAGACTTCACCAAGTTAGAGTAGTAGAAGATAAAATAAAAAAAGGTACGACTATTTCAGACAATTTATCTGGCTCTGACCCACGCACGATCTTCCCTTTACAAGCAGCTTTGGGATGGAACTTGGCCCAGAACCTATTTGTCACAAAATATAACTTACTCGTCGAAGGGATATCAGAACTTTCAATACTACAAGTTATGTCAAAAATAGTTGAGTCCAAGGGGCATTCAGGTCTCATTAGTAATGCCACCATCGTCCCGGTAGGCGGATTAAGTAACGTCGCCACGTTCGTCTCGCTTTTAGGCGCGAACGGTCTTAATATTACTATATTGCATGATTACAACGGGAAACCCGATCAAAAACTAGAATCGCTGATCCAGCAGAAACTATTGAAAAAGAAGTCGGTGTTCAATTTCTCTCAGTTCCGTGACCTAAATATGATAGGGAAGGACAGTATTCCTACAGATGTAGAAGATCTGCTAGACCCCGAATTTTATTTAAATATTTTTTGTGATGTTTATAAAAAAGAGTTGAGCGGTTCAAAAATTGAATATAAAGATCTTCCCGCAGGAGACCGCATTGTTCAACGTATTGAAAAATATCTGGCAGTTAATAGCATCAAAATCAGACCATCTGGCGGATATAACCACTATGCGGTAGCTGCAGCCTTTGCAACACATGATCATGATAATATTTCAGAAAATACCATAAAAATATTTACTGAAGTTTTTAGAGAGGTAAACAACTCATTAAAATAAACTAAAACAGCCGGAATTATTATTCCGGCTGTTTTATTAAAGTCGCAGGCCCACATCTTTAAAGCAACCCTTGCACTTCCTAATTAATTCATATTGAAATTGTATGTTTTACGTATAAAAATTATATACCAGATTAAATACATGATATTTTTAGATGTGTGTAGAATATTATCATTAATAAAATGTTCAAATACTCAAGATTATTATTAAAATGACAACGTCCGCCCCTCGCACGGAGCGGACTGTCAGATAAGGTTAAGCTCGATGGTATGACAATGTCAGGTAAGGTCTGAGCTAATACACATCACGCCAGCTTAAATACTGCTACCGTTTCATTTAACGCCTGCGACTGCTCCTTCAACGACATCGCCGCTGCCGACGCTTGTTCCACCAGCGCGGCGTTCTGCTGCGTCACCACATCCATTTGCACTACGGCCTGGTTGATTTGTTCGATGCCACGGCTTTGCTCGCCGGTCGACACTGCAATCTCTTCCATAAGCCCCGTCACTTGTTTAATCGAAGCCGAAATGCGCTGCATGCTTTCGCCGGCACGGTTCACCAGATTGCTGCCGATATTCACCTGCTCACCAGAAAGCTCGATAAGCTCTTTGATCTCTTTTGCCGCGACCGACGAACGTTGCGCCAGGTTACGCACTTCTGTTGCTACCACCGCAAACCCACGGCCTTGCTCACCGGCTCGTGCCGCTTCCACGGCCGCGTTCAGTGCCAGGATATTGGTCTGGAAAGCGATGTCTTCAATGATGCTGATGATATTGTCGATTTTGCTGGAGCTGGACTCAATATTGCGCATTGAATCAATAACTTCACTAACAATTTCATTGCCGTCATTTGCTGCAATTAACATGCCGCTCGCGAGCTTATTCGCCTGGTTTGAATGATCGGACGTCAGTTTCACTGTGACAGTCAGCTGTTCCATACTGGCCGCAGTTTCACCCAGCGAAGACGCCTGTTCTTCGGTTCGGGCAGAAAGATCGGTATTCCCGGCCGCAATCTCTTCGGAGGCGTAAGCCACCGTCTGGCTCGACTCGCGCACCTGGCCAATAATACTCGCCAGCGAAACACGCATCTGTTCCAGTTCACGCATCATCGCGCCAATTTCGTCATTCGCTTTGGCGACAATCGGCGTATGCAGCATGCCATTCGCGATTTCAGTGCAGTGCAATTTGGCTTTATCCAGCTCGGTCAGCACGCGTTTTTTCAGCAATAAGTAAACCGCGCCGAGGATAACGGCGAAGATCAGCGCAAAAATGGCGATGCTCAGCAAGCTCTGTTTGAATCCAGACTGCGCGTTTTCATTGAGTTGCTGCGCGTACTGCTGGCGAAAAGAGAGCAGCTTATCCAGTGCCACTTCAAATTGCTTATCCAGTACTGGCAGGGTGGATGTCACCAGCCCACGGGCACGTGCAACATCGTTAGCTTTGACAGCATCCAACAGCGGTTGCAAACCTTGCTCACGGTAAGCCACAAATGCACTTTGATACGCATCGGTTAATACCTGTTCGCCAGGCTGTTTTGGCGCGTCAAGATAGGCCTGGAATGCCGCGTTGGCTTTATCCAGCACTGCTTGCGCACCGTTCAGCGCCAGTTGCCCTTGTTCTGGGGAGCCTTGTTCATGTTCTTCCAGCGCTTCCATGGCACGAACGCGCATGGTGCGGCTGTGATTGATAGGGTCGATAACGGATAACACCACGTGAATTTCGCGGTTTACGTCATCAAGAGATTGATTGCTACGAGTTAATGACCAAATGTTGGATGCAGTGCTAACAAGAAAAATAATCAGTAATGTACTGAAAACTAAAATCGAAAAACGCCTGACGGACATGCGATACCCTTTTGTTTATAAAATGACCTGACTCGTTTCAGCCAGCACATCAGGTTATCGGCAACCCGTGCGGGATATTTAGTCACGTAAAGTAATCACGTAAGAAAACAGTCATATTTGTGTCATATCACTGCTTTATACCTTGTTGACCAAAACCAGGTGACCAAAAACAAGGGCAGCAAACACCATGAAATTGAAACCTTTTGCGTTATTACTGACCTCTTTATTCCCTCTGGCAACGCAGGCAGCTGAACCGCAGGTTGGCCGTTACGTTGTCACATTCCCGCAGGGCGACCATGTTGAATATCAGGGCGCTTATGCGGCGAACTTCCCGAATGGGTTGCCGGTTGGCGTGGGCTCAGGTTTACAGTTTGTGGGCAAAGAGGGTGAAACACTGGTTTTTGCTACCGTAACCGATCGTGGCCCTAATGCAGACTCGCCAAAATCAGGCAAAAAAGAGTCGAAGATTTTCGCTAACCCAAAATACACGCCACTGCTGATGACCATCCGCGTGGCAGAGGGTAAGGCGCTGGCCACTAACGCGCATGCACTGCATGACGAATCTGGCCCAATCAGCGGTTTGCCGTTGCCTGAAGGGCTGATTGGCGCAACCAATGAAATCGCGCTGAGCGACACTTTGCAGCAATTGTCGAGCGACAAACGCGGGCTGGATACCGAAGGTATTACCCCGGACGGCAAAGGCGGTTACTGGCTGTGTGACGAATATGGCCCGTTTATTATCAATATCGACAGCAACGGTAAGATCCTCAAAAAATACGGCCCGCAGGCAGAGCAAGGCGAGCAGGGTGTGGCGGGCGGTTTGCCGAATATCCTGAAATGGCGCCAGGCCAACCGTGGTTTTGAAGGCATCACGCGCATGCCAGATGGCCGTATTATTGCTGCGGTACAAAGCACGCTGGATATCGACGGTAAAAGCAAAAACAGTGCACAGTTCACGCGCCTGGTCAGTTTCAACCCGGAAACCGGCAAAACTGAGATGTATGGCTACCCGATTGACGTTGATGCCTACAAGAAAGCCAAAGACGCCAAAATTGGCGACATCGTGGCGCTGGATGACAACCGCCTGCTGATCATGGAGCAGGGTGGCGATAAAAACAAAGTGATGCGCAACCTGGTTTATGTGGTTGATCTCAGCCAGGCCAGCGACCTGAGCACTTTTGATAAAGATAAAGCACCTGAATTTGATGATGCGGCGCAGCTGAAAGCGCGTGGCATTAAGCTTGCTGAGAAAAAAGAAGTCGTCGATTTGCGCAAACTTGGCTGGCAGCAAGAGAAAGCCGAAGGCATGACGCTGATTGATAACCAGACTATCGCAGTCATCAATGACAACGATTTCGGCCTGCAAGCAGTATTGGACAACCCGGATGCTGACGATAAAAAAGCTGACGATTATGAAGTGGACGGCAAAGGCCATTTAACGCGTGACGGGCGCGAAGTCGCAACCAAAATCGCGTTAAAACCGCTGGAGAAACCGGCGTCGCAAAATGAGTTGTGGGTGATTAAGTTGCCGGAAGCGTTGAAGTAATTTTCAGGCATATGTCGGATGTCGCTATGGCAATCCGACTTAAAGTTTCGTTCTTACAGGGTGGATTCGCGTAAGCGATATCCACCCTTATTCGTCGTAAATCAAAAACTCATCGCCAGCCCTAAACCGTAACCACTGGTATTACTGCCGAACATATAACGGGCAACCAGGCGCGTGCGGGTGATGAACACATCATAATCACTGCTATCCAGCTCAAACCCCAGACCGACGGATGTCAGGCTGTTAAAACCCAGCTGGCCGCGCTGCTCACCGAGATATTCCGTATGGGCACTTTCCAGAACATAACGCACCGGTTTATTAAGCAGCGTCCAGTCAGAAATGGGGGCGCGACGGCGAAGATAGACACCTAAATTCTCCGTGCTGGCCTGGCCTCTGACGGCTTCGGAAGTGCTGCCGAAACTTTGCAGGTTCATCCCCGAATAGCGCAGTTCAATATCGATATCCTGCGGTTTTGAAAACAGTTCGTAATCGAGCATCAGCGAACCGCCCAGCCCATAAGCATTGAGCCGCCCGCCATTAAGAAAATCGAAATCTCTATTACTGCGCTTTTTAAATACATAAGCCCCCACGCGTAAATCGCTCGCCATGGTGCCGAGCATGACATTGGCAATCGGGCGCAGCACCAGGTTGCCGCCCCATCTATCGGTAAGGATGTGAAAATCCCAGCCGATACCCCCTGTGGCGGTAAGACTGTTCCATTTGGTCGGGATTTTACGGCTATTGGTGCCATCGCTGAGCACAAATTGTGGGTCGTAACGGCTATAGCCCATCGTCCCTTCCAGATAGAGCGGCACAGTTTTACTGAGTGTCGCGCCACCACCGAACTGCGTAATAGTCAGCTCTTTCGACTCATTGCTGCCGCTATCGATATTCAGATCGCTTGCGGTAACGTCAGGCCAGACGGTGTAACTCATTAGCGCCAGTACGGCGTCAGCGTGTTTTTTTGGGCGATCGATATCAACGGCGAAGCTCACCGGGCTTGCCAGCAATAGCGCAACGAGCAGGGCGAGAGCGCCGGGGAATGGAACCGTCATGTTGCTTCCAGTTTCCTCACTGTTAGGCCATAAACTGCATGAAAACACGATGTTGGTCTGAGCGATGAAGCTGAACGTCTCAATTACCCAGTATAGAAGTGATTACGTTTTTTTCTGTGGAAGTCACTGAGATCTACACCGATCCCCGTACCAATAACTTCCAGTCGAGAATTTCATTCACGGTTTCGGCTTCGGGGTTATCAATGCGCTCGAGCAGTAACTGCACGCTGCGCACGCCAAGCTGGTGCATCGGCTGTTCGATGGTGGTGAGCGGCGGGTAAGTCACGGAGCCAAACGGTACGCCATCAAAACCCATAATCGCCACATCCTCAGGTACGCGCAGCCCTTGTTCGTGAGCGTAATGCAGCGCGCCACCGGCTAATGCATCGGAGATTGCAAATACGGCATCTGGCGGTTCCGGAAGAGTAAACAGTTCCGCCATTGCCTGTATGCCAGCCTGGTATTCGAGGCTGTCGGCATACACCACCGCCTGCCAGTTTTTCCCGCAGGCCGCGCGATAACCGGCTTCACGCTGTTGCGAGTAGAGATAACGCAAATCGCCGTTAATCAGCGCAATGCGCTTATAGCCTGAGGTCATCAGGTGATCGACAGCCGCCGCCGCTGCTTTAAAGTTATCGATGGTGACCGAAGAGGCGCGATAACCGGGATCACCTTCACCGCATTGCACCCACGGGGAATCGCCAATCATTGTGGTTAAACCCGGTAAACAACTGATGGCATCCATGGTGATCACCCCGTCGACCACTTTGCCGCTTAGCAGGCGCAAATAGGCCGATTCACGCGTCAGGCGCGATTCAGAATTACACAACAGAATGTGGTAGCCATGCTTTTCCGCTTCTTCTTCAATGCCGCGCACCACGCGGGCGCAGAAGGGGTTGGTGATGTTCGACACCAGCACCAATAACATGCGACTGCGCGACGTGCGCAACTGGCGTGCCAGCAGGTTAGGCTGATATTCACACGCTTCAATCGCCGCCAGCACTTTGTCACGCGTGTCCGGCTTCACGGCCGGGTTGCCGTTTAATACCCGGGAAACGGTCGCGGTAGAAACCCCGGCAGTGCGCGCCACTTTATCTATCGACATGTTGATCCTTTGCACGATCGGTTGAAATGTGAACCACATTCCAGATTTGAATTGATACTACCAAATAATTCATCAGCATGATGGAAGTCTCCATGAAATCGATTACATTTTTAATGAAGTGTTAATGTAATCGATTACAAAAATAACCTCATACCCTTAAAACAATACCCTGCACTGGAGGATTTATGTCTTCTCACTCGGCCGTTGGGGCACAAGTGGTCACCCATAAATGGGTGATCCCACGCCTGTCGTTAATGATGTTTCTTGAGTTTTTCGTCTGGGGGGCATGGTATGTCACCCTCGGCGTCGTGATGGGTAAATACGGCCTGAGCGCGCTAATTGGTGATGCGTATTCCACCGGGCCGATTGCCTCTATTTTGTCGCCGTTTGTTCTCGGCATGCTGGTTGACCGTTTCTTTGCCTCGCAGAAAGTACTCGGCGTGTTGCACCTGATTGGCGCGGCATTGCTGTGGTGGTTGCCGGGCGCGTTTGAAAGCGGGCAAAGTGGTCTGTTGTGGATAGTCTTCGCCTATATGCTTTGCTACATGCCAACCATCGCGCTAAGCAATAACGTGGCGTTCCACAGCCTGGCAAACAGCGAAAAAGGGTTCCCGATCGTACGTGCGTTCGGCACCATCGGCTGGATTGTGGCGGGGCTGATTGTCGGCACCACCGGCCTTTCAGACAGCACCGGCATCTTTACGCTGGCCGCCGTCGCCTCTGTAGTGTTGGGGATTTACAGCTTTACGCTGCCCAATACGCCAGCACCAGATCGCGGTAAGCCACTTTCGATGCGCGACCTGGTTTGTGCCGACGCCTTCGCATTGCTTAAACAGCGCCATTTCATGGTGTTTATCATCTGCGCCACGCTTATCTCTATTCCACTGGCGGCTTACTACGCTTACGCCGCGCCGTTTATTTCTGCTGTTGGGTTCGAGAACGTCAGCGGCGTGATGGCATTCGGGCAAATGTCTGAGCTGCTGTTTATGCTGTTGATTCCCTTCTTCTTCCGCCGTCTTGGCATCAAAATGATGCTGCTGATTGGGATGCTGGCATGGTTTGCACGTTACGCGATGTTTGCCCTTGGCATCACCGAAGAAACCCGCTGGATGATTTACATCGGCATCATTCTGCATGGGGTGTGTTACGACTTCTTCTTTGTTATCGGCTTTATCTATACCGACAAAGTGGCGGGCAACAAAGTGAAGGGGCAGGCGCAAAGTCTGCTGGTGCTGTTTACCTACGGGCTTGGCATGCTGATTGGTTCGCAAATCAGCGGAGCGGTGTTTAACCGTTCGGTTACCGCACAAGGTGCTGAAGGCTTACTTCAATGGCAGCAATTCTGGTGGATGCCGGCGATTGCGGCGGTGGTGATTGCTGCCATCTTCTTCTTTAGTTTCAACTATAAAGAGGGCGAGCAGCATGGCAAATAAGCCGCTGCGCGTACTGGTTGTGGGCTGCGGAAATATGGGGGCTGCCCACAGCCTTGCGTATCAGCAACTTGAGGAGTTTACCCTTTGCGGGCTGGTGGCTCGCGGAGATTCAAAAACTAAGCTGAAAGCCCAACTTGCGGCGGATATTCCCCTGTTCGACGATCTCAAGCGGGCGATTAGCGAAACGCAGGCCGATGCGGTGTGCATCGCCACCTGGCCTGATTCGCACGAAGCGCTGGCACTGACCGCACTCGCCGCAGGCTGCCATGTATTTCTCGAAAAACCGCTCGCCACCACGGTGAGCGGGGCGAAACGGGTGGTCGCCACGGCGCATCTGGCGGGTAAAAAGCTGGTGGTCGGGTACATTTTGCGCCACCACCCGGTGTGGCAGCAGTTTATTGCGTTATCGCACGGGCTGGGCAAGCCGCTGGTGATGCGCATGAACCTCAACCAGCAAAGTAGCGGTAGCGCCTGGCACACGCACAAAATGCTGATGCAGTCGCTTTCACCCATGGTGGATTGTGGCGTGCATTATCTGGATGTGATGTGCCAGATGGTGCAAGCCAGCCCGCTGTCGGTGAGTGCGATTGGTGTGCGCTTAAGCGACGAAATCGCCCCCGAACAGTTTAATTACGGCCAGCTACAGGTGCGTTTTGAAGAGGGCTCTGTTGGCTGGTACGAAGCGGGATGGGGGCCGATGATGAGCCAGACGGCGTTCTTTATTAAAGATGTGATTGGCCCGCAAGGTTCTGTTTCTATTGTCGCCCGCGAAGCCGCTGGCGAAGGGCAATCCGCCAATGTTGAAGCGCACACGCGCACCGAATCACTGCGTGTTCATCATAGCGAATTAAACGCCCAGGGCGAGTTTGTACACCAGGATGAATGGCTGACAGCAAGCGATGAGCCGGATCATTTTGCTTTGTGCCAACGTGAACAGCAGTTTTTTGCCCGTGCCATTCTTGAGGATAGTGATTTGTCGCAGCACTTGCAGCAGGCGGTCGAAAGCCTGGCTGTGGTGCTGGCGGCAGACCGGGCCGTTCGCGAGCAGTGCACGGTTTTAATTAAGGAGATGTTGTAATGAAAACCCTGAAAGGGCCGTCCATATTTCTCTCACAGTTTATTTCCGACCAGCCACCGTTTAATTCGCTCGAAACCATAGCAGCATGGGCTGCGGGTCTGGGCTATAAAGCGGTGCAAATCCCCACGCATTTGCCGCATATTTTTGACCTCGCCAGAGCCGCTGAAAGCCTGGAATACTGCGCTGAAATTCGCAATCTGCTGGCAAATGTTGGGCTGGAAATCAGCGAGCTTTCGACGCATCTGCAAGGGCAGTTGGTGGCGGTGCATCCGGCATATGACGCCGCATTCGCCGGGTTTGCGCCGCCAGAACTGGCGCAAGATGCCGTTGCGCGTCAGCAGTGGGCGGTTGATAGTCTGAAACAAGCCGCTCGTGCCTCGCAAAATCTCGGGCTAAAGGCGCACGCCACGTTTTCTGGCGCACTGGCCTGGCCTTATTTTTACCCCTGGCCGCCGCGCAATGAGCAACTGCTCGGTGAAGCGTTTCATGAACTCGCTTCGCGCTGGAAGCCTATTCTGGACTCTTTTGACGAAGCAGGTGTTGACGTTTGTTTTGAGCTGCATCCTGGCGAAGATCTGCATGATGGCGTCACATTCGAGCGTTTTCTGGCGCTGGTTGATAACCACCCGCGTTGCAATATTCTCTACGATCCAAGCCATATGCTGCTGCAACACATGGATTACCTCGGTTTTATCGACCATTACCATGCGCGAATCAAAGCCTTTCACGTCAAAGATGCTGAGTTTTTACCGTCGGCAAAAAGTGGTGTTTACGCGGGTTATCAGCCGTGGATTGAACGCCCGGGGCGTTTTCGTTCCCTCGGCGACGGGCAGGTTAATTTCAACGGGATTTTCAGCAAACTGGCGCAATACGACTACAGCGGATGGGCTACGCTTGAATGGGAGTGTTGCCTGAAAGCAGGTGATGCAGGCGCGCGCGAAGGGGCCAAATTTATCGCGGAACACATTATTCCGGTTGCCGAATATGCCTTTGACGACTTTGCGCTGCGCGACAGCGAGAGATCCGCGGTGCGTCGCATGCTCGGGCTGGAGGAGTAAACATGAAACGTATTCGGTTAGGCATGGTGGGTGGCGGTGAAGGCTCATTTATTGGCGGCGTGCACCGTATTGCGGCACGCCTGGATGATCAGTTTGAACTGGTGGCGGGGGCGTTTTCGTCCTCACCGGAAGTGGCAAAACGCAGCGGGGAAGCGCTATTTATCGAAGACTCACGCAGTTATGCCAGCTGGCAGGAGATGGCGCAGAGCGAGGCAGCTCGCGCGGATGGCATTGAAGCAGTTTCGATAGTCACGCCCAACCATTTGCACGTTCCGGTGGCAAAAGTGTTTCTGGAACACGGTATTCACGTTATCTGCGACAAACCGCTCGGGGTTACGCTTGCCGAGGCGCAGGAGCTTGCGCAGATTATCCATGCAACTGGCCTGCAATTTATTCTGACCCATAACTACAGCGCACTTCCAATGGTGCGCGAGGCCCGTGCGCGAATCGCTAACAGCGAAATCGGCGATATTCGCGCCATCGAAGTAGAGTATTTACAGGACTGGCTGAACGACAGGCTGGAATTGACCGACAACAAACAGGCGAGCTGGCGCGGAAACCCGGCCATGGCGGGAGCAGGAGCGATCGGTGATATCGGTACCCACGCCTGGCAACTGGCGGCATTTGTCAGCGGCATGGAACCCGATACCGTGCGCGGTGAGCTTCTGACGCGCATTCCGGGAAGAGTGATGGACGACGAAGTGTACGCTGAAATGCGCTACGCCAACGGTGCGCGCGGCCGTTTGTGGGCAAGCCAGGTCGCACCCGGTTTTGAAAACGATCTGCGCCTACGCATTGTAGGAAGCAGGGCGACTATCAGTTTCCGCCAGCAACAACCTGAAATTCTGGAAATTCACCCGCATCATGGTAATAGTTACACTGTCACACGAAATGGCGTCAATAACCACGACTCCGTGCGCCATCAGTGCCGCACCCCCGCCGGGCACCCGGAAGGGTATCTGGAAGGTTTCGCGCAAATCTATCGCGAAGCGGCGCTGAAAATTCGTGGCGGCGAAGCCCCGTGGTTGCCGGGTATTGCCGAAGGGATTGCGGGAATGAAGTTCATCGAAACAGTGCGTGAGAGCAGTAACCGTGGCGGGGAATGGATGGAGTGGTGATGACACAGGGGTGGATGGCGCTCACGCTTATCCATCCTTCAAAAACCAATTATCTACTCGCATAGCGCGTCCTACGCAAAAGTGAAATAAAAAATAGCGTTACGTGCACTACGTCGAGAATTCGCACAAAGGTTAGGGCGCTAAGTTGTCGTCTGGTTCGATTGTTAACTAGCTTTTTTATTGGTGCGTTCAAAACGCACTCCCTCAGGTTTGGTCTGAACAAAAGAGGAAACAATGAAAAAGCTGACGTTAAGTCTTATTACCTTAGCGCTTGCGGGCGTTTCTAACGCTGCGTTTGCCGATACCCTGCGCATGGAATGCCCAATCTCGCCTGGCGGTAAGGAATACTGCAAATACGTCAAAGATCGTTTTGAAAAGCAGACCAGCAACAAGCTGGAGTTTATCGAGTTCCCGGCAGCTTCTGACGAAAAGCTGGCTCTGCTACAACAACTGTTTGCCGCCAAAGATGAGAAAGCTGTGGACTTGTTCCAGTCGGATACTATCTGGGTGGGGCTGCTCGATAAGCAAACGCTCGATTTAACCGATGCAGTCGGCGATATGAAAGGTGATTTCTTCCCCGGCCCGTGGGCGAATGACACGGTGAACGGCAAAGTGAAAGCGGTGCCTGCGTACCTCGATACTGGCGTGTTGTATTACCGCAAAGACCTGCTGGAAAAATATAACGAACAGCCACCAAAAACCTGGGAAGACCTGACGCGCATCGCGACCAAAATTCAGGACGAAGAGCGCAAAGCGGGGCACAAAAACTTCTGGGGGATGATCTTCCAGGGCAAATCGTATGAAGGGCTGACCTGTAACGCGCTGGAGTGGATTGACTCTTACGGCGGCGGCACCTTTATCGACGAAAAAGGGAACGTGACCGTTAATAATCCGAAAGCGGCGGCAGCACTGGATATGGTCGCAGGCTGGATGGGCAAAATCACGCCGAAAGGGGCGTTAGGCTACAAAGAGGAAGAGTCGCGAGCGGTATTCCAGAACGGCGATGCGCTATTTATGCGCAACTGGCCATACGCGTATCTGCTCTCGCAAGGCGCTGATAGCCCGCTGAAAGGCAAAGTGGGCGTGGCTCCGCTTCCTGCCGGGCCGGACGGGAAGTCTGCCAACGCGCTGGGCGGCTGGCAATGGTCAGTTAACGCCAATACCAAAAATAAAGATGCGGCCATTGCTCTGCTAAAAATCCTCACCGATGCAGATTCGCAGAAAATGCAGCTGAAATATCTCGGCTTCGCACCGACGCGTTCAGCGCTGTACGAAGACAAAGCCGTACTGGAAGCCGCACCGCATCTGACGATGTTTAAGGAGATCTTTGCCAACGCTGTACCTCGCCCTGCAACGGCCACCAAAAGCCAGTATCCGCGCGTCTCGAATGCAATCTATAACGTGACCTTTAAAGTGCTCAACGGCGGCAGCGACGGCAAAACGGCGGTCGCCGATCTGCAAAAACGTCTGGAGCGCGTCAAAGGTAAGGACTGGCATTAGTTGGCGCATACAGGCTACCAACAACGGCGTCGCCGTATCGCGTGGATACTGGTGGCGCCTGCACTTTTACTTCTGGCACTGGCGGCGGGATGGCCGCTGGTGCGTACCTTCTTTTTCAGTTTCACCAACGCGATGCTCGATAACCCGTCCGAGTACCAAATGGTGGGGCTTGCAAATTATTACGCGACACATGACGGCGACAGCAGCGGTGTGTTGGTTGACCCGCTGTGGTGGCAGGCTGTCGGCAACACCTTGTGGTTTACTGTGGTATCGGTTGGTATCGAGCTATTGCTGGGGATGTTACTGGCGCTGCTCATGAACCAGAAATTTCGCGGTCAGGGCTTAGTGCGCACCGCGATTCTGGTGCCGTGGGCGATTCCGACGATTGTGAGCGCCAAAATGTGGGGCTGGATGTTCCACGACCAGTACGGCGTAGTGAACGACTTACTGGCGAAAATATTTGGCTATCAGGCCCATCTTGCGTGGATTGCCGAGCCATCGCTGTCGATGTGGGCGGTGGTGATTGCCGATGTCTGGAAAACCACGCCGTTTATGGCGCTGATGTTACTGGCAGCGCTGCAGCTGATCCCAACCGATCTCTACGAGGCCGCTCGCGTAGACGGTGCCAGCCCGTGGCAAAGGTTCAAGCGCATCACGCTGCCGTTGATTATGCCGGCGATGATTGTGGCGCTGATTTTCCGCGTGATGGATGCAATGCGCATCTTCGATTTGATCTTCGTGCTCACCTCTAACAGCGAGGCCACAATGTCGGTTTCCGGTTATGCCCGCGAGCAGATTATTTCGTACCAGGATATGGGGATGGGTTCGGCGGCGTCCGTGCTGGTGTTTATGATGGTGGCAGGCATTGCCGCCTGTTTCATCCGCGTCTCGCGCTTAAATGAGAAGGAGAAGCGGTGATGAAAACCACTCTTCGGCAGCGCAATTTTGCCCACAAACTGGTGATTTACACCGGGGCGACTTTTGCGGTGCTGTTTTGCGTGTTCCCGTTTTACTACGCGATTATCACCTCGCTTCGCACCGGGCAGGAGCTGTTCCTTCCTGCCTATTTACCCAGCGGCTGGCACTGGCAAAACTACGTCACCGCGCTGGTGGATAACGGCATCGCCCGCAGCCTACTGAACTCGGTACTGGTGGCGACGATAACCGTCGGCATTTGCCTGCTGGTGTCGATTACCGCCTCTTTTGCACTGGCACGGGTGCCGTTCCGTGGGCGTAAATTTCTGCTATTCACCATTCTGTGTGTCTCGATGTTCCCGCAGGTCGCGGTGCTGACGGGCATGTTTGAGCTGGTGCGTTTTCTCGGGCTCTATGATTCGCTCGGTGCGCTGGTGCTGTCGTACACCACGTTTTCGCTGCCGTTTACCGTCTGGGTGCTCACCACCTTTATGAAGTCGATTCCTATTGAGCTGGAAGAGGCGGCGATTGTTGATGGTGCCAAAACCTGGACCATTATCCGCCGCGTGTTTGCGCCGATTCTCGCTCCCGCGCTGGTTACCACCGGACTGCTGGCGTTTATCGGTGCGTGGAATGAGTTCATGTTCGCGCTGACATTTATTATTTCCGGCGACAAACGCACGGTGCCGGTCGCCATCAGTATGTTCAGCGGCGCGTCTACATTTGAGCTGCCGTGGGGCAGCATTATGGCGGCGTCGGTGGTGGTGACTCTGCCGATTATCGTGTTGGTACTTATCTTCCAGAAACGCATTGTCAGCGGGCTGACCAGCGGAGCGATTAAGGGATAACCATGGCGCAACTCGTACTAGATAAAATTCAAAAACGTTACGGCACGGCATCTGAGGTGATTAAACCGCTCGATCTGGAAGTGAATAGCGGGGAATTTGTGGTGGTGGTTGGGCCGTCTGGTTGCGGGAAATCAACGCTGCTACGCATGGTGGCAGGCCTTGAGGAAATCAGCGGCGGCGAGATGCGCATCGATGGGGTTTGCGTTAACGACGATTCTCCGTCAGAGCGCGGCATCGGCATGGTGTTCCAGTCCTACGCGCTTTATCCGCATATGACGGTGTACCAGAACATGGCGTTCGCGCTGGAAATGGCAAAGTTGCCGCTCAAAACCATCGACGAAAAAGTGCGTGAAAGTGCGCGCATTTTGCAACTGGAGCATCTGCTCGACCGCCGCCCGAAAGATCTCTCTGGCGGCCAGCGCCAGCGCGTGGCGATCGGGCGGGCGATTGTGCGCGAGCCGAGCCTGTTTTTGTTCGATGAACCACTTTCAAACCTTGATGCTTCGCTACGCGTGCAGATGCGTATGGAAATCGCTGCCCTGCATAAACGGATTAATGCCACGATTTTATACGTCACCCATGACCAGGTCGAAGCGATGACGCTTGCAGATCGCATCGTGGTGCTCAATCAAGGGCAAATAGAGCAGGTGGGAACACCACTGGAATTGTATGACCGCCCGGCAAACGTGTTTGTCGCGCAGTTTATTGGTTCGCCAAAAATGAATCTGATCCCTGGCGTTTTAGTTTCTGGCAACGCCCAGCGCACCGATGTAATGCTGGAGAACCGCCAGCTTATTTCGCTGCCGGTGAATGGCGCGGGCGTGCCGGAGGGGCAGAAGGTGCAGCTTGGGATCCGCCCGGAACATATCCAGCTAACCGAGCTTGCGCAGGCGGATATCGAAGGGGAAATTTTGTTTGTTGAGCAGATGGGCAACGAGACTTTGCTCTACGTAAATAGCGGTTACGGTAGCGAACCGTTGGTTATGCGCCATACTTTCAGGCTTGAGATAAAAGCAGACAGACGCATCGGTTTGCGATTACCGCCTGAGAATTGCTACTTGTTTAACAGCGACGGCCGGGCGTTTGTGCGAATTTAAGGTGAATGGATCGACAAAACAAGGAGAAATCAGTGGAAAAAAAATGGTGGCACAATGCGGTGGTGTACCAAATCTATCCGCGCAGTTTTATGGACAGCAACGGTGATGGTATCGGCGATATTAACGGCATCATTAGCAAACTCGATTACCTGCAACAGCTTGGCATCAACCTGATTTGGCTCTCACCCGTTTACCGCTCGCCGATGGATGACAACGGCTACGACATTTCCGACTACGAAGATATTGCTGCCGAATTTGGCACCATGGCGCAGATGGAAACCCTTATTGCCCAGGCGAAACAGCGCGATATTCACATCCTGATGGATTTAGTCGTCAACCACACCTCTGATGAACACCCCTGGTTTATCGAAGCGCTGAAATCGAAAGATAACCCGTATCGTGACTTTTATATCTGGCGCAAACCTGCGGCAGATGGCGGCCCGCCGAACGATTTTCGCTCGTACTTTGGCGGTAGCGGTTGGGCGCTAGACGAGGCCAGCGGCGAATATTACTTGCACCAGTTTTCAAAACGCCAGCCCGATCTGAACTGGGACAACCCGCGCGTTCACGATGAAGTCCACGCCATGATGAACCGCTGGCTTGCTAAAGGTATCGGCGGTTTCCGCATGGACGTTATCGACCTGATTGGCAAAGAAGTGGATAAGCAAATTATGGCGAACGGCAAAAATCTGCACCTGCTTATCCGCCAGATGAACCGCGCCACGTTTGGCAAAGGGGATTACGTGACGGTCGGTGAAGCCTGGAGTGCCACACCTGAAGACGCGCTGCTGTATAGCGGTGCCGAGCGTGAAGAACTCTCCATGGTTTTCCAGTTCGACCACATCAAACAGTTCTGGGATGAGCACGCTGGGAAATGGTGCAGCAAGCCGTTTGAACTGGCAAGTTTCAAAGCGGTGATTGAGAAGTGGCAAACTGCGCTTGCACACCAGGGCTGGAATTCGCTGTTCTGGAGCAACCACGATTTACCGCGTGCGGTGTCGAAATTTGGTGACGAAGGGGCGTTTCGAGTGCCTTCGGCCAAAATGCTCGCCACCGCACTGCACTGCCTGAAGGGCACGCCGTATATCTATCAGGGTGAAGAGATCGGCATGACCAACGTGCGGTTCGAAACGATTGATGATTACCGCGATATTGAAAGCCTGAATCTTTATCACGTGCGGCTGGCGGAAGGTGTCAGCCATGACGAAATGATGCTCGGTATCCATGCGAATGGCCGCGATAACGCCCGCACGCCAATGCATTGGGACGACAGCCCGAACGCCGGGTTCACCACCGTCAAACCGTGGATAGCCGTTAACCCGAACTACCGTGAAATCAACGTTGCGGCAGCGCTGGCGGAACCGGACTCCATCTTGTGGCATTACCAGAAAATGGTAGCGCTGCGTAAACAGTATCCGGTTCTGGTCTACGGCGATTTCCAGCCTGTTTTGCGCGACCATCCGCAGGTTTTCGCCTGGGTGAGATCGCTTGATGGCGAGCGGTTGTTGGTGCTCAACAACTTTACCGCCGAGCATCTGACGCTCGACATTCCGCCTGAAATGCAGAACTGGCATGGCGAGTGTTTGATCAGCAACTATGCACCGCGTGACCAGCTTGCGGTGAGGCTCGAGCTACAACCTTATGAATCTTTTGCTTTATTAATCGGGAGGTAAACGATGGCGAACTGGTGGAAAGAGGCGGTGGCCTACCAGATTTATCCACGTAGTTTTAAGGACAGCAACGGTGATGGCATTGGTGACCTGAACGGCATCACCGAAAAACTCGATTACCTGAAAGACCTCGGCATCGATCTGATTTGGATCTGTCCGATGTACAAATCCCCGAATGACGATAATGGCTACGACATCAGCGATTATCAGGAGATCATGGCTGAGTTCGGCACAATGGCCGATTTTGACCGCCTTCTGAGCGAAGTTCACGCCCGCGGAATGCGGTTGATTATCGATTTAGTGGTCAACCACACCTCAGACGAACACCCGTGGTTTCTGGAGTCCCGCTCTTCACGCGATAACCCCAAACGCGACTGGTACACCTGGCGCGACGGGAAAAATGGCGCAGAACCCAACAACTGGGAAGGGATTTTTAAAGGCTCAACCTGGGAGTTTGACCCGGTAACCGAGCAATATTTTCTGCATTTGTTTACCCGCCGCCAGCCGGATCTGAACTGGGAAAACCACGATGTGCGCCGCGCCGTGTACGACATGATGCGCTGGTGGCTGGACAAAGGCATCGACGGTTTCCGTATCGACGCTATCGCGCATCTGAAAAAAGAGCCGCTGCTGGCCGATGTACCGAATCCTGACAAGCTGCGTTATGCCCCGTCGATGAAAAGCCATCTGAACTACGATGGGCTGCTCGATTACGTCGACGATATGAGCCAGAACGTGCTTAAGCATTACGATATTGTCACCGTGGGTGAAATGAATGGCCTGTTCGCAGAACACGCCGAAGAGTGGGTGGGCGAACACCGCGAGCGGCTGAATATGGTGTTTCAGTTCGAACATGTGCGGTTGTGGGAGCCGGAAGCCGGTTTGCGCCCGGAACCGGCGGTGTTAAAGAAAATCTTCACCGCATGGCAGGAAGCGCTGGAGGGCAAAGGCTGGAATGCGCTGTATGTAGAAAACCACGATCTGACGCGCATTACCTCACGCTGGGGCGACACCGAACACCACTGGCGAGAAAGTGCGACCTGTATTGCCGCGCTCTATTTTCTGATGCAGGGCACGCCGTTTATCTATCAGGGGCAGGAAATCGGCATGACCAATACCCGATTCAACAGCCTGAGCGATTTCGATGACGTGTCAGCAAAAAACATGTGGCGTGAAATGGAAGAACAGGGCAAAAGCGAAGAAGAGATAATCGCGTTTCTCACCAACACCGGGCGCGACAACTCCCGCACGCCGATGCAATGGAACGCCTGGCCGAACGCCGGATTCAGCGATGGTGAGCCGTGGTTTAAGGTGAATGCCAACTTTGAAATGATTAACGTCGCCAGCCAGCAGCAAGACCCGGATTCAGTGCTGAACTTTTACCGTGCGTTAATCAAACTGCGCAAACAGGAGCGCGCGCTGATTTATGGGCGTTATGAGCTGGAACTGGCAGACAACCCGCAAATTTACGCTTACCGACGCGTACTCGACGGCGCGGAGTTCGTAGTGCTGTGCAATATGTCCTCGAAATCGGCGCGCTGGACGGCGGAAGAATTGCCGCTCGAATGGGCCGAGTGTGTGCTGGGGAATTACCCGCAGGTTGATGAACTCTATCGGCTGCACCCGTGGGAAGCGCGGGTTTACAAGCTCGCGTAAAGAATTTTGTCGGATGTCGCTACGCTAATCCGACCTACGCGATTTCAGAAGGCTTTGTTTTGTAGGGTGGATAAGCGAATAGCGCCATCCACCGTTGACTCCGGTCCAGCCGGATGTCTCTGCTGCACGAGCGATAAAAGTCTCAGAGCAACCTGATGTAGTAACGACATTGCCTGCGGTATGATGTGCGCTGGTTTTTAACAAGGAGGGGTTATGTTGACGACAACATTTCCAGCTTTGCAGCCGACAACCATCAATGCCATTAATACCCTTGGCGAGTGGCTTTCTCACAATGAGTTTGCCGCGCCACCTGCGGTTTGCGATGGTGAATTTATTATCCTCGCGGGTAATGCCGTTATCCCTACCATTGACGCAGCCTGTGAGCTTGCCGCCAATAGTGAATTGCCGCTGCTGATTACCGGCGGGATCGGCCATTCGACGACGTTTTTGTATGCGGCGATTGCTAAGCACCCGCGCTACAACACCATTCCCACCACTGGTCGCGCGGAAGCCGCCATTATTAAAGATATTGCGACCGAGTTCTGGAAAGTCCCAGCAGAAAAAGTGCTGACGGAAGAGAAGTCCACCAACTGTGGCGAGAATGCACGTTTCACTTATGAGTTGCTGCAAACACTGGAAATAACGCCCGCTCGCGCGATTATCATTCAGGACCCGACCATGCAGCGCCGTACCGTCGCGACGTTTGAACGCGTCTGGCAAAGCGACGTGTATAAACCACATTGGCGTAGCTGGCCGGGTTTTGTTCCGCACTTAGTCAGTGACGAAACTCATACCGCTTTTAGCCTGCATGAAAAGGGCTTATGGCCGGTTGAGCGGTATATTTCGCTGGCACTGGGGGAGATCCCGCGTATCAGAGACGATGCGCAGGGCTACGGGCCGAATGGGCGTGACTTTATTAGCCATGTTGATATTCCGACTGCGGTAATGAATGCCTGGGAAATTCTCGCCAATGACGCCGCGCTGGCGCAATTAATGCGCGAGCGCGGCTTATAAGTCATTAACGATGCAGGTAACAGTTCACCCCTAAATACTTGCTGAACGCTTCCTGCAATACCACACCCGTCGCCGAGTGGTTCATGGCGACGTGGTGTTCAAAGCCGTTATTACAAATCCACGCCAGTAAATTTTCCAGATGCGGGACTTCAATCACCGCGCGGCAGCCGACGGTATCTAACGCATCGTCAACGGATTGCCCTTCACCGACATACGCTTTCACTTCGCCGGTAAAATCATCGGAAGAGAGGCGGAAATAGGTGAGCGGGCCACTTTTCAGGCGACCATGCACCGCGCCACAGGTGTTCTCTTTGCCGACGGTGGTGCCGATAATATCGGCGGTACCCATCGACGGAGATTCCAGGCTGCTGCTGGCAAAGTTCCCGCAGTGGAACAGCACGCATTTGTTGCGATCGTCGCCGAAGTTATTGTTCCAGTCGGCGATTGAGGCCGGATTTAGCGACGCGCTGGCGAGGGCATACATCGACAGTGCGCCCATCACGTCCACTTCGCAGGCGCTTGGCATTAACTGCCCGGACATCACGCTCATAATCGAGCAAACGTTAATGCCGAGGTTTTCCTGAAGCGAGGTCCAGCACTGGATCGCCGTGGTGTCGATATCGTTTGCCACTACCCATTCGCTGATCACCACAAACAGTTTTGCCATTTGGGTTAACTTATCGGCGGGAATGCCGCTGGCATCGGCGTTTTCAATTAAGATGCCGCGCTTCTCATGCACGCGCAGATCGTCATCGCTGATGTGTTTAATGCGGGTGAAAATTTCCGACAGGTCGAGGGTTTCAACCGCCACGCCCATTTTTTCGAGCAGTTTTTCGCTGTAGCGCACGGTGTTAAAACTGGCCGGACGCGCACCAATCGCCCCGATACGCACGCCCTGCATCGATTTCACCACCCGGCAGATTTGCGCAAAACGCTGTAAATCTTGTTCGAATACTTCACCGCTTAACGCACACACATGCTGCGTGGTGAGCGTGAAGGGGATGTTGTACTGGCGCAGGTTGTTGCACAGGGAAATTTTCCCGCAGAAGCTATCGCGGCGTGTCGCCAGGCCCATTTTGTCGAGGTTGTCTTCTTCTGCTTGAATCAACACCGGCACTTTGAGGCCGGAAAGACGAATCGCTTCTGCCACCGCTTTTTCATCGCCAAAGTTTGGCAGCAGTACCACCACGCCATGAATATCGTCACGATGCTGGCGGAACAGTTCGGCACAGACCTTGGCGTCTTGTCGGGTTTCCACTCCACCGAGATGCGTTTCTCCGTCTTTTAGCATTACGGTTTTGATACCCAGTTTGCCAAACAGCGCTTCGGCTTGTTCGTGCGCCTGCGCCACTAAATAGCTTGGGAAGAACCCGCGGTTACCGATGATAACGCCGAAAGTTAATTCTTTTGGGATACGAGACATGGCTTCACTCCAGTAAAAGTTAATTTGGCATAAAGCGGCAGCGCGCCACGGCTTCAAGCCATTGCTTATAGTTTTGTTGCATTGTTTTTTGTTGTTCTGCCTGCGGCAGCAAACGCTCGCCACAGTTGGCCAGTGCTGCAAGCGGTATGCCGTCTTGCCACCAGCCGAGAGTTTTCCCGGCTAACAGCGTCGCGCCGAGTGCGGATATTTCAGCCGCGGGTTGAATGATTAACGGGCGTTGCAGCACATCAGCCTGCAACTGCATCAACCAGCGGTTCTGGGTGGCGGTGCCATCAACGCACAGCGATTCGAGGTGCTGGCCAGTTGCCTGTTCCATCGCGAAAAAGACATCGGCAATTTGATAGACCAGTGATTCCAGTGCGGCTCGCGCCAGCACCGCAGGGGTAGCGGCGTCCGTCAGGCCACAAATCATGCCGCGTGCGTGGAGATCCCACCACGGCGCACCCAGCCCGGAAAGCGCAGGCACGTAATAGACGCCCTGGTTACTTTCTGCGGATTGCGCAAGCCGGGTCAGTTCTGCCGGATCGCTGATGCCCAGCATTTTCCCAAGCCATGCGGCACCCGAGCCGGTATGGGTGATGTTGCCTTCCAGCGCGTAATTCAGCTCGCCGTCGTGCCAGGCAAGCGTGGTGCTCAGGCGATTGCTGCGGTTTGCCGGTTCAGGAAGCGAAAGCATCAATGACGAGCCGGTACCATAAGTGGCTTTCACCACCTGCCCACAAACACTGCGTTGGGCGTACAGTGCCGCATGTGAATCACCGATCAGTGCCAGCACCGGCGTACCGATTGGCAAGCCTGGAATGGTGTTGATTTGCACTTCGCCGTGATGCCCGGAAGATGGGCGTACTTCAGCAAGTGCCGCACGCGGAATGCCGAATAATTTGAGTAATTCGTCGTCCCATTCGCCCTGATAAATATTAAACAGCTGCGTGCGGGCGGCATTCGAGTAGTCGGTGGTAAACGAGTGCCCGGCAGTCAGTTGCCAGTTCAACCAGGAATCGATGGTTCCGATACACAGCTCACCCGCTGCGGCACGTTTCATGCCGTCGGGAATGGCATCGAGCAGGGCGCGGATTTTCGCCGCCGGGAATAGAGGATCAACGGGCAGGCCCGTCAGGCGGGTGATCAGTTCACCGTGGCCCTGCGCTAAAAGTTGCTCGCAGGTCTGTTCTGAGCGGCGGTCCTGCCAGCTCACGACGGGCGTGAGCGGTTTGCCATCATGGCGTTGCCACACCAATACGGATTCACGCTGGTTGCTTATCGCAACGCCTGCGATGGTGACGGAGCCAAGTTGTTGCAGGCAGCCGCTTAACGCTTCGCAAACGGCATGCCACAATGCAATTGGGTCTTGTTCTGCAAGCCCTGGAGCCGGGTGCGTCATTGCCACGCCGACACTGTAACGGGCGCAGATTTGCCCGTTACTATTCACCGCCACCACTTTGGCGTTGGTGGTGCCCTCATCAATAGCCAGAATTACCGGGCTGGACATGGCTATGCTCCTTTGCAAAGCGCCGTGGCGGAACGTGTTACCCCTGCGGCATCAATTCCATGATGGGCACGCATCTCCTTGCGATCCGCCGCAATAGCATAGCTACCGTCTGCAATACCGAGTCGCAACAATGGGATGCCACACCCGGCTTCCGCTAACACTTCAGCGACCAGGCTGCCGACACCGCCATTCACGTTGTGCTCTTCAACGGTTATCACATGGCGTGAATTTTTAAGCATGGTGAGAAGTTGCACGGTATCGCAAGGTCGGATAGACGGAACGTTGATCACCGCCGCATTAATACCCAAATCCGCGAGTTGTGCCGCCGCCGTGACAGCTTCATGCACCGTTGAACCCATTGCCACTAAGGCCACATCGTCGCCTTCACGCAGCTGATTAATGGCACCTGGTTTGAACTGGTAATCTGCGTCGTGCAGTTCCGGCAATGCTTTGCCGTCAAGACGAATATAGACCGGGCCAACGTGTTCCAGTGCGTAGTCAATAATCTGGCGGCATTCAATCGGGCAAGAAGGCGCGTAGATTTCAATGTTGCCAAAACCGCGCAGCACGGAGATGTCGTCAATGCTGTGGTGGGTGCTGGCGAGCGGGCCATAACTGGCTCCGGCATTGAGGCCAAACAGTTTGACGTTGCTGTTGTTGTAGCAAACGTCGACTTTGATCTGTTCATTGGCGCGCGAGATTAAAAACGGAGCCGCATTGCAGGTGACGGCTATTTTCCCGCCCATCGACAGGCCAACCGCGGTTCCTACCAGCGTCTGTTCGGCAATCCCGACGTTCACCAGCCGGTCAGGAAATTGTTTTATAAAGGGGGATATTTTTGCCGTAGAGGTTGAGTCGGCCACGACCGGCACCAGGTCTACGCCGCGTTCGACGGCGTCAATAAAGGCATTCACCATTACGGTTGCCAGGTGTTCGCTATTACTCATCTTTCAGTTCCTCCAGCGCCAATTCGATTTCGTCACCTTTCGGTATCCGGTGGTGCCATTCCGCGCGCCCCTGAATAAAGGAGATGCCCGCGCCTTTGGTGGTGTTGGCAATCACGACGTGCGGTTTGCCGTGCGGTTGTAACCCTTCAAGGGTGGCGACCACATCAGCCATGTCATTGCCGCGACATTCGGTCACTTCCATGCCGAACGCGCGCCATTTCTCATCGAGCGGATCGGTATTGAGGATCTCTTTGGTCGAGCCTGCGAGTTGCAGATTGTTTTTGTCGTTAATAATGATCAGGTTATCGAGCTGGTAATGCGCCGCGACTAACGCCGCTTCCCAGTTGCTGCCTTCTGCCAGCTCGCCATCGCCGGTCACCACAAAGACGCGGCGCTTGCTGTTGTTGCGTTTAGCCGCCAGCGCGATGCCAACGGCGACCGGCAGACCGTGGCCGAGCGCGCCAGTGTTCAGCTCAACACCCGGCGTTTTGTGTTTCACCGGGTGGCCGGGCAGGTGAGAGTCGGCATGCTGATAAGTCGGCAGCCACTCCACGGGAATAAACCCGGCTTCAGCCAGCACACAGTAATAACCGCCAACCGCATGGCCTTTGGACTGAATGTAGATGTCACGTTCGTCGCTGTTAATCAGCTGCGGCGAACAATTCAGTATCCGGAAGTACAGGGCGGTTAAGATTTCTACCTGCGATAAATCGGCCCCGGTATGGCCCCCAGCCGGGCTGTTTGCATTGAGCAGGACGATGCGGCGACGGACGGCGCGTGCTCTCTTTTCCAGATCCGTAACAGACAGTGCGAACGGATTCATAGTGTTACCCCTTGCATTAAAAATCATAGATGAATAATTATTCGATGCGGGTAAAAAAATACCCGCCGTTCAGGATCTGTGACGCGCTACACCTTCCCGCTGCTTTCCATAATCGCTTTCTGGGCCACGACCGCTGCTTTTTGCTGCATGCGGTTTTGCATCTGGTCGATGATGACCGCCACAATAATCACGATGCCTTTGATGACCATTTGCCAGAATTCACTTACGCCCATCATCACCAGGCCGTCAGCCAGGAAGCCAATCACGAATGCGCCGACGAGGGTGCCAAGAATGGTGCCGCGCCCGCCTGCCAGCGATGTTCCGCCAAGCACCACAGCGGCGATGGCGTTCATTTCAAATGCCGTGCCGTTTGCCGGGTGGCTGGCAACCAGTTGAGCGGAAACCACGATCCCGGCAATGGCGGCGCAAAAACCGGACAGCGTGTAGACCCAAATTTTCACCTGCCGGACTTTGACGCCTGAAAGTTCAGCGGCGCGTTCGTTATCGCCAATGGCGTAAACATGGCGGCCAAACGGCAGGCGGCGGGCGACATAGGCAATGGCGACGGCCAGCACAATCATCATCCAGATAGCCCACGGAATACCGAACAGCGTGCCGGAGCCAATCAGGTCAAAACCGGTATTACCGAGTTGTGGGTTGCCGGAAAGTCCGGGGAAGGTTTCACCGCCCGAGGTCAACATAGCGGCCCCGCGCAAGATGTACATGGTGCCCAGGGTGCAGATAAACGGCGCGACGTTGTAGCGGGTGATAATCCAGCCATTACCCGCGCCAATCAGCCCGCCAACCAGCAGCACCAGCGGCACAATCACCCACACACTTGGGAAGATAGCGATACCGAACATCGGCAGCACAATACCTTTGGTTATCAGCCAACCGGCAATCATGCCGCACAGCCCGAGCGTTGCGCCAATCGACAAATCAATGCCCGCCGTGATGATGACAAAGGTGATGCCGAGTGCCAGAAAGGCGTTGATGGCAATGTGTTTAATCATGATCACCAGGCTGCCCATGGCGAGGAAATCCGGCACCATGATGGCGAAGAAGCCGACAATCAAAAACAGCGCAATAAAGGTGCGGAGTTTGAGCAGTAACAGCAGCAGATTTTCCCGCGAGCTGAACGGCGAGCCTGGTCTGGCGTTGAGCGCGACAGTATCATTCGTTTTCATATCAGAACCCTTGTGCACTAGCGGAAACCAATGCCGATTCTTCGGCGTGTTCGCGGGGAATATCAGCGGTAATTTTCCCGCCCGACATCACTAGAATGCGGTCGGAAACCGCCATGATCTCTTTGAGATCGGAGGTGGAAAACACCACCGCAATCCCTTGTTCGGAAAGCTGAACCATCATGCGGAACACGTCGGCTTTCGCACCCACGTCTATTCCCCGTGTCGGTTCATCGAGCAGCAGGAGTTTCGGGTTGGTCAACAGCGAGCGGCCAATCACCACTTTTTGCTGGTTCCCGCCGCTCAACGCCTGAATTTCCACATCCGGTGATGAAACCTTGATGGAGAGGTTGCCAATAGTGCTGGCCACGACCGCCGTTTCATCAGGCTGCGATATGGCAAAACCACGCTGTAAACGCCGCCATAAACTGGCAATTGTCAGGTTGCTGGCGACTGACGATATCGGGAAAATTCCGGTACGTTTGCGATCTTCAGGCACCAGACTCATTCCCATACGGATTCGTTCGGCGGTGGCAAGGCGCGGTGGCACGGGTTTGCTGTCGAGCCATAATTTGCCCAGATAGTTGCGTTGTGTGCCCAGTAAGCACTCAAACAATTCGGTGCGACCGGCCCCCATCAGCCCATAAATACCGACGATTTCGCCCGCGCGGACCTGGAAGCTGACATCATTAACTACCGTGTTACCCGCGGAATTGACGCAGGTAATGTGTTCCGCTTCCAGAATGGCTGCGCCAAAATCACGCCCGGGTTTCAGGAAGCTGGACACCGGCTCGCTGCCCAACATTTCGCGCACAATCCACGGCACGTCGATATCACTGACCTGCGCTTCGGCCTGGAACTTGCCATCGCGTAAAATGGTTATCACGTCGCCAATCGCCATTAACTCTTCCAGACGGTGGGAGATATAAATAATGGTGACACCCTGGCGGGTGAGTTCGCGAATCACCCGGAACAGAATCTCCACTTCGGTTTTACTTAACGCCGAAGTCGGTTCATCAAGAATTAAGATGTCGGCGTCTTCGGCCAGCGCTTTGGCGATTTCTACCAGCTGCTGTTGGCCAACTTTCAGGTTTGCCACGATCTCTTTCGGGGAAATCGGCTGATCCAGGCGCTTCAGCAATTCCGCGCTGCGTGCCTGCTGCGTGGCTTCATCTATTGGCGATAACCCGTGTTGCAGTTCGCGCCCGAGGAAAATGTTTTCGGCAACCGTCAGGTTTTCGAACAGGTTCAGCTCCTGGTGAACCATGCCGATGCCATGCGCGGCGGCCTGGCGGGTGCTATTAAATTGCACCACCTCACCGTTCAGGCGAATCTCACCCAGACTTGGTTGCTGAACGCCCGCCAAAATCTTCATCAGCGTCGATTTGCCCGCACCGTTTTCGCCGATGATGACATTCACTTTGCCGCGCCAGACGTTGTAATCAATGTTGTCCAGCGCCACGGTGCCGGGGAACAGCATCGAGATGCCACGGGTGCGCAGAATGACAGGATCTTGCGACATTATGGTTGCCCCCGTTCCAGTGAAATGGCTGCTGCGTCACTCAGTGTGCCGTTGCGTAGGGTGACGGCCATCACCACGGTGACGGACTGTTGCTGCCAGCTTTCTTCAACTTTCGGCAGGTGTTTTGCAGCTTCACGGTTATAGGCTTTTGAAAGCTGCGCGAACTGCACCTGGTTGGTGAAATCTTCGAATTTGTAGCCAGTCGCATCACGGATTGCGTTACCACGAATCATCGGCCCGACCTGCACTTGCAGTGGCTGATCATTAACGGTGACGGTCAATGTGCGTTCACGTTCGTTATCCAGAGAAACGCTGTCGACTTTGCCCTGAACTTTCACGAATACGCTTTCGTTATTGGCGCTGGCGGCACGGGTTTTCAGCGTACTGCTATCCAGCGCATGGCTCTGCGCGGGCGTCATCACTTTGCTGTTCCAGGTTTGTTGCGCTATCTGCGCGGGTGTCTGGTTTGCGAAACTCGCTTTCGCATTCGGATCGGGAGGAATAATCGGTTGCCCGTTTTCATCCAGATCCACCACCCGGCAGGCAGTGAGCAACAGGGCACTGCAACATAACAGGCCAATACCCCATTGTTTGAGCGACATACAGCCTCCCGGATTACTTAGCCAGCTTGAAGGTTTTCAGCATCGATGCATTGCTGTCGTCAATTAACACGCAGTCCATCAGCTGTTTTTCCTGCAATTGCGGTTTACCGTTTTTCAGGTAGAAATCGGCTTGCACCACGGCCATTTGTGCTTGTTCCCAACCGGGTTGCAGCACGGTGGCTTTGATATTGCTCTTGGCGATAATCGAGTCGCGCACGTAGTCGCTACCGTCAAAACCCACCACGATGACATTGGTTTTCCCGGCGGCTTTTAAGGCGGCTTCTGCGCCAAGCGCCATGGTGTCGTTACCGGAAATCACGCCAACGATGTCGGGCTGAGTCTGCAAAATGGACTCCATGCGGGTGAAGGCTTCGGTCTGACTCCAGTTAGCGGTTTGCTGCGCCGCCATTTTCATATCCGGGTAGTCGTCGAGAATGTCGTGATAGCCCTGTGAACGCACGTGGGCATTGGTGTCTGACTGGCGGCCCAGCAACTCAACATATTTGCCTTTGCCGTTAAGCAATTTGGCAAATTTCTCTGCCCCCAGTTGTGCGCCCTGGTAGTTATTGGAAACAATCTGCGCCACGGCGACGCCGGTTTTGTTGATTTCACGGTCGATAAGGAAGGTCGGCACCCCGGCGGCTTTGGCCTTTTCCAGTGGCCCGACGGTGGCATCGGCACCCGCGTTATCAAGGATGATGGCTTTCGCTTTACGGGCGATAGCGGTTTCAATCAGCTGGTTTTGTTTGTTTACATCATCGTCATGAGAGGCAACCAGCGTGGTGTAGCCAAGTTCTTTTGCCTTCGCCATCGCGCCATCGGCTTCAGCTTTAAAGAATGGGTTGTCATGCGATGGGGTAATAATGGCAATCAGCCCGTTATCAGCGGCATACAGGCTAGCAGATGAAGCAAACAGAGCGGCAACGAGCGAGGTCTTTAGTAGGGTAAATTTCATTTTTATCTCCACATTGAATATATATTCAAATATGATTTATTATTCAATGTAACGATATGCCCCGATTATGGTTCTGTCCATGCGGAATTGAGCAAAATGATAAAAAGGCGAATGTGATCACAAATTGTACGAATTAACGGCAAAAGGAATGCTGTCTTGTTATTTATGCAGGCTTGAATAAAAATATCAGGTAGAGAATCAGGAGGCGCTTATGTCAAAGCAGGACGAACAACGTTTGTTGGTCAAGATTGCGACGCTCTACTTTGTAGAAGGGATGAAGCAGTCAGAAATCGCCGGGTTATTGCACCTGTCGCAGTCATTTGTCTCACGCGCTATCACACGCTGCCAAAAAGAGGGCGTGGTAAAAATCAGTGTTATCCAGCCCGCCAATATTTTTCTCTCGCTCGAACAGGCGCTGGAGAAAAAATACGGTATTCGCCAGGCGATTGTGGTGGATGTCGATGAGTCAGCACCCGCCTCGCAAATCAAACATGCGATAGGCAGCGCGGCGGCGCATTATGTGGAAACACGTTTACGGCCAAACGATCTGGTGGGGATTTCCTCCTGGAGTTCCACCATTCGTGCGATGGTCGATGAGCTCCACCCGCAGAGCATTAAAGCGCGCGGCGTGATTCAACTGCTCGGTGGTGTGGGGCCGAACGGTAACGTGCAAGCAACCATTCTGACGCAAAACCTGGCGGCGCAACTGGATTGCCCGGCCTGGCTGCTGCCATCGCAAAGTATTGAGCATTCCGTTGAAGAGCGCGCCAAACTGGTCGCCAGCGACGATGTCGCCGAAGTGGTGAATAAATTCGCCGAAGTGGATGTGGCTATTCTCGGTATCGGTGAGCTTGAGCCGTCCCAGCTGCTGAAAAATTCGGGCAACTATTATGGCGAAGCGATGCTGAAAACCCTTGCCGAACGCGGTGCGGTGGGGGATATCTGCCTGCATTATTTCAATGCGCAGGGCGAGCCGGTTTTGAGCAAAGAAGAAGATCCGGTTATCGGTATGGAACTGAGCCAGGTTCGGGACTGCCCGCATGTGGTGGCACTTGCAGGAGGGAATGACAAAGCCAATGCCATTCGCGGTGCGCTGCACGGCGGTTATATCGACGTGCTGATCACTGACTACCCGACTGCTCGCGAGCTGTTGTAATTCCCCTTTGATGACCGTTTTCAGGTAAGCATGCTGAAAACGGTCATTTTCAGTTTCCAGCCATTCCCCAAAAAGCGTTCTTTTCAGCCATTTTTATTGAGAACCATCACAGTTCATGAGCATATTGCCCGGTTAGCTGTTTTACAAACCTAAAGTGTTCACATGTATTTTACATACTCGAAACAATAAAACAGCGAACACAAAGGAGCCGGTCATGACAGCACCTGTACAACACCCGATGTATATTGATGGTCAATTTGTTCAGTGGCAGGGCGATCAGTGGATTGATGTGATTAATCCTGCAACAGAAGAACTGATTTCTCGCATTCCTGACGCAGACGCGAAACACGCCCGTGATGCCATTGATGCGGCGCATAAAGCACAGGCCGGTTGGGAAGCGCTACCCGCCATTGAGCGCGCAGGGTGGTTGCGTAAGATCTCTGCCGGTATTCGTGAGCGTGCAAAAACCATCAGCGCGTTGATTGTTGCGGAAGGCGGAAAAACGCAGCAACTGGCTGAAGTGGAAGTGGCCTTCACCGCCGATTATCTCGATTATATGTCTGAGTGGGCGCGTCGTTACGAAGGTGAAATTCTGCAAAGTGACCGCCCGGGTGAAAACATTCTGGTGTTCAAACGTGCGCTTGGCGTGACCACCGGGATTTTGCCGTGGAACTTCCCGTTCTTCCTGATTGCCCGCAAACTCGCGCCAGCGCTGATTACCGGCAACACCATTGTTATCAAGCCCAGCGAATTTACGCCAAACAACGCCATCGCTTTTGCGGAGATTGTCCATGATATCGGGCTGCCAAAAGGGGTGTTTAACCTGGTGCTTGGGCGCGGTGAAACGGTAGGGCAAGAACTGGCGGGTAACCCGAAAGTCGCGATGGTTAGCATGACCGGGAGCGTCGGCGCGGGTGAAAAAATCATGGCGGCGGCGTCTAAAAACATCACCAAAGTGTGCCTTGAACTGGGCGGCAAAGCGCCGGCCATTGTGATGGACGATGCTGACCTTGATATCGCGGTGAAAGCAATTGTCGACTCGCGTATGATTAACACCGGGCAGGTGTGCAACTGTGCAGAGCGCGTGTATGTGCAAAAAGGCATTTACGATGAGTTTATCACCCGTCTGAGCGAAGCGTTTAAACAGGTAAGTTTTGGCGATACTGGCGAGCGTAACGATGTGTCGATGGGGCCGTTGATTAACGCCGCAGCGCTGGAACGCGTTGAGCAGAAAGTGGCGCGAGCTGTTAGCGAAGGCGCACGCGTGGTATTGGGCGGCAAAGCGCCAGAAGGGAAAGGGTATTTCTACCCGCCGACGCTGCTGGTAGATGTGCGCCAGGATATGGCCATCATGCATGACGAAACTTTCGGCCCGGTGCTGCCCGTCACCACCTTTGACACGCTGGAGCAGGCGCTTGAAATGGCAAATGACAGCGATTACGGCCTGACATCTTCGGTTTATACGCGTGATTTAAATGTCGCGATGAAGGCGATTAAAGGGCTGAAATTCGGCGAAACCTACGTCAACCGTGAAAACTTTGAAGCAATGCAAGGCTTCCATGCGGGCTGGCGTAAATCGGGTATTGGTGGTGCCGATGGCCGCCACGGACTGAATGAGTATCTGCAAACGCAAATGGTCTATTTGCAGGTGTAATGATTTGTTATACAGGGAAGCTACGGCTTCCCTGTACTCCTCGCACCTGACTCCTTGTCCGCCGTTTGGATTTAAGTCAAAACGATTAATTCACAGTGTAAATCCCTTTAGGGTAATCATACGCAAAATTAATTAAATAGTTGATATATAAGTGATATATTTGTCTATTTTTTGATTTTCAACCTGAAAAACTGACCTCGGTCACACTATAAAAAACCAGACTGCTTATTCTTCTTCACCTGTTAACCATGTTTATCATTTGTCCGGCAGCGCGTCGGCACAGGGAAGAATTATGTCAGTAAAAGGACTGCGTTTTACGCTACAGGTGGCGGGGCTTGAGCCGGACACCTTTGCGGTGGTGAGTTTCTTCCTCCGCCAGCATTATTCCTCCTCCTTTATCCTCGACGTCGATGTTGCCAGCGACTCCTTCCGCCAGACTGCCGAACAGTTACTCGAGCAGAATGCCACGCTGACGGTCTGGCAGGGTGCCACCGCCGTGCGCCATGTCAGCGGCATGATTGCCACCTTCGGCATGAGCGAGAACAACGGCTGGCAGATGCGCTACCGTTTCCGCATTCATCCTCCCCTGTGGCGCTGTGGCCTGCGCCAGAACTTCCGTATTTTTCAGCAGCAGGATATCCGAACCATCACCGCCACGTTGCTGGCGGAAAACGGCGTCACGGACTGGACCTCCTCCTTTTATGAGAGCCATCCGGCACGGGAATTCTGCGTTCAGTACGGGGAAACTGACCTGGATTTTCTGGCAAGACTGTGGGCCGAGGAAGGCATCAGCTTCTTCGATGACGCCTCAGCGCAGGCGCAGAAACTGACGCTGTGTGATGACGCTGCTGGCCTGGTCCGCGCAGAAAATACCTTTCCCTTTAACCCGAATACCCCGGACGTGACCAGGGAGTGCATCAGCGTGTTTCGTTACGAAGCGAACGTGCTGCCGTCTTCGGTCATGAGCCAGGATTACACCTTTAAGGTACCGGACTGGCCGGGGAGGTATAACCACAAGGCCGACAGCCTGAACGGCCAGCGCGCACAGTATGAAATTTATGATTATCCGGGGCGTTTCAAGGATGAACAGCACGGCCGGGATTTTACCCGTTACAAAACCGAGGGCTGCCGCAATCAGGCGGAAACTGCCACGGGGACCAGCACGTCAGCGACGTTATGGCCGGGGGTGCGTTTCACCCTTTCCGGTCACCCGATAAAGGCCCAGAACCGGGAATGGCAGGTGGTGAGCAGTATCCTGACCGGTGACCAGCCGCAGGCGCTGCATGGCAGTCGCGGCGAGGGCACCACCCTCATCAACCAGTTCAGTGTGATGCCCGCTACACGCACCTGGCGTCCGGCCCCGCGCTTCAAACCGAAAGTCGATGGCCCGCAGAGTGCGGTGGTGACCGGCCCGCCGGGGGAGGAGATTTTCTGCGACGAACACGGGCGGGTGCGGGTGAAATTCCGCTGGGACCGTTATCACGGCGGCACGGAAGACAGCTCGTGCTGGATACGGGTGTCACAGGGGTGGGCCGGTGCCGGGTTTGGCCACCTGGCGATACCGCGTGTCGGCCAGGAAGTGATAGTCGATTTCCTCAACGGTGACCCGGACCAGCCGATAGTGATGGGGCGGACTTATCATGAATTTAACGGTTCACCGGGAGACCTGCCGGGAACGAAAACGCAGATGACCCTCCGCTCAAAAACCTACAAGGGCAGCGGGTTTAACGAACTGCGCTTTGATGACGCGACCTCAGCGGAGCAGCTGTACCTCCATGCGCAGAAGAACATGGACACTGAAGTGCTCAATAACCGCACCACCGATGTGAAAGTCAACCATAGCGAAACCATCGGTGGCAACCAGGTCATCACCGTGAAGCAAAACCAGCTGCAGACGGTGGTGCAAAACCAGAAAGAAATCGTGGGGCAAAACCAGAGTATCACCGTCGGCCAGAACCAGTCGGAGACGGTGGGTATTGTCCGCGCGTTGACCGTGGGGCTGGCTTACCAGACCACCGTCGGGGGCGTGATGAACACCTCGGTGGCGCTGACGCAGTCCTCACAGGTGGGGATACAGAAATCGCTGGTGGTCGGTAAGGGGTATCACGTCAGCGTCGGGGAGAATGTCACCTTCACGGTGGGTAAAAACCGCACCGAGAGCACCGGCAAAGTGGCGGTGTATTCCGCAGGTGAGCATCTGGAACTGCGCTGCGGGATGGCGAGGCTGGTGCTGACGAAGGACGGGAAAATCTTCCTCAACGGCACCGCCATTAATCTGCAGGGTGTGCAGAGCGTCAGCGGCGATGCCCTGATGATTAACTGGAACTGCGGTCTGACGGACAATCCGCCGGAAGCACCGGAGGCGGACAGCAGCCAGCCGCCGGACATGCGGCAGTTCTGAACGGCAGCCCCGCGTAACCATCAATTTTCAGTTCATGTAAACAGAAGGATTTGTGTATGACCGGTAAACCCGCGGCACGGATGGGTGACATGACGGCGATGGGCGGCCCGATAGTTCAGGGCTCCCCAGGGGTGATGATTGGCGCACCAACCGGAGTGGCCTGCTCGGTGTGCCCGGGCGGCAGAACCTCCGGCCACCCGGTGAACCCGCTGCTGGGGGCCAAGGTGCTGCCCGGCGAAACCGACCTTGCCCTGCCGGGGCCGCTGCCGCTGGTGCTTTCCCGTACCTACAGCAGTTATCAGACCCGGACGCCGGCGCCGGTGGGCGTGTTTGGCCCCGGCTGGAAAGCGCCTTTTGATGTGCATCTGCAGATACGTGATAACGCCCTGATACTCAATGACAACGGCGGCAGAAGCCTGCACTTTACTCCGTTGTTTCCGGGGGAGGTGGCGCTCAGCCGCAGTGAATCCCTCTGGCTGGCGCGGGGGGGCGTGGCTGCCCTGCAGGATAACCATCCGCTGTATGCCCTCTGGCTGGCACTCCCGGAAGACCTTCGCCTGAGCCCCCATCGCTACCTCGCCACCAGCAGCCCGCAGGGGCCGTGGTGGGTGCTCGGCGGGTGTGAGCGTATTCCCGCCGTCGACGAGGTGCTGCCGGCGCCGTTGCCGCCGTACCGGATACTGACCGGACTGGTGGATAATGTCGGGCACAGGATGATCTTTCATCGTGAGGTTGCCGGTGAATTCAGCGGTGACATCACCGGTGTCACCGATGGCGCAGGCCGCCGCTTCCGGCTGGTGCTGACCACGCAGGCACAGCGCGCAGAACAGGCCCGGAAACAAAAACAGCCGCCTTTCCCGGAGGCGTTGCCCGCCACCGGTTACGGCACCGACACCGGCGTGCGCCTGGCGGAAGTGTGGCTCACCCGTGACCCGCTTTACCCGGATAACCTGCCGGCTGAGCCGCTGGTGCGCTATCACTATTCCCCGCGGGGCGAGCTGGCCGGGGTGGACGACCGCAGCGGCACCGCCGTGCGCGGCTTCACGTATGATGCACTGCATTCCGGAAGGATGGTGGCGCACCGTTACGCCGGTCGCCCGGAGATGCGTTATGTCTATGACGCTGACGGGCGGGTGACGGAGCAGCGCAACCCCGCTGGCTTAAGCTACACCTACCGCTATGAGCAGAATCGCGTCACCACCACCGACAGCCTGAACCGCCGCGAGGTGCTGCACACCGACGGTGAAGGCGGCATGAGACGGGTGGTCAAACAGGAATTTGCCGACGGCAGCCTCACCCGCAGCGAGTTCGATCCGGCCGGCAGACTGGTGGCGCAGACGGATGCGGCGGGACGCACAACGCAGTACCGGCTGAGCCCCGGCAGCGGCCAGCTGACGGAGACCGTCGCCCCGGATGGCCGCCGCACGGCGTTTTACTACAACCGCCAGCAGCAGCTGACCAGCACGGTTCACCCGGACGGCCTGAAAAGCCGGCGTGACTATGATGAGCACGGCAGGCTGACCGGCGAAGTGCAGCGGGACGGCACTCAGACGCGTTATGGTTATGATGATCCGCACAGCGAATATCCGACCACCCGCGACGATGCCACCGGCAGCCGCCAGATGAGCTGGAGCCGCTACGGCCAGCTTCTGACGTACACCGACTGCTCGGGCTATGAAACCCGCTATGAATATGACCGGTTCGGGCAACTGAGTGCCGTGCATCAGGAAGAAGGCCTCAGCCGCTACCGGGTTTACGATGCGCGCGGCTGGCTGGTCAGTCAGCAGGATGCGCAGGGCAGGCAAACGCGTTATGAATACAACGTCGCCGGTGACCTCACCGCCGTGATGTCCCCGGACGGCAGTCGTACCACCACGGCGTATGATGCGTGGGGTAACGTGGTCAGCACCACCCAGGGCGGGCTGACACGCCGGATGGAGCACGACCTGGCCGGGCGTGTCACGGCACTGATAAACGAGAACGGTGCCACCACCACCTTTGGGTACGATGTGCGGGACCGGCTGACGCAGGAAAGCGGCTTTGACGGCAGAACGCAGCGTTACCACTACGGCCCCACCGGGCAGCTCATCCGCAGCGAAGATACACAGCTTGTCACGCACTGGCATTACGATGAGGCAGACCGCCTGACGCACCGCACGGTGAATGACGAACCGGCAGAACAGTGGGGCTACAACGAACGGGGCTGGCTGGCGGACATCAGCCATCTCAGCGCCGGCCAGCGGATTGCGGTTCACTACAGCTATGACAGCCGGGGGCGGCTTATCAGTGAGCGCCAGACGGCGCATGATCCGGCAACGCAGGCGCTGCTCTGGCAGCACGAGACAAAACAGGCCTACAGTGAGCAGGGGCTGATGAACCGGTTTAAGCCGGATAACCTGCCGCCGGTGGCGTGGCTGACCTACGGCAGCGGGTATCTGGCGGGTATGAAGTTCGGTGACACGCCGCTGATGGACTTCACCCGTGACCGCCTGCACCGCGAGACACAGCGCACCTTCGGGGATTATGCGCTGACGACGGCCTGGACCCCCGCCGGGCAGTTACAGCACCATCACCTGAGCCTCCCTCAGCTTAACCGCGATTACGGCTGGAATGCAGACGGGCAGCTGACCGGTATCCGTGGGCCGCATGAGCAGCGCGATTACCGGTATGACGGGGCCGGACGGTTACTCAGCACCCAGATAACCTCCGCGCAGCATACGCTGTCGCAACTGAGCCTGAGTGACCCGGCGGGCAACCGGGTGGCGGACAGGAAGGCCTTCCCGGCACTGCCGCAGAGCTGGCCGGC
>NZ_LXER01000012.1 GCF_001654925.1 Buttiauxella brennerae ATCC 51605
CCAGCTGGAGCCGGAACACACCCCGGAGAGAAAAATCCATCTTTACCACTGTGACCACCGGGGACTGCCGCTGGCACTGATTGATGAAACCGGAGCGATAGCCTGGCAGGCCGAATACGATGAATGGGGCAATCAGCTGGCAGAGGAGAACCCGCATCATCTGCAACAGCTCATTCGTCTGCCGGGTCAGCAGGTGGATGAAGAGACGGGATTGTATTACAACCGCCACCGTTATTATGACCCGCAGCAGGGGCGGTATATTACCCAGGATCCTATTGGGTTGGCGGGTGGGTGGAATTCGTACCAATACCCTCTGAGTCCGGTAACACAAATAGATCCTTTAGGGTTGGATGCATGTAAAATTTTATATCCTGATTACCCTATTGAATATATGGACGGGAAGACGAGCACTTGGCTTGGTGGACATGGAGGTATTCTTGGTTATGATAAAAATGGCACAACTAAGTATTATGAATATGGGCGTTATGCCCCAGGGCTAAAAGGCATTGTAGGTGCTAAATTATCTGCGGATGATGGAAATGTTAGAAGCATAAGTATGCCTGATTTAGTTTTAGGTAAAGATGGCAATCCTACTGACGAGTCACTGGAGAAACTCAAAGCTAATTTATCTAAAAAGGCTGGAAAAAATACCAATGCAGAGCTCACTTGCAGTAAGAACGTGGATGAAAAGAAATTATATGAGTATATTGATAAAATAGCCAATGATAAAGATAGACCTAAATATGACTGGAATCCACTATCTGCTAATCAATGCCGTAGCTTTGCAGAAAATGCATTTGAGGCTGGACAATAAATGAAAATATGTAAGATTATATTTATATCCCTTACAGTATTGAGTATATTTTTTAATGTGTTTTTTTTGTATAATTGGATAGATCGCTCAATTAGCTTGAGTTATTCCAACCAATCATTTGATGATTGTAATAACGATCTTTCAATGCTCAAAACACTAGTTAAAAGTGAGTTTAAAGGAATGGATGAAAAAAACATCCTACAACAGTTAGAGCGGAATGAATTAAATAAATCCACGTTAATTAAAGGGGGTGTTTTATATTTGGGGAATACAGAATTTATATTTTATGATGGTATTTTGATCGATATTAAATAATCAGTTATTTTTCGCTTGGCTTGTACCGTAATTTCTAGTGGATTAGGAATTGCCAAGTATGGCTGGGAAGGTGACCATCTGACCACCTCGCAGACGGACGAGTCGGTGTACCTGCCGGGAAGTTTTACACCCCTGCTGCGGGTGGAAACGGCGACAGACT
>NZ_LXER01000013.1 GCF_001654925.1 Buttiauxella brennerae ATCC 51605
CGAAACCGGAGCGATAGACTGGCAGGCAGAATACGATGAATGGGGCAATCAGCTGACAGAAGAAAACCCGCATCATCTGCAACAGCTCATTCGTCTGCCAGGTCAGCAGGCTGATGAAGAGACGGGATTGTATTACAACCGCCACCGTTATTATGACCCGCAACAGGGGCGGTATATTACCCAGGATCCTATTGGGCTGGCGGGTGGGATGAATTCGTATGCATATCCTTTGGATCCTCTGCGGAATGCGGATCCGCTGGGATTAAATCCTGTTGCTGGTGCAGTAGTAGGTGGAGCTGTTGGTGGCCCTCCCGGGGTTGCTATAGGCGCGGTCGTGGGGCTTGCAGGAGGTTATGGTCTTTTTTCATTAGCAAATTCCAATTCTGAAATTAGTGAAGATGAAAATCAAAAGATACAAGATAAACGAAAAAATCTTGAATATGAAAACTATAAAAATAGGTGTAATGAACAGCCACCTAAAAATGAAAATCAATGTGATGTGGCTCGTTGGAAATTAGAACGTAATAAGGACTGCAAAAATATGCGTAGTGATTGGGATAATAGATGGTTTCCTGGGCGCCATGAGAATGATATTGTTAATTTGGAGCGCGGGATTGAAAATCTAAGTAAATGGATAGATCGTAACTGTAAATAATAGGATTACTAAAATGAGCAAAAAATTAACAGCACATGATGTTTTATCGAGATATATGGAAGAAGACTTGCCTGAATTTTGTGGAATGGAACTTAAGAGTGTGAATCAATCTGGGAATTTTGGAGACGCCCCCCTTCATGTGGCATGTACTCGTGGGAATAAATACGAAGTACAAGCATTAATTGATGCTGGTGCAGATATTAATGCTCCAGGGGAGTTGGGCAATACTCCTTTACATGCTGCTACTGGTCAAAACCATATTTCCGTTGTTAATATTCTTCTAAAATCAGGAGCTTCGAAGAGTAAAGTAAATAATTTAAATCAAACTCCGCTAGATAAAGCCAAGATGAATGAAAATAAAATCTTAGTAGCACTTTTGGAATAATAGTATTTATATGTGTTAGAAAATTTTCTGCGTAGCATGACCTGTCGTACCTGACCCTGTGGGCAACCAGGTCAGACTTGGCCGG
>NZ_LXER01000014.1 GCF_001654925.1 Buttiauxella brennerae ATCC 51605
GCAGCTGGAGCCGGAACACACGCCGGAGAGAAAAATCCATCTTTACCACTGCGACCACCGGGGACTGCCGCTGGCACTGATTGACGAAACCGGAGCGATAGCCTGGCGGGCAGAATACGATGAATGGGGCAATCAGCTGTCGGAGGAGAACCCGCATCATCTGCAACAACTCATTCGCCTGCCGGGTCAGCAGGCTGATGAAGAGACGGGATTGTATTACAACCGCCACCGTTATTATGATCCGCAGCAGGGGCGGTATATTACCCAGGATCCTATTGGGTTGAGTGGTGGGTGGAATGTTTACTCTTATGTTTATAATGATCCACTTGGTTTTGTTGACCCGTTAGGGCTAGATATTTGGATTGAAGCTCAAGGGCCAGATGAACCTGCACTTCATCAAAGTGTAAACGTAGGAGTGCCTGATGGCAGTTATAACTCGTACAGTTACGCTATGGGCTCTTTTCCCTATGGAGAGGTTTATAATGATATGAAGCATGGTGGGAAAATTGAAATGTATAAAAAAACAACAAAAGAACAGGATGCAGCTTTTAATAAAGCAATGAAAGATCAAATAGGGGAGCATGGCTATTATGGATATGATGATATTTGTCGTAGCTGGAGTCAGCGCCAATTTAACTCAGCTCCTGGGAATAAGGAAACTCCACCTGAACGTAAAAATGTAATTGTTACAATGGGTGGGTTTGATTTATCATCGAAAGGGAGTAGTACTACAGGTAGCGGAACCTCTCGATGAGAACTTTTATATTTATTTTAGGGTTGTTTTTTTCTATCGCTGCATGGATTTCTGATAATATTACTGTAGTGAATGAAAACACCTACAATATACTTTTCTTTATAGCTATAGTCGCAGTTTTTCTATCCATCCTTGCATGGTGGTATTTATCTATAAAAAAGGGATGGTTGTGGATTTTCTCTTTCATGTTTGTATTTAATGGGGTGGGTGTTATTTTGGATGTATGCGCTCGTTTTTTTCATTCTTTATTATGACCCGCGACAGGAACGGTGTATTACCCAGTATCCTCTCAGAATGATGCGTATGACTCTTTACATTTTTCACCGAAGGATCTTAACGGGATAAAAGATGATGGGGTGGGTAATCATGATTATGTTGGTTATTTGTCGACACCAAATAATAAGTATTATAAATTCACCCCGCAAACAGGAAGAAAAAGGTGTAAATGAAATAAAGGGGGATGACTTTTTTATTTGTTGTTTTATTTATTATAATACAGTTAAAGTGTTTTGGTGAGAAAACTATCTTCTTGGGCGAAACACAATCAAAAATAATGGATATGGCCTTTGAATATTTCAGAAACAATGCAAATTGGAATTTACTTAACACTATGATAATTGATGATGCTGAAGATATGCATATCACCTTCTACTGTAAATCCGATTCAGGAGAGACTCGTGGTAGAGGTGATATGCAAATTATTTATGTTAATTCAAAAATTAATTTTAGAATTAACATAAATAAGAATCGTGGCAAGTGAAAGAGGCTGTGAATGATAACTAGGTGGCAGCATGATGTGCCGTAGGCCAAGGCGAGTAACATGAGCCGGAAAAGGGATAGGATATCACCTCTAATCCGATAGAGTTGAAAGGGGGATGGAATTTGTACCAATACATATTAATCCTGTCACAAATACAGATCCTTTGGGGTTAATAGAAGTTCTTCTAGGCCCGATACCTTTCCCAGTCCCATGGTCAAATAGCCCTGCACAGAAGGAGGCCAATGATAATGCTGTAAAAGCATTAACAAAATGGTTGAATGAAGTATTTAGTGATAGTGAGGAAGAAGAATGCCCTCCATGCAATCCACCTGCGGGAGAAAAATATAATATTGATATTCATTATCAGGCTCATACAGGAAGAGGTTTAAATGATGGTTCTCATGGATGTGAAATTCTAACTGGAAACCCAACGCATTGGCATTATGATGTAAATAATCAGAATCCGAAAACATGTAGATGTTACCCCCAGGAACATGTTTTTGGCGGATGTGGTACACCTTAGTGTCTACTGGCACATGATCTTGAACCTTAATTTTATTTGGGAGTTTTATTATGGGTATTAACTTGGCCAATGATTGTCAATTTCATGATAATTTAATTCATGGGGTTTCATTTGCTTCAGATGTTGGTGATTTTAGCTCTGACATTCATTTCGACATTGATCACATACTGGAATGGCTATGCTGTTCTAAAAATATGGACGAATCAATGTTCTCGGTTTCAAGGGCATTACTTAAGTTTCATGATGTAAGTGATTTAATACTTGACTTGTCATGGGGCGAAACCCAATACAGTAAGTTTACTGGTTTCAGATCGGGTGTATTTATCCTGGATGTTAAAAAAGAGAAGGTGGAATCACTACTCGCGAAGGATGATGGAAGTTATTATAAATGGCAAATATTAACAAATAATAAAAATAGTATCATTCAATTTGGTGCATCATCAATGTCATTAGAGTTAATTGGCACGCCCAAGATAGTAAATAGGCAATATTTAATAAACAGTGAACGAAGAGTTGAATAATTCAATCCACGACAACATTATAACTGCCACCATGGTTGCGGGGAAACTGCAGCAGGACGC
>NZ_LXER01000015.1 GCF_001654925.1 Buttiauxella brennerae ATCC 51605
TGAAGCAGGAGCGATAGCCTGGCAGGCAGAATACGATGAATGGGGCAATCAGCTGACAGAAGAAAATCCGCATCATCTGCAACAACTCATTCGTCTGCCGGGCCAGCAGGCTGATGAAGAGACGGGATTGTATTACAACCGCCACCGTTATTATGACCCGCAACAGGGGCGGTATATTACCCAGGATCCTATTGGGTTGGCGGGTGGGATGAATTTGTATGTTTATCCACTGAATCCAAACAAGAATATTGATCCTTTAGGATTAGAACCATTTACTGGTATTGATATGGGGGCAGGGATCAATGAACGAGCTTCTCTGGGTGAATGGATGACTGGGCATGGGGATTCTCCGGAGGAAATAAGTAAAGATATGGCGCCATTTTTACCACCAAATCCTATGTCAAGAGAGTGTCGGGCATCTGGAACAGCTGCGTTAGGTACTGGTGTATCAGGATCTGTTTCAGCTAATGAAAATACAGGTGTTAGTGGGCTTGGCAGCATTCCAGTTGCTGCTGTTGGCGCACGCGCAAGTGCGACATGTGGGCTGAAATTTAGAGACCCTAAAGCTAAGGATTTAAAAGCAGCTGCTGGCTTTTCTATTGGATTCGGAATTGCAAGTATTGAGATAATGCAGACATCAACATGGCCAGAAGTATACATTGGTGCTGGGCCTGGGGCTGGCCCAGAACTTAAAATCCCATACAATCCTAATGTATCTGTACCATTTTTCTAGGTAGGGTAAATATGTGTGAAGAAATTAGAATTGCCAGAATTATTGTGTTCTTTATTATATTTTCATTGGCTTTAATTGCCGTCTTTTCAGGAATGAATTTTTGCAAGAGGAAAAACATAGATTTTAATACAATCACTGGTATGTTTGAAATGTATGCTCGGGTATTTAAATTTGAAGATAAGATGTTTTCTTTCTTGATGCTAATTTGCATGTACGGAGGTGCTTTGCTCGGGATAATTATGATCGGTATCAGTTTTTGGGCCGAAGGGAAAGGATGTGTGTTCCCAACGCAACATAATAAATAACCATCAATGCAGAGGTGTTAGTGTAACTTAAAAGGTCTGGAGAGTATTTTGTACGGAAGGATATGTTGGGTTGAGGGGTGGGTGGAATTTGTATACATATCCGCTGGATCCAGTTAAGGGAGTAGATCCATTAGGGCTGATTACATTTAGTGGTGCATTTGGTAAGGAGGCTGGTTCAGCAGTGAATGCTGCTTCCGAAGGCTATATGTCATACGAAGAAGCATCGGCAACAATAGATGCGGCAAATGGACCAACATATTCACCATTACTATTTTCAGTTAGTGCTGATGCCGGCGTATCTGGTTATGGAGTATTTGGTGGAAGTTTTTCTGGTGGAGTTCTTACCGGAAATGGCGATAAAGGATTGGATTTATGTTCGTATCTTATGGCATGTCAGGGAGTTGGGGGCGGTGCTGCGGGTGCTATTTCTCTATCAGGTACTATCAGTAATGCACCTCCCAGCAGTGGCATGACTATTCTTTCCGGGGCAACGACCGATGTTGGCTTTATTATTAATGGTTCTACGACTGGCTTGGTTGAAATAAATGGCAGTAATGGTCCTATAAATCTTTCTGCTACCCTTGCTGCTGGGGTGGGAGGGGGAACATTCTCAGGTGGTATAACTTGCCAACAATATACTCGCTGTATAGTTAATTGAGATAAATATTATGATTAATAGAAAGATATTGTATTGCTTTGTTTTTTTCTGCCTTTAGTAGGGTGTAATGATACTAATGTGAATATTGCTAAAGAGAAAGTGCAAGAATTTCATGTTAAATATAATGAAAAAGAATTTGATGTTATTTATGATACGATTTTGTCTAAAGAGTTTAAAGAATCTATGAATAGGGATAATGGTGTTCCATTTATGAGCAATGTGTATGATATATTTGGGGGTTATCAGAATAGTGAATTAAAAAAACTAACGTAATCACAGGGTTTATTGGTGGTGAAAAAATAGAATTATTTTATTATTCTAACTATAAAAAATATACCGTAAATGAATTATTTGTTCTGAAAAAAGAAAATGATAGTTATAAAATAATTAAAGTAGAATATTCTAATACTCAAGTGAGGAGTGGTAAATAGATTTCATAGCATTGATAACATATGTGAATTTACCATGTTCTAATGAAAATACATGATCAATTGACAATGTTTAACTGATGACAAATAGATATAAGCTGAATCAGAAAATACGGCCCGCTGCAGAGAGTATTTTTCAGTTCATGTAAACAAAAGGATTTATGTATGACCGGTAAACCCGCGGCACGGTGGGCGACATGACGGCAACAGCCGCGCTGGAAAAAGCCGTACGCTGGCGGAGAAACTGCAGCAGGACGCGGGGCTGGGTGCTGATGCAGTGGACAGCTCAGTGACCAGAGCCGCCAGTGGCTGACGCAGTGCGGGCTGAGCGTGGAGCAGATGGAAAAGCAGCTGGAGCTGGAACACACGCCGGAAAGAAAAATCCATCTTTACCACTGCGACCACCGGGGACTGCCGCTGGCGCTGATTGATGAAACCGGAGCGATAGCCTGGCAGGCAGAATACGATGAATGGGGCAATCAGCTGGCGGAGGAGAACCCGAGTTGATCCGTCTGCCGGACCAACAGGCTGATGAGGAGACGGGGTTATATTACAACCGCCATCGTTATTATGACCCGCAACAGGGGCGATATATTATCCAGGATCCGATTGGGCTGGCGGGTGGGTGGAATTGGTATACAGATCCACTGAATCCTACTAAGTATATAGATCCATTGGGATTAACTAAAACCGCTCAGTCGTATATCGTTAGTAGAGATCTAGCAGCTCTTGGTGATGAGGCTAGATCTCGTTGGAATCCACTTACACATACGTTTACAGTAACGACAGATGGTCAGGGAATATATTGCATACGTATAGTTGGGGGAATGATGAAAATTTAAAAGGGTGGAATTTAGATCAACCATCGATATAAAAACAGCCAGAGAAGCATTGGATAATGATTTGTCCAAGCCAACACTGGCCGAAAATTATTGTGTGGAACAGGCATATAATGAATTAAATAAGAAAGGAAATGAACATATAAATTTATTCATTGCAAGGAATTGTAAGCAAGAAACAAATAAATTATTATTGGAAGCAATGTCTATTTTTACTAATGGCCGTTGGGGAGCGTCACCGTTTCCACCGAAACCAGGTATATATGGGTATTCATATTGATTATGAAAAATATATTTTTGAGTTTGTTAATCGCCGCTGGTGTTAGCATGGTTTCTGTTATTATCTATACGGAATTCATTAGCTTGTATGGTAAGGGGTGTTATTTTTTCTATGTTAAATTATTTTTTGCATTGAGTATTATTGGTGGTGGAGGGGGGTCTATTGCATTTTATACACAATAAAAAAGGAAGGTTTTATTTGTAGTGTTGCTTACGGAGTCCTCACCTCGTTTATGATATTTTTTTTGATCGGGTTTATTATTGTAAATACTTATGGATCATAGCTTTCAATAATTAAAAGAAATGGATCGAAATATGGTCATGATCGCAGGTAAGTCGTACTGATAAATGCTTAGGACGGCACTGACTGGCGGGCAGAACTGAACCCGTGGGGCAGCAGTATTTAATGATTTTGCCGATTCTTTGGTTTGTCGTTCCTGGCAAAGGTTGCCTTGTGATGGTGGTTAATTAAGTTGATTAACCCTTGTGTTATGCCATTTAAATGAGAATCATTTGCTTTTGTTGGCGGAAATGATAATAATTATCAACAGTGCTTTGAGCTATAGCTAATATCCTGTTAGTTATAGCTTTTTACTTACTGTTGATAAGGATATTTATGTCTGCTTTACCACAAACCCGCCTGCGTGCATTGCCTGCTTTAATGCTCTCCAGCCTGCTGTTTTCCAGTTCACTGTTTGCCGATACCTCATTCATGGTCGAAAGAAAACCCGTTGGCAAAGGCGCGTACGAAATGGCCTATAGCGCGGATCAGTCCGCACTGTATGTTGCCACTTCCCAAAGCCGCAAACTGGATAAAGGCGGGGTGGTTTATCGCCTTGACCCGGCAACGCTCGAAGTGACTCAGGCTATTCATAACAACCTGAAGCCGTTCGGCGTGGCGCTCAACAAAACCACCGGTACATTGTTCCTTGGCAACACCACCAGCAGTGCGGTGACGGCGATTAACAGCAAAACAGGCGATGTGATTAAAACGCTTGTGGTGGATGAAACCAAACGTACCGAAACGGCGCGCCCGCTGATGCCGCGCCAGTTAGTGGTTAACGAGGCCACCAACACGTTGTATATGGGCGGGTTGGGTGAGTCCAGCGTGCTGTGGGTGATTGATGGAGCAACGCTTGAATTGCGCGATACCATTAAAGATCTTGGCAAAATGGCGACGGGGCTGGCGATTGATGCGCAAGCATCACGCATTTACATGACCAATGCCGACAACGAATTTATCGTTATCGACAGCAAAACCAATAAGGTTATCTCGCGCACCAAACTGGACACCGAAGGCGAGCATTTCTACCTGAATATTGCGCTTGATACTGCAAACAACCGTGCGTTTGTCAGCGATTCGAAGTCACCGCAGCTATTGGTTGTGGATACCCAAACCAGCAAAGTGCTGAACAAAGTGGATGTGCCGCTGGGGCTGGATGTGCTGTTTAACCCGACGCGCAACGAAGTCTACGTGACGCATCGCAAAGCCGGTAAAGTCAGCGTGATTGATGCGAAGAGCTACAAAGTGCTGGAGACTATCGACACACCTGCATTGCCAAATAGCCTCGCGTTGTCACCAGATGGGCAGCAGCTGTTTGTCAGCGTGAAACAACCGGGTAGCCGCGAAAAAGAGCCGACCAGCCCGGATGATATCGTGCGGATTAGCTTTAAGAACTGATTCGAGGGGTGGATGTCGCTTGCGCTAATCCACCCTGGAAATGCCTTCCGTAGGTCGGATTAGCGCAGCGACATCCGACATTACCCAACTACTCGCTATCAGCCTTTTCTGCTTTACCTGCCATCTGAGCCAGGAAGTCGTAGCGTTTTTGCAAATCGACGGCAGCATCTTTCCATAACTGCTCGGCGACTTCCGGTTGTTGCGCATTCAGGCGACGGAAACGTTGCTCTTTCATCAAGGTATCAGCCAGTGCATCAGAAGGTGGACGGGAGTCCAGCGCCAGCGGCAGTTTGCCTTCATCGGCACGACGTGGGTCGAAGCGATACAGCGGCCAGAAGCCGGTCGCGGTCAACTGACGCATTTGGTCGTGACTGAGCGCCAAATCGTAACCGTGCTCTTCACATGGGCTGTAGGCGATAATCAGCGATGGGCCTGGATAGGCTTCTGCTTCCTGAATGGCTTTCACCGTCTGGTTAAGCTGTGCGCCGAGTGAAATCTGCGCCACATAAACATGCCCGTACATCATCATGCTGACGCCGAGATCTTTACGCGCTTTACGCTTGCCGTGTTCGCCAAATTTCGTCACCGCGCCAAGTGGCGTGGCTTTTGATGCCTGGCCGCCCGTGTTGGAATAACATTGCGTATCCAGCACCAGAATATTGACGTTTTCGGTCAGGCTAAGCACGTGATCCAGGCCGCCAAAGCCGATGTCATACGCCCAGCCGTCGCCACCAATCAGCCAGATAGATTTATCAACCATCGCGTCGGCGTCGGTGATGAGCTGGCGCGCGTCCGAGTCGTCGATATTTGCCAGATGTTTGCGCAGTTCGATAACCTGTTCGCGGCGCACTTCTGGTGTGGCCTCAGCATGAAGCTGTTCGTTCAGTTCAGCAGGCAGTTGGTCAGCAAACTTACCGATCAGACGCATCACGCGGGCGCGATGTTGATCGACGGTCAGGCGGAAACCGAGGCCAAATTCGGCGTTGTCTTCAAACAGTGAGTTTGCCCACGCCGGACCGCGCCCGTTGGCATCGGTGGTGTATGGCGTTGACGGCAAGTTACCGCCATAAATTGACGAGCAACCCGTGGCGTTGGCAATTAACATGCGGTCGCCATACAGCTGAGTCAGCAATTTAATGTACGGCGTTTCGCCACAGCCGGAACACGCGCCTGAATATTCAAACAGCGGTTGAAGCAGCTGCGAAGTACGAATATCAATGCGCTCGAGGCTGGTGCGGTCCATTTCCGGTAGTTTAAGGAAGAAGTCGTAATTCTCTTTCTCTTCTTCAACGTGCTCAAGGCGCGACATCATATTGATGGCCTTGATTTCCGGGTTCTGGCGATCTTTTGCCGGGCAAACTTCGACACATAAATTACAGCCGGTGCAATCTTCCGGTGCCACCTGCAGCACGTATTTCTGCCCGCGCATATCGCGGGATTTCACATCCAGTGATTGCAGTGCGGCAGGGGCGTTTTCCATCGCTTCAGGCTGTACGACTTTGGCGCGAATCGCCGAGTGCGGGCAGGCGGCAACGCAATGGTTACACTGGGTACAAATGTCCGGCTTCCAGATAGGAATTTCTTCGGCAATGTTGCGTTTTTCCCACTGCGTGGTGCCCATCGGCCAGGTGCCGTCTGGTGGGAGTGCAGAAACAGGCAGCGCGTCGCCAAGGCCTGCGAGCATCGCGGCGGTGACGGTTTTGACGAAATCCGGTGCTGCATCGGAAACCACCGGCGGGCGCATCGGGCTGCTTTCATTCACTTCCTGCAAGGTCACTTCGGCAAGCGACTCACGGGCTAAGGCTAAAGCCTGCCAGTTGCGCTCGACCAGTTCCTGACCTTTGCTGCTGTAACTTTTAGCAATCGCTCCTTGCAGTTCCGCCAGTGCGCTGTCGCCCGGCAGAATGTTGGTGAGATGGAAGAACGCCATCTGCATAACGGTGTTGATGCGCGCGCCAAGCTGGCATTCACGGGCGATTTTCGCCGCGTTGACCACGAAGAAACGGGCTTTACGCTGGTTCAGAACCGCCTGAACTTCTTGCGGCAGGCGGTGCCACACTTCATCTGCGCCATAAGGCGTGTTCAGCAAGAAAATACCGCCCGGTTTCAGGCGCTCGGTCATCTGATATTTATCGATAAACTGCAACTGGTGGCAGCCAACAAAATCTGCCTTATCAATTAGATAGGTTGAGTTAATCGGCTGCTCGCTGACGCGCAGGTGGGAAACCGTCAGGCCACCTGCCTTTTTCGAGTCATAGACAAAATAACCCTGCGTGAAGAACGGCGTCGAGTTACCGATGATTTTGATGTTGTTTTTGGTGGCTGATACGCTGCCGTCACTGCCCAGACCGTAGAACAGCGCTTCGAGTTTGGCGCGGTTCGGCAGAGTGTTTTCTGGCAATGGCAGAGATAAATTGGTGACGTCGTCGTAAATCCCCACGGTGAAGCGCGGGCGCGGTTTGGCCTGAGTCAGTTCGTTAAACACCGCCAGCACGCAGTCCGGGCCAAACTCTTTGGAAGAGAGGCCATAACGCCCGCCAATCACGCGCGGCAACGTTTCGCGTTCGCCACGGTTGAACGCTTCGGCAAGAGAGGTCATCACGTCGAGATACAGCGGTTCTGCCAGCGCACCGGGTTCTTTGGTACGGTCGAGCACAGCAATCTGGCGCGCAGTTTCTGGCAATACTTCTAATAAATGATCGGCAGAGAAAGGGCGGAACAGGCGAACTTTTAGCACGCCCACCTTTTCGCCGCGCGTCAGTAATTCGTCGACGACTTCTTCACAGGTGCCGATGGCAGAACCCATCAGGATAATCACGCGTTCGGCTTGCGGGTGCCCGTAATATTCAAATGGGCGATATTGGCGGCCAGTAGTGGCGGCAAAGCTATTCATTGCCTGCTCAACGTGCTCATACACCGCGTCGTACCACAGGTTGCTGGCTTCGCGGGACTGGAAATAGGTATCCGGGTTGGCAGAGGTGCCACGGATCACCGGGTGTTCAGGGTTTAGCGCACGGGCACGGTGTTCATCAATCTCTTTTTGCGGCAGCAATTCCAGAATGGTGCTGTCAGCAATGGGCACAATTTTATTGATTTCATGTGAGGTGCGGAAACCATCAAAGAAATGAATAAACGGCACGCGACTCTTCAGGGTGGCGATATGCGAAATCAGCGCGAAGTCTTGTGCTTCCTGAACGCTGCTGGCGCACAGCATCGCACAACCGGTCTGGCGAATCGCCATCACATCTGAATGGTCACCAAAAATCGAGAGCGCGTGAGTGGCGACAGTACGCGCGGCCACATGCAATACAAACGGCGTTAGTTGCCCGGCCAGTTTGTAGAGTGTCGGGATCATCAGCAGTAAACCCTGCGATGAAGTAAACGAGGTGGAAAGCGCGCCGGTTTGCAGAGCACCGTGAACGGCGGCGATGGCGCCGGCTTCGGACTGCATTTCTACCACGCGAGGCGTATCGCCCCAGATGTTCTTGCGCCCGTCCCCGGACCACGCATCGGCAAGTTCCGCCATGGTGGAGCTGGGAGTTATCGGGTAGATGGCAATTACTTCGCTGGCACGAAACGCGACTGACGCGACTGCACCATTGCCGTCGGTTGTGATCATGGAGACACCCTTACATTGCGCAATATACCAGTCACCCTTCAAGTTGCAGGGTTGTTGGCTGCTCTCATTCACCCGAATCACTTACATGAGTAAGCTCATCGGGATTCATTCGATTGCCGCCTACCTGCAACTTGAAGTAGCTCAGGTATAAATGAAAACGAATAGACCCGCATACCTACGCGAATCGAAGAATAATCTTTTAATTCTAGCAAAGCCCACAGAAGGTGATTTTCGCTTTTGTGTCCTGCGTTTGGCTTTGATTGAGGTTATGAAAAGGGAGATTGGATAAGTTTTGCACAATAAAGTGATCTGCATTACAAAATCAGACACATTTTATGGTCTTGCGGCCTCGACGGAACACCGCGCGAGCGCTTATGATTCTTGGGTTTTGCAACATTCAGGGGGAGAAAAGTAATGCGCGCTGCGTTTTTAGCGGGATTTGCCGCACTGTTATTGTCGGCATGTAGTAATGAACCACCTCAACAAGCCACCGCAGCTCACGTACCGCTTGGTATGCGTGCGGCAATGTCTAATCAAGGGCAGGCGAGTTGTGCAATGATTGGTGGGACGTTGAGTGTTGCTCGTCAGCTTGATGGCTCGGCAATCGGTATGTGCGCGATGCCGAACGGCAAACGCTGTAGTGAAAACGCGCTTGCCGCCGGAACCTGTGGGGCGTACTAGTCGAATTAGTTAACCAGTTCGGCCAGTTTATAAACTAAGGTGTGCTGGCTGGTTTTCAATGTCAGTTGCTGCGGAGCCAAATCAACTTTCGCGCCGGTCGTCAGCATGTCGTTAATCATGTGGTCGAGCCCGTTAAGCTGTGGTTCTGCACACATCATCATTGTCATTCCTAACCCTTTCGCTTTCAGAGTGTTGTCTTCAAGCGTCGCCTGGCCCATGAAGCGGTTACACATGCTGCCTGCAATGTGCATATTCTCACCGAAGCTCAGTTCTGGTGTGCGATCAATACCGGTAAGCGGCTTGCCATCAACAGTTTGCAGAACATAGCGGTGGTGTTGCAGGTCTTGTGCGGTAACTGCCGATTTATCGCCTGATTGCGCACAACCGGCCAGTACCATTGCAGCCAGCGCTACAGAAGCTAATTTTTTCATCTTCTTTTCCCTAAGTTATTCAGTTCATCAATGAGTAATGAGGGGGGACTATATCAAAATTACATCTGATTATTATAAGGATATTCTTAAAGCACCCTCATCCCTGCCATCTCCCTGAGGGAGAAGGGGAAAACAGTTTATGCCCTCTCCTGAGGGAGAGGGCCAGGGTGAGGGCATTAATACTGAAACTCAGTTCACCTGATTAACGCAAGGCTCGCCATTCTCTAACTGACGCAGGTTTTCCAGCGTTGTCTCGGAAATACTGGTTAACGCTTCCGCGGTCAGGAACGCCTGGTGGCCGGTAAACAGCACGTTGTGGCAGGCCGACAGGCGACGGAACACGTCATCCTGAATCACATCGTTAGATTTATCTTCAAAGAACAGATCGCGTTCGTTCTCGTAAACGTCCATTCCCAGTGCACCAATTTTTTGGTTCTTCAGCGCATCAATAGCGGCCTGGGAATCGATCAATGCACCACGGCTGGTGTTAATGATCATCACGCCGTCTTTCATCTGCTCAAAAGCCGTGCGGTTTAGCAGATGGTAGTTTTCTGGCGTCAGCGGGCAGTGCAGGGAAATCACGTCAGACTGCGCAAACAGCGTGGGTAAATCAACGTACTCCACGCCAAGTTCGAGTGCCGCTGCACTTGGGTATGGGTCGAACGCCAGTAAACGCATACCGAAACCTTTCAGTATTTTCAGCGCCGCGATACCAATTTTACCGGTACCAATCACACCCGCCGTTTTACCGAACATGGTGAAACCCGTCAGCCCTTCAAGTGAGAAGTTCGCATCACGAGTGCGCTGATAAGCACGGTGAATACGACGGTTAAGGCACATCATCATACCAACAGCATGTTCTGCGACCGCTTCCGGAGAGTAGGCTGGGACTCGCACCACCGGTAAACCTAACTCTTTGGCAGCGTCGAGATCGACGTTGTTAAAGCCTGCGCAGCGCAGCGCGATAAATTTCACACCGTGCTTTTTAAGCTCCTCGAGTACCGGGCGGCTACCATCGTCATTAACGAAGATACAAACACCTTCGCAGCCATGCGCAGTTTTAGCTGTTTTTTCGTTTAGCAGGAAGTCGAAAAATTCAAGATCAAAGCCATATTCATTGTTAACCTGCTCCAGATACTTTTTGTCGTACTGTTTTGTGCTATACACTGCCAGTTTCATGAGACTTATCTCCAGAATGATATTGGTGTAAAATTATCACGCTTAAAAAATTCTTACAAATATTAAAATTTATTTTTAGGCATGAAATTCTGCTGGTAACTCAACGTTGGCTACGCTTAAAACCAGGCACGACCTTCACGCCCGGACTTAATAATGCAAGAATCATCGCATATGCTGTCTCGTTGGGTACAATTTTGTCGCTGAATCAGGATATTAACCGCCCATGAAGGGTAAATTTAAAGCCATTATTGCGCTGGCGCTGATACTCATTCTGTTTCCTCTGGCGCTACTGATGACTATAGCGCATTGGCTGCCTACGCTTGCCGGAATCTGGCTGCCACAAGGCACGCGAATTGCCATGGAATCCAGCCCTCGCTTCACGCGGGGAGCGGTCATTGTTCCTGACCTGCGTTACCTGGCCGGTGACTGTGAACTGGCGAATATTACAGACGCTACCCTCAGCCACCCAAAACGCTGGCGTATCCATGTTGATACGCTGAATCTTAATGTCGATTGCCTCAGCAAAATTCCTTTGAATCAGTCGGGGCCAGCCGCACCGCGCACGCTTGCCGAGTGGCAATCACTACTGCCTGAAAGTCTCTTAACTATAGATAGGGTCAATATCACCCCGTTTCAACAGTTCTCCGGGGCTTTGCGTCTGGCCCTCACGCCACAGCAACAAACGTTGCACTTTGAAGGCCCGTCGTTGAGTGTCGACGCGCAGTTAAACGGCCAGATGCTAGAGTTGCAAAAGTTAAAGGTTCAGGCTCTGGTGGGCATGGACCCGCTGGAAATGGCAGGCACCATTACCTTGCCACCGTTAACCGACAAGCTGCCAGAACAGGGCCATTTTGCGACGAAACTGCGTATTCCGCAGGAGCCTGAACTGCTCGATGTAGAGCTTGACTGGGATCAAGAGCAGGGCACATTCACGATGGCGAAGCCAGATGCACCTGAAGCCCTGGTGTCGTTGCCCTGGACGCTGAGTGACAATATTTTCGAAGTCAATGGCGGGCAATGGTTCTGGCCTTATGCAGGTTTCCCTATGCGCGGAGGTCTTGCTCTGCGGGTTGATGACTGGAAACTCGGTATAGAAAAAGCGGTTATCAGTGGCCGTATGAATGTCATCACCCAGGGAAGTGCGGGTAAAGCCAATGCGGTGCTTAATATTGGCCCTGGCAAACTCAGCCTGCTCAACAGCGCGTTGCCTGTGCAGTTAACGGGAGAAGCCAAACAAGATGGCATGGTGTTCTACGCCGTTTTGCCGGGTGAAATTAGTGGGCCGATCGCTGACCCACAATTGTTATTCCGCCCGGGCGCACTGTTACGCTCGCGTGGGCGCATTATCGACTCGCTGGATATCGATGAGATTCGCTGGCCGCTGGCAGGTGTTAGCGTGACGCAGCGCGGTGTTGATGGCCGCTTACAGGCAATTGTGCGTGCTCATGAGAATCAGATGGGTAATTTTGTTCTGCACCTCGACGGGAATGCGGACAACTTTTTACCGGATGCGGGCTTGTGGCGCTGGAAATACTGGGGCAAAGGTGAGTTCACCCCAATGCAGGCTAAGTGGGATGTGCGCGGGCAAGGGGAGTGGCGCGACAGTGCAATCGAACTGAGTTCGCTTTCCACGGGCTTTGATAAGCTTGAGTACGGTTCAATGTTGGTAACCGAGCCGCGCTTAAAACTCGAGAAGCCGCTGCACTGGCAACGCGCGCAGTCAGCCCCCACTTTTGATGGCGCGTTTACGCTAAACGCCGGGAAAACCACTTTCAGCGGCGGCAGTACGCTGCCTCCTTCTACGTTATCATTCAGTGTCACGGGTGAAGATCCTGCATCTTTCCAGTACCAGGGCGACCTGCATGCGGGGGATATTGGCCCGGTGCGGGTGAATGGCCGCTGGGATGGTGAACGCCTGCGGGGTAACGCCTGGTGGCCACAACAAGTGTTGACCGTTTTCCAGCCGCTGATCCCGGCCGACTGGAAAATGACCCTAAAAGACGGTTCGCTGTACGCACAAGTGGCGTTCTCTGCCGCCGCAGGGCAAGGGTTTGAAGCCGGCGGGCATGGAGTGGTGAAAAGTGGCAGCGTCTGGATGCCGGATAACCAAATTAACGGTGTCGACTTTGTGCTGCCATTCCGCTTTGGCAACAGCACCTGGCAACTGGGAACAGACGGCCCGGTGACCTTGCGTATCGCGGAAGTTAAAAACCAGGTGACCTCGTCGAATATCACTGCTGACCTCGAAGGCTGGTATCCGTGGAGTGACAGGCAGCCGTTGACGCTCAGTAATGTGAATGTCGATATTCTGGGCGGCAAAATGCGCGTGCAACAATTACGCCTGCCACAACGCGATGCCGCCTTGCTACGCTTAGAGAATATCTCGTCGAGTGAATTGATTACGGCGGTTAACCCTAAGCAGTTCACGATGTCCGGGCGGGTGAACGGCGCGTTGCCGCTGTGGCTGAACCATCCGCAATGGATAATCAAAGATGGCTGGCTGTCCAATCCTGGCCCTCTGACATTACGGCTGGATAAAGACATGGCTGATGCGATTGTTGAGAACAACATTGCCGCAGGTGTTGCTGTTAACTGGTTACGTTATATGGAAATTTCTCATTCCTGGACCACGATCAATTTAGATAATCTTGGCATGTTAACCTTGCGGGCGAATGTGCAGGGCACAAGCCAGGTTGAAGGGAAAAGGAATGCGGTTCGGCTGAACTATAGCCATCAGGAAAACCTTTTTACGCTCTGGCGCAGCCTGCGTTTTGGGGATAATTTGCAAACCTGGCTTGAGCAACATACCGAACTGCCGGATGTGCGTTGTCAGACACGCGGTAAAGCTTGTGAGGAAACACAATGAAAATCGTCATCGCTATGCTCCTGGTTACAGGGATTTCAGGTTTAACAGGATGCACACCGCGTATTGAAGTCGCGGCGCCAAAAGAGCCAATCACCATTAATATGAACGTAAAAATTGAACATGAAATTCATATTAAAGTGGATAAAGACGTTGAAACGCTGCTTAAAAATCGCAGCGATTTGTTTGGCGCGGAGTGAGCCTAATGAAAAATATCCTAAAGGGTCTGTTACTGGCGAGCATGGTGTTTAGCCAGCCGGTTCTGGCATTAACCTTGACTGAAGCCCGGCAACAAGGGCTGGTGGGGGAGACGTTGAGCGGTTTTATTGCACCCGTTAAACAAGATAAAGAGACACTGGAACTGGTAAAGCGTATTAACGAAGCGCGCTCGGAAAATTACCAGAAGCTGGCAGATAGCAATAATATCTCAGCCAATCAGGTTGCCGAACTTGCCGGGCAGAAACTGGTGGCACGAGCGCAACCGGGCGAGTACGTGCGTGGCATCAACGGGCAGTGGATGAAAAAGTAGCACTCCTCATAAGGCCGTGGGCTACACTGAATTGGCGCCGGTACGCAATGAGGATCCATTGATGAAAAAAATTATTCTGACCGTGGTGTTGTCGTTGGTAAGCACAGCTGTGTTCGCACAATTAACCATGAATCCAACCACCAGCTCCACATCAAACAGTTCGTCGACCAGCCAGCAAACGATAACCGCCCAGGGCACCAGTGACTTGCTCGGGAGTGATGCGGTGGCAGGTCTTGGGACCAGCGACACGGTCGCGGGGCTTAGCGGAACTGACTCGCAGACGATTAACCCAACATCCAGCTCCTCCCCAATGCCAGCCTTTGGTCACACAGGGAATCTTCGGCAGCCGGGTTCAATCCGCCATTAAGGCGATAAAATCACGACCGCCATTGTTTTAAATTTCTCTTTCGTTGAGCTTTTATTTATACCATTTTGACTGCGCCTAAAATAAAAGCTTAATTTCTCAGCAGCTTAATTTAATAGCAGTGCTGGGATTTTATTCTATTTGAAACATTCACCTTATATTCTTTGAGTCTTTTCTCCATTGAGAAAGATCCACTCTCAACAACAGACATCTCGTGCTGGTCTAATGTGTCAGGAAGTGCCCGTTTGTCTCTTACATCGAACGTGAGAAAACTGAATCATTCGCCTGATAAATGTCAAACTAGTGAATTTAATGTCTGATATAAACTTTGTTTTCAGCATAAATGACTATTGAGTAAGTAACGTACTGATTTTCATAAAATAAGTACAAGATAAAAACATTCAGACAACATAGAGAGATTCACAAAATAAAATATTGAGTAGAGAGTCAAAAGAACCTATATTGACGGCGTTTTTTACATAGTGGTCAGTTTTTCTACATTCATTTATTCAACTGCTGAATTTAAAGGTTCGACAGTTGTGGGAGAGATATGATGACGGATAAAGTCCGTATTGATAGTTTCGGTGCTAATTCATTAAATGGTAACAATGAAACCTACTTGGCCAGACAGGCTGAGTTTGAGTCAAATGTCAGGAGTTATCCGCGCAAATTGCCTTTAGCCATTGCTCAGGCGAAGGGTGTTTGGATCACTGATGTTGAGAATAATCAATATCTTGATTGCCTGGCTGGTGCAGGTACGCTTGCTCTTGGTCATAACCACCCTGATGTGCTGCAAAGCATCCAAAACGTCATTACCAGCGGCTTGCCGTTACATACATTGGATCTGACAACTCCGTTGAAAGATCAGTTCTCTGAATATCTTCTCTCTTTACTGCCAGGACAGGGTAAAGAGTATTGCCTGCAATTCACCGGCCCATCCGGTGCAGATGCCGTTGAAGCGGCTCTGAAACTGGCTAAGAAAGTGACTGGCCGTGCAGGTGTCATCAGCTTCTCTGGTGGCTACCACGGTATGACCCATGGCGCACTTTCCGTGACGGGTAACCTGTCTCCGAAAGAAGCGGTAGACGGCATGATGCCTGAAGTGCAGTTCATGCCTTACCCGCATCAGTACCGTTGCCCGCTGGGCATTGGCGGCGAAGCTGGCGTTAAAGCATTAACTTACTACTTCGAAAACCTGATCAACGACGTTGAGAGTGGTGTGCGCAAACCTGCGGCAGTCATTCTGGAAGCCGTTCAGGGTGAAGGCGGTGTGAACCCGGCTCCTGCTGAATGGTTGCAGCGCATCCGTAAAGTGACTAAAGAGCACGGCATTCTGTTGATTATTGATGAAGTCCAGGCTGGCTTCTGCCGTACCGGCAAACTGTTTGCTTACGAGCACGCAGGTATTGAGCCTGACATCATCGTTATGTCTAAAGCAGTGGGCGGCGGCTTGCCACTGGCGGTTCTGGGCATTAAGAAAGAGTTCGACGCATGGTCACCTGGTCACCACACCGGTACTTTCCGTGGTAACCAACTGGCGATGGCAACGGGCCTGACGACTCTGAAGCATCTGACTGAAAACAAGATTGCTGACAAAGTTGCGGCACAGGGCGAGTGGCTGAAAGGTCAACTGGCCAGCATGCAGAAACGTTATCCAGTGATTGGTCAGGTTCGTGGCCTGGGCTTAATGATCGGTATTGAGATCGTTAAACCAAACGAAGCGCAAGATCACATGGGTTGCTACCCGTCAGATCCAGAGCTGTCCGCATTGCTGCAGAAAAACTGCTTCAAAGCTGGCCTGATTCTGGAGCGCGGTGGCCGTAACGGTTGTGTACTGCGTCTGCTGCCATCCCTGCTTATCACTAACGATGAGCTGGCTATTTTCCTCGATAAGTTTGAGCAAGCGCTGTTGGCGTCTGGCATCAAACCTGTCTGAGTCGAGTGAGTGACCTGATGTCCGAACTAAACCCAATTCTGGCAGGCTCAGCGGAAAGTACTGAAGCCTACCAGCAGGCGATTGCACAGACCAGCGCGGCTGTTGTGCAATGGCTGCAGCAACCTGAGATGTATCAGGGCAAATCTGTTGCCGAGCTGCGTGAACGCATTCAACTGGATTTTAATCCACAGGGCCTGGGCAACCAGGCTGCTATTGAACGCGCTATCGAGTTCTTTTTAAAAGACAGCTTGTCTGTTCACCACCCACAGTGTGTTGCGCATCTGCACTGTCCGAGCCTGGTGATTAGCCAGGCGGCTGAAGTGTTGATCAACGCCACCAACCAGAGCATGGACTCCTGGGACCAAAGCCCGTCTGCGACCATCATCGAGATGAAGTTGATTGAGTGGTTGCGTACTCAGGTCGGTTATCAGGCTGGCGACGCAGGTGTATTCACCAGCGGCGGCACCCAGAGCAACCTGATGGGCCTGATGCTGGCTCGTGATGCGTTCTTCGCGCGTCAGGGCCATTCCATTCAGCAGGATGGGCTGGTTGGTAACCTGCGTAAGATTAAAGTGCTGTGTTCTGAAAATGCCCATTTCTCGGTGCAGAAGAATATGGCGTTGATGGGCCTTGGCTATCAATCTGTCACGCTGGTGAAAACCGATGAGTTTGCGCGCATGGATCTTAACGATCTTCGCGAAAAAGTGGCTCAGGCTCAGGCGAACGACGAGCAAATCCTGGCGATTGTTGCGACAGCTGGTACCACCGATGCCGGTGCTATCGACCCACTGCGCGAAATCGCAACGCTTGCAGCACAGCACCAGATTTGGGTGCATGTTGATGCAGCGTGGGGCGGGGCGCTTCTGATGTCTGAGAAGTATCGCGACTATCTGGATGGCATTGAGTTAGTGGACTCCATCACCCTGGACTTCCACAAACAATACTTCCAGACCATCAGCTGCGGTGCTTTCTTGCTCAAAGAATCTCGTCACTATGAATTGATGCGTTATCAGGCGGCTTATCTGAACTCTGAGTTCGATGAAGCAGCTGGCGTGCCAAACCTGGTGTCTAAATCTTTGCAGACGACGCGCCGTTTCGACGCACTGAAACTGTGGATGGGTCTTGAAGCCTTAGGTCAGAAGCAGTATGCCGCGATTATCGATCACGGTGTGACGCTTGCACAGGAAGTTGCGCAATACGTGACTGAACAGCCTTCTCTGGAACTGGTGATGAAACCACAACTGGCGAGCGTTCTGTTCCGTTTCCGTCCTGAGCAAATGGCTTGCGCCACTGATGCCGACATTGCCCTGTTGAACCAGAAAATTGGTGATGCATTGCTGGATTCTGGCCGCGCTAACCTGGGTGTAACCGAGCATAACGGCGTGACCTGCCTGAAAATGACATTGCTGAACCCAATTGTGACGCTTGAGGATATTAAAATCCTGCTGGCGCTGGTTGAGAAGACAGCACAGCCATTACTGGCAAAATAAGTAATATAAAAATGGGCGGTTTAATACCGCCCATTTGTTTATACCCCTCTTCTTATAATACAATTCGTTTTTCATATATAAATCTAGAAATATATTCACTCACATTATCATTAACCGCAAAACCACAGCAATAGATTGATATATAACGTTTATATTTATTTTCCATTAATTGTAAGCCATATTGAAATGCAATTTTCTAACGGTTAATATTGCGTTGGATTTTAATGAATAGCATGAGAATGAACCCGGTTCATTCTTTCTGTATGTCTGCGTATCATGGATGATGACGTTATGATTATTCTTACAACATTAACTATTTTTATTTTGAAGTTGTGCTACCCACAATACGACTGGGCTGGCCTACGCAAGCGTATTTTCTTTTGGTGGGCAATGAACTGCCTGTTTGCCTTTGCATTAGTGTATACAGAATGGTTTGGGCTTTCTTTTTTAGCCTCGTCGTTCTTATTAATTTTTATGTTGTTGTAGAAATAAAAACGGCAAACATAAAGTTTGCCGTTTTTAAAAATTTAACTCGAACGATTAAGCAGTAACGATGCTATCAATCGCCGCTTTCGCGTCAGATTGTGCTTTGGTCGCCACTTCCGGGCCGTAAGCGATACCTTCAGCGAACACGTAGTTCACATCAGTAATACCGATGAAGCCCAGGAACAGGTTCAGATACGGAACCAGCAGATCGGTTGGGGTATCTTTGTGAATACCGCCACGGCTGGTCAGAATCACTGCGCGTTTACCGGTCACCAGGCCTTCTGGGCCTTTTTCGGTGTAACGGAAGGTTACGCCAGCACGCGCTACCAGGTCGAAATAGTTCTTCAACTGTGTTGGAATGTTGAAGTTGTACATTGGTGCGTTGATAACAATCACGTCGTGAGCTTTCAGCTCAGCAATCAGTTCGTCAGACAACGCCAGAGCTTCTTGCTGACGTGGTGACAATGGAGCATCACTTGGACGCAGCGCGCCAACCAACTCGCCATCCAATACTGGGATTGGGTTTGCAGCTAAATCACGCACGGTGATTTCATCTGCGCTATGCTCTTCACGCCATTGTTCAACAAAATAGTCAGACAGCTGATTTGACTGAGAGTAACCTGCCAGGATGCTGGACTTCAGAACTAATACTTTGCTCATGGGTGATTCCTTTGTTGTGTTCATTCGGGACTGATTGCCCGTTGCTGTGGTGTACTTTATTCACAATCCGATTGCAGTGATAGCGCAATATATCGAACTCAATGTTCAATTCTATTGAACAAGGCGTCAAAAGGTGTGATGTGCTAATCTAGCGCTAATTGATGATACAGACTTACCAGGCAGTGCGCTGCCGCGATGATTAGATAATGGAAAACATAAAACCTTCACTGTCCTCATTATTCTCTCGCCTTGATGGCTTAATGCTACGCGACAGACAACGCTTCTCCCGCCGCTTACATGGCGCGAAGAAGGTGAAAAATCCTGAATCGCAGCAGGCAGTGCTTGATTCACTCGCCCAGGAAATCGACACAGCAGCCGGTAAGGTTCTGCTGCGTGAAGCCTCGCGCCCGAAAATCACCTATCCAGAAAACCTGCCTGTCAGCCAGAAGAAACAGGACATTTTCGATGCTATCCGTGACCACCAGGTGGTTATCGTGGCGGGTGAAACCGGCTCGGGTAAAACCACGCAGCTGCCAAAAATCTGCATGGAACTGGGGCGTGGCGTTAAAGGGCTGATCGGCCATACACAGCCTCGTCGCCTTGCAGCGCGAACCGTTGCCAACCGTATTGCCGAAGAGTTGCAAACTGAACCGGGCGGGTGCGTAGGTTATAAGGTACGTTTTACTGACCACGTCAGTGAAAATACCATGGTCAAACTGATGACCGACGGCATCCTGCTGGCTGAAATTCAGCAAGATCGCCTGCTGATGCAGTACGACACCATCATCATCGATGAAGCGCACGAACGCAGCCTGAACATCGATTTCCTGCTGGGCTACCTGCGTGAACTTCTGCCGCGTCGCCCGGATCTGAAAATCATTATTACGTCTGCGACCATCGACCCGCAGCGCTTCTCGCGCCATTTCAACAACGCGCCGATCATCGAAGTGTCTGGCCGTACTTACCCGGTGGAAGTGCGTTATCGCCCGATAGTTGAAGATGCTGACGATACCGATCGCGACCAGTTGCAGGCTATTTTCGATGCGGTAGATGAACTCGGCCACGAAAGTGCCGGAGATATTCTGATTTTCATGAGCGGCGAGCGCGAAATCCGTGACACCGCTGATGCATTAAACAAGCTGAATTTGCCGCACACCGAAGTGCTGCCGTTGTATGCACGTTTGTCGAACAGCGAGCAAAACCGCGTATTCCAGTCGCACGTCGGGCGGCGTATTGTACTGGCGACCAACGTTGCGGAAACCTCGCTGACGGTGCCTGGCATTAAATACGTTATCGACCCAGGTACCGCGCGTATCAGTCGTTACAGCTACCGCACCAAAGTACAGCGCCTGCCAATTGAACCGGTTTCGCAGGCGTCGGCCAACCAGCGTAAAGGCCGTTGTGGTCGTGTTTCTGACGGGATCTGTATTCGTCTTTATTCGGAAGATGATTTCCTGTCACGCCCGGAATTTACCGACCCGGAAATTCTGCGTACTAACCTGGCGTCCGTTATCTTGCAGATGACATCGCTTGGGCTGGGCGATATTGCCGCATTCCCGTTCGTCGAAGCACCGGACAAACGCAATATTCAGGACGGTGTGCGCCTGCTTGAAGAACTTGGCGCGATTACCAGCGAAGCCGATCTCAGCGTCTACAAGTTGACGCCTTCTGGCCGTCAGCTTGCACAACTGCCGGTCGACCCGCGTCTTGCGCGTATGGTGCTGGAAGCGCAGAAATTTGGCTGCGTGCGTGAAGTGATGATTATCACCGCTGGCCTGTCGATTCAGGACCCGCGTGAACGGCCGATGGACAAACAGCAGGCGTCGGATGAAAAACACCGCCGCTTCCAGGACAAAGAGTCTGATTTCCTTAGCTTTGTGAACCTGTGGAATTATCTTGGCGAGCAGCAAAAAGAGCTGTCGTCGAACCAGTTCCGCCGCCAGTGCAAACTCGATTACCTGAACTACCTGCGTGTGCGTGAATGGCAGGATATTTACACCCAATTGCGCCAGGTGGTGAAAGAGCTGGGCTTGCCGATTAACAGCGAACCGGCGGATTTCCGTTCCGTTCACTGCGCCTTGCTGACCGGTTTGCTTTCCCATATCGGCCAAAAAGATGCCGATAAACAGGAATACACCGGCGCGCGCAACGCCCGTTTCTCTATCTTCCCAGGCTCCGGTTTATTTAAGAAACCGCCAAAATGGACGATGGTTGCCGAACTGGTGGAAACCAGCCGCCTGTGGGGGCGCATCGCGGCCCGTATCGACCCGGAATGGGTAGAGCCGCTGGCGCAGCACTTATTAAAACGTTCATACAGCGAACCGCACTGGGAGAAATCTCAGGGTGCGGTGATGGCAACCGAAAAAGTCACGCTGTACGGCTTGCCGATTGTGGCCGCCCGTGGCGTGAATTACAGCCAGATTGACCCGGCACTGTGCCGTGAGCTGTTCATTCGCCATGCACTGGTGGAAGGCGACTGGCAGACGCGCCACGCGTTCTTCCGCGACAATCTTAAGCTGCGCAATGAAATTGAAGAGCTTGAGCATAAATCCCGTCGCCGCGACATTCTGGTCGACGACGACACGATGTTTGAGTTTTACGATCAACGCATTTCGCATGACGTCATTTCCGCACGCCATTTCGATAACTGGTGGAAACAGGCCAGCAAAGAAACGCCGGATCTGCTCAATTTCGAAAAGAGCATGTTGATCAAAGAGGGTGCGGAGCAAGTCAGCAAACTCGACTATCCAAACTTCTGGCATCAGGGCAATCTCAAGCTACGCCTGACATACCAGTTTGAACCAGGTGCTGACGCCGATGGTGTGACCGTGCATATCCCGCTGCCGTTGTTAAACCAGGTCGAAGAGGCCGGTTTTGAGTGGCAAATTCCAGGTGTGCGCCGTGAACTGGTGATTGCGTTGATCAAATCATTGCCAAAACCGGTGCGCCGCAACTTTGTGCCTGCGCCAAATTACGCCGAAGCCTTTTTAGGCCGCGCCACACCGCTGGAATTGCCGCTGCTGGAAAGTTTAGAGCGTGAATTCCGCCGCATGTCGGGTATTACCATTGACCGCGAAGACTGGCATTGGGAGCAGGTGCCCGATCACCTGAAAATGACGTTCCGTATCGTCGATGAAAACAATAAGAAACTCAAAGAGGGCAAAGACCTCACCGAGTTGAAAGGTGGCCTGAAAGATAAAGTCCAGCAAACGCTCTCGGCGGTTGCCGATGACGGTATTGAACAAAGCGGCCTGCATATCTGGAGCTTTGGTAAGCTTCCGGAAAGCTACGAGCAGAAACGCGGCAATTACCGCATGAAGGCATTCCCGGCGCTGGTGGATGAAAAAGAGAGCGTGGCAATCAAGTTGTTTGATAACCCGATCGAACAGCAGCAGGCGATGTGGCGTGGTTTGCGCCGTTTGCTGCTGCTGAACATTCCCTCGCCGATCAAATACCTGCATGAAAAACTGCCGAACAAAGCCAAACTCGGCCTGTACTTCAACCCGTACGGCAAAGTCATGGATTTGATCGACGACTGTATTTCTTGCGGTGTGGACAAGCTGATTGCGAAAGCGGGCGGCCCGGTCTGGAGCGAAGAGGGCTTTGCGGCTTTGCATGAGCAAGTGCGTGCAGAACTCAACGAAACCGTGGTGGAAATTGCCAAACAGGTCGAACAAATCCTGACGGCTGTTTTCAATATCAATAAGCGGCTGAAAGGGCGCGTAGATATGACCATGGCGCTGGGGCTTTCGGATGTGAAAGCGCAGATGAGCGGGCTGGTTTATCGCGGTTTTGTTACCGGAAATGGCTACAAACGCTTAAGCGATACGCTGCGTTATCTGAATGCTATTGAGAAACGCCTCGAAAAAATGGCGGTCGATCCGCATCGTGACCGGGTACAAATGCTGAAAGTGGAGCATGTGCAGCAAACCTGGCAGCAGTGGCTGAATAAACTGCCGCCAGCCCGCCGGGTGGACGACGATGTGCAGGAGATCCGCTGGATGATCGAAGAGTTGCGTGTGAGTTTCTTTGCCCAGCAATTGGGTACGCCTTATCCGATTTCTGATAAGCGTATTTTGCAGGCGATGGAAGCGATTACTGTTTAAAACAACCCTCATCCTAACCTTCTCCCTGAGGGAGAAGGGACTGTCTGGAGTTCTCGCTGTCCTGAGGGAGAAGGGGCAGTCTGGTGTTCTCCCTCTCCTGGGGGAGAGGGCCGGGGTGAGGGCGCCATATGGCCAATAATGCAATAATCCCCTTCCGGAACCATACTCCATGAGCGGTCAAATTCTGACCGCTCCACCGGGGTTCTCTTATGAAACGTTTAGCCGATAAAGTTGCCATTGTTACCGGGGCCAGTTCAGGCATCGGGTATGTCACCGCCAAACTGTTCGCCGCCGAAGGCGCAAAAGTGGTCGTGGGCGCCAGGCGTGAAGCCGAACTTGCTCAATTGGTTGATGAAATTAAAGCTGCCGGGGGCGAGGCCGTTGCCGTAACGGGCGATGTGCGCGAAGAAGCCTATGCCAAAGCGCTGGTTGCAAAAGCAGTGGAAACCTGGGGACGGCTGGATATTGCCTTCAACAATGCGGGCACATTGGGTGAAAATGGCCCGAGCACTGAAGTCTCAGCGGAAGGGTTTGCCAATGCGGTTGCCATCAATCTGACCGGATCTTTCCTCGGAGCTAAACATCAAATTGCCGAAATGCTCAAACACGGCGGCGGCTCGGTCATCTTTACTTCGACGTTCGTCGGCTATTCCTTCGCATTCCCACAAGTGGCTTCATATGCTGCCAGCAAAGCCGGGCTGATTGGCCTGACTCAGGCATTAGCTTCCGAATATGGCCCGCAAAATATTCGCGTTAATTCTGTTTTACCGGGCGCGGTGGATACCGATATGTATCGCGATATGAATGATACGGCGGAATCTCAGGCATTCATTACCGGGTTGCACGCACTCAAACGTGTAGGGAAACCAGAAGAAATAGCACGAGCGGTATTATGGCTGGCGTCTGATGAATCGTCATTTGTGACGGGCACGGCATCGTTAGTGGACGGCGGGGCATCGATTAACGGCGTATAGCCATTATTCTTTTCGTAAGGTGGATGAATGCGGATTCATCCACCGTTTTGCCAAAGACCGGACTTATTTAGCCGCTAACAAACACAACTTCAGCGCCACGTTATAAGATGCTTCAAATGCTCTCAGCGGTAAGAATTCAAACTTAGAGTGGAAATTATGCGCGCCCGTAAAGAAGTTTGGCGTTAATAACCCTTTTGCAGAAAGTGCAGCGCCGTCGGTGCCGCCACGCATAGGAATGATCTTAGGTTCAATATTCAACTCTTTCATGGCGTCAAAAATTAAATCGATCGCCCGACGATCCTCTTTGATGGCATTACTGATATTGCTGTAAGTATCACTGATGGTCACTTCAACTTTCGCGCTAGGGTGCTGCGCGGCAATTTTCGCCGCAACATCACGAATTTGTTGTTTACGCGCTGCAAAATTCTGCGTATCAAAATCACGAATATTGGCTTTCAGTATGGCGTCATTTTGCGTGGTGTTCATGCCGTTAAACCAAATATACCCTTTGCGGCCTTCTGTATTTTCCGGCGTTTGTTGGCGGTCAAAATGGCTGATGAAATCATGCGCCATTAATAGTGGGTTCACTAAGACGCCTTTTGCTGACATTGGGTGGGCGGTCACACCGGTAAAACGAATCTCAGCATGGGCGGCGTTAAAGTTTTCAAACACCACTTCACCTAATTCACAGCAGTCGATAGTCCAGGCGAAATCAACGTCAAAACGCGCCAGGTCCAGCGCTTTAGCACCACATAAACCAATTTCTTCATCAGGCACAAAGGCGACGACAATATCACCGTGCTTCATCTCAGGCGTCAGGTTTTCCAGTAGCGTCATCACCACGGTTACGGCTGATTTATTATCTGCGCCGAGCACACTGGTGCCATCGCTAAAAATGATCTCTTCGTTTGGATAGGCCAAAATTTCCGGGTGTTCAGCGGTGCGCAGCCAGATATCTTGTTGCGGGTTTAGGCAAAGATCCTCGCCGTTAAAGCGCAGCACTTGCGGGTGAATATCCGGCGACAGCCCGACATCGACGGTGTCGATGTGTGTGATAAACCCAACGCGTGGCGCGCCTTCAATCGTGCCTTTTTTGACCGCAGTGACAGTGGCATGTTCGTCGATAACCACATCGTCTAGACCGAGTTCGCGGAGTTCACTTGCCAGTAATTGTGCCATTTCATGTTGGCCTGGAGTGCTTGGTAGGGTGCTGGCACCAGCCTGGCTTTGGCTGGTGATCGCCAGGTAGCGGAAGAAACGTTGTGTTAATTGTTCTGAGAGTTGTGATGCCATGACTTCCTCTTTACTGAATATATTCATTTGTTTGAAATCGACTTTTAATGTTATTTATTAAGTCGCTTTGTACAAGCACTATCCTGGGTGAAAATTATAAATAATAGGGCAGGCATGAAAACCAACATCACAACAACAACCACAAAACTAGCATTGATAATAGCCGCGTTAACAGTCAGTTCTACTGTTGCAGCTAAAACATTAGTTTATTGTTCCGAGGGTTCACCGGAAAACTTTAACCCGCAGTTATATACGTCCGGGACCAGCGTTGATGCCAGCGCTGTACCGGTTTATAACCGCTTAGTGGATTTTAAAGTCGGTACTACCGAGTTGCAGCCAAGCCTCGCGGAAAGCTGGGATGTCAGTGAAGATGGCAAAGTTTATACTTTCCATCTGCGCAAAGGGGTGAAATTCCAGAGCAACAAATATTTTAAACCGAGTCGTGATTTTAACGCTGACGATGTCATTTTCTCGTTTATGCGCCAGAAAGATCCAAAGCATCCATACCATAATGTTTCCAGTGGAAACTATTCCAATTTTGAAAGTCTCGAATTTGGCAAATTAATAACTGCCATCGATAAAGTTGACGATAATACCGTGCGCTTTACCCTGACTCACCCGGAAGCTCCATTTATTGCTGACCTGGGCTGGTATTTCGCCTCTATTCTTTCCGCTGAATATGCCGATACGATGCTAAAAGCGGGCACCCCTGAACGCGTCGATATGGACCCAATCGGCACTGGGCCATTCCGCCTGGCGCAGTATCAGAAAGATTCGCGCATCCTGTTTACCGCCTTCCCGGAATACTGGCAGGGGAAAGCAAAAATCGACAAGCTGGTGTTCTCCATTACGCCAGATGCTTCGGTGCGCTACGCCAAACTTGAGAAAAATGAATGCCAGGTAATGCCATTCCCGAACCCAGCAGACTTGCCGCGCATGAAAGAAAACGCCGATATCAACCTGATGCAAAAAGCCGGGCTGAATACCGGTTTCCTTGCGTTTAACACTCAAAAAGCGCCGTTGGATAACGTGAAAGTGCGCCAGGCACTGGCGATGGCTATCAACAAGCCCGCCATCATTGATGCGGTTTTCCGCGGCACCGGAACCGTGGCTAAAAACTTACTGCCACCGGGCGTGTGGAGTGCGGACGATACGCTTAAAGATTACGAATATGATCCGGAAAAAGCCAAAGCGTTACTGAAAGAGGCGGGCTTTGCTAACGGTATGACCATCGACCTGTGGGCGATGCCGGTACAGCGTCCGTACAACCCTAACGCCAAACGTATGGCCGAAATGATTCAGGCTGATTGGGCGAAAATTGGCGTCACGGCAAAAGTGGTGACCTATGAATGGGGTGAATATTTAAAGCGTGTGAAAAGTGGGGAACACCAGGCGGCGTTAATGGGCTGGACTACTGCAACCGGTGACCCGGATAACTTCTTTGGCCCGCTGTTTACCTGCCGTGCGGCGGATGGCGGTTCTAACTCCGCGAAATGGTGTTACCAGCCATTCGACAAGCTGATTCTGGATGCACGTACTTCGAGCGACCATGACAAGCGCGTGGCGTTATACAAAGAAGCACAGCAGATGATGCACGACCAAATGCCGGCGGTGATGATTGCGCACTCGACGATTTTCGAGCCGGTGCGCAAAGAAGTGACAGGCTATGAAGTTGATCCGTTTGGTAAACACATTTTCTACCAGGTGGATGTAAAGTAATGATCTAATGTAAAAACGGGTGCCAAATGCACCCGTTTTTATTGGCTTATTTCGCGTCTGGTAACGCGTACGCAATAATGTAATCGCCACGGTCAGGAGACTGACGTGCCCCGCCTGCGTTAATCACAATGTACTGTTTGCCTGTTTTCGGCGACACATAGGTCATCGGTCCGGACTGACTGCCCACTGGCAGGCGTGATTTCCAGATTTCCTTGCCGTTTGCGGTATCAAACGCGCGCAGATAGAAATCTTGCGTACCCGCGAAGAACAGCAGGCCAGACTGTGTAGAAAGCGATGCACCCAGCGTCGGCATCCCGATTGGGATAGGTAAATGCATACGAATACCGAGCGGGCCGGTGTCTTGCACTGTACCCACCGGAACCTGCCAGACGACTTTTCCGGATTTCAGGTCAATTGCCGACATCGTTCCAAACGGTGGCTTCTGGCACGGAATACCCAGCGGCGAGAGGAAACGCTCACGCATTGCGCCGAACGGTGTGCCGTCCATTGGAACAATACCCATCTCAATACCGCTGGCGTTTTTCGCCACGTTGGCGCGTGGAACCATATAGTTCGCCAGCCCCAGACGCATATCGTTCACGAACATCAGGCTGTTGTTTGGGTCAACGGAAACGCTGCCCCAGTTCATACCGCCGAGCGAACCTGGGTATTGCAGCGAACGGTCAAGTCCCGGTGGTGTATAAACACCTTCGTGGCGCATTCCCTTAAACTCAATACGGCAGATAAGCAGGTCGATTGGCGTAGCACCCCACATGTCCGACTCTTTCAGGGTTCCGTTGCCAATCATTGGCATCCCGACAGAATACGGCTGGGTTTTTGAATAGCGTTCGCCTTCAATATTGCCCTGCGGAACCGGACGCTCTTCGACTTTCGCAACCGGTTCACCGGTTTCGCGGTTAAGCATGAAAATCATGCCCTGTTTAGAGGTCTGCACAATCACCGGCGTGGTGCTGCCTTTGCCATCTGGCAAATCATAAAGCAGCGGTTGCGACGGTAAATCGAAGTCCCACAAATCGTGGTGAGTGGTCTGGAAATGCCAGCGCACCTGGCCCGTTGCCGCATCTACCGCAACGATGGATGAGCTGTATTTGTCGTCTTGCGCAGTACGCGTGCCGCCAAAGAAATCAGGCGTGGCGTTACCGGTTGGCAAATAAATCAGCCCCAGTTTTGCGTCATAAGACATGGCTGACCAGACGTTTGGCGTGCCACGTGTGTAGGTCTGTCCTTCTGGTGGTAAACCGGTAATTGCCGGGTTACCCGGATCCCATGCCCACGCCAGTTTACCGGTGTGAACATCATAAGCACGCACCACACCCGGAGGCTCGCCGGTGGAGAAGTTATCCGCCACGCGGCCACCGACCACCACCACATTTCCTGCTACCAGTGGCGTAGATGTTTGCTGGTAATAACCCGGTTTCACTTCACCCATGCCTGCTTTCAGGTCAACGGTGCCGTGATCGCCAAAGTCTTCGCACAGCTTGCCGTTGTCGGCATTAATTGCCAGCAAACGTGCATCGGTTGTTGGCAGGAACAGGCGGCGAGGGCAAGCAGCAGGCTGTGCCGGTTCGGCAAGTGTTGCCGCGACTTTCTGAGTGGTTTCTTCGAAATAGCCTAAACCACGGCAGCGCTGCCAGTTAGGTGCCGTCGCGTGGCTATCGAAGCGCCATTTTTCTTTACCGGAATCCACATCCAGCGCCAGTACCTTGCTGTAAGGCGTGCAGACAAACAGCGTGTCGCCAACCTGCAATGGCGTGTTCTGATCTTCCGCGCCAGAGCCGTTGCTTTGCGGGATATCGCCGGTATGTGCAGTCCACGCAACTTCAAGCCCGGCTACGTTGCCTTTGTTGATTTGGTCGAGTGCTGCAAAGCGGTCACCATGAGTGGTGTTACCCCAGTGCTTCCAGTCTTTTTGCACTTCATCAGGCGTGACGGGTTTTACCGGCACCTCTTCATTTGCGGCAACCTGAACCTGCGGCACAAACATCCAGCCTGCACTCACCAGCATACAAACGGCGAGCAGGGCGGCGAGACTATACGCCGGAGCTTTTTTTACCGGGGCAGAGCTACGGGCGGCGCGCAAAATCGGCCAGGCAATCGCAGCCAGAAATGCCAGCACGGCAAAAGTAAACAGGCGTGAGAAGAGCGGCCAGAAATCCATCCCCGCGTCGCTAATCGCCCAGAATATTGAGCAGATGAATGCCGCGCCATACAACACCAGCCCGGCAGTTTTCTTTTTGAAAATCAGAACGGCGGAAATGAGCATCACCATGCCCATCAGCAAGAAGTAGAAGCTCCCGCCCAGTGCAACTAAATAAGCCCCACCGATACTAATGGCGAGGCCGATAAGTGCCATCAACCCGCCGAGAACCCACAGCAGCCCGAGAGCCAGACCGCGTGGGGGAGTATAAATTGCCATAACATTCTCCTGTCGAAACGTATTCCGTACGCTTCATATGCAGCAACGACTCCTTGTAGTAGCAGGAGATCGTTTGATTTGTACCACCTGGTGTAATGATTAAGCCATTGGTTGGTTTTTAGTGCATATCAGCAATTGTAATAAGCACCATAACGAACCAATTGGTTAATTGGTGGTTATCATAATCTCCCGCTATGACATTGCAAAGTTGTTAATGAGAAATCTCGCATTTATTGCGAACTGGTAACGGGAAAGGGTGTTTTGGCCGGATGGGCGCAGTGCCATCCGGCCGGCGGGTTACGCGATACGCTGCGTTTCTGTTATCTCAGTACGGCAAATTTTTACCGGTACGGATTTCGACGTTGGTGTCCCGGTGCCGTCGCCGACGCTGCTCAGGGGAACCAATGGGTTCGTTTCCGGGTAATAGGCTGCAAGGTTGCCGCGCGGAATATTGTACGGCACGACTTTAAACCCGCTGACTTTACGCGAAATACCGTCATTCCAGACCGTTTCGATATCCACTAAATCGCCGTCCTGCAATTCCAGTGCCGCGAGATCCTCCGGGTTGATAAACAGCACTTCACGCTGCCCGTACACGCCACGGTAGCGGTCGTCGAGGCCGTAAATCGTGGTGTTGTACTGGTCATGGGAGCGCAGCGTTTGCAGAGTAAACGGCGCATTAAGCTCACCGAATAATGATTCAGGCAGGGGGGCTGCACTAAACTCGGCTTTGCCGGTTGGCGTATTAAAGCGTAACTCCGCAGCAGCATTGCCCAGGTAGAAACCGCCGGGTTTTTCACACTGCTGGTTAAAGTCTTTAAAACCGGGCAGGGTGGCGGCGATGTGTTCACGAATCAGGTTGTAATCATCGGCAAGCCGCAGCCAGTCTAGTTTTTCATGCCCAAGCACCGCATTAGCCATTCCGCAGACAATCGCGGTTTCTGAACGTTGCGTACTGGCAATCGGTTTGCCAATACCTTCGGAGGCATGCACCATGCTGAATGAGTCTTCAACCGTGATGAACTGGCGACCGCTGGCCTGCATATCTTCTTCGGTGCGCCCAAGCGTTGGCAGAATTAATGCCACTTTTCCCGGCACCAGATGAGTGCGATTCAGCTTGGTGCTGATGTGCACGGTCAGGCCGCAGCGTGTTAAGGCTTCTTCCGTGCGTGGGCTGTCTGGCGCAGCAGCAGCCAGGTTACCACCGAGCGTTATCAACACTTTGACTTCATCGCGCAGCATGGCTGCAATCGCTTCAACGGTGTTGTGCCCTTGAGCGCGTGGCGGTTCAAAACCGAAATGCGCGGCAAGGCTATCGAGCAACGCCGCCGATGGTTTTTCATCAATCCCCATGGTGCGGTTGCCCTGCACATTACTGTGGCCACGCACCGGGCACAGCCCCGCACCTGGCTTGCCAAGGTGGCCGCCCAACAGTTGCAGGTTAACGATTTCACGCACTGTATTAAGCGAATGCTTATGCTGTGTGATACCCATCGCCCAGGTGAAAATCACGCGATCGGCCTGCTGCCAGACGCTTGCCGCATCACGCAACTGCGGTTCGCTTAAGCCCGACTGGTGGGTAATGTGTTCCCAGGTGGTGTTGTCGATTTCAGCAAACCAGTCGTCCACGCCGTGCGTGTGCTCAGCAATAAAGGCTTTATCAAAAATACCCCCGCCACCTTGCGCCAGTTGCTGACGATGCGTTTCCAGCAACGCTTTCGCCATGCCGCGAATGGCCGCCATATCACCACCCAGATTCGGCTGGTAATAATAGGTGCTGATTTTTCCCGCAAGCGGCGTAACGACTTCCAGCGGTTTTTGCGGATCGGCAAAACGCTCAAGGCCACGTTCACGCAATGTGTTAAAGGTGACAATTTGCGCCCCGTTCTCTGCCGCGTGGCGCAGGCTGTGCAGCATGCGAGGGTGGTTAGTGCCTGGGTTTTGGCCAAACACGAATATCGCGTTGGCTTTATCAAAATCATTCAGGTGAATCGTGCCTTTGCCAACGCCAATGCTGCGTTTCAGGCCGCTGCCGCTGGCTTCGTGGCACATATTCGAGCAGTCAGGGAAGTTGTTGGTGCCCACCATGCGCCCGAAAAGCTGATACAAATAAGACGCTTCGTTACTGGCGCGCCCAGATGTGTACAGCTCCATCTGGTTCGGGTTATCCAGTGCTTTAATATGCCGGGCGATGAGCGCCAGTGCATCGTCCCAGCCAATCGCTTCGTAGTGGTCAGTCTGCGGGTTGTAGCGCAGCGGTTCAGTGAGTCGCCCCTGGTATTCAAGGAAATAATCACTCTGCTGGTACAATTTACTGACGCTGTGTTGGGCAAAAAATTCGTGGTCGATGAAGCGACGTGTCGCTTCCCATGTCACAGCTTTTGCGCCGTTTTCGCAGAAGCTAAAAGTGCTTTTGTTATCGTCACCCCAGGCACAACCCGGGCAATCAAACCCTTTGGCTTTATTCATCCGCAACAAATTGCGCAGGTTTTTTAAGGCATGTTTGCTGTCGATAACAAAGCGGGTGGTGGCTTCAAGTGAGCCCCAGCCACCGGCTGCAGCATGATAGGGTTTGATCGCTGATTTAAATTTCATAACGCCTGATAATTGTCCTTTGGGCGACCGCATGCGGTTGCGCCATTTACTGTTACAGTCAGTTTACTCCGGTTTAACCTGTATGTAAGCCTTACTAATTACATGGCTAAACTGTGATCTGTATAACTAATCGCCGATATTTTGTTAACCCCACCACAAAACGCCAACTTTTTGTTCAACCTTTGGTTTCTCAGGGCCGATGTCCCTTTTACAGAAACACCTTTTTACAAAAAGAGAAACCAAGGACATGGCTAAAACAAAAATCGCCCCGCAAGGGGTTGTTCGCTTCTGGCATCACATTCGGCTGGTACCGCTGTTTACCTCAATTCTGGTTGGGATCTTAGTTCTGTTTGCCTTGTGTGTGGGGCTGGCGAGCTACTTTTTGATTCAAAGCGACAAAGCTCTGCAAGATGTCACTAACGAAATTCAGGTGCGCATTGGGCTTTCTGAAAGCTCCACCGATTTGCGCAGCGCACGGCTGAATATCATTCATGCTGGTGCCGCAGGGCGTGTGGCGGATATGGACGATATGAAATTCAATATCGCTGAAGCCGAAAAGCTGATGAAACAAGCGCAGAGCAGTTTCGACATATATATGACGCGGGCGGATAAAACAGAAGCGGGTGAGGCGCTGGATAGCCAACTGCGGGCGCGTTTCGACGACTACCTGAACAAGGGTATGTTACCGATGATGAAATATGCCAAAAACGGCATGTTTGAAGCCATCATCAACCATGAAAACGAAGAGGCACGCAAGCTGGATGCCGATTACGACAAACTGCTGGTGCAGGCCGCGCAGATCCGCACTGAACGCGCACAGGCACTGCATGAGCAGGCGCAGAGTCGTTCACATCTCAGTGTGATGGTGATGGCAGGGGCATTTGCGGCGGCGTTATTGCTGACGATCTTCACGTTTGTGGTGTTACGGCGGGTGGTGATTCAACCCTTGCAACAGGCGGCAACACGCATTGATCATATCGCAAAAGGGGATTTAACCTTTGCACCGCAGGCGTTCGGCAGCAGCGAAATTGGCAAACTTAACCACAGCTTGCAGGAAATGCAGACCGCGCTGGTCAGTACTGTCAGTGAAGTTCGCATGGGGGCCGAAGCCATTTATCAGGGCACCAGCGAAATTTCTGCCGGGAACACGGATTTGTCTGCACGCACCGAGCAACAGGTCGCAGCACTCGAAGAAACGGCCGCCAGCATGGAGCAGTTAACGGCTACCGTGAAACAGAACTCCGATAACGCACATCACGCGACAAAACTTGCCGAAGAAGCCTCGCATAAAGCCAGCGACGGCGGGCGTATCGTTTCTGGTGTCGTCAGCACCATGAATAATATTTCCAGCAGCTCGAAGAAAATCTCTGAAATAACCGCTGTGATTAACAGCATTGCTTTCCAGACCAATATTCTGGCGTTGAATGCGGCTGTAGAAGCGGCGCGTGCTGGCGAGCAGGGGCGCGGGTTTGCGGTTGTCGCAACCGAGGTTCGCACTCTGGCCCAGCGCAGTGCGCAGGCCGCTAAAGAGATTGAAGGCCTTATCAATGAGTCGGTATCGCTGATTAATAATGGTTCGAGCCAGGTCGCACATGCGGGTGAAACGATGACGGGGATTGTCGGCGCAGTGCGGCGCGTCACCGATATTATGCAGGAGATTGCGGCGGCTTCTGACGAGCAGAGCCGTGGCATTCAGCAGGTCGGTATTGCGATAAACGAGATGGATAACGTGACGCAGCAGAACGCTGCACTGGTAGAGGAAGCCTCTGCGGCGGCGGTGTCGCTGGAAGAGCAGGCGGCACGCCTGACTACCGCTGTAGGAATATTTCGTTTAAGCCATCAGCCCAACGTTGTAAAAACTCAGCCTGAAAAGCCAAAATCTACCGCTAAGGCTGCTAAAACTGTTATAGACGAAGACGATAACTGGGCAACATTTTAGATGATGTGAATCGGTGGATGTCGCTTGCGCTAATCCACCCTACAAACCCTCAAAAAAGGCCGTTCGTAGGTCGGATTAGCGCAGCGACATCCGACACAACGATTGCACAGACCTCCGTAGGCCGGATTAGCAAACGCTATCCGGCACCAACCCTTACTCCATTTCCAGCCGCAGATTAAGCGCGGCTATCTCCGCTTGTCATTGCTGCTGTAGCGCCGGTTTCTGGTGGCTTTGCTTGCGCGCTAAATCCTGTGCAAGTTTCTCCTCCAGTTCGACCAGGCGTTCCAGCCAGCTTTCGGTTTCCGAATGAACCTGAACAACCGTTGGCGTCACATTATTTTGTGACGTTGTCACGACTTCGCCATGGTCACCCGTCAACTGCTCGTACAGTCCATCGAGAGAGTGCCACTCGCTTAGCTCGCCGTTATCCATCAGCCAGAAGCGATTACAGCTTTTGGCGATTAACGTCCGGTCGTGCGTCACCAGCAACACGCCACCCTCGTAACTTTGCAGCGTTTCAGCCAGCGCCTCTTTACCTTGCATATCCAGGTGGTTGGTTGGCTCATCAAGCAAAAGCAGTGAATAACGCGCAAGCGTCAGCCCAACGAAAAGCAGGCGTGAACGCTCGCCACCGCTGAGGGTGCTGACCGTTTGCCCGTGGCGCAGCCAGGCAAAACCGGCGCTGATTAACGCCATTTTACGGTCACGTTCGGTTAACGCCGCGAACGGCTCCAGCGCTTCCAGCAGCGTATCGTTGTCACGCAACTGGTGCAGCGTCTGGTCGTAATAGCCCATATCGACACGAGGATGCAGGCGAATCCCGCCATCTTCGTGCGGCTGCTGATAATGCTGCCACAGCAGGCGCAGCAGTGATGATTTACCACAGCCGTTACGCCCGATTATTGCCACCCGATCACCACTTTTCATACGTTGTATCGCAAGCTTAAACAACGGCGGGCAATCTGGCGCCGGGCTGACGGCCAGGTTTTCCATTTCCAGCAATCTGTCTGCCGGTAACGCTTCACCTTTGAGTATCAATTGCCATTGGTTTGCGGCGCTGAGTTCAGTCTGGCTGTCCTTTAACTTGTCGACGCGCTTTTCCATCTGCTTGGCTTTGCGGGCGAGATCTTCGTTGTCGTAGACTTTGCCCCAAATAGCCAGGCGCTTTGCACTGGCGGCAATACGGTCAATTTCCTTTTGCTCGGCCTGGTGACGATGAGCATCGGTTTTATCGCGCTCAACCAGTGCGGCACGTGCCGCCGAGCAGGGTAACTGGAAGAAACTCAGCTGCTGGTCGCGCAGGATCCACGTACCGTTGGTGACATTATCCAGCAGGTGCTGGTCGTGAGAAACCAACACAAAGCTGCCGTTCCAGGTCCGTAAAAACTGCTCAAGCCACAGCAGCGTCGGCAGATCAAGGTGGTTACTCGGTTCGTCCAGCAGCAGCAAATCCGGCTCAGTGATCAACGCGCGCGCCAGTAGTAACCGCGTGTGCTGCCCACCGCTGAGTGTTCCGGCGGTCAGTTGCCAGGCCGTTTCATCAAACCCCATGCTGGCTAAAAGTGCTTGTGCTCGCCAGCCGTCGGTGTGCTGTTGTGCAGGGCTTAGTCGCGCCATCACGGCATCCAGCAGCGTCAGTGAATGCAAATCTTCCGGCAAATGCTGTTCCACACGCGCCAGCAGGCAGTGATGCGCACGCGTCACGCTGCCACTATTGGGTAATAGAGTGCCGTCGAGGAGTTTGAGAAGGGTACTTTTTCCGCAGCCGTTGTGGCCGATTAAGCCGAGGCGGTCGCCTTTTTTTAACGTAAAAGTGACTTCAGCCAACAGCGGGCCGAATGCGGTATCTAGGCTAAGAGATTGTGCGGTTAATAATGTGCTCATTTTGCTTACTCAAGAGTCAGGCGATAAAACGCCTCGTCAAATATTTCTGACGATAACCCGGTAAGCCCGAGGGAAGGATTTTCAGTGGTGTGCTTCGCTCAAGCCGGATTATCGCAGTGCGATATCGATAACGCTTGAGCTATGACGATCGCCAAAAGTCTGCGAAATAAACAACATTTCACAAAACAGCATGGGATCCTCCTTATATTCAGTTGGTTGATGGATGAGCAAATCCTGGCAGAAATCATCAATAAATGCCAGCGGGCCAGGCGCTGGCATACTCTATTTGTGACTCAAAACGGTAGTGAGCGTGGCTGCATTTGCATCGTTATCCAGCGTAACTCAGTAAACTCTCTGACCCCTGCAAGCCCGCCGAAACGCCCATATCCCGAATCTTTAACCCCGCCAAATGGCATCTGCGCTTCGTCGTGCACCGTTGGGCTATTGATATGGCAAATGCCGCTTTGAATACGGCTGGCAATATTCCACGCCCGCGCCGTGTCACGGCTGAAGACTGCTGCTGAAAGGCCCAGATCGTTGTCGTTGGCGATTGCCACCGCCTCGTCGTCGCTTTTTGCACGGATCACGCCTTTTACCGGCCCGAAGGATTCTTCGTGGTAAATCCGCATTTCGTTGGTGACAAAATCCAGCACCGTGGCAGGCATTAATGTTGAGTCGGCTTTACCACCGCAGACAATTTTCGCCCCTTTTGCCAGTGCATCATCAATCAAATCATTGCAGCGGGAAACCGTCTGCACATCCACAACCGAGCCCAGAACAGTCGGGCCGAGGCGCGGGTCACCGCAGGGTAAACTGGCAGCTTTAGCGGCAAATTTTGCCACAAACTCATCAGCGATACGTTCGTCCACCACAACTCGCTCGGTCGACATACAAATTTGCCCCGAGTTTGCAAAAGCCCCGAAGGCTGCGCAGTTAACGGCCAGTTCAATATCGGCATCGTGCAGAACCAGCAATGGCGCTTTGCCTCCCAGCTCTAAAATGACAGGTTTGAGATAGCGTGCACAGGTTTGCGCGATGATGCGCCCGACGTGCGTCGAGCCGGTAAAATTAACCCGGCGAACAGCCGGGTGCGCAATCATGGTTTCCACCACGGTTGCTGCATCTTGCGGGGCATTGGTCACGAAATTGACCACGCCTGCCGGGAAGCCCGCTTCATTGAGCGCATCGATGATCAAGCCATGGGTTGCCGGGGATATTTCAGAACCTTTCAGCACCACACAGTTGCCGCAGGCAAGTGGGGTGGCGATGGCGCGAACGCCAAGGATCACGGGCGCATTCCACGGCGCCATGCCCAGCACGACGCCTGCAGGCTGGCGAATGGCCATTGCGAGGTTTCCTGGCACATCAGACGGGATAACTTCGCCGTTGATTTGGGTGGTGAGTGCGGCGGCTTCACGCAAAATTCCGGCAGCCAAATGCACATTAAATTCTGCCCACTGTGCGGTTGCGCCGGTTTCAGCGGCCATTGCGGCAACAAATGCAGCCTGTTTTGCCTCAAGTGCATCGGCGGCTTTCAGCAGCAGGGCACGGCGTTGGTTTGGCCCGGTTTGTGACCAGCTGACAAAAGCCTGGCTTGCGGCTTCAACCGCGGCGCACGCGTCATCAGCCGTGGCGGCAGGCGCGATGGTGGCAACGTGTTCATCAAGTGGATTGCGGCGCTCAAACGTCGCTTCATTCTGCGCACTTACAGACTGGCCGCCAATAAGCATGGAAATAGAGACAGGGGATGTGTTGTGCATCTGACACCTCTTTTGTTATTTAAATGTTAAAGTGCCATCGAGTGTAGTGAGAATAAGCCGATTTTCCCAGCAATTTAATGTGGTTACGTGCCCGACATTACCTGTGCAATCAACTCTCTAACCCAACGATGCCCGGCGTGCCCGTGGCTGCGTTCGTGCCAGACCAGGCTGACGTCAAACTGCTCTGCAAGCCAGGGTAATTCCGTGACCGTCAGTTGCTGCGGTTGTGCCAGTAATAAGCGGCGCGGAACCAACGCGACCATGTCGCTCACCGAGACGATTTGTGGCACGAACATAAAAGTTGCCGCCGACATCACCACATTTCGCTTGTGTCCGAAGGTGGCCAGCGCGTCGTCAATGGGGGTGGTAAAGCTGCCGCCAGTGGGTGAAACAATCACATGCTCGAGCTGAACAAACTCTTCGATGGTGAGGTTTTCTTTGAGTGCCGGATGGTCACGCCGCCCAATCAACACGTAAGTTTCATCAAACAAATGGCGGCTGCGCAGGTGTGCTTTTGAAGCATCTTGTGACGCAATGGCGATATCAACTTCGCCGCTCGCCAGTTGCTGTTCAAACAGCACCGGATGGTAGGGGCGCACGGCAATACGCACGCCTGGCGCTTGTTTCCGCAGCGCTAACACCAGCGGCATTACGATGGCGGCCTGGGTGTAGTCGGTGCAGCTAATGGCGACGGTCAGTTTCGCACGCTCAGGGTGAAAATCTTTGTGGGATTGCAGCGTGTGCCGCAATTTTTCCAGGGATTCGCGCACCGGAATAATCAACTCAAGCGCCTTTACCGTTGGCGTCATTCCTCGCCTGGCGGGGATCAGTAATGGGTCATCGAATAAATCGCGCAGGCGGTTAAGTTGTGCGCTGACCGCAGGCTGGCTGAGATGGAGTCGTACCGCCGCTTTGGTCACATTCTGTTCGGCAAGTAATGCTTCGAGTGTCAGCAGCAAGTTTAAGTCAATGCGTGTGGTATCCATCTGGTGGATTCCTTAATATAAAATATACGATTTCTCTTATCCCTCAGCGCTCCCGATAATTCAAGCCAGAAACGTAAAAATCATCAGGAGCAGAACTATGTCAGCAAATCACAAACCACTGATCACCGTTGTCGGCGCATTGAGTAAACAAGGGCGCAGCGTTGTGCGTTCGCTGCTGGAAAGTCAGCGTTACCAGGTGCGGGCATTAACCCGGCGAGTGGATTCCCCGCAAGCGCAGGAGCTCGCACATTTAGGGGCTGAGCTCATTAATGTGCCGCTGGAGTTAGGGCACAAAGAAGAATTAATTCAGGCTTTTAATGGCGCACATGGTGTGTTTATGCTGACGCCCGGCATCACCCCTGAAGCGGTTAACGCGCAGACCCATGAAGCCGCGTTAGGCAAAGAAATTGCTGATGCGGCGGTTGAAGCAGGCGTACAGCACCTGGTTTTCAGCAGCCTGGAAAACGTTGGGCACATCACCGAGGGCAAAAAATGGGTGCCGCACTTTACTGATAAAGGCCAGATTGAGGAGTACATCCGTACGCTGCCCATCGCCAGCTCATTTATTATGATGGCGTTTTTCTATACCAACCTGCTTGAGTATTACCAGCCGCGTCAGGCCGACGACGCATTAATTTTCCCAATCTATTTACCTGAAGATTTTCGCGCGCCGTTTGTTGACCCGCTCACGGCAACAGGCCCAGCTGTGCTGGAGATTTTTGATAACCAGAATAAATACACAGGCCGCACATTGCCGGTAATAGGCGAGATGCTCACACCTGCTGAAATGGTCGAAACCTTTAACCGCGTGACGGGTAAAAAGGCGGTTTATAGCTCGGCGGTGACGCGTGAAGAATTGCTGAACCATTTCCCGGCGTTTGCACAAATGGGCGGGTTAGTGGAAGAAGTCATCGGGATGGCCGAATACGCCGTTGAGTACGGTTATTATCAGCAAGAGCGCGATTTACAGTGGAGCCGCCAGATAAACCCGAATGCATTAACGTGGGAGCAGTTCTTACACACCACGGGCTGGCAGGGCGAGGGGCACTCTTTCGGGCTTTAAGTGAGAAGAATGGATGTCGCTGGCACCAGCGACATCCGCCATAACGCCGGGCTACACCAGTAGCTCGCGCAACTGCTGGCGTTGTTGCTCGCTCACTTCCAGCGGATGGCGATAACCGATGTTTTCCACGGCACGCGAATATAACGCCACCAGCCAGTCGTAAACATACAGTGTGTTGCCTCGTGCCGGCTGATCGCCTAAACGCACCAGACGTGTGCTGGCAGTGGCTTGCTTAAGCGGCGCGAAAACAGGCGAGCCTTTATTCACACGGCTTGCCGGGCGCAAAGACGGTTCAACATGGGCGTATCCCAACCAGCTGACAAAATCCCCCAGCACCGCGCTCACACAGGTGATTTCCTGCGCCATGCTGCCGTCGCCGTGGCGCAGCGCCGCTTCAAGCTGTTCCGGTAATTTCAGCCGGTAACTGGCGACGACCAGTAACTGACACAGAGCCTGTAGTTGGGTATTGTCCATCCCCGAAAGGTGGGCGATGTCCCGGCGAGTGGCAAGCTCACGCAAATGGTTCACCCAGAGTAAATGGACCACGTTTGCAAAACTGTCCGGGCCGCGCGTCAGCGTTTCGTTATGGTCGGTGTCGGCAAACAGGTCGATATCCAGACTAAAGCCAGCGGGTTGCTGGTTACGCATTTGTTGGTGACTCAACCAGCGTTGCTGCAACACATGGCGTGCCGGAAGCAGGCTGGCAAGCAGTTCACCATGCTGAGTGGCATGGGATTGCAGCGCACGGACCAGCTCTTCGGCCTGAGCGCGGGCGCGTTCCGGCGCGAGGTTTTGGTCTTCAAGAATATGGCTGAAAAGGGCGTTGATCTCGTCACTCAGCGCCGCCTGTAACATCTCCATGCGCAACGTGCGTTGTGCCGGAACCAGCGCATCGGCCAGCCATTCCAGCAGGCGGTGCATGTTACGGCTGTCCAGCGCTTGCAGCGTTCCCCAGCGTTTACCCGGCAGTCCAATGACACGCTGCACGCCCTCATCGAGATTGACACCGCTGAAACGGGCATCGCGCGGCGTAATTGCCCAAATCAGCCCCGGCGTGGTGGCGTTGCTGGCCTGAGTTTTATCGACCCAACGAGCCAGCATTTTACCTGCGGCGTTAACTTCTCTGCGCTCGGCTGCCGCGTTGCACACCACCAGTTTGTCGGGCTGCAAATAGTGCGCGTAATCGTCGAGTTGTTGCAGCGGGATATCGACCACATCCACCTGTGTAAGTTTTGGCGAGTGGTTGAGTGTTAAGGTAATTTCAGCGCAAAGTTGCTGTAAATCCTGCTGGGCAAGGCTGACTTGAGTGCCGACATCAACGCCGAACAGAGGGCAAACCATCACGTCGGCACTGATTTCAGGCTCGTCAGGGGTGGTCGGGATCAGGAAGCCTTCGACCGGCAGCAGGAAGGTATCCACCAGCAAACTGGCTGGAGCCAAAACCTGGTGAGCGTTACCCAAATGATTCAGCGTTTCGGCAAGCTGCTGCCAGTGTGAAGTGATAGCCGCGTTATCGCCCCATAGCGGGGCCAGCAGGGATGCCTGATCTGCACAGCTCAGCCACGGCAGCAGTTCCGCCATTTGCTGCCACAAAGCACTATCCAGATGGTGCTGGCGGCGCACAACCTGATGGTAAGTCTGCGCGATATCAGACACCTGTGCTGGCGTAAGTCCCTGCATGCTTTGTGCCTGGCGCTTCGCCTGAAGTTCTTTAAGTTTTGCAGCAATCACTTCTGGCTGTGCGAAGCGTGTCGCATCCTGGGCGTGATACTGGCGAATCATGCGTTGGGCCAGGGTGAGGGTATGGAACAGCGTCAGCAGCAGCGGGTAATGTTCCGCTACCGGCAACTCACGGCGCGTAAAACGCACGGCAACGCTGGGCGCATGCCCTGGGTTAATGTGCGTCAGGTAATCCAGCACTTTCCCGCCGAGCGAAATTTCGATGCGATCCAGGTTATCACCCAGCAGCGTCGTCAACAGGTGATGTTTACCCGCAACGGAGTGGCCATATAAACCAATTGTTAGTGGTTGCTCCGCCTGTAAGTCGAGTTGTTGCTGGCGCTGCTGTAAAACAGCCAGCTTTTGCAGCAAGCTATCGGCTTCGTTTTCTACCAACGGCACAGATTCACGCGTCTGTTGGATCCAGTTCACTAAAGGGTGAAGCGTTGAGTTTGTTGGTTTCATTTTTGATACACGCTCCCGCTGTCAATCCAGTAATGGCTGGCACCGCTGTAGCTTCCTGCCAGGGTATTCAATTTAAAACTCAGCTGGTTGAGCGGCACTTTGCTGCCGTCCTGCAACCAGGCTTCTGCCAGCACAAAGGCGTCAGCTTCGCGGGTTTGTTGTAAACGCACGTTCAGCACACCTTCGCCCGCAATGGATTTCGCCAACTGCGGCGAGTTAATCGCGAGGGTATACAGCGGCGTTGCAGGCCAGCGGGCGTCATCAAGCTGGCGGAACCCGAGACAAGCGTTGCCGCGCAGTGGGAAATGCAGGCGGGTATCGAGTGTCGATCGGGGGTCATCGAGATCGATATCGCGATACCAGACGTTTTTATCCACCAGGGTGTTGTTACCGTCGAGCATGCCGAGATAACGCACGGTGGAGTAAGCCTGAATGTCCGACGCTTTGAAGTTAAATCCGGGCAAGCGCAAGTCCATCGCCAGACTGCACAACATCGCCCCCACGGCGGCGGTCGATTTCGGGTTGCCAATACGCCCTTGCTGACTGAACGGATACCATTCATGAGTCTGATAGTTATCCAGCCAGACGATGCGGTTCACCGGCACCGGTTGTTGGTAGCGCAGCAGTGCCTGCACGCCAGGCAAACAGCCGGGGCGACCGGTGACCAGCAGCACATCACAGCAGTAGTGGCTTATCACTTCACACAGCGCCTGTAATGGGGCGGTGAGCGTAAATTGCCCGGCAAGCAACGCCTCTTGCAGCGATGCCAGTTCAACGTGTAATGGCACGCTGAACAGATCAAACGGCGGCGCATCGGCTGGCAGTGCGTGCTGCACCGCTTGTTGAACATAGTTGATCACATTATCGGTCGGGCGCTGGGTTAACAGCTCGCCAAAGGTGGCTTCAAGTGTGGCATGGCTGTCGTCAGGGTCACTATTTTCCCAGCACGACAGCACCGCGTGGCCGAGCGGAATAAACAGTTGTAGCGCGGTTTGTTGGCGCAGTGTGCCACGGGTGTCCATGCGCCCGGACTCACCAAACAGCGTGGTCATCAATCCGGTGGTGTCGACCACACCCGCATGGTGAATTTGTGCCTGAAGTGCCGGGAGCACGCAGCGCTGGATAACATCCAGCAGAATGTCATCGCCCGCGACTTTGAAGCCTTCGCGGAACAGCAGACGCGGGGCGATTTTCACATTGCTGCCCACGCCGTCATCGAGCTGATACTGCGTGATAGCCATGTCGGTCGTGCCACCACCAATATCAATCGAGGCCACGCGCAGGGTTTTACCCGGCAGTTCATCGGCGGCTAATTTGCGGTCCGGGCGGGCAAGGCTCTGGAAGAAATTGCCCGTCTGCCCGGCATAGTTAACCAGTGCTTCGTTATATAACCACACCAGTTGCCCGCAAGTGGCTTCATCCCACTCCATCTGCACATCCGGTACCGGCACCACACTTTTCTGAAAATCGCGCTCGCTGGTGAAACCTTCGTCAGTCGGGTGCCACTCCATCGCTTTCCACACCAGGCCAACCGCTTCCTGCATCCGCTGGCGGAAGATTTCACGCTCTTGTTTTGGCATCGCCGAGGGTAAGGTCAGGATCAGGTGGCGTAACTGGCGAGGTGCATTAAGGTGGCCCATGCTCTGGCGCGAACCAACGCTGTTGATTTGCATCAGCGCCTGCGCCAGTAATTCGCACAGCATTAATGTCATCAACGAACTGCGGCTGTATTGCGGTGAGAACACCGGGAGGCGGTCTTCTAACGGCAGGGAATAGAGCGGTTGCCCGTCATCGTTCATCAGGTTCATTAAGGGATAAGCGGTTGCCAGCGGTTCGCGTTGGGTTTTCACCCCCATCTGGCTAAAGCGCCAGTCCTGGTTGGCTGGGGTTTCATCCCACAGGTAGCGGCGCGGGCTGGAGATGCCGCTTGCACCGTCGGTGCCTAAACGGGCAGAGGCCATACTGCGGGCCTCATCGCCGACACGGGCAATCGATGGCCAGATAAACGCATCGTCGCGGCCACTTTCTACCGAGAAATGCTGTTTGCCGAATTTCGCTTCCGAGAACTCGAGGCGGCTGGTGAACATCGCTTCGTTGATGGTTTGCGGCTCGCTGAGCGAGCGAATTTGCAGCTCGGCGGTCTGGCGTAGGCCATCGTTTGCTTCGCCATGGTCTTCAATCAACACGCCGCAGGTGTGGGTGTTGCCGACATCGAGCACCAGATCGACCGGGATCGCTGGCGATTGCAGCGTGGCGGTGACGATTTTCACTTCCGGCACGGCAAGCTGTGCGCCAAGCATTTCAATAATATTGAGGTAATGCGCCTGATACTCGAAGGTTTTCAGCGCGTTGCTGATTTCACGCTCGGTGCGTGTTTCATGGCGCGAGACAAACTGCGTGAACACTTCACGCAGCCAGCCATCGACCCAGGTCTGGTCGATAAAATCGTTAATTTCTTCGTTGTGCCAGGCAAGCGCGAAGCGCGCACCGTTTCGCACATCATTTTGCGTCGGGGCCAGATGCGCCGCCGGGTTGTCGTCGGCGAGGATTTTGGTGTCCAGAGCAATAGTGATGCGCACGGTATTCCCGGCGGAGTCAGGCGTTTCAAGGCAGCGGATCTGCACCCGCGCCCAGTTTTCCGGGCCACCAACAAACGTGCGCGGCGGGTTAAAGCGCAGGAACGGCAGCGGCAGCCAGGTTTTATCCAGCAGTTTTAACGAATGGCCAAGTGTAATGGTGCTTTCTGGTTTCACGACTTCAGGCGCGGAACCCGACGTACCCGGCAGGGTAAATTTTCCCGGAATGACATCATAATCCAGGCGCAGCAGCGGACCGTTTGCCGTTTTACGCACAAAGCGCCCGGTATGCGGGGCATTTGGCTGCGGCGCAAGGCCGAAGTCCAGAAACTGAATACCGCTGTCTTTGATGAGCGTCACGCTCGGCTTATAGGGATACAGAGTGGCAAACATCGATTAATCACCCACTTTTTTAAACGTCACGGGAACCACGGTGTCACCCGCGTATTTGCCACTGCATTCGGCCACATCGTTCTCACCAGGCTTGCAGGATATTTCCGGCAGCGGATAGCGCGAACCATCGCTGCAACGTGCATTGCCACGGGTTTTGATCATTAACGTGCCGGACTGCATCAGGCCGGAGAACGTTTCCGCTTTGCAGACAATGTTGTCGCCGTGCACCAGGCGCACAGTGCCTTTGTTATTGGTGATTTGGTAACGCAGCGTGGGCGGCTTGCCGGTTATCGAATCTTTGACATTGATAGCCACACGCCAGTTGCCATTCAGGAACTTGGTGGAGCCGATTTTTAATGAATCAGGCGGTAAAACTAACGCGCCTTTGGGGATATCGACAGGGGCGGTTGAGGCAACAGCATCGGGTTCAGTTTGCGGCGCAGGTTCCGGTGCCGCAGGCTCAACAACTGCCGCTTGCGCAACCGGCAGCGTGGAAACATGGGCAACCGGTTCGGCCTGAATTTGTGCCGGGGCAATGGCCTTTGGTTTAACTTCAACAGCAACTTTGGCTAAAGGTTCGGCATGGGGCGCCGATACCAGATAATAAGAGAGCGGGGCGGCAATGCTGGCAACAATGGCGGCGGCAACGGGCAGTAACCAGCGTTTTGGTTTCTTCGCGGCAATCACTTCTGGTATTGCTTCTGGAGCGGCGGTTTGCTCCGGTGCTGTTTCGACGTGCGGCGCGGTGTAGGCTTGCGCGGCCATGGAATAGAGCGGTTCATCAGGTTCGCTGATGACGATAACCGGTGGCGCGGCTGGTGGTGGCTCAGGAAGGAACTCGATAACAGGCTCTTGTTCTTCGCTCACGCGCAGGCAATCCAGTGCGTCGGTGCGGGCGCTGCTGTTGAGGTTCACAAAACCCCAGAATGTCAGTACCGGTTTGCCGTCTATCAAGTACACATGCTGGCTGCCCGGAAACTGCATTGCATTTGCCAGCAATGAACCAAACAGCTGGATGGCGGTTTTTTCAGCTTGCTGGCAGCGTTGAATGAGCGAGGCGACATTGGTCTGGCAGTTATCCAGGTAACGCAGGGCTTTCTTGCGTTGCTCGTCACTGGCCGCCGCCCAACTGATGACAGACCCCTCGCAGGGTGCGTACCAGTCCACCCGGTCGCCTTCATCATTTGGCTGAGGGATCGCCAGGCTATCGACCACCGCTTGCTGTTTGCGTAAGCGCAATGTCTCGCGAATTTGTAGCGCTGAGTCAAACACCGTCTGCCCGTTTTCGCCAAGCGAAAGAAAGTCATCAAGGCATCCGCTGCGCAATAATGTTTTTGCCACGTCATCAATCCCGCTGTTTTCAGCTCAACTTGAGCCATCTTCACACTTTCCATTTTACGGATTTCCGGCGCAGGCAAACGGCCCAATAGGCGGCACTTTTTTCTAATTCTCGGGCGATTGCACTTAAGTCATTGGGTGACCCTGCGTTTTTGTGCTACTGATTATTCTTCCCCAAAAGCTAAAAGGGCCTTCAATCCATGACACAAAACTTGCCGCTATTATTGGTTCAAATGGGCCATCCGCCGTTAGATATTCGTAAAGCCGTTGGTGAGCAACCGGCCTGGTTTAGCGCTGCGTTGGGTGATGTTGGCCCGATCAGCGTGGTGTGCCCATTTGAAGGGGAGCCGTTGCCCGCAGTGGGAACGTTTAGTGGTGCGGTGATTTCTGGTTCGTGGGCGATGGTGACGGAACACGAAGCGTGGAGCGAGCGCACCGCCGAGTGGCTGCGGGAGATTATTCAGACAGGCATACCCGTGTTGGGCGTCTGTTATGGGCACCAGTTGATGGCCTATGCGCTAGGTGGCGTGGTGGATTATCACCCTAAGGGCAGCGAAGTCGGGCAAATTGCCGTCACGCTGAATGATGTGGCACCTGATGATCCGTTGCTTAACGGATTGCCGAAGACATTCGATACGTTTTTAAGCCATGAGCAGAGCGTCCTTGAACTGCCTCCAGGTGCCGTGGTTCTGGGCGCATCACATCATGATCCGCACCAGATAATCCGTTATTCACCCAGCGCTTTTTCAGTGCAATTCCATCCAGAATTTAGCGCCCCTGTGATGAATAAAATCATCACAAGTCGCAGTGAAAGGGTGGCGATGAAAGGCAAAGACCGTGATGCATTATTGGCTGCGGTGAATGACACGCCGTTCTCGCGAGCGATCCTGCAACGGTTTGTTGCATCATTGTAAAAACCATTAGCGGTATTTTGTGCTGCGTCTGACGTAAAAATGCACGAATATCGCTGTTATTGAATAACGTGAGAGCCTTTTGTTATTTGTCAGCGACGCAGGGTTATGGTGTGATTAATACTTAAAATAATAAGTTCACACATCACTTTGGCAAGCATCTAAAAGGCAAAAATATGTCGACAGGGAAAACACTACTCGCGCTGCTGTTAAGCAGTCTGTTACCGGCATCTGCGGCGTTCGCCGCCGCAAATAACAGTACGCTGGTTTACTGTTCCGAAGCCTCTCCAGAATCCTTCAACCCACAAATCGCCAGCTCCGGCCCAACTTTCGTTGCCAGCTCGCAAACGCTGTATAACCGCCTGGTCGAGTTCCGTACCAGCGATAACCTGCCGGTGCCATCACTGGCGACCGCGTGGGAAATCAGCCCGGACGGTAAAACCTATACCTTTACCTTGCGTAAGGGCGTGAAATTAAACAGCAATAAAGAATTTAAGCCGACGCGTGACTTTAACGCCGACGACGTGGTTTTCTCGGTGATGCGCCAGAAAGACCCGAAAAACCCGTACCACAATGTATCGCAGGCGACTTACGAATACTTTAATGATGTCGGGCTCGATAAGCTGATTACCGACGTGAAGAAGATTGATGACAATCACGTCCAGTTCACGTTGAGCGAGCCAAATGCGGCGTTCCTTGCCGACTGGGGCATGGACTTTGCTTCGATTCTATCGGCTGAATATGCTGATGCCATGCTAAAAGCGGGCACGCCAGAAAAAGTGGATACCGCGCCAATCGGCACCGGCCCGTACGCGTTACAGGAATACAAAGTGGATTCGTTGATTCGTTATATCGCGAACCCGAATTACTGGAATGGCGAAGTGCCGACCAAACACCTGATCTTCTCAATCACGCCAAATGTGCAGACACGTATGGCGAAATTGCAGAAGAACGAGTGCCAGATTATCCCCGCACCGGCACCGGTTCAGTTTGAAGCCATTAAATCTGACAAGAACCTCGAGTTGCATACCGTCGATGGTTTGAACGTGGGTTATCTGGCGTTCAATACCACTAAAAAACCGTTTGATAACGTGCTGGTCCGCCAGGCACTGAACTACGCCGTCGATAAGCAAGCCATTATTAATGCGGTGTTTATGGGCTCAGGCACTATTGCCAAATCGCCAATTCCACCTGCGATGTTAGGTTATGATAAAACACTTAACGATCGTTCCTACAACCCAGCCAAAGCAAAAGCGTTGTTGAAGCAAGCGGGATTAGAGAAAGGTTTCGATACCGATTTGTGGTCAATGCCGGTGCAACGCCCGTACAACCCGAACTCACGCCGTATCGCTGAGATGATCCAGCATGACTGGGCGAAAGTCGGTGTGAACGCGAAAATCGTCACCTTTGAGTGGGGCGAATATCTTGCAGGCATGCGTAAAGGCGAGCACTCTTCCGCGCTGTTTGGCTGGATGAGCGACAACGGTGACCCGGATAATTTCGCGGACACACTGCTGGGTTGCGGCAGCATTAAAAGCGGCTCTAACGTCGCGCGCTGGTGCGATAAAGATTACGACGCGTTGACGAAGAAAGCGAAGCTGACCAGCGACCCGGCTGCTCGTGCCAAATTGTACGAACAGGCGCAGGAAGTGTTCTACCAGCAAGCTCCGTGGATCCCACTCGCGAACGGTAAAACCTTCTACGCGACCCGCAGCAATGTGACAGGTTACAGCGTAAGCCTGAACGGTAGCGATTTCTCGAAAGCCAAATTGAATTAATCTCGACGGACGCTTCCTGATATGGGAAGCGTCATATTTTGGACTCGGTAAATACACAAACAAGGATGAAAAATGGTTACGTTCAGACCTATGTTACGCCATGATTTTCTCGCCTTTGTTGATTACTTCGTTGTGGATTATGCAAGTGAGATAGCCAGTAGTTATCGACTATCCGAAGCGGATGCTTTATTACAGGCGCGACGTGAGACAGAGGCAAGTTTCCCGGACGGTGAAAAGAGTGCCGGGCAGGTCGTGTTATGCATTACACAAACCCATTTGGGTGAAGAACAGCATATTGGCTATCTATGGTATAAGCCGGACTCAGAACTAAAATCTGTTTACATCAACGACTTTTATCTCTTTCCTCAGTTTCGTGGCCTGGGGCTGGGTAGTGAGGCGATGAAAAGTCTGGAAGAGCGGCTAATTCAGCAAGGCTATAACCAGATCAAACTTCGGGTGGCTGGAGATAACCGCAGAGCCAGACAGGTCTATGAAACTAACGGTTTTGCTGTCACCGGTATCAATATGAACAAAATATTGGGTGTTTCTTCCCATCCTGCTTCTGAAGATTAATGGTATGGAATCGTTTTTCTCCGCTGTAGCAAAATGCCGCGTTCGCTGGCTGGACTTACCCGGAACAGGGACGCCATTAGTTTTTGTTCATGGCCTTGGTTGCGCCTCATCTTATGAATATCCTCGCGTCGTTGCTGATAAAAATTTTGCTGGACGAAGGGCGATTCTTATCGACCTTCCGGGTTACGGATATAGCGAGAAACCCAAAGATTTCAGTTATACAATTACCGAGCAGTCTGCAGTCGTTGCCGAACTGATTTCCCATCTCTGTTTGAAAAAGTTCTTTCTCTATGGCCACAGTATGGGAGGCAGTATTTGTATTGAGGCTTCTCAACGATTAGCTGAATGTCTGTGCGCGTTGATTGTTTCTGAACCCAACTTCCATCCAGGAGGTGGGTTTTTCAGCAAACAAATATGCAGCTATACAGAAGATAATTATGTCGCACGCATCCATACATCTTTGGTCGCCGACGAAACGGGCCCCTGGGCAGGAAGTTTATCTGTTGCCGCACCTTGGGCTGTTTGGCGAGGAGCCGATAGTCTGATAACCGGGAATAACTGGTTTGAGATGTTCGCGCATCTGAAGAAACCCAAAAGCCTAATATTCGGTGAAAGCTCCTTGCCTGATAGCGATTTCACTAAAGTTCAAACCCTGAAAATCACGACTACAGTATTACCAGACTGCGGGCATTCAATGTCGTGGGAAAATCCGTCTGCGTTGTCCCATGCTCTGGATACATTCTGCAAAATGCATGAGTGAATGGTCATGACGGTGATACTTATGCTTGAAAAATTGCTGCCGAGTCATAGCGATAGAGATAAATTTATTGATTCCTCACCTGAAAAGGTTAGGGTGTCGGTACAAAAATTAAGGAGATTGTTATGGCGCACCTTGAAGACGTAATTGCCCGCGTAGACGCAGCGGTAACTGAAAATGTGATTGAGCATATGAATGAGTTGCTGATTGAACTGAGCGATGATGCTGAGTTAACCCGCGAAGACCGTTATGCGCAGCAACAGCGCTTGCGTATCGCCATTGCGCAGAAAGGCCATCACCATAAAGCGGAGTCTGAAGAGCGCCGCGAAGCCTTAACGAAAGGCGGCACTATTGTTTAACGATGGGCGGGAATTTCCCGCCTTATTTTTAATGAATTATTAGGAATTAAAAAAGTATAAGTAAATAGTATGACGGCGAATATCTGCACCTTCCTGGATAAATAATTTCATTGCACGCTCTAAAAGAGTGCGGGGAAATATTCCACTTCACCTCTGATGGCCTCTAATTAACTGAATGTGATAATAATTAAAACTTTGGCACGCTAAATGCTTTATTCATTCCATCTTGTATACCAGATGGGATTCCAGTTTATGTCAGTAGCGACTTTGTCTGAATGGGTAGCGAGTTACCGCCAGCACCCGCAACAGCTTGTGGCGGCATATCAACAATTAGATGCAGATTTATCTCGCGATGATAATGCCTGGATATATATTGCATCGCATGACGAAATCTATGCGCAATTAACCACAATTTTTCAGGTAATTAATTCTGGCGAAAAACAAACAGGTGACTTCCCATTATTAGGGGTTCCTTTTGCTGCGAAAGATAATATTGATGTAGCCGGAATGCCGACCACTGCCGCTTGTCCTGAGTTTACTTACGTTCCTGAAAAAGACGCAACGGTGATTGCCCGCCTGAAAAGCGCAGGGGCGATTGTTGTTGGCAAAACCAACCTCGACCAGTTTGCTACCGGGTTAGTCGGTACGCGCTCCCCATTTGGTGCGGTAAAAAATACCTTTAATCCAGACTATGTCAGCGGTGGCTCAAGCTCTGGCTCGGCATCCGTGGTGGCTCGCGGGCTGGTGTGCTTCTCGCTGGGAACCGATACCGCAGGCTCCGGGCGCGTCCCGGCGGGGTTTAACAATATTGTTGGCCTGAAACCCACCAAAGGCTGGATTTCTACCGCAGGCGTGGTTCCCGCATGCCGCCTGAATGACTGCGTTTCGGTGTTCGCATTAACGGTTGAAGATGCTGAAACTGTCGCCGCCGTGGCGGGCGGCTACGATCCACAAGATCCGTACTCTCGTTCAAACCCGCAGACCGCACCGGCACGTTTTAGCGAGAAGCTACGTTTCGCCATTCCCGACACGCTGGAATTTTTTGGCGACCGCTTAAGCGAAACCGCATTTGCCAAAACCCTGGCGCGTTTGCAGCAGCAGGGCGCGGAACTGGTGCCGATTAATTTCAGCGCCTTTAACCAGTTAGCCGAGCAACTTTATTACGGCGCATGGGTAGCTGAGCGCACCGTTGCAGTGGGCGATATTTTCAAAAACAAGCCTGAAGCCATGGACCCCACCGTGCGCGGGATTGTGGCCAACGGCCTGAACTACACGGCATGTGACGCCTGGCAGGCGGAATATACCCGCGCGGAACTGGCGCAAAAAATTAACGCACAGCTCAGCGAGTTTGACGCGCTGGTGGTGCCAACGTCACCGACCATTCATACCCTCGCTGAAATGGCGCAGGAGCCGGTGCGTTACAACTCGCAATTTGGCACTTACACCAACTTCACTAATCTGGCCGACCTCTGCGCGCTGGCGCTGCCTGGGGATTTCCGTGAAGACGGTTTGCCTGCGGGCATCACGATTATCGCGCCCGCATGGCACGACCAGGCCTTGAGCCACTTCGGGAAAAACTGGCAGCAGGCGCTGAACCTGCCGCTGGGGGCAACTGAAAAAGCACTTCCTGCGAGCATGGCCGCAAAAACTTCTGCAAACCACGTTCGCGTTGCTGTGGTGGGCGCACATCTGCGCGGAATGCCGCTCAACCACCAGCTCACCACGCGCAATGCAGTGTTTATCGAAGAATCGTACACCGCTGCCAATTACCGCCTTTACGCGCTGGCCAACACTCAGCCGCCAAAACCAGGCCTGGCCCGCAGCCAGGAAGGGCTGCCGATTGTGGTTGAGCTGTGGGATATCCCACTGGCGCGGTTTGGCGAGTTTGTGGCGGAGATCACAGCACCACTGGGGATTGGCACATTAACGCTGGAAGACGGCCGCAGCGTGAAAGGGTTTATTTGCGAGCCCGCAGCACTGGCGGATGCCACGGATATTACCGCGTGGGGCGGCTGGAAAGCCTGGCTTGCCCGTCACCACAGCGCTTGAGGAGGAGGGTCTATGCTTTTTAGCTCTGTATTGATTGCCAACCGTGGCGAAATTGCCGTTCGGGCGATTAAAACGCTCAAGAAAATGGGTATCGGCAGCGTGGCGGTTTACTCCGAACCTGATGCCAACGCACAGCATGTGATGGATGCTGACGTAGCCATCGCGCTGGGTGGTGAAAAAGCGGCAGACAGTTACCTTGATATCGACAAAATCATTGCCGCCGCAAAAGCGAGCGGTGCGCAGGCGATTTTCCCAGGTTACGGTTTTTTGTCGGAACGCGCTGAATTTGCCCAGGCCTGCGATGATAACGGGCTGGTGTTTATCGGCCCAACCGCCGAACAAATTCGTGATTTCGGCCTGAAACACCGCGCTCGAGAACTGGCATTTAAAGCTGATGTGCCGATGACGCCGGGAACGGGCCTGTTGTTGACCCTGAAAGAAGCGCAACTGGCGGCGGCTGAAATTGGTTACCCGGTAATGCTGAAAACCACCGCTGGCGGCGGGGGGATTGGCCTGACGCGCTGCGAAGATGAAGCGAGCCTGATTGATGCCTGGTCGAGCGTGAAACGCATGGGCCAGCAGTTTTTCAGCGACGATGGTGTGTTTATCGAGCGTTTTGTCGACCGTGCGCGCCACCTTGAAGTGCAGATTTTTGGCGACGGCAAAGGCAAAGTAGTGGCGCTGGGCGAACGTGATTGTTCGCTGCAACGTCGCAACCAGAAAGTGGTAGAAGAAACCCCGGCACCCAACTTGCCGCAAGCCACGCGTGAAGCGATTCATGCCGCAGCCGTAGCACTCGGTGAGTCAGTCAATTACTGCAGCGCAGGCACCGTGGAATTTATCTACGACGCCGCCCGTGATGCGTTCTATTTCCTTGAGGTGAACACCCGCTTGCAGGTCGAGCATCCGGTGACGGAAATGGTCACCGGATTAGATCTGATTGAATGCATGATTAACGTCGCTGCAGGCGTCACGCTTGACTGGCAACGCATGGCGCAGTCGCCGAAAGGGGCCGCCATAGAAGTGCGTATTTACGCCGAAGATGCGTTGAAAAACTTCCAGCCAAGTCCTGGCGTATTGACTGACGTTCACTTCCCGCAGGATGTGCGGGTAGATGGTTGGGTCAGTACCGGCAGTGAAGTCAGTGCGTTTTACGATCCGATGATCGCTAAAGTGATCGTTTACGGCGACGATCGCCAGCAGGCGTTAAGTAAACTGAACACGGCGCTGGCCGCCACGCGTTTACACGGTATTGCGACCAACCTCGATTACCTGCGTCAAATTGTGCAACTGGCAGAATTTAAAGCCGGAGTGATGTGGACTCGCCTGCTGGATGACGTGGTTTACCAGGCTCACGCCATTGAAGTGCTGGAACCCGGCACCTGGAGCAGCGTGCAGGATAGCCCTGGCCGCCTGGGTTACTGGGACATTGGCGTGCCGCCATCCGGCCCAATGGATGATTTTGCGTTCCGCCTCGCAAACCGCATTGTGGGTAATCATCCGTCGGCCGCAGGTCTTGAATTTACCCTGCAAGGGCCAACGCTGCGTTTCCATAGCGCCGCCACTATCGCGCTAACTGGCGCTGATTGCCCGGCAACACTGGATGATGAAGCTATCCCATACTGGCAGCCGGTGATCGTCAAGGCGGGGCAGACGTTAAAACTGGGGCGTGCAACCTCGGGTTGTCGCACTTATCTGGCGGTACGCAATGGTTTCGACGTGCCGGTTTATCTTGGTAGTCGTTCGACATTTGCTCTCGGACAGTTTGGCGGTCATGCCGGGCGTACTTTGCGCGTGGCAGATGTGCTGGCGATTTCCCAACCGTGCTTACCGGCGTGCACTACGCCCGCACCGATTTCATTGCCACAAACCCCGGAACCGGCAGTTATCCCGCAATACAGCGATGTCTGGGAAATTGGCGTGTTGTACGGGCCGCATGGTGCGCCTGATTTCTTCACGCCGGAATCCATGCAAACGTTCTTTGAAGCCGAGTGGCAGGTTCACTACAACTCGAACCGCCTCGGCGTGCGTTTAGTCGGCCCTAAACCTGAATGGACGCGAGCTGATGGCGGCGAGGCGGGCCTGCATCCTTCCAACGTTCATGACTGTGAATATGCGATTGGCGCGGTGAACTTTACCGGCGACTTCCCGGTGATCCTGACGCGTGACGGTCCAAGCCTGGGCGGGTTTGTCTGCCCGGTCACCATTGCCAAAGCAGAACTGTGGAAAGTCGGGCAGGTGAAACCAGGCGACCGTATTCGTTTCCACGCGATCACCTTTGAACACGCTCAGTCGCTGGAAATCGCCCAGGACGTGGCGGTGACTAATTTACTGCATGTGCTCACGCTGCCAGATTTGCACCCGTCGATTACGCCGACCACCACTTCAAGTGCGGCAATCCTCGCAGAATTAGCGGCACAAGATTGCCTGCCTGCTGTGGTTTACCGCCAGGCGGGTGATAACTACGTGCTTATCGAATATGGCGATAACGTGCTGGACCTGGCACTGCGCCTGCGTATTTATCTGCTGATGAAAGCCATTAAACAGGCCGGAGTTTCTGGCATTGAAGAGCTTTCTCCGGGTGTGCGTTCGCTTCAGGTGCGTTACGACAGCCAGCATATTTCCCAGTCGCAACTGCTGACGTTATTGCTTGGGCTTGAGAAACAGCTCGGCGATGTCACGAAGCTCAAAATCCCGTCGCGCATTGTCCATCTCCCGATGGCTTTTGAAGACAGCGCGACGCTTGCCGCCGTTGAACGCTACCAAGAAACCGTGCGGGCTGATGCGCCGTGGCTGCCCAATAACGTTGATTTCATTCAGCGCACCAATGGCCTGGCGCACCGTGACGAAGTGCGGGACATCATCTTTAACGCCAGTTATTTGATTCTGGGTTTGGGGGATGTGTATCTCGGCGCCCCTTGCGCGGTGCCTCTCGACCCGCGCCACCGCTTGTTGAGTTCGAAATACAACCCGGCCCGCACCTGGACTGCCGAAGGCACCGTTGGTATTGGCGGCATGTATATGTGCATCTACGGCATGGATTCGCCGGGTGGCTACCAGTTGGTGGGGCGTACGCTGCCCATCTGGAACAAATTCCTTAAGAACGAACAGTTTGGCGACGAGCCCTGGCTGCTGAAGTTCTTCGACCAGGTGCGTTTCTATCCGGTTTCAGAAGACGAATTGACCGAATTTCGTAGTGCATTCCGCGAAGGTCGTGCCGAGGTTCGTGTTGAACAGGTTGAGTTTGATTTTGCCGCTTACACCGCGTTCCTTGTCGACAACGCCGATGACATTACTGATTTCCGCACCCGCCAGCAACGGGCCTTTGTCAGCGAAGTCGCACACTGGAAAGAGCAAGAAAGTGCTGCGGTCGAGAGCGCGATGCTTGCGCAAGAAGAGCTGGTTGAAGATCAGCCAGGCCAACTGGTGAGCGCGGATCTGAACGGCAATATCTGGAAGATCCTCGTCGAACCGGGGCAGGTGGTGAAGCAGGGCGAGCCGCTGATTGTGGTGGAAGCGATGAAAATGGAGCTGATGGTGGCCGCACCTTGTGATGGAACCGTTATTCGTATCAGTTGCCAGCAGGGTCGCCAGGTAGGGCCGGGTGATGCGTTGTTGTGGCTGGATGCGGTGTGAAGTTTGGTGAGGGCATGAAAAAACCAGAAGGCGCTGCCGAACGCATCTATCGCCAGCTGAAACAGGAAATCTTCGATTTCCAGCTACTGCCCGGCGACCGTTTTAGTGAAAACGATATTGCACGGCGCATGGCGGCGAGCCGCACACCGGTGCGCCAGGCACTGTATGCCCTGGAACAGGAAGGCTATGTCGATGTGCAACCGCGCAGTGGCTGGCAGATCAAAGCGGTAGATTTCGATCATCTCGAGTCGCTCTACGATCTGCGCATTGTGCTGGAACTCGAGGCGGTAAAACGGTTGTGCTCCTTACCCGAAGAAGTGCGCCCAATGCCGCTCCAGGCACTAAAGCAGTTCTGGATTGATGCACCGCAACTGCCCAATGGTGCGGAAGTGGCCAGCCACGATGAAGTTTTCCATATGACATTGGTGGAGGCGGTTGGAAACCCGGAAATGGCGCGGGTACACCGCGAAATCACCGAAAAAATTCGCATTGTGCGGCGGCTCGACTTCACCAAACGCCCCCGCGTCAGTGCCACGTATCTCGAGCATGGGCAGATTTTGCTCGCCATTTTGAACCGTCAACTTCAGGAGGCGCAAACCCGCTTACACGACCATATAGCCGCAAGTCAGAAAGAGGTCCGTCAAATTACTCTCCATATGCTTCATCAGGCGAAGCATGGGGTTTTACCTTAATACTTTTGGAGTGAAACATTATGCAGCGTCGCACCTTTATTAAAGCCTTTGCGCTCTCCGCGTCCGTTATCAGCATGGGTTTGGCCTTTAGTGCTCAGGCCGCCGACACCATCAAAGTCGGCATCATGCACTCGCTCTCCGGCACCATGGCGATTTCTGAAACGCCATTAAAAGATGTGGCGCTGATGACCATCGCTGACATTAACGCCAAAGGCGGTGTGCTCGGGAAACAGCTTGAACCGGTGGTGGTCGATCCGGCGTCAAACTGGCCGCTGTTTGCAGAAAAAGCGCGCCAACTGTTAAGCCAGGATAAAGCGGCGGTGGTGTTCGGCTGTTGGACGTCGGTATCGCGCAAATCGGTGTTGCCGGTATTTGAAGAGCTGAACGGGCTGCTGTTCTACCCGGTGCAGTACGAAGGTGAAGAGATGTCGCCAAACGTGTTTTATACCGGTGCGGCACCCAATCAGCAGGCAATTCCGGCAGTGGAATACCTGATGAGTGAAGATGGCGGAGCGGCGAAACGCTACTTCCTGCTGGGCACGGATTACGTTTATCCGCGCACCACCAACAAAATTTTACGTGCGTTCCTGCATTCCAAAGGCGTGCAGGATAAAGACATCGAAGAGGTGTATACCCCGTTTGGTTACAGCGATTACCAGACCATTGTTGCCAATATCAAGAAATTTTCAGCTGGCGGCAAAACGGCCGTCATTTCAACCATTAATGGTGACTCCAACGTGCCGTTCTACAAAGAACTGGCAAACCAGGGCCTGAAAGCGACCGATGTGCCGGTGGTGGCGTTCTCGGTCGGTGAAGAAGAGTTGCGTGGGATAGACACTAAACCACTGGTCGGTAACCTGGCGGCGTGGAACTACTTTGAGTCGGTGGATAACCCAACCAACAAAGCGTTTGTCGCCGAATGGAAAGCGTACGCCAAAGCCCACAAGCTGCCGAATGCTGACACGGTTGTGACCAACGATCCGATGGAAGCGACCTACGTTGGCATCCATATGTGGGCACAGGCGGTGGAAAAAGCCGGAACCACGGACGTCGACAAAGTTCGCGCGGCGATGGCAGGGCAAACCTACAAAGCGCCGTCGGGCTTTACGCTCACCATGGACGCCACCAACCACCATCTGCATAAGCCGGTGATGATTGGTGAAATTGAAGGTAACGGCCAGTTTAACGTGGTGTGGCAGACCGATGCACCGGTACGCGCGCAGCCATGGAGCCCGTTCATTGCAGGCAATGATAAGAAGTCTGACGAGCCTGTGAAAATGGCGAGTAACTAACTCGTTTTCTCCCTCACCCCGGCCCTCTCCCCAAGGATAGGGGGGAAACCGGACGATCCCCTCTCCCTGGGGGAGAGGGTTAGGGTGAGGGGGAAAAGCGAACCGAAGGAGACAATCATGAAACTACTCCGCTGGCTGTTAATCGTAGCCTGGCTGCTGCCGTGTCTTGCGCGAGCCGGAGATGCCGAGGATTTTGCCGCAGCCAACCGCACACAACAGGCCAAACTGCTGCAAACCTGGGCGGCGGCACCTGATGCAAAGCGTTTACCGTTACTTAACGCTCTGGTGCATGAAAATCTGGTCATTAACGATAAAAAAGTTCGACTGACTAACCGTTTGCGGATTCTGGCAGGAAGCGCGCTAGCCAGCCACCAGTTAGTCAGTGACAACGTCACCGAACGTTTACAAGCCGCAAAGGCTCTGCAACGCGATGCACAGCCAGAGCTGCTGCCGCTGGTGCAACAAAGACTGAAAACTGAACAAGACGAAGGTGTCCGCCGTGCGCTTGAAGGTGTACTCGCACAACTTCAGCTCACCAGTCACGATGCAAAAGTGCGCCTGAATGCGGTAGAGCTTCTGAGCCATTCTGCCGATCCCGATACGCAAGCATTGCTCAAACCGCTGGCTGACGCGCAGACCGAACCCGATGCGCAGGTACGCCACGCCGCCAATGAAGGACTGCAAAAAATTCAGCACCGTTTAATGCTGGGCGACATTCTCGGCCAGGCATTTATGGGGATCTCGCTGGGTTCCATTTTGCTGCTGGCCGCTCTCGGGCTGGCAATTACCTACGGCTTGCTGGGCGTGATTAATATGGCACACGGCGAAATGCTGATGCTTGGCGCGTATTCCGCGTGGCTGGTGCAAAGCGTATTTCAGCACTACGCGCCATCCTTGCTGACGTTTTACCCGATAGTGGCATTACCGGTGGCGTTTGCCATTACCGCCGGCATCGGCATGGCGCTTGAGCGCACCGTGATTCGCCATCTTTATGGCCGCCCGCTGGAAACACTGCTGGCGACATGGGGTATCAGCCTGATGCTGATTCAGATTGTACGCATGGTGTTTGGTGCACAAAACATGGAGGTCGCCAACCCGGCGTGGCTTTCCGGTGGCGTGCAGGTTTTGCCGAACCTGATTTTGCCGTGGAACCGCCTGGTGGTGATTGGTTTTGTGATGCTGGTGCTGCTGTTTACCTGGCTGCTGCTGAACAAAACCCGTCTTGGTATGAATGTGCGAGCCGTGACGCAAAACCGCGCTATGGCTGCCTGCTGCGGTGTGCCAACCGGGCGTGTGGATATGCTGGCGTTTGGCCTCGGTTCCGGCATTGCGGGTCTTGGCGGGGTGGCACTTTCGCAGCTTGGCAATGTCGGCCCCGAACTGGGGCAAGGTTACATCATCGACTCTTTCCTGGTGGTGGTACTGGGTGGTGTTGGCCAACTGGCGGGAACCGTGGCTGCGGCATTCGGGCTGGGTATCTTCAATAAAATACTGGAACCGCAAATTGGCGCGGTGCTCGGCAAAATACTCATTCTGGTGCTGATCATTCTGTTTATCCAGAAACGCCCGCAAGGCCTGTTCGCGCTGAAAGGGAGGGTTATTGACTGATGAGCCAGCCGCTAACGTTAACGCTCACCCGCAAAGCGCCGCGCATTTCGCTGGTGCTGGGTTCACTGATTGTGTTGCTGATGCTGACATTGCCATTTTTAACGCTGTTGCCAGCCAGCCATCCATTGAGCCTTTCGACCTACACGCTGACGCTGGTCGGCAAAATTCTCTGTTATGCCACGGTCGCTGTGGCGCTGGACTTAGTGTGGGGATACGCCGGGTTACTTTCCCTGGGCCACGGCATTTTCTTCGCCCTCGGCGGTTACGCCATGGGGATGTATCTGATGCGGCAGGCGGCAGGTGACGGACTGCCTGCGTTTATGTCATTCCTGAGCTGGGACCAACTGCCGTGGTTCTGGTGGGGCACGCAGCACTTTGCCTGGGCGCTGGCGCTGATTGTGCTGGTGCCAGGGTTGCTTGCCCTGGTGTTTGGTTTCTTCGCGTTTCGCTCAAAAATCAAAGGCGTCTATTTTTCGATTATGACTCAGGCGCTGACTTACGCCGGAATGCTGCTGTTCTTTCGCAATGAAACGGGCTTTGGCGGCAACAACGGTTTTACTGGCTTCACCACAATCCTGGCTATGCCAATTACCGCAACGGGCACGCGTATTGGGCTGTTTATCGCCACGGTTTTATTACTGCTGGCAAGCCTCGGGATAGGTTTTGCCCTGGCGCGCAGCAAGTTTGGCCGGGTGTTGACCGCGGTACGTGATGCAGAAAACCGCCTGGTGTTCTGCGGTTATGACCCGAAAGGTTTCAAACTGCTGGTATGGACGTTGTCCGCCGTGTTGTGTGGCCTTGCCGGGGCGCTGTATGTACCGCAGGTGGGGATTATCAACCCGGGTGAAATGTCGCCAACCAACTCCATTGAAGCCGCGATTTGGGTGGCGCTCGGCGGGCGCGGCACGTTGATCGGCCCGATCCTTGGCGCGGGGCTGGTGAACGGCGCAAAAAGCTACTTCACTATGGCGGTGCCGGAATACTGGCAGCTGTTCCTCGGCCTGATTTTTATCGTCGTCACGCTATTTTTACCGCGAGGCGTGATTGGCCTGCTGCGTAAGGGAGACAAATAATGCAACCAGGCGAGCCGCTGTTTACCCGTCAGCATGAAGCTGACCGCTTTCGCGACCAGACTGACCCGGTGCTGATGCTGGAAAACATAAATGTCAGTTTTGACGGCTTCAAAGCGCTGACAGATTTGTCGCTCAATATTGGCGTTGGCGAGTTGCGCTGCGTGATTGGCCCGAACGGTGCCGGGAAAACCACGCTGATGGATGTGATTACCGGTAAAACTAAACCGCAAAGCGGCAGGGCGTTTTACGATCAGTCCACTGACTTGATGCGCCTGGAACCGGCTGATATTGCCAAACGCGGCATTGGACGCAAATTCCAGAAACCGACGGTGTTTGAAGCGCTGACGGTATTTGAAAACCTGGAGATTGCCCAGAAGGCTGATAAATCAGTCTGGGCGAGCCTGCGGGCAAAGCTGAATTCTGAACAGCGCGACCGCATTGACGAAATGCTTACCACGCTGCGCCTCGGTACAGAACGCCATCGTAAAGCCGGGCTGCTGTCCCACGGGCAAAAACAGTTTCTGGAAATCGGCATGTTGCTGGTGCAGGAGCCACATTTGCTGCTGCTGGATGAACCCGCTGCGGGCATGACGGATGCTGAAACAGAATATACCGCTGAACTGTTTCGCGGGCTGGCGGGCAAGCACTCGCTGATGGTGGTGGAGCACGATATGGGCTTTGTGGAAACCATTGCCGACCATGTGACGGTGCTGCATCAGGGGCAGGTGCTGGCAGAAGGGTCGCTTCGGGAAGTGCAGGCCAACGAGCAGGTGATTGAAGTGTATTTGGGGCGGTAATTTTGTGGTGGGGGATTGATGCCCTCACCCTAACCCTCTCCCCCAGGAGAGGGAATGACTCGGTGTCTCCTTCTCCCACAGGAGAGGGGATCGTTCGTTTTTCGCCTTCTCCCTATGGGAGAAGGCCGGGATGAGGGTGGTTTATGCTACAAGTCAACGAACTCAATCAATACTACGGCGGCAGTCACATTCTGCGCGGGGTCTCGTTTGAAGCAAAAATTGGTGAAGTCACCTGCCTGCTTGGGCGCAACGGCGTGGGCAAAAGCACGCTGCTGAAATGCCTGATGGGGCTAATCCCGGCGAAATCTGGCAGCGTGAACTGGCAGCAGAACAACATCACCAGCCGTAAACCGCACCAGCGTGTACAAGCGGGGATTGCTTATGTGCCACAAGGACGCGAAATCTTCCCGCGCCTGACGGTAGAAGAAAACCTGTTGATGGGGCTTTCACGTTTTGCGGGGCGTGACGCAAAACAGGTGCCTGAAGAAATTTACCAGCTCTTTCCTGTACTCAAAGAGATGAAACAACGGCGCGGCGGTGACCTTTCTGGCGGGCAACAGCAACAACTGGCCATTGGCCGCGCCCTGGCCTGCAAACCGCAGCTGTTGATTCTGGACGAGCCAACCGAAGGGATACAGCCCTCGGTGATTAAAGAGATAGGCCAGGTGATTAGCAGTCTCGCCGCTAAAGGGGATATGGCTATTTTGTTGGTCGAGCAGTTTTATGATTTCGCCGCCGATCTCGCCGACAACTATCTGGTGATGTCGCGTGGCTCAATTGTCCAGCGTGGTAAAGGTGCTGATATGGAAGCTGAAGGCGTGAGAGGACTGGTGGCGATTTAGTCCCGAGCGATGGTCTGCTAAATTGGCCACATTATGGTTCTTTTTGTTATGCCATTCGTTGTTTATATTCATGGTACAAATTCTATCTTCCTTGTGAGGCATCGATTGACTGGATCAAATGAATATCAACAACCTGTTGGCAATGCACTTCCGGGCTGGCAACCTTGCCCGCGCCCAGAGCGTGTGGTGCTGGAAGGGCGTTACTGCCGCCTGGAACCGCTGACCCGTGTCCAGAGCGCTGGTTTGTGGGATGCCTGGAACACCGCCAAAGATGATCGTGGCTGGACATATTTAAGCGTCGGGCCGTTTGAAGGTGCCCAACAATTTTCTGATTTTATAGAAACCGCGTCGCACAGTAATGATCCGCTGCATTATGCGGTGGTCGATACCCAAAACAGCAAGGCGCTGGGCACGCTGTCGCTGATGCGCATCGACCCGGCCAACGGTGTGGTGGAAGTTGGGTTTGTGATGTACACCCCGCTGCTGCAACGCACCGTTCAGGCGACCGAAGCCCATTATCTGCTGATGAAATATGCTTTCGGGCTCGGGTATCGCCGCTACGAGTGGAAATGCGACAGCTTGAATGGCCCGTCGCGCCATGCGGCGATTCGCCTTGGTTTCCGTTACGAAGGGCTGTTCCGCCAGGCAATAGTCTATAAACAGCGCACTCGCGACACGGCATGGTTTTCGATTCTCGATAGCGAATGGCCGGTGATCCAGCAGGCGTTTGAAACGTGGTTGTCTGCTGAGAACATGCCTGATGGCATACAGAAGCAGGGTTTATCGCAAATTCGTGCAAGCCTTGCAGTTAACCGCGCAAAATCCGATCGCCACCCGGTGCAAATCAGGGCGCTGGTCGAAAGCGATTTCGCGGCGTGGTCCGAGTTATGGCAAGGTTATCTGACGTTTTATAACTCGCAGCTCAGTGATGCCGTTACCCAACTGACCTGGCAACGTTTTCATGATGCCGCCGAGCCGATGTTTGCGTTGGGCGCCTTTAACGAACAAGGGAAAATGCTGGGCATTGTGCATATGATTTACCACCGAGGTACCTGGTCGGCGTCCGATCATTGCTATCTTGAAGATCTGTTTACTGCGCCTGAATTGCGCGGCAAAGGGGTTGGCCGGGCATTGATTGAAGGTGTTTACCAACATGCTCAATCGAAAGGTTGTGGCCGGGTGTACTGGCATACCCATGAAACCAACGCGGCAGGCCAGGCGTTATACGACAAGTTAGCGGATAAGCCTGGGTTTATTCAGTACCGTAAAAATATGGGCTAGCGCGTGAGTTATTCAGGGTGGATGAGCGAAGCGACATCCACCCTTTAATTGAGCGCCAGCTGCGGTTTTACCGCCATTCCTTTTACTATCATCAGATACGACAACGCAATCGCCACCATCAGCGCCACGAACAGCATGTATGGCGGCAACCAGGTCAGCATCAAACCGGTGAAAAGCGGAGTACAGGCGCCACCCAGCCAGCCCAGTTGCTGTGCCGAGAAGTAGCTGGCTTTCAGGCCCTGTGGCGCAATGTTGTCCACCAGCATATATTCGCCTGGCGCAAAAATCAGCTCACCCAGCGTGAACACCGCAGCGGAAATGCCCCATAGCAACAGGTTATCGCCCGACACCATAAAGCCTGCCAGACCCGCCATAAAAAACAGCGTGCCGTAGCCCATCAGCTTTTTGATGTTGTCCGGGCGAATGCGTTTGCCGACCATATACTGAAAAACCACCACCACAAAAGCATTCACTGGCAGCACTACACCCACCACTTTTTGTGCCAGATCGGAGTCTGAAATTGCGATCGCGTATTGCGATAAACATGCGGCAAACGATCCAAAAACCAGAGAGCCCAGGAAAGCAGACAGCGTGAAATACATCAGCGCTTTGTCTTTTAGCATCTGGCGAGGCGAAAGAACGATATTATCTTCAGTCGGCGCTTTGCTGATCGGCACGCTATGCACGTAGCGGCTAATGACGATAAACGGGATCACCGCCGTGAGCCCGGATAACCAGAATGGCAGGTTGGTGCTGTAGAGCACCGCCAGCGTGCCAATCGGCGGGCCAACCGTCCAGCCTATGTTGGCAAAGGTGTAATTGAGCGAGAAAATTTTAGGTTTCTGGTGAATTTCCAGCGTGTCTGAAAAGTACCCTTTAAGCACCGTGGCAAATACCGAATACGCGCAGTTAATCAACGAGTAGAACATCACCACTAAAACGGCGCTATTCACCAATGGGATTGCCACAAACCCGCCTAAGAAAATAACAATCGACAATAGCATGTATATTTTCTTGTCGAATTTATCCGCGAGAATGCCAAACCACAGGCTGAACACGACACCCGCGGTGAGCGCGATGGTCAACGCCATACCAATTTCGTTTAACGGCATACCGTACTGCCGCGAAAGATAAATGGTCATAAACGGCAGCGTCAGACCACGCCCGACGGTCAGGAGCAGTGAAGACAAAAGTAAAACGCTGATGGAAAGTTGCTTGCCAGAAAAACGTGTCACGAGTGAAACCATTTTATTGTGTTTTTTTAGTATGTTCGGGAAGGATGCGTTCAGATTTAGCATGAAGAATTGGCAAAGTATAGATGGCCTTTATCATGAAATGCTTTCTGTACTGACGCTTAAAACGACTATCTGTATCTGTTCACAATAGTCAATTAGCCTTAAGTTTTAACAAACTTATAATAAACAGGGGCAGGGTATGACGCGTAAAGATGGGCTGCTGGCGATGCTGGTGGTTGTGGTATGGGGGCTGAATTTTGTGGTCATTAAAATGGGGTTGCACAATATGCCGCCGCTGTTGCTGGCCGGGCTGCGCTTTTTGCTGGTTGCCTTTCCTGCGCTGCTATTTGTTGCGCGCCCCAAAATACCCTTTCGTCTGCTCGCCGCCTACGGCCTGACCATCAGTTTCGGGCAGTTCGCGTTTCTCTTTTCGGCGATTAAATTTGGCATGCCTGCCGGGCTTGCGTCACTGGTGCTTCAGGCTCAGGCGTTCTTTACCATTCTTCTTGGCGCGATGGTGTTTAAGGAACGTCTGCAAGGAAAGCAAATGGCTGGGATCTCGCTTGCCATCATCGGTGTATTAGTGCTGATTGAGGGAAGTCTGGGCGGGGAGCATGTTGCGTTACTGGGCTTTATGTTGACGCTGGCGGCTGCCTTTAGCTGGGCATGCGGCAATATCTTCAATAAAAAGATTATGCAACTTGAAGCGCGCCCGCCGATTATGTCGCTGGTGATATGGAGCGCGTTAATTCCGGTGCTGCCATTTTTCGCGGCAAGTTATCTGCTCGACGGGCCTGGGTTGATGTGGCAAAGCCTGGTGGCGATTGATATGACGACGATTCTGTCGCTGGTTTATCTGGCTTTCGTTGCGACCATCGTCGGTTATGGTATTTGGGGCAGTTTGCTTGGGCGATACGAAACCTGGCGGGTTGCACCGTTATCTTTGCTGGTGCCGGTTGTGGGTATGGCAAGTGCGGCATGGTTACTTGGCGAAACGTTGTCGTTTACGCAATTGGCCGGCGCGGTGCTAATTATGGGCGGGTTGTATATTAACGTTTTTGGCTTGCGGATACGGCGGGCGGTGGTGAATTAGTTCTGGCGAGTCAGTTAATGACGGCCCGCCAGAGGCTTAAAATCAGTTACTGCTGTTGTGGTAGTAAGGTGTACCCAACTGCTCTGACTTATCGCCAATCATATGGCTGTTGTCGGCATGGTTATCCGAAGGTGGGATAATCATGTTGCCATAGTTTGTTTGCGTGGCACGGAAGTTACCTGGTTGCTCTGCCAGAGCGTTAGCGGAAGCCAGAATCAGTAGCAGGCTTGCAGCGCCGATAAAACGTTTCATAAATCCTCGGTGTCTGTGTGAACAGACGGTTGCATAGCATTTGTTTAATATTTTAATGATTTAGCGGGTGAATATACTTTCCTTCTCCACCTGAACACGCGATGCGGAACCGGTGAGGAGGCACAGAGAAGTAGTTTTTAAACGTGCGGGTGAGTGTCTGTTGTGACTCAAACCCATAACGCTCCGCTAAATAGAGAATCGGCTCATTACTTTGTTTGAGCTTAAGCGCGATCTCGGTCAATTTACGATTGCGGATGTATTGGCCTAATGAATGGCCTGTTTCTTTTTTAAACATCCGTTGCAGGTGCCACTTCGAGTAGCCAGAACGCTGTGAAACCTTCTCAAGCGACAGAGGGTTCTCCAGGTTCTCTTCAATCCAGTCCAAAATGCTTTGAATTGTTATTGAATCATTGTTCCGTCTGGACATCGTTTCACCTCTTTTCAGGGTTTACGGCAATACTTTTGTCAGCAGTTGATAAAGAGTGTTCACTTCATCCGCTGTCAGGTTTTTAGTCAGTTCCTGGTGCAGGGTTTGCCCCACAAGCTGATGGCATTTCTCGCACAACGTTTTTCCTTCCGGAGTCAGTCGTACTAACACACCGCGCTTGTCGTTTGGGTTAGGCAGACGTTCGATCCAACCTTTGCACAGCAGGCGGTCTAACATGCGGGTTAGCGCACCCAGGTCGACCGACAACGCTTTTTTCAGTTCCACCGGTTGAACACACTCCTCACAGTAGATGCTGCAAAGCACCTTAAATTGCGTGGCGGTGATATCGAGAGGGGAAAGATGCTCGTTGAGCAGACGATCTTTGTGCTGGTTAACCATATGGATCAGTCTGCCGAGGGGAATCACTTGGTTAAACAGATCGTTTGTGTTTTTCACTATGGTTGCCCAGGCAAGTATAAATAATCACGGCAGATATTATTGCTCAGGCAACCATAAGTCAACGTAATGAGTAATCGATGACACGAATAGCTAAAACGGTTCAGTTTTTAACATTGATACAAATCTGATAACCAACATGCGCAGGGTTGACTGCTATACTCAGCAGCGCAGTAAATCACCGTAATTAAGGACTTAAGATGATGGAATTGGTTAAGGCTATTGGGTTCGGGCTGGTGGTGTTACTACCTTTAGCTAACCCGTTGACCACGGTAGCATTGTTCCTCGGCCTCGCCGGAGACATGAACAAGAAAGCACGTGATAAAACCGCCTTAATGGCGTCAGTGAACGTGTTCATCATCATGATGGTTGCGTATTATGCCGGGCAAGTTGTGATGAATACCTTTGGCATTTCGATACCCGGTCTGCGTATTGCCGGTGGCCTGATTGTTGCGTTTATTGGGTTCCGAATGTTGTTCCCACAACAAAAAGCCCATGAGTCGCCAGAGGCACACTCTAAAGCCGAAGAGATGGAGCAAGAGCCGGAAACCAATATCGCATTTGTTCCGCTCGCCATGCCGAGCACCGCAGGGCCGGGTACGATTGCGATGATCATCAGTTCATCATCAACAATTGAACATGGTGTCAATTTCTCAAACTGGGTTGTGCTGGTTGCGCCACCGCTAATTTTTGCGCTGGTGGGTGTGATTTTATGGGGTAGTTTGCGCAGCTCTGGTGCGATTATGCGCCTGGTCGGCAAGAGTGGGATTGAGGCAATTTCGCGTCTGATGGGCTTCTTGCTGGTCTGTATGGGCGTGCAGTTTATTATTAACGGCGTGCTGGAAATTATTACCCATTTCCCGGCGCATTAAGTTTAATAAGGGCAGCGGTATCAGTCCGTTGCCCTTAACGCACTTAGTGGCTTTGCTGCTCTTCAAGCGACACCGGCCAGCGGCGGAATATCAACACTGACCAGATAAGTGCTGCCAGGGCCGGAGCCGCACCCACCAGACCAATACTCGACATTTCAAAATGCAGGCTGACCTGGTTGCCGAGCAAGGCACCGGCACCAATCCCAAGATTGAATATCCCTGAGAACAGCGCCATCGACACGTCGGTTGCATCTGGTGCCAGCGCCAGAACCTTCACCTGCATACCCAGGGTGATGATCATAATCGCAATGCCCCAGAACAGGCTGAGTACCGTCAGGTTTGCGCTACTTTGCGCGGCAGGTAGTAACAGGGCGAGGCAGAGAACCAATAAGCCTATCGAGCCACTGACCAGCAGCGATGAGTGTTTGTTGCCTAACTTGCCAAACATCACGCTGCCAATAATCCCGGCACCACCGAGAACCAGCAGCAGGAAGGTCGCAGTGTTGGCACTTAACCCGGCCACGGTTTGCACGAACGGCTCAATGTAGCTGTAGGCGGTGTAGTGCGCCGTCACAACCACAGCGGTCAGTACATAGATGCTCACCAGAGCAGGGCGCTTGAACAATAACGGCAAACTTTTCAGCGAGCCAGAATGTTCGCTTGGCAGTTTAGGCAGCAGTTTGATGACGCAGAACAGCGTCAGTGCGGCAATCACGCCGATAGCAAAGAAAGTGGTGCGCCAGCCAAAATACTGCCCAACCACGCGCCCAAGCGGTAAACCGAGCACCATCGCCAGCGCCGTACCTGTGGCAATCAAACTCAGTGCCTGGGCTTTTTTACCGGCCGGCGCCATACGGATAGCCAGCGACGCGGTAATCGACCAGAAAATAGCATGAGCAAACGCAATACCGATGCGGCTTATCACCAGCACAGTAAAGTTCCATGCCACAAATGACAGCACATGGCTTGCGATAAACAGTGTAAAGATGCCAATCAACAACCGTTTACGCTCAACCTGGCTGGTTAATAACATAAATGGCAGCGACATCAATGCCACAACCCAGGCGTAAATCGTCAACATGATGCCGACTTCAGCGGTTTGCATGCCAAAGCTATTGGCGATGTCAGACAGCAAACCGACGGGAACAAATTCAGTGGTATTAAATATGAAGGCTGCAACAGCGAGGGTAACGACGCGTAACCATGCCGTTTTGCGTGAGACGTTATTTATTGTCATTGATGGGTTTCGCGCTGGTAAATAAAAAGTGTGAAGAGGCGGTGATCATAAAACCATCAATCCAGCCATACAACTGATTTTGTGATTTAAGTCTCATTTAATTGTGTGGGTAAGCATGACTCTCATGGCATGGTAGATGTGACAGACACACACAGAGGTAGATGCTATGCAGCAAATTGATTTTTATATGGTAGATGCGTTTACCGATACCACTTTTGGTGGCAATGCGGCAGCCGTGTGTCCACTGACAGAATGGTTGCCGGATGAAACCCTGTTGGCGATGACTCGCCAGCACAATCAATCTGAAACGGCTTTCTTTATTACCACTGATAGCGGTTTCGAGCTGCGCTGGTTCACCACGCAAGGGGAAGTCAACCTGTGTGGCCATGCAACGCTTGCCACAGCGCATGTGATTTTTGAATATCTGAATTACCCGGAAACCACCATTGAGTTCACGACAAGGTTCGTTGGCCCGCTGACGGTCACCCGCAATGGCGACTGGTTGACGCTGGATTTCCCGGCAACCCGCAGCGAAGCCGTGGAACCGCCACAATTCCTGCTCGAATCATTGGGTATTGTTGAATATCAGGAAGTCAGGCTTGGGCGCACCTATACGGTCGTACTCGCCAGTCAGCAGCAGGTCGAAGCAGTAAAACCCGATTTTCAGCTGATGCTCAAGCTCAACCAAAAGGTCTGCATTACCGCACCGGCCGAAATCGAAGGTTATGATTTTGTCAGCCGTTTCTTCTCACCGGCTGCGGCAATCACTGAAGATCCGGTGACCGGCTCAACGCACACCATGCTTATTCCATACTGGGCAGAACGGCTTGGTAAAACGCAAATGCTTGCCCGCCAGGTTTCTCAACGCGGCGGCGATTTACGTTGCCAGTTAGTGGGTGACCGCGTGCTTATCGCCGGGCAGGCAACTACCTATTTAGTCGGTAAAGTATTACTGCGCAGCTGAGCCATTTCCTCCAGTAACCCGATAAAGGTATCCAGTTGTCGGGTTTTCGCACCTTTACGCCAGATGAGCCAGGTATTCAGGTAACGCCAGTCATCTGGCAAAGGCGATACAGAGGCCTGGTGACTGCCAGGCATACTTTCCAGCATGCTGCGTGGCATTAGCGCAATTCCCGCTCCGGCAATCACGCAGGCCAACATACCGTGATATGACTCCATTTCATGAATTTTCCCCGGTACCGCCTGTTGGTAATGGAACCAGCTTTCGAAATGGCGTCGATAGGAACAGTTAGCACGGAAGGCATAAATACTGGCTCCGCTGACTTGTTGGGCATGGGTAATCAGAGGGCTATCTGCCGCGCAGACAATCACCATCTCTTCTTCATACACAGCAAAACCATCAAGCGATGGGTGCAAAACCGGGCCATCGACAAACGCTGCAGATAAACGCCCGTCGAGCACGCCATCAATCTGGTCGCCAGAAGGGCCCGTTGCCAGCGAAAGCTGAATTTTTGGGAACCGCTGGTTAAAGAGAGCCAGCAGGCCAGGAATACGCACCGCCGCAGTGCTTTCCAGTGAACCCAGCGCCAGGCTACCTTGCGGCTCATCGCCAGAAACCGCCATCCGCGCTTCATCAACCAACGCCAGAATACGTTTGCTGTAACTCAGGAAACTGTGTCCGGCAGGGGCCAGTCGCAAACGCTGGTTTTCCCGGATAAACAATTCCACGCCAAGATCGGCCTCAAGCTGCTTGATACGCGTGGTGAGATTGGAGGGCACCCGGTGCACTTTCACTGCTGCGGCACTGATGCTGCCGGTTTCCGCTACCGCATTGAACATTTCAAGCTGCGTAAGATCCATAAGATATTCTCGATACGTGAATGACTCGCTCATTATTATTCATTTTTCATGATTGTCACGCAGGATTAAGGTAACGGCATCAACAGAACACAGGGGGCACTATGACGACTCACGCGATTTCAATTAACCCAACGACCGGCGATCAGCTTTCAGCCACGCCGTTTGAAACACTTACACAACTGGATAGCGCACTTGCGGGCAATCACGCCGCATTTAAGGTCTGGCGCAATGTGCCGTTGGCTCAGCGGGCGGATAAATTCCGCGACCTCGGGAAGGCGCTGCGTAATAACGCTGAAGCCATGGCACAAATGATCACTGCTGAAATGGGCAAGCCCATTATGCAAGCACGTGGTGAAGTGGCGAAGACAGCTAACCTGTGTGACTGGTATGCAGAGCATGGCCCGGCAATGCTTGCCACCGAAGGCACACAAGTCGAAAACCAGCAGGCGGTGATTGAATACCGCCCGCTTGGTGCGATTCTGGCGGTGATGCCGTGGAACTTCCCGTTATGGCAGGTGCTACGTGGTGCGGTACCCATTCTACTGGCAGGCAACAGTTATGTACTGAAACACGCACCGAACGTGATGGGCAGCGCGGCGCTGATTAAACAGATCTTTGCTGAAGCTGATTTCCCGCAAGGTGTGTTCGAGGTGATTAATGTCACCCCTGAAGGGGTAAGCCAGGCGATTAACGACTCACGCATTGCGGCGATTACCGTAACGGGCAGCGGGCGAGCGGGTGCGGCTATTGGTGCGCAGGCTGGTCGTGCACTGAAGAAATGCGTTCTTGAACTGGGTGGTTCTGACCCGTTTATTGTGCTCAATGACGCGGACCTTGATGAAGCCGTTAAAGCCGGGGTCGCCGGGCGCTTCCAGAATACCGGGCAAGTGTGTGCGGCGGCCAAACGCCTTATTATCGAGGAAGGGATTGCGGATGCGTTCACCGCGAAATTCCTGGCGGCTGTTCAGGCGCTAAAAATTGGCGACCCGACGGATGAGGCAACTTACATCGGGCCAATGGCGCGTGTTGACCTGCGTGATGAGCTGCATAATCAGGTGACAACGTCACTTAATCAAGGGGCGCAGCTTCTGCTCGGTGGTGAAAAAATTGCCGGAAAAGGAAATTACTACGCACCAACTGTTTTGGGGAGTGTCACGCCGGACATGGTTGCCTTCCGGGAAGAGTTGTTTGGCCCGGTAGCGGCAATTAGCGTTGCGCGTGATGCCGAACATGCACTTGAGCTGGCTAATGACAGTGACTTCGGGCTTTCTGCCACCGTGTTTACCGCAAATGCCCAGCTCGCGGATGAGTTTGCCGCACGCCTTGAGTGTGGAGGTGTGTTTATCAATGGTTACAGTGCAAGTGACCCACGCGTGGCTTTTGGCGGCGTGAAGAAGAGCGGGTTCGGGCGTGAGCTTTCTCATTTCGGTCTGCGTGAGTTTTGCAATGTGCAGACTGTCTGGAAAGACCGACGCTAGTCACGCCTATGCAACACTGTAGCGTTGCAAACCGCTGGTACATCCTGGCCGCGTTTTCATCTGCCTGATACTGTGGCTGTCTGATATAATGGCGGGTGTAAAATACCCGCCAATCAGGAGTTTGCAGTGCCAGGTTTGTTAGATAACACATTGCTGGAAGATATTCTTACCCAGGTTCGGCCGCTCATTGGCCGCGGTAAAGTGGCAGATTACATTCCCGCACTGGCAGAAATTCCGGGGGACAAACTGGGTATTGCGGTTTGTACCGTTGATGGCGAAGTATTTAGTGCGGGAGATGCTAGTGAGCGTTTCTCTATCCAGTCTATTTCTAAAGTGCTTAGTCTGACGCTCGCTATGGGGCGCTACGAAGAGCACGAAATCTGGCAGCGGGTGGGTAAAGAGCCGTCTGGCCAGCCATTTAATTCCTTACTTCAACTGGAACTTGAACAAGGTAAACCGCGTAACCCGTTTATTAATGCCGGGGCGCTGGTGGTTTGCGATATGCTGCAAACTCGTTTAAGTGCGCCGAAACAACGCATGCTGGAAGTGGTGCGGGTACTGGCAGAACAGCCCGATCTGGCTTATGACTCGCGGGTTGCGAAATCTGAGTTTGAACATTCGGCACGCAATGCGGCGATCGCCTGGTTGATGAAGTCATTCGGCAATTTTGAAAACGATGTGATTACTGTCTTACAGAATTACTTCCATTACTGTGCGCTGAAAATGAGTTGCATGGAACTGGCGAAAACGTTTCTGTTTCTGGCAAACCAGGGGCGCGCATTGCATCTTCAGGAACCGATTATTACCGCACAACAAGCCAGACAGATTAACGCACTGATGGTGACCAGCGGTATGTATGATGGTGCCGGAGAATTTGCTTATCGCGTTGGCATGCCGGGTAAGTCAGGTGTGGGGGGCGGTATTATTGCTGTGGTGCCTCAAGAGATGACGATTGCCGTGTGGTGCCCGGAATTAGACACCTCCGGTAACTCTCTGGCAGGAACGGCCGCTCTGGAGATTCTGGCACAGCGCATTGGCCGTTCAATCTTCTGAATCTTTTTACACTTAGGCGTAAACGCTGTTTCCTGTCACTTTAGCGCGACGTGTGGCGGAAAAAAACGCAGGGGACGGCGAGTCTCATCGGGCAGCTTCACATATCAGTCTTTATCGGGTTGGCCACAGGTTCAACCAGTTAAAATATGCTAAGCTAAAAATTATTTTTTGCACTCACCCGGTTGTTTTATTTTATTACGCAGTGCATGCATAAATATGAGTTCAAATAGCATGTCTAATCAAACTGGCTTTAAAATCTTTTCGCCTGAAAAACGTTTGGCTAATGTTATAAATATATTTGTCATTACGACGCTGTTTTACTTCTTTGGCGCGTCACTTCGCCTGATTGATGAGTTGTCGCTGTTCTGGCCGCTGAACGCTGTGCTGGCGGCGGTGTTCGTGCGCAACCCGTTCCTGAATCGGCCAATCTATTATTTTATCTGTTATAGCGCGATGATTGTTTATGACGCCTTCACTACGCATTGGGGTTGGCAGTCGGCGATAATAAATCTGTCTAATATGATCTTTATTATTCTGGCCGCAGGTTTATTGCTGCGCTACACACGTGTGCAGGATGAAAATAATTGGGCGTTGAACGCTTTTAATCTTTTCTATTTCTGCCTGATTGCCTCGCTACTCAGCTCACTATTGGGCTCGGTTGGCTCCTTTGGCCCGTCATCGGATTACCGTAAATTTCTGCCACTCTTTGCCGACTGGTTTAGCGAGCAGTTTTCAACAGGGGTGCTGCTGATGCCGTTTTTACTGATGGCGAAATGGCCGCAGTGGGACAAGCTGCCTGCATTCCATGTCTCGAAAATCTACCCGTTGCTGGGAGTGATCATTTCGATTATTGCCTCCGTGTTGATTGGTGGTGCCGGGAGTCTGGCATTCCCGTTGCCAGCACTTATCTGGTGTGCGATTCGCTATCCGGTGCCGGTCACCGCACTGATAACGCTGTTGACCGGGGGTATCGAAATTGTTCTGGTCGCCAATACGATAGTCATGATTCATGAGAACCCACCGCGGGTGCTGAACGAGATGTTTTCGGCGCGTCTGGGGATTGCCACCATGGCCATTTGCCCGCTGATTGTGTCAGTCAGTGTTGATGCAATTAACCGTCTGATCAAACAGACCTCACTGCGTGCTGATTTTGACTTTCTTACTGGCGTACATTCCCGTTCAGGTCTTTATGAAGCGCTGAAAGTGAAAGCGCCATTGAAGCATCAACCGAACCAGAAACTGTGTGTGATGCTGCTGGATATTGATTACTTCAAACGTATTAATGACAACTATGGTCACGAATGCGGTGATGTGGTGCTGGCGGCATTTGCTGCGCAACTGAAAAAAACGGTAGGTGAAGATGGGCTGGTGGCTCGTCTTGGCGGTGAAGAGTTTGTCGTGGCCTGCAGTACCTGTACCGAAGAGCAAGGTTATGCAATCGCCGAGAAAATTCGGCAGAGTATTGAGCTGACGGCGTTCCGTTATCAACAACAGTCATTGTTCATTACGGTTAGTATCGGTCTGGCTGCGACGACACCGGATAAAGAGACGCTGCTTGATGCCTTTAACTCGCTATTAGCGCAAGCCGATAAGTATCTGTATCTGTCGAAACGTAATGGCCGTAACCAGACCTGCACGTCGCACATAACCCAGGAAGATATGGCAGCGTCTATTTAGGTTGTGCTTTGTCACTCGACCCTAAACAGATAGTGCCTGAGCGAGAGTTTTCATTTAGTCGTTGTAAAAGCGTATAGGTTCCAGCGAATAAACTTTGCATGAGGAATTCACCGCGAGTGAAGCAAAGTTTATCGCCTGGAGGCAAAATGACTATTCTGGACCAACATCCATCACTGCAAAAAAATAATGCAGGGGTTTCCACCATCATGGCTTTGATTAACGGGAGCCTGGCTCCCTGTGATATCTGGCATGAAAAGTCATACCGGGCGAAATTCCTGTTGCGTACACTTTTAGCTCCCCGCCAGACACTGCGTTTCTTTAATTCTATGGCACAACAGAGCTATTTTTCGACGCTGCTAAAAGCGCAAAAAACGCTGCCAAGTAAAATCCATCGCCATTATTTGCATTTGGGTATGAATGCTTCCGCACGCGTGGATGCGATCCTCAGTCATTACCAATTTATTGAAAAACTGGGTTGTAAAACCCTTGCGCGTGGCCTGATGTCCCCAGAACAAACTGTGTTGCTGGAACTGAGCGGTAAAGACGGTGAGAAAATAGAAATTAATGCCAGTACCGCGCTGGGTGCGGAGCGAGAAGGTGAGAGTACCCTTTGGTTGAACATGAATGGGGTAAGACTTGCTGCATTAACCTTCTGTGTATCGGGTGACAAGATTTTTATTGGCGGGCTACAAGGCGCTCATCGCAGTGTGCCGCATGAAACAATTAAAACGGCGACTAAAGCGTGCTACGGGTTATTTCCTAAACGTCTGCTCATGGAAGTGTTGTGGTTATTAGCCGCACAGCAGGGAATTAAAGGGATCTTTGGGGTGAGTAATGAAGGACATGTATTCCGCGGACTGCGTTATCGACTGAGTAAGGGCAAGCATTTTCACGCCAGTTATGATGAGTTCTGGCAGTCAACCGGCGGTGAGCAATACGGTAAGCATCTTTACAGGCTGCCATTGTCATTACCGCAAAAAGATCTGAGTGAAATTGCCAGCAAAAAACGTTCGGAATACCGCAAGCGCTATTCATTGCTTGAAGAGTTACAAACCCAGTTCGCTGAACTACGTTAACCGCATCAGGTGCGAGATGTTATACCAAACAGGGGTGTGGTTTTTCAGTTGTGGGTGCGATAGCAAAACAACCGTGACGGACGTCGCACCGCTGGCATGAGATGTAGATGAAAATTGGTATAATAACTTTAGTTTGATCAAAACGGGGTTTCACTTGTTAGAGTTCTGATATTTTGAGCAGGATATTTGTGGTCGTTCATCCTGTACACACCAAGGAACAACATAGTGAAAACACTTAATCGTCATGATTTCCCTGGCGCTCAATATCCTGAACGTATTATCCAGTTTGGTGAAGGCAACTTCTTACGTGCTTTTATTGACTGGCAAGTAGATTTACTCAATGAACATACGGATTTGAATGCGGGCGTTGTTATCGTGCGCCCAATCGACAGCGCTTTCCCGCCGTCGTTGTCTACCCAGGATGGGCTTTACACTACGGTGATCCGTGGTCTGAACGAGCAGGGCGAAGCGGTAAGCGACGCGCGTCTGATTCGCTCAGTCACTCGTGAAATCAACGTTTATCAAGAATATGACGCGTACCTGAAACTGGCTCATAACCCAGAAATGCGTTTCGTGTTCTCCAACACCACCGAAGCGGGCATTAGCTACCACGCAGGCGACAAGTTTGAAGATGCGCCAGCGGTAAGCTACCCGGCTAAACTGACTCGTTTGCTGTTCGAACGCTTCAGCCACTTCAACGGTGCTGCGGATAAAGGTTGGGTGATCATTCCTTGTGAACTGATCGACTACAACGGTGATGCATTGCAAGAACTGGTTCTGCGTTACGCTCAAGAGTGGGAGCTGCCAGCAGCATTCATTCAATGGCTGAATGAGGCTAACACCTTCTGTTCTACGCTGGTGGACCGTATCGTTACCGGTTATCCGCGTGACGAAGCAGCCAATATCGAAGCAGAACTGGGTTACAAAGATGGTTTCCTGGCGGCGGCTGAGCACTTCTACCTGTTCGTTATTCAGGGCCCGGCATCTCTGGCGCAAGAACTGCGTCTGGATAAACTGGCGCTGAACGTGCTGATTGTTGATGACATCAAACCGTATAAAGAACGTAAAGTTGCGATTCTGAATGGTGCACATACCGCGTTAGTTCCAGTTGCCTACCTGGCGGGTTTGAACACCGTTGGCGAGTCAATGAACGATGCTGAAGTGTGTGGCTTCGTGGAAAAAACCATCGCTGAAGAAATCATTCCAGTGCTGGACTTGCCGCGTGACGAATTGCAGTCATTCGCACAAGCCGTCACCAGCCGTTTCCAGAACCCGTATATTCAGCACCAGTTGCTGTCTATCGCGCTCAACGGTATGACTAAGTTCCGCACCCGTATTCTGCCGCAACTGCTGGCAGGCCAACAGGCGACCGGTACGTTGCCTGCTCGTCTGACTTTCGCACTGGCTGCACTGATTGCCTTCTATAAAGGCGAGCGTAACAACGAAACTTATCCTCTGCAGGATGATGAGCATTGGTTGGTACGTTATCAGCAACTGTGGGCATCACTTGGCGACAAGCAGATCACAGAGCAACAGCTGGTTGAAGCGGTACTGAGCGACAGCGATCACTGGGGCCAGGACTTGACTCAAGTTCCAGGTCTGGTTGCTAAAGTCAGCGAAGATTTGCAGGTTATTCTGAGCCAGGGTATGCGCGCAGCAGTCGCTCGTTACTGCTAAGCCCCAAGGCCGGATTAGCGCAACGCCATCCGGCAGAAAACCCTGATATAGTGCCTGTAGGCTCTGTTTACAGGCATTTTTTTATGCAAAATTCCGCACTCTGGTTTCGGCAATTTGGCCAACCTGAACATGTCATCACTCTCGAGCAATCAGACATCGCGCCGCGCCCTTGTGGCATGTTGCGCGTGCAGATGCGCTATGCGCCAGTCAATCCTTCAGATTTGATTCCCGTTACCGGCGCTTATAGCCACCGGGTGACGCCGCCGCGCGTGGTGGGTTATGAAGGCGTTGGCGTGGTGACAGATGCGGATAACCCTGAATTTATCGGCCAGCGCGTTTTGCCTTTGCGGGGTGAGGGAACCTGGCAACGCTTGCTGGATTGTTCGCCGCAGTGGGCCGTCCCGGTTCCTGATAGCATTCCCGATTTGCTGGCGGCACGTGGCTATATCAATCCGCTGGCCGCATGGGTGATGTTAAAAAAATGGCCGGTGCGAGGGAAAACTGTGCTGCTGACTGCCGCCAACTCATCGTGTGCGGCATTACTGGCGCAGTGGGCATGCCTTCAGGGGGCGCAAAATATTTGGGGAGTTTGCCGTAGCAAAGAGCAAACGGCGGCATTGCATGAGCAAGGAATTAAACCTGTTTTAATCGATGACGTTAATGTGTTGAACATGGCGGCGCAGCAGGCCGATGTGGTGTTCGATGCGGTTGGCGGTGAACTTGCCACCCGGTTATTAACAAACCTGAAAGCCGAGGCTGATTTTGTTTCATACGGTTTGTTGAGCGGCCAACCGTTTGACGCCCGTGGAGCACGTGCGAAGCCGCAACGCTTCCATCTGCGCGATACCCTGGCAGTTACCGATTCTCACGAGTGGCAACAATGGTTTGTCGAGCTGTGGCCTCTGTTGGCCAAAAGCCAGCTACCGGAAGTGACGCTATTTGGGCTGGCGCAGTGGCGTGAAGCGTTGCGTGAATTTGCGGTTGCCGGGCGACGTTGTAAGCCCGTACTGGCACTATGAAGTGACAACGTCACCCGAAGAGGCTATTTATCGTCGCCCATGATCACTTTCATAGTGGCGTCGTCTGGTAAGCCCTGGTGCTGTTGCAGGCGGCCGTCTTTGTTCAGATAGTAAATAGAAGGGGTGGCCGTGCCGCCCAGTTCATCCATTAACGCCAGGTTATCTTCGAGAGCTTTCTTGATTTCAGGTGTGATGGTCGCTGGGACTTTCAGCTCCATTTTGCCCTGACTGTTTTCATATTCCGCCAGCGTTTTTGCTGGGTCTTTAGCCATCATAATGGCTGCGGCTTTCTGACCGCTGTCCGGGCGTAACATACCGACCATCAATACGCGTAACTGCACTTTTCCGGAGGCCAGCCACGGCTGCGCATTTTGCCAGAATTGTGTGCAATACGGGCAATAAGGGTCGGCAAACGCGTACACAACCAGTGGGGCATCGGCTTTACCTGCCGCTATCCAGTGGTTTTTCTCAAGCTTTTGCCACATCTCTTTAGCCATGGGTGCATAAACCCATTTCTCGACCTGCGCATCGCTGAGGTTTTTACCCGTGGCATCAACTAAGTTACCCATGATGGCATGCTGTTTATCCGGCGTCAGGAACACGGTGGTGCCTTGCCCCTGAAACTGCATTACATATCCAGGCAGGTCGCCGGGGCCTTTAAATTCACCTTTCAGCTCAAAGCCTTGCTTCTCTAATGCGCTGATGGGCGCCGGGAGTTTATCAACGGCGGCCAGCGCCGACGTGCTGGATAGCAGGGCAAGCGACAGAGTCCATACTGCATGTTTCATTACGTAATCCTTATCATTCTCTTGATGAATGTATGCCCGGGTAGGCTACATGTCGTACGCCTGTAAGGAAAGTTCATCCTTTAGAAAGATGAGGTCGCGTAATTTTGCTATCGTATGCGCAATTATTCAGACTTACTGGACGCATTATGACCCACGCATCAAAAGACCCGCTGCACGGCGTGACACTCGAAGCCATTGTGAATGCTTTAGTTGCGCATTTTGGTTGGGAAAAACTGGCGAAGCTCATCAACATCAATTGTTTTAAAAGTGACCCGAGCGTCAAATCCAGCCTGAAGTTTTTACGCCGTACTCCCTGGGCCCGTAAAGAAGTCGAAGATCTGTATATCGATATGGTAGAGACGGCAGAAGAGGCGGCTAAAGAGCTTCCGGTTGATAGCCCATGGGCGAACTGGCAGGGTAAAAAGAGCGAGGAATAAACCCTCGCCACAGATAAAAACCGGGTGGATTGTTACGCATATCCACCCTGAAATTTTCTACACAAACGGCGCTAATGGGTCGGCCGCCGCAAAAGCGATTGCTTTGTCTGCCTTCGGTGGGTAGATAAGCTCGCTGGTGATGGCGACTTTGATTTTCTTCGCTTCTGCACGTGTTGATTTAACCACCTGATCCCAGCCTTCGGTGTACACCGCGCCGAAACCGCCTAAATCCAGGCATGTTACGTAGTTGACCTGGCGATAAGGGTGAGGCGCTACGCCGATAATATCTGCGGCAACGTTGTTACCCACAAAACGCCCCAGCATAATCGCATGCTGGCAGGTCATGAGGGCAGTATTGCCTTTATCATCCGTGCGGGCATAGGCCACATCACCGGTTGCATAAATGTCTTCTTGCCCAATGACTTTCAAATTCTCGTCGACGTGCAGGCGCCCCTGGGCATCGCGTGTGGCAGGGATTTGCCCGGTAAGCGGACTGGCCTGCACACCCATTGTCATCACCACGGTATGAGAGGCGATAAAATCACCATTTTTGAACGTAACGCCGTGCTCATCAATCGAAGCGATTTCCGCATTCAGCATCCATTCAACGCCCAGTTCGTCGCTGGCTTGTTTGATTACATCGCACAATTCCTCGCTATAATGGCCACCCACCACCGGGCTGCGGTCGGCGACAATCACACGTGCCTGCGTGGTTTCACCCAAAATTGCACGTAAGCGTGCTGGCAATTCAGTGGCCAGTTCGATACCGGTAAAACCACCACCACACACCACCACGGTATTACGCGCGTCGCTTTCTGGCTGTTCCGCTAACTGGTTAAGGTGCTTTTCAAGACGTGCGGCGCTTTCCAGTTGGTCGACATCGAAAGCATGCTCTTTCGCACCTGGGAAAATAGGGTTGATGTGACTACCGGTTGCTAACACCAGGCGGTCGTAGTGAATGGCAGCCAACTGCTCTTGTGCTGTGTGATACCAGACTTGTTTGTTTGCCACGTCAATTTCGCTTGCTGAACCGGTAATAAATTTCACACCCGTTGCCGCGAACAACGGCAGCAGCGGGGGCGCAAAACTTTCTACCCCGGCTTCATAGAAACGCGGGCGAATGCGCAGTTCAGGCTGCGGTGCAAGCACGGTTATCTCAATATCACTACGATCGTGAAGATCGGTTAGACGAGCAGCACTCAAGGCGGCCCACATACCTGCAAAACCTGCACCCAAAATAAGAACTTGCTGTTTCATGATTTCATTCCTGCCATTTCAGTGGTCATATGTTTTATTAACTGCGATCATATTAGTCGTAGTTAATCTTTTCAAGCGTTTTGCTGTGCAGGATTATATGTTTATGTTAAGGCTTTGAATTAATTTGACATTAAAGATGTGTCCAACAATTACTCATGAGAGGAATTGCTTCGTAAGAGGGAAGGAATTATCATTTAACTAAGAATTAACTGGGCGGAGAATTTATGGCGTTTTACAGTTCTGGAGTGGAGTACGGCATCCATAGCTTGATGTGTATGGTTGATAGCAAAGGCGACGGGCGCGAGATGAGTGTGCGTGAAATCGCTGAACTGCAAAATGTGCCGTATGACTATCTGGCAAAAATTTTTACCAAGCTCTCTAAAGCCCGCCTGGTGGAAAGTACTGAAGGGAAAGGGGGCGGGTTTCGGCTGGCAAAACCTGCTGACCAGATAACCGTGCTGGATATTGTTGCGGCTATCGACGGTGAAAAATCAATTTTTGACTGTAAAGAGATTCGCCAGCGCATGGCCATCTTCGATGAACCGGCCCCTGCCTGGGCTTGTGAAGGAGTGTGCGGTGTGCGCCACGTGATGCAAGTCGCCCAGCAGCGAATGGAAGAAGCGTTAGCGCAACACACCGTTTTAGATTTGGCGCGCCGTATGTTCAGAAAAGCACCCGAAGCGTTGCCGATTCAAATTGAAGAATGGATAGGTCGCCGCCGCAACGATCAGTGAGACTTAATGCGTGCGGCGCAGCAAAATAACCAACACAAAGACACCACCCACACCCGCAGTGATTATCCCGATCGGCAATTCCTGGGGAGCGGTAAGCGTTCTGCTGAGAATGTCGCCGGCAGATAGCAATATTGCGCCCATCACGCCCACCAGTGGCAGCAACCGTTGGTGGCGAACCCCGGCGAACGGACGCGCCAGGTGCGGCACCATCAGCCCGACAAAACCGATAACGCCCGTCAGGGAAACCAGAATAGCGGTTGCCATTGAACAGCAGATAAAAACTTCAGTTCGCAACCGGTTGACGTTAATCCCCAGCGACCACGCCGTTTGTTCACCCCCAAGCAGGGCATCAAGTGCTCGCCAGTTGCGGGAAATTAACACGCCAAGTATCACCAGTGCGGTTGCAGCAAACCCCAGATTTTCCCATCGGGCAAAGCCCAGGCCACCCAATGCCCAGAAGAGTGCGTTGCTGGCCGCGCGTTGGTCACCGGAAAAAATCAAATAATTGGTCAGCGCGCCAAATAAAAATGACACCGCCAGCCCGCAAATAATCAGTTTTTCCGTCCCTTTATGCGACTGAGACATAAAAATAACCATCACCGCAACTGCGGATAACATACCGCCGACGAATGCGGCCAGCGGCAGCGTCCATGTTCCGAAGCTGTCACCAAAACGCGTGATGACCAGTACCACGCCAGCAGAAGCACCGGAAGACAAACCAAACAAAAACGGGTCTGCGAGATCGTTACGCGTCGTGGTTTGCAACAGTGAACCGACCAACGCTAACCCAGCTCCTGCAATGATGCCCAGCAGCGTGCGGGGTAAACGTAACTCCAGCACGATGCTCTTGATCATGGGGTCGGCTTCACCGTGCGCTAAGCCTAGTGCAGCCAACACTTGTGAAAACGAAAGCGGCACGCTCCCTTTAGTGATACTGGCAAGCATCAGAACCGCCAGCACCAGCGGAGCTAAAACCCACACCAGTAAAAAACGTTTATTGGCGAACATTAGTTAAATGCGCCCGGATAAAAGGCATGTGCAAGTTTACTGATGGCGCTGATATTGGCAGGCCCAGGAGTGAGCTCCTGATATTTCAGTTTCAGGTAACGATTGTGCAAAACAGCAGGGGTGTTTTTCATCAACGGGTGCTGTTCGAGGAAGCGCTGTAACCCGTCGGCACCACCGTTATAATTAGACTGGTAGTCCATCAGGATAATAAATTCCGGCTTCGTGGCGGCAACGCTTTCCCAGTTAGTGGTGGTCCAACTTTTATCCAGCGTATCCATTACGTTCTTCCCGCCAGCCGCTTCAATGATTGCCGTTGGCATCGCATAAGCACCGCTGGTAAAGGGTTTGTCTTCGCCTGAATCATAAAGAAATACCCGCACAGGTTTACGTCCGGCAGTTTTACTCGCCAAATCTGCAACCTGTTTTTTCCATCTATTCACCAGAATTATTGCTTCTTCTTTTTTGCCAAAGACTTGGCCGAGGCGTTTTACATCCCCGTAGAGCAAATCCATGGTGGCGCGTGTGCGGTGGTTATTGGTGTGAATACAGCTTTCGGTCAGGATAAGCGTTTTGATATTAAATTTTGCCAGCGCTTTGGGCGTGACGTCACCGCGTAAACCGTAGTTCCAGCCTGCAAAAAATAAGTCAGGTTTAGCCGCGAGCAGCGTTTCCATCGACGGGTGTTTGGGGGCAATTTCTGGGATTGAACCCTGCAAGCGCGTAAACGCTGGAATGTTTTTGTACCAGCCTGAAATGCCGCTGACACCGACTATTTGGGGTTGCAGATGCAGGTCAAACGCCATTTCAGACATATTGATGTCATGAACGACCATGCGTTTTGGCGCTTCGGTAAAGGTCAGTGGCTGCCCACAATTATCGACGGTGACCGGGAAGCCAGAGGCTCCGGCAAAACCGGAAATCACGACCATCAGCGCCGTGAGAATAAATCTTTTCACATCTACTCCTGAATCATGAGGGGTTATGCCTCACTTCCGGTTAGCGACATGCGCTAAAGCGGCAGAACCAGAAGCAAGGTCAATCCACGCCCCTGGTAAACCGCCGCACCATACAGGAATTGATTAGGTGAATAGGTCAAGTCAGATCAAACAATGCTCAGTTATTTGTATATCCATCAATTTCCGAAGGCAGGGCTTCGAAAATACGCAGTGTTTTACCGCTTTTGGGGTGGGTGACATGCAGGCTTTGCATTCCGAAAACTCGCTGAAAGCCAGGGGAGTCGAGAACTTGTGCAGGTGTACCCCGGCAAACCATCCGCCCTGCATTCATCATCAGAACCTGATCCGCGAAAGGTTGGATCAACTCAAGATCGTGCAAAACCGCCAGCGTGGTGATGTTTTTTCGCCTGATCAAACTTAGCAGTTGATGGCGGGCGAGCGGGTCGAGATGGTTCGTTGGTTCATCGAGCAGCAGCAGAGTCGGTTTTTGCACCAGCACGCGGGCAAAACCTGCCCGCTGGCGTTCGCCACCCGACAATTTTCCCAGTGAAACATGCTGCAAATGCGTGATGCCGACATCATGAATGGCTTCAGTAATGGCTGTTTCATGCTCGAGATTGCTGTATTCGGCCTGCCAGGGAATGCGGCCAAGCGCCACATATTCACTGACTGTCAGCCGTAGGTCGGCATTGTCATGCTGGGTGAGCAGGGCAATAGTCCGGGCGCGTTCGATGGGCTTCATGGTGTGCAATGTTTTGCCCTGAATCACGATGCTCCCACTGGCGGGAAGCAGTTCGCGAATAATCAGCCGTAACAACGTTGACTTGCCACTGCCATTCGGCCCGATAATCGCGACAAACTCCCCGGCATACACATCAAAAGAAACCGCATCGACTTGTGGCACCTGACCAGAAAAGAGGTGGGTAAGGTCACGAACGGATAGCAGGTTTTCAGTTCCAGGAGCATTCATTGGCAATATCATTAACAGCAAAATGAGAGAAAAATGAGCAGGGGACACAGCCCCGGCGGCAGGCAATACCAGGCGATGATAGTCGTTCACCGTTAGCCAGGCCAGGCATGAATACAGGCGCGACGCTTTTGTTTGATTGGCCGCAAAGTTCGAGAATCAGTTGCCAGCGCAATCGTTATATAATTTAATATACATCGAATTTACTCTTATCCAGACGGCACTTATGTTAATCCTTCGTCATATTGCACTGGCTTTTGCCTGTGTGCTTTTCACCGTTTCCGCTCAGGCAGAGCGAATCATCACTGACCAACTTGGTCGCCAGGTTACATTGCCAGACCACGTTGAACGCGTCGTGGTGTTGCAACACCAGACCTTAAATATTCTGGTTCAACTGAACGCGCAAAATGAAATTACTGGCGTGATGAAAAGCTGGAAAAAGCAGCTCGGCCCAGAGTTTTCGCGCTTCATGCCTGAAATCGCCACACTTCCGATGCCTGGCGATCTGACCGAGGTGAATATCGAAAGCCTGCTGGCGATTCATCCACAAGTGGTGTTCGTTGCCAATTATGCGCCCAGTGAAATGATTCAGCAGATTCAGAATGCCGGTATCCCGGTTGTGGCAGTTTCTCTGAGAAAAGACGCCGACGGGCAGCAGGACAAAATGAACCCGACCATGGGCGACGAAGAGCAAGCCTATAACGAAGGGTTAAAACAAGGCATACGCTTAATTGCCGATGTTGTCGGGCGCAAGCCGCAAGGTGAGGCGCTGATCAAATACACCTTTGACGCCCGCAAAAAATTCAACGCCCCGGTTGCGAATATCCCGAATGAGCAAAAAATTCGCGTCTATATGGCAAACCCAAATTTGATGACTTACGGTTCGGGTAAATACACCGGTCTGATGATGAACCATGCGGGCGCGCTAAACGTGGCAGCCGCCACGGTAAAAGGGGCGCGACAGGTTTCGCTTGAGCAAGTTTTGCAGTGGAACCCGCAGGTTATCTTCGTGCAGGACCGCTACCCGCAAGTCGTGACGGAAATCCTTAATGACCCAAACTGGCAGAGCATTGATGCGGTGAAAAACCATCGTGTCTGGTTGATGCCTGAATATGCGAAAGCGTGGGGCTACCCGATGCCGGAGGCGCTGGCTATTGGTGAGTTGTGGATGGCGAAAAAACTCTATCCTGGTGCCTATAAAAACGTGGATGTTGATGCCCAGGCTCAAGCTTATTACCAGCAATTCTATCGTGTGAACTGGCAGCCTGATGCACCGCAGTAAGCCGTGCGTTCCCCAGCAATTGATGCTGATGTCGTCAGTGTTGTTGCTGGGAATCAGTTCGCTGTGCCTTGGCCAGTATCCGCTCTCGTTGAGCGAGGTTTTTTATCAGCTCAGCCATTATTCGCAAGGGCAAGGCATTGCCAGTCAGGTCATCTGGTCTGTCAGGCTGCCACGCATCCTGATGGCTTTTCTGGCTGGCGGTGCGCTGGGGTTATGTGGTGCGACGCTACAAGGGGTTTTCCATAATCCATTGGTCGACCCGCATATTATCGGCGTGACATCAGGCTCGGCGTTTGGCGGCACGCTGGCGATTTTGCTCGGCTTAAGCCCGATTCTGATGATGGGCTCCACGTTCTTCTTCGGGCTAAGCGCACTGACACTGGTGTACGCCATTGCCGCGCTACAGGGCCGGGAAAATACTCTGGTTCTGATTTTGTCCGGCATTATTTTAAGCGGTTTCTTTGCCGCACTGGTTAGCCTGATTCAATACCAGGCCGATACTGAAGAGGTTCTACCTAATATCGTATTCTGGCTGTTAGGCAGTTTTGCCACGGCTAACTGGCACAAAGTTTTGCTACTGGCAGTCCCGGTGTGTATTGCCGCCGCGATTTTGTTCCAGCTACGCTGGCGTATAAATCTCTTATCCCTGAATGACAAAGACGCCAGAGCACTGGGCGTTTCCGTAGTGCCATTGCGCCGCAGTGTTCTGATTTGTTGTGCGTGCCTTGTGGCTGCACAAGTTGCGGTGAGTGGCAGCATTGCGTGGGTAGGGCTGGTTATCCCGCATCTGGCCCGGCTTTTTGTCGGAGTGGATCACCGCCGTTTGCTGCCCTGTGCTTTCTGGCTGGGAGGTGGTTTTATGATTGTGGTGGATGATATTGCCCGCACCTTAATGCATGCGGAAATCCCGCCGGGGATCATCACCGCACTACTTGGTGCGCCATTGTTTACCATCCTGTTAATTCAATCCAGCCGCAGAGGCCGCCGATGACAGCTGGTGAAATCCGCGTTCAGGCATTGTTGTATGGCTATGACAAGCCGTTGTTCGAGCCGTTAAATTTCCACAGTCGGCAAGGCGATGTCTGGGCGGTATTGGGGCGAAATGGTCTGGGAAAAAGCACGCTGCTCGATACACTCACCGGAACGTTAAAACCCCTTGCTGGAAGCGTTGAAAATCAGGGCGGCATCGGTATTGTTCCACAGCATTCTCATTTGCCATTCCCCTATACGGTCAAGGATGTGGTGCTGATGGGGCGTGCGCAACATGTTGGGCTGTTTTCACAGCCGGGTCACCAGGACACATTACGCGTCTGCGAAGCACTGGAGCAGCTCAATATTGCACATCTCGGCGCGTGTGCGTTTACAGCGCTTTCAGGTGGGCAACAACAACTGGTGATGATCGCCCGCGCGCTGGTGACGGCCAGCCAGACGTTACTGTTGGATGAACCGTGCTCAGCGCTGGATTTAGCCAACCAGCAAGTGGTCTTGCAACTGATTAGCGACCTGGCCCATCGGCAGCATCGCGGCATTATTTTTACCACCCATGACCCGATTCATGCCTTACAGGTGGCAACTCACACGCTGCTACTGTTACCCGGCGGCAAATGGCTGGCAGGGCCAACTCTCAGCATTGTGACCGAAGAAAATATGTATCTGGCGTATGGTGTCGAACTGCGCAAAATCGAGGTGGATAATTATTCCACCCCATTTATTGCACCGCTGTTTATGATTGACAGATAAGTGATTGACCGTTAAGCGGTAAAAAACCGGATTCGGTCAGGAAGGCTTGCCCCGCCTGGCCCAGAATAAAGGCCACCAACGCGGTTGTTTCCGGTGACTCTTCAAGTACTGCCAGCTGATATTCACACAATATGTTGTGCTCAGCTGGGAGGGTAACGCTGCGAATATCCGGCTGCTGAGCCAGCGCTTTTCCATAGTGCGCGTAGCCGATAAACACGTCAGCATATTTCTGGCGCAGTATCCAGGCGCTGGCCAGTTCACCTGGCGGAACTCTTAATGTGTCTCGCCCACCCACCAGTGCAATGGCACGTTCCCGCAACTGTTGCCCAAGGCCGGGCTGCAATTGCTCCAGTTTATCAAACAGCGCCCAGGTGTAATCACCGGACGGGTCGCAACCGGGCGTGGATGTACCAATCCGTAATGACGGGTCGCTGAGCAACGCCAGCCAGCCACCCTTTTCCTGTGTCGTCAGGCAAAGCTGGTTCCAGCTAAACGTATGAGTTTGCGTGGCGTGACCGTTCGCCAGTAAATGCTGCGGATGTTCCCGATTGGCTGAGGCGAAAAGGGCGCATGGCTCGCCAGCTTCTATGCGCTCTTTCAGAAGTCCGGCGGGGCCATACTGAGCGATAACCTCAATCCCCGTTAGCTGAGTAAACTGTTTCAGTAACGGCGTGAATGCCAGGCGTAAACTGCCTGCTGCCATGATCGGGAGTGGTGCTTTAAGTTCCATCGCTCGTGTCTACCTCAAAGACCTTCGGTAACGATTTTAGCCGCTGCGGCTAACACATCATTACGCGATTTGGCCTCTTTTTGCGGCTGAGTAAAGTAGGTCACCAGAACCAACGGCGGCTGGTTTTCAGGCCAGATCACGGCGATATCATTGGTCGTGCCATAACTGCCACTGCCGGTTTTGTCCGCCACCGTCCATGTCGTCGGCAAACCTGCGCGAATACTTGCGCCACCTGTGGTGTTTTTCTTCATCCACTCAACCAATTGTTTGCGCTGCGGTTCTGCGAGGGCATTGTCCAGGGTAAGATTTTGTAGAGTTTTGGCCATTGCTGCCGGAGTGGTGGTGTCACGTTCATCACCCGGAATGGCGGTATTTAGCGTGGGTTCGGTGCGATCCAGACGGAAGGTTTTGTCACCGATGGAACGTGCAAACTGCGTGACTTTATCCGGCCCGCCAAGTTGGGCGATCAGTTTGTTCATGGCGGTATTATCACTGTATCTCAGCGTCGCATCGGTTAATTCGGCGATAGTCATGCCGCCATCAAGGTGCTTTTCCGTAATAGGGTTGTAGTTGACCAAATCTGATTTCTTAATTTCAACACGCTGGTTTAGCAAACCGGTTTGCGTCTCGCTTTGTTTCAAAATAGCTGAAGCGGCCATCACTTTGCTGGTACTACACATTGGGAACCGTTCATCACCACGATAGACAATTTGTGAATTATCAGCGGTGTTGATCAGCACTACGCCCAGGCGCCCACCGGTACTTTTCTCCAGCTCGGCAAGTTTTTTACCTATGGCTACCGTGTCCTGCGGCGCTTGCGCCCACAATGGCGAACTGGTGAGGAGTAAAGGAATTAACGCGCTTGCCATCAGGGCGGTCTGGCGCAGAGTGTGTTTAATCATGCATTGCCTCATTAGAAATAATCGATCTGTCAGTTCAGGCTGAATTCAGCGATTTATTGACACATTTAACCTCTTTTGCGAGGAAGTTAACATATTCTGACAGGCGTTCGAGCTTATTCGTTAAAAAAGCCAGGGGTGCTAATCTTCCCGCGCTGTAAATCAGTAAAAAATCTAGTTTTACTTTATTCAAAATTAAACAAAATACTTCTCAGGTTCGCACAAAAGAATAATTTATAAATCCTGCCGTACCATAACATTCGCGCTCTTTTTCCGGCACTTATACGACTCAGGTTGTTAAGTCTTGCCGTTTATTTTTTGAGCGCGGGGACACATGCAGTATAAAAAATTAATACTCATCGCAGTTTTGGCTATTGTTGGTTGCAGCGCTAAAGGTGATACCGCAAGTCAGCAACGTAACACGATTCAGCAAATGCGAATCAATACGCTGACTAAAATTTATAAAATCCATCCTGAAGCGCGCAGTAAGATATTGAAGGCAAAAGGTTACGCAGTATTCTCCAATAACAGCAGCAAAATTCTGTTATTCGGATTTGGTAGCGGTTATGGGGTAGTGAAAGATCTCAGAACGGGTAAAGACACCTACATGAAAATGGCACAAGCCGGGGCGGGCGTGGGCATGGGCGTGAAACAGTTAAGCACCGTGATGGTGTTTAATGACAGTAAGGCGCTAAGTGATTTTATTAAGAATGGCTACATTATTGGCGCAGATGCCAATGCAGCCGCTAAATATGATGACAAAGGTTTGCCAGCCGTAGGCACTTCGGCGAGTGCTGTTGCACCCGGCACGGTAACAATGCCTAAGCCGGTTAATGTCTATGAAATAACCGAAAAAGGCCTTGCCGCACAGGCAATGGTTAATGGTTATAAATACTGGCCTGATGATTATTTGAACGGTAAATAACTCACTAAAAATAAACGGTGCCGCTCGCACCGTTTTTTATCTCCCCTGCGAATTTTCACCAAATGGTAAAGAAGTGTAAAAAACTTTTTTACTCGCTTAGGTCAATACATAGCTTCATTTTTCATTAGGCACTGGATTTTTCCCGAATCCCCGTACTTAATATAGGTACCTGCGATACATGTTATAGGGTTAAACATGCTTAATAACTACAGCGTAAGAACCGTTATTATTGTTTTTACAACAGCCTCTATTGCCTTAATGGATCTCATGGCCTTCTTTTTGAAGGCAAATGTGAATGTCGTTCTCATGCTCAATGCAGTTGGGGCTGCATTGCTTCTGATATTATGGTCGTATATGACCAAATACCTCGTTAAACCCATTAATGAAGTGAAGCGCAATATTGATGAGATAAGCTCCGGGAATTTATCTATCTCTATTCGTGCCTTTGGTAACAACTGCGCAGGTAAGTTAATTCCAGGGATAAATAGCCTGGCAAAAGAAATATCCAGTCTGGTCATGGATATAAGAAAATCATCCAATTCAGCCAGCGTTTTATCAGCAACGCTTGCAAACCAGAGTGCTGAGCTTTCAGTAAAAACCGAACAACAATCGGCAATGCTGATGCAAACGGCTTCAAGCATGGAAGAGATTTCGGCTGGAACAAAGAGTAATGCAGAGAACACGCGGCAGTTAAACAATATCACCAGTGAAGCGCATAAATCGGCTGGCCACGGCAGCCATTTGATGCAAAAACTCACAGAAAATATGGTTTCAATCACTGACTGTTCGAAGAAAATGACAGAAATCATCAGCATCATAGATGGGATAGCTTTTCAAACGAACATACTTGCATTAAATGCGGCCGTTGAAGCGGCAAGGGCTGGGGAACACGGTAAAGGGTTTGCCGTTGTTGCCGGTGAAGTCAGGGTATTAGCGAAGAAAAGCTCCGAGTCGGCAAAAAATATTAAGTCACTTATTGAAACGACAAATATTAATGTGATGCAGGGCGCGAAATTAGTTTCTGAAGCAGAAAAAAATATGCACGATATCGTTTCAGGATCTGAAGATCTTAATATCCTCATGGAGCATATTTTCATATCGACTAATGAACAGGAAAAGGGCATTCAACAAATAACTATTGCCTTGTCCGAACTGGAAAAAGTGACACAGAGTAATGCAGCGGTGGTTGTCGAACTTGCTGAATCCTCGGATGTTCTTAAAACCCAGGTGGTTGAACTACAAACCAGAACCAGTAATTTGCGATTGGGCGATGACGATAAAGTGATGGCATCAATATCACCTCAGGTCGCCCCGGTCAGACCTAAAGTGTCAGTTCAGGAAGGGGGCTGGCAAACATTCTGATTTTGAGCGCAACTCAATAGTCGGAATGAGTTTTCACTGCACCCCAAATGTTGGTTACTCAACAATTAAGGTGCAGTTTTTTATGAGTAAAGAGCCCACCATTTTCCATCTTGATAGCCTGCCTCTGGATAACTTATGCGCTATTGGATCAGGGCGTGATACGATGAACCTCATTCATTGAAAGGCTAATTATCATGTCTATTTTCGATTATGCAATGAAGCGCTTCAGTAACGCATCAAACGGTACGGTGACGTGCCCAATCTGCCAGAGCAAATCATCTTTTCCTGCGAACAAAATCCGCCAGGGGCAAACATTGCTCTGCCCAAAATGTAAATCACTGTTCGTGGTACCGAGATAATTTCCATACTGGCGTAACAGAATAAGATAATGACCATTGCAGAAACCTCATTCGTGAACATAAATTTATGGATATGCCCATACGTTCAGGAGTGGTTATGTTTAAGCGTCGTGGATTATTAACTGCTGTTACGGTCGCTATTTCCTTGTCATTGTTTGCTGGCCCCGCATTAGCCAACCCAGGCAACGGAAATAGTGGTGCCCATGGAAATAGTGGAAATGGGAACAGTGGAAACAAAGGGAATAGTAGCGCTCATAGTAACGGAAACGATAAGTCTGCAGATAATCATGGCAGCCGTAAAAATTACGGAAAACCCGACCATGTTGACTCAGATATCAGTTTTAATGATGCGCGAAAACTCGCAGTTAACTATGGGCTGACAGGCTACCAGTCGCTACCTCCAGGTATTGCAAAAAACCTCGCTCGCGGTAAACCGCTTCCTCCGGGGATTGCTAAGAAAACTGTACCTGGCACGATGCTGAACCAGCTTCCTTATTATCCCGGATACGAATGGAAAATTGTCGGCGATAATCTGGTTCTGATTGCATTAAGTACTGCAATAGTGACGTCTGTCATTAATGGTGTTTTCGACTAAAATCCCTTTTTATGCGCCCTCTGTAAATCCCGACACGCTGACGTTAACGACGCTTGCCAGATCGTCGGGATTTGCCCGCACTGAACTTGCTTCTGCATTTACTTTTCAGCGTATGCAATACGGTATCCGTCAGCATCAGGAATAATGTGTGCAAAACCTGGTTTGCCAAAGTGCATACCCGCAATTAGCCATTTTTCCTGAGCCGCCAGTTCCAGGATTTTTTTGCGGGAAGCCTGGGCCTGAGCAGGATCAGAATCAAAGGCGATGGAAACCGCAGGCTGTGCTGACTGTATATGCGGGTAATGAACAATATCCCCCCATATAAGCAAACTTTTATCCCCTGAATCAATGCGAAAACCGGTGTGACCTGGCGTGTGGCCGGGCAGGGATACCGGGCGAATCCCTGCAACTATTGCTGATTCACTCAGGAAGTTTACACGCCGCCCATAAATATCAAGCGTGCGCCGTGCCAGTTCAAAATTCCGTTTACCCCGTTCGCTCGCCTGGTTTAGAAAGGTATCATTTCGCCAAAACTTCACTTCGAGCGGGTGAATATAAAGCTCCGCATTCGCAAAGGTCGCGCGGCCTTCCGTATCCAGCAGGCCACCGATGTGATCCGGATGAGCATGCGTCAACAGAATGGTGTCGATTTCTTCCGGGCTGGATCCGGCCGCATAAAGGTTATCTTTGAGGCTTCCTCCCGCGTTATTCAATCCACCCGTACCGGCATCAACCAAAATTGTTCGACCCCGCCCGCGAATTAAGTAGCAATTGATATGAATATTTCCCGGCTGGGAGATCCCTGCATTGCGCTGGATTTCATCCGCATCAGCGGTATCAATCCCGGATAAGAGATCCAGGCTGGCCGCCATATGACCGTCACTCAGTGCGGTAACTCGATAATCACCGATTTGATGGGATGCGAACGGGGTGTCATTCATAGATGCTTCCTTTTTATAACGGCGTTAATTGCGAATGTGGAGAGTTCTTTTCCGCAGACATTTCATCATGCTACATGCTGTTCTTTCACTTATGAATCGATATTATTTCAATGTACAGTGATATTTTTTCACTGATGATAATTCTAAATTCATACCAGAAAAGGTCGCAACCATGCGACACAATACGATGTTCAAACCTACAGGCCGAACAGGGGGCCTGAAGGTATTCTGGCGTTACCATACCTGAAATTGCCATTCCGAGTCTGTGGCCGATAAACGCCCGGTTAAATTCAGGTTATTCAGAAATACCTCATCATGTGACACGGCAATCATTGCTCCCTGATAACTCCGCAGCATCATTTCCAGCGCCTGAAGTGAGGGCAGATCAAGATGGTTACTGGGCTCATCAAGCAACAGCAGTTGTGGGGTGGGGTCTGCGTACAACACACAGGCCAGTGCCGCTTTCAGGCGTTCACCACCGCTTAAAAACCCGCTGGCTATCTGGATTTTTTGAGCATCCAGGCCCAATTGTGCCAGGCGCATACGTAAATCGGCCTCGCCAGCAGTGCGGTTGGCTTTAAACATCTGTTCAAGAACGGTGCGTTGCGGATCAAGGTTCGTAAGGTGCTGATCAAGTAAGGCCACTCCGTGTGGCACCTGGCAAACACCACGCAATGGCTGCAAGTGACCTGCCAGTACTTTCAGCAAAGTCGATTTTCCACATCCGTTACGCCCAACGACACCGATTCGCTGTTGCGCAGAAATAGCCAGGTTTAGCGGAGATAATAAGCCTGGCACGAAGGGGAGTTGCACCTCATGGAGGACGGCAACTTGTCGTTTTGACGGGACGTTAACTTCAAGGGAATGCACCACAATCGCCACATTTTCTTCAACAAGATTGGCCGCATCGCGCACGCGTTGATTGAGTAATTCATGTGCAGCAAGCTGGCGCTGGTTTAATTTCCCGGCAGAGGTCTCACTGCGCTGTTTTTGCCCGCCGAGCAAAATCTTGGCCTGATTGGCTTCGCGCCCATGACGATTCCCGCGCGACTGCCGTTTCTCAAGGCGTTCTTTCTGGTCGCGAAGGTTTTTTTCCTCGCGTTGGCGTTCATGCTTTCGTTGTTCCAGCTGTTGCTGAGCAAGCTGTACTTCCTGGGATTTAAGCTGTTTGTAAACCGAATAGTTACCGCCATAGTTATTCAGGCCAATTGATGACAGTTCAACAATTCGTTGCATTGATTCCAGCAACTCCCGGTCATGGCTTACCACCAATAATCCCGCTTGCCAGCGCTGTAGCTGGGCAATCAGCACTTTGCGGTGGGCGCGGTCGAGATGGTTACTGGGTTCATCGAGGATCAAAAAGTCCGCCTCAGAAAGCCAGGCGCCGATAAGTGCAACGCGCATGGACTCACCGCCACTTAACTGGCTGGCAAGTGTTGTGGCGCTGACATGCCCGAGTTCGCATTGCTCCAGCTCATGCTGCAAGCGCTGGCGAATATCCCAATGGTGACTAACCATATCAAAATCTGCCGCAGACACGCAGCCTCGCTCGATGCGTTCAAGTGCGTCGATAATGGGCCGAACGCCTGCAAGATCGGCAACCTTAGCGGTTGGCGGGTAGAGGATTTGCTGAGCCAGATAATACGCCATACCGGAACGGGTACAGCGGCCGGACGATGGCGAAATCTTCCCGGCTAAAATCTGCGAGAGAACACTTTTGCCCACACCGTTTCGCCCAACCAAACCTGTAGGGCGTGAGTCAAAAGTTTCATTGAGTTGTGAAAACAGCGGTGTGCCATCAGGTAAAACAAAAGATACGCCTTCCAGCGCGATATACGAATTCGTCATAGATGCAACTCCATAGATGCCAGAAACCAGCCCGATAATTCAGGACAAGTAAATCGGCCGTCAGACAGACGGCGGCATCAATAGCGCATTGGACGAATACCTATAGAGAAGAGATGAAGGTGACTATTTTAAATACAGTGAGCATAAAGTAAAGGGAACACTCAGTGCTCCCTTGTGTCGCTGCTATTTCTTAATGCGGTTGCCGTTGTCATCAACAACTTGCTCACCGTCTTCTTTGGCGAAAGCGCCGTGTTGTGCATCTGGCAAGATGTCTAAAACCACCTCGGAAGGCCGGCACAAACGCGTCCCCAGAGGGGTAATGACAATCGGTCGGTTAATCAGAATAGGGTGCTGCAACATAAAATCGACCAGCTGTTCGTCGCTAAATTTATCGTCCCCAAGCGCTAATTGCTCATAGGGTTCGACATTTTTACGCAACAGAGCCCGGGTAGTAATCCCCATATCAGCAATTAATTTTACCAGCACTTCACGGGTGGGCGGCGTTTCCAGATAAAGGATTACCGTCGGCTCAGCGCCGCTGTTACGAATCAATTCAAGCGTATTGCGTGAGGTTCCACAGGCAGGGTTATGATAAATAGTCACATTGCTCATTGTTGTTGTCTCTTGTTCAAACTTCAATGGTCTATGCCATTGAAGTTATAAGTTAATTAATAGTTACAGTGTCACTGATAGCCGCAATGCCAGGGCCGCCAGCGTGACAAACAGCACCGGAATCGTCATCACAATGCCCACCCGGAAGTAATAACCCCAGGTAATGGTCATATTTTTCTGCGACAAAACATGCAGCCATAACAATGTTGCAAGACTGCCTATCGGGGTGATTTTTGGCCCCAGGTCGCTACCAATTACGTTGGCATAAACCATTGCTTCTTTAATCACGCCGGTGGCTGTGCTGCCTTCGATTGACAGTGCAGCAACGAGTACGGTCGGCATATTGTTCATGACAGAAGAGAGGAATGCGCTCAGGAACCCGGTCCCTAATGTAGCCACCCATAAACCATGCTCACTGAGCTGGTTAAGAAGTGCAGAAAGGTAGTGGGTCAACCCCGCATTACGCAGACCGTAGACCACCAGATACATACCCAGTGAGAAGATAACGATTTGCCACGGCGCGCCACGTAGCACTTTTCCGGTATTGATCGCATGGCCCCTTTTCGCAACGGCCAACAAGACCAACGCGCCAGCAGCGGCAACAAAACTGACTGGCACGCCGAGCGGCTCCAGGGCAAAGAAACCGACTAAAAGCAGAACCAATACCAACCAACCGGTCTTAAAGGTATTGATATCCCGTATCGCTTCTTTGGGTGTTTTCAGCAGCGACACGTCGTAAACCGCGGGAATATCTTTGCGAAAGAACAGGTGCAGCATGACCAGCGTTGTCGCAATGGCGGCGAGGTTAACCGGCACCATCACTGCTGCATATTCTGCAAAACCAAGTTTGAAGAAATCAGCCGAAACGATGTTGACCAGGTTCGAGACAATCAGCGGCAGACTGGCCGTATCGGCGATAAACCCTGCGGCCATAACAAAAGCGAGTGTTGCTCCCTGGCTAAAGCCCAGCGCCAGAAGCATCGCAATCACGATAGGCGTCAGGATAAGTGCCGCGCCATCATTGGCAAACAGTGCCGCGACCATAGCACCCAGCATGATAATCCAGGTAAACAGAAGGCGGCCTCGGCCATTGCCCCAACGGGCAACATGTAACGCGGCCCACTCAAAGAAACCGGACTCATCGAGCAAAAGGCTGATGATGATCACCGCGATAAAGGTGGCGGTCGCATTCCAGACTATCTGCCAAACCACCGGAATATCACCCAGCTGTACCACTCCCGTCAGTAACGCCAGACCCGCGCCAAATGCGGCACTCCAGCCAATTCCCAACCCTTTAGGCTGCCAGATAACCAGAACGAGAGTGAGCAAAAAAATAATACCAGCAAGTAGCATCAGGCACTCCGTTCATATTTGTTTAAATGCATATATAAGTTCATATTCAACAGGTACCAGATGAAGCGTTATTGAGTTTGTTGCAGATGTTTTCTCGTTCACAATTCCAGGCCGAATCAATGATCGCTGCGGCCCAGGCAGGCATGTGTGGCGACAGGCGGTAATGTACCCATTTGCCTTCCCGACGATCGGTGACCAGGCCTGCTTCACGTAACAGTGCCATATGACGGGATATTTTCGGTTGAGACTCTGCCGTTGCCGCACAAATATCGCAAACGCACAATTCACCCGTTTCTCTGAGTAGCATCACGATGGTCGCACGGGTTTCATCGGCGAGCAGTTTGAAAAGCTGAACAGGCTGTAGCATGTTGAACCTCGATATGAATTGGTGATACATATGTTAATTCATATGTGTTAGCTTTTAAAGCACAGCTTTCAAATGGGAGATTTTTTATGGTGCATTTACCCGCACTCGAACAGACATACTTTGATGAAACGATCACCAGCAAACTTCAGGATGATACGCAGGCGGCACCACGTATTTTGATTCTCTATGGTTCTGTTCGGCCACGTTCCTATAGCCGTTTTGCGGCCGAAGAAGCAGGGCGGTTGCTGGAAAAAATGGGGGCAGAAGTAAAAATCTTTAATCCTTCAGGCTTACCATTGCCCGATGATGCGCCAGAAACAGATCCAAAAGTGCTCGAATTGCGGGAACTGGTAAGGTGGTGTGATGGAATGATCTGGAGCTCTCCTGAAAGGCACGGCGCCATGAGTTCGGTGATGAAAGCGCAGATAGACTGGATACCCTTGAGTGAAGGTGCTGTTCGTCCATCACAAGGGAAAACGTTGGCGGTGATGCAAGTTTGCGGCGGGTCGCAGTCCTTTAATACGGTAAACCAGATGCGGATCCTTGGCCGCTGGATGCGAATGTTCACCATTGCAAATCAGTCATCAGTCCCGAAAGCCTGGCAGGAGTTTGACGATGAAGGGCGGATGAAACCATCAGCCTGGTATGATCGTATTGTCGATGTCACCGAAGAACTGTTCAAAATGACGTTAATTCTGAAAGGGCACGTGGGCTACCTTGCAGACCGTTACAGTGAAAGGAAAGAAAGCCATCAGGAACTCTCAGAACGGGTTAACCAGACCAAAATCTGACACTTAAGCAGGTCAGTTGATAGATTGCGGGTTTATACCAGGCTTACTTATTCACACACATTCTGAATAAGGTAAATCCTGATGAAAACCGAAATCAAAGGCGGGATTGATATCGCTATAAAAGTACCGACTCACCAGTATCAACAGACGCTCAATTTTTACCGGACGACCATAGGACTGCCTGAAATTACGGACAAGCCACCGGCGACCGGCTTTATACTAGGCCCAAACCGACTGTGGATTGATGAAGCGCCAGGCCTGAGCCAGGCCGAGGTTTGGCTTGAGCTATTTACGCCCGATCATAAATTAGCACTGAAGCAGGTAGAAGAAAGTGGGGTTGTCCGTTGTGATACCGTCGAACCCTTGCCGGATGGGTTTAAGGGGGGATGGATAATGAGCCCCTCTAATATTGTGCATATGTTACGAGAACCAGAGGCCTGGTGAACTGGCTTAAATTAAAACCTGATCCTGGACGAAATAAGGAAACCTGTAATGCGTGTTCGTCGTTCTGCGCGTTTGCTGATTATTAACCCAGCAAACCGAGTTTTACTGTTTCGCTTTGTGCATCATGACGATGCGTTAGCAGGCCGTTCGTATTGGGCAACTCCCGGTGGCGGCGTTGAGGATGATGAGTCGTTTGAAGATGCCGCCATCAGAGAACTCCATGAAGAAACGGGCATTGTGCGAAACGATGTTGGGCAATGTGTTGCCGAGGGTACATTCGAAATGACATTGCCCAGTGGAGAAACCGTTCTGGCGAAAGAGTGTTTTTATATCGTGAAATTCGATAGCAACGATATCAATACCGGCGGTTGGAGTGTGAATGAAAAATCAGTTATCGAAAGTTACCACTGGTGGTCGCTAAACGAACTTGTTGAAACGGCAGAAATTGTTTATCCGACTGACCTTAATGAAATTCTATTAGCATGTTTGTCACTGTAGAACGCGACAGGTTTTTCATGTTTATCAAGATAGTCACACGTGGCCAGCATGTAGTGGAAGGCCGACTCAGTTTCACATAAGCACAGGTGTATCAGCTGGCCAATAGCATCATCCATGTAAACCAGAAGACAGCATTTTGATGCACGACCTTCAAACCAAGCCATCAATCATAACAAGCTCACCAATGCAATCACGTCGGTAACATCCGTGGTTTCAAGTCGTCAGCCTCTCTCAGGTTTTACATACTCACAATGATATTTAACATTTAACAAACCTTTATTTTCGGTCTCGATAACAATTTAATTTGTGGACGTTTCAGGCCAGTCCCTGCATTTACTCTATTGGTTAATCGATAATTACGATAACTCACTGAATAATCGATAAACGCATTATTGACTGGAGTGTGGTGTAAAAGTACACCCTGAATAATCTTGAAATGTTTTTTGATAATCATCAATATTCTCTTTCCAGAAAACAAACTGGAAGCTATAGAAATTTGTTTTTGATCAAGATAACAAATATTGATGGGCAGATTTTACTGCAAAACATTTTTATTCCCGGAAGAGATAATTAAGTTACCTCCAAAGGCAGCGTCTATTTTCTCTTTTACTCCAGTGAGGGTTTTATGAAAAAGGTATTTCTGGCAAGTATTTTATTTGCAAGCGCTTGTCCATCATGGGCTGTCGTAACCACCACATTAAAAGTGGCAGGGACATTAACAAATTCAGCATGTGTACCTAATTTGAGTAATGGTGGCGTGGTTGATTTTGGCACTATCCGTTTAGGCGAATTATCTCCGACGGCAAATAACGCATTGGGTGAACGTACAATAACATTTTCTATTTCTTGTGATTCGCCAACGAAAGTGGGCTGGACATCACTAGATAACCGTTCTGCTACCGACCCTAACTTACCGGTCCATTTCGTAGACAGTAATTACACCATGACGGCCACAAGCCAGGTATTTGGCCTGGGTCAAACCGCTGCGGGCGTGGGTATTGGCTCTTATGCTATTGAAGTGCCAGCATCGGGTGTAACAGCTGATGGCGTGCTGGCGACAATTATGTATAGGCAAAAAGATCAGTCACCTCAAACCCCATGGACCACGACGCCATTTATGCACGGTCAGGATTCTAATTTCCGTACTGCGTCTGTGGGTGGTGATGACAAAATGCCAATCGCATTTACCACAGCAGTATTCCCAATGATTGTTTCGGCAACCATTAAATCAACAAATGCCCTGGCAATTACCGATGACACTCAACTTGATGGTCAGATGACAATTAGCCTGGTTTATCTCTGAGAGATAAATATCAATCAACTCAAATACATTTGATTTCTGAGTTCATTTAATTATTGAAGGTTATTATGAAAAAATTAACTTTAGCAATAAGTTTGCTTATTGCTGGCATCAGTGCAGCCATGGCAACAGAAACTGCAACATTGCACGTAACAGGGACGTTAACTAATTCGGCATGTGTTCCAACGCTGAGCAATGGTGGCGTGGCAGATTTCGGGACTGTTCGTTTAGGCGAATTATCTGCGACCGGGACTAACCAATTAGGCTCGCGTGACCTGGTATTAACCATCAGCTGCGACGCACCGTCTAAAGTTGCGTGGACAACCATGGATAACCGTTCAGATAGCCTGGCAACGCTGCCAATTAATAACGCCTTTGCAGATGGTTCCCAGAGCCAGAACGCGATTAACCAGTTCGGCGTGGGCAAAACCACAGGCGGCGTGAATATCGGTGCCTATACCATTGCTGTGCTGTCTAACGTAATGGCTGATGGCGCAAACAAATCTGCTATTTCCCGCGACGACGGTAACACCACATGGAGCCCGAATAGCCTGGGTGCTATGAATAACAATGCCACCCGTAAAATGACCGTGGCAGACAGCGCAACGGTTGACCCAATCTCCTTCACTAACGCGACATTCCCATTACGCGTGGCACTGGCGATTCAGGGAACACAAGCGCTGGCGATTGCTGACGATACCCAGTTAGATGGTCAAACGACTATCAGCCTGGTTTATCTCTGATTTATTTGTGTAACGCTGAGTATTTGGGGCAGTTTTGCTGCCCCCTTTTTTATTAACGATATTACAGCACGGACTGGCGTGTAATAATTACAGGATTAACTGAAAATGTTTATATCTTCTCCATTATCTCGCCGCGCGTTGTTGAGTGTTTCTTTGCTATGCGCTACTCCCGTATTTGCTGCAGGTTTAGTCCCGGAAACATCGCTGCTCATTATTGATGAATCCAATATGGGCGGTACAATAAACCTGGTGAATACCGATGCTTTGCCAAATTTATTATATACCACCATCACCGATTTACCCGATGACAAAGGCGTCCACCTGAATGTTACGCAACCGGTGGTGCGAGTGGAACCCGGCCAGACTCAGCAATTGCGTTTTATTATGAAGAGTGATGCGCCATTAACCACCGAGCATTTAAAACGCGTTGTTTTTGAAGGTATTCCGCCGAAAGATTTTTCTAAGTCTATGAAAGTTGGTTTTAATTTACGTCAGGATATTCCGGTATTAATTCACCCGAAAAACCTGCCAATTGTAAAAGATGCCTGGACGTTGCTGAACTGGACAAGTACTGGCAGCACCATCACCGTTAAAAACCCAAGCCCATATGTGGTGCGCCTTGCGCTTACAGTCCAGACGTTGCCTTCAGGGGCAAACGCCAGAATCGGCAAGCCCTATATTCTGCCGGGCGAAATCCTGACAGCCACATTGAATAAACCTGCTACAACCGATAGCCAGGTTAAGTTTTCACCTGCCAGTCGTTACGGCATTGAAGTTGCGAGTTATACCGCGCCACTCAATAAGTAGTCGAAGTTAAGAGAATCAGTATGTATAAATTGTCAGACCTGTCATTTTGCCTGCGCGTTATTCTGCGCAGTTCTTTACCTGTAATGCTGTTAAGTCATAGTGCCTGGGCGACAGAATATACATTTGATACTGAAATCTTAAAAAAGCGCGGCGTGGATGCCAGCGTGAATACCTATTTTGCTAATGAAGCTAAATTTTTACCGGGCATGCACCCCGTTTCTTTAAAAGTGAATGGCAAAGATAAAGGCACTATCGCCGTTCGTTTTGGGCAGAAAGGCGAACTGTGCGTGGATAACGAATTCCTAAGCGCCGCAGGGCTTCAGGCAATTAAAGAGCCGGATGCAAAAAGCTGCCACGATTATCATGAAGAAGTCTCGACAGCGACCATAACGCCACTGCCTAACGGCGAACAACTAGTAATTGTTGTCCCGCCTGAAGCGGTAGCAAACGATCCGGACGGTGCGCTATCTAACGTTTTACACGGTGGCAGCGCAGGTGTGCTGAACTACAACCTTTTTAGCACCTCGAGCCGTTATGACAGCAGCAGTTCTGATTACCGCCAGGCGATGCTTGAAGGCGGTATGAATATTGCTGACTGGTTTTTACGCAGCAATTACGTCATCACCAGCAACAATGGAGATTTCACCGCCAACAGCCTGTACACCTACGCGGCACATACCTTTGTAGAGCAAAAACGCCAGTTACAAATAGGGCAGGTGAATGCTATCTCCGGTTTATTCAGCGGTACGCCAATTAATGGCGTGCAGTGGAGTCCGGAAAGCGCGCTGTTTTCGGGCGATTCCGGTGTCACGGTGCGCGGTATTGCTCGCGGTGCGCAGGCGCGTGTTGAAGTGCGCCAGACGAGCCAACTTGTCTATTCGACATTAGTGCCGGCGGGGCCATTCACCCTCGATAACGTGCCGATAATTCGTAGCAATACCGATCTGGATATTACGGTTGTTGAAACCGACGGCTCATCGAACCATTACGTCATTGCGTATTCTTCGCTGAACGTGCAGCGTTTTGCGCGTCCGCAGGGCTTTTCATTATCTGTGGGGCAAGTCAGAGACGTGAGTTCGGACTACAGCAACCCGATGGTGGCGAACTATTCCAATGCGTGGCGTTTGCATCACGATATCAGCCTTACCGCTTCCGGGGTGCAGGCGAAAGATTACCAGGCCGCAGGCGCATTGCTGGAATACCAGCCCACGACAAACTGGGACATTGGCACCCGTATGCTGGCAAGCAGAGAATCCTTTGGCGATTCAAGCAAAGGGACGAAAGGCGAGATTTCACTCGGGATTTATCCGCTGGAAACGGTGTCGTTTTCCGCCTCGGCTGCAAAATACAGCGCGGATTACCGCGAGTTAACCGACGCGTTGAATAAGAATTACACCAGCTATGCCAACAGCTATAGCACATCGGTCACCTGGAACCAGGGAATCCTGGGCACGCTGGCGCTTGGCTACAGTCTGAATCAGGGCAGCAAAGACAATAAAGATTCGCGCTATCTGAATGCCACCTGGAGCAAATCCTATGAGCGGATTTCCATGCAGGTTAATTGGCAAAGTCAGGTGGGCAACAGCAGTAAAGATCAGAACAATGAAGATATTTTCTACGTCAACATTAGCATTCCGCTTGGCTCGGAAAGCTTTAGCACGCACATGCGAAAGCAGGGTGATGACACTACCGTTGGCGCAACAACCAGCGGCTCTCTGACGCAAAATACGGTTTATTCCGTTTCAACCGACCGCGATATTCAGAACAACAACACCAGTTTCAATGGTGACATTAATACCAATCTGCACTACACGCAGCTTGATGTCGGCGCGGGGGCGGGCAGCAATCACCAGACTAACTACAACATGACGCTAAGCGGCGGGGTGGTTATGCACGAGAACGGCGTCACATTTTCGCCGTACAGCGTGAAAGATACGTTTGCAATCGCACGCCTTAGCGAAGCTGTGGGCGGCATTGAAATTTCAACCCCGCAAGGCACCATCTGGACAGATGCGTGGGGGCAGGCGGTGGTACCGGGAATGCCGCTGTATCGCAATGCGCGAATTGAAATTAACAGCAACAGTTTGCCGCAAAGTATGGATCTGGCGAACGGCACAAAAGTCGTTGCCGTCGGCCATGGTTCGGTGAGCAGGCTCGGCTTCAAAGTGTTGAATTCCCGCCGGGTGATGCTGCGCGTGCTACTGGCGAACGGCGAACCGCTGCAAAAGGGCGTTTCTGTGGTTGATGAGAAGAGCAATTACATTGTGACCGCCGTCGATGATGGCCATGTTTTCCTTAATGATGTCGGCGGCGTTTCTGAACTGTACGCAGCCGATGATGACGGTAAGCGCATGTGCCAAATCCACTGGAAACTGCCTGAAAAGCAAGATAAAGAAGCCTTTTACGAGCAAAGCGAGGGCGTATGTCGATGAAAAGAAATTTGTTTCACACTCTAACATTGGTATCCCTTTTGGCGACGGCGGTGCCTTGTGTTGCCAGCAGTGATTGCCAGATAACGCTGTCGCAACCCACGCTGGATTTGCACGTGCTACGCGCCGACGACGCGGTGAAAAAATCCCGCGACTGGAATGAGATGCAGGAACAGGAAATCAATGTCAGCGTCTATTGCCCGGATGCACGCAAATTCGCGGTGTTTTTCGGTGGCACAACTAATGGCAAAGACCAGTTTACATTCGGCAGCCAAAGCAACATCAACATGGAAGTCAGCAAGCTCACGCTGGACGGGCAACATTACGCGGTGAGTAAAACGAATAATCAGGGAAGTTTGGTGGCACAAGGCAGCGCCGCGGATGAACTGCGGGTTGGCAACAATGAAGGGATTATGCCCATGGCTGGCAACACTTTGGCGCTGGGGCAACAGATGAATTTCACACTAACAGTGACACCTCGATTAACACCAGGTGAATTTAAAGTTAGCGACCGCACAACGCTGGTTGCCGATATTTCGTTAACTGTTGTTGATGGGAGTTAACCACGAGGTGGTCAGTCGAACTATGAGATGGCCAGAGTGATGGTATCAGCGCTGGAGAAAGAACTTTCGGATGCTATCAGCAACTAGGGCAATCAGATTGATTAACCCCTGGATTCAGCCTTAGCTTACCTTGGTGCGCATAATGTATATTATGTTAAATTGAGTCTGAAGGTTCATTGGCGCATTGCTTCTTATCCCCACCCCTACATTTGGAACCCTAAGTTACAAAACACAGAGAGGATTTCTTAGCGATCAGAATCTGTCTTAAAGCGTTTGGCTATAGCATGGAAATGTTTTAGTTAACTTTATGCAAGTCAGGTTTGTGTTACGTAACCTCCCCGTCCAGACACGTACGCCAGCCAATGCCGAGCACAGCTAGTTCGTCATCGGCAATGTTGTAGCAGCCCCATCCAGGATGACGAGTTACAAATTAACTGCTAGAGTATGCATTCACCTATCTATTCATACATCTATTCAAAAAGTGATTCAGCATGATGCCTACTCGTTCTGACACGATACGCCAGTTGCTCAGCCAGGGGCCGATGCAGTCTCGGCAACTCATTGAGATAATGGGAATTAGTCAACCAACAATGTCCCGTGCATTGAGAGATATTGGCGATGATATTGTTCGAATCGGAGCCGGTCCATCTATTCAATACGCGCTACGCGATCCCTATCGCGGATTCAGGTCTGCGCCCATTTACCGCATTACTGATGAAGGACGCGTTAAGCCTCTTGGCGAGCTCATTCCGGTTCGTCCGGAGGGATTTGTCATGGTGCAGACCGATAGCGTGAGTCTATACAGCGACGGTCTGCCGTGGTGGCTGTTTGACATGCGACCACAGGGGTATCTCGGTCGAGCCTACGCATCAACATATGCGGCAGAGCTTGCCCTGCCGGCGAATCCAGAGCAATGGGCAGACGCAGATGTTGTTCGGGCTTTGCTGGCACATGGTCATGATGCTATCGGTAACCTGCTGATAGGTGAACGAGCACGAGAGCGTTTCCTGGCGATGCCGGAACCCACTCCTGTTGAGCGCGCAACAGCATTCCCCGCACTGGCGTTGGCGGCTGGTGCCGGTGAGGCACCGGGATCATCGGCAGGCGGTGAACAGCCGAAATTTTGCACCTATACAGAACGCGGTCACGTCTTAGTGAAATTCTCGGCCCCGGACGATAATCCGGTTAGTGAACGCTGGCGCGACCTTCTGGTGGCTGAACACCTGGCGCTGAGAGTGCTTGGTGTGGAAACCGAAGTATTTGATTTTGGTGGTCAGCGCTTCCTCGAGATCCCCCGATTCGACCGTGTTGGCCAACTGGGGCGTATCGGCGTCTTCTCGCTGCGGGCACTTGATGCGGAGTTTATCGGCAATGCCAGGGCCTCATGGCCTGTTTTGGTTAATAGCCTTATTACGGGAGGTCATGTCCACCCTTCATCCGCAGTTGGCACCGCTCGGCTTTGGGCATTTGGGATGCTCATTGGCAATACCGACATGCACCACGGGAACTTGTCGTTCATCAGCAGCCACGGCCGCCCATATCAACTCGCGCCAGCCTACGACATTCTGCCTATGGGTTTCGCCCCAAGAACGGGTGGCGCAATCGTGAACGAGCTTCGACCAGCATCACTGCCGGAAGTCATTAGCGGCGATATCTGGCATGAAGCGCTGGGCCTGGCTGAAAACTTCTTTGTTATCGCAAGTGATTGCGAACAGTTCTCTGCCAATTTTGGCCCATGCCTTGATACATTACGCCGCCATCTTGACGAGGCCCGCTCGCGGATCGCCCGTCTGGGATAAAAAGTTACAGCACACCCCCCTGCTTTATCTCCACAATATGCCGGAGCCCATCGTCCGTCAGTGGGATGGTGTCTCCTGGCAATAACTGACCATCCAGCATGATCTGATATTCGCCCACGCTACGCGCCACATTAATCTGATAATCGCTCGAGCCATGTCGATAAACCAGGCTCACAGTAGACCATTCACGTGGCAATAAAGGTCGAACGGTGATTGTGCCGCTCTGCCTTTGAATACCCAGTAATGTCTCAATGATTAACCGATACGCCCAGCCCGCCGAGCCGGTATACCAGCTCCAGCCACCACGCCCGGTGTGAGGCGAAACACTGTAAATATCCGCCGTCATCACGTAGGGTTCGACTTTGTAGCGATCTGTTGCATCCGCCGTAAGCCCATGGTTTATCGGGTTAATCAACGACCAAAGTTGCCAGGCTCGTTCGATATTGCCGCTGCGGGCAAAAGCCATGACAGCCCAGATGGCACCATGAGTATATTGCCCACCATTTTCACGTACGCCCGGCAGGTAACCTTGAATGTAGCCAGGATTTGGCCCGTTGCCGTTAAACGGCGGAGTAAGCAATTTTATCAACCCGGCTTCGTTATCCACCAGTCGTGAGTCCAGTGCCTGCATGGCTTGCGCGCAACGCTCTGTACTTCCCGCCCCTGATAGCACCGCCCAGCTTTGGGCAATGGCATCTATCTGGCACTCTTTTGCGCTCTGCGAACCCAGCGCTTCCCCGCTATCAAAGTAGCCCCGGCGATACCAGGCCCCATCCCAGGCGGATGCCTCAAGGTTGATTTGCAATTTGGCGGCTTCTGCCCGGCAAAGTACGGCAGTGTCGTTATCGTGGATTTGTTCTGCAAGGTTGGCAAAACGCTGCAAAACCTCATACAGGAAGAACCCGAGCCAGACGCTCTCGCCCTTTCCTTCTAGCCCGACCAGGTTCATGCCGTCGTTCCAGTCACCCGCTCCCATTAAAGGCAAACCATGTTGACCAAATCGCAGGCCATGGCGAATAGCTTTTACCCCGTGCTGCCACAGTGTCTCTTCAAGCGCACTGATAACCGGCTGCTCGTAGGCCGACTCTTCTCCCGGCTGTAATTCCCGGCCTTCAAGGTATGGCAGGCGATGTTCGAGCAACCCTGTGTCACCCGTTGTTTCAACATAGTGGCAAATAGACAGCGGCAACCAGAGATAATCGTCTGAACAACGGGTGCGAACCCCGTTTCCTAATGGTGGGTGCCACCAGTGTTGAACGTCGCCCTCAACAAACTGGCGCGATGCACAAAGCAGGATTTGCTCGCGTAGCCGTTCGGGTGCGGCATGGCTCAGAGCCAGAGTGTCCTGTAGTTGATCACGGAAACCGAAAGCGCCACCGGACTGGTAGTAACCGCTGCGAGCCATCAGGCGGCATGCGATAGTCTGGTACAGCAGCCAGCCATTGGCGAGTAAGTTGACCGCCGGGTCTGGGGTAGAAATGACGATTTGATCGAGCATACGGTGCCAGTAGCTGTGAACATTCGACAGTTCACTACGTGCGGCATCTTCGCTCAGATACTGGTTAATCAACGATTCCGCTTCCTGCGGATTCTGCCCGATACCCAGCACAAAAATAAATGTTCGCTGATCGCCATCGATCAAGGTGGTTGCAGATTGCACTGCGCCACACGGGTCGAGCCCTGCTCCCGTTTTATCAGACAACGTTCGCTGTTTCATGGCCGACGGGTCACGCTGCTGTCCATTGCGGCCAAGGAATTCCCGACGGTCACCCGTGACCGAGCAATGCATGCCCGTTACCGCGAAGAAGGCTGTTCTTTCCGAACCATTGCTACAGTAGAAGTTATTTGCCAGCACTCCGCAACCACGCCCTGTTGTCGATGTCCGCGTCACAACATGCATTGCCGATTTGCTTCGGGATTCACCGAGTGTCCATTCTACATAACCCGTAACGGAGATTTTTCGGGTGCGCCCCGACGTATTGCTGAGCGTCAGAATAGCGATTTTTACCGGGGCATATTCCGCCACCAGCACCGTTAATTCCGTGTCGATACCGGTTTCACGGTGAGCAAAAACACTGTAGCCAAAGCCGTGGCGTGAAAGATAATGCCCGTTGCCGCGCACCGGCAACGTAGTGGGCGACCAGACCGCCCCGCTTTCTTCATCACGCAAATAATACGCTTCGCCAGAACGATCGCTGATGGGATCGTTTTCCCATGGTGTGAGCCGGTATTCATGGGCATTTTCATACCAGGTATAGGCCTGGCCCGCTTCAGATATGACGGTACCAAAACTGTTATTGGCCAGAACGTTGGCCCAGGGTGCAGGTGTCTGGTCGTTTTCATCAAGTGTTATCTGATATTCGCGGCCATCTTGCGAAAACCCACCACGTCCGTTGAAAAACACCAACGCACTGGTATCAGGCTGCCAGGCATCGTGCTGATTGGCGGGGATAACCGCGCGTGGCGTAAAAGCCTGCTGCGCTGGAATAGCCACCTGAAGCCGCTGATTTAGCTGCTCTTTCAAACCACCAGCCCTATCATCCAGTACAATTTGCGCCACACTTAACAGCAAAAGCCGGTCTTCAGCCGACATATGTTCGCCATTTCGCACAAAAATACCGCCGGGTTTATCTATCTGGTTGGCTTCTGATCCTGCCATCAATAATTCTATTATCTGGTTTTGGAGCTCTTGCTGATAACCACCGGGGTTATCGTTGAGAATAACCAGATCGACGGCCAACCCTTTTAAGCGCCAGTAATGATGGGCCTGAATCATGGTAGTGATAAGCAGAATACTTTCATCGCTGGTGACATTAAGAATCACGATCGGCAGGTCGCCTGAAATAGACCAACCCCATAACCCTGACTGGCCGCGCCGGTTACGGCACAGTGTTTTGGCATCAGCACGCAGTTCGGGTCCAGGGAACAGCACTGCACTGGCAAGGCGGTTAAAGAGCGTTGCGTCGTCTTCGTTGGCATTAATCTGGCGCAGGACAATCTGGCTATGTGACCAGGCCAGTTCAAAGACGCGGTCGGCAATCGGATGGTCGTGATATTTCTCAACCAGTGCCTGGCTATGTTGGCGACTTTCCGTCACGCCATAAATAATGTCGACGGTAACGGGCAAGCCGGGCTGTAAAACAATGGACTGGCGAATCGCAAGGATCGGGTCGAGTACGGGCCCGGCACTGTTACTGAGCAAACCGCTTTGTGTTGTCGCAACGGCATTGGCCGGGGTTTTCCCGCGGCCAAGAAATTTTGCACGATCGGTTTCAAATGAGGTTTCGTTTTGTGCCTGTCCGTGCACCACCATGGTATGAAACATCCACGGGCAAGATTCGTCAGGCGCGCGAGGCCGACGATGGCAAAGAATGGCGTGCTGCTCGGGAACCAACTCAGTCTGAATAAACAAATTACTGAATGCCGGATGGGCCAGGTCGCTCTCTTTCGGAGCCAGCACCACTTCCGCGTATGTCGTCAGCTCGAAAGTGCGCGGCTGCCGCCCACGATGCAGTAAGGTGACGCGGCGCAGCTCAATATCATCTTCGGGCGAGACAACAATCTGCGTTTTAACGCTGACGGTTCCGGCAACAAGTTTGAATTCGGCCCCCGCATCGGTAAATATCGCGTCATATTGGCTGACGGGTTCACCCAGCGGCTGCCAGGTATTACTCCATACCTCATTTGTGACAGGGTCACTAATATAACAAAATGCGCCCCAGTTATCGCAGGTTGCATCACTGCGCCAGCGGGTTAACGCCAGGTCTTTCCAGCGGCTATAACCACCGCCGGACTGACTTATCATCAGATGGTAATCGGAGTTCGAGAGTAACTGAACTTCGGGAATCAGGCTGTCAACGTCGGTAAACTCACGGGTTTCGTACTGTACCAGTTGCAATACCCCTTCGTGGGATTCGAAATGGCGACGCGGGCTATACAATTCAACCGCATCAGGAACCCGTTCCTGCAATAACAGTCGTGCCGACTGAAATGACGGGCTGGTCATAAAGCGGTCGACCATTGGCGCACCTAAAAGAACGTGGGACAGTGCCTGGAATGCCATTCCCTGATGGTGCGCCATCCATGAACGAACCACGGCATACATCTGGCCGCTGGCGAGGCGTGAAGGTGTGTAATCCAGCGCTTCATAGAAGCCATATTCCCCACGAGCGCCATTTTTTTCCAGTTTCAGCAGATTTTCACAGGCTTTTTGAGGTGAGACAGTCAATGCCATCATGGTGGCATACGGTGCGATGACCATGTCATCTGCAAGCCCCCGTCGCAAACCAAGGCCCGGCACACCGAAAGCGTGGTACTGGTAGTTTTGCAGCGCATCAAACGAGTAATAACCTGACTCTGAAATTCCCCACGGCACGCCCCGCTCTTTACCCCAGTCAATCTGGCGTTTTACTGCCGACTGGCTCATTTCCTCCAGTAAACTGCCTGGATAAGTTGGCATCACCAGATTCGGCATTAAGTATTCAAACATTGAGCCACTCCACGACATCAACGCGGTTTCGTTATCAATGGTGGTGAAGAGTCGCCCCAGTGCAAACCAGCTTTTTTGCGGCAACTGGTTAGTGGCGATCGCCAGGAAGCTGGTCAGGCGAATTTCCGACGGCAACAAGTCGTAATGACTGTTGTCGAGTTTATTGTTATCGCAGTTATAACCGACGCTGAGCAGGCTGGTCACTTCGTTGTACAGGAAGACAAAATCCATCCGGGCGTGTTCAATCAGGCGCTGTTCAAGCTCATTAATAATATCCAGACGCGTGCGAGCCTGGCGAATCACGGATTCTGACGGGGTGCCTTCTCCAGTGTGTTTTGTCTGGGCAAGCCAGGACAGCGTAGGCAGAGACTCACGGTCCCAGCCGGCGGGCAGCCAACTGAGAAAATGTGTCCATTCGTGGCAGATAATCACTAACTGATGCTGGAGATGATCCACCCAGCGGCGGATGCGCCCGTCTTCATGACTACAAAGTGCGTGCAGACGATTACTTTGCGCACGCATGTTTTTCAGCTCTGGATAAAGTAACGACGGGTGGAGTGTCACCGCTGTTTTGCAATGATTGCGCAACTGGCGCAGCGATGTCGGGGCATGTTGTCCCCAGGCTTTCTCAAGGATTTGCAAGGTATCATCAATGCCCATCAGCAATTGTGTGCAATTGAGAATGGGTTGGTTACGTAGCCCGGTTAAGCCTGCGCTGAGGGTAAGCAGATGTCCGGCCATATTGCCGCTGTCGACACTTGAGATATAACGCGGATTCAGCGGCGCCAGTGTGCGAGTGTCGTACCAGTTATATAAATGGCCGCGGTAATGCTCCATCTTATCCAGCGTATCGAGCGTCATCGTGATGCGTTGCAACATTTCACCTTGCGGAATATAACCAAAATCCCATGCGGTGAGGTTGGCCATCAACGACAAGCCAATGTTGGTCGGTGAAGTGCGGTGCGCAATCACCGGGTGTGGGATTTCCTGGTAATTATCCGGCGGTAACCAGTTTTCTTTCTCTGTGGCAAAAGTCTCGAAGAAAGCCCAGATCTCACGACTACTTTGGCGCAGCAGTCGTTTATTATCAGCATTAAATGCGATGGTGTGGCGTACAGGTTCGCGGCTCATCCAGCTTAATAATAAAGGCGCCAGGCACCACAACACGCCGACAGGCGCGGCAAAAAATAGCAGCATTGGCGCAAAAAATGCCGCGAGCAATATGAGTGCAATACCGGAAACGACATTGAGCCACATTGCCCGATAAAAACGCATTGGTGAGGCTTTTGCACGCTCTGTAATCTGGTCGAAACTGGCCCACTGGTTGAGGTTGTGATGGCTAATACCCAATCGCCATAACGTCACTGCAATCGCACGGAGCGAATAACCCGCTTCATGGGGAAGCGTGATAAATCCCAGACCAATGCGCATCAGGCGTTTAAGGCCACTTGCTGACACCAGAACCAGATGCTGTAAGAACGGCCGTCGGGCAGGCTTATTCAGAATATCCTGCAACAGAACTAGCGCCGTGGGCAGTAACAGCACCGCTGCCAGTACACCAGACCAGTAAAAAGGATTCGGGACCAGTAAAATGGCACAAAACACCAGGGTCAGAAATGACGGTGCCACCAGGCTGCGGCGCAAGTTATCCAGCAATTTCCAGCGTGAAAGCGTACTGAGCGGGTTTTTATCATGCGTACCATCTGCTTTCCTGACTCTTAATTTAAGCCAGTTCAGCAATTGCCAGTCACCGCGTATCCAGCGGGTGCGCCTTGCCACATCGGTGAGGTAATTATTGGGGTACTGTTCATAGAGCAAGACTTCACTGAGTAACCCCGAACGGGCATAGCACCCTTCCAGCAAATCATGACTCAGGACCAGGTTTTCCGGGCAAGAGTTGTGCGTAGCCTGCACAAAGGTATCCACATCATAAATACCTTTCCCGACAAACGAGCCTTCTCCAAACAGATCCTGATAAATATCCGATGACATCATCGAGTAAGGATCATTACCCGGCACGTTACTGCACATCGCTGCATAACGCCCCTGCCCGTTACGCGGAATTTCTTCCGCAAGCCCGGGCTGCAAAATACCGTACCCTTTCACGACGCGCTGTTTTACGGCATCAAATTTCGGGTGATTGAGCGGATGTGCCATTGTCGCGACCAGCTTATGGGCGGTATCACGCGGCAAAACGGTATCGCTATCCAGGGTGATGACATATTTCACCCCCGCAGGCGGGCTAATCACATTGCTGTGCACCTCGGCAAACTGTTCAGTGGGCTCGCGTAACCAACTGTTCAGCATCGACAGTTTGCCGCGTTTACGCTCATAACCCATCCAGACGTTTTGTTGCTCATTCCATTGCGCCGAACGGTGAAGTAAAAAGAAAAGCGGCGTGGAAACAGGTGCATAGCGGCGATTCAGATTTTGCATTTGCGCTTCTGCCCAGTGTAAAAGCTCATCATTTTCTGGTGAGTTTTCATCGGGGGAATCTGCAAAATCAGTCAGTAATGCGAAGTACAGGTTTGCGGTGCTGTTACCGAGAAAACACACTTCCAGGTTATTAAGCAGCTTATCTATCCCGGACCGGCTGGTGAGCAAGCAAGGGATCACCACCATAGTGCAAAACTCCGCCGGAATACCGCTTGAGAAATCCATGCGCGGCAGAGGAAGTGGCGAGCGGAAGCGAGTCGTCGCTTCACTCAGCAAATTAATCGCTAACTGGCTAATCAGCACCACAAGCGGTAATGCCAGAAGCGCCAGCGGCCAGCCCATGCCTTGTTGGTGCGTGCGGGATAAAATGTCGGCGGTGAACGCTGTCGTCAACAGGCTGAGGCTGCCAAGCCAGGAAAGGAGCGGTATTTGATTAAAACTATGCCGCAGCCGGACGACCCACGACGTATTGGCGCCAAGCTGTTCTTCAAGAACGGCGCGCCCTTCACCAATTAAAAAATAACCCACATGATTACCGGGCGTGGTGGCATCCATTGCCTGTGCCATGCCCAGAATATGACTGGCGACTTCGGGTTCGCTGTGATGGCTGTGCCGGGCGAGGATCTCAACAATGTGTCGATAGTGGTCCCGGGTATCGAAATGCATTGTCGGGTAAATCCCCGAGGGATCCTGGCGCAGTGTTTGTTCAACCAGGCTCATGGCTTCGGCGAAGTCTGCCCAGTTGGTTTCGCTTAACAAGCGCAAACCGGCGATGCTGTTACTGACAGAAAGCTGGCTTGCGGCAAGCTGTTGGTTAAAGCGGTGAATCAGGTGGTCCGTGGTGACGCCGGTTTCAGCAAGGCGCTGCTCGACCCAGGTCAGCGGCAAAGAGAGCATGTTCCCCCGCCCCTGCAAGCGGCGAACCAGTTCTGCCACAAAGGCACTGCTCAATGGCGGGCGTGAACGCGCCATATCCGCAATCACCATAATTAAGTCTGCTGGCGTGTTTTCGGCACATTCAAAAATGCGCGTTACCCAGACATTCGCCAGATTTCGCTCTTTCTGAGCGTCAGCGACTTCGATACTGACCCGGCGTAAATTCTCTATAAGCGCCAGGCGCAACATGCCCGGCAAGGCCCAAAGCTCACCCAACGTCAACGGAGTAACTTGCTGATACGAGGCGATATAACTTGTCAGACTGGCGGCTTCCCATCGGCCATCGGCATGGGCAATCGCTTCAGAGGCAATATTATAAATACGTGGGCAATTATGCGGTGCCGCCAACGGAGGCAGCCCCTTACCGAAATTCTTGGGTAAGTGATGGCGAACCACACGGATCTGTTCTTCGATGAGGTAGTAATTATCCAGCAGCCATTCGCCAGCAGGCGTAATACCGGATTTTTCGCCGGCATTAAGCAGGTAGCAGTTACGGGTAATAATGGCTTCGTTATCTTCCAGGCGCTTAAGTAAATAATAAGGCAACTTCGTGGCCGATAATTTATGTGAACGCGCTAACTTCTGGCCGTAGCGTTCCATCTGAGCGGCAGAAAAGAGTTCTGCTTTAATAGGGCTTTCGTTAGCCGATTCAGTACCCAGCCAATCTGGAGTTTCTGCATGAGTCTCCAGTGACTTACTCGCAGTAAGCCACCGTTTAATATTTAATTTCATGAATTTGCTCATCAGGCGATATGGACGCACAGGAGCAGTTGTTCAATCAGATCAGAAACGTTCTCTCAGGATGGGGTGTCAGGCATCAGGGATTTAACAGCTGCGAGAGTCTTCTCAAAAGTATAGATTAAATATTGTTCGTTTTTCTTGTGTAGGCTGTCATCAGTCCGCGCAAAAAAAGGTTGATTAGCGCGGAACAACGAAGAGTGATTTGCATTTTGGGCAGAGTAACGCTTGCCCCTGTCGGACTTTACTGGCGGTTTGCTGGGATTTGTTGCCACAGATTGGGCATGTGACGGAACGACTTGCTGCGTTTGTGAAGCGTTTCATTGCGGAGTCTAAGAAGGACATAATGATTTTCCTGTCAATGAATGAGCTTCATCGTATCACGCCCTGAATAAATAACGCACAGTTATCGGTTCCGCATCGGCCGACAAATCACAACCATCGCTATCGCGCTACACAACGGGAAAAACGCTAATTGCAGCCACGGGTAAATAGCTTTAGTGGAAGGTATCAACGCGTCATCAAGTTGGTTGCCGAGAAAGAAGTTTCCCGCGAGTACTGCACAGCCTCCGGCGGAGGCCAGCGCACCATAGTGCGCGCCCAGCGTCGATTCGTTAGCAAACCACGGAATTAAATCTTTCACTGAAGGCACCAGTAGCATTTGCCCCAGGGTCAGTAACGTCACAAAACAGGCGGAAGGCAAAAGCCGTAGTCCGTTTTCTGGCGCAGGTGTGGCAGCAAACAGTGCGACGCTAAGAAATGAAGCGGAAATAAGCACAAAACCTACCGGCAGAATGCTCACAGCTCCGACGCGGCGGGCAAAACGCGCCAGCGGTAGTTGCAGGATAATAATCAGCAGTGATGCCAGCATAAACAGCGGGCCAAGATCTTTTTCGCTGCCGCCTGCACGTTGGATTTCCACCGGTAGCGCAAAATATAACTGGTTATAGCTTAACAGCCATGAGCTATAGGCGATGATAAAGGCGACAAAACGTGGGTTACGGAATGTCGTCCACCACGGCAGGATGTTGAGGGTCTGTTTGCTGGCGTTTGTGGGTGGCAGGCAGAAAAACAACACCACCAATGCGACGACGAAGATTCCCGCCCCTGCCAGCGCAACCTGGCGAAAACCTAATCCTGTCAGCAAAGCCCCCGCCACCGGTCCAAGCACGGCGCCTAACTCCCCACATACTGCAAACAAAGCAAACCATTCCGCGCGGCTACGTTTCCCCGCTAATTCGCTTTGCGTGCCAGCCTTTGCCAGTAAAGCTTCGATTGAGGGAGAAAACAGCGCTCCCCCGATACCGGTAAGACAAGCGCCCATGATTATCGGAAACAGTGACTCCCCGAATGCCAATAGCAAATAGCCCGCGACACGGAGAATACAGCCACAGAGAATGACGATGCGTGCGCCGTAGCGATCGGACAACGCGCCGCCAACAATAAACATGCCCTGCTGTGAAAAAGTTCGCAAACCTAATATCAGCCCGATGAGCCCACCGGACAGCATCATATCGTCGCGTAAAAACACCGCCAGAAACGGCACCACAGCGTAAAAACCAACATTAAAAACAAACTGACTGCCCAGTAACACAGGCGGCCAGGGCTGAGTTGCTGAGTGCCGGATGGGTAAAAGCATTCTAATGACCTGGTGTTAAGCGATGTAGTGGATATGTTTTTTTCCGTGGAATGGGGAAATTTCAATCTTTGTCTCTACCCTGAACACATCCCAAAGCAGTGACTCGGTGAGGATTTCCTGCGGGCGACCAGCGGCGACAATCTGCCCTTCTTGCATCACAATCAGCGCGTCGCAGAACATGGAAGCATGGTTGAGATCATGAATAGCCACAATGCTGGTCACCGGCAGTTCGCTGACCAGTTTCATCAACTGTATTTGATGATGAATATCCAGATGGTTGGTCGGCTCATCAAGTAGGATTTCCGTCGGCGATTGTGCGAGTGCGCGAGCAATGTGAACACGCTGGCGCTCACCACCCGATAAACTCAACCACCCCTGCTCGCTTTTGCTCAGCATGTCCACGCGCTGGAGTGCGGCAGTGACAGTCTCGTCATCTTGCTTACTCCAGTTAGAAAATGCCGAGTGATGGGGAATACGCCCCAGTTTGACCACGTCGATAACGCGCATATTCGCCTCGGTCATACCGTGCTGTTCCACAAATGCGACCCGCCGCGCCAACTGCTTTTTGGCAATCCGGGCGATATTTTGCCCATCCAGCGTGACAGCACCTGAATGAGGCCGTCGCAATCCAGCAAGGATCCGCAGCAGCGATGACTTGCCGCAACCGTTAGGACCTAGCAGCCCGACGGTTTCTCCACTCGACACGCTCAATGAGACATTGTTGACGATGGTTTTTTGCCCCACCCGCCAGGTAATATTTTCAGCGGCAATACTCATCACTTATTCCTTGAGCGGTAGATAATGACGGCAAAGAACGGCACGCCAACCAGCGCGGTGACCACGCCAACCGGAAGACTTTGCGGGGCGATTAACAAGCGCGAGGCGATATCTGCCAGTACCATCAAAATGGCGCCGGCCAGTGCGCTGGTGATAAGCAACCTGCGATGCAGCGGCCCAAAGAAGAAGCGCATAACATGTGGCACGACCAAACCCACAAAGCCGATGGAACCGGCCATGCTGACAATAGTGGCGGTAATCAACGCAGTGACGGTGAACAGGATCAAGCGAACCCAGGGAACAGCAATGCCCAGAGAAGCCGCCGCATCATCGCCAAACGTAAAAGCATCTAACGCCCGGGAATAGTAAAGGCACACGGCAAGCCCGACCAACACGACAAACAGCACAAGTTGAAACTCAGGCCATCTCACGCCGCTGAAACTGCCCAATAACCAAAACATCACATCACGCGCCTGCTGCGCACTGGCGGATGTGCTGATGGTGTAAGCGGTAATAGCGTTGAAGAGTTGTGACGCTGCAACACCCGCCAGAATGGTTCGTTCATTGCCACCCCGTGCGCCATTGGTCAGAAAGGCAACAAATGCAAAGGCGGCAAATGCCCCCGCAAAAGCTCCGGCAGATAGCGACACCGCGCCCGTTCCGACGCCTAACACGACCACTGAAACGGCGCCCGTTGAAGCGCCCGCAGAAACACCAAGCACATAAGGTTCTGCCAGCGCATTCTTAAGCAGGCTTTGTAGTACTGCACCGCAAATTGCCAGGCCGGCACCGCAACACGCCGCAACAAGGGCACGGCTCAGGCGGAAATCCCAAATCACACTTTCGTAAATGCGACTAAGGGGCTCCTGTGTCAGCCCGAGTTTATTGCTGATGGCGTAGAACACGGTTCGCAGCGGGATAGAAAGCTCCCCTACGCTGACGCCAGTTGCGATAACCAGAAACAAAACCACCACTGAAAAAATACTCGTCGTACCAACCAGAAATGTTTTTTTCATCGGCTGTGCTACTGCGGTCATTTATTGAGTCCCAGACTTTTGAGCTGCTCACCAACTTGTTCAGCACCATAAATTGTGCGAATCGTTGGGTTCATCGCCTGACCGTCCATCACCACGATATGACCTTTTTTCACTGCATCTAATTGACTCACGGCAGCATCGCTTTTGAGGAATTTAATCTTTTCTTCTGCGCTATCAAGTGCCCAGCGATTTCTGTCAAGGCTCGAAACCACAATCACATCAGGGTTCGCGGCAATAATGCTTTCCCAGCCAACGGTCGGCCACTCTGTTTCTGAGGTAATGGCGTTATGGCCGCCCAATACATTCGCGATAAAGCCGGAAGCGCTGTTCTTGCCGCCGACATAGACGTCAGAAGAAGGAGAAGAGCTGGAGAACCAGAAAACAAACGAAAGATCTTTATTGTTTTTCCCGAACGTCTGGCGAAGATCGGCTTCGCGTTTTTTAAAATCAACAATTAACGCCTGGCCGCGATCTTCGACGTTGAAGATTTTCGCGAAGTCTTCAATCTCTTTATAAAGGAATGTCATGTCCCACAGTTTTTGGCGGCTACCGTACATATCGCCAATATCTTTTTTGGTGGCGCACATACCAGGAGACATATAGCTATTCACGCCAACGGTGGCGAGATCTTCGCGCTTAGCGACTTTACTTTCAGGGCCGAGCAGCAAAGGCAGTTGCGCTGCAACAAAATCAGGGTTTTGAGCAAGGATGGATTCAAGCGTCGGTATCTCAACCGTCAGGAGTTTTATTTTTGCATTCTGTTGAGCGAGCTGCGGAAGAACTTTAGTCGGCCAAAACGCACTGGCAGCTATCTTATCCTGCAACCCTAATAGCAGCAGGATTTCGACGGTGTTTTGACCCAGAGCGACGACGTGCTCAGGGGCTTTGGTAAACGTCTCTTTATATCCACAATTTTCAATCGTTAGAGGATACGTCGTCGCCAAAGCTGAACTGACCGAAGTGAGCACCATTCCTAACGCGCAGATGACCTTTTTCATTTAACACTACTCTTTGAATGAACGTATAATTCGAAAGCGCAATGATAATGAAAATCATTTTTTATTCTATAAAAATGTACAACATAAACGACGGAAAACACGCATTAAATACGTATATATCTGGCAGCTATGTCTCATCAGCCGGTTTGTGTGCGCTGAGAGTGGTGAGTAACCGGAAGTTGAGCTATTTTCATTTTCATCAAACAAACCTCACCCTTATTTGAATAAGGGAGTGACCTGGCTAAAAAAGGGCTTTTATGAAAAATCTTATCCTGGGTGTGATAGCAAAAATCTCGAAAATGGATGCTGAAGCCAAGCAACTTGCAGCGAAAGTCGAAGCGCAGTCGCTGCTGATCGGGGCATTGTTACTGACTATTGGTAAAAACGGTGGAATGAATGAGATGCTTGAAAATGTCAGAAAAGCGATCAATGCCGCTTTAGATGCGGCTGATACCCCACTGAAATCAGACGCAGAGATACTTTTGAATGAATTCAACAATCTCCTTTTGTTGACTCAACTGCTTGAAACAAACGAGGCGGAAATTGATATTGAGTCTCTGAAGAGTATGCCAGGCGAAACAACAACTGATTAAATGTGGGGAAAGGCCAGTCTGCGAGATGAAGACGGCCTTTATATGAGTTTTTTATCAGTCGTCACAGCGTGAGATTTAATGGCAAACCCTTGTTTCTGCCAGTGTTCAACTTGCTCCCGCTGGCGCAGTGTTAATGCCTTTCCTGTCCAGACAAAGATATGCTGACCCGGGAATAATTCAGGACGGGGAGAATCCAGCGGATCGGCCAGAACATCAGGCTGCCAGCCATATTGTGAAAGGCGCCAGGCCTCAAGCCATAAGCGAGTTCTGTCATCGCTCTCCCAGCCAATCAGTAATGTGCTCTTCCCTGTTTTTTTCCGTGCGTCTGCAAGGCACAGAACAACATAATCAATAAGCAAACCATCGAGTAAACTGCTCATCGCCCTGGCGGTGTTTTTATCCAGGCTCAGCCGTTTACGTACCGGGATAAGCACATTATCAATCAACGATTCAACGGCAACGTCGCGACCTAAAGCCGCAATTTTCGAGCGAAGTTGAGCAGGTTGTACAAGGCGCAGAACCGTCATCACATCTTCTTGTCGTGACCGCCACACATCATCGCCCTGAGAGATGACTTGATTTGATTCCAGCAGTGCCTTGACCTTACCAACAGACACACCGCTTTTTATCCAGCGCTTAATCTCTTCAATACGCAGAATATCTTCATCATCAAATTGCCGATGCCCACCTTCACTGCGTTGCGGTTTAAGTAAACCATAACGGCGTTGCCAGGCACGCAGCGTGACAGGGTTGATTGCGCATCGTTCGGCAACTTCACCGATACTGTATAGGGTCATTAACTCCCTCGTATTGAGCTTGAAACATCCTTGTAGACACTAACCACTCCTGGTTGGTTGTACAACCAATTTTTTTATTGTACAACCGTGCTCAGAGATCGGCTTTCCGTTCAGGCCATGCCACTTGAGATATTCCATTCATACAGGCACTGGCGAATAAATTGCCCTGAAACTGCGTGATCCCCGCGGACTCCAGCCACATCCATTCTTCCGCTTTCTCGACGCCGACAACCGAAATGGAGATTTCGAGTGTTGCACAGCATTTGATAATTGCCTGAATAATCGCCTGTCGTGGACCACTTTTGTGGACATCCTGAATCAGTTCGCGGTTGATTTTAATGCTGTCGGGCTGAAACTGAGTCAGCAGCAACAGACCACCAAACCCGGCACCAAAATGGTCTATCGCCACGCTGATACCCGCAGCTTTCAATTGCCTGATAGCACTGGTGAAATCATCGATACGTGAAATAACTTCGTTTTCAGTAAACTCGACTGTCACCTGCTCAGGCACAAGACCATGTAACTGGATTTCGCTTAACAGAAAATCAACCGCGTCGGGGATAATGACCAGCGTCATGGGTAAGAGATTTACCGAGATAGACTGTCCGCCAAGCCCGAGCGCACTTGCCATCGCAAAAGCCACTTTTTTACTGTTAAGGTCTGCTTCATAAAGGCTATTACCGGTTAACCCTTCAAAGTAGACGGCGGGAGAATCGCCAGAGGGTGTACGGATTAACGCTTCTGTGGAGACAATTTTCTGTGCGAATGGGTCGACTATGGGCTGAAACGCAAAGCAACAGTCTGCGGTGTTATCGGAAACAACAACGTCTGTATGGCTCCCACTATCATCAGGAATAAATACCCAGGCATCAGCCGGTGGGATTTCAAAATAGTTTTCTTTTTCAGTCGCTTCGACAAACGTCCGTAAAAACTGCAGAGCACGATCATTGTAAATAAGTTGGTATTTTGACGTCCCTTTATCGAGCACCGCCTGCAGCACTTCATCCCGGTCATATTCCCTTAAATCGAAAAGCTCCATTCCGGCCTTCCCAAAGCGCCGTGCCGGTGCGTAATCGCAAAGCAATTCAACGATATTGTGGTGCCGCTCATCCTGGCAAATATGCTGGTAAATCTCTAAAACACTGTCTTGCGGGCCTTCAATCAACTGAAAGAAGTGCGTGCCGTTGAACAGCAGTATGCCTGTCACATCGATCTGGCCGTTCTTAATGTTTGCGGCTGCAACCATCTGTTTTACTGAATGAAACGGTACATCCTTACAGATATGACTGCGATAGATGATGGTAGTAAGCATGTGGTATCCGATATGCAGCTATTTGAGCATTTACATTAGCAGATGAACGGCCGGAATTTAACTTTAAAATACATTAATATTAATAACTTATTAACAGTTGACTCGAGGTGGTTGTAAAGCTTTAACGGCACAATTCCCTTGTTCCTTTCTGCAAAGATCTCCAGCAATCTGTACAGGCTATGCATTGAATCTGTTCACCAGTCACATCTAACATCATGAATAACAAAGATAAGCATTTTATGCTTAAGAATTAAGAAAATTCCGGGCAATTTTTTATGTACAGATTTTTAATACTTGTATAACTTTATTTGTACACATACGACACATGACTTGCTTACAGGAGTGACTGACTGATGCAACAGAACAATCACGTTACCAATAGCGCGAATGCCATTACGCGATATTTCACCAAAGCGGCACTTCCTTCTCAACAGGAAACCTTAGGTGAAATTGTGGTTGAAATCCTTACCGACGGGCGGAGTTTGAATCGTAAATCCATCTGCACCAAATTATTACGTCGGGTAGAAGGAGCATCAGGTCCGGAAGAAGAGCGTCACTACCATACGTTAATTGGCCTGCTATTTGACCGTTAGGTTAATACGGCCCTGATAATGGAAATGAACGGTTTATTCGATCAACATTTACGGAGCAATATTTCAGGCGAGAGACCCAAGCCTACCCTCTTCAGCTGACCTCCCGACCAGGAGTGCTGATTTCATGCCGGGTTTCATTTACGAAACTCAATGGCAAGCAGAGACGCTGTTATGAACCGAAGTAAAAAAGAGAAATTAATCGATCAAGTGATTGGAGAAGCAGTTTTATCAATTCTTTACGATAACGGGCCTATCAGCACCAGGTCTCTGATTGAAAGACTGCAAACGATGGAAGCCACGGAACAAGAAGAAGCGAGGCGAAATGTCATCTCGGATGTGATTGTCGATATCAGGCACAACCGGTTGGGCATCTCACGTCGCATGATGGTGCCAGCACAAAAGGAGTGGGACAGGGAGAGTCGGATTCAGCCAGAAAATAATATTTACCCTTTATTTGACGACCGCACGACTCCCGGTAGCAGTAAGAAACACTGACTACCTCAACTAACTAACAACTTTATAATGGTGAGAGTAAATGACACAGATGACGCTTCATAAATCAGAAATTTATGCCACTCTGCCAAACACTGCACTGACAAACTATTTCCGTAGCGCGGGCGATATGCTGGCCGACGAGGCCGTATTACTCGGCGCGGTAATCCGCAGCATTCTTGCCACTGATGGACATGTCACCAATAAAGCCATCATTCAACGGTTGATTGAGGCCATTGAATCCACGCAAGATGTTGTCACTATCGACATTGTGCGTAAGACGCTCGAGATTGTCGTTGATCATACTTTTGATGATATTTAAGTTTGCCGGCGCAGTATTAATTTCAGACGGTTTGATTTATGGGGTGATCTTATCCCGATATTTTATTCTCTCGAATAGCAATGATTAATTAGCGGTCCGTCATTAAACGGAGCGCTAATTAATTTTGCACGTTTCATAGATGCATTTATTTCGCTGAATTGACGCCCTTTCCTTCCAGTCGCTATTTACCTGTTCAACATCCCCCTTCTGATAATCACACGACACAATGCGTTGAATGACATGTTTAATCACTACAGAAAGTTAAGGCTTTATGTTTTTTTTCAACATGATTTGCGAGAAAATCCATCCCACTTTAAGCGCTGTCAGGAATAAAACTGGAAATATTTAAGTGGAAGATCTCGTTCCATGGCTATCCTTAATATTCATGGCTTGTTTTGGTCAATCATTTTTAACCTGCATGCCGCTTCTTATTTTGAAAACAGTGGAAACTAAATTCAACATTGGATAATCATTATGCAAATCAAAACACTCGAAGATTTATTCAGACATTTACTGTCCGATACCTACAGTGCGGAGAAACAGTTAATCCGTGCTTTACCGAAGCTTGCGCGGGCAGCACATGACCCCTTACTTAAAGAAGCATTCCGCAGCCATCTTGAAGAGACACGTGGTCAACTGGAACGGATAGATAATGTCGTGGACAGTATCGAAGAGTTAAAACTCGCCCGGATTAAATGTGTGGCTATGGAAGGGTTAATCGACGAAGGCGATGAAATCATTGAGGAGATTAGCGAAGGGCCTGTCCGTGATGCGGGGCTGATCGCGGCGGCACAGAAAGTTGAACATTATGAAATAGCTGCATATGGCACTTTGTGTACGCTTGCGGCACAACTGGGTTATTCGAAGGCAAAAAGCCTGCTGGGTGAAACCCTTGAAGAAGAGAAAGCTGCCGACAGCAAACTGAGCACCATCGCTGAGTCCACCGTGAATCCGGATGCAGAGAAAAAGACGCATTAAAAAGTGATTATCCCTACCCACGTCAAAAATTTTTCATTGCTGTGATGCCAGAACCGCAACATAGCAATGAAATATTTTTTTGGCACGTATCAATTCTGTATATTATCTTGAGGGCCCTTGATAACCGGAAAGAATATCTCATTGAAAATTAACCCCCTTGCATTGTAAATATATGTAGCCAGAGACAATCCTTTTCTTCCGATCTCATTTACTTGCTGCATTAATTTTATGCTGTCAATTCATTTGTTTGCAAATAATTTTTTGGGATTATTATTTCCGTGCCACATTCTTTGAGTACACAACGGTTTAACTCCTTTTCAAAGGTGTTTACCCGTTTTGGTAAATACCGCTGCGCTCGCTGAATCCTTAAATAATGCTATTCTTAGGTTGTAGCAAATTGCTGCTAATCCTGTTGGAGCTCTCTATGAAAAACATTATTTTGAACGTTTCTAAGGAACAACCAAAAAACCCTCAAAAGTTACCAAAGGACGATGATAAAAAAACCAAGCAAAATCAGAAATAAATTTAATTTGCTTTATTAGCTGTCTATTATTAAATCGTTGGAGGTTTTATGTCTGAACGTCCTGATTTGGTAGATCCGGTGCCGGTCGATGAACCGCTTCCTGGCGACACAATTCCTGAAATCCCGGATGTTATTGACCCTGTGGACCCGGAAGTTCCTGATGTGATTGATCCGAGGGAGTAAATCCAGGCTCATCAGTGAGCTTAATACCGATAGGTTAAGCAAAAAAATCGACTGGTGTTCACAATAAGCCTCATTATTTTCTAATGGGGCTTTTTATACGTTTGACATGGCTTGACGAAATGAATGGAGCGTTAATTAATTTTACAACGATGCGATATAAATCATTTCTCTAATGTACCCGGAAGCTGTTCCACCATGTAATCCTGCCCGGTTCATGTGCTTCCTGCTCGGGTATACAGCATGAACATCAGTCAAACTGCCAGTAAAGCGGCGAGCCGTAAACTTCCACGAAGTAATCAACAACCGCCCGTACATTTAACGGTGGATGCCGTGCGTTGGGATAAATAGCGGCAACATGCTGTGGCTCTGTTTTAATCGCAGCCTCGAACCCATCCATGACTCTGACAAGCTGGCCTTTTTTAAGACTGTCACCAATAAGCCAGTCAGGGAAAAGAACCATTCCCATACCGCCCAGCGCGCTGGTCAGTAAGGATTCAGCGTTATTGGAGGTGAGTAAACCGGTAACAGGATAGTGAGTCCAGCTTTCGCCAGGTTTTCTGAATAACCAACGATTGGGACCAGACGATCCTTTGTAAACCAGACATTTATGTTGATGGAGTTCGGCAGGTAATTCTGGCTTGCCATATTTTTCTATATAGCTCGGTGAGGCAACCAGGTGATAACGCTGGGTTCCAAAGATGCGGGCATGGAAAGTGGAATCCGTCAGTGTGCCAATTCTAAAAATCACATCAGAGGCATCTTTGAGCGGGTCGATATAGTCATCCGTTTGCGTCAGTTCAATCAGCAATCGCGGGTAGCGGTCTGAAAGTTCGGTCAGCCAGGGTGCAATGTGGCGCTGGCCAAAAAAGACAGGCGCGTTGATTCGTATCAGCCCTGCGGGTTCCAGGGATCTGTCCAGCATCTCTTTGCGGGCTTCGCTCAGTTGGTCAGTCATGGTCCGGGCATAGTCAATGAAGAGTCTGCCCGCTTCAGTGGGAATCACGGCTCGCGTGTTTCGATAAAAAAGCTGCTGCCCAAGCGTGTCTTCAAGTTGAAGAATCACACGCGAGATCATCGACGCCGAGACCCCTTCGCGCCTTGCTACAACAGAGAAGTTCTGTTCATCAAACACACCGATAAAAAATATCAGGGTGCGAAAATTTATGGCGCTAGGATCGTACATTGTCCCGGTTCCTGCAAAAGTGTTTCCTGAATTATACCGTTTTTCATTATAGCGCGCTGCTATACGATGCCCGGCCAAACTACCGGAGACTGTTTTATGCAGCTTATATTGATATTACTCGTCGTTGCTGGCGGGATGGGGCTATCTGTTGAAGCCGGATTATTAGGGCCGCTTGGGAGCGAGGTCGGAGACCTGTGGGCAACATTCAGTATTTTCGGCGTGGGTGCTGCGCTGACATTTCTGTTGATGCTGTTCTTTAGTCCACGCAACAGCCCTTCCTTCTTTACTCAGCCATCGTGGACTTTGCTGGGTGGCATCCTTGGCCCGATTTACGTCGTCATCCTGACCGTTGCGGTGCCAATCATCGGCATTGCAATGACGATGATTGGCATTCTGGCAGGACAGGTTTTCAAGAGTCTGGTGATTGACCACTACGGCCTGTTTGGCACTGCTCATCGGAAAATTGACAGCAAACGTATTATCGCGCTGGTTTTTATTATTGCTGCGCTGTTCCTTGTGGCAAAAGGCTGAGGTGAATCTGTGAATATAGTAATGATTATTCTGGCTGTGATCGGCGGCGCGGTGCTTAGCATGCAGGCGGCCATTAATGGCAAATTAGGAAGCCAGGTCGGTGTGTTCCGCAGTGCGTTTCTGACGTTCTCCGTTGGTGCACTGGTAACGGCGCTGCTCATTTTCTTCTTCGAACCCAAGCATGCCCTGACCTTGTTGGATGTGCCGAAATGGCAGTTGCTTGGCGCACTTTGTGGTGTTCCTTACATCGTCGTTATGGTACTGGCTGTTCAGCGTATTGGTGCGGCGGTGGCAACGGTTGCAGTTATCTTTGGTCAGTTGGCCATGAGTATGCTTATTGATAATTTTGGCTGGTTAGGCAACGAGGTGATTCACTTCTCAATGAGCCGCCTTGGTGCGGTGATCTGCCTGGGAATCGCCCTTTTCTTCATCTATTCCAGCAATAAAACTCACACTAAGCCTGTTGAGAAAATTGCCAGCACAGCGTCGGAATAAGGCTAACAACTCAAGAATTTCAGCGATCGGGATTTTTCGCAATCCCGATCACACTTTGGCATATGAATGTAATGAAACTCTTTTGTTGCATTGAATATTTTATTTCACGGTGCTAGGTTTTAACGGCATTACGCTTGTTACCGACTATCGGGCAAAACCTAAATGCAGACTGAGCGGTTTAAACCGCCTTTTGCTGTATTTATGTCTTGCCCGTTTTTGTTTTCAGGAGTTAGCGATGCTGGTAAAACAAATATTAAATAATAATGTTGTCAGCGCAGTAGATGAAGATGGCCTGGAAATTATATTAACCGGCCGTGGCCTGGGGTTTAATACCCGCACGGGTGCCAGTATTGATCGCGACGCTATTGATAAAATATTCCGTCTGGAAGACTCCCAGGTTTCTGCCCGTTTTAAAGATTTGGTCAGCGAAGTCCCTGTTGATATTTTGCAGATCACCGCCGATATCATCACCCATGCCCGCAGCGTGTTGGCGCACAAACTCAGTGAAGGGCTTTACGTAACCCTTGCTGACCACCTGCACTTTGCCCTGCAACGCCAACAAAACAATGAGGTTTTACCCAACCCACTGGAGTGGGAGGTACGCCATTTTTATAAGGTGGAGTACGCCATTGGCCGTCAGGCGCTGGGGATTATCGTTGCCCGCACCGGTACGCTATTACCGGACAGCGAAGCCTGCAGTATTGCTTTGCATATTGTGAATGCGGGGCTGAATGACGCCATGGGAAAAACCACGCAAATTACGCGCCTTATTTATCAATTGCAGAATATCGTTAAATACTTTTTTAATTTACCGCTCGATGAGCACAGTCTGAATTACCAGCGATTTATTACCCATTTGAAATTCTTTGCTCAGCGGGTGATTGATGGGGTGGTGTTAAATAATGACGATGAAGACTTTTTCGAACTGGTGCAGCAGCGTTATCAGTCCACGCTGAAATGTGTGGAAGCGATGAGTGAATTTGTCGGTAAGAATTATCACCACACCATGAGCAACTCGGAAAAGCTCTACCTGACGGTGCACATTGAAAATATTGTGCAGCGTACAGTTCCTGATGCAGGGGAATTGTAGAAGTCGCAAAAGTAGTGATTCTATCCAGGCTTGTTACTGTTCAATCAGGCAAACCCCAGAGGAAACAAGGTCCCGGTGAATACCGGTCATTGTGGATGAAGTCGGCTTATGACTTCAGTCTGGAGGAATATTTATGGATTATCAGAACACCGCTCGCCAAATTATCGACAATATTGGCGGCAAAGAGAATGTCTTATCGCTGTTTCATTGCATCACCCGCTTGCGTTTTTTGCTTAAAGATAACGACAAAGCTGACCGCGCGGCCCTTGAATCAATAGAGGGCGTGATGGGCGTCAATATCTCCGGCGACCAGTTCCAGCTGATTATTGGCAATGACGTAGATCCCTTATGCAATGCCCTGCTCGCCCAGTTACCCGGCCTTGATAACGCTGCACGCCCCACCAGGCGGCGTAATCCTGTGTCGGTTATTCTCGAAAGTCTCTCTAGCATCTTTTCACCCATTATTCCCGCGATTGCCGGGGCCGGTATTCTGAAAGGGATACTGGCGCTGATGGTTGCCATGAAATGGGTGGACAACACCAACCAGACCTACCAAATCCTGCTGGCGATCAGTGATGGCGTTTTCTACTTTATGCCGCTGGCGTTGGCCTTCAGTGCGGCAAAGAAATTCGGGGCCAACCCTTATGTTGCCGTCGCAATTGCCTCGGTACTCTTCCATCCGGCCATTCAGACACTGTTTAAAGCTGGCGCACCCGTTAACTTTATGGGTTTGCCTGTTCCCACCGTTAACTACGCCTCGACGGTGATCCCGATATTGCTGACGGTTTGGCTGCTCAGTTATGTGGAACGCTGGATAGACCGCTTTATGCCTGGCCCGCTGAAAACCATGTTTGTGCCGCTGCTGTGCCTGCTGATTGTCACACCGATTACGCTTATCGCCATCGGCCCGGTGGGCATTTTTGCCGGTAATGCGCTGTCTGGCGGCATCATCTGGCTGGTGGAAAACATGGGCGTGGTGGCCGGAATTGTGGTGGGCGGCACGCTGTCACTGATCATCATCACGGGCATGCACTATGTGTTAGTGCCGATCATGATCAACAACATCAGCACCATCGGTTTTGACCCGATAAAGATCCTCTTTTACATCGCCAACCTTGGGCAAGCGGGTGCCGCCTTCGGCGTCTTCTTACGTGCTCGCGATAAAAAGCTCAAATCCCTGGCTCTGACGACCAGTTTTAGCGCTGCAATGGGCATCACAGAACCGGCGATGTACGGGGTCAATATTCGCTACAAACGCCCGTTCGCCGCTGCACTGATTGGCGGTGCCTGCGGCGGGGCATTCGCCATGGTGATGGGGGTAAAAACCTACGCTTTCGCCTTAAGTGGCCTGCCGGGCATTCCGGCACTGGTCGGCCCCACTTTCCTGTGGGCCGTGGTCAGTATCGCCATCTCCTTTGGCTGTGCCGCGACGCTTACCGTCATCCTCGGTTTCGAAGAGTCCACCGCGCCTGTCGTTGCGGGCGTGAGCCCCTTGCCTGTCACCCAACCGGAAGAGAACCTTTTTGCCCCGGTGAGTGGCGAGCTCAAAGCGCTAAACACGCTGAGTGACCCGGTTTTTGCCGACGAGATTTTCGGCAAAGGGCTGGCGATTTACCCGATTACGGGCGAGCTGCGTTCGCCTGTCAACGGCAAGGTGGAGTCAGTCTTTGAAACTCACCACGCGCTGGCGCTGCAAAGCGATACGGGTGCGGAAATCCTGATTCATATCGGTATCGACACCGTCAAATTGGGCGGTAAGCACTTCACCAGCCATATCACGGCCGGGCAGTTTGTTGAGGTTGGCGACCTGCTGGTCACCTTTGACCTTGATGCACTACAGGCTGCAGGCATTGATCCGAGCGTCATCCTGGTGGTGACCAACAGCGAACGTTACGGCGACATCAGCCCGGTTAAATCGAACGGTGAAATCGCCAGCTGCGACGCATTTCTGACACTGACCGCCACGGCGGCATGAGGAGTAAGCGCATGACATTTTCGAAATCATTTCCGGAAGGTTTTTTGTGGGGTGGTGCCACCGCTGCAAACCAGCTTGAAGGGGCATGGAATGTCGACGGTAAAGGACTGTCTGTTTCTGATGTTTATACCTTCGATATCAACACGCCTAAAGAGCGCTGGCTTGACCAATGGCTGGGAATGACCCACGCCCAGGTGCGTGAAGCGCAGGATCCGAACAGCACCAAATACTACCCGAAACGCAAAGGCAATGACTTCTATCACCATTTCAGAGAGGACATCGCCCTCTTTGCCGGAATGGGCTTTAAGTGTTTTCGCATGTCGATTGCCTGGACGCGCATCTTTCCACGCGGTGATGAAAGCGAGCCAAACGAAGCTGGACTGAAGTTCTATGACGAGGTGTTTGACGCCCTGCTTTCGCATGGAATAGAACCGATAGTTTCCCTCTCCCACTATGAGATGCCGCTGGATCTGGTGACGGATTATGACGGCTGGCCGAACCGGCAGGTGGTAGATTTCTACGTACGTTTCGCTACAACCTGCTTTACGCGCTATCGCAAAAAAGTGAAGTACTGGATGACCTTTAACGAGATTAACTGCGTGAAGCACCATCCCTACGTCAGTGTCGGCGTGATTGAAGAGGACAACCCGCACCTGGAACAGGACAAATACCAGGGCGCACATCACCAGTTTGTCGCCAGTGCGCTTGCCACCAAAGCGTGCCACGCCATTATCCCAGGCTCTCAGGTCGGCTGCATGATCAGCTACCAGATGCTTTACCCACACACCTGCCACCCGGATGACTTACAGGCCTGCGAAGAGATGCAGCGTGTGTCGCTGTTCTTTAGCGATGTCCAGGCACATGGCTATTACCCCGCTTATACCGAGCGGATGCTGGCTGAAAAAGGTGTCACGCTGCAAAAAGTAGTCGGTGACGATGAGATCCTGCGCCTGCACCCGGTGGACTTTGTCTCGTTCAGTTATTACATGTCCAGCACCGTTAGCGCCAACCCGGAAAAACTGGAAGGCGCGGAAGGTAATTTGATCACCGGTGGTATTCGCAATCCGCACCTGCCGACCAGCCAGTGGGGCTGGCAGATTGACCCGAAAGGGCTGCGCCTGGCATTGAACCAGCTGTATGACCGTTATCAGAAACCGTTGTTTATTGCTGAAAACGGCCTTGGGGCTGTGGATACCGTCAATCCAGATGGCTCGATTAATGACGATTACCGCATTGATTATCTGCGCCAGCATATTGAACAAATGCAGGAAGCCCTTGCCGATGGCGTGGATCTCTTTGGTTACACCTGGTGGGGACCGATTGATGTGGTCAGCGCGGGTACGGCGCAAATTTCCAAACGCTACGGTTTTATCTATGTCGATCAGGACGATATGGGCAATGGTTCCCAGAAGCGATCCCTGAAAAAGAGCTATCACTGGTACAAAAAAGTCATCTCATCTAACGGTCAAGATTTAACAGATTAAGGAGCGAATATGTCTGTTTTTCCGAAGGGTTTCTTATGGGGCGGCGCGATTGCTGCTAATCAGGCGGAAGGTGCCTGGAACGTAGACGGCAAAGGGCCGTCTATTTCGGACGTAGTGCGCGGTGGTATCGTTTCTGGCCATCATGACGCGACCATCGACCCAAATAAATATTACGCCAGCCATGAAGCGGTCGATTTTTATCACCATTACAAAGAAGATGTGGCGCTGTTTGCTGAAATGGGCTTCACCTGCTTTCGGACTTCCATCGCCTGGACGCGTATTTTCCCGCGTGGCGATGAAACCACACCCAACGAAGCCGGGTTGAAATTCTACGACGATTTGTTTGATGAGTTGCTCAAATACGGCATTGAACCGGTTATTACCCTATCCCACTACGAAACACCCCTCGCGCTTTATCAGGAATACGGCGGCTGGAAGAATCGTAAACTGGTGGACTTCTTCACCCGCTACTGCGACGTGGTGTTCAGGCGTTACCGCAACAAGGTCAAATACTGGATGACCTTTAACGAACTGAACAACATGAACCGTATGCCGTTTGCGACAGGTGCGGTCGATGCGGGCTCCACGCCGCAGGAACTTTACCAGGCGGCCCATCATCAGTTCGTGGCTAACGCGCTGGCGAACAAACTGTGCCACGAAATTATTCCGCAAGCGCAAATTGGCTGCATGTTGTCGCTTAGTACTGTCTACCCGGCGACCTGTAACCCGGATGATATTTTCTCGACCATGCAGCTGCGTCGCCGTTCTCTGTTTTATTCAGATGTGATGATGCGCGGCGAATATCCGGCCTGGACGCCGCGACTGTTTCGCGAGCAGAACATTGAACTGGCTATTGCGGATGGCGACCTGGAACTTATCGCCAGCCACCCTTCTGACTACCTTGGTTTTAGCTATTACCGAAGTGTGCTGCATCAGGCAGATGGCGAGTTCCGCATTGATACCGGTGGCACCGTCGGGCAGGACAATCCGTATCTCGAAAAAACTGCATGGGGCTGGCCGATTGACGCCAAAGGTTTCCGGATCGTCTGTAACGAGCTGGCAGATCGTTATCGTAAGCCATTATTCATTGTTGAAAATGGCTATGGTGGCGTGGATGAAGTAGACGAAAATGGCGTGATAAACGATACCGCGCGCATTGATTATGGCCGTCAACATATCCGTGAAATGGCTGAGGCGGTTGCCGATGGCTGCAACATCATGGGTTACACCTGGTGGGGGCCGATTGACATCGTCAGCGCAGGCACGGGTGAAATGAAAAAACGCTATGGCTTTATCTATGTCGATAAAGACAACGACGGTAAAGGGACCCTGAAACGCAGTAAAAAACGCAGCTTTGACTGGTATAAACAGGTTATCGCGAGTAATGGGGAAAACCTGTAATGTATTAACGGGGTGGATAGTTTCCACCCCATGTTTTTACTCACCCAGTCATCATTTGTCGATAGCAATACGAATAAATCTCCTTTTTTCTTCAGTAATAGCAAAGGCGATGACACATTTTTAATATATTGAGGGTTGCGAGCTAATCTTATTATCCGGCACATGTAAAAATGTAGCCAGTAATCGTGGCCCTACTGTCTATTTAAGTAAACCAGAACGTAAAGAAATGAAAATGCCATTGCCTTTCAACATGAATTGAGTCTCATTATCATCTGCGCAGTATTGGATGAATACTGTCCTGCCAAATGTACCCCATCAAATAAAAACACAGTAACTTCAATGTAATGCGTTATTTTTGTGTGTCTCTTATGTATTAAACATACTTTTCTGCACTTCATTTTATGCGAATAAACAACAAGAAATAACCCTGCGAGATAAATGCATGAGCTAATAGTTTCATATTTAATATTTTGTCATTAAAAAGTATTAGAGAAGTAACTTAAAGAAAAAACCATAGTTTGATCATAACAAAAATGTCATGTGAGATAAAACCTCCGCGTAACATAAGCATGACTCATGTTTCTGTTGCCTTGAATGCACCTGCAAATTCAAAAGGCTGAGGCTGCCTGCAAGTTGCATATATCCATCGTTGTGGATGAGTCGATAAACTTATTCTGCTAAGTATTTTACCCATGGAGAATAAATCTAACAAGGTCGCAGTATTTTTAATTACATAAAATGGACCTTGGCTGCTAAATAGTAGCCTGATAACTAATTTTATTACACACGGTTCATTCCCCTGCCTGTTTTTTAATAGCAGGAACGAGTGATGATAGTTTATATAGAGTAAAGATAGGGGTAATTATTTATGGCCTCACAATATGACTTTACTGTCACGTTGCACGATCTTGCTTTTATTCTCAAGCAGATAAAAATATCGGAAGCAGCGACAAACCCGGACGGCAGTGTGAATGGCGATACACTGCGTGACTTAGTCTCCAGCCCATTACTTCCCTACGGGATACGTACCGTAGATGGCTCCTGGAATAACCTTCTACCCGGTCAGGAACTCTACGGTTCTGCCGATCAAAACATGCCCAGATTAACCGCGCTGAACTGGCAAGATGCTGACGCCATGACCAGTTACACCCAACTCGGCGGGACGGTTATTGATGCAGACCCGCGTATTATCAGTAACTTGATATCGGACCAAACAGCTTCCAACCCGGCAGCAGTCGAAGCGCATAACGGCTTACAAGATGCACCTGGAGGAGGAACCACATCGGCAAATGGTAGTTTGTCGATTCCTAACCTGTCTCCGGATGTGGGTTTGTCCCCTGCTTTCAATGGCTGGATGACACTATTCGGGCAGTTCTTTGACCACGGTCTGGATCTAATTCCAAAGGAGGGAAACGGCATTGTATTCATTCCGCTGCAACCTGATGACCCCTTATATGTAGATGGGTCGCCCACTAACTTCATGGTATTAACCAGGGCAAAGGTTGATGCTAACCATGAAACTGTCAACCTCACGACTCCCTTCATCGATCAAAACCAAACCTATACCTCCCACCCTTCACATCAGATATTCATCCGCGAATACGTCATGATTGATGGCAAGCCTGAACCAACCGGCAATTTATTAGGCGATGCGAACGGCGGGCTGGCAACCTGGGCTGATGTCAAAAACCAGGCTGAAACCATGCTCGGCATTAAACTCACCGATCAGGACGTGTTTAATGTTCCGCTGCTGGCCACTGACCGCTACGGTAACTTGATCTTAAGTGAAAATGGCAAAGTACAGATTGTCACCATCAACGGGCTGTTTGAGGCTAACGGCGACTTTTTGCCTGCCGGAACGCTGCGTACCGGACACGCTTTTCTTGATGACATTGCCCACACTGCGGCACCAAAAGCAGGCCTGCTCGCCGATGACGATAATGTGATTGGCGGCGCACAGCCCGCTGGAACCTATGATGACGAATTGCTCGATCGGCATTTCATCACCGGTGACGGGCGCGGTAATGAAAACATCGGGTTAACCGCGGTACATGCTGTTTTTCATAGTGAACATAACCGCCTGGTGGAAGAGTACAAAACCACTTTACTGGCAACCGGCGATATCAGCCTGATCAACGAATGGCTGATGCCAGCACACCAGATAACTGCACTGCCAGCCGATACCAGCACGCTGGTCTGGAACGGCGAATATCTGTTCCAGGCAGGCCGTTTTACCACTGAAATGCAGTACCAGCACCTGGTGTTCGAAGAGTTTGCGCGCACCGTGCAACCCGCCGTCGACCCGTTCGTCTTCTCTAACACCGCAGACATTAACCCGCTGATCTTTGCTGAGTTCGCACACGTGGTTTACCGTTTTGGCCACTCGATGCTGACAGAAACCGTGGCGCGTACCGATATCGATATGCAAAGCGGTGACATTGGCCTGATTGAAGCGTTCCTCAACCCGGTCGCCTTTAACCAAATCAACGGTAACACGGTTTCTGACGAACAGGCGATAGGCGCAATAGTTCGCGGCATGACACGGCAAGTCGGTAATGAAATTGATGAATTTATTACCGATGCTCTGCGCAATAACCTTATCGGGTTGCCGCTCGATTTAGGTGCGCTGAATATTGCCCGTGGGCGTGATACCGCCATGCCGACACTCAACCAGGCCCGTGAACAGTTCTTTGAATTAAGCGGTAACAGCGAACTAAGGCCTTATACCAGCTGGGCCGATTTCACCACTTATCTAAAAAACCCAGCCTCCATCATCAACTTTATGGCCGCTTACGGTCAGCATGAGCTGATTCTGGCTGCCACCTCCATTGCAGGGAAACGCGATGCGGTGAACTTCTTGCTGTTCGGCAATAGCACAACGTCTCCACCCGCCGATGCGATGGATTTCTTCAACAGCACCGGTGCATGGGCCACAAAAGAGTCCGGCCTGAATATGGTCGACTTCTGGATTGGCGGACTTGCCGAGCGTAAAAACGAGTTTGGCGGAATGTTGGGTTCCACCTTCAACTTTGTTTTTGAAACGCAAATGGAAATGCTGCAAGACGGCGACCGTTTCTACTACCTGAGCCGCGTTCAAGGGATGAACATGCTCAATGAGCTGGAAGCCAACTCATTCTCCGCGCTGGTTATGCGCAACAGCGACCTTGGAGAAAACGGTTCATCTCACCTGCCCGCTAACCTGTTCCAGACGCCAGATCATATTTTCGAAGTCAACCAGGCGCTGCAAACGGAAATAGACCCGAAATGGGGTAACCCGCTTAAAGACTTGTTAACGCCTTTAATGACGCGGCGCGCAGCCACTAATGATGTTAACGGTGATGGCGCAGCTGATGGCGCTTACCTTAAATACACCGGCGATGGCCATGTGGTGCTCGGCGGTTCTGCCGGTAACGACACGTTGATCGGCGGTAAAGGCATCGACAGCCTGTGGGGGGATGGTGGTGATGACCGTCTTGATGGCGGCGATGAGGCGGATGTCGTTCACGGGGGTGACGGCAATGACATTATCACCGACACCGGCACGCCGGTTGGTGATGCCGACTTCCTGCATGGCGATGCAGGCCACGATGTCATTTTCTCCGGTAACGGCAACGACCTGGTGTTCGGTGGCAGCGGCAGTGACTTCGTCGTGGTGGGTGAAGATGCTCAGGAAGTCTTTGCTGGCCGGGACAATGACTTTGTTCTGGGCGGCTCCGGCGCGGACGCCCTGCTTGGCAACGAAGGCGATGACTGGCTGGAAGGCGGTGACGGGTTTGACTCACTAACGGGCGAAAACTCCGAACTGTTCTTCAACAGTACGATTGTCGGCCATGACGTGCTGAACGGCCAGGGTAACGACACGGACTACGATGGCGAAGCAGGCGACGACATCATGGTTCAGGGAGCAGGTATTCAGCGTAACAATGGTATGGCCGGATTCGACTGGGCAATCCATAAAGGCGACCCGCACGGTGCTAATTCTGACCTCGGTATTCCGATTTTCGTCAACCAGCAAGAGTTTATCCTACGGGATCGCTTCGACCTGGTTGAAGGGTTATCGGGTTGGAAACACAACGATGTGTTAGTGGGCACCGAACAGCCTCTCGGCACCGCTCCGGTTCTGGGCACCCCGCTTTCCAATAATCTTACCCAGGAAGGCGCTGACAGGATTAGCGGCCTCCAGGCCATTCTCGGTGTGGCACACTCAGCCAATCCTGATGCCGTGTTGCTTAACCCGGATGATGGCAGCGATATTTTGCTCGGCGGCGGCGGCAGCGACCGCATTACCGGTAAAGCAGGCAATGACATTATTGATGGTGACGCGTGGCTCAACGTGCGCATTGCGGTTACCGGGCTTGCGGGCGTCACGACTGCCGACAGCATGAACGAACTGAAATCGTACATGCTGGCAGGCACCTTAAAACCCGACCAACTCGCGATAGTGCGCGAAATTTTGCGTGAGGGTGATGGGTCAGAAACCGACGTTGCTGTGTACCGCGATATCAGCAGCAACTACGTCTTTACCCGCATGCCAGATGGCAGCCTCAGGGTTGACCATGCCACGCCCGATGCCGCATTGAACCTTGATGACGGTATCGATCGCCTGCTAAACATCGAAAAAGTGGAGTTCGGTAACGGCGAGCAGTTATGGGTCACGGCTCAACAGGCCACGGGCAATCTCACCATTAGTAACCCTTCACCCTCGGTTGGCGATCTTTTGCGCGTAAACCTGGCGAATCTGCAGGATGGAAACGGTATTGCGGCAAATGCCGCTATCACGCTGACATGGCAGGCGTTTACCAGTGGTCAATGGCGTGATCAGGCCGTCGGTGAGGAGTTCAGAGTACCTGGCGCTATTTTGGGTGCACCACTTCGCGTCGTTGCCAGCTTCAATGACCGAATGGGGGATGCAGAGTCCATTGTTTCTGCGCAAACCCAGGCCGTGATGGTGCGGGACCAGCCGACTACCGGTGCGCCAGTCATTAATGACCTGACACCGACTGAAAGCGTCACCCTTACCGCTGTTGTCTCCGGTATTGCTGATGCTGACGGCTTGACCGGCGGTAACTTTAGTTACCAGTGGAGAATGAGTGCCGGAAACGGGTTTGTGAATATCAACGGTGCTACTGCTGCCAGTTACACGCCGGGTCAGACGATGATTGGCAGGACATTGCAGGTCGTGGTTACCGTCGTTGACGATGAAGGAAACCCACCGGTGGTGCTGACATCAACAACGACGCAGCCGGTTGGTGACATGGTTGTGGGCAACAACGGCGGTAACGTTCTCATCGGCACCGCATGGAGTGACATCCTGCGTGGTGAAGGTGGTAACGATACTCTGCTGGGGCTTGCAGGCGATGATTTACTGGTTGGTGGTATCGGCAACGACAGCCTCTCCGGTGATGCCGGGCAAGACATCCTGCAAGGGGATGCGGGTAACGACAACCTCGATGGCGGCCAGGGTGCTGACAGCATGGCAGGCGGCGCGGGTAATGATACCTACATCGTTGATAACGCGGGCGACATTGTCATCGAAGGCCTCAACGCCGGGAATGATGTCGTACAGACCAACCTCAGTAGCTATGACTTGAGCGATAACGTTGAAGAACTGGTCTTCACCGGCCAGGGCAGCTTCATTGGCACAGGGAACGCCATTGCCAACATCATCACCGGCGGCAACGGTAATGACTTTTTGTTTGGTATGGGAGGCAATGACCAACTGTCAGGCGGGCTGGGAAATGACTTCCTTGATGGCGGTGACGGAATCGATAACCTGCAAGGCGGCAACGGCAACGATGTCATGATCGGCGGTGCAGGTGCTGACATTCTTTCCGGTGGAATCGGTAACGATATTCTCAACGGTCAGGCGGGTAATGACACCATGGACGGCGGTATCGGTAATGACATCTTCGCTTTCAGCGCAAGTTTCGGGCAAGACCGTATTACTGGCTTCGATAGTAATGCCAATGGCGGACAGGATTACCTCGATTTGAGTTTGTTAGGTATCACTTCGGGTAGTTTTGCGAGCAGCGTCGGGATTACGGGAAACAACGGTAACACCGTCGTCACCGTAGGTGCTGATGTCATTACGTTAGTCGGCGTCAACTCAACCACCGTTAATATCGGTGATTTTATTCTCGAATTACCTTCAACCTTTGCCGCTAACAACGGCAATAATTCACTGATTGCGTAAGGAGTAGACTATGTCGCGCCAGCATACGCCAACAGAACTGAAGAATGCATTAAAGGGTACGAAACCCACCTTTATAATGCTGTTGTTTTTTAGTTGTGTAATAAACATGCTTATGCTGGCGCCGGCAATATATATGTTGCAGGTCTATGATCGTGTTCTGGTCAGTAAAAACACCACCACCTTACTGATGCTGACATTACTTATTGTCGGGATATACATCGTTATTGCGATGATTGAGTCGGCCCGTTCAAGTGTCATGATAAGACTGGGTAATAGACTCGATGTAAAATTAAATAAGCTCGTCTTTAATGCTGCATTTAAACGAAAGGTTGCCACTGGCGACAGTAATCCAGCGCAGGCATTAGCCGAACTGGATCAAATTCGTCAGTTTCTTTCCGGCAACAGCTTATTTGCATTGCTGGACATTCCATGGACGCCGGTATATTTATTCATCGCGTTTCTTGTCCACCCTCTGCTGGGATACCTTTCTCTGGGAGGGATAACCATATTGTTTATCCTGACCCTGGTTTCCGAATTTTCAACTAAACGCCCTATTCAGCAAGCCCATGCGTTAACCATCAATAACGCCAGCAAACTCAACAAGCAATTACAAAACTCCGACACCATCGAAGCAATGGGAATGCTTTCCACCCTGAAACTTCACTGGGGTGAGCAGCATGACAAAGTGCTGGTTTTGCAAACGCAGATTGCCGATAAAATGGCCAGCTTAAACAGCTTAAGCCGTTTTGTGCGTGTGTTACTGCAATCCATCGCGCTGGGTGCCGGTGCATTACTGGTGATCGGGGGGCAAATTACCCCAGGGCTGATGATTGCCGCTTCCATCATTCTTGGGCGAGTGCTTAACCCGGTGGAACAAATCATCGGTAGCTGGAAACAGTTTGTGCAATTTCGAAGCGCATGGCACCAGTTGTCGACACTCCTGAAAGAATACCCAGCGGCAAAAGAAGTCCTGACGCTCCCGCGCCCGAAAGGCAATATTAGCGTCGAAAGTGTATTTGCTGCCGCCCCCGGCCAGCATGCCCCGCTGTTGCGCAATATCTCTTTGCAGCTTGAACAAGGTGAAGTGCTGGGCATTATTGGCCCTTCTGCATCCGGGAAAACATCGCTGGCCAAATTGCTGGTCGGTGTCTGGAAACCGTTATCCGGTAAGGTTCGCCTCGACGGGGCAGATATTTGCCAGTGGGACAAAGAGTTACTTGGCCCCTCCATTGGTTATCTGCCGCAAGATGTTGAATTATTTGACGGTAGCATTGCGCAGAATATTGCCCGCTTTGCGAAAGGCGACAGCGAACTTATCGTGGCCGCCGCGATCCTCGCCGGTGTACACGAAATGATTTTACGACTTCCCCAGGGATACGACACACCACTGGGCACCGGCGGGCACCAGTTGTCCGGTGGGCAACGCCAGCGTGTTGGGCTTGCGCGTGCGGTGTATAACAACCCGGCATTTATTGTGCTCGATGAGCCAAATGCCAACCTCGATGACGCGGGTGAATTTGCCTTAATCAAAGCTATCAATACATTACGAACACAGGGCCAAACCACAGTTATTATCTCGCACCGCCCGACGCTGCTTGGCGTGGTCAATAAAGTCTTGCTACTCAATGAAGGAGCCGTGCAGGAGTTCGGAACCCGCGACCAGGTTTTCGCCAGTCTACGCCAGGCAAACATATTAAAACCGGTGGCGACCTCTTCCTCATCGAGTAATGAACAGCAACGCGAGGCCTGATGATGAAAAAGAACAACAATATCTCCGAAAACCCAGCTTCAGGCAGTGTGGATACCAACATCTGGCCTCCGATTCTGCGTGGGATGATCGTTATTACGCTTGGCGTCGGCGGCTTCTTATTATGGGCGGTACAAGCCCCTTTAGATGCGGGGGTCGTGGCTGATGGCACGGTGACAGTTTCAAGCCATCGTAAAACCATTCAGCATTTGAGCGGTGGTCGGGTCACCGATATCTTTATTAAAGAAGGCGATTTAGTTAAAAAAAACCAGGTATTAGTACGCGTGGATAAAATGCAGCTTGGCATGCGTTATAGCACGTTAAATGCGCAATACATGTCCGCAAAAAGCATTGAAGATCGTTTGCTGGCAGAAAGAGGCGGTCTCGAAACCATCACCTTTGATAATAAACTAACCTTGCAATTTGCCGATAATAAACGCCTGATTGAGGTGAGGAATCTGCAAGAAAAACTATTTGATACGCGTAGGAAAAATATCCAGGATGAATTATCAATGATTCAGGAGACGCTCGATGGGCTTGTAGAACAAACTGATAATTTAAATAAAATAAAAAGTTTTCGGGATCATCAGTCTAATCTAATCAATCGGGAGTTGGGTGCGATAAGAGCACTGAGCGAAAAAAACTACTACCCAAAAGCACAATTACTGGTGCTTGAACGCGAAGCTGCTGAAATATCCGGCAGCGTATCAGAGGATATTCTGAATATCGCGAAGCTAAAATCACAGCAAAATGAACTGAAAATCAAAGCGTATCAGGTGCGTCACCAATATTTGCGCGAAGTGGAATCTGAACTGAGTGAAAAGCAAAAAGAAGTGTCGATGCTTGAAGATGAACTGGTTTCTACCCGCCATGAACTGGATAACACCGAAATCCGTTCGCCGATTGATGGCATCGTTCTGGATGTCAAAATAAGCACTGTGGGCGGCATTATTCAACCAGGCGAACATTTGATGGATATTGTTGCCGCCGGGCAGCCACTGCAAATTGATGCCAAAATACCGGTGCACGCCATTGATAAAATGGCACCAGGTCTGATGGTTGATGTGCTATTCCCTGCCCTTAACCATGCGTTATTGCCATCGGTGCCTGCGCGCGTGTTAACCATTTCGGCTGACCGCTTGATTGATGAAGTCACACAACAGCCCTATTACCTAGCAGAAGTACAAGTCTCAACAGAAGGCGTGCATTTGCTGGGTGATTACAAAATCAAAGCCGGTATGCCTGCAAGTGTGACGATAAAAACGGGTGAGCGGACCTTTCTAAGTTACCTGTTTAAACCTTTACTCGCCCGTCTTGAGCTGGCGTTTAAAGAGTACTAACATTTAATTTAGTGCGAGTGAAGTTGGCTTCATTAACCCTACAATAGCTGGTGCTAACTGATTGACTTAAATTCAAATAATAAGAGAATGTTTCTTTCAGCGACTACCCGAAACACTGGAGTCAATTATCAGCAGTTCACATAGCGTTCTTTGCGGAACGAAAGCCAAAAAATTAGGCTCTCTTGTTGTCGCGGCACTTTTACTTGCCAGCTGCTCATCCACACCGCCGAAGTCACTCGTTACCCCGCTATCGCCAGGGGCTAAAAACCCCATTACGGGTAAGACGCCACAAACTCAAGAGTCTGTGCGTGGCATTTGGCTGGCAACGGTTTCGCGACTTGACTGGCCTCCGCTGGCATCCGTTAACCCGGCAAATTCTGCAACGCGCATCAGCCAGCAACAAGAAGCCCTGAAGGCGAAGCTGGATAAACTCAAAGAGCTCGGCATCAATACCGTTTTCTTCCAGATTAAACCCGACGGCACCGCTCTTTGGCCATCAAAAATTTTGCCGTGGTCAGATGTGCTGACGGGCAAAATTGGTGAAGACCCCGGTTACGATCCGCTGCAGTTTATGCTCGACGAAGCGCACAAGCGCGGTATAAAAGTTCATGCCTGGCTTAACCCCTACCGTGTTTCCACCAATACTAAACCGTCGACCGTTGCCGAACTCAATAACACTTTGTCGAACCAGCCGCCGAGTGTGTTTGTGTTGCACCGCGACTGGATACGCACTTCCGGCGATCGTTATGTGCTCGACCCGGGTATCCCTGAAGTGCGGGACTGGGTAACCAGCATTGTTGCCGAAGTCGTGACTCGTTATCCCATTGACGGTGTCCAGTTTGATGACTACTTCTATACCGAGTCCCCGGGTTTTACTCTTAACGATAACCAGACCTTCAAAAAGTATGGGGCAGAGTTTAATTCCAAAGCAGACTGGCGGCGGCATAACACTCAGTTGTTGATTGAACAGGTTTCCCGCACCGTTAAACAACTGAAACCGAATGTTGAGTTTGGTGTAAGCCCTGCTGGTGTGTGGCGTAACCGATCATTCGATCCGAATGGTTCCGATACCCGAGGTGCCGCGGCGTATGATGAATCGTTTGCCGACACTCGTCGCTGGGTGCAACAGGGTTTGTTGGATTACATTGCCCCGCAGTTGTACTGGCCTTTCGCCCGTGATGCTGCTCGCTATGATGTGCTCGCCAAATGGTGGGTAGATGTGGTGAAACCAACAAATACGCGCCTTTATATTGGCGTTGCGCTCTACAAAATCGGTGAACCATCGAAGAAAGAACCGGACTGGACGATAAAGGGTGGCGTTCCCGAGCTGAAAAAGCAGCTCGATCTCAATGAATCTTTGCCACAAATCAGCGGCACGATTTTGTTCCGCGAGGACTATCTCAATCAGCCACAGACCCGCGAAGCCGTCAGTTATCTTAAAGACCGTTGGGGTAGTTAACGAGTTACTCTAACCATTTGAATTATATTGTTTTATCGAAATATGGCGTCGCTACGTGAATTCTGCTGATTTTGCACACCATCAGGGCAGCAGAATTCACGTAAATCCATCAAAAACAGGTAGTCACTTAACAGATCACCTTCCCGACATGGGACACCGTTGCCCATCTCTTTTTGTATTCCCATTGCGGTTCATAAACGCCAATAGAAATGGTCATCTTTTTGTTCAGTGACTGGCACAGCTCTTTGGCAGACTTGATGTTCAGCCACATGAGAATGCTGCCGATACTCAAATGCAGGTAGTTTTTATCGAGCCCGCCATTTGGCACATCGAAGTACACCGCTCCATCGCTTTCAGATTTAAGCATCAAATCATACGCACAAGGTTTGCCATGCATGTAAAGCACGTTGCCAAAAAGCATGTGTCTGAATTTTGTCAGAATACAGATTAAGTTTTCAGCTTCATAACAGCGCACGCTATCGGCAAACCTGAGTTTGAATAGATTTATGTAGATCTCCGCCAATTCTTGTGGTGATAACTCATCATAACTTTTAACTTCGCCACCACTTTTAATGAATTTATTAAACTCATTTCGACGCGCTTTATCATTCTTGGCTGAGAAAGATTCTTTAACCCAGCAAACCTGTTTCTTTCTGAATAGCGTAAATGTGGCATTTTTTACATTCGCTCTGTTCCCCACCGAAAGCTTATTGGTACTATCGGGCAAAACAAATTTAGCCTGCTTATCCATGGGAATAAGAACTTCGTCAAAGGTCACAGGGAAATCTTGTGCCACATTCAGGCCCACTTCACGGCCATCTATCAGGAAGTAACTTGCTATTATTTCGCCATTTTTTTCATAATGGAAAAATTCCACACAGATATTTTTCTCTTGTAAAAAGTATTCAAGAACATCAGGATTCATATTTATACTACCGCCAAATTTCTTGTATACCTCTTTGTAAGTCACAAAATCAGAACGTGCCCACCCCAGTAGCTTTCTCTTAACATTTCTCATTGAATCATTGCCTTGCCATTAAAAATCAGTCAATCATGCGTGGGTAAAATATATCCGAGGATTTAGCGGAAATAATCCGGCGATCGCTCTTTCTTAACATGACGTAAGTCCCGTCCATATAACTCCAGAACGCACCCGCCTTTGGCATGGGTAAATGCCGGATACGCCATGCTTTAATCTCATAGTCAGGGGTGAAATTAATGTCGTGAGCAATATCACCAATATTATATTTATGATAATTAGATGTGAAATTTTTGAGATCATAGTTACGCTGTTCATCATTATTCGTCGATGCGCACACCATCAAAGGCATGATCAAAACCGGTAATATTAAATATTTCAAAATTTAAAACCTTATATGAATGGGATATATTTCTCGCTATCGAGAACGGTTATCTTTACCTGTAAATATAACGGAGTCGTTACCTTACAATTAATACAGTAAACAAATCATCAACAGCACTCACTCCAGGAGTGATGGTCATTGACCATTAGCCTGCTAAGTTAAAACCCATTAAGGGAAATAAAATACTCATAATATTAACGATGACAGTGAATATTAAATAAGCAATATTGAAGAAAATGTGAAGGCGATAAAATTGAGTTTTATCTGGTTGTTCCAGATTTATATCCACCGATAATCAGGGGTAATGTTAATAGTGAAAAACGGTGTGTAGCATGAAAAAATTTGTACTAGTTATCAGTAGCATAATCATTGTAATGAGCTTATCTGGCTGTATTTATCGCGATGGTGGCCACCACCACGGTTGGCACCATCACTATTACCGATAATTAAAACAAACCCCGGAATAATCCGGGGTCAATAATTAATCGTATTGAAGTCAACACCAGGGAATCGCAGGTTGCGCTATCACACCTCTTCGCCCAGGCGTGTAATCACACGGCGCAAATAGTCCAGCACCGTCGCCGCAGGGGCGGCAACTTCCCGCTGCGCAAGTGTTACGGCGCCGACATCCATATACGTTGTGCTGTCTGCAATACTGCGGCGCATTACGCGTAACCCTTCCAGTGACCATGGGCGATACACCAGGTCAGACAATATCGTCACGCCCTTTCCTTTTGCAACCAGACTGCGCACCGTTTCGAATGAAGTTGTCGTGAAACTGATATTCGGGCTACCGCCATGCGTGCGCCAGTGCTCTTTAATCACGTCGGGGTATTCGTCGGTATCCAGCAGCAGGAATGGTTGGTTTGCGAGATCCGCGAGATGAATAACGTCCTGGTTCAATAGCGGGTGGCCTTGTGCCGCCCAGAGTCGGCGCGGTGAGCGAATGAAAATTTCAGTTTTCAGGGCGCTGTCATGGGCAATATTTGAAGTTAACAACAGCGAGAAATCAATTTCCTGGCGCTTTAACGAATCGGTTAACGCCAGCGGGTCCGCTTCAATGAAGTTAATCGTCATTAATGGAAAGTGCTGTTCAACTTCAAGAATCACTGCCGGGAGCAGATACGCCGAAAGGGTTTTGGCAATGCCGATATTGACCGTGCCTTGCTCCAGCTGTGGCTGATGCAGTAAATCGTCGATGGCCAGTTGGCTGTCATTAATGATTTTACGGGCGTAGTGGAGAAAGCGCTCACCTGCGGCAGTCAGCTCAATACCTTTCGGTTGGCGTAAAAACAGCTGGTTGTTGAGCGAGGATTCGAGATTGCGCATGGCGACCGTCATCGACGACTGCGAGATATTACAGCGTGAGGCCGCTTTGGATATCTGCTGTGTTTGCGCCAGCGCGATGAAAAACTCCAGTTGCCGCAGTGTAAACCTCATAGTTTTAAACTATACCTCGCCATGAAAAAGATGAATTAGATTCCGTTATCTCGCCACCCTACCATTGTACTCCACAAACCCATGAATCAATGATCTGTTGATACTTAGCCCGTTAACACCAGGTGGCTCGCACCGTCTGAAGCGGCGATGTAAAACCAGCAGTATGCATTGAATCAATGCCTGTATGCATTGAACCGTTTTCTGGAAACTAAAATATGCCGTATTTACTGTTAAGCCTTGCCGCCTGTTTCTGGGGCGGAAACTATGTTGTGGGTCATGAACTGGTAGCACAGGTTGACCCTGTTGTTCTGTCAGAAGCCCGCTGGTTAATTACCGCTGTGATGCTCATCGGCCTCTATTTCCGGCAGATAAAAGCCCAATGGCAGGTGATGGTCGAGACAAAATACACGGTGCTTTTCCTCGCGTTATGCGGGCAAGTATTATTCCCGGTGACGCTCTACATCGGCCTGCAATACACCTCTTCATTGAATGCGGCGATTTATTTATCCACCACGCCAGCATTAGTGCTGCTCATTAATAAGTTTATTTTCAAAGAGGCCATCTCGCGGCGCAATATTTATGGCGTGGTGCTCAGTTCTTTGGGCGTGATCTATCTGGTGATGCAGGGCGACCTGTTGCACCTGGATACGCTCAAAAATCTTAACCGTGGCGACGTGTGGACCATGGGTTCAGCAATCAGCTGGGCATTGTACTGCGCGTTCTTGCGGTTAAAACCAAAACAGGTTGGCGGGAATGCGTTCGTGGCAGTGAGTGCGGCCATTGGGGCTATAGTGTTGCTTCCGGTGTTGTCGCTATATTCAGCGGCTCACTACGCATCTGAGATGAAAGCCTACTTTAATTCAGGCTTCTTACTAGGGCTGGCGTACCTGGTTATCTTCCCGTCGTGGCTGTCGTATTTACTGTGGAATAAAGGTATTCAGGCGATAGGTGCTACCCGCGGTGAAGTTTATTCGCACCTTATTCCACTAAGCGGTGGCGTGTTTAGCGTGCTGTTTCTCCATGTGCCATTACACGGCTTCCACCTGGTCAGCGCGCTGCTGATCGCCCTTGGGATTGCGCTTTGCTCGATGGCTCCAAAGCAGAAGGTTTTCACTTCTGGGCACCAAATGAAATCGTAAACTAAAGATTACACCAGATGTAACCCTGATTTGACGAGTGCGTAACAATCCCTTACCCTGCGCGGCATAATGTCGTTATTACAAGCGTAAATTCAGAGGGAAGCGTGAAGAATCGCACTCTTGGCAGTATCTTTATCGTCGCCGGAACCACAATTGGCGCAGGAATGTTGGCAATGCCGCTGGCTTCAGCAGGTGTTGGGTTTGGGGTGACTTTTCTGTTGCTCATCGGTCTGTGGGGGTTGATGTGTTACACCGCACTGCTGCTGGTTGAAGTTTATCAGCACGTCTCCGCCGACACCGGGCTTGGCACCCTTGCCCGCCGTTATCTCGGGAAGCCGGGGCAATGGCTGACCGGCTTTAGCATGTTGTTCCTGATGTATGCCCTGACGGCTGCATATATCAGCGGTGCGGGCGAGCTGTTAGCCGCAAGTCTGAACCAGTGGTTTGCGGCATCTGTCTCCGTCACCACCGGGGTTTTGCTGTTCACGATTGTTGCCGGGGGGATTGTCTGCATCGGCACCTATATGGTGGATATGTTCAACCGCGTGCTGTTCAGCGCCAAGATTATTATGTTGGTGATAATGCTGGGGCTGATGATGCCGCACATCCATCACACTAACTTGCTGACGTTGCCGCTGGAGAAAGGTCTGGCGCTTTCAGCCATTCCGGTGATCTTCACCTCGTTTGGTTTCCACGGCAGCGTACCTAGTATCGTCAGCTATCTGGATGGCAACCTGCGCAAACTGCGTTGGGTGTTTATCATCGGCAGCGCCATTCCGTTAGTGGCTTATATCTTCTGGCAAGTCGCCACGCTGGGTGCGATTGATTCAGGTGTGTTTAGCGGGCTTTTAGCTAACCACTCTGGTCTGAATGGTTTATTGCAGGCGGTTCGTGAAGTGGTAGCCTCGTCGCATGTCGAATTGGCGGTGCATCTTTTTGCCGACCTTGCGCTGGCCACATCATTCCTGGGCGTGTCGTTGGGGTTGTTCGATTATCTAAGCGATTTGTTTAACCGCAAACGTAATGCAGCTGGCCGGGCGCAAACCGGGCTGATGACCTTTTTGCCACCGCTGGTCTTCGCCCTGTTTTACCCGCAAGGGTTTGTTATGGCGCTGGGTTATGCCGGTGTTGCGCTGGCAATACTTGCGCTCATCATCCCGTCGCTGCTGGTCTGGAAAAGTCGCCAGACTCAAAAAGAGCCTGGTTACCGTGTCGTCGGAGGCAAACCGCTGCTGGTTGTAGTGTTCGCCTGCGGTATTGCCGTGATTGTTATTCAGGCGCTGATTGCGTCCAGTGCTTTGCCGGAAGTGGGTTAATCCACCAGTCCTGTATTGACGCGTTTGCCTATCTCTTTGAGCTGTGAGTACTTCTCAAGCAGAGATGGGCCGTCATCAAGGCTCATGGCGAACATCCACATGTAGGTCATGACAGAGTAAATATGCCCGGCGTTCCCGACACCTTTCACGGTCATCAAAAAGATGGTCATTGAGAACAGGAACGCTGCGGCAATACCAATCGCCAGATATCCAAACGCTTCACGATCGGACAGCCGAATACGAATACGCGCCAGAAAGTTGTAATGCTTGTTCAGCGTGTTTTCGCTCGCATAACCGACAAATCCCACCTCTTTTTCCAGCCTGTCATTGAGTTTTTCATACAGCATTTCGTTCTTGCGGGTGTAGCCCGGCAGGAAAAATGCGAAGAAAACCAGCACCACGAGGCAAGCGATGCCCGCCCAGAACTCGATGGTCAGCAACATAATCACCGCACCGATGATTGAAGCGACCGACGTAATCAACAGCGGCAGGTGTGTTTCGAAGAAATTCACAAATTCGCGTGACAGTGTCACACGCGCAGCGATTGTTGAATGATCGTGTTTATCCTGGCGTTGAGCCAGAATGACCGGGACCGCAAGCCCGGCATAGATGACGGCAAATGTTCGCGTATCCATGCTGCGGCGTGCCGCCCCTATTGCCCACATAATGAAAACCACCAGCGCATATAACAATGCATGAAGCGGCTGCCCTTTTATAATGGCGTTGATGGCAAAGCCGGCCATTAGTGGGTAAAGCAGATAAATAACGTTCTCGGCGACCACCAGCGCAAGCGTAATGACCAGCTTTTTACTGTGCAGTCTGGCGAGTTTTTTGATGGTGGTTAAAGCACCGCGCGATGGCACAAGCTGTGCGGTTTCAGGTGAAGTATGCATGACTTTATATTCTTAGATTGTTATTCTTGAGCGGTTGCTCAAGAACGAAAGGATTCTATTTGAGCACTTGCTCAAAGTCAACGAAGGTGCCGAGATGAAACAAAAAGCGACTGTTCTAAAAGAGAATATTCTTGATGCCGCGATTGTCCTGTTCACCGAAAAAGGGGTGGAAAAGGTCACAACCCGCGAGCTGACCGAACAAGTGGGTATCGCCCGTAGCCATATTTACCATTACTTTCCGGACTGGCAGACGCTGTGCGTGGAAGCGTTTTCGCGCTTTATGTATGCCGAGCTGGAAACCTTTACCCAAAAAACTCGCGCCCTGCCTCCCGAGCAAGGCTTGAATACTTTTGTGGAAGATTATTTACCCGACCGCGCTGACGCCGTGTGGGAGTTGTACGGTTCGTTGTGGCGCCTCGCGGTGCATAACAAGGTTTATGCTGAGCTTGCGTTAACACTGACCGAAAAGTGGGATGCGTTGCTGGCGAGTGTTATTGCGGCTGGTATTGAAAGCGGCGTGTTCCGCCAGACGGATGTGTTGCGCGTTACCCGCCAGCTAAGTTCCCTGCTAAACGGGTATTCGGATCAACTGATTATCGACAGTGCGCCGCTGGCACGTGAACAGGCACTGGGTGATATTCACGGGTTTATTCACCTGGCGCTTTTAGTCGAAAAAGATATGGCTACGGATAGGTAATCCCCGGCGGGTTAACCTCCGCTGAAGCGACTTCTTCACCCTTTTCTCCCCATCTGTCGAGAACCTGCTGGTATTCGCCACGTTTTGCTGCGCCATCAAGGGCAGCCTGCAATGCATAAACCAGCCCATTTCCTTTTTTGGTGGTGGTCGCAACATAGGCTTTTTTAGGCCCAAGCCCAACGACTCGTGTTTTCCCGGTTAACGCCGCTTTATAGGCCGCCACACTCTGCGGGCCAAAGGTTGCATCCGCTCGCCCGGCCTGAATATAAAGATTACCGGAAGCGTCATCCGTCAGGTAAATCGGTTGCGCCGGTTTGCGTCCTTCTCGTTCATTTAGCTCATTCCAGCCCAACAAGATTTTTTCCTGATTGGTCCCAGAGCCTAAAATAATCCGTAACCCGCTCACGTCTGCTGGCCCGGCAATTTTTTGAATCGGGCTGTCTGATTTCACCGAAAATGCCAGTGAATCCACGCGATAGGTCGCAAAATCAAACTTCGTCTTACGCTGCTCGGTCACCGCAATATTCACCAGCGCCACGTCGTAGCGACCGGACGTAATGCCAAGTGGCCAGTCTTCCCATGCGGTCGGCACCAGTTTGAGTTTCAGACCCAAACTATCGGCCAGCAAACGGGCGATATCAGGATCGCTGCCGATCCTGGTGCGGTTATCACTCGCAAGCATCGCCAGCGGTGGTGAATTTAGCGCGGAAATAGCGACCGTCAGCGTACCCGGCTCAACAAACTTATAATCCTGCGGGATTTTACTGATAGCGTCCGGGTCTTTAGCCGTATGGATGGGCTGTTCGTTGGCTTTGAGATCGAGGCTTCCCTGCGCAAAGCTCGCCGAACTAAAGATCAACAGCGCCAGTGGGACAAATTTCATAACTGCTCCTTAAAGTACTTTCGATAAAAACTGACGCGTTCGGGAATGTTGTGGATGGTTAAGCACTTCATCGCTGCTGCCTTGCTCAACAATTTTGCCGTCGACCATAAACACCACGTTATCCGCCACTTCACGGGCAAATCCTATCTCATGGGTGACAACGACAAGCGTGGTACCGGAACGAGCCAGTTTTTTAATCACATCCAACACTTCGCCCACCAACTCCGGGTCGAGTGCCGAGGTGGGTTCGTCAAACAGCATCACGCGTGGTCGCAGTGCCAGAGCACGGGCAATAGCAATACGTTGCTGCTGCCCACCGGAAAGATGGCGCGACCAGGCATCCGCTTTATTACGCAACCCGACAACATCGAGTAATTGATACGCCTGCTCAATCGCCGCTTTACGACTCAATTGCTTATGGGCAATCGGTGCTTCAATCAGGTTTTCCAGCACCGTGAGATGCGGGAACAAGTTGAAGTTCTGGAACACATAGCCGACGTTAACGCGCTGGCGCAGGATCTCTTTTTCTTTCAGCTCATACAGTTTGTCGCCCGCCTGGCGGTAGCCAATGTAATCGCCATCAATCTGGATAAAGCCTTCATCCACCCGCTCCAGATGGTTAATCGCCCGTAACAGCGTTGATTTTCCCGAACCCGATGGCCCAAGAATCACCGTCACCGAACCCGGTTCTAGCTCGAGAGAAATGTTATCCAGCGCTTTATGGCGGCCAAAATATTTACTGACGCCCGTAATGGAAATATGGCCGGTTTGATTAGCGGAACCTTGATTATGGGAGTGGAGCATGAGCGGCCTCCTGAGTTTGCAGTACAGGCTGGCGTGGTGTCTGGCGAGCCGGGCTTTGTTGGTTGATAGCGGAGCGGCGTTCACTGCGAGCCAGCCAGCGTTCAACCAGATGTTGAATCAAAGACAGCACGCTGGTGATAACCAGATACCAGACCGCGCCGACCATCAGCAGTGGGATCACTTCCTGAGTGCGGTTGTAGATCATCTGAATGGTGTAGAACAGTTCCGGCATTGCCAGTACGTAAACCATCGCTGTGCCTTTCGCGAGGCTGATAATTTCATTGAAACCTGAAGGTAAAATGGTGCGCAGCGCCTGTGGCAAAATAATACGCAGCGTGCGTCGCCATGCCGGTAAACCTAATGCTGCTGCCGCTTCATATTGCCCGTGATCCACGCCCAGAAAACCGCCGCGAATAATCTCGGCCGTATACGCACTTTGCACAAGCGTAAGCCCAACAACCGCGGTAGAAAACTGGCCCAACACGTTGATCGTCTGGTAACTTGCCCAGCTGATTTGGGTAAACGGAATACCGATTGAAAGCGTGTCGTACAGATAGGAGAAGTTATACAGAATGATCAGCACCACAATCAGCGGCAATGAACGAAACAGCCAGATATAGCCCCACGCCAGGCTGTTTAACAGCCATGATGAAGACAGCCGCGCCAGCGCCAGCAAGCCGCCAATCACCACGCTGAGCGCGGTACCAATCAGCGTCAGCAATAATGTTTGTGCCAGACCTTCAAGGATCACCGGGTCGAAGAACCAACGGGCAAAGACGCTCCATTCCCAGCGCGGGTTAAACGCCACCGACTGTATAACGATTGCCAGCACAAACAGCGCGACGACCGCCCCCAACGTGCGCAGCGGGTAACGCGCCGGAACCACTTTAATGGTTGATGGCAGATTTGATGGTGTTGTCATGATGATTCCTCAGGCCGTTTTCAGCTGCGCAACGGTTAGCTGTTTGGTAAACCGTAAGCGCCCGTCGAAAGGAGCCACGCTGTATTCTTCGCGGTCGCGGTAGATATCAAACTGCGGTTGGTAATCAAGACTCAGATACAGCTTTACCGCTTCCGGTTGGCGAAAACCGGTGGTGAGATAAAGATGGCTATAACCGGCAAGCTGCGCCCTGTTTTCCAGCTCCCGCATGACGCGCTGGGCAAGCCCTTGCTGACGTAATTCCGGATGCGTCCAGATACGTTTTATCTCGGCGGTGTATTCATCAAATGGCTTATACGCGCCGGTGGCAATAATCTCGCCGTCACGCTCCAGAACAATGAATAACCCCTGAGGCGCCAGATACCATTCGGTGAGTTCGACTTCCGCATCACGGGAAAAGTAATCCCCATAACGCGCTTCATATTCGCCAAACAGCCCGGCAATAATCGGCTGGAGTTCCGGCGCTTCCGGTGAGACATCACGAAATTGTTCGCTCATGGGTCGCTCCTTAGTCGCCAAGGCCGGCTGGGTTGATTTCAGATGCCGGGATTTGCTCGACGCCTTCGCCCCAACGGTTCAGCACTTTGTTGTAATCGCCATTCTTGATGACGCCATTGAGTGCGGTTTGCACCGGGTCAACCAGGCCACTGCCTTTCTTCAGTGTGACGGCGATATGCGCAGCTTTTGGCCAGCCACCATCCACCACACCGACCAGTTGCGTTTTCTGCGTCAGTGCCGCTTTCCAGGCACCGGTCACGTTCGGGCCAAAGAATGCATCAGCACGGCCAGACTGCAATGCCAGGGTTTGTGCTGCATCGTCTTTGGTATAAACCGGGGTGAACGGTTTAAGCCCTTTCTTCAGGTTCTCTTCATTCCACGCCAGCAAAATTGATTCCTGGTTGGTCCCGGAGCCGACGATAATGCGCAGCCCGGCGATATCTTCCGCTTTCTCAATCTTCTTAATCGGGCTGTTCGCTTTTACATAAAAGCCCAGTGAGTCTTTACGGTAGGTCGCAAAGTCGAATTTCTGTTTACGGTCTTTGGTGACGGTAATATTGCTGATTGCCGCATCGTATTTCCCGGAACTCACGCCCAAGGGCCAGTCCTCCCAGGATGTCGGTACCACGTTAAGTTCCAGCCCTAAGCTGTCCGCCACCAGGCGAGCAATATCCACCTCGCTCCCCAGCAGCGTTTTGTTATCTTCAGCAAACACCGTTAATGGCGGCGAATTGAGTGCGGCAACCGCGACGGTGAATTTACCCGGAACGGCAAAGCGGTAATCTTTTGGCAGCTTCGCTACGGCCTGCGGATTCACAACGGTGTTAATCGGCGTTTTATTGGCTTCCAGACTTACGCCAGTGCCATTAATGGTGACCTCTTGTGCCAGCGTTTGTGCCGACGAAAGTGCCAGAGCGATAGCAAGAATGAGCGATGTTTTGTGCATAACAGGTTCTCTTTTTTATTTTGGTGTTTATTTTTATTGTCGGATGTCGCTTCGCTAATCCGACCTGCAACGGCTATGAAAATTGATTAACGGGATTCTTAAGCCCGAGACTTTCACGCAGCGTGGTGCCTGGGTATTGCGTGCGGAACAAGCCTCGCGCCTGCAACTCGGGAACCACCTCGTCAACAAAGCGCGGGAAGGTATCCGGGGTGCCACCCTGAATGATAAAACCGTCGGCGGCGTGGGTTTCGAACCACTGCTGTAGTCCGTCTGCCACTTGTTGGGCCGTTCCCGCGAAGCGTGGGCGTGGAGATGCGGCTTCCAGCGCCACTTGGCGCAGTGTCAGATTGCGTTCGTGGGCATTGCGTTTGATTTCATCGGTGGTACTGCGGAAACTGTTTTGCCCCAGGTCCCCGATATCCGGGAACGCTTCATCCAGCGGATACTGGCTGAAATCGTGGTGCTCAAAATAGCGGCCGAGATAATTCAGTGCATCGTTAATTGAAACCAGCGCGGCGGTGGTCTGATACTGGTTTTCGACGTCATCTGCGTCTTTACCGACAATCACACTCACGCCCTGGAATATTTTCAGGTCATCATCATTGCGACCGTGACTTGCCAGCTGGCTTTTCACATCACGATAGAAATGCTGCGCTTCTTCAAGCGTGTCGTGATGGGTGAAAATAGCATCGGCATGGTGCGCGGCTAATTTCTTGCCATCGTCAGAAGCCCCTGCCTGAAATACGATAGGCCTGCCTTGTGGCGTGCGCGATATATTCAGCGGGCCAGCCACCTGGAAGAAATCACCACGGTGGTCCAGCGTGTGTAATTTATTAGGGTCAAAGAATTTACCGCTGTCTTTATCACGAATAAATGCATCTTCTTCCCAGGAATCCCACAGCCCTTTTACGACATCGAGATATTCATCAGCGATGCGATAACGCAAAGCATGCTCCGGGTGTTTCTCGCGAGAGAAGTTCTTAGCGGAGCCTTCCAATGGTGATGTCACCACGTTCCAGCCCGCGCGTCCTTTGCTTAAATGATCCAGGCTTGCAAACTGGCGGGCAACAGTAAAAGGCTCGCTGTAAGAGGTGGATAGCGTGCCGACCAGCCCTAAATGGGTGGTAACACTCGCCAGCGCCGATAACACCGTTAACGGCTCAAATCGGTTGAGAAAATGCGGGATCGATTTTTCATTAATATATAAACCGTCGGCGACGAATAAAAAATCCAGTTTGCCCGCCTCTGCTTTTAACGCCGTCTCTTTCACAAATTCAAAATTAATACTGGCATCTGCAATCGCTGCCGGGTGACGCCATGCCGACATATTTCCCGATGCGCCATGCAAGATTGTTCCAAGACGCAGTTGTCGATTATTTGACATATATACCCCTATATTTTGGCCGCACGCATCCCGGGGAGTGAACCCCCTGCAAATGAGCAATAGTTAGTTTTTTAGTAACGCCTGTTCAGCAAGCGTTGCGAAATATCTCGCTGCATCTTCAATTAATGCTTCATCCGGATTAAACGCCGAATGATGTAAACCATAAGGGCTGGCGCTACCAATGCTGACAAACGCACCGGGAATGGTTTGCAGATAAACCGCAAAGTCTTCACCGCCCATATGCAACTGGGAAGTCTGCGTCTGGTAACCCACGCTTTGTGCCAACTGCATGGCAAATGCCGCCCATTGCTCATCGTTGATTAACGTCACCGGCCCGTTAAACCATTCCACTTCAATCTGTGCGCCAAAGGCACTGGCTAAGCCGGTTGCAATTTCACGAATGCGTTTCTCAACCTGCTTTTGAATATCGGCACGATGCGTTCGCACCGTGCCTTCGAGTTCGACGTTTTCCGGCAGCACATTCCAGGTATTTCCCCCTTGTATGCGCGTGACACTGACCACCACCGAATCCAGCGTATCGATATCGCGGCTGGCGATAGTTTGCAGCGCTATAACCAGCTGGCTTGCCAGCACAATGGGGTCGTGCCCTTCGTGTGGGCGTGCGGCATGAGCGCCTTTTCCTTTCACCCGTAAAACGAAACGATCGACATTGGCATAGAATGCGCCGCCTCTGGTGGCAAAGGTGCCAACAGGCAAGCCCGGTTCGTTGTGCATGCCGAAAATTGCCGACACGTTTTCCAGCGCCCCGGCTTTAATTAATGCCTTCGCCCCGGTGAAATTCTCTTCCGCGGGCTGAAACAACAAACGCACACGGCCCGCCAGTTGTGCTTCACGCTCTTTGAGTAACAAGGCTGCGCCGAGGATCACACTGCTGTGAACATCATGCCCGCAGGCATGCATCACGCCGTCATTGCGTGAACTGAATGCAACGCCACTGGTTTCATGAATCGGTAGTGCATCAATATCGGCGCGCAGCGCAATCACCTTATCGCCATGCCCCACTTCAGCGACCACGCCGGTGGCAAGTGAATACGGCAACAGACGCAGCCCGGCAGACTCCAGCCAATGGCGAATACGTGTGGTAGTCGCCACTTCCTGCCCGGAAAGCTCCGGGTTCTGATGTAGCTCGCGTCGCCAGTCGATAAGCTGCTGTTTGAATGTCATCGCGCTTTCCTTACCAGGCTTCATGCTGTGCGGTAAAGGAGGCGGCATAATCAGAAACCGATTTCAGCGGTGTCACGCCTGCCAATAAACGAAGCGACTGCAAGCGCGCGGCAGCATCGGCAATCGGGGTATCAATGATGAACTCGTCGATTCCAAACTGCTGGCTCAGTGCCTCAAGCCCTGCATGGACTGTCTCTGCTGTGCCTTTCAGCAATGAAGGTTCGCGCCGTTCGATTTTTTTGATAGCGCTGCCCGCCTGGCGAGCAAAGGCATAAGCCTGCGCTTCACTGGCCACACTTACGCGCTGGTTGTTTTCCAGCTCAACGCTCCAGATTTCGACCAGGCTTGCCAGCTCATCGGCAGTTTCGGCATCGGCTGCCACAATCACCTGCACCGCCACCAACGTGTCGCGTTGGCTTATGCTGCGCCAGGTACTAAGAACGTCGCGCATCAGCGTTTTGTCGCCATTCAGATGGGCGGCATAGACGAAGTTCCAGTTAAGGTTTGCGGCAAGTGTTGCACTCTCAAGGCTTGCGCCCAGCAAGAAACGCTCAGCACTTTGTGCAGGAATTGGCGTGGCACGTAAGGTTTCTTCGTCATCCTGTGCGGCGGGTAAAGAGAGCCAGTTATCAAGCTGGGTGAGTTTTTCAGCGAACGACTCTTTATCTTGGCCGCCACGCTGCAAAGCCTGTGTCGACAGTGGCAAGCCGCCGGGCGCTTTACCTACGCCGAGATCAACCCTGCCGGGTGCGAGGTTTGCCAGCAGGTTAAAGTTTTCAGCCACTTTATACGGGCTGTAATGCTGCAACATCACCCCACCGGAACCGACGCGAATACGGCGGGTTTGCCCCACAATCCACGCAATCAGCAGTTCCGGCGATGGGCTTGCCAGGCGTGCGGTGTTGTGATGTTCGGCAATCCAGAAACGGTGATAACCCCAGGCTTCCGCCTGTTGTGCCAGGTGCAGGGTGTGTTTCAGTGCATCGCCAGGCGAGTCGTTCTTCGCGACCGGGCTTTTATCCAGCAGGCTGATTCGATAAGACATGCGACAAACTCGTATTGTTTAACATGTCTTAATTAATAAGGTTTCTATCAATACGAGTGAAACAATTAATTTACATTTGGTTATTCAGAATCTGGATAAGCCGATTTATTCTAATATAAAGGGTCACACATGGACTTTTTTTGCCTTTATTTACCGAAAAAAGACCTTAAATGACCCCCGCGGTTGACAGTGGCTCATAAATGACCCATTTTTAAAATTAATTCGATAAAAAGACCACATATGACATCTGGCATTATAAATGGCTCATAAAACATCTTTTCGCTGTAAAAATATTAACCAAAGGGTCATATATGAACTATGACAACGCAACGCTCGCAGCCAAACTGCATACCATGAGCGAATTATTGAGTGACGTTAAAAAAGCGGTGGCGTTGCGGGCGCAAGAATCAGACCTTGCGCTAGCCGAACAGATCATTACTGAGCCTGCGCAGTTGGGGCAACAACTCAACCAACGTCGCAAAGAGCTGGACATTGATCTGGCAACTCTTGAACTGCAAACGGGTGTATCGGCATCAACGTTGAAACGGCTGTTTAAAGACCCCGACCAGGTTAAGTTTGGTACCGTGTTTCGTGTCGCTGAGGCATTAGGAGTGAAACTGTGCGCCGTCGTGTAGAAGTGTGGTTATAGGATGAACTGCGCCTCCCACCCTTTTTTGCTACCATCAGCGCCTGGACCGTTTAATGCGCCTTGATGAGGTCGAGTTGTAGAACGCGCAGACAGGCGGCGTAATTCAATCAATCGCTCTCTCAATCACCCAATCAATCATTAACAATGATTGATTGGTCAAAATTATCTATTTCATATTATCTTCTTTTGCCACCAGACTGCATCAAGTCACTGAGAGCTAAATCTCTAACGGTTAGATTAAAAAGGAATTTTATGAAACTTTTACTGTTGTCTGGGTTAATTGCCTGCGCCGCCTTTGTACCGGCTCGCTTTGCCGCTGCGGATACGGATACTGAAGAAGTACGCGAAGAAGTGCAGACACGCACGGGTGTCATCCGGGGTGTCGATCGTGATGAACATGGCGTGCTGGCTTTTAAAGGTATTCCCTATGCAGAACCCCCAGTGGGTGAGCTTCGCTGGCATGCGCCTGTGCCGCATAAAGCATGGGATGGTGTGCGAGATGCGCATCTGCCAGGAAGCCGTTGTTTGTCGGCACTGGAAAAAGATCCGGTCCCCGGCTCCCCTCGAAGTGAAGACTGTCTGACATTAAACATCTGGACCAACAGTAAAAAAACGTCTGATAAACAGCCCGTCATGGTCTGGTTGCACGGCGGTGGTTTTCAGTTCGGTTCAGGCAGCGACCCAACCATCGATGGAACCAAACTGGCGGAAAAAGGTGTCGTGCTGGTCACCTTAAATTATCGCCTTGGGGTATTGGGCTTTATGGCCCATCCTGAACTGGATGCCGAAGGCGCATCAGGTAATTACGGCCTGCAGGACCAAATCGCTGCGTTACGCTGGGTGAAAGATAATATTGCATCGTTTGGTGGTGACCCCGAGAACGTCACGTTATTTGGTGAGTCGGCTGGTGCCATGTCCGTAGGGATATTGATGATGTCGCCGCCTGCGAAGGGACTGTTTCATAAAGCTATCGGCCAGAGTGGCGCGTTCTGGGACGGCAAATATGGCCCGCTGGAGAGCTTTGAGGAGTCTCGCTTAAGGGGCCAGGCGTATATGCAAAAAATGGGAGCGAAATCTATTTCTGAACTCAGATCCATGCCTGCGGATGCGTTAAATAATGCCGCGCTATGGAATTTTGACAAGAATCCGATCGTCACCGCATTCTCGCCGAACGTCGATCATTTTGTCGTGCCGGAATTTCCAGCAGCGGTATTCGCTCGTGGCGAACAGATGAAAATTCCTCTTCTGGCCGGATGGCAGGAAGCTGAATATTATCCTTTCAAAGCATTTTCTTTGCCCCATGCCAATGCCCAGGAGTTCAGAGATGCAGCGCAGCGTATGTTCGGGAAGGAACGACTTGCCGAGTTTCTGAAATTCTACCCGGCTTCAACAGATGCCGAGGCCAATACGTCGGCAGATAATCTGACATCTGACTTTACCATCAGCGAACAAACCTGGCAGTGGCTTGAGTTGCAAAGCAAGTCTGGTGAACCGGTTTATGGCTACGAATTTACTTACACCTCACCTTATGTCGCCATCGCCTCTCATATAACCGATGTCCCGTTTGTGTTCGGCACCCTAACGCCTCAACACGTTATCGGAAGCCGGGTTCGGGCGGCAGCACTCGATTATGCATTCTCTGACCTTTTAATGAATTACTGGACCAATTTTGGGAAGAAATCGGATCCGAATGGCCCAGGATTACCGCACTGGCCGGTTTATGACGAAAAGGGTTTGATCCAGATTTTGGGTAAAACGACAGAACCCAAAGGCGTTGCTCAACTTGAGCGTTTCCGTTTTCTTTCAAGTTTCCGTGTCGATGGGGTATTCCCGATGCGCTGGCGCACAGACGTGCAATAACGGCTATCCGCAACAGTTCGCGAAGTCAAAATATCGGGCAACAGCAATGATGTTGTTGCCCGTATTCAAGACTCACATGACGAGAATCAGAAGGTTTCCCAGTTCTCGTTTGAATCGCTTACCGGTGCTTTGCGCTTCATCACCGGGCTACTGGCCAGTTTCGGCTCAGCAGTGCGGGGTTCATTTTTGGTTTCCTGACCAATGTGGAACACGGCAACAGCCTGAGTCAGACGGCTTGCCTGGTCTTCTAGCGCTGATGCAGCAGCGGCAGATTCTTCAACCAAAGCGGCGTTTTGCTGCGTCACTCGGTCCATTTCCGAAACTGCCAGCCCGACCTGGTCGATACCACGGCTTTGCTCATCAGACGCCGACGCGATTTCGCCCATGATATCCGTCACACGCGTGACCGCATTCACGATCTCGCCCATGGTTTCACCCGCGCTTTCAACCAGAGTTGAGCCGGTATCCACTTTGTTTACGGAATCTTCAATCAGCCCTTTAATCTCTTTTGCAGCCTGTGCGCTACGCTGTGCCAGGTTACGCACTTCACCTGCAACAACCGCAAAACCACGCCCTTGTTCACCGGCACGCGCGGCTTCTACCGCCGCATTCAGTGCCAGAATATTGGTCTGGAAAGCGATGCCATCAATCACACTGGTGATGTCGGCAATTTTTTTCGAGCTGCCGGCGATGTCATTCATGGTACGCACCACGTTATCCACCACTTTGCCGCCCTTCTGCGCGGTTTCTGACGCGCTTAAGGCCAGCTGGCTTGCCTGACGGGCATTTTCCGCATTCTGTTTCACGGTCGCGGTTAACTGTTCCATACTGGCAGCAGTCTCTTCAAGCGAAGCGGCTTGTTGTTCAGTACGGGAAGAAAGATCGTTGTTACCGATAGAAATTTCGCTGGCACCGCTGTAAATCGCATGCGCGCCGTTACGCACTTCGTTTACGGTACTGACCAGCTCTGACTGCATATGTCGCAGGCTCGCCGCCAGTTGCCCCATCTCATTGGTCCCTTCCACATCAATGGCGTGCACCAGATCGCCGTCCGCAATATGGCGGATGTTATCAATCAGGCGATGCAGAGGTTCGATAAGGGTTTTCTTGATGCCCAGCCAGACGGTAATAATCGCCGCGATAACCAGCGCCAGAATCACTACCAGAATCCAGATGGCCTGTGAGTATGACTGGTTATTGTCGTCTACCGCTTGTTGATACAAATGGTCATTTTGTTGCAGATAGTTGACGTACTGCTGCTCGAAACCATCCTGGTATTTCTGGGTAGGCTGGTCGAAGAATTCGTTAATTTTACCGGCACCAAGCAGTTGAATCAGCTCGGCCAACGCACCGTGGTAAATCACATAGTTGCGTTTGATTTCATTGATGGACTCTTCGCTTTGACGCGGATCGTGTGGCAGAGCTTCATACGCTGCCCACTCTTTTTCAGCCTGCTTTAACGACTGGCTGGCGATAAGCATCAGCTCATTAACCGTTGAGCCGCTGCCGATATTGTTGGTGTCCATCATATGACGGATGCCCGCACGGTTAAGCGTGTTGCGCGTCTGCAGTAACGCCACCCAGCTACCATTGAGCGTTGACTGTTGCTGGCGAATGGTTTGCAGCACAGTGAAGTTTTCTTTGTCGTTTTTCAGCGCGTTGAAGAACAACCCGCCAGACGTCATTTGCAATATTCCAAATAGGCCCAGCACAAACAACAAACTGGTTACAACTTTTATGCGAGTTAACATAATTTCAAATTCTCATTGAAGAGGAAGCATAAAGTTTCGGCATTACGCGCAAAAACTTTATGCTTAATACTCAATAAGAAGTTATTAACTGCGTTCGATGTCTTTTGCAGCCTGATCTAAAGTATCGATGATCTTGTACAACGTCTCTTTTGGCAGTTCGCTTTGACCAAGTTTGGTGTTGAGCGCCATTTTGAAGTTGTGGATAGCGCGTTGAATTTCAGGGATCCGACGGTTATCGCCCAGTACGCCCAATGATTCGAGGCGAGTCATCACGTGGCTAAGTTCATCGTGCTGCTCGGCAAGCAAGGCCTGGCCCTCTTCCGTTAGTATCCACGCCTTTTTGCTGCTGTCGCTTTCCACGGCAGCGATCAGTCCCATCTCCTCAAGCAAAGAGAGGTTTGGGTAGATAATCCCCGGGCTTGGCACATATTCGCCTTTCGCCGTCGCCTCAATGGATTTGATCAACTCATAGCCATGAGCCGTGTTGCTGGAGAGGAAATGCAGGATCAGCAGGCGAATGTCGTTGGCGTCAAACAAGCGTTCACGGCGCTGGCGTGATTTCCCTTCCAGCATGCCGCCGTGTTCATGGCCACCGTGCAGGCCGTGCCTTTCATGGCGTTCATGTTTAGCGCAAAAACGATGGTGCAGATGATGGATTCGCATAGTCGTCTCCTTATTTGTTATGCCAGTAAGCCACAGCGCGGACGTAATCTCCGTCCAGCCCACGGTTTTCCAGCAGTTCATCGCTCAGTTGTTTCACATCGCGCCCTTCGCCGGTAACCCACACAAAGTAGTCGTCGTCCGGGAATTCAAAAGCGCTGACACGCTGTGCGATAGATTCAGAATCAAGCCACTCCACGCGCGCGCGTTTAAACTCGCTGAGATACTCGTGAGTGTGCGCATGGTGGCTGTTAACCAGCACCACCGGGGCAATGTGTTCAGGTAATGACAGCAAGCGGCGGCGCACAGCTGGCAGACCACTTTCATCGCAAATATAGAGCTGGAAAGCGTAATCAGTCGGAACAACCAGCGACCCTCTCGGCCCGCCGATAAGCAATGTGTCGCCTGCTACTGCTTTATCGGCCCACATGCTCGCCACTCCGCCATCGTGAATATAAAAATCCAGCGTCAGTTCGTGGCTGGCAGCATCAAAAGCCAGTGGCGTGTAATCACGGGAAATCGGGCGTGGGCCTTCGCCCCAGACAATGCCATCGTCAGTCACGGACGGACGAACAAAGTCCCCATTTTCAGGTGGGAAGAAGACTTTGATGTGGTCATCGAACCCCTGCGATGAAAAACCGACCAGATCGGGGCTGGTAAAAACAATACGATGGAAGCAACCGGCGACCGTTTGTTTACTTTTAATGGATAATTCGCGGAACTTAATCTCATTTTTCACGCGTTTTGGGAGATTTGGTTTTGTTTGTAGAGTCATTGGCTTCTCATTTTTGAATGCATAAGATATATCATAGATATGTTTTAGCACATGAGAATGAGATTGTCGTTATCAATTTTTGCGATTATGCAACCCGCGATTCGCTGAAAATATCATCAATTTAACCAACTCGCCTGACGGCTCGCAAATTGACAAACCCTTACGAAGCGGCGCTTTCAATTTGCCTTAAGGGGTGCCTACACTGGACCTGGCAACTACTGCCAGTCCACATTCCATTCACCCATAAAAGTCCAGGAGGTTCGCAATGTTTCCTGAGTACAGTGAATTGATCAACGAACTCAAGTCCGCTAACCCACGTTTCCTCAGCTTGTATGATAAGCACAATCAACTCGACGACGAGATTTTACGCAAGGGGGGGCCACAAGGGACGGGATACAACGAGAAAGTCGTGCAGATGAAAAAAGAGAAGCTGCGGCTGAAAGATGAGTTGTATCAGATGTTGAAGAAAGCCAGTCATTAGGTTCGTTGTCAGGAAGGGGGAACTCCCCTTCCTGTGTCTTTATTTCCGTTTTACGCTTTAGAAACCAGCGTAAATACAATCGCATAAAGCTCATTCAAGCCTGGGTAAATCTCTGCAATCACCTCTTTGAGCTGCGGCAGGGTCATATTTTCCTGACGGGCATGCTCATCAGTCAATTCATCGAGTGCAACAGGCGTCACACTGACGACTTCAATGGTGCAAAAATAAACGTCATCTTCATATCGCCCGACGCGCAACTGCTGGCCCGGAGTGAAGTGTGATTCAGAGGCATCTCGCAAAGTGATTGTTTTGCGCCCGGCGACAATATCGCTCTCAAAGCGCTGAAAAAAAGTTATCTCGTTCATGCCATACCTGTTTGGGTAACCCTTTAATTATTTAGGGTTTTAAAACAAAGAGAACATCAATGCAACCGGAAAACTCATCGGCCAGGTCGCACCCACCAGCACAGAGCTTAATAGTTTAATTCGTTTGGTATCGTGAGCCAAAAACCAGGTAACAAAAGCAGTGATTAACGACATTACAGCGTAAAAAACCAACATATCTTGATAAAGAGTCATTTTTATAATGGGTAGTTTGAAAAATTTCCCGCAAAATATGCTCTTTTTTATGACTTAGATCAAGTTTTTACCCTTATCGTTTTCCCCTAACCGCCTCGCTTGTTGATTGCACTATATTTAAGTTATCCCACTGGCATTGGGCCTTGGGTAACTGCGGAGATTTTCTATGGGACACTATGTGTTAAAGAAATCAACGAAAGCGACAGCTGAGCCATTTTATTTCGTGCTAAAAGCGTCAAACGGGCAAGTCATTGCACAAAGCGAAATGTACTCATCAAAAGCAGCAGCCCACAAAGGGATTGAATCTGTTCAAAAAAATGCCTCGTCTACAGATATTCGCGACGAGACAGAGTAATTAACAAAAGAAAAAAGGATAACGCCTGGTTTCATTATTACGACTTTTTCAGGAAAGAAAATACCGGCGTTATCCTGCTCATTAGGGTGGTAATTAATTATTCCGGGTAAATTTTTATTGATTCATAAACCCTGAGTTAGATAACGACTATCTTTAGTAAAAACGGCTGTTTCTCAAACGAGGTCACTATGTTCCTCAACTATTTTGCGCTGGGTGTTCTGATCGTTGTCTTTCTCATTATTTTTTATGGGATTATTATTCTTCACGACATTCCTTACCTGATAGCCAAAGCCCGCAACCACCCTCACGCCGATGCCATTCACGTCGCCGGGTGGGTCAGTTTGTTTACCCTTCATGTCATCTGGCCGTTCTTATGGATATGGGCAACGCTCTACCGCCCTGAACGAGGTTGGGGCATGCAACAAGATGCCGACGCAACACTGGCTTCGTTACAGCAACGCGTAAGCGAGCTGGAACAGAAACTGGATAACAACAAAATAACTCCATCGGAGTAATATCATGGATCTGCTCATTATCCTGACGTATGTGGCATTTGCGTGGGCCGTATTTAAGATTTTTAAAATACCGGTAAATAAATGGACCGTACCAACCGCGGCCTTAGGAGGGGTGTTTTTAATTGGCGCACTTATTTTATTAATGAACTACAACCATCCTTATACTTATTTAGCGCAAAAAGCGGTTATCTCTATTCCTCTTACCCCACAGGTGACCGGAATTGTCAGTGAAGTGACCGATAAACAAAATACGATGATCAAAAAAGGAGAAGTGCTGTTTAAATTAGACCCGACTCGCTACCAGACGCGAGTTGATAGATTGCAGGCTGATTTAATCACCGCCATCCACAGTACCGAGTCACTCAAATCGCAACTTGATGCAGCCGTGGCGAATACCACCCGCGTGACCGCCGAACGTGACAGACTGTATAAAGATTACCAGCGTTACCTTCAGGGCAGTAAAGCCCGAGTTAACCCCTTCTCAGAAAGTGATATTGATAATGCGAGGCAAAATTTTCTGGCGCAAGATGCGCTGGTAAAAGGCTCGGTTGCCGAACAGTCGCAAATTAAAAGCCAGTTAGATAGCCTGGTGAATGGCGAGCAATCTCAGATTGTCAGCCTGCGCGCTCAACTTGCCGAGGCGAAATATAACCTCAGTCAAACCGTGATCCGTGCACCAAGCGACGGCTACGTCACACAAGTGCTGATTCGCCCGGGCACCTACGCGGCTGCCCTGCCGTTACGCCCTGTCATGGTGTTTATCCCACAACAAAAACGCCAGATCATCGCCCAGTTCAGGCAGAACTCGTTGTTACGCCTGGAAGCTGGCGATCAAGCCGAAGTGGTGTTTAATGCGCTACCGGGGCAGGTTTTTGAGGGTAAGCTGACAGCAGTTTTGCCCGTAGTTCCGGGTGGCTCTTATCAGGCGCAGGGGACTTTGCAATCTCTGACGTTAACTCCGGGAAGTGATGGCGTGCTGGCGGTGATTGAACTCGCGCCCAATGCCCAGGTAGATGCCTTGCCTGATGGGATCTTTGCGCAAGTTGCCGTCTATTCTGACCACTTTACCCATGTATCGGTGATGCGTAAGGTTTTGCTGCGCATGACCAGCTGGATGCATTACTTATATCTTGATCACTAAGATGAAAAAAACATCACCCTCTCGCCATGAGGGGGTGATGTTTTCGTTGCTGGATGTGTGTCCCGACTTTAATGTTTAATCATCACATGCCGAATAACGGTGTAATCCTCAAGCCCGAATAACGACATATCCTTGCCGTAACCCGAAAGTTTTTGCCCGCCGTGTGGCATTTCGCTGACCAGCATGAAATGGGTATTCACCCAGGTGCAGCCATATTGCAGGCGAGCGCTAAGACGATGGGCACGGCCTACGTCTTGCGTCCAGACTGAAGAGGCCAGTCCGTAGTCGGAATCATTCGCCCAACCCAGCACTTGCTCCTCGTCATCAAACGTTGTGACGCTGACCACCGGGCCGAATACCTCTTTTTGCACGATATCATCTTCCTGCTTCGCGCCCGCAAGCAGCGTTGGTTGGAAGTAATATCCTGGCCCTTCGACTTTCGCCCCACCCGTCACCACTTTGACGTGCGCCAGCGCCTTGGCGGCATTCACCGCGTTGCTCACCCGTTCGAGATGTGCGGCAGAACTTAATGGCCCAAGCTCGGTGGACTCATCGTCTGGCGCACCATATTTCAGGCTGCTGACCGCTTCCCCCAGTTTTTCCACCAGTTTGTCGTAAATACCCTTCTGGGCGTAAATTCGGCACGCGGCGGTGCAGTCTTGCCCGGCGTTGTAATAGCCGAAGGTGCGCACACCTTCTACTACGGCATCCAGGTCTGCATCATCAAACACAATCACCGGCGCTTTGCCGCCCAGTTCCATATGGGTGCGCTTAATTGAAGGTGCGGTGTGGCTGATGATGTGTTCGCCAGTAGCAATTGAGCCGGTTAACGAAACCATGCGCACTTTCGGGTGACCGGTCAGCGCATCACCCACCGTTTGCCCACGGCCGAACAGCACGTTCAATACGCCAGCCGGGAAGATATCTTTTGCCAGCTTAGCAAGTTTAAACGCAGTCAACGGCGTGATTTCTGACGGTTTGATCACCACACAGTTACCTGCGGCCAGTGCCGGGCCGAGTTTCCATGCCGCCATCATTAACGGGTAGTTCCACGGTGCAATAGACGCCACCACGCCCACCGGGTCACGGCGGATCATGGAGGTATGGCCGCTGAGATATTCCCCCGCTGCCAATCCGTTCAAACAGCGGCTTGCGCCAGCAAAGAAGCGGAACACATCCACCACCGCCGGGATCTCATCATTCAACACGCAATGGTAAGGTTTGCCGCAGTTTTGCGACTCCAGACGGGCAAAAACTTCGCCATTTTGTTCAATCACATCGGCCAGTTTCAGGAGATGTTCTGCACGCTCTTTCGGCGTAGTTTGGCCCCATGCAGCAAACGCTTTATCAGCCGCCATCACCGCATCATTAACCTGATCGGCTGTGGCTTCGGCTATCGAAAGCAGCACTTCACCGGTTGCCGGATTGTATACCGGCAGTTTTTCACCCAGGCCTTCCACTAACTGGCCGTTAATTAACAGTTGGCTTTGCATAGTGATACCCTTTCGTTATTTACCGCTGCCCGCGACTTCATCTCCGCCACGGCTCAGCCAGTAGGCCCCTAAAATCGGAATGGTGGTCATCAGCATCACCATTAACGCCACCACATTGGTGACCGGAACTTCACGCGGACGGCCCAGTTGGTTGAGCAGCCACAACGGTAATGTGCGCTCATGTCCGGCGGTAAAGGTGGTGACAATAATTTCATCAAACGACAGCGCGAACGCCAGCATGCCTCCGGCGAGCAATGCGGACCCCAGATTAGGCAAAATGACATAGCGGAAGGTCTGCCAGCCATCGGCCCCGAGATCCATTGATGCCTCAATCAGGCTGTAAGAGGTGCGCCGGAAACGGGCGATGACATTGTTAAACACAATGACCACGCAAAACGTCGCATGCCCTACCACAATGGTCAGGAGGCCCGGCTCAAAATTCATCATCTTAAATGCTGTCAGCAGTGCGATACCGGTGATAATTCCCGGTAGCGCAATCGGCAAAAGCAGTAATAAAGAGATGGCGTTTTTGCCAAAAAATTCGCGCCGCCATAATGCCGCTGCAGCAAGCGTGCCAAGTATTAATGCCAGTATCGTGGCCAGCGTTGCAATTTTAAGTGACAACGTCACTGCATCAAGAATATCCCCGCGTGATGCAGCCACGCTGAACCAGTGCAGCGTCAGCCCTTTTGGTGGAAAGCTGAATGCGGCTTCTTCGGTGTTGAAAGCGTACAACGCAATAATCAGCAACGGAAAATGCAGGAAGATAACCCCGCCCCAGGCTGCAACTTTTAGCAAAAATGGTGCGCGTTCAGAGTGCATCGAAGGCCCCCAGTCGTTTCACCAGTGACAGATAAATAGCGATCAACACAATGGGTACCAACGTAAATGCGGCAGCCATCGGCATGTTGCCAATCGCGCCCTGCTGGGAATAGACCATGTTGCCGATGAAATACCCCGGCGGCCCCACCAGTTGCGGCACAATAAAATCACCCAGCGTAAGCGAAAACGTAAACACAGAACCCGCCGCTACACCCGGAATGGCTAGCGGTAAAATCACATGGCGGAAAGTTTGCGATGGGCGTGCGCCCAAATCGGCGGAGGCCTGTAACAACGAGGGCGGCAAGCGCTCAAGAGCCGCCTGAATAGGCAGGATCATGAACGGCAGCCAGATATAGAGAAACACCAGAAAACGCCCCAAACCGGAAGTCGACAGCGTATTACCGCCTACCGCTGGGATTGTCAGTATCAGGTTCAGCAGCGGCTCAAGTCCCATATGATTGAGGAACCATTGCGCCACACCGTCGCGAGACAATAACAACGTCCAGGCATACGCCTTAACAATGTAGCTGGCCCACATCGGCAGCATCACGGCGATATAGAAAAACGCTTTCAGTTTGCCCGTTGTGTAGCGCGCCATAAAATAGGCCATCGGGAACGCTAATACCGCACTGGCGAGCGTGACGGCGATAGCCATCGTCAGAGTGCGCAAGATGATGTCGTAGTTCGCCGGGTTAAACAGCGCGGCAATGTTAGCGAACGTCAGGTCCGGTGTGACCGACATGGTGAAATCGTCGAAGGTATAAAACCCCTGCCACAGCAGCGTCAGCAACGAGCCGAGATAAATAACGCCGAACCACAGCAGCGGCGGCAGCAATAACAATGCCAGCCAGAAGCCTGGGCGCTGCCACAAAAACGTGGCGATGCGACGCATCAAGCGGTTGTCAGGAGGAGATGTGGGAAGGCTCATATCCATTTCATCCTTCCCCCAACAGCGGAACCATCGCCGCACGAGGCCAGACTGCGGTGACCTGCTGGCCAATTTGATAGCGTTCTTCGCTGATAATCCGTTGCGGGTTCGCTTCACTGACCAGCAGTTTTTCGCCGTCGGCAAGGCGCAGTTCAAGGCGCGTTGCTGCTCCCTGATAGTGAATTTCCTGAATCATGCCGCTCACCCGAATTTCATTGTGGTGGCTCGGTTCATCACTCAGAACGATATGTTCCGGACGCAGGGAAAATAGCGCTTGTTCACCGCACACTTTCCCGGAAAGCGCCGGTTGCAACACGTTTGAAGTGCCGACAAAACTCGCGACAAACGCCGTGCGCGGCTGCATATAAAGCTGGCGTGGCGTATCCAATTGCTCGATACGCCCGTTATTAAACACCGCTACGCGATCAGACATCGACAGTGCTTCGCTTTGGTCGTGGGTGACGAAAATAAAAGTAATGCCCAGTTCGCGCTGAAGTTTTTTCAGCTCACCCTGCATCTGCTCACGTAGTTTGAGATCCAGTGCGCCAAGCGGTTCGTCCAGCAACAATACGCGTGGGCGATTCACCAGCGCGCGAGCCAGTGCCACACGCTGGCGCTGGCCGCCGGAAAGTTGTGAAGGTTTACGGGCGTGAACAAACCCCAGGGCGACTCGCTCGAGCGCTTCCTGCGCTTTGGCCAGCCGTGTTTTTTTATCAATCCCCTTTACCATCAAGCCATATGCGACGTTTTCCAGCACGGTCATATGGGGGAACAACGCGTAATCCTGAAAGACGGTATTCACATCACGTTGATACGGCGGCACGTCCTGTGCCGGTTGACCAAAGATCGCGATTTCGCCCGAGCTGACTTGCTCAAAACCGGCAATCATCCTTAAGCAGGTGGTTTTGCCCGAGCCGGATGGCCCGAGCATGGAGAAAAACTCCCCGTCTTCGATATCAATCGAGACGTTATCTACCGCGCGAACATCACCATAAAGGCGCGAGACGTTTCTGAACTGCACAGCGTACGACATAACTCCTCCAGGCTTAGCGGCCACCCATAATGGCGATATAATCCTGGGTCCAGCGACTGTACGGCACGAATTTACCGCCTTCGGCGACCGGAGTTTTCCAGAACACAATCTTATCGAAGTAGTTGTAGCCGTTGGTTTCACAGCCTTTGTCACCCAGAAGCGTACTGGCTTTACAGCCTTCCGCTACCGCAGGCAGTGAGCCAAACCAGGCCGCCACGTCCCCCTGGACTTTCGCTTTTAGCGAGTGGTCCATCCATTTGTAGGCGCAGTTCATATGTTTCGCATCAGCATGCAGCATGGTGGTATCTGCCCACCCGGTGACGCCCTCTTTCGGGAATACGGTGGCAATCGGCTGGCCTTCACCTTTCAGGGCGTTAGCCTGATACGGCCAGGCGCTGGAAGCGACCACGCCTTCATTTTTGAAATCGCTCATCTGAACGGTGGTGTCATGCCAGTAACGGTGAATCAGACCGTGTTGGTCACGCAGTACCTTCAGCACTGCCGCGTATTGTTCTTCGGTGAGCTGGTACGGGTCGGTAATCCCCAGTTGTGGCTGTGTGGCTTTCACAAAAAGCGCGGCATCGGCGATGTAAATTGGCCCATCGTAGGCCTGCACGCGGCCCTGGTTAGTTTTGCCATCCGGCAAATCTTGTTTGACGAACACCACGCCCCAGCTGTCAGGCGGTGTCGGGAAGGTTTTGGTGTTGTACATCAGCAGGTTTGGCCCCCACTGATACGGCGTGCCGTACACTTTGCCGTCGACGTTAAACCAGGATCCTTTCACCAGGCGCGGATCGACGTTTTTCCAGTTTGGGATCAGCGCCGTGTTAATCGGCTGCACGCGTTTGCCCATAATCAGGCGCAAAGAGGCATCGCCCGAGGCGGTGACCAGGTCATAACCGCCCTTCGCCATTAAGCTGACCATTTCGTCAGAGGTCGCCGCCGTTTTCACGTTCACTTTACAGCCGGTCTCTTTTTCGAAATCGGTGACCCAGTTATACGCTTTGTCGGTATCACCACGTTCGATATACCCCGGCCAGGCGATGATATCGAGCTGCCCTTCACCGGCACCAATTTTGTCCGGAAGCCCTGCCGCCTGTGCAGAAAGCACGGTCAAACAGAGTGTTGAAAGAGACCATATAGCCTGTTTTGTTCGCATTGCTGCTACTCCTGTCTGAAAGATAAAGGCGGCACGACATGGGTTGTGAGTGCCAAAAGTGCAAAAAAATCCCCGTACAAAAACAATAGTCTGCGTAAATATGGCAAGCAGGCTGCTGACAGGAAATTTCACCAGGTTGTGATACAGGGCGCAGTAAAGTGCGCCCTGTAGATTTGTACCGCGGTAAGATAACTGGATGATTTTTAAAGTGTAGATAAGGTCTAAGCGAGGCGGTAAGTTCGCGCTACCGATTTGCGCAATTATCGAAATTTCATATGGATGGAGATAATAAATGCAGGTTGCTCATATCGCCAAAAGCCTTGGCTCCGTCTAAGCGGTGGATACGCTGGTCGCCAACCTCAAACCTTTGGGGGCTTTAGTCCATGAGGCTCGCTGGACAGGTGACGGTTTTTACGAAGCCGTGATTTCCGACCCCGACGGTAATCTGATTGAAATCACGTCGTGATGTTTTAATGCGGTAAAAGAAGGAAAACCTAAAGCCGGTTAACGGCTTTGGGTTTCGATTAAGCGCAGGTCTGCTTTGCGTTGGCGCTTGAGCATTTCGTAGAAATTCTCATGGACACCGAGGCTCAGTAAATAAAGCTCTAAGCGTGCATCCTGCCAGCTATAACCCAGCAGCGCCTGCTGGTTATTAATCCGAAATTTATGCACCCGTAAATAGCTGAGATCACCCTTTTTACGCTCGCCAATTTCCGGTTCGGCAATCACCTTTTCAATTTCGTCTTCCACTTGCGCCAGGAAGGTTTCTGGCAGTTTCTCCAGAGCCTTTCCAAAACGCGCGGTTTCATACACCGTCAAGGGTTTGCCGTTTCGTTCTGCGGACATATTTTTTCACTCTGCCATTTTCCATTTCGCTTTGCGCCAGCATCGTTTCTTTAATAAAGCTGTAAGGTAAGTCAGGGTTATCTTCAACGATTTGCCCAATCTTCGCCCAATACTCTATTTGTTTTGGCACGCTCCGGCTGCAGGCGTCGGCGTGAATTTTGACATCCGCTACAAACTGGTCATCTAACCGTATGCTAATAGCCATGTTCATACTCCATCACCTCCTTGTGACCTTCAGTTGTGAATAAGTTTACGCGCATATTTTCGCGTAATGCGACAAAATGTCGCAAATTTGCGAGATGGGTTCAAGAACTATTTTTTATACGACTTTTGGGTTCGAAATTCGGTAAAGAATGTGACGTCTCAAAGGGTGGTTTTCTGCCAGCATGGGGTGATCAAATTCTTCGCAACGGGTCATGCCAATTTTTTCCATCACACGCTGTGAAGGTAAGTTTGTCAGCGCGGTAAAGGCGACAATCTCTTCCATCGCAAATTGCTTAAAACCGATTTCCAGTGCTTTACGCGCGGCTTCTGGCGCATAGCCCTTGCCCCAGAAGGCTTTATCGAGCCGCCAACCGATTTCAATCACCGGGGAAAACGGCAGTTCGTAACCCGGAATATTCAGGCCGACAAACCCGATAAACGCCCCACTGCTTTTTTCTTCCACTGCCCATAATCCCCAACCTTTATCGGCGAGGATCTGTTCGACAGCATTCACCATACTGTCGCTTTCTTCGCGAGTTCGTGTACTGGGGAAATAGCGCATAACGTCAGGGTCGGCATTCATCGCTGCAAAGGGTTCGCGGTCGCTTTGTTTCCACAGTCGTAAAATCAGACGTTCGGTGTGGTGCTCCATTTTCACTCCTTAATTTGTTGTCGAATCAAATCAGCCAGCCGCTGCACAGCATGCTTTTCCCGCTCGCCTAAAGCCCAGGAAGCATTCAGGCGGAAGTAGTGGTCCCAGGTGCGCCCGGTGGTAAACATTTTGCCAGGCGCGATGCTGATTTTGTTGGCAATCGCCTGTTCACTTAACAGGCTGGCATCCATGTATTCCGGCAACTCCACCCATAAAAAATAGCCGCTTTCGCTGTGGTGAATTTTAACCTCGCTGGGGAAATACTGGTGCAACGCTTGCCAGGTTTGCTGCTTACGTTCAGCGAGTATTCGCCGCAGTTTGCGCAGATGCGTGTCGTAACGTTTGGTCGCCAGGTAATCAACCAGCGCCAGCTGCATAGGTGAGCTGGTGGAGAGCGTGCTCATTAATTGCAGTTGCTGGATGCGCCGCGCATGTTTCCCCGCCGCCACCCAGCCGATACGAAACCCGGCCACCAGGCATTTTGAGAAGGACGAGCAGTGCAGCGTAATGCCCTGTTCGTCCCAGGCTCTGGCGGGCAACGGGCGCTCACGTCCGTAATACAGCTCGCTGTAAACATCATCTTCAATCAGCGTAACGTTGTGAAGTTGCAGCAATTCAACCAGTTGCTTTTTCTTTTCAGGTGACAACGTCACGCCGAGTGGGTTCTGGCTGTTGGTCATTAACCAGCACGCCTTCACCGGGTAATCGTTGAGTGCCTGTTTCAGCGCCACTAAATCAATGCCGCTTTCCGGATCGGTCGCCACCGATAACGCTTTTAAGCGCAAGCGTTCGAGTGCCTGCAACGCCCCGTAGAAACACGGGTTTTCAACAATCACCCAATCGCCCGGTTCGGTAACGGCTTGCAGACTGAGGTTCAGCGCTTCGAGCGCACCGGCAGTAATCACAATTTCATCCGGGGACACTTGCATCCCCTGTTGTGCGTAACGCCGGGCGATGGCATGGCGCAACGCTTCGTTACCCGGTGGCAGGTTTTCAATCACGCTCATGGCCGTCGCCGTTTTGCTGACCGTCGCCAGCGAGCGGTTTAACTGCTGGAGCGGGAACAAGCGCGGGTCAGGAAACGCCGAGCCGAACGGCACCACGCTTGCGTCGCAGCTGGCCTGCAACACATCAAAAATGTAGGTATTAATATCGACCGCTTCATCACGCATCACTTTCACGGGCGCGAGTGTGCTACGCACGGCGGGACGGGGTGCCACGTAATAACCAGACTGCGGCCTTGCCACAATGACGCCCTGACTTTCGAGCGTCTGATAGGCATGACTGACGGTCATAAAACTCATGCCGCTCATCACGACCTGCTCGCGCAATGACGGTAATTTGTCGCCTGGCAGCCACGCACCAAGGGCAATCTGGTCAATAATTTGCTGCGCAAGTTGTTGGTATTTTTTCATTTTAACCTGTGCTTAGCGTCTATATCAGTGCGATAAAAATACAATGATTTGGTTAACTGTTATAGCTAAATAACACATTTCTGTTTCTGCTCAATGTCCGCCAGTCTCTTTACCATAGCCTTGACGTTCTTGTGCCATGAGGTTGTGCATGTTTGGTTTAGATGCTTTTCATCTTGCGAGGGTTCAGTTTGCATTTACTGTCTCCTTCCACATTATTTTCCCCGCCATCACCATAGGGCTGGCCAGTTATCTGGCGGTGCTTGAAGGGCTGTGGCTGAAATCTAAAAAACCGGTTTATCGTTCGCTCTACGACTTCTGGTCGAAGATATTCGCGGTTAACTTCGGTATGGGCGTGGTGTCCGGGCTGGTGATGGCCTATCAGTTCGGTACCAACTGGAGCGGTTTTTCTCAGTTTGCGGGCAGTATTACCGGCCCGCTACTGACCTACGAAGTACTGACGGCATTTTTCCTTGAAGCCGGGTTCCTGGGCGTAATGCTTTTTGGCTGGAAGCGCGTGGGGCCAGGGCTGCACTTTTTTGCCACCTGTATGGTCGCGCTGGGCACGCTTATTTCGACGTTCTGGATCCTGGCCTCCAACAGCTGGATGCAAACGCCGCAAGGGTTTGAAATCCACAATGGACAGGTGGTGCCGGTTGACTGGTTTGCGGTGGTGTTTAACCCCTCCTTCCCTTATCGCCTGTTGCATATGTCGGTGGCTGCGTTCCTCAGTAGCGCGTTTTTTGTCGGCGCGTCGGCGGCATGGCATTTGCTGCGTGGCAACAAAACCCCGGCAATCAAAACCATGTTTTCCATGGCGTTGTGGATGGCGTTAATCGTGGCCCCACTGCAAGCGATGATTGGTGATATGCACGGGCTGAATACCCTGAAGCATCAGCCAGCCAAAATTGCCGCTATTGAAGGGCACTGGGAAAATGTGCCGGGTGAGCCAACGCCATTGTTGCTGTTCGGCTGGCCGGACATGGAACAGGAGCGCACGCGTTTCGGGTTGGAAATCCCGGCGTTGGGCAGTCTGATTCTCACCCATAGTCTGGATAAACAGGTTCCCGCGCTAAAAGAGTTCCCAAAAGAAGACCGTCCTAATTCAACTATCGTGTTCTGGTCTTTCCGCATGATGGCGGGTCTGGGCATGCTGATGATTCTGGCGGGCATTTTCAGCCTGTGGTTGCGCTATCGCGACCGTTTATATGAAAACCGCGCTTTCCTGCGCTTTATGTTGTGGATGGGTCCATCGGGTCTAATCGCTATTCTCGCCGGTTGGGTGACGACCGAAGTGGGCCGCCAGCCCTGGGTAGTATATGGCCTGCTGCGCACTAAAGATGCCGTTTCAGCACACGGTAATCTGCAAATGAGCATCAGCCTGCTGACGTTCTTTGTGGTGTATATGTCGGTATTTGGCGTGGGTTACAGCTATATGATCCGCCAGATTAAGAAAGGGCCGCAGCCGTTTAATGACGATACGCCGCCCCCGCATGGCACACCTTCACGCCCACTTTCTGCGGCAACCGAATCATTTGAGGAGCCACGCTAATGGGTATTGATCTGTCTGTTATCTGGTTTGTGATTATTGTTTTTTCTACCCTGATGTACATCGTGATGGACGGCTTTGATCTCGGTATCGGCATTCTGTTCCCGTTTGTGCATGATGCCGAAGACCGCGATGTGATGGTCAATAGCGTAGCCCCCGTCTGGGACGGCAATGAAACCTGGCTGGTTTTGGGCGGAGCGGCATTATTTGGTGCATTCCCGCTCGCTTACGCCGTGATTATTGATGCGCTGACCATTCCTCTGACCTTAATGCTGATTGGCCTGATCTTTCGCGGCGTGGCATTTGAGTTTCGTTTTAAAGCGACACCAGCGCACCGCCCGTTCTGGGACAAAGCGTTTATTGGTGGTTCGATGGTGGCAACGTTTTGCCAGGGCGTAGTAGTCGGTGCAGTTATCTCCGGTTTCCCGGTAACCGGGCGCACATTTAGCGGCGCACAGTCAGACTGGATAACGCCATTTAACCTGTTCTGCGGTGTCGGTTTGGTGGTGGCTTATGCATTGCTTGGCGCAAGCTGGCTGGTAATGAAAAGCGAAGATCCGCTGCTGAAAACCATGCGTAAGGTGGTGAAACCTCTGTTACTCGTCATGTTAGTGATCATCGCCATCATCAGTATCTGGACGCCGCTTGCTCACCCGCAAATTGCCACGCGTTGGTTTAGCCTGCCAAACCTTTATTTCCTGTTGCCGGTTCCGCTGTTGGTGGTGCTATGCAGTGGCTGGTTATGGAAAGCCGTTGGGTCTGAACAGAGCTGGCACAGCACGCCATTCTTGCTGACGCTGGGCCTGATTTTTCTCGGTTTTAGCGGTCTTGGGATCAGTATCTGGCCCTATATTATTCCGCCGTCAATCACGCTCTGGCAGGCAGCAGCACCACCGCAAAGCCAGGGGTTTATGCTGGTCGGCGCGGTGTTTATTATCCCAATTATTTTGGTTTACACCTTCTGGAGTTATTACGTTTTCCGCGGAAAAGTACAGCATGGCGAGGGGTATCACTGATGAAACAGACTGGAATTCGCTTGATGTGGATGGTGGTGTTATGGGGCGGTAGCGTTCTGGCGCTGACCGCCGTCGGGATGGGGTTCCGGCTGCTGATGACAGCCGCCGGGTTTAAGTCCTGATATTCACTCTTATTGGGCCAACACACCCTTGGCCGCACTCATATAACGTAATGAGAAGTAGACTCTGTCCTGCCCTGGCGGGACAGGCGTCGATAACCATTTTTGCTGATATTGTGCAGGCGCTGGCACGGCTTTAAACGTTTTCGCCTGTTTATCCTGGCGGAACAGTTCGATAACCTGTCCGGCAGAGGGCGCTTGCAGATACAACGCCCGTTCTGTGTCGCTCAATACTTGCGTTCCCACGCCATCTTGCACCCACACTTTCACACCGCTATGGCTCAGGGTTGTCACCCATTTGCTGTAGCTGTCAGGCGTCATATTTCCCGCGAAGAAACTGCTCACCGCGACAGGTTTATCAGCAACCGCTTGCAGCGATAAACGGCTCTTGTTCAGCCAGCTCTGCGCAACTTGTTGCATCTGCGGCTCACGCCAGCGATGGTCATCAAGTTCACTGCTGATGTACCAGCCCGCAATAGATTGCACACCCAGCACACTCACCCAACGTTTCGCCACCGAGACATCATCGGCACGCAAGCGGTTGAGGTAGTTTTCCAGCACCGGAAGTGGCTGCTTTTGCCGTTCGAAAAACTGCCCATCGGCTGCAAGGCCGATAACCAGCTTCATGCCGCTGGCAGTCGTCAGCTGTGCTTTACGTTCCAGCCAGACGCGTGATTCACCGTCACGAAATGCCCCGTCATAGCGGCTCCACTGCAACACCAGAGTATCAATTCCCTGCCCTTTAAGTTTGCTCAACACGCTCTGCCACTGAGCGTCTGAAACGGTCATATCGCGCAACTGTGGCTGATACATCACTGCGTTCATCGCGTTGGCAAAAGGTGCAACCAGCAGCAACGCCGTTAAGAGTATTTTCATTACCAGCGGGCTCCTAATGTCAGGAAAAGATTGTTTTTGGAATCCATGTCGCGGTTATGCCCCGAAAATGCACGTTGATATTCCACGCCTACACTGACCTTGTGCGGGAAGGCGCTGTAATGGGACTCCCCAAACCAGGTATTCAAACGCACACCCACGCCACCCAACGTATTATCACGATACGGCGTGTCTGTGCTGGCGTTGTATTGAGCATGCCAGTACGGTTCAACTGTTTGATGTCCATTGATTTTCTGGTGCCAGCTCATGCGGTAGTCCGCGGTATAAAGCTGGTAATCGGCTTTAACGAAATGCGCCGCATCCAGATAGAGGTTTTGTGCCATCCAGCCATTTCCCGTCGGGTGCCAGTCATCGCTGTATTTGCCGCCGTTAAAGAACGAGGCACTGGCACGTAACATCACGTCACTCTTGCCATGGTTATTCCCAAGCGGGATTTGCTGCTCGGCGGCCAGATAAATAACCTGGTCGCGCAGCGGTTTCCAGCGCACGCCCACGCCGAGCATCGGCTCATAAACCGGGATAAAGTGGCTGTCGCCGTTGTTTTCACTGCCGGCAAATATACGGCTGTAAACCGAAAGCTGGTCACCCTCAATGATTTGGTTTTTACCGATACGGTATTCCGCCTCGAATTGCTCATAACTGCGGTAGCTTTTATTTTGCTGTACGCCGTTACTGCCGCCAGCGCTGTTAAGTGAGTCAGGCGTTAAACCGAACGAGCCGTCATAGGTGAAGGTCCAGCGGCGCTCGCTATCTTCATGAATGCGGCGGAATTCAAAGCGATCCTCTTTCTGTTTTTCGCTAAGTTCTTGCTGCGGCGTCAGGCTGTTATCGATGTCATCCACCACCCGTTCGCTGTATTCGCGGGTGTACGGTTTATCATCCAGGCGTTCATTGAGATACACTAACTGACGCATTATTTCTGGCGAGTCCGGCTGGGAGACACGCGCTTTTTCCAGTGCATCGCGAGCTTCAGGGTATTTGCCCTGATCGATCAGTGCAAAGCCAAGGGAAGCATCATCTTCTGCGCCCTTTTTCGCCGCAGGCATTTTCACCCCATTGGCACGCGCCAGCTCGTAATCTTGCGCGGCAAAAGCCAGATACCCCACCTGGCGCTGGTAATACGGCGATGGATCACGCGCAGCCGCCTGCTGTGCTGCGTAAAGCGCAAGGCCCGGTTGCCACGGGTAACATTGCGCCAGATGTGACCAGCTTTGCGCATCATATTGCGGCGATAAATCACCTAATATGTTGCGCACAATGGCGCAGTTTTCTGTGCCCTGGAACAGTCGGGCCTGAGCCATACGTTGTGTGGCACTCGGCAGCGGTTTTGCCAGTCGCACTTTGCTGTCTGGCGTTAGCCATTCCGGATGTGCCGCAAGCTGAGTATATAAACGGGTGCTTAGCGGTTTCTGCAACGCCCCGGCTTTATCAAACGGCCAGTCACGTAGCAGTAATTCTGTGGCGACTTTCCCCTGGTCCATTGAAACCAGCTGATAGCTGACGGTCTCCAGCTCTTGTGCCGATAAACCCCGAGTCTGGCTGATTTTCTTTATCAGTTGCAGGCTGGATGGTGTGTCTCTACGCGCAAGGCTTAACGCCAGGCGTTGGTCGAGCGCCTGCGTTTCCGGGAAGGTATTGAGCAGCGCATTCGCCCCCTGCCAATCTCCTTTCTGGATGCGAATAGGGACCAGCGTCGACAACACATATTGTTTATTTTCCGGGTGTTTAATCGACCAGGCAGAGACTGTCTTTCCAGGTTCTTCGCTATATGTCGCCAGCAACCTCATCCAGTTCCGTTCTTCCACTGGCGAATTAAACACCGGCTTATGACTGGCAAGATAGCGGCGTAGCGATGTGAGCGCGTTACGTTCAGCAAGCGACTGCGCGTAAGCGAGCTGCATGCCGGCACTGTTCATTACGCCCTGGCTTTGCAAATCTAAAATCCGCTGGTCACGCTGCATGTGCAACAAAATGGCAAACCACTGTTGGTACTGCGCTTCGCTCAGCGTGGCTTCGCTGTCCAGCAGCGCAAAGCCCTGATCGGCGGCCGCCCATTGTTGAAGGAAAATAGCGCGTTGGGTGTAATTATCGACCAACTGCCGCCCCTCTTTTGAGTGGCGCAGTTGTGGGTCTGCAAGCTGTGCGCGGGCAATCTCAAGCTGGTTAAGTTTGAGCGCATAATTACCCGCTTCGCTGCGGCAGCGCACCGTCGGAGCGGCATCACATGTTTTTTGAAACGCCCGCAATTGCGCGAGAGTTTTCACCTCCAGTTCTGGTACTGGAATCGCGTTTAACGCGCTTTGCAATTGCGAATTTTGCGGGGCTTTCTTCAATTCACTTTCAAGCAACGCGCGTGCTTTGTTTTCATGCCCGAAATGGCGATAAGCCTCAGCAAGCCAAAGCGTAATACGAATGCTTTCCGGGGCCATTTCATGTGCATGCTCAAAACTGCGCAATGCCCGGGTTTCATCATTCGCTTCCATCGCTTTGTGCGCCCGCTCAATATGCGGATACACCTTAAAATAGCGGTAATCTGACAGGCCCAGATCTTGTTTTGACCCTTCCTGAGCCGCCAACGCGGGCATTGCGAGCAAGGCTCCGCAAACAAGAACGGCCAATGGGTTCAGGCGTATGTTCATAACGAACTCCCTGCCAGACGCGCCTGTTGCAGGCAATTGATCCCTGCGTTTTGTAGCAGGGTTTCCAAGGATGGCTGCAATTTCTTTTGCTGTTCCAGGGCATGGTTAACCACCTGTTGGCTGACCACGCCTTCCTTAACCAGGAACTCACCAAACCTCAGGTCACTACGCTCATAGCGCAGTAACACGGCACGCAGAACTGCCTCATTTAAATGGGATTCATTACTCAACACTTCGGCAAACAGAAGCTGCCCGGAAACATAATTTTCCCAGATATCGTCGGCCTGCTCCTGGGTAAGCAAGTGTTCTTTTACTGCATTTTCAAGTAATTGCTTTTCTTTCAAGAGTTGCGAGTCGCCATACCAGTGACGCAGGCCGATAACCACCTGGCCTCTTGGCACAATAACGTAGCTGACGTCTCGCCCGACCTTGCGGCCAAGGGCCGACAGTGAAACGGGATCAATGGTGTTTTCACAGGCTAATACCACCGTACCGTTTTCTATCCGCAGCGGCAGAACCGCGTGGTGTTGTGCCACTTTTGCCGGCACGCTGCGAATAAGAGATTCATCAAGCGTGAAAGGATCAATCACCTCCATCGGCACTTCTGCCTGTTTTGCCAGGGCAATGGCGAGCTGATGGGCCGTGATGTAGCCAAGTTGTACCAGGCTCCCGCCCAGTTTCAGGCCAGGAATGCGGTTTTGCAGCGCATCTTCAAGTTGCGCCTGAGTGATGACACCCGAATCGACAAGAATATAACCCAGCGGCTGCGCTGAACGTTGGTCGCTGACGGTCGGGAAATCGTGCGTGGTTTTATCCCACGCCACGCGGCGAGGGTCACCGTGCTGAATAACCTGTTTAATCGCCCGCCAGTTCGCCATGAAGTTAATCAGGTTGCCCCAGAACAGCCGTGGGATCACCAACAGACCTTGCGCCAGGCCGTAGTAGCCCGTCACGAAAATCATGCGCTGAATGATGCGGTTAGACATCAGTAGGAAGTTAATCCACAGCAGCGTTGTTAACCATGAACCACCCACGAATATCGACAGGAATTGCCAGGCGCCATCAACGCTACGCTGGTAAATCATAATGGCGACCAGTTGCAACATCACCAGCATCGCCGCAAAGCTCAGGAAGTTGGCAATGGCACCTTTACGGTCGCGCCACAGGAAGTAGTTCAGCACCGGGCTTGGGCTCCAGCGGTGCGTTTTAAAGCCCTGGAATACTATGCCGATTATCCAGCGCGATTTCTGGCGCACGGCGGTTGCGAACGTATCCGGGAAATATTCACGCACGCAAATCACGTTGGCAGTACGCGCTCGTTGCCCAAAAGGTTTTGGCGACTTGTCATTTTCGTTAATCACCGGGAAACGGCAGAAAATCTCTTCCATCCCTTTTTGACGTAAACGGAAACCAATATCGTAGTCTTCCGTCAGGCTTTGTACGTCAAAGGCGATACCATCACCATCGGCTAACAGTGCCAGCACCGCACGACGGCTAAAGCAGGTACCGACACCTGCACTCGGCACCTGCCCCGCTAATGCTTCACGAACCGGCACATCTTTACCATGCAGTTCCGAAAATTCATCCAGATAACTGAGGCTGGTGAATTGTGTCCATTTGCGTTCAAACGGATAAACCGGGATCTGAATTAAGTCTTTGCGATCGACCAGATAGTTGAACAGGCGCAATTCAAGTGGGGAAATCACGTCCTCTGCGTCGTGGAGAATAAAACCGGAGAAGTTAAAACGCGCACTGCGTTCAAATTGCAAAATTGCGTCGAGGATATTGTTCAGGCAATCCGCTTTGCTGGTGGGGCCAGGACGTGCGCAAACCACCTTATGGACATTCGGAAAACGTGCACACACTTCATCGACATCGCGTTGTGTATCCGGATCATTAGGATAAGTGCCGACAAAAATATGGTAATTTTCATAATCGAGAGAGCTGGCGGCAAGACGCGCCATGTTACCGATGACCCCGGTCTCATTCCATGCAGGGACCATAATCGCCAGCGCCTTTTCTTGCGGCTCATAAAGGGCTTTATAGTCAAGATGATCGTTGTTGCGATAAACCGTCATTGAGCGCCAGACACGACGAACCCAATAGACAATATCAATAAATAAGTCATCAATTCCGCTAATTAACATCAGTATTGCTAATGTAATTGCGACGACTTTCAAGCCGTAGAGATACGTTGAAAAATAATCAACAAACCAGTCCATTTTTTACCCCAAATTCCATGAGAACCCCAATACTGCCATCCACACCAGGAGCAGTAACGCCTCACATGTTACCGGTATCATAAAGTAAGAAGATAAATAGTGTAAGAATATAAATCTACATTTTATGTTTATTACAATCGCTGCAATCGTAACATAAATGAAAAAACCAGTGTTTTCAGCTGGCATTTACAACTGTTACAGAACATATACCAATGAAAAGCAAGGTAGGAATTTTTAGGACAATCGCTGGCATTTCTTGCCAGATATAGCTTAGATCTTTACATTGGCGACCTGACATTAAGAGGGAGAAATTGACATGACGTATATCTGGCTAATTGTGGCTATTGTTGCTGAAGTCATTGCGACCACATCACTGAAACTCTCGGAAGGGTTTAGCCGTTTATGGCCAAGTGTGGTCACCATTGTGTTTTATGGCGTGGCGTTTTATTGCTTGTCGATTACCATGCGCACCATCCCTACCGGCATCATTTATGCTATCTGGTCGGGTGCGGGGATAGTGTTAATTGGCGCTGTTGGCTGGATATTTTTGGGGCAAAAACTCGACTGGCCGGCGATTGCAGGAATGGCGTTGATCATTATCGGGGTGTTGGTGATTAACCTTTTTTCAAAATCAGTTGCACATTAATACAGCCAAAAATATACAAATCCGGCCTGGCAAACCCACTGCTAAAACGCGGCAGCATGACATGCCAATAATCAACCCATCCTAAACTAATGCTTAACTGTTTAGCCTTTTACATTGCTGACAATTCTTTTGCTTTCTTTCTAAAAGTTGAATAGTAACTAAGCGGAATTATCTATACAGTGTGGCCGTCACGTTAATGAGGTTGATGGTAATGGTTAAGCAATTGGTATCAAAATTCGGGACGATTTTGCTGTTAATAGGTGCTGCTCTTTTCTCCGGACAAACGACGGCGCAGACACATGGTCATCTGTATTTGGTGGTCAAAAGTGCCGATATGCTGCTGCGCCATCAGGCTGATAGCGATGAATTACGCCAGGCTGCGGAAGAGTCTGCCGCTGATTTGCGTGAGCAGCATTACCACGTACAAGAGCGCCGCCCTGGGACTTTCCAGCTTTAAAAAAAGTCTTAACACAGTCCGACTACATCGCACTGCGTTAAGACCTGTTTACCGTTATAAATTCCTGACGCCGCCATCAATGAGCAGTTCACTGCCGACCATAAAAGCAGACTCATCGGATGCCAGGAATACCGCCGCTTTTGCCAGTTCCAGTGCCGTACCTAAGCGGCCGGCAGGCACCAGGGCGCGAATCTCTTCACGCAATGTTTCTTCTGTTGCGCCATTACCCAATTTACCAAGCGCCGGGGTTTCCGTGGGGCCTGGGCTTAATCCGTTGACCCGGATCCCTTTCGGGTGCAATTCACCGGATAGCGTTCTTGCCAGAGAAAGAATTGCCGCTTTGCTGGCCGCGTAAACATTGCTTTGCGCAAGCCCGATATGCGCACTCACCGAACCACACACAATCACTGAAGATGGGTTCGACAGCAAAGGTAATAGAGCCTGAATCAAAAAGAACGGACCTTTGAGATTAGTGTTCATCAGCTTGTCGTAAGTGGCTTCATCCCAGTTTTGCAAAGGCCGATGAGTCACATCCCCGGCGTTGACATAGAGCACGTCAAGGCGCGGCCACCATTGTGCCAGGTGTTCGCTTAATTCGGTTTGCTGGCCGATATCGCCCGCGTCACTACGAAAAATATGCACATTACCCAGCGTATGTTGCGCCGCCAACAACGCGGCCTGGTTGCGCCCGGTAATGGCTACCGTCGCGCCTTCAGCAAGAAACTGCCGCGCTGTTTCAAAGCCAATACCGCTGGTGCCACCGGTGATTAATGCGTATTTACCTTCAAGTCTGCCCATTACCGTTACCTCGCTTTTATCTGGTAACCGCATTATTTCCGCTATAGTATCCTTTGGATAGTAGGAACCATTTGGATACTAAGGCACCTGTTGGGTTGCCTCAGGATTTTATCGGGGGGAAGCGTGATAAATAATTTTTCGACATTGCCAGAGGCGGGTGAAAACTGCCCGATGGTAAGTTTTGTTAATCTCATTTCCGGAAAGTGGGCGATCCCCATTCTTTACCGGTTAATCGTCATCGACGAGCCTGTACGGTTCAGCGATCTACAGCGAGCGGTTTACCCCATCACCCAAAAAGAGCTGACTCGCCAGCTAAGGCAATTTGAGTCCAGACAATTAGTGACCCGACAAGTTTTCGCCGAGGTGCCGCCACGTGTGGAGTATCAAATAACAGAGTTAGGAAAATCGCTGCGCCCAACGCTGGACTCTTTAGCGCAATGGATGCGTGAGAATGGGGAACAACTGGGGAAGTAAACACCCACGCAGACTCCCCTGGAGGAACCCGCGCGGGCTGATTTAGCGGTTACTTATCGCCAAAATGAATCACGGTACGAATCGACTTACCTTCGTGCATTAAATCAAAGGCTTCGTTGATTTGTTCCAGCGGCATGCGGTGCGTGATGAATGGATCAAGGTTGATTTTACCGACCATCGCATCTTCAACCATGCCAGGCAACTGCGTGCGCCCTTTCACACCACCAAATGCTGAACCGCGCCATACACGACCGGTCACCAACTGGAATGGACGGGTTTTAATTTCCTGGCCTGCACCCGCCACACCAATAATCACACTTTCGCCCCAGCCTTTGTGGCAGCACTCAAGCGCGGAACGCATCACGTTGACGTTACCGATGCATTCAAAGCTAAAGTCCACGCCGCCATCAGTCAGTTCAACGATAACGTCCTGAATAGGTTTTTCGTGATCTTTAGGATTGATGCAGTCAGTCGCGCCCATTTCAGTTGCGAGAGTGAATTTTTCCGGGTTAGTGTCGATGGCCAGAATGCGCCCGGCTTTCGCCTGAACCGCGCCCTGAATGACCGCAAGGCCAATACCGCCCAGGCCGAAGACTGCAACGGTATCACCCTCTTTCACTTTTGCAGTGTTGTGTACCGCACCGATACCGGTAGTCACGCCACAGCCCAACAAACACACTTTATCCAGCGGTGCCTGCGGGTTAACTTTTGCCAGAGAGATTTCCGCAACCACGGTGTACTCGCTGAATGTACTGGTGCCCATGTAGTGGTAAATCGGCTCGCCGTTATATGAGAAACGAGTGGTGCCGTCTGGCATCAGGCCTTTGCCCTGGGTGGCGCGAACAGCCTGGCACAGGTTCGTTTTACCCGATTTACAGAACTTACATTCACCGCATTCTGCCGTGTATAGCGGAATGACGTGGTCGCCTGGTTTCAGGCTGGTCACGCCCTCACCCACTTCAATAACAATCCCGCCGCCTTCGTGACCCAATACTGCCGGGAAAACGCCTTCCGGGTCATCACCCGATAAGGTGAATGCGTCGGTATGGCAAACACCGGTATGGGTGATTTGTACCAAAACTTCGCCTTTTTGCGGTGGAGCTACGTCAATTTCAACGATTTCAAGCGGTTTGCCTGGGCCAAATGCAACTGCAGCACGTGATTTCATGTTCTTCTTCCGTCCTCAGGTGAGTGTGATTTTTATATAACTGTTATTTTAGATAAGAGCGTATCAAATGGCCGACTTCTGCCATGCGTACAGCACGCTGATCCTCGGAGGTTTCCCCTGCGACCAGCTCGTCTTTAAGATGGATTTCCATCATTTCGGCCATCAGCCCATTGGCGGCACCGCGTACGGCGGCGATTTGTTGCAAGATAGCGATACACGGATCGCCATTTTCCAGTGCGCGCTCCAGCGCTTCCGTTTGGCCGCGAATCCGTCGAACGCGAGTTAGGATACGTTTTTTGTCTTCAGGTGAATGTGGCATAGTCGCCTCTTTATACTGTAGGGGGGTATGGTACACCATTTTACAGATAATTGATGAATTTGAATTTTTATTATTTTCAGTGAGATGGGTAACCTAGCCCAAAGACATATGGGGACATATACAGTCATTGACATACTCCTAACAAAGCCGGGAACACAATCAAACCCAGAACAGTTTTTGGCATTAATTATGAAGAAATTCGTTGAGTATTTATGCCCTTCCTTACAAGGTTAATTCATACATGAATCTTTGATATTTCAACAATTAATTCACTTTACCTATGGCACGTATTACCTGGCGTAACCCTTTAATAAAAGTTTTTATTGGTGGAATATTTAGCAAGTCCAACTAAGAAAATGAGGGTTCAAAAATGGCAATACCAGCTTATCTGTGGCTTAAAGATGATGGCGGCGCAGAAATTAAGGGATCGGTTGATGTTCGAGATCGTGAGGGGAGTATAGAAATACAAGGTTTTGGCCACTCACTAAGCATCCCTACTGACGACAACACTGGAAAATTAACCGGAACACGAGTTCATGGCGCGATGGTTCTTGAAAAGGAATTTGACTCCTCCAGCCCCTACCTTTACAAGGCTGTAGCCACTGAACAAAAATTACACTCCGCAGAAATTCGTTGGTATAGAATCAATGACGCAGGTCAGGAGGTGGAATATTTCAACATGCTCCTTGAGGGCGTCAAAATCGTTTCAGTAAATCCCTCTATGATTCGTCATGAGAAGATCAATCACATTGAGCATATCGCCCTGCGCTATGAAAAAATAACCTGGAAATATTGTGATGGAAACGTTCAGTTCACTGACGCTTGGGATGATAGGGTAACTGCATGATTGAAGTTACTGCTGATATGCTCTGGCAAATAGGGCGTCATTATTTACATAATGAAAGTTTGTTAAATTCTCAGCATCGCAATATGCATGCTATTGCGCCCCACTTTAATCATTGGTTCACTGTTTATAGCATCAATACTGAATTAAGAATTGCGCATTTTCTCGCACAAGCTTGCGTTGAGACTGCTAACTTTTCGGCAATGACAGAAACCCCAAGAAATGGTGGCCTGGAATATGATGCGGGAACCAAGGTTGGGCGAGCGCTTGGCAATACCAATCTCGGAGATGGACCAAAATACATTGGCCGAGGACTACTAGACCTTACAGGTCGAGCGAATTACCAAACGCTCAGTGACGAGTTTAAAAAACTGTATGTAACCAAACCTGAGCAGGTGGCTAACAATCCGTATGTAGCAGTCAAAGCAGCCTGCTACTATTGGGATGTACGGAATGTTAATAAGTTCGCTGATAAAGATGACATCAAAAATGTCACTTTAAAAATAAATGGCGGACTTAATGGCTACAGTGATCGAAAAACCGCGCTACGAAGAGCTAAGAACGCCTTGGGGATTGAATGATAAAAATTGCTCTAACGGTGTTTATCATGCTAATGGCTTTCAATTCATATGCATCCTTACCGGCCTCATCACTCGCATGTAAAGATGAAGCATTTAAAGATGCTAAAAAATTATTGTCTTTTTATAGAGACAACGATGATCGGATTGAAATTGATGATTCAATACAACCACTGGCGCGAATAAAAAACCCTGCAAATAAAAATCAATCTTTCGACGTGCTGGAAGTTTGGGGAACTATCTATAAGGGAAAGTATAGAATGCGGCTCATTTATTCGACCGATTCAGATTGCTTATTAATGGGTGAAGAAATTTTAGAATATGCAAATCTGTAGAAATTATCTTTAGATTGCCATCCATGGCAACTCATCCAGCCATTTAAAATAGCGGCCTGCCCGGTCTGGGCAGACGCTGTTGTAGTTGTAGTGCCACCACTCTCCTTGAATAACAAAAATATCAAGAACGCTATTCTTAAACACCGAATATAATTCCTGCGTATGTCTCGGTAATAAATTATTAATCATTTTAAAACAGCCGAACCATATCGATCAAAAACATTTCACTGAGATGTGTATTTTAGCACCAGATAAATCACATGATTAGAAAAAACCAAGACTTTTGGAAGTTTATTTTCATTACCCATACTTCGAATATCCATCCTCTGGTATTTTAAAAAATTTACCTGAATATTATTTTTTATGTTTTGATGATTTTTACCCTTTTCGTTAACACGATATTCAGACTCACTTCATAAACCATCCGTTATTTTTATATCTGATCGATTGAAATTCATCTAATCTATAGCACAAATTGCCTGGCATAAATTCCTAATAAGTTGGTTTATTAGCTGAGGTTTTAAACATACTCCATTAATGAAATGAGGATTAATGTATGACAATACCCGTTTATCTATGGCTCTACGATGAAGGCAATAATTTACTGTTGAGTAGAGACCATGGTTCACCACTTGAGGTTGTACGATGAGTAAAGTGTATCTACTTGTGCTCACACTACTGCCAATATTCAGTCATGCGACAGGCATACCCGGGAGTGAGTGCGCAGCACCTGGGCATTATGTCGAGGGAATGCTACTAGCGTCAATGAAAAATGATCTCGACATCGATATTGCATCCATCCAATACCTAAAAACGTTAGTGGAAGTTTTGAGCGTTGAACCAGTATCCATGTTAATGGCACGCAAAATGGCCATTGCAGACAGTTCCGCTGATATGAAAAAATCGGAAGATATTCACTTATCAGAAAACGAATACTACGGTATATACCACGATAACCACGTAGTAAATGTCACAGCTAAATATACATTCACGGATAAAAACAATCATCGGGATATATTTATATCTTCCGCATTAGCCAATGATGATGAGTGTTCAGTAAAATACAATGGGTATCTGACGTTAGCACGTGAGTTCTGAGGCGCTTATTTGTTATAATTTTGGTCTTGATAGGGTAATTAATATGACTAAAAATGAAACCAAAGAAAGATGCAGAGATATTTACATTGCATGGGAAGGTCACCATGAAACAGCCCTCTCTGACCTTTCGATTAAACCGCCCGAAGAACATAAAAACTCCGGGCAGTGTTCATATGGTGACGAAAGATCAGCCTTTTTTCCCCGGCATCATGCGCACTAATGTGTTGTCCTTCCATATGTAATGGTGGAACAGTGCAGCAAAGGCATGAATACCAATCACGAAGTAACCAATGTTGGCGATAAGTTCGTGGTAGCTCTTGATGTTGAACTCCATATCTTCATCAGGCTCCACCGCATGCGGCATCGATATGCCAAACACCGACCAGTCGCTTCCTTTGAAATACACCGTCATAAATCCCAGTATCGGTAATACGATAAACATCAGGTAGATAATGATATGTACCAGATGTGACATTCCAGTTATCGCCGGGTGCGGCTTTGGCGTAATTACCGGAGCACGGTATTTGATTCGTACCAACAGGCGAGCAATCATCAAAAAGAAAACACTGATCCCGCAGGTCACATGTGTTGCATTGAAAATCGGCCGATATGATCGTGGCGCGAAACCTTTTAGTTCCATCGCACAATAGGCACCCACTACCAATAAAAATACCAGCCAGTGAAGTGCAATCTGTAATGAGGTGTATTTGCTGCGCATTAAGGTGTCCTACTTAGTCACAATGATTTTTCCAGGATAACGGCAAACATGCAGAAAATCATTAACATCTGGTGAAATTATCTAACACCCCGCCGCAAATGCGGGTTTGCGGCCCTCGTGGTAAAGAGCTTCGCCAGGTATGATAACGAGTACGGATTTGTAACGCAGTTAGTGCGAGTTCTGGACGCTTTAACGAAAGAATAGCGGGAAACTTCTCCCTGCCTGTTTAGCAGGGAGAAGTTTAAAGATTTATTTCAGCAAACGTACTTTCACTGATTTGCCTTTGATCTTGCCTTGCTGCAGCTGTTTCCACGCATGGCGCGCGACAGACTCACGAACAGCGACATAGACGTGCATCGGATGCACATCAATTTTACCGATATCGGCGCCATCGAGCCCCATATCGCCAGTCATTGCCCCCAGAATATCGCCTGGGCGCATTTTCGCTTTCTTGCCACCGTCGATGCACAGCGTCGTCATTGCCGCTTCAAGCGGTTTGATGCTGCCTGCAGTTGGCGCTGGCTGCCAGCTTAACGACAGGTTCAGCATTTCAGCTAACACGCTGGCGCGTTGTGCTTCTTCAGGCGCACACAGGCTAATCGCAAGGCCACTTTCACCCGCGCGTGCGGTACGGCCGATACGGTGAACGTGGACTTCAGGATCCCACGACAACTCGTAGTTAATGACCATTTCCAGCGCTTTAATATCCAGGCCACGAGCAGCAACATCGGTTGCTACCAGTACACGGCTGCTGCCGTTAGCAAAACGTACCAGCGTTTGATCGCGATCGCGCTGTTCCATGTCGCCATGCAGGGCCAGTACGCTCTGGTTGCTTTCGCTCAGTGCATCACACACAGCCTGGCAATCTTTTTTGGTGTTGCAGAACACGACGCAAGATGCGGGTTGGTGCTTGCTGAGAAGTTTTTGCAGCAGGCTGATTTTGCCACTACGTGAGATTTCATAGAACTGTTGCTCAACGGACGGCAATTCGTCGACTGAATCAATCTCAATCGTTTCTGGTGTACGTTGAACACGGGAGCTGATAGCAGCAATGGCAGTTGGCCATGTTGCAGAGAACAGCAATGTCTGGCGATCCTGTGGCGCGTGGCTAATCACTTCATCAATTGCATCCGCAAAGCCCATGTCCAGCATGCGGTCCGCTTCATCCAGCACCAGCGTTTGCAGGGCATCGAGCTTAACGGTTTCTTTCTTCAGGTGGTCAAGCAAACGACCAGGTGTTGCCACAATCACATGGGGTGCGTGTTGTAGTGAATCACGCTGAGCACCAAATGGCTGGCCGCCACATAAGGTCAGCACCTTGATGTTTGGCATATAACGCGCGAGGCGGCGCAATTCTTTAGCGACTTGATCCGCCAGCTCACGTGTTGGGCACAAAACCAACGACTGAGTAATAAACTGGCTTGCATCAATGTGTTGCAGTAAACCAAGTCCAAATGCAGCTGTTTTACCACTGCCTGTTTTCGCCTGAGCACGGACATCTTTCCCAGCCAGTATCGCGGGTAATGCAGCCGCCTGAACAGGCGTCATGGTGTGATAACCAAGTTCGGTGAGATTGGCGAGTTGTTCTGCAGGCAGAACGTTTAGGGTAGAAAAAGATGTCACAATTATACTCTCAATTAATGGGCTGTCAGACAGCGTCTGGCGCGCATCTTAGCAGATTTGAAGGGCTAACGTGGCAGTTTCAGGCAAAATAGCGCTGTAGTTTTCAATCAAAAACCATTCATCAACGTGATGGATGAACAGCATCATCTTCAGCATTAAATTTATCGTGAAATTGAGGGAAAACCAGCAAACGAGTGTCAAGTTAGAAGTTGTTTATTCCGGCTACCTGCTCGGAACATAAACAAAGCACAAACGACAGCCAATATTCTAACGAAACGCGACTGGTCGAGTTTCATATACCCATATACAATGCGAAGCTGTTTTGGTAACCATAATTAAAATAAGGTATTTATGAAAAAGTTAATGATAGCGGCTGTTGCTTCACTGGTGTTATCTGGCTGTGCTCAGCAGACATTCACAATTAACAAGGATATTGCTGAGAAACCACAGCAAACCACTACCCATCATTTCTTTGTGAGCGGTATTGGCCAGACAAAAACTGTTGATGCAGCTGCGGTATGTGGCGGTGCAGATAAAGTGGTTCGCACCGAAGTTCAACAGACCTTTGCTGATGGCTTCCTGAGTTTCATTACGTTGGGTATTTATACCCCACGTGATGCACGTGTTTATTGCTCTAAATAAAGACTTGATGCCGGTGTGTCATGCACCGGTATTTCACACTACCAGGTTACTCGAAATAAAAATAATAACCTATGAAAGCGATATCATAGGGAATAGTTAAATACGCTCGGTAAGATGATTTTCAATGATGTTGGGATTTAAAATAGCAACCCTGGTTCTGGTTGTTCTGATACTCGCCTGGTCCGTTTTGCTTATCAACACCGTGGACGCTTATGCCCATCTTCATTACTTAATTGATAAGATTGAAGGTATCTATTAAGGCGACTTAAGCTAAATCACCCTGCTGTTTATCACGCGGCAACCACCCCGAAAAGAATAAAAAAACAATGGGTTAGCTATCATGGCTACCGATATCGAGATAAACCATCAAATCAGCTTTTGCGCTCAGTTGCGCATCTTTGTTTTCAGCCACCATAAAGAATGATCTTGGGGTACCTTCAGATGCTTTATCTGCAGGATATACCGTGTATTTGAGATCTCTTTTACTGGTGATAATCTGGCATTCCATGGTCCACGCATTTGCGTCATTCTGATCGCTCATACACTTGGTCGGCCCAAATGAATAGCTTAGATATGAACTCACACGTTCCTCAGCATCTTTTACATATGTTGGCGCATCGTTATGCCAATGGAGAGTAAAAGCTGCAACAGCAAGTGGCACTGCTAATAAAGAAAAGAACCAAATTTTTTTCATAATCCCGAAACTGTTCAAATAATGAGATGGCAATCATATAGGAATGATTTCAAGAATCACATTAATTGATAAGATTTTTTTATGTTTGTCCAAAATCAAACATAAACCCCGCTAACTATAACCTGAAGAAAATATTTAAATACTTATAAATTCTATTTGCTTAATGTGAAAATAAGCACAATTGGTAAGGCTAATTAGGTGAATGTTACAGGTTAGTTACTAAATTTTATCGTAACCTACTTTTTTAAACACAGAGTGATAATGACTTTGTGTAAGTAATATCCGCCACCCCAAATGACCGTGAATTTACCATGGCTATTTATTCTTATACATTTTAGTATCTGTATCTTGCTGAGAAAACAGACAGTTAACTAATGAAAAACTATTCTCACCCCTCTTTAATGACTGTAACGGTTCTTTTCTTACTTGCAGTTTTCACTTTTATCATCTGGCGTGGTGCAATTTACAGAATAACGTTTCTGAACGTCTCAACGATTCACTATATGTTTTGTGCATCGCTATTTCTGGCACTGTTTTTCATCGGAGCACTGCTACGCAAACCCACCAATCATCAGAAGAGTCTCCTTTTATGGTTAAAGGTATATGCCGGGACAGTGGCTCTATTGCTAATACTTCTGGGGCCCATATTGATAAC
>NZ_LXER01000016.1 GCF_001654925.1 Buttiauxella brennerae ATCC 51605
AATTCCAGAAATTAATGAATACCATTCATAGTCCCTATCCTCCCTCCTATGATTATCAGCGAGCACAAACCCGTTAACATGCCTTTATCTCGTCATGTCCAACGGATCACAACAGGCACGTACACAGTCGGCTACAGCTAACAAAACGGGTCTCTCGTTTCTACTCATTCTCAGCGCCCTGATGGCTGTTACCTCTTTATCAACCGACATCTATCTTCCTGCTATGCCGGTCATGGCGAAAGATTTAAAGGGTGATGCAGAGCTGACAATCACAGGATTCCTTATCGGCTTTTGCATTGCACAACTGATTTGGGGACCGATTAGCGATCGTTATGGGCGTCGACTTCCATTATTCATCGGTTTAGGCCTGTTCATCATCGGCTCGGTGGGCTGCGCATTATCAACAGATATCGTGCAAATTATCTTCTGGCGTGTTTTTCAGGCGTTAGGTGCCTGTACCGGGCCGATGTTGGCTCGAGCAATGATCCGTGACCTGTTTAGCCGCACTCGTGCAGCACAAATGCTTTCGACACTGATGATAATCATGGCCATCGCGCCGATTGCCGGGCCCCTGATCGGCGGGCAGATGATTAAAGTCACCTCGTGGCACGCCATTTTCTGGCTGCTGGCGATTATCGGAACATTAATGCTGATGTCTTTATTCTGGTTAGCGGAGACATTACCTCTTGAAAAACGCTCGCAAGCCTCCGTGACCAGAGCCTTTCACAACTACTATGCTTTGCTAACCAATGCCAAATACATGCGTTTTACGCTATGCCTGACGTTCTATTACGTTGCAGCCTATGCCTTTATCACGGGCTCTCCGTTTGTGTACATCACGTACTTCGGCGTAAATCCGCAGCACTACGGTTGGCTGTTTGCAGTAAACATTGTGGGATTAATGGCAGTGAGCATGGTCAACAGACGCCTAGTTCACCGCTATCCACTGGAAGCGTTACTCAGGAATGCTGTATTCATCGCCACTATTGCGGCAATAGTGCTGGCGGTCACGACCGGCCTGGGTGTCGGTGGAATTACCGTGATTGTCGGCGCTGTGTTCGTGTTCTTCTCTATGAATGGCATCATCGCTGCGACATCCACGGCTTGCGCACTTGACGCCGTTCCTAATGTTGCAGGCTCGGCGTCGGCGCTAATGGGCGCGTTACAATACGGTAGTGGCATCATCTCTTCACTGCTTCTCGCCCTATTCAGTGATGGCACACCATGGACGATGGGCTGGATAATTGCGGTGTTTACGGCAGCCAGCGCCTTGATGGCATTGACTGCTCAGGTAACAAACAACTATCCCCTGCCCGAATGATTTTATGAATTTCATTCATAGTGGCTATTAACCAGGCGTAATTATCTTTCATCCCGACTCCGTTAATCTGAACGATAAATTCTGGATAAGTCGATACCCACCGGGGTATCGACAGATGCGGATTAAATATTCTTATCGAAGAAGACATCCAGCTTTTGCATTGCCTGGTCTACGTATTTAGGTACCCAATACGTCTCGATATGGGTAGCGCCCTCGATCAGAAACAGTTCTTTGTCCTTCGTACCGGTGGCTTTCGCGAACGCATCTTCAGTCATATAGAGCGTATCCGCTTTTGTACCGGCAATCATCAGCAGCGGTTTATTGATGAGATTGATATGGTCCGTTACGTCAAAGCTCATCAAATCCAGCAGACTGCTGGTGGTGTATTTGAACGTGGAGTTCAGGTGCGTGTGGGTTTTCCAGTAGTACTCGTAGCCCTGTCGATACAAGGCAAAAGGTAATTTAGCAATCTGTTCATCAGTCAGGTTGGCATCGCCGGAGTAAAGCACTTCTCCTCCGGTGGCTTCCTGAGCACGTGCGTCAGAAGCCTGCTGAAGACGCTGCTGGATAGTATCCAGCTGTGAATCCTGCATACCATTGCGGCGCACAAGGCCTGAATTAAACATGCTGATGGTTGCTATCGATTTGAACCGCTTGTCAGTCTCGGCAGCAACCAGTGAATAACCACCACCACCGCAAATGCCAAGCAGACCGAGGCGGGCGGTATCGACACCAGGATACTGGCTGATGTAGTCAGCCATGCCGTGAACATCCTCAATACGGTTAGCGGGTTTATCCACGCTGCGAGGCATACCACCGCTAGCGCCTTGATAAGCTGCATCGGCGGTAATCGTGATGTAACCCTGCTCTGCGAGACGCTGGGCATACAAACCGGCGACCTGTTCTTTTACGCCGCCATTAGGATGCGCGACCACCACCGCAGGGTATGTTTTGGCGGGATCGTAGTCAGCAGGGGTATAGACATTCGCCGCAATCTGGATGCCATGCAGATCGTATTTCACCGGATGAATGTTGACCTTGCCTTTGACGTTCTCGGTGATGGCACCGCCATAGGCCAGTGTGAATGGATTTTTTTTGTAATCAGCCGCATTGACTGAGGTGGCTCCGGCCATTGCCGTGATTAGCATTGCACTGATAAGCGTAAATTTCATGGTCTCTCCCGATGAGTGTTGGCCTGGTTATGCAGGCTCGCGGAATCAAATTTGCAGGCTCAGAGTAGGCAGAGAGGGCTGTCAGCATCGTGACGGGGAAATAACATTTTCGTCAGGAAAGGGACTGCGATGGGTAAGTGTTTCTGACAACGCTGTCAGGTAACTGTCAGCTTTATGTTGGCAATCAGGAGGCAGAATGGTCTCGTTTAATGTGATTCATGTTCAATTTTCTGAGAAAAGGAGCGATCAATGAAAAGCCAGAATGACCCAACAATGCCAGCGCGACGCAAGCTATTAGTCGCCGGGGCGGGTATTGCCGCCGCCTCGCTGATCCCCCACGTCTCGGCGGCGAGCCCATCCTCTCAGGTCGATTCATCCAGACAAACCAGCCAGCGCCCTGCTGCTCCGGGCAAGCGTAAACTCGGGAAGCTGGAAGTCTCAGCTATCGGTCTGGGCGTGCAGAACATGAGTCGTAAATACGACACGTCTGTTCCCTGGCGTCCCGAGATGGTCAATGTTATCCACCGGGCCTTTGATGAAGGGGTAACGTTCTTCGACGCTGCTGAAGCCTACGGCCCGTTTGAAGTCGAAAAAATTCTCGGGGAAGGCGTCGCCCCGTTCAGGGACAAAATCGTTATCGCCACTAAGTTTGGCTGGAACATTGACCAGCAGACGGGTAAGCGACTGCCGGGTCTCAACAGCAGACCGGAGCATATCAGGCAGGTCGTCGAAAACATGCTCAAACGCCTGCGTACCGATCGCATCGATTTACTGTATCAGCACCGGGTTGATCCGCAGATCCCGATCGAAGATGTCGCCGGTGTGGTGAAAGATTTAATGGATCAAGGGAAAGTCCTGCACTGGGGCCTGTCTGAAATGGGCATCAACACGTTGAGACGCGCCCATGCGGCATTACCCGTTACCGCCGTACAAAGTGAATATTCCACGCTCTGGCGCGGCCCTGAAAAGCAGGTCCTTCCGGTGTGTGAAGAGCTGGGCATTGGCTTTGTGCCATGGAGTCCACTCGGTGTGCAGTTTTTAACGGGCTGGATTGATGAGAATACCCGGTTCGCTGCCGGTGATATACGTGCTATAGAAACGCGATTTTCACCCGACAATCTCCCGCTCAACTTACAACTCGTTGAGTTGCTAAAAACCTGGGCGATAAGAAAAAATGCCACGCCGGGGCAGATTGCGCTGGCATGGCTCCTGGCCCGTAAACCCTGGATTGTTCCCATCCCTGGCACCACCAATAAAGACCATATGCTGCAAAACACAGCGGCTACCGGCGTGTCGCTGACTGCGGCAGAAATGACCGAGCTTACCCGCTCACTGGATGCCATCACTATCCAGGGTCAACGTCTGCCGGATGCCGTGCAGGTTTATTCCGATGTTGAAGCACCGATGAAAAGTTAAGAGGAAGTCCCGTTATGCGCCTGTTGTTAGTCGAAGATGAAGAAAAAACGTCAACTTATCTCAACCGTGCGTTGAGTGAGTCCGGATTTACGGTAGATGTCTCTGCAGATGGCGCTGAAGGTCTTCATTACGCGCTGGAGTTCGACTACGACGCGATAATACTGGATGTGATGCTGCCGGGGATGGACGGCTACCGGGTACTCGAGGGGGTGCGAGCAGCAAAACAGACGCCGGTGCTGATGCTCTCGGCACGGGGTTCGGTCGACGAGCGCGTTAAAGGGCTTCGTCTTGGCGCAGATGATTATCTCCCTAAGCCCTTTTCGCTTATTGAGTTGGTGGCGCGTATTCAGGCACTGGTGCGCCGCCGCGCTACGGATGGCGCAGATATCACCCAGTTGCAAATTCACGATCTGCATCTCGACTTACTGGCTCGCCGCGTATTTCGCGCCGGAACGAGACTGGAACTGACCGCAAAAGAGTTTTCCCTGTTAAGCCTTCTGGCCCGGCATCAGGGGGAGATTCTGTCAAAGATGATGATTGCGGAGCAGATATGGGACATGAATTTTGACAGCGATGCCAATGTGGTTGAAGTCGCCATTAAACGACTTCGCGCCAAAGTGGATGCCCCGTTCGATATCAAACTGCTGCATACCGTTCGTGGCATGGGTTATGTCCTCGAAGTCCGGTCCGAATAAATGAAGAGGATAAGCATGCCTAAGCGTTCCATCTCCGTTCATCTGGCGCTGATGTTTGCCTTATCCGCGCTGCTGATTGTCTCCGTTATCGGCATCCTGCTCAGAAGCTCCTTGCATGATTCTTTGCAAAAGCAGATGCATAACGAACTGCTGTTCCGGGAATCATTAATGAGTCCGTGGATCACCGCCCGAACCTCGGCTGACGGCTGGTCTACGCTGGCCAATAAATTTACTGTGTTAACCAATTCTGAAGGTGAACGCGTTCGCTACTGGATAGTGAGCGATAACCCACGCTTTAGCATCGGGGGAACACCACCAGTGGGAGTTCAGTGGTCTTCTTTACAGGAAGGCTTTAATAAAGTGCCCGGTGCATCAGAAGGTGCATGCTCACTGTTTCTGTTAGTGAAAACCATCCCCGCCAACGGTGAAAGGCCTGAGCTGCGCTATGTGGTTGCTATCGACTCCACACCGTACATGGGAACACTTGATGCGTTCACGCGTACATTGCTGATCATTACCGCACTGGGCGTCGTGATTGTCGCCTTACTGGGATACATCGTATCAAGGATCGGTCTTCGTCCGGTTAGGGCGCTCAGTAAACAGGCCCGGCAACTCGCTCCCGGGGACCATGGTCAGCGCCTGAATATCCGCGATTTGCCCGAAGAGTTGCAGCAACTGGCGTCATCCTTTAACGGCGTGTTAGAGCGTCAGGAAATCGCCTGGAGGCAGCTCGAAAGCTTTAATGCCGATGTTGCGCATGAACTCCGGACTCCGCTGACTAATCTGATCGGCCAGACTCAGCTGGGGCTCTCGCGCCGACGTTCTCAAGATGAACTGGAAGAGTTACTGGGTTCTAACCTGGAAGAACTTGAACGCATGACCTCGATAGTTAACGACATGCTGTTCCTGTCCCATGCCCATGCGGGTGAACATGCGTCCCAGCTTACCCAGGTGTCCCTGCGGGAAGAAACCCTGAAAACAGCGGAGTATGTGGAACCCTCTTTTGCTGAAAAACAGCTCTCTCTGGATGTTCAGGGCGACGTTACCGCGCACATCGACCGACGACTCTTCCACCGCTCACTGGCCAATTTACTGGAAAATAGCGCAAGACACTCACCCTCCAACAGCACGGTTACGGTGCGCTTAAGCGAAAGAAACAATCAAGCCTGTGTTGAAGTTTCAAACCCGGGCGATCCGATAGCACCAGAGCACTTACACCGGCTTTTCGAGCGGTTCTATCGCGTTGACACCTCCCGGGCCAGGAGTGATACCCATCATGGGCTGGGCCTGTCTATCGTGCGTGCCGTCGCCATTATGCACCGGGGAGATGTCTTTGCGCGAAGTGAAGGTGGCATCAATACATTTGGTCTCACCTTTGCGATGCAAGCGGATAAAGCTGAGGGCAATGCTCACTCCGACACTGAGCCGGGACCAGGGTTAACTGACAGAATTGTCAGGGGGGCGTCAGCCTGACGTCATCACCCCCTCGATAAAATTATCGCAGGCAATCCCCTCTTCATTGATAAGGACGCTTTGCATGATCGGAAATTTTCGTTACCTCGGGCTGTTACTGCCCCTCTTCACATTTTCATCCTGGGCAGCGGAGCAAAATCCCGCTGTCCATATCGCCCCCGCCGGAAGCCAGAATGCGGTGTACGGGCCAGCCGAGAACTTTACCGGTCGCGTCCGGGTTGATCCTCTCTTCAAACCGGATAACGACATCAGTGTTTCCGGGGCTTATGTCACTTTTGAGCCTGGTGCTCATTCCGCCTGGCATACGCATCCGGCAGGTCAGCGGCTGATTGTGACCTCGGGTGTGGGGCTCACCCAACAAGAAGGCCAGCCGGTGCAGGTTATCCGCGCCGGTGACGTTGTCTCTTGCCCGGCGGGCGTCAAACACTGGCACGGAGCGGCACCCGGCAGCGCAATGACGCATCTGGCGATAACCGGGATTGTGGATGGCAAAAGCGTTAACTGGATGGAGAAAGTGACAGATGAACAATACCACGCCCATTAAAGCATTAGCGGCAGCGGTACTGCTGACCTTTGGTTTTGGTCTCGCGGCACATGCTGCGCCCGTCAATAAAGGAGCCTCAGAAATGAACCACGAAAAAAAGGTTTCAGATACCCTGTCAGCCAGCCAACAGGCCATCCCGTTGATTGCGGCATCAATGGCCAGCAGTCAGATGGACAAGCTGAATGCCGTCCTGAATCAGGGACTTGACGCAGGACTCACGATAAACGAAACCAAAGAGATTCTCGTCCAGCTTTATGCCTACACAGGCTTTCCCCGTAGCCTGAATGCGCTTAGCGAACTGATGAAGGTCGTCGAAGCACGTAAACAACGTGGTATCAAAGACGTTGAGGGTAAAGAACCGGTTGCCCCAATCCCTGTCGGAGATGAGCTTCGCCGTGTCGGTACCGCAAACCAGACGAAAATCTCAGGCGCTCCCGTACAGGGACCGCTATTTGATTTTGCCCCGGTCATTAACCGATTCCTGCAAACGCATCTGTTTGGCGACATTTTCGCCCGCGATAACCTTGACTGGCAAAGCCGCGAGCTGGCAACGGTTGGCGCATTGGCGGCCACTCCAGGCGTTGAAGCCCAGCTGTTATCGCATACACGAGCAAGCATGCGGGTCGGCCTGACGGCAGCACAGCTGCGCCAGCTGGTACTGGTTCTGCGTGAACATGGCGAAAATGATGCAGCAACGCGGGCTGAAAAAGCGCTGCAACAAGCCCTCGCAAACTAACAGGAGCTGGTTATGGAGCATGATCCCAACCGCAGAATGTTGATAACCGCGCTTGCCGGGCTCACGCTGGCGAACGTCTCCCTGGCTTCAGCAGCCACCGGAAATGCAAACGTGCAGGGTAAAAGTCGAATTCTGGTAGCGTACTTTTCTCGCAGCGGAAATACACGGGTGATTGCGGGTGTCATTCACCGTAGCCTGAACACCGATCTGTTTGAAATCGAACCGGCAACGCCTTATCCGGAAGACTATTTCCAGACCGTTGAACAGGCGAAAAATGAGTGTGAGCAAGAAGTAAAACCAGTATTAAAAAATAGCGTCGCAGATATCTCACATTATGAGACCGTGTATTTAGGCTTTCCCATCTGGGGAACCAGCGTGCCGCCCGTAGTGCAAACGTTTCTCAGCAGCCACAACCTTGCGGGCAAATTACTCATCCCCTTTATTACTCACGGTGGCTACGGTAAAGGAGACAGCGACGACATCCTTGCCAGTCTCGCGCCAACTGCGCACCGGGAAAAACCGCTGGTACTTGAATGCGACCAGGAGCGAAGAACAACTGAAACGGTCACCAGTTGGTTAGAAACAATACGCAGTTAATCGTCCGCATTCATGAGTCTGCCAAATAAGGGCAATCAGGGGTGCTAAATAATTAACGCTGACAACTCAGATATGATTGAACAGCAAACATAACAGAGGATGTAATCTTGAAGACGATCTTAAAAACGCTGGCCATTTGCATGATGGCGGGTAGTCTGGTGGCTCAGTCGGTATATGCCGAGCCGCTGGTCATTCAGGAACAGGGAAGCTTTTCTGCTGGTGGCACTATCATCACCGCACCAGGAACATTTGACGCGAAAAAGCCGCTGGACTCAGCTGGCCAAACCTACCATGGCGATCATGCATCTGTGTTCTACCAAATTCCTGAGAATCCGCATAAATACCCTATCGTCATGCTGCACGGCGCAGGTCAGTTCTCCCGTACCTGGGAAAGCACCCCGGATGGTCGCGAAGGTTTCCAGAACATATTCCTGCGTCGCGGTTTCTCAACCTATCTTGTCGATCAGCCACGTCGAGGAAGCGCCGGGCGCACGACTGTAGAAGGTACTGTTTCGCCAAAACCCGATGAGCAGATGTGGTTTAATCAGTTCCGCGTTGGCGTATGGCCAGAGTATTTTAAAGGCGTTCAGTTCTCTCACGACAAAGAAGCGCTGAATCAGTATTTCCGTCAGATGACCCCGAATACCGGGCCGTTTGATATCAATGTCATCTCTGATGCGATGTCCGCCGTCGTGGATAAATCCGGCCCGGCTATCCTCTTCACCCACTCTCAGGGTGGCGGACCAGGCTGGTACACGGCGATGAAAAACGACAAGGTTAAAGCCATTGTCGCCTTCGAGCCTGGCAGCAGCTTTGTCTTCCCCGAAAAAGAACTCCCTGCCCCTATGCCAAGCGCGTTCGACACGCTGAAGGGTGAGCCTGTGCCAATGGCGCAATTTATGGCACTGACCAAAATCCCGATTCTGATTATTTACGGTGATAACATACCGGATAAACCTGTCGCCATGCCCGCGCAGGACAGCTGGCGGGTACGTCTGGCGATGGCTCGTGAGTGGCGCGACGTGGTGAACAAGCATGGCGGGGATGTGACGGTAACGCATCTGCCAGAAGTGGGAATCAAAGGGAATACTCACTTCCCGTTCTCTGATTTAAATAATGTGCAGATTGCTGATTTAGTAGGTCAGTTTTTGAAAGAGAAAAATCTGCAGTAGGACGAAATAGTATTGAGCTTTCATTATTGAGGGCTCAATACAAACATCAATTTTTTTCAAAAAAAATGGGAACGTGACGGTCTGCTTTGAGCGAGG
>NZ_LXER01000017.1 GCF_001654925.1 Buttiauxella brennerae ATCC 51605
AGCAAAAATAGATGAAGTTTGTTTTGCCGCATTTAATGATACTTTAAAGTGTGTGCGGTGTTGAGCTATAAGCCACTCACTCTAATTTACCGGCTGCTCATTGAAGGCGCAGCCGTTAAAGATATTTAACTCTACTTGTTCTGGTAAAGATCCCAGCGGTTGCCGTAGATGTCTTCAAATACAACGACCGTACCGTACTCCTCTTCACGTGGCTCTTCACAAAATTCAACACCTTTTGCTTTCATAGCGTTGTAGTCGCGCCAGAAGTCATCTGTCTGAAGGAACAGGAATACCCGCCCTCCACACTGGTTGCCTATGAAGTTTTCCTGCCTCTCGTTTGAAGCTCGGGCCAGAAGAATGTTGCAGTCGCTTTCCGGGTTCGGTGTGACCACTACCCATCGTTTCCCAGACTGTGGCGTATCCTCAACCAGGGTAAAGCCCAGCTTGGTTGTGTAATACTCAATCGCGCGGTCGTAGTCGTCAACCACCACGGCCACATACCCCATGCATCGCTTTTGTGTTCTCATTTTATGCTCCGTCAGACTTCAGGCATGACTACCTGGATACTCTTTTTATCACAGAACCTCTATACCTGACCGTCCGCTGTTGGCACTAAGCCGACCTTCAGCCCCTCTAAATTAATGAACAAATCTAATAAACCCTAGCTAATTACCCCATCTAATCGAATAAATCAGTTTGCGTTATGCTTTTCCTACACAACAGCTGAAGGATAACGTCATGCAAACTGTAAAACTGAACAACAGTATTGAAATGCCCCTGCTGGGCTTTGGTGTCTTCCAGATGACGGATGCCGGAGAATGCGAAAGAGCCGTTATTGATGCCATAGATACAGGATACCGCCTGATCGATACCGCTGCGTCTTACCAGAATGAAACCCAGGTCGGGAACGCACTGAAACAGACCAGTATTGCCCGTAACGAACTCTTTGTAACGACCAAACTTTGGCTACAGGATACCAATTACGAAGGCGCTAAAGCACAGTTCGAACGCTCCCTGAATCGGCTGCAACTTGATTACGTCGACCTGTATCTGATTCACCAGCCTTATGGCGATGTCCATGGGGCATGGCGTGCTATGGAAGAACTGCAGCAGGCAGGCAAAATTCGCGCCATTGGTGTCAGCAATTTCCATCCTGACAGACTGGCCGACCTTATCGCCTTCAACAAAGTTGCCCCTGCGGTAAACCAGATTGAAGTTAACCCCTTCAACCAGCAGCTGCATGCTGTTCCATGGAATCAAAGCCGTGGCATTCAGCCGGAAGCCTGGGCACCGTTTGCTGAGGGTAAAAATGGCCTGTTCCAGCATCCCGTGTTAACGGCAATTGGTCAGAAGTACGGCAAAAGCGTGGGCCAGGTTGTACTGCGTTGGATCTTCCAGCGAGGCATCGTTTCACTGGCCAAATCGGTGCGAAAAGAACGAATGGAAGAGAATATTAACATCCTCGATTTTGAACTCAGCTCTGAAGATATGCTGCAAATTGCCGCCCTCGACACCGCAACCAGTGCCTTCTTCTCTCACCGCGACCCGGCGATGGTGGAATGGCTGACTGGCCGAAAACTTGATGTTTAAGACGCGATAAAAGAGGTATTTATTCAATGCAAAAACGTTATCTGGGTCAATCCGGGCTCGAAGTCTCAGCGCTTGGACTCGGCTGCATGGGCTTAAGCCACGGCTACGGCCCGGCGACCGATACCCGTCAGGCTATCGAGCTCATTCGCGCTGCGGTTGAACGTGGCGTCACCTTCTTCGATACCGCCGAAGTATATGGCCCCTTCCTTAATGAAGAGGTTGTCGGCGAAGCCTTAAAACCGTTTCGTGACCGCGTGGTCATCGCCACCAAGTTTGGTTTTACTTTTGGCGACGACAACAAGCAGCAGATTTTAAACAGCCGTCCGGAGCATATCCGTGAAGCCGTTGAAGGCTCATTACGCCGTCTAAAGACTGATGTCATTGATCTGCTGTATCAACATCGTGTCGACCCGGCTGTCCCCATTGAAGATGTTGCGGGTACAGTGAAAGATCTGATCGCGGAAGGCAAAGTCAAACATTTCGGTCTGTCCGAAGCGGGTGCGCAGACCATTCGTCGTGCCCATGCCGTACAACCTGTCACTGCCTTGCAAAGCGAATACTCAATGTGGTGGCGCGAGCCTGAGCGGGAGATCCTGCCTTTACTGGAGGAACTGGGTATTGGTTTTGTGCCTTTCAGCCCATTAGGCAAGGGCTTCCTGACGGGTTCGATTAATCCAGGAACGACGTTTGGCAAGGATGATTACAGAAGCCAAGTGCCGCGTTTCGCCGAGCAGGCGATTGAAGCCAATGAAAAGCTGGTCTCATTGCTGGGTGAACTGGCGGCAGAGAAAGGCGTGACGTCTGCGCAAATCGCGCTGGCGTGGCTGCTGGCACAAAAGCCTTGGATTGCTCCTATTCCTGGCACCACCAAACTGCACCGGCTGGAGGAAAACCTGGGGGCTGCCGACATCATGCTTTCCCAGGATGACTCACGTCAGATAACCCAGGCGCTTGAAACGTTTAAAATCGTCGGCGAACGTTACTCTCCTGAGCACCAGGCCCGCGTAGGCCGTTAATATCCGGACGGGTCCGCTGAGATTGGCGGACCCTTTATTCCTGATAGCGAAGTGCATCGATCATCAGCGCAAAAGCTGGCGGATGCTGCTTACGGCTCGGGTAGTAAAGATAATATCCGGGGAAAGACGGACACCAGTCCTGCAGAACCTGAATCAGCTCTCCTGACTTTATATAATCCTGCACCCTGTCTTCAGGTATACAGGCGATGCCAAAACCGGATAAAGCCGCATCAATTCTTTCCGCCTGCAGATTAAACGTTACCTGCCCTTCCACTCTGACCCGTAACGGTTTCCCATCCTTCTCAAACTCCCAATGGTAAAGTCCACCGGCAGTCGGCAGGCGCATATTGATACACCGATGGTTTTGTAGCTCGTGCGGTGTTTCGGGTACGCGGCTAGCGGCAAAATAGGACGGTGCTCCCACCACTGCCATACGCATTTCCGGTCCAATCCTCACCGCGATCATATCCTTATCTACGCTTTCGCCAAGGCGGATCCCCGCATCAAAACGCCCCTCAACAATATCGACAAAACCGTTATCAACCACCAGTTCGAGATTGATTTCCGGATATTCCCTAAGGAAGGATTTTAACTTCGGCCATACCAGACTTCGCGCGGAATGCTCCCCAGCAGATAAACGGATATTGCCGGAGGCACTGCCGTTCAGTTGAACAAGCGATTCTAGCTCCTGCTCAAGATCGGCAATACGAGGTTCAAGGCAGGCAATAATTCTCTCACCGGCCTCTGTAGGGGCTACGCTTCGGGTCGTACGGGTCAGAAGGCGGATATTCAGCCTTTCCTCCAGTGCCTTCATTGCGTGACTGAGTGCAGACTGAGAAACGCCCAGTTTACCCGCTGCTTTGGTAAAACTTCGCTCCCTTGCTACCACAAGAAAGATTTGCAGTTCGTTGAAGTTTTCTTTGAGCATCGTCAATTTCCTTGTGGAGACATTCCCTTCAACGCGCACTCATGAAGGGTGTTCATAGACACAATCATTTTAGCCCCATTACTGACAATAATGATAATTGATATTCTGACTGTATCGAAAATAAGTCTGAATTATCAGAAGGTTTATCATGAAAATACTCGTTGCAGGGGCGACAGGAAGTATTGGTGTTCACGTCGTGAATACCGTTATTGAAATGGGCCATCAGACCGTCGCTCTGGTAAGAAATAAACGCAAAGTAAAACAACTTCCTCGTGGAACGGATGTGTTTTACGGCGATGTTTCAATGCCTGAAACGCTCACCGATTTGCCGAAAAATATTGATGCCATCATCTTCACTCTCGGTTCCGATGGTCAGGGTCGTATTGGTGCCAGAGCGGTAGATTACGGCGGAGTGCGCAATATTTTACGAATATTCAAGGATACACCTGTTCGTATCGGCCTAATGACCACAATTGGCGTGACTGAACGACTCAGCACCTGGAATCAACGCACTGAGGTTCATGACTGGAAAAGACGTGCCGAGCGTCTGGTAAGGGCGAGTGGTCATCCCTATACCATCGTCAGGCCCGGCTGGTTTGATTACAACAATGATGATGAGCACAGAATCGTTATGCTCCAGGGGGATCGACGGCATGCAGGAACGCCGGAAGATGGCGTGATATCAAGAAAACAAATCGCCCAGGCTCTGGTCAGTGCGTTGATTAACGATGCAGCAACAAATAAAACGTTTGAGCTGGTGGCTGAACGAGGCGAAGCACAGCAGGTTCTTACCCCACTCTTTGCTGATCTGCAGGCTGATGATCCACAAAAAAATGATGGAGTTCTAGACATAGACAATATGCCTCTACGTGAAGAACCTGACTGCATTATTAACGAGCTGAACCTGTATACAAAAAATTAACCAATCTACAACCCTGACAATGTTGTCATATAGCGGTCAGCCTCATGACAGCTTAGAACTGTATATTTGAATATACAGACGGATGAAGTTACTCCTGATAAAACCCAGTTTCAAACATATTGTTAAATGAGGTGCTAGATATGAAAAAACTACTTATTACTACTTTGGTCATGGGATTTATTTCAGTGAATGCCGCCTCTGCTGCTCAGGAAATTAATCATGCAGATGGGAAACAAAAGATTGGTGTAGTCTCAGCCAGCAATGCCTATACGCTTGATGAGTTATCGGATGTCCTTTCTCGTAAGGCTGATGGGGAAGGAGCAACGTCGTTCAAAATTCTGTCAACCACTGGGAATAATCGGTTGCACGGGGTTGCTGAAATCTATAAGTAAGTCATTAGTAAATAGAAAAGGATGTGTAAGTATCTCGCAACATCTCTCTGGAACAGTACAGTGTAAATATATATTTGAATTTTCATATATGAATGAAGATAGCGTCGGGAACAAGTCAGCTGAAGCGCCTAAGCCAATCAGTATGTTGATGTTCTTGTTGTATATATCCAGTGGCTGAATCGCCCCAAACATACTTACCTCCCTTATTTTCTGTGTTGAAAATAACATCAGTGTATAGGCAGACCAAGTTTTGACTTAGGCAAAAATTTGTAGCAATAGTCACTACTACTCTGGTTTTTCAACTATTGCAGTTAGCAGCATATATTGAATTAAACCCGTCCAGACGTCTGGACGGGTTTAATTACTTTTCGAGACTGCATTTCAACATATCAGCTTGTAATAATCCCTTTTTTTCCTAAATTACTAGTAAAATCCCCGTACCACTGCATCATATCCCTTCTCCCTTCCAGATACTGAGCGTGGTTATATGTCCCACGAATAGAGTTCTTATCGACGTGAGCCAGTTGTAGCTCAATCCAAGCCGAGTTGAATCCCTGCTCATGCAAAATGGTACTCATCGTGTGACGGAATCCATGCCCCGTAACGAGTCCGGCATAGCCGATGCGCTTGACCAACACAGTCAATGCCATATCACTCATCGGTTTCTTGGGATTATTACGTCCAGGGAACAACAACGCTCCTGCTCCCGTCATGAGTTTAAGCTGATTAAGTAGGTCAATTGCCTGGCTTGACAATGGAACTAAATGGGGACGGCGCATTTTCATGCGTTCTGCGGGTACGTTCCAAACCTTTCGCTCAAAATCAAATTCCCGCCACTCTGCTTGTCTCAGTTCTCCGGGCCTTACTCCGGTCAAAATAAGCAGCTGCATGGATAACTTAACAAGCACACTACCAGTATAGGTGTGCAGGATACGAAGAAACTCTGGCAATTCGTCCTGGGTTAAAAAAGCATAATGCTTTTTCTCATGAGGAGTTACGGCACTGGCTAAGTCAGGCGCTGGGTTGTACTCAGCCCTGCCAGTCACAACGGCATACTTCCAGACTTCGCCACAACGTTGACGAACCTTACGGACCTTCTCTGTTGCACCTCGAGCCTCGATCTTAGACAGAACGGCAAGCAACTCCATCGGCTTGATATCTTTGATTGGTCGGTGACCGATATATGGAAACACATCCGTCTCAAAGGTTCTCATCATCTCTTCACTATAGGAGACAGACCAGCGATCATAGCGACGCTGATACCACTCCCGAGTGATAGCTTCAAACGAGTTTTCTGCGTCCTGTTGACGACTAAGTTTCTCAATTTTGCGCTCAAGAGAAGGATCGTTGCCAGCCGCTAATGTCCTTTTAGCATCCTCACGCTTACTTCTGGCTTCAGCTAAAGAAACATCGGGGTAAACGCCAATCGCGAGCAGCTTCTCTTTGCCTAGCGAACGGTATTTGAGACGCCAGTATCTCTTACCGTTGGGATTAACCAGCAAGTAAAGACCACCACCATCGGCCAGTTTGTAGGGCTTCTCTTTGGGTTTTGCAGTTTCAACCTGACGAGCAGTTAACTTCATTGGGGGTACCTCTCAGCAGGGGTACAATTATACCCCCATCCATACCCCCACATTAGGGTTGACCCTGAGGGAGTACTATTGAGTTCAATTGACTAATAGAATGCTATAACTGCTGATTTATCAAGGGGAAATTGAGTTTGGTAGACTTCAGGAGAGTTGAGTTTGGAGCGGTCAGCGGGAATCGAACCCGCATCATCAGCTTGGAAGGCTGAGGTAATAGCCATTATACGATGACCGCATTGGTCCGCCACCGGAGCCTCGAACCCCGTACTACAACACTGTGGTTGCCGCTCTTCCCGATGAGCTAGTGGCGGTTTGGTATTCATTGCTGGAGTCAAACCAGCGGCGCATCATACATAAGTACAATTACCCATGCAATGAATAAGCCTTTGTAATAACTAAGTTATTAGCATCATCGAAGAACGTACATTTAAAAGAAACAAACACGCCGCATTTTCATAACCCTAATACGCATTAATGCCCCAAAAAGTCATCTTTCCCTTCGTTCTGTTACCAGATGAGAGATCGCCACTGCAAAACGTGCTGGCATTCGGCGCTGCAATCCGTACCATACACGCCAGCATTACGCGTTATGCGTGTCGGTTTATCCTGAGAACTCCATGACCAGTCAAAAAGAAATCTATAATCTGAACAAATTACAAAAGCGCCTGCGTCGCAACGTGGGTGAAGCGATCGCTGATTACAATATGATTGAGGAAGGCGACCGCATTATGGTTTGCCTTTCCGGCGGCAAAGACAGCTACACCATGCTGGAAATCCTGCGCAATTTGCAGCAAAGCGCACCAATCAATTTCAGCCTGATTGCCGTCAACCTCGATCAAAAACAACCGGGTTTCCCTGAGCACATTTTGCCAGCGTACCTGGAAAGCATCGGCGTTGAGTACAAAATTGTTGAAGAGAACACTTACGGGATCGTTAAAGACAAGATTCCGGAAGGCAAAACCACCTGTTCACTTTGCTCCCGTTTACGCCGTGGCATTCTGTACCGCACCGCCACCGAGTTAGGTGCAACCAAAATCGCCTTGGGTCATCACCGTGACGACATCCTTCAGACTCTGTTCCTGAATATGTTCTACGGCGGCAAAATGAAAGGCATGCCACCAAAACTGATGAGCGATGATGGCAAACACATCGTGATCCGCCCATTGGCTTATTGCCGTGAGAAAGATATCGAACGCTTCGCCACTGCGCGTGAATACCCGATTATTCCGTGTAACTTATGTGGCTCACAGCCGAACCTGCAACGCCAGGTCATTGGTGACATGCTACGTGACTGGGATAAACGCTATCCGGGTCGTATCGAAACCATGTTCAGCGCGATGCAAAATGTCGTGCCTTCACATATGTGTGATACCACGTTGTTTGACTTTAAAAGCCTGCAGCATGGTGCCGAAGTCGTTGATGGCGGTGATTTAGCGTTCGACCGTGAAGAGTTGCCAATGCAACCTGCGGGCTGGCAGCCAGAAGAAGATGACAACGAGGCACCATTGCAGCGCCTCGATATTCTCGAGATCAAATAATCTTCTCTCCCTCTCTCGCCTGAGAGAGGGTATCTCCTACATGTGCGGCGGTGGGTCAATAATAGGCTTCGGATCGGGATCTAATGGGTCGGGTATGGGCTGCGGTCTGGGAATAGGATCTGGGATGGGAGTCGGTTCATTCGGAAATGTTGGGTCGCTCATCATCAAGCTTCGATAGACAGTCATTATTGCCTCCTGTAGTTCTTCCTCTCAACACGAACTCTAAGCATAGACAACAAATCGCAGACAAAAAAAAGCCGACTAATAGTCGGCTCGTACGAATCAATTGTGCTATGCAGTAATTCTAAAAAAGGAAGTAAGACAATATGGAGCGCAACGCCCATCGCTTGACGTTGCATTCACCTGCGAGAGAGATATTGCCTTGAACCGGCGTTCCATTTATTGACTTGGCTCAACTATCGCAGCCTTTTTTAGTAGGCTTATTGTTAAAAATGTTAAATTTTACAGCCATTTACTGCGATGTAACCACCAGGCAACACCACCTATAAGAACTACCAACATGATGCAGAACATGCTGAAACCAAAATGCCAGCCGCCGCCAGGAATTCCGCCTAAATTCACCCCAAATAACCCGGTTAAAAACGTGCTGGGTAAAAAGACCATCGCCATCAACGACATGGTATAAGTACGTCGCCCCATCGCTTCCTGCATCACCTGCGCGATCTCATCGGTCATCACCGCGGTACGTGCAATACAAGCATCGATTTCATCCAGCCCGCGCCCTAGCCTGTCGGAAATATCCTGCATCCGGCGACGATGGTCGTCGGTCATCCAGGGTAAGCGCTCGCTGGAAAGCCGGGCGTAAACATCGCGTTGCGGTGCCATATAGCGGCGCATCACGATCAGTTGTTTGCGTAATAAAGCAAGGTAGCCGCGCGGCGGGATTTGCTGATCCAGCAGGTTATCTTCGAGGTCGATGATTTTATCGTGTAGCTGTTCAATAAACTCACTGGCGTGGTCAGTCAGAGCATCGCAAACATCCACCAGCCAGGAGCCGCTGTCGATGGGACCTGCGCCTTCTTTGAGATCGTTAACCACATCATCCAGGGCTAATACCTGGCGCTGACGCGTTGAAACAATCAGCCGTTCATCAATATATAAACGCATGGCGACAAGCTGGTCAGGGCGTTCATCTGTGCTACCGTTAATACAGCGCAGAGTGATGAGCGTGCCCTCACCTATCCGTGACACGCGCGGGCGCAAACTTTCGCCAGCCAGTGCATCGCGAGCATAATTTGGCAACACTGGCGTTGTTGCCAGCCAGTTCGCGCTCTCTGAATGGGTGTAATTCAAATGCAGCCAGGCAGGATGCTCAGCATCAACAGTGTCGTTACTCTCGATGCTATCGACACCGCCTTTGCCATCTAATTGCCAGGCAAATACAGCGTCTGGCACAATTAACTGACGTCCCTCAATGGTTTCCACTGCATTTTCTCCACGTGTTACCACAATATTGTTGTCAGTCTAGCTGCCTTCTTTTGTTATGTAACTCGGAAAATAAGCCAAACATGCTGAATTTTCACAATAAAAAATGTTACATTTCTGTTGGATTATTACCCTACATACCGAAGCAGTATACGGAGATGATGTTTGCCAGAAATTCGCAGTTCTCAGTCTGAATTAGAAACCCGCCTCAAAACCATGCGCCGCAGAGCGATAATTTCCAGTGGGCCATGGTTTCTATGGATTAACCTGTTGTTCTGTTTGTTCATATTAGGACGGCACTATTTTTCACCCTTGCCACAATTTGTAAATGACACGCAGGAGATCCCTGTACTCGAAATTCTGATGGGGCTGATACTCATCACCTCATCCTCCGTTATTTTCATTTTACGCATGGCGCACGATCCCCATGCCGAATGGCTGGGCAAACTGCTACACGGGGCATTGGTGTGTATCAGCGTATTATGGGTGGGATGTTTTTATCTCTTTTTGGCCAGCGGTGACTCGCGAATTGTGTTTCCTTTCGCGGCATTGCTAATTTTTACTGCGCTTATCTCGCTCTATTTTGATGCTCGCATATTACTGAGTTTTACCTTACCCATTTGGGTCGTTGTTCTTATCTGCAACTTTGTCTACCCATCAGAGCTGACCATGCTCAACGCAGTGCTCTATGTTCTGTTGGCTGGTTTGTTCGAATCAGGGCGCCGCATCTTGCGCGGTTGGTTTGTGCTGGCCATAAGCCGGGAACAAGAAACACGGGATTTGATTAAACAGTTAAAAATGTTGGCTAACCACGACCCATTGACCGGGATTGCTAATCGCCGCTCCTTTCACCTACAACTGGATAAAGCGATGCAACGCCAGCAGCAATGCAATATGCCGCTTTCGTTGGTGATGCTGGATGTCGACCACTTTAAGAAATATAACGACTATTACGGCCACCAGGCCGGTGATGAGTGCCTGATCAAAGTCGCTAAATGCCTTGAGGATGCAACGCGTTCAACACAAGATGTCGTGGCGCGTTTTGGCGGTGAGGAGTTTATCATGTTGCTCCCTGACGCAACCGAGCAGCAGGCCATAGAAGTGGCAAAGCGAATCCAGCAAAATTTACAGGTTCCTGGTATTGCTCATGCAGGGTCCCCAGCAACACCGTGGGTGACAATAAGTATTGGTATCTCCACGTTGCAGCCAGGGAGCTCCGCATCACGGCTTATTGCAGAAGCCGATGCAGCGTTGTACAAAGCCAAAGAGCATGGCCGTAACCAATGGCAAACTTTTACACACGGATAAACGAGAAAAAAATGAAAATTGGCGTTCTATTTCCCATTGCGATCATCGTTGCCGCAATTGTATTCATTACCTGGTTTATTGTGGGTGGATACGCAACGCAAGCTTCCTGAAGAAAAGGCCCGTCAGGGCCTTAACTTTTCTCAAAATCCGATGATGCGATTTTTACCGGCTTCCTTTGCCTCGTAGAGCAACTTATCGGCTTGCTCCAGCATTTCTTCCAGGCTTGCTGCGCTATCCGCCTCTACAATTCCACAGCTGAATGAAACGTTGAGTCCTTCTTCACGCCATGCTTTTTGCGAAACGTCACGCCGCCATTCATCCATTAACTCAAAACAGCGGCTAAATGAGCAATCAGGGAAGAGAGCAACCATTTCCTCACCACCAAAGCGGTAAATGGGATACTTGTCGCCAAAGGCTCGCATTCCTAGCCTGCTCACATGTTTAAGCACCATATCGCCTACTGGATGCCCAAAGTTGTCGTTGATGCTTTTAAAATTATCCAAATCAATAATGGCGAGATGAAACTTCACGTTCTTGCCATAATAATCTTTAGCATCTTGTTCTAATTTCCTGCGCGTTCCTGTTTGGGTTAACGTGTCCGTCACTGAAATGGTTTCAACTTCTTTGAGATGCTTATGTTTTTGTACCATACCTTCGTATAAACTTTCGAAGTTATCAACCTGAGCATTCACTTCCAGACCATTGCTACTCATATATAACAACGTAACCAGACGTTTAAAATAAACCCTAAACAACGCTATGATTATAAAATAGAAAAATGATGCCAAAAATATTACCAATGCCAGAATTTTATATTCAGCACTAAATATATTATTATAAACGTCTAAGCTAACTGATGAATAAGCGACCCAATCTGGATTATCATACACTCTGTAAAACACGAAGCTGTTCGTTTTTTCATCAACAAAAGAGCCACTCCTTTCAGTCGTATTCGTTAACCAGGAGTTTGGTATCCTTCTTTTAAGCACAGCATCCGTGTTTGAATACATAACAACAATACCATCTCGCGATGCAACCTGAAACCTCCCGCTATAGGGTATGGTTAACACCTGGAGCATTTTGCTCATGCTCTTCAAATCAAGATCGAATGCAACATTCCCTATCCGCTCTGAGTGTGAATCAAATATATTCATGCTGACGGTGACAGCCAGTTTGGATAGCTGCTTTATCCGGGAACCCGTCAAGGTTTCATAGGGGTCAGAGAAGACGATTTCATCTTTTATCCCGGTATGAGGATACCAGGGTCTTGAACTCGGAGTGAAATCGTCAATTTGAATCGTGGGGTAAATTTTGTAGTTATCAAACTTGTCCGAAACCATCGCGGAATTGAAAAACATCGTTGAGTCTACAATGGAGGGAATGACCATATTAAGGTCGATAAACTCTGAAGATAAATACTTCTCAATAACATCACCTTTCATGTTACCTGACAGAGAAAGTAACAATGACCTCATCTCCTCTACTGGACGCTCCACTGTAGATTGTGCAGAGTTATCATTAAACCTTCTCATCGTATCTTTAAAATCGCCCTCTTTTTCATATTTAATGTAGAAAAACGCACACATACATATAAATATAAAAGGAACCAGCATAACGGACATGAGAATCGTTATCGCTTTGTTCGTCGAAATTTTCTTCATTTATTGAGTCGCCATTAATTCCAAAAAAAACAACTGCCCATTAATGGATAAGTTGTCACTTCTTGACCGCGCGACATTATATACAAACAGATGTAACTTACATCAGTTATTAGCTGGCTATTTTAAAAGCGTGCTGGCGAAAGTTTCTGCGCCAGCACGCTTTTTAACAATGATTAATACTAATGCGCCACGATATACATCGTACGGCTGTATGCGACATCTTCTGGGTTATTGATTGGGTAACCCTTGAGCCACGGTTTGATTAAACGACCATTTGTGTACTGGTAAATTGGTGCAATCGGTGCTTGTTCCTGGATGATCTTTTCAGCCTGGTTGTAGTCTTTATTACGCGCAGCATCCGTCGTTTCCTGGCTTGCCTGCGCAAGAATCTTGTCGTACTCCGGTGAGTTGAAACGCGAAATATTTCCACTATGAGCGGCGGTTAATAACGACAAGAAGGTCGAAGGTTCATTGTAATCCCCTACCCATGACGCGCGGATCACATCGAAGTTGCCGGTGTTACGGCTGTCGATATAGGTTTTCCATTCCTGGTTTTGCAACTTCACATCGACACCCAGATTCTTCTTCCACATCGAAGCCACCGCAATCGCAATCTTCTGGTGGTTTTCTGAAGTGTTATACAAAAGCGTTAGCTTAAGCGGTTTCGTTGGGCCATAACCTGCCGCTTGCAGCAAGGTTTTCGCCTGTGCATTGGCCTCTTCCTGGCTCATTTGCTCGAATGGAGATGGGGCAGGTTTAAAGCCAGCCGTCACATCTGGCGTAAAGCGCCACGCGGGTTTCTCGCCGGTGCCCAGAACCTTATCAGCCATGATGTGGCGATCTATAGTCATGCTCAGTGCCAGGCGTACACGCTGATCGGCGGTTGGGCCTTTCTGAGTGTTAAAGGCGTAATAATAGGTCCCTAACTGTGGCGGCGTATAAACCTGGCCGGGAATATCTTTTAGCAATTTCTGGTAGAGATTTTTCGGGAAAGATTCGGTGATATCAATGTCACCTGCCAGATAACGTTTTGTCGCCGATGACTCCTGGTTGATAGGAATAAAGGTCACCTGAGTAATGACCGTCTTGCTGTCATCCCAGTAATTTTTATTCTGCACTGCCACCAGTTTTTCATTAACGATACGTTCTTTGAGAGCATAGGCACCGTTACCCACTAAGTTTCCTGGCTTGGTCCAGTCATTGCCGAATTTTTCAACGACGGCTTTTGGCACCGGGTAGAACGAGAAGTTGGCGGTAAGATTCGGGAAGTACGGTACAGGCTTATCGAGATTAATACGCAACGTGCGCGCATCTACCGCGGTCACGCCTAACTTATCAGCTGGCATTTTGCCATCGATAATTGCTTGTGCATTATTGATGCCTGCCAGGGCTGCAAACCAGGCAAACGGGGAGGTATTTTTTGGGTCAACCAGACGTTGCCAGCTATAAACGAAATCTTGTGCAGTGACTGGCGTGCCGTCAGACCAACGGGCGTTATCACGCAGGGTAAATGTCCAGGTGCGATTATCGTTGCTCTGCCATTTTGTCGCCACGCCAGGCTCAAGTTGCCCTTTTTCATTTTGGTTGACCAGGCCTTCAAAGAGATCGCGAATAACCTGAATTTCAGGCAAGCCTACCGCTTTCACCGGGTCCAGAGAAGCCGGTTCATCTTTGATATGGCGAACCAGGCTTTGATCCGCTGCGAGTTTAGTGCCAGCTGGAACATCCGCAGCCCAGCTTTGAGAACACAGGCAAGCAAGCGTCAATGCACAAGTCGTAATACGAAAAGGTATTCTCATGAGTGGTCCTGTAATTGTTAGTATTTAAAAGAGACGTTCCACGCCCAGAACTGATGAGTAATGTATCGCAATTGCTCGTTTTGCGAATAACGAAAACCGCATGAACCTTCAAGCTAGTACGCGAGTGTCGTTCTTTTCTGATTTTGTCATCAACAGAGCATAAACGCATTTTTTATATCATCTTTTATCTCTGCTTTCTCATATTATGCCCGCCAAAAAACACAGTAATAAAAGGAAATTTTAAATGGTACGTAGACCTCTTCTTTTCGCAATGCTAGTGGGATGCATCACTACAGCCTGGGCCGCGGAGCCAACACCAGCAATGCTGGGTAATATCACAGCAACGCTGCATCAGACATGTGGTAAACAAATTTTCATTCAGGTTGCAGAAATGAAAGGTGCTGACGCAGGACGAACCATTATTGGCATCAAAAATAACCAGACGGGTGATATCGATCTCTTCACTTCTTTCAGCGCCAGCAATAAGCAATATGATAAATATCAGCCAGTGACTTTTGATAATTTGTCGAAAACTCTGGTTGCGATGGAAAGCGAGCGTCCACCTATTGTCTGGGGCGGCGCGATGACCAATCTGAAAGGTATGGAATACAGTCTTGCGCTGGGATCCCATGTTTATCAGTGCTCAAAATTGGTGCCATTTGAGAGCGAGGTTGCCAACGACCTGTATGGCGAAACTGACACTACTGCTCATTGATTGAGCACAACGGCCTGGCAGCTATTTGTTTCAGATGAGATTTTGGCTAAACACTGATATTAATAATGTCTAGCCACTCGTCACAGTAAGGACATTTATGTCAGGCCACCGCCCTCGTTCACAACGAGGCCATTTGCCGAAAGGCTCCGAACGTTATGGAAAGTCTGTTTTTGGCGCACCGCTTATTTGGTTCCCTGCAGCCGCGAGTGAACAACGCAGTGGGTTGATTATTGCGGGCACACATGGCGATGAAAATGCTGCGATGGTGACGCTGTCTTGCGCTTTGCGCACCCTCGAACCAGAACATCGCCGTCATCACGTGGTGCTGGCCGTTAACCCTGATGGTTGCCAGCTCGGTTTACGGGCGAATGCCAACGGCGTGGATCTGAATCGCAATTTCCCTGCGGCCAACTGGAAGCCAGGTGAAACAGTTTATCGCTGGAACAGTAGCGCGGATGAACGTGATGTGGTGCTTTCCACCGGCGAAAAACCCGGATCTGAACCAGAAACTGCCGCGCTGTGCCAGTTAATTCATACTTTGCAGCCGGCATGGATTGCCTCCTTCCACGACCCGCTTGGTTGCATTGAAGATCCTGATAACTCAGTGTTGGGCGCCTGGCTTGCCAAAGCATTTGAATTGCCGCTGGTCACAAGCGTGGGTTACGAAACGCCGGGGTCATTTGGTAGTTGGTGCGCAGATTTAGACTTGCCGTGCATTACCGCAGAATTCCCGCCCATCTCCGCTGATGAAGCGAGTGAGCGATATCTGGATGCCATGATGGGCCTGCTGCACTGGCAGAAATAATTACACGGACGTTCAGGCGGGTGGTGCTTCACTACCCGCCTGAAACTTTACGCTCGTTACGGATAAAGTTTACCGGTTTCGAAGTGCAATGCGGGTTCGACATCGACCGCAAGCCAGGTTGGGCCATCAAGATCGGCAAAACGGACTTTCGCCGCCAGCGGTAGTGCAGCAGCGATTGCTCTTGAAGTGCACAACATGCAACCGAGCATTACATCAAAGCCTTGTTCACGAGCAGCCTGAGTTAACGCCAGTGCTTCAGTTAAACCCCCGGTTTTATCCAGCTTCACATTCACCATCTCGTAGCGCCCTTTTAGCGCTGGCAGGCTTTCGCGAGTGTGGCAGCTTTCATCGGCACAAATTGGCAGTGGATGGATAAAGTTCGACAGTGCGCTGTCTTGCCCAGCAGGAAGTGGTTGTTCGAGCATCGCAACATTGAGATCTGCCAGTAGCTGGCAACGCGCCGCAAGACCATCACTCTGCCAGGCTTCATTGGCATCGACAATAATTATCGCTTCCGGCACCGCGGCACGAATAGCGACCATACGTTCGGTTATTAAACGGTCGTCAATTTTGACCTTTAACAGGCGGGCACCTTTATCCCATAGCAGTTTTGCTGCCGCTGCCATTTGCTCGGGTTCAGCGATACCAACAGTTTGCGCCGTTGTGACTAATTCAGGCAGCTCAGTTCCTGCGGTATACGCCAGCGTTCGTTTCTGGCGACGCGCTTCTAAATCCCACAATGCGCTATCGACCGCGTTGCGTGCAGCCCCGGCAGGGAGTGCATCTTGCAGTTCTGCGCGTGTCATCCCCATTTCCAACTGAGGCATAATAGTGGTGATTTGCGCCAGCACCGATTCGACACTTTCCCCGTAGCGTGGATATGGCGTGCATTCGCCCACCGCTTTAATACTGTCTTCTTCCAACTCGACCACCACAACCACCGCTTCGCTGCGTGTTCCGCGTGAAATCACAAACGGGGTATGGAGCGGCCATGCTTCCTGGTAAACCTTGACTGTTCTCATTATTTTTGCCTGTCGTCATTGTTTTTTATCTTTGCCAGAGTATAGCCAGAGAACACTTTTACTTGCAGTATCAGTTTTTTATATTCAGACGAGGAATACTGACATACACTGTCGACGGCGTTAATTATATGTAAAAAGGAAAATCAAACATGTCACAAATCGTTCATTTCCAGGGCAACCCTGTAGCGGTTGCAGGTCAAATCCCACAAGCTGGCAACAAAGCTGAAGCTTTCTCACTGGTAGCAAAAGATCTTTCTGATGTTGCACTGAGCCAGTTCGACGGAAAACGTAAAGTACTGAACATTTTCCCAAGCATCGATACCGGTGTTTGTGCCGCTTCTGTGCGCAAATTCAACCAACTGGCAACCGAGATGGATAACACCGTTGTACTGTGTGTTTCCGCTGACCTGCCATTTGCACAATCTCGCTTCTGCGGCGCAGAAGGCCTGAGCAATGTGATTACACTGTCTACTCTGCGTAACCCAGAATTCCAGCAAGCCTATGGCGTGGGTATTTCTGAAGGCGCACTGAAAGGCCTGACTGCTCGCGCGGTTGTGGTTATCAATGAGAAAAATGAAGTGGTATTCAGCCAGTTAGTGAACGAAATCACTAATGAGCCGGATTATGCCGCAGCACTGGAAGCTCTGAAGGCTTAAGTGTGAATGCCCCCGGACCCGGGGGCATTTTTTTTACTCTTCTGTTTTACGCTGGCTCAGGCCATATTCACGTAATTTGTTAGCAATCGCGGTGTGCGAAACGCCCAGGCGCTTAGCCAACTTACGAGTACTTGGGTAAGTACGATAAAGCTGTGTGAGCACCGAGCGCTCAAAGCGGCTGGTAATATCATCCAGTGACCCTTCCATCGCCTCTTCACCAACCACTAAACTCGCCGTATCAAAATCAGGCAGCAGGATATCTTGTGGGCGCAGTTCATAACCTTCCAGTTGCGTTAATGCGCGGTAAATCGCATTTTTCAACTGGCGCACATTGCCCGGCCAGCCATAACGAGTGAGCACATTGCTTAAATCATTCGCCAGTTTCGGACGCGGAACACCCTGTTCATCCGCAAAGCGCGCCACAAACAATTCGGTCAGCGGCATGATGTCCTGCGGCCTGTCGCGTAGCGGCGGCAAATTCAGCGTCAGTACGTTCAGGCGATAATAGAGATCTTCGCGGAACTCACCTTTCTGCACCATTTCAATCAGGTTCTTTTGGGTTGCACAGATCACGCGTACATCGACATGCACTTCATGTTCTTCGCCAACCCGGCGGAACGTCCCGTCATTGAGAAAACGCAACAATTTGGTCTGCATGCGTGGCGACATTTCGCCGATTTCATCCAACAGCACCGAACCGCCGTTTGCCTGCTCGAAGAAACCCTTTTTACCTTCAATAGCGTTGGCGTAAGCGCCCGGCGCATGGCCAAACAACTCACTTTCCACCACATCATCCGGCATCGAACCACAATTAAGTGCCAGATACGGTTTTTGCGCACGCGGGCTGCCAAGATGGCATGCGTGAGCCAGCAAATCTTTACCAGTACCGGTATCACCAACAATCAGCAACGGTGCATTCAGCATTGCCAGTTTATGAGCCTGATCAACCACGTGGCGCATTTTTGGGCTGACTGCGACAATCTGGCTGAAAGCGCTGACATCAGTGTTCGAGAGGTTCTGTAACTGTCGGCCCATTCGCACCGTAGAGCGCAACATAACAACCGCGCCAACCAGTGAGGACTCTTCGTTTTCGCTATCCAGATGCACCGGGGTGATTTCCATCAGGAAATTCTGCCCGTTGATCACCACATGCTCGGTGTGCGATTCCACCGGTGCACTTTCCAGCCAGCGCGTAAAGTTGAAGCCATTCACCAGGCTTGCCGCATTATGGTTACGCAGCTTGTCTTCATTTTGCCCAAACAACGCACAGCTTGCCGGGTTCGCCAGTTCAACTTTGCTTTTCATATCCAGCGAAAGTACAGGTTCTGGTAAAGCTTCCAGCAGCGCACTCAGTGAACGGTGCTCACGTTCAGAAGGCATCCACGGCACGGTACGCACGTCCGTGACACCAGGGATGCGACGAATTTCAGCCATCAGGCTGCTGAACATGTCAAATTCAAGAGTCGAGAAATTCAGGTAAATTCGCCCAATTGGATCGATTTCGATACCTCGTAAATCGATACTACGCAGCACGAGTAAATCAAGTAATTCTCGAGTCAGACCAAGGCGGTCCTGGCAGAAGACTTCCAGACGCATGGAGGTGTCCTTCAAATGCAAATTGCGGAGTCATTGGGTGCGCCAATGATACTCCAGATACCTGGCAGTCTAAAGTGATGTGTGAAGAAATGTTGACAGATAACGTCATGAAGCGGAGGTACTTGTACAAATTGTGGGGTGTATACGTGCCAGCGCCATCCACCCTTGTCACCCATCATTTACATGACGGCAGATGGCACTGATCACCTTCTAAGCCGGGGGGTTTGGCTTCTTGTTCATCGTCTCTTTAAGCTGCACCAATAACTGCTTACGGAAGTCACCAAGACGTGGTTTATCCCCATCAATCCACGGTAAAGGTCGGCACAACTCCATGGCTTTGATCCCCAACCGCGCAGTAAGCAACCCGGCACCGATACCCTGGGCAGCACGCGTGGAAAGCCGTGCGGCAAGATCCTGGCCAAGCCAGTCCATACCCACTTCCCGCACCAGTTCACTGGCACCGGCAAAGGCGATATTCAGCAAAACCAGGCGGAACAAGCGGATGCGGCTGTAATAGCCTAATTCGATTCCGTACAGCGTGGCGATGCGGTTTATCAGGCGTAAGTTGCGCCACGCGATAAACGCCATATCCACTAACGCCAGCGGGCTTACCGCGATCATCAGTGTCGATTCCGCAGCGGAACGGCTGATTTCCCGGCGAGCCTGGTTATCCAGCACTGGCTGCACCAGGCGTGCATACAACTCCACCACTTCGCGGTCGTTTTGTGTTTCGTGAATCGCGGCATACCAGCGTTGCAACGCCGGGTGACCATGATCAAGCCCGGCCTGTTTCGCCAGTTTTTCACAAAAAGCACGCCCCTTGCCCATGCCGTGACTGTTCATCAAATCACGCGCTTCATCGCGCTCTTCAGCACGCTGACGTAAACGCCATAAACGACGCCATTCGGTTGCAACTGAGCCAACGCCCGCAGCGATGATCAAGCCGCCAGCAACACCGCCGCCAAGCGCAATCCAGTCCTGGGTGATGAATGCGTTATGTGTCCACTGTATCCCTTGCGCTACTACGCTTACGCCGAATAACCCAAGCCCGACCTGCACCATGCGCCGCCAGAGGCTGCGTTTAGGGTGCAATGCGGCTTCAATCACCGCCTCGGCCTGCCCGTCATCTTCAACGTCGTCTAAAGTGCCCAGTGCCGGGGTGAATTTTTCTGCTTCCGGATCACTAAAAGCATGCGGCGCTTTATAGCTATATTCTTTTTCCACTTCCAGTGGTTGCGCGAAATCAATGCGCGGTTTTAATGGCTCGTTCATCGCAATTTGTCCCCGATTAAAAACTCCAGCGCCGCATCCATCCGAATATGCGGCATTGGCCGGTCCACATCCATCACTTGTGGGCGGAACTGTTCAAACTGAAAACCCTGTTTCTCCCAGAATGCGCTGCCTGGTAAACGCGCGGGCACTTCACCGGGATAAACCGTCAACGGCTCGCCATCGCTTAACCGGTTACCACGCAATGCCGGGATTTGTTCACCTTTGACATCAACGAGGCCACTTTGTGTGGCCTGCACAGATGCAAGCCCCATGCAGTCCATGTCGATACCTTCAAACGCCGCATTTTGCCAGGCGTCCTGCACCAGTTGCTGAAGCAGCGCCACCATATTGGCGTGTTGATCCACCGTGACATGGTCAGCTTTAGTCGCCGCAAAAAGCAGTTTATCGATAACCGGCGAAAACAAGCGGCGGAACAAGGTGCGCTGGCCGTAATGGAAACTTTGCATCAGTTGCGTGAGCGCAAGGCGCATGTCGTTAAACGCCTGTGGCCCGCTGTTCAGCGGTTGCAGGCAGTCCACCAGTACAATTTGACGGTCGAATTTAAGGAAGTGATTTTTATAGAACCCTTTCACCACTTTTTCGCAGTAGTAATCAAAGCGGGTACGCAACATGCCGATGTTGGTGCTCTTGTCGGCCTGAGCAAGTTTCGACTCACCGATGTTGTCCACATCTGGCCACGGGAAGAACTGCAATGCTGGCGCACCCGCCATATCACCTGGCAACACAAAACGCCCAGGCTGGATGAAATGCAGCCCTTCACGTTTGCAACGCAGCAGGTAATCGGTCCAGGCTTCTGAAATAGCCGCCAGGCGGTTTTCATCAGCCGGGGCGAGAGGGTCCAGCCCTTCACATAATTTTCGCCATTGCGCTGACCACTCGCCGCGATCGCCGGTCAGCAGGCTGGTCATCTGGCGCGACCAAGTCAGGTAATTTTGCGCCAGCATCGGCAAGTCCAGCAGCCACTCGCCCGGGTAGTCGACAATTTCCAGATACAAGGTCGAGGTGTCTTTAAAGTGGCGCAGCAGCGAATCGTTAGAGCGATAACGCAGCGCCAGACGCATTTCGCTGACGCCACGGGTCGGCGTTGGCCAACTCGGTGGGGAGCCATAAAGCTGTGCCAACCCCTCATCATAGGTAAAGCGCTGGATCCCTAAATCACGCTGAGGCACACGTTTAACACCCAGCAAACGCTCTTCGCGTACCGCGTTAAGTAATGGCAAACGCGCGCCGTTATGGACACTCAGCAATTGATTCACCATCGCGGTGATAAAAGCCGTCTTACCGCTGCGGCTTAGACCCGTTACGGCAAGGCGTAAATGCCGGTCTACGCCCCGGTTCATCAGGGCATTCAGTTCATTCTTGATTCTGTTCATATGCGTCCTGGCAGCACCCGTCTGTGACTTTACTGAGAAAGGTTATGGGGGTAAATGGTGATAAATCAAAGGACATAGCATCATTTTACACCTATTTACACTGACGCATCGCCAATAGACAGCCCGTTACGTGTTCAGTAATATGCATTATCTTTTGGCGCAGAACAGGACCGGTTCAGCCATGTCGCCCACTATTTATGATATTGCCCGATTGGCGAATGTTTCCAAATCTACCGTATCGCGAGTGCTCAATAAGCAGACCAATATTTCCCCTGAGGCACTCGAACGTGTTTTAAAAGCGATTGAAGAGTTAAATTATCAGCCAAATAAATTAGCTCGTGCGCTAACGTCATCTGGTTTTGACGCGATTATGGTTATCTCCACGCGTTCAACTAAAACCACGGCGGGAAATCCCTTCTTCTCCGAAGTGCTACATGCCATCACCGCGCGCGCAGAACAGGAAGGTTTTGACGTCATTTTGCAGACGTCTAAAAACAGCCAGGAAGACCTGCAAAAGTGCGTCAGTAAAATCAAACAGAAAATGATTAAGGGCATTATTATGCTTAGCTCACCGACTGATGAATCATTTTTTGAAGAGTTAGATCAGTACGCTATTCCAGTGGTGGTGATTGGGAAAGTGGATGGTGAGTTCAGGCATGTTTGTTCGGTTGACACCGATAATTATCACGACAGCATTGCGCTGACCGAAACATTGCTCAATAAAGGCCATCGTAAAATAGCCTGCCTGCATGCCCCGCTTGATTATCACGTATCGCTAGACAGGCTCGCAGGATTTAAAGATTGCCTTAAAGAGCACGGTATAAACCAGCCGCAAGAGTGGATTGTGGATGGCGGTTATACCAATGAAAGCGCACTTGAAGCCGCTGATAAATTATTAAGCGCCCCGGATCTTCCAGACGCTATATTTGCCACCGACAGCCTGAAATTAATGAGTATTTACCGCATCGCTCATGAGAAAGGTATCGCGATTCCGCAACAGCTTTCTGTTGTCGGTTACAGCAATGACATGCTGAGCTTTTTGTTATCTCCACCACCTGGTGGCATTGAAGTGCCTACACTTGAATTAGGTACTGCAGGCAGCGCCCTGTTATTTGATAAAATAACAGGCAAAGCGGCAGCAGCAAGAACATTAATACCCACAACTATTACTCTGACTGATTCCATATCGTGAAATAACAGCTGCGGGTGCTTTATGCGCACCCGCCTTATTTTTCCACTTAGAACCCGTAGTTCACACCTATCCCGGCATAGTGGAATTTATCATTTCCACCTTCATCATGGTTTTCCCACTCGTAAGCATATTCCAGCGTCATCGACAGACCATTCTGGAAATCATAGGCATATAGCAGGCCAAGTCGGTTGTAGTCGTGGTCTTCACGGTCGATATCGTCAGACCAGTCCCAGTTTGTCCAGCGATCCAATCCCAGGCGGGTGTATGGCGTGAGCGTGGTATTCCCCAGGGAAATCGGCACGTAAGCACGTATTTCCTGTGTTGAGAATTCACCGTTATTTTTATCGCTGTCGGTGTTAAAGCCGCGTTCTAAATAATAATTTGCGCGCACGGAAACGGTTTCATTAATTTTCCAGCTAAAGCCCGTTTCGGTTTCAACGCGACTATCAGAATAGCCGGTCTGGTCAAGATCGTTATCGAAACGAAAGTAGGCTAACCAACCGCTGAAACTCCAGTCATTATTAATATTGACATTCCAGTCCGGCTGGAATTTATAACGCTGGGTATTAGCTGTTCCATTATTTGAGCCGTCATCATTTTTAAAATGATAACCGTAATTACGCATCCCCCCAGTGAAACCCAGTGACCAGGCATCATTGTCGATGATTTGATAGCGAATATCTAATTCCGGGCGGTTAAAGTAAGTCCCTCGAGTGAAGTTACTATAATCGGCAGAACCCTCCTGATACATCGTCATCGAGATGGTCCACGCACCGTAACTGGCATTGAAATAGACTGATGGCTCATAAAGCCCGTCTTTATCATCCGCCTGCCCTTCGACGTTTTCTATTTCGTACATGGCGCCGATATTATAATGCCAGGTATCATTTTCTGCAGCGTGCACATAAAGGGGCCCGGCACAGGCAATCAGCACTGTGCATTGAAGCAGCTTTTTCATTTGATTTCCTTGTCAAAAATAACTAAGAAACCGGGAATGACTTCCCGGCAGGGTACAGTAATAGTTGTTTAGCTAATAGCGCATTCCGTTTCAGCATCAAAGAAATGGCTTTTATTCATATCGAAGGCGATTTTTATATTTTGTGCCGCCCGATAATCAATATCTGAATTGGCACGTAATGTCAGTTCATGCCCACCAATGGTGGCGTATAACATAAATTCAGCACCAGTCAGTTCGGCAACTGTAATATGAGCCTCAACCCCCTCCTCTTTTGGTGAGGGCAAAATATCTTCCGGACGAATGCCCAGGATCACCGGTTTATGCTGGTAGTCTTCCAGTTTTAATGCCGCATATTTATCTTCGGGTATCGCAAGTTTCAGCGTTTCGGTAACAAAATGGCCGTTATCCAGGGTGCCACGGATGAAATTCATGGATGGCGAACCAATAAAACCGGCGACAAACATATTAGCTGGATGGTTATAAACGGTTTTAGGCGCTCCAACCTGCTGGATAATGCCATCCTTCATGATCACAATACGCGTCGCCATGGTCATGGCTTCGGTTTGATCATGAGTGACGTAAATCATGGTGGTGTTCAGCTTTTGATGCAATTTGCTAATTTCTGCACGCATTTGCACACGCAGCCTGGCATCGAGGTTAGAAAGCGGTTCATCCATCAGGAATACACCCGCTTCCCGGACAATGGCGCGTCCCAACGCGACACGCTGGCGTTGCCCGCCGGATAAAGCCGCCGGTTTGCGATCCAGATAGGTTTTCAACCCCAGTATTGAAGCCGCCCACTGCACGCGTTCATCAATAATTTGGGCATCCAGCTTCTGCATTTTCAGGCCAAATGCCATGTTGTCGTAAACCGACATATGCGGGTATAGCGCGTAGTTCTGGAACACCATGGCGATGCCGCGCGATTTTGCAGGAACATCGTTCATGCATACGCCGTCAATCAGCAGCTCACCGCCGCTGATCTCCTCAAGCCCGGCAATCATGCGTAAAGTTGTGGATTTTCCGCAGCCAGAAGGCCCCACGAAGACGATAAATTCTTTGTCTTCGATTTCCAGGGTGAAGTCTTTCACCACATGAACGTTGTTATTATAAATTTTCTGAATGTGCTGCAACGAGAGTTGTGCCATCACGTGTTCCTTTTCTCACACAGCATTGACGCTGTGCTGGGTTAACCAGAATGTTTGCAGAAGCGGCCAGTTCAGCTCGGCTGTAGACGGGAGCCTTAAATCCACGCCTTCAAGCTGCACGCCAATTCCTACCGAAAGCATGCCGCTGGCATTAATCGCTTCGATTCCAGCCTGAGCGTCCTCGATACCGATACAGTTTGCGGGTGCAACACCCAGCCCCGCACAGGCGGCGATGAATATTTCAGGGTCGGGTTTTGAGCGCTGAATTCGGCTGGCATCGGCACAGAAATCGAATTGGTCGACGAGTCCGAGCGCCTCAAGAATGCGTGGTGCATTTAATGAAACCGACGCCAGGCCAACGCGCACATCCTGTCGACGGAGTTCTGCGAGCAATGCCGCAATACCAGGCAACACCGAACCGGGATTTAATTGCTGGAGAGAGGCGACATACAACGCATTTTTACGCTCCGCCAGGCGACGTTTTTCCTGCTCGCTATAACGATGTTCTGCCCCGCCGCAACGTAAAATCCTCTCCAGCGAATCCATGCGGCTGATGCCTTTGAGCTGTTCGTTAATCTGCTCGTCAATGGCAATACCTATCTCGTGAGCGATGCGTTGCCAGGCGAGGAAGTGCAGATAGGCGGTGTCCGTCACCACGCCATCTAAATCAAAAATAACCGCCTGTGGTTTCATTTGGCGACTCCTTCTGTGGTACCGCTCCCAGTAACGGGCGCAAAAAACTCAGCCAGTAGCAGGGTTTGTGTACCTAAAATCGAGACCTGCTTTTCACCCAGCCAAAGCGTTAGCGGTTTGTTTTGCGCGACCGAAATCGTGACGTGCTGCTGAGTTAACATCAGGTGAATTTGTGCTCCCTGCCAGAAAAACGGCATTGCGACAGATTGCCACTGCGCTGGCATTTGTGGGTTTAAGTGAAGTTCGCCCTGCTCGACGGTTAACCCAACAAAGCCTTGCACCGCTCCCAGCCAGATAGCGCCCGTGGCGGCAGCGTGAATGCCGTCGTCACAGCTGTGCGCATCGCCCCCGAGGTCGATAAGACAAGCCTGTTGCCAGAATTCATAAGCCTGGTTGACCCGGTTACCACGCGCGGCAATCACGCCATGAATAGCTTTGCTCAGAGACGAGTCATGAATCGTCCTTGGTTCGTAGTACCCGAGATTCGCCTCCAGTTGTTCAGGCGTAAAACGCCACGGCAACATGTAAGTGAGCATCACTACATCAGCCTGTTTGAGGATTTGCATTTCGTTGACTTCGGCGCGTGAGTAATCGAGCAAAATCGCCTGCGTACCCTGCTGCGTTTTATATGCGCTGAGATCGATACTGGATTTGCTAAAGAAAGTGTCGTCCTGAGCAATAAGGTTCTGCTCATTGGCAGGCGGCAGCCAAAGGCGTTGCAGAAAATCATCAGCCTGGCGGGTAAACGACGGTTCCTGAAGGCCAAATTTCTGCAAATAATGTCTTGCCCGCTCCACATTGTGGAACGCCAGATAGTTGGTATATGCGTTGTTATCGATGTGCTCGGTGTACTCGTCCGGGCCGATGACATCGTGCAGTTCCAGCCTTCCTTTCACATCTACAGCGCGGCTTATCCAGAAACGTGCGGTTTCCAGAAGTAACGCAATACCGCGCTCACGCATAAAGACATCGTCGTGAGTCACCTGATAATAAGCATCTACCGCCCAGGCAATATCTGCGACAAGATGGTGCTCCGCCAGCGCTGAAGCGACCTTCTGGCGCAACCCGGTGCGAATATTGATTGCGGCAAATTCAGGGGTTTCCTCTTCACCTGTCCAGGCGCTTTCCCATGGGAACAGTGCACCCTGCCAACCGTTTTCCCGGGCTTTTGTCTGCGCCCCGCGCAGGTTATGCCAACGGTAACTCAGCAACTGGCGGGCAATATCTGGCTGGGTCATTAGATGAAATGGCAGCAGGAAGACTTCGGTATCCCAGAAAATGTGGCCTTTATAACCCTCGCCCGTCAGCCCTTTAGCGGCAATGCTGCAACGCTCGTTGTGAACAGGCGTCATGGCGAAAAGATGGTACAGCGCGAAATCCAGCGCGACCTGATCTTCTTCATTCACGCTCTCGATCTTCATACGACTGCGTTGCCAGTAGCCGTTCCAGACTTGAGCAGACTCCGCAAGAAGCTGTTCGTATCCGCGTTCTACACATTGCATCAGGTTTTGCAGCGCATGTTCCGCGCAGGTTTCAGCGCGATAGTTCTCATCAAGCGAGCTGGCAATCCAGCTGGTTTTCACCAGGGTAAAGGCAGTCTCTTTTGCGACCGTATTGCTACAGTGCTGCGTCAGACGGCGGTTTTTGGCATAAAAACTGCTGTTACTTTCAGGTGGTAATGCGCAAAAACTGCTGATAATGACTTCGTTGCTGCCATCTAACGTGCGATAGCAGCCTTGCAAATAACGCTGCTCGAAGACGCGAACGCTGGTTTCATCCAGGTGTTGGCGGCCGGAGTTGGTTTGTGTGGCATCGATTCCGGTGCTGATGGTGACTGTGGCTGCACAATCGAGCGGCGTAATCGTGATGCGTGAACAGACCAATGAATGTTGCGCGGCAGATAAAAACCGCTGGCACTCAATTTGATAGCGCTTACCGTTTGGCGATCTCCACAGCACACGACGCCGTAACTCACCGGTGGCAAAGTCCAGTTCGCGCTGATATTCCACGATCTGGCCTGCCAACAGTGTGAAGATTTCACCATCCAGTTCAATGCGCATGTGCAGGATATCGGGCAAGTTCACCAGTTCGGTTGTTTCAAATGGCGAGCTGCGATGGTAAAAGCCCGCCAGATACATGCCGCGAGTCTGGTCGGTATACGCTTCTTCATGACAGGCGCGCAGGCCAAGGTAGCCGTTACCCGCCGTCATCAAAGTGGCAAATTTATTCAGCGTATGGGGGCTAAATTGCGGCTCCTGAAGCCTCGTGAGAGTGCTCATAAATCGATGCTCGCTCCTGATTCTGCCGCGCGATAAATGGCCGCGACCAGTTGCTGAATAAGATAACCCTGCTCGGCATCCGCGATGCTGATCGGTGCGCCAAGCACATGATCGACAAAGGCACGCATACTTTTGAAGTGGCGTTCAGTGTCTGCACTTTCACGCTGTGACAACGTCACTAATTTACCCGCTTCATCCTGATAGATGTGCGCCGGGAAGAGTGTTGCGCCTGCTTTTACGCCGCAGAACTCGACGTTCATCACCGAAATCGGTTCAATATTGAGGGCAAACGAGGTTTCCAGGCGCAGGATGCCCCCATTGCGAAACTCAATAGTGGCAAACAGCGCATCTTCAACGGTGTAGGTTTTCGGGTCCCACTCACCAAATTGTCCGCTATGTTTGAGCGTGCCGAGTTTCTGGAATGAATGAGCATAAACGCGCTTCACCGCTGGGAAACCCAGCACGTACATGGCCGCATCAAGCATATGGATGCCGATATCAATTAACGGCCCGCCGCCCTGTAACTCCTTGTTGGTAAACACGCCCCAGCCCGGCACACCGCAACGGCGCAGTGCTTTTGCGGTGGTGACATATATTTCACCGAGCGTGCCAGCGACCACTTGTTCACGTAAAAACTGCGTGTCGCTGGCAAAACGGTGGTGGAAATCGTAGGCCAGCACTTTCCCGGTTTTGCGCGCGGCGTCACGCATTTCAGCAGCTTCTTCTGGCGTCATCGCTGGTGGTTTTTCACACATCACATGGCAGCCGTTTTCCAGCGCCTGCATGACATGCTGATGGTGGAAACGGTTAGGTGTGCACACGCTAACGATATCCGGCTGGCACTGGCGATACATTTCATCCGTATTCGCGAAGGCACGTGCAATTCCCAGACGGTTTGCGAGGGACTGCGCACGCTCAATATTGCTGTCGACGACAGCCACCAGTTCCAGTTCTCTTCGGGTCAGGTAATACGACGCATGTACGGTTTCTGCGACCTGGCCGCCACCGATAATCGCCACCCTGAGTTTTCGACTCATCTCACGTTGCCTCTTAGCAGGTACGCAAAAATTGCAGCGATTGCTGATATGCCGCCGCCGGATCTTCCGCACGAATGCGGCCTTCATAGACGATGTATCCGTCATAGCCATCGGCGCGAAGCTGCTCGAAGTGTTTTTTGAAATCGATGCTGCCGCTTCCAGGCTGGTAGCGGTGGTTGTCGGCAATATGCACGTGGCCTAGCAAATCACGGTTTTTATGGAACGCCTGGCTGATATCGTCTTCTTCAATATTCATGTGATAGAAGTCGCCGATGATTTGCGTATGTTTGAGTTGGTTTTCTTCGATATAAGAGCGTGCATCCGCCAGGGTGTTGATCATATGATCCTGATAACGGTTGAGCGGTTCGAGGTAGACTTTTGTGCCGGTACGGGCGGCAACTTCATCCAGATAACTCAGAGAATCACTCACGGCTTTACGGTCACCCGCCTGGCTGCGCGGTGAGTTCATCGGCGGCAAACGATAGGTAAACATGCCCCACGCTGCAGGAACCACAATCCCTTTGCCGCCCACTTCTGCCAGCGCTTCCAGAATGCGGGTGATTTGTTGCAGTCCGTTAAGGCGGCGTTCTTCAATAAAATCGCCAATCCAGCCATCGTAGCCGCCGCAAGCCGTAGTCACGGGTAGCCCGGTTTCAGCAATTGCCGCTTTTACTGCCTGTACGTTTTCGACTAATAATTTGCCGTCGATTTCAAAGCCGTCAAAGCCCATTGCTTTAACATATTTAAACTTTTCCAGAATATCTGCCGGGAAAAACGCCTGATTTTGAGTACCGATTTTCATGTTTTAAATCCTTTTAAGTTAGAATGTGACGCCCATCTTGATGCTCAAGTCTGGGTTCTGATCGACGTATTTCATGTAGCTTTCGGCGCTGTCGTGGAACGTGACAACCGGGTCAATCAGGTCTTCGCAGTTCAGATAGCCATTCATCAGCAGTTCCCAGCAGGTTTCTTCGATGCGCTTGCGGTCCCAGCGCGGGTAGTCCGGGTTTGGCTCGCTGCTGCCGCGTGAGAAGACGATTTTAGCGTTGTTGAAATGCGCTTCGCGCCCGAGGTTGAAATCGTGGAAGGGTTTGGCGAATGCGACGTAAGAGATGGTGCCGCCGTAGGCGATGCCGCGCAGAGCACCTTGCAGCGCCTGGTCGTTACCGCTGGTTTCGATAATCACGTCCGCGCCCAGTTTGTTGGTAATTTTCTTGATTTCAAGTCCGACGTCGGTACCAATCGGGTTGAGGCAGAAATCCGCACCGTGGCGTTTGGCGATTTCGCAGCGATGCGCAATAGGATCAACCCCAATCACCACCGATGCGCCCGCTTTCTTCGCCAGTTGGACAGCAATCTGGCCGATAGCGCCAAGGCCCACCACCACGACAAAATCACCGACACGCACGTTTCCGTCACGCACGCCGCTCATGGCGAACTGCGCCGGGTCGTAGCAGACGGCATTTTTCCAGCTCGAACCGGCAGGCATCTTGCGCAATTTGTAGTTGTTGACCCCATTCGCAATCACCGTTTCCTGCAACGGGCCATAAGTGCAAACCTGGTCGCCGATCTGGTATTCGCTAACCTCAGCGCCCTGCTCGATAATTTCTCCTACGACCATATTGCCGAGCTGAAATTTACCAAACTCAATGCCGCGAGCCGCCCCTTCAGCGCGTGGGACAAACAGGTTCCACTCGCTGTTGAATTCCTCATCAATGAACGGGCTGGCACCGCGAAAATCCACCACTTCGGTGCCGTGTTTAGGTGCGCCAAACGCGACTTTGATTTTGACTTCGTGCGCCTGTAACGGGCGGTCTTCATACTCTACTAACTGGGCTAAGCGCGGGGCGCTTGCGATTAACTTTTTCATTGCTCAACTCCGATATTTAAATTTTTTGGTGGATGGCGCTGCCTTATCCACCCTACAAATACATTTCACGACAACGGTTTAACCTTTCACGCCGCCTGCAGTCAGGCCGCTTTTGATAAACCGTTCCGATAACGCATACATCACCACCACCCGTAATGCGGTCACTAATGAGGCCGCCATCATTCTTCCCCATACATAATCAGGCGTGCTGAACAACGTGCTCAGGCCAACTGGCAATGTGAAGTTTTCAGAACTCGAGAGGAAAATAGAGGCAAACAGATAGTCGTTCCACGCCACCATAAAGCAGTAGACAAACACCGAAACCAGGCCGGATATCGCCAGTGGCACCGTGATGTAAAAGATGATTTGCAGGCGGTTTAAGCCGTCCATCATGGCCGCTTCTTCTATTTCGTCCGGAATAGTGTCGAAGTAGCTTTTCAACATAAACACGGCGGTTGGCAGCGTTTGCGTCACCATGGTGATGATCAACGCCAGTTCGGTGTCATAAATTCCCAGGGCGGTGATGATTTTGAATAGCGGCACCACCAGCAAAATTCCCGAAAACATATACACCGCATAGAAACTGGCATTGATGGTCATACGCCCTTTAAAGCGCAGTTTGGAAAGCGCATAGGCGCCAAGAATGCCAATCAGCACCGCAATGGCGGAGGACGTTAACGACACCACCAGGCTGTTTTTGAAATAGGTCAAAAACGGGAAAATGAGCGGATTAAAAATGTCGATGTAATGCTGCAGCGTCCACTCCTGCGGGAAGATGGTCGGATGCAGTGAAATCGCTTCCTGCGAGCTTTTGAACGACGTCATCAACATGACAAAGAACGGGAACAGTGTGACCAGCAGGAACACAGCCAGTCCGATATAAAAGCCCACGCGCCCGAGCAGTTTGCGGTTATTAGCAGTCATTTAAGGTTTACCCGTTTTCTGGTCAGCAAGATGACGGCGAAGATGATGACGAACAGCACCACAGAAATCGCAGCCGCCTTTCCTAAGTCATTAAAGGCAAAGGCCGTTTTATAGAGATAGACACCAAGGATGTTCACTTTGGTGGTCAACAACCAGACATCGGCGAACATATAGAACATCCAGATGGTGCGCAGCGTCACCACGGTTGCCAGTACCGGCATGATCGCCGGGAGGGTAACGATTTTGAATTTCTGCCAGCCGTTCGCGCCGTCCATTTCAGCGGCCTCGTACAGCGATTTGTCGATCGTTTGCAAAATCGCCAGGAAGGAAATAAACGCATACGGGAAGTAGCGCCAGATGGCGAACAACACCACCAGGAAGAAACTGCTGCCGGGGTTGTCGAACCACAATGGCGCTTCGTTAAACATGTGCAGCACATCTACGCCAAGATAGTTCACGATGCCGTAACCGCTGTTGAACATGTATTTCCACGCAAACACCAACGAGATAGATGGTGTGACGTAGGACAGAATTACCAGTGAGCGGGCCGTTTTACGCAACCGAAACTCGCGGTTAAAGAACAGCGCCACGCCAAGCCCTAACCCCGTACTACCAATGACAACCAGAGCGGTGTACCAGAACGTGGTCCATAACGATTGCCAGAAAGCCGCATCCGTCAGGATATTGATGTAGTTTTCTAATCCGATAAACCGGGCATTAATGTTCGGATTCAACGGTAAACGCAGAAAACTTATTTCGATGTTCGACAGCATCGGCCAGGCGACCAGACCACCCAGCAACAGCAAGCTGGGTGCGAGAAGCATCATGGCAAATGGCATATCAGAGCGGCCAGAAAACCACTTCTTCATAATGACTTATCCTGTGGTTCAGTGTTGTTTCATCAATTCAACGATGCGCTGCTGGCTTTTATCCAACGCCGGAGCTGTGGCCTGCTTGCCCACCGTCACCTGGTTAACCATCTCACTTAAAATGGCCGATCCGGTGATATCTCCCATGCGCGTAAAGTTCTTCTCACCGACGGAACCAAAAACTTGCACATGGGAGAATTGCGCGATCAGTTCGTATGGCAGAGAACCAAAGGCTTTGATCACTTCGTTATTTTTATAACTGTCGGTTTCCACTACGGCTTTGGTTACCGGCAGTGCCGCACCTGGCGACATCAACACCCAGTCAGCGGAGTTCTGTGCTTTTTCAAGGAAGGTGACGAATTTCTCAGCCGCTTCTGTTTCTTCTTTGCTCTGTCCGGAAGTAATGGTCAGCGAGGTCAACATGCCGTACACCGCCGGGGATTTTTCCGTTGGTACCACAAAGCCCAAATCCTGCGGTGAGCCGTCTTTATAGAATGCCGGGAGAATGTAGGTGGAATAGACGGCCATAGGCGCGGTGCCATTCATAAAGGCGTCTTTAATTTCCATTACATCGTTGGAACCCGGCATGGTGTATTGCGCCAGATCCCGGTAGTAATTGAGTGAAGCGAGCATTTCTGGGGAGTTAACCGTGACTTTCCCTGCGGCATCAAACACATTCGCCCCGTTGGAAAGCGCAAACTGTGAGAAGGTTTGTTCGGTCATTACGCTTTCAGCGGTAGGCAGCGCAATACCATATTTTTTATTCGCCGTATTGGTCATGCTGCGTGCGGCATTGAGCAATTCGGTCCAGTTTTTTGGCTCCGCAATCCCCGCTTTCGCCAGGGCTGATTTGCGATACCAGACACCCCCTAACCACGCGCTGATTGGCACTCCAGTAAACGCCGCAGCATCTTCGGTGCGAACTACGCGCAGCACACCGTCATAGAAACTGTTTTCCCCAACACTTGCGATGACCATTTTCACCGCGTCCCTGTCGATAAGCTGTTCTTTATCCATAACTTTGGCGTAGTCATGGCTCACTTCAATCACTTCAGGTAACGCGCCGGAGCGCGCAAGCGTAATGACTTTGGTGTTGTAAGCGTCTTCTTCAACCGGGACTTGCTTGACAATGATGTGTGGATTTTCCTGGCTGAAACGCTCGATTAATTTGCTAATAACAGCCTGGCGTTCCTGCTCAACCGATGAATGCATAAATTCAATCGTGACCTGTTGAGAATCATCCTCTTTACACCCTGAGAGCAAAGCAGCGGCTATAAGTGCTGATAACAGCACCGTTTTGGAAGTATTCATTGTTATTCCCTTATATTAATAGCTAAGCCATAACACCTGATAAGGTTGCATGTCGTAAGATTGCTTTCCGTTAATTTTCAGGCCGGTAATTAAATCTTCAAAATCATTAGCTGGCAGAGTGTGGCGCTGAGGCTCGCGACTTAAATTAAATAGCGCCAGGACATTATTACCTTTTGCTGAACGACGTTTAATGACCAGTAGGCTGTTGTTTATACATTGCGTATCGAAAGAGCTATTAGGATGAAAAACATCCTGTTTTTTACGAACATTAATCAGGTGCGATAATTTTTTATAGACCTGTTCGCGCAGTTCATTTTCACCTGATAATTGGCTTTCGATTTCATGAAGATCATATTTCTGGCGATTTATAGCCCGGTTGTAACCCAGGCGTTCAACACCCGCATAATCGTTACGCGAACCAAGAATACTTTGAATGTATATTGCCGGAACGCCGGGGAATGCCAGTAAAATAGCATGCGCCAGGATAAATCTCGCAAGACGCTCTTCGTCACTGCTATCTCGTCGATTTAACGCATCCATATAAGTCACATTAACTTCATACGGGCTACGTGTGCCGTCCGGATTACTCTTCCAGTTAACTAATGCGCCTTGCTCCTGCAACTCGTTCACCAGGTGCAGGATGTCTTCTTCAGGCAGAATTCCACGTAACGGGTTAAGACCGATGCCGTCGTGAGAAGCAAGGAAGTTAAACCAGGTGGTATTGTGGTTTTCAGCGGTTTCTAAAGACGCAGCCCATTGACTTAATACCTGAGCCGAACCGGTGTGTATCGCATGCAGTACCAACGGCGGCAGCGGGAACTGATACACCATGTGCGCTTCATCGTGACCATTTCCAAGATAAGAAATATTATCTTTGTGCGGGACATTCGTTTCGGTAATCAGCACAGTGCCTGGCGCGACTTCATCGACAACAGCGCGGAATAACTTAACGAGTTGATGCGTTTTTTCCAGGTGAATACAGCTGGTGCTGGGCGTTTTCCACATATACCCCACGGCATCCAGGCGAATATATTCTGCCCCTGATTGCAGGTAATGCAGCAAGACATCAACCATTGCCAGCAGAACCTGCGGATTGGCAAAATTGAGGTCAATTTGGTCGTCGCTGAAGGTGGTCCAGATATGTTGTTTTGTGCCATCTGAAAGAGTAAATGGCGATAAAAGTGGCAATGCGCGAGGGCGTGTAACGGCTGACAAGTCAGTTTCTGGATCAACCGATATAAAGAAATTCTTAAACTCAGGTTTGCCCTGAAGATATTGCTGAAACCAGCTGCTTTTCGCTGATATATGGTTGCAAACAAAATCAAACATCAGCTTTGTTGATTTATTTAACTTTGCAATATCGTCCCAGTCGCCGCATACAGGGTCAACCTGATGATAATCAATCACCGAAAAACCATCATCTGATGACCATGGATAAAATGGCAGAAGATGTATATGCGAGAAACTCTTACTTAGCCATTGGTTATAAAAATCGCCCAGCGTTTTTAAGGTTTTATCATTCTGGTGATGAAACTGATCGGCATAGGTAATGAGCACTACATCACTTTCATCCCAACCTTGCTTGCGGGTTTTCATACTGACATACCTGCCCTGCTCTACCCGCGAAATAAAAGCATCTGTAACTGGTTTATTTAACGTGTCGTCATAAATTGAAGACAGTAATTCTTTAATTTTCTGCATTTTTAGTTTTCTCATGGGAGCGGTACCACGAGAAGCGAGACTACTCCCGGTTTATATTTGTGTCAACGCAGAGGGAACTGAAGATTAATATTTGTGAGGTAACGCAAATTAAAATGAAACGCAGAGAATGGAAAGGTAGAGAGGGGATTGTTCCGCTCAAAATCGAGCGGAACAGGCATTCATGGAGAATTACTTCACTGACGGGTTGGTGTAACGCGCTGAAACTTTGCGCAAAATTTTCGCCATCATGGGTTCAAGCACCAGCGCCAGCAGCATTTTCAGCGGGCGGCGGGCGACAGATTTTACAGCCCAACCCGCAACGCCCGCTGGGCCGTAACGCAGAGCCGTCAACAGAACCAGTTTGCCGACGATTTTCAGGCCCGGTTTGGCTTTTTGCGCCGTAGTGCGAAATGTCGCCATGGAATTGAGTCTCCGAATGATGGAATAGTCAGTGAATGAGTCAGGTCGCCCTCAGGAGAGGGCGAAATCAACCCAGGCCAGTCCCCTCTCCCCAAGGAGAGGGTTAGGGAGGTCTAAAGCTGACGAAAACGGCTACGTAACGAGAAAGTATCAGAGGTTATGTAGCGCTCCATCGAGCGTAGCCGCTGCTCACCGGCCGCCAATTCCGCATCGACCTCATCAAGCAGGTCACGACTGGTAGGTTGTGGTTTTCCCTGTTCGGCACCCGCAGGCATCGGATCAAGGATAAATGTCAGTGCGATGTAGGCCACCATCACAAAGAAAAACAGGCCAAAAATCATGGCTAAAACGGTAATCAGGCGAACCAGTTTTACCGGGACATCAAGGTATTGTGCGATACCTGCACACACCCCTTTCACCATTCCCTTTTCTGGGATACGCCACAATTTACGACCGGAAAATGAATTCACCATTATTTGTCTCTCCAGTTCGGGTGTTCTGCATCAAGGATCTGCTCCAGCGCCTGAATGCGTTCGCGCATACGGCGTGCATCGTCAGTCAACTGTGCCAGCCGCTGTTGCTCGCCCTGCGAAAGCTGACCGCCATTCGCAGCTTGATTGTTGTAATGCAACCACAGCCAGATCGGGGCGACAAACAACACAAAAATGGTTAACGGAATGGCAATGAAAAGCGCGCTCATGTGTACTCCTTACAAGTCAGGCTAACTGCGGTGTGCCACGCACCACCGCAGTTAAATTAATTACCCACGTTCCTGGTTGTTCATTTTAGCTTTCAGCGCAGCCAGTTGTTCGCTGATTTCGTCATCCGCTTTCAGTTCGGCAAACTGTGTATCGAGGTTTTTCTGTTTGCCAAAACTGTGGCTTTCCGCTTCTGACTCCATCTGGTCGATACGACGTTCGAAGGATTCAAAACGCGCCATCGCTTCGTCGATTTTACCGCTGTCGAGCTGGCGGCGAACATCACGCGAAGAAGAAGCCGCCTGATGGCGTAACGTTAACGCCTGCTGACGCGCGCGGGTTTCGCTGAGTTTGTTCTCAAGCTCACCAATTTCTTTTTTCATGCGCGCCAGTGTTTCATCGACATGCACCACTTCATCTTCCAGGGTGGCGATCAGGTCGGTCATTTTTTGTTTTTCAATTAATGCCGCACGTGCCAAATCTTCTTTATCTTTACGCAAGGCCAGCTCGGCTTTTTCCTGCCATTCTGCTTGCTGTGCGGTCGCTTGTTCTACGCGACGGGAAAGCTGTTTCTTTTCAGCCAGCGCACGGGCAGAGGTAGAACGCACTTCAACCAGCGTGTCTTCCATTTCCTGAATCATCAGGCGTACCAGCTTCTGCGGATCTTCTGCTTTCTCAAGCAGTGAGTTGATGTTGGCATTCACGATGTCGGCGAAACGAGAAAAAATACCCATAATTCAATCCTCTTTGTACCCAGATTAGTCATTATTTCAGGTGCCTGGCACCTTGCACGAATTGAATATTGCAATGGGTATGCCAACTTTTTATTTATTTGATTAATAAGGAAATGATTAAATTTGACTCACTGTACATAACGTTTATAGTGGTGATATTCACTAACTATTGGTTAATTTCATCATGGCAGAAAGCAAAGATAACCTGATTGGCGAGGCAAATAGTTTTCTGGAGGTGCTGGAGCAAGTCTCCCGCCTGGCTCCCCTTGAGAAACCGGTGTTAGTGATTGGTGAGCGCGGCACCGGGAAAGAGCTGATTGCTAACCGCCTGCACTTTCTGTCACGCCGTTGGCAAGGGCCGTTTATCTCCCTCAACTGCGCGGCACTCAACGATAACTTGCTGGACTCAGAACTATTCGGGCATGAGGCTGGGGCTTTTACTGGCGCTCAGAAGCGCCATCCAGGCCGCTTTGAACGTGCCGACGGCGGTACGTTGTTTCTTGATGAACTGGCAACCGCACCCATGATGGTGCAGGAAAAACTTTTACGCGTCGTGGAATACGGTGAGCTTGAGCGTGTTGGCGGCAGCCAGCCGTTGCAGGTCAATGTGCGATTGGTTTGTGCGACCAACGCCGATCTGCCAAAACTTGCTGAAGAGGGGAAATTCCGCGCTGATTTGCTCGACCGCCTCGCATTTGATGTCGTCAAATTGCCACCGCTTCGCGAGCGCCAGCCCGATATCATGCTGATGGCCGAACATTTTGCGATCACGATGTGCCGCGAGTTAGGCCTGCCCTTCTTTCCGGGGTTTACCGAGCAAGCACAGTTAACACTGTTGAATTACGCCTGGCCGGGGAATATCCGCGAGCTAAAAAACGTGGTTGAACGCTCGGTATACCGCCATGGCAACAGCGAGGAGCAGGTCGATGAAGTGATCCTCGATCCCTTTGCGCGTAAGCCCACGCCTGGTGTGAAACACGAAGCGTCGCCACTCTCGTTGCCAATGGATCTGCGCAAATGGCAAAACGAGCAGGAAAAAACGCTGGTGGAACAGAGCCTGGTGCAGGCGAAATATAACCAACGAAAGGCTGCCGATTTGCTTGGCCTCACCTACCATCAACTGCGGGCATTGCTTAAAAAGCATGATGTGGTTCAGCCCGACTGACTCTCTGTTTACGGTTTTCGCTATTCGGCGAAGGCCGTAACTGCCGTAAAAAACAGCATTCCCCTGCCTTTTTTGCAGGCTTTGATTATAAAAAAAGCAAAATAGCCTGACATATTTTGGGAAGCCCTCCAGAGTGCGATACACTTTGGTTATCACCCGAGAAAACTCAAAAACTTATGCGCGGAATTGTCTCCTCCCTGTTACTGGCGGTAAGCTGCCTGAGTGGCGCAGCATTTGCTGCATCACCTGTTGAAAAGCCAGCCGATATCCGTAGCAGCGGATTTGTTTATTGTGTCAACGGTCAGGTCAATACCTTTAATCCGCAGATGGCCAGCGGCGGTTTGACTGTGGACACCCTTGCCGCACAGTTATATGACCGATTATTAGACGTCGATCCTTACACTTACCGCCTGATGCCAGAACTGGCCGAAAGCTGGGAAGTGCTGGATAATGGCGCCACCTACCGTTTCCATTTACGCCCGAATGTTCAGTTCCAGACCACCCCGTGGTTTACACCGACTCGCGCACTCAATGCCGATGATGTCGTGTTTAGCTTTCAACGCGTATTTGACCGCAAACACCCGTGGCATAACGTAAACGGCGGCAACTATCCTTATTTCGATAGCCTCCAGTTCCCGGACTCTGTGAAAAGTGTGCGTAAACTGGACAATAACACCGTCGAATTTCGCTTAGAAAAACCGGATGCTTCTTTCCTGTGGCATATGGCGACGCATTACGCATCCGTTATGTCTGCCGAATACGCCGCACAGCTGACCAAAGCCGACAAGCAAGAGTTGATGGACCGCCAGCCAGTTGGCACCGGACCATTCCAGATCAGTGAATATCGTGCCGGGCAATACATTCGCCTGGCTCGCCATCCTCATTTCTGGCGCGGTGTGCCATTGATGCCGCAGGTGGTGCTGGATTTAGGCTCCGGCGGCACCGGGCGCTTGTCTAAATTGCTGACCGGCGAATGTGACGTGCTGGCGTATCCTGCTGCCAGCCAGCTCACCATTTTGCGTGATGACCCCCGCCTGCGCCTCACTTTGCGCCCGGGAATGAACATCGCTTACCTGGCGTTTAATACCAATAAAGCGCCGATGAATAACCCGGCGGTGCGCCATGCATTAGCGCTGGCAATTAACAACCAGCGCCTGATGCAGTCGATTTACTACGGCACAGCAGAAACCGCGGCGTCGATTTTGCCGCGTGCATCGTGGGCGTATGACAGCGACTCTAAAATTACCGAATACAATCCAGCAAAAGCGCGCCAGCAATTAAAAGCATTGGGGCTCAATAACCTGGAATTGCGATTGTGGGTGCCGACCAGTTCTCAGGCGTGGAACCCAAGTCCGTTGAAAACCGCCGAGCTTATCCAGGCGGATATGGCGCAAATTGGGGTGAAAGTGATTATCGTGCCGGTCGAAGGTCGCTTCCAGGAAGCGCGTTTGATGGACATGAACCATGACCTGACACTTGCGGGTTGGGCAACAGACAGTAATGACCCGGACAGTTTCTTCCGCCCGATGTTAAGTTGCGCCGCGATACGCTCGCAGACCAACTATGCTCGCTGGTGTGATCCTAAGTTCGATGAGGTGCTGCAAAAGGCGTTGTCCTCTCAGCAACTGGCATCACGCATCGAAGCGTACCGCGAAGCGCAGGACATTCTGGCCAAAGAGTTGCCGGTGCTGCCGTTGGCATCGTCTCTGCGCCTGCAGGCTTATCGCTACGACATTAAAGGGCTGGTGCTGAGTCCATTTGGTAACGCATCATTTGCGGGTGTTTCCCGTGAGAATGTTGAGGTGAAAAAACCATGATTATTTATACTCTGCGCCGCCTGCTGCTATTGCTGGTGACGCTGTTTTTTCTGGCCTTTATAGGTTTTAGCCTCAACTACTTTACCCCTCACGCCCCGTTGCAAGGCGCGTCGTTATGGAATGCCTGGGTGTTCTGGTTTGAAAGCATTCTGCACTGGGATTTCGGGGTGTCGAGCATCAACGGGCAGTCGATTAACGAACAGTTAGGCATTGTTTTCCCGGCCACCATGGAGTTATGTCTGCTGGCCTTCGGCCTCGCGTTGTTGATTGGTATTCCGGTCGGCATGCTGGCCGGAATTATGCGTAATAAATGGCAGGACAGGCTGATCAGTGCGCTGGCGTTAATTGGCTTTTCCATTCCGGTGTTCTGGTTTGCGTTACTGCTGACCCTGTTCTTCTCTTTGACGCTGGGCTGGCTCCCCGTTTCCGGGCGTTTCGATTTACTCTATGAAGTTAAATCCGTCACCGGTTTTGCGCTGGTTGATGCCTGGCTGTCGGACTCGCCGTATCGCGATGAGATGATTGTCAGTGCCATCCGCCACATGATTTTACCCGTAGTGGCTCTGGCCGTTGCCCCAACGACCGAAGTGGTACGCCTGATGCGCCTGAGTACCATTGAAGTGTTTGACCAAAACTACATTAAAGCGGCGGCGACGCGTGGCTTATCGCGCCTGACAATTCTTCATCGCCATGTGCTGCATAACGCCCTACCGCCAGTGATCCCTCGCCTAGGCTTACAGTTTTCAACCATGTTGACGCTGGCGATGATTACCGAAGTGGTGTTTAGCTGGCCAGGCCTTGGGCGCTGGCTGATCAACGCCATTCGCCAGCAAGACTACACGGCAATTTCTGCCGGTGTGATGGTCATCGGTTCGCTGGTTATCATCGTGAATGTTATCTCCGATATTTTGGGTGCGATGGCAAACCCACTGACACATAAGGAATGGTATGCCTTACGATAGCGTCTATCGCGAGAAGCGACCGCCGAGCACGCTACGCCTGACCTGGCAGAAATTTTACGGCGACACGACGGCAATGATTGGCCTGTATGGTTGCGGGGCTTTGGTGGTGCTATGCGTGTTTGGTGGCGTTTTTGCCCCCTATGGCATCGATCAACAATTCCTCGGCTACCAACTGTTACCGCCTTCATGGTCGCGCTATGGCGACGTTTCGTTCTTCCTGGGAACCGATGACCTGGGGCGCGACGTCTTAAGCCGCTTGTTAAGTGGCGCGGCACCAACCGTAGGCGGCGCATTTGTCGTGACGCTCGCCGCTGCGGTGTTCGGCATTCTTCTGGGCGTGATTGCGGGTTCGACCCATGGCCTACGCTCTGCGGTACTTAATCACATTCTCGATACCCTACTGTCGATTCCTTCGCTGTTGCTGGCGATCATCGTGGTGGCGTTTGTTGGCCCGCATTTGGTCCATGCCATGTTCGCGGTGTGGCTGGCCCTTCTGCCGCGCATGGTGCGCTCCGTCTACAGCGCCGTGCATGATGAGCTGGAAAAAGATTACGTGGTTGCCGCCCGGCTGGATGGTGCATCAACGCTCAATATTCTTTGGTTTGCGGTCATGCCTAACACGGCGGCCATTCTGGTGACGGAAGTGACCCGCGCCCTGTCGATGGCGATTCTGGATATTGCCGCATTAGGTTTTCTGGATCTCGGTGCACAGCTTCCCTCGCCAGAGTGGGGTTCGATGCTGGGTGATGCGCTGGAGCTGATTTATGTCGCTCCGTGGACAGTAATGCTGCCAGGCGTGGCTATCATGATCAGTGTGTTGCTGGTCAACCTGCTGGGCGACGGTTTACGCCGCGCGATCAATGCGGGGGTACAATAATGCCATTACTTGATATTCGAAACCTGACCATCGAGTTCATGACTTCCGACGGTTGGGTAAAAGCGGTCGATCGCGTCAGCATGACCCTGAACGAAGGGGAAATCCGCGGTTTAGTCGGTGAGTCCGGCTCAGGAAAGAGCCTGATTGCGAAAGCCATTTGCGGTGTCACCAAAGACAACTGGCGTGTGACCGCCGACCGTATGCGTTTTGATGATATCGACTTACTGCGCCTGAGCTCTCGTGAACGCCGTCGACTTGTCGGCCATAATGTTTCGATGATTTTCCAGGAACCGCAGTCGTGTCTTGACCCGTCAGAGCGTGTTGGCCGCCAGCTGATGCAAAACATCCCCGGCTGGACCTACAAAGGCCGCTGGTGGAAACGGTTTGGCTGGCGTAAACGCCGTGCCATCGAACTGTTACACCGCGTCGGGATCAAAGACCATAAAGATGCGATGCGCAGTTACCCTTATGAGTTAACTGACGGTGAGTGCCAGAAAGTGATGATTGCCATCGCACTTGCCAACCAGCCGCGCCTGTTGATTGCCGATGAGCCAACCAACGCGATGGAACCCACCACGCAATTACAAATTTTCAAATTGTTGACGCGACTCAATCAGTACAACAACACCACTATTTTGCTGATTAGCCACGATTTACAGATGTTGAGCAAATGGGCCGACAAAATTAACGTCATGTATTGTGGGCAAACGGTGGAAAGTGCGACCAGCGAAGAGCTGATTGCGACCCCGCACCACCCCTATACTCAAGCGCTTATCCGCGCTATTCCTGACTTTGGCAGCCCGATGCCACATAAAAGCCGCCTGAACACCATGCCTGGCGCGATTCCGTTGCTGGAACATTTGCCGATGGGTTGCCGTCTGGGGCCACGTTGCCCTTATGCGCAACGTGAGTGCATCGAAACGCCACGCCTGACCGGGGCAAAAACTCATCTCTATGCCTGCCACTTCCCGCTGAATATGGAGAGTCAGTAATGGTCGAAACGCTGCTCGAAGTTCGCAATTTAAGTAAAACGTTTCGCTATCGAACGGGGTTGTTCCAGCGCCAGCATGTAGATGCCGTGAAACCTCTGAGTTTCACGTTGCGGGAAAAACAGACGCTGGCAATTATTGGCGAAAATGGCTCCGGGAAATCGACGTTGGCGAAAATGCTTGCCGGAATGGTTGAGCCGACCACTGGCGAAGTGTTGATTAACGATCATTTGCTGCAATACGGCGACTACACCTACCGAAGCCAGCATATCCGTATGATTTTCCAGGATCCGAGCACGTCGCTGAACCCGCGCCAGCGTATTTCTCAAATCCTTGATTTCCCGCTGCGCCTTAATACCAATCTTGAACCGGAAGCGCGTCACAAACAGATCATCGAAACACTGAGAATGGTCGGTTTGCTTCCCGATCACGCCAGTTACTACCCGCATATGCTGGCCCCAGGGCAGAAACAGCGTCTGGGCCTGGCTCGTGCGTTAATTTTGCGCCCGAAAGTGATTATTGCCGACGAAGCGCTGGCATCTCTTGATATGTCGATGCGTTCGCAACTGATTAACCTGATGCTTGAACTGCAGGAAAAACAGGGTATTGCCTATATTTATGTCACGCAGCATATCGGCATGATGAAACACATCAGCGACAAAGTGATTGTGATGCATCAGGGTGAAGTCGTTGAACGTGGCAGTACCGCTGAAGTTCTCGCCTCCCCGCTTCACGACCTGACCAAGCGCCTGATCGCCAGCCATTTCGGCGAAGCGTTAACAGCGGATGCGTGGCGAAAAGACAGGTAAAGACTGCGGCTAATCCGGCCTGTAAAAACGAAACCCAGGCCGGATAAGCGCAGTAGCACCCTTCAAAACTTACACCTTCGCCTCTACGTATTTCGCGAAATTGTCCAGAATCGCCTGCCAACCGTTTTTCTGATGCTCGACAGGGTATTGCGTATCAGGGTCAAACTCGAGATGCACTAGCACGCCGCCCTCTTGTTGAGAGAATTTGACTTGTGCTTCCCGGTCACCAAAAGAGTATTCAATCAATTCGTGGGGAACAATGTGGGTATAAACACCTGCAAAATCAAAGCCCATACTGCCGTCTTTGGCTTCCATACGTGATGAAAACTTCCCTCCAGGTTTAAAATCAACCACGGCATTGACGGTGTGCCAGTCAGCTGAGGCTGTATTCCACTTTTCAATATCTTGCGGATTGATATAGGTGTCCCAGACCCGTTCAATCGGCGCATTAACCCGTGATTCAACAGCGATTTTCATCATTTATCTCCAGCGTTCATGTTGTCAGGTAACCAGCATTTCCAGCCTAAAAGATAGTATTTGACGCCGATGTCAGCCATTCGCACAGGCGAGTATCTGTTCAGACCTCTGGTGACGGTATCGCCAGTTGGTGGGGTTGTGGAAAATAACGTGACACAACAGGCGCTGAGTGGGATATAATTTCACTTTCGTGTTGAAAAATTGTGACTAATCATTGGCAACTTGATGATTATAAAGTCATAAAATTAGCAGAAACTATAAGGATTCAAAGCTATGGGTTTTCTTACCGGTAAGCGCATTCTGATCACTGGCGTCGCCAGTAAACTCTCCATTGCCTACGGTATCGCGCAGGCGATGCACCGTGAAGGTGCTGAACTGGCTTTCACTTACCAGAATGAAAAACTGAAAGGCCGTGTGGAAGGTTTTGCTGCAGATCTGGGTTCAAGCCTGGTTCTTCCGTGTGACGTAGCAGAAGATGCAAGCATCGAAGCGATGTTTGCTGAACTCGCGAAAAGCTGGCCGAAATTTGACGGTTTCGTTCACTCTATCGGTTTCGCACCTGGCGACCAGTTAGATGGCGATTACGTGAATGCCGTTACCCGTGAAGGCTTCAAAATTGCTCATGACATCAGCTCCTACAGCTTTGTTGCGATGGCAAAAGTTTGCCGCGAAATGCTCAATCCTGGCTCTGCGCTGCTGACTCTGTCTTACCTGGGCGCTGAGCGTGCTATCCCTAACTACAACGTTATGGGTCTGGCTAAAGCTTCTCTGGAAGCAAACGTGCGCTATATGGCAAACGCGATGGGCCCTGAAGGCGTGCGCGTAAACGGTATTTCTGCTGGCCCAATCCGTACTCTGGCGGCTTCCGGCATCAAAGATTTCCGTAAAATGCTGGCACATTGCGAAGCGGTTACCCCAATTCGCCGCACTGTGACCATCGAAGATGTGGGTAACTCCGCAGCGTTCCTGTGTTCTGACCTGTCTGCCGGTATTTCTGGCGAAGTGGTCCACGTTGACGGCGGTTTCAGCATCGCTGCAATGAACGAACTGGAACTGAAAGACTAATTCAGTTCACAACGTGGGTAGGCATTCGCCTACCCCGTTACCCCCACGGTTTCCTATATCCCCCTTAAATCACGCCAAGACAAAGCCCAAAATAACGGGTTATAGCTTTCTGATATTTGTTATCACCTATCATTCTTTTGTCACCCCTCATGGTTACGCCAGGATAAAGCAGCAAACTAGCCGTCAGGTGTTTTTCCCGGGCTTGTAAACTCTTTGACCAAGGAACGACCATGGAACAACGCCGAATATCTGGCAAAGGCCACTGGTATCATGAAACGCAATCCAGTCGCAACGACGCTGTCGTGTTACCGTTAGTTCCCGAAGCGGCTTTTCTCGAAGACCGGTTCTTGCTCGATTTGAGTCTGAGCGCAGAACAACACGCATCACAAGCTGAGTGGTTTTCTGCTGCGCGTAGTGCCTATGAATGTTTGCTGCCAGAGAACAGCGCTGTGACACGCTTACACACGCTCAGTAGCTACGATCGCCTGAGTACCGCGCTGACTGTCGCGCAGGTTTATGGCGTTCAGCGTTTGTGTAATCACTATGCCGCTCGCCTTGCGCCGCAACCCGGCCCTGACTCCTCCCGCGAGAGCAACCGCCGCCTGACGCAAATCACCCAGTACGCCCGGCAACTGGCCAGCCAGCCAACGCTCATTGATGATGTCTCCCGCCAACAGCTCGATGAAGTTGCGCTTTCGGTCAATGATATCGTGACGTTTAACCAGCTTATTGGCTTTATCGGCTTTCAGGCCCGCGTGCTCGCCGTCTTTCAGGCTCTGCAAGGGTTGCCTGTTCGCTGGGTTCCGGGGCTTGATACGCAACAAGATGCCAGCGCCGATTTATTCCAGGAAGGCGAAAAGCAATGGCAGCCAGCATTGCCTGCCGTCGAGCAGCGCTATGCAAATACTCAACAACTCGAAGTGCTCAATATTAGCCTGCCACAACGCGTCTTACATGATATGGGCTGGCTGTTGGCACACGATGCCGATGCCCTGTCGGTATTGAGTAAGCTAACCTGTCTGTTTTTCTTGCCCGCGGAGGAAACGCCGGCCAATAACGACCACATTCTGGCCGGAATGCTGACGGCACGCATTAACGGAAGCGCGGGTTGTTACACGGATTTGGCGCGTGCATGGCATGGAGAAAGTGGTTTGCCAGAAGCGATGCGTAATGGTGAGCGAGCATTGCAAGCCTGGAGCCATAACCACCCGCGAGAACGCGCAATCATTCAGGCGGTACGCGTGTTAACCCGTGCGCCCGGCAGCTTTAGTGCAGCCCAGCTTCAACCCTTGTTCGAGCAAGGTTTTACCGAAGAGGAAATTTTACTATTACTGGTAAATTCGGCCCTGCATGGCTGGCTAAATCGTTTAAAAATCGGGCTTGGCAATGCCTGCTAAACATTGTATATCCCACGTTTTTACGGCAAACAGCGCTTGCCGCAAAGGGTCGTTTCGCGTAAAACTGTCAGCCGCTCTTTTGGCCACGAAAACTAAAAAACATGTTTCAGGATAACCCGCTGCTCGCGCAGCTTAAACAGCAACTGCATTCTCAAACTCCACGCGTAGAAGGCGTGGTAAAAGGCACGGAAAAAGGGTTTGGCTTCCTCGAAGTGGACTCGCAAAAAAGTTACTTTATTCCGCCGCCGCAAATGAAAAAAGTGATGCACGGTGACCGCGTGAGCGCGGTGATCCATACCGACAAGGACCGCGAAACCGCTGAGCCAGAAGAGCTTATCGAACCGTTCCTTAGCCGGTTTGTTGGCCGTGTACTACGTAAAGACGACCGTCTGTCGATTGTGCCGGATCATCCGTTACTAAGAGATGCGATTCAATGTCGCGCAGACCGCAACGTCACCCATGATTTCCAGAATGGTGATTGGGCTGTTGCTGAAATGAAGCGCCACCCGCTCAAAGGCGACCGTGGTTTCTACGCAGACTTAACGCAATTCATCACCTTTGGTGACGATCACCTCGCACCATGGTGGGTGACACTGTCACGCCATAATCTTGAGCGTGAAGCACCTGACGGCGTAGCGAATGAAATGCTGGACGAAGGCCTGGTACGTGAAGATTTAACCGCACTGGATTTCGTTACCATCGACAGCGCCAGCACCGAAGATATGGATGATGCGCTGTTCGTTGAAGAACTGGCCGATGGTAAACTGCAACTGACGGTGGCTATCGCTGACCCGACAGCGTGGATTGCAGAAGGCAGCAAACTTGATGGTATCGCCAAAGTTCGCGCCTTCACTAACTATCTACCGGGCTTTAACATCCCGATGCTGCCACGTGAGTTATCCGACGATCTGTGCTCCCTGCGCCCTAACGTCACTCGTCCGGTTGTTGCATGCCGCATGGTTATTGCACAAGACGGCAGCATTGAAAAAGAGATTAACTTTTTCGTCGCAACCATCGAGTCAAAAGCCAAACTGGCCTATGACGATGTTTCCGACTGGCTGGAAGAAAAAGGCGACTGGCAGCCACCGAGTGATGCCATTGCAAAACAAATTCGCCTGCTGGAGCGCGTTTGCCTGAGTCGTGCCGACTGGCGCCGCACTCACGCATTAGTGTTCAAAGATCGCCCTGATTACCGCTTTGTTTTAGGTGAAAAAGGCGAAGTGCTGGATATCGTTTCCGAACCACGTCGCATTGCAAACCGCATCGTTGAAGAATCAATGATTGCTGCAAACGTCTGTGCCGCAATCGTGCTGCGCGAGAAACTGGGCTTTGGCGTTTATAACGTCCATACCGGTTTTGACCCGGCAAACATTGAACAGCTCGCCACGATGCTGCAAGGCCATGGTCTTGACGTTGACGCGCAAGAAGTGCTGACGCTAAACGGCTTCTGCAAACTTCGCCGTGAACTGGATGCACAGCCAACCGGTTTCCTTGATAGCCGCATTCGTCGCTACCAGTCGTTTGCTGAAATCAGCACCGAGCCTGGCCCGCATTACGGTCTTGGCCTGGAAGCTTATGCGACCTGGACTTCACCTATTCGTAAATACGGCGATATGATCAACCATCGTCTATTAAAAGCGATCATTAAAGGTGAAACCGCCAACCGTCCACAAGACGAGATCACGGTACAGATGGCAGAGCGCCGCCGCCTGAATCGCATGGCCGAACGCGATGTGGGTGACTGGTTGTATGCTCGTTTCCTGAGTGATAAAGCCGGAACCGATACCCGTTTTGCTGCTGAGATCATTGATGTTAGCCGGGGCGGCATGCGTGTGCGTCTGGTTGAAAATGGCGCAGTTGCCTTTATCCCTGCCCCGTTCATCCACGCCGTTCGTGACGAGATGGTATGCAGTCAGGAATTGGGCACCGTGCAAATCAAAGGCGAAGTCGCTTATAAAGTCACTGACGTGATTGATGTAACGATTGCCGAAGTTCGTATGGAAACGCGCAGCGTTATTGCGCGACCTGCTGCCTGAAAGTAATAAAATCGTCACCCCTTTAAAAACCGAACCTTGAGTTCGGTTTTTTTTTTGCTTTTTTCCTGCAAAAGTTAAATGTGATAATCACCACCTGAAAATGATTAGCGTTATCAAACTGTTTTGTTCTTCTCATTTCACCTCCAAAACTACCAATCTCACTGTGAATATTAAGATTTCGCACAACTTCCGCAAAAACAATGTCTTTAATATACGGTTGTCGCTTTAAGATCGGTTTTATATTGCTAATATAAATTACAGACTGACAGGCTATGTCGGCCCCGGTTCAGGAGAGAGCATGAAAGACGATTTGGAGCAGAATCTGCTCTACCGTTATTTAGGGACAACAAGCCCGTACTGGCGTTTGCCTACCGATAGCAACGCTTTACAATTAGCCGCCAGCGAAAACTCGGATATTAGCCAGGTGGTTGCTCTTGACCCCGACCAGGCGGAGCAAATTCGCCAGATGACCGTGATTACCTCAAGCGTAACCATGTCAATCTCATTGTTTGGCAGTGACGTTCCTGTGCATTTGGTGGGACGTAAAGTATCGAAAAAAGAGTGGGCGGGTTCGGCATCAGCCTGGAATGACACCCCTTCTGTTGCCCGCGATTTAGTGCAAGGGCTCTCGTTTGCTGAACAAGTGGTATCTGAGGCCAATTCGGTCATCGTGATCCTCGATAGACTGGGCAATATTCAGCGCTTCAATCGTCTGAGTGAAGAATATACCGGTTTAAAAGAACAAGAAGTCATTGGCCAGAACGTTTTCAAATTATTTATGAGCCGCAGCGAAGCGGCTGCGTCTAAGCGCAACATTAGCGGTTTTTTTCGTAATGGAAATTCCTATGAAGTTGAACGCTGGATAAAAACCCGTAAAGGCCAGCGGCTCTTTTTGTTTCGCAACAAATTCGTCCACAGTGGCAGCGGCAAGAATGAAATCTATTTGATTTGTTCAGGCACTGACATCACCGAAGAGCGCCGTGCTCAGGAACGCCTACGAGTTCTTGCGAATACCGATACCATCACCGGCCTTCCCAACCGTAATGCCATCAACGATTTAATTACCGCGGCTATTGATACGCGCGGTGAAACTCAGGTGGGGATTGTTTATCTCGACCTCGATAACTTTAAAAAAGTGAATGATGCCTACGGGCACATGTTCGGTGACCAGCTCCTGCAGGCGGTGTCATTAGCCATTCTCAGTTGCCTTGATGAGGGGCAAATTCTGGCACGCCTCGGCGGTGACGAATTTATTGTTTTAGCCACCGATACCTCCCAGGCAACGCTTGAAGCGATGTCGTCACGCATTCTGGCACGACTCAAACAACCCTTCCGCATTGGCCTGATTGAAGTTTATTCCGGCTGCTCATTAGGTATTTCGTTGGCACCGCAACATGGTGAAGATCGCGAAAGCGTGATTCGAAATGCCGACACTGCGATGTATACCGCCAAAGAGAGCGGTCGTGGCAAGTTCTGCGTATTCGCACCCGAAATGAACCAGCGTGTGTTTGAATATTTATGGCTTGATACAAACCTTCGCAAAGCGCTGGAAAACGACCAGTTGGTTATTCACTACCAGCCAAAAATGACCTGGCGTGGCGAAATCAGAAGCCTGGAAGCACTGGTGCGCTGGCAATCGCCAGAGCGTGGATTGATCCCACCGTTAGATTTTATCTCTTACGCAGAAGAGTCCGGCTTAATTGTTCCTCTTGGCCGTTGGGTGATGCTGAGCGTGGTTCAACAGGTGGCGAAGTGGCGCGACAAAGGCATCAACTTACGCGTCGCGGTAAACGTTTCGGCACGCCAGCTTGCGGACCAGACAATCTTCAGCGATCTCAAACAGGCACTGAAAGATCTTAATTTTGAATATTGCCCGATTGATGTTGAGCTGACGGAAAGCTGCCTGATTGAAAATGAAGAACTCGCGCTTTCAGTTATCCAGCAATTCAGCCGCCTTGGCGCTCAAGTTCATCTGGATGACTTCGGTACGGGCTATTCGTCCCTTTCGCAGCTTGCCCGCTTCCCGATTGACGCGATTAAACTCGACCAAAGTTTTGTGCGCGATATTCATAAACATTCAGTCTCACAATCGCTGGTGCGTGCAATCGTGGCGGTTGCACAGGCGCTGAATTTACAGGTTATTGCTGAAGGTGTTGAGAACCAGAAAGAAGATGCCTTCCTGACCAAGAATGGCGTTAACGAACGGCAGGGTTATTTATTTGCCAAGCCAATGCCTGCCGCCGTTTTTGAGCGCTGGTTGAAGCGTTATCAGGCACGTACCGCACGCTAATTCACCATCTCTTCATTTATTCAATGGCCAGGGAAACCTGGTCATATTCACCACGCCAATATTTCACACCATTTCCACCGCTAAACTGAACTATTTCACCTTAAAATGCTTTCATCGCCGCACTCAATAAAAATATCCATTCCATTGATTTTATTTGATTTTATTTGATTTTAATATTCACAAACAATCAATAGTCTGATATCAGACCAGAAAGACTTACATTTACCCGGTCAATGCATTGATTAAAAAAGAGACTCAGGTAATATCTATTGCATTGAAACAGCCGGTGATGGTAGCGCAGGGAATTAAATATTCCTGAGCGCTATTAATATGGATATTTCACATCTCACATAAAAAACAATAGTAGTGATGCTAGTGTTTACCTGACCCTACTTTTAATACAATTAAAAGTAACAATATCGGCAATATCAATATTCCCAGACTACCGACCAGAAATAAGAACATTGTAAATACATGCCTTCTTAATTTCTCAAAAACTATCCAGACTGTAGGTAATTAATGTATGAAAATAAGTATCAAGAAATCATTTGCTATTTGCTCATTGATTTTAACTGGTGCAGCATCAACACAGTGTTTTGCTGCAGCTGCTGAGAATAGCATTACATTTAGTGGCAAGCTTATTGATAAGGCTTGTACCGTTGTTGTTAATGATGGTACTGCGACCGTAGATTTAGGTTCTACGGCTGTGGCTGATATTGCAACCACAGGTAAAACAAGTGCTCCTAAAACTTTCACCGTTGCACTTAATAGCTGCCCGGCGGCTGGCGCTGGTGTACCAACGAAAGCCTATGTAGAATTTGAAGGTACAACAGATGGTGATGAAACTTATTTCAAAAATACCGCTGATGCAGCAACTGCGGCAACTAACGTGGCGGTAATAATTAAAGATGCATCTGAAACAGCAATCATCAATAAAGATAAAAATGCCGCAATTACTCTGCCAACGGCAGCTGGGGATATCGTCACTGACTATACAGCAATGATGATTGCTACAGCTGATGATGCAACCAAAGGTGATGTCTCCACAACCCTTACCTATAACGTCAGCTACGAATAATTATATTTGTGCTGAGCAATCTCGCTCAGCACTTTTTTAATCAAGAGTGCAAAATATGAAATACAGCCTTATCGCATCTACCCTTCTCATTTCAACATTAAGCGTATTTAATGCGACAGCCAGCGTGACTGTCGGCGGGACCAGGATCATTTACGAAGGAACGAAAAAAGAAACATCAATATCTGTAGAAAATAAAGACAAGGTGGCTAATCTGGTTCAATCATGGATTACTCCGGCAGATGCCACTACCCCCGGAAAGGATGCCATGATCATTACCCCGCCATTATTCCGCGAGGAAGTCGGAGCAAAAAATGTTTTGCGTATCGTTCGCTCAGGTTTGCCTATGCCTGAAGACCGTGAAAGTATGTATTGGTTAAACGTGAAGGGTATTCCTTCAACGGCTACAAGTCAGCAGAACAACACTGTTGAAATTGCAATAAACACACGTATCAAACTCATTTATCGCCCTAAATCATTATGTGGGGAGATGCCTGAAAAAGTGACCGACAAACTAAGTTGGGCAGTAAGCGGAAATGAAATAAAAGTAACCAACCCTACGCCTTACTATATGAATTTTGCTGTTGTGAAGATTAATGGCAAAACGGTTGATAAAGCCTCATATGTCGCCCCACTTTCTTCAACAACATTTACTGCACCAGCGGGTTCTGGCCACGGAAAAATTTCCTGGCGTATTTTGAATGATTTTGGAATGGCGGCGAGCGAACATAATTCCCAGATATAACCCTCTGGGTTTGAATAAGACCCAGGATTGAATTATAAATATTGGACTGAAAGAGATAAGCATGCGTTATAACAATATTATACGTAGTTTGATTATCTCAGGGATGATCCCTTTTTGCTTTTCCACAAGCAATCTGGCATATGCTCAGGATCACTTCAATCCAAACTTATTAAATACTTCCGATGCGATACCATCAGAGGTCGATCTTTCTCATTATGAAAATGGGATTCAGGCTCCGGGGAAATATCGTGTTGATATTTATATTAATCAAGAGTTGGTTGATACCCAGGAAATCACCTTCACGCTGAATAAAGATTCCAAAGGTGAGCAGACGCTGCAACCTTGCCTGAGCGTTGAGCAACTCGGCGCATGGGGAGTGAAAATAGAAAATTATCCTGAGCTTAGCGTACAGGGAAATCAGTGCGCTAATCTCTCAGTAATTCCTGAATTCACTTCAGTATTAAAATTCAGCGATCAGCGCTTGGATTTAAGTATTCCCCAAATTGCCATGCATGCTGTTGCTCGCGACTATGTCGCCCCGGAACAATGGGATGAAGGTATCAATGCAGCGATGATGAATTACAGTTTCACGGGTACCACAACGAAACCCAGAGTTGCGGGTGAAAGTGCCGGGAATAGCCAATATATGAACCTGCGCCCAGGGTTCAACTTAGGGGCGTGGCGTTTTCGTAACTATTCAACCTGGAATCATGATGATACAGGCGTAAATGATTGGGACTCCGTTAACAACTACGTCACTCGTGATATTAAGACGCTGAAAAGCCAATTAACGTTGGGCGACAGTAACTCTCCTTCCGATATTTTTGACAGTCTTGCGTTCACTGGTGCCCAGATGGCATCCGACGACGATATGATCCCGGACAGCCAAAAAGGTTATGCTCCGGTTATTCATGGTATTGCACGCACTAATGCTGAAGTCACTGTGTCTCAAAATGGCCACAGCATTTATAAAACCAGCGTAGCGCCTGGCGCTTTTGAAATTAATGATTTGTATCCCACAGGGGGTTCCGGGGATATGGATGTTCTGGTCAAAGAGTCGGATGGTACTGAGCAACATCTGGTGGTGCCGTATGCAGCGTTACCAGTGTTGCAGCGTGAAGGCCATTTTAAATACAGCTCTACCGTGGGCCACACCCGTGATACATCATCTGAAGATGTCGGCTTCGGCCAAATGACGGCGTCTTATGGCTTCGCACATGGTATTACCGCCTATGGCGGGATTCAGGCGACACAGAAGGGGTATCAGGCCGTTGCCCTAGGTGCAGGGCTTAATCTCGGAGATTTCGGCGCGGTTTCTGCGGACGTGACGCAATCCTGGGCCATTGTTAATGATGCTGGCCAGACTACAAATATGGACACCAATACAAACCAGTCCTCTCTCAAAAAAGAGAGTGGCCAATCCTTACGCTTGCGTTACAGCAAAAATATTGCGACTACCGGAACCAATTTCACGGTTGCGGGTTATCGTTATTCAACTTCAGGGTATTATTCACTGCAAGATGCGCTGAATACCTTTGATGAGTCTGACGATTATAATTATGGCCGTAGCAGAAACAGAACCGAACTATCTATGTCTCAGAATATTGTTTATGGTTCATTGTCAGTTAACCTGGTTAACGAAAACTATTGGGATAAGAGCCGTACGACATCGTTGAACCTGGGATACAACAACAGTATTGGTGGGATATCTTACGGGCTTAACTACTCTTACAATATTAATGCTGACAATAATACGGCGGATGATAATCGTAGTGATGATCAACAAATAACGTTTAACGTCAGTATTCCTTTAGAGAAATTCCTGCCGTCAAGTTATGCCACGTTTAACATGAGCGGCAGTAAAAATTCTCCGACGACTTATAACACTGGAATCAGTGGTAGTGCCTTTGAGGACCATTCATTAAACTGGCAGGTTCAGGAAGGCTATTCAGATAGCGATCATAAAACCAATGGCAGCGTGAATGCTGATATGAGAACTCGCTACTCAGAATTTAATGCTGGTTATTCTTACGACACGAATGCTGAACGTTTTAACTACGGCATTCAGGGAGGGATGTTATTACACAGCGGTGGCCTGACTCTTTCTCAACCCTTCAATGACACGATTGTGTTAGTCAAAGCAAAAGGTGCAGAGGGTGTGCCAGTGAATAATAACGTAGGTATCAAAACAGACGGACTGGGTTACGCTGTGGTGCCCTACGCAAGCCCATATAAGAGAAATGACATTTCACTCGATACAGAGCAAATTGAAAATGACGATATCGAATTGCAGGACACTAGTAAGAATGTAATCCCTACTCGCGGGGCTGTTGTGGTTGCTGAATATAATGCCAATATCGGTTATCGCGTGTTGTTTAATTTAACATCGACACAGGGTAAACCATTGCCGTTTGGCTCAACTGCTACGGACAAAGGCACTTCAGCGGATAATGAGAATGTTCATAGTGGAATTGTTGGCGATAGTGGCAGTGTTTACATCACGGGTTTAGAGAAGTCTGGCGAGATATTAGTTAAATGGGGTGCCGGTGCCAATGAGCAGTGCACAGCACATTACCACCTCCCGGATCAAAAAAGTGCGTCTGGCGTTGAGGTTATTCATGAGCAATGTAGTTAATATTACACTCTGGAAAGTAAACAATGAAATTTATAACATACATACTATTTTCGTGCGGATTAATTTTATCTGGAAACAATGCCTTTGCATTTGATGACCACTCAGACTTGACCGTTAATATCACCGGAGCTATCGTTGCGCCAGTCTGTAGTGTGACTATCGATAACAAAATCACATTAGGCACATGGGCTAAAGATTCATTATCTACAGCGGGTGCAACTACTGAGACCGTTCCCGTCGATATAGTTATAAGTAAATGCCCAAACAGTATCACAGAAGCAACAGCAACGTTTAGCGGCACCGCCTATTCCGCAGACCCGAGTTTTTCAGATGTCCTTTACGCAAATAGTGCAGCAAAAGGTGCGAGTGATGTTGGGCTGCAATTATATAATATGGATGGCAAAGATGTTATTAACCTGGCTAATGAAACCACCTACTCTTTTCCAGTAGATAGTGAAGCGGGTACAGCGACGTTTAAAATGGGCGCGCGGTTATATACCCCGCACGGCTCACCCACCGCAGGTGATTTTGAAGCAACCATTACGGTTGATGTCACCTATAAATAAATATTTTCCTTTGCATAAAAAAACACCCAGGAACCTCTTCATGCGAGCTTTAATTTTTATTTTATTATCAATCTGCTTATTTAACAGCTGCGAAGCAGCTTGCCAACGAGGTGGTGATATGACGGCCAATAAAAATATTTCGGTATCGTCGGTTTCATTACCTGCAAATATTGTCGTCGAAAGTCGGAATTATTCACCGGGTGAAGTGGTCTGGAGCCAGGGGCCAATAACGGGTTCTAATTCAAATTTAACTATTACAGGTTGCAGCAACGGTTATCACGTCGGTTTTCTTTACACCGGTGGCGGCGAGAAAACGGCATCCGTTGATGCTAACGGTATCGTGCCCACCAATATTGCCGGTTTAGGGTTGCGTATTTACGCGCAAAACCAGGGCGGAAATTATGACGGTAAACACCCTATTGATAATGCGTTTGTTAGTGGTGACGGTAGTGATAAAGACCATACGTTGAAAAACTCAGCCTATTTTGTCGAACTGGTTGCTACGGGTGGGAAAATAACCGGGGGGCAGCTGACTTTTGCTTCTCCAATTGCTCAAGTCGAGTTCAGTGAAGATGGCTCAGAAAGCGGCCGTGGTGATATCGCCTCACAATTAAATCTGAGCAGCACTAATGTCGCGGTAAAAGCCATGGGCTGTACTGCTGATGTCAGCGAGTTGAACTTTGATTTTGGCAAGGTCGACATTAATGAATTTGAATCAAAAACTACCGTGGGTGGCGCTCCTGATCAGACCATTAATTTGGCATGCGAACCAGGGACAAACATCTCATTTTACATCCAGGGGCCTCTGGCACAGGGAAACAACCCAAACCATTCGATCCTGGGTATTATGCAGGGTGGGCTAACGGTAGCTAGCGGCGTTGGCATTCAGATAGATTTAAAAGCCGGTAGTTATGATAGTGCAGGTAAAGGCATTCCGCTCAATTCATTTCTTCAGTTATTCACTTCAACACGCGATGGAGACACAATCACTGGAGGTGCTGCAGCCAATGAGGCCCTTACCTTTAGTGCAAAGGTGGCAAAAGTGGAAGATGATGTCACGGTTGGGAAGGTCAATACGTTTGCAACTATGTCGCTTAGTTATAACTAATGTGCAGGCGTAAGAAGAAAGACTCTTTAACCCGCGTGATGTAAAAGAAGACGCCCTTCTTCTTCTGAAAGGCGTCAACGAACGGCCGGCTAACTTGCAATCAATGCCAGCGGCCTTAGTCGAGCGTCAAATGCAGTATTAACTCGCTTTACGTAAAACCGTCGCGCTATGGCGATTTTGCAACTGTACTAATCGTTCCATATAAGCAATGTCCTTAGGCTCGAGGCAAAATGCTGCATCCACCCAGTCTTCGGTGATATCCATTAATTCTGAACGCGGTAACTGAAGAACACGTTGACGGGCACGCAGCATAGCCCGAACGCCATTCAGTTTAGGTTGCAGGGTATCAATGAATGTTCGCGTGGCGAGATAACCCTGGCCGGGCTCAAAAAGCTCATCTACCAGGCCAAATTGTTGATGCCACTCAGCGGTATGTGCTTCTCCTTTATAAATCAGTTCTTCAGCCAGTTTCATCCCCGAACGGCGAGCAACCAGTGAATACGCCCCCATACCCGGGAACAGGTTGAAGGCGATTTCCGGAAACCCCATGCGTGCATCTCTTTGTGCCAGAACAAAGTGGTGCGCCAGCGCGGCTTCAAACCCTCCTCCTAACGCGCTGCCTTCGACCATAGCGAGGCTAATAGCACCACTATCAAAACCCCGTGATGCAGCATGGACACAATCAACGCAGGCGCGAGCATAGGCACGAAGCGCTTCGCGCCGCCCTTGCTGAATTGATTCAACAAAGAAACCCAAATCACCACCTGTGTTATACATTCCCTGCACCAATGAACCGGTCACCCAAAAATTAACCACAAATCCCTCCTGTTGTACCAGGTACCGCAGGTTCATAATCTCTTCGATCAACTCGTGATTGAAGCAAGGGCGAGGTTGTGCTCGCAACATCATCCACACAGTGCGGCGCTCCGCCTCGTAATAACCCGACAGCTGAGTGAATCGTGAAGTATCCGTGAACAATTTGCAGGTTGGCTGGTTAATTACTGTCATCATCTTATCCTCATGTTATAAAAGCGCGTTACACGCAGGATCAGACTAATCCACTACTGCTTTAGGATGAATTTACCGGGGAATTTAATAATTATTACTTATATATTGTTCGATAATTGATTGATGGATAAGACTAAAAAAGCGCGCTGGCACCTTCTCTTTTAGCGCCTTTTTTTGCATTATGAAGGCAACATTTTTCGTAAAAGAAAAGGACGCACTATGCCGACAGTGGACCCTCTCCAACTCGCAAAACGTATTGATATCGTGCTGGATATTTTGGTGGGTGGTGATCATGCCTCTGCCATCAACAATCTGGAGATTTTAAAAAAAGAATTGCTGGGTATTGCGAATGGCGACGACCAAAAAGAAAGCGACTTGAAAAAGTCGCCCTGGGAGATTTAACGCTGACGCCGGTCATAACCGGCGCTGTTTCTTTTGACTGATTGTTACAAACTCAATGAACCAAATGCGCCCTGCCAGTCTTTCTCAAACGTGGCGATAGCGGCGTTGACCGCAGGCGTAGTCAATAATTGTTCGGTGACATCAACCGGCAACGTAATCGCTTCGCAACCTGCCAATAGACATGACATCGCCTGATGTGGCGTGCGGAAACTGGCCGCCAGCACTTTGGATTGTGGCGCATGCAAGGTCAGTAACTGCTGCAAGTTTTGCACCATTTCAATGCCATCGCCGCCCTGCGCATCCAGACGGTTTACGTACGGCGCGACATATTCAGCCCCTGCCAGCGCCGCTAACAACCCTTGAGCCGCACCATAAACGGCGGTACCCAGTGTCGGGATCCCCAGCACTTTCAGCTGTTTCATTGCCGCCAAACCTTCTACCGTTGTTGGCACTTTAACCACTAATCCCGGTACGCGCTTCACCAGCAGCTCAGCTTCTTTCACCATTTCATCGGCCTGGGCTGCAATAACCTGAGCGAATAATTTACCTTCACCGCCCAAGGCATCTTTAAGCGCGGGCAGAACTTCCCACAATGAAATACCGGCCTTTGCCACGATAGATGGGTTGGTCGTCACGCCCTGTAAAGGTAAAACACGCGCCAGACGCTTAACTGCGGCTACATCAGCCGTATCTAAATACAGTTCCATAAACTCTCCAGATTTGTCGAATATCGCAATACGGACATCATAACGTCGCTGTCTGTTCTTTATCTGATCAAAATCAATAAAACTTTCATTCGAAAGTAATCTAATTTACGAACAGAAGATAAAGGCGGGCTTATGCTATTTAATATCCAACGTTACTCAACACATGATGGCCCCGGTATTCGTACCGTGGTGTTCCTGAAAGGCTGCTCGCTGGGCTGCCGCTGGTGCCAGAACCCTGAGAGCCGTGCTCGTGGCCAGGATGTGTTGTTTGATGAGCGTCTTTGCCTTGCGGGCTGCGAGCTTTGCCCACAGGCGGCACCTCACGCCATCACACGTATAGATGACGCGCTGGTTATTGCTCGCGAAAAATTAATGCCCGACGATTTAGCCACATTAACGGACTGCTGCCCGACCCAAGCCTTGAGCGTGTGTGGCGAAACACAAAGCGTTGAAGCCATCATGCAGAAAGTGCTGCGTGATAAACCCTTTTATGACCGCAGCGGCGGAGGGATCACGCTTTCCGGTGGCGAACCCTTTATGCAGCCAGAAGTCGCTGAACAACTGCTACGAAAAAGCAAAGAGGCTGGCATTCATACCGCCGTTGAGTCCTGCCTGCATGTGCCATGGAAATACATTGAGCCGAGTGTTGAGCACCTCGATTTACTGCTCGCTGACCTCAAACATGTCGATGCACAACGCTTTAAGCAATGGACTGATGGTAATGCCGAACGCGTGCTGGATAACTTCCGCAAGCTGGCTGCACGGAACGTACAAATGACTATCCGCGTGCCATTGATCCCCGATTTTAATGCTGATGAGCAATCCATTCGCGCGATCAGCGATTTTGCCGCCGATGAAATTGGCGTGAAAGCGATTCATTTTTTGCCTTACCACACCTTAGGTATCAACAAATATAAGCTCCTGAATCTCCCTTACCTGGCCGCGCAGCAACCTCTTGATGCGCCAGAACTGCTGGAATTTGCCCAGCAGTACGCAAGCCAAAAAGGGATGACCGCCTGGATAAGAGGATAAACCGATGACCCAACTGAACCTGAATACTTTAAGCCAACGAATCAAAGACCATAAAGACGCTTTGATTCATATCGTTAAGCCACCCGTTTGTACTGAGCGCGCGCAACACTACACGGCGATTTATCAGCAGCATCAGGATAAGCCTTTGCCGGTGCGCCGTGCGCTTGCCCTCGCCCATCATTTGGCTGAACGCTCTATCTGGATTAAGCATGATGAGCTGATTGTCGGCAACCAGGCAAGCCACGTTCGTGGAGCCCCTTTTTTCCCTGAATATACCGTTGGCTGGATTGAAACGGAGATTGATGAGCTAGGCGACCGCCCAGGTGCTGGCTTCTCTATTTCAGATGCAGATAAAGCGGTGATGCATGAGATTTGCCCATGGTGGCGCGGGCAGACGGTACAAGATCGTTGCTACGGAATGTTTACTGACGAGCAAAAAGAGTTGCTGGCAAGCGGGATCATTAAAGCCGAAGGCAACATGACGTCAGGCGACGCGCACCTGGCAGTTAACTTCCCTTTGCTGTTGGAATTAGGCATTGATGGTTTACGTGCTAAAGTGGCCGAGCGCCGTTCACGCCTGCACCTCACAGACTGGGAGGATTTGCATAAAGAACAATTCCTTAAGGCCATTGATATTACGTTTGTGGCTTTGAGTGACCATATCGAACGTTTCGCGCGTCTGGCGAAAGAAATGGCGAGCACCGAAGCACGTGTCGCGCGTCGTGATGAGCTTCTGGCGATTGCTGAAAACTGCGAATTGATTGCCCATAAAAAACCGACCTCTTTCTGGCAGGCTTTGCAGCTAAGCTACTTCGTACAGTTGGTACTACAGATTGAATCTAACGGGCACTCTGTTTCATTTGGTCGCCTCGATCAATTCCTTTACCCGTGGTATCGCCGCGATGTCGAGCTTGAGCAAACGCTGGGGCGCGACCAGGCAATTGAGCTGCTGCAAAGCTGTTGGTTAAAGCTGTTGGAAGTGAATAAGATTCGCTCAGGTTCGCACTCAAAAGCCTCTGCTGGTAGCCCGCTTTACCAAAACGTGACCATTGGTGGCCAGACGCTGGTTAACGGGCAAGCCGTTGATGCGGTGAACCCGCTCTCTTACGCCATCCTTGAATCATGCGGTCAGTTGCGCTCAACCCAACCAAACTTGAGCGTGCGTTACCACGCCGGAATGAGCAATGATTTCCTTGATGCCTGCGTTCAGGTGATTCGCTGCGGTTTTGGGATGCCTGCATTCAACAACGATGAAATCGTGATTGAGGAATTTATCAAGCTAGGTGTCAGCCGTGAGGATGCATACGACTACGCCGCAATTGGCTGTATCGAAACGGCTGTCGGTGGCAAATGGGGTTATCGTTGTACCGGCATGAGCTTTATTAACTTTGCTCGAGTCATGCTGGCCGCCATGGAACATGGCCGTGATGCTACTAGCGGCAAAATATTCTTGCCGCAAGAACACGCGCTGTCAGCAGGCAACTTCAGCCAGTTTGATCAGGTAATGAATGCCTGGGATACCCAGATTCGCTATTACACTCAGAAATCCATCGAAATTGAGTGCGTGGTTGATACGGTGCTTGAAGAAAATGCCCATGATATTTTGTGCTCGGCGCTGGTGGATGACTGCATCGAGCGTGGTAAAAGTATCAAGCAAGGTGGCGCAAAATATGACTGGGTTTCAGGTTTGCAAGTGGGTATTGCCAACCTCGGCAATAGCCTGGCTGCGGTAAAAAAACTGGTATTTGAGCAAGGTGCCATCGGCCAGCAACAGTTAGCTGAAGCGCTGGCAAACGACTTCGATGGTTTAACAGGTGAACAATTACGCCAGCGCCTGATCAACAATGCGCCAAAATACGGTAATGACGAAGATGAAGTGGATTTACTGCTGGCGCGGGCTTATCAGACCTACATTGATGAGCTGAAGCAGTATCACAACACCCGTTTTGGTCGTGGCCCTGTTGGCGGAACTTACTATGCGGGTACTTCTTCTATTTCAGCGAACGTACCTTTTGGTGCGGCAACAATGGCAACCCCTGATGGCCGCAAAGCGACAACACCCTTAGCGGAAGGTGCAAGCCCGGCTTCAGGTACTGACCGGCTTGGTCCAACAGCGGTAATAAGTTCAGTGGGCAAACTACCAACCAGCAAAATCCTGGGTGGGGTATTACTCAACCAGAAACTGAATCCGGCAACGCTTGATAACCCGCGCGACCGTGAAAAATTGATGTTTATGCTGCGTACTTTCTTTGAAGCGCACAAAGGCTGGCATGTGCAATACAACATAGTTTCCCGTGAAACCCTGTTAGATGCAAAACAACATCCTGATAAATATCGTGATCTGGTCGTTCGTGTAGCAGGTTACTCTGCTTTCTTTACCGCCTTATCTCCAGACGCTCAGGATGATATTATAGCCCGTACAGAACATACACTTTGATAATCCGGCGGTGCATTAAGCACCGCCTCAAAATTGGCTGACATGAACTCCAGACAACAAATTATTTTACAGATGGTGATAGATCAAGGCCGCATGAGTGTGGCCGATCTCGCTAAAAAAACCGGTGTCTCAGAAGTCACTATTCGCCAGGATCTCAACCTTCTGGAGAAAAAAAGCTATCTGAAACGTGCCCACGGTTATGCCGTACCGCTGGATAGCGAAGATGTTGAAACACGAATGATGAACAACTATTCGTTGAAACGGCATCTTGCTGATTTTGCCGCTACGCTTGTCAACGACGGCGAAACGATTTTCATCGAAAATGGCAGTTGCAATGCGCTGTTAGCTCGCGCATTGGCCGAGCAGAAGAAAATCACGCTGATAACGGTTAGCAGCTATATCGCTCACCTTCTGAAAGATACCGAATGCGAAGTGGTGTTACTTGGCGGGATCTATCAGAAGAAAAGTGAAAGCATGGTTGGCCCACTTACCCGTCAATTTATCCAGCAGGTTCATTTCAGCAAAGCGTTTATTGGCATTGATGGTTTCTTGCCTGAAACCGGGTTTACCAGCCGCGATATGATGCGTGCCGATGTGGTCAATACCGTGCTTGAAAAAGGCAGTGAAGCCATTGTTCTGACGGACAGTTCTAAATTCGGTGCGATGCACCCCTACACTCTCGGCCCGATCTCGCGCATTAACCGGGTGATTACCGATGATGCGCTCAGTGAAGTTGCTGGCCAGCAACTTCAGGACAGCGGCGTTCAGGTCAATATTGTTAAACAATTCCCGATCGCCTGAGAACCTTTTTAGCTGCCTGCGGCCCAGCAGGCAGCGCTCTTATCAGAATTATCCTGCCTATCCTTTAAGATTATTTACCTGTTGTTATTTCCCATAGAAATTAGACTATTTATTAGCGATATAACAGGAAGTGATAATCACTGGCGTTATCTTTTAGGTCTTATATCGCCATACCGTTTCGCGGATGTTTCCTTAAAACTGGCTGATTGCCACTATACTTTCAGGGAGACTTATTTCCGTGAATCAATTATTCAGGAGAGAGTATTATGACCTTAAATAACAAAAAAGTTGCCGCCGTTGTTCTGGCTTTAACCGTTGCGATGTCTTTAAGCGCATGTTCAAACTGGTCCAAACGTGACCGTAACACCGCGATTGGTGCAGGTGCAGGTGCTGTTGGTGGTGCTGTTCTTACCGACGGTAGTGCATTGGGTACATTAGGTGGTGCCGCAGTAGGTGGTATTATTGGCCATCAGGTAAGCAAATAAAGCCTGTTGCCTGTAGAAGCGTAAATGCTTTAACTTATTATAAATAGCTTTAATATTCAGGTCTGACTTTCAGCAGTCATAATAAAAGGCCACGGTATATTTACCGTGGCCTGATTATTTTCAGCAGCTAAATCAACCGCCTGCTAATTTTACTTTCATACCTTTTGCTTCAAGCAGAGATTTAATCAGGTCACGTTTATCACCCTGAATCTCAATAACGCCATCTTTTAGTGAACCACCGCAACCACATTTTTTCTTCAGTTCGGCAGCGAGCGTTGCTAATTGCGCGTCATCGGCATCAATGCCGGTAATCAAACACACACCTTTACCTTTACGACCACTGGTCTGGCGTTGGATACGCACCACTCCATCACCTTTCGGACGCACCGCTTCCGCTTTAGGCTCGTCAATGCGGCCCGTTTCTGTGGAATAAACTAAACGGCTGTTATCGTCTTTCATCATTCACCCTGTACTAATGAAGCGCGGATATCACATAGCGTCTGTGAAGGGTTTGCAGATTGGGTGATTGGACGACCGATGACCATGAAGTCAACACCCGCAGCTTGTGCCTGCTGTGGTGTCATGATGCGACGCTGGTCGCCCGCATCGCTACCCACTGGGCGAATACCTGGCGTCACGAGCTTAAATGACTGACCCAATTCACTCTTGAAGCGAACGGCTTCCTGAGCTGAACAAACCACACCATCTAAACCACAATTTTTTGTCAAACGGGCCAGGCGCTCTGCATGTTCCGCAGGTGTTGCGGTAATACCGAGATCGGCCAGGTCGCTTGCTTCCATACTGGTAAGAACAGTCACAGCAATCAGTAACGGTGCATCTTTACCGAAAGGCAGTAATGCTTCGCGAGCCGCAGTCATCATACGCGCCCCACCACTGGCGTGAACGTTAACCATCCATACACCCAGTTCTGCCGCAGCAGCAACCGCATGTGCCGTGGTGTTTGGGATATCGTGAAATTTCAGATCAAGGAATACGTCAAACCCGCGAGCCTGGATATCGCGCACCAACTGCGGCCCAAACAATGTAAACATCTCTTTGCCCACTTTGAGTCGGCAATCACGCGGATCAATGCGGTCAATGAATGCTAAGGCTTTGTCACGATTATCGTAATCAAGTGCGACGACAATAGGAGAATCGGTGGCAACTCGGGAGGAGGATGTAGTGGAATTCATGGCTAAACCTTCTGATGTTGGGCAGCAATGCGGCGCAAGAGATAAACGGCAAGCATTCTACCCGCGGCACACATAAAATTACAGTTGCCATTGCACCCTGCCAGGCACAAACCGCTCGATGTTGAGGCGAGTGAGGTATTTAAATTCATAAGTATGTTGTAACTAAAGTATAGCTTTTTTTTATAATGGCCGACGATCTGCCTTTACTGACCGTCCAACCCACGGATAGGTTTTATCGTTGACCATGCACGGCAAGATGGGCAATGCCAGTAAAGAGTAAACGCTGTGAAGCCACATTTCTGGCAACGATATCGCGGTTTGGTGCGAACTTGTTCGCCGACCATGTCACGCAGTACCATCAGGCTCTCTTTCGCACGCCCTTCTTCCGCTTCCTGCAAGTGGTAATCCATCAAACGATGGAACACACGCATCGTTGGGTGACGTTGTAGCTGGCGATTGATATAAACCTGTGCGACCTCGGACCCTTCTTTGTGCTCAAGGATCTCAGCCAGCATCAATTCTGCACCGGCGCCGGTATTCTCTTCAACGCAACGTTTTAAGAATGCTTCCCACTCTTGCGGCTTGTTGAGCTGCTGATAGCAAGTCTGAAGCATTTCCAGCGTTTCACTGACTAACTCACTGTCTTGATCGATAACACGCTGCAAGGTATCAACGGCTTTAGCGTACTCATTACGGACCATGAAGATGCGCCCCATCATGATAGATACCCGAGCACAATTTTTGTCTGCCGCCGCCCCTTTCTTCAGCAGTGACATTGCACGGTCAAGATCATCGCCACCCATCAGTTGCAGGGCTTGTTCACAATAGAAGTGAGCAATCTCAGTACGCTGTTTATCTTTGCCAAGCTTAACCAGGCGTTCAGCTACTTCAATTGCCTTTTGCCAGTCACTGGTAGCCTGGTGAATCAACAGCAGTTGTTGCAATGCGCCAATTCGGAAGTCGGTTTCATCAATCAACTGCGCAAACATGTCTTCTGCACGGTCGTACAAACCCGCTGCCATGTAATCACGGCCCAGCTGTTGTACTGCCAGCAGACGTTGCTCGTAAGTTAGCGAGGCACTTTCCATTAAGGACTGGTGGATACGGATGGCGCGGTCAACTTCACCACGTGAGCGGAACAGATTTCCCAGCGTGAGGTGAGCCTCTATGGTGCTGGTATCCTCTTTAAGCATATCAAGGAACAGATCGACTGCTTTATCTTGCTGGTTTGACAGCAAGAAGTTAACCCCCGCCACATAGTCTCGCGACAGGCGGTTCGCTTCTTGTTGCTTATCTTGTTGCGCGCTTCTGCGCCCCATGTACCAGCCGTAAGCGGCAGCAATAGGTAAGAGCAGAAACAACAATTCCAGCATGGCAGGTTATTCCTTCACAGCCGGAACAGCCGCTACGGTGGCATCAGCACCCGTGGAAACTTGTTGCTCAAGACGCTTAATTTTACGATCTGCACGCGCAAGTGAAACGCGCAGGCGCAGCCAGAACAGGCCGCAAATTAGCCAGCCCAGTAAAAAGCCCGCAGCAAAAAGAGTCGCCAGTAATGTGGAGACACGGTATTCGCCTTGTGCCAGCAGATAGTTGAAATTAACTACCTGATCGTTTTGCGCGCCCAGAGTGACAGAAATCACAAAAATCGCTAGCACCAGTAAGAAAATGAATAAATATTTCACATTACTTCCCGTCATGTGGTTTTACGCGACTAAATTATGCCCAAATGCTTAGCCAACGGTATAAATTACCATTTCCCGCTTGTTCGGGGAATCCATTAGGGCCCTCCAATTCATAAGAAATGGGGATTAAATCGATAAACTCAAGTTTCAGCATCTCGTTCGGCTATTTCGCCCGCTTCTTGCGGCGGTGGTGACAGCGGGCCGCACAGTTTCTGAGCAAGCCAGGTCGCCAGTGTTACCAACACCCAGGAGAGCAATGTGGCGACCGCTAAATCACGGGGCCAGTGCATTCCAAGCAATAACCGGCTCCCCATCACTCCCGTTGCCCAAACTAATAATAACGCAATGGTCCAGGTACGGCGGCGTGGCCACAACAGCCCTACGCCCAATAATGCCCAGCTTGCCGCAAACATGGTGTGCCCTGACGGGAAGGCAAAGCCGGTCTCTTTTTGCCAGTGTTTACGCAACCAGTGAGGCACTTCCGTGTTCGACTCAAGCTGGCTTTTTACCAGTTCGCTGCGCTGCTTGCGTTTTAAATTGTAGAACTCATCTGTAGGAATATGTTGTGTTTTCTCAAGCCACACTACAAAAGGACGTGGTTCTTGCACTTTGTCTTTGATAACAGATTTAACGCCCTGCCCAATAAGAATAGCTGCACCGAGAATAGCGAATAACATGACAGCCGCTTTTAAGCGGAACCTCAGGCACCACAAAAACCAGCCGCACAGCAGAACATGGGTAATGATGCCCCAGGGCTGAGTGACCGTTTCAGTCACCCAATACATCATCTTAAGCCAGGCACTGTTTCCGCCAGGCACCCACTGCCAACCTGAAACCCACACGGCCAAAGGCATGACTAAAAGTAGTCCGGCCCCCATTGTCGTTCGCTTCGCTATTGCCTGCATCACTCATCCTTATGCTATTTAAGTATCAAGAATACCTGATAAACCGCACCGAAGGGAAAACGTGCTCGTGCAGAAAGGGTAAAAATCAGAGCACGTCCAGTCAATTAGGCGAAGTGCCGGCGTTGTGGCAAAATAGCCGATAGCAATTAAACAGGCCAGACGACTGGCAGGCAGCATGCTTTCAAGACATGCAGCCAATATAAGTACCTGGAGAAACACATGCAGCTTAAACGTGTGGCAGAAGCCAAACTGCCAACCCCATGGGGCGATTTCCTGATGGTGGGTTTTGAAGAACTGGCAACAGGGCAAGATCATGTTGCGTTAGTTTTTGGTGATGTAAGCGGGAATGAATCTGTTCTGGCACGTGTCCATTCTGAGTGTCTGACGGGAGATGCGCTTTTTAGCCTGCGCTGTGATTGCGGTTTCCAACTTGAAGCGGCTCTGACTCAGATTGCCGAAGAAGGTCGCGGTGTGCTGCTGTATCACCGCCAGGAAGGTCGTAACATCGGTCTGCTCAATAAGATCCGAGCCTATGCATTACAGGACAAAGGCTACGATACCGTTGAAGCAAACCACCAGCTCGGTTTTGCCGCCGACGAGCGTGACTTCACCCTTTGTGCTGACATGTTTAAATTATTGGGTATCGAGGCTGTGCGCTTATTGACCAATAACCCGCAAAAAGTAGAAATTCTTTCCGAGGCGGGAATCAATATCGTTGAGCGTGTGCCACTGATTGTCGGTCGTAACCCGAAGAACGCCCACTATCTGGATACCAAAGCTGCCAAAATGGGGCATTTGCTGTCTAAAGATTAAGTGATTTTCTCCCCCATCGCTGGGGGAGAAACTTTCCTAGTTCAGCATGTTGCGAATGACATAGTGCAAGATACCGTCATTTTTGAAGTACGTCAGTTCATTGCCAGTATCAATACGGCAGCGGCACTCCACCACTTCTTTATGCCCATCAGCAAATGTTAATGAAACCGGAACTGTAGCTCCCGGCGTCAGGCTATTGAGCCCACTGATATCAATAAACTCTTCCCCGGTCAGCCCCAATGTTTTGCGCGTCACACCCTGCGGGAACTCCAGAGGAAGAATACCCATACCAATCAGGTTTGAGCGGTGAATACGTTCGAATGACTCGGCAATCACTACCCGAACCCCCAGCAGACGTGGCCCTTTCGCCGCCCAGTCGCGACTGGAGCCTGAACCATATTCTTGACCCGCAAATACCGCCAGCGGCACACCTTTGTCGCGATATTTCATTGCCGCGTCATAGATAGAGATCACTTCCTCGCCTGGCAACATGCGTGTCATACCACCTTCCACACCCGGTACCATTTCATTGCGGATACGAATGTTTGCAAAGGTACCGCGCACCATCACTTCATGATTACCTCGGCGTGAACCGTAGGAGTTGAAATCTTTACGCTCAACGCCATGGTTTTGCAAATAGCGCCCTGCCGGGCTGTCAGGTTTGATATTCCCCGCCGGGGAGATGTGGTCGGTTGTTACCGAGTCGCCAAGCATCGCCAGCACTCGTGCACCGTGAATATCCTGCAACGGTTTCGGCGTCGCTTCCATATCATCAAAGAAAGGCGACAAACGGATGTAAGTAGAATCACTTTGCCAGCCGTAAGTGTCTGAACGATCCACCTCAATGTTGCGCCACTCAGGTGTGCCTTCGAACACTTCTGCATACTCTTTATGGAACATTTCTGTGGTAACTTGCGCCACTGCACGGGCAATTTCCTGGCTGCTCGGCCAAATGTCTTTGAGATAAACCGGGTCACCTTTTACATCATGGCCCAACGGGTCGGTTGTCAGGTTCACGTTCATGTTACCTGCCAACGCATAGGCAACGACCAACGGCGGAGACGCCAGCCAGTTCGTTTTCACCAGCGGATGAATACGCCCTTCAAAGTTACGGTTCCCGGAAAGCACTGCGCCGACGGTAAGGTCCCCCTTCTTGATGGCTTGCTCAATTGGGTCCGGCAACGGCCCGGAGTTACCAATACAGGTTGTACAACCGTAACCCACGAGGTTGAAACCCAGTTCGTCGAGATATGGCGTCAGTTTGGCCTTGGCAAGATAATCCGAAACGACTTTCGATCCCGGAGCCAGCGAGGCTTTCACCCACGGCTGGCGCTTTAAGCCTAATGTCACCGCTTTTTTCGCCAGTAACCCGGCCGCCATCAGTACACTCGGGTTCGAAGTGTTAGTACAAGACGTAATTGCCGAAATAACTACGGCACCATCGGGCAACTGATACTCACACCCGCCCATGGTGTAGTTAACCGGAGCCCGGTCTTTATGGGAGGTGTTGAGTTCCAGTTCATTGCTGGCATTAAACGCTTTAGGAACATCCCCCAGTGCGACGCGATCCTGCGGGCGCTTTGGCCCGGCGAGGCTGGCTTCAACCTCATTCATATCCAGCGCCAGCGTACTGGTGAATACCGGCTCATCACCAGTGTTTCGCCACATACCCTGCGCTTTAGCATAGGCTTCAACCAGTGCCACCTGCTCTTCACTGCGCCCACTCAGGCGCATGTAATCCAGCGTCACGGCATCAATCGGGAAGAAGCCGCAAGTCGCACCATATTCAGGAGCCATATTCGCAATCGTTGCGCGGTCAGCAAGCGGGAGTGAGTCCAGCCCATCGCCATAGAACTCGACAAATTTGCCAACAACACCGTGCTTACGCAGCATTTGCGTGACTGTCAGAACCAGGTCTGTTGCGGTAATACCCTCGCGAAGTTTCCCGTTGAGTTTAAAACCGACCACATCCGGGATAAGCATCGACACGGGCTGCCCCAGCATCGCGGCTTCCGCTTCAATCCCCCCAACACCCCAGCCCAACACGCCAAGGCCGTTGATCATTGTGGTGTGGGAATCGGTTCCCACCAGCGTGTCGGGATAAGCCACCAGCTCATCACCCTGCATTTCACTCCACACCGCTTTACCGAGGTATTCCAGATTGACCTGGTGACATATGCCCGTTCCCGGTGGCACCACGCTAAAACGGCTGAAAGCCTGTTGGCCCCAGCGCAGGAAAACATAGCGCTCGTGATTACGCTCCATTTCCAGACGCACGTTTTCTTCAAAGGCATCGTCATTGCCGAAATGATCGACGGTAACCGAGTGGTCAATAACTAAATCGACGGGGGAAAGTGGATTAACTTTGGCGACATCGCCACCAAGACGTTTAACGGCTTGACGCATGGCGGCTAAATCAACCACTGCGGGTACACCGGTAAAATCCTGCATCAGCACACGTGCCGGGCGATAGGCAATTTCGCGATCCGCATGCGCATCTTTCAGCCAACCGGCCAGCGCATGGATATCATCTTGCGTAACAGAACTTTCATCCTGCCAGCGCAGCAGGTTTTCGAGCAGAACTTTTAGCGACTTGGGTAAACGGTTGATATCCCCAAGTTCCTTTGCGGCCAGCGGCAAGCTGTAATAGTGATAGGTTTTATTCAGCGCCTGTAGCGTGTCCTTACTGGCCTCGCGTAGGGTTAACGACATAGCTCCCTCCTTAAATTTCTTAGGATAGCGGTATCCCGGATGAAGATCAGGGACAGTATTAAAGATAACACAAAGATGTCGTAACGATTTGATAACAACCCGAATTGATAAACCAGAGGGTGTAAACAGGAGGGAGAGCCTTGATTATACCCCGGCCGGTGGCCAGGGTATGGGGAATAGTTATTTAGCCAGCATCGCGACCATTTGCGCCCAAAACAGGAACGAAACAGTGAATGCACTTAGCCATGACCAGTACTTGACGCTACAGTGAGTATTCATATGCCACTCTCTTTATTTTTTAGTAAACACTATGACTGAATAAATAATCAGCCGGTTTGAATATTGCTGTGTGTAGTGATTACTTAAAGAGTGCTGTAAATCACATCTAATAAAAAAGTGTGATTGACCGCAAGTTAAATAAAGGTAAATAAAAATAATGCTTATTGTTTTATATGATCGTCTGTTGAAAACAGTTCGATGAAATCTTTTTGCTGTTGGGTCAACTGCCACGATTCGGGAACCTGAACTTCGCCCGGTTTTGCCTCTTTCTGTGGCTTGTCATCTTGCTGACGTACAGTTTTTTGCACTTGTGTCTGAGCCAGGGTTGTCATACTTACCCCCAAAAATGCCAGGCTGCCAACGCTACCACGAGCCAGAACAGACCTGATACGAGAAACACCGCCAGCCAGGCTTTACGTTTACGCCCTGAATCCCTTTGCGGTTCTTCACTTCCTGAAGGCATTGCTAACCTCATACAATCGGCACCACTTATCATAAAATCTTAAACAATAGGTATAATTAATCGCCTGTTGGGATTAATCCTAAAGAAACTCTAGTACAAAAGCCAGCGAAATTACCTGCCCATTGCAGGAAAAGATTTAATCTTTTGACCTCAAATAAATAATTGAAACAGTAAATTTGCGTAGTCGTTAATTATTATCTACGTTTGTCTCTTAATTGAGACAGATTAACCACTTATAAAGCATGGGTAATTAAAATTTGGCAGGTTATTTATTACGAGGAGGGGTAAAGCATATTCATTAATGCAAATGAGAAGAGGTATCTTTCCATCACGAAAAGATACCTTCAGATATTATTTGGCAGGTAATTTAATATCTTTAAACATCGCTTCAATATCTTCGTTAGAACGCAAAGCCACCGCGGTATCGACAACGTCGCGCGTCAAATGCGGCGCAAAACGCTGAATAAAATCATACATGTAACTACGCAGGAACGTGCTACGACGAAAACCAATTTTCGTGGTGCTGTGGCTGAACACGCCTTGCGCTTCAATACGCACTAGATCCGGGTCAGAAATCGGGTCAACAGCCATACTGGCAATGACCCCAACCCCCAGCCCCAAACGCACATAGGTCTTAATAACGTCGGCATCCGTTGCGGTAAACACAATACGAGGTGTTAAACCGGCACGATTAAACGCGGTATCGAGCTCAGAGCGGCCTGTGAAGCCAAAGGTATAGGTAACCAGTGGGTACTGGGCCAACTCTTCAATAGAGACCGACTCTTTCGACGCTAACGGGTGATCCGGTGTGACGACAATCGAACGGTTCCAGTGATAACACGGAAGCATCACGAGATCGTCGTAAAGATGCAGCGCTTCAGTCGCAATCGCAAAATCGGCATTGCCTTTGGAAACGGCTTCAGCAATCTGTGTTGGCGACCCCTGATGCATATGCAGCGATACACGTGGATAGCGCTCAATAAAGCCTTTAATCACGTTAGGCAGTGCGTAACGAGCCTGTGTGTGGGTTGTCGCGACATACAGGGAGCCTTTGTCAGGCCAGGTATGCTCACCGGCAACCGACTTGATAGCATCGACTTTTGAGAGCACTTCGCGGGCAATACGAATTATCTCCTGCCCGGCTGGCGTCACCTGGGTCAGATGTTTGCCGCTACGTGCAAAGATCTGAATCCCCAGTTCGTCTTCCAGCATACGAACCTGTTTACTGATCCCCGGCTGAGAAGTGTAAAGCCCTTCTGCCGTCGACGACACGTTGAGGTTGTGGTTTACCACCTCTACGATATAACGAAGTTGCTGTAGTTTCATGGCGTTCCATCCGCAGTAAAAGCAGCCCCGGTATGAACAACGGCGGGGATCAGACGAGGTAAAAATCTCTGAAACCACTATATCAGTTATACCATCTATGTATAGTTAGAAAGAAAAAATAATAATCAGGTTATATACACCCGAAATAATTCGCGTTGTCAGGCAAACGCGAACGGCCAATGCTCCCGTGACCTGAAGTATGGCGGGTATACGCAGATACAAAAAAGCCGGAGCACAGGCCCCGGCTTTTCATATCAAAAGGAATTACTTCTTCCCTTCAACCCACTTGCCATCCACAAAGAAGGCTGACCAACCGGTCGCTTTACCTTCTTTCTCGGAAGAAACATATTGCTGTTTAGTCTTACGGCTAAAGCGAACAACCGCTTTGTTACCGTCAGCATCTTGCTGTGGCGCGTCAGCCAGATAACGCAGTTTCTCTGGCAGACGGTCACGGAAGCGATACAGCTCTTCCACTAATGGTGCACGTGTTTCACGAGATTTAGGGAAAGTGTTTGCCGCAAGGAAAACACCCGCCGCGCCATCACGCAGGACAAAGTAAGCATCTGACTTCTCGCAAGGCAATTCTGGCAACGGAACCGGATCTTCTTTCGGTGGTGCCACTTCGCCGCTACGCAGGATCTTACGCGTGTTTTTACAATCGTCGTTTGTACAAGCCATGTATTTACCGAAGCGACCCATTTTCAGGTGCATTTCAGAACCACATTTCTCACACTCTACAATTGGGCCGTCATAACCCTTGATGCGGAACTCGCCCTCTTCGATTTCGTAGCCATCACATGTTGGGTTGTTACCACAAACATGTAATTTACGTTTTGGATCGATGAGGTAGCTGTCCATCGCGGTACCGCACTTGGTACAACGACGTTTCGCACGCAGTGCGTTAGTTTCCGCGTCATCCCCTTCAAGCACGTTGAGGACTTCGTTTTCCGGCACCAGGTTAATGGTGGTTTTGCAGCGCTCTTTAGGAGGCAATGCGTAACCAGAGCAACCGAGGAACACACCGGTGCTTGCAGTACGGATACCCATTTCGCGGCCACAGGTCGGGCAATCGATGCTGGTCAGTACCATCTGGTTTGGACGCATACCGCCTTCTTCCGGATCCAGTTCAGCTTTACTAAGCTTTTCACTGAAATCGCTAAAGAAGTTGTCCAGTACCCCTTTCCACTCGGCCTGATTATTGGCCACCTGGTCCAGGTTACTTTCCATTTGCGCGGTGAAATCGTAGTTCATCAGCTCACGGAAGTTTTCTTCCAGGCGGTCAGTAACAATCTCACCCATTTTTTCAGCATAGAAACGGCGGTTTTCTACACGTACATAACCACGATCCTGAATGGTGGAAATGATCGATGCGTAAGTAGACGGACGGCCAATTCCACGTTTTTCCAGCTCTTTAACCAACGAGGCTTCACTAAAGCGAGCCGGTGGTTTGGTAAAGTGCTGGCCTGGAATAACTTCAACCAGTGCGAGTTCATCGCCCTGCTCGACAGGTGGCAATGTACGGTCTTCATCACCTTTACGCAGTGCAGGCATCACTTTCGTCCAGCCATCAAAACGCAGCGTACGGCCACGCGTTTTCAGGCGGAAGTCACCGGCTTGCACAGTCAAAGTGGTGGAGTCGTATTGCGCAGGTGTCATTTGGCACGCGACAAACTGGCGCCAGATTAACTGGTAAAGTTTCTGCGCGTCGGCTTCCATATCTTTAAGCGAATCCGCAACAACACTCACATCTGAAGGGCGAATCGCTTCGTGTGCTTCTTGTGAGTTTTCTTTGCTGGAGTAATGGTTCGCGGCTTCCGGAAGATATTTCTTACCGAAACTCTCTTCGATGTAACCGCGCACCATGCTCACTGCGTCCTGGCTCAAGTTGGTTGAGTCGGTACGCATGTAAGTAATATGACCCGCTTCATACAGACGCTGCGCCATCATCATGGTTTTCTTCACACCAAAACCAAGACGGGTGCTTGCAGCTTGCTGCAAGGTAGAGGTAATGAACGGCGCACCAGGCTTGCTGCTGGTTGGCTTGTCTTCACGCTCAAGCACAGAATAACGAGCTTTCTCCAGCTCGCTAACCGCAGACATTGTCTGCTCGCGGTTAACCGGGCGGAATGGCTTGTCTTTATGGTGGCTGACCTGAACCGGCAGACTGTCACCTTTCGGCGTAGTCAGGTTGGCGTCAACTTCCCAATATTCTTCTGGCACAAACGCTTTAATTTCGCGTTCACGGTCAACAACCAGACGCACAGCAACAGACTGTACGCGGCCAGCAGACAGACCACGGGCAATTTTCTTCCACAGTAACGGGGATACCATGTAACCCACAACGCGATCCATAAAGCGGCGCGCTTGTTGTGCATTAACACGATCAATATTCAATTCACCCGGTTTTTCAAATGCCTGTTGAATGGCATTTTTGGTGATTTCGTTAAATACCACGCGACTGTAACGCGTTTCATCACCACCGATAACTTCCCGCAGGTGCCACGCAATGGCTTCCCCTTCGCGGTCAAGGTCAGTTGCGAGATAGATATGGTCTGCTTTTTCAGCCAGTGATTTCAGTTCAGAAACCACTTTTTCTTTACCCGGAAGCACTTCGTACTGCGCTTCCCAGTTGTGCCATGGATCGACACCCATACGATTTACGAGCGCGCCGCGTTCATCCTTTTTGACCTTTTTGGTCCCTTTGGTGGAGGCGGAGTCAGCGCTCTTCTTGGTGGTTGATCCACTAGTCGGCAAATCACGGATATGACCGACGCTGGACTTAACCACGTAGTCATTACCGAGATATTTGTTGATCGTTTTGGCTTTTGCCGGGGACTCAACGATGACGAGAGCTTTACCCATATTCACCTTTACCTAATGTAATTCTTCCAGGAGACGTCGCACGCTAGTTACACCTTCCACTGACGACGCGCTTTTCTATATTGCGACAGCGTGAATGGATATCAACTCTTTTTTCAACACCGGCCAGATTAAGCGAACAATCGCAGGTGATTGAGATAACGAGTCTTTCGCACCGGTGACATAGCACGACGGAACTTTGGTTGAATGTCAAGCAATTCCGTTGCCAGATTTGCGAAAGCGTCACACTCTACCTGATAAAATGAGTTACGCAACTTTATTAGCATGCGGCGAGGATTCCTGCCAGCACAGTAAACTGTTTAAATCACCTTAGGTTTACTCAGGAGATATTGCCCTTTGCAGTATAGCGGAAGTACACTACCGCCAGTTTTTATAGGAGGAAATCATGAAACCATCCACACAACCTATCGATAAACAGTCGCTAATTATTGAAGCAAACAAAGTTATCCGTGCCCATGAAGATTTCATGCATGGAATGGAAGCCACTGACGTCGAACAAAAAAACGGGGTGCTGGTATTCAAAGGTGAATACTTCCTTGATGAGCAAGGCTTACCTACCGGGAAAAGCACCGCCGTGTTTAATATGTTTAAACATCTTGCGCATGTATTTGCTGAAAAATATCACCTGCAAGACTAAGAATCAGAACGAGGCCAAATGGCCTCGTTTTTACTTTCAAACTGGCTTTCACACCGAGTTTGATTACAACAGCGGTTTTTCACCACGTTGCCACCAGCGCAACAACAGGTTATCCAGGCTGTTAGCCGCACTACCGGTAAAACGGTCCATCATCTTTTTGCGACGTGTGTAATGCACATTAATGACATCATGATCTTTCATCAGATTGATCAGCAAATCGTCGCTGGTGCTGACCGCATCAACCAGGCCTTTTTCATACGCCTGCGTGCCGTACCAGTGCTCACCTGTCGCAACTGCATCAATGTCCAGAGATGGGCGCATATCATGAACAAACTGCTTAAACAGCTGATGAGTTTCGTTGAGGTCTTCACGGAATTTCTCACGCCCCTGCTCGGTGTTTTCACCAAACAGTGTCAACGTGCGTTTGTACTGCCCGGCGGTATGTAGCTCCACATCTATATTATTGCGTTTTAGCAAACGGTGGAAGTTTGGAACCTGCGCCACTACGCCAATCGAGCCAATAATAGAAAACGGTGCAGCGACGATTTTGTCTGCCACACACGCCATCATATATCCACCGCTGGCAGCAACTTTATCTACCGCAACGGTCAGGCGAACTTTACTGTCGCGCAAACGTTGAAGCTGTGATGCAGCAAGCCCATAACCATGAACGACGCCGCCTGGGCTTTCCAGGCGCAGCAGAACCTCATCTTCAGGTTTCACTACGGCCAACACCGCGGTTATCTCTTCACGCAAAGAAGTGACTTCGTGGGCATCCATACTTCCTTTAAAATCCAGCACATAAAGCGTGGGTTTGTCAGAAATAACCGTTTCGCCACGTTTAGCACGCGCTTTCGCTTGTTTCGCTTCAAGCTTATGCTTTTTCTTTTGTGTTTTATGCCAGAGTTTTTGCTGATGACCATCAAGCCTCGCCACCTGCATTTCTTCCTGCATTTCCTGGTATTGTTCACTTAAATTGGTGAGCCGCAGCTCGCCACGTTGATGTCTTTTACGCCCGGCAACATTCACAATAACCGTGACAAGAATGCCAATAGCCGCAACGACTGTGACAATTTTCGCCAAAAATAACCCATAGTTTGCAATCAGATCCACGCTTACCGCCTTCCATTTCGATCATTAAATATCTATTGCCCAGTGTAACCGAGCCGTGATTCCACGTCTGCAATCAACTATAAATGCTGCGAGCCTTCTTCCTGAATGTATTTATCAAAATGAAACTTTTGCAAAATGTTAATCAAAGGTATTGTCTCCTGTTGCCTGATTGAAATAACAAACCCTTTCAGGCATAAAGCGTAAAGGCCATGCATCCCCAGGTATTTCTGAGAATGAAGACGTGAGCGAAACATCACGCGAGGAGTTGAACGTGCACTACCAACCAAAAACTGACTTACTGCAAAACCGGATACTTTTAATCACCGGCGCCAGCGATGGCATCGGTCGTGAAGCCGCCTTAACTTATGCCCGTTACGGCGCAAGCGTGATTCTGTTAGGCCGTAGCGAAGATAAACTGCGTCATGTCGCCCAGCAGGTCAACGCAGTTTGCGGCAGCTTGCCACACTGGTTTACGCTGGATTTTGCCGCCGCGACACCTGAAGATTGTCAGAGCCTTGCGCATAAACTTTCAGGGCTAATTCCGCGCCTGGATGGTGTGTTACACAATGCGGGTATTCTCGGCGATATTTGCCCAATGGATGAACAAGATCCGCAAACGTGGCAGAACGTGATGCAGGTAAATGTGAATGTTACCTTCTTCCTGACCCAGGCTTTGCTTCCTTTATTACTGAAGTCAGAATCAGGTTCACTGGTGTTTACCAGCTCCAGTGTCGGCCGCCAGGGGCGTGCAGGTTGGGGTGCCTATGCGGTTTCAAAATTCGCCACCGAAGGCATGATGCAAGTACTCGCGGAAGAGTATAAACAGCATAATTTGCGCGTAAATTGCATTAATCCTGGTGGCACTCGTACCGCGATGCGCGCCAGTGCTTTCCCCACTGAAGATCCCGAAAAACTCAAAACACCACGTGATTTAATGCCGCTTTATTTATGGCTGATGGGCGATGACAGTCGCCGTAAAACAGGCATGAGCTTTGATGCTCAACCCAACCGTAAACCAGGAATTTCCGAATGAGTGAAGATCGTTACCAGCAACGCCAACAACGTCAAAAAGAGAAAGTGGATGCCCGTGTGGCTGCAGCTCAGGAAGAGCGCGGGATATTGATTGTCTTTACCGGAAACGGTAAAGGCAAAACCACTGCGGCTTTTGGGACGGCAACGCGTGCTGTTGGGCACGGAAAAAAAGTGGGCGTCATCCAGTTTATCAAAGGCCAGTGGCCAAACGGCGAACGTAATCTACTCGAGCCGATGGGTGTTGAGTTCCAGGTGATGGCGACAGGTTTTACCTGGGACACACAGAACCGTGAAACGGATACCGCTGCGTGCCTGGAAGTATGGGACCATGCAAAGCGTATGCTGGCTGATGACTCGCTGGATATGGTTATCCTCGACGAAATAACCTATATGGTCGCCTACGACTACCTGGCGTTAGAGGAAGTGCTGGCGGCATTAACCCAACGGCCTGTGAACCAGACTGTTATTATTACTGGGCGTGGTTGTCATCGCGATATTCTTGAAATTGCTGATACGGTGAGTGAGTTAAGGCCGGTCAAGCATGCATTCGATGCGGGCATCAAAGCGCAAATTGGTATCGATTATTAATAAATAACCACTTTTTAAAAAGTGGTTAATGAGTACCCATAAAAAACCCCTCAGCTGAGGGGTTTGATATTTAGCTGCTACGACCACCGCGGCGGCCACCGCCACTACCCGTAGTTTGCGTATGGCGTTTCACCGCACGACGAATCTGGTTCGCCTTCATGCGGCGACGGTCTTTTTCAACCGCCACTTTGCTTTCAGTCTCTTCCTGCAACTCTACCAGTTTACGCAGGTAGTTAGTTTGGCCCAGGTCGAGCTCAGTGTAACCACCACGTGGCAGGCCTTTCGGCAACTGGATGTCACCGTAGCGCACACGAATAAGACGGCTAACCTGCACACCGACCGCTTCCCACAGGCGGCGCACTTCACGGTTGCGGCCTTCAGTCAGGGTTACGTTGTACCATTGGTTAATGCCTTCACCACCGGTAAATTTGATGGTTTTAAACGCAGCCGGGCCGTCTTCAAGTTGCACGCCACGACCCAGTTGCTTCACTTTGTCGTCGTCAACTTCACCGAACACACGTACCGCATATTCACGCTCAACTTCACGGCTTGGGTGCATCAGGCGGTTAGCCAGCTCACCATCGGTCGTGAAAAGTAACAACCCGCAGGTGTTCACATCCAGACGACCGACCGCAATCCAGCGCGCGCCGCGCAGTTTTGGTAAACGGTCAAATACCGTTGGACGCCCTTCCGGGTCATTACGTGTACACAGTTCGCCTTCCGGCTTGTAATAAGCCAGCACGCGGCAAATCTGTTCTGCAGATTCTTTAATGGAAATCAGGTGACCATCAATACGGATTTTCAGGGATTGTGTTACTTCAACACGGTCACCTAATTTGGCAACTTTGCCATCCACACTGACACGGCCGGCAGAGATAATGGTTTCAATCTCACGACGGGAACCATGGCCTGCACGGGCCAAAACTTTCTGTAACTTTTCGCTCTTATCGCTCATTGAGCTTCCTCGGGTGTCGCCTTCACAGGCGTCGAATTGGGATAATGAAGCATATCAGCCCCATTTTAGGCCGCACAGTATAGCCGCAGACGCACTTATAAGAAAGGCTTAGCGTCACCGGCACCTTCGCGGATAACAACAGGTGCATCCTCAGTTAAATCAACAACCGTCGTCGGTTGCTGGCCAAGGTAGCCACCGTGGATAACTAAATCGACAACCTTTTCGAGGCGGTCTTTAATTTCTTCTGGATCGGATTCGGTAAATTCGCTGCCCGGCAACATCAACGAAGTTGATAACATCGGTTGATCCAGCACTTCCAGCAACGCCAGCGCAATCGGGTTGGAAGGCACGCGTAAACCGATCGTTTTACGTTTTTCCTGCAACAAACGGCGCGGGACTTCTTTGGTACCTTTGAGAATGAAGGTGTAGTTACCTGGCGTGTTATTTTTGATTAAGCGAAACGCCACGTTATCGACAAATGCGTACGTTGAAAGCTCCGACAAATCCCGGCACATCAACGTAAAATTATGCCCATCAGGCAAATGGCGGATGCGGCAAATGCGCTCCATTGCTGATTTATCTTCAAGCTTACAGCCCAATGCATAACCCGAGTCGGTTGGGTAAACAATAACCCCACCCTTGCGAACAATTTCAACCGCCTGGTTAATCAGGCGTTGTTGCGGGTTATCCGGGTGAATATAGAAAAATTGACTCATATACCCTCTCTTTTGCGATGTGGCGGCTCTACTCGTCATACTTCAAGTTGCAGATGCAATGGCTGCAACTCGAATTATTTAGAGCTTATTATCCCAATTCTGCCAGACAGGTTCCACACCTCCGGGCAGCCAGAGTTTGCGCCCAAGCTCAATCCACGCACATGGCATATGGAAATCTGAGCCTTGCGATGCCAGCAAATTATATTGCTGCGCATAACTTGCAAGCTGGGTGCGCTCATTGGGAGCTTGCTGGCACTGCGCGACTTCCATGGCATCGCCTCCACTTTCGGCAAAATGCGCCAGCAACCTTTTCAGCCATTTAGCCGTCAGGTCATAGCGGCCTGGATGTGCCAGTACCGCCTGCCCGCCAGAATGATGAATCACATCAATAGCTTGTTCTATTGTACACCACTGTGGCGGAACGTAACCGGTTTTCCCCTTTGCGAGATATTTCTTAAATACATCGGCCATTGTATTGGCCTTCCCGCACTCCATAAGGAAGCGAGCGAAATGCCCACGGGTTACTTCACCACCGTTGGCATGGCGCATCGCACCTTCCAGCGCACCGGGGATATGCGCTTTTTCAAGCCGTTCTGCGATCAATACCGCACGCTGTACCCGGCGTTCACTTTGCTGGGCCAGAAATTCCGCCAATGCCGGGTGATGTTCATCAACACCCAATCCAACAATATGAATTTCATGGTTTTCCCAGAGGGTGGAAATTTCGACCCCACTGATTAAGCGCAAGGGCAATTGCAGGCGTGATACCGCTTCCCTTGCAGCAGCGATTCCGGCTACTGTGTCATGGTCTGTAATTGCCAGAATACCAACACGCATTTCTACAGCACGTTGCACTAACGCCTCAGGCGTTAGCAGGCCATCAGACGCGGTGGTATGGCTATGTAAATCGTAAATCACCGCAAGTGTTGGTTCGCTCAAATTGGCTCCGGGTGTGTTAATAAAATGAAAAACGCCGCTCATGATAGCGATTTTCCTTGATAACTAAAAATCGCTATTGACATTGACTCATCGAACTAGTTAACTAGTACGCAAGTTCACGCAATAAAGGTATCTGAAATGAAAGCGATAATCCTCATGCACAGCTGGTGGCGTACTTCCTGATAACGGGCAGTGTAATCGCTATGGCTGTAACCCAGCCCAGATACCAGGCCCGCCAACGAAGCGGGCTTTTTTTTGAACAAAATATTGAGAGCAGAACATGCAAACACAAAAACCAGCGCTCGAATCACTGACCTGTGACGCGCCATACCGCGATAACCCAACCGCCGTTTTCCATCAACTGTGTGGCGCTCGCCCGGCAACGCTGTTGCTTGAGTCTGCAGACATCGACAGCAAAGATGATTTAAAAAGCCTGCTGTTAGTTGACAGTGCGCTGCGCATCACCGCTTTAGGTGACACCGTCACCATTCACGCCCTTTCCGAGAACGGCGCTTCATTGCTGCCTTTACTGGATGCAGCCTTACCTGCTGGCGTGGAAAACGCACATTCACCGCAAGGCCGCGTGCTGCGTTTCCCGGCGATCAGCGCTTTGCTGGATGAAGATGCGCGCCTTTGTTCGCTGTCTGTGTTTGATGCTTTCCGCATTATGCAGGAGCTGGTTAGCGTGCCGGAAAACGAGCGCGAAGCGATGTTCTTTGGCGGCCTGTTTGCTTATGACCTGGTTGCCGGGTTTGAAGACCTGCCTGACCTTGTGCAGGATAATAGCTGCCCTGACTACTGTTTCTACCTGGCAGAAACGCTGCTGGTTATCGACCACCAGAAAAAACATACCCGTATCCAGGCAAGCTTATTTACCCCATCAGCCGCTGAAAAACAGCGTCTGCTTCAACGCACCGCGCAATTGAGCAAACAGATGGAGCAGGAACCTGCGCCACTACCGGTGCAGAAAGTGGAACGCATGACCTGCGAATGCAACCAAAGCGACGAAGAATTTGGTGATGTCGTGCGTAAAATGCAAAAAGCGATTCGCATCGGTGAAATTTTCCAGGTTGTTCCATCGCGCCGTTTTTCACTGCCGTGCCCTTCTCCGCTTGCCGCTTACCAGACACTGAAAAAGAGCAACCCAAGCCCGTATATGTTCTTTATGCAGGATAACGATTTCACACTGTTTGGTGCGTCTCCGGAAAGCTCGCTGAAATATGATGCGACATCGCGCCAGATTGAAATCTACCCGATTGCCGGAACTCGCCCACGTGGCCGCCGCGCTGACGGTTCCCTTGATCGTGACCTCGACAGCCGCATTGAGCTGGAAATGCGTACCGACCATAAAGAGATGTCCGAGCACTTGATGCTAGTTGATCTGGCACGTAACGACCTGGCGCGTATTTGTACCCCGGGCAGCCGCTATGTTGCCGACTTAACCAAAGTGGACCGTTACTCCTTTGTGATGCACCTGGTTTCCCGTGTGGTTGGCGAACTGCATAAAGATCTCGATGTACTGCACGCATACCGCGCTTGCATGAATATGGGCACCCTGAGCGGCGCACCAAAAGTGCGCGCCATGCAGCTGATTGCCAAAGCCGAAGGTGTGCGCCGTGGCAGCTACGGCGGTGCCGTCGGTTACTTTACCGCTCATGGTGATTTAGACACCTGCATCGTTATCCGCTCAGCGTACGTTGAAAATGGCATTGCCACCGTGCAAGCCGGTGCCGGTGTGGTGCTCGATTCTGTACCGCAATCGGAAGCCGACGAAACCCGCAACAAAGCCCGCGCTGTACTGCGCGCTATCGCCACCGCGCATCACGCACAGGAGATTTTCTGATGGCTGACATTCTGCTGCTCGATAACATCGACTCGTTCACTTATAACCTGGCGGACCAACTGCGTGCCAACGGCCACAATGTCGTCATTTATCGTAACCATGTTCCGGCGCAAACCTTAATTGAGCGCCTGGCAACCATGGACAACCCGGTGCTGATGCTGTCGCCAGGCCCTGGTGCACCCAGTGAAGCCGGTTGCATGCCAGAATTACTGACTCGCCTGCGCGGTAAATTACCGATTATTGGCATCTGCCTGGGCCACCAGGCGATTGTTGAAGCTTACGGTGGATATGTCGGTCAGGCGGGGGAAATCCTGCACGGTAAAGCGTCAATCATTTCGCACGATGGCGAAGCGATGTTTGCGAATCTCCCTAACCCGCTGCCGGTTGCCCGTTACCACTCACTGGTCGGCAGTAATATTCCAGCTGGCCTGACGATTAATGCCCATTTTGATGGCATGGTGATGGCCGTTCGTCACGATGCTGACCGTGTGTGTGGCTTCCAGTTCCACCCTGAGTCAATTCTGACTACGCATGGCGCACGCTTGCTAGAACAGACTCTCGACTGGGCGCTGCTGAAGTTAAAGCAAGCCAACACGCTGCAACCGATTCTCGACAAACTCTACCAGGCACAGACCCTGAGCCGCGAAGAGAGCCACCAGCTGTTTGCCGCCATCGTTCGTGGCGAGCTGAAACCAGAACAACTGGCAGCCGCACTGGTGAGCATGAAAGTACGCGGTGAGCATCCGAATGAAATTGCCGGTGCCGCAACCGCGTTGCTGGAAGCCGCAGCACCGTTCCCAAGCCCGGACTACCCGTTTGCAGATATCGTCGGTACCGGTGGTGATGGCAGTAACAGCATCAATATCTCTACCGCCAGTGCTTTTGTTGCCGCAGCCGTTGGGCTGAAAGTCGCCAAACACGGTAACCGTAGCGTTTCCAGTAAATCCGGTTCATCCGATTTACTGGCCGCCTTCGGTATTAACCTGGAGATGAGTGCCGAAGCGTCCCGTCAAGCGCTGGATGATTTGGGCGTCTGTTTCCTGTTTGCTCCGAAATACCACACCGGTTTTCGCCACGCGATGCCTGTGCGCCAGCAGTTAAAAACGCGCACCCTGTTTAACGTGCTCGGGCCGCTAATTAACCCGGCGCATCCACAGATGGCGCTGATTGGTGTCTACAGCGCAGAACTGGTGTTACCGATTGCAGAAACGCTGCGTGTTCTGGGTTACAAACGTGCCGCAGTGGTGCATAGCGGTGGAATGGACGAAGTTTCTCTGCATGCCACCACTCAGGTTGCTGAACTGCACAACGGTGAGATAAAAAGTTACCAACTGGAAGCGACCGATTTTGGTCTTCCGGCTTACCACCAGGACGAGCTTGCAGGCGGCACACCGGAAGAAAACCGTGACATTCTCACCCGCCTGTTACAAGGTAAAGGTGAGACAGCTCATGAGTCAGCAGTGGCGGTCAACGTCGCGATGTTAATGCGTCTGCATGGGCAAGAAGATCTTAAAGCGAACGCACAACGAGTGCTGGAAGTACTGCGCAGCGGTGCTGCGTATGACCGGGTTACAGCACTGGCAGGAAGAGGATAAGTCATGCAGGAAACCGTATTAAAGAAGATCGTCATTGATAAGGCGATTTGGGTTGAAGCACGCAAGCAACAACAACCCCTGGCAAGTTTCCAGAACAACATCGTACCGGCGACACGTAATTTTTATCACGCGCTGCAAGGGGCTCGCACCGCTTTCATTCTGGAGTGCAAAAAAGCCTCTCCATCCAAAGGCGTGATTCGTGATGATTTTGACCCGGCGCGTATTGCAAACGTTTATAAACACTACGCTTCTGCGATTTCAGTCTTAACCGACGAAAAGTATTTCCAGGGCAGTTTTGATTTCTTGCCGATTGTCAGTGACATTGTCACGCAGCCGGTGCTGTGCAAAGACTTTATTATCGACTCGTATCAGATTCATCTGGCGCGTTTTTATCAGGCCGATGCCTGCTTATTGATGCTCTCCGTGCTTGATGATGCTCAGTATCGCCAGCTTGCAGCTGTAGCGCACAGCCTGAATATGGGCGTGCTGACCGAAGTCAGTAATGAAGAAGAGCTGGAACGTGCTATCGAGCTTGGCGCTAAAGTTGTGGGTATCAACAACCGTGATCTGCGTGATTTGTCGATTGACCTGAATCGTACTCGCCAGCTTGCACCGCGCCTCGGCCACGGAGTTACAGTTATCAGCGAATCGGGCATCAGCAATTACGGCCAGATTCGTGAGCTGAGCCATTTCGCTAACGGCTTCCTGATCGGTTCAGCCTTGATGGGCGAAGACGATCTGAATGCTGCGGTTCGCCGCGTAACGTTAGGCGAAAACAAAGTCTGTGGCCTGACTCGCCCGCAAGATTCCCGCGCCGCCTTTGAAGCGGGCGCAATTTACGGCGGCCTGATTTTTGTTCCGTCATCGCCACGTTTTGTCAGCGACGAAACGGCTGCAACAGTGATTGCCGCCGCGCCATTGAAATATGTCGGTGTGTTCCGTGACACAGCTGTGGATGATGTGGTGCAGAAAGCCGCTCAACTGTCACTGACTGCGGTGCAACTGCACGGTGATGAAAACCAGGTTTATATTGACGCGCTTCGCGCAGCCCTTCCGGCCAAAGTACAAATCTGGAAAGCACTGAGCGTAAAAGAAAGCCTGCCGGCACGCGATTTGAACCACGTCGACAAATACCTGTTCGACAACGGCCAGGGCGGTAGCGGCAAGCGTTTTGACTGGTCACTCCTTGCAGGTCAGAATCTGGAAAACGTGATTCTGGCTGGCGGACTGGGTGCTGATAACTGCGTGGACGCGGCGAAAACGGGCTGCGTAGGTTTAGATTTCAACTCAGGTGTCGAAAGCGCACCGGGTATTAAAGATGCTAACAAGCTGGCTGCCGTCTTCCAGACGCTGCGGGCTTACTAAGGAAAATATCATGACGTTACTTAATCCCTATTTCGGTGAGTTTGGTGGCATGTATGTGCCGCAGATCCTGATGCCTGCTCTGCGTCAGTTAGAAGAAGCTTTCGTCTCTGCACAAAGTGATGCTGAATTTCAGGCTGAATTTAACGACCTGCTGAAAAACTACGCGGGCCGCCCGACGGCACTGACCAAATGCCGCAATCTGACGGCTGGCACTAAAACCACGTTGTATTTAAAGCGTGAAGATTTGCTGCACGGTGGCGCGCACAAAACTAACCAGGTGCTTGGCCAGGCACTGCTTGCCAAGAAAATGGGCAAAACCGAAATCATCGCCGAAACTGGCGCGGGCCAACATGGTGTTGCGTCAGCGTTAGCCAGTGCTCTGCTTGGCCTGAAATGCCGCATTTATATGGGTGCAAAAGACGTTGAGCGCCAGTCGCCAAACGTGTTCCGTATGCGTTTAATGGGCGCGGAAGTGATTCCTGTGCACAGTGGTTCTGCAACGCTGAAAGATGCCTGCAACGAAGCATTGCGCGACTGGTCTGGTAGCTACGACACCGCGCACTATATGCTCGGCACCGCAGCAGGCCCGCACCCGTTCCCGACTATTGTGCGTGAATTCCAGCGCATGATTGGCGAAGAAACCAAAGCGCAAATCCTTGAAAAAGAAGGCCGTCTGCCAGATGCCGTTATCGCCTGCGTAGGCGGTGGTTCTAACGCCATTGGTATGTTTGCTGATTTCATCAACGATCCGCAAGTTGGCCTGATTGGTGTTGAACCCGCCGGGCACGGTATCGAAAGCGGTGAACACGGCGCGCCACTGAAACATGGTCGCGTAGGTATCTACTTCGGTATGAAATCGCCGATGATGCAAACCGACGAAGGCCAGATTGAAGAGTCTTATTCAATTTCCGCCGGGCTGGACTTCCCTTCTGTCGGGCCACAGCATGCGCACCTCAACAGCATTGGCCGTGCAGATTACGTTTCAATCACCGATGACGAAGCACTGGAAGCATTCAAAACGCTGTGTCGCAGTGAAGGTATTATTCCGGCGCTGGAATCTTCCCACGCCCTGGCTCACGCGCTGAAAATGATCAAAGAGAATCCAGAAAAAGAACAACTGCTGGTGGTAAACCTCTCTGGCCGTGGTGACAAAGATATCTTCACCGTTCACGACATTCTGAAAGCACGAGGGGAAATCTAATGGAACGTTATCAACACGCATTTGAACAGTTGCAGGCTCGTAAAGAAGGCGCTTTCGTTCCCTTCGTGACGCTTGGCGATCCGTCTCCGGAACAGTCACTGAAGATTATCGACACGCTGATTGAAGCGGGTGCCGATGCGCTGGAGTTGGGCATCCCCTTCTCTGACCCGTTAGCGGATGGCCCAACCATTCAGAATGCTGCTCTGCGTGCATTTGCCGCAGGTGTCACACCAACGCAGTGTTTCGAAATGCTGGCCGTTATTCGCCAGAAGCATCCGACGATTCCGATTGGCTTGCTGATGTATGCCAACCTGGTATTTAGCCGCGGTATTGATGAGTTTTACGCGTTGTGTGCCAAAGTGGGTGTCGATTCGGTATTGATTGCTGATGTGCCAATCGAAGAGTCTGCGCCATTCCGCCAGGCAGCGATGCGCCACAACGTTGCACCGATTTTCATCTGCCCACCTAACGCTGACGACGCGCTGCTGCGTGAAATCGCCACACATGGCCGTGGATATACCTATCTGCTGTCTCGTGCAGGCGTGACCGGTGCTGAAACCCGTGCGCAGTTACCGCTTCACCATCTGGTGGAAAAACTGACTGAGTTTGGTGCGGCACCTTCACTGCAAGGCTTTGGTATTTCTGAACCTTCACAGGTGAAAGATGCAATTGATGCCGGCGCTGCCGGGGCGATTTCGGGTTCCGCGATTGTGAAAATCATCGAGAAGAATTTGGATAAACCAGATGTGATGTTGAGCGAGCTGAAAGCGTTTGTTCAGAGCTTGAAAGCCGCGACTCGTCGTTAATTTTATTGTTGCCGGATGGCGCTAACGCTAATCCGGCCTACAATTGCTCGCGTAGGTCGGATTAGCGCAGCGACATCCGACATTACTGTTCTATCAGAAACGATAACCTGCCGAGAACATAAACACCCACGGATCGATGCGCGTTTTAATGTTCTGCTGCTCGCCACCGGCTTTAAACTTCACTTCAGTGTCAATATCCATGTACCACACCGACATGTTCAGCAACCAGTTATCATTAACCATATAATCCAGCCCAACTTGCCCTGCCGCTCCCCACGAATCTTTCACACTCAGATCGCTTAAGCCTGCATCTTTTCCAGTCTGGTTAAAGTCGGCATCAAAGAAAGTGGTGTAGTTAATCCCTGCGCCGATATAGGGCCGCACTTTGCTCTTCGCATCGCCAAAGTACCACTGCGCCATTAAGGTCGGTGGCAGTTGACGAACCGTTGCCAGGTCGCCTGTCGGACCTAAACCAACACGGTGACGAAACGGTGTTGCCGCCAGCAGTTCGATGCCGATGTTATCGGTCACCATATAGTCAAATGTCAGACCCAGTTGGGTATTGTTGCTGACGCTAAAACCGCCCATCCCAAGTACGTTGTCAGAACCTTCCGTTGGACGCACGGTTGCCGTACCCGCACGCATGAAGAATTCACCTTGTTGATGTGCCAGTGCTTCACCAGATAAGCAGGTTAATGCAAGTAACGCCACAGACAATTTTTTCATAGCCCTCTCCTTGTGTTTTTTTAGGCGGGCTGAATATACCTATTATTGAGTATTAATTGATCTGGTGCCGATCACACTTTGCTGGCTAATTTAACATTTAATGATCTGGATTAATTTTTACTCATATTGCTTAAAATCAAAATATGTAGCCAGGTCCAGTACCGGGAGGTTATGACCTCCTGGTACAAGGATGTTGAAGCGACGTTATCGCAGGCAGGCAAAGATTTCGGCTGGATTCAAAGCGCGGTTGCCACTGATAAGGTCCGTCGTTTTGCTATTGTTGCCATAACCAGTACTAACATCATCAGGACTTCCATGCCGAGTACGCCAATCATCGCCTGCGGATAGTTGCCATGATTTTGTTGTTGCATGTGAAGGAATAAACCGCCGAGTACGGCTGGCCCCAGGGCCAATGTAGATTGCTGTAGGGTGCTGAGAATAGCGCTGGCTGCTCCGGCATCATTCGGTTTGATATCTTGCATCCCGACGCGGTAAAAAGTATTGACGATTAAAGCCTGACCATAACCAATGAACACCGTTGCTGGCGCAATGATTAACGCACCGGCTGCATGGCCATAATGATATAGGGTTGCCATAAGACCGATAAGGCCAAAAATTTGCAGTGAAATACCTGACAACAAAATGGTGCTCATCGAATAGCGAGCAATGAGTTTTGGGGCATAACAGGCTGAGATAAAATAAGAAACGCCAAGTGCAATAAAACTATTACCCGATTGCCATGGCTCCATACCCATACCAGACTGTAAAGTCACTGCCAGGCAGAACATAAAACCTGACCAACAACTGAAAAATAATACTGCAATTAATAAGCCAAACCGAATGCTCGGGAGTTTAAGCAAATGAGGCGCGACAAGAGGTTGCAGGCCTCGTTTTTGTTGCAGCAAAGCAGCAGCGCGCATTAAATAACCGAGCGGCAATACCATTACCAGCATTGCCTGCATATACCAGGGCCAATTTAATTCCGGGCCTAAGGTCATCGGAAACAGTAAACAGCACAACATAATTGCCAGAATAGATGTTCCTGGCCAGTCAATACGTGAAGGTGCTTCGCTACTAGTTTCTGGAATATATGAACGACTCAATAGCAGAAATAACACGCAAATTGGCACATTAATAAAGAAGGCGTTACGCCAGCCCAGTCCCGCTATATCTGCTGAGACCAGCCATCCGCCACCCATCTGGCCGATAATAAATGCAATACCACCAATTCCGCCATATAGACTTATTGCCCGTGCACGAGCGGGACCTTTTAACGTCACATGAAGCGTGGCAAGTATTTGCGGGACGATCAGTGCTGCGCCTGCACCCTGAAGCACTCGGGCAGCCAACAATTCATTTACAGAACCAGATATGCCACATAATAAAGAGGCTAAACCGAAAATAAATACACCTAATTGCAAAATACGGCGACGACCATTGTTATCACCCAGTTTGCTTCCCACGGCAAGACAGACGGCAAACGCAACGCCATAAAGTGCAACAATAAGTTCCAACTGAGTCGATGTCGTACCAAGCGAGTGAGTAATAGAATCGAGGGCAACATTAGTGATCGAAGTATCTATCATTGGCAACATCTGCGCTGTTAATAATAACAACAGGCCAGCGCGGCCAGGTGAAACATTCATCAAGTACTCCACTGCATAATTTAAAATTCGGATACAGTATTTCTGATGAATTAACACGGTACCAGTATTTGGTTATACTGGTATTATCACTGCTACGATATTGGAATTTTTAATGCCCCTGAAAGTCTCGCAAGAGATGCCCGCCAACCTCCTGGATGATAGCAATAAAATATTGGCTTTGTTTCTGCGTACACGGCGTGAAAGTCTTGATCCTGCTCGCCTGGGTTTACCACGTAGCGGTAGACGCCGCACGCCAGGTCTGCGTCGCGAAGAAGTCGCTATGCTCGCGAATATCGGGGTCACCTGGTATACCTGGCTTGAACAAGGGCGGAAAGTCAATCCGTCAACGGCTTCCATGGCAGCCATTGCTGATGCTCTGCAATGCACACCAGCTGAGACACGTTATTTGTTTATTCTTGCAGGCCTGCAACCTTCAGAAATGCCTATAGCATCAAAGTATGAAGAGGTCAGCGCAGCATCGCGGCGGATACTGGATACGCTCATGCCGCTCCCTGCCAGTATCGTCATGCCTAACTTTGATATTCAGGGTTATAACGCTAATTACTGTCGTTTGATGGGCGTTGATCTCGATAATGTGCCACACGATGATCGCAACTCAATTTACCAATATCTCACAAATGACCACTGGCATAATTTACTGGGCGACGACGATATTGTTTTGCCCATTTTTATCGCTTATTTCCATGCGGGTATGACAGAACACCGCGGCGACCCACGTTGGGAAAATCTCTTAGAGCGATTTTTCGAGGCCTCTCCTGTATTCAAGCATTTCTGGGAACAGAGACACGAAGTACGTTATATCGAAAATCACACTATGACTTACTATCACCATGAATTAGGGCCATTCAAAATACAAAAGGTTAACTGGTTCTCCGCTCCCCGCGATGGGTCACGTCTGCTGGTTTATGTACCGGTAGATGAAAAAGGGGAGCGGATTATTGCCATGCTCGAGCATAAAGAGATGAACTAGTAGCCCATGGTCCTGCGAGTGATATTCACTCCTGGCCTGTGATGAAGGCTGGTCATGATGTCACTCGTTGTAATGACGGATTTATATAGCCACATTATATATTTCACGAGAATCATCCAGGCGAACAAGTTAAGAATGTAGTGGTTATCATTTATTCAAAGGCGAACCGGTAAGCTACAGCGTAGTCCTGGTTCCTGCCGCCCCTTATTATTATGAATCCTGTAACCGTACCAACATGTTGGTCCTGCATGAGTAAATCATCACGCACAACAGCAGGCTGATCTGTGCCAGAAACCGCATGATAAAAGTCTGAAACACCAAAACCGTGCAGGCATTAGTGACCGTATCAGGATAATCAGCTTAACCGCCGCATTGCTGTCCAGTTGCAGTAATTACGCTGATAGAACGGTAACTGCGCTTAATGATGAATCACCATGCGTGAACCTGCCATATTCTAGTGAATCTAGAACTTCCGCTCCTGGCTCAGAGCAGACTACCAGGACTTACAGTCCGCTCTGAGCGACAAGATAACTAAACTGTCTAATCACTTATCCAATTCGCTAATTGCCAGCTTAGCAACATTTGATGCAATTGATGTTGCATCATTACTTTCGAGGGACCATGTTGTTGAAAGCCCGCACCATGCAATTATCCATTTGAGAAGGCGATCTCTGTCCAGTTCTGCCGTCTCGACAACAACACTTAGACGCTGTTTAAATATCTCCGGCAGCGTCGCGACACGAGGCACTGGATTACCAAGATCCGGATTAGTAAAAATATTGGCAAAGTCGAATCCCCGTTCACCTATTAGTCCTTTTGGGTCAATGGCCAACCAGCCAGATGTTTCAAAATCAAGCACGTTACCGTGATGTAAGTCACCATGTAATGCGACCACATCACGTGGAGAAGAAAGCAATTCTTCTGAGATTTCTGCGCAACGTGTCAGGATACCGCCATACTTCAAGGCTGCTGGTTTTAGAGGATAAAACCACTCATGTAGAGGTGTAAGCTGGGGTAATGGTTTTTTTGGGAATGTATGAAGCCTGTTCGCAGTAGTACACAGAATACGACAAGCTACATCATCCTGACCTTCTCGTGACATAGCTGCCAATGACGCGGAACCACAGGCTCTTGAAAGAAGAATTGCTTCATTTTCATGTGCAATAACATGCGCCGCACCATTCCCTTCCCACCATGCCATTAGTGCATTACCGGCTTGTTCATCTGTATCATCCGTAACTTTTAACATGGCTTTAATACCATGTGTTGCTGTTTTAACCGGATATAACTGTGATGTATGAGTTATAAATGGGGTGCCATCAGGAATAAGATTCCAGCGATTTAGCCAATGTTTTAACTTGAGCGTATCCATAAAATTTTCTTTAATATCCTTATATTAAAAGAGGGGAAAAAGACATGCATTCAAGTATTTTAACCCATAGGTGATGAGCTTTCCTGCATGCTGTTTTCTAGTAGGCAACGTCCGCTTCACGCCCTGTCAACTCAGACCTCAATGGACTCAGATATCTCCAGAGCATCATCTACTTCAATACCCAGATAGCGGACATAGCTGCCAGACCATAAATTTACAAAATTTTGACTTCGCTCAACACATTTTTACCCATGAAGAGCTATTTATTTGCCGTTAAATCATCTCGTCTCAATACAACAAAAAGGAGGAATGATGATGTTGACCTATGATTGCTACCGTAACGCTATCACAACTGGCAGCCGTGTTATGGTGTTCAATAAAGGTCTGACTGGTGTCATTAAGACCATTCACGGCGAAGGTAAAACAGCCGAACAAATTCGTCGTTCTGAATGTGTTGAAATCGAAGGTTGTGAAGGTGCTTTCTGCCCGATGGAGTTGGTTAGACTTGAACTTCACTGATAGGGCTTATCGAGCCAACACATTGCTTTACACATAAGATAACCCCGTAAGGCCACCGAATTGGTGGCCTTATTTGATGGATTACTTAGCAACGCTGACCCGCCTCTCGAAAATCTCCATCAGCTTTGAGCGAAGAATGGACAATACCCTTTCTAACCTTGCGCCCACCAAAGAAAGGTCGGGGTGATACCCGCCGCTGGAGTTACATGAACGGTGCGTACAGTGTGTACATTATTGTAAATACTGATATTACTTGAGTTGAATTTTCATTGATGGAGATGCATGATACACAAAATGATTTCGCTCATAAAACGGAATAGCTTCTTTTCTGGCATCTAAAAAAATAAAGTTCATACCCCTGCTTTTAGACTCTGCTTTTGCAAAATTCAAGAGTAATTCGCCTATACCCAAGCTTCGAGACTCTTTATCAACAACCAAATCATCAATATGCAGATGAAGACCTCTAGCTAGTGTATGAACAGGTCTGAACCCCATCAACCCCATGGGTTTTTCATCAATAAAAGCACCCACGATTTCATAACCGTTTAGAGTTTGGATAGTCACGCTCTGGATAAATTGTTCCTTTGAAATATCTCGCAGCTGAGATATCAATCTGTAAGCGCCATCCCATTCGTTAGGAAGTAATTTCCTGATAATCATGCTGATACCTCTTTTTATTTATATATTTTTGACTCTATAAGATTCAATTTCATTATGGAGCCCCCTGCTAATTCGTACCCCCTGTGTCAGTAACATCCGTTTCTGGTACTAACCAGTCCACATGTTGTTCCCAGTTGTACTCACAGTGAGAAACGGACGTAATGGCATAACAATAATGGGTCTATCGAAATCAGGCGATTCAACATCATCAAATGAAGCATAAGGCATTTACCATTATCATCTTCTATCCTGACTAAGAACTTTAATGAAGGGTATCGCATGATAACAGTAGAGAAATCAGATCCACTTTCACCAGATTCTTATTCTTTAATTGAAAATAGCATAAGCGTTTTCTACTCATACCTTTATTTGCGCAGCGTCCCAGCGTGCGATTTGGCCTTCCCCAGGCTATAGGCGCAGATGAATGAGCGCGCTGATCGAAAAATGTTAAATGTCCATTTAATCAAAATCTTAAATTTGACAAGATGTACACCTGAGATTCTACAGTATCAACCAGGGCGTATTGGCATTTTGAATATTACTCTCTAATCCGGGTAATTTATTGCTTCACCCAAACCAACTGATCGACCTGGAAGCCGAGAGTGCGCGCAGTGTTTAGGTAATCCTGCTTCACCGCATCCGGAATGGTTGGCGTACGCGACAAAATCCACAAGTAGTCACGGTTCGGGCCGCTAACCAGCGCGAACTGGTAATCATCATCGAGCTTTATCACGTTATAGCCGCCGTAGAATGGCCCAAAGAATGAAACCTTCAGCGCGGCGGTTGTAGGTGCACCGGTGAATGAGGCTTTCCCTTCGCTCTCGTTCCATTTGTTCTTAATCGGATCATACCCGCGATTGAGTACGCTAATCGTGCCATCGCTGCGCTTGCCGTAAGTAGCAGTCACCTGCTCAAGGCCTCGTTCGAAGCGGTTTTCAAGGCGAGCGACTTCGTACCATTTGCCAAGATAGCGGCTGGCATCAAAATCAGTTATCGGCTGCACGCCTTTCGGTGGCGTGGGGGATTTACACGCAACGAGTGACAGTGCGATAGCAACACCGGTTACAACAGGCCATAGCTTCATAAAACCTCCTTTCTTCTGCGCATCTGGAACTAGAAAGTGTAGTGCAAACATTCTGCACTTCATTCATGCCGCGAATATTCGTAGTATATTGAGAATATTCTTTGTTATCAGGTGTACCTCATGGCCTACTCCATCGGCGAATTTGCCCGGCTCTGCGGAATCAACGCGACCACGCTACGCGCCTGGCAGCGTCGTTACGGCCTGATTAAACCGTTACGCACCGATGGCGGGCACCGCCTGTACAGTGATGACGATGTCCAGCAGGCGCTTAAAATTCTCGACTGGGTGAAAAAAGGCGTCCCGGTAAGCCAGGTGAAGCCCTTGCTGGCCCGCCCGGAAGCTCGCCGTACAAACAACTGGCTCACCCTTCAGGAGAGCATGTTGCAGCGGTTGAAAGAGGGAAAAATCGAATCTCTACGCCATCTGATTTACGACGCGGGCCGCGAGTATCCCCGCCCGGAAATGGTCACCGAAGTACTGCGCCCGTTGCGCAGTAAAGTCTCGGCCAACATTCCCGCGATCATGACGCTGCGTGAAGTCCTCGATGGCATCATCATCTCCTACACCTCGTTTTGCCTTGAAGGTGATAAAAAAGCGCCGGGGGATAATTACCTCATCACCGGCTGGCACCTTAGCGACCCGTGCGAAATCTGGCTTGAAGCGCTGAAACGCACGGGACAAGGGCAGCGTATTGACGTGCTCCCGGTGCCGCCTGCCACACTGGCTCCCGAGATCTTCCCTGAGCGAAAATGGCTGCTGGTCACCACCGGCAAACTTACCGCAGCCCGCAAAAAACAGATCGAACTCTGGCAGCAACAGGTCGTTTCACTCGACGTGATCCCACTCTAAAACTGTTCCTCCGCCCCCTTTTCCTCTCGATGATAAGCAACCGTAAAAAGTTGCGTATCTGGCATGTCTTTATAAAAACCCAATCAAAACCAGCAAAATAACACCTACATAATGCATTGAATATATAGAACAATAAAAACAGATCCACTCTAAACTTGTACAAATATTATTAATTGTCTAAGTTTTAACTATGCGATGACATTACGTCGTCCACAACCAGGGTGAGACTCATGAGCACAATGCCATCCGTCATCGATCGTTTTTTTGACTATTACACCACCCTGGATAACCAGTCTCCGTTGGCGCTGGCGGCGCTTTATCACCGGGATGCCGAACTGGTCGACCCCTTTGGTACACATCAGGGGCTGTATGCGCTACAGCGTTACTTTACCCATCTGCTGACCAACGTGGAGCAGTGTCGCTTTTCCATCGATTCGCCGCTCAGCGAAGGCCAGCGTTTTGCCGTGAGCTGGACAATGCACTGGTCACACCCACGGATTTCTAAAGGAGACACGCTCGCTTTGCCAGGGTGTTCAATCGTGGATGTACAGGACAACCTGATTATTCGTCAGCGCGATTACTACGATGCGGGAGAGATGGTTTACGAACATCTTCCCCTGCTGGGCTGGCTGGTACGCGGAGTAAAAAGGAGGGTGCGCTCATGATGACTGTCCTCATCACTGGCGCATCCTCCGGCATTGGGGCGGGGCTTGCAAAATCCTGGGCTGATGACGGCTGGCGCGTCATCGCGTGCGGTCGCGATCCTGCCCGGCTTGAGGCCCTTCACCAGCACAACCCGAACATCACGCTACGACTGTTCGATATGACGGACGCGGCGGCCTGTCACCAGGCCCTGGCGGGTATTAAGGCCGATCTGGTCGTTCTCTGCGCGGGAACCTGCGAGTATCTCGACGGCGGCATAGTCGATGCAGCTCTAGTTGAACGGGTTATCAACACCAACTTACTCGGGCCGGTAAACTGCCTGGCGGCACTTCAGCCACAGCTGGTTTCGGGCAATCGTGTGGTGTTTGTCAGCTCAATGGCGCACTGGCTACCTTTCCCCAGAGCCGAGGCGTACGGCGCGTCTAAAGCCGCACTCACCTGGTTTGCTAACAGTTTGCGCCTGGACTGGGAACCTAAAGGCATTGCGGTAACAGTGGTATCGCCGGGCTTTGTCGATACGCCACTTACCCGTAAAAATGATTTTGCTATGCCTGGACGGGTCAGTGTTGACAACGCGGTGGAGGCCATTCGCAACGGCCTTGCGAAAGAGAAAAACCATATCGCCTTTCCCACTCGTTTGAGCCTTACCCTGGGTCTGTTGGCAGCACTGCCGTCCTTTTTACAGCGAGCACTGCTGCGCAAGATGGTGCGATCATGAAAATCGCTATTATCGGCAGCGGTATCGCTGGGTTGACCTGTGCCTGGCGGCTGGCAGGACATCACCAGGTCTCCCTTTTTGAAGCAGAACCCACAGCGGGCGGGCATACCGCTACGGTAGATGTGACCACCCCGCAGGGCACGTACGCCATTGATACCGGGTTTATCGTCTATAACGACCGCACCTATCCACGTTTTATGGGCCTGCTGAGCGAGTTGGGTATCAGCGGGCAAAAAACGCAGATGAGCTTCTCGGTGCATAATCCGCGCAGCGGCCTTGAGTACAACGGGCATACCCTCAGCTCGTTGTTTGCCCAGCGCCAGAACCTGTTTAACCCTGTGTTCTGGAAGTTGCTGAAAGATATCGTGCGCTTTAATCGCCTGGCGAAAGCCACGCTTGCGGGCGAAGTTGAACCAAACGCCACGCTACATAACTTTCTTGAGCAACACCGCTTCAGCCCGTTTTTCGCGCGCCATTACATTCTACCGATGGGCGCCGCCATCTGGTCGTCATCGTTGCAAGAGATGCGCCGTTTTCCCCTGCCCTTGTTCTTACGTTTCTTTGAACACCACGGTCTGCTGGATATTACTCATCGCCCGCAGTGGTACGTGGTGCCAGGCGGCTCTCGAGAGTATATCCGCGCCATGCTTTCACAGCTGGGTGACCGCCTGACTCTGCACCTCAACTCGCCAGTACAACAGGTCATCCGCAATGCCGAGGGCGTTAAAATCCAGCTTGAAACCGCAAGCCACACGTTCGACCAGGTGATCTTCGCCTGCCACTCTGCGCAGGCTCTGGCGATGCTTGACGAACCGACAGCCAGCGAGCGCGAAGTGCTGGGTGATATCGGCTGGCAGCGTAATGAGGTGGTTCTACATAACGATCCTCGCTGGCTTCCGGTGCGTGAACGCGCCTGGGCAAGCTGGAACTATCGTCTGAGCGAACGGGATGAAGCCCGCGCCTGCGTGACCTACAACATGAATATTCTCCAGGGATTCCCTGCGGGGAGTCCGCTGTTTTGCGTGACTCTGAATCCAGAAACGCCGGTAGATGAACGCTTTGTCCTGAAACGTTTTGTTTATGAGCACCCGCTGTTTAACCCACAAAGCTGGCGTGCTCAGGCACGTCGCAGCGAGATTAATAGTCACCCGCAAAGCTGGTTCTGCGGGGCTTACTGGTACAACGGTTTTCACGAAGACGGGGTACGCAGCGCCCTCGACGTAGTGCAGGGAATTGCCGCCGGGAAAGGTGATTAAGATGAACAGTTGCCTGTATCAGGGCGTGTTACGTCATCGCCGCCTCCAGCCAAAAGTGCATCATTTCCGCTATCGCGTATTTATGGGCTGGCTGGATTTGGATGAGCTTGATGCGCTTTCGTTGGTGGGGATCCGGCGCAACAAGTTTGCCGCAGCCGCCTTCTACGACGCGGATTACCCGCTCGGTATGCCGCTTAAAGAGAATGTTCTCAACCGGCTGGAAAGCCTGACAGGAGAACGCTCTGGTGGCCGCGTCATGCTGCTGACCCAATTGCGTTACTTCGGGTTCCATTTTAATCCGATTAACTTCTACTACTGCTATGACCGCACGGACACGCTGCTATGGATTCTGGCAGAGGTGCGCAATACGCCGTGGAACGAGCGCCATTACTACGCGGTGGACGGTCAGGTAGCGCATCCAATTGAGAAAGCTTTCCACGTCTCGCCCTTTAACCCGATGGACATGGTTTATCACTGGCGCTTCAACAAACCCGGCAAAACGCTGTATATGCACATCGAAAATCACCAGCAATCGAAAGTGTTCGACGCAACACTGGCGCTGAGCCGCACGCCGCTGACGCGTGCCAACCTGGCCTCGGTGCTGCGGCGTATACCGTTGATGACGCTTAAAACGGTGTTCGCCATTTACTGGCAGGCGCTACGGCTGTGGTTCAAGCGCGTGCCTTTTTATAGCCACCCCGTTAACAGGAGTGATCGCTCATGACCGATCCTGTCTTTGCGTTTGAAGCGAGCACCCCACGCAACGTGCGTCTCGCCCGCTGGATGCTGTTCCGTTTGTTGAGCGGTATTCGCGGGGGTTCGCTCACCGTGCGTGACGGGACACAGATCTGGCATTTTGGTGATACCTGCGCCGCGTTAAATGCCGAAGTGCAAATCCTCTCGCCAGCCGTTTACTGGCGTCTGCTGACGGGTGGAAGCCTCGCCGCGGCAGAAGCCTGGATAGAAGGCGAGTGGGAAACGCACCAGTTAACACCGCTGTTGCAGATTCTGGCACTGAATGGCCAGGTTTTAGGACAGCTGGAAAGGGGGTTCCGCCTGCTTGGCAAACCCATAGAGCGACTTCGCCACTGGACACGGCGCAACCATCGCCAGCAGGCGCGTGAAAACATCGCCGCACATTACGACCTGGGAAACGAGTTTTACGCCCTTTTTCTCGATGAAGAACTGCTCTACTCCAGCGCACTGTTTACCGCCGATGAGCTGGATCTCACCCGCGCTCAGCAGGCCAAAATGGCACGACTGTGCGAACAGCTGGCGCTGACTTCCAGCGATCATCTTCTTGAAATCGGCACTGGCTGGGGGGCGATGGCCGAATATGCCGCTCGCCACTACGGCTGTCGCGTGACCACCACCACGCTTTCGCAGGAGCAATACCTCTGGGCGACACAGAGGATTGCCCGCGCAGGATTACAGGATCGGGTACAAGTGCTGTTGTGCGATTATCGCGACCTGACCGGAGAGTTCGACAAGCTAGTGTCCGTCGAGATGATTGAAGCCGTGGGTCAACGCTACCTGCCCACGTTTTTCCGCACCTGTCAGGCACGGCTGCGACCGGGTGGAAAAATGGCGATTCAGGCGATCACCATTCAGGACCAGCGCTACCGTGACTACAGCAAAAGCGTCGACTTTATCCAGCGCTACATTTTCCCCGGCGGTTTTCTGCCGAGTATTACGGCAATAAGCGAGCTGATGACACACCACACGGATTTTGTGGTACGCAATCTTTTTGATATGGGGCCAGACTACGCCCGCACGCTGGCGCACTGGCGGCAGCGGTTTGTACACGCCTGGCTCGATATTGAAAAACTCGGTTTTGATGACCAGTTCCGCCGTATGTGGCTCTACTACTTCGGTTACTGCGAAGCCGGATTTAACGCACGCACCATCAGCGTCGTACAACTGACGGCGGAGCGCGTATGAATCGCAATGTGCAGGTTTTTGCGATGGCCATCGCGTTTGATCTTTACTGGACGTTGGTGGTGCTGTTTCGCGAGCACGGCGTGATTCTTTGGCTGGCCCTCGCCATCCTGGCCTGCCTGATGCTCTCGCCTGCACATCGTTTTTACGCCCTCTTGCTTGCTGCTGTGGGCAGCGGGTTGGATGCACTCTGGGCACTGACCGGGCTTATTGATTTTAATGGCGACGCGCTATTACCCCTTTGGATGCTCTCCCTGTGGCTGATGTTTGCCGTCGTCTGGACCAGACTAACGACCACAACGACGTTACCAGGCTGGTTGTTGACGCTAATGGCGACAGCTGGTGGGCCTGTGGCGTACCTGATCGGCGAACGCCTTGGCGCGATGACCTTCCTTGCACCAACGTTTATCGTCGTCAGTTGGATGGCGACGGGCTGGCTGGTTCTTATGCTGTTTTTCCATGTTCTGATAGGGAGGCGAGCATGAAAACCTCCCTATTATTGTTGCTCTGGCTGACTGTTTTTACACCCGTCGCCCATGCCGCTGACTGGTTAAACTGGCATAAAGTCGGTAGCGCGACTCTCACCTGGGGGCCATTTACCGTCTATACCTCCCAACTGCTTACGCCAAGCGGTCTTTATGACGGGCCGATGCAGAACCAGGCGCTGATTATCACCTACCAACGCGACATCAGTCGCAAGGAGCTGGTCGAGGCCACTCGTGACCAATGGCAGGCGCAAGGCGTACTCGCGCGCGAACCGCAAAGCAATACCTGGATTCGTACGCTGCTTTCACTCTGGCCAGATGTATCGAATGGTACCCAACTGGCATTTGTTCTCAACGATAAACAGGGGCAGTTCTGGTATCGCGCTTCAACATCACAAAAAACCTTTACCCCTCTGGGGCCCCGCCAGTCTGAAGCGTTTAGCGTCCACTTTTTGGGCATCTGGCTTGATCCCCGCACTCAATATCCCGCACTGCGCCAGCAGTTAATTGGAGGTGGAGAATGAAACGTATTCTGGCACTCGGTATAGCATTGATTCTGTTGCTGGCGGGATGTAGCACAAACATTAACGACTACCGCCAACAGACGCCGCCACTTGATATCTTCCACTACTTCCAGGGTAAAACCGAGGCATGGGGCATGGTGCAGGACCGCAGTGGGAAACAGCTGCGCCGCTTCCATGTCGAGATTAGCGGTGACGTTGTCGGCGACACATTGACTCTCAATGAGCACTTCGTCTATGACGACGGCGAGAAACAGCAGCGGGTTTGGCATATTCGCCGCGTCAGTTCTGACCGTTACGAAGGCACTGCGGGCGATATTGAAGGCGTGGCAACGGGCACGACGGCGGGGAATGCCTTTAACTGGCGTTACAGCATGAAGGTGAAAGCCAACGGCAGCAGCTGGCTGCTGAACTTTGACGACTGGATGTACCTGCAAGACGGCACCCATCTTTTTAACAAAACCGAGATGAAGAAATTCGGGGTTACCGTTGGTACGGTCACGCTTTTCTTTACCCGAAAAGATCAGTAAGAGGATTACACCATGAACACTCAACCTGTCATTGGGATTAGCGGATGTTTAACCGGCTCGGCAGTAAGATTTGACGGCGGTCATAAACGGATGGGCTTTGTAATGGACGCGCTGTCTCAGTGGGTGACGTTCAAACCTGTCTGCCCGGAGATGGCTATCGGCCTCCCCGTTCCCCGCCCGGCGCTGCGCCTGGTTCAGACCAGCGAAGGGGATATCCGGATGCGCTTTAGCCATGCCCCTCATGATGATGTGACGCAGAAAATGGCCACATTCGCTGATTCATATATTTCCCAACAGAGTCATTTGTCTGGCTTTATCGTCTGCGCGAAATCGCCGAGCTGCGGCATGGAACGCGTCCGGCTTTATGACGATAAAGGGAATCGCGGGCGCAAAGAGGGTGTCGGGCTGTTTACCGGTGCGCTGTTGGAAAAATTCCCGTGGCTGCCCGTAGAAGAGGATGGCCGCCTTCACGACCCGGTGCTGCGTGAAAACTTTGTCGAACGGGTTTTCGCCTTACACGAACTCAACACCCTGCGGGCAAACGGTCTGACGCGCCGCGCACTTCTGGATTTCCACAGCCGCTACAAACTCCAGTTGCTGGCGCACCACCAGCCAGGCTACCGGGAAATTGGACCTTTTGTCGCGTCGCTGCACCAGTGGGAAGATCTGGATGCTTTCTTCGTCGAGTATCGCGAAAAGCTCATGACGATCCTGAAAAATCCCGCGTCACGTAAAAATCACACTAACGTGCTCATGCATATTCAGGGCTACTTCCGCAAACAACTGAACACCCGCCAGCGCGGGGAATTGCGTGACGTGATCCTTCACTACCGTGAAGGACTGTTACCGCTGCTCGCCCCACTAACGCTGTTGAATCATTATCTGGGCGAGTACCCGGACAGCTACCTGCTGACGCAAAACTACTTTTCCCCCTACCCCGAAAATTTATGCCTGCGTCTGACGGTTAACTGAGAACGCAACACATTGAGAGCTGGCTTATCGGGCCAGCACGTCAATTTCTGGGTAAAACGACGCTCACACTCCAGATCAAAGTGACATATTGACAGTAACTTACTTACTGCGGTTCATCTTGTCGGTGCTAGCGCCCTTCATCCAGTGTACAATTGGCCGCTGATTTTTTACCGCGCAACACCAAGGAGAGTGCATGTCTATCACGGCGGGTTCTGTGTACCGTGACACGGGGAATTTTCTACGCAATCAGTTTGTTACTGTCTTACTGATCGCTTTGCTTTGTGCCTTTATTTCGGTGGTGATCGGTCACGCTTTTTCACCTAGCGACGAGCAAATGTCTATCCTTAGCGAAGGGGATAATTTATCGAATAGCGTTGGGCTGTTTGACCTTGTGCAAAACATGACTCCAGAACAACAGCAAATGTTGCTCAAAGCGTCAGCGGCATCGACATTTTCCGGTTTGATCGGCAATGCTATCCTTGCGGGTAGCATGCTGGTTTTGATCCAGATGGTTTCTGCCGGTCAGCGTGTGAGTGCGCTTCGTGCCATTGGTACGTCGGCACCTGTGTTGCCTAAAATCTTTATTCTGATGTTCCTAACCACTTTCCTGGTGCAGATTGGCATCATGCTGGTTGTGGTACCCGGTGTCGTGTTAGCGATTTTGCTGTCGTTCGCACCGATTATGGTTGTTCAGGATAAAGCGGGGATCTTCCAGTCCATGCGCAGCAGCATGCGTCTTGCATGGGCAAATATGCGCCTGGTTGCCCCAGCGGTGATTAGCTGGTTGCTGGCAAAAACTGCACTTCTGATGCTCGCATCTTCATTTGCGGCGCTGTCACCTGCTGTTGGCGGGGTGGTCGCGAATACGATTAGCAACCTGATTTCTGCCGTGTTGCTCATCTATGTATACCGTTTGTATATGCTGGTTCGCCAATAACATTAACTTACGCCTGAGCAGACTCATTTACGGTTCAGGCGTTATTTTACGGAACAGATTATGAAGCAGTTTCTCGATTTTCTGCCCCTGATTGTCTTCTTTGCATTCTATAAAATGTACGACATCTATGTGGCCTCAGGCGCACTGATCGTCGCCACCGGTTTTGCGTTGGTCTACAGCTGGTATAAATTCCACAAGCTGGAGAAAATGGCGCTGATCACCTTCTTAATGGTTGCGGTATTCGGCGGCCTGACGTTGTTCTTCCATAACGATGAATTTATCAAATGGAAAGTAACCGTGATTTACGGCCTGTTTGCTGCCGCGTTGCTGATTAGCCAGTTGGTGATGGGCAAGCCGTTGATTCAACGGATGCTGGGGAAAGAGATTTCCTTGCCGCAAATGGTCTGGTCACGCTTGAATGTTGCCTGGGCGCTGTTTTTCATCATCTGCGGCGCACTCAATATTTACGTTGCGTTCTGGCTGCCACAAAGCGTGTGGGTCAACTTTAAAGTTTTCGGCCTGACCGCAGCAACGCTGGTATTTACCCTGCTGAGCGGCGTGTATATCTATCGCCACATGCCTCAGGAAGAGAAGTAGGAATAGCGCCGACTGCATCAATAAGTTGTTGGCCGTTTCTCTATAAAAAGCACGCAACTCATTGCGTGCTTTTTTGCTTTTAAAACGTGGCAAACTCCCGATACAAAAATGCCCCGGCAATAATAACCGAGGCATTTTCATCAGACTTAAATTCTAAAATTAATGATGGTCATCATACTGGTGCTCAATCACCATACCTTCCGCAACACTGGCAACATGCCGAGCACGTGGATGATAAGCGGCTACGGGGGCTGGAGCGGGCGTTGGTGCAACATAAACTGCCTGCGGTGCCGGGCTTGCAACGGTGATAGCCTGCGAAACAGTAACGGAAGAAGGCACTACCACCACTTTATAGCCACTTGGCACATCAACAGTGACATTTTGCGCCATGGCTGAGCTAATCCCACCCGCCATAACAACCGCCAAAAGAATGATTTTTTTCATATAAACATTAACCTACCAGATAGTCAGAATACGTAATTCGCTAAAAGAAGCGTCAGTAAATACAAGTCATGCTTTTTCTGTGGTGCGACAGTGATGCGGATAGTAGACAGTTTATCAATGTGATTATTAGCTTTGGGTGCTTAGGTTTATCCCCTTCAAAAACGACTTCACAAGCCATACCGGGCGCAGGGTCATGTTCATAACTATGATAAAATATGCAAAGACTTTAATAATGTTGAAATTCATGACTACTTTTTGGAAAGCAAAATGACTCCACAAGACGCACCCGCAGGGGAACTGGTACTGCGCACACTCGCGATGCCTGCTGACACTAACGCCAACGGCGATATTTTTGGCGGCTGGTTGATGGCGCAAATGGATATGGGCGGTGCAATCATGGCCAAAGAGATTGCCCAGGGGCGCGTGGTCACCGTTCGTGTCGATGGTATGACCTTCCTTAAACCCGTCGCGGTAGGCGATGTGGTGTGTTGTTATGCAAACTGCGTAAAACGTGGCAATAGCTCCATCACCATAAATGTCGAAGTGTGGGTGAAAAAGGTTTCATCAGAGCCGATTGGCCAGCGCTACAAAGCCACTGAAGCCATTTTTATTTATGTGGCTGTCGATTCTGAAGGTAAGCCGCGCCCTATTCCTCGCTAAATTTATTAATAGGAAATGCGCCTGACGGCGCATTTTTTGACTACAAATCATCAGTCATAAACACTCACTCATAAATAAATTGACCGGAGGATTATGCTTTTTCAAATTATTAAGAAACAGTAATAATTCACAATCGGAATGAAGATTAAATTTGCTCATCATTAAACGTTTGTGTGCGCTTATGGTTTTAACATTAAGTTCTAATAGTTCTGCTATACCAATAATGTCATGACCGCGAAGCAGCAATTTAGCAATCGTCAGTTGCTGCGGTGTTAGTGAGCGATATTTGCATTTCAGGCATTTTTTACAAGGTAATGATTCAGGGTTTTCAATATTGTTCCTCCAGGCTTGCACAACCTGTTCTCGCGCGGTGTTTAATGGCTCTGCACGGTTGATAAACACAACGTTTTTTATACATAGCGGCAACTCATTATGATAAGGAGTCTTTTCACCATCATAGATACCAATAATTAACCCTGGCCTGCTTCGGTACTTTAACATCGGCTGGCAAATATATTCAGCACCTGCCACAAAACTCTTTACGATCACATCAGCCTGAATGGAATTCGTTTTGGTCAGTGGGTTAAACTGCACAGGCTCATTTTGTTCTTCAAGAAATAATTCCTCGAGAAAAATTTCCATTCCATTCCGATACAGCGAATCCGAATCATCAATGGCGATATTTAACATCTTTTCCTTTCTCAGAATGCTACTTAAACCAAAATAAGATCTTACTGGTAAGTAAATACAACGCTTACCGCAGCATTAAACGTCCCACCTGTCGCATTCTCAGCCGGGCTGAATATTCTCGCAGAAAGCGGGAATACTGCCTGTCTCGTTGAATTATCAACGTTCACAGTCATCTGGCTGGCATTACCGTAAATAACCGAATGGTCAGTATTTGTCATCTGCAAGGCGCTATTCACCCCCGTGCCGAGATTCTTAAATGCTGTCGGGTCGGTACTGTCAACATCACCGCTAAAGGTTGCCGTTGCTGAATGGGTAGCAGCCGGACACTGGGTTAATAAAAGCTGGAAGTCCTTCCAGACTGGATTCCCGCCGGGCTGATTAAGGTTGTTTGCAAACGCCGGCCCTAAATCAACTTGTTTCGAGACAGTATCCGTATCGACGACACACGGTGATGCCACCACACGCCCGGTTACGCTGATATTCACCAGGTCGGCAGCACTGGCCATAACGACATAACACAGTGCGGCACCCGAGAGAATCAAAGCAGTAATGGTCTTTTTCATGATAATTACCGCCCTTATTGATAGGTTAATTGTAGCGTGGCACTGGTACTGGCATCGCCAGCCGTTACCGTGGTTTGAGTCTGAATAAAACGTGCCTTCAGAGGAAAGGTTTCGACACCACCCGGTGAGCTTTTCAGCACGATTCTATTATTCAATATTAAAGGAACATCATTATAAAGAAGCTGAATCCCCACACCACTGGCGACATCACTTCCCCCCTGGTTATTTAATGCTAGTACGCTGGCATTCGAACTATCAGGGTTTTGTGTCCCATTTAATGAAACATTAAAATTGGCACCGGCATCACAATCCAACCCAAGGTTTTGAGTTGAGCTGACATCCGGTATAAAACCGATGGTGTTGCCAAAAGTTGAAACCGGAACATCGCCCAATGGAAACACTAAATTAGGCGTTTTTATCGAACAGGCGACTTGTGTGACAGAACCACCCGACAATTGGATATCACGCAAAATACCGCCATCGTCTAAAAGTGTTTGATGACCAACTCTGCCAGGAACCAAATTACCTGAAATAATATTCCCCACTTTATAAAGTCTTATAACCTGTGGATTTCCCGACCAAATATCTGTAATGGTTGTACTACCCGAAGCAAGCTGATAGGGAACCGGTGGACTTTGCATCGTCGATGTGCCACCCGTCATACCAACAATACTCATACCGACCCCTGGAATGTTCGTGTTATAGACATTGGGAATGGACGTTGCCACTCCCCCCATATAATCGAACTGGGCCAATGCCTTGCCAGGGCCGGTGGCATTGATGCAAGTAGCCTGATGAACTTCTTGGGCCTGGGTTGGTACAGTCCCAATTAGCGCTCCTACCGGCGTATCGCGCTGAACGATGATATTTCCGGCATTAACAACTGAAAGCCAGGTATCTACCGTCTGGCAAACGGCCCCAGCAAGACCAGAAAATAATAATGTAATAATTAAAGCAAAATATTTCATAGCGAATTCCTTAATGACACACGGCATCAAGCTGCGTAACGGATGTATCATTTTTCGGTTCAGGCAATACGGTTTTAACCTGGCAGATTTGCGTGGCGTCATCACCCCATTTCACAGTGGAATCAAGGTTATTACTCAGGCCAGTTAAATAAACCTGCCCGTTATCACCCACAATAAATCCATGGTTATCGGCATCTTTATTATTCATTGATAAAATGGCACCAAATGGAACAGGTTCGCCATTGTTGCGTTTCAGATTCAATAACAACCTTAGCCCAACGTTCGCCTGATAAACCGCACGCACCACCGCACCACGCGTCGGTACCACGGTTTTGGTGGTTAATTCCAGCTCCACGTTATCCGGCATACTTGCGGTATCAAAACTGATGTCGTTTTTACGGAATGGCGTCATATTGCTCACCGCGGTGTAGCCGCGATAATCCGTTTTCACCCCATTCTGGTTCAATACCCCAACTCCGACAGCACCAGGTGCTTTGACCAACGCAATGGTTTCGCCAAAAGGCTGCGCCAGCGTAATGCCGTCACTGTGAGCAAGGACTCCACCGGAAAGGCCATAATTCACGCGCTGTGAATGCTGATCGTAGCTGTATCCTGCAAGCGCTTCGCCGTAGGTTCCCCGGTAATCAGCATTCATATTTCCGGTGTAACCGACATCATTTGTTCCGTAGCCCTGCTGCACGTTCCAGTTCAGTGCGTTGCCGGGTAAAGCAATACCACTGACACCGATATTATGGGTTGTATTGCCCTGTTTACTGGTATTCATGTTGTAGTTAGCCCAGCTATTTGGCAGGAAATTTGACAACGGAACGCTGATATTCAATGAGACCAGTTGATCGTTGGTATAAATTTTCCCGCTATTGCTACCATTTGCCGTCGAGTTCTTACTCCATGTGTAACTCAGGCTGTAACTGACGCTATTCCATGCGTTGTTATAGCTCGCGCCATACGACTCCATAGTTTTGTTAATATTCCAGTAATCCTCGCGGATGGCCGACAGCGAAACAGCCCCCATGGATTTACCCAGCGCCTGACTAAGAGTCATTTCTGCACGATTACGGCGGCGGTCGTCGGAAAAGTGCGAGTCACTATAGGTATCGAGCACTTCCTGCATGCTATAAAAGCCGGAGGTGGAATAGCGATAACCTGCGATGGCAAAGTTGGTGCCGCTCTCAGAGAAGTTCTTACTGTAGCGAACACGCCATGACTGCCCATCTGTTTTTAAGCCGCCTTTTGGCGTTGACCAGCCTTGTGTCACATCGGTCGAAATCGCCCCAATATCACCGAGGTTTTTCCCCAGGCCCAGTGCCAGGGACTGATATTTGCTCGACTCCTGCAAGCCGCCATAAATCGTAAAGCCGTGTGGCAGACCATAAATTGCTGTACCTTGCGCCAGCGGCGTTTTTTCAACGCTGCTGCTATACGAGCGATACTCACCGCCTGTCAGACTGTATTTCAGCCGCCCTTCACGCTGCAAAACGGGTACGGAAGCAAAAGGCACCACCAGATATTGTTCGCTGCCGTCTGCTTCTTTTATGGTGACAAATAAATCACCGGAGCCACCGGTCGGGTACATGTCGGTAATTTCAAAAGCACCCGGTGCGACGTAGCTTTGATAAATAACATAACCGCCCTGGCGAATAATCACCTGCGCATTGGTACGGGCAATTCCACGTACCACGGGTGCGTAGCCTTTCAGGCTGTCTGGCAACATATCGTCATCAGAGGCTAACTGACCGCCGCGGAACGGAATACTGTCGAACACATCAGATGGTGTTGAGCTGTCGCCGAGCGTCATCTGGCTTTTCAGGGCAACGACATCACGCTGGGCGTAGGTGTAAACCGTATCCCATCTGTCTTTGCCGTCACTGTCACGGTTCCATGTGGTGTAGTTGCGCAGGCGCCAGGCGCCGTAGTTGATGCCCGGGCGCAGGTTGGCATACTGGCTATTGGTGTTCTGGCCATTACGCACAAATGTGTTATTACCGCTGACGCTGTAGTTCAGCAGCAGCGCGTTAATACCTTCATCCCATAGTTCTGGCGCCACATAGCCACGCGCCTGCGCGGAAAGTGCCGCCTGAGGAATACTCAGCAATAACTGCTGTGATGAAAATAAAAACTCAGCTGACGCCTGCGGAATAGCCGAGAGATTAGCGCATTCCGCCTCAACATTAAGCTGCGGGAACAGAGCTGTTTTTACGCCGTAGCTTTGTAAAACACCGACAGACAAACAAGGCTGAAGTTTCGCCTCTCCCTTACCTTCTTTGACCATTTTGAAAGTCATATCCCGGGTGTCGACCAGTTGGTTGTTAATAACAACATCAACACGATAAATACCGGCCGCCTGTTCACCCTCTTCAAAGGCGGTAAGATCAGCACCTTGTGAAGAAGGGTTATTAACCTCGAGTAATGCCGGGTTAAAATAATCACGCGACTGAGCTGTTTCACTCATACCTGAACACGCCAGCGCGACACACCAGGCGAGATGGGTCGATCGTAATTGAAGACGATTATTTGCTTTCATCATTAACTTCCTGCCTGTATATATCAGGCTATATCATTCTGGTCCGTACCACCCTGTACGCCCGGGAAGCATCTATTAAGTTTATTAAATTGACGCGTTATGAGCTTCGCCGGTGCCCCCGTAATCACTGATTAATTTAAAGCTCAGGGGTCCCGATGAAACGCCAGCAGGTAAGTTAAAGCGTGCCGTACCGCCCGGCGCGACAAAGCTGACATCTGACACGGCTTTACCACCGACCGTAATTTGGTTGAAATTCATGTAGTAACTGGTTGGGTTAGTCACCTGCAGCTGGTTACCGACTTTCTGCCAGGTCAGTTGATCCGCGACTTTTTCCGGTATATTTTTCTTTAACGACCCCGGGCGATAAATCAATTTAATGCGGGTTTTTACCGCCACCTGGAGCGTGTTTTCCTTTTTAGGTGCAGAAGGAATAGATTTTATATTTAACCAGTACATTGATTCTTTATTATCCGGCAGATTCCCGGCACGCACGATACGCAATATATTCTGTTGGCCGTTATCTAAACGAAACAGTGGCGGCGTGATAATAAAGGGAGCTTTCTCAGCGCCACCTGATTGGGTGTCAATCCATGACTGAATCAGATATGGCACAGAATCCGGATTATTGACGCTCAGTGAAGCTTCCTTTTTTCCACCGTCATAAATCACCCGGGTTCCACCAATCACAACGCCTGCATTGGCTGCAGAAATAGCCGTACCGGCTATCACCAGGGCAATTATAGTTTTACTGACAAAATTCATTTGATACCTCTGTAAAAAAGGGCCGGGAAATCCGGCCCTCTTGTCATTTCTGTCTGGATATTAGTTATAAACAACAGAGAAGCTGGCTACAGAGTTTGCCGGGCCAGCAGTCACTGTTGCAGATGTTGATTTATACTGAGCGTAGAAATCCAGAACGTTATCTACAGTGTCAGTCAGAGTGTAGCGATAGCTGTTTTCGCCGTGCAGAGGCAACTGAGTTTTATCTGCAGACATCAGATTGATTGCAACACCAGTAGCTGCGCCCGGAACGGTGCTGTCGATAGCCAGCAGAGTAGAATCAGCAATAACTGGCTCGCCGTCAAAACGCACGTGAGCAATTTTGATTGCTTCAGGGCAGTCTTTCAGCACGATAGAGAATTTCTTAGCCGCTGTTACAGTACCCATGGAGGTGAATTCAGACTTATTGTATTCACCCAATGGAACAGTCTGGTTTGCAGAAGCCACGTCAACAGTACAAGCCGTATCCAGAATGACACCTGTGAAGTTCACGGTGCCTGCAGTTGCCATAGCATTAGAAGCAGATACAGCGGAGATAGCAGCAATTACAACAGCGAGTAAATTCTTTTTCATTTTGTTTTCCTTTATATATTTATTTGACGTTTTATTCAGGCAAAACAAGCCCCATTCATTATCGTGAAATAATGAAAAATATACCGTCAGGTTTTCCATGCATCATCATGTTATATGTACAGCGAAATGTGACATGAGAAGAGAAGGTGATTTATCTCATTAATATTCAATTCGTTCTTTTGGCGTTAACCATAAAAACCGAACCTATATTAATAATCAACTTTTGAACTTCACATCAATTCGCTGCTTGAATCAATTTTCATCAAATCACACATCAAACTCAAGGTATTTCTCGGTCTAAATTTAGACCGAGAAAGCAATACTAAAATTGGGAGTTGCCTTGCCATAATGCTGACTCAAATAACAGACCAGCTCTAAGAACAATCCATTCATATCGGAGTTATCACCTATGCAGGCAATAGAAAAATCAGTAATTTCAGCTGATTGCACAGACAGAAAAGATAAACCTAATTCTCACATACAGAATTTAATTAATTGTTTTCTGCCCTATGCAAATACATTTGAAACAAATAATAAACAAATTTTTAACTATGGTAATCAAGATGAGAATACCATTATCATCCTGCTTGAAGGGAGCATTTCGCTATATCGCAAGCATGACAATATGATTCTTAATTCAGAATCAGCCCCCTTTATTTTTGGTATGGGTCAGCAAAGCACGTCGCCAGAGTACCTCTTTTTGCGTACTCAGGAGCCTTGCCTGGTCGCCACACTTTCCCTGACCGAGGCACATCGTTTAATTGATGACAATGAGCTTTGGGAAAGTCTGGCAAAGTTACTGATTTATACCATTGCTCGTGTCTATGCGCATTGCGCTAAAATTTCGCAACTCTCTGCGTACGAAATTATTCGTTTTCAACTGCTTGAGCTGATGAATGAAAGTCCGGAAATCCGCAGTAAGACTACGGCGGCAAATTACATTATTAGCAGAACATTTTTATCCCGCAGTGGCACGATGCGTATTTTGGCGGAACTGAGAGCGGGTAACTACATAAGCATAGAAAAAGGCATTTTGCATAACGTCAACCATTTGCCATTGAAGTATTAACCTTATGAATTTACTAGAAACATTTGCTTAAATTTTTGCCCATCAGACTTGAGGAATACCCGTGCTTTGTATGCTATGTTTTTATAAGACTATGTGATCCTATATGAAGCTTTGGTATTAAACCTGAGGAAAGAATGTGAACAATATTGAAAAGTTCTCACTTTATACTGAAGAATTCATTAGAAAATTGATTCCTTATGTGGAGTTCAAACTGTCCCCAGCGGGGCGGGTCTGCCCTTTTATGACTCAGGGGCGACTCAATTGCTATCTGATCCGTACCGGGAGCATTTCTGTCTATCATTCTGGCGGTATTTTGATAGGTGGCCTACCCGCACCCGCTATTGTTGGACTGGGTGAGTTTGAAGCAGCTTCATCTTTGTATTTTCTAACCAACGAGCCTTGCGAGATTGCTGAAATCTCTCGTGATGATATTTTTAACATCATAGAGAAAGATAATCTTTGGCAGAACCTCTCGGTCCATATGCGGTTTGTCTCAAACCGGTTACTTAACTACGCCTCGATTCTTAACGCCCCTAGTGCATATGAGATGATTCGCAACCAGTTGCTGAAGCTTATCAATGAACCTGACTCTCTCAGAGAGTCCATTACCGCGGAAAAGTATATACGGTCAAAAACACATCTTTCGCGTAGTGGCATTATGCGCATTCTTTCTGCGTTAAAAGAGGGGGAATACATTATGATTGAGAATGGAGTATTGAAGGAAGTCCGCCATTTACCGGCGAAATATTGATAGAGTGAGAGTGAAGATGAATACGAAAAAACCGAGCTTTCACCCGGTTTGATTAAAAATTCTTATACGCATTCAAATTATTAGCTGGCAAACAAATGAACGGGTGGATTATGTGTTCTCAGGTTATTGAGAAATTGCACTAATTCACAGTCAGAATCGAGATTGAACTTTTTCATCATTAAGCGTTTGTGCGCGCTGACTGTCTTAACATTAATTTCTAAAGAACTGGCAATCTCTATGATGTCATTGCCATGTAAAATGTGTCGGGCAATAACAGATTGCTGAGATGTTAATGAACGATATCGGCATTTAAGGCACTTTTTACATTTTAGTTCTTTCGAGTCAATAATTTTCTCTTGCCACGCCTCAATAATTTTATCGTAGACAACACTTAACATTTCATTGCGATTAATAAACAAAATGTTTTTGATACAGAGCGGCAGTTCTGTATGCCACGGTGATTTGTTACCCTCATATAAGCCGATAAGCAACCCAGGTTTGACACGAAACTTCAGCATTGGGTGACAGATAAATGCTTCACCTGCAACAAAGTTTTTTACAATAACATCTGCCTTGGTTGCATTTGCCATCGATAACGCTTCAAAGATAACAGGTTCGTCATTCCCCAGAGAAAAGACATGTTCGAGGAGTTTTTCCAATCCATAACGATAGAAAGTGTTTGAATCATCGATGGCAATATTCAGCATTGAAAACCTTCAAAAATCATTAAATTACAGGTCAAGGAAAATCATTTACTGATAAGTAAAGCTAACATTCACTACGGCTCTGAATGTTCCGGCCCCAGCTATCTGTAATGGACTAATAATCCGGGCAGACATTGGAAACACCGCTTTATGAGTGACTCCATCAACAGGCACGGTCATTTGACTTTCATTCTGGTAAATAACCGAATGATCGGTATTGGTCAGACGTAACGCAACATTTATCGCATTACCTCGATTTTTAAATGCCGTTGGATCAATAATGTCAGGAGTTCCACTCAATGTTGCCGTTGCCTGTTGCAGATAAGCTGCACAATTTAATAGCACCAGTTCAAAGTTATTCCAGCGGCTTCCTTGATTTGGTGGAGAAAGTGTCGAATTAGCCACCCTTCCAAAATTAATCAGCTTATCTTGCGTATCGACATCCACAGAACAAGGCGTGCTGACAATACGCCCTTCTATGCTGATATCTTCTGCATTTGACGGCCCAACCAGCAACACTAACGGCAGAATAAACAGACTCCCGTATTCCCGCATAAATCCTCCTGATGGGCACGTCATTAATAATTTATCGCTTACTGATAAATAAACGAGGCAAGTACAGTCGTGCTGATATCGCCCGGTGTAACGGCACCCAGTTTGGTATAGGCAGCCGTTTTTAATTTAAACGTTGCTTTGTTAGAAGAAACAGGCGCGGTTAACGTACTACCATTGCTTATCATCACATTCGTGGCTTTATCTTTAAGCTCAACGGAAGTATTAGCCGCTTTGGTCGTCGCCATGTTTAACCAGCGCGTGTTATCAGCGGTATCTGGGGTTCCGGTAAACGTCGCTTTTACGTTGATCGTACCTGCCGGGCAGTTAGTCAGATCGATATTAAATTCAACCCAATCTGAGTTGGCACCGGCATTTTGCATAGTCCCGGCACCAATATTGTCACCTAGTGGTACGGTTAATGGGCTAATACCGTTATTTACCGTGGTGCAAGGTGATGCAATAATACGCCCTGAAATCTGAATCGGTATGTTATCTGCCGCGGCATAAATATTCCCTGCGAACAGTGTTGCCAATACCAATGCTGGTAATACTTTCTTTGCACTATTCATATCCTTATTTCCTTATGTTTTCCGCTATCATGTTTATAAATTTATTGCTAACTACTGGTAGGTCAGCGTAAGCGTTGCGGAGCTATTGGCATCACCCGTTGTGACCGTTGATTTGGTCTGATAATAACGGGCTATAAGTGGCAATGATGTTGCCGCGATGGTGGCTTTCTTCAAAAAAATGGTTGAATTTAAAGTTAATGGAGTCGAGCCATAAACTAATTGCACACCAATTCCCGTTGCCACACCGGCACTTCCCTGATTAGTTAATTTCAGCACACTGGTATTTGTGGTGTCTGGGTTTTGTGTCCCACTCATCGTGACATTAACATTCGCGTTAACATCACAAGTTAATCCCAGGTTTTGAGTGTTTTGTTTCGGATTAATAAAACCGACCGTACTGCTAAAAGTATTTACATTCACTTCACCGATCGGGAATGTCAGCGATGTGGTGTTTATTGAGCAAGCTACCGTAGTAATACTGCCGCCAGTTAACTGAACGTTCATACCCGTCATGGTTGTCGGGCTAACGACCCTCGCCTGTTGAACATAACCCGTCGTTAATGGCCCACTTCCGGTCGCATCATATTTAATGAAATATAAAGTCCGTCCGGTGGGCCAATAGCCATAATGGTTAGCCGTCATCGCGACCGGGCTTTGCTGACCAAATGAAACACCTACACCGGCAATATTAGTTTTCCAGACCGGTTCACTGTTAGAAATCGGGGCTGCCACGTTGAATATCATCGGAAACCACTTATAACTCCATGCTGTAGTACAACCAAAACCTGAGGAAGTTCCGGCACTGACAATCGTCGCAAATGTTGTTCCCACTGGTAAATCACGTTGAATAACGATACTTCCCGCATTCATCGTTAATGTCACCAGCGAAGTGCCACCAAAATCACAAACTGCAAAGGCTTTACCTCCAGCGAATAATAACGGCAACATCAATAAGGCTTTTAATTGGGACTTCATGTCATTATTTCCTTACAAACAGTTTGCCGACATTTGTATTACTGACTCGTCTGCTTTAGGCGCAGGCAAATCAGTTTTTACGCGACACAAATCTTCGGGAGTTTCACCCCACTTGACCAACATATCGATGCGCTCAGTTAAGCCTGTCAGATAAACCTGACCGACATCACCCACAATAAACCCTTGTTCTTTAACATCGGTATTTACCGGCGTGGCAATGGCACCGAACGGCACCATTTTGCCATTAGCGCGATTAAGCGTGAGTAATACCCGCAAACCGACGCTGGCAATATATTCTGCCCTCACCACCGCACCCCGAGTTGGCACCACCGTTTTACTGGTCAGTTCCATTTCTACGTCATCCGGCATCGCTTCAGGATCAAGCGTGATGTCATTTTTACGATATGGCGACAGGTTGCTCACCACGGTATAACCCCGGAAATCGGTTTTTACTCCATCCTGGTTTGAGACACCTACGCCTTTAGCTCCTGGTGCTTTAACCAAACCCAGTGTTTCACCAAATGGTTGTGCCAGAGTGATGCCATCGGCATGAGCCAAAATACCGCCCGAAACGCCGTAACTCAGGCGGTCACTGTTTTTGTCATAACCGTATCCGGCCTGCACTTCGCCGTAAGTACCGCGATAGTCACCGTTCAGGTTGCCGGTGTAGCCCACGCCGTCGGTGCCGTAACCTTGTTGCACGCTCCAGTTCAGCGCATTGCCTTGCAGGGCGTTACCGCTCATGCCCACGCTATGAGTAGTGTTGCCATTTTTACTGCTATTTAAACTGTAATTAGCCCAGGTAGTACTCAGGAAACGCTCAAGCGGCACACTTACCGATAATGAAAATTGTTGATCGTTATCGTAAAGTTTCCCGCCATTACTCCCATCCGCAGTCGAGTTTTTATTCCATGAATAGCCCAGGTTGAAACTCACACCATTCCACGAGTTGTTATAGCTGGCACCGTAAGACTCCATGGTCTTATTGATGCTCCAGTAATCCTCGCGGATTGCCGTAAACGTTAATGCACCAAAATATTGCCCCAGCGTCTGGCTTAAGGTGGTTTCAGCGCGGTTGCGGCGTCTGTCAGGGTTCACCGACTGATCGCTATAAGAGTCGAGAATTTCCTGCATGCTGTAAAAACCGGATGTCGAGTAGCGATATCCGGCAATCGCAAAGTTGGTGCCGGTGTCAGCAAAGTTTTTGCTGTAACGAATACGCCAAGATTCGCCATTGCTCTTTTCACCTTCTTTCGGTCTTGACCAACCCTGCGTCACATCCACCGAAATCGCGCCAATATCGCCAAGGTTTTTTCCCAGACCGACGGCCAGCGATTGATATTTGCTGGACTCCTGCACGCCGCCATAAAGAGTAAATCCGCGCGGCAAGCCATAAATCGCGGTGCCCTGTGCCAGCGGAGTATTTTCAACGCTGCTGCTGTAGGAGCGATATTGCCCCCCCGTCAGGCTGTATTTTAAGCGTCCTTCACGTTGCAAAACGGGCAACGAAGCAAAAGGGATCACCAGATATTGTTCACTGCCATCGGCTTCTTTAATGGTGACGTACAAATCACCTGATCCACCCGTTGGATACATATCGGTAATTTCAAATGCCCCAGGGGCTACGTAATTTTCATAAATGACATAGCCGTTCTGGCGAATAATAATTCGTGCATTAGTGCGAGCAATTCCGCGAACTACCGGCGCATAGCCTTTCATGCTGTCCGGGATCATCTCTTCATCAGACGCAATCTGGCCGCCACGGAATGGGATGCTGTCGAACACGTCTGAGGGCGTTGAACTGTCACCCAATGTCATCTGGCTTTTCAGCGCAATGATGTCGCGCTGCACGTAGGTATAAACAGAATCCCACTGACTGCGCCCGTTATTGTCCCGGTTCCAGGTCGAATAATTACGTAAACGCCACGGTCCGAGGTTGGCACCTGGGCGCAGGTTGATATATTGGCTGTTATCATTTTTCGCTGAATTATTACGCGCCTGCGTGTTGCTGCCGGTGGCGCTATAATTGAGTAATAAAGCGCTAATACCTTCATCCCATAATTCCGGGGCAACATAACCGCGAGCCTGCGCAGTCATTGCCGCTTGTGGAATACTGAGTAATAACTTCTGCGTTGTGAATAAAAACTCAGCCGATGCTTGCGGTATTGCGGCAAGATTAACGCATTCATCTTCATTTTTTATTTCAGGAAATAGCGATGTTTTAATTCCATAGCTTTGTAATACACTGACCGACAAGCAAGGTTGGAGATTTGCTTCCTGACTCCCCTCTTTAACCTGCCTGAAGGTGATATCGCGGGTGTCAACCATTTGACCGTTAACAATAACATCAACACGATATACACCTGCTGCCTGTTCACCATTTTCAAATGCTGAAAGATCGACACCTTGTGATGATGGATTGTCAATTTCCAGTAACGCCGGATTAAAAAAATCCCGCGCCTGCACTATTTCACTCATTCCTGAACAGGCCAGAGCAACCCACCAGGCAAGATAAGCCTGACGTGACGGGAAACATTTCATTGTTATCATTGTCAGCTTCCTGCTAGTTTTTAGAGACTCTACTCTCATATTCCGTATTTCCCTTTAGCAAGGGAAGTGATAATTATAAATCACAAAGTGGTAGTGTGGATTTCTCCAATGCCGCCGTAGTCACTAATAATTTTAAATGTCAGCGTTCCCGAAGAAATACCGGAAGGCAAATTAAAACGTGCTGTACCACCAGGCGCAACAAATGAGACGTCGGGTAACGCCCGGCCATTTAGTGATATCTGGTTAAAGTTCATATAAACCCTGGTAGGATTACTGACTTCAACCTGCGAGCCAACAGTATGCCAGGTTAACTGTCCAGCCAGATCTTCTGGAACAATTTTTTTCAATGCTGCCGGGCGATATATTAATTTAATCCGCGTTTTCACCGCCACCTGTAGAGTATTTTCTTTCTTAGGTGCAGACGGAATAGATTTAATGTTCAGCCAGAACAACGATTCTTTATCTTCTGGCAACTTGTTGCCCGCCAGCACGATACGCATTAAGTTTTGCTGCCCCTGATCTAAACGGTATAGAGGCGGCGTGATAATAAAGGGAGCTTTCTCAACGCCACCCGCCTGGGTATCAATCCACGACTGAATTAAGTACGGCACAGTATCAGGATTATTGACGCTCAGTGAAACTTCCTTTTTACTTCCATCATAAATAACCCGAGTACCACCAATGATCACACCAGCATTGACCGTAGCAGAATACGCAATCGCTAAAGCACCTAATAAAATGGCTTTATGGAATAATTTCATATATGCCCCATGTAACGTAAACACGGGCCGAGTAATATCGGCCCGAAAATTCTTTTATTAGAAAGAATCGAATCAGTTGTAGTTCACAGTGAACGTAGCAACAGAGTTTGCAGGACCAGCAGTTACATCACTCGCCATTTGAATATAACGTGCATAGAATGGCAGTTCGTTAACGCCAGGCACCAGGGTGTAAGATGTAGATGCTGTATAGAGCGGCAATTTTGCGGCAATATCAGACAGTTCAATTGCAACACCTGTAGCGACCTGTGAGCCTTCGGACAATTTCAATACTGAATCATCACCATTGTAAGCCGCACCATCAAATTTAAAACGCGCAGTGACCATTTGAATTGGGCAATCTTTCAGGCGCAAAATAAATTTGGTTGCAGTCGCTCGGGAACCAACCCCTTTAAATGAAGTGATACCTACTTTACCCAGATCAACCGTCATTGTGTCGTTTGCTCCGATATCAACCACACACGGGTTTGGAATAATTTCCCCTGTAAAGTTAACAGTACCATCTTCAGCAAATACAGATGCAGCAGACAAAATAGAGGTAGCGGCGATAGCCATAGCGATCAAATTACGTTTCATTGCGTTTTCCTTTATATAATTATATGACGGCGAGAATTTGGATAAAATCCCCTCTACTCATTACCTAGTATAATGAGTAAATAAACCTGTCAAGTTATCCATGCATTATCATTTTATAATAGCAGTGAAATAGTTGCAGTTCACATGAAATTGACTACCGCATTAATATAAGCAATTGCTTAGTGAGTATTTACTGGGCAAAATCATGCCTATATTAATTATCAATCCTTGAACAACCCCATCATTCCCTGTTCGAATCAATTCTCACTAATTCACGCTTTCAACTCAAGGTCTTTTTCGGTGTAATTTTACACCGTAACATTTATTCACATAACAATTCTTCTTAACCATAATGCAGCCATAAAATAACCATCCAGGATTATTCCTGGTGCTGATTCAGAGACTATAAATGACTGTATTTCAACAACAAAATAATTTCTTCACTGATGATGCCAACATCATAAACAAGAAACCGATTGCTGGAATTGAGACACTGATTACACATTTGAGTCCTGCCTCTAACAAATTAAAAACAAAATCCAGACAAAACATTAACTACATTGATAACCAGCAAAGAAGATGCTTTTTATTGCACAAAGGCAGTGTCTCGCTTTATCGGAGCATTGATGGAATGGTGATTAATACAGAATCAGCCCCTTATGTGTTCGGCATGAGCACACAATTAACTGAACCAGACTACCTGTATATTCGTACTCATGATGCATCAGAAGTCAGTGCATTACCGCTGAACATTGCTAATGAAATCATTTCCGAGAATGATTTATGGCAAGAATTATCACAATTGTTAATTTATACTGTCACGCGGGTTTATGATCACTGCACGAAAATATCCTCACTTTCTTCTTATGATATTATTCGCTATCAATTATATGAATTAATGAGTGAGAGCGATGCTATTCGCAGCAGTGTGACTATCGCAAATTACATCCAAAGCAGAACTTTTCTTTCCCGGAGTAGTATTATGAAAATCCTCGCGCAGTTAAAAACGGGGGGGTACATTGTGACGGAAAGAGGTTTATTGCAGGCGATTAATAATATCCCACTGAAATACTGAGCGATAACAGCGACCATTTGGCAAAATCTTACTCGCTATAAATCAATTGAAACAAATAGTTAAGCAGAGTACTAATTTAGGGGAATTATGCTAAATTTAACTCAATAATGGCCACTCTGATATGCATGATTATGAAGCCCCAAAATGAAACAGACAAAAATGCTCTGATTTATCTACACCAATCCACGATTGATTTAGTCGAATTACTTAGGCCATTGGTCACGTTCGAAATAATACCTGCCCATAAGCGCCTGTACTTTTACGACAATGGCGAGAACATGTGCTACATCATCCACTCTGGCCTACTTCAGGCACGACGAGATACCGATGAAGTGGTCATCAGCAGGCTTGGTGTTCCCAACATCATGGGTATCACCAATTTACTGCCAAAATCGGACACCGGGCTTTTCCTGGAAACACTGAGCGAATGTGAGATTGCCATTACCACGGCTGAGCAGGCACAAAAATGGATTGGTGAGCTTAATGCATGGGAGTTGCTCGCCAACCATATATCCCGACTCGCGACTAACCTTTTTATCAACAACGTGATGCTCACGGCCCCTACTGCTTATGAAGTGATGCGTTTTCAATTGATTTCACTGATGCGTGAACCAGAACATGTCAGAGCAAAAATTTCGGCGGTGAAATACATTCAGGAAAGAACCCGCCTGTCGCGCAGCACGATCATGAAAATCCTCGCGCAGCTCAGACAGGGCGGTTATATCGAATTAGATGATGGGGTTTTAAAGGCGTTGAACCATTTGCCTGCGAAATATTAACCCGCGAGAACCGCGGGTTAATATGGGTTTGTTAACTTTCTAAACCCCGGTATTCCAGCATCGGCTCGCTGTATGGCGCATGTCCGCGCCATTCGTTATACAACGCTTTCAGTTCCTGACTATTCCCACGCGACAAAATCGCCTCGCGGAAACGCTGACCATTTTGTGGCGTTAGCCCGCCCTGCTCAACAAACCACTGATAGCCGTCATCGGCCAGCATTTGCGTCCAGATATAAGCGTAATAACCCGCAGCGTAACCACCACCGAAGATATGCGCGAAATAGCTGCTGCGATAACGCGGGGGGACTTCCGCCAGATTGATTCGTTCTTTTTCGAGCGCGTTCGCTTCAAACTGCGCCACATCATCAACCACACTACCCGCCGGTAAACTGTGCCAGTTCATATCCAGCAATGCCGCAGAAAGCAGTTCCGTCATGTCGTAGCCTTTATTAAAACGCGCGGCACGGAATAGCTTCTCTTTCAGCGCCTCCGGCATAGGTTCGCCGGTTTGATAATGGCGGGCATAGTTGGCGAACACTTGTGGCTCACGCGCCCAGTGTTCATTGATTTGCGACGGGAATTCGACAAAATCTCGTGGGGTATTGGTGCCAGAAAGTGTCGCGTAGCGCTGGGTAGCAAACAGCCCGTGTAACGTGTGCCCAAATTCATGGAACAGCGTCACGACATCGTCCCAGGAAATGAGTGCCGCTTCGCCAACTGCTGGCTTGCTGTAGTTGCAGACGTTGTAAATTACCGGCGCGTCTTCCAGTAACGTAGATTGTTCAACAAAGTTGCCCATCCACGCCCCGCCGCCTTTGCTGTCGCGGGCAAAGAAGTCGCCATAGAACAGCGCCATTCCACGACCGTCTTTATCGAATATTTCCCACACGCGGACATCATCGTGGTAGACCGGAATATCGAAACGTTCAACAAATTTTAGCCCGAAGAGCTGGCTGGCCGCCCAAAAGACACCATCGGTTAGTACTCGATTTAATTCAAAGTACGGTTTGATTTGCGCTTCATCGAGGTCGTATTTCGCCAGACGCACTTGCTCGGCATAAAACGCCCAATCCCAGGCCTCGGCTTTAAACCCGCCCTGTTGCTCGTCAATCACTTGCTGGATATCAGCCATCTCGCGTTTGGCACGTGCGGTGGCGGCAGGCACGATATCACGCATAAATTGCAACGCGGCCTGCGGCGTTTCTGCCATTTGATCGGCAATTTTCCAGGCGGCATAGTTCTCAAACCCAAGCAGTTGCGCTTGTTCCGCACGCAGTGTTGCAAGGCGCGCCACTATCGTTCGGGTATCGTTGCTGTCGTTGTGTTGAGTGCGTTCCCAGCCAGCTTTGAACAGTTTTTCACGCGTCTGGCGGTTCTGTAGCGATTGCAACGCGGGCTGCTGGGTGAAGTTAAGCAGTGGAATGACATATTTCCCGTCCTGCCCTTTGCTATTTGCCTGTTGCGCCGTGGCTGCAATTTCACCCGGCGTTAATCCAGCCAGGTGAGTAATGTCGTCAACCACCAACGCGGCGGCTTTATCGGCGGCATGCAGACGATTGTTAAACTGGCTGTTAAGCTGTGCAGCTTCTTTGTTCAGCACTTTCAGGCGCGTTTTTTTATCTTCGCTTAATGTTGCCCCTGCAAGCGTAAAACTTTTCCAGATGACTTCAACTAAACGCCGCGATTCGTCATCAAGACTCAGCGTGTGGCGGCGTTGATAGACGCTATCTAAACGGGCAAACAGCACCGCATTAAGGCGCATTTCATCGGCAAGCTCGGCCAGTTCAGTGGCAAATTCCTCATCGAGCTGTTGCAAGTAGTCATTGGTGTGCGCCGAGGTCATAGCGAAAAAGACGTTGGTGACACGGCCTAACATTTGCCCGGATTTTTCCAGCGCCAGGCAGGTGTTTTCAAACGTTGGGGCCGCAGCTTCGTTAGCAATTGCCGCGATCTCTTCGCGCTTAATACGTTTGGCTTCGTCAAAAGCCGGGCGATAGTGGCTGTCGCGAATATCGTCAAAATGGGGTGCCTGATACGGCAATAAACTGATGTGGTAGAACGGATTTTCTATCTGCATTCTGTTAATTCCTGCTGACCGCAAAGCTAATTTATAGCTCAACTCGCCGCCTGATACACAGCAATTATCTCTGCCGCAATCGCTACAGCAATTTCGGCGGGCAGTTTACCTTTCACATCCGGTAACCCTACCGGGCAGCGCAAGGTGTTGAGTTGTTCAGCGCTAATGCCTTTACCTGCCAGGCGATATTCAAAGCGCTGGCGTTTGGTTTGCGAACCAATCAGCCCCAGGTAACGGTAATCACCACGTTTCAGTATCGCCTCGGTTAATTCCAGGTCGCGCGGGTGATGATGCGTCATCACAATAAAGTAGCTTTGCGCGGGCGCTGATTTAACCGCATCCAGCGGGTCTTCTGGCTGCCAGGTTTTCACCGCTGGCGGTGCGCCAGCGAACATATCAGGCCGTTCGTCCACCCAGGTTATGTGACAGGGTAACGTCGACAATAAAGCCACCAGCGCTTGCCCGACGTGGCCTGCCCCAAAAACTACGATTTGCGGCTGCGGCTGAATCAAAGGCTCAAACAATACCGTCGTCATTCCCCCACAGCACTGCCCAAGCCGTGCGCCCAGATTAAAATGCTCGGTATGCGGGGATGTGGTTTGCACCGCCAGCATCTCCCGCGCCATCGCGATGCACTGATATTCAAGGTGGCCGCCGCCAATCGTCAGGTAAGTTTGCTCACGCCCGACAACCATTTTGGTGCCGCAGTTTCTCGGCACCGAACCTTTGTCTGCCAGCAACGTCAACAACACGCAGGGTTCGCGCCTTTCACGTAATTGCATCAGTACACTAATCCAGTCTTCGTTCATGGCGCCTCCTGGCAGCCCCAGAACACACGCTCAGGTGTCGCCGGGGCATCAAGCAGCGGATGTTTCTGGTAATTCGTGACGCTTGCCACCGCATCCTGCAAGGCGCACCACACTGAAATGCCCAGCATAAATGGCGGTTCGCCCACCGCTTTGGAGCGGTAAACGGTGTGCTGCGGGTTGGCGTGGTTTTCCAGCAGGCTAACGCGCAGATCGGCGGGTGCGTCGCTGATGGCCGGGATTTTGTAACTCATCGGGCTGTCGGTCAGCAGCCGCCCTTTGTCATCCCACACCAGCTCTTCACAGGTCAGCCAGCCCGCGCCCTGTACAAATCCGCCTTCGATTTGCCCGATATCCAGTGCCGGGTTTAGCGAATTACCCACATCATGCAAAATGTCGGTGCGCAACTGGCGATACTCCCCGGTTAGCGTGTCGATAACTACTTCCGAACATGCCGCACCATATGAGAAGTAATAGAACGGCTGCCCGCGCCCGGCCACGCGATCGTAGTGAATGCCCGGTACTTTGTAGAACCCGGTGGCCGAAAGTGGGACCTGGTTTAACCAGGCGAGATTAGCGATTTCATTAAAACTAAAGTGCCTGCCGGGGACTTTCACCACGCCGTTACTAAACTCAACCTGGTGAGCCTCGCAGTGGTGCAGCCGACAAAGCATCTCCACCAGCCGTTCTTTAATGGTGAGCGCAGCAATTTCGGCAGCTTTACCATTGAGATCGGCACCCGACGAAGCCGCCGTGGGCGAAGTGTTCGGGACTTTCCCGGTATGGGTCGCGGTGACCTGAATTTGCTCGACGGGTATTTGCAGCACTTCGGCTACGACCTGCGCCACTTTGGTGTTCAGGCCTTGCCCCATCTCCGTACCGCCATGGTTTAGCTGCACGGTGCCATCGGTATAAATCAGGATCAGTGCCCCGGCCTGGTTGAGAAAGCTGGAAGTAAATGAGATACCAAATTTAACCGGCGTTAGCGCCAGCCCCCGTTTAAGTACCGGGCTGTGGCGATTGAACTCGCTGATTTCAGCACGCCGCCTGTGGTAATCAGCACTCGCCTCAAGCTGGCTGGTGATTTCCGGCATGGTATTGTGTTCAACAGTCTGGTGGTAATGGGTAATGTTGCGCTCGGTGTCGCCATAGTAATTGCGCTTGCGCACCTCGAGTGGGTCGAGTCCGAGTTCACGCGCAATGTGGTCCATAATCTGTTCAATGGCGACCATGCCCTGCGGCCCGCCAAACCCACGGTATGCCGTGTTGGAGGCCAGATTAGTACGGCAGCGGTAACCCGTAATGCAGGCATCACCAAGGTAGTAAGCGTTATCGGCATGGAACATCGCGCGATCGCAGATCGATCCCGAGAGATCCAGCGAGTAACCGCAGTTAGCGGCAAGATCGATCACCACGCCGTTTAGCATCCCTTCGTCAGTGAAACCGACGTCGTAACGAACAAAAAACGGGTGGCGTTTGCCTGTGATGCGCATGTCGTCACGTCGAGAGAGGCGCATTTTCGCGGGTCGCCCGGTCAGTGCAGCGACCAGTGCGGCATGGCAGGCAATCCCCGCAGCCTGCGTTTCTTTACCGCCAAAGCCACCACCCATGCGCCGCATATCAACAGTGACTTTATTCATCGTCACGCCTAATACCGAGGCCACCAGCTTTTGGACTTCGGTTGGGTGTTGGGTTGACGACCAGACCGTCACGTTGCCGTCTTCCCCCGGCTGCACCACGGCAATTTGCCCTTCGAGGTAAAAGTGTTCCTGCCCGCCAATGTGAAATTGCCCCTGAACGCGATGTGGCGCAGTGGCAAGCGCGCTTTGCGCATCGCCGCGCTGGTGAACATGCGGCTCCTGAACATACAACTCGCGCCGTAAAGCCTCTTCAACGTCAAGCACCGGCTCGAGTATCTCATATTCGATAACCGCCTTCAGTGCCGCCGCCCGCGCCGCTTCGGGTGTTTGTGCGGCAACCGTCAGCACAACCTGGCCGTGATATTCCACGATATCGCGGGCAAACAACGGGTCGCCGGGCGCAAGCGGGCCAATATCCAGTTCACCGGGAACGTCACGCCAGCTGAACACGCGCTCCACGCCAGGAACCCTGTAGCACGGGGTTGTGTCGATATTTATGATTCGCGCATGCGCATGCTGGCTCAGCACCGGGCAGAGATACAACATGCCCGGCAACGTCAGTTTGTCGTCGATGTATTCCGCTTTGCCGCTCACGTGTTTATCGGCACTTTCGTGTTTACGGCTCTGACCCGCGCCACCTTTCATCTGCTGCGCAAACTGTTCAATCAATGCCTGTTCAGACAGTCGCACCGGGTTAGTTGACATGGGGTTGTTCCTCCATTGAATAGTTCTGCACCTCCAGCGCATGAGGTTGTTCGGTAAGTTGTAACGCTAATCGGCGCAATAAATTCTGTGCGACTTTCAGACGGTAGCGGCCAGAACCCCGGAAATCGGTTAACGGCTGGAAGTCAGCTGCCAGCGCCTCGCAGGCCCGCAACACGGTTTGATGTGTTAATGGTGAACCCATCAACGCTTGCTCGGCGCTTTTTGCCCGCACAGGGGTCGCCGCCATGCCTCCGAATGCCAGTCGGGCGCCGGTTACCACATCGCCGTTAAATTCGAGGTTAAACGCGCCAAATACCGTCGAAATATCATCATCCATGCGTTTGGATATTTTCCATGCGCAGAACGTCGGGGAGATATCATTTCTGTTGATGATCACCGCGCTAATAAACTCACCCCGCTGCAACGCAGTTTTACGGTAGCTCAGGAAGAATTCATCAAGCGGCAAGCGGCGGAGCGCATCGCCACGCCGCAATTCAAGTTCGGCACCGAGCGCCAGTAGCATGGGGGCACCATCACCAATCGGCGAGGCATTTGCCAGGTTTCCGGCAAGCGTCGCGTGGTGGCGAATTTGCGGTGATGCAAAGCGGTCAAGAACCCGGGCAAAGGCAGGGATAACCGGCAGCAGAGTCTCATGGCACGCCTGTAACGCTGCCATTGCGCCAATCCGAATCTGGCTTTCAGAAACGGTAATGGTCTTTAACTCATCTATCTGATTCATGCCAATTATCAGCGGCAGCGTCTGGTATTGCTGAGTGATGGTTAATGCCAGGTCGGTTCCACCCGCCAGTAAACGCGCCTGCGGATTTTCCAGGTAAAGCACCGCCAGTTGGGAAACGCTTTTCGGCAACAGGCAACGGTTGGACTTTTTCAGCTCTGAAGTGTCCGGGCGTTGCAGGGCCTGTAAACGCGATACCGTTTCAGGCTCGGCGTGGCTAAATTTATCTGTCGCCGGAACGCAGCTTTTCTGCATCGCATCAATAATTGGGTGATAGCCGGTGCAACGACACAGATTACCTGCGAGGCCCTTTTCAATTTCATGGCGATCCCTGCCGCTGTTGGCTTTTTGCAATGCAAAACCTGACATCACAAAACCCGGCGTGCAAAAACCACATTGTGAAGCGTGGCAATCTGCCATTGCCTGCTGCACCGGATGCAATTCTTCCCCTGCGGATAAATCTTCGACGGTGAGTAGCTGTTTACCGTCAAGCTGGCTGATAAGCGTGATGCAACTGTTGGCGGTGTCATAACGCATTTTTTCGCCGTCAACCTGGCCCAGCACTATGGTACATGCGCCGCAATCGCCTGATGCGCACCCTTCTTTGCTGCCACAGCGATGCTCACTGCCGCGCAGCCAGTTCAGCACGGTGGTATTTGGGTCAACGTCATCAAGCGTTTTTAAGTTTTGATTGAGTAAAAATTGAATCATGCCGCGACCTCCAGCGTGTCACGTTGCCATACGCATTGACCATTGACCCACGTGTGCCAGATGTTGCGGTCATCACCGAGGGTCATTAGCACGAACAGTTTTTCGTAAATATCCCGACTATTGGCGTAGCGCAGTTTCTGAAGCGGCGTTACGGCTAAATCCAGCACCACAAAATCAGCCTCTTTGCCGGGCAAGAAATTGCCAATTTTGTCATCAAGATCCAGGGCATGAGCCCCGCCGAGTGTGGCGTGATAAAACGCTTCGCTGGCGCATAAGCGGTAGCCTTGCAACTGGGCAACTTTGTATGCTTCCGCCAGCGTTTGCAGCATATTGAAGGTGGTACCTGCTCCCACATCGGTGCCAATACCCATACGGATCCCTCGTTCGTGGCACTGCTTTAAGTTAAACAGGCCGCTGCCGAGAAACAGGTTTGATGTCGGGCAAAAGGCAATGGAAGATTGGGTGTGCTGCAGGCAATCCCATTCGCATTCCTGCAAATGGATGGCATGGGCAAAGACGCTACGTTTGCCGGTCAGTTGATACTGATGGTAGACGCCAAGATAGCTTTCCGAAGCCGGCCACAGGCTTTTCACCCATGCCACTTCGTCACTGTTTTCACTTAAATGGGTATGAACCCAGGTATCAGGAAACTCCTCGCGCAGTGTTTGTACCGCAGCCAGTAACTCCGGTGATGAAGTCGGTGCAAAACGTGGCGTCAGAGCATAGTTCAGGCGGCCTTTTTTGTGCCAGCGTTGAATAAGTTCGCGGGTTTGCAGGTAACTTTGCTCAGGCGTTTCGGTCAGGTAATCTGGCGCGTTGCGGTCCATCATCACTTTACCCGCGATAAGCCGCATAGAAAGGTGTTCGGCCGCGCTGAACAGGGCATCAACTGATTGCGGATGAACGGTGCCAAACACCAGGGCCGTGGTGGTGCCATTGCTCAACAGTTGGCTAAGGAAGAACGCCGACATTTTCGCCGCGTGTGAGCTGTCCTGATACTGACTCTCCACCGGGAAGGTATAAGTCTGTAGCCATTCGAGAAGTTGCTCACCGTAAGCGCCGATCATTTCTGTTTGCGGATAATGCAAATGGGTATCAACAAAGCCAGGTACGATCAGTTTTCCGCGATAGTCGACATAATCAGTTTCGGTGTGCAAATACGTGCGCCCTTCATCCCAGGGTAACAGCGCAACAATCGTGCCCTCGTCAATAAACAACAGTGCATCTTCGTGATGACGAGCATTCGCCCGCAGCTCATCATGGCTGGTACCCGTTTGGGTGATATCGAAAAACTGGCCGCGTAGCGCTTGCGTGTAATTAACTGTCATCGCCGTACCTGTAATGGGTTTGTGAAGAATGAGTTAACTGTTGCAATGTTGATGCCATGTTGGGATTTAGATTTAAACGCATTGATAACAGCAGCTTAGATTACATTTTTCACCGCTGCGCAACATTTGCGCAACTTTTCAGTTAGCAAACGGTTGCTACGCATCGCAATCGGTTGCTTTTTGGTATCATTGGCCGGGAGATGAAAAAACGAAGGGAAAGATGCACCACGATATTGCATCGCAACAATCCGCCTGCACCAGTAATGCGCAGGGTGCTGCCATACTAAACTTCAATTATCGCAAACAGCCTTAGCGTGCTAAGGTATTACGACACAAAAAGCGTTGAGGAACAGTGAGATGATTATTCTGGTAACCGGCGCCACTGCCGGATTTGGTGAGAGTATTACGCGTCGATTCGTCCAACAGGGCCATAAAGTGATTGCCACTGGCCGTCGTCAGGAACGCCTGCAAGAGCTTAAAGATGAGCTGGGTGATAGCGTTATAACGCTGCAACTTGATGTGCGTAACCGCGCGGCGATTGAACAAGCGATGGAACAGCTCCCTCCTGAGTGGCGCAATATTGACATTCTGGTCAATAACGCAGGTCTCGCGCTGGGCATGGAACCGGCGCACAAAGCTGACCCGGATGACTGGGAAACGATGATCGATACCAACAACAAAGGCCTGGTATATATGACCCGTGCCGTGTTGCCGGGTATGGTCGAGCGTAACCGCGGCCATATTATCAACATCGGTTCTACCGCAGGAAGCTGGCCATATGCGGGCGGTAACGTGTACGGTGCAACTAAAGCGTTCGTGCGCCAGTTCAGCCTGAACCTTCGTGCAGACCTGCACAAAACGGCTATCCGTGTGACGGATATTGAGCCAGGTTTAGTGGGCGGCACTGAGTTTTCAAATGTGCGTTTCAAAGGCGATGACGGTAAAGTCGAAAAAACCTACGAAAATGCCAATGCATTGACCGCTGAAGATGTGACTGAAGCCGTCTGGTGGGTTGCGACCTTACCAAAACACGTCAATATCAACACCCTCGAAATGATGCCGGTTAGCCAGTCGTTTGCGGGGCTTAGCGTCCACCGCGAAGGTTAATCGCCTTGCCCATATCTGGAGGGTTTCAGGTATGGGCGGCCGGGCAAATAAATGTTAAATTTGCCCGGTTCTTTCACGATAAGAAAAAAATGAATGCTACCGTCAACTTTGCTTAATCCTACCCAGCCTGTTAACCAACAAATCTATCGCATTTTGCGCCGTGATATTGTTCGTTGCCTCATTCCGCCTGGTACCCCGCTTTCTGAAAAAGAAGTCTCGTTACGTTTTGAAGTTTCGCGCCAGCCTGTGCGTGAAGCCTTTATTAAACTGGCGGAAACCGGGCTGGTGCAGATTCGCCCCCAGCGTGGCACTTACGTTAATAAGATTTCTGTAAGCCAAGTGAAGAATGGCTGTTTTGTTCGTGAAGCAATCGAGCGCGCAGTAGCAAAACGGGCCGCCAGTATGGCAACAGATGAACATCTGTATGCGCTTGAGCAGTTACTCAACCAACAACGCATGGCGATGGACCGTAACCAGCTGGATGATTTCTTCCAGTTAGACGATGAGTTTCACCAACAGCTGGCGCTGGTTGCCGATTGCAGTCTTGCGTGGGATACCGTTGAGAATATTAAAGCGACGATGGATCGGGTGCGTTATATGAGCCTTGATCATGTCTCGCCGCCTGAGATGTTGTTGGCTCAGCATTACGATATTTTTGAAGCGCTAAAACGCCATGATGAAGACGGTGTTGATGAGGCGATGCATCGCCATCTGCATGAGATAAGCCAGTCAATATTATTGATTCGTAAAGAGAAGCGCGACTGGTTTAGTGAAGAGTAATGACTCGCCCGTTACCGGGCGAGTATTCAGCTAAGAATTCAGAACTTCGCAACTGTGGCTTTCGCGCCATTTTCACGCAATGCCAGGTAAGACTCGGTCACTTGCTTAACGAATTTTTCGTTAGCTGGCAGGTCTGTACCAAAGATAGTGCTCAGCCCAAGCAGTGCTTTAACGCGAGCTTCACCTTCCTGGCTGGCTGCTACCGCTTGTTGGATCTCAGCCAGTAACGGGTCGCTCACTTCGATTGCTTCGCCCTGCTCATCCACGCCACCGACGTAACGCATCCAGCCTGCAACGCCCAGCGCCAACAGAGTAAACTGGCTACCGTTTGCCAGGTGCCAGCGAATGGAGTCTAACCAACGCTGTGGCAGTTTCTGGCTACCATCCATAGCGATTTGCCAGGTGCGGTGGCGCAGTGCCGGGTTGGTGTAACGCGCAATCAGTGAATCAGCATATTTTGCCAGATCAACGCCCTGCACTTTCAGGGTTGGCGCTTGTTCCTGCAGCATTAAGGCGTGTGCGGTACGACGATAGTTCTCATCCTGCATGCATTCGGAAATGTGCTGATAACCCGCCAGATAGCCAAGGTAGGCCAGGAATGAGTGGCTGCCGTTAAGCATGCGCAGTTTCATCTCTTCATACGGCAGAACATCGTTAACCAGTTCCGCACCCGCTTTTTCCCACTCAGGGCGACCCGCAACGAAGTTATCTTCGATAACCCACTGACGGAACGGTTCACATGCGATAGCCACTGGGTCAACGACACCGGTCGCTTTTGCAACTTGCTCAAGGGTTTCTGCGGTCGCAGCCGGAACGATACGGTCAACCATGGTGGATGGGAACGTAACGTGAGTTTCAATCCATGCAGCCAGTTCTGAGTCAATCGCCTGTGCGTAAGCGGTGATAACGTTACGGGTTACATGGCCGTTTTCTGGCATGTTGTCGCAAGACATGACGCTAAATGCTGGCAGACCTGCCGCTTTGCGGCGAGCCAGTGCTTCAACAATCACACCTGGCGCTGATTTAGGCTGCTGCGGGTTGGCGAGATCGTGCGCAATTAACGGGTGATCCAGCAAAATAGTGCCGGTTGCCGGAGCATGACAGTAACCTTTTTCAGTCACTGTTAAAGAAACAATGGCAACTTCAGGCTGAGTCATGGCGGTGAATACCGCTTCCAGGCCATCAACCTGCGCGTGAATGGCATTTTTTACCACACCCACAACGCGGCAATGCCATGCGTCAGCAGACATTTCTGCCACGCTATAAAGGTTGTCTTGCTGTTTCAAATCAGCAATTTGCTGCTCTCCGCCAATCAAGTTGACTTCGCAGTAACCCCAGTCGCTACCCTGTTCGTTGGCCAGGATATCGGTGAATACCGCCTGATGTGCACGGTGGAACGCGCCGAAACCAAGGTGAACGATGCGTGATACCAGTTTGTTACGGTCATATGTTGGGAGAATAGCTTTTGCAGATAAGAGCTTGTTTTCCATTTTGAAACTCGCTGTGTAGTGACTTGGGGACAGCTACAGACTACCTGACATGGTAGTCTGCATATTGATTTGCATTAAACTTTTGTACGTTTGGTATGACACGAAAAACAAAGTTGTATAACAACTCACATAATTTACCTATCACGCCAACTTATGCTTACCCCTTACGGTTGGCATAAGGCACTGCACCCAGAATTGCCTCTTTATGAGTGTCTTTATCACGCCATAAGTTTTCGTAACGATACCCGGTTAAATCCTCAACAATTGCGCGAGTTTCTGGCGATACATCTTTCTTCGCCCCATGGTTCTTCAGGCGCTCAACTTCGTCGACAAAAATCCGATGAGTACGTTTATTCAGGCGGAAAGTCAGTGCCTGCCATAAAGCCAGCACCAGTAACCCAGCCGTGCCCGCAAACAACATGATCGCAATGGTATTTACTGCGCTATCGGGTTGAACCAGACTGCCTTTAACAAAGCCACCGACCTGCAACAACACGCCGACACAAAAAGTGGCAATTGCGACGGTTGTTTTGCGAGAGAACGTCATCACTGCTGCAAACAAACCTTCACGACGCTGGCGAGTGATCATTTCATCAATGTCCGGAATAAACGGGAACACATTCCACGGCGTAAACTCCAGCACACAACGTCCAACCTGATAGACCGCCGCAAGGACGACTAACAGTGCAATTTTGTACTCCGAAGGGAACTGATAAACTACAAATAGTCCGGCAAGGCACAACAGCATCACACTATAAGCAAAGACATAAAGCCGTGAAGGACCATACTTAATGATTGCCAATCCGGCGATGAGAGTCACAGGTAAACCAACAATACTCATTGAAAGTAATGTGCCCGCTAAAGAGGAAGACACATTCAAGCAATAGACACAAAAGAAGACAAATACCGTGTTATAGATATCCTTGGCCGTGAACGAGAGTAGATATATTGCAAGGTGCTTTCTAAAGGCCCTGACTTTAAATGTTGAGGCGTATTCTTTAAATAATTTAATAATCGCACTAATTTTGGCCGTGAATGTTGTTGCCCCCGTGGGACGCTCAAGTTCAGCTAACATTTCTGGCGTGAGTTCTCGTTCCCAGGTCACCTTCCATGAAATAGAAACACAAACGGTGAACAGTACAGCAAAGACCACGCCATTTATTAAGTAAGCATTGGCGTTACCCTCACCAAAGTGACTAATCAGTAGCCCCGGAATAAAGGTTGCGAGAAACGTTCCTGATGCAGAAAAAAACATCCGACAGGTTGATAATTTTGTGCGCGAGTTAAAATCCTTCGTCATTTCTGACGGTAATGTTTCCCATGGTATCAAAACCATTGCAGCAATAACTTCAAAGGCAAGATACACCGCCAGATAGAACCAGTATCCCATGCCATCTACCCACAGCAAAGAATACACGAGCATCAATGGAGCACCAATAAGCAGAAAGAAACGACGGCGACCGAACTTCTTGCCCAAATAATGCTTGTAGAAGTGATCGGTAAAGCTGCCCATAAATAAACTAACAATAGCATCAATAATTCTTGCAAATGCAACTATCGATGCTGCCTCAACGGGAGATAAGCCGACAAAAGTCGTGTAGAAAAATAATAACCAAGCGCCAATAACAGTAAAGGCACCTCCACCCATAATATCTGTTATGCCGTAGCCGATACTGACAGGGATGGTAATTTTTTTATTGGTACGAGACATGTTCTATCCTCACAGTTAATGGATATTAAAATCCAAAATACTTGCTGGCATTTTCATGGCAAATGTTAGTTATTATTGTGGAAAGTAATTCTTTGTTATCTGGTATATCCCCATCCGCAACCCACTTTCCAATAATATTGCAAAGTATGCGCCGGAAATAATCATGCCGCGTGTAGGAAATGAAACTGCGGGAGTCCGTTAACATGCCGATAAAATTGGCCAACAGCCCTTGTTCTGCAAGACAAATTAATTGATTCTCCATCCCCCTTCGGGTGTCGTTAAACCACCAACCAGAACCGAACTGTATCGGTGATTTGACTCCTGCTTCGCCCGACTGGAAATTAGCAATTGTCGTGGCAACAATGTCGTTGTAGCTGGCATTGAGGTTATAAACGATTGTTTTTGGTAACGCGCCAATTTTTGCCATGGCATCCAGTAACCCATTAAGGCCCGAGGCTAAATTGCACTGGTCACTAATAGAATCAAAACCGACATTAATACCCAGTTTGCTTTTCATTACTGAATTATTATTACGAATCGCACCAAAATGAAGTTGCATAGCCCAGTTGCGTGCTTTGTAATGGCGCGCAAGCATGAGAAAAATTGCACTATTCAATATATTTTGCTCAGCCTTGCTGGTTTGCTCCCCATTTAGATTTTTAATAAATATCACTTCTAATTCTTGTTCCGTTGCCGCCTGATACGTTATTTCAATGGGTCCGTGATCTGATATCCTGCACCCTACTTCATGGAAAAAATCAATTCGCTTGCCAATTGCGAGATTAAAATCAAAAAGGCTTTTAACCTCAACGCTGGTCAATTCAGAGAGTTTATCTATAAAAGCCGTGAAAGATTGAGCGTCTTCATCAAAGATTTCATCAGGCCGGAATGTAGGTAACACTTTCGTAGTAAAATTAGAATCTTGTTGTAATAATTGGTGATACTCTAATGAGTCGAGTGGAGAATCTGTCGTGCATATCACTTCCACATTTGAGCGAGAGATTAGTGATCGGGGCGTAAACTCTTTCTGCAACAATGACTCATTGCAGATATTCATTACTTTCCGCCAGTTATGGGAACCAAGAACTTCTTCAATCCCAAAATAATACTGTAATTCAAGATGAGTCCAATGATAAAGTGGATTCCCAATGCTTAATTCAACTGTTTCTGCCCACGCATGAAATTTTTCTTCATGCGTGGCACTCCCCGTAATTTTCTCTTCACTTATACCATTGGCGCGCATTGCCCTCCATTTATAATGATCGCCAGATAACCAGAGGTGATTGATATTTTCAAAAGACTTGTTTTCATAAATTTCTTTCGCGTTAAGATGGCAATGGTAGTCAATAATCGGTAACGATTTTGCCACTTCACAATATAACTTGCGGCCCTGTTCATTATTAATCATAAAATGATCATTAATAAAGGTCATGATGCATCTCCATCATTATTATTAAATGTATGACTGATGAAATTGTTTTTTAATGTATTACCAGTTCCACAAGGTGCCGTCTTCGAGGCGAGCTACCGGCAAATAAGCAGGCTCATAGGGATATTTCGCGGCCAGTTTTTCATCGAACTCAATGCCAATTCCGGGCTTATCGCCTGGGTGCATATATCCGTTATCAAACGTCCAGTTGTGCGGGAAGACCTCGAGCATTTGCTCGGAATAACCCATGTATTCCTGCACACCAAAATTCGGCACCCATAAATCAAAGTGCAGTGCGGCGGCCATGCAGACAGGTGAAAGGTCAGATGGCCCGTGTGAACCGGTACGCACCTGGTAGAGCGAGGCGAAATCAGCAATTCGGCGCATACCAGTAATGCCACCGGCATGGGTAATCGTGGTGCGGATATAATCGATGAGCTGCTCTTCGATAAGCTGTTTGCAGTCCCAGATACTGTTGAACACTTCACCCACCGCAATCGGCGTAACCGTATGCTGGCGAATCAGACGGAAGCACTCCTGGTTTTCAGCTGGAGTCGGGTCTTCCATCCAGAACAGTCGGTAATCTTCAATGCTTTTACCAAAGCGCGCAGCCTCGATGGGCGTCAGGCGGTGGTGCATGTCATGCAGCAAGTGCTCGTCAAAACCAAATTTGTTACGCACGGCTTCAAACAACTTTGGCGTGAAATCAAGGTACTTTTCGGTGGACCACAACTGCTCTTCTGGCCAGTCGCCTTTAGTCGCAGGTTCGTATGCCTGGCCTTTTCCCTTTGCCATGCCGTAGGTGGTTTTCATACCCGGAACGCCACACTGCACGCGTATTGCTTTGAAGCCCATTTCTTTATGGCGGGCGTAATCTTCCAGCACATCATCAATGGAATGCCCGGTGGTGTGGCAATAGACCATGACGCCTTCACGCGATGCCCCACCGAGCAACTGATATAACGGCATGCCTGCGGCTTTGGCTTTGATATCCCACAGCGCCACGTCGACTGCTGAAATGGCAGACATGGTTACCGGCCCACGACGCCAGTAAGCCCCTTTGTAGAAAAACTGCCAGATATCTTCAATGCGATGTGCATCACGGCCAATTAACTGCGGGCAAACGTGATCTTTTAGATACGATGCGACGGAGAGTTCACGGCCATTTAAAGTGGCATCCCCAAGGCCCGTGAGCCCGTCATCAGTGGTGATTTTTAGCGTTACAAAGTTGCGCCCTGGACAGGTGACAAATACTTCTGCTTTTACAATCTTCATTCGGACTCCCTGACAGCAAATTAGCCATGCGGCTTTCTATAGGGGCCGAAATTACATGTGATACAACTACCATACAAGTATGTTTATTGTATTTTGACGGCAGGAGTCACAATTATTTTGTGAATTTTGCAATGTGTTGCACGCGGGATTTGATAAAACGCGTAATGAAATGATGAATGAATCAGGCTCTGCCCCAGCCTGCCACGATAATTAGCATGCCGCAGAAAGCAACGGCTGCGCCAACCCAGTCATATGCACTTAATTTTACGCCGTCGACGAACCGTAGCCACAACAACGCAGTGACGACATAGACGCCGCCGTAAGCGGCATAGACCCGCCCGCTTGCTGCCGGGTGCAGCGTGAGCAACCAGACAAACAATGCCAGGGAAAATGCGGCTGGAACCAGCAACAGCGGCGAACCGTCGCGCTTTAGCCAAAGCCAGGGCAAGAAGCAGCCGATGATTTCAGCAAGGGCGGTAGCAAAAAAAAGTAAGGTTGTTTTGATCATATTGAACGTTGTCTGGGATAATGGGGTCAATCAAGGGGCCGTCTTAAGGACGTCCCTCATCATGGTATAGTTATTTTAACAAATGGTGCTCCACCCTAAAAGGAAACTGCAATGAACACAATCCTTCGCAAACGTCTGTCTATGGCGACACTGCCATTGGCGCTGTTGCTGAGTGCTTTTGCGTTTGTTCAACCAGCGAATGCGCAAACAAACAAACTGATTGTTGAATCGGGTGATAATGCGCAGACTCGCCAGGATGCGGCGATGGACAAAGAGCAATGGAACGACACCCGCTCTTTACGCCAGAAAGTGAACAAACGAACTGAAAAAGAGTGGGACAAAGCCGATACTGCTTTTGATGCCCGCGATAACTGCCAGCAAAGTGCCAACGTTAATGCCTATTGGGAACCCAATACTTTACGCTGCCTTGACCGTCGGACTGGCCGGACTGTCGCACCGTAAACTGCGTAGTTACTGATAAGGCTTCTTCGGAAGTCTTATTCACTTTGAAAGGAACTCACATGACTCACCCTCTACAAATCAAACTTCGCCCGCTAGAACGCGAAGATCTCCGCTTCGTCCATCAACTGGACAACAACGCAAGCGTGATGCGCTACTGGTTTGAAGAACCCTATGAGGCGTTTGTCGAGCTTTCAGATCTGTATGACAAACATATTCATGATCAAAGTGAGCGCCGTTTTGTTATCGAGTGTAATGGCGAGAAAGCCGGACTGGTCGAACTGGTCGAAATTAACCATGTCCACCGTCGCGCTGAATTTCAGATAATTATCTCACCGGATTATCAGGGCAAAGGGCTGGCGACTCGCGCCGCTAAACTCGCCATGGATTACGGTTTTATGGTGTTGAACCTGTACAAGCTGTATTTGATTGTTGATAAAGAAAATGAAAAAGCCGTGCATATCTATAAGAAGCTGGGCTTTATGGTGGAAGGTGAATTAATCCATGAATTCTTTATTAATGGCGAGTACCGCAACACTATTCGAATGTGTATTTTCCAGCATCAGTATCTGGCCGAACACAAAAGTAGTGGCACTATTTTAAAACCGACTGCGCAGTAATCAATGTGGTGGATGTCGCTTACGCTAATCCACCCTACAAATCCCTGTTACGCCAGATTCAACGTTGCACGGTGTTTTGCAGATTCCATACCCAATTCAATCATTTCCATGACTTGAATCGCCTGCGCCGCCGGAACAGGGTTTTCGCCATGTCCGGTCAAAGCGTCACGAATCGCCGCATAATACGCCGGATAGTTCCCCGGAACCGTCAGCAGTGTTTGCTCAGCCATGATATCGCCCTGCGCCAGGGTCAATACGCCATCACGCATATCGTAGCCCCAGTCTTCCTGCGGTAAACGCTCACCCGCTTTCAGGCGGTCTTCCTGCGGATCAAGGCCATATTTGATGTAGCTACCCCGCGCACCATGCACGATATAGCGTGCGGTTTCTGCCGCTGCCAGCAACGTGCCGTGCAAAACGACGCGACGTTGCGGATATGCCAGTACCGCGTGGAAATAGTCGGTGGCTTGTGCGCCAGGGCGCAGCTGGCCTAAATCAACGGTCAGGCTAACGGGCAAGCCAAACAAATTCAGCGCCTGATCGATAAGATGTGGGCCTAAATCGAACCAAATGCCACTGCCAACTCCAGCCTGTTCACGCCAGCGGTTGCGAACCTGCGGGCGGTAACGGTCAAAATGCGATTCGAAATAGGCCACTTCGCCGAGCGTGCCGTCTGCCAGCAATGCTTTGAGCGTTAAGAAATCACTGTCCCAACGGCGGTTGTGGAACACCGAAAGCAGCAGACCGCAGCTTTTCGCCAGTGCATCCAGTTCACGCGCCTGTGACAGTGTCACGGTAAAAGGTTTATCGACAACCACGTGTTTACCCGCTTCCAGTGCGGCTTTAGCCAGCGGGAAGTGAGTATCATTGGGGGTTGGGATAACAATCAGATCGATATTGGGGTCATTGAATAGATGATGAGGATCAGAGACCACTGGCATATTTGGCCAGTCAGCATGAACTTTCGTGGCATCACTGCTGGAAACGCCAGCCAGCACCATTCCCGGCGTACCCACGATTAAAGGAGCATGAAAGGTCTTGCTGGCATAACCGTAACCGATTAGCCCGACACGAATGTTATCACTCATTTGTTTTCCTCATAATTTTGGACAACCTATTGGATACTATCCTGCCGATCGTAACAACAGGTAATTATATTGTTGCGAGTTAGTTGCATACTCGCCAGGCGACCGTCTGTCTTGCCGCTGACGAAAACCGGCATTAATGATGATTAATTGATGAAAATTCCTAAAAACTCATTTCAGCCAGGTTTGTTAATAAATAAAGGCAAAATTCCGTTTATTATTTATCCAGAAAATAACGCGTGATTCGCAAAAAAACCTTTAACTGCATGGATAACTACCTCTCATGACGGCTCTCGATTATTTAATGAAGTTTCGTAAAATCAGCTCATCTGACAGCCTTGAAAAACTGTTTGATCACCTTAATTACACCCTGACCGATAATAACGATCTGATGAATATGTATCGGGCAGCCGATCACCGCCGTGCGGAGTTAGTCTCGGGTGGGCGTCTTTTTGATTTAGGTTGCGTGCCTAAATCCGTCTGGCGCTATGTGGTATAGTGTCGCAGCGGTAGCAAAGCGCTGAAAAAACCTTATAATCCTCCCGCCTTATGATTCGCATAAGGAATGTCTTATTCTTCCCGGGAGGTAACATGACGACGACGCAAGTATCCGCGCGAGCTCCACGCATTGCAGGCTGGCTTCTTGCCCCTCTCGCATGGCTGCTGATGACGTTACTCAGCAGCAGTATCGCTCTTGCCATTTATCTTATGATGCTCATCTCCCCAGAAAGCCATCGACTTATGAGCGCTCAAGGCCCCAAAATGGTGCTGCTTTGGTACACCTCAATCGCATGTGCCATTGCCATGTGGGGTTATACCGTGTGGTTGACTATCGCCTTCTTCAAACGCCGTAAGAATGTGGTACGTCATTATATTCTATGGTTATTGTTATCAGTGTTGCTTGCGGTTAAAACCTTCGCGTTTTCCCCGGTCAGTGACGACCTGGCGTTGCGTCAACTGATGTTTCCTTTGTTGGCAACCGCCTTGTTGGTCCCTTATCTGAAGCGCTCAAAGCGTGTGAAGCACACTTTTATTCAGCCGTAATAACCCTATGATCACTCCGTTGTCGTTATCGGCTTATTAGCCGATAATAGGTGGCTTTTTTTGTTTCAGGTCTTATTCATGACAGATTATTTACTGCTCTTTGTTGGTACGGTGCTGGTCAATAACTTCGTATTAGTGAAGTTTCTTGGCCTGTGTCCGTTTATGGGAGTTTCCAAAAAACTGGAAACTGCCATCGGCATGGGGCTTGCCACCACTTTTGTACTGACTCTGGCATCTATTTGCGCGTGGCTGGTCAATGAGCTGATCCTTATTCCGCTCGACCTGGTCTATTTACGCACGCTGGCGTTTATCCTGGTGATTGCCGTTGTGGTGCAATTTACCGAAATGGTGGTACGCAAAACCAGCCCGGCACTCTATCGCCTGCTGGGTATTTTTTTACCGCTCATTACCACTAACTGCGCGGTGCTTGGTGTTGCCTTGCTGAACATCAACTTAGGTCATAACTTCCTGCAATCAGCACTTTATGGTTTTTCAGCCGCCGTAGGTTTTTCCTTGGTGATGGTGCTATTTGCCGCAATCCGCGAGCGTCTGGCTGTAGCCGATGTACCGGCACCCTTTCGCGGCAATGCTATCGCACTTATCACCGCAGGTTTGATGTCCCTGGCATTTATGGGCTTTAGCGGTCTGGTGAAGTTCTGATGAGTACGATTTGGATTGCAGTGATTTCGCTGGGCTTGTTAGGTCTGGTATTCGGGTTGATCCTCGGTTATGCCTCACGACGCTTTCGCGTCGAAGAAGACCCGATTGTCGATAAACTCGATGAGCTGCTGCCGCAAAGCCAGTGCGGGCAATGCGGCTACCCTGGCTGTCGCCCATATGCAGAAGCAGTTGGGAACCAGGGGGCGAAAATCAATCTGTGTGCCCCAGGCGGCGAAGCTGTCATGCATAAAATTGCCACCTTACTTAACGTCGACCCGCAGCCTATTGAAGGCGATGAGCACGCGCAGGAACCTGTGCGCATGCTGGCGGTGATTGATGAAGCCAACTGTATTGGCTGCACGAAATGTATTCAGGCATGCCCGGTAGACGCCATCGTTGGTGCAACCCGTGCGATGCATACTGTCATTAGTGATCTTTGCACCGGATGCAATTTATGTGTCGACCCGTGCCCTACGCGCTGTATTGATTTGCGCCCGGTCGAAACCACCACAGAAAGCTGGAAGTGGGACCTACAAACCATCCCGGTTCGTATCATTCCGGTGGAGCAACATGCTTAAGTTCTTTACCCGTTTCAATAAAGATAAAATTTGGGATTTCGACGGTGGCATTCACCCACCGGAAATGAAAACTCAGTCAAATGGCACGCCTTTACGCCAGGTTCCATTGCCAAAACAACTGGTTATTCCGTTGAAGCAGCACATCGGTGCTGAAGGCGAGCTGTGCGTTAAACCCGGCGATTATGTGCTGCGCGGTCAGCCCTTGACCCGTGGGCGTGGTCGCATGCTGCCCGTTCATGCGCCAACTTCCGGCACCGTGACCGCCATTGCCCCCCACTCCACGGCCCACCCTTCTGCACTGGCAGAATTGAGCGTGATTATTGACGCCGATGGCGAAGATAAGTGGATTGAACGCGATGGCTGGCAGGACTATACCTCCCGTAGCCGCGATGAATTGATTACCCGTATTCACCAGTTCGGTGTTGCAGGTCTGGGTGGCGCAGGCTTCCCGACAGGGAATAAGTTACAAGGCGGTGGCGATAAAATCGACACGCTGATTATCAATGCGGCCGAGTGTGAACCCTATATCACTGCCGATGACCGTCTGATGCAGGACTGCGCCGCGCAAATCATCGATGGCGTGCGGATCCTTGCGCATATTCTGCAACCGAAGCGCGTCTTAATCGGTATCGAAGATAATAAGCCGCAGGCGATTTCAATGCTGCGGGCAGTACTTTGCAATACACAGGGTATTGAACTGCGGGTGATCCCGACCAAATACCCGTCCGGTGGTGCCAAGCAGTTGACGCAAATTCTGACTGGCAAGCAGGTTCCGCAAGGCGGGCGTTCTTCCGATATCGGCGTATTAATGCAAAACGTCGGAACGGCGTTTGCAGTGAAACGCGCCATTATGGACGGTGAACCCTTAACCGAACGTGTCGTGACCTTAACCGGCGGTGCGGTTCAGCAACCGGGAAACGTCTGGGCACGTTTAGGCTCGCCCGTGAGCCATCTTCTGGATTTTGCCGGGTTCCGCTCAGGGCACGATCAGCAAGTGATAATGGGAGGCCCATTGATGGGCTTTAGCCTGCCGTGGCTGGATGTTCCGGTAGTCAAAATCACCAACTGTTTGCTTGCGCCATCCGCCAGTGAAATGGGTGAACAGCAAGAAGAACAAGGTTGTATTCGTTGTAGCGCCTGTGCTGACTCTTGCCCGGCAGATCTCTTGCCGCAGCAGCTTTACTGGTTCAGCCGTGGGCAGCAGCATGATAAAGCGCAGGCTCATAACCTGAAAGACTGTATCGAATGCGGAGCTTGTGCCTACGTCTGCCCGAGCAGTATTCCACTGGTGCAATATTTCCGTCAGGAAAAAGCACAGATTCGTGAAATTGAGCTGGAAGCCAAACGTACCGCTGAAGCGAAAGTGCGCTTCGAGGCTCGTCAGGCACGTCTTGAACGCGAAAAAGCTGCGCGACTGGAAAAACATAAGCAGGCTGCGGTGCAGCCCACTGCTAAAGATAATGATGCGATTCAGGCCGCTCTCGCCCGTGTGAAAAGTAAGAATGCACAAGGTAGTGAGCCGATTGTGATTCAGGCCGGTAGCTTGCCAGATAACCAGCAAGTGATTGCTGCGCGTGAAGCCCGTAAAGCCCAGGCTCGTGCGCGCCAGGCACAGAAAGAGTCACAAGAAACCACGACGGAAACGGCGGCGGCAGACCCGCGCAAAGCCGCTGTCGAAGCCGCGATTGCTCGCGCTAAAGCTCGTAAAGCGGCACAAGCGGGTGATACCCAGCCCGTTGTAGAAACAACACCAGCTGAAGCGGTTGACCCGCGCAAAGCCGCTGTCGAAGCCGCGATTGCCCGTGCTAAAGCACGTAAAGCGGCACAAGCAGGTGACACCCAGCCCGTTGCAGAAACAGCACCTGCTGAAGCGGTCGACCCGCGCAAAGCCGCTGTCGAGGCCGCGATTGCTCGTGCTAAAGCTCGTAAAGCAGCACTTGCTGACCAGGCACCTGGTGAAGAAAACACTGAAGAACAAGACCCGCGTAAAGCCGCCGTTGCTGCAGCCATCGCCCGTGTACAGGCGCGAAAAGCAGCGCTACAAATGGCATCAGAGGAATAAATGGTTTTTAAGATAGCAAGCTCCCCTTATACCCATAACCAGCGCAGCACATCACGGATTATGCTGCTGGTGACTTATGCCACTTTGCCGGGAATGGCAATGCTGTGGTACTGGTTCGGCTGGGGCAGTCTGGTGCAAATCGCATTGGGTATATTTGCGGCGGTGGCCGCAGAACTGCTGGTTCTCACCTTACGCAAACAGCCGCTGCGCATTCTGAGTGATAATTCTGCTGCATTAACCGGCTTGCTATTAGGGATGAGTATTCCACCGTTTGCCCCATGGTGGATGGTGATCCTCGGTACTGTTTTTGCGGTCATTATCGCCAAACAATTATACGGCGGATTGGGCCATAACCCTTTTAACCCGGCGATGGTCGGCTACGTGGTGTTGCTGATTGCCTTCCCAGTTCAGATGACCTCCTGGTTACCTCCGCAATCACTTGCTGCCACCGTACCCGGCTTTGCCGACTCACTGCATGTCATTTTCTCGGGAACAACCGTTACCGGTGATTCCATGACGCAACTGCGTATGGGTATTGATGGCATAAGCCAGGCGACGCCGCTGGACACGTTTAAAACCGGTATGCGTGCCGGACATTCCGCATCCGATCTGCTGCAAGCGCCAATTTACAATGGTGTTCTGGCGGGTATCGGCTGGCAATGGGTTAACCTCGCCTTCCTGGCAGGCGGCCTGTTTATGTTAATCAAAGGCGCTATTCGCTGGCATATTCCGGTCAGTTTCCTGCTGGCGTTAGCCGTGTGTTCAACACTTGGTTGGATGTTTGCCCCGGAAAAATGTGCATCCCCGCTGATTCACTTGTTCTCTGGCGCAACCATGCTGGGTGCGTTTTTCATTCTCACCGACCCGGTCACCGCGTCGACCACCAATCGTGGGCGCTTGATTTTCGGTGCTCTGGCCGGATTACTGGTCTGGTTGATTCGCACATTCGGTGGTTACCCTGATGGTGTCGCATTTGCCGTTTTGCTGGCAAACATCACCGTGCCGCTGATTGATTATTACACCCGCCCTCGTGCTTACGGGCATCGTTAAGGAAATGTCATGCTGAAAACAATGCAAAAACATGGCGTAACCCTGGCGCTGTTTGCCTCACTGGCAACCGGGTTGACTGCGGTTGTTAACGCGCTAACAAAAGGCACCATCGAACAACAAGCGGTTGCTCAACAGAAGCTATTGTTCGATCAGGTTATCTCGCCGGATAGCTACGACAATAATATCCAGGGCAGTTGTTTCGTTATCAATGAGCCACAGCTGGGTAAAGGTGCACGCCATATTTACGTTGCGCGCAAAGGCCAGCAGCCCATTGCAGTGGTAATGGAAGCCACGGCACCTGACGGTTATTCTGGTGCTATCCAGTTACTCGTCGCCGCAGATTTTAACGGCAAGATTCTGGGTTCTCGCGTCACGGAACACCATGAAACTCCAGGACTCGGTGACAAAATCGAAACCCGCCTAAGCGACTGGATTACCCATTTTGCAGGTAAAACCATTCAAGGCAGTGATGACACAAGCTGGGCGGTGAAGAAAGACGGCGGTCAGTTCGATCAGTTTACCGGGGCGACGATTACGCCGCGAGCGGTGGTCAATGCGGTAAAACGTGCGGGACTTTTCGCTAAAACATTACCATCGCAAATTGATAATTTGCCTGTTTGTGGAGCACAACCATGAGCGAAGTAAAAGATATTGTCGTTCAGGGGCTATGGAAAAATAACTCCGCGCTAGTGCAGTTGCTGGGCCTGTGCCCACTGCTGGCGGTAACCTCCACAGCAACAAACGCATTGGGGCTTGGACTTGCCACCACGCTGGTATTGGTGCTGACCAATAGCGCCGTTTCCGCATTGCGCCGCTGGGTGCCTGCGGAAATACGTATTCCGATTTATGTCATGATCATTGCCTCGGTGGTGAGCACAGTACAGATGCTTATCAACGCTTACGCCTACGGTTTGTACCAGTCTCTGGGGATTTTCATTCCGTTGATTGTGACCAACTGTATCGTCATTGGCCGCGCCGAAGCCTTTGCCGCCAAAAGCACAGTTCCGCTCGCCGCACTTGATGGCCTGGCCATTGGTATGGGTGCCACCAGTGCGATGTTTGTTTTAGGCTCGCTACGCGAGATCATCGGTAACGGCACGTTGTTTGATGGTGCTGATGCACTGCTGGGCAGTTGGGCCAAAGTGTTACGCATCGAAGTGTTTCACACCGACACCCCTTTCCTGTTGGCGATGTTGCCACCGGGTGCCTTTATTGGCCTGGGTTTAATGCTGGCGGTTAAGTATCTTATTGATGAGAAAATGAAAGCGCGCCGGGCCGCGAGAGCGGTAGTCACGGAAGGCAATCCAGGGAAAGCGTAATGAATAAGACCAAGCGGCTTGAGATCCTCACGCGCCTGCGTGACAACAACCCTCATCCTACGACTGAGCTACAATTCAGCTCCCCGTTTGAATTGCTGATAGCAGTACTGCTGTCAGCACAGGCAACCGATGTCAGCGTTAATAAAGCCACGGCTAAACTCTACCCGATAGCAAATACGCCGCAGGCGATGCTGGAGCTGGGTGTTGATGGCATAAAGTCATATATCAAAACCATCGGCCTGTTTAACAGCAAAGCGGAAAACGTCATCAAGACCTGCCGCATGTTGATTGAGTTGCATAATGGCGAAGTGCCGGAAGACAGAGCAGCCCTTGAAGCTTTGCCGGGCGTGGGTCGCAAAACGGCAAACGTGGTGCTCAACACTGCCTTTGGCTGGCCAACCATCGCGGTAGATACGCATATCTTCCGCGTCTGCAACCGCACTCACTTTGCGCCCGGTAAAAACGTTGAGCAGGTGGAAGAAAAGCTACTGAAAGTGGTTCCTGCAGAATTTAAAGTTGATTGCCACCACTGGCTGATTCTACATGGCCGTTATACCTGTATCGCCCGCAAACCGCGCTGTGGCTCATGTATCATTGAAGATCTTTGTGAATACAAAGAGAAAGTCGATATTTAAGCGCCTTCAACCTGCTGTTTAAACGGCAGGTTACACCCCTACTCCGCACATCCACACCTGAAAGCACCGCTTAATCCATTGATTTATTCTGCGAATCATTAACGTTTCGGTTAAATCATGTGGCGAATAATCACCCCAACAGGTTAATCGTTTTTTTACGATAAGAATTTTCCATAACTATGTGACACAGATCACACTGATAACACAGTGTTAAATTTTGGTCATCAAAATGAAACAAATAACCTCGCATAACGCAGTGATTAATCAATTCAGGCAGGACAATAGGCTGGACAAATCTTTACACCCCGCCCATATCACTACACATTCGACCATAAAGCAGAATATATAACTAAAACGATCTGTTTTTGATGTTCCAGCAGAGAATAAATTGGTAAAGCGCATTTTGATAAAATTTAACGCTGAATAACAATTTGCTTTGCGGAGCTTTATCCCGCCCCGGATATATGTAACAGAGTATTACAAACCTATTGCCTGAAACCGCAGGATAGTGAACATTACCCGCCGTTTCCCCTTTCTTATAACTAAAAAAGCGAATGCCGGACTGGCATGACGCTTAGAAAATTCCTGTTAAATTGGGATGTAAAAAAAGAGGTATATGTGTCGACTGCAAACAAAAAACCAGCAGAAAGCATTAGTCTGAATGCTTTCAAACAACCTAAATCGTTCTACCTGATTTTCTCTATCGAATTGTGGGAGCGTTTTGGCTACTACGGTCTGCAAGGTATTATGGCCGTTTACCTGGTCAAAATGCTGGGTATGTCCGAAGCTGACTCCATCACCCTGTTCTCATCCTTCAGCGCACTGGTCTACGGAATGGTGGCTATCGGTGGTTGGTTGGGCGATAAAGTTCTCGGCACCAAGCGTGTCATTGTGCTCGGTACTATCGTACTGGCTATCGGTTATGCGCTGGTAGCTTACTCCGGTCACGACGTTGCTATTGTGTATATGGGTATGGCGACTATCGCTGTGGGTAACGGTCTGTTTAAGGCTAACCCATCCTCCCTGCTTTCTACTTGCTATGACAAGGATGACCCACGTCTGGACGGTGCATTTACTATGTACTACATGTCCATCAACATCGGTTCATTCTTCTCTATGTTGGCCACTCCTTGGCTTGCAGCGAAGTATGGCTGGAGCGTTGCGTTCTCCCTGAGCTTCGTGGGTATGCTGATCACTCTCGTGAACTTCATGTTCTGTAAGAAGTGGGTCAAAAACCACGGTTCCAAACCTGACTTCCAGCCTGTGCATTTCGGCAAACTGGCCACCACTATTGTGGGTGTTCTGGTACTGGTGACTGCGGCAACCTGGCTGCTGCACAACCAGGGCATCGCGCGTATGGTTCTGGGCGTAGTGGCTCTGGGCATCGTGGTTGTCTTTGCTAAAGAAGCTTTCGCCATGCAGGGTGCTGCTCGTCGTAAGATGATTGTTGCCTTCATTCTGATGGTTGAAGCAATTGTGTTCTTCGTGCTGTATAGCCAAATGCCAACCTCTCTGAACTTCTTTGCGATTCGTAACGTTGAGCACTCCATTCTGGGTGTGATGTTCGAACCTGAGCAGTTCCAGGCACTGAACCCATTCTGGATCATGATTGGTAGCCCGATTCTGGCTGCTATCTACAACAAGATGGGCGACCGCATGCCAATGCCGCACAAATTTGCGTTCGGTATGATTCTGTGTTCACTGGCCTTCCTGGTGCTGCCACTGGGCGCGAAGTTCGCATCTGATGCAGGTATCGTGTCTGTTAGCTGGTTGATTCTGAGCTATGCGCTGCAGAGTATCGGTGAGCTGATGATTTCCGGTCTGGGTCTGGCAATGGTTGCACAGTTGGTTCCACAGCGTCTGATGGGCTTCATCATGGGTAGCTGGTTCCTGACTACCGCGGGTGCAGCAATCATCGCAGGTAAAGTTGCAAACCTGATGGCTGTTCCAGAAAACGTAACCGATCCACTGCAATCACTGGCTGTGTATGGTCACGTATTCATGCAGATTGGTATTGCTACCGCTGTTATCGCGATTCTGATGATGCTTACCGCACCGAAGCTGAACCGCATGGCTCAGCAGAGTGACAACGAAGCTGAAACCGTAAAGGAATCAGCTACCGCGTAATGTAGCGGGAAACATGATATTTTCAGCCGTTAGCTTTTCGCTAACGGCTTTTTTTTTGCCCGTTTGCGCACTAACATAGGCTATCTTAGCGCCCCATAGGAGTTCAGTAATGAAACTGTATTATAAAGCTGGTGCCTGTTCCCTCTCCCCTCATATCATCCTGCGTGAAACTGGCGTTGATTTCTCCCTGGTTAAAGTCGATTTAGCGGCGAAGAAAACCGAAGCGGGTGACGACTACCTTGAGATCAATGCCAAAGGACAAGTCCCGGCGCTGCTGCTTGATGACGGCTCGCTGTTGACTGAAGGTGTAGCGATTGTGCAGTATCTGGCAGATAAAGTTCCGGACCGCCAGTTACTCGCGCCAGCAGGTAGCATGACGCGCTACCACACGCTTGAGTGGCTCAACTACATCGCAACTGAGCTACACAAAGGTTTCTCTCCGCTGTTCAATCCAGCCACGCCTGACGAATACAAAACCATCGCGCGTGCTGCTCTCGAGAAGAAATTCAAATATGTCGACGAAGAGCTCAATGATAAACAGTGGCTGATGGGCCTGCGCTTTAGCGTGGCAGATGCGTATCTGTTCACTGTGCTGCGCTGGGCTAATGCCGTGAAGCTGGATCTGGCCGGTCTGGATAACATCGACGCATTTATGGAGCGTATGAAAGCGCGTCCGGCGGTTGCGGCGGCGTTAACGGCTGAAGGGATTTAACACAAGTCGATGATTGAAAACGCCCTCTGCTGAGGGCGTTTGTATTTTACAGTTTCACCGCGGTGAAATAGTGCTCTGGTTTCGCAATGCCTTCTTGCGCCGCAACCAGTTGCAGTTCGTACTCTTCCATTTTTTTCGTCACGACCATAATGTCGTACACCGCAGCGGTAACATGCTCCAGGGCTTCACGAAGTGATGCACCCTGCAACAATTTCACCAGCAGCAAACCACTTGTGACATCACCCACGCCAACTGGTTGGCGATCGCCAAAGTCCACTAACGGGCGGTGGATATGCCAGGCTTCATCTGCCGTGACCAGTAGCATTTCAAAACGATCCTGCTGATAAGCCGCACGCGCCAGGTGTTTCACCAGCACGATTTGTGGGCCTTGAGCGATTAACTCACGGGCAGTCGTGACTGCCTCATCCACCGTGTTAACCGCATGACCACTGAGAATTTCAAGCTCAATCAGGTTAGGCGCAATAATATCACTGGCAGGCATCGCGTAACGCGTATGGAACTCAGCAACACCCGGCGCAACGATACAACCCTTTTCAGGGTGCCCCATGACCGGGTCACAGAAGAATTTTGCCTGCGGATTGGCTTCTTTCACTTTGCGAACAATAGAAAGAATATGCTCACCCTGCTCAGCAGAGCCAAGGTAACCGCTCAGCACTGCGTCACAACGCTTAAGCTGATCAATATCGGCAATGCCTTGCACAATCTCGCTGAGATGGCTGGCAGGCATAACGCTGCCTGTCCATTTTCCGTATTGAGTGTGGTTGGAGAACTGCACTGTGTTCAACGACCATACGTTGGCGCCCAGACGGCGCATCGGGAATTCGGCGGCACTATTGCCTGCGTGACCGAAAACCACATGGGACTGGATGGCAAGAATGTTTTTCATTTCTCTACTCGGATGGAACAGTATCGGTTGAGGTTGTGTGTACACATCATGCAAAAATAAAGGGCGTGGTTTCCCACGCCCTTCTGGTCTTTCTTAATTACTTCCAGCAAACGAGGCAGTAATTTTTCTTACCCCGGCGCAGCAAGGTGTAGCGATTGAACAGAATATCGCTATCCACAAAAGTATATTCCGGGTCAGCCTGCTTCTCACCGTTGATGGTAATCGCATTCTGCGCAATGGTTTTGCGCGCCTGGCCACGTGATGGTTGCAGTTCGGAGTCCACGAGTGCCTGTTGTAAATCAGCGCCGCGTTCCATCTCAACCATCGGTACGCCATCCTGAGCCAGTTGCTCAAGGTCGGCTTCAGTCAAATCGCTCAGGTTGCCGTTAAACAGGCTGGCGGTAATACGTTTAGCCGCTTCAAGACCTTCTTCGCCGTGAACCAGGCGAGTCACCTGCTCTGCCAGTACGTATTGTGCACGTGGTGCAGTGCCGCTATTTTTATCTTCTTCTTCCAGCGCGTCGATTTCTTCGAGGCTCATGAATGTGAAGAATTTCAGGAAGCGATACACATCAGAGTCAGCGGTGTTGATCCAGAACTGGTAGAACTTGTACGGGCTGGTTTTCTTCGGATCAAGCCACACTGCGCCACCTTCGGTTTTACCGAATTTGGTGCCGTCAGATTTGGTGATAAGAGGAACAGTCAGACCGAACGCCTGCTGCTGGTGCAGACGGCGAGTTAAGTCGATACCGGAGGTGATGTTACCCCACTGATCAGAACCACCAATTTGCAGCACCACGCCATGCAGTTTGTTCAGACATGCGAAGTCATAACCCTGCAACAGGTTGTAAGAAAACTCGGTGAAAGAGATACCCACGTCGTCACGGTTCAGACGCTGCTTCACGGCTTCTTTGTTAATCATCTGGTTAACAGAGAAGTGCTTACCGATATCACGCAGGAAGGTCAGCACGCTCATGCCGCCAAACCAGTCGTAGTTATTGGCAGCCACGGCTGAGTTTTCACCGCATTTGAAATCGAGGAACGGTGCAACCTGGCGGCGGATTTTTTCCACCCACTCTTGCACGGTATCTTCGGTGTTGAGTTTACGCTCAACCGCTTTAAAACTTGGATCGCCAATCAGACCTGTTGCACCACCTACCAGCGCGACAGGTTTGTGACCCGCTTCCTGGAAGCGTTTCAGGCACAGCAGTGGAACCAGATGGCCCAAATGCAAGCTGTCAGCGGTAGGATCAAAGCCGCAATACAGAGCAATTGGCCCTTGCGCCAGTCGCTGTGCTAACGCTTCTTCATCCGTTACCTGGGCGACTAAGCCCCGCTCTTGCAATTGTTTTATCAAATTGATGCCTGCCATCAAATTCTCCATCTATATACGACTGCACCTTTACCGGTACACGGCTTTTCGCCTGGTGGCGAAAGAAGTTAATTTCTTAGGGGATACATACCCTAAATAATTCGAGTTGCGGGACGGCGACGACGCAATGAATCCCCGGGAGCTTACGTGAGTAAGTGACCGCGGTGAACGAGGAAAGCCAACACACATGCAACTTGAAATATGACGGGTATAGAATAAAGCGCCAATAGCAGGAGTACCAGCGCTTAAAACAACAAATTCCGTCTGTTATGGGGCAAGACGGTCTATTTTCCAGGCATCACCTTCACGCTGGTATAAAAAACGGTCGTGCAGACGGTGTTCGCCACCCTGCCAAAATTCCATTTGATCAATTGTTACGCGATAACCGCCCCAGAAGCTCGGCAGTGGAATGTCGCCTTGCTGGAATTTCTGTTTCAGCTCTAAGAATTTACTTTCCAGAATGCCACGCGCAGAAATTCGGCTGGACTGTTTTGAAACCCAGGCACCAATCTGGCTGTCACGCGGGCGGCTATGGAAGTATTTCACCACTTCGATAGTCGATAAACGTTCTGCTGTACCTTGCACCATCACCTGGCGGTCAAGCATGTGCCACGGGAAATGCAGGCTGATACGCGGATTATTTTCCAGATGATGGGCTTTGCGTGAACCGAGATTGGTATAAAACACCAGGCCGCGCTCATCGAAGTGTTTAAGCAGGACAATGCGCTGATATGGCTGGCCGTTTTCATCAACCGTCGCCACAACCATGGCGGTTGGGTCAGCAAGTTTTGCCTCACACGCCTGAGCAAGCCAGCGCTCAAACAATGGCAAAGGTTGTTCGGTAAGATCTGTGCGGCGCAAACCACCTTTGGTGTATTCGCGGCGCAGATGTGCGATTTGTTGCAAAGAGTCGTTATCAGACATGGCGTTACATCAGGCTATCCACAGGTGGAGCTATTGTGCGCTCCACCCTCAAAAATCTCTACTCAAAATAATTCAAGTTGCAGCCAACGCTCCTGCGATTTGAAGTATGAAGAGTATCAACGCTTAGGATTTTGTAGCTGGCAGTTATCCAGCACGACGGTGTCTTTACGATACACCGTGGCGGTATCGCCTTTCGACCAGAACACGTAAACACCATCGGTATAGCGCGTGCCTGATGCGGACAAACCTTGAGTCAGTGACAAATACTCGTTGTCATACACAAAGTTCACCATCTGCTTTTGGTTATTCAATTTAACAGTGAGTGGTTTTTCATCACACTGATATTGCAGAGTGTCTGTCTGCATCTTCTCAACAAAGGTGTTGTAGTAGCTACATCCTGAAAGCATAAGGGGAATGGCGGCAATAAGTAGTTTTTTCATCTGCATGTCCTGAAGTTCTTTTTTTTATAGCGGGAGATAATAGCCTCCCCCATTGCCTTCAGTTTAGAGATTTAGTGCGGTACTGAATTTCAGTTAACTCTGATTTATGCCCGTTATCGTTCAAGTTGCCTCGTTGCAGGCTACGCTCAACGAAGCAACTCGAATAATTTAGAGTCTATGCAGCGGATTGGCAGGGAAAATAGCGCCAATCACGCTGGCGGCAGAAGCACCGGTTACCGACGGCAAGTTACCGGGTAAACCCGACATAGTACGGTAAGCCAGCCAGGCGAAGGCCAGCGCTTCCATATCATCGCCGCTAATTCCTGCTTCATCGGTTGTCGTCACTTCGATACCTGGCAACAGCGCGCCTAAACGCGCCATCAGTAACGGGTTACGCCCACCGCCACCGCACACCATCAGGCGCTCACAGCCACCACTGAGCAATACTTGCTCAGAAATAGTGACCGCAGTCAGCTCCGTCAGGGTAGCCTGAACATCTTCACCAGCAAGTCCTGGGAATGCCGCCAGTTGCCGCTCAAGCCAGCCATAGTTGAAATACTCACGCCCGGTGCTTTTTGGCGCAGGTAACGCAAAATAGGGATCACTCAACATTTGCTGCAACAGAGGAATAATGACCTTGCCGCTACTCCCCCATTCGGCGTCTTTATCATAGGCTTTGCCGCGCTGGCGCCAGATCCACGCATCAATCAGCATATTTCCCGGCCCGGTATCAAACCCGCGCACCGGTTGTTCCGGAATGAGCAACGAAAGGTTAGCGATACCGCCGATATTCAGCACCATGCGGTGCTCCGTAGGGTGTGCCAGTAAAGCATGATGGAATGCCGGCACCAGTGGCGCACCTTGCCCGCCAAGCGCCATATCACGGCGGCGAAAATCGCCAACGACTGTCACACCGGTCCGCGCAACGATTTGATTGTTATCGCCAATTTGCATGGTATGCGCCGTCTCACCTTGTGGCTCATGCCAGACAGTTTGCCCATGGCAACCAATCGCGGTGATATCGGTATAGGTCAGTCCCTGGTTGGTCATCAGAGTCTGAACTGCATCAGCAAATAACTTGCCCAAACGATTATCCAGTTGGCCCAACTGAGAAAGCGTTAATTGCTGACCCTGACAGATAGCCAGGATATCTTTCTTGATGTCTAAAGGAATGGGATGGCTGTAACTGGCCTGCTGTGCAACAAGATGTTCATCAATCGCTGCCAGAACGACATCAATCCCGTCCAGACTGGTACCTGACATCACGCCGATATAACGCCCTGATTTCATCTGTTACTCCTTTAAACGCGCCAAATTTTGGGGGTTAGTCCACCATAAAATAACACTCAATACGATGGTTAATTAATAATTTTTAACAACAAAATTCCTTATAGCGATATTAGAGACGCTGTAGCGTTAAATATACGAATGGTTTAATTACCGTTATAAGTGCCTTTTTTAGTATCAATGCCATAATGCGTCTGAACTAATCTTAAATTCAGAACCTAAATACCATATAATTTAGTCATGAAGGATGCTCAGGTTGAGCGTTTCACATATTCAGGAGAGTCACAAAATGATGTCACGCGTACTGGTAGTCTCGTTAGTTGGGTTAACTCTGGCTGGTTGTGCTAACACCAGTACACTTTCAGGCGATGTGTATAGTGCTTCTGATGCCAAACAAGTACAAAGCGTCACCTACGGTACATTAGTCTCCACTCGCCCGGTCCAGATTCAGGCAGGTAATGACTCAAATGTAATGGGTGCGATTGGTGGTGCAGTACTGGGTGGTTTCCTGGGTAATACTGTCGGCGGTGGTACTGGCCGTTCACTGGCAACGGCTGCGGGCGCAGTAGCGGGTGGTGTTGCCGGTCAGAGCGTTCAGGGTGCGATGAACAAAACTCAGGGTGTGGAACTGGAAATCCGTAAGGACGATGGCAACACAATTCTGGTCGTTCAGAAACAAGGTGAGACTAAGTTCTCTGCGGGCCAACGTGTGCGAATCGCAAGCAACGGCAGCCAGACTACCGTATCGCCAAATTAATCAGCTGTAGTAGCTTGTTAACAGGCCACTGCACTTAAATCTGTTTTGCCCTTCCCCATAAAACAGAAAGCCTCGCCGAAAGGTGAGGCTTACACTGAAATCAATCTTTCGATTGCAAATCAATAATATTATGTTCCAGGCGGCTTATCAGGTCGATCAACAGCGTTTGTTCTTCGTTGCTGATGCCAGATAAAATCTCTGTGCGCGTTTTCTTGATAACCGTTTCCATCTCATCGATGATGGGTTCAGCGCGCTCAGTGAGTTTAATGCGTTTCGCACGGCGATCGTTTGCACAAGTTTGACGAGAAATAAGCCCTTTCTCTTCAAGTTGATCAAGCGTTCTGACTAACGATGGCTGCTCAATGCCAATCGCTTTGGCCAACTGAATCTGTGACTGCTCGGGTGGTAGCTGGTGAATATTATGCAGCGTTACCCAGTGAGTCTGTGTCAACTCCAGAGGTTTTAGGCGATGGTCAATCAGAGCACGCCAAATGCGCACTAACCTTGCCAGATCTGATCCTAATGGCGATTCCAATTTCATCTCCTTATAATTAGCTTGCTAACTTATTATACTGATTTTAAACTATTGTGCAGGCTTTAATTGAAAAAACAAAATCCTTATTTTTGCTGATGTTATGCAAACAGCTATACTTTTAGTTTACATCTAAGTCAGGGGAAACGGCAGTCATCCCCGGTATTTTAAAGGATTATCTGACGTGAGCTTTCATTTTATAACATCAGGCCTACCTCTTCAGGACCTGGTGTTTGGTGCTTCTATCTACTTCCCTCCTCTTTTTAAAGCGGTTATCGTCGGCTTTTTTATCTGGCTCATACTGCATCATCTGCTGCGTGACTGGATGTATTCCGGCGAAATCTGGCATCCAACATTAATGGATTTGTCATTATTCTCGCTGTCAGTGAGTGCAGCGCTTGTGATTCTGGTGGTGTGGTAAAGCATGAATATGAAAACAATTAAGTACTTTTCCACGCTGGTGATTTTCGCGGCAGCCGTAATTGTTGGCTGGCTGTTATGGAATTATTACATGCAATCACCCTGGACGCGAGACGGGAAAGTTCGTGCTGAGCAAGTCAGCATCACACCGCAGGTGTCCGGAACGATAACTCAACTGAATATTGAGGATAACCAGTTCGTTAAGGCCGGAACGGTTCTGTTCACTATTGATGCTACGCCTTATCACATCGCGCAGCTTAATGCCGAGGCGCAACTCGCTCAGTCTCAGTCCGAACTGTCAAAAGCCAGCAATGAGGCAAATCGCCGCAAGAATTTGCCACGCAACTACATTTCTGCCGAAGACATGGACACGGCAAATATTAATGTCAAAGCCGCGCAAGCTGCGGTAAAAGCTGCTGAAGCCACCGTTGAACAGGCGAAATGGCAGATTTCACAAACGACTGTTGCCGCGCCTGTTGATGGCTGGGTGACCAATCTGTCTACGCGTACGGGGAATTACGCGACTTCCGGCCAGCCTGTATTTGCCCTGGTCGACAGCAACTCCTTTTATGTCGTCGGGTATTTTGAAGAGACGAAGCTGCGCCATATCCAACCGGGTGATCTCGCTGAAATTGTTCTTTATAGCGGGCATGTGCCGTTATCAGGCAAAGTGCAAAGCATTGGCCGCGCCATTTACGACCAAAGCGTTGAAAGTGACAGCAATTTAGTCCCGGATATCAAACCCAATGTGCCCTGGGTGCGCCTTGCCCAACGCGTGCCGGTGCGGATTCGGCTAAACCAAATTCCGCAAGGTGTGACGCTGGTGTCTGGTACCACCTGCACTGTTTCAATTAAACACTGAATCCAGCGATGAAACTTTCGTCATTGGCATGGAAAAACACACCCTGGGGCAAAACCAACGCCGGGCAATGGCGCTATGCCCTGCGCAACGCTATTGCGATGTGCCTCGCATTAACCATCGCCTATTATCTGAACTTAGATGAGCCCTACTGGGCGATGACATCGGCGGCGGTGGTCAGCTTCCCAACCGTTGGCGGCGTGGTCAGTAAAAGCCTCGGGCGTGTGATCGGAAGCCTTATAGGTGCAATGGCGTCGCTTATTATTGCGGGCAATACACTTAACGACCCCTGGCTATTTACCATTGCCATGGCCTCCTGGCTTGCGCTTTGCACCTGGAGTTCCAGCCATTTCCAGAATAACGTCGCGTATGCTTTTATGCTTGCGGGCTACACCGCCGCAATCATTGCCTTCCCAATGGTTAATACCGTTGAAACCACACAGTTATGGGATATCACCCAGGCACGGGTATGTGAGGTGATCGTCGGGATTTTGTGTGGCGGTTTTATGATGATGGTGCTGCCCAGCACATCTGACGGCACCACTTTGCTGACCGCACTGCGCAACATGCACGCACGGTTATTAGAACATGCCGCCATGCTGTGGAAACCCGAAACCACTGACGCGATTCGTACCGCGCATGAAGGTGTTATCGGCCAGATCCTGACCATGAATCTGTTAAGAATCCAGGCTTTCTGGAGTCATTATCATTTTCGCCGCCAGAACAACCTGCTCAATTATCTGATTCATCAACAGCTACGCATGACCAGTGTCATCTCCGGTTTGCGCCGAATGCTAATGAACTGGCCAAATCCTCCTGAAAATTTATGGACTGTTCTGGAAGCTGTCATTAACGAACTGGCGCGTGAAGGCACCCACAAATACACCGTCGCCCGCCTGTTACAACAAATTGCTCCGGGCCCAGATGACGATTACCGCCATCGCGCATTCTGGCTTCGCTTGCGCTACTTTTGCTGGCTGTATCTCAACAGCAGCCGCTGGTTACGCGAGTTAGAAAATGCCACGCCAGTGTCAGAACTTACACCGCCCAAAACACCACCGCTTGCGCGCCATACGGATAATACCGAAGCGCTCTGGAGCGCACTGCGCACCTTCTGCGTGATAACCGTGACAGGTGCATGGTGTATCAGCACCCAGTGGGATGCCGGAAGTGGCGCTTTATCGCTGGCGGCCATTAGTTGTGTACTCTATTCGTCAGTTGCTTCACCGCTCAATTCGCTCACGCTATTGATGCGCACTTTGCTGTGGCTGTCGCTGTTTAGCTTCCTGGTTAAATTTGGCCTGATGGTTCAAATTACCGATCTGTGGCAATTTCTGATTTTCTTGCTGCCACTGTTGGCGACGATGCAACTGCTGAAATTGCAACAACCCAAACTTGCCGGGCTTTGGGGGCAACTGATTGTTTTCATGGGCTCGTTCATCGCCGTCACCAACCCACCCGTTTATGACCTTGCTGACTTCCTCAATGACAACCTGGCAAAAGTCCTTGGTGTCGGGCTTTCCTGGGTGGCATTTTCTGTGCTGCGTCCGGGGTCCGACAAGCGCAAAAGTCGTCGCCATATTCGTGCCTTACGGCGTGGTTTCGTCGATCAGTTAAGCCGTAAACCGCAGCATTCTGAAAACCAGTTCGAATCTCTGGTTTATCACCACATCAGTCAATTGAGTAACAGCAAAGATGACGTTGCGCGCCGCTGGCTACTGCGCTGGGGCGTGGTGTTGCTCAACTGCTCGCATGTGGTGTGGCAATTACGCGGCTGGGAAACACGTTCAGACCCGCTTTCGCAAGTGCGTGATGTCTGTATTCATACTCTGAGGGATGTGATGAGTGAACGTGGTGTTCAGCAACGTTCTTTAGCGACGACATTAGAGGAATTGCAACGGATGTCAGAAACGCTCGCGCATCATCACAACCCGGCAGCTCGTGAGCTGGCAGGAATTATCTGGCGGCTTTATTGTTCGCTTTCACAACTGGAACAAGCGCCACCTGCCGGAACGTTGGCAGGCAGCCACTGAGTTTATTGGATCACACCGCAAGCGTACCGTGCTCCGCCACCACCAAGTGGTTTCGGTTGATCGGACATATTATCGCCATCAACATGCACCATCAGTGCTTTGCCTTTTACTTCAGCAAGTGTTTTCAGGCGCGGTGCGGTAACGGGTTCGGTGGCACTGCCGTCGTTATCGACCACCAGCACGGGTAAATCACCCAAATGGCCGACGCCCATCGGCCCCATGTGTTTGCCTGTTTTATCAGGATCAAGGTGCCCGCCAGCCGCTTCAGCAGCTGAAGGTTTCCCCTCTTTTAATCCAGGTTCACAACTGCCTTTGGCATGAACATGAAAACCATGTTCGCCAGGCGGAAGTGTGCGCAGATCGGGTGCAAAGACCAGACCTTTATCGGTTTCGGTGATTTTGACGGTACCCAGAGAGTGGCCGACGCCCTTTGGCGTGACGAGATTCATTTGGACTTCGGTGCTGGCAGCCTGAACAGCAGCGCAGCTAAATAGCGTAAGAAAAGCCAGACTGATTCGCTTCATATTACCTCCCGGATTCACTTTTAACCTGTTAAGCATAGGCCAGCCAGGTCAAATCCTCCGGGAGATAACTGTTTTTGTGGCTTACGGCACGTCGTAACCCAATGCAGCTTTACGAATACGGAACCACTGTTGGCGGCTCATATCGAGGCTCAGAGAGTGAATTGCGGAACGCACACGTTCGATTTTACCGGAGCCAATAATTGGCAAAGGTTTAGACGGCAAACGCATCACCCACGCATACACAACCTGCTCGATAGTCTCTGCACCGATTTCATTCGCCACAGCTTGCAGCTCATCGCGCAGTGGCTGGAACGCTTCGTCATTAAACAAGCTGCCGCCACCCAAGCATGACCACGCCATTGGATGAATGCGCAACTGCTGGCATTGATCCAGCGTACCATCAAGAATGGTTGGCTGATGAACCGGAGAGATTTCGACCTGGTTGGTCGCCAGCGTGAACGGCAGGCGAGATTGCAGCAAGGCAAACTGGGCAGGGGTGAAGTTCGACACACCAAAGTGGCGCACTTTGCCGCTCTGATGCAGCGAGGTGAACGCTTCTGCAACTTCGTCAGCATCCATCAAAGGATCAGGGCGGTGAATCAGCAGCAGATCGAGATAATCAGTTGCCAGGTTCTGGAGCGATTTTTCTGTCTGGCTGATGATGTGTGATTTATCGGTAATGTAATGACCTAGTGCGTGCTCCGGATTTGCAGTGGTGGCAATACCACACTTGGTCACAATTTCCATTTTCTGACGCAGGTGTGGCGCCAGGCGCATCGCTTCGCCAAATGCTGCTTCGCACTGATAACCACCATAAATATCGGCGTGATCGGCGGTGGTAATCCCCAGGTCGACATGCTCTTCAATAAAGCTGGCCAGTTGACGAGCGGGCATGTTCCACTCCATCAAACGCCAATATCCCATGACCAGGCGTGAAAACTCAGGTCCCTGCGGGGAAATCGTAATGCGCTGTACCATAAAGCCTGTCCTCAGTATTAAACGAATTCTGGGACTGAGTATAATGGCATCAGGGAATTAAAAAAGTGAAGGTTGTTGCGGTTCTTCAGGGGAATCAGGCTTGTTTGCGCGTAATTTGCGCATCAATCTCTGGCGACATAACCTTAGCACGTCTTGTTTTTGCCCATCGGTCAGTTGCTGCCACTGAAAACGCTCATCGCGACTGCGCATACAACCACGGCAAAAACCGCGTTCATCTGACTGGCAGATCCCACGGCACGGGCTTTGTATCGGGAAAAACTCTAACTGTTCAGACACCCTCGCACCTCTTTCGCAACGTTATTTCAATTGAAGCCCGACATATAAAATGTTGCAAGCGGTACGGTAAATATTCTTAACACTTCTCCCGATAGCCATAATAAGAGCGCATGTTTGAAATTAAGGTTCGCCTAATCTTCTTTCTTTAATCTGTCTGCATTCTTTATGATTACAATGGCTGTTATGGAAACCCTTAAAAAGTTACAATGTAACGATTCTAAATTTAATCTTTGTTGTGCTTTTTTCTTCACTTTAATCAATAGCCTGTTTATTAAACGCACCTGGGAAATTATTGCCCCGGACTCCCTTCACAGTTGGTTTTTCGCGCTATCCGTGCCGGTCGTATTATTTAGCGCGTGGCTGGCTATTTTCAGCCTGATTAACCTGCCGTGGTTGCGTAAACCCTTACTGGTGATTTTGGTGATTGGCTGCGCGGTCTGTAACTATTTTATGTACACCTGTGGCGCAGTTATCGACAAAAACATGATGACCAACGTCGTGACTTTGGTTACACCACAATTACTGACGTGGACTGGGCTCGCCGGTATTGTATCCGCAGTGTTTTTGGCCACGATTAAAATCAAACCTTCGCGTTGGTGGTACACTCTGCTGTCTCGCACCGTTGGCGTACTGGCGGGTCTGCTAATCATTATTCTGGTGGCTTCTGTATTTTATAAAGACTACGCCTCGCTATTCCGTAGCCACAAAAACATCGTAAAAATTCTGCCGCTGGACACTTGCATTAGACCGACTGGTCTATTAGAGTCTTCCCCATGAACAGAAATCCAGACCATGACACTCGTGAACATCTCCTTGCTACCGGTGAGCAGCTTTGCCTGCAACGCGGGTTTACTGGCATGGGGTTAAGCGAACTATTGAGTACCGCTGAAGTGCCGAAAGGTTCTTTCTACCACTACTTTCGCTCCAAAGAAGCGTTCGGTGTGGCGATGCTGGAACGGTATTACACCGCGTATAACCTGCGGCTCCAGCAGCATTTCTCGCAGGGCTGCGGGACTTACCGTGAAAAATTACTGGCCTGGTATCAGGAAACCGTCACCTGGTTTTCCCAACACAGCAGCCTGATAAACTGCCTGACCGTTAAGCTTTCAGCTGAAGTATGTGACCTTTCAGAAGATATGCGGACGGCATTGAATAAAGGTTCAGCACAAATCGTTTCCCAGCTTGCCGATGCGCTGGAGAAAGGAAATGCCGAAAAAAGTCTGCAGTTACCGGACTCGGCAAAAAGTCAGGCCGAAGTGATTTACGCCCTGTGGCTGGGAGCAAGTTTACAGGCGAAGATTTCACGTAGTGCGATACCGCTGGAATGCGCCTTCGCTCACGTCACTCAATTATTAGCGGAGCCTGTCTCCTGACAGGTTTTTTTATTTAATCAAATAGTAGACGACCGGTCTACTTGAGGCGTTTTATGACAGCAGATAAATTATTTACTCCATTAAAAGTCGGTGCGATCACGACTCCAAACCGCATTTTCATGGCGCCATTGACTCGCCTGCGCAGCATCGTGCCGGGTGATATTCCGACACCATTAATGGGCGAATACTACCGCCAGCGTGCAAGTTCTGGTCTTATCATTAGTGAAGCGACTCAGATCTCTGCACAGGCCAAAGGTTATGAAGGCGCGCCAGGCTTGCATAGCGATGAACAAATTGCCGCGTGGAAGAAAATCACCGCAGGCGTTCACGCTGCAGATGGCCGCATTGCTGTGCAGCTATGGCATACCGGTCGTATCTCTCATAACAGCCTTCAGCCGGGCCAACAGGCACCGGTTGCGCCATCAGCAATTTCTGCCGGAACACGTACTTCATTGCGGGATGAGAATGGCCTCGCCACTCGTGTTGATACGTCAATGCCGCGTGCGCTTGAACTCAATGAAATCCCAGGCATCGTGAACGATTTCCGCCAGGCTGTAGGCAATGCCCGTGATGCAGGTTTTGATATGGTCGAACTGCACTCAGCACACGGTTATTTACTGCACCAGTTCCTTTCGCCAACATCTAACCATCGTACCGACGAATACGGCGGCAGCCGCGAAAACCGTGCACGTCTGGTGCTGGAAGTGGTTGATGCGGTAAGCCACGAATGGAGTGCCGATCGCATTGGTATTCGTGTCTCACCAATCGGCTCTTTCCAGAACGTTGATAACGGTCCGGACGAAGAAGCAGATGCACTGTATCTGATTGAAGAGTTGAACAAGCGCGGCATTGCTTATCTGCATATGTCAGAGCCTGACTGGGCTGGCGGCAAGCCATACACTGAAGAATTCCGCCAGAAAGTGCGTGAGCGTTTCAACGGCGCAATCATTGGTGCGGGTGCTTATACCCCAGAGAAAGCCGAAGCGTTAATCGAGAAAGGTTTGATTGATGCAGTAGCCTTTGGCCGTGACTACATCGCGAACCCGGACCTGGTTGAACGCCTGCATCACAATGCAGAGCTTAACGCTCAACGCCCGGAAAGCTTCTATGGTGGTGGCGCGGAAGGTTACACCGATTACCCGACTTTATAATTAATAGATAGCGGCGTGTCTTCGCTGCCGCTATCTATACCCTTCTGATTTCAGGTGGCAGGTACAATGACTGTATCTGCCCACCTTCTTCAACCCGGATAATTTTGGGTATATACTTACTCTCACCTTTAGAAATTAACCCTTTAATTCTTCGAGGAATTTATGCGCTTACTTCATACCATGCTGCGTGTCGGCGATCTGCAACGCTCCATCAATTTTTACACCAACGTCCTGGGCATGACCCTGCTGCGCACCAGTGAAAACCCAGAGTACAAATACTCTCTGGCCTTCGTTGGCTACGGCCCGGAAACCGAAGAAGCGGTGATCGAACTGACCTACAACTGGGGCACAGATAGCTACGATTTAGGCAATGCTTACGGCCATATCGCACTGAGTGTTGATGATGCAGCTGATGCCTGCGAGCGTATTCGCAAAAATGGTGGCAATGTCACTCGTGAAGCGGGTCCGGTAAAAGGCGGTTCTACCGTTATCGCATTCGTTGAAGATCCAGACGGCTACAAAATTGAGCTGATCGAAAGTAAAGATGCGGGTAAAGGCCTGGGTAATTAATATCCGGTTATACGGGTGCTCTCTGCGCCCGTTAGCTTCCCTTGTTAAAATTTGCCATAATGCGCGCTGCTTTTTCCCCGTATTAAGAGATCCTGATGTCTGACAACACGCAACTGCATGGCCTGTGCGACCGCTTTCGCGGTTTTTATCCGGTAGTGATTGACGTTGAAACCGCCGGGTTTAACGCTAAAACCGATGCTTTACTCGAAGTCGCAGCCATCACTTTAAAGATGGATCAAGACGGCTGGTTATCGCCGTATGAAACGCTGCATTTCCACGTCGAACCTTTTGAAGGCGCAATCCTTCAGCCTGAAGCGCTGGCTTTTAATGGTATCGACCCGCATAACCCGTTGCGTGGTGCCGTCAGTGAATATGATGCGCTGCATGCGATTTTTAAAATGGTGCGTAAAGGCATCAAAGACAGCGGTTGTAACCGCGCGATCATGGTCGCCCATAATGCGACATTCGATCACAGCTTTATGATGGCGGCGGCAGAACGAGCCTCGTTAAAACGTAACCCGTTCCATCCGTTTGTCACCTTTGACACCGCCGCATTGAGCGGGCTGGCATTAGGCCAGACGGTGCTCGCCAAAGCGTGTATTGCCGCAGGCATGCCGTTTGACAGCAGCCAGGCGCACTCGGCGCTGTATGACACTGAGCAAACAGCCGAGCTGTTTTGTGAAATCGTCAACCGCTGGAAGCGCTTAGGTGGCTGGCCTCTTCCCTTGCCGGTTGAGCCAGAATCAGAAGCATAAAAAAAGCGACCTTAACAGGTCGCTTTTTTATTTCTACCGAGTCTGACTCCAGTCACAAATTACTCTGCGTCTGGCTCTTCAGATTTGTGCTTAGCCGCTGACTCTTTAATCAGTGCCTGCAATTCACCACGCTGGTACATCTCAATAATAATGTCGCAGCCACCAACCAGTTCGCCATCAACCCACAGCTGTGGGAAAGTTGGCCAGTTAGCATATTTTGGCAGCTCAGCACGGATGTCTGGGTTCTGTAAAATATCAACGTACGCGAAACGCTCACCACAAGCGGACAGCGCCTGCACAGCCTGGGCAGAGAAGCCACAGCTAGGCAGTTTAGGAGAACCTTTCATATAAAGAAGAATTGGGTTCTCAGTAATCTGTTGTTGGATTTTTTCAATAGTGCTCATTGCTTGCTTCCTCAAACCAGGTCCTGGCATTAGCTTGCCATTGTAACGATTGACACCCTCTCCAGAAAACACCATTTTTTACAGGGTCTTTCTGTCATGCGCGATGGAGGGACAACATGCATTAAGAATAACACTTTTCACACGGCTGCAAATCAGCAAATGACGTTAACCCTGATCAATAAATAGCCTTACAACCATTAGTTTGGTCATTTTTTTTGCGCCCGGTAACGAAACTGCAAGACGAAGAGTAAAAGGTTATTAACTTTATTGTGTTTAATAGATTAGAATCGGCGGGTTTCGCAAATTCATACGCGGGCATGATGGTTTTTCTCATGCATTCATTTTAACCAGGGGATTGTCGAGTGGCGCGGATAACAAAAATTTCTATCACGCTCTGTGCTCTGCTATTTACCTTGCCATATACACCATTGACGCACGCGTCCGAGCACGCTCGTCCAGTGGCTGCGCAAAAAGCGCACGTTGTGAAAAGCACAACGAAGAGCACAGAAAAGAGCAGTAAGAGTAAAACCACTACCGCCAGCAAAAAAAGCACTGCTTCAACCAAAACAACCAGCAAGAAAAAAGAAACAACTGCCGCAAAAAGCAAAACTGCCAAAAACGCCAGCAGTGCCAAAACAAAGAATCTTGCAAAAAACTCCCGCAATAAAACCTCCCAGCTTGCAAAAGTCCAGCCTGTTACTTTCACCGAAAAATGCAGCAAGCCACGTAAAGGCTATAAAGTGCATTGTGTAAAAGTTAAATCAGCGCAACCGACGACGATAGCTGCGGCGCATAAAGTCCGTGTGCAAAAAGCACAAAAAACGGCGATGAACAAATTGATGGGCCAGATTGGCAAACCATATCGTTGGGGTGGCACCTCTCCGATGACCGGTTTCGATTGCAGCGGTCTGGTTTACTATGCGTATAAAGATTTGGTGAAATTCCGCATTCCTCGTACCGCTAATGAGATGTATCACCTGCGTGATGCCTCATCTGTCGATCGTGGAGAATTAGAAACGGGCGATCTGGTCTTCTTCCGCACACAAGGCCGTGGCACCGCAGACCATGTTGGCGTGTATGTCGGTAACGGTAAATTTATTCAGTCACCGCGAAGCGGTCAGGATATCCAGATCACTTCATTGAGCGAAGACTATTGGCAACGCCACTACGTGGGTGCCAAGCGCGTCATGACTCCTAAAACCATTCGTTAAACGCGATTTGTTGAAAAACTGCACCTGCCCTTCCCTGGGCAGGTGAGTTCCCTCTTTTGCTTATCCTTTCAATTTGTTACCCTAAAACCGCACTAAAAGTGATGTTTAACAATAGATACCCTGAATAATTTGAGTTGCATCGCAGTCAACCACTATGCAGCTCGAAGCATGACGGGTAATAAGGAGTCAGCAATGTCGTTCGAACTACCTGCACTACCATATGCAAAAGATGCTTTAGTACCGCATATCTCCGCCGAAACGCTGGAATACCATTACGGTAAACACCATCAAACCTATGTCACTAACCTGAATAATCTGGTTAAGGGCACTGCGTTTGAAGGCAAAACTCTGGAAGAGATCGTTCGTACTTCTGAAGGCGGCGTGTTCAACAACGCAGCTCAGGTATGGAACCACACCTTCTACTGGAACTGTCTGGCACCCAATGCGGGCGGCGAGCCGACTGGCGAACTGCTGGAAGCCATCAATAAATCTTTTGGTAGCTTCGCTGAATTCAAACAACAGTTTACTGATGCCGCTATCAAGAACTTTGGTGCGGGCTGGACGTGGCTGGTTAAAAATGAAGATGGTGCGTTGGCAATTGTGTCTACGTCTAACGCTGGCACACCGTTGACGACTGCGGCGACTGCGTTACTGACTGTAGATGTGTGGGAACATGCGTACTACATCGACTACCGCAATGCTCGTCCTAACTACCTTGAGCACTTCTGGGCGTTGGTGAACTGGGCGTTTGTTGCGAAAAACCTGGCCGCTTAACCGCCAGTTCCTTGCAAGGGGATAAATAAAATGGGCCGCAATCGCGGCCCATTTTATTCAGTGCAAAAGATTAATCAGTGCAGTACGGCGGTTAATGCGCCACAGACAATCAGTGCCAGAACAATAACCGTGGTCGTGATTGAAAATTTCAGGTCTGTACTCATCAGCAAACTCCTTTTATTACCTTACAAACGGTGCGTCAGATTGATTTTCCCACAACCAGAGAGAAAAATCCTCCTGGTTTTAACCGGATATTGCTTTTGCCTCTTCCACTTTCCGCCAGGATAGGCCAAAATCCCTCGCTAATTTATTGCGTACTATCAATTCAATGCCCTCCTCTCGTTTTATGTCGCATCCCCGGCATACCCGCAACCACCATGTTGCCTCAGGAGTGAGCATACGCAATCGTTTACCACTTTAGTTATCAGGGGCTTACGATATGGCCTGGAGTGACATTTAATGGCAACAATCAAGGACGTGGCGAAACGCGCAAACGTTTCCACTACAACCGTATCACATGTAATTAACAAGACCCGTTTTGTGGCGGAAGAAACACGCAACGCGGTGTGGGCGGCAATCAAAGAATTACATTATTCGCCAAGTGCGGTAGCCCGCAGCCTGAAAGTTAATCACACCAAAACGATTGGTCTGTTAGCCACTTCCAGCGAAGCACCATATTTCGCCGAAATCATCGAGGCCGTTGAAAATAGCTGCTTTGAAAAAGGCTATACCCTGATTCTGGGTAACGCGCACAACAACTTTGAAAAACAGCGTGCCTACTTGTCAATGATGGCGCAAAAGCGCGTCGATGGCCTGCTGGTGATGTGTTCAGAATATCCGGAATCGTTACTGACCATGCTGGAAGAGTACCGCCACATCCCAATGGTTGTGATGGACTGGGGCGAAGCCCGTGCTGATTTCACCGACTCCGTTGTCGATAACGCTTTCCACGGTGGTTATCTGGCCGGGCGTTATTTGATTGAACGCGGTCACCGTGAAATTGGTGCCATTCCCGGGCAAATGGAACGTAACACCGGCGGTGGCCGTCATGCTGGCTTTATGAAAGCACTGGTGGAAGCCGGTATTGCCATTCCAGACAACTGGATTGTTCAGGGTGACTTTGAGCCAGAGTCAGGTTACCGCGCAATGCAGCAGATCCTCGGCCAGGCACATCGCCCTACTGCCGTGTTCTGCGGCGGCGATATCATGGCGATGGGCGCGATTTGTGCGGCTGATGAAATGGGTCTGCGTGTACCGCAGGATATTTCTATCATCGGTTACGACAACGTGCGTAATGCGCGTTTCTTCTCGCCTGCATTGACCACCATTCACCAGCCGAAAGACTCGCTGGGTGAAACGGCATTTAATATGCTGCTGGACAGAATCGTCAACAAACGCGAAGAAACGCAATCAATTGAAGTGCATCCGCGTCTGATTGAACGCCGTTCTGTGGCTGATGGTCCGTTCCGCGATTACCGCCGCTAGAAATAGTCAATGGAGCCTGCCTACACAGGCTCCTGCAACCACTCCTGATTCATCGTTTCACTATCTCCCAAATACTCCAGCAGCCAGGCCAAAGCTGGCGAAGCGTCATTTTGCTTCCACGTCAGGCAACAAGCAGCATCCGGGAAAGGGTTATCCAGCGTCAGCTCGCACCATTTACCTGAATCCACCCATGGCCTGGCGATATGCAATGGCACCATACCGATACACAAACCCGCGCTGAGGCAATCGGAACCCGACTCCCAATCTGGCACTACCACGCGCCGCTGGTTATCCAGAAGCCAGGTAATTCGTTTCGGCAGTGAGCGTGAGGTATCTTCGAGCACCAGTGACGGCCAGGCACGTAAGTCGTCATCACTCAATGTCCCGCCTTGTATCGCCAGGGGATGATGGGACGCCACCACGCAACGCCAGCTTAAGGTGCCCATATCGCGGAAAGCAAAACGGCCACCGACCGGGATCGCCTGAGTTGCCCCAATCGCCACTTCAACACGTCCATCCGCCAGGGCGTCCCACACACCGTTAAACACTTCCTGGAAAATACGCAGTTCGATATCAGGAAAGTGGCGATAAAAATCCACCACCAGTTGCCGTGTTCGCTCGGGTTTTACAATGTTATCAACCGCTATAGCCAGGTGCCCACGCCATCCATTTGCGATCTGTTGGCACTGTTGCCGTGTCGTCATCATTTTTTTGATAACAGAGCGGCCTTCCTTGAGAAAAAAGACGCCCGCGGGGGTTAATTCGACATCCCGATGACGGCGTTCGAACAGGGGAACGGCTAACCATTCTTCAAGTTGCCGTACCGTATAGCTTATGGCAGACGGAACGCGGTGCAACTCCTGTGCCGCACCACTAAAGCTGCCATTGCGCGCAACCGCATCTATCACTTCCAGCGAATATTCTGACCACATTTTTCTGCTCACAAAATTTTTGAACGCAACCTACAAATATTAGCGTTTCACAAGCGTAATTGCACTCCGTACACTCTCGCGGCAATCAACCTGCAAAATAAATCAAGAGAAGATCATGCAACCATCAAAAGGATTTCTAATCTGGCTGGCCGGATTAAGCGTGCTGGGGTTCCTCGCCACAGACATGTATCTGCCTGCTTTCGCTGCCATTCAGCAAGATTTAGGCACTGATGCCTCAGCCGTCAGTGCCAGCCTGAGTCTGTTCCTCGCGGGCTTTGCGTTTGCCCAGTTAATGTGGGGGCCGCTGTCTGACCATTTGGGGCGTAAACCGGTATTATTGGCGGGTCTGAGTCTGTTTGCTATCGGCTGTATTGGCATGCTGTGGGTAGAAAGTGCTACCGCCTTGCTGGTGCTGCGTTTTGTGCAGGCTATCGGCGTCTGTTCTGCCGCCGTTAGCTGGCAGGCACTGGTCACCGATTATTATCCGGCAAACCGCGCGAATCGCATTTTCGCGACCATTATGCCGCTGGTTGGGCTGTCTCCGGCACTGGCCCCGCTGCTGGGTAGCTGGATTTTGGTCCACTTTGACTGGCAGGCGATTTTCGCTACGCTGTTTGTCATCACACTGCTGCTGATGATCCCGACACTGCGCCTGAAACCACGTACTCAGCATCACCCACAAACTGAAGATAACAAAGTCAGCTTTACCTCACTGCTGCGCTCACGTGTGTATAGCGGTAACGTTTTGATTTACGCCGCCTGTTCGGCAAGTTTCTTTGCCTGGTTGACGGGTTCCCCTTTCATTCTCAATGACATGGGTTATAGCCCTTCAGCGATTGGCCTGAGTTATGTTCCACAAACCATTGCCTTCCTGATTGGGGGTTATGGTTGCCGTAGCGCACTGCAAAAATGGCAGGGCAAGCAAATGCTGCCATGGTTGCTGGCTCTGTACACGCTGAGCATTTTCGGCACCTGGGCGGTTGCGGTAAGCGGTCATGCCAGCCTGACATTGTTGCTGATTCCCTTCTGCGTGATGGCGATTGCTAACGGTGCGATTTACCCGATTGTTGTGGCGTCAGCTCTGCTCCCATTCCCACAAGCCACAGGTAAAGCCGCTGCGCTGCAAAACACACTGCAATTAGGGCTGTGTTTCCTCGCAAGCCTGATGGTGTCATGGCTGGTCGCCACGCCGCTGCTGACCACCACCAGCGTAATGCTGGTCACCATTGTGCTGGCGATGTTGGGCTACCTGCTGCAACGCCGCAAAAACGTTGAGGTCTGGCAACCTGCTGAATCCGATGCGCATTAATCTGCCAGTCGGCGTGAGATCAATGTAGTTAGCTTGCTAAGAATATTTCATTGAATCAACGCGTAGGCGAGCCTATACTGATTAACGGCTCGATTGTCAGTACATAATAATGAAGTTATGACGGGAGCCCTTGTGCTCCCGTTTGTTGTTTTTAGTCTTAATTTAGTGGGCATTCGCCCCTTTCTCTGTTCTACGTCGGAATCAGGCTCGCGGAAATTTCCGTGACATTTCTCACATGCCCAAAATAGCGTCTACGCTGTTTTAAGGTTCCTCACACATTGGTGATGGAGAAGCTATGAGTTCATCGTGTATAGAAGAAGTCAGCATAAGAAATAACCCGTGGTATCGGATTGTGAATGAAATGCTCACACAGGCCGGTGTGGAAATAAATGGTCCGCGCCCTTTCGATATACAGGTTAAACATCCCGATTTTTTTAAGCGTGTCCTGCAAGAGGGTTCACTGGGTCTTGGTGAGAGTTATATGGACGGCTGGTGGGATTGCGAACGCCTGGATATCTTTTTCAATAATGCCATTCGCGCAGGGCTTGAAAGCAAACTCCCCCGGCATATAAAAGACACACTGCGCATTGCTGCTGCCCGATTTTTTAATCTGCAAACCCAAAAACGCGCCTGGATTGTTGGCAAAGAGCATTACGATCTGGGTAATGATCTCTTTACCCTGATGCTCGACGAGCATATGCAATATTCATGTGGTTACTGGAAAGATGCCGCAACCTTGAGTGACGCGCAGAATGCCAAACTGAAAATGATCTGCGATAAGCTCCATCTTGAGCCTGGTATGACGCTGCTGGATATTGGTTGTGGCTGGGGCGGGCTTGCCGAATTTGCCGCGCGCAATTATGGCGTGGCAGTGCATGGCGTCACTATTTCTGCCGAACAGCAAAAAATGGCGCAGCAACGATGTGCAGGGCTTAACGTTAATATTTTGCTGCAAGATTATCGCGAACTGGATATGCAGTTTGACCGCATTGTTTCCGTCGGCATGTTTGAACACGTCGGGCCGAAAAACTACGCCACTTATTTTAATGTTGCCGACCGCAATCTGAAACCAGACGGTATTTTCCTGCTGCACACCATCGGCTCGAACAGAACCCATAACCACGTCGACCCATGGATAGACAAATACATTTTCCCTAACGGGTGTCTGCCGTCAATTTGCCAGATTGCTCAGGCAAGCGAAGGCCGTTTTGTTATGGAGGACTGGCATAATTTTGGCGCCGACTACGACAAAACATTAATGGCATGGCATGAGCGCTTCCAGAATTACTGGCCACAGATTGCTGATAACTATTCAGAGCGCTTCAAACGAATGTTCAGTTATTATCTTAACGCCTGTGCCGGCGCGTTCCGTGCTCGCGATATCCAGCTTTGGCAAGTCGTCTTTACCCGTGGCGTCGAAAACGGTTTACGCGTTCCGCATTGATTTTTGCCCCGGCGTTGCCGGGGCTACCTGCCTCTTCTCAAGCATGTAGCATTTTCTTAACAAAATGTGAGTTTCTTCACGTTTCCTGCGCTCCTTTGTTCACGAGTTTGATCCCGTTAACACTTATCTATTTATTCATTGGAAACCGGTTTCCATGTTGTTTCACAATTAGTCACTTCCAAAAAACAATAGCAAGGATACCGCCATGAGCATGTACCAAAAAATGGTCAATGTGATTGAGCAAAAAGTCACGCCAATGGCCGGAGCAATGGGCTCTCAGCGCCATGTCATCGCCATCCGCGACGGTTTTATCTCCGCCCTGCCGTTTATGATCATCGGTTCTTTCTTGTTAGTGTTTATCTTCCCGCCGTTCTCGCCAGACAGCAGCTGGGGTTTCGCGCGTTCATGGCTGAATTTTTCACTCACCTACCGTGAACAGCTGATGTTGCCGTTTAACCTCAGCATGGGCGTGATGACGTTCTTTATTTCCGTCGGTATTGGCGCAAGTCTTGGCAAACACTATAAGCTCGACCCGATAATGACGGGTTTGCTGGCGTTCATGGCCTTTTTACTGGTCGCCGCGCCCTATAAAGATGGGCAAATCTCAACGCAGTATTTCTCTGGCCAGGGCATTTTCACCGCGCTGATTACAGCGATTTACGCCAGCGAAATGTACGCGTTCTTAAAACGCCACAACATCACTATCCGCCTGCCAAAAGAAGTCCCGACGGGTGTTGCACGTTCATTTGAAATTCTGATTCCGGTGGTGGTGATTGTTGCCACTCTGCACCCGCTGAACTTGTTTATTGAGTCGACCACCGGGATGATTATTCCGGAAGCCATCATGCACTTGCTGGCGCCGCTGGTCTCCGCATCCGATTCCCTGCCTGCGATACTGATTTCCGTCTTTATCTGCCAGATTTTGTGGTTTGCCGGTATTCATGGTGCGCTTATCGTCACCGGGATCATGAATCCGTTCTGGATGGCTAACCTTTCTGCTAACCAGACGGCACTTGCGGCGGGTAATGTTCTGCCACATATCTATCTGCAGGGTTTCTGGGACCACTATTTGCTGATTGGCGGTGTGGGATCAACGCTGCCACTGGCGTTCTTGCTGTTACGTAGCCGTGCGATTCACCTGCGCACCATCGGCAAAATGGGCGTGGTGCCAAGCTTCTTTAACATCAACGAGCCGATTCTGTTCGGTACGCCAATCATCATGAACCCGATGTTCTTCCTGCCGTTTACTTTAGTGCCGATGATTAACGCCACGCTGGCTTATATCGCCACCAAATTAGGTTGGGTTGCACAGGTTGTATCGCTGACACCTTGGACTACACCGGCACCGATTGGTGCTTCCTGGGCCGCAAACTGGGCGGTAAGTCCCGTAATCATGTGCCTGATTTGTATGGTCATGTCGGCTGTGATGTATTACCCATTCCTGAAGGCTTATGAGCGCACTCTGCTGAAACAGGATGAAGAACGTAATGCGCAGGAAACTAACAGCCCGATTACAGCAAACTGATATTTTTTTATTGCCTGCCCGGATGGCAGGCACGTCAAACGAGGAACGAAAATGAAATACGTATTTCCTGATAATTTTTGGTGGGGCAGCGCCAGTTCAGCACCGCAAACTGAAGGTGAAACGCTCTCTTTTGGCAAGTCAGCCACCATTTGGGATCAGTGGTTTAAAGAACAACCGACCCGTTTCCATAACGGCGTAGGCCCGGCAGACACCTCCACGTTCTACAAGAACTGGAAGCAAGATATCGCGCTACTGAAAGAATTGAATCACAACACCTTCCGCACCTCCATTTCATGGGCGCGGCTGCTCCCTGAAGGGCGCGGTGCGGTCAACCAGCAAGCGGTGACTTTCTACAATCAGGTCATCGACGAATTACTGGCGCAAGGCATCAAACCCTTTATCAACCTGTTCCACTTTGATATGCCAATGGCAATGCAACAGGAAGGCGGCTGGGAAAATCGTGACGTTGTCACGGCTTATGCTGAATTTGCGAATGTTTGCTTCGAGCTGTTTGGCGACCGCGTGAAGCATTGGTTCACATTCAACGAGCCGGTTGTACCCGTCGAAGGCGGCTATCTGTACGACTTCCATTACCCGAACGTGGTGGATTTCAAACGTGCAGCCACCGTTGCCTACCACACCATGATCGCCCACTCGCTGGCGGTAAAGGCTTATCACGAGCGTAATGACGGCGGCGAAATCGGTATTATTCTCAACCTCACCCCTTCTTACCCACGTTCGCAAAACCCTGCGGACGTGAAAGCGGCAAACATCGCTGACCTGATGTTTAACCGCAGCTTCCTCGACCCGGCTTTGCGTGGTGAATATCCGCAAGAGTTAGTGGAACTGTTGAAAGAGCATGGCCAGTTGCCTGCGTGTCAGCCTGGTGACAAAGAGTTGCTGGCGGCGGGTGTTGTTGATTTGCTGGGGATTAACTATTACCAGCCACGCCGCATCAAATGCCGCGATTCACTGGTGAACCCTGACAGCCCGTTCATGCCGGAATGGTTCTTTGAAGCCTATGAAATGCCTGGCCGCAAAATGAACCCATACCGCGGCTGGGAAATCTACGAGCAAGGGATTTACGATATTCTCACCAACCTGCGTGAAAATTACGGCAACCCAAATTGCTATATTTCCGAGAATGGCATGGGCGTTGAAAACGAACAGCGCTTCGACGAGAACGGCCAGATTCAGGATGATTACCGCATTGATTTCGTGAGCGATCACCTGAAGTGGCTGCATAAAGGCATCAGCGAAGGCAGCAATTGCCTCGGCTATCACATGTGGACGTTTATTGATAACTGGTCCTGGTGCAACGCCTATAAAAACCGTTACGGTTTTGTCTCGTTAAATCTCGAGACACAGCAACGCTCCATCAAGAAAAGTGGCGAATGGTACAAAGCTACCGCCGCAGAAAATGGCTTTAACGATCGTACGTAATCTCAGCATACGGGCCGCAAGGCCCGTTTCTGGCTGAGGAGCGGGAACACACCATGTCGAATATTAATGATGTAGCACGCCTTGCTCAGGTTTCCAAAGCAACCGTTTCGCGTGTTTTAAGCGGCAGTCGCGGCGTGAAAGAAGAGAGCCGCCAGGCAGTTTTACGCGCCGCCGAGATCCTCAATTACAAACCCAACGCTATCGCTCAATCACTCAGTAGCCAGTCCACTCATTGCATTGGTGTGATCTGCGCGACAGAACATATTCAGCAGTCTACCGGTTACCTGCAAGCGCTTGAAAAGCAGCTTAACCAGCATCAAAAACATTTGTTGCTACGCTTTGCCAATGACCATGACAGCGTGGCTCAGGCTGCACAGGAGCTTTCCAACGGGTTGTGTGACGCGCTGGTTGTAGTAGGGGCTCGTTTCCCTCTGCCGGAACTCGACGACGATATTATGTTGATTGATTGTCTGAGTGGTTCGCACAACTTCAGTATTCAGTGTGATCATGTTTTTGCCGCAGAAACTGCCGTGCACTATTTATGTAACCAGAAGCGGCGGCAAATCGCGCTCATCAATTTTGCCAGCGGTGAAGCGGCATCATTAACGCTTGAGGGTTATCACCAGGCCTTGCACAACCATGTGGTGCCTTTTAACCGCCAGCTGGTCATTGACGATGAATCATCGGTACGCATTGCGCTGCAGCGCCTGATTAACCGCGGTGTGAAGTTTTCAGCGCTTTTAGTCACCGACGACACTCAAGCGCAAGAAGCCGTGATGATGCTCAACCAGTACCAGTTACAGGTTCCTGAACAAGTGATGGTTTTCAGTCTGGATGGTTCAACCCGAATGCCTGGGGTAAACGCAATTCCAGCGATTAAATACCCGTTAGAGAGCATTGCCCGTCGGGCGGTGGAGTTGTTGTTGGGGGAACGGCACAGCAGTGATTTGGTGCGCGGAAGTTTATTGATTGCCTGATAATAATGTCGGATGTCGCCGACGCTAATCCGACATCCGACAAAACTCGTTGATCACGCCTTCGGCAACAGCGCTTCCAGCGTCGTTTCACGCTGTGCAAGCACACGCTCTACGGTATCAACAATCGCCTGGGTCTGCGGGTCGATCTCAATATTAATGCGGTTGCCTAATTTCTTGCTGCCAAGCGTGGTTCGCTCCAGCGTTTCAGGAATTAAATGCACGCAGAAACGCGATGAAGTCACTTCACCTACCGTCAGGCTAATACCATCAATGCCGATATATCCTTTATGCAGAATATATTTCATCAAGGTTGTATCGCGCATTTTAAACCAGATCTGGCGGTTATTTTCTGAGGTCAGAATTTTTGCCACTTCAGCGGTCGTCATAATATGACCGGACATAAGATGCCCGCCGATTTCATCATTAAATTTAGCCGCGCGTTCGACGTTAACACTGTCGCCCACCACTAACTCGCCGAGGTTGGTGATGCGCAGCGTCTCTTTCATAAGATCAAAGCTGACGTGGTTACCATTGATTTCCGTGACCGTCAGGCAACAGCCGTTATGCGCAACCGACGCCCCTGTCTCAAGGCCGGGTAACATCGCATCTGGCATGGCGATAACGTGCGTGCGGAAGTTAGGTTTCTCGTCAATGGAGACCAGGGTCGCAGTGCCCTGCACAATACCTGTAAACATCGTAAAGCTCCTGGTAATTAAATGGTATTGAACATACCCGTTAGCATTCGAGTTACAGGTAGGCGGCCAGGGAGCAAATCCCCAGGAGCTTACTTGAGTAAGTGACTGGGGTTTGTGACTGCAGCCAACACCCCTGTAGCTCGAAGGATGACGGGTATAATAGATAATGCAGCACTTTAACAGTTGGAAAAAATGCTTGCCAGCTATCCGCGCCAACCCACCATTATTTGGCTGGCATATTCGTTTTCTGCCGCTACAATAGTCAGGCTAATTCCCCTGCAATTCCTATTTTCCTGCCACTTCTGGCGGTCTTGTTGTCTTTCTAATAACTAAAAATATTCAGGTGTTAACATGCAGAAGTACTTTGTTGAAGCCCGCCAACTGCTCGCGTTGGCGATACCCGTGATCCTCGCGCAAATCGCACAAACCTCGATGGGCTTTGTCGATACCGTGATGGCCGGTGGCTACAGCGCAACCGATATGGCCGCAGTGGCAATCGGTACCTCTATCTGGCTGCCCGCCATTCTCTTCGGCCACGGTTTATTGATGGCGCTAACGCCCACCGTCGCACAACTCAACGGCTCTGGCCGTCGTGAGCGTATCGCTCACCAAATTCGTCAAGGTTTCTGGCTGGCGGGGATTGTCTCCGTGCTTATCATGGTTGTCCTGTGGAACGCAGGCCATATTATTCATGCCATGAAAGATATTGATCCGCAGCTTGCTGATAAAGCCGTGGGCTATTTGCGCGCGCTGCTGTGGGGCGTCCCGGGCTACTTATTCTTCCAGGTGGCACGTAACCAGTGTGAAGGTCTGGCAAAAACCAAACCCGGTATGGTGATGGGCTTTATCGGCCTGCTGGTCAACATTCCGGTCAACTACATCTTTATTTACGGCCACTTTGGTATGCCAGAACTCGGCGGTGTGGGTTGCGGTGTAGCAACAGCAGCAGTGTATTGGGTGATGTTTTTCTTCATGATTTCTTATGTACGAAAAGCACGCTCAATGCGCGATTTGAAACTGCCAAAAGGCTTTATCAAACCTGACTGGAAAGTGATGTATCGCCTGACCCAGCTGGGCATGCCGATTGCGCTGGCGCTGTTCTTTGAAGTGACGCTTTTCGCGGTCGTGGCACTGCTAGTCGCACCACTGGGGATTGTGAACGTGGCAGGCCACCAGATTGCCCTGAACTTCAGCTCGCTGATGTTCGTCTTGCCAATGTCACTTTCAGCAGCAGTCACTATTCGCGTAGGCTTCCGTCTGGGCCAGGGCTCAACACTTGATGCGCAAACCGCAGCCTGGACCGGTATTGGGGTTGGTATGTGTATGGCGACGCTGACTGCCATCTTCACGATTGTGATGCGCGAACACATCGCCCTGCTCTACAACAGCAACCCAGAAGTTGTCGCGCTGGCGGCTCACCTGATGCTACTGGCGGCGGTTTACCAGCTTTCCGATTCCGTGCAGGTTATCGGCAGCGGTGTACTGCGTGGTTATAAAGACACTCGCTCAATTTTCTTTATCACTTTTATCGCCTACTGGGTGCTGGGATTACCAAGCGGATACATTCTGGCGCTGACCGATTGGATTGTTGAACCGATGGGCCCAGCTGGTTTCTGGACTGGCTTTATTATCGGTTTGACGTCGGCTGCGATTATGATGATGTTCAGAATGCGCTGGTTACAACGCCAGCCTTCGATGACGATTTTGCATCGCGCTGCGCGATAAACGTGAATAGCCGCCATAATGGCGGCTATTTTTCCATCGACTTGCGCAGTTGCGCAGCAAACGAGTGAAATATGGAAGAAAATTACCGTTTAACCCTTGCAAGGTTTGAGGGCTGCCGCTAATATTCGTCCCCGTTGTCTCAGACAACACAGTGCGTCCGTAGCTCAGTTGGTTAGAGCACTACCTTGACATGGTAGGGGTCGGTGGTTCGAGTCCACTCGGACGCACCATTTTCTCGTTTTACCGCAGTACGTAATACCGCAACAAACAGTGCGTCCGTAGCTCAGTTGGTTAGAGCACTACCTTGACATGGTAGGGGTCGGTGGTTCGAGTCCACTCGGACGCACCATTTATAAAGAAACATTCCAGAACCATCCCTTCTGTTTTAAAACCCAATCCTTCGATAAAAATTCCAATACATTCATATTTTAGCTTTCTGACTTCTGTGCAACAGGTTTGCTGCTTAGTGTTTTCAGACAGGCGTGTACCAGCCTCCTTGCGAAGGCTGCGAATAATTAGCTACCGATGACGCCGCCATCCGCCTTTATAATCACCACCGTGGAAGAACGCGGGCGACCATTTTTGTCACCGTCAGGCCAGCTGGAAACAGCAGTCGGGTTTGCCGGGTCGCTGATATCATCGCCGGGCTCACCTGGGTGCTGAATATTAATAAACAGCGTGCGGTTATCTGGTGTAAAGGCAATGCCAGTTATCTCGCAACCGCGTGGTCCGGTGAGGAAGCGGCGATATTCGTTGGTGCCAGGGATGGTGGCAAGCATCTGGTTATTGCCCATTCCCTCGTAGGCTTTTTTGTTGATGGTACTGGATGAGACATCCGTCTGAAGCCACAACACGCCGCGATGGTCGAACGACAACCCATCTGCGCTGCCAAATTCGTCCCCCTTCATTGAGCCTTTGGTTGTTTCATCCGCCCCATCCGGCTTGCCGCCTAACACCAGAATATCCCACTTAAAAGTGGTTGATGCTGGATCACTGTTCTCCTCGCGCCAGTGCATAATGTGCCCATAAACATTATTGGCGCGTGGGTTGGCGGCATCTATCGGGGCTTTGCCCTCTTTACCGCGATCGCTGTTATTGGTTAAGGTGCAATAAACGCTACCCGCCGTATGGGTATCGACAGCTATCCACTCCGGTCGGTCCATTTTCGTTGCGCCTACCACATCGGCCGCCAGACGTGTTTTTATCAGCAACTCAGCCTGGCTTGCGAAACCGTTACTCTCATCAAGACCCGCTTGCCCGTGAACCAGTGGCAACCAGTTACCGCTGCCATCGTCATTAAATTTTGCGACATACAGCGTGCCATCAGAGAGCAGGTCCATAGCCGATGCGCGGTTGCTGGCATCGTATTTATTCGCTGAGACAAATTTATAGATGTATTCGAATTTCTGATCATCCCCCATATAAGCAACAACACGGTTATCGGCGGCCAAAGTCACAGCCGCACCTTCATGCTTAAAGCGCCCTAAAGCCGTGTGTTTACGTGGGGTTGATGCCGGATTATAAGGGTCGATTTCCACCACCCAGCCGAATCGGTTAGGTTCATTAGGTGTGGCATCAACGCTAAAGCGCGGATCAGCTTCGCTCCAGCGGTAGGAGTCGTCGCTGCTGCTGATGCCATAGCGTTTTTCGAGCGCGTTCGGCGCGGCTTTCTTAACGAAAATATCCGACCAGTTCTCTTCGCAAGTCAGATAAGTGCCCCATGGCGTATGCCCATTGGCACAGTTTTGCATGGTACCAAGCACCGTTTCACCCTGCGGGTCGGCTGCGGTTTTCATCAGGTCGTGATGTCTGGCGGGCCCGGTCAACGTCATCGGGGTATTCACGGTGATGCGACATGCAAATTCAGAGGGCCGGACGACCGTCCAACCTCCCCCCTCTTTTTTCACCTCGATAACCGAAATCCCCATCGCATTTTGCCCTTTGCGGACTTTATCCAGACTCCAGTTCGCCACACCGTCTTTAAACAGCAAACCGTTGTCGATATATTCATGGTTCATCGCCAGTAATCCGTGATGAGGGTCGTCGCTGCCCTGCGGCAGACCAAACCACGCCATACCGTCATGGTGCATTCCCGCCTGAGCCGCCTGCTCATCAGTGGTGTTACTGCCATCTGTTTTAAACTCCGGCATATTGCCTTTTAAACCCACCGCGTCGCCCCAGCGGTAAAACGGCCGAGCCACGTAACCTTCCGGTACGCGCACGGTATCGTCCGTCGAAACGGCAATGCTGGCAAAACCAAGTGAAGCAGGTCGCACCATGGCAGACTCGACGGCCCAGGCCGCCGGAGATTTCAACAGTGCGGGGAATGCCACCGCAGTTCCGGCAACCATACCGAGTTGCAGGAATCTGCGGCGACTGACAAAAGCGTTGGCAACATCAGAGAAAACGGGGTTGGCGCTGCAATTGCTGATTTCGTCGTTATGTTCTTGTTTAAACAGCGGCTTAAGAGGTCTGCTCATCATGGCTTCCTGTCGATATTGTTATCAGAAGTCAGCAGTGTAAGAAGGATTTGTTACAGATTTATAACAACAGGCGATTGAAAAGGATGGATTACCGGGCGGAAATAGCCCGGCAACAAAGAGCTTTCTGATGAATGCCCTTTCGATAATGGGTGCAATTCACCCACACAGCAACTTATCCGTGGCCGTTTAAAACAGCCAGAGAAGCTTCGCATTCAGTTTTAATTTCGCAATGAAGCAACGGTGCGCGAGCAATAAACTTCCGCACTGTTTCCCGGTCCGGCGTGGCAGCTAATGCCCCTTTTTGCGTGGTGACCAGTGCACCGCACGCGCTAGCCTGCGCGAGGGTTTGCTGGAGTTGAGTCAGCGTTTGCGGCATTTGCCCTTCAGCAATACTCGCCAGCAACCCGGCAACAAAGCCATCTCCAGCACCCGTGGTATCGACACTTTCGACTATATAGCCGCCAAATTCGATAACCTGATCGCGCCATAAAACCAGTGCGCCTTTCGCACCGAAAGTAATGACTTTCAGGCTGGCGGGTAGCATTTTCAGAGCCTTTATTGCCTGCGAATATTCACGGGTTCCCACCAGCCAGTACCACTCTTCTTCCGATAATTTCAGAATATCGGCCTGCAGGGCAAAATGGCGAACGGTGGTCAGCATCGTCTTGCGGTCGGGCCACATCTGTTCGCGTAAATTCACATCAAAACTGAGCAGGCCACCCGCTTGCTTAATCTTCCCGATTGCACAAGCAAGTGTCTGGCGGCACTGTGTTGCCACCAGCGCCAGCGAACAAAAATGCAGAATATCGGCGCTAAATTCCGGCAACGCTTCCGGGGTGACAAACTGATCGGCAGACGGGTTCACTAAAAATGTAAATTCACGCTCGCCATCTTGCCCCAGTGATACTAAAACCGTGCTGGTGCGATGCTGGCTGTCCATCTGAAGATGTTGTGTCGTCACGCCATATTCATTGAGCGTGCGTTGCAAGAAATGGCCAAAAGCGTCGTCACCTACCCGGCCAATAAAACCGCTTTGATAGCCAAGCCGCGCACATCCCACCGCGACATTAAACGGTGCGCCACCCGCACAGGCACGATATTGCATGTCCGCAAGCGGTAATAAATCCACCACTGCATCACCAAACGTCCAGATATTCATTACAGATCCTCGCAAATAGTGGTCACTTTTTAGAACAGATATTTAAAACGCAGACGCGCACCGTATCGTGGTTGATGGTCCGCATGATCTTCTGCTGATGAATCAAGCCAGGAGGCATAAGCCCCAAGGTAAATATTGAAATTGGGCATATCCATAATATTGGGTAATTGCCAGGAGGTGTGAAGAGTGTGAATATCGTAATTACCCGGTGCGAGAATGGCGCAATCACTGTCGCATTCACCACTGACGCCTGCGATATTAAAATCAGATATTTTGTTATGCGCATAAATATAGCCAAGCTCTACGCGATGCCAGAGCGCATTAATCCCGGCACTGAAATCCTGTTCTTCTTGCGCATCCATATAGGCCGTATTCAGATTAACAACCACGCCATCTTGTGGATTGTTTTTTAGCGTATTCCAGCTCATCGTCAGGCCGTAACCTGTACGCCCGGATTGGTCGTGCCAGTTTCCGGCCTCATCGTGATAACCGTAAGCATTGTTGACCAGGTTGGTTTCCATCGCGGCTGCAACAGAGTAGTCACCCGAGCGCCAGGCAATAACCGGGCGAACGTAAACTACATTTTTCTGGTTATCAAGTTCGGTGCCATGGTAACGCTGGTCGACGTACAGTGAACTGCCGTCTTCTATCAGGGTGTTGAGTTCCAGATACCAGTTATCCAGCGTCTGGCTAAACAACAGGTTCCCACCGCTGTTACTGCGCCCGCGCGCTTCTTTCATCATATAGATGTAGCCATAACCATCGCTGTAAAGGTCGTTGGCGGTATTCCCGGAGTACTCGATAAAAGTGTCTTGATTAAGCGGGAACATGTCATAGGCTTCAAAACGCCCGACCTTCACCAGCCAGTCTTTCTGTTGCCCAAAGTAAAATGCAGCATCATCAAGGTTCATTTTTCCGTTCATATCCGCCAGCGGTTGTACGGTAAACCCGGCGTATTGGCCGTTGGTCGAATGCTGTACGCCGTCGATGCCTAATAATATTCGCCCGTTAATATCCCAGCGTTCTTTATCTCCCGGTGCCCAGTTTTTATTTGCACTGGTTTTAACGGATGTCAGGCTGCCGGTGCGGCTGGCACCATCGAGGTTAAATTCAACGTCACCATAAAACTTTAATTGCGCGTCGTTATTTAAAGCGACCACAGGCACAATCGTTTTATTCTCTTTTACAATTACGGGCGTTTGTTTTAGTTGGGTAATTTCAGACTCAGCTTTATCCGCCCGTTTTTCTGCATCCTGCAAACGCTGCTCAAGTAATGCAAACCGTTGTTCTGTTGTTAAAGAAGACTGAGAAAAACCCGAGGCAGAGTAAAAACTGGCGCACAGCACCAGTCCGATTTTTATTTTCATCGAATTAACCTTTGCTTATTATTATAAAATAATACTGCCGAGTGACGCCCGCCCCCATTTCACTGCGGGCGTCATTTTTATTAAATTACTCTAAATGCCATGCGCCGCATTTTTTAAGCACCGCCTCTCCGCTCCAGGCAAATATATCCAGCTTGCGTGATTCCGGATAAATACGGCTGCTGAGACAGGCTTCACCATCATTCACAAAAACTTCTACCGAAGAACTGTCGAAGAAGACCCGCAGGCTTAGCGTGGTGCTTTGCGGTAACGGAACGCTGCGCTGCCCGCAAAGCCCCAACTGCGGGTAATGCCGTTCCAGCACCAGGCGTTGCGCCTGGGCGTCAACATACAGTCGCATCCCCTCTTCCAGCGCGATACCAAACTGCTCAGCGTTGCTGGCCGATAAATCCCACTCGAGGATAACTTCTGTTGTTTCACACTCATCCATCACCCGCAACGCCTTATTTTTGAGTGTGTTCACAGGCCAGTTTTGCCAGCTGCGCCGCAGACTCTCAAGTTCCCTTGCCGGGCGCATTTGCAGGCGATTGTCGGCCGTGAGTGTCAGTTCACGCGGTAAAGTGAGCATGCCAGCCCAACCGTCTTGTTGCTCTGGCAGCGGCGATTCCCACATTGCCATCCAGCCGATGACGATGCGGCGACCATCCGGCGTCAGGAAACTTTGCGGCGCATAAAAATCGTGGCCGTGATCCATCTCCTGAAATGCACTTTGCTGGCTGAACGCTTCGCCAGGTTGCCACTGCCCCACCAGATAACCGCTCTGGAACAGATTGCGGTTGTCGTAGCCACGCGCCTCCATTCCCTGCGGGGAAAACATCAGGACTTGTTTACCGTTAAGGGTAAAGAAATCCGGGCACTCCCACATAAAGCCCATCCCTTCCTGAGCCTCAGCCAACAGCCCGGCATCTTCCCAGTGGTGCAAATCGTCCGAGCGATAGAGTCGTACCTGGCCGGTGTCACCCACACGAGCGCCCACCACCATGTACCATGTCTCTCCTTCACGCCACACCTTCGGGTCACGGAAGTGGTGCAACCCGGCTGGCGTATCAATAACTTGCCCGTGGCGCGTAAACCCGATGCCGTCTTTGCTGGTAGCCAGGCATTGAACCTGGTAGAGGTTATCGTCGCTTGCCGGGTCGCCATGATATTTATGTCCGGTGTAGACAAGCGCCAGTTCGTCGCCATTGACCACGGCTGAACCGGAGAAGCAGCCATCTTTATCTTCCGGCCCTTCCGGTGCCAGGGCGACGGGTAAATGTTCCCAGTGCAACAGGTCTCGGCTTCGGGCGTGCCCCCAGTGCATCGGCCCCCATTGTGTGGAATAGGGGTGATGCTGGTAAAACGCGTGAAACCAGCCATCGAACCACACCAGCCCGTTAGGGTCATTCATCCAGCCTGCTCGCGCCGCCAGATGGTAATGCGGATACCAGCGCATGTTCATCCGCTCGCGTTTTGCGTTCAGTTCCTGCTCGGCATTGGCAATTAATAACGTCATAACAATTCACTCTTTTTTCATTCAGACGGCAGAGGGTTGCGACAGCAAACCTTCTGAAGTGGGCTTATTGCTGCGCAAAAGGAATATCGAGATAAAGGTGGTACAGAACACCATCAGCCCCATGATTAAGTAGGACTGGGCGAACCCGTATTTTTCATAGCTGTACCCCGCCAGTGGCGACAACACCGCAGCAATGACGGAACTGGTACAGGCAAAGCCCACCAGGTAAAGCGTTGAAGAGAGGCGTTTGTCGAAGTTTAGGCTGTTATATTTGAAGATGGATACCAGCAAAATGGGCAGCTCCACCGCATGTAACAGTTTAGTGATTGAGATAAGCACCGACCCTTCGACCAGGCCTGACGCCACCATGCGCAGCGCCATCACCATTCCGGCGAAGATAAGCCCGTTTTTCGCACCGATGCGGTTCACAAGCCATGGGGCGCAGAACATGCCTGCGGCTTCCAGGAAAACCTGGAATGAATTGAGGTAACCAAACATCGCGTTCCCTTCGCGCAGCGTGGCAAATTGCGAGGCGAAATACACCGGGAATTGCTGGTCGTAAACGCCATAAATGCAGGTGCCGACAACAAAGAAGATCAGCGCCCGAAAGCGTGGCAGTGTTAGCAGGCGCAATGCGTCCGAAAGCGTGACTTTTTGCGCACCCAGCTCAACGGTCTCAAGGCTTGCCGCCGTCACCACTTTCAATTGCATCAACAAGGCGAAGAAGACAACGCCTGAGCATGAGGCGACAAGGAAGTTAAGTTTAGGGTTGATGTTAAACAGCAAACCGGCAAAAAAGGTCGCAACCGCCCAACCGAGCGAGCCCCACATGCGGGCTTTGCCAAATTCGAAAGTACTCTGGCGAGCCACACGCTCCGTGTACGACTCCAGCACCCCTATCCCACCGTTAAATGTCAAACCGATGAACAGGCCACCGAAGATACTGCCCAGCAGAATATTAATGCTCAGCAGATAACCAAAAAGCAGGTACGCCGGGCCGGATAAAATCAGCAGCGCGGTGATGTACCACAGCAGGTTTTTTCTCAACCCCAGGCGGTCCTGAATAAAGCCATAACAGACCTGCGCACAGAGTGCCGAAACCGACAGCACCGAGAAAATGATGCCGGTGTCCGTGGCCTTTAACCCCACTTCCTGATGAAGCCAGATTGAAAGTAGTGAGCTGGAAGAGGACCAACTGACGAAAAAGAAGAACAACAGCGCACTCAACAACGGGTAACTGCGGAAATGATGTCTTTTCATCAAAGCAATCTCATGTAGGGGCAATGACGAAATGATAACGTTAACATATTCGATTTTTCACAGGCTTTCGTGATGAGACATGATGTTAATCACAAAGGTTAACGTTAACATAATGCATTTGAGATCATGATCAAGTTTTAATGTCGATCTGAAGGATGCATTACATTGACTCACCGGACAAAATATCGCGCCAGGCTTTTACATCAGAATCTGAGTTGTATAGCCTGTGGCATACAGGACACGGGTTGGATTTCCCCTTACCAGGACAAGTACTTATGGCGTCATTAAAAGATGTGGCAAAACTGGCGAATGTGTCGTTGATGACGGTATCGCGGGCATTGAACAACCCGGAGCGGCTTAAACCCGACACACTCACCCATGTTCAGGCCGCAATCAGCCAGTTGAATTACGTACCCGATCTGTCCGCCAAAAAGATCCGTGGCGCGCGTGCCACAGCGAATACCATTGGCGTACTGGCGCTCGATACCGTCACCACCCCTTTCTCGGTTGAAATAACGTTATCCATTGAAGAAACCGCCCGCGCTCACGGCTGGAACAGTTTTGTGGTGAATATGTTCTCCGATGACAGCCCGGAAACCATGGTGGATTTACTGCTTTCGCATCGCCCCGGCGGAATTATCTATACCACCATGGGGCTGCGCCAGGTGCCCGTTCCTGCGAAATTACTGACACTTCCTTGCGTGCTGGCGAACTGTGAAAGCCTACACGACCCTGTTGCCAGCTATATTCCTGATGATGAACAAGGGCAGTATGAAGGCGTAAAAGCGCTGCTTGCTGCGGGTTACCGCCACCCACTTTGCCTGCACTTACCTTCTCAGCATCTGGCTACGGTTCGCCGCCGTAAGGGGCTGGCGCGAGCCTGTCTGGAATCGGGTATTGACCCGGATTCATTGCTGCACCATTACATGGAATTTGGCGACGAACATTACCGGGATATTCCGGCGATGGTGGAATCCCATATGCCAGGCGGTAAACCGCACTTCGACTCCGTGGTCTGCGGCAACGACCGCATCGCGTTTATGGTGTATCAGGTGCTGCTTTCCCACGGGGTGCGCATTCCCGAAGATGTCGCCGTGCTGGGCTATGACAATATGGTGGGGATTGGTGACTTGTTCCTGCCGCCGCTGTCGACCGTGCAGCTTCCGCATTACGACATTGGCCGCCTGAGCGCGTTACATATCATTAATGGCGACAGCCACCGCGAGACTGTTCGCGTAAACAGCCCGTGGCTGCAACGCGACTCTATATGAGCAAAAAGGGCATCCGTGCCCTTTTCTTTGTTAGCCCACCCGGTAGTTCATCACTTAAATAGGCATGGCAAACAGCACAGGCTTGCCGCTATATAGCCAATAGCCGACATGTTACGCCTTCACCTTAGCGGTATCCGTTATGCTGATGCTTAACGGTGCCTGCTCGACCAGCGCCTCGCGTTTGCGGTATTTATCCAACAGATGAATCTGGACTTTTCTCAGCATATCGCCGTTGAGTTTGTAGAGGCGGAAGTAAAACACCAGCGTGATAAGGAAGAAGAGCGCAGGCAGCGCAATCATGATGAACTGCATCCCCGCGACGGTGCTTTCGTTTTGCGCCACATTCGGTACATAACCAATCATGCCAAGCACCAGTGCGATAAAGAAAGCGGCGAATGCAGAGCCACCTTTCACCACCAGCGTTTGCACCGAGTAAGCAATACTCTCGCAGCGCACGTTGAGTTTGTACTCGCCGTAATCGACGGTATCCGCCACCATAATGACCTGCAACACCCAGAACAGTGCGGTGCCTACGTTCAGCAAAATCCCGGCGAGGGAAATAAGCCAGACATTATGATACCCGGCAAGCGCAATCCACAGCAGCACCCCACCGCCCAGAATCGGCAACACCGAAGCGCCGGCCCAGAGTAAACGCCGTGACAACGCTTTCACCAGTCGAGGGAAGAAGATCAGCGTCAGCAGGTTTGCCGCACCCGCATAAGACATGTAATACGGGAAGAGACTGGCATCACCAATCACATAGGTGAAGTAATAAATCGCGAAGCCGGCAATGATATTCGACGCAATGTTATAAGCCAGCGCCATGCCCAGCAGGCAGGAGAGCTGATCGTTTTTGTAGATTAACGCCACGATGGCTTTTAACGTCAGGCGGCTGCTGTCGGCGGTGACATCGCTGTCTGACGAGTAAACCTCTTTCACATTACGCAGCGTGATGATTGTCGAGGCGATGAAAAAGGCAATCAGCACCAGGGTAAACATCTGGAAGCCGAATCCACGGTCCGCACCGCCAACATAATTGACGAACGGCAACGTTACCCCTGCGGTGATAAACCCTGAAAGGCTGGCAAAAAAGCGCGGAAATGGCACCAGTTGCTCGCGTTCACGTTTATCCAGCGTAATGGTCGGCACCATCGACCAGAACGGAATATCCATAATGGTGTAGGTCATTCCCCACAAGATATAGGTGACGCAAACAAACACCACCTGGGTTGTGCCTTCGAACAGGTGAGCGCTGAACAGCAGAAACAGCACGATGGAGTTAGCAAGGGTGCCCACCAGAATCCAGGGTTTGAACTTCCCCCACCTTGAGCGCGTGCTGTTAACTATCCAGCCCATTATCGGGTCGTTGATGGCATCCCAAATCCTTGCGACCAGGAACAGCGTGCCGACCACACCGACCGATAAACCCACGACATCGGTGTAGTAATACATCAGGTACATGTAGACGATACCGATAGCGAAATCTTTCCCAAACGCCCCAAATCCATAACTGAGTTTTGTTGTAATTGATATGCTCATATAGGGTACAGGGTCACTGTTACCAGTGCCCTCCTTCTGTTATTAGATACGTCAGGTGCCGGGCAACATCCCCGGCGTTCGCTATTATGCGCGGTGCAACCACGCCGGGAGCCAGTTGCCGTGAGAGGCAATCAGATCGTCAACCAGGGCATAAATTTCTTCAATGCCCAGCACCGTGGAAGTGTGGGGATCAAGCATTGTGGCGTGATAAACGCGGTCGCGATTCTCGGTTAAAATCGCTTCGGTCAGCAATGTCTGCACGTTGATATTGGTTTGCATCAGTGCCGCGAGATGCGAAGGCAGCGTGCCAATGCGCGTCGGTTGAATGCCATTGGCATCTACCAGGCAGGGTACTTCAACACAGCACCCCTGCGGCAAGTTGTCGATAAGGTTATCGTTACGCACGTTGCCATAAATAACGCTCGGCTCTCCGGTCCATAGCGCATTCATAATGGTGCTGGCATATTCCCGCGACGGTTTGATATCGATGCGTTCAGCCGTTTTGTACTCTTCAAGCTCTTTGCGCCAGGTCGCTAACTGCTCCACACAGCGTTTCGGATATTCATCCAGCGGCACTTTATAGCGTTCAATTAAATCCTCGCGCCCCGGCTTAATAAACCACGGTGTATATTCAGCAAAGTGCTCGGAAGACTCCGTCACGAAATAGCCCAGTTTTTTGAACATCTCATAGCGAACGATATTTTCACAACGCGCATTGCCGTGAAGATTAGGTTTCGGTGCCTGCCCGGACTCAAAAGCTTGCAACATATCAGGGTAAATACTGACGTACTCGCCCTGCTCATTTTTCTTCTCCAGCGACAGATAAAAGGCCATATGGTTGATGCCTGCACTGCGGTAACGCAGCGTGGCCGGGTCGATATCCAGATCTCGCGCCAGTTCTTCCGCCGTTCCTTGCACCGAGTGGCACAGCCCCACCTGTTTAATATGCGGATACCGCGCATACATCGCCCAGGTGTTCATCGCCATTGGGTTCACGTAGTTCAGCATCGTGGCATCCGGGCAAACTTGCGTCATGTCTTCACATATCTGCCATAAATGCGGGATGGTACGCAGCGCACGCATAATGCCGCCTGGGCCTAAAGTATCGGCAATAGTTTGCTCGAGGCCATGGCGTTTACACACTGCAAAATCGGTGACGGTACACGGCTCATATCCACCAATCTGGAAAGCCACCACCACGAAATCCGCCCCGTGAAGTGCGGTCTTTTGGTCGGTATGGCAGGTAATTTTCCCGCAGGCACCCGCAGAGTCCATCAGCTTACGCACCACAATATGCGACTCTTCCAGCCGCCTTTCATCAATATCCATCAGGGCAATGTGGGCAGATTTCAGCGCCGAACGATGGAAAACATCCCCAAGAATGTTTTTGACAAAAATCGTGGAGCCTGCGCCGATAAAGGTAATTTTGGGTGCTGACATTTTCTTTCTCCGAGTGATAAGTGGACCATCTCAGAGTGGCATGCAGGCTGGCGCTTCTCTTCCCTCTTCCTGACTGAGCATTCCTGAAAGCTCAGATTTTTTCCATTAGCCGAAGAAATATGAGCTTTCAGGAGTTTTTAGCCAGGAAACAAGAGAATACAGGCCAATGAGCAGGATTTACTACAGATACCAATGCAAAGGCATGGGGACTTCACATTCGTCCTTCCTGATGTGTGCCACAATTTCTGATAATTCAGGAACCGGAGATAATGATGGATATCAGCCAGACCCGTCGGACACCCGACCCGCATATGTGCAGTAGCACTGACAGCAAAACGCGCAGCCCGATGTCGCTCTATTCCGAATATCAGCGAATGGATATTGAGCTACGGTCGCCGCGCTTTATGGAATCTTGCCACTGGCATGGTCAAGTTGAGGTGAATGTCCCGTTCGACGGCGACGTAGAGTATTTGATTAACAACGAAGTGGTGCAGATAAAACAGGGGCATATCACCCTGTTCTGGGCCTGTACCCCTCATCAACTCACTCGGCCAGGCGAGTGCCAGAATATGGCGATTTTTAACTTGCCCATGCACCTGTTTCTTTCGTGGCCGCTCGACAGGCAACTCATCAACCATGTGACCCACGGCATGGTTATCAAATCGCTGGCAGCTCAGCAGCTTAGCCCCTTTGAAGTCCAGCGCTGGCAGCAGGAAATAAACAGCCCCAATGAACAAATCCGCCAGCTGGCGATAGATGAAATTGGGCTGATGCTTAAGCGCTTTAGTTTGTCGGGCTGGCAGCCGATTCTGGTGAACAAAACTGCGCGGACACGCAGCGTCGGCAATAACGTGTCGCGCCATGCGCAGTTTTATGTCAGCCAAATGCTGGAATTTATTGGTGCCAATTTTGACCAGGCATTGACCATCGAGCAGGTCGCGGAACATGTGAAACTGAACCCGAATTACGCCATGGGCATTTTCCAGCGCGTGATGCAGTTAACCATGAAGCAATACATCACCGCGATGCGGGTTAACCATGTGCGCGCCCTGTTAAGCGACACCGACAAGTCCATTCTCGATATCGCCCTGACGGCGGGGTTCCATTCCAGCAGCAGTTTCTACAGCACGTTTAACAAATATGTCGGTATGTCGCCGCAAAACTACCGCAAGCTGCGCCAGTTAAGAGGCGCTGGCAACTAACGCAAACGCTCAATTTAGGGCACTAACACAACGTGCCCGCCTCTCGCCCGCCCCCCTATTTATGCACCCCGCTCATCAGCGTATTCAGATTTCAGGACTAATCCCACCCGCAGTGCCGACTATGATTAAGAGTTCGATATAAAAAATGATGCTTTGCAGACGCAAACGTAGCCACTTTTCCTCGTTCAACATTCAGAACACTGGAGGCGGTATGAGCAACCATGACAATGAAGCTGGAAAAGGACACCAGCGTGAAGCAGGCAGTCATCCCTGGGCCAACAATATTGAGTTTTATGGCTTTAGCCTGACAAGACGAACCCTTCTGAAAGTGGGCGCGGCGTCCGCGGCCACTGCGGCTATCACTCCCCCGCACGTCTTTGCCGCAAGCGAGTCGGCGGTCACACCACCACCTGAAATGATGCAAGTTTCATTGAAAGTGAACGGTAAAAACCAACAGCTGGAAGTCGATACACGCACCACATTACTTGATGCACTGCGTGAACATCTGCACCTCACCGGCACCAAGAAAGGCTGCGATCACGGCCAGTGCGGCGCGTGTACCGTGATAGTGAACGGCCGCCGCATCAACGCCTGCCTCACCCTTGCAGTGATGCAACAGGATGCTGAAATCACCACCATTGAAGGCCTTGGCACACCGCAAAATTTACACCCGATGCAGGCGGCGTTCGTCAAACATGACGGTTACCAGTGCGGTTACTGTACGCCGGGGCAAATCTGCTCATCCGTAGCGGTACTCAAAGAAATTGAGATGGGGATCCCAAGCCATGTCACCCTGGATTTGGTTTCTCCAGTCCAGGCTACACAAGATGAGATCCGCGAGCGAATGAGCGGCAACATCTGCCGCTGCGGGGCATATTCCAACATTCTTGCGGCCATTGAAGACGTCGCCGGAGGGCAGAAATCATGAAGGCTTTTACTTATGAGCGCGTGAAAACACCTGCTGAAGCGGCAGCCAGTGCCCGGAATAAACCCGGTGCGAAATTTATTGCCGGTGGCACCAACCTTCTCGATTTAATGAAACTTGAGATAGAAACCCCTCCTCACCTGATTGACGTCAACGGGCTGGCGCTGGACAAAATTGAGCCCACAAATGACGGTGGCCTGCGAATTGGCGCACTTGTGCGCAACACCGACCTCGCGGCAGATGCCACCGTTCGCCGTGATTATGGCGTGCTTTCCCGGGCCCTGGTTGCCGGGGCGTCAGGCCAGCTACGCAACCAGGCGACCACCGCCGGGAATCTGCTCCAGCGCACACGCTGCCCCTACTTTTACGACACAAACCAGCCCTGCAACAAACGACTGCCCGGCAGTGGTTGCGCGGCCCTTGAGGGTTTTAGCCGCCAGCATGCGGTCGTCGGCGCGAGCAAAGCCTGCATTGCGACCCACCCGAGCGACATGGCCGTTGCGATGCGCCTGCTTGACGCCGTCGTCGAAACCGTCAGCCCCGGCGGTGAGGAACGCAAAATTCCGCTGGCAGATTTCTATCGCGCACCGGGTAACACGCCTCATCTGGAAACGGTTCTGAAAACCGGCGAGCTGATTACCGCAGTGACGCTGCCTGCGCCTTTGGGTGGCACCCATATCTATCGTAAAGTCCGCGACCGCGCTTCCTATGCCTTTGCGCTGGTTTCGGTGGCGGCCATCGTGCAAAGCAACGGTACAGGCCGTGTGGCACTGGGCGGCGTGGCGCATAAGCCGTGGCGAATTGACGCCGCTGACGCGCAATTAACTGACGGCAGCCAGAGCCTTTACCAACAGCTGTTTGCCGATGCCCAGCCAACGCCTGAAAACGAGTTCAAACTGATACTGGCGAAGCGCACGCTCGCCTCTGTGCTGACCGAAGCGAGGGGATAAACTGATGAAATTTGACCACCCTGCCAAAGCTAACCCCATCGACCGGATGAAGGTCGTCGGCCAGCCGCACGATCGTATTGATGGCCCGATGAAAACCACAGGAACCGCGCATTATGCCTACGAGTGGCATAACGAGGTGCCCGATGTCGCGTATGGCTATGTAGTGGCCGCCGCCATCGCCAAAGGGAAAATTAACTCGCTTGACCTTAAAGCCGCCCGCAACGCGCCCGGTGTGCTCGCCATTGTCACCGCTGATAACGCAGGCCCGCTCGGTAAAGGCGATAAGAACCCGGCGTTGTTGCTGGGCGGCCCTGACATTGCGCATTACCACCAGGCCATTGCCGTGGTGGTTGCAGAAACATTCGAACAAGCGCGGGCTGCCGCAGAACTGATTCAGGTAGATTATCGCCGCGAAAGTGGAAACTATGATCTCGCCGCACAAAAGCCGTCCGTCACCACTGCACCAAAAAGTGAGCCAGACAAATCGCTCGGTGATTTTGCCAGCGCTTTTTCTGCCTCTGATGTGCAGCTTGATGCCACTTACACCACGCCGGATCAAAGCCATATGGCCATGGAGCCGCACGCCACCATGGCTGCATGGGAGGGAGACAAGCTCACCGTCTGGACCTCTAACCAGATGATTGACTGGTGCCGGGGTGACCTTGCCAAAACGCTTAAGCTGGCTCCTGAAAACATCCGCGTATTTTCGCCTTATATCGGAGGCGGTTTTGGTGGCAAATTGTTTTTGCGCAGTGACACCTTGCTGGCCGCTCTCGGCGCACGGGAAGCGAAACGCCCGGTAAAAATCACCCTGCAAAGACCGTTGATTGCCAACAACACCACGCACCGCCCGGCGACAATCCAGCACATCCGCATTGGCACGGATAAAACCGGGCGAATCAGCGCCATATCCCATGAAAGCTGGTCAGGCAACCTGGCTAACGGGCCGCCAGAAACCGCGGTTCAACAAACTGAACTGCTTTATGCCGGGAGCAACCGCCAGACCGGGCTGCGGCTGGCAAAACTGGACCTGCCGGAAGGTAACGCCATGCGCGCACCGGGTGAAGCGCCTGGGCTGATGGCACTGGAAATTGCCATTGATGAAATCGCAGAAAAAGTCGGCCTGGACCCGGTAGAGTTTCGAATCCTGAACGATACCCAGGTTGATCCTGCCAACCCCGAGCGCCATTTTTCCCGTCGCCAGCTCATCGAATGCCTGCGGACCGGTGTAGAACGTTTTGGCTGGAGTCACCGCAACGCTAAGCCAGCGCAAGTGCGTGATGGTCGCTGGTTAATTGGAATGGGCGTCGGTGCAGGTTTTCGCAATAACCTGGTGATGAAGTCCGCCGCGCGAGTTCATCTTGATGCCGAAGGTATCGTGACCGTTGAAACCGACATGACGGATATCGGCACTGGCAGTTACACCATTATTGCCCAGACCGTCGCCGAAATGATGGGCGTTCCACTGGAGCAGGTAGTCGTGCGCCTCGGCGATTCCGACTTCCCTGTTTCCGCCGGTTCTGGCGGGCAATGGGGAGCCAACAGTTCAACGGCTGGCGTGTATGCCGCCTGCGTGAAATTACGTGAAGCCGTGGCGCAAAAGCTCGGTTTTGATGCGGGTACGGCGCTATTTTCCGACGGGAAAATTCACGCAGGTGAACACAGCGCCCTGATCAAAGAGGCCGCCGCTGGCGGGAGATTGACGGTTGAAGACGCCATCGAATTTGGCGACCTTGAGAAGAAATTCCAGCAATCTACTTTTGCCGCGCATTTCGTGGAAGTGGCGGTCGACATGGCAACCGGCGAGACACATGTGCAGCGCATGCTGGCCGTGTGCGCAGCGGGCAGAATACTGAACCCTAAAACGGCCAGAAGCCAGGTTATCGGCGCAATGACCATGGGCGTTGGCGCGGCGTTGATGGAGGAGTTAACCGTCGACACGCGGTTGGGCTATTTTGTGAACCACGATCTGGCGGGTTACGAAGTGCCGGTACATGCCGATATCCCCGAACAAGAAGTCATTTTCCTTGACGACACCGACCCAATTTCCTCACCGATGAAAGCCAAAGGTGTGGGTGAATTGGGTTTGTGCGGGGTGAGTGCGGCCATTGCCAATGCTGTTTATAACGCCACGGGCGTGCGGGTCCGCGATTACCCGGTGAAACTTGATAAGTTGCTTAAGGGGTTGCCGGAACTGAATTATGTTGTCGGCAAAAAAGCACCTTAACAGCCGTAGACTTTGGTCCAGTTATAATTTGTGAAGGCCAGCTGAACAGGTGCTGAAACATCACCAAAATGGTGCGTCTGGCGGGTTTTAAAATAATCCCGGAAGCGCGTGGGGAGAAATTCGGCCTGGTAGCGCAGCAGTGTGCTGTGCCAGAACGGAGGGGGTAAGGGAATATCACCGTGTCGTTCACGCAGCTTTTCGCGCCAGGGGGTTTTCACCAGTGCGCCTGCAAATGCTTCTTTTGCCGCCTGCCCGGCTTCATCGGGTGTGCCGGCTATCAGCAGTTGATTTGGCAGTGCCACCAGCCGCAAATTGCTGATGGTGACGGGCAAATCCTTTGCCTGTTGCGCGAAGATGGCGAAAAGCTCCGGGTCAACAGTGGCAATGTCCTCACTGTGGTAGAGCGGCATCGTGATGGCTAAAAAAGTAAAATGCAGCCCGGTAAAGGGCATGACATCAGCCTTTGTGTCGGTTACAGCCAACTGGTGCAGTTCATGCAACAGCCCATGCAGCGGATCCGATAACGCAGGCTGAATGCCCGACGTGATCGCGAGTTTATACGGGTCGTAATAAGCCGCTTCCCGTACCCGCCCGCACCCCGGGTTCACAGACCAGGTCGCGAGTGTTTTCTCGTTTGCGCGGCTGTATAGCTGTTGTAGTTGTTCAGCATTAAGCAATGGTCACCTCCGTCCTGGCCGTGATACTTCTGGATACCTTCACATTATCCGAATTCTCGGTTTGGCGCATTCCAACGGTTTAGCTCAACTATACTTAATGACTCAACGGCACTTAAGGAGTGAAGTATGTTTGATAAAACAACCGACAAACTTAATGAAGCAGCAGGTACAGCCAGAGAATTGTATGGCAGACACTCCAACAGGCCCGATGAAGAATTAAAAGGTGTGGCGAAGAAGTATGCATCGCAGGCGAGTTACGCGGTCAGAGATGCGACCGATAATGTCCGTGATCAGGTTTCCAGCAACCCGATTGCCGGTCTGGCAGTTGCTGCCGCAGTGGGTGTGGTGTTTGGTTTCTTGCTGGGTCGTAAATAAAGCACATTCATGCATTAATGAATGAACGCCCAGTGATGGGTTTATGGCAGCCAGGCGGCTGCCATCATTATTTTTAGAGGACCCGATTACCAGCCAGGTACAGCGCCACCGTTAAAGATGGTTTCTGCGGCTTTTGCCACTTCCGGTGACTGATACGATTGCAGGAACTCTTTCACATTTTGTGCATCTTTATTGTCTTCACGCGCCACCAGAATGTTCACATACGGCGAGTTTTTATCTTCGATAAATACGCTGTCATGAACGGGTGATAAACCAGTTTGCTGAATATAGGTGGTGCTGATAATTGCCACATCCACTTTGGCGTCATCCAGCACGCGCGGTAGTTGCGCCCCTTCCAGCTCCATAATGTTCAGATGGTGCGGGTTTTCAGCAATATCCAGCGAGGTTGGCAGCAGCCCTTTCCCCTCTTTCAGGGTAATCAGCTGCTCTTTTTGCAGCAGTAAAAGTGCGCGCCCAAGGTTAGTCGGGTCGTTTGGAATGGCGACTGTGGCGCCATCTTTGAGTTGGTCAACGGTCTTAATTTTTTTCGAGTAGCCCGCCATTGGGAACACAAACGTGTTGCCCACTGCCACGAGTTTATAGCCGTGCGCTTTGTTGTCTTGCTCAAGGAACGGGCGATGCTGGAAAACGTTAGCATCCAGTTCGCCATGGTTAGTCGCATCATTGGGCAATAAGGAGCCGCTAAAACCCACCAGCTCCACATCCAGGCCGTATTTCTCTTTCGCGACCTTTTTCGCGACTTCTGCCACATCCTGTTCTGCGCCGTTAATTACGCCGACTTTGATATGTTTTGCATCACTGCTTTTTTGGTCACAGCCTGCCAGCAACAAACCCGCCAGCACCACTGCCCCAATCCGTAAATGAGGTATCGTCAATCGCACGCTTTTTTCCTTAAAAAATAACAGCCAAATGATATTAAGATGACTATAGCAGCAGGACTCACGGGCCTTAAAAAACGAAAAGGTATCAACAAGAAGAAAAAAGCATATACCCGGATCATTCACGCAGTTGACGTATCAGCAGCCTGAAATCGGCCGGGTAAAGACGCATTATGATTTTCTGTCAGGCAGGCAAACCAGCAACAAACCCATGAAAATCACGCTGACCCCGACAAGTTTTCCGGCGCTGAAATGCTCATGCAGCCAGGGCAGCCAGATAGCCGCCCCCCACACCAGCACATAGCTTAAGCTCAGTAGTGGATACGCTTTACTCAGCGCAATGCGCCGCAACGCCATGAACCAGCAGCCCATCGAAAAGACGTAAGCGAACAAGCCAATAACCAGCACCACGGCACCGGGACTGACGCTCACAAACGCAGAAATAAATGCGTCGCGCTGACCAACCGGTGGGAGTGTCACCATCGCCCATTTCATCATCAGCTGAGCGCAACTGACTAACAGCACGCTCATTAATGCCCAGAAGTAGCCCATCAGGCAGCGCCTCCCAGGATGGTAATACCGACGATGATAAGCAACACGCCCAACCAATGGCGCAGCGAAACAGGCTCATGCCAGATAAAACGCGCAGCGAGCGTAATAAAGATAAAGTTCAGGCTGAGCATCGGGTACGCAACGCTGACCGGCACACGCTGAAGCACCAACAGCCACAGCAACATTGCACAACCCAGCAGGAGCAGGCTCAGCGCCAGCCAGCTAAACAAATGCCGACGCCCGCGTTGGTCGGAGGCCTGCTTTTGGCACAGCTGACCACCACAACTCAACAGACTCGCCAGCACAATGAACAAATAACTCATGGCGTTTTTTCATAGAAGAAGAGGACAAAACGCCCTTTGCGATAAAGATGGTCAGGGGCTGGCACATCTTTGTCTTCCGGCACTTTATCTTTCGACAGCAACACCACCAGCGAAACGTTGCCTTCTTTACGATGTAGCGCCAGCCAGCTGGCGAAATCTTCGCGAGAAACCAGGTTATCTTTCGCGTCAGCAAAGTTTGTCAGGCCGTAGTTAAGCTCGCCGGGTTTGGCATAAAGCGTAATATCGCTACGCTTTAATTCCCAGGCGATACCCGCACCTACTCCGACGCTGTCGGCCAGAATGTAGCGGCTGCTCTCAAGTTGCGGGCGCACTACATCAACGAACGCCTGCGGGTGTTTTGAGTCGACAACTTTGTCGGGGATAACACCACCGACTAACAGCGCAATGCCCAATGGACACAACGAGGCCCACTGCCAGAGACGGGCATGATTGCGCGTGGTTAAGTACCCCGCCAACGCCCACACCAGGAAGGCAATGCTCACCTGAACCACTTTCAGCACTTCATTGCTGGCATAAACCGGGTGTTTCGCCAGCCCCCACGGGGCCAGTACCAGCAGCACAACCAGGGTGCAAACTGTGCCAAATGCGGTGTTGATCCAGCCATTCACTTTTAGGGTGCGTGATGACGCAACCAACTGTGTCCCGTGGCGGGCCAGCAAAATAGCCAGCGGCGCGAAGCACGGCAGAATATAGGTCGGGAGCTTACCTTTGGCGATGCTAAAGAACAGTAGCGGCATCACCACCCAACCCAACAGGTAAAGTGTTCCGCTTTCGAGATGACGCTCTTTCCAGCTACGTTTAAGCGCACCGGGGAGTAACGCAACCCACGGCAGACAGCCCGCAATCAGGAACGGAATGTAATACCAGAATGGCGCTTTATGCTGGGCGTCTTTCTCAGCAAAACGCTGAATATGCTCAACCCAGAAGAAATAGTGCCAGAACGTCGGTTCCGCTTTCGCAATCGCCAGCGCCCACGGCAACGTAATCAGCGTGGCACTGATCACCGCCAGCAGCCCAAACAGCAACACTTCTTTCCAGCGTTTTTGCGCGATTACCCACGGCAACACGCCCAGCACCGGAACGGCTAACGCGAGAAAACCTTTGGTCATCACACCCATGCCGCAGGCCAGGCCCAGCAGAATGTAGCCACCTGCTTTTCCAGCGCGGGTTTTCGCATTGGCGGCCAACCAGAAACTGCACATTGCCGCGACCAGCCAGAGGGTAATCATCGGGTCAAGAACGGCATAGGTTCCCACGCCATACACCAACAGGCAGGTCAGGAAAATCACCCCGGACAGGACCGCGACGTTCTTATCACGCCACAGGCGGAAAGCCAGCCACACCACCATCAGCGCGCTTAAGATAATCGAAAATACCGAACCAAACCTGACCGCGAAATTGTTATGGCCGAAAATCAACTGGCTAAGGTTGTTAATCCAGTAGCCCGCCACCGGTTTTTCAAAGTAACGCACATCCAGAAAGTGCGGAACTATCCAGTTTCCGGCTGACAGCATCTCACGGCTGATTTCCGCATAGCGGGTTTCATCCGGCTGCCAAAGCGCCCGAAACTCAAGGGGAAGCAGGTACAGCACAGCAAAACCTAATAACAGAACCAGCGAATACTTTGACGATTTCATTCGTTCAACACTCAAATAAGTTGTTCGCTACCTAGCCAGCCTTCGCGGCCAGCAATAACACCGCGCACCACTTTGCCCAACGGCAATGTGGATAAATCCTCCGGCAACAGCTCGCTCAAGGGGCAAAACTGAATCCCTTCTTGTGCCGCCATGGTCAGCAATTCGCTAAAATCTTTGCGCATTACCATCCCTTCCACTTCGGCGTGGATGGTGTACACCGGGGTGCCGGTGTCTTGCTTGATGCGGTCAAGGATAAAACGGTTGTAGTTTTCACGGCTGACGCCATCGCCAATCACTTCATCCCAGGTGGGCAGCGTGACCGGAATTTGCACGGTTCCGGTGCTCCCGTCAGCCAGAAGTGGGCGAAACGGCGTGGTTCCCCGGCAATCACTGTTGTAGCTGAAACCGAAAGCCTCTTTCGCTTTCACAACACGCTGGTCAGCACGCCACCCGGCGACAGCTGAGCATGTCACCGGCTGTTCAATAATGCGGGTCAACGTATCAAGCCCAAGACGAATTTGCTTATCAAGATGATTGCTGTCCCAGACACCCGCCCAGGTTTGCCAGGCAAAGTGGTCCCATGCGTGCAGGCCGACTTCATGGTGATCCGCAACAGCTGCGATAATTTCAGCATTACCGGCACCAATCTGGCGGCCCGGCCATGCCGTACCCGCCAGCAAAATATCCCAGCCGTAGAGCGATGCGGCTTTTGAACGCAGCATCTTCCACAAGAATTGCGGTTTCACCAGCCGCCATAAATGGCGGCCCATGTTATCCGGGCCGACGCTGACAAAAAAAGTGGCCTGAATACCGTGCAAACTTAAGATCTCAAGAAGATGCGGAACCCCTTGCTGGGTGCCCCGCCATGTATCTACATCAATGCGCAGGCCAACTTTTCTCATGCCTGAGGTTCCGTCAGTTCAACAGTTTTAAGGAAGAAATCCAGGGTTTCGTCGATGGTTTTTTCCATCTCAACCGTTGGCGTCCAGCTCAGTAAGCGGTGAGCGTTACGGATGCTCGGCTTACGGTGTTCCACGTCCTGATAACCCTTGCCGTAATAGGTGCTGCTTTCCACTTCGCGGAAACCGGCAAACGGAGGGAAATGGTTACGCAGCGGGTGTTTTTCAAAGCTCGCCAGCAGCATTTCAGCAAGCTCCTTGATGCTCGCTTCGTTATCCGGGTTACCAATGTTAATGATCTGCCCGTCACAGTTGCTGTTTTTGTTCTCAATGATGCGGAACAGCGCTTCGATGCCATCGCTGATATCCGTAAAGCAACGTTTTTGACGCCCGCCGTCAATCAGCTTAATCGGTGAGCCTTCCACCAGGTTGAGAATCAGCTGGGTGATTGCACGTGAAGAACCGATACGCGCCGCATTGAGGTTATCCAGACGTGGCCCCATCCAGTTAAACGGACGGAACAGCGTAAAGCGCAGCCCTTCCTTTTCGCCATAAGCCCAGATAACGCGGTCGAGCAACTGCTTGGAAACCGAGTAAATCCAGCGCTGTTTGTTGATAGGCCCAACAATCAGGTTCGAGTTATCTTCATCGAACACTTTATCGGTACACATACCATACACTTCGGAAGTTGACGGGAAGATAATGCGTTTTTGGTATTTCACGCAGTCACGAATAATCTTCAGGTTTTCTTCGAAATCCAGCTCAAACACGCGCAGTGGGTTGCGGGTGTATTCGATTGGCGTGGCAATTGCCACCAGCGGCAGAACCACGTCACATTTTTTGATGTGGTATTCAATCCACTCGGAGTGAATGCTGATATCCCCTTCCACAAAGTGGAAGCGCGAGTTGCCGATGAAACGGCTAATCGCATCGGAACCGATATCCAGCCCGTACACTTCAAAGTTGTCGTCTTGCAGTAAACGTTCGGTCAGATGGTTACCGATAAAACCGTTCACGCCGAGAATCAACACGCGAGTGCGGCGCTTAATGGCAGAAACCGGCTGGCTGCTGATAATCGCACCGGCAACCAAGCCCAGGTTTTGTGCCAGTTGCGAGCCTTGCATGTAGACGCCGCTTTCGGTTTGCCCGGTCAGGATTTCCAGTGCACCGCCGCCGGTCGCAATGACCAGCGGGCTGACAGATAACACGGTTCCCGCTTTAGCGGCCTGCAAACCTTCCAGCACACGGGCTTTCCAGACAATAAATTTACTGCCGCCCACATAACCAAATGCACCCGGCCACGGATCAGTCACCGCACGCACCAGGTTGTTAATTTCATGAGCCGTAGATTGCCAGTTAATGCAGCCATCTTGCGCAGTACGACGGCAAAAAATGCTGGCCTGGCTGTGGTCTTGCTCAACCTGCGGGAAATGCCCGGTTTTGATCACCGGCAGAATATCTTCCAGCAGCTCAGATGCCGCTTCCGTCAATTTATGATGCAGCGTTAAAGCCGTGTCCGTCGGGGCGATCGCCACTCGATGCTGCGCCACAATAGCGCCGGCATCGGCACGGCTCACCATGCGGTGTAGCGTAACGCCCGTTTCAGTTTCGCCTTTCACCAGCACCCAGTTCAGCGGTGCGCGGCCACGGTAGTGCGGCAACAGCGAACCATGCAGGTTGAATGCACCCACCGTTGCACTATTCAGAATCTCATCGCACAGCAAATTGCGATAATAGAACGAGAAAATCACATCCGGCTGAGCGGATTTAATGCGGTCAACCCACAGCGGGTGGTTCACATCGTCCGGCGCATAAACCGGAATACCATGCTCCGCAGCAGTTCGTGCCACTGACCCGAAGAAATGGTTTTCAGAAGGTGCATCAGGATGGGTATAAATTGCCGTGATGTCATAACCGGCGGCTACCAGTGCGTTAACGCCCGCACACCCAATGTCGTGATAAGCAAATACGACAGCTTTCATTGATGATTTTCCTCTGAAGTTGAAACTGAGTCGCGGCTAACTACGCGCTGAATAAAATAACGAGGGCGGGCGCGGACATCGGTGTAGATTCGGCCGATGTATTCACCCAACAGTCCCATGCCGACAAACTGCGCGCCGATAAACATAAACAGCACTGCAAACAGCATGAACACCCCTTCCGCCGCCCATTGCGGCCCGAAGGCAATACGTAAAACAACCAGCAGAACTGAAAGCGTAAAGCCCAGCACTGCGATGATGCTGCCGAACACGCTGAGCATACGCAGCGGCGTAGTGGTCAGGCAGGTCACCAGGTCATACATCAGGTTAATCAGGCGCATAAAGCTGTATTTCGACTCACCAAACTCACGCTCGGCGTGATGCACAGGGATTTCGACAGCTTTACGCGCAAAGGTATTGGCAAGAATCGGTATAAAGGTGCTGCGCTCGTGGCAATGCAGCATCGCGTCGATAATATGGCGGCGATAGGCACGCAACATGCAGCCGTAATCGCCCATCGCTTTCCCGGTGGTGCTCTGGATTAAGCGGTTAATCAGGCGCGAAGCACGCTTGCGAAACCAGGTATCCTGGCGGTTCTGGCGCACCGTACCGACCACGTCATAACCTTCATCAGCTTTGGCGACCAGGCGTGGGATCTCTTCTGGCGGGTTTTGTAAATCGGCATCCAGCGTGACGATTAAATCCCCGGTCACATGGCTAAAACCGGCCATAATCGCGTTGTGCTGCCCATAATTTCGGTTGAGTAACACCGCAACAATGTGGCTACCGGGTTCTTCCGCGGCATCGCTTAACATGCTGGCGGATTCGTCGCTACTGCCATCATCGACCAGCAGAATTTCGTAATCTTTGCCGAGCGTTTCGCAAGCGGCAGTCGTGCGCCGGATAAGCTCAGGCAAACTTTCCTGCTCGTTGTAAACCGGGATCACCACGGACACTTTGTGGATGGCTTCTATTCGGGTCATGTTATTTTCCTGCAACTTCACGCAATGCGGTGATGACGCGGGTGACATCGTCGTCAGTCATCGTCGGGAATAGCGGAATAGAACAAATGCGATCGCTGTTCCATTCGGTATCGGGTAAAGCGAGTGCCGGATAGCGCTCACGGTAATATTTCTGGGTATGGGCGGCTCTGAAATGCAAACCGGTGCCAATTCCTTTTACTTTCAAAGCATCCATAAGGTCATTGCGGGAAATACCACATGAAGACTCATCAACCCGAATAATAAATAAATGCCAGGCGTGTTGATGCGCCCAGGTCGGGTGGATCAACGGTAAATAAGGGGTATTTACCAACTCTGCAAGGTAACGCTCGGCAATTTCTGCACGACGCGCATTATTTTGTTCCAGTTTCGTTAACTGGACCAAAGCAATGGCGGCATTAATATCGGCGAGATTGTATTTATACCCTGGGGAAATGACTTCCGCCTGCGGTGCACGCCCGAGTGTGTGCCGGTCAAAGGCATCCACTCCCAGCCCGTGAAACTTCAGGCTCCGCATCCGGTTAGCCAGTTGCTCATCATCGGTGACGATTAACCCGCCTTCGGCGCAGGTCATGTTTTTAATCGCATGGAATGAAAAGATTGCCGTGCCGCGATGACCAACATGCTTGCCTTTGTAATAGGTTCCGGCAGCGTGGGCGGCATCTTCAATCACCGGAATACCATGGCGCTCGGCAACCGCACGGATGGCATCAATATCGACAGGCGCACCCGCGTAATGAACCGGGATTATCGCCTTAGTCCGTGGCGTGATAGCGGCTTCAATCGCTTGCGGCGTCACCATCAGCGTGTCGCGGTCAACGTCGATCATCACCGGTTCAGCACCCAGTAACACAATCATATTCAGGGTAGACACCCAGGTCAGCGAAGGGGTAATCACCTCATCACCAGCCTGAATACCTAACGCCATCAAAGCGACATGCATCCCCGCTGTCGCAGAGCTGACGGCAATCGCATGCTGGTTGCCTGTTAACTCGCAAAACGCCTGCTCAAGCGCCTGATTTTTTGGCCCCGTTGTTATCCAACCAGACTGCAAAACCTCACTCACCGCAGCGAGTTCTTCTGGCCCCATAGCAGGGCGCGAGAAAGGAAGAAATTCATTCATTGAATAATCCCATAATTAGCCAGATACGCATGACGTTCGTGCAGATGCATTTATCATGGCGCAGATAAATTAAATAAAAGCACAACATGAATCATTCACAGCGCGGTTATTTAAACCGTCATTAAATTAAAACCAACTTAACAGAGATTCCTTAGCTCAATATTAAGAACAGCAGAATTTGAAAAAATAAAGCCAAAACAAAAAAGTTCCGTTATTCTTTCATTTATATGCAGTGATTGAGCAACCGTTTACTTTTCCGATCGCGTAATACATTAAGGTTAAATTAAGGTTGGTCATTAATAATCACATCCTCACAAACCCCGCAGGGGGTTTACGGCAGACAAGCGATGGCAAACCATTCTGTTTACCGTGCACCAAATAGATGACAAATGAACCAGTTGGAGATGTGAATGCCCGTACTTTTCAGGATGAAGGTTGTCCCACTGATTTTACTTTTGGCAGTGGTTTTTGCCTTCTTACTTAACTGGCCCGTATTACTGCATTTTTACGATATTTTGACTCATCTCGAACGCGTTAAAATGGGTTTCGTGATCTCAATTCCGTTCGTGTTAGTCGCGGCACTCAACTTCGTCTTCATGCCCTTTTCGATTCGTTATCTGTTAAAGCCCTTCTTCGCCTTGTTGCTCGTCACAGGCTCGATGGTCAGTTACTCGACGCTGAAATACAAAGTGATGTTTGATCAGTCGATGATCGAAAACATCATTGAAACGAACCCGCAAGAAGCGCATTCCTACCTGAATGGCTCAATCATTTTATGGATTTTATTAACCGGCGTGCTTCCGGCTATCTTGCTGTTTTTGATAAAAATTGAATATCCGGCAAAATGGTACAAAGGCATTGCTTACCGTTTGCTGTCGATGGTGGCCTCGCTGGTGTTAATCGCCGGCATCGCCGCACTCTATTACCAGGACTACGCCTCTGTCGGGCGCAATAACTCGACGCTGAACAAAGAGATTATCCCGGCGAACTACGTCTACAGCACCGCTCGTTACGTTCAAAGCGCGTACTTTACGACCAAAGAACCGTTCCAGTCGCTGGGTGATGACGCTAAACGCGTCGCCAATAAAGAAAAACCCACGCTGATGTTCCTGGTGATTGGCGAAACGGCCCGCAGCCAGAATTTTTCAATGAACGGTTATTCTCGCGACACCAACGCCTTTACCAGTAAATCGGGCGGCGTGATCTCGTTTAAAGATTTCCATTCCTGCGGCACTGCCACCGCTGTTTCCGTACCCTGCATGTTCTCGGATATGAACCGCACCGAGTACAAGGAGAAAAAAGCGTATAACAGCGATAATTTCCTCGATATCGTGCAGAAAACCGGCGTTTCACTGCTGTGGAAAGAGAACGATGGCGGGTGTAAAGGCGTGTGTAGCCGCATCCCGACTATCGAAATCAAGCCAACCGATAACCCGAAACTGTGTGACGGTGAAACCTGCTATGACGACGTGATGCTGGAAAGCCTCGATGATGAAGTCGCCAAAATGGCAGGCGACAAGCTGGTTGCCTTCCATATGATTGGCAGCCACGGGCCGACCTATTACCAGCGTTACCCCGCTGAGCATCGCCACTTCATGCCAGAATGTGCGCGCAGCGATATCGAAAACTGTACCCAGGAACAGCTAGTTAATACTTACGACAACACCCTTCGCCACACCGACTATGTGTTAGCGCAGATGATTGAAAAACTGAAAAAATACAGCGACCAGTACAACACCGTGCTGCTGTATGTTTCCGATCACGGTGAGTCATTGGGTGAAAGCGGCCTGTATCTGCACGGTACGCCATACAAACTGGCCCCGGATCAGCAAACGCATATCCCGATGCAGGTCTGGATGTCACCGGGCTTTATCGCTGAGAAGCACATCAATATCTCTTGCCTGCAAGATAATGCGGCGAAAAAACCCTATTCCCACGACAACCTGTTCTCGTCAGTGCTGGGACTTTGGGACATCAGCACCAGCGTCTATAACCCGGACAGCGATTTGTTCCGCGAATGCCGTGGCTAATCGTCTGTTGAGAACCACATAAAGCCTTGCGGCAACCGGATTACGGGTTGCCGCAAGCTGCCCGAAATCACAAAGGCTTATATGAAACAAATTACCTTCAGTGACCTACAACAACAAAGCGAGCAGGCCGCCCATTCCCCTCGCTTACGAGCTCATCGTAATTTCCACCCTGAATTGAGCGACCCGGTGCAGCGCCTGGCTATCGCGATGGAACCCGGTACCTACGTTCGCCCTCACCGCCATCCGCACACTTTTGAGCTGCTGACATCTCTGAGCGGCCGTTTTCTGGTGCTCAATTTTGATGAACACGGCAACGTGACCCACCGCGTAGTATTAGGCGAAGACTGCAAGGTGCTGGAGATGGATGCAGGAACCTGGCATGCGGTGTTATCGCTGGATAACGGCGGCGTGATTTTTGAAGTCAAACACGGCAGTTACCAGCCCATTGCTGAGCAAGATGCCGCCCCATGGGCTCCCGCCGAAGGCGAGCCGGGAACCGCTAAGCTGATGAAATGGTACGCGCTGGCGCAAGTGGGTGACGGCGGTTTTACTTTATAACCTGCCCCCGGCCTTTATCCCGATACTGCAACGGAGAGAGCTGGACGTGGTTTTTAAAAAAACGCGAATAAACAGAATGCGAGGAAAACCCCAGGCAGTCGCTGATCTCCTGAATAGAGAGCGTTGATTCACGCAGCATGCGCATCGACAACATCAGCTGTTGCTGGTTAAGCAGTTGCGTGAAGGTCACAGACTCCTGTTGCAGGCGGCGGTTCAGCGTCCAGCGGCTGATTCGCAGCTCCTGGCACACCTTTTCCAGTATCGAATTGACCGATGTTTCCTGCCCTGACAAATAACACTGCTCAATCAGCGTATTTACTGCCGTGGTCAGCGGTGGTTCGGCGAAGATTTGTTTTTTAAGCGCGCTGACATGGCTCTTTTGTAAGCGATTTAATAGCGGGTTAAACGACGCGTTGTCGCAATCCAGATAGCGATTTTCCAGAATAATGGCGTCATGCTCCTGGCGCAGCAAACAGTTTTTATTGAACAGATCATTCACCAGCGACTGGTGAGGAACCGCTGAGTCCGTCAACGCTATTTGCATACTCATTGCGGGGGAATAACTCTTCAATATGCTGCCCAGTAACACCAGGTTAAAGATAGCTGAAGGGTTATTAACGGTGTGCGGTGCCCGGTTTTTATATCTTATCCGGGTATGCAGCTCCCCTTTGTCTATAAAAAGATCGTCACAATTCCCAATCAGAAAGCGGTTATCCGAAAAACTCCATAATGCTGATTCCAGTGTTTTTTCATTCAGACACAGGCCAATTAGCTCGGGAAAAATAGCGTGGGAATGTTCAACACTATTAATGTAAATACTTTCCGGAATAGTACTTCCATAGAGTGTTTTGTTAAGCCCACTAATTTTTGCCATTAATTGATAATGGTTGTGTTCAGTAATACGACCATAAGGTTTGTCTATTTCATGCGTTGACAAACCAAGGCCCCCTAACAAGCTATTTGTGTCAATTCCTTTTTGACGTAAATTATTAAGACTTGTCCTATATATTGAATTAGATACGCTTCTGCTAAGCATGTGGACCTTGCACAAAGTTGAACGTTAATATTGTTTTTGTAATGTTAATGTATTGTAGCATCCTGCATTATTTTGAGATACCACTCACAAAAAAACGCCCTGCTCCCAGGAGCACAGAATTAGCTTTCCATTGCAAAGTGGCCCGCCGTTTATCTGGTTATTATTCCGCTGTTGTTGATTTTCTTACCTTTGCGATACCTGGCTTCGGCCGGTAATACCCTACATAAATAAGGCCAATAACAATGGAACCTTTAAACGTTAAACCAAAATTGAATACCCTGACTATCTGTCTTACCCTGGCATTAGCCGGAATGCTTTCGGGCTGTAATGACGATGATGACGACGATAAACAGGAAGAGCCGCCTGTTTCTCAAGTCAAAGACGCTGCTTATTACCAAAAAATGGCCAAAGAAGCCGCAGGTAAAATGAGCGTTGAAGAAAAACTTAATATGGTGGTGGGTCCAGGCATGGATTTTGGCAATGGCGAATATCCAGCAACCAATAGTAAAAATGATGTTTCCGGCGTTGCGGGTTATATCAACGGTGTCAAAAACGACAAGCTGGATATTCCTGCGGCAAAATTAGCCGATGGCCCAGCAGGTTTGCGTATTAATAGTACGCGTAATGGCAGTTCGGAAACCTTCTATGCCACCGCCTGGCCAATTGGCTCGTTGCTGGCTTCTTCCTGGGACACCAAATTAGTGGGTCAGGTCGGTAAAGCGATGGGCGAAGAAATTAAAGAATATGGCGTCGACTTTATTCTCGCACCGGGCATGAATATTCAACGTAACCCACTGAACGGGCGTAATTTTGAATATTACTCTGAAGACCCACTGCTGAGCGGGAAAATTGCCGCCGCTATCGTCGACGGTGTGGAGTCCAACAATGTCGGCACCACCATTAAACACTTTGTCGCCAACAACTCAGAAACCAACCGTAACGCCATCGATACCATCGTTTCACCACGTGCCATGCGTGAGATTTATCTGCGCGGTTTCCAGATAGCCGTGGAAGAAGCGCAGCCGTGGGCAGTGATGTCGTCGTATAACAAACTCAACGGCACTTACACCAACGAGCGCCGCGACCTGCTGACCGATATCCTGCGTAATGAGTGGGATTTTAAAGGCCTGGTGATGTCCGACTGGCTGGCAGGAACCCCGCAATTAACGGGCTGGAAGCAGTTAAAAGCCGGTAACGATCTCATTGAACCTGGCGGCTTTACCGACCCGGTAACCGGCGCGTTCAACAATACCGGCGTACTGGCCGCGCTGAAAGAATCGTATAACAAAGGCGATATTAACGAAGCGGATGTCACGGTTAACGTGGAACACATTCTCTCGCAGGTATTCCAGTCGCCTTCATATAACAATTATGCTGCAACCAACAAACCCGATCTCGCACAGCACCGCGTCCTGGCACGCCAGGCCGCGGCAGAAAGTATGGTGCTGTTAAAGAATGACAACCAGGCGCTGCCACTCACACCGCGTTTGAAACTGGCAAGTTTTGGGGTCAGCCAGATTGAAACCATCAAAGGCGGCACCGGCAGCGGCCAGGTGAATAACGAAGCCACCGTGATGTTGTCAGAAGGCCTGCAACAGCAGTACACCGTTGATGAATCGCTGACCTCGTTCTACCGCGACTATTACGCGCAGAATAAAGTCGAGCATCCAGGCTTTGTGGCGTCTATCGGGACTTACTTCACCTGTGATGACCCAGCTATTGACCCGGCGGTCATTGAAAGTGCGGCACAGAATAATGACGCGGCACTGATCACCATCGGGCGTATTGCGGGCGAAGGGGTTGACCGCACCTATACCCGTGGCGACTACCTGCTGACCGAAAATGAACTCAGCTTGATTAAGAATGCATCTGATGCGTTCCATGCCGCAGGCAAGAAAGTGGTGGTGGTGCTGGATGTTTCCGCCATCGTGGACACCACGGAATGGGCAGATAAAGTCGATGCCATTTTGCTGTCGTATCTGCCAGGCCAGGAAGCAGGCTTTGCTATCACCGATGTCCTTTCAGGCGTAGTTAACCCGGCAGGCAAACTGGCACAAACCATTCCACAACAGTATGCCGATGTCCCTTCCGCAACCACCTTCCCGGGCAAGGACACCAACGGCGACGGCACACCGGATGAAATCGTTTATAACGACGACATTTACGTGGGCTACCGCTACTACACCACCTTCAGCAAACCGGTGGCGTGGCCGTTTGGTTACGGACTGTCCTACACCACGTTTGGCTATGACGCGGCCAGTGTCGAGGCCAATACATTAAGTAATGGCGCGAAAGGCAGTGTCACGCTGAGCGTGTCGGTAACCAACACCGGTAACGTTGCCGGTAAAGAAGCCGCGCAGGTCTATATCAACGCTCCGCAAGTGAAGCTGAAAAAACCGACCTTAGAGCTTAAGTCCTTCAGCAAAACCGACGTGCTGCAACCGGGCGCCAACCAGAAACTGACCTTCACTATCCCTGCGAAAACGCTGGCCAGTTTCGACCCACAAAAGAACCAGTGGATTGTCGAACCTGGCACCTACAAAGCCTGGGTTTCCCCATCGTCTGACGTGACGGGCCGCGAACCTGTGACCTTCGACGTTAGCCAGGAAATTGTGGTCAGCAACACCACACCGGATGCACTTGCACTTCCGGCGGGTGTGAATGCCGCTGATTTTGTCACCGTGAGTCAATAAGCAAAACCGGGGCGGGTTTCAGCTCGCCCCGGCCTAAAAGGCAGCAAGTGTTGATGCAAAAAGCGGTATTCCGGCTGAGTTTATCTCCGCCATTTTTAGCGCACATGGTGACGATAGTGTTGCTCTGTGGGCTGGGTTATCAGCTCGCGGGGCTGACCTGGCGCATGGGTGAGTTTCTGTTTCCAGACGCGCCACCGCGTGTTGTGGCTATGAGCAAGAAACCGGCCGCGCCGGCTGAAATCAAATTCAACACGCTATTCCCCAACCGGAATAAACAGGAAATACCCGCAGCCACGCTCTCCTCGCTAAAAGTGCGGCTGACCGGTGTGATTGTCAGCAGCGTCGCGGAGGATTCGCTGGTGATTATTGAACAAGGCGGGCAACAGAATAGCTACGGTATTCATGATGTTATCAACGGCACCACCGCCAGCATTGTGGCGATTAAAGAAGACCATGTGGAACTGCTTAACGGCGGGCAACACGAGATGCTCAGACTGTATGACGATGCCATTGCAGGCTCGTCTGATGGGCTTTCTGACACGCGAGCGCAATTACTGAAAGAGCCGAAGAAGTTACTGGAAATGGTCTCGATAACGCCGGTGAACAAAGACGGAGCCATTCAGGGTTACCGGCTGAACCCCGGCAAAGAGGCAACGCTGTTCCAGCAAAGTGGATTACAGCCCAATGATTTGGCGATTGCCATCAACGGCTTTGACCTGCGCATTCCCGAAGATGCGGCAAAGTTTATGGCGCAGCTCAGCGAGTTGACACAGCTGGATATCACCGTTTTGCGTGACGATGCTGAGAAAAACATTTTTGTAGATTTATCAATAAAGTAAGGTTGGGTATGTCATTACAAATAACAAAAATTGCCCAGAGCCTCACTCTGCTGATGGCCCTCTTGCCTGCTGCCTGGGGAGCCAATTACAGCGCCAGTTTTAAAAGCACCGATATCCAGGAATTTATTAATATCGTCAGCAAAAACCTGCATAAAACGATCATTATCGACCCTGCGGTGCGCGGGGTGGTGAATGTGCGCAGTTATGACTCGCTTAATGACGAGCAGTATTACCAGTTCTTCCTGAGCGTGCTGGATGTCTACGGTTTTGCCGTGGTGCCAGGTGCCAGTGGCGTGCTCAAAGTGGTGAAATCCGCCAACGCTAAAACGGGCGCCATTCCGCTGGCCGACGATTACCACGCCGGAACCGGCGACGAAGTCGTCACGCGCGTGATCCCGGTGGCCAACGTTGATGTGAAAGAACTTGCCCCGCTGTTGCGCCAGCTTAACGACAACGCAGGCGCAGGCAATGTGGTGCATTACGAATCAGCCAACGTTTTGCTGGTGACCGGACGGGCGGCGGTGGTTAACCGGCTGGCTGAGATTGTCCGGCGGGTGGACTCCGCCGGTAATCAGCAATCCGACATCATTAAATTAAAGTATGCCGCCTCGCGTGAGATGGTGTTAATTCTTAATGGCTTAAATAAAAACGACCGCAAAGGCGGCGGCCTGGCACCTAATGTGGTGGCCGATGAGCGCACCAACAGCGTGGTGATTTCCGGCAGCGCCCAGGCTCGCCAGCGGTTAATCACCATTGCCCGCCAGCTCGATCGCGAAGAACAAAACCAGGGAAACACGCGAGTTTTTTATCTTAAATATGCCCAGGCCAAAAACCTCGTTGCGGTGCTCAGCGGTGCCAACACCTCCCAGCCGCAACAAACCAAAGGTGAAGCGCCGCAAACTGCTACAGGCGCGGGGGCCAGCAACACCACCTTTAATGGCAAAGAAGTCAGCATCGTTGCCGATGAACAAACCAACTCGCTGGTGATCACTACACAGCCCGACGCCATGCAAGCGCTGGAACAAATCATCAACCGTCTGGATATTCGCCGCGCCCAGGTGCTGATTGAAGCCGTGATTGTGGAAATGCAGGATGGCGACGCGCTGAATTTCGGCGTGCAGTGGTTTAACGAAAACGGCGGTGCCACCCAATTTACCAGCACCGGGCTACCGATAAGCGCCGTGGTCGCCGCTGAAAACAGAAAAAATGGCTCGTCGGGCAGTGCCGCGCTACTCAGCAGTTTTAACGGTATTGCCGCCGGTTTTTATAACGGCAACTGGGGCGGGCTGGTTACCGCACTGGCTAATAACTCACGCAGCAATATTCTCGCCACGCCAAGCATTGTCACGCTCGATAACAAAGAAGCGGCGATTAACGTCGGTCAGGAAGTGCCGGTGATTACCGGTAGTCAGGCCAGCACCACCGGCAGCGTGTACAACACCGTCGAGCGCAAAACTGTCGGCACCAAACTGAAAGTCATCCCGCAAATTAATGACGGCGAAAGCGTGTTGCTGAACATTGAGCAGGAAGTTTCCAGCGTGGCTTCTGCCAGTTCGGTTGACTCTTCCTCCGCCGGGAGCGACCTGGGTGCCACCTTTAACACCCGCACCATTAATAACGCCGTGATGGTGAGGAGCGGTGAAACCGTGGTGCTCGGCGGCCTGCTGAACAACCAGACGACCGAGAGCGTCAGCAAAGTGCCGATCCTTGGTGACATTCCGCTGCTCGGTTATCTGTTCCGCTACAACAGCACCAGCACCAGCAAACAAAACCTGATGGTGTTTATCCACCCGGTGATTCTGCGCGATGGCGCAACCTACAACAGCGTTTCAAACGAGAAATATCACCAGTTCCGTGACGAGCAAAAAACCGACCGTTTGAACCGCGACCCGCTCGCCCTGCCCACGCCTGATCTGACGCTACCGGCAACGCCAGGCGCTCGTCCGCGCGGAGGGTTCTTCAATGAGTGATGCTGGAAAATGGCAAAAACTGCCGTTTAGTTTTGCCCGCGATCACGGCGTACTGGTGCAGTGGCAGGACTCGACGCCCACGCTGGTTCACCACGGCGAACTCCGGCCCCCGATCCTGTTGGAGATCCGGCGGGTGTTACGCCAGCCGTTTGCCGTCAGCCACGTGGAAACGGCACAGTTTGCCGCGCAACTGCAAAAAGAGTATCAGCGCGATGCCAGCGAAGCGCAGCAGTTGATGGAAGACCTGGGCAATGACGTGAGCTTTACCGATCTTGCCGGGCAACTCCCCGGTCAGGAAGATTTACTGGATATGGAAGACGACGCGCCGATTATCCGCCTGATCAACGCCATGCTCGGCGAAGCCATCAAGCTGGGTGCGTCAGATATTCATATCGAAACCTACGAGTCGCGCCTCGCGATTCGCTTCCGTATTGATGGCGTGTTGCGCGAAGTTCTCCAGCCGCAGCGCCAGCTGGCAGCAGTATTTATCTCGCGCATAAAGATCATGGCGCGGCTGGATATTGCTGAAAAACGCATTCCACAGGACGGGCGCATCAGCCTGCGGATGGGTGGACGGGCGGTGGACGTGCGTGTTTCAACACTGCCTTCCAGCCATGGCGAGCGCGTGGTGCTGCGCCTGCTGGATAAAAACACCGTGCATCTGGCGCTGTCACATTTGGGTATGTCGGCCGGGTTGCAGCAAACCATGGCAACACTGGTGCGCAAGCCGTACGGCATTATCCTCGTCACCGGGCCAACCGGCTCCGGCAAGTCCACCACGCTGTATGCCGCATTATCGGAAATCAATAACCACGAACGCAATATTCTGACGGTGGAAGACCCCATCGAATACGATCTGGACGGTATTGGCCAGACGCAGGTGAATAACAAAGTCGATATGACCTTTGCCCGCGGGCTGCGCGCCATTCTGCGCCAGGACCCCGACGTGGTGATGATTGGTGAAATTCGCGATACCGAAACGGCAAAGATTGCGGTGCAGGCCTCGCTGACCGGGCATTTGGTTTTCTCGACGCTGCATACCAATAGCGCAATTGGCGCCATCGCCCGTCTGCGGGATATGGGTGTAGAGCCGTTTTTGCTCGCCTCCTCGCTCACCGCGGTGCTTGCTCAACGGCTGGTGCGCACGCTCTGCCCGCAGTGCAAAACTCCGCATGCCGTCGATGAACAGCAACGCCAGCGCTACCACTTCCCCGCTGAAGTCACCCATTTATGGAAAGCCGTAGGCGGCGACTGCTGCAACCAAAGCGGCTATCGGGGGCGCACCGCGCTGCACGAACTGGTGGTGATTGATGAGGCCGTGCGCAAAGCGCTCAACAGTGATGCCAGCGAAGATGAACTCGAAGCGCTTATTCGCACCACAACCCCTGCTTTACGCGACGACGGCCTGGACAAAGTGCTGCAAGGCGTGACCTCGCTCGAAGAAGTGTTACGCGTGAGCCGGGAGGAGTAACCATGGCTGACTTTCGCTGGCAGGCACTCGACAGCAACGGCAAGTCAAAACAGGGTTTGCTGGAAGCCGACTCGCTGCGCCATGCCCGCCAACAGCTGCGCGAACGGCAATTACTGCCGGTGACTATCGCGGAGGTTGATACCTCGACCCGCACGGCGCATCGTTTTTTGCCCCGTCGGGCACCGGGTATGCGCAGAAGCGAATTAACGCTGTTTACCCGCCAGCTGGCGACGCTTTTAGCCTCGGGTATTCCGCTGGAAGAAGCGCTGAATGTGGTGTCGCAGCAAACCGAAAAAGCACGGTTGCGCACCGTGATAAACGCGGTGCGCAGCCGTGTGCTTGAAGGGCAAACGCTGGCAAAAAGCCTGGCAGAAAACCCGGCGGCATTCGATGAGCTTTACTGCGCGATGGTGGCTGCCGGGGAGAAATCTTCCCATCTCGACCAGGTGCTGATACGCCTTGCGGACTACACCGAGCAGCGCCAGCAGATGCAAAACAAACTGCGCCAGGCCATGGTTTATCCGCTGGTGCTCACCCTGGTGGCGGTGGGAGTGATCGCCATTTTACTGGTGACGGTGGTGCCCAACGTGGTGGAACAGTTTGTCCATATGAAACAGCAGTTGCCGCTCAGCACTCGCCTGCTGATGGGCATCAGCGCCGTGTTGCAACAATACGGTCTGGCATTTCTGGCTGTGGTCACGGCAGCCGCCCTCTACTGGCAACGCTGGTTAAAAACCCCCGCTAACCGCCTGCGCTACCACAACCTTATTTTGCGCCTGCCGATCGCCGGGCGACTCAGCCGTGCGACCAACACCGCCCGTTTCGCCAGCACGCTCAGCATTCTGAACGCCAGCAGCGTGCCGTTGCTGGATGCGATGCAGATAAGCGGCGAGGTGCTGCAAAATGCGCAAGCCCGCCTGCGCATCACCCTCGCCCAGCAACGCGTGCGCGAGGGCAGCACCTTGCGCGCGGCCCTCACCCAGACGCGCCTTTTCCCGCCGATGATGCTGCACATGATTGCCTCCGGCGAGCGCAGCGGCACGCTGGACAGCATGTTATCCCGCGCCGCGGATAACCAGGATAACGCGTTGCAGCAGGAAATGACTCTCGCACTCAGTCTCTTTGAGCCGCTTCTGGTGGTCAGCATGGCAAGCGTCGTGCTGTTCATCGTGCTGGCGATCCTCGAGCCCATCCTTCAGCTAAATAACATGATCAGTCATTAAAAAGGAGTCGTTATGGATAAGCGTCAACAGCAGGGTTTTACCTTGCTGGAAATCATGGTGGTGATCGTCATTCTTGGGATTCTGGCGAGTATCGTCGTCCCCAATCTGATGGGTAACAAAAAGCAGGCCGACCGGCAAAAAGCCGTGACCGACATTGTGGCGCTGGAAAACGCGCTGGATATGTACACCCTCGACAATGGCCGCTACCCGACGACCGAACAGGGGTTAGATGCGCTACTCACCAAACCGGAAGCCGCACCACAGCCAAAAAATTATAAGCAGGACGGCTATATCAAACGCCTGCCGGAAGACCCGTGGCAGAACGCCTATCAGCTGACAAGCCCTGGCGAGCACGGTGCGATCGATGTCTTTTCCGCAGGCCCGGACGGGGAAGCGGGTAACGATGACGATGTCGGCAACTGGGATTTGAACGGCGCGAAAGGATCGTGATTGTGGCGCGTTGCAACCGGGGTTTTACGCTCATCGAAATGATGCTGGTGGTGGTGATTATCGCCGCCACATCAAGCCTGGTGGTGATGGCGATGCCGTCGCATTCGCCGGAAAAGCAAAGCCGCGAAATGCTGGCGCTGCTGGCTGATGCCATCCCGATGCAGCGCATGGAAGCCATGGCTCAGGGGTCGTTATTTGGCCTGCTGATCACCCCGCGTGGCTATCAGTTTATGCTGCAGGACGCCACCGCGCCGCAGGGCTGGCAGCCGCTTGCCACCTCTGAGCGTACCTTCCCGGAAAACGTCACCTTGCAACTGGCACAACAGGATCTGCTGCTCGATGAAATGCCTGCGGGTGAACAAGAAGGTAAACCGCAGCTTTTGTTCTTTCCGGGCGGCGAAGTCACCCCTTTTGAACTTACTGCGCTTGAGCAAAAAAAGGCAGTGGCGACGTTAAGCGTCAGCGAATCAGGTGAAACGCAATTGCGTGATGCGCAGGCGGCACCATGAAGCAGCGTGGCATGACATTACTGGAAGTGATGGTGGCGATGGTGATTTTTGCCGGAGCAAGCCTTGCGTTAATGAACAGCCTCACCAGCCAGATAATGGCGCTGCAATCCATGGAAGAAAGCCTGTTTAGCAGTTGGGTGGCGGAAAACCAAATGGTTGATATTCGCCTTGCAGGCGGGTGGCCGGCACTGGAGAAAACATCCGGCAAAGAGCAGCTGGCCGGGCGCACCTGGTACTGGCAGCGGCAAGGTGAAACAACGCGTGATCCACTGCTGCGTGCGGCTGAAGTCCAGGTGCGGAGTATGCCGAATGGCGACCCGCGTATTGAGCTACGCAGTTATTTCTTCCACCAGCCATGAGCCGAAAACAACGCGGTTTTACGCTGCTGGAAGTACTGGTCGCGTTAGTGATTTTTGCCCTGCTGAGCCTGACCGCGCAGGCGGTATTTCAGGGCGTGTTACGCAATAACGCGGCGACAAAGGCGAAGATTTCGCGCCTGACTGAACTGGGTTTCGCCATGCAGCAACTGGAAAACGACTTCGTACAAGGGCTGCCACGCCCGGTGCGCGAAGCCGGGGAAACGAGCCTCGTGGTGTTTAACGGTAAAGACGGGCTGCTCGAAAGTGAAGGTGATGGCGTGCTGTTTACCCGCAGCGGCTGGTTCAACCCCGACGCCCGCCTGCGCCGCAGCGAGCTTCAACGCCTTGGCTGGCGTCTGAAGGGCAAACAGCTGGAGCGCGTGACCTGGCTTTATCCGGATAACGTGCCCGGCACCGAACCGGGGCACGCCGTCATATTGAAGTCTGTTCAGCAATTCCGTGTGCGCTACTACCGCAACGGGCGCTGGCTCACGCAATGGACGGCGGTACGCGAGCTGCCTGACGCCGTTGAAGTCACGTTGGATCTGCCGGATTACGGCCCTGTTACGCGGCGCTTTTTACTGGCGGCACAGGGGAATAGCCGATGAAACATCAACGAGGAATGGCTTTGCTGGTCGTTTTACTGTTGCTTGCTGCCATGACGCTGATTGCCTCGCAAATGACGGTGCGCTACCGGCAAATGTGGCAACGCAGCCATACGATCCTGACCCAGCTACAGATGCGCGAGTATTTGCTGGGCGGTGAAGCATTTGCCGCCCGCGTATTGTATCAGGACATGATAGACAGCCCGCAGAAAACCTCGCGCGCGCAGTACTGGGCCTCACAAAACGATGTCTGGCCGATTAGCGAAGTTGCGGTGCGGGCTGAAATTCGTGATGAACAGGCCTGCTTTAACCTCAACAGCCTGCAAAACCATGACGAGAAAAACCCGGACAGCCTCGCCCAGTATAGGGAGCAGGTTTTTGTCTCCGTTCTACAAGGGCTTGAGATCGACATGCTGCGTGCCCGCCAGCTTGCGGCAGCACTCGAAGACTGGCTGGATGCCAATCAGGACCCGCAATTATCCGGGGCCGAAGACAATGAATATATGGCGCTAAACCCGCCGTATTTACCGGCCAATCAGCCCATGCGCCACCTGAGCGAATTACGCGCCGTGAAGGGCATGGACGGCACGCTGTATCAGGCTTTGCGCCCTTTCGTTTGCGCCCTGCCTGACCGCGATCTGGCGGTGAATATCAACACCCTTCAGGAAGACCAGGCGCCGTTACTGTCAGCGCTGTTTCTGAACACCCTCCCCGTTCAGACCGCGGTTTCACTCATCCGCCACCGACCGGCTGAGGGCTGGAGAAGTGTCGACGAATTTTTGGCGCAGGCACCCGCGATGGATGAGCGGCTTGCCGGGCCAGATGTCGCCCGTTCACTGACGGTCAACAGTGATTATTTTGTCGCGGATATCGCCATCGAAAACCAACAACAGCACAGCCGAATGACGAGCCATTTCTATCGCACCAGCGATCGAAAAGTCGTGGTTCGTGGGCGTGAAGCGGGAGTGTGGCCATGAATGAAACGTTATTAATCCGTCTGGCAAGCCATGCGCAGCAGACCATCTACTGGTGGCTGTTCACCGCTGACGACCAGTTACTGTTTTCGGGCGAACTGGCTGATGCCGCAAGCCTTGTGAACCTGCAATCGTATGCGGCCAGTCGCCAGGTGATTGCACTGGTTCCCGCCTGCGATGTGGTGCTCAAATCAGTGAGCCTGCCAGGAAAACTGACGCGCAAAACGCAAAATGCGCTGCCTTTTTTACTGGAAGATGAGGTCGTCGAGGATCCGATAAAACTGCATGTGGCGGTGCTGGCACATGAATCTCCATTGGTTCACCTGGCGGCGATTGAACATTCCGTGATGCAGCAGTGGCTGAAGTGGCTCGAGGACGCGGGCCTGACTATTAACCGAATGCTGCCGGACGTATTCGCGCTACCCGATTATGACACCGGGTGCTGTGTGTGCTTTGGCGAGCAATATCTGATTCGCGAATCACGCTGGCGAGGCATGGTGCTGGAACAGGAGCTGATGGCATGTTTGCCTGAAGACAACATTGCCCGCTGGCAACCCGCGCCACAAACCTTACCGCTGCGGGTATCGCACCTGCCAGCGGGTACTCTTTTGCAAGGGGCATATCAGCCCCGGAAATATAAAAACGGGCAGTTAGCCATATGGCGAGTGCCTGCCTGGTTGCTGGCGGCGAGTCTGGTCATCACCCTTGCCAGCACCGCGCTGGAAAACTTCACGGACAGCCGCGAACAAGCGCAGTTGAACCAGCAAATGATTGCGATTTATCGCCAGACGTTTCCGGGTAACAAACGGGTGAGCGACCCATGGAATGAATTTCAAAAGAAAATGGAGGCGCATAGCAGCCATTTTCTGCCGTTGGTGCGCACGCTCGACAGCGTTCTTCCCTCTTCTGTTCAGGTACAGTCATTGCAGTTTGATGCCCCGGGGCGCGAGCTGCAGGCGCAATTATCCGGCGCCACAGCCATCGCACTGAAAGCCATGGAACAGCAGCTTCCGGCGAATTTTGCTTTGCGGGTGAATGAAAAAGACGGCGCGACAATCTACCTGCGCATGCAGACGACGCGCCCGAAAGTGGCACATTCAGAGCTGACGCGCGTGCAGCAAATGAAGCAGAAGCTCACACGAATGCAAATTCTGGCCGCGCAAAAACCGCTGCTCCCGGCACCGGATGCCGATATTGCAGCACTTATCGAGCAGGCCAGCCTGAAAGCCCATCTGCCTGTCTCGCCCCCGGCGCAACAAGGCAACCAGCTTGAGTTCAGATACCCAGGGGCACTGCGTTTTTCTGACTTCGCAAACTGGCTGCAAACCCTTGAGTTGCAGTACGGCATTGTTACGCAGGAGGTGCAGCTGACCGGTAAAGGGCAAGGGACGGTGGAAGTGAAACGGTTAGTGCTCAGCAGAGGTTCTCGCTCGTGAAACCATTGCACCTGCTGCTCCCGTTATTGCTGAGCTACCTCATTGGCCTGCTGGTGATGCTGCCCGCGCGTTTTGCCATCGGCTGGTTGCCGCTTCCTCCCGGCGCAAATTTGCAGGGCGTCAGTGGCACGCTGTGGCAGGGCCAGGCACAGACTTTGCGCATCGATAATCAGCAACTTGGGCCATTCAACTGGGACTGGAAAGGTGCCGCCTTGCTGCAAGGGCAAATTGCCGCACAGGTTGCCCTTAGCGATCCACGCGGGATTATCGGCAAGGGTAGCGTGGGCTGGAATGGCGAGTGGAACGTTGATGACGCCACGCTGCATTTTCCCGCCGCTGTTTTACACGACGCCCTGGCACTTTCAGCCGAATTTAGCGGTGATGTCAGCGCTCAGTTGTCGCATCTGCGCTTTACCCCGCAAGGCTGTGTGGCAGCGCGAGCCACTCTCAACTGGAAGAATGGCGGCGTGACCGATGCTGCTGGTGCGCTCAATACCGGCGATACCCGCATACAAGTCAAATGCGCCAATAAACAATGGCGTGCTGAGATAACCCAGGCTTCCGAACAACTTAAAAGCCACGGGCAGGTTTCATTATCGGCCCGCAAGGATTACCGCCTGCAAGGTGAGATAACACCCGGCCCGACGTTTCCCCCGGCATTGCTGATGCTGCTGACTCAAGGCGCCCGTCAAGAAAAGAGCGGCCAATTTACTTTTGAAACATCAGGGCGTTGGTAATCGCCTGTAAAAGGAACATCGACCATGTACCAGGATTTTTTCGCGCTTAACGCCGCACCCTTTACGATCTCACCCGATCCGCACTATCTCTATTTAAGCCCGGCACACCGCGAAGCCCTGAACCAAATGCAGCGTGCTATTTCATCAGGGGGTTTTATGGTGCTCGCGGGCGCACCCGGCACCGGGAAAACCACGCTGGCTCGCCATGTCTGCCTTAATGCGGGTGTCGAAACGGAAACCGCGTATTTGATTGCGCCGTTAACTTCACCCACGCCGCTGATGACGCAAATTTGCCGTGCGTTTCATTTGCCCGATGACACGCACCTGGAGGCGTTTTTGCGCCACAATTTGCGGGCGCGTAAACAGGCCGTTTTGCTGATTGATGAGGCGCAGCACCTGAGTCTGCCGCAACTTGAAGCGCTGTGTGCGCTGACCAATATTGAAACCGACGAGCGCAAATTACTGTCGATTATCCTGATGGGGCAGCCGGAACTCGAACAGCGCCTGCACGACGCCAGACTCGCCCAGCTACGCCAGCGCATTACTGCTCACCACTTCCTTACGCCGCTTAACGCCGAAGAAGTCGATGCCACGGTGCGGTTTCGCCTGCAAAAAGCGGGCTGCTTGCACCCGATTTTTTCACGGGGAGCCATCAGCGTGATTACCCGTGCCAGTAAAGGCATTCCGCGCGTTATTAACCGCCTGTGCGAACAGATGCTGGTGGATGCCGCCTGTGATCGGCGGTGGAAAATTACCGCCGCCCATGCCAAAGAGTCAGCGCTTAAAGTGACGGGCCGGGTGGATATTGGCGGGGTTTCCGGTGCCCTCGCCTTTAGCACCGCATGCATGCTGCTGTTTGCTGCCAGCTGGTTTGGCTGGCAACAATGGGGGTGGCTGCCCGAACCCGAGGTGAGAACGGTAAAAGTCCCGGTCAGCGTGGCACCCGATCCACAGCTGCAAAAACTATTTGAAGCCGCAGTGCAAAAGTCTCGCAGCCAGAGCGATGCGTTTACTTTATTGACCGCCGCCTGGGGTTATGACAGCGGCGATGAAGCGTCTCCGTGCGGGGTGTTGTCGCCTGCTGGGCTGCGCTGTTTTCGCAGTTTTGGCGATCTGAATGAGGTCATCGCTCTTAATTACCCGGCAGTCGTACACCTGAAAGATAAGGCATCAGGGCACTGGTTCGCGGTTTTAAGCCACGTGAGTAATGGCAAGGCGTCGCTGCTTTTTGATAACCAGGAGTGGGAAGTTTCCCTCGACTGGCTCAACCAACGCTGGCAGAAAGACGCCACGCTTATCTGGCACCTGCCCGACAGCGGAGCGACGAAAGTCACCAACCACAGCCCTGAGGAAGATATTCAATGGGTGGCGCAGCGGCTCACGACGGCACTCAAAACCCCGGTTGGGGAAAAGAACTCAAAAATTCAGGCAGGCATTCTCGCTTATCAAAAACAACAGCATTTACCGGCTGACGGCATCGCCGGGGAACAAACGCTGCTTCGCCTGAGCAACCAGCCTGACCAAAACCTTCCCACCCTGGATGGCACACTTCCTGCCCGTGAACTGGCAGCGGACACCACAGCAACGCCGGAGAAACCATGACTATTTCCCTTTCCCTCCCCCTGAAACCCCATGCGAAATTGTCCGCAAAAGGGTATCTGGTTCTCACCTGGTGTTGCGGCTTAGCCATTGCCGCCCTTGCCGGTACCGGTATCTGTTATGGCTGGCACAGTTTGTATAACCCGCCGGTCATCAAACGGGTAGAAGTTCCGCACCAGGCCCCTCTCCCGTGGCGCAACATCAGCAGTTCGCTCACCTTTAATACTCAGCCGTTGCCTGCCGAGCCCGTGGAAGAGACTGAGCCCGCAGCGGAGGAAGAATCGAGTGACGTGGCTGAGCCCGCCACGGAAGTGTCGGAGGAAAAAATGGCCGATGACGGCACCTATCCGCGCCTTGAGCAGTTATCTCAGGATGTGCTGCGACGGATGCCGTCGGTCAAATACAACGCCCATGTTTATTCCAGTGAAACCGGGAAAAGCGTTATCAACCTCAACGGCAATGATTACCACGAAGGCGCCGCGGTGGGTGCTGGCGTGAAGCTGATGAAAATCGAACCCGACGACAGTATTTTCTCTTTTGAGGGGCAAACTTTCCGCGTGACTGCCCTTTCTGACTGGTGAGTCTGATGATGTTAATGGCGTTTGCGCATACCTGGCCCGCAGCCTGGTGTGCGATGTTGGGCATTCTGGGGTTGCTGATCGGCAGTTTTCTGAATGTTGTTATCTGGCGCTTGCCTAAAATGCTGGCCGAACAATGGCGCGACGAGGCTCGCCAGACGCTCGATTTGCCGCATCCGCCCCGGCAAACTTATAACCTGTGCTGGCCGCCTTCGGCATGCAGTACCTGCCAACAACCAATTTTGCGCCGTGATTTGCTGCCCGTATTAAGCTGGTGCTGGCTGCGCGGCGAAAGCCGTTGCTGCAAGAGATCTATCTCGCTGCGCTACCCGCTGGTTGAGTCCGCCTGTTGTTTTTTATTTGTCGTTGCAGGGCTGCTGTGGCCGCCCGGTCTGCAGCTTGCAGCGAGTTTAGTGTTCATCTGCATTTTGCTTACGCTTGCGGTCATTGATGCGCAGACCATGCTATTGCCCGATGTGCTCACGCTGCCATTAATTTGGCTTGGCTTGCTGGTTAATTTTGTCGGGTGTTATGTGCCGTTACCCAGCGCGCTAATCGGTGCCATCAGTGGTTATCTGGCGTTGGCTCTGTTGTCGCTTATTTTTACCCGGCTGACGGGGAAAGCGGGTCTGGGAGGCGGTGATGCGAAGTTACTTGCGGCACTCGGGGCATGGCTGGGTTGGGAAGTGTTGCCACAACTGGTGACTGTGGCGGCGGTCGGCGGCTTGCTGGGTGCGGTAATAATGCACCGGTTACGCCGCCATCCGTTAAACCAGCCCGTCGCTTTCGGGCCGTGGTTAATTCTTTCTGCGGGATATTTCCTGTTTCTGACGCCATGAACCACGAAAGTCGCAGGAAGATAATCAGGATGCTGCGACCGGTTTGTAACTATTAATATAAGTCTTCAATGCTTTACTCATTGGCATATTCAAGTTTTTCTGGGCTGGCGGGATGGGTGACATAAACCATTTCTTATACAATACGTTATATTCACCGCTGGTGATGATTTGCGCCAATGCGCTATTCACCTGGCTGGTCAAGGGTAACGACTCTTTTGCCAGCATCAGGCCATAAACATCGGTATCAACAAAATCGATATGGCTAATACTGTAGTTTTTCGGCTCTTTAGCCAGGAATGCGGCAAGCAGCACTTCATCGGTAGCCAGCATTTTTACCCCGCCAGATTTGAACAGTTCGAGCGCCGAAGAATAATCGGCCGTGGGGACCATCAGGAGGGAAAAATTCAATTTATGGTTGAGCTTGTTGATACGTCCAATCGTTGAGTCACCTGAAATGACCGCAATGGTTTTACCGTGCAAGTCTTTATCTTCATGAATAGCATCATTTTTCTTCGACAGAAATGCTGTGGTGGTCACGAAGTACGGTTTTGAGAAGTTATAGCTTTTCAGCCTGGCGTCGTTTCGGGTAATCGCCGAGCAGGTCATATCAACGCGATGTTCTTTGACTCTGTTGAACGTCTCGACCTGTTTCCCACCGACCCAATGAATATCGATATGCGCAATATCTAATTGTTTTTCGAGCTGGTGAACGAGATCCTGGCATAAATCAATTGCCATACCGACAGGCTTTTCATTCTGTATAAAAGAAAAGGGATAATCATTATAAGAGTAACTTAATGTTATTTCGTGAGTTTTCTTTATATTATCCAGACTGTCATTTGCCTGTGCGTGAAATATAGAGAAAGCACTAATAAGAAATAACAACGATAAATAGTTTTTCATAGTCATGCCAAATGTAACCTGTCTGCCCAATATATTGTGTGCTGTCATCACCGGGATGAGGCACACAACCCTGCCGGGGCCGAAGATGACACACAAACAACAGACATTAAAGCACTATCCTTAAATAAAATTCGCCGTGGTAGAGATGTCAATTTAGCTGTTGTGGTTGGTTAATCTGCAGCAGTTTAACTGTTAAATTTTGATTGCTACTCTGATCGCTGCGTTGTCTGGCGGCGTATGTTGGGCACAGCCACCAGACAAAACCACCGCGTTTATTTCCCTGTGTTATTTTCTGCGTTATTTCCCCACGAGCCTCTGACGTAATTCACGACGTTATTCATCTCTTCTTTCGACATCACGTTTTTATAGGCGGGCATTTTAAAGGAAATATTCCCGTGCGTTTGCGGCGTTTCGGCTCCCTGCGAAATGACCGAGATTAATGATGAAGGATCTTTGGCCGTTACTAAGGCGTTATTCACAAGCGTTGGAACCGTGAAATCTTTGCCTTTTCCGTCATCACCGTGGCAGGTCGAGCAATACATGGAGTAAAGCGTTTTGCCGTCTGTCGGTTTATATGTCAGTGAACCGTCAGCGGCGACGGGTGTCGCAGCTGCTGCCGCTGCCACTTTGTGATTAAAGCTCAGCAAATAAAACGAAATGGCGTCCATATCGTTATCAGTCAGATATTGCGTACTCTGGGTAATAACCTCGCTCATTGGCCCGGATATCGCATTATGCTGGCTGCGGCCCATGCGCAGTAAATCCTTTAATTCATCCTGCGACATCGAGATATTTCGCAACGAGGGTGCGTACCAGCCGTCAATCGTCGCGCCACTGAGGTAAATATCACTGCTGGCGTCATAGGCTTTTTCCTGCATGGTTACGCCTCTTGGCGTATGGCAGGCCCCGCAATGCCCAGGCCCTTCGACCAGATAAGCGCCACGCGCCAGTAACGCGTCATTTTTATCGACGTGTGTTACCGGCTTAGCCGCCTGGACTTCATCGACAAATAACCAGTTCCAGACGTGCAACGGCCATCTGGCAGACAGTAACCACGGAATGTCACTCTCTTTGTTTTTCGCAGCTGAAGCAGGCACTTCATGCATGAAATAGTCGTACAGCGCGTGAATGTCTTTATCGGTCATTTTTGCATACGACGGATACGGCATGGCCGGATAAAGCGCATGGCCATCTTTTGCAATGCCCTGCCTGACGGCTTTTTCGAAATCGTCGTAACTGTAATTGCCGATGCCCGAGGTTTTATCCGGCGTAATATTGGTGGCGTAAATATCGCCGACCGGCGTGGGGAATTTTTTCCCGCCCGCCATCGGTTGGCCGCCTTCGGCAGTATGGCAAGCCACACAGTCCGAAACCTTTGCCATATATTCGCCTTCAGAGGCCGCTGCCGCGCTCCCCACGTACAATAAGCAGCCGATAGCCATTAAGATCTGTTTCATTTGCGCTTATCCCATCGCCTTAAGTTCGTTGACTGCCCGCCATGCCTGGTCAATTGCCGTATGCGCATAGGCATCCCAGTCGGAATCAGAATTGGCAATTGCGATTCGGCCAATCGGCTGACGTGCCCGCTTGATGACATTCGGAATTTCATCCATGTCATCGAACAATGCGCTGGCGTAATACGCGTAACCGTGCGCCCAGCGGTTGACGGTGATGGCCGTAATATCCCGCTCGTGGTCAAAGCCGGTTTGCCCAAGCATTTCCTGAAGTTGTTCACGAATCATTTTTTCGTGCACGTCAAAAGGCGTACCGAGCAGATACGCACGCCCCTGGCGGAACTGTTCGCGGGCGCTGAGTTTGCTGCCCGGATAGGTCGGTACGTAAACCATATGCAGGCACATCGGTTGGTCTGGGTTTTGCGGGTGGTGGTAACTTCCCATGCTGACCGGGTAATCGAGCTTAACGCGGCTATACGGGGCCGCCGGAGAATAAAATTCGTGAATGCCCAATTTGGTGAACGCATGCCAGTTTTTGACCACCACATTGGTGTAAACCAGCGGGGCTTTGACGTTCATGCGCAGGTCGGCTTTTTGCTCTTCCGGGGTTTCCGGCACCAGGTATGGAACCATCATGTTGTAACCCGCCATGATCGCTTTTCGCCCTTTCACACGGTGCGCTTTACCGTCGTTCACGTAGGTCACCACCACGCCGTCATCGGTATTGGCGGCATTAATCACAATGCTGTTGAGGCGAATGCGGGTGCTGTTTTCTTTGCGGTCGAGTTTTTGATAGTTAAGACGTGAAGTAATGGAGTCTTCCATCGTGCTGCCCGGCAGCGCGTCAGGCACCAGGTGGCGGACTATCAGGCGCGCCAGGCCCGCATTGCCGTCGGGTAGATGGTAAACGTAAGGCTCTTCGAGGTCGGCCAGTGCTTCTTCATCAAGCGGTGGCAATTCCATTTTGTCCATTCCAGGCAACGCACAGGTCCGCGCGTCACTACAGCTCACCCCTTCGATGCCGATGGCAAAAAAGTCATTGGTACGCTGCTGGAAGTACATGATGGCCATTTTGCTCAGGCCCACTTTTTCGGCCAGAAAATCGCGGTAGCTGTGGGTGTCCATCCACTCGGTTTTTTCGTCGACCGTCATCCCTTTCAGGTAATCCACCGGGTTGATGTACAAATCCAGAATGGCTTTACGGTCGCTTTCACTTAACGGGAAGTCGTTAACGAACGCTTCGAGGCTGCGGCCATTGAGTCTGTCCGGCGGAATATCATCGGCCACTGCCCGCCCCGGATCACCGCCGACAATTTTGGTTTCGCCGAAGTTCTTTTTATCAAAGAAAACGCCACGGCTGAGGTTTAAATTCGGGTAGAAATTGACGTCAAAACTTTGCTTCATTCGGGTTACGCTGACGCCCACGGTTGTCATCAGGCCGTTGACCTCGTCGCTAAAGTTTCGCGTTGGCGACTGGAAGGCTTCACTGCCGCCGTAACCGATAATCTTTTTGCCACCTGCGTTAAATTCGTTACGTTTCGCATGGCCGCCAAAATCGTCATGGTTATCGAGAACCAGTACTTTGCTCTCTTTGCCCATCAGGTCGTGCCAGAAGCTCGCAGCTGACAAACCGCTTAGCCCGCCGCCGACAATAACCAGATCGTACTCTTCCTCAATGGGAAGGTGGTCAGTGCTGAACTTTTTATGGTCGCGCCCAATGGCATGCGCCATTTCAAATGAGCCGGGATGGTTACCGCGCATCCCGGTTAGCTGCGGCGGGTAATAATCCTCACCGATGATAGCGCTGGTTTTACCGGCAGCTTTTGCGAGCTCAAGGGGGGTCAGCCCTGCGGCAATAGTAATGGCAACGCCGTTGAGAAAATCACGTCTGGTAATCGACATATCAAACCTTACCTGGCAAGTTGGGCGAGTGCGCTAACGCACCCCGCCAGAACATGCAAAAGTGGTGGATGACGCAGTCGCTTATCCACCCTCCCAAACCTTAATCTGCTATTGTGCAGGCTTCAGTTCTTCATCTAATTTCTTAGAGTCATAATAGTCACCCTGCCAGGTAATTTTCCCATTATTGACAGTGATATAGCTGACGCCTTCAAATTTTATCGGGTTATTGGTGGCCGGACTGCCCGCCCATTCGCCGCTGTTTTTGCCGCTAAATTCCCAGCGAAATGCGATAGTGTCGTGGTCATAGACGGGCTTGCTGGTCATTTTCCACGTTAGATCCGGAACCGCTTTGATAAACGCACCAATGACCTCTTTTTCCGCGTTGCCCTTGCCTTTAACTGGCGTGCCACTTGCCGCATCGTAATACACCACATCATTTGCCAGATATTGCGCCGCTTTCGCCGAATCATGGGCATTCCACGCCGACATGTAATCTTTCACCACGGTCAGTGGGGAAACTTCCGCCAGTGCCCAGTTTGAGAACAGCACCAGAGACAATGCAGCGACTTTCATTGATTTCATTTCATCACCTTTGTGCCTACTGAGTAGGCGTTATTATTCGGTTTTCCAGGGCGGTCTATTTATTCAGAGATATCGCACATGATGTGTTTCACGCGCGTGTATTCATCGAGCGAGTAAGACGACAAATCTTTTCCGTAGCCTGACTTCTTGAAACCGCCGTGCGGCATTTCCGCGCACAATGGAATGTGGTTGTTAATCCAGACGGTGCCGAAATCAAGGCGAATGCTGAAACGCTGGGCGCGTCCGTGGTTGCTGGTCCAGATACTTGCCGCCAGGCCATATTCCACGTCGTTGGCTTTATCGAGCGCTTCTTCTTCTGTAGAGAACGACTGAACGGTCATGACCGGGCCAAAGACTTCGTGCTGAATGGCCTCGTCATGCTGCTCGAGCCCGGAGATGATGGTGGGTTCGAAGTAAAAACCTGGGCCAGCACCCGGCTTACCACCGGTTTCAACTTTGGCATGAGCCGGGAGGCGGCTGATAAACCCTTTCACCTGCTCAAGCTGGTTGCGGCTATTCAGCGCGCCGTACAACGCGTCTTTATCGTCCGGGGTACCGAATTTCAGCTCGCGAGTTTTATTGACCAGCTTCTCAAGGAAGGTGTCGTAAATGGAGGCTTCAATCAGGATGCGCGTTGCGGAGGTACAGTCTTGCCCGGCGTTGAAGAAACCGGCGGTGGTGATGGTGTTGACGGCTTTCTCAATATCCGCATCGGCAAAGACAATCACCGGCGCTTTACCGCCCAGTTCAAGGTGCGCTTTGGTCAAGTTGGCCGCGGCAGAAGCCGCAACCTGTAGCCCGGCGCGAACCGAACCGGTAATCGACACCAGCGAAGCTTCGGGGCTTGAAACCACCAGCGAACCGGTTTCAGCTTTACCCAGCACCACGTTAAATGCGCCCTGCGGGAAAATCGGTGCCGCAAGCTCTGCCAGAATCAAGGTGCTGATTGGCGTGGTATCACTCGGTTTCAAAACCACGGTGTTCCCTGCCGCCAGCGCTGGCGCGATTTTCCACACCGCCATCATGAACGGGTAGTTCCACGGCGTGACCTGGCCGACAATACCAAGCGGTTCACGGCGAATGGTGGATGTTAAGCCTTCGGTATATTCATAAGAGGCTTTGCCTTCCAGACAACGGGCGGCGCCGGCAAAGAAACGCAGCGCATCGCAGGATGCCGCAATCTCTTCCTTTTCAATAAAGTGACGCAACTGCCCTGTTTCCTGGCTTTGCGCTTGTGTCAGGCGTTCGACGTTGTTTTCAATTTCATCGGCCAGTTTTAGCAGCGCACGTTGTCTTTGGGCGGGCGTTGAGTGTCTCCAGACGGCAAACGCGCTTTTCGCCGCGCCATAGGCTTGTTCAACTTCCGCACGCCCGGCGCTTGGTGACAAAGCATAGGTTTCACCATTGACCGGGCTCACCAGATCAAAGAGGTTATCCTCCGAACCGGACACATACTGACCATTGATAAAGTGCTTGAGGATTTTCATTGTGCTCTCCGACCGTTTAAACATAAATTATATTATGTAATATGTTTGATAGCGGTTAATTTCAATAACATTATGCTAACAACATGATATACATCCCATTTCAAAGTGATTTTTTACGCTGCAATTGCGCTGCGTGAAATGTTGAAGTGGTTTCACACGGATACTTAAGGCTTCCTTCATTAACAAGGGGTTGTATGCTATGTTTATTCGTTCAAATATCCCCATGGGCATTCAAGTTGCAGCCACCCCCCTGCGGCTTGAAAGATGATGGGAATAAGGGAACATCTCACCAGGGAAAACTATGATTACGCATGCGGTGATATTCGCGCCAATCGGTCAGGCCAGCCGTTCAGATCAGATAGTTCAGCGACTTTCAAATGCCATTATTACCGGGTTGCTTGAGGCAAATGAGCAACTGCCAAATGAAGCTGATCTGGCAAAAATGATGGGCGTTTCCCACATCACCATCAGAGAAGCGTTAAATACACTGCGCGCCAATAACTTAATTCACACGGTGCGTGGGCGTAATGGCGGCAGTTTTGTCTGCGAGCAGGTGTGGGAATTCAGTAATATCCTTAATCCATTTAAAACATTAAGTACCGATTACTTATCCGACCTGGGTGAAATGCATTGTGCAATAATCAGCCATAGCGCAAGACTTGCTTCGCGCAGAATGACCCTCGCGGATATCACTCGACTGCGGGAATTTGTTGCAGTGCTTGATGCTTCAACCTCCCCCGAAGCACGAACGCAGGCGGATATGCGGTGTTTACTGGCCATTGCGGCAAGTTCTCAATCAGCCCGACTGGCAAACCAGGAATTGATTTTGCAGTCAGAGTGGTCATCTCTGGTGGCGATTTTGTTCCGTTCAGACAATATACACCGTGAGATTGTTGAGTTGTACACCTCGTTAATTGATGCGCTGACAGCCCATAATGAATCGGAGTCCGTGAGTAACGCTAAAAAATTAATCGACACGTTTACTTTCTATCTGATAGAAAATAAATTGAAATACAGTGCAAACTGACAAACTATAAAAATAGGCATAAATATGCTATTAACAACATCACTCCACGCCCTTACCCAAAAAATTGATAGCATCATTAACTCCACTATTGAATCCACCGGTTTACTGGCCCGCGATATTGAAACTTCGCTGGCTGAAATCGCGGATGTTAATCTGGAGCATCTGCTTGAACCTTCGATCAGAAAAACGATTCAGGAACATATTAAAGCGACATTAAACAGTAATATTTACTGTTCCGGCGCAGGCTTTGCCAGCCACATTGAAGGCGCAGGCAGCAATAAAGAGTTCTGGCTGCTTGAGTGGTGGTATAAGAAAGCCGACGGTGTAAAGCAGGTCAATCTGGACTTAGACCAGGCCACGCAACAGCGTCTGGATTTCAGAACCTTTGAGTGGTTTAAGCAAGCACCAGCTGTCGGTAATGCTTTTATTCATGGCCCCTACGTCGATTACATCTGCAATACTTCCTACACCATCACCAGTGCTGTACCGGTTTATTTTAATCAGCAATTCTTAGGGGTGGCGGCAATCGATTTATTGGTCAGTCGCGTTGAGGATGAACTATTACCTTACGCCGCTGATGATAAAGTTATTCTTACCAATAAAGACAGCCGAATTGTTTTTTCTTCCCACCCTCGTTTCCGAGTCGGTGATTTACTGGATATCAGCGTGGCGAAGATTGTCTTTGAGAATAACTATTTTAATTTGTATCAGGCTAAATAAATGCAGGGAGGATTAAGGTTCATCCTCCCTGCACTCGGTTTATCAATTCTGCTCAGCACTCAACTTTTGCGCGTATTCAATTGCATCATTTTCGGGTGCATTCGAACGGCCAAACGGCTTAGTGATAAACATATAAAGCAGGCCTGAGACAATAACAATTGCCAACCCCACCAGCACAGTCCAGCGGTCAACAAAACTCTCGCCTGCCGCCGGTTGCGCCAGTAACCAGATACCGCACACACCATAAGCTAATGCCAGAACGTTGACGATGATGCCCCATGAACCCACGGTCCACTCACCTGCCGGTTTCCAGCCTTTCAGGCGTTGGCGCAATGCCGCCAGTACCACCATCTGGAATGAAATATAGATACCGATAACCGCAAAGGCCGTGATACGCGCCAGGCTATCCGGCTGGAAGTAAACCCAGACGCAGATAATGACCGGCAATAAGCAGCTCACAATCATGGCGTTATCAGGTACGCTGTGTTTGGATATTTTCGACATCCACTCACTGCCCGGCAGCATTTTGTCGCGGGAGAAGGAGAATATCAGGCGACTCAGGGCCGCTTGCAGGGAAAGAATACAAGACAGCATGGCGATAATGGCGACGACTATAAAGATTGTTGCACCGGTTTCACCCAATGCCTGGTTCAGAATCATTGGGATAGGGTCGGCGATTTTCCCGCTGACGATATCTTTGAGATCCGGGGAGGAAAGCAGATAGCCCAGAATGGAGATAACCGCTGAAATAGCACCGAACACGATACTTAAAATCATCGCCACTGGAATCTTCTTGCCTGGGTTTTTAACTTCTTCCGCCACGTTGCCGCAGGCTTCGAAGCCAAAGAACATAAACAGACCCATTAATGAGGCAGACATAAATGCAGTGGTGTAATTGCCGTCTAAAGCCAACACACCCATTGAGTCAAAGACGACAGAGAACGGCTGTGAGCGGTGGAAAATTAACAGGTAGATACCCAGCGCAATCACGCTGACGATTTCACACCAGAAACCTATTTTCGCCACACGCGCCAGGTTTTTGGTACCCGACATATTCACACCCATCATTATCAACAGCAAGACGACGGAGGTGATCATCATATTGCCCGCGCTCGTTGCGTAATGGAATAACGATGCGACGAATGTGGACGTGTATTCAGCAATTGAGGTGATGGTGACGACTAATGCCCACAGGTAAATCCAGGCTGCAATCCATGCATATTTTTTGCCCCATAATCTTCTCGCCCACGGATATAAGCCGCCGGTAATCGGATATTGCGATGCCACTTCACCGAACACCAGTGCCACGAGTAGCTGGCCGCACGCCACAATCAGTATCCACCAGATTGCCGGAGGCCCCGCCAGCGTCACCGCCAGCGCAAACAGCGAATAAACCGCAGTCAAAGGTGAAAGGTAGGTGAATCCCAATGCGAAGTTAGACATCAGCCCTATCGAGCGGTTGAATTGCTCGCCTTTAACTGGCTGATGCTGGTGGTTTTCTTTGTCTGTCGTCTGTTCCATATCTTTTCTCTTTATGTGGCATAAGGGCAGGCAGTGTTCATATTTTATAAAACATAATATGTTATATGTATACGCTTAATGTCACATAATTGTTAAGATCGTGAGCGTGATTGCAACATTCACAAATGGGCAGTTTTTTGGGGCAATCTGGAGGAAAAGTCGGATGTCGCTGGCGCAAGTCCGACCTATGGTGCATAGAAGTAACCCAAAATAATTCGTGTTGCAGCAAGGCGGCAAACGAGCAAATCCCCAGGAGCTTACACAAGTAAGTGACTGGGGTTTGTAAGTGCGGCCAACGCTGCTGCGGCGCGAAGTATGAAGGGTTTAAAGTTTCACGCAGACATATTTCATTTCCAGATACTCATCAATCCCGAAACGCGAACCTTCGCGCCCAAGACCTGATTGCTTGATGCCGCCAAATGGCGCGACCTCATTGGAAATCAGCCCGGTGTTAACGCCGACCATGCCATACTCCAGCGCTTCCGGGATTTGCCACTGGCGCTTCGCATTTTCCGTGAAGATATACGCCGCAAGGCCAAACTCCGTGTCGTTTGCGTAATTCACCACTTCTTCATCGCTATCAAATTTAAACAGCGGTGCGACAGGGCCAAATGTCTCTTCCCTGGCAAAACGCATCTCCTGGGTGACATTGGCGATTACCGTTGGCGAGAAGAAGTTCCCACCTGTCGCATGCCGTTGCCCGCCAGTTAACACGCTGGCACCCTTTTCCACCGCATCCTGAATATGCAGTTCCACTTTTTCAATCGCTTTGGCATTGATAAGCGGCCCCTGGGTCACGCCATCTTCCATGCCATTGCCGACTTTCAACGCTTCCACGGCGTTTACCAGCGCGTCGCTGAGCTTCTGGTAAATCCCGCTCTGCACGTAGATTCGGTTAGCGCAAACACAGGTCTGGCCGCTGTTGCGGAATTTGGACGCCATAATACCTTTAACGGCAAGGTCGAGGTCGGCATCATCAAAGACAATCACCGGCGCGTTGCCGCCCAACTCCAGCGACAGCTTTTTGATGGTCGGCGCGCATTGCGCCATCAGCAAGCGCCCGGTCTGCGTTGACCCGGTGAAACTGAGTTTTCGAACCGTGGCGTTAGCACAAAGCTCGCCACCAATTTCTTTCGCGTCCCCGGTAATCACCTGCAACAAGCCCGCAGGCAAACCCGCCATCTCAGCCAGTTTTGCTAAGGCCAGTGCGGTGAGCGGCGTTTGTTCCGCCGGTTTTACAATAATGGCGCAGCCTGCGGCTAAAGCTGGCGCGACTTTGCGGGTGATCATTGCCGCCGGAAAATTCCACGGCGTGATCGCCGCGCATACACCAACCGGTTGTTTAGAGACAATAAAACGCTGGTCAGGTGCGGTTGGCTGCAAAAGCACGCCATCAACCCTTTTGGCTTCTTCTGCAAACCAGGTAATGAATGAAGCGGCATAGGTAATTTCGCCTCGAGCCTCCGCGAGCGGCTTGCCTCCTTCGAGGGTAATCAGGCGAGCGAGGTCTTCGCTGTTTTCCTGAATCAGGCTGACCCAGCTATGCAGAATTTTGGCGCGGTTTGCCGCAGTCTGCGTTTTCCAGACTTTTTGCGCGATTTCTGCTGCATTAATTGCACGTTGCGTTTCCGCCTGGCCCATAAAAGGCACATCGGCGATGTGCTCACCCGTTGCGGCATTGAGCACCGGGACTTTTTTGCCCGAGAGCGCGTGGCTCCATTCGCCATCAAGCGGGCATGCATCGAGCAGCAGAGCCGCGTTGCTTAATTTGATCATATCGACTCTCACAATTGCGCCGCGTTTTTAATGATATCCAGCGCTTTGTCGAACTGCGCATCCGGGATGGTGAGCGGATAAAGGAAACGAATCACGTTGCCATTCTGCCCGCAGGTCAGCAGCAGCAAACCTTGTTCTAACGCGCGTTTCTGGACTTGCTGCGCAACCGCTGCAGAAGGCTCGCCGGTTGCCGGATCGTAAAACTCAGCCGCCACCATGGAACCCAAACCACGGATTTCAACCAGCGCCGGGCATGTTGCGGTGATATCACGCAAGCGCGATGTCAGGCGCTCGCCTAACGCCTGGGCGCGTAAACACAATTTTTCGTCAGCAATCACGTCCAGTACCGCGTGTGCCGAAGCGACAGCCAGAGGGTTACCGGCGTAGGTGCCGCCCAAACCGCCCGGTGCTGGTGCATCCATAATTTCCGCTTTACCCACTACACCCGACAACGGCATGCCACCTGCCAGGCTTTTCGCCATGGTCATCAGATCCGGCTGATGTGCGTAATGGTTCATGGCAAACATTTTGCCGGTACGCGCAAAACCGCTCTGCACTTCATCAGCAATCATCACAATGCCGTGGGTGTTACAAATCTGGCGAATCGCCGCCACAAATTCAGGTGGTGCGACGTTAAAACCGCCCTCGCCCTGAACCGGCTCGAAGATAATGGCCGCAACCTGCGTAGCTTCAATGTCTGACTTAAACAGGCGTTCGATGGCTTTCACCGCGTCAGCCGTTGAAATACCGCTCAACTCTGACGGATACGGCGCATGGAAAACGGAACCCGGGAATGGCCCGAAGCCAATTTTATATGGAGCTACTTTGCCGGTCAGCGCCATGGTCATATAAGTGCGGCCATGGAAACCGCCGCTAAAGGCAATCACCCCTGGGCGGCCGGTATGGGCGCGGGCAATCTTCACCGCATTCTCAACCGCTTCAGCGCCAGTTGTGAAAAATGCCGTTTTCTTTGCGCCAACAATGGGGGCGGCGGCGTTAATTTTTTCTGCCAGAGAGACATAGCTTTCGTAAGGAACAATCTGGTAAGCGGTGTGCGTGAAGGCATTCAGTTGCTGTTCGATGGCCTGAACCAGGCGCGGATGGCGGTGGCCGGTGTTCAGCACGGCAATCCCGGCGGCGAAATCGATATATTGGTGACCTTCTACATCGGTAATGGTGCTGTTTTCAGCTGACTGGGCAAAGAAATTACACATTACGCCAACACCACGCGGAGTGGCATCCAGACGACGTTGATGGAGTTCGTTATTACTCATTTTTTTATCCCTCACACGAAAATCAAATTTACAGGTTGAACTACGCATTCCATTTAGACAGTATCTGGTACCTGAATCGAGAGCCAAATCGTTTTAATAGTAGGATCCAAATGCGTTCACTTGCCGTAGATGTGATCAAGCAGGCATTTAGCCAAACGCCTGGTGAGAAATTGCATAAGAAACTTTATGTGGCGATATGCAGCTGTATTCTCGAGGGAAGTTTGCGCCCTGCCGCGCGAATGCCGCCGACGCGAGATTTGGCGAATGAGCTGGTGCTGTCGCGCAACACGGTTTTGCGTGTCTATGAACAGTTGCAGGCAGAAGGCTATATTTCGACGCGCACCAGTAGCGGCACGTTTGTGACCGAAAGCGTGCTTGATAACCTCAACACGCAGGTTGCGAAGTCTGCGCAAGTCGCCCTGCCCGAGGATAACGCCAGCCTTTCCAGCCGCTGCCTCGAGCTGTTAGAAAATGCCAGTGCCAGCCCCGCGCAGTGGGGAGACTTCATTCCCGGCGTGCCTGATGTCAACAGCTTCCCGCACCGAACCTTCAAGAAGATTTATGACCGAGTGGCCCGCAGGCCAAGCCCTGAACACCTGACTTATGATGCCGCAAGCGGCCTTGAGATTTTAAAGTCTGCGCTGTCGGATTATTTGCGTACTGCACGCGGCGTGAAATGCTCAACCGACCAGATATTAATTACCGAAGGGATTCACCAGGCGCTGGATTTAGTCACCCGCACCTTGTGCAACCCCGGCGACCACGCGTGGATTGAAGAGCCAGGCTATTGGGGGATTAAAAATATCTTGCGCATGAACGCGGTAAACATTACTGCGCTTGATGTTGATGACCAGGGTCTGGTGCCACAACCTTCGCCCGATAAGAAACCGAAATTAATCTTCGTTACCCCGTCACACCAGTATCCATTGGGTTCAGTGATGAGCCTGCCGCGCCGCCAGTTGTTGCTTTCGCAGGCCAGGGAATTTCAAAGCTGGATTGTCGAAGATGATTACGACAGCGAATTTCGCTTTTCCGGGCAGCCGATTCCTTCTTTGCAAGGGCTGGAAGAAAACAGCCCGGTTATCTATATAGGCACCTTCAGTAAAACGCTCTACCCCGCGCTGCGCCTGGGTTACGTCGTGCTTCCTGAGCCGTTAGCGGCGCCGCTTAAAAAGGTCCACAACGAACTTTACCGCAGTGGTCACCAGATGATTCAGGCCGCATTAGCGGAATTTATTCGCGAAGGTTATTACGCGGCGCACATTCGTAAAATGCGCCAGCTTTATAACAAACGCCGCACCTTACTGGTTGAGCTGATTAAAGCGCATTTAGGTGAAAAGTATCTGGGCTGGTTCAACAGTAATGCCGGGCTGCATCTGATTATTCAGCTTCCCGCACACACCGATGATATTGGTATCGCAAAGCAGGCTAATGCCGACGGGATTCTGGTGCGCCCGTTGTCTCGTTATTATTTTAACCACCAAAAACTAAGCGGGTTACTGGTCGGGTTCGCCAGCATTAATGACAGCGATATGGTGCCGTCTTTTATGCGCCTCGCCGCCATTATCAAGCAACACAGCTCACCATCGCTCTGAATGACTTCAGTTTTGTCTTTGCACGGGTTGAATGTCGATAATGTTATGTTATAACATCAATCAAGACCTCAACAAACACAACTGGAGATATTCATGACATCACGCATTCCCACTATGGTTCTCAGCCTGGGTATTTTGCTCGCGAGCGCTAACGCGCTGGCACATGGTCATTCGCACGGAACACCGTTAACCGAGGCGGAAAAGAAAGCGAGCGAAGGCGTTTTCGAGAATAAAGACGTGAAGGACAGAGCGTTAAGCGATTGGGACGGCGTGTGGCAGTCGGTCAACCCTTATCTGTTAAGCGGCGATTTAGACCCGGTAATGGCAAAAAAAGCACAGCTTGATGGCAGCAAAACCGCCGCTCAGTACAAAGAGTATTATAAAAAAGGTTATGCCACGGACGTTGATATGATTGGCATTGAGAATAACGTGATTGAGTTTCACGTCGGCAAAACGGTCAACGCCTGCGAGTACCGCTATGCCGGGTTTAAAATCCTGACTTACACCTCCGGTAAAAAAGGGGTGCGTTACCTGTTTGAGTGTAAAGACAGCCAGTCAAAAGCGCCTAAATTTGTGCAGTTTAGCGACCACACGATTGCCCCTAAAAAGTCTCAGCATTTCCATATCTTCATGGGGAGTGATTCCCAGGAATCGTTATTGAAAGAAATGGACAACTGGCCGACCTATTACCAGTACGCGTTAAGCAAAGAGCAAGTTGTCCACGAAATGCTTGAGCACTAATACATCACGTCACAACACTCATGGGTTTGCCTGAAATGGGCTGCGGGTGAATTTACGCTTCAATGTCAAACACCTGAGCGAATAACGCCGGAGTCGTCACCGACTCCGGCGCACCTTGAGTAACAATTTTCCCTTGTGCCATTATTAGCACAACTGTTTCGCTGTGCGTGGCGAGGTCAGCACATAAAAGCCTAATAAGCCGCCCATGATCAACGCCGAAGCGACAATCGCCAGTGAAATATCATAACTCCCCGTCACATCTTTAATTCTGCCCATCAGCGGTGGGAAAATCAGCCCGGCGATATTCGCAACGGCATTGATCAAGGCAATAGCTGCCGCCGCGACAACGCCCGTTAATGATTCAGTGGTTGCCGCCCAAAATATCGGTGTTACCGCCCAATTTAGCGCCACCGTAATCACCAGCAGAATATAAGCCAGTAATAGGTTATCGCTCAAAATTGCCAGCATCAGCAATATTCCTGCGGCGATAAGTGGAACACCTAAATGGTAACGACGCTCACAGGTGAGATCGGAATGGCGGCCATTAACAAACATAAAGATACAGGCAAACAAGAATGGGACCGCAGACAAAACACTGACGATAAAATTACTCTGTTCGGAAACAACCCCTTTCACAATTAACGGCAAGAATAACGTGATACCGATGGTGCCAAATGCCTGTAATAGCCATATTGCACTCAGCAACCAGACCTTTTTATCGGTTAACGCTTTATGCCATTGGTGGCTGCCGCTGTGTTCCAGCTCAGAAGATTCCCCTACGAGTTTTTGTTGTAACCAATCGCGTTCAGAAGCACTTAACCACTGTGCTTTTGCTGGGGAGTCATCAAGATAAAACCACACCACCACGCCCATCGCGATAGCAGGAATTCCTTCGAGCAAGAATAGCCAACGCCAGCCAGCAATATCAAAAAAACCATGCATATTCAAAATAGTGCCTGAAATAGGCAAGCCGATAACCGATGCGAGTGCTGCACCGATATAAAACATCGACATCGCCCGCGCCCGGTCACTGCGTGGATACCAGCAGGAAAGATAATAAATAATCCCTGGGGTAAACCCGGCTTCGGCAACACCCAGTAAAAAACGCATCACGTATAACTGTGTCGGGGTTTGTACCAGGCTCATCCCTGCTGCGATAATTCCCCACGTCACCATAATGCGAGCAATCCACAACTTCGCCCCAACCCGCGTTAATATGATATTGCTGGGGACTTCAAAAATTATATAGGCGATGTAAAACACACCCGCCGCAATGCCATACATTTCAGCGGTTAACGCTAAGTCAGCATTCATTTGCAGCGCCGCAACAGAAATATTCGAGCGGTCAATATACGCAATCAAATACAGCAGCATCAGGAAAGGAATAATTCGTTTATTGATGCGTTTTATTACCGAACTCTGGAGATCAATTTGCATTATAACCCCTCATTTTACACGTGAATAACCACACCTTGTATTCTTAGGTTTAATATCTTGTATGATAAGAATGTAGAAGGTTATTGAGATATTATTTGTGATCGGTATTCAATACGCGGAATTTTGCGACGGTATGGTGAAAACGATTTACTAAAACAACAGTTCGAAAATGCGACATCGCGGGCTTTCATCAACGCGCCTTCCGCTACAATTGAAACCATTCGCTAATGAAATCAACGAACATTTTACGAAGAATCACCTCATAACCCGCAGGAGAAGTGAATGAATCAGACTCGTTTTAGTGGTGTTATCCCTCCGGTTCCAACATTGTTTGACGCTCATGGTGAATTTGACGGTGCGGCGCAGGCGAGATTAATTGAACACTTAGTCGCCTCCCCTGTGAACGGTCTGTTCTTTCTCGGTAGCGCCGGGGAGTTCGCCAATATGTCGGATGCCCAGCGTGCACAAGTGGCTGAGTTTTGTATCAAAAAAGTCGCAGGCAGAAAGCCGGTGCTGATTGGCATCGCCCATTGCGGCACGCAGCAAACCATTAATGCAGGGCTTCATGCGCAGAATATGGGGGCCAGTGGCGTGGTGGTGGTTAACCCGTGGTACAACCCGCTAAGCGAAGCGAATCTGTTGCACCATTACAAAACCATTGCGGCGGCACTTAAACTACCGATCATTCTCTACAATTTCCCGGCCCTGACGGGTCAGTCTATTCCGGTACATATCATTCGCGAACTGGCATTAAATTGCCCAAATATTGTCGGGCTGAAAGACACGGTTGATACGCTTTCACATATTCGCGAAACCATTCACGCGGTGAAAACAGACCGGCCCGATTTTGCGGTGTTTGCCGGGTATGATGAATACTTGCTGGGGACGTTAATTCTGGGCGGAGATGGTTGTATTCCAGCCAGCGCGAACTTCGCGCCACAACTGACGTGTGGGATCCTCGACGCCTGGCGCAAGCAGGACCTTTCCCGCGCGATTGAATTACAACAATCGCTCTCCTGGATACCGCCGCTTTATAGTATGGACTTGCCATTTTACAACGCGGTGAAGTATGCCTTGCAGTTAGTGGGGGTGGAAATTTCAGTGCATTCATTACCGCCTGCGTCACCGCTGACGGAAGAGATGAAAGTTGAGATTAAAAATATTCTGAACCGGGCTGGGGTACTTAACAGCAAGTCAGTGTCGCGTTGCAAAGATACGTGGCCCGCATGATGCGCAGATAGCGCTCGGGGGCCGCAATATCAAAGGGCAATATCTCGCCAACGGCCAGATAGTTGATGCTGATTGAGTGGTGAAACATGGGCGATAAAATCGCAGATATTGGGTAATAACGGTTCCATCCTCACACTTAATCCTAAAGTTGAAATTGTGTTTTATAATAGATGCTGTCAGTCACCCGGAAAGATACATTATTCACCCCATGAATAACCGCTTTACTCCCTGTTCTAGACGGGCTTAACACTTAATGATGTCAATCAGTTACATCACCATTGAATTGTTAATCAGGGAATGTAAAATTAACGTTACTATGTATAAGTGATGTGAATTACTCTTCAGATTCCTGGATTTCATTTTCGCCAATTTCACCCCCTCACGGCGACCAGGTTTGAACCATTTTTTCAGGGAAAGTTACGATGAAATTGCGAAATCTGTTGATCCTTGCTGTTGTTGCCACGGTCGTCGGCTGTAAAGCGCCACCGCCAAAAATGACGGACGATACTCTTGTGACCAGTGAAATCAATGGCGTCACGCTCACGCACCGTTACGCAGTTGCCGCCCCGCACGAGTTTACCCCCATCAACGCCAGCTATCGGGCGCTCTATCCAGGGTCAATTTTAAGTAAACCGGACTTCGGTGGGAAAGTGATCAGTACGCTTGAGAACGGGCAAACCTATACCGTGCTCGGCCAGGTCGAGAATAACTGGCTCGCCATTGCCGAGCAGGATAAGCAGGAAATGTTGGGCTACGTGCCAATGCGCGCACTGGTGAAAAGTGAACTGTATGCCCAGACGCTGAAAAAAGACCGCCCACGTCCACGCCGTGCAGCGAAGAAAACGACATGCGTTGCCGTCGATGACGCCAGCAAAGCCTGCCAGAACGCCAATAGCGGTACGTGGATTATTGATTAATGACTGACGCTTACGTCAGGACCTTTTGTTTAAAGTGGTTCGGCTAACAAGGATTTCTATGAAACTCTGGCTTTCGGGTCTGGCGCTGTTGCTGGCATCTTCAACCGTGTGGGCAGGGAACTACCGTATCGTTCAGTCTCCCTCTCAAAAGCTGGATGTCTGGATTGATGATGTTCAGAACAACACGCCGCAAAGCTGGTGCGCTGCTGAACTTCCGCTGCGTATCGTCGCCAATGGCGACAAAAACCCGTCACTGCTCAACACGTTTATGCCACGTCTTGGGACGCTACTTGAAAGCCAGTGTAACTCGGTTCAACTGGTGAGCTGGAAATTGGAAGACCCACAAGGTGCTACGCTTGCTGTCGGCACTGCGACGAAAAGCAGTGACTGGGCGGTGATTATCGCCCCGGTGGTGTCCAGCGAACCCAATACCGTGCTGCGAAAAGATGAAAGTTCCCCGCTGGCAGACCGCACGCCGTGGCAAGAGTTTACGCTGCAGGATGGCTGCCATTTGCGTACCTTCTGGCAAGGTGATGCCAATACTTCAGCGCTGTTTATTCCCAACGGGAAGTGTGAAAACGGTGGCTGGCTCAATGGCCGCACGGAAATCATTCAAAGTGGCGTTCACGGCGAAAAACGCAATGTGATGACCTTTGTGCATGGTTTCCCGGTCAGTGGCTTAAGCACTACTGCCAGTTCTGACAGCTTGCTGATAACCAGCCTGAACAATGAGCGGATGGTGGTCAGTAACGAACACGCGCCGCAAAGCTGGATGATTTTGCCCTACAGCCCTGAGCTGAATGGCTGGCAGGCGACGGGTACCGTGGCGGTAGAAGTCCCGCGTGAAATGACCGTTGATGAGGCGGTGATCCAGGCGCGTTTAAACCAGGTGCGTAAGGTGTGGTCGGCATGGCTTGCGCCAGATACCCCAATAAAGCTGCTGCTGATTGACTCCCTACGCCCGCAATTGCGTGATCCGGCGGTTGGCGCATGGCGCGCCCAGAAGTAACCTTTGAAAATTCGTCGATTTAGAGCACAGAAAGGCCATCATGACAGATAAAGAATACAACCCAGAACTTCCCGACGCTCTGCCGCCTGGTTTCCGTTTCGACGAATTTGAAATTCAGCATGTCACTGAGTCCACCAATACGCACGTCGACTACAAAGCATGGGACCACCAGCTTGAGCGCCCGGTGACTATCCGCGAATTTATGCCCCGCGCGCTGACTGTACGTAGCGATAACATGCAGCTGGTGCTACGCAGTAAGCAAGACAGCCAGGCGTTTAACTCAGGCCTGAGCCGGTTTGTTCAGTCTGCCCGTCAACTCGCGCAGTTTAACCACCCTAACCTGCTACAGGTTTTGAGCTTCTGGAACCAGAACGAAACCGCTTATGCCGCAACGCTCTATTCCGGCGGTGTGACGCTGGCTGACCTGCACCAACATCAGCCTGAGATTATTAATGATGCCTGGATTCGTCGCATGCTGCCGATGCTTTGCGGGGCTCTGGCGACGTTACACGAAGAAGGCTTTATCCACCGCGACCTGTCGCTGCGCAGTATTCAAATTCAGGATAATGGCGCACCGTTGCTGTTGAATGCAGGCGCTCCACGCCGCAACAGCACCGAGAGTGGCGATGAGATAAAAACGCCGCTGAACCCAGGTTTTGCGCCGCTTGAGCAATACGCCGACGATCTCGAAAACCAGCTTGGTCCGTGGACCGATATTTATGCGCTGGGGGCTATCCTCTACACCTTGATTACCGGCAACTGCCCACCAGCAAGTGTGACGCGCACGATTCAGGATCCGTGCGTTAAGCTGGCTAAAAACCGCCCGGAAGGTTATTCCCACAGCCTGTTGCAAGCGGTCGATCACGCGCTGGCACTGAAACCGGAAGACCGCCCGCAATCTGTGGCCGAATTTGCAGCCATTGCAGAACTCCCGCTGAGCGGCATCAACGGTCTGGTGCCGCAAAAGCAGCCTGGCACCATGCTTGTTGCGCTGGAAGATGCGGAAATTACGCCGTTATCGCCATTTATTAAACGCTACAAATTACCGCTACTGACAGCGGCAAGTTTGCTGGTTGGCGTGGCGGTGGGGGGCCTGATTTTTGGTGGACATACATCGTCTGTTTCTGCCCCCGAAACCGCAAAGGTCGCAAAAACCGTTAATGCAGAAAAGGCTCAGCCCACAACGGTTAAAAACCTCGTGCCGGTCACCGACGCCATGCTTGCACGTGTTTATATCCGCATGAATGAAGGTGAAGTTCTGTTTGTGAATGGCAAGACGGAAAACATCACTACCGGGGCCAATGGCTATGGCTTCCTGCAACTGCCCGCAGGGAAATACGAATTTACATTGCAGGATAATAAACAGTCGCGAAATATGACTCTGAATATTGAAAAAGCGGGGACATGGCTTATCAACCCGCAGGGGTAACCCCGGCGCAAGCAGCAAGGTAAATATTCCGCTTTGTCGGAATATGCGACATCTACCCTGGTGCTGCCGGGAAACTCGTCTAAGGTTTTCATAGGGTTGATCGCGGAAAAATTTCACCGCTACCCTGCAAAGGAGAACAATAGATGATAAATCCTGTTTTGCGCCGTCCTCGCACTTTATTATTTGCGATTCAAATAGCTATCGGTTGTGCGTTTGTCAGTTTTACCCTGCCCGCAACCGCTGCCGACGATCGACAAGCTCAGCCGCAGCCGCCAGATGTGCTGCTTGGCCCGCTATTTACCGATGTACAAACCGCCAAATTATTCCCCGATCAAAAAACGTTTGCTGATGCGGTGCCCAAATATGACCCGTTGATGATCCTCGCTGATTACCGGATGCAACGAAACCAATCCGGCTTCGATTTACGTCATTTCGTGGATGTGAATTTTGCCCTGCCAAAAGAGGGTGAAAAGTATGTTCCGCCGGAAGGTCAGTCGTTGCGTGAACATATCGACAGCTTATGGCCGGTGCTGACGCGCACCACGGATAGCGTCGAAAAGTGGGATTCGTTGCTGCCGCTACCTAAACCTTATGTGGTGCCCGGTGGGCGTTTCCGCGAAGTCTATTATTGGGACAGTTATTTCACGATGCTCGGGCTTGCCGAAAGCGGCCACTGGGACAAAGTCCAGGATATGGTGGACAACTTTGCCCATGAAATTGACGCATGGGGGCACATTCCCAACGGCAACCGCAGCTATTATCTGAGCCGCTCCCAGCCGCCGTTCTTTGCCTTTATGGTTAAACTGCTCGCCAGCCACAATGGTGATGAAACTTACACCACGTATCTGCCGCAGTTGAAAAAAGAGTACGCTTACTGGATGCAGGGCAGCGATACGCTACAGCCTGGCTCTGAAAACCTGCGGGCAGTAAAACTTAAAGATGGTTCGGTGCTGAACCGCTACTGGGATGATCGCGATACCCCACGTACCGAGTCTTATCTTGACGACGTAACCACCGCGAAGAACAACCCGAATCGCCCGGCGACTGAAATTTACCGTGATTTGCGTGCTGCTGCGGCATCGGGCTGGGATTTCAGCTCACGCTGGATGGATAACCCCGAGCAACTTGGCTCTATTCGAACCACGTCCATCTTGCCTGTCGATTTAAACGCCCTGCTTTTCCAGATGGAAAAAACGCTGGCCCATGCCAGTACCGTGGCAAAAGACAGCATGGGTGCTACGCAATATCAGCAACTGGCAGATGCCCGCCAAAAAGCGATGGAAGCGCATTTGTGGAATGCTAAGCAAGGCTGGTATGCCGATTACGATCTCAAAACCCACGCGGTTCGTTCGCAGCTGACTGCGGCTTCGCTGTTCCCGCTGTATGTCCATGCGGCTTCGCAAGAACGTGCCGACAAAATGGCCGCCATTACCCGGGCGCAATTGCTTAAGGCCGGTGGGCTTGCCACCACTAACCTGAAAACAGGTCAGCAGTGGGATGCACCTAATGGCTGGGCACCGCTGCAATGGGTGGCAACCGAAGGGCTACAAAATTACGGCCATAAAGATCTCGCCATGGAAGTCACCTGGCGCTTCCTGACCAACGTGCAGCATACCTACAACCGCGAGCAAAAACTGGTTGAGAAGTATGATGTATCGAGTACCGGTACGGTCGGTGGCGGCGGGGAGTATCCGTTGCAGGATGGTTTTGGCTGGACCAACGGTGTGACGTTGAAAATGCTCGACTTGTTGTGCGGTAAAGAGAAACCGTGCGATTCGGCACCGGACAAATTGCCTTCGGCAACGCCCGGGCCGGTAACGAAGGCGAGTCAGCCTGTAGCATCGCAATAATCTTTTCGCCCTCACCCTAACCCTCTCCTGAGGGAGAGGGGATTTGACCGTATCCCTTCTTTCTCATTTTTTGCCTGCGCTTTTTCCCCTCTCCCTCAGGGAGAGGGCCAGGGTGAGGGTTGTTTTTAAACATTAATCCCCTATCCCTTTCAAAAAACACCATTCTTTTCATGGGCTTTCATTTTTCTACTGCCAATATTTGTACTTGTATCAGTAAACAATAACGATAATAATTCGCATTCCAATAATTCAGTGGCATCACCTGATTTCGTCCCCATTCTGCTGGCAAAGACCAGTGTTTCAGGTGATTACAATAAGACCTTCTCGGGAAAATAACTCAATGAAACTGGCATTTACTGTCAAGCGCTCTGCTTTACTTTGCGCGCTTGCTCTTGCGGCACCTGCTTATGCACTGGCTGAAGACACCCTTGTCGTCACAGCAGCACCAACTGAAACCTCCACCAGCGCAACCGAAGGCTATACCGCAACCGTCAGCCGTGGGGCAACGAAAACGGATGAACGCATCATCACCACCGGACAATCTATTTCCGTCGTGACGCGCCAGCAAATGGACGACCAGGGCGCGTTATCGGTTAACAATGCGCTGAACTACACCCCTGGCGCTTTCACCGGTTTTGCTGGCGGAGCCACCCGTTATGACACCGTCGCCCTGCGCGGCTTCCATGGCGGCGACGTGAACAACACCTTCCTTGATGGCCTGCGCCTGATGAGCGACGGTGGCAGCTATAACGTGGTTCAGGTCGACCCATGGTTCCTGGAACGTATTGACGTTATCAAGGGGCCATCTTCTGCACTGTACGGGCAAACGATTCCTGGTGGCCTGGTCATGGAAACCTCTAAACGCCCGCAGTTTATCGAGGAAGGCCATGTCCGCGCGATGTACGGTAATAACAACACCACCGGCACCGCGTTCGATTACACCAATGCGATTAACGATGAATGGGCATATCGCATTATCGGGATGACCAAAAATACCGATACCCAGTATGAGAATACGCGTGAAGAACGTTACGCTATCTCCCCGTCCCTGCTCTGGCAGCCAGGTGAAAACACCTCGCTGTTATTGCGTGCTTATCTGGAAAAAGATCCGTCCGGCGGTTTCCACGGTTCCGTCCCGGCGGATGGCAGTATCTATTCTTCCACTGGCCGTAAAATCAGCACCGGTTTCTCTGACGTAGAACCTGGCAATGACGAGTTCAAACGCCACCAGCAGATTTACAGCTATGAGTTTGCACACCGTTTTAGCGACGTATGGGCGTTCCGCTCCAACGCCAGCTACACCCATTCAAACGTGGGCCTGAAGCAGGCATATCAAATTGGCTGGGCTGATGTGGCGCACGATGAACTGATGCGTTATTACAGCGGCGAAACTTCATCGCTTGACGCTTACGCCATTGATAACCAGCTGGAAGCTGATTTCGCAACAGGCGAGCTGGACCACAAAGTGGTGCTCGGCGGTGAGTTCCATAAATACACCAACGACTTGTCTGATGACTCGGCTTACACCACCAACATTAACCCGTGGACGGGCGAGTCCGGCGGCCCTGGCGGTTTCTATTATTACGACCCGCGCGACCCAACTTACTCCACCATCAACCAGGGTCTGCTGACCAAAGCAGGCAAACGCCAGTACGAACAAACAGGCGTTTATTTGCAGGATGATATGAAGTGGGATCAATGGCATATGACGTTGTCTGGCCGTTATGACCACATTGTCACCAAGAGCCACATTGTGGCCGAAGCCATTGATAGCGACGTGACGGATAACCGTACCGACGACCATTTCAGCGGCCGTGCATCACTGTTGTACGCGTTCACCAACGGTGTTTCCCCGTACATCAGCTACAGCCAGGCGATTACACCGCAGGTTCTGCCGGATGCCGATGGCAAACTGCTGAAACCAACCACTGCCGAGCAGTATGAAGCCGGTGTGAAATACCAGCCAGTGGGCACCGCGGATATGTACACCGCAGCACTTTATGACCTGACGCAGAAAGATGTCGGCAACCGTGTGGTTCAGGGCAGTTACTATGAGCCAGCCGGGAAAGTGCATTCGCAAGGTATTGAACTTGAAGCCCGTTCGCAGTGGAACCAACGTTTCTCGACCATCGCCGGATACACGTACAACAAAGTGCGCTTCAAGGATGCTATTGACGGTAACGATGGCAACACGCCATACGTCACGCCAGATCAGATGGCAAGCCTGTGGGCAATGTTCAAAGCCGACTTCGGTATCAGCACCGGTGCTGGCGTACGCTATATTGGCAAGCAGTGGGCGGATAACGAAAACACCCTGCGCGTGCCGTCTACAACTCTGCTTGATGCCATGGTGCGTGCCGATATGGGCGCATGGACACCGTCACTTAAAGGCGCATTTGTGCAGGTTAATGCCACCAACCTGACGGGCCGTGATTATGTCGCGGGCTGTTACGGGACGGGTTATTGCTACTGGGGCGCGGAGCGTTCTGTGATTGCGACCGTCGGATATGATTTCTAAGTTTGGTTAACTGTTAAGAACGGCCCCGTTTGGGGCCGTTTTGTTTATGGCTGACAGGTTACCGCGATATCACCGGCGAGCGGTGAAACCGGCTTTCCCTGCTGCTGTTCCAGCGCAATTTGGGCCAGTGGCGTATCGGCTTCATACCGCGCACGGGCATCGAGGCTTTTCTCGTATTTGTTATATTTCCACCAGGCGTAACCAAGGAATATCACCAGCCCGCCGACGTTATAAAACATGATGGTCATAATGCTGGCACCGGTCGGGAAGGTAGAGGCAATAAACCCAACGGTGAAAATCACAATCAACACGCTAACAATGGCGATGCCCTGCATGCGTGTCCCCATGCGGAAATCACGATTCACTTCGTCATATTTCATGCGCAAGTTCAGGTAAGCCAGCATGATAAACAGCGGTGGCAACATGGATGCCGCAGCCGTCATGTTAATCAGCGTGTTCATCAACTCCTGCACACTACCCGAACCAATGGTTGGGATAAGCATTAATGGAATGACAATCAGGAACTGGATCCAGGCCGCGCGGGTCGGTACGCCATGCGCATTTAGACGCACGGTTTTCTCACCAAAAATACCTTTCGGGATTTCAGTAAAGAAGATTTTAACCGGTGCCGCCGTCCACATCAGCAATGAGCCAAACATGGCGGTGAAAGAGACAATCCCCACGAAGCGATTCATCAACACTGTCGGTAAACCGAAGTGACGGGCCAGCCCTTCAAATACCTGCACTGTACCGCCGGTAAAGTGCAAATCGGCCTTGTGAACAAAGACGTTAATCAGCAGCGACGACACGGTATACAGGCCGCCGATAAACAAGCCGGACAAAATGATCACTTTAACAAACGCTTTGCTGCCGCCTTTGACGTCATTAACGTACACCGCCACGGACTCCGCACCACCCGCAGCCTGGAAAATCCACGCAATAATCCCGAGGAATGCCCAGCTAAACTGCGGCGTAATCGCTTCGACGTTGATAGGGTCTGCCGGTTCCACGCCACCAATCACTGCGGCACCTGCCAGAATGATGTAGGAGAAAGTCAGTAGCAGCATCAGTGTGGACGTGACAGATGTCATCGGCCCAAGCAGTTTCGCGCCATGGTTTGAAATCCAGGTCGAGAATGCAAACAGGAAGATACTGATTAAAGCGGTGGTTAATGGCGTGAAAATATAGTCATAACCGAGGAAGGCATACGAGGCGTAAGCAATAACCCTTGGCAACAGTGCAGTGAAGAAGAATAGATTCACAAACCAGTAAGTGTACGCCGTAATAAACGCCCAGCGCCCGCCTAATGCACTTTTGACCCACGCATAGACACCCGCTTCAGAATTACGGTTTAACGAAACAAATTCTGCGATGATTAAACAGAACGGGATAAAGTAAATCAGCGTCGCCACCAGAAAAACAGGTGCCGATGCGATGCCTAACTGGATATTGTTGTTAATGACATTATTGAAGCTAAATACGGCCGCAAATGTCATCGCCAATAACCCGAACTTGCCAATAGTATTTCTGTTTGTTGAAGCCATAAAAACTCCACTCCACATTGTGTAGGATACTTTTATTAGTGCTTTTCGTCGGTCGGATAAGCGCAAGCGCCATCCGACATTGGGTTACGTCCGCACCTTATTTGTTTAAGAAATACGTTTCTTCAACGGTGACTTTTAAGATCACTTTGCGCACTTCTTTCCCTTGAGAAAAACGCTGCGCTTCGTGATTTTCAAAAATAACGACGTTGCCTGCTTTAAGTTCATGTAACTCACCCTGCCCGCGGAAAAACTCCCGGTCAGATTCATCGCGGTATGCCACTGCAGGTGTTAATTCATTTTTAGCCGCAATCTCCACCTGTTCGTTTCCTGCGAGGTAATAATGCACATCAAAATAACGGCGATGGCCTTCGAATAACTCCGTGTTTTCCGCCCCGCCTTCACTCAGGCGGTAAACCAGAGAATCACCAATGGAATAAAAAACATTAGCCTGAATATTTTTCAGGTTATTAATGGCTTCCATGCAACGCTGCCATTTTTTACCGGCACGGTAGTTCTGTTGAAAATCTTCAAGCGTATTTAAAATAATCATTGCGCATCCTCCGCTTCCACGCCTGGCTGGAGATTGTGTTTCGCAAGCTGTGCGGCGCTAATTTGTGCCGGACTGAACGGCACCATAGTGAACCCGTACTGGAACGGCTGGAGATAGACCCGGAATGAGTCCAGCACTTCGGAACCCCAGGAGTTAGAACCCAGGCCAAGGATCTGGTCGTCAAGGTTGAGCGTCAGGTAATCGCAGGTTTCCAGCTCATTGATGTGCTGCGCCTGTTGCAGCATTTCTGCGCTATACGGCCAGAGGCTGAAGTTAATTGGCTTACGCGGCTGAATGAAAATACCGTTGCCATTTTCATCCTCAACGCTTAACCAACGCACTTGCTGACGGTTGCCGTTATCCTGCGGGAACGGGTAGTTTTCAAACAGGTTCGCAACCGGCTGGCGATAATGGCCAATCAGGTTGCTCTGGCAGCTGTCCGCGTAGTTTTCGCCAGGCCCTCGCCCGTAATATTCCACCTGCTTAAAGCGAGTGCTGATCCCAAAGTCGAGGCCGATTTTTGGAATAATGGCCTGGTAGTTGCCGTAAGGTGCGCCAGACAAATTAAGGGTGACGTGCCCTGCTGGGGTAATTCGCCATTGATAGGTACAACGCATGCCAAAGTCGAATACCGGAGGGGCAATCACGCTATCAACTTCAATCACCCGATCATCGCCTTGCGAGTACTCACGCATCGCCCGGAAATGATGCTGCATCAGGTGGATGTGATACGGCTGCCACAACCCTTCAAATTCCTGCTTATGGTTATCAATCGTCGGTTTGAAGAAAGTCAGATGCGGTGCGCGCCCGACAATTTCCTGACCGTTGACCAACCATGACACCAGCTCACCGCTCAGGCGGCAGAACGTCAGGGAAAAATCGGTACCGCTGACGATTTGTTGATGCTGCTGAGTTTCACTGCGTAATGCGCCGGTCTGCACCGCAGGCAAGTTTTCACCCGAAACAGCGGGCTTGCGCAGTATCTGGAACTGGCCTAGTGCGTGCAGGGCTTCGCTGTATGGCGTGGCACTGCGCTTAATGATTTCAACATTGATAAACACTTCACCCGCAGGCAGAACCGGTGGCGTGAGATGCAGCTTTTCCGCTTCGCCCGGAAGCAAATGCGGCACCGTCAGCGTTTGCTGCGTAATAGTTTTGCCATCGACCTGATACGACACACGGAAATCAATATCGGCCAGCGTGCTGAACCAGTAACGGTTTTCCACCAGCAACACGTCGTCTTGTTCTGTCTGGCGAATATTAACCGGGCATAACACCTGTTTGTATTCGCGCAGGCCAGGTCCTGGGCGCTGGTCCGGGTAAATCAGGCCATCCATGCAGAAGTTGTAGTTGTTTGGATAGTCGCCGTAATCGCCGCCATATTGGTAACGCTCGCGCCCTTGCTCGTCATGCACCAGTAAACCGTGGTCGCACCATTCCCAGATGTAGTGCCCTTGCAGGCATTTGTGCTGGTTAAATACGGCCTGATATTCAGCAAGCCCCCCCGGCCCATTACCCATCGCATGGGCGTATTCACAGATAATGCGCGGTTTCGGGTGTGGATATTCACCGAAGGCGTTCATCATAGAGACACGTGAATACATGGTGCTGATAACGTCCACCACTTCTGCATCGCGATCTTCTTCGTAATGCACCAGGCGCGTTGGGTCGAGAGCCTTGCAGCGTGCCGCCATCGAACGAATGTTGCAGCCGTAGCCCGACTCGTTCCCCAAAGACCAGATGATGATTGACGGGTGGTTTTTCTGCGCCATCACGTGGCGCTCGATACGTTCGACGTAAGCCTGTTCCCACTGTGGGTCATCGGTAATACGGCTGATATTGCCGACGTTGGCAAAACCGTGGCTTTCGAGGTCAGTTTCAGCCATCACAAACAAACCGTACTGGTCGCACAAGGCGTAAAAACGCGGGTCGTTCGGGTAATGTGCAGTGCGAACGGAGTTAATGTTGTGCTGCTTCATCAGAATAATGTCGCGTTCAGCACGCGCCATATCGACCGCTCGGCCTTTCCGATGGTCGTGGTCGTGGCGGTTAACACCATGCAATTTCAGGTAACGGCCATTTACGTAAAACAGGCCATCGCGCACTTTGATGTCACGGAAACCGACTTGCTGCGGCACAACTTCGACTGTCTTACCGTTGTTATCTCTAAGCGTTAACAACAGCAAATAGAGATTGGGGTGTTCTGCATTCCACTGTTTTGGCTGTGTAACAGGAATCGAAAACTGGCATCGGGAAGCGCGCTGAACAGACAGCGTGTTTTGCTGTTGGGCAATACACTTTTCCCCGTCAAATAACTGCACGTGCAGCTGATAGCCTTCGGCTGATGCCCCGGAAAAATTGTGCAGTTCACAGTCGAGCTTTAGCTCGGCGTCGCAGTAGTTGTCATCAAATTCGGTGACAACCGTGAAGTCATGCAGGTGCACTTTTGGCTGGCCTAGCAGGTAAACGTCGCGGAAAATCCCCGCCATCCACCACATATCCTGGTCTTCAATATAGGTAGAGTCCGCCCACTGCATCACCCGAACGCTGAGCAAGTTTTCACCAGCCTGCGCGTATGGGCTGATATCAAATTCAGCACTCAGGCGGCTACCTTTACTGAATCCCACATACTGGCCATTCACGTAAACTTCAAAATAGGTTTCTACACCATCGAATTTAATAATGATCTGGCGTTGTAGCCATTCAACCGGCAGTGAAAACTGGCGCTGATAAGCACCGGTTGGGTTGTAGGTAGGAACAAACGGGACGTCGATGGGGAAAGGATAGCCTTCATCGGTATATTGCAAGTTGCCGTGGCCTTCCATCTGCCACATACCCGGAACGGTGATTTCGCCCCATGCAGCCATGGGTTCACGATAAAACTCGGCCGGGACTTTTTGTGGGTGATCGAAATAGTTAAACGCCCACTTCCCACTCAGCAGCATAAACCCCTGGCTTGAATTACGATCCAGCGTGCGGGCCTGTTCGGCGCTGTCGTAGCCATGAAACCAGGCGCGCGAAGGCAGCCGGTTCTCTGATTGTTTTTCTATATTTTCCCAGTTATTCACGCCAACATCCTCATTACGTGTGTATGAGGCAGACAATAGTAAAATTTTAGTAAAAATTAAAAGTTAATGTTTACTAAATGCCGTGGCGATCACAATAAATCGAAGGGAGTGTCGGGAAAGGAGGGAGATGATGCGCTGCTTCTTTATTTTGCGCAGCCCGCATGCGCCGGGGGTTGTACTCTACCCCCGCGGCGTTTGTCGTCGGTCAGGTATACGCACGATTAAATTGTGGTATCGCGCAACTGCAAAGAGCTGGGAACATAAACCGAAAGTGGGATTGTACGTTCATCGCGGATGCGCTCCATCAGCAGGTTTACCGCCTGAGCACCGATAGTTTCAGAATGAATTCGCACAGTCGACAGCGCCGGGTAAACAAAGCGCGCGGTAGGAATATCGTTCACGCTAATCAGCGCCATTTGTTCCGGCACTTTAATGCCGTGTTCATGCAATGCACGCAGCACACCAATGGCGATGGAGTCCGTTGCCACAAACAAAGCTGGCGGGTAATCACTTGATGTTGCAAGCATTTTCAGAGCGCACTGGTAGCCGGCCTGGCTGCTGAAATCACCGTAATAAACGTCCTCAGATTTTACGACTTTTTTACTGCGACCATACTCAACGAACGCTAGTTCGCGCTGGTCGGCATATTCCGGGTCATCACGGCCGCCAATAAAGCCGATGCGCAGATAGTCGCGGGAAATAAAGTAGTCGATAACTTTCTGGCTGATTTTGGCTAAATCGACGCTGACGCAGTCAAAACGCGGGTCATTTGTGACGCCATCAAGATACACCACTGGCAATTCCTGCTGTTCAAGAATGGCCTGTGTCGCAGGTTGGGGTTTGCCAATCACCAGTAAACCGTTGGCCGAAACCAGCGGGCGGTCACCTTTGAAGTCGTAACAGGACGCCAGCGTAATACCCAGTTTTTCACATTGTGTTTCAATGCCATAGCGCATTGACAGGTAATAAGGATCGTTGATTTCCAGCTCTTGCCCGTGCGTATAAAGTGCAGCAAAAGTGAGGCGCTGATTGGCCTGGCGTTTAACGCTAAGCACTTTGTACTCCAGGCGCTCAGCGGCCTCGAGAATTTTCTGACGCGTCTGGCTTTTGACGCTCAGCGTGGGATCGTCATTCAGCACCCGCGAAACCGTAGCCACAGATACCTGAGCCGCCTGCGCGATTTCCTTCAATGTAGCCATAACATCCCAATAATCAACTGATGAAAACAATAGCTTAATGGCATACAGAGAACATGTATACCCTCGGCTGGCCTGCAATTGCTTGCTGTGACGATGTGATCAACTTATCGCTTTATCAATTTGAGTGTATTTTTTAGTAAAATTTTAACTAATATAAGCTCCATTCCGCTGTCTGAGAACGGCGATAACAATAAGGAATGGACTTCATGGTTAAAATTTTTTCTATGGCACCGCTGATATTACTGCTTTCGCCCGCAGGCTCACTGCTTGCAGCCGAGGCGGTAGTACCGGCAGAACACCAGACGCCCCCGCCTCCGGCACTGGCGGCAGACACCGATAAAACAGCATTCCGCTTTTACGGTGAAATGGGGCTTGGCGGCAGTGTTTACCTGAATGGCGACGATAAGCACAAATACAGTGACGGCACATACATCGAAGGTGGGCTCGAAGTTAAACACGGTAACTGGTTTGGATTATTGTACGGCGAAGGCTGGACTGTTCAGGCCGACCACCAGGGCAACGCCTGGGTACCGGATCACGGCTGGGGCGGTTTCGAAGGTGGCATCAACCGTTTCTACGGCGGCTACCGTACCGATAAAGGCACCGAGTGGATTTTAAGTGCCCGCAACGATTCATCCCTCGACGATTTGCAATGGTGGGGCGACTTCACCCCGGAATACGGTTATGTCATTCCCAATACCCGCGATTTAACTTACGCCGCCAAGCTACAAAACCTGACGGGCAAGTTACGTTACAGTGTCATGGCAGCGCCTGAAAGTCGTGTCGATGAAAGCAAAGCCTGGCTGCATTTCGGGAAATATGACCGCTATTCAGATAAATACACTTATCAGGCGATGATCAACGGCTATGTTCAGTATGACATTCTGGAAGATTTAACCCTGCTCAACGGGCTGGAAGTGACCGATGGCACCGGGCAGATGTATTTACTGGGACTGCAAAGTAAACACCTGGCCGGACGCGTGTGGCACCACACCGGAAAAGGTGACGGGCACGCGCCGGGGAGTGAAACCGGGATGATGGTCAGCGGAATGATTGAACCCGCCAAAGGCCTTTATTTTTCGACGGCGTGGAGCTACGCACAGCACCTGATGGACAACGCCGAAGACCAGACCACGTCCTACGCACAGTTTGGTATCTGGTATGAGTATTTTGGCGGGAAACTCGCCACGGCACTCGACAGCCGCTTTTATCTTCACAATGACACTACCGATGCCAGCAACTCGGTATTCGTAATGCAATATTTTTACTGGTAAGGATACGACATGAAAACCATCTTCCGTCTCGCCCCGATTGCCGCCCTGCTTATTCTTGTCGGGTGTAAAACCACACAGCACGACACCCGCGCGTTAAAAGCCGACCAATTCCATAACGTGATTGATCGCAGCGGTGCGCCGCAAGCGATGCAAGATTTCGATTTTGATGAACACCAGCGCTTTAACCCGCTATTCGATGATGGTGCCTGGCACGGGCATTTACTGCCAGCCAACAACGAAGGCATGGGTGGGTTCCCAGGCCCTGCACTGCTGACCGAAGAGTACATCAACTTTATGGCGAATAATTTCGACCGCCTGAGCGTGTATAAAAATGGTCAGAAAGTCGCTTTCACCATGCAGGCCTACAGCATTCCCGGCGCCCTGATTCAAACGCTGAGCGCACCTGGCGTGACGGTAAAAATGACGCTGCGCTTTGTCACGTCCCGCACCTCACTGCTGGCGACCGAAATAACCACCGATGCGCCACTTGAACTGGTGTGGGATGGGGAATTACTGGAGAAGTACCACCAGCAGGAGCAAAAACCTCAGTCTGACGAAACCATTGATCAGGAATTTCCGGGCTACAACCGCACGCTGCATGCCACACCTGATGGCCTGAACGTCACCTTTGGCAAAGTGCGTTCCGACTCCAATCTGATGACCTCTGGCGAGTCGCAGTATCAAATCCATAAAACGCTGCCGATGCATACGCAAATCGACGGGCATCGTTTTGTGGCGAAAGCCAATATTAAAGACTCGACCACCGTCTATACCACCTACTCTCATTTGCTGACTGCGGCTGAAGCGCAAAAAGAGCAGCGTAAAATTACCGATATTCTCCAGCACCCGCAGCCTTATATCACGGCATCGCAACAGCGCTGGGAAGGCTATCTAAAAACAGGTTTAAACAACCCTGATGCGACTGCCGCACAAACGCGTGTCGCCGTGAAAGCCATTGAAACGCTCAATGGCAACTGGCGTGGTGTGGCGGGTGCGATGAAATTTGATTCCGTCACCCCGTCGGTCACCGGGCGCTGGTTCTCCGGCAACCAGACATGGCCGTGGGACACCTGGAAACAGGCTTACGCCATGGCGCATTTTAATCCGGATGTGGCGAAGGATAATATCCGCGCGGTGTTTGCCTGGCAGATACCGGCAAATGACCCTGTTCGCCCATGGGATGCGGGTTTTGTGCCGGATCTGCTGGCTTATAACAAAAGCCCGGAGCGCGGCGGTGATGGCAGCAACTGGAATGAACGCAACACCAAGCCAAGCCTGGCCGCCTGGTCCGTGATGGAAGTGTATAAAACCACGAAGGATAAAGCCTGGCTTGAGGAAATGTACCCGCATCTGGTGGCCTACCACGACTGGTGGCTGCGTAACCGCGACCATAACCACAACGGCGTGCCGGAATATGGTGCCACGCGCGATAAAGCCCATAACACGCCAAACGGTGAGATGATTTTTACCGTCAAGCGCGGCAATAAAGAGCAAAAAATGGTTGGGCTGGATAACTACAACCGCGTTTTGCGCAGTGGGAAATATGACAGCATTGATATCCCTGCGCAGGTGGCGGCGTCGTGGGAGTCCGGGCGTGATGATGCTTCGGTATTTGGCTTTATCGACCCGGACCAGTTACAGCGTTACCTGGATAAAGGCGGTAAACGTGAAGACTGGCAGGTGCTGTTTGCTGAAAACCACGCACCGGATGGCACACTGCTGGGCTATTCGCTATTGCAGGAGTCCGTGGATCAGGCCAGTTATATGTTCAGCGACAGCAGTTATCTGGCTGAAATGGCGAAAATTCTTGGTAAACCTGAAGATGCACAACGCTTTAGCCAGCACGCCAAAAAACTCGCGGACTACATCAACACCTGTATGTTCGACGATGCAACCGGCTTCTACTACGACATCCGCATTGAAGATAAACCGCTGGCAAATGGCTGCGCAGGCAAGCCTATTGTTGCCCGTGGCAAAGGCCCGGAAGGTTGGTCACCGTTGTTCAATGGTGCCGCCACCCAAGCCCACGCTGATGCCGTCGTGAAAGTGATGAAAGACCCGAAAGAGTTTAATACCTACGTGCCGCTGGGCACCGCGTCGCTCACCAACCCGGCATTTGGCGCAGATATTTACTGGCGTGGCCGCGTGTGGGTGGATCAGTTCTACTTCGGGCTGAAAGGAATGGAACGCTACGGTTACCGTGCAGATGCGGTGGAAATGGCGAATCGTTTCTTTGCGCATGCCAATGGCCTGACGAGCGATGGTCCAATTCGCGAGAACTACAATCCGCTTAACGGCGAGCAACAAGGTGCACCGAATTTCTCCTGGAGCGCCGCGCACCTTTATATGCTGTACAACGATTTCTTCACCCAAAAACAGTAAACGTAAAACGGCCCCAAAAATGGGGCCGTTAAGTCTAATAACAAATCTTTTCGACTTTTTGTAGGTCGGATTAGCGTAGCGACATCCGACATTTCTGGCGGACATGGTGGATGTCGCTTGCGCTAATCCCCCCTACAAAACCCGCTTAGCGTCGAACCATTCTGTAGATAATCAACACAATAATCGCCCCTGCTACTGCGACCAGGAAACTTGGCAGGTTAAAGCCCGTCACGTTTCCTCCAACATGAAGGAATGTTGCAATCCATCCACCCACAACCGCACCGATAATCCCCAAAATACAGGTCACGATAAAACCGCCGCCATCTTTACCAGGCATAATAAGTTTTGCGATAACACCCGCTATCAAACCGAAAATGATCCAGGCCAGAATACCCATGTTGAACGTCCTCTTCATTATTGTGTTTGTGGTAACAAGTCAGAATCCACATCAATTTGGCAGTGGGTTCTGTCTGTCGGTACGCTAAGTATAATCAAAGCTTAGAAAAACGTGATTCAAGTCATGAAGCTTAACAACTTTAAGCACAAAATTTTTCTCAACGTTTACATTTATCTGCCGATATACCTGCTTACCACTTTAGAAAGCACAACATGGACCTGGCCTTGAGTAACTATAACGAGCAGTTTCTGAAACAAAGTCCTCTGGCAGTACTAGGCGTGTTACGTGATCTCCATAAAAACCAGGTGCCTGTTCGTCTGAGCTGGTCATCAGGGCAATTTATTAGCAAAATTCTTGAGGTGACGGCTACCGGTTTGATCGTGGATTTTGGCAGCCAGACCCAGGAAAACCAGGCCGCGCAAAAGGCGACAAACATCCAGTTTACGGCGGAGACTGAAGGGGCAAAAGTTGAGTTTATGATGCCGAAGATTCAGCCGGTGGATTACCTGAATTTACCGGCCTTCCACGCGCCCCTCCCTCCTACTTTATGGTTTATTCAGCGCCGGGAATATTTTCGCATCAGTGCACCGCTTCAGCCTTACTACCACTGCAACACAGCCCTGCCGGATGGCACACCCTTCCAGTTCAGACTATGTGATTTGTCTTTAGGAGGCATGGGTGCACTGGTTGACGGGCCATTGCCGGAAGGGCTAAAAGCCGGAATGCGTTTCTCGCAGGTCGAAATGGATTTGTCACAGTGGGGGAAATTCCACTTTGATATGCAATTGATAACGCTTTCAGAGCGAAAAGTTATCGACGGCAAAAATCAGACGATAAGCACACCACGCCTGAGCTTCCGCTTTTTGAATGTTAACCCGGCCGTTGAGCGCGAATTACAGCGCATTATTTTCTCACTGGAACGTTCGGCGCGTGAAAAAGCTGACCGGGTTAAATAAAACAGGCTGGATGAACCCAAATACTTCAAGTTGCAGCCAACATCCCTGCAACCTGAAGTATGACGAGTTTCATTACATCGCGTTTAACGCTTTGGACACTTTATACAAATAACGCGGTGCCTGCGGTGCCGGGTGGTTTTTGGCGATGTAATCGTAAAACTCATCCGGGCTCAGATCGTTGATCTCGTCAATGGCATCTTTGCGATCGGACGAGAATGTTCTGAGCAATGCCCCTGCACCGTTGGCGTAAGAGGCCAGCAGTGCATATTGCATGGTTTGCGGGTCTTCAATTCCCGCCAGAATACCGTGCTCCAGAATGCTCAAATACGCCGTACCAATAGAGATATTTCGCGCGGGGTCTTTCAGCTCGCTGGTCGACGGTTGCCCGCCCCATCCCAGATGGCGGTAAACATCTTTGCCCGCCGTCGAAGCTTTAATCTGCATCAAGCCTACTGCATTGGATTTACTGACAAGCGTTGGGTTACCGCCTGACTCCACCGCGATAATCGCCGTAATCACGCGCGGGCTAACACCCCACTCTTTTGCCGCCTGATCGGTTATCGGCATCCATGTTTTTGCGCGTTGTACCGGTTTTGTGGGATCCCACTCAGGTTGTTTAGTGGTGTGGCTCGAACAACCCGCTAAAAACAGAACCAATACAATCAGCCATCTTATATTCACGCATCTATCCTTTGTGTTACGTACCAGGATTCATCACTGCCAGGCGAGTGACAACCACCGTTGATAACGGCATGATAACCAAATAACTCTCAGCCAGGAAATGCCATGACTACGATTCGTTTGATTGCCCCTTCAGGTTTCTGTGTAAATCAGGCTGCCGCTGCACGCGGTATTGAGCGCCTGAAAGCCTCTGGTCACAGGGTAGAAAACCAATCCGTGGTGACCCGGCGCTTCCAGCGTTTTGCCGGTTCTGACGACCAGCGCCTGGCGGATATTCAGGATTTATCTGCACTTCCTGAGGAATGCGATATCGTTCTGGCGGTGCGCGGCGGTTACGGCGCAACCCGTCTGCTTGAAAATATCGACTATGCCAGTCTGGGCCGCGCGTTTCGTCAACGCACGCCGGTGATTTGCGGGCACAGCGATTTCACGGCAATCCAGTTAGCACTGCTTTCGCAAACCGGAACCATCACATTCAGTGGGCCGATGCTTGCCGGTAATTTTGGTGCGGAAGAGTTAAATAGCTTCACCTGGCAGCACTTCTGGCAAGCCATTACGGAGCCACAATTTACCCTCAACTGGCAAAGCCCAACGCCTGCCTGTTCGGCCAGTGGGACCATTTGGGGCGGGAACCTCGCGATGCTGGTATCACTGATTGGCTCGCCGTGGTTAAGCGTGATTGATGGCGGCATTTTGGTGGTCGAAGATATTAACGAGCACCCTTTCCGCGTCGAACGTTTATTGCTGCAACTCCATCATGCCGGGATTTTAGCCCGCCAGAAGGCGCTAATTCTGGGGAGTTTCAATGGCGCTACGCTGAGTGATTATGACGGTGACTATAATTTCGATGAGATGTGTCGGATGTTGCAGCAGCGGTTGTCTATTCCTGTGCTGCGCGGTTTACCGTTCGGACATGAACCTGAAACGGTTACCCTGCCATTGGGCGCGTTCGGAGAACTGCACCACGACGGGCAGACAGCAAGTCTCACCGTCAGCGGTCATCCGGTAATGAGACAAAATAAGTAGAATATGCCCCTCAGAAAGCACAATGAATCAATGCTTTCCGTGTTAAAATTTGCTTCACGAATAGATACACACGCAAAGGAGAAAGATAATTTTGGACGCAGGGGCGATAGTCAGTCTGTTTATTTTAGGTTCCGTATTGGTAACTTGTAGCATCTTATTGAGTTCTTTTTCCTCGCGTCTTGGTATCCCCATCCTCGTTATTTTCCTCGCTATCGGCATGCTGGCGGGGATTGATGGTATTGGCGGCATTCCGTTTGATAATTATCCTTTTGCCTATCTGATCAGTAACCTGGCGCTGGCAGTCATCCTGCTTGATGGCGGAATGCGCACTCAGGCAAGCTCCTTTCGCGTAGCGCTTGGCCCGGCACTTTCGCTTGCAACCGTGGGCGTTCTCATCACCTCCGGTTTAACCGGCATGGCAGCCGCCTGGCTGTTTAATCTCAATTTAATAGAAGGCTTGTTGATTGGTGCCATCGTCGGTTCAACCGATGCGGCAGCGGTGTTCTCGTTGCTCGGCGGCAAAGGGCTGAACGAACGTGTCGGCGCAACGCTCGAAATTGAGTCCGGCAGTAACGATCCGATGGCGGTATTTTTAACCATCACGCTTATCGAGATGATTCAGCATGGGCAAACCGGCCTGAGCTGGATGTTCCTGATGGATATTATTCAGCAGTTTGGTCTGGGCATTGTGCTTGGCCTTGGCGGCGGTTATTTGCTGTTGCAAATGATCAACCGTATTACGCTGCCGCAGGGGTTGTATCCCCTGCTTGCATTAAGCGGCGGGATTATGGTGTTTGGTATCACCACCGCTTTAGACGGCAGCGGGATTCTGGCGGTTTACCTGTGTGGTTTTGTACTCGGCAACCGCCCTATCCGCAGCCGCTTTGGTATTCTGCAAAACTTTGATGGTCTGGCGTGGTTTGCGCAAATCGGCATGTTCCTGGTGCTGGGACTGCTGGTCAATCCGACCGATCTGTTACCGATTGCCATTCCTGCCTTGCTGTTGTCGATCTGGATGATTTTCTTTGCTCGTCCGCTGTCTGTTTTCCTCGGCCTGCTGCCGTTCCGTGGTTTTAATTTACGCGAGCGTGTGTTTATCAGTTGGGTGGGGTTGCGTGGCGCGGTGCCCATCATCCTTGCTGTATTCCCGATGATGGCAGGCCTTGAGAATGCGCGTCTGTTCTTTAATGTCGCCTTCTTCGTGGTTCTGGTGTCGCTGTTACTACAAGGCACGTCATTGGGTTGGGCGGCAAAAAAAGCCAAAGTGGTGGTTCCGCCTGTCGGCTGGCCGGTGTCCCGCGTAGGTCTGGATATACACCCTGAAAACCCGTGGGAACAGTTTGTTTATCAGCTCAGCGAAGATAAGTGGTGCATCGGCGCCTCTTTGCGCGAACTGAAAATGCCAAAAGATACGCGAATCGCCGCACTGTTTCGTGACAATGTGCTGCTGCAACCAGGCGACCGCACGCGTTTACAGGTCGGCGATGTGTTATGCGTGATTGGGCGCGAACGTGATTTACCAGCACTGGGTAAAATGTTTAGCCAGTCGCCACCGGTTGCGCTCGACCAGCGATTCTTTGGCGACTTTATTCTTGAAGCCAGCGCTCAATTTGCAGATGTAGCCACCATTTACGGGCTTGAGCTGGACGATAGCGTCAATACGCAGCAAACGCTGGGTGAGTTTGTCGTGGGCATGTTAGGCGGCGCGCCGGTTGTGGGTGACCAGGTTGAATTTGCCGGCATGATTTGGACCGTTGCCGAAAAAGAAGATAACCAGGTGCGTAAGATCGGTGTACGCGTTGAGAGTGAAGAGACCGAGTAATAAAACAATATGGCGGGTAAGGTAATTTACCCGCCATACCCATACCAATACCGATGTGCAAAAGGCGTTGATGCAACAATAGTCAGGATGTTGTAACTACAGGCACGCGTGGTGCCAAAGCGCACATTAATTCGTACCCCACCGTCCCCGCGGCATGAGCCACATCATCAATTTTCACCTCGCTGCCCCACAATTCCACCGGGCTGCCGATCCCTGTATGCGGGCACGGTGTGAGATCGACCGCCAGCATATCCATAGAGATGGCCCCGACCGTATGCGTTAACACGCCGTCAACACGCACTGGCGTGCCATCAGGCGCATGGCGCGGGTAACCATCGGCATAACCGCAGGCGACAATACCAATGCGTTGCTCGCTGCTTGCCCGGTAACGGCTACCGTAGCCCACCGTATCGCCCGGTTTAAGGTTTTGCACGCCAATGATTTCGCTTTGCAGACTCATCACAGGCTGCAAGCCACTGGTTGCAACGTCGCACCATTGGCCCGTCGGGGATGCACCATACAGAACAATGCCGGGGCGAACCCAGTCAAAATGCGCTTCCGGGTGCCACAGCGTTGCCGCTGAATTAGAAAGCGAACGCGGGCAATCTAAGCCTTCCGCAGCCTGTTCAACGAGTTTCATCGGCTCAACAATGCCATCAGTCTGTTCCGCATCGGCAAAATGCGCCATTAGCGTTAGTTGGCCGACGTTAGCAATCACACGCAGCTGCTGCCAGATGGAATGCACGCGTTCAGCGCTGAAACCCAAGCGGTTCATGCCACTGTTCATCTTCAGATAAACATCCAGCGGCGCATTCAGTTTGGCATTAGCCAGGGCTTTTACCTGCCAGTTGCTATGCAAACTGGTGGTCAGTCGATACTGGTCAAATAGCGGCAGTTCATCGGCATGGAAGAAACCTTCGAGCATCAGAATCGGCCCTTTCCAGCCGCGTTCACGCAGCAAGATAGCCTCTTCAATATTGAGCATGGCAAAGCCATCGGTTTCGCGTAACGACGACCAGACACGTTCTATTCCATGACCATACGCATTTGCTTTAACCACCGACCAGACGCGCGAATGAGGGGCGGCCTGGCGGACAACGTGTAAATTGTTACGCAGCGCGCTGAGGTTCAGCGTCGCAACAACAGGACGGGTCATTGACCACTCCTTTATTAATATTCGTTATGAGCGTTGTGCAAACGCTGCGATCCTGTCGGCTTAAAACCTGGGGAATAACGCGCAACCGCGAGGTCATCAAAGGGGATCGCGGGCGTTCTTCCGGAAATTAAATCGCTGAGCATCTGGCCGGAACCGCAGGCCATCGTCCAGCCAAGCGTGCCGTGACCGGTATTGAGCCACAGGTTCTTAAATGGCGTACGCCCAACAATTGGCGTGCCGTCTGGCGTCATTGGGCGTAAACCCGTCCAGAAAGAGGCTTGCTCAACGTGGCCACCGCGTGGGTAAAGATCACGAACCACCATTTCCAGTGTTTCACGGCGTGGTTGCAACAATTCCGTGTTAAAGCCGACAATTTCTGCCATCCCACCGACACGGATACGCTGGTCGAATCGTGTGATAGCAATTTTGTATGTTTCATCGAGAATAGTCGATACCGGTGCGCCCTGCTCATCAGCAATCGGGATTGTCAGCGAATAGCCTTTGAGCGGATAAACAGGAATATCAACGATGTTTTTCAGCAAACCGGTGGAGTACGAACCAAAAGCGACCACATAGGCGTCGGCTTTCACCACTTCTTTACCGCACTGCACACCATAGATGCTTTGGCCTTCATACAGCAGGCGATCGACTGAGGTATTGAAGCGAAACTCAACGCCCGCCTCAGCAGCCATCCGCGCCAGATTTTGCGTAAACAACTGGCAGTCGCCGGTTTCATCGTTCGGTAAACGTAGACCACCCGTTAGTTTATGGGCGACATGGGCCAGTGCCGGTTCGACCTCAGCCAAACGGCTCGCCTCGAGCAATTGGTAAGGCACACCCGCATCTTCGAGCACCGCGATATCTTTGGCGGCATTGTCATATTGCTGAGCAGTGCGGAAGAGTTGCAGCGTGCCGCCCTGGCGCCCTTCGTACTGAATATTTGTGGTGTGACGCAATTCTTTAAGGCAATCGCGGCTGTATTCCGCCAGGCGCACCATCCGGCCTTTGTTTTCCATGTAGTGGCGCATGTCGCAATTGCGCAGCATTTGCAGCATCCATTTGAGCTGGAATTGTGTGCCATCAAGGCTGATGGCAAGCGGCGCATGGCGCTGGAACATCCATTTAATCGCTTTTAGCGGCACGCCCGGAGCGGCCCAGGGCGCCGCATAGCCCGGTGAAATTTGCCCGGCGTTAGCCGCACTGGTTTCCTGAGCAGGCCCCGCTTCCCTGTCGATAACCGTGACATCATGCCCTGCCTGGCGTAAATACCAGGCACTGTTGACACCCACAACGCCACTTCCCAGCACCACAACACGCATAACCATTCCACCATTTAGCTAAAAGAATAATGTTCTGATTACAAATTGATAACTCAGATGAAAATGTTATTCAACATATGGCTTTGTTATAGTGACTTTCCTCACATCCTGACCTGATACAGCGGGGTGACGATAATTAGAATCTCCTACGCGCGAAGATATCATCACCAAAATTTTATGCTGCTTTCATGGCTAAAAGCGGGTCATTGGAATAAGTATATTGTGATGAAAATATTTTTCTGGTCACAGCTAACTTTCAGGAGTTGTCTATTCTTGAAAGTGAGGCTTTCCATCCAGAGAGAGCCGCCAACAATGAGGGCGCGCTGATGGCTATTATTGACCTTTCCGCCACAAAGGATTCTAAACGTCTAAGTGATGGACCGGACTGGACGTTCGAGCTGCTTGATGTCTATCTCGCAGAGATTGACCGTGTTGCAAAACTCTATCGGCTGGACACCTATCCTCATCAAATTGAAGTGATTACTTCAGAACAAATGATGGACGCCTACTCAAGCGTTGGGATGCCCATTAACTATCCGCACTGGTCGTTTGGTAAGAAATTTATCGAAACAGAGCGACTGTACAAACATGGGCAGCAGGGGCTGGCTTACGAAATCGTCATCAACTCCAACCCGTGTATTGCGTATCTGATGGAAGAGAACACCATCACAATGCAGGCGCTGGTGATTGCCCATGCGTGTTACGGGCATAACTCCTTCTTCAAAAACAACTATTTGTTCCGTAGCTGGACCGATGCCAGTTCAATTATCGATTACCTGATTTTCGCCAAAAACTATATTACGCAGTGCGAAGAGCGCTACGGCGTGGATGAAGTGGAGCGCCTGCTCGACTCCTGCCATGCACTGATGAACTACGGCGTTGACCGCTATAAACGCCCGCAAAAAATTTCCCTGCAGGAAGAGAAAGCCCGGCAAAAAAGCCGCGAGGAGTATCTGCAAAGCCAGGTGAACACGTTGTGGCGCACGCTGCCACGCCAGGAAGCAGAAAAAACGGTGGCTGAAGCGCGCCGTTACCCTTCTGAGCCGCAGGAAAACCTGCTCTATTTTATGGAGAAAAATGCGCCGTTGCTGGAGCCGTGGCAGCGAGAGGTTTTACGCATTGTGCGTAAAGTCAGTCAGTATTTTTATCCGCAAAAACAGACCCAGGTGATGAACGAAGGTTGGGCGACGTTCTGGCACTACACTATTCTTAACCATCTGTATGATGAGGGAAAAGTCACCGAACGCTTTATGCTGGAGTTCCTGCACAGTCACACCAATGTAGTGTTCCAACCGCCTTATAACAGCCCGTGGTACAACGGTATTAACCCGTACGCACTCGGCTTCGCCATGTTCCAGGACATCAAACGGATTTGCCAGTCACCGACCGAAGAAGACCGTTACTGGTTCCCTGACATCGCAGGCAAAGACTGGCTGGAGACACTGCATTTTGCGATGCGTGACTTCAAAGATGAGAGCTTTATCAGCCAGTTCTTGTCACCAAAACTGATGCGCGATTTCCGCCTGTTTACCGTGCTGGATGATGATCGTAACAATTACCTGGAAATTGCCGCGATTCACAATGAGGAAGGTTACCGGAAGATTCGTGCTGAGCTTTCCGCCCAATACAACTTGAGTAACCTTGAACCTAATATTCAGGTGTGGAACGTCGATTTACGTGGCGATCGCTCGCTGACGATGCGATATATCCCGCATAACCGCGCACCGCTGGATAAAGGGCGCAGGGAAGTTCTCAAACATGTGCATCGTTTGTGGGGCTTTGACGTGACGCTTGAGCAGCAAAATGAAGACGGTAGCGTTGAGTTACTTGAACGCTGCCCACCCCGGCTGAATACACTTTAGACATAAAAAAACGCTTCCATCAGGAAGCGTTTTTCATATTACAAAGGCTGGCCGACATGCCGGATTAACGGCTATGCATCGCCAAATCGCCCGGTAAGTTTTTCTGCATCCGGTGCCAGATTTCCCCACTTTCACGCCCGTAGGTACGAACGGTATCAAATACCTGATCGTGCAACCCTTGTTGGCAAATTTCTGCCAGACGGTGGTAAAAACCTAATGCCAGGCTTCGTGCTTCAGGGCTTGAGAAATAGTGACGCCCGATGCGGGTATATAACCCTTTCATTCCATTGAGGATTAACCCGTAAATCGGGTTCCCGGAAGCAAAAGCCAGACCACGGAAAATGCTGTAATCAAGCTTTGCAAACGCATCAGCGTGGTCTTCAACACTGTTCGCGGTTGCCAGGACTTCTTGCGCTTTATCCGGATGCTGACGGACAGCAGTACGAATAAAGATGGTTGCGATGTTCGTGCGAACTGATAACAAGTTATCGATCAGCTGCGGTACGCTGTCGTGATCGAGGCGAGCCAGCGTTTCCAGAATGTTCAAACCTGAGGTTTCCCAGAAGTTGTTCACTTTGGTCGGTTTGCCATGCTGTATCGTTAACCAGCCATCACGCGCCAGACGCTGAAGCACCTCGCGCAATGTGGTACGGGTAACACCGATAAGCTCGGATAACTCGCGTTCAGCAGGAAGAATTGTCCCTGGCGCGAAGCGGTTATTCCAGATACTTTCGATGATATATTCTTCCGCGAAACCCGCCGGGCTCTGCGCCTTAATGACCATAGTATGCTTTCCATTACACAGGTTTTGCTAAAGAGACTCATCATACCAGATGCCTTGCGGCGCAGGTAGCGGCGACAACCGCCAATTGTGGAATGATGGTTTAAATTTGCAGGTAATCACACAACCAAAGAATATTCCTATGCCTTGATTGATATCTTGCGCGCGAGTAACCTAAAACCACTCAATTGAATGCAACTTTATATTTGTCCATATATTCCAGTTTTAGGTCAGGAAGAGAAAGCCTCACCCTTCCCGTACTTTGGCATATATCGGGGAAATGGAGTGTCAAAATACTACGATGGAAATGTCTAGCGGGCGTGCACTTTATAGGAACTTTTTAGGTCAATCACCAGATTGGTATAAGCTAACTTTACTGGCTTTTTTAGTCATTAACCCTTTGGTATTTTGGTTCGTCAGCCCATTCGCAGCAGGATGGCTGCTGGTTGCCGAGTTTATCTTCACCCTGGCAATGGCCCTGAAATGCTACCCGTTACTACCTGGTGGGCTGCTGGCTATTGAAGCTGTGCTGGTTGGCATGACAAGCGCCGAGCATGTCCGGGAAGAGATTGCCTCAAACCTTGAAGTCCTGCTGTTACTGATGTTCATGGTCGCAGGCATCTACTTTATGAAGCAGTTGCTGCTGTTGGTCTTTACCAAATTACTGCTGGGCATCCGTTCAAAAATTCTTCTTTCTCTCGCCTTTTGTATCGCCGCGGCATTTTTGTCAGCATTCCTCGATGCTCTGACCGTTGTCGCAGTGGTTATCAGCGTGGCAGTAGGTTTTTACGACATTTATCACCGCGTTGCGTCTACTGGAGATCTGGAAAGCGACATCCAGGACGATACGCTTCTCGACTCAGACCACCGCACCACGCTTGAACAGTTCCGCGCATTTTTGCGCAGCCTGATGATGCATGCAGGCGTCGGCACCGCGCTGGGTGGCGTAATGACAATGGTGGGTGAGCCGCAAAACCTGATTATTGCCAAAAATGCCGGCTGGCACTTTGGTGATTTCTTGCTGCGCATGGCACCCGTCACTATTCCAGTACTCATCTGCGGCCTGCTCACCTGCGCACTGCTGGAGTCCACTAAAATTCTCGGTTACGGTGAGAAACTGCCTGAGAAAGTACGCGCCATTTTGCAGGATTACGACACAAAGAGCGCGCAAAAGCGCACTCGTCAGGACCGCATGAAACTGGTTGTTCAAGCATTGATTGGTATCTGGCTGGTGATTGCGCTGGCGCTGCATTTAGCCGAAGTGGGGTTAATTGGCCTTTCCGTGATTATCTTCGCCACCGCCCTTTGCGGCGTGACTGATGAGCATCAGATTGGTAAAGCCTTTACTGAAGCCCTGCCGTTCACCGCCCTGCTGACCGTATTTTTTGCTGTTGTTGCGGTGATCATCGACCAGCATCTGTTTACGCCTGTGATTCAGTTTGTGTTGCAGGCCGAACCGCATTCACAACTGGCGCTGTTCTATTTGTTCAACGGTATTCTCTCGTCGATTTCCGACAATGTGTTTGTCGGCACTGTGTATATCAACGAGGCGAAAGCCGCGCTGACAAGCGGCGTTATCGACCTTAAGCAGTTCGAGTTGCTCGCGGTAGCCATTAATACCGGGACTAACCTGCCATCGGTTGCAACGCCAAACGGCCAGGCCGCGTTCTTATTCCTGCTGACTTCCGCACTGGCTCCGTTGATTCGCCTGTCCTACGGCCGCATGGTGTTGATGGCGCTGCCTTATACTCTTGTGCTGACTGTGGTGGGGCTGTTGTGTGTTCAGTTTACATTGGTTCCGGCAACCGACTGGATGTTGCATGCCGGTTGGATTTCATCACCCAGCATGAATCAAATATCGCACTAAATTAATCTGAAGGGCAGCTTGCTGCCCATGCTTGTGTTTTTGTCTGATAAACATCCAATTAGCGTGTTATTTTGATGTGGCTACTGGTACAGAAACCGAATTCGTTTACACTGCCGACTCAACGCATGTTGCAGGGATACTGATTATGTTGCGATATTTAAACCAATGCTCCCGCGGGCGCGGTGCCTGGCTTCTGCTGGCATTTACAGCTTTCGCCCTGGAAATGGTGGCATTGTGGTTCCAGCACGTGATGATGCTGAAGCCTTGTGTGATGTGTATTTATGAACGTTGTGCATTGTTTGGCATTATGGGTGCAGGGATTGTTGGTGCTATTGCACCGAAAACGCCACTGCGTTATGCCGGGATTGCATTGTGGATCTACAGCGCCGGGAAAGGCCTGCAGTTGGCATGGGAGCACACCATGCTGCAACTTCACCCCTCACCGTTTGTGACCTGTGATTTTGCCGCACGCTTCCCGAGCTGGTTACCGCTGGATAAGTGGTTGCCGCAGGTGTTTGTGGCAACCGGCGATTGTTCCGTGCGCCAGTGGGAATTTTTGTCACTGGATATGGTGCAGTGGTTAGTGGGGATTTTTGCAATCTTCCTGCTGATTGCCGTGCTGGTGTTGATTGCTCAGCCTTTCAAACCAAAACGCCGCGATCTGTTTGGCCGTTAATCCCCGGTTAAGAAAACAAAAAACCCGCCAAGGCGGGTTTTTTTATTATTAGTGGTCGCGACGATAAAGCGTCCACTGGTCTATTCGCTCGCCGCTCGGCAACAAACAATCGCCACGCTCACCCAGATCGGTTTTCACCGTTCTCAATTCACCGCCTTTATCTATGCAGTAAACTGACGCCGGGTTCGGCATGCCGATAACCTGCGGCGGTTTGGGTGCCACGGGTTCAGGCGATGAACAGCCGCTGAGAATGATCGCCCCAATCAGTAGTGTTATTTTTTTCATTATTCCTCCGTAATGGAGGCTGAATGTTAACAGTGCAGGAGTGGGGAAAGCAAAACCAGCGCAATACGCTCTTAGCGAGCAGCTACACTATATTGATGAATCGCACTCATCGGACGATGAAGAAGATGCATCCCTGATTTACAGAAGATACAAACAGCGCCATGGGGATTTGTTTCTCGGACATCGTAGGGGGAGGTGCGATACTGTGAACCGCCACAAGACGGACACTTAAATGTTAAATACTGGATAAAAACCTACTTTTATTTGTTATTGAAAGAACACCGTATCATAAAGATTTCGTTTTGTACGATTTATTTTTGCATTCTTTCATGTGACTGGTGGTTTAGTCTGCCCACTCAGGTTTGTTGAGTATAGGGTCCCGTTAAAAGCGGATGTGCGACGAAGCGAGATGGAAGTAGTCATATAGCAATGCATTAGCGCAAGACGAATCGACGCCTTAAGTGGTTTTGAGTTGTTTTGCGCTAATTTTTTGCCCCTTATATGCCCCATCACATCACCGGCACATCGTCGAACTCACCACTCCTGGCATCGTTCAGTGTCGGCGTCACCACGCCTAACCTGTTATAACTGTATAAATTAACAGTTAAATATTCCTAATATTTATCAAGTTACGGGGGCGAGAAGGCGCATTCATGTGTAAAATGACGTCGCTTGAAACATTTGGAGTCATTATGAAAAATATGCAGCTATACATTGGCGGCGTTAACGACATCACCTACCGTTACGATATTCAAAAGGCAGGCGATATCTTTAACGTTCGCATTTTCAGCGTTGTGAATCGTAAGCACACAGAGGCAGGAACCAAATCCATGCATCACATAACCGTGCAGGATGTGATTGATGAGTGCTTATCGCATTATCGAAGAAAAGCCCATAGCTTCAGATGCCTCTTGCGGTGGTTGCATATTATATAAGGCCTATTAGATTTATTGGGTCATTCTTATAAATTGGTGCGAAAAGCAAAGTGCACATATATCGCCATTAAACTTGTATAGCTAGATGAAAGTGAATGGCTATTGACATAAGTAAGAAAATAGACAATGCATAAATACAACTGTTTTGACACAGCAAGACTTTTTGCAGCATTGATGGTTCTTTATACGCATCATTTTTCACTATCTGGACTTCCTGAGCTATATGTACTCAATTTCGAAAGCCTTGGTGGAATAGCTGTAATAATATTTTTTAGTATTTCTGGATTTTTAATATCCAAGTCAGCTATGGCGAGCTCTGATTTTATTGAATTCATGTCTAAGCGACTTCGCAGGCTACTACCAGCATTATTGCCTTGCTCTATTTTCATGTATGTTATTATTGGTGGTTATGTAAATTTTGAAAACATTGATAACTATCTAGGCTGGAGTGTCATTCATAACATAGTGCAGACTATCACGCTTACCTCAGTTCTACATGACGGGATTACAGGCGAGTTTATTCATGGGGGGATTAATGGAAGTCTATGGACTCTCCCTCTAGAGTTCTTGTGCTACTTAATTGCGGGGTGTGTATTAATAACAAATAAAAACAGAAAATATTTCATTTGTGTATTCATGCTAACCATCATGGCATCCATTTGGTATAAAAACAACAGCCTGGTTATTTTTTCAATTCCTACTTGGCTATTCCCACTGCGTGGCATGGCATTTTTCCTTGGTGCCGTGCTAGCAATGAATGTTGATCTTTGGAATAACTTAAAAGTTAAATTGTTTGTAATGGCGACCTTGTCTTTATGCATGTACTCCTATCAAGGCAGTCCAGTTGAATACAATATTTTTGGGTATTTGTTACTTTCATTTTCCACAATAGCTATATGCTTATCCTTTAAGGACCCGCTGGTTAAAGGTAGGTTTGATTATTCTTATGGTATTTATATTTATGCTTTCCCTGTTCAACAGTTTGTAATAAATGTGATTGGGATGAAGTTTTACCAAGGAATGGCTGTAAGCTTTCTCGTAACAATTACTCTTGCAGCTGCTTCTTGGCATTTTTTGGAGAAAAGATTCCTTGTGAAAAAGGAGAAGGCCAAAGAGTAGGGGGGTGGATAAATACCCTTTAACCTTCTGTTACATAACGTTTTAGTTTTCGTTTATTTGAATGTTAGCTTTAACTGTATGTTACAGAATTCTTGTTACCATCCAGTTAAAAGAACAGGCAACTCCCGAACCGCCAGAGTTCCTGATGATGACTCTGAATGAGGTTGTGCTTAGGCTTGTCGTTTCAATGGTAACGTCTGCGTTAGCTGCATACGGGGTCGCCATCACTACAAAGGATCCTATATCGGTGCCCAGTTGACCTTCATTGTATACAACGGTGTACACGCCTGCAGCACTTGATGTGGCAGTGAAGTTTGCCGATGCTGTACCCATTGCTCCAGCTGCAGTTACCCTACCAGAGTAAACCATGCTTTGGGCCGCTGTACTTGCAGCGGTTAAGTCGTCATAAACACAACCAATAGGAATGACTTCGCAATTTGTCCCTTTAGTCCAGTAAGGGCGACTGGCAGAAGGTGTGTATCCTGCAGTGTTAGCAAATGCCGTACCTATAAGGATCACCTTAGTTGCGCCACCTGCAGATGATATTGATATATTAGTTTTTGTATATTCCGTTGGGCTGCCGCGGTTAAATAGACCTCCATTTATAATCACAGTAAGTGGCTTTGTAGAGCTAGTGTTTGTAATGCTTAAATCAGCGCCACCCTTGTTCAGTTCGAAATACGGGTTATTTAAGACAAGTGCAGGACAGGTGAAGTTGCCAGCCAAATTTACTATCATCCCTCCCGAGTTCATGTCAGACATGGAGCCATTACCCTCGCACGTCAATCCTGTGATGACATTTGAGGCCCCCCATCTCTCACCATATATTCCATATGCTGCATTATTACTGGCGGTTATACGTTCCATTGTTACGGCGTTCATATCACCTCCACTTACGCCATCTCCTATAATGCGAATTCCTATATTGTTATACTGCGAATAAATATCATGCATATTCGATGTGATAACATTCTGAATCCTGATACCTTCTCCATTTGTATGTGACAAGCATAGAATATCTGACAATTTGGTGTAGGCTTTACCTTGTATTAATAATCCATAAGAATTTGCTGTTCCATTCAATGTAAACCCACCCAAATAATCATAGGTGTGGACCCTTTGTGATGTATAAGTGTTGTCACCCTTCATCTGCATTGCAAATGTACTTAAATTACAGTTGAAGATAGTTTCAGCCATATTTTCGCCCTCATAGTGATTGCGAACCCCAGCTGCTCCTGGGAATTTGGCAGGGAATAATCCATAATCCATTACTAATGAGCTGGTGATATTGTATTCACCTTGTTTTATTTTTAAAGTCCCTCCATCAGCCCATTTAGTTAAGGGGTCTTGATACATCGTACCGTTAATATCATCCAGCTCAACCTGCACTGTATTTCCAGAGTCCGTTCCTATCATGCCTGCACCGCCATCAGCAGCCAATTGACTCCGTAAAACCGTATCACCAACATTCAGCCATTTCCCCGGGCCGACACCACCCGAGCTCGCAGGTGTTGAGTTAGGTGGCACCACTTTTGGCCCTGTAGCAAATGAGCCAGTCCATTTGTAATACGAGTTGTCATCGGGGTTGAACAGCGCTTCATTTGGCGTGGAGATGGTAGCGCCTGTGTCGAAGTCAACACCCGTTAAAGTGATATACCCGAAAGCGTTCATCACCTGCTGAGCTAAATAGTTAATGCCTTCAATCGTGTAATGCTTATTCCCGAATCGGTCTGTATAAGTCCATCCCATGGACGTAACGAACTCGTCAATTTTACCCGAGTTAAATTTCAGGTCTTGAGGCAATTCTGATGCAACCGGTTTCTGTGAAGGTGTAGTCGCCATAATTTTTCCATAAAAAAACCGGCGCATTGGCCGGGTTCGGAGTTGGATTTAAAGGTTGTTTATGAGTAAATCAGATCGCTATATTCGCGAACGGTTAACGCTGTGGTGCCGTCAGTTCCGGGAGTCTTGTCTGTTATCTCCCATTGCGTAGCATCCAGTTCCTCAGATGAGGCGATGAAGTAACGAGACGGTGACTGCACGTTCATGCCGTCATAGATGTTGAGCTCGATATTTGGGATAGCAGCGCTGAAGCCGAATGCTGTATCGGGCAAAGGTTGTGCCGGGTAGCGCGCTGTCGGCGTGCCGAGATAGTCCGTAACCACCACGAACATTGAGCCAGAAAAATTAATTCGCTCGCTTGTCTCGAAGACGTTACCGATACGCGAAACGATATATCCAGACTGCTGGTTGGTGTCGTAGGTATCAACAATCTGCACCATGTCGCCAACACCCACCCACTCCCCGTCTGCCAGCGCTGTTATGCTCATAGCCATTCGTGAGTAGATGAGGCGCTTGCACTCTCTGAGCGCCCTCTCGTTGGCCTGAAACGCATCTCGGACATACATCATCTCGAACTTCTTCGCCTTCACTGGCGCACCGGAGACGATTGCTCCGTTGCTTATGCGGTAGCGAATGAAGTCCTGCTTATTGGTTGACGGGTTGCGGTACTGCACCTCGACACCATCAAAACCACCCGGTAGCGTCATGTCATAGCTGAGCGAGTAGCCAGCCTCGACCGTGTTATTGCGGTTGAATACTGTGGCCGGAGTTATTCGCTTCTTGTCGCGAACAAACGACATTACGCCGTCATCCCAGAACGCCGTTACGCTGGCGGCATCGCAGATGGTTTGCAGGCGAGCGCCAAGTGACACATCTTCATCATCGAAGGTGTAATCGAAGCGACCAAGGCGCGGGTCTATGGCATCAATTTCAGCCTGAATCTGATACAGGCCGTAAAGGTCGATATTGCTCTCCGGCTGCCCACCCATCACTAACCAGGTATGCGCCACGGCATCAGCGAATCTGCGCGACGGGCGGAGCGTGTAATCAACCGACTGCGTAGTGAGTGAGTAGCTGATCGTGTATCGGTTGATCATCGCGTTGTATTTCAGCTCTCGCCCGGTTGAGTTCTCCGTTGCGCGAACCTTGATGATGGCGGTAGTGTCATTCGCGTGGCTGACGTTAGTCCTGATGTTTACCGCGTGAACTTCCTCGACTTCCAGTTTGCTTGCATCGCTGGAGTTATCCGTTCGGTGGAATGAAAGCGAATAACGTCCTCGCCCGGCCGCAGGCGTTATCTTGTCAGTGCGGTAAAACGTCTCGCTGGTAGAGTCATGAGGCGTTGTCTGTCGGTATGTGAATGTTTGAGTGGTACCAGGTATCTGATTGTTCTCAGCATCAACTTTCCATATCTGCAGTTGCCAGTTGGTTTCGCTATTCCCACCAAGGCCAGAACTGGTATGTACCCAGAGCTGATCTGAATCGATTGGTGAGAAGAATGGGCCCACAATCAGCGCCGCGTTGTCATTAAGAATGAACTTCGTGGTGTTAATGGTTGCTGTCGTTATGTACGAGGCACTGGAACCATTGATGCTGTCGAAGGTGAAGGTGTAATAAAACGTCGGAGAAACCACCGCACCATCGTCGGTCTGCACTGCACTGATCAGGTTGGCAAACAGCGTCACATCTTCCGTCTTGGTGCCGCCTGGTACCGGATAGGTAATGTTGAGAACGAATGAAACGGCATGCGGAAATGTCAGCCCCATGAAGTAGTCGAATTCAGCCTGCTTCACGATTTTCACTGCTATCTGGCCGCCAGCATAGTTGCCGCTAATCATCGTCGTTGCGGTGGCCGTCTCGATAGGTACGCCAGTATCCTCGTTCTTGCCCGGCACTTCCTGCCCGTCCACATCGTCGAACTCATACCCTTCGTATACTGTCGCAATCACATCACCTGGCTGGTAAATGGTGTACGACGCGCCAGCCATTGAGCCAACGTTAGTTTCCGAGTAGCGCACCTGACTGATGTCATATTTACCCAGGCCAAAATTCATGAACTGAGTGACTTCTTTCTTGTTGTTCACGTACTCGAATATGGCCTGCTGAATCAGGTCAGGATAGGCGCGGATCAGGCCGTAGTTATCAGGTCTGGCCTCGCCATTACGGGCAATGTTCGTCTGCCCCTTGAGACTGTTATTCGGTGATGTCTTGCTTTGCCCTGCAGCGCCGCCAGCGTTGGGCTGCTGCATGAAAGAACCCATCACTTTCTGCGTAAATTTTATCGGATTGAAATGCTCGAGGGGATTGAGCAGGGTTTTGGCAAGGCCGCCGTTCTTGGGCTGGTCAAAGATGATGATTCGGTCATCGGCGTTAATGGTGAAATCGACATCGTCATCATCCTGCAGCTCTCGGCCATTAATGATGGCCCGCACATCAGAATGCACACCCGCCGTTTCAATCCACTCGCTGAACTTCGTCCCCGCTAATACTTCCATCCGTTGCTTCGGCAGCCCCGGCACTCTCTGAATTTCGATTACCGGCATACGAATAGATCTCCGTCCTGGTGAATAATTTCTGGATAGTTCTTATCTGGTCAGAGCGGACACAGCCATTCTCTCCGCGGCTATGTAGCGCCCTTCCATCGACAATCAGCCCCACATGCACCGGCTGCGCGCCGTAGTAAGCAATGAAGATATCGCCGTCGCTGAAGTGCTCAGCCCGCTGCCAGTAAACAACCTCACTCTCAAAGCACGTCATGAAATCCTCACCCGCTTCGTAGTCGGGCGAGTGATGCAGCTCAATACCGAGAACGTGCCGGTAATAGAGAATGACTAGGCCCCAGCAGTCGATCGCGTCAAAAGTGCAGGCGCGATTACGCCAGGGCATGCCAATAACCCTTTCAAGGAATTCAGCTTTAAGCATTTTGTAGCCCCTGGAATTCTTCGACGTTATAGAGCATAGCGATGTTGGCATTTAGCGGGTTCTTGATGGTTAGCGACACGGTGACGTCATTGGCATCCAGACTGGTATCGCTGACAAACAGCGTCCATGCTTTGATCGGGGTATTCAGGTCGGCAGCATCAAAGCGCGTACGAGTAAACTGGATGGGAGTGATGCGGCCATACCCCTTCCACTCTTTAAGCTTCTGCTTGAAATCAGATGCCATGCGGCTAAATTTAACGCCCGCAGCAATAACAGGTGTTGAGCTCTGTTGGCTATCTGATATGTCCATTCGGCATGGTTGATAAACATTCCCACCAAGTGTCTTGGGGAATATCTGATCGTTAACGAAGCGAATATATCCGAAGGTCGGGCTGTAGATGGTGATTGTGTCGAACATGGTTCGTCTTGGCCTTCGGCTTCTGTACTCCCTTAGAGTGGTCATTATGGAGCCCTCGGCAAAGACTCTGGGTCACGGTTATCTGGATACCCGGTAACGACAATATCGAGGAAGCTGGCCCATGGTGGCGGCAACTCAACAACAATGTCGTCGTAGTCATCGTCGGAGTTTTTCAACTGTTTGCAGATAACATCACCTGACCAGGTGAAAACTGATCCTGACTGGTTCCATGTTGGGTAAGCAGTAAAGTGAAGTTCCTGCATCTCTGGTTCACCATATGCCCCCGAACCGATACCCACTGGCATCAGGAACCACTGATTGCAGTTGTCCAGATAGTTAGGGCTGCGCAACCACTGCATGAATGCCCGGTGCTGCGCCATGGTGAATACCCATGTCAGCGAGAATCCGGTTTTCAGGTCATCGGTGAGTTTCTGGAATATCGGCGCGCCAACTTGCGGAAGGTCAGTGCGAAAGCCTGTATCTGGCTTTGGTGTTTTCGACTTCTGGGCCAGCGGGAGCCAGTCCGGGTAGGGTATTGGCATGATCACTCCGTTGCTCTTGGTGTTGCACTGGTATTGCGGGTAACTGCCTGTCGCATTGGTCCCCCCTGATCCATATCAGCAATGAACGCCTGAACTGTGACCGTGTTTCCATTTTGCGTTGCTTGTGCATCAAAGCTATGACTATTTGACGAGTAATCATTGAACTGAATGGAGACTTGTATTTGCCCGCCACTACCGCTCTGCATATCCTTGTTGCTGATGACCTTACCGTTATCACCTGGGATCATGAATTGCTTCCCGCTGCTGGCCTGGTAAATTTCAGGCATTCCGCCCTCACCTACCTGGTACATTGAGCCAGCCGACACCGGGCCGCCATTCTTGCGTTTGCCTGCAATTGAACTGGAAAGCGCCATTGCTGCTATTACTGCGCCAATACCAATTGCTGCTGCGCCACCGAATGAACCGATAGAGGCCACGATTGCCGCTGGCGTCCATGCTACGGTTGTTGCAGCAGCGGATGATACGCTTGCTGCCGTGGTGGTTGCGGTTCCTGCAACTGCCGCTGATGTTGTGGCCGCCGTTGCCGCTACTTGCGCGGCGCTACCGGTAATAGCGGATTTAACCCACTCAACACCCATCTGAACGAAGCCATTAATCAGGCTGTTCAGTGCATTACTGGCGAGAGAGCTCATGGCCTCCTCAGCGGTCATGCTCTGGGTAATGATGCCCGTGAATGCATTCGAAGCATTACCAGCCAGTGACTCAAACCCGGCTGCAAGAATCTGATTCGACTGACTCTGGTTTTTGAATATCTCCCATTGCGCCGCAATACGTTGCTGCTCGTAAACAGTATCGAGAGCGTTGCGCTGGGCTAGAGCATTCTGGTGGGTAATTACTCCCTGCTGCTCGAATTGCTGAATTAATGCGAGCTGTTGAGCGTGCTGATTTGCCAGCGCCTGAACCGGGTCAACACTGCCCGCTGCTTCCTGCATTGGTGAAACGGCCTGGTCTGCGCGGATTTTGGCAAGCGCAGCCACATGCGTCTGCTCAAGGCGTTCAGATGTGGAGTTATATTGCTCCTGGCTGATTTTCTTGGCGGCAAGAGCTGTATTCAGATCCTGAATATCTTGCTTATAAGTTGCATTCTCTTTAGCGTCAGGGAGAAGCTTCTCGGCGGCGGCCTGAGCGCGGATGGCATTAGCCGTATCCCATTTAGCTGCAGCGTATTGCCCAGCCAGCGCGATATCTTGCGGCGTTGCGCCTGTGCCGAGTGATTGCTGCGCGTTAAGGATCGACTGTTCGCGGCTTAGTTGCTTTGTTGAGTCGGCGACCAGCTCTGACTGCTGTTTCAGATTGGCAAGTTTTTGCGCTACGGACTCGGCATTATTGCCTGCCTTTTTGGTTTCAGATGCTGATTCCTGAGTCGCCTTTTTCCTTGCTTCCTCTGCTTTTTGCAGATCGTAGTTAGTTCCGGCTAACTCCTTGGCCTGAGCAATCTGGTTGGGGTTATCAGTTACTTTTGCTGCTTCAATGCCAGCTTTTGTAACAGCACGCAGCCGCTCATCCTGAATAGATAGAAGCTCGTTCTGATCTTCCAGGTCTGTTATGTACTTGCTGCCCTTGGCAGTCGCTGGCGACACCTGCAAAGAGGTTGGCTTAAAGTTCTGGCCTGCCTGATTTGCCCGGTTAATTTCATCAGCGGTATTCCCGAATGCCTTCGCTACCGCATCCTGAACGCCTTCCAGTACAGTTCCTTTCTGGATAAGGCCGTCATGAATCCCCATCGAGGAGAGCATGTTGTTGTTCAGTGTTATCTGGGCATCATCACGCGCTTTGGTGGTGTTGGTGAGTTTGGATTCGACTGACTCCAGATCGCGTTGCTTCTGCGCTATCTGGTCGGTAAGGTTAGCGGCCTTCTGTAACAGGCCATTACCCTGCTCGATGGTCGTGCCGTACTTCTTCCCGGCTGTCTCGGCTTCATTTCGCTCAGCGGTAAGCGCAGCAATCTCATTTTTCAGATCGCTGACAACATCCTTCTGCCCTTTGATTGCCGCATTTGCATCGGCAATAGAACCACGCAGCGACGTGTTGCTCATAGCCGACATGGATGCGTTTAACTTGTCCAGGCCATCAGCAAACGCCAGTGACTCTTGTTTGGCTTGCTGTGCTTTCTGCCAGAAATAATACACGGCAGCGGCAGCTATCATCGCCACGCCTGCGGGGCCGCCAATAAGCCCCAATGCGCCGCGAAGTAGCGCCGTGCTTGCACTTGCCGCCCTCGTTGCAATGGCTGACGCTTCTTGCGATGCGATATATCTGCCGTTTGCTGCTGTGGCAACCCCGGTTGCGTCTGCGGTTGTTAATCGCGCCGCTGATACCTGAGCCTCTGCTGCCTTAACGGCATTAGAGCGCGCCTGCTCGGCTGCCATTTCCGTTGATGCCAGTTTCGCATTCAGAACGGCAGATGCTTGTTGCAACTGTGCCATTCGCGTTGCGGTGGCAATTCGGCCTTGTGTGCTGATCTGCGCTTTTAGTCGCTGCGTCTCGAGTGCTTTTTCTGACTCAATCAGAGCGATATTGGTGCGGATTGAAGCCGCTTCGGCTGTCGCAAGCTTGACCTCTTCAACTTCAGACGCCGCGGTAGCCTTGATGACATTAAGACGCGCCTGAGCAAGATTGAGCGCCGATACTGCCGCCGACTTATCAGCCTGGGCGATGCGTAATTTTGCCGAAGCCTCGGCTTCTGCCATCGCCGCCGACTCTGCTGATGCTTTTGCGCTGGCAATAGAGGCGATTGTATTTTTAACTTGCGCAGCGGTCGCCATTGACAGCGCGCCAGCAAAACGTGAACCCATTAGCAAGCCAAGACCAACGAAAGCCCCAGCAAGAACATCAAGGTTCTGGCTCAACGTTACGATGGTGCTATTAAAGCCGTTGTATGCTGATTTTATGGTGGACGATTCACCAACGAATTTCGTGACGTTGTTTGTGGCCACGGCGAATGCCTGGCCCATTGTCATTGTGGTATTGGCAAATTCTTTAGCGATCTGATCGCCCTGAGAGAGCAGCCCTTTCACGACAACATCGGTGGTTAGCTGTCCTTGCGCCGCCATTGCGCGGAGCTGGCCCACTGTTACACCAAGAGACTCAGCCAAGCCAACCGCCAGGCGGCTGCCGTTCTCTGAAATTGAGTTAAATTCTTCGCCGCGCAACACGCCCGAAGCCAGCGCCTGAGACAACTGAACCATTGTGGAACTTGCTTCTGCGGCGGTGGCGCCAGAGACAGCGAGTCCTTTGTTAATGGTTTCAGTCAGCTTAACCAGGTCTGCCGTGCTGGTTCCCGCGCTGCGGGTGGCTCTTTCGAGTCGCGCATACAGCGTGGCGGTTGCTTCAAGGCTGCTTCTGGTCTTCTGTGATATATCAAAAACACGCTGAGTAACATCTGCCAGTTCTTCACTCGGGCGAATGGCGTTAGCTAGTTTGTTGTTTACCGTCACCCATGCATCAGCATACTGAGCAACCTGCTGAACGGAGAGTGCGGCAGTTAATGCAGCAGCGACTTTGGTTAGTGATGAGAAAGACCGCTCGGCACTGTGTACGCTTCGCTCAGTGTTGTTGATACTCCGGGTGGAAGCATCAAAGCCGCGATTCATTCCGCTCAGGCTATCAGAAACCTGTTTCTGCCCACGCAGAAAGCCAGCAAGATCCATATCCACTTCATAAACGATGCTTCCAGCGTTCTGATTGGCAGCCATTCATTTTCTCCGGTCGTAAAAAAACCAGCCGGAGCTGGTTAGTGTTGTTGTGCTGCCATTGCCCTTCGGCGAGCTTGCTGAGCAAGGAAGTCATCGGTGACACTGTCATATTCTTCTTTTGTGAAGCCTTTCTGGTCTGGGTATTTTGCAGCAAGAAGCAGGGTAAATTCGGTCATTGTCAGATCGGCGGCATCATCACGATTCATTCCGAAATGGTTACGCGCTGCAATGATGTAATCGATAGCTTTAAACTCCGTCGAGTACTCGTTTGTTTCATGTCGCTGAAGCTTGCGAATCTTCGCTTTGCCAACAACGCCATGCTGCATCAGATGTTGAGCGAGCACGATAATATCTTCTTTGGGTAATGCGCCAGGGCGGTACACAACGCAATTACTCCAGCCCTTCCACTCACCGATTAGCGGAGTTAAATCATCATGTCCTTTGTAGCAGCAGCGCAAAACATGCATGGAGGCGGTGAGTAACTTTTCGCCCGGCATCTGGAATAGCGCATTTAGCATATTCTGAGGCAATGAGGTCGGCAGTTGGGAAACCTTGTCGATAATCTTCTGAATATCAGCGCCGTGAATCGTTGAAAACATGCTGACAATTTCTTCCGGTGCTCCGACTGCTGCCATCGCCTCGAAAGACGGCTTGAAGAAGTAATCCTTCCCATCTTCCCTGGCTTCTGAGAGACGCATTTCGCCAATATCCGTTAACGGTTTCATATGAGTTCCTTGAATGCCATTTTCGGGGCCACCGATAGATAGCCCCTGAAATGACTATCAGGTAATAGTCACGGTATGGATTGCTGCAAAGTTTCCATCTTCGGTATTCACGACAATTTGCGCGGATCCTGATGCCACGCGATTTACCGTTACAACATTACCAGCTTTGGTGGCAGTTGCTTTCGCCGGGTCAGTGCTGGAAACAGTAAATTCTTTATTTGTCGCGCCAGTCGGAGCCACAGTAACTGTAAATGTACTGGTTCCAGCCGCCGCGCCAGTACTGGTTGCAGGAGTCAACGTTACCCCTGTCACCGCCACCACATTGTTCTCGGAAACTTCTACCGTACTTGCATCGGCAACCTTGAACTCAGTAGAGAAAGTTACGATGTCGTTTGTGCCGCCATCTGAGCTAAGGGCGTTGATGATCATGTAACCAATAAAGGTTACCGGGCCAAAGCTCATACGCACCCAAAGAGATGGCTGGCGCGCAGCTTTGATTTCATCGGTGAAATACTTGATGAACTTGCCAACGCCGTACTGATCTAGCTTGTCCTGCTTGCGAACTTCGCCTTCGAAACTAAGGGTAAAGTCAGCATTGGTGACGATATTCTCAACGAAGCCCTGCGTATCATCGGCCTCACTTGTTACTGAGTTTGGTGACATATCAAAAGACTTTGAGGTCCCAGCGGCCAGCGCTTGCCATTCACTCTCAAGTGGTACTGTGTCAGCGCAACCATCGGCAACCTCAAGCACAATAGCCCGGCCGAATAGTTTGCTGTTGTCGGTTTGGCAGATAGCCATAAACGTCATTCCTCTTTCTTTAGGCAATAAAAAACCCGCACTATGCGGGTCTGTTTGTTAAACCATCGCTATCTGCCATGGTTTTCGTGATATCCGTACTTAATTTCAGCAAGTTTCCTGGCTGATAAGGCATCCTCTAGTGTTTGATATTGACCTAGGTTCACCTTTTTTACGCCGTCACTAATGAATGCGTAATATTTACCATTATCTTTTCGCTTATGAACCCCAACGAAGCCACTGGTATTGTTGTTATATTTTTTCGCATTCCGGGTATTTTCTTCGTTGCTTACGATGCGTAGGTTTTCAATCCTATTATCAGATCTTTCACCGTTAATATGGTCAACGAACCCATTAGGTTGAACCCCATGGTGTATCGCCCACACAAGGCGATGGACAATGTATACTTTACCCATCAACCTGGTGAGGAGGTATTTCCGATCGTTTAGGGAGCCAACATTTTTACCCGCATTGTCACGATTGAAGTTAACGTAAGCTGCTTTGCTTTTGAAGTGATGTTCTGGCCTATGCTTCCACAGCATAACGCCGGATTCTGCTTCATATAAAAAGCATTCACGCAAAAATTCAATGGGTAATTCTTTATTCTTATCAATTTCCATTACAACCTCGTCAAAGTTGCTCGTCGTTTGATGGGTGTGGCAACCCGGCGACGAAACCGGGCTTTCGGGGATCAGCCTAGCCACTGGTTAATTATACAGATTATTCCCCGTATAAACACGCAAAGAGTAGGCTGTAAACCACTCGACCCTCAGCGGAAAGCATTGGCCTTGGAAAGCCACCCACATTTTCGATATGACCGATGCAGTCATTAGGCATTGGGTTATCCTGGACAAATGAAAGTATGAGGTTAGCAATTTCATCAGCCACAGAATCACTATCCTTGGGACCAATAACATCAACCTTGACCATGTATTCAGAGCCAAGATCCTTTCTAATTGCCGAACCACCTGAAGGGCTAAACACTACGAATGCCGCCTTTGGTTGCTTGGTGTCCCTCCAGTATCTTGGTTGAGTAATTACGGTTGCTGGCAAGACCTGAGTTACCATCATGTCTCGCACCCTTTCGTACATTAAAGGTGTCATAGCGACATTTCCTGAATGATTGCCTTCCTTACCTCGTTTTCACTGTCTTTGGCAGGCCAGTACAGGAATTTAGGATTCCCATTCGGCCCCCAGATAACACCGCGAGAGCCTGGCGTTTCTCCGCGACCAACGGGACGGTCTGTTTGGGTGTTCAGGTATTTCCCAGGAGCTTCGTGGACAGCAGCGGCATAAGCAACTGAGTAGCCAACCCTCCCGAGAACCACCCCCCCCTTTGCCTCCACCTCACGGAATTGAGAGTTAACAAGGGTGGAAGTATCGCGTGGCACTTCTTTGGCAGAAGCAGCGCCAATGATGAACAGTGCAGAGTAAATTGCTCTTACCGACTTCTTGCTTTGAATGTTGTCGATGAGTTTATTGAGGTTCTGCTGAGCTTCTCGAATCCCCCTGACTTTAGCCACCATAGTTACACCCCGGTAATTATCGCGTAATCATCTGCAATTCTGTCGAACGTATCGGCATAGCGAATGACTTGCATGATTTCATCAGCTCCGGCGTTTAATGGGTCTGGGTCAACACTGGTTCCGATGAGAATGTAATCGCCTGTGGTGGCGTCAGCGTACTCGCTCCAAATCGTGTTCTTAGCGACTATCTCAGCGCCGATGCTGCCAATGCGCTTGCTTAGACTACCTTCGTAGTCGCATAGAATCGCGACCGGTGCCGAGTATCCGAGGTTGTCACCGCTTTCGCTGTAACCAAGCGTTTTCCAGAATGTGGCCGCCGCTGTATAACTCCAATTAGCTGCTGCTGACATCAACCCTCCCTCCAACTAACCACTACCGCGCCCGTAGCGCGAATGGTCACGCAGTTGATAACCCACTCACCGTTAGATTTCAGATAGCCGGTTGTTTCCCGGCCGGTATCCGTTTTCACCCATACTCGAGCGAATGGCTTCGGCAGGCTTTCGTTTATGGGCTTCCACATCAGCAGTCACCCACAACCATAAACAGCCCCACCGAGTTACCCACGCTAATCGGCAACTCGCCAGTGCATCCGCTGGTATCCAGTTGAGCCAGTGAATCACGCAGCCAGACAGTGCCGTCCTCGCCGTAATCAAACGAGCGTGACGCGCCAGAAGGTGCGCCCTGCGATTTGATGCGACGAGCACCGGATGATGTCGCCATGAGAGCCGCCGCATACATCAGGATGAGCTTTGACGTGCAATCGTCATAGCCAGCACCTTCGAGACACGGAATGATTTTGTTTACCAGGCAGAGAATAGGAGTCAGCAGAGCATCAGGAATGGCATACCCAAGCTCAGCGAGGAAGCCTTTTACATCATCTGCCGTGATTGGGTCAGCCATGGTTATTTCACCTTCTTCTTGAGCTCGGCGATCTGGTTTTGCGCTTCAGTCAGGTCAGCTTGCAGTTTCTGATTGTCATCCGTCAGTTCTGAAACCTTCCCGGTCGCTTCAGTCAGGTCAGCTTGCAGCTTTCCCAACTCATCAGGAGTAGCCACCTCAAAGGTGCGTGCTGCCAATGGCTTCGCTTTACCAGCTAACCACAGTGGAAGCTTCTCACCTTCGTAGATGTCGCCTTTCTTCAGATCGTGGCTATCGTGAGTCAGTAGCCACTGTTGTTTTTTATCAGTCATATATATTCCTGTCAGGTTGCCAGAATGCCAGCGGTGCGAAGTTTTGCGAGCAGGCCATTGAAGTCCTGTTGCGTTGGGGCGGCTGCCGCATCGGTAACTGCGGTTTGCTGCAATACGCCACCACGCTCTGTTGCAGTAGGGATTTTATTGCCAGCCATTGCGGTAGCTCCGGTGGTGCCGATAGCTACAGCGCCAATGGCTGTGCGAGCGGCGGCGGCATCAGCAGCGGTAAGCACTGATTTGCCAACGGTAGTGGCGTCGGTGATTTGGTCGCTCGTTACAGTGCCACTGCCACCGGCTGGCTCAGTGAACTGACCTCGCTCATCGAGATATTTCTTAGCCATCATTTGCCTCATTACGGGGCCGAAGCCCCATCGGTTAGGATTTGGTGGTCTGCACGTAGCCAGCCTGGCCAGTTGCGTCGAATTTCAGTTCGACAGCAGCAGCGGCAATGACGGTGAACACGTAATCATCTTCAGGGTTCTGGCGAACCTTCGGACGAACGGTCATCGGCATGCCATTCAGCACCTGAACAACATCAGGACGCTTGCACACGCCGAGGATTTCGTTAGCTGGCACTTTTGATGCAGGGATGATTGCGGCAATGCCTGGGATTTCCATCAGAGCAGCAAGGATCTTCTTCGGATACGTCGCCACATACTCAGTTGAGGATGCGTAGAACCAGTCTGAGTAATTCAGATAGATGGTTACTGGCGAGTAGAAGTTCTTGGCATGCAGGGCAGCGATGGTTTTCTTAATCGCATCAGTCCACGCGGCGCCATCGGCACCATTCAGATCGACACCATGCGTTGCGGTGGCACGATTAGGTGCATTACGCAGGCCCGTGAGCGTAGCGCCACCAACGTTGATATTTGCGTCACCATTCAGTGCGATATCTTCCAGCTTCTCAGCCACTTTGCGCATGTGGTTGTAGCGCGCTGCGGAGTCCAGAGAATAACCTTCGCTCTGCGCGGCTAACATCTGGCGCCAGCCGAAAGAGAACTCGCTGTCGATGATCGGCAGTGGCGTACCGTGGTAATCGATGACCGGCGCGTCATTTTTGGCTTTTCCGCGACCATCCAGGCTGATATTCACATCACCAGAGTCGGATACCGTCTGGAAGTAGTGAATAAGTTTGCCGAGGTTCATCGGGCGGCTGTTAGTTGCTGCGAGGTCAGAGAACACCGCCAGCACATCTTTCTGCACCAAAATGGCATCACGATCCCACTCACCCCAAACATCTTTAGGCAGAGTTGAGGCGTTACCAGCCAGCGCATTACCAGCCATCACAGCGCCAGCCACTTCGCTTAAATCGAAGCCATTCATCTGCGCCATGCGGCGATGCTGAGCATCCCAGTTTCGGCGCGAATTGAGGATGAACGCCTGTTGTTCTTTCGTAAAACGTAACATTGATTATTCCTTATGCTTTGGCGTATGGAGTAGAGAGGATCACCACATCGCCGAAACCTTCAGCAGCCAATGTGCGACCTGCTTTTTCGTCGAAGGTAGCAATAACCTGGTTGCCAGTTGCGGCAGCCTTGAACACACCGCCAGCACCAATAGTGATTTCCTGACCAACGGTGTAAGCCGCAGCCGCCAGGCGAACGTTGTATTCCTGCTCGCCTTCAACGCGATAGGCCACGCCAGTTTCGTTTGCTGCGTATGCGGTATCGATGGTCTGACCGGAGAAGCGACGGTTGCCGAGAATTAACCAGCGGCCTGTTGCGTCGGTTGATGCAGCCAACTTTCCAGAGGCAATCTTGACGGCGATGCCTGGTGTTGACGCAGCTGTTACTGGCAGGTTGATGGTTTCCGGTTCACGCTCTACCGGCCCACGATAAATGACGTTAGCCACCATTATTTGTTCTCCTCAATTGCGGCGTTCATGTCGTAGTCTTTCCAGGTGTCGCTTTCAGCGTTAGCCTGGAATTGACTGTTCAGGCCAATGCTTGTCTGGCACTGAGCGAACATGTCATTCAGTGCGTCGCCAGTCAGCGAGTTGATCGCCGATTCAGTCATGAACGGGAACTTCGCTTTCACAGCCTGACGTTTTTCACCAAGCTCTTTGTTGGCATTACTCTGCAACTGCTCTTGCAAAGGTTTCACTGCAGCGTTTACGGCGGTAGTGATCATGTCCTGCAATTGCTGATTGGTTGCAGGTTCGGCTTTCACTTTGGGCTTGCCGGTTGCCGGGTCGATTTCCTCATCGCCTGCAGCGGGTTTCTTCGCTTGTTGGTTGAAGGCATCCCAGACCTGATCGTCGGTCAGCCCGTCGGTTTTAACGCCAGCGGCATTGAGCGCGGCGATCATCTTTTCTTTCATCGGGTTTAATTCTCCGTTAGTAATGACTTCGTACTCAGTTGGTTTGCGCACGACTTCAACCGCATCTCCGACAAGCGTTACTTCGCTGTCATCAATGAGGTATTTCTGCTGGAAGAGTTTTGCCCCTTCCTCGTAAATGAATTTGTCAGGCCAGACGCTGACGATGTAACGCCAGATATCGCTGCCTTGTGGCGCGCGAATGGCATCGCAGAGCATTCGGTGGACTTCATCGAATGAAGCGCCTGAGTTGTGGAAGAGATAGAACTTGGCCTTATTGAAAAGGCCATCTTTCATGCTGTTCGCGGCATCGATCAGGTTCACCGACTCAACATCGCTGCTGGTTCCGTCTGCGTTAACAAACATCCCCACGCCTTCATCTGGCGTACCGGCTCCAGGCTCATCAAGCAGAATGGCTACGTGGTCAAATTGCATGTTGTGGGCGATATGCGTGTGCTTTTTGCCCTTCGACTCGCCTGACTTCTGCTCTTTGTTCAGCAGCAGGCCGGTTGATACGTGAATTGGCTCGGCGTTATTACCGGCGATCATGTCATCAAGGCGCTGAATCAGGCGCTTGCCGCCTGGCTTTGAATCAGCAACGGACTTGTTAACGTAAACGTCCATCACGACTTTATCGCCAGCCTTACTGACGTTCTGAGCCCAGGCACCTACGTGATATTCATTCACCGCGCGCGGGTCGTTAGCGCTGACGTAATTGCCGTCTACTTTCGGATGAGACAGAGGCATAAGCTTCCGTTCCATCGTTGCGTAGCTGTTGTTAATCTCCTCAGCCGGGTACAAAACGCTGTTCATCACAATGTCATCGACGATCGGAACCGCACCACGAATGACGTAGTGTTCCTGCCCGTTGATAGTGGTCGTTGAGATGTTTGAAGCGTTGATGGCCAAGGATTTCACATGAATGCTCGACAGCTTCATGCTGAGTCCTCATTGGTGGATTTCAGGCAATAAAAAAGGCCGCTATTTGCGACCTGTGTAGATTAAGTTGATGGTTTCCAATCCTCTCGCTCTTTAGCGAGTTTTTCAGATAGCCCTTCGTTGTAGAGATTGCCGTCATCATCAAGCAGGCAAGGGACATTGGCGCAGAAGCAATTGTATGAGTTGCCACCCTGAGAGTAGAAGTCTGCAACCTCTTCCGTTGAGTACGTTTTGCCATGCCTTGCCCGGTGCCACGCCCTTGTTGTCGGCTTTAAAGCTGATAACCAGAGAATTGCCGTGTTCAGACCAAGCCGATCCTTTGCCCAATCCGTTTCATTGCGCTGCGCCTGCCTTAAGGCACCAACTTGCTCTGACTGGGCGATGGTTTTTGCTTTGGACATCGATACATCTAATCGCTTACTAATGATGGATGCGGTTTCTCTCGGGTTAACACCTCTGCCAATCGAATCAGCAATCACATTAGCCAGGTCAACACGGGCAGCATCGCTTATGCCCTTCCAGTCGCTGTACGTGGACACGAAAGCCGATGCGACCTGATTCTGGTATGCCGGGGTGCTTAAAAGCTGCTGTAGCGTCGTTTGGCTGGCGTAGATTGGTGACTGCACCGAAAGGTTTGTGAAAGCGTTCAGTGTGCCGCGCTGATATTCCTCGGCGACGTAATCAAACGCCCACAGGTTCTGGCTGCCACCCTCGAGCAAGTGGTCATCCAGTATCGTCTGCACCACCTGCAACAGGTCGGCTAACTGCACCGCTGTCATGTCGTAGATAAACGTGCCAGCGTTCACCTGGTAGAGCGTGTCAGGCTGATTACCATTGCGAGCAAGGATATAACCGTACATCGAATTACTGGCCCGTTCGCGCCCGGTTAAACGCATATCGAATAACTGCTTCAGCGCGACCTTGATGTCGTAGTAGCGCTGCTCGATGTCTCGGTACATCCGGTTTACTGCGCGGTAGGATTGAGTCGGGTCAGCTTTGTTGCGCGGTATTATCGGGCTGCCGGGTTTCGGTTGGTTGTTCAATTGGCTTACCTGTCAGCGGGTCGATGTTCTTCGCCGATTCATCAGCGCCCTTTGGCTTCTCTGCCTCTGGCAATGGGTCATAACCGCCAACTTCGCGGATCTCATCCTCAGTGAATGCCGGAGTTCCGTAAGCTGATTGGGTGTCCTTCGCAACCGTCGCCATGTCTTTCATGTTGGCAATCTTCTCTTTCTCACCCGGAGCCAGAAGATCAGCCCATGAGACTGTAACCTCTTCGCCCGCTGGCGGCTCGATGATGCCAATTTGCCAGAAGCGGGTTAGTAGCTCAGTGATGCGGTCAGTGAGGAAGCCATTGCGACGACCGTTACGGCGAATCGCCCAATCTGTTTTGTCCTCATCACTCGCCAGGCGTCCGGTCTGCTGACCAAACAGGATAGTGAATGGCATCTGAACCGATGCGGCCAGTTCGTTTGCGGTGACTGTCCATGTTGGCGCGGGGTCGCCTGGGGTTACTGACAGAACATTCAGACGCCCTGCCTGCATCACTGCTGCTGCGTCAGTGCCACGGTTAAGCCGAGTGAACTTGTCATTCATCGCCTCGCCAAGGTCTGCATATCCAGCTTTCTTAGCCTGAGCATCAAGGGTTCCGATGTCGGTTTCCTTGTCGAACTCAGCGGCCATTTGTCGGCTGGCATTCTTCAGGAACCCTTCGGCACCGCCACCTGAGATTTTTTCGAGGTCGAGCAGCTTGTTATATCCAGACTCAAGCAGCGGGATACCAGACAGTGCACTCTCATCCTCCGCGCCTTCACAGAAGATGATCACCCGACTCGGATGCACAGGCTCACCGCGCGTTGGGCCAACAAATTTGTTATCACCGACAGGCATCTCGTTGAAGTTGAACATTTTAGGCTGTCCAAAATCATCAGATAACCGGTCATTCTCCCACTCGGCGACGGTCAACTGTTGTTCCCATACCGGAATGAGCTTAACCAGGGCTTTATCTTTCAGGCTTTTTACGAGCGCCGTGTTAATCGGCTTGTCCCATGTCTGATTGTCCCGAACCTGAATCAAAAGTGCAGAGTAGCGACCAACCATATTTCGGCGGTCAGCATCCTTCACCTTTGCCCAGTGTTTTTTCATCAGCCTGGTGACATTTTTTTCCCATGCCGTTGTCTCGCGGGCCTCGTTTGCCTCTTCACCTTCAACGATAACCGGCAAGTCCTGCCAGCAACCATCAAGCAGGCGATGCACAACTGCAAAGCCAGCGGCATTGCGGCGGTAAATCCGGTAGAAGTCATTGAACTCTATCTGCTGCGGGTAACCGAACTCCTGATAAAGCATTGGCCGCTTGGTGTTACCAGACATTCCGGTAATGGCCTGAATGTAGCTGTTTCGCCGCATTTCGGTGGCGAGGCTATTCACAGCCATTTCCAGGCTGTTGTTTTGTTCGCTCACGGCGATTACTCCTTAGAAATAGAATGCCCCGACCTGCTTCCGGTTGTTCTTGGCTACAGCGAAGTAGCGGAACCCATCAGAGCCGTGCGATGTTTTGTCGTGAAGCGGTTTGTCTTTCCAGCATCCGCGCTTGTCGTCCCACTCTTTTCGATAAGCTTCGAGGTGGGATATGCCTTCAGCGCACTTATCTTCATCGAATACGCACCTGGGTAAGACTTCGCGCACCGACTCAATGCCGGTATCAACGCCAGTTTTAGGCACAACCTTGAATGTCATCGAGTAAACCTGACCGTCAATTTCGTAACCTTCCCGCGCTAACTCTTTGCGGGATTTAGCATCCGATCCGAACTCACGGTTTTCGATGTCATGCGGCCCCCAGTGCTCACCGTATTCATAGCCACGGTCTTTCAGCACCTTCATATAATGGCGCAGGCCTTCACCTGAGTTTTCGTAGTAGTCGATGACGTGGAACTCTTCACCAACCTCTCGCACGAACCAGATAGCCGTTGAGTCACCCACGCCGATATCCCAGAACGTGTGAACCGGTAGATGTGAGTTATCAGGCAAGGTGCCAATGCGTTTGTTGGTGTAGAGCCAACGGAATTGTTTGGCGTAATACGCGCCTTCAACTGACTGCTGGAATGCCTCGGCGGGGATAGTCGGATATTCCCGCTTCATATCATCGCCGAGTGTTTTCTCTTTGGCGTAGTACCAGGCCTTTTGGCGCTCGTTGAGAGTTACACCTTGCTTGGCTTCCATCTCCGCAAAGTAATCAACCAGGCGCTGCGGTAATGGCTCTACCGGGTCAATTGCATACTGCGGATTCTTCCACCAGGAGAAGAAAAAGAATTTCCAGTCGAGCGCGGACAACCGCTTGCCTTGCAACTGAGCTTTCTCAGCCGTCTGGCAGTAATCGAAGAAGTAACCGGCGCGACCTTCTGCCGTGCTCTCGATAGTGGCAAAGCATCCGGTTGATACCGCTTCAAACGCACCAGTGACAATCTCACGTGCTTTGTCTGGATACTTAGCGCATATCTTGCCGAACTCTGAAACGTGCAGGTAACGCAGCGTACCGCCACGGAATGACGTGCTTACGTAGAGTGATCCGCCCTTCTTGAATACCAGCTCGCCCGCCGAGTCATTGCTTGCCGGGTTAGCGGCTTTGATTTCATCGGGCAGGTTGTCGTATGCGTACTTCACCTTTTCACGAAACAGGCGCTTTGCGTCGTTCAGCGTGTGGGCTATCAGTGCGCACTTGGCAGACTCGAACAGCGCCGCATCCAACTGGATAATGCACACCTCAGTCGTGAAACCGAGCTGGCGAGCTTTAAGGATGATATTGCGAGTGTGGATACCTTCGAAGTATTCGCGCTGCTCAGGCGTCATCCTGAAGCGTATCGGCTTGCCTTCTTTGTCGGTGATCCAGTAGAGATTATTTAATCGGAAATCTTTATCGCTCAGTAGCGCAAGATGCTCTGCTTTCATGCTCGCGAACCCTCTTACACTCTCTGGACACAACATCGCGAGAGCGTCCGGTTTCCTTTTCTATTTGCCTATAGCTCATCCCTGACTCCCGCATTTTTAGCCATAGCGAAACCTCTTCATTGATGAAAGACGTTCTGGCAGCAACTGATGCTTTCACCCCATTTATTGAAACAGGCCTGCCGCATAATGCTTTGCTAATGTTCTGCCTGGTTTTATCTGAAACAGGAGGCATAAATCGACCAGTAAGTCTTTCTGAATGAGCCAATCTCTGCTCTTTAGACCACTCATTCTTTTTCCTTGTCCCTTTCGCGATGGCTTCACGTTGAGACAGTGACCTTGCCAACCTTTCTTCACGACCCTGAACCCTGCCAGTGTTAGCTTTTGCAGCTGCGAGGGCTGAGTCTGAAACATCTACCGCATTAAGAAGCCCTGGGCCGACTCGCCAGATATGAAATTGCTCCCGGCACAACATAAAATTCAAATCATCGACAATTTCAATAACCTCGAAGACGAATGACTCCTCTCCGTATTTATCGAAGCAGCGTTGAAAATGACGAGAGTGATGCTTCCCATTTCTTAACAGGTGGAGGTGCTCACTGCGCCTTTGCTTTTCCGATCTCACAGTTGAACCGACATAACGCTTACCATTTTCGGTGCAAGTGAATTGATAAATCTTACCGGTTCTCATTAAGCCCCCTGAGACAATGAATCCATCAGGTCAGAAAGCTTGCCAACCACGTTATCTGTTTCTGGCCCGCCAATGTCATATGCCTGGCGCTCAAGCCCGATCAGGTTCTTCAGCGTGTCGGATAAGTCTTTCATCGACTTAACTCGGCCCGGCATGCTGATAACTTTGTTGTACAGGTCATTAAGCTTATCCATGCCTTTGTCGTCTTCCCGGCGCAGTAGCTCGCCAAGTTGCTCCAATGCGGCAACATCAGTGCATTCAGCCTCAAGCTCTGCAAGCAAAGAATTGGCAATGTTACGCGCGCGACGAATATCGCCACGATGTTCCATGCGGACGTTGGCAATGACTTCGGCGTTAGCCTCAATCAGTATCCGTTCGTTGGTAGCCGTTTCAGTGGATACCTTGCTGGATACCTCGCGTTTGGATACCAGCGCGTCAGCCTTGGCTTTTATCTTCGCCTTGAGGTCACGTTCCCATCCATCACGCTTTGCTCGCTTATTCACAGCGCCGTGAGTGATGCCATGTAACGAGGCAATTTCTCTTATGGACATCAAGCCAGCCCGGTAAGCCGATTCGATGGCCTCCCAATCTGGTTTTGCCATAACTGTTATCCCTTGGTTTCTTCTTCCACTACCGACTCAACTTTTCTGAGCATTGGCATCCGATGGCATGATGGGAAAAAGTTGAGAGCGCATACGCCATCAAACTCGACCACTCTCCCGCAGGTTAAGCACCTGTAGGTTGTCTTACTCATCGGTCTTCTCTTCCACCACCGGTACGAAGTGGAATTGCTCAACACTCTCTGGCTTGAAGAATCGCCACTCGCCATTGTCCTGCGCTAACGCTACGAAGCCGTTAACCAGTTCAGGTTGCTTGCGCGTCATCTTTCCGGTGAATGTTTCTTTGTTGGTAGTGGTGATAGTGATTTGGTATATGTCGGACATTTGGTAGTCCTCTGGTTGTCATTATCGAAGCCACTGCTCGAATGGCTTCTGTAATGGCTAACGATAATCACGATAATATTCGCCGTGATATTTCTCTCGATACTCGTTAGCTACTAACTCTGCAAGCTCAAGATCCTGAAATGTTCCAAGGTATGCTTTCTTGTTGCCAACGCCATATTGCACATACCACTTCCTGGACGCCTTATGCCAACAAACACCTCTCACGCCAGAGGTATTCCTGGCTGGCATTTTGATGTTGTACTGATTTTTAGCGCTGGTTGTTTCTCGAAGATTCTCGATGTGATTATCATCACGAACGCCATTTATATGATCTATTTCGATAGGCCAAATGTTGTGATGCAGAAAATATATCAGGCGGTGAGCCCTAAACTTCTCACCGCAAATAGAAACATCTATATATCCATCTTGGCGCATCCAGCCAGCTTTCTTGCCCGCCTTTTTCCCATTAATCCAACCGAGCTGCCCAAGGTCATTATCGTAATAATACCTGGATAATATTTCCGCTCTTGTTGGAAGCCATGCGCGGTCAGACTTATTAGCCATTGCGTTATACCTTTTAGAAAGATGAGCCTGTTCGCACAGAAAAGCCGCCCCGAGATGGTCGCCACCATATACGGCAGTTCTCAGGCTCAGCTTTCTGAAAGACTCGGGAGTGTTATGCGCTGCGACGCGCGGAGGTTATTGAAGGGTTGATTCCAGTTTCATTCTGCCATGGCACTGGTTGCCACCATGAGCGCTCAAACCCTGCTGGTTGCTACAGCAGGAAAACACGCGGCATTACTCGTTACGTGGAATACAGCACACTCGTCAGAGGGAGTCCTCAATGGAGGCTGAGTCGTCGTTAATGCTGTCACGGGTTTACGTGGAGACGAGGCGGCTCACACGGTGATTAAGGCATTAAAAAAGGCCGCCGATTGGCGACCTGATTATGTGATGACATTATTTTATGGTGATGAAATTGCCGTTAACTGTAGTGCAGTATTCAAGCGCATCCTCATCAATAAAACTTGGCCGATTTGCCGTCATTGATGGCTCGCCATGCCCGGGAGCGGAGGTATTTGGTGTCATCATAACTATGAGCCTGATGCCACCGAACTCAGCACGGAAGCCATTGGTTATATCAACCACGTCACCCGCATCGTTTATCCAATCGCCAAATGGAAAGTAGACATCCTTCCACTTTACTTTCATTCCCGGCAAAGGCTTAACCTTTTCCTTGGGAATATTCAGTTCGCTCTTGGCGTTACGCCAATCACCTAAATTCATGACTGCCTCGCCTATTTAGCAGGAGTCCAATTACCCCACACCGGCGGCTTGTCGGCAACATCGTAATAATGCTCAATAGCCTTCATTGCGGCATCAGTGCATTCCTCGCAGTGCGACGGATGAAGATGGTTGCCTTTTGAATCCATCGAGCATGAACATCCCTTGCGCCACTCCTCAATTACTTTGAGTGGGTGCATGGGCGTTTTTAATTCGCGCATTTCCATAACAACCTCGTCTTAGTTGCTCGTCAGATAATGAATGGCAGGCGGTGACGATGCCGCTTTTCGGGAGCTACCCTAGCCACTCATTGATTATACCATGTTCGATTGTCGCAGGTTTGTGGTGCTTCACAGCATGACTTCCCCACTTCTCGTCTTTCCGAGCCGCCAAGATTGGATCACTCTCCTTGCGGGGCTACACAATCTGGTTCCTTGTCGGAGGATTCATTTCACATCTGTAATGGAATCGTATGACCGTTCACACGCCAGGCCATTTACTCGCCATTCGTCAGCAGTTGCTGCCAGTTGCTGATTTCTTTCGACAGATTTGCTGAGCACGTCGGCAAGCAATACTCCGGAGTTGGCCCTTGTCGCGCTTGCGTTGGCAATTGCGGAAAGCTTGCTGGTTTCACTTGCTGCGAACTGACGCCGGATGTTTGCGATGGTGAGCTGCAACTTGTCAGCAGCAGACCGAGCGTTAGCAGCATCAAGCCGCGCTTTGTCGAGTTGAGTTTGTGCATCGGCTGTTACCTGGTTGATTTGGTTCTGGCGGCGCTGCTCTTCGGTGCGCTCTTGCTCTTGTCGCCCGGCTAACTCAAGGAGGTCTTTAGCGTCACGCTTGGCCCATTCAAGTTTCCAGTCACGATTAGAGTCGAACTTTCCCGACTCGTAGCTGTTGTGATGAACGCCCCATAGCAGAAGGCCAGCCAGCAAAATTAATGCAATCGGCTTCCAGTTATCTTTCAGGATTGAGGGGATCATGCCACCACCCCGCCAGCCTCTTTGAACTTGCCGATCAGGTCACCAAGTTTGTGTTCGCGCTGGCCATAGCCGGCACCAGGCAGTGACGCCCAGATGTTTGAGCATTTCTGAATTGCCGCTGCAATGTTCCCAGCATCAATATCAGGCAGGGCTTTGCGCTCTTTAATCTGCTGCAATGCGACCGCATCCTGACTCGCAGGAGAGAAGTCTTTCAGGCCGAGTTGTTTGCGATATGCATCCCAGTAACGGGAGAGCAATTGATATCGACCAGCTGCCGTTGATTTGATACCGAGCCGCGGCAGGTCAATGAGCTTTCGAGGATGGTCGGCGTAGCCACTAAACAGTGAGCCACCAACAATCACGTTGTATCCGTTGTCGCTTCCCTTGATGCGACTTGTGCCTTCCGACCAGGCCAGCATATCCAGAAAAGCTTTACGGTTGTTGTTGGTTGGCATTTGCTGCTCCGGCTTTATTCAGAAGACGCGACTCCAGCGCTTTAATCAGTGTCGAACCAGACCAGCCCGCTAATCCGCAGATTGCCCCAGTCACTTCCATTGGCCATTTGTAATGCATTGCCGCAAGCATCATTAGCGAACCAGCAAACAGCGAGATGATTAGCTGCAGTGCTAACATCACCCAGCTAAATCTGGCGCCATTAATGACCCGGTAGGCATAACTGGCCATAGCTCCCAATAACGTCATGAGAGTTGCCAGTAGCAGCGCAAACAGGTCGGGATTATTTCCAGGCATACGCATATCTCTCACCTCGCTATCGTAAGCAGGTGCTGTCTGTGTAATCGGGAAAGCGCCATCCATGCCACGGCACGTTATCTATGAGTGATATTGGTTGCTGGATGGTTGGCGCTAAATAAGAAAGGCCGCCGATTGGCAGCCCTTAAATATCGTACGTTAATGTTTTCATATAGTTACTGCATGGTACCCTCATGAATGAAGGAACCAGAAAAGAGGCTTTGAAGCTACGCAACCGCCAAGAAGCTCACTCCAAAGCCCCTCCACCGCACTCACCACAACTGAAAGAGCATTCCCATCTTTATGGTGGATTCACAGAGCGATAGGCCTATCACTTGGAATGCTCTTACATGATGTGCAGAAACGAAAAAGCCCCGCATCAGCGAGGCCTCTTTTAAATCCACCGTAACAATCAGACGGATTTGTAGTGTTAGGATGAAGATTAGTCTTTTTTTCCGCGATATACAATGGTTAATTTCTACCAAAATCCATATCAGTAGAAATAACTTATCAGTTTGTGACTTTTGACAGCATTAAGTCAGCAATGGCCTCTTCTTTGTGGCATTCGCTAACAAGCATCTCAAAGAATGGCTGCACGTGGTCATAGGCAAATGTTTTCTTCACGTCCCATGCCGTTTGGATTGCCTCCAGAACGGTTGAAAACTTTAGCCTGCGGTAACCACGCCCGGAGCACTTGTCGCAATCTTCCCAGACAGGAATGCCACCGAGTGCTTCAGTCTTATCCTTGTTCACCACTTTTCCTTTCCCGTGGCACCGGCATGAGTTACTAACCACCTTCTTGCCGCCGCATGGTTTGCAGAGAGCGCGAACCACCTCCCGCTTAGGCTTGAGATCGTTACCAGGCATTGGCTTATCGAATCGCACAAGCTTCACATCGGATAGCTGCGTCATCTTCCCCATTGCCGCTTTCATGGTGAAAACTTCGGCCACTATGAATCCTTCCCCAGAGCAGCATTCGCATTGACGAACACTAGCCGCGCTGCGTGAATAATCCTGATAGGCAAAAGTTGCGAGTATTTGCAGAACCCTTTGCTTAATATCTTCATCAAGTTCTGAGATTGTCCGACATTGCCCTGCAAGGCGTTGTGCGATTTCATAAAGTCCCTCTACTGCTTTATCTGGTGCGCTGATGCCAATCTTCGCCAGATACAAATCCAGACCGATGCCGCTTTTAAGTCCTGCAAGACCTAATGCGGCCATCACTTCACTAATGCTCAATGCGTCAGAAGCTGTTGCCCTGGGTGCATCGGTGATGTGTGGGGATTTTGGTGCGAAGTATTTTCCGATCGCTTCAAGTCTCATGCTTCCCCCTGCAACTGGCGTAATGTGAGATTCCCGCAGAACACGGCGCCGGTATCGATGTAGTTTTGATTCCAGTATTTGAGCGGATTCTTTGCCGGGGTATGCCCGAAGATAAACTCGTCTGCACCGGCTATCTGGCTGCCGATCCCGTCCCATGCATTGCTGACTCGCTCACGATTCCATATGACCTGCTCGTCGTTAACCGGCTTGCCAAACTCATATTCGTTGTGCGGATAGTCGGCGTGACAGATGACAATTTTCTGACTTCCGGTTTGTAGTTCGATAATGAGCGGGAGGTTATCGACTTTTTTAATGAGGGTTTTCGCCTGGTGGCTCTTGTCGGCATCAAGATAGTAAAACCAGTCGCCGCCATTGTGCATCCAAAGAGATTCGCGCCAATTATGGAGGACTGCATCAATCATCATCTGCTCATGATTGCCGCGAACAGCCTTAAACCATGGGAAGTTGATGAGGTCCAGGCATTCGATGTTTTCGGATCCACGGTCGACGAGGTCGCCAACGGAGATAAGCAAGTCTTGCGTGGTATCGAATCCGATTCCATCCAGCTTGTTCATCAGTAGCGTGTAGCAGCCGTGAAGGTCGCCAACTACCCAGATATTTCGATAAGCGGAACCGTCTATTCGCTGATAGATTTCTTTCACAGTCTTGCCCTCCGGCGCTGTTTCGCTTTACGGCGCTCTGCTGCTTTGCCGGTGTGACGGCTATTGGTGAGCGGGTATGAGTAGCAAGGTGTTCGCATCGGCTCGGCAATTGGCGTTGGCTGCCAGAGTTGTGCCATCAATGCTGCGCTTATTGCTATTAAGGCGCGTGTTTTCATGCTGCATGCTCCATTGTTCGCTTGCGTAGTTTTTCGTAATGGCGAGCCCGGCGCGTGAAGATGGATTTCACACGTTTCAGGTAGTCGATATCGAACTTGCGTGGTTTGTTGTCGTGCTCAATGCGCTGTACGCGCTCTGGGCCGATTTTCTCGATGAGGTTGATACGGAATGGAATCAGGTTGCCGGATAGCTCCCTGTTGCATCTCACGCAGCCTGCGTGGATGTTGAAAACGTTAAATCTTAAATGTGCTGCCGAGCCTCTTGAGCGGTAATGACTTGCGTCTACTGCCCCACCTCTTACCCCGTAAACCAATGGCTTCCCGCATGCTATGCAAGGCTTACCGTAATCACGCCAGAAGATGAACCGGTTAACGGCTGCCTGAGCCTCTTTGTTCCAGTCGGATGCGGTCTTGAGTTTCTCCCGCCTGACTTTCAGATTGGCGCGTTCCGCTTTGTCTTGCCTGGCTTGCTCTTTTTGCTTGCCGTGGGATATGGCGCAAGGTATTGAGCAGGTTCTTTGGAGTGAGTTACGAGGGGTAAATTCTTTGGTGCAGATGGCGCATGTCTTGGGATTCGGTGGCTTTCGCCGTTCAGCCATGATAAATAACCTCCTAGATAATATGGGGATATAAAATGGCAACTTATAAGCAAATTCAGGAAGATATTAAGAGCTCACATGGTGTATCAGTGAAAACATGCCACATAGCTCATGTGAAACATGATCACAACCTGACAACCAGAACGGCCCCAAACAGAATTGATAGCAATTCCCGAGTTTACCCATGCCCTGATTCGTTCAAGATTTTGATTGAGGAATCGATGCGGAAATTTGGGATGATCCCTTAGTTTCTACATACGCCTTATGAGCGCATTCGTTACATGCGTAAACTTCGCCAGCCTGCAAAGGCCTTGTACACGCTGCGCAATATCCTGCTGCTGCGTTGCTGTTGCGCTCGTATCTGGCTGTTTATGTCGGGCTAAGCATCATCTTTCCTCTTCTGCTTGTTGTAGACAGCCCAGCTGATTGCATCGAGCTTCTTGCGTCCGACAGCGTCGATAAGGTGAATACCTTCGTGACAACTGTGATTGGCTTTCACATCATCTTCGAGTTGCTGCAACTGCTCGTATGTGTGGGTTGATAGCTTGATCCGGTTCCAGCCGAAGTTTCTGGGTAGCGTCGTCATGCTCTTGTCCTTCTCATGCGATCCCATTTAGCGCGCAACAGGACGTAAACGTAGTCATACGTTTTCACCTGGCTTTCGGTTGGGATTGGTTTGGGTTTGTTGCGGGAACGTTTGGTGGGTTTGAATATGGACGCGTCCATTACTGCGACTATGCTGCTCTTTCGCTGGCGCATTCCCCTCTCCCTGCTACTGCGGCACCGTATTCCATCAGCAGGTCACGCTCTACAAAACTGACATTGCAGACGCCCAGCATGTGCGGATTCCAGATCAGCAGCATTGAACCTTTGTTGTTCCCGCTCACTGGTTTGCCGGTATCAGCGCGGACAAACGAAAGTCGGCCGCCAGTGATAAACCGGATTTCACTGCATGTGCGTTTGGCCTCATTGAACCAGCCAACCGATGTATCTGCAGGAACCAGCATCACCGCGCCATGCTCGTCGCTATCTATCTGCGAGGCTTTTCTCACCCATGGAGTGATGTCGCTGTATGGTGGGTTAATCCAGATATAACCAGGCGGGAAATAAATATCCCATTCGGTTTCCAGAGCGCTCTGCTCTTCGGTCAGGTAAAGCGGATAAAGGTGGTTCGCGTCGCTGGCGGCTGCATCACCAACAAAGTGAAATTCTTTGTTTAGCGCGGCGGCTATTTCCGGTGGCGTTTGCCATAAATTGCGGATGTCGATCGGAGTGTTACTACCGGTGTAATCGCTCATGAATAGCGTCCCTCTGTGAATTTAATCCCCTGCCCAACTGCCCAGGCCGTGACATATTCGATAAGACTCGCCATGCGGCTGACGCTCATCTCTGCGCTGCTCTCGCGGATGTTTACGAACTCACCCTCAATGCCCGGCACAATCTCGGCCTGCTGCTTTGTGGCGACGGTGTGACCGCTGATAAGCAATACCTTCCACTGTTCAGGTTTCAGCTTCTTGCCGCACCATTCAGCCTGGCGAGCAATGTCACCTAATAGCGCGTGGAATTTTGCATTCTGGTCGAGGTTTCGTTTGTAGTCGGAGATGCGGATTGTTACGGGTCGATCTTTGTCAGTCAGGAGGGAGTTGATGATGTTTATTGCGTTCTGCCTGATTCGTTCGTCACGAAGCATTAGCGTTTGCTTCATCGCTATCTCCTTTAACGGTTATGCCAGCGGCGCGGAGAGTGACTTCGCAGTATTCGATTGCATCATCCCACACCGATTCTTCACCGTTGTCACAGTTGCACTTATCAAGCTCTACGACGATTGCAGCGCGGCTGGCTTGCCACCATTTCCATGCATCACGTGCAGCCAGAGAGTAATAATCAATATCAGGTTCTTCATCGGTGCCGTGGTTGTACATTTCCAGAAGCAAATCGAGGTGTTTATCGAAGCTGTACTGCTTGCGAAACTCAGCTTCAAACTGCGCCCTGCTGTCTTCAACCTTCAGTGGTGATGTGGTCATATATCCTCCATAAAAAAGGCCCGCGATTTGCGAGCCTGTTATTCGAGTCCGGTGATGCGACTAAAGAGCGCGGCAATCTTTGAAGTCGTCGAAAATCCTGTTCGCCCACGGATAAGCCACTGGAATGGTATCGTCAGCAAGTACAATGGAACGAACCACAGCCTGTTAAGTCGCTGCCAGAATTTGGCATCACGCGCACCCATCCACTTGGTGTTATCGACAACCTGATAAGCGAATTGCGATGGCTGCAAATCATGATCGGCATAAGTATCTGAATCACCATCACACAGAAAACGTGATATTTCTTTCCAGTTCTCGAAACCCTGCTCTTTGAGCTTCTTCTCAAGTTCATACCGATACAGAACTGGCACCCATCCACGCCTGTAAATCATGCTCTCACCCCACTCAATAATTGATTAATCCGATACCCGATCCAGTTGGCGCGGCACTCTTCGAATACTGAATTGCCCGGAGTTGGCTCAAGGAAGATTGATGGCTTTGCCGGCTCCTTGCCGAGCTTGTATGAACCGCGACCGTACATCACTGGCGGGCTGGACTTGTTAGCCGTGTAGGTTCTGATCCCCTTCTTACCCTGGGTGCAGATATTCCCGGCCTTCACCATTTTGGTAATGGCATCAGAAATGTTCTTCGTGTGACTACCCATAGCCTTAGCAACGTCAGCCATCTTGATGCCGGGGTTATCTTTGATGATTAACCAGAGCTGGTATGCGCGGGATAGTTCTTTGATTTCGGTGTTCATGATTGAAGTCCTTTCTTCAAGCCAAACTTAGACCGGATTTCTGCGAGCTTATCCAGCGCCTTGTCGTTACTGACCGGGATGCTCAGCTTCGGTATTTGCACGACCGGTGCCGGGATTGCTTCGCCAGCCTCGATACGCTTCGACATGGCTTTGAGTTCACTAGCGCAGCGCTTGCGCAGTTCCGGTTCTGTGAGGTTGAGAGATCGCATCTGGTTAAACAGTGCGGTCACCATCCAGAAACAGGCTGGTGATCCCCATGGATAGGCTTCTGCCGAACTGTAATAACCACGGTCACGGCTGTACTTCATGACCATGCGGTAAAGCTCATCCAGATCAGGTAAGCCGTTAGCCTTGATAATCCCCTGCTTGCACCATGCGATGAATTGCCCGGGCGAAGGCCAGAATGCCGACTCACTGGCTCGAGCATGCTGCATACCTGCAGATAGCTGCTCACGACTCCTGATACCGTTCTCGGCGAATGCGGCGATCCACTGACGCTTAGCCGCGGCTTCGTCTGCCGGATTGCGAAACACTGTCGATACCGCAGCCGGGAATACTTGCTTCAGGTTCTGAAAAAGCGCGTCTACCAGCTTCTCAGCGTTTTCGTTAACGATGCTCACTGGCTCAGGGTTAGCCCCTGCCATGCTTGCCAGCGCGCCGCCGTCACGGTTGGCGATAATGCTCGTCAGATTTCTCATATGAACTCCTGCCATGCTTCGCGTGTATTCCAGACTTCAGGCTTGGCAGGTGCCGCAGTGCGCGTACTTCTGCCAGGCTGATTCATCTGGGCCTTGAGCGTGTCCCATTTTTCACGAAGCTTTGCAGGGCTCATGACGTTGGTCTGCCAGAAGTGATCGGCATTCGCCCATTTGAATACTTCGCATATTTCTTGATGGCTTACCGCGAGAGCGTTTCGCATCAGGCGGATATCGTTTGACCAGGATGACCAGGTTGGCTCCTGCGCTGTAGGTGAGATTATTTGTACTTTCTTGAACATCCATTCCGCAGCCGTCAGGTCATCTGCATTACCCCATTTGTCACCCTTGGGGCTTTGCACTGCTGCGCCTGGTCTAACTACAGGAAGATTTTTAGGGGGCTTGTCAGAGGATTCGTTAGAATTCTCGGACGTAGTCTTTTTATTATTGTTATTACCTTCTTGTTCATGATGCGCGGCTTTATGCTCGGGTTTATGCGCGGGGTGTACCTCTGAGGCCGCGCCAGCACTGGCTTCGTTATGCTCGGGCTTATGCGCGGAGTTATGCGCGGGTAAATCGGGTATTTTTTCAGCATATTCGGAGTAATTCAGAACGGTTATTAGCGTCCCTTTTCTCCTTTCTGCATGAACTGAAATCATCCCTTCTTTCTCAAATACAGTAAGCATCCTTTCAACTGCATGGCGACTTGTTGGCTCCCCGTTTCTATCGCAGAGAGCCAGACCAAGATCAGCTGAGGTCGTTACCAGTTGTCCGGTTTCCAGTCGCCATGTATGCCCTTTAAAGTTGGCTACGAATGGTTGCCTGGCAGCGTCGAGCAGGATGTTCTCCCAGAGCGTCCTGAGATAGACATCCTTTGCCCATGGTTGCTTCTTGACGCTCCGGTACAACGGGATGTAACCATTCTTCTGGTTCTCCATCCTGTTGCTCCTGCGCTTTCGTGCAGCGTTAAAATCAAAGAGTTCAGCAGTAGACATCGCCTCCCCCTCCACTGTTTACACATCCAGTTATTCCTGGCATAATTTCTCCTGTGATTTGAGTCCATTGAATTGCACTAAGCGTCGAAGTGTTCCAAGCACTCCGGCGCTTTTTCTTTTGTCAGTAGCTTCTCTATCCGCAGCAAACTTTTCGCCACTTCTGATTCGGGCGACACCACATCCAGATAAGCCATTGCAAGACTCATCATCTGGAAGAAGCTGTGCCGCTGCTTTCCCGATGGTCGTTTCATCCTGCTAACGGCTGCATCGTCAAGTTCAAGAACTTTTGCTAATGCTCCCTGCCCACGCTCAGCTAGCTTGTTCAGTAACTGGCTTTCAATCTCTCTCGCTTTTTTGCGATAGCTTGCAATTTCCATGGTTTAAAATTTCCTTGTTGAATTAGTTAATTGCGTGACATTGCGGTGAGCTTGTCACTTTGGTTTTTCCCTGGTGTTCCGAGGGAGGTCAGATTGATAAAGAGCGGTGTTTCTTAACTTGCCTGGAGCAGTTGAGCTAAGTCAGGTCGAATGTCTTGAGCTTTAACTTTTCCACCGGTTGCTTTGACGATTTCCATTACGTAGCGGATCTCAATACCGCCGCCATGTAACCAGCGCCAAACTGTTGGCTGAGCAACACCGCAAAGAGATGCCAGCTTTTGCTGACTACCTGCGATGCTGACAGCGCGTTGAATAGCTTTATTAGTCATTTTTAATTCCTTTACGTATTACTCAAGATGGATAATAGCAATGAGTATTGATATTGGCAATAGCGAAACGCTTTTGACGAGCAATACGGCAACGTATAAATTTGGGGGTATGAAAATAGATACTCTCGCTGACCGCCTTAATTTGGCGATGGAAAGATCAGGAATGACCCAGGGCGCTTTAGCTAAAGCGTCTGGTGTTGCTCAACCTACGATTTGGCGTTTAGCTTCAGGAAACGCAAAGGGCTCTACTCGAATTGTAGATATTGCCAACGCTCTTGGTGTGCGCCCAGACTGGCTCTCATCAGGTGAAGGCTCAATGAGTGATGAAGGTCAAAAGCCCGTCGTTAAAGAAGCCAGGCCGCAAGAGGGTATCTTCCGCGTTGATGTTCTCGACATAAAAGTAAGTGCGGGACCTGGGACATACATGATTTCGGATGCTGTAGAAGTGCTGCACGCCATAGAATTCACAACGGAACACGCAAGATCACTGTTCGGTAACCGGCCTGATGGTGAAGTGAAGGTTATGACCGTAGATGGCGATAGCATGTCACCCACGCTTAACTCCGGTGACAGGTTGTTTTTTGATGTGTCTATGCGGCATTTCAAGACAGATGGAGTTTACGCATTTGTATTCGGTAGAACCTTCCATGTTAAACGCCTGCAAATGCAGGGGGATAAGTTAGCCGTTCTGTCTGACAATCCGACATATGAAAAATGGTATATCGCAGAGGATAACCAGGATCAGTTCTATGTGATGGGTAAAGCACTGATTCACGAATCAATAAAGTACAACAAGCTTTAGCAGTGGTATCGAGTAGGCTGGTAATGTGTTCTGATCTGCTCATGGCTACTAGAATTCCTACTAACTAAAAAAAATGGCATTCATATGAAAAAGTTAATGTTTGGCCCCATTGTGTTAGCTGCTGCGTTACTCTCCGGCTGCGCTACTGAAATGTCTGACCGGGCATCACACGTTCAGATTATTGATCAAGCACAAGCAAGCCAATATCAGTTTGTTGCCAACGTTACAGGCACCTCGTCACTCTCAGGGGTGAGCCGACAGACTGGGTACCAGAATGCAATTTACGAGGCTTTGGATAAGGCGGCCGGAATTGGGGCGCAATATGTTGTCATTGATCCGAAAAGCTCACCATCTTATTGGGCTACCGGCCAGGTAGTTCGCGCTACGGCTTATAAAAATAAATAGCTATAGATTCAATCCTTAGCGATATGCACACCAATAACCCGGTCCTTGAGCCGGGTTTTTTATTGCCCCACACTCCCCTATCTACGTAACGGCCTCCAGAAAATCCCCGCCATGAAGCCCAATTCCCGAACAAAAAACATTCCACATAGCAATTAGCATTGTATTTAAAAAAATAAATTCGCTTAGTTATCAATGAATAAATAGCAATTGCTATCAATTAATACCAATACGTATTGCTATTGATAATACTCATGGCTATTATTCTTCCATCAGCAGGAAGCTGAAACGCAACAAGGAACTGAGTTGCTGGCTCTTTAATAATTTAGCCCTGTGAATACACAGGAAAGAATGTTTAACCAAACAGGAGGTGCCGAAATGGTGCACTAAAGCGGTTAGACCGCAGCCGAAAGGCAATGCAGCAGTAATGATGCTGCCCTGAGTCACCAATGAGTGAGCCTGCTTAGCATCGGGTCAAGGTTCTAATTAAAAGTAGCTTCGGTAAAGCAGTGCGACAGCACCTCAAGGGCATGAGCGTGGCCACTCCGGGTAGTGGTGCAGTTGATTTACCCTGCCTCTGCAAATGGGGGTAGGCATAAATTCACTGAGGAATACCCATGAACAGAAATCAACGCCGTATGGCTGAGTACAACGCCAGAAAAGCAGCTCAGCAGATTGATGCAGGAAATTACGCAGGAAAGATTAACCGGGCATTCGCAAAACTGTCGGGCGCTTCATTGCCGAGAGTTGAGCAAGCTCTTCGCGCTCCAAACTGGCGTGAGCCTAAAGAAGAGTCAGGCGGTGCTTGTTTGCCACAGGTGGCGATGTATAGCGCTGGTCATCGTAAGTCAGAGAGCATTACAGCGAGGTGAAGGATGGAAACACTCGAACAGGCAATAGCCCGCCAAAAGGCGCAGGCCAAAGCGATCCGAAATAACCTCTCTGGCAGGTCATCACAGAAACCTCGCCTGAAGCCACGTAAGCAAGCCATCAAGGAAGCTAAGGCTCAGGTGCTTAACGAAGCCATTGACGCTATCAAGGATGATTTGAGAGCGATTAAAACGGAAGAGCAGCGCCGTGGTCACTACCGGGCAATCAGCAAGCTCTCACAGATTCGGGATGAGTTGTAAGCCTGGGGTTTACAACTGAACGTGTAAGTTATCGTTACAAGTTGGCTGCCAGTGTGCGGCCTTTTTTATGCGGATTGGGGTGGATCATGAGTGAGTTCAAAGGAACGCGGGGGCCGTGGTCAACAAAGTTGGTTTTACAGGCCGAAGTTGAAGGTGATTTGCACGTAATACATACAGGTTCGGCTGGCGGTAAGGGGTTTCACATCGCTTACGGAACCTCTTGGATTGACTCGCCTGATACAGCTGCTGAGGCGGCAGCAAATGCCAGGTTAATCGCAGCGGCACCTGATTTGCTGGCAGCACTAATCGACATGGTTTCCATCGTCAAAAAGAACACCTACCCGACACCCGACAAGCCAGATTCTGTTTGGGGCCGAATGGAAGTGGCTGAGTCCGCTATCAGCAAGGCTACAGGAGAATAGATATGGAGTGCGCATCTTGCGGCAGCCTGGTCATCTGGATGGGCCCATGGTCGAACCTGACGCACACCGAGTGTCAGGTATGTGGCGCCGTGAATAACCAGATTGTCGACGAACCAGTCGACGATGAAGAGGAAGAATAAACATGAAGCGATACCACGTTATCTGGTCGCATAACGGTGCAGAAGTTGGTCGTCGCACCTGTTACGACTGGAACGGTGCCAGACAATATGCAGAACAAAAACGCAAAGAAGGCTACAGCGTAGAAATTGAATAACCAGCTTCCGTATCTGCTTTCAGCTTTCCCTGAGAACAGATACTGAACCCTCGTTGTCCTTATTGCCCGCCACCGTGCGGGCTTCTTTTTGCCTGGAGAAAAGTATGAGCCTGAAAGAGTTAACACTCCGCAAGCAGCAACTGGAGTCGGATCGCACGGCGCTGCGTAAGCATTATGAGTCAGAAAGTAATCGTCTGGCATCTGAGTTGGTTAAGGTTTCTGAGCAGCTTAACTTCGTCAATGCTGGTCTGAACGAAGTAATGATTCAGCGCGGCAAGGAAATCGTGTACTTCGGAAAGTCCGAGAATAACAGCAAGCGAAAAGAATGCGTTACCGATGCGATTAGCGATTTGGCATCTGGATGTGAACGGCTAAAGACTCGGTATTTTGGCACTAAAAATTACGACCGCTGGAGCGATCAGCGCGAAGACCATGAGTATGGATATGGCCCACGTCATGGATGCATGGTCTTTAAGGTTGGGCTTACTACCGCAGCTCGATTAATGGTGAGCAACGGCACCATGAATGACCATGACATTGAATGCGCCATTTACTGCCTGATGAATATCGACCAAATCAACAAGCAAATTGAAGATGCCGAGGCCGCGTAACAGCGGCTTTTTTGTGCCCATCCCTGAGCGTCAACGCTGATGAATGAACACAAACCTAACAGGAGTCATCAAATGAATGCAGAACTCGCCAAGCCATCTTTTGAGTGGCTCGTCGGCAAAGGTAAAGACTACAGAGTGAAGGTGAAAGGTTGGAGTGATGGGGTTAACTGGTGCTGGAACGTGTATCTGCTTATCACCCCTGAGCACCAATATTTCGATAAAGAGGAAGCGTTTTTCTTTGACCTTCCCTTCCATGGTGGCGTGACATATGACCGCATAAATACAGTGGACTGGCCTGAATATCGTTATGAACACCAACGCCCATGCCGCTATCGAGAAATAGGTTCTGACTACGCACACTTGTACGACGCGTTTACCGAAGAAAGTCCTTATGACGGCATCCCATTCAAAGTTTTGAAAGACGCAAAAGAGCTTCTTTCACACCTTCAAGCTTTATAAAAATTCAAGGAGCACACCATGCAACAGTTCGCTATTGCAGGGGCGGCATCGGTTCGCCCTTTCGACGCGTTTAAATCAATTCAGCATCACCCATCTCACCGCCTGACATCTGCCAGCTTCACCCCGCCACCGAAGAAGAGCTGGCTGGATAAGCTGGTCGACATTCTTCGCCAGGAGGCTCGCCCATGAACATCAACCTCACCTGCTCTTACTTCACCACACGACAAAGCGCTCACGCAGGGAAGATGAAGATCATCGCTGAGGATGTCCAGTTAGATCAAGCCAATAACCCCGCTGAAATCCTTCTCCAGATGGACCAGAAAGAGATTATCGAATTCATGGAGGCTCAGGGTTACATGGTAATTGCAAAGCAGGAGAAAGCGGCATGAGTGCAGCAGAGCTATGGGATGAAAAGGCGTTTACCGAACTGATGCTCGATATGGTTGAGGATGAAATAACCGAGCAGGTCAATCTGGCTGCCGAGCGCGGCAATGAGCAGGTTAGCTGGCAAGAATTCGCGGGGAACTACCAATGACAGAGAAGAATGTTTACAAGGCGATCAGCGCAGTAGCCAAGGATATGTCTGAGCAAGGCATTAGCAAGGACAGACGCAACGCCCAGCAGGGTTTTAACTTTCGCGGTATCGATCAGGTATACAACGCGTTAGCGCCTGCACTTGTTAGGCATGGATTGCTCATCTTGCCCCGCATCACAGAACGCAGCGTAACAGAGCGAGTAACTCAAAAAGGCGGAGTGCTCTTCTACGTTGTCGTCAAAGCTGAGTTCGATTTCGTCAGCACTGAGGATGGAAGCATTCATACGGTTGTGACTTACGGCGAGGCGATGGACAGCGGGGACAAGGCCACCAACAAGGCCATGTCGATCGCCTACAAATACGCAGCATTCCAGGCGTTCTGCATTCCAACGGAAGAAACAGCGATTGATGCGGATGCGGAAGTCCACCAGGTGTCAACTCGCACACCGGATGAGGTGCTGAAAGACTTTACCGCTCAGGCATCGGCCTGTCAGAGCATGGATGAATTAAAGGGCATCTACAAACCGGCATGGAATGCGCTGGCGGCATCACCAGATCATCAGCAGAAATGCGTAGACGTATTCAAAACGCGCAACTCAGAACTAAAACAGGCGGCATAAATGGCAATTAACGTAATTACGGTATCAGGGAATGTTGGCAAGGATGCAGTGCTTCGCGTCACGCCAAACGGCAAGCACATCGCTTCATTCTCTCTGCCGGCTAAAAGTGGTTTTGGGGATAACGAGAAAACATCCTGGCTGAACTGCAAAATGTTCGGAACGATGGCTGAGAAGTTATCGGGCGCGGTATTGAAAGGCGCAAAGGTAACAGTATGCGGTGAGTTCGTTATTGAGGAATGGACTCGACAGGATGGCAGCCAGGCACAAACGCCGACAGTTTTGGTGCGGGATATTGACCTGCCGCCACGCGGTGGAACGCAGCCACAACAGCAAGCAACGCAGCAGGCCAGCCACTCACAGCCTCAGCAACAACGCCAGGCGCAAATGAGCGAACCTCCTATGGACTTCGATGACGATATACCTTTTGCACCGGTAACGCTTCCCTTCCCTCGTCACGCTATTCACTCGATTTAACCTAAACAGGACGCCGCTATGCCATCACCTCAACCTGGGGCGGATAACCCTCGTCAGTGCTCTGCTGGAAGTAAGTCGGAGGTGCTGGCGAATGTGTTTGCGTACCTGAATAAATCAATGGCTGGAGAGATTCAGCCGGAGTCGAAACAGCAGCGCATGGAGCGCCAGGCTGACTCGCTGGCAGATAGCCAGTTATGGCACGACAACTACCGCGCATCGTTCCTGCCAGCCTTCCAGATTGTCGGCCCTCACCTACCTCACAAATACACAGACGACCGTTCTCGCGTCCGCTTAGGTCGCTTCGGTCATCGCACTAGCGACTAAGGGGATTACCCATGCGAACCAATCAGTATGATCCTGACATCACGCCGGGAGACTTAGCCATACGCCGCAGACAGCGCCCAATGCCATCACGGAACGAGCTGATGAAGCGCTGCAGCTTTCCATCGGTGAACGAAAACCGGTTTCTGAATCGTCTTTTGCAAGGGAGTGGCAAGTGAAAATTGAAACTACTGAGGTGCTGTCTTTAACCATCACAGATGGTTGAAGGTCTCGATCCTGTCCGAGTGATGATTGAAAACTATGAGCCCGGAAAAGGCCGCATCACTATCACCTGCTATGGAAAGGCATGGACTGGTGCATGGTTTGCCATGGGTGGCGACACGGTGCAGGAGTTCATCAAGCGCGTTTCTAACCAATACCTGATTGGTTATTTCTCGCCGCAGATGTCCAGCACGGTTGATGACGATAACGACGCAAATATTGAGTTTGTTAAAGGCGAAATTATCAAGCTGCGACGCCAGCAGGAAATTACCTGGCATGAGGCGCAAGAGATGTGGAGCGAGGTCAGCGGCGCGGATGACGTTAAGGCGCTTTGCTGTGACTCTCGCCTTGGTAGCGCGCTGTTAAATCTACTGGGTGATGAGCCATGGTATGCCGGTTGGCCTTCTGTTCCAAATCACGAATATAAGTACCTCGAGCGCATAACCAATGCGGTACGCGAGGCTCTGAAAACTCTGGAGGCTGGCGCTACCCAGTGATGCCTCATGAACGCAACAGAGAGCAATGCAGTACGAGCCACTGCGCGTAAATGCTGGGGAGATGTTGAATCAGCATGGAAGAAAGAAGGCGCAAGGAATGCGCAAGAACGGAAAGAAATCTATCTCCGCATCCTCTGCAAGTACGAAACGAAATACCACCCTATCTATACCAGGCGGCAACTCATTTACTGGATGGGCGTCGCTAACGGAACTCTGGAGGATCGCCATTGAAACAGCGAGTAGACCGCCAAAAGCCGGTTATCGGCATCCATAAGCAGACAGGTGAGCAAGTCTATTTTCCGTCGCCATATTACGCGCCTGGATTTAAACGTGCAGGCATCAAGAAAGCCATCAGTGGTCGCGCTAAGTCACATCGCGGCTTCACATGGCGATACGCAACCAAATTCGAACGCGAGCAATTTGCTCAGCATTGAGGGATGAGAGATGAGCAATAACATTAAAACGCTGAACTATGACCCGGCGGACCCAGACAAGATGAAGCTACCTGCTGGGGCTAAATGCGGAGATTGCCGCCACATTTACCGTTGCAAAGCAATTTTCGGTCACGTCGAAACTGACACTTACTGCGACTGGTCACCATCTCGTTTTGTCGCTCAGGAGGCCAGCAATGGATAAGGGAATAGAAGCGCTGATTGCCAGAAAAGGAAATGCGGTTACAGGGAGTTACTACCTGGCTGAGTGTGGTGCCTGCGGAGAAATGTTTACCAGTGAGCGTATGACTGGCGGTGAGGCTATTGCCGATACGGGCGATTATGGCGATTGCTATTGCCCGCATTGCGATACTGATGACTCTGAAATCATAGATTGCGGCGCTGTTAATTCTGCCGTGGTCGAGGCCTGGAATTTTCAGCAGAAACATATTGATGCACTGATAGCGGCTCTGGAGCAGTCGAGGCTGCGAGGCGATGAGTGGAAGGAGAAGTGTAGTGAGGCTGTCGAGCATGGCGCTAATCGCATCGCAGAGCTGCAAGCCGCACCCAGCGGCATGATGCAGCTATCCAATGAACTGGCAGAGATGAAGCAAACTGTCTCCAGATTGCGTAGTGAGCGTGACTCGATGCTGCGTGACAGGCTCAATAATATGGAATCTCGTCCACTATGCGTTAAGTCCAATGACGCTATGCGTGAAGCTGCGCCGCTATGCGTTAAGTTGCCAGATTCAAGCAGCAAGGCATTCTGGAGTGGCATCGGCAAGACAGAGCAATTCCATCCAGAAACCTATAAGCGCTGGGTGAAAGAAGCCATTGAGCGTGCGGGTGATATTGCAGGAATTCAGGTTGAGGTGAAGTGAGATGGGAAACGCAAATCAAAAACGGCGGGCAATTAACCTAAAACTGACATACACAGAAGCGGTGCAGCTACTCCAAACCCTGAACTCTTTGGACAATGAGGATAATGAGGCGGTTAGCTCACTGCTACAAGAAGCCGCTAGAAAATTGCGGGAGGCACTATGACTACCAATCGCATGGGATTAGAGCAGACGCTGAGTGATGAGCAAGTGAAAGAGCTTGGCGAAACGCTGCGTTCTTGGCAGGACGGCTACGACCCAATAGACGACAAAGAACAATATCAGCTTTTCGCCAATACCATGACCGCTCTTAACGAGTTACTGGCGCGACGGGATGCGAGCAGGAAGCCGGTTGCTGATGTTGTTGCGTGGAACAAGCCAGGCGAAGAAAGAAAGTGTGATATTCGCTGGCGGCGTTTCAATGTAGCTCCGGGCCCATTGTTTGCAGCGCCTCCACTCCAGGCTGTGCCTACTGGATGGAAACTGGTACCGATCGAGCCAACAGAGAATATGGTAGTTGAAGGGTTTGAATCTGAACCGGACTCATTCTTTAGTAATTCGGATGAATGGGAGGCATACAAAGCTATGAGCGGATGCCAGCAGGCGGCGCATAAAGCCAAGTTATGCTGGGCTGCCATGATTGCCGCCGCGCCAAGTATCAAAAATGAACCATAAACACCAAATCACTCACCAATAAGCTCATATGTGAGCCATTACACGCGTAACGGTTTATACATGAGCCATTTCTATTAAATTTCATGATAAAAGACCATATATGACCTGCATCTGAGTGCGGTTTTTTATACGCCTGGAGAAAGCCATGAGCGAAATTATCCAACTGGTGCCTAACAAATGGGTATCTGAAGAATTGCTGATTACGATCACTGGATTGACACACAACGCCATAAAGATGGCCAGAGAGAAATCATGGCTTGAAGGAAAGGAGTACCGACATTACTCAGGTGACTGTCAGCCAAAAGACAACAGCCCTATTTTATACAACCGTCATGAAGTCGATAACTGGGTAGAGCGACAACGCCCGGCGATCCCCCGCAAGAAATCTGCTTAAATACCCTCACCTTTCAACAATGAGGAAGTATGCATGTCCAAATATCCAACTGGCGTGGAGAACCACGGCGGCACGCTGCGGCTGTGGTTTATCTACAAGGGGAAGAGAGTCAGGGAGTCGCTGGGCGTAGAGGATACGCCGAAGAACAGGAAGATAGCCGGGGAATTGCGTACGTCTATTGGGTTCGCAATAAAGACAGGGACGTTTAACTATGCCGCGCAGTTCCCGCAGTCTCCGAACCTGAAGAAGTTCGGCATCACCGGGCAGGACATTACGCTTGGCGTGATATCTGCGAAGTGGCTTGAGCTAAAGAGGATGGAAATAACAGAGAACGCATTCAGGCGCTACAAGTCATATATCAAAATTACCCAGGAGAATCTCGGGCCCGAACGGTTGCTTTCTTCTATATCACACGAAGATATTCTTACGCTAAGAATGGAGTTGCTTACCGGGTATCAGGTTAACGGAAAGCATCAGTTGAACCGGTCCGCCAAAAAGGGACGCACGGTAAGAACGGTAAACGTTTATCTGGCATGCCTGTCTGGAATGATGGAGTTTGCTGTCCATAACGGGTACATCGAAAAGAGCCCATTCACTGGAGTTGATCCGTTACGCAAGAGCAGACCTGAGCCCGACCCGCTGAGCAAGGATGAGTATAGACGCCTCCTTGATGCGGCACCGGCTGAACAGATACGTAACCTGTGGGTTCTGGCGGTCAATACTGGCTTGCGTCATGGGGAGATAAGCGCACTGGCATGGGAAGATATCGACACCAAAAACTTGACGATAACGATCCGTCGCAATCTGGCTATTAAGGACCACTTTACCCCACCGAAAACTGATTGCGGTAACCGGACCATAAATCTGACACTTCCAGCGATTCAGGCGCTGAAAAATCAGATGGCTTATACCCGCATGGGCAAGCAGCACAAGATAAAGGTTCATCTGCGAGAGTTTGGGAGAGCGCGCACAGATGAGTGCACCTTTGTATTTGTGCCAAAGCTTACCGCACGAAATGGGATCGGGGGAGACTGGTACGCGCCAGGGTCATTTGGTGCTACGTGGAATTTGATGTTGCAGCGTGCCGGTATTCGCCACCGGAAAGCATACGAGTCGAGACACACCTTTGCGTGCTGGGCATTAAGCGCGGGGGCCAACCCGAACTTTATCGCAGCACAAATGGGCCACACTTCGGCGCAGATGGTTTACAACGTTTACGGGAAATGGATGAGTGATAACAACGGCGATCAGATGAGCATTATGAACGCTAATTTTAGTGAAGATGTCCCACAGATGCCCCAGGCAATATCGCAGTAAGACAAAACTCCTTTAAAATCAATACGTCAATCAGCCCACTCAGGTTTGTTGAGTATATGATCTTGCCAATCACTGACTTCAGACTCTTTAACCGCGATGTGACGTACAGAAATGCGTTCGCCGTGCATGGCCGCTTTTGAGCCTGTTAACAACGGGTGCCATGTCGGTAAATCTTTACCTTCGGCCAACAGGCGATAAGCACACGAATGTGGCAACCATTCGAACGTCGGCAAATTATCACGCGTGAGCTTGATACAGTCTGGCTCGTATTCAAAACGGCGCTCGTAATTTTTGCACTGGCACGTTTTGATGTTTAGCTGTTTGCACGCGACGTTAGTGAAATAGATTTCATCGCTGTCTTCGTCCATCAGCTTATGCAGACAACACTGGCCACAGCCGTCACACAGTGATTCCCACTCCGTGTCGCTCATTTCGTCGAGTGTTTTACTCTGCCAAAAAGGTGCCTGTGTCATGTTGGTGCCCGCATTTGAAAAAACAAGCTGCACCTTATAAACGCTGTGGGATAAAGATGCAAGTGTTGCCGCCCCGAGGCGGCAATTTCATTATAGTACGCGGGTGGTCAAACTACGCCCGTCAAAGCTCAGTTCCAGGCTATCACCGCTTGCCAGTGGACCAACGCCTTCTGGCGTGCCGGTCAAAATCACATCACCAGCACGCAAGGTAAAGAAGCGGCTCATGTAGGCAATTAACGGCACAATTTTGTGGATCATGTCCGAAGTCGAACCTTGCTGGCGAATTTCGCCATTAATTTTCAGCGCAATCTCGGTGTTTTGCGGATCGGCTGCAAATTGAGCCGCCGGGATAAAACCCGAAATCGGGCAGGAATTATCGAAGCCCTTCGCTTTTTCCCACGGCTGCCCTGCTTTCTTTAGCTTGCCCTGCAGGTCACGTAATGTCAGATCCAGCGCGATACCGTAACCCGCGATGGCTTTTGCGACATGCTCTTCCGTCGCCTGTTTAAGCGTTGAGCCGATAAGAATCGCCAGTTCAACTTCATGGTGCACAGAGCCTAAACCCTGCGGTAGAGCAAGCGGCTGGCGAATATCGCACAGCGCGCTTTCCGGTTTGATAAATAAAACCGGTTCATCAGGTGTCGCACTGCCCATCTCTTTAATATGTTTTGCGTAGTTGCTACCTACACACACTACTTTGCTGACCGGAAAATCCAGCAGCGCGCCCTGCCAGTTATGATGCTGATACATGCCTTTCCTCTGCGTCGTTGTGTTAACTACTTTTGATACTAGAGAAAAAAACCACGGCTGAATACTGATGAGTATCAGTTATTGTGCGATAGCGTCAGCCATCGTCGCGATGCTTATCGCAAAGTAGTAAGAACGATTCCAGTGCATGATGGTGCGAAAGTTATTAAAGACGAGGTACGAGCGCCCCAGGTTGTCATCAGGTGTGATGACCCAGGACTTTTGCGAAGATGCAGGTAGCGTTACGCCATCTTTAAACACGATGCCTAACTTTTGCCATTGGCTCACCGTTTTCCCCTGTTCTGTTTTAGTGCCGGCAAGCGCGCTATCAAAACCTTCGGGTAAGGTGATTTCAGTTCCCCAAGTTTGCCACGCTTTCCAGCCTTCAGTTTCCAGGTAGTTAGCCGTTGATGCAAAAACATCACTGGTGTTTGTCCAGATATCTATTTTCCCGTCACCATCGCCATCAGCACCGTAGCGTAAATAAGAGCTTGGCATAAACTGGCTTTGCCCCATGGCGCCTGCCCAGGAACCTTTCAGCTCGTCTGGGGTGATATGGCCCTGGTCGAGAATTTTCAGGGATGCCATCAGTTCGTTAGTAAAGAACGCCTCACGCCGCCCTTCGAAGGCAAGCGTCGCCAGAGCAGAGACAATATCCTCTTTACCCTGTATCTCACCAAAATGGCTTTCCATCGCCCACAGCGCCACGATGTACTGGCTTTGTACGCCTGTGCGGGCAGTTATTGAATTTAACTCGTTTTGGTGCTGCTGATACTGAGCGCGGGCTTGCTCTATTTTTTCCGGCGATGTGACACGAGCCAGGTACTCATCGAGCATGATTTTCTTTTCAAGTTGGTTCTGGTCGGATTTTATGACCCGATCAACAAAATGGATGTTGGCAAATGCACTGTTGATGGTGCTTTCGCTGATGCCTTTGCTCCTGGCTTGCGCTTTGAGGGTTTCTACATAGGCGGGAAATTCAGCCGGATCACGCCCCTGCTGCGCAAGGGTTGCAGGTGCAGGTTTGGTTTCGGGCACGGTTGTAACTGGTGTGTTAACAAGGGATTGAGTTTGCGCACCGATTGATGCAGCTGAATAACTGGTAAGCATAAAGGCGATGGTTGTTAAACAAATTGCTGGAGTCTTCATCATTTTTCCCGCGGTTATTTGTTCTAAATATCATCTGCCTTTATGCTCAGGAAAGATTTGGCACAAGTCCTAAACTTATTTTTTCGGACTATTTTCGAGATGCATTTTTAACAAGCTTTCTGGCGGTGGCGGCAGTTGTAAATAATAGCCCACATCTTTGAGCGCTTGTTTTACTTTATCAAAATCTGCGTTCGCCAGTTTTTTACTCCCATCAAGCGGTAATACCATTGCCAATTGTGGGGTACCAAAGCCGCTCATTAATTCTTCAGGGACGCGAGAGAAATCGTCTTTTTTTTCGACATAAAGATAAGTCTGGTCACGTTTACTACTTCTGTAGATCACACAAAACATTTTTTTTACTCTTTTTTCGCCAGATGGTGGCTTGCCTGAATATACCTGTGACTATAACATGCCAGATGTACTTCGGAATATCGTCCCACATCGGTGGGGATTAAAACTGAATTGAGTAAGGCCAGGATGTCAAACACGCCAATCGAGTTAAAAGGCAGCAGTTTTACCTTATCAGTGCTTCATTTACATGATGCGCAACCCGAGGTGATCCTCCAGGCCCTTCAGGAAAAAGTATCCCAGGCACCCGCCTTTCTGAAAAATGCACCCGTGGTGGTGAATGTTTCCAGCCTCGACGGTTCAGTTAATTGGAAGAAAGTGCAACAAGCAGTGGTTTCTTCCGGTTTACGAGTAGTCGGTATCAGTGGTTGTAAAGACGAAGCGCTGAAAAAAGAAATTGAGCGCGCCGGCTTGCCGCTATTGACTGAAGGTAAAGAAAAAAATACCAGAGTTAAGGCCGCACCCGTAGAGGTTGCGGTGCCTGTTGAGCCCGTTGCCAACCCGATCACAAAAACGCGTTTGATTGATACCCCGGTTCGTTCCGGTCAGCGTATTTATGCGCCAAACTGTGATTTGATTATCACCAATCACGTCAGTGCCGGTGCAGAACTTATAGCTGATGGTAATATTCATGTTTACGGCATGATGCGTGGCCGTGCTCTGGCGGGCGCCAGTGGCGATCGTGATGCACAAATATTCTGTACAAATCTTGCTGCTGAGTTGGTTTCAATAGCGGGTGAATACTGGCTGAGTGAGCAAATACCAGCTGATTATTATGGGAAAGCGGCGCGCCTGAGTCTGGCGAGTGGAGCTCTCTCCGTTCAATCTTTGAATTAAGCCCTTTTAACAAGGAATTCCTTTATGGCACGCATTATTGTTGTTACATCGGGTAAAGGGGGCGTCGGTAAGACCACGTCCAGCGCGGCCATCGCTACGGGTTTGGCCCAGAAGGGAAGAAAAACCGTCGTCATCGATTTTGATATTGGCCTGCGTAACCTGGACTTGATTATGGGTTGCGAGCGTCGCGTAGTATACGATTTTGTAAACGTTATCCAGGGTGATGCCACATTAAATCAGGCATTGATCAGAGATAAACGCACCGAGCAACTCTATATTCTCCCGGCATCACAGACTCGCGATAAAGACGCCCTCACCCGTGAAGGTGTTGCGAAGGTGCTTGAAGACCTGAAAAATATGGACTTCGAGTTTATCGTTTGTGATTCCCCTGCGGGTATCGAAACGGGCGCATTAATGGCGCTCTATTTCGCTGATGAAGCGGTTATTACCACTAACCCTGAAGTATCATCAGTACGCGATTCCGACCGTATTCTCGGTATTCTTTCTTCTAAATCTCGCCGTGCAGAAAACGGTGAAGCGCCGATTAAAGAACACCTGCTGTTAACACGTTACAACCCTGGCCGTGTTAACCGCGGCGACATGCTGAGCATGGAAGATGTGCTGGAAATCCTGCGCATTCCACTGGTCGGGGTTATTCCTGAAGATCAATCTGTTTTGCGTGCTTCAAACCAGGGTGAGCCGGTCATTCTTGACCAGGAGGCTGACGCAGGTAAAGCTTACGCAGATACTGTTGAGCGCCTGCTTGGCGAAGAACGCCCTTTCCGCTTCATTGAAGAAGAGAAGAAAGGCTTCCTCAAACGCCTGTTCGGAGGATAAGTTATGGCATTACTAGACTTTTTTCTCTCACGGAAAAAGAACACCGCCAACATTGCAAAAGAACGCCTGCAAATCATCGTTGCAGAACGGCGCCGTGGAGATAGTGAACCGCATTATTTACCGCAGCTGAAACGCGATATTCTGGAAGTGATTTGCAAATATGTCAAAATCGATCCGGAGATGTTGACCGTCGTTCTCGATCAAAAAGATGACGATATTTCTGTTCTGGAGCTCAACGTAACGTTGCCAGAAACTCAGGAAGCAACAACCAAATCTGCGTAATCTAACTTCTCGAAATAAGCCCGCAGAATGAATTCTGCGGGCTTATTTATTTTTACTTTCTGACAACTTTCTTAATACAGACTAGTCTTAAAGGTTAATGGATATATTCCATTATTATCGGCTCAATCCCTGTAATTATTCACAGTAACCTTCAATCTATACCCATGCCCGGTATATTAAAAATCTGCCAACAACATTTTTAAAGCCTCACCCATTACACGACCACGCCAGCCACTGATTAATTCAGGTAGTGTAGTCCGGGTTTTTAATTGCCAGTGCCAATTCAACAACTGGTTAATTTGTCGGCGTGAAGCCAGCAACTCAACACTTAAACCGCAAGTTTCACTCACCTGCAGGACCTGCGCCTTTATTGCTTTAAATACGCGGCGATATCCCGGCATATCAACCAGGTTGCTCAATGGTTCAGGCAGTTCGTCGTCGGACAATGCCTGGGCTTCGACCACCATAGCCAGAAGTGCTTTGCCGTGGAAACGAATTTCGCTACCGCTCAGACCAAGGTGTTCAAGCTCACCTAAAGACCCTGGCATATAACGTGCGACTTGCCAGAGGTGTTCTTCACGCACCACGAAGTTAACCGCCATATCACGCTCACGCGCTTTACGCAGACGCCAGGATGCCAGTTTCTTCAGGCAGGCCAGCTGACGCGTTCTTAGCTGCCATGCGTTGCCGATTTCACGCCAGGCTTCTTCCGGGTCGAGAACATCCTGGCGGCGGGAAGCCATCAGGTTGCATTCGTCCAGAGCCGCTTCCATCCAGCCCGCTGCTTCCGTCTCTTCCATCAACTTGTGCGCAATCGGCAGCAGATAGAGCACATCTGCGGCAGCATAATCACACTGGCGCTCAGTCAGTGGGCGTGCCAGCCAGTCGGTGCGTGATTCGCTTTTATCCAGTGCAATACCGGTAAACGACTCAACAATCGTGGCAAAGCCGCAGGAGAGTGGGCGCCCGCTAAAGGCGGCCAGAATCTGTGTGTCGATAAACGGGTCGGGCAGCATGCCAAACGCATTGAGGAACACTTCCAGGTCTTCACTGCCTGCATGCAGGAACTTAATCACCGCAGTGTCTTGCAACAGTGCTTTGAACGGTGACCAGTCAGAAATGGTGAGTGGGTCGATAAGCGACGCTGTTTCACCGTCGTACAGCTGGATCAAACCCAGTTGCGGGTAGTAGGTCCGCGTACGAACAAATTCAGTATCCAGCGCAATGGCTGGAAATTGGCGCGCAGCCTCACAAACGGTTGCAAGGCCTTCGTCGGTAGTAATCATTTGGTAAGTCAAATTCAGTTCTCTTAGGTTTGCGCCCATAAAAAACGCCGGCGAACCGGCGTTAAGGCGACTGACTCGGAGCTCAGGCGTTATTGTTGCCTTTACTGACCGATTCGTCACGTAGTTCTCGTCGTAATATTTTGCCAACGTTCGATTTCGGCAGTTCATCGCGAAACTCAACGAGTTTAGGCACTTTGTAACCCGTAAGATGGCGGCGACAGAAAACAATCAGCGCTTCTTCGCTGAGTGTGGCATCCTTTTTCACGACGAAGATTTTCACCGCTTCACCGGATGCCCCGTTCGGAACGCCCACCGCCGCGACTTCAAGTACGCCAGCATGCTGCATGACCACGTCTTCAATTTCGTTCGGATAGACGTTAAAGCCAGACACCAGGATCATATCTTTCTTGCGATCGACGATGCGCATAAAGCCTTCATCGTCCATAACAGCGATATCACCGGTACGCAGCCAGCCGTCTTGCATAATTTCATCGGTTGCATCCGGGCGCTGCCAGTAACCCAGCATCACCTGCGGGCCTTTCACGCACAGTTCACCCGGTTCGCCAGCAGGGACTTCCTCACCTTCATCATCAATGAGTTTCACTTCTGTGGAAGGCACCGGCAAGCCGATACTACCGCTGTGGTAATCCATGTCATGCGGGTTTGCGCTGACTAATGGCGCACACTCGGTCAGACCGTAGCCTTCGAGCAAGAAGCGGCCGGTCAACTTTTCCCAACGTTCAGCAACAGCGTGTTGCACTGGCATCCCACCACCCGCGGAAAGATGCAGGCTCGAGAAGTCGAGCTGCTGGAATTCTTTGTTGTTTAACAACGCATTGAACAGTGTGTTTACACCGGTCATGGCGGTAAACGGATATTTTGCAAGTTCCTTCACCAGTCCCGGAATATCACGCGGGTTAGTGATCAGCAGGTTCTGGCCACCAAGCTCAATAAATAACAGGCAGTTCATGGTTAACGCAAAGATGTGATAGAGCGGCAACGCCGTCACCACCAGCTCTTTGCGTTCGTACAACAGCGGGCTATATGCGGCCCTGACTTGTTCAAGGTTCGCCAGCATGTTGCGGTGCGTCAGCATCGCCCCTTTCGCCACACCCGTTGTACCGCCGGTATATTGTAAAAATGCCAGATCGGCATTGAGGATTTCAGGCTTGATATACTGAAGGCGATACCCGTGTTGCAGGGCGCTACGGAACGAGATGGCATCTGGCAGGTGATATTTCGGCACCAGACGCTTGATGTACTTCACAACGAAGTTAACCAGAGTCCCTTTTGCCGCAGAAAGCTGGTCGCCCATACGGGTCAGGATAACGTGCTTAACCTGGGTCTTTTCGACCACTTTTTCGAGGGTATGAGCAAAGTTTGAAACAATCACAATCGCGCTGGCGCCGCTATCATTGAGCTGATGTTCAAGCTCACGCGGTGTGTACAGTGGGTTAACGTTCACCACCACCATGCCCGCACGCAGTATACCAAACAGCGCGACCGGGTACTGCAACAGGTTCGGCATCATCAACGCAACACGGTCGCCCTTTTGCAGGCCCAGACCTTGTTGTAAATAAGCAGCAAACGCACGGCTCCGCTCTTCCAGTTTACGGAACGTCATCACTTCGCCCATGTTCATAAACGCAGGCTGATCGGCATAACGTGCCGTCGCTTGCTCAAACATATCAACCAGGGACTGATAACGGTCAGGATTTATCTCAGCCGAAACATCGGCTGGGTAGCGGTTAAGCCAAACCTTCTTCAAGGATCCACCTCTGAATTTAATATTCGTCGTCATCACAACCCCAATAAATAAACATGCCGTTAACATAATATTAACTCAGCGTACCAGTTTATTAATTAGACTGATTTAAGGTTGCGAAGCGCATCACTAATTATTTTTATTCCGTGATAAAACGAAGAGACAGCGGACCAGCCGCTGCCTCTTCGTTTCGGTAAAGCAAATTGTTACTCAGTGACGATAGTCTGCACCTGTGCAGGGCCTGGATTATACCATCCACCACCCCACATGCCGCCATAACCGTAACGGCCACGATAAGGATACGGCCCGCCCCAGAACCACGGGTCGATAGGTTGTGGTGGCATCACCACTTGTTGCGTGACGCGCCAGCGTTTATAGCCATTCACCTGCATGACCATAAACTTGTACGCCGTCTCACCGACTTTGCCATCCACTACACCGGTGATTGGGCCAACGACAGTGACCAATTGGCCACGGAAATCGACCGGATCAAGGAAACCATTCACATCGGCGTAAATACGCCCTCTTGAAGGCTCACCCAATTGCGGACGCGCACCGTCATCGAGACTTACCGTGGCGATTTCCAAACGAGTTTTACCTTGTCGGTTATCAATATTCACCACTCGGCCGCCAAAGCGCGCTTCCTGGCCGACGTAAAGCTGCGGCGCATTCATCACTCGCGCTAAATCTTGTTGAGGCATGGCGCTGGTGCCTTTAATGGCATCAGGTATGGTAACGCAGCCACTGAGCAAGAGCACCGCAGCGGTTGCCAATAATCGCGTAACAATCCTGACATTTAAAGCAACCATACCTATCTCCTTAACGCTGTTTCACTGCAAATATTAGTGGGGTATAGCACTACTCTCTGCCAGGAAGCTTCTTCCATGTCACTTCATTACGCAGATAAACCGGCTCGGCATTTTCTACCGCCACCGTACGCCCGGCATTCAGTGCCTGAATGGCCAATGGCAACATATCTTCAGCCGCAGGCAAGGTGACTTCACCATCTCGAATGACCAGCTCGCTACCCTGTGCCATGTCCGGCCAGGCCTGCCAGCCAGTGCCGACTGTAAACCACTCACCCTGAAGATGTTTCAACCGCTCAGCAACCGCTTCAGGTTTTAACACTGCTTCAGTTTCTTCGCCGTGCCAGACACCGTGTTCATCACGCTGATATTCAGCCCAATAAACTTCGCCCATGCGCGCGTCAATCGCAGCCAGAACACGCGTTGCGCCCGTCATGCGCCATGCGCCTTGCGCCATAGTGGCCAGTGTAGATACGCCAATCATCGGCAATTCAGCACCCAGTGCCAGTCCTTGCGCAATACCAATGCCTATGCGCACGCCGGTAAAACTACCAGGACCACGGCCATAAGCAAGGGCGTTCAATGCGGTCAGACCAACGCCTCCCTCATTGAGGATATCGCGGACAAGCGGCAATATGCGTTGAGTATGTTCACGTGGGCAGAGTTCGAAACGGGCACAGGAAGTCCCCTCGTTATACAGGGCAACCGAACAAGCTTCTGTCGCGGTGTCGATGGCTAAAATTCGCATGATTTGCCAACCTCTGGCGGGAAATTAGGGTCAAAAATCGGCGCGCATCATACCATAGCCTGGCACAAATTACTGCGCCGGACGGAAGTTAAGGAACTCGACTGCCCGATTTATATCCCGCGTGCGCGGTGTCGGCGGCAGGCTATTGAGGAACACGGCACCATATGGACGCATCACAAGGCGGTTATCGCAAATAACCAACACGCCACGGTCGTCAACATCACGAATGAGACGGCCAACACCTTGTTTTAAGGTGATTACGGCGTCAGGGAGCTGGACGTCTTCGAACGGGTCACCGCCACGCAGGCGGCAATCTTCCATACGTGCTTTTAATAAAGGATCGTCTGGCGAGGTAAACGGCAGTTTGTCGATGATCACCAGGGAGAGCGCATCACCACGCACGTCGACACCTTCCCAGAAACTGCTGGTTGCCACCAGCAAGGCATTACCCGCATCAACAAACTGCTGCAACAACTGCCCTTTGCTGGTTTCACCTTGCAGCAATACGGGCAATGTCATGGTGGCTCGGAACTGCTCCGCCAGATCTCGCATCATGGAGTGTGAAGTACACAACATGAAGCAACGACCATTGTTGGCTTCAATTAACGGCTTGAGCATTTTTGCCAGATGCTTGCCCGCAGAAGGCTGGCCCGGCGTTGGCAAGCCGCGTGGCACACACAGTAACGCCTGGCTGGCATAATCAAATGGGCTTGCCAGCAGCAACGTTTGCGCATTGGCAATGCCCAGACGCTCGGTAAAGTGGCTGAGGTTGTCGTTTACCGAAAGGGTTGCTGACGTGAAGATCCAGGTGCCGGCTTTTTGGTTGATCACTTCCTGGAATTTATCGGCAACCGACAGCGGTGTGAGCGCCAGCGTAAAGTTGCGCGAATTGCACTCATACCAGTAGCTGTAACCTGGCGTGTCGACATCTTTCAGGCGTTTGATACGCCCGCGCAAAATCACGGTGCGTTCAAAGGCGGCGTCCAGTAATGCAGAGCGGCCAAGAGAGAGTTTTGCCACGTCGTAGCAAAGTTCGAGCGCGTCATCGAGCAGCAACAGCGCACGTTGTATCGACGGTTCCGCCAGCAATTCACGCAAGTTACCGCGATAGCCGGGATCACCCATTTGCAGGCGGAAATCCTGGGTGCTTTGCGCAAGTCGGTCAGCGCTTTTTTGTAATTGCTGAGAATCGCGCACTTCGGTGCGATAGGCGATGGAGATATCTTTCGCGATATCAAGCAGCTGGCGGCTGGAAACTGACTGGCCGAAATACTGGCTGGCGATATCCGGGATTTGGTGTGCTTCATCGAAAATCATCACCTCAGCCTCGGGAATCAACTCGCCGAAACCGCCCTCTTTCACCACCATATCGGCCAAAAAGAGATGATGGTTCACCACCACCACATCGGAGTCCATGGCTTTTTTACGCGCTTTGACGACAAAACAGTCTTTGTAGAGCGGGCAGTCCTGGCCGAGACAGTTATCGTTAGTGCTGGTAACCATCGGCCAGACGGTTGAGTCTTCCGCAATGCTGGTGCAGGTGCTGATATCACCATCAACGGTTTCAATCGCCCAGCCGCGCAGTTTGACAATCTCGCTTAAGGTTTGAACTTGCAGATCACCGCCCGCAAGTGACTGTTGTTCTAAGCGCTCAAGGCACAAATAGTTGGAGCGCCCTTTCAGGAGTGCCAGTCGCCCTTTGAAATCAAGCGCCCTGGCAACCGTTGGCAAGTCGCGGGAAAACAGCTGATCCTGCAACGCCTTTGAGCCGGTTGAGATGATGACTTTTTTGCCTGAACGCAGAGCCGGAGCCAGATATGCGTAGGTTTTACCGGTACCTGTCCCCGCTTCCACCACCAACTCACGACCGGAGTCGATAGCTTTGGTGACGGCTTCAGCCATCTGGCGTTGCGGTTCACGCGGTTTAAAACCTTTTATCGCCGTGGCGAGTTGACCGTCTGCTGCAAAATCGTCTGTCACAATACCCCCTGGTGTATGGCCGCGATTATGTCAGCCTGAGCGGTGTTAATCCAGCAAGCCTGTGGAAGCTAACTGCGGATTGTGGCAGTCTGTGCCACGATATATGTGAGCTGAAAAGGAAACACTGATGAGTATTGTGCGTATAAAACCGGAAGCACGTTGGTCTGATGCAGTTATCCATAACAACACCTTGTATTACACCGGCGTGCCAGAAAACCTAGATGCGGATGCCTACGAGCAAACCGCGAATACCCTTACGCAAATCGACACAGTGCTTCTCGAGCAAGGCAGCGATAAGAGTAAGATCCTTGATGCTACTATTTTCCTGCCAGAGAGCGCCGATTTTGCAGCGATGAATAAAGCATGGGATGAGTGGGTAGTCGCGGGTCATGCGCCGGTGCGTTGCACCGTGCAGGCAAAATTAATGAACCCGCGCTACAAAGTAGAAATTAAGATTATCGCGGCAGTGTGAAACTACGCGGGCGATGGCCCGCGTTACTTATCGTCGTCGTTTTCTTCGTAATGATCGACGTAGTGTTCTTCTTCGTCATCATTAGCGTTTTCGTCTTCGCTTTCTGCGTTGCCGACATCGTCGTCTTCAAATCGAATGGCGACCATTTCACCCGTATGGTTGGCACGAATCTCGGCGGCCACTAAAGTAATAGCTTCACCACTGCTCATGCCTTTTGACATCAGTTCCTGAATACGCTCAACTGCTTTTTGCTGTTGCTCGTGGGATAATGAGGGTAATCCTGAAATCATTTTCGACTCCTGTTACATTGCCTGGGTTAATTATTTCACGCTGCTGGCAGGGTTTCCAGAGGGGCCTTTGCGATAAGCAGGATGATCTGTCTCTTTTTTAGTTGTGGTTTATGACGTTGCAAACTCTCACTTTTCGAACTTTGCCGTGGCTCCCGGATGCCGTCCAACAGACTTTCAAAGCGCTTGCCGAGCAACCATGGGCAATGCTCCTGCATTCCGGCTTTGCTGAACACCCACATAATCGCTTTGATATTCTGGTAGCAGAACCGTGCGCCACGCTTGTCACCCGTGGCACTGAAACGGCAATCTGTGTCGAGGGAGTCAGTTCGACTCATCACAGCGACCCTCTGCAACTGTTGCAGCAAACACTGGACAGTTTTGGCCACCAGCCCGCCACACACCCTGAGTTACCGTTCTTAGGTGGCGCGTTGGGTTTGTTTGGTTATGACCTTGGTCGCCATTTCGAAAAGTTGCCAGAAAAAGCGCAAGCCGACCTCAAGACACCGGACATGGCAATTGGCATTTATGACTGGGCTTTGATTGCCGACCACCAACGCCAGCAACTGACATTACTCAGTTGGGGGGATATCGACGCCCGCCAGCGTTATCTCGAAATACTGGCAGCGGATAGACCGCGTGCACCATTCCGCCTGACAAGCGCGTGGCAGTCAAATATGACCCGCGAGCAGTATGGACTTAAATTCCGTCAGGTACAGGAATATCTTAAAAGTGGCGATTGCTACCAGGTGAACCTCGCGCAGCGCTTTAACGCCCGTTACGAAGGCGACGAGTGGCAAGCCTTCGAGCGTTTGAATGCTGCTAATCGCGCACCGTTTAGTGCGTTTATTCGTTTACCTGAAAGCGTAATTTTAAGTCTGTCTCCTGAACGCTTCGTTTTGCTGGAAGGCAAAAATATTCAGACGCGCCCGATCAAAGGCACATTACCGCGCCTCGAAGACCCGATTGCTGATGCGCTGCAAGCCAAAAAGCTCGCCAACTCGCCAAAAGACCGCGCCGAAAACCTGATGATTGTTGATTTGCTGCGTAATGACATTGGCAGGGTCGCCGTACCGGGAAGCGTCAAAGTACCCGAGCTATTTGTGGTCGAGCCATTCCCGGCCGTTCATCACCTGGTGAGCACCATTACCGCGCAACTTCCGCCACACCTTGAAGCGACCGATTTACTGCGTGCCTGCTTCCCTGGCGGGTCGATTACCGGCGCGCCGAAAGTCCGGGCGATGGAAGTGATTGAAGAACTCGAACCACAGCGACGCAATGCCTGGTGTGGGAGCATTGGCTACCTGAGTTTCTGCGGCAATATGGACACCAGCATAACGATCAGGACACTCACGGCCGAAGGCGGCAAACTATACTGCTCAGCAGGCGGCGGTATTGTGGCCGACAGTGTTGAATCTGCGGAATATCAGGAAACTTTTGATAAAGTTAACCGTATTCTGCCGCAATTAGAGAACTGATGTGATGTCTGGTACGACCCTGGCCATGAATGATTTTTTGTCGCGTTTTCAGCTGTTACAACCTTCTGCAACCCGCATCAGTGGCAATAAACGCCAGGCCGCGGTGCTGATCCCCATCGTGCGCCGCCCTCAACCAGGGTTACTGCTCACCCAGCGTTCAGCCATGCTCCGTAAACATGCCGGGCAAGTTGCCTTTCCTGGCGGCGCCGTTGATGACAGCGATGAGTCTTTAATTGCCGCAGCCCTACGCGAAGCCTGGGAAGAAGTGGCGATTCCCCCTGACAGCGTCAACGTGATTGGCACGTTGCCGCCGGTTGATAGCGTGACAGGCTTTCAGGTCACGCCCGTCGTCGGCATCATTCCGCCAGACTTGCCGTATCACGCCTGCGAAGATGAAGTCGCCGCGGTCTTTGAAATGCCGCTGATGGAAGCGCTTACGCTGGGTCGCTACCACCCTCTGGATATTCACCGCCGCGGTAACGCCCATCGGGTCTGGCTTTCCTGGTATCAGCACTACTTTGTCTGGGGAATGACAGCCGGAATTATCCGTGAATTAGCTTTACAGATAAGTGTGGAACCCTGATCACTCTTTAATCCTGCAAAAACAACTATATTTAGCAGAGTGTCTCGCTGAGGTTTTATTCCCTTATTTGCATCATGGGTAAAAGAAATGGTGAATGACTCTGGACTGATCCCCCGACAACCGCATTCGCAGGCCGGATTAGTCAAGCTATAGTTAACCATTAGTTTAATTCATGTGAATAGTTTACTACAGTGAGCAATAAATTTTTAAACTAGCTGACTGCGATTTTGCAGCAGCAAATTTTATTTATCTGGTGCCTTGGAAGGAGTTTTGTGTGATTAGCATATTCGACATGTTCAAAGTCGGCATTGGGCCATCCAGTTCCCATACCGTCGGTCCGATGAAGGCCGGTAAGTTGTTTGTCGATGATCTGGTCGAAAAAGGATTACTGGAAACCACGACGCGTATCGCTGTCGATGTTTACGGTTCCCTGTCGCTGACAGGTAAAGGGCACCATACCGACATCGCTATCATTATGGGTCTTGCAGGTAACGAACCCGCGACCGTTGATATTGATTCAATCCCGGCGTTTATCCGTGATGTAGAAACCCGCAGCCGCTTGTGGCTGGCCCAGGGTCGCCATGAAGTCGATTTCCCGAAAGACTCTGGCATGTGTTTCCGTAATGATAATTTGTCGCTACATGAGAACGGCATGACCATTCATGCGTTCAGCGGCGATCAAGAGATCTACACCAAAACCTATTATTCCATCGGCGGTGGTTTTATCGTTGATGAAGAGCATTTCGGCAAAGAAGCGACCGACGAAATCGTCGTGCCTTACTCGTTCAACTCTGCCGAAGAGATGCTTAAGCACTGCAAAGAAACGGGCATGTCGCTGTCTGGCGTGATCATGCAAAACGAACTGGCTTTGCATAGCCGTAAAGAGATTGAAGAGTACTTTGCCAACGTGTGGCAAACCATGCGTGCATGTATTGATCGTGGCGTGAATACCGAAGGTGTTCTGCCTGGCCCATTGCGTGTGCCGCGCCGTGCATCGGCATTGCGCCGCATGCTGGTTTCCAGCGATAAACTGTCAAACGACCCAATGATCGTGGTCGATTGGGTGAATATGTTTGCGCTGGCGGTTAACGAAGAAAACGCGGCGGGTGGCCGAGTCGTTACAGCACCAACTAACGGTGCTTGCGGTATCGTTCCGGCGGTGCTTGCTTACTATGACCACTTTATCGAATCAGTTAGCCCGGATACTTACATCCGCTACTTCCTGGCTTCCGGTGCCATCGGCGCGTTGTATAAAATGAATGCGTCCATTTCGGGTGCTGAAGTCGGCTGCCAGGGTGAAGTCGGTGTGGCTTGTTCGATGGCTGCCGCAGGCCTTGCTGAAATTTTAGGTGCAAGTCCGGAGCAAGTTTGCGTTGCTGCTGAAATCGGCATGGAACACAACCTTGGTTTAACCTGTGACCCGGTTGCCGGCCAGGTTCAGGTGCCGTGTATCGAACGTAACGCCATCGCTTCCGTGAAGGCTATTAACGCCACACGTATGGCGATGCGCCGTACCAGCGAACCACGCGTATCTCTCGATAAGGTTATTGAAACCATGTACGAGACAGGCAAAGACATGAACTCCAAATACCGCGAAACTTCACGCGGTGGCTTGGCTATCAAGGTGCAGTGCGACTAATCCCCTTCTGGCCCTCTGTTAGAGGGCCAACTTACCACGGGTAATTCTGGCACTGCTGTCGCAGCGCTAACAAAAATTGCCGTGCAGTGGCGGTCAGATCCGATTTTTGCGACCAGATAACGCAGTATTGCGCCGAAGGAAGTGTATTGATTGGCAACACGGTCAGTCGGTCTTGCAGAAATAGCGGCGTGCTCATGGCTCTGGCGACAATCGTCAAATAATCCGTGTGCAATACCATATTCAGTCCGCAGATCACCGAGTCGGTGCGAATAGGCTCCTCATGCATTTGCCCGTAAAACTCATTCAGCTCATCCTGCAACTGCTGGTAATAGCCGACGTTAGCTTCCGGTAGTAACCATTTTGCCCGGCGCAAATCTGTCAGCGACGTTGCTTGAGCAAGGGGATGACCACTCCTGGCAATCACACAAAATGGCGCGCTGAATAACGGCTCGACAATGACATCTTCCGGGACTTTTGCCGGGTTGATAGTCCCTATCGCCAGATCCAACTCCCCTTGTTGAAGCAGTGGCAAAAGTGTTGCCAGTTGCCCTTCTTTGATATGCAAACTTGCCTGCGGCAAACGTGTTTTAAAACTATCAGCAACGGACGGGAAAACGGTCAGCGCAATCAACGATGAAAAACCAATACTCAGCTTCCCCTGCGAGAAGTGGTTAATTTGCTCCACTTCTTCGGCGGCCCGCTGTAACTCTTCGAGGATCCATTCCGCACGCCGGGAAAATGCCTCCCCCGCCTCGGTTAAGGTGATGCCTTCATTACCGCGCAAAAAAAGTTGGGCTGATAAAGTTTGCTCCAGCTCTCGTAACGTCCTGCTCACTGCCGGTTGAGATTGCCCCATTACCCTTGCAGCCCCACGGATGCTGCGGCTACGAACCACTTGTCTGAAGACATGTAATTGCTGCATTTTCGGTAAATACTTCATGTGCACCCCTATCAATAAAAAGCATCACCCCAAACAAAATTGCATCTTCTGCCGGATTACCCGCACTGCTTATATATCTATCAAAGTTCGCTGTCAGAACACTAAATCCGGCGGAGCGAGTCGCTCCCTGGAACGGAATTCCGCATAAGGGTCCGCACGATGAAAAAAAATCACTCCTTGATGATTTTCCTGTTATTTCTGGGCTATGTCATTGTCTATATAGATAAAACGGTGATGGGCTTCGCATTATTGCCTATCGAAAAAGAGTTTGGTGTCTCTACCCAACAGCTGGGGTACATCACCGGCATTTTCTTCCTCTCCTATTCACTGTTTCAGATACCCGCAGGCTGGCTAAATGACCGCATTGGCTTTCGCAGCATGCTGGTTGCCTCGCTGTGCCTGCTCGGCGGGTTCGCGCTCTGCTTCGGTTTGCTGGGGTTAAGTTTTGGCATGTTGATCGCCTTCCGCTTCCTGTCAGGAATTGGTCACTCAGGGTATCCATGTTCCTGCGCCAAAGCGGTGGTCAGTAACTTTAGCGTGGAAAAACGGACATTCGCCCAGTCTATCCTGCTCTCCTCGGCCGGTCTTGCCATGACTATTGGCCCGATGGTGGCCGTCAGCGCATTAACAAACATCGGCTGGCGCGGTTCCTTTGCCGGACTTGGTTTGATGGCGTGCGCCGTTGCCGTGGTTATTTTTATGCTGGTGAGCAAACCCCAGCCTGTTTCCAAAACCAGTGCTGCGGTCAATTACCGATCTCTACTGAAAAACCCAACCGTTCTGCTGCTGTTTGTTTCAATTTTCTGCATCAATATCCCCAGTTATGGGCTGATGGCCTGGCTACCTAAATTTTTGGTGCAGCAGCGTCATATGCCGCTGGAAACTTCAGGACTGGTGATTGCCGCAGGTGGACTGGGTATCTGGATTTCATCGCTTGGAACCGGCTGGCTGGTCGGTAAGTATTTTCAGGGGCGTGAGCCGTTAGTGATTGTGGCCTGCTCACTAGCCAGTGCACTGTGCATTTTCACCATTTACCACATGCCCTCACCTGTTAGCGCCAGCGTGTTCTTGTTCCTCGGACAGGTTTTCTTGATGGGCAGTTTTGTTACGGTTTTCACTTTGCCGATGAAACGCCTGCCGGTCGAAACCATGGGGGCTGCGATTGGCCTGATTAACACCGGCGGTACGCTGGGCGGTTTCGTTTCCCCTATCGTGATGGGCTATCTGATTGGCACAAGCCAGGACTACTACACCACGTTTATCTTCCTTTCCTTGTCGATGATCTGCGCAGCGCTGGCCGTCTTGCCATTGATGGCAAAGAAACCCGCCCTGAACACTGTGACCGAATAACGGAGCCATTATGACTTTCAATATTGATATTCTGACCGAAGAAGTTGCCCACGACGTGTCTCGCTGGCGCCAGCATATTCATGCCAATCCGGATCTCTCTTTTCAGGAGCAAGCCACGGCTGATTATATCGCCGCACAGTTAGCCGGTTTTGGGCCGCTCGAATTGCGCCGCTTAACGCCGAACAGCGTTGTGGCTGAGTTGAAGGGGAAATATCCTGGCCCCGTGTGGGCATTGCGGGCGGATATTGACGCCTTGCCGATTCAGGAAGAGAGCGGCGAAACCTTCTCTTCATGCAAACCCGGCGTGATGCATGCCTGCGGGCATGATGCTCATGCCGCGATGTTAATGGGTGCCGCAAAAGTGCTGTGCCATTTTCAGGAGAAGCTCAAAGGTTCGGTACGTTTTATTTTCCAGCATGCAGAAGAAGTACCGCCGGGTGGCGCTCAGGAGTTGGTCAATCTTGGCGTTCTACAAGATGTTGAATACATCTTCGGCCTGCATGTTATGCCAGATAAACCCACCCAGACTTTGTCACTGAAAGAAGGTGTGTTCAGCGCATCGAGTGACAACTTCGACATTACCATCACCGGTAAAGGCGGACACGGTTCTATGCCTCATCTGTGTGTTGACCCGATTGTGATTGGTGCGGAAATTGTCAGCGCGTTGCAGCAAATTGTGGCCCGTAAGCTCGACCCGCTACATGCCCCGGTATTAACCATCGCCACTTTCCAGTCAGGCGAAAGTTACAATGTCATCCCGAATAGCGCACATCTGGCAGGGACACTGCGTACCCATAACCAGCAGGTTCGTGAACAAGTGCCGCATTTAATGCAGCAGGTGATCGCCGGAATTGTGGCCGCTCATGGCGCAAGTTTTGAGATTCAGTGGCAGCCAGGTTATGCCGTCGGGAATAACCATGCTTCAGCCTGCAAGATTGCACGCACAGTTATCAACGACAATTTCCCGCCGCACACACTTCACGCGGTGACAACGCCATTATTTGGTAGCGAAGATTTCTCTTCTTATCAGCAACATGTTCCCGGCTGCTTTATTTTCGTGGGTTGTAGAAACCCCGATAAAGGTGCGGTCTGGAATGTCCACAATCCTCATTTCCTGTTAGATGAAGATGCGTTGAAAGTCGGCGTAAAAACACACCTGAGCTTGATAAGCCAACTGTTTGTTTAACCATTAAAGCAGGTCGCATCGGGTAAACGGCGCGGCCTTTGATCACGAAACGCAAAAGAACGCTTATTTTTTCGTCGCATTGTTATTCCACCACTACACTTTGAATGTTCTGCGTGCCGATTTCGGTCGCGGTTCCAAACAAGGTGATCACGGATGCAGACGGCACAACGCATTTTAAGCGGTTATCGCCGCAGACGTTTAATAGTCTGCATTGGCTTAGCCGTTCTTGCATTGCTCCTGACCCTTAGCGCCCGCTACGCTTCAGAGCGTAAAGTCAATGAACAGCACACGCTGGGTTTTAATCAGCGTGTTATCACCACGCTTGAAAGTATTCTGATTCCTCTTGAGAAAGCGAATGAAGAAGTGATTCCGCTGGTCGGGATGAGTTGCCAGGCGGCGCAACTGAAAATGCGCGAGCACGCAGCCCGCCTGCAAACGGTGCGATCTATCGGGCTCATTAAGGATGATATTCTTTATTGCTCCAGTATCTTTGGTGCCCGCTCAGTGCCGGTTAACTTGCTTCAGCCACGGCTTCCCTCCGCACTTCCTCTGCTATTTCTTTCGATTGACCATTCATTGCTAAAAGGCACCCCTATTCTGTTGTCATGGACCCCTTCCCAAAACAGCAGCCATGATGGGGTGATGCAAATCATTAATATTGAATTGCTGACCGGGTTAATTCTTGAACCTGAACGCCCCTGGGTTTCGCGTGCAGTCCTGAATGTCTCAGATTCGCATCTCGAATATGGCAAGGGGCTATTGCAGAGAATTACCGTTGATGAGGGCCAGGTGACGCATGAAATGGCGTCCGACAGATTCGCATTTTCCGTCACCACTATTGGGCCATCGCCCGGGGCTCTGGCCTTAACCAATTTACCCACACAACTCCCACTGGCGCTGATTCTCAGTATGCTGATTGGTTACATCGCCTGGCTTGCGACGGCAAACCGCATGAGTTTTTCGTGGGAAATTAACCTCGGGCTGGCCTCACATGAATTCGAGGTTTTTTGCCAGCCGCTGGTGAGCGCGCGCAATCTACAATGTGTGGGCGTCGAACTGCTTTTGCGTTGGAACAATCCGCGCCAGGGGTGGATTTCCCCCGATGTGTTTATTCCCCTGGCCGAACAACAAAATCTGATTGCCCCGTTGACCCGTTACGTACTCGAAGAAACCGTTCGCCATCTGGATATTTTCCCCAAATCGCGTGATTTCCATATCGGGATAAACGTTGCAGCAAGCCACTTCCATGAAGGTGAGATTATTGCTGATTTGCGCCGTTACTGGTTCCCGGCACAGGCTCCGCAGAAGCTTACGCTGGAGCTAACAGAGCGTGACGCCTTGCCTGATGTCGATCATCGCGTGGTGCGGGATTTGCATCGCATGGGCGTAAATCTGGCAATTGATGATTTTGGTACCGGGCAAAGTTCGCTGGCGTATCTGGAAACACTGAATCCGAACGTGCTGAAAATTGATAAGTCGTTTACTGCGGCGATTGGGACAGATGCGGTGAACTCGACGGTAACCGACATTATTATTGCGCTGGCACAACGGCTGGGAATTGATCTGGTCGCGGAGGGAGTTGAAACGCCGCAGCAGGCAGAGTATTTGCGTAGCCACGGCGTGAATGTGCTGCAAGGTTATTTATTTGCGCGTCCAATGCCGCTGAGCGAATTTCCGCGCTGGCTGCGGGGAAGCACGCGCCCCCCGCGCCGTAAGCGCCACCCGGTTCCTGTGATCCCGCTACGCTAAATTACTCTTCTTCGTCTTCATGTTCCGAGCGTTCTTTTACCACACGAACCAAGTCCACGCGGTAATCGTTGGCTTCGATAATCTGGATGCGAAGCGGAGCTAACTCAATCATGTCGCCCACTTTCGGGATCTGACCATTCACTGAAATGACCAGCCCTGCAATGGAGGCAATATCTTCACTGTCGTTAACCAGCGTGTTGATGCCCAAGTGTTGCTGAATCGCATGCAGATCCGTTGATCCTTTGACTAACCAACCGTCGCCATCACGCACGATTTCGGGTGTTTCGTCAGCATCCGGGAATTCACCGGCAATCGCTTCGAGCACATCCAGTGGCGTAACCAGCCCCTGCACCACACCAAACTCATTGTTGACGATAACGAAGCTGCCGCGAGCACGGCGCAACACGCCCAGTAAGTTGATTGGGTCCAGTGTTTCCGGCACCACAATCGCCGGATATTGGGCCGCAATCGCCGCAACATCCCCACCATTTTCCAGTGCCACCAGCAACTCTTTAGCGCGCACGATACCGATAATTTCATCCAGCTCGCCACGGCAAACCGGGAACAGGCTGTGCGGCGACTCCAGCAATTGCTCGCGAATTTCAGCCTTCGATTTATCGGCATCAACCCAGGAGATTTCACCACGCGGCGTCATGATGCTGCGCAATGAACGAGAAGCCAGGGTCAACACACCGTTAATCATATAGCGCTCTTCTTCCGCAAAAGATTCCGCTTCAATTGGCGTGATAGTTTTGTTGTCTTCGTTCTGCGTACGCGCCTGGCGTTTGCCATTCATAAGACGCAAGATTGCATCAGCGGTACGCGCACGTAACGGCACGTTTGACTGATGACGGATAAAGTTACGGCGCGCAATCTGGTTGAAAAACTCGATGATTATCGAGAAACCAATCGCGGCATACAGGTAACCTTTTGGAATATGGAAACCGAAGCCTTCTGCAACAAGGCTCAGACCAATCATCAACAAGAAGCTCAGACACAGCACCACGACCGTCGGGTGTTGGTTAACAAAATTCGTTAACGGTTTGGATGCCATTAGCATCACACCCATCGCAATGACGACCGCAGCCATCATCACCGGCAGGTGGTTAACCATCCCGACCGCAGTAATAACCGCGTCGAGTGAAAACACCGCATCCAGCACAACAATCTGTAAAACCACAACCCAGAAACTGGCGTAACCTTTGCCATGCCCATCATCATGCTGGCGGTTTTCCAGCCGTTCATGCAGCTCGGTTGTCGCTTTGAACAACAAGAACAAGCCCCCGAATAGCATGATCAAATCACGCCCGGAGAACATCATTTCCCCAACGCTGAACAGCGGTTTGGTCAGCGTCACCATCCATGAAATTAACGACAACAAACCTAATCGCATGATCAAAGCAAGGGATAAACCGATAAGTCGGGCTTTATCACGTTGTTTTGGCGGAAGTTTGTCAGCAAGGATGGCAATAAAGACCAGGTTATCAATACCCAGCACTATTTCCAGCACAATCAGCGTCAGTAAACCCACCCATATCTGGGGATCCATTAAGAGTTCCATGACAAGCTCCTGCTTTGGGAATAACTCATCGGCATCGCGCGTAATGCGGACGCCCAGAGGCAAATTGAGGTATTAACGGGGCGTGAAACGCCAACATGAAGGACTGAGTTTTCAGACCTGAAATTGAAAAGACGTCGGTGACGGTCCATACGGTGGGCTACTGCCCTTTACTCCTTAGCAATTAAACGAGATGTAAACAATATCAGAGCAAAATACCCTTTTGCAAAGATTTACCTGATTTTGCAATTTTACTGTCATTGACCAGGGGCATAATTTGCTCTGCGAATCTTTATGTTTGTAGCAAAGCTAAATTACGGATCTTCATCACATAAAATATTTTTTTCACTGTCTAAAATAAATCCGTCTCAAGTTGCACATCTTTACTCATACCGTTATCTGAATCGATTCGCTTTTGATACGGATAATCTACAAAACACCCATTAAGGGTGTGGCTATACCAACACAGGAGGTAGCAAGTGACTATTGCTATTGTCATAGGCACGCATGGCTGGGCAGCAGAACAATTGCTGAAAACCGCTGAAATGCTATTGGGCGAACAAGAAAACGTTGGCTGGATAGATTTTGTTCCCGGCGAAAATGCCGAAACTTTAATCGAGAAGTACAACGCTCAACTGGCAAACCTGAACACCGACAAAGGTGTGCTGTTTCTCGTCGATACCTGGGGCGGTAGCCCGTTCAATGCGGCAAGCCGTATTGTCGTCGATAAAGAGCATTACGAGGTCGTAGCCGGGGTCAATATTCCGATGCTGGTTGAAACCTTAATGGCGCGTGATGATAACCCTTCGTTTGATGAATTAGTGGCGCTGGCAGTAGAAACAGGCCGTGAAGGGGTTAAGGCCCTGAAAGCAAAACCTGTTGAGAAAGCTGCACCTGTAGCCGCAGTGGCTGCTCCGAAAGCTGCAGCACCTCTTAAACCAATGGGTCCGAACGACTACATGAACATTGGTTTGGCACGAATTGATGACCGTTTGATTCATGGCCAGGTCGCTACCCGCTGGACCAAAGAAACCAACGTAACGCGTATCATTGTTGTCAGTGATGAAGTGGCTGCCGACACCGTGCGTAAAACACTGTTGACGCAAGTTGCGCCTCCTGGTGTAACTGCCCACGTGGTTGATGTCGCTAAAATGATCCGCGTGTGGAATAACCCGAAATATGCAGGCGACCGTGTGATGCTGTTGTTCACCAACCCAACCGACGTTGAACGCGTCGTAGAAGGTGGTGTGAATATTAAGTCAGTCAATATCGGTGGTATGGCGTTCCGTCAGGGGAAAACCCAGGTGAACAATGCGATTTCTGTCGATGAAAAAGATATCGAAGCCTTTAAGAAACTGAACGCGCGCGGCATTGAGCTCGAAGCACGTAAAGTTTCAACCGATCAAAAACTGAAAATGATGGATCTGATCGCGAAGGTGAAAAGCTAATTACCGATGTGATTTGCTTAATTCAACGTTTTGCTCAGTTTTCACACATAAGTCACACGTTTAAGGAGAAGTACAATGGAGATTACCACTCTTCAGATTGTGCTGGTGTTTGTCGTAGCCTGTATTGCCGGTATGGAGTCAGTGCTCGATGAATTTCAGTTCCACCGTCCGTTGGTCGCCTGTACCTTAATTGGTCTGGTATTGGGTGATATGAAAACCGGTATTATTATCGGTGGTACGCTTGAAATGATCGCGCTGGGTTGGATGAACATCGGTGCAGCGGTTGCCCCGGATGCGGCTCTTGCCTCCATCATCTCAACCATTCTGGTTATAGCCGGGCATCAGGGCATTGGTTCGGGTATCGCGCTGGCCATTCCTCTGGCAGCTGCAGGCCAGGTTCTGACCATTATCGTTCGTACTATTACCGTGGGCTTCCAGCACGCAGCAGATAAGGCCGCCGAAAACGGCAACTTGTCGGCACTCTCCTGGATTCACGTTTCCTCCCTGTTCTTGCAAGCAATGCGTATCGCAATTCCTGCCGTTATCGTCGCTGTTTCTGTCGGTACCAGCGAAGTGCAGAACATGCTGAATGCCATTCCTGAAGTGGTAACCAGCGGTCTGAACATCGCCGGTGGCATGATTGTTGTTGTGGGTTATGCGATGGTCATCAACATGATGCGCGCAGGCTACCTGATGCCGTTCTTCTATCTCGGCTTCGTCACCGCAGCGTTCACCAACTTCAACCTGGTTGCTCTGGGTGTGATTGGCGCAGTGATGGCAATCCTGTACATCCAGCTTAGCCCGAAATACAACCGTTCTGCGGCCCCGGCGCAGGTTGCTGGTTCTAACGATCTCGATAACGAATTAGATTAATAGGTGAGCGAAATGGTTGATACCACTAAAACAGTAACTACCGAGAAGAAGCTCACTCCGGGCGATATTCGTAGCGTGTTCTTGCGTTCAAACCTCTTCCAGGGGTCCTGGAACTTCGAACGTATGCAGGCGCTGGGCTTCTGCTTCTCCATGATCCCGGCGATTAAACGCCTGTATCCTGAGAATAACGATGCGCGCAAACAAGCGATTAAGCGTCACCTGGAATTCTTTAACACCCATCCCTATGTGGCTGCACCTGTATTAGGTGTAACACTGGCGATGGAAGAGCAACGTGCAAACGGTGCAGAAATCGACGATGGTGCCATTAACGGTATCAAAGTTGGTTTGATGGGGCCGCTAGCCGGTGTGGGTGACCCAATCTTCTGGGGTACAGTACGCCCAGTATTCGCCGCTTTGGGTGCCGGTATCGCGATGAGCGGTAGCCTGCTTGGACCACTGTTGTTCTTCATCCTGTTTAACGCCGTGCGTTTGCTCACCCGTTACTACGGCGTGGCTTACGGCTACCGTAAAGGTATCGATATCGTTAAGGATATGGGCGGCGGCTTCCTGCAAAAACTGACCGAGGGGGCGTCAATTCTCGGCCTGTTTGTCATGGGGGCGCTGGTTAACAAGTGGACGCACGTTAATATACCGCTGGTCGTATCGAAGATAACCGATCAGACCGGCGCGGTTAAAATAACCACCGTTCAGACTATCCTTGATCAGCTGATGCCAGGCCTCGTGCCGCTGCTGTTAACGTTTGCTTGTATGTGGCTGCTGCGTAAGAAAGTCAACGCGCTGTGGATCATCATGGGCTTCTTCGTTATCGGTATTGTCGGTTATGCTATCGGCCTGCTGGGTCTGTAATTGACTGTGTAAATTCAACCGGGGGCCTGCCCCCGGTTTTTTATTTTCTATCCCCGTAACAATGCATGGAGGTGTTATGACGTTAACAGATGTGGTTTTACTGGTATTTATTGTGCTGTTACTTGCCTGGGCGATTTATGATGAGTTCATCATGGATAAGCTCAAAGGCAAAACCCTGTTAAAAGTCCCCCTTCTGCGCCGCAACCGCATCGATGGAACCATTTTCTTCGGGTTAGTGACCATCCTCATCTACAACAACGTTACCGCAGGCGGCGCACCGGTTACCACTTGGTTATTATCTGCGCTGGCGCTCATCGCTATTTATATTGCCTGGATTAGACAACCCAAATTACTGTTTAAAACTGATGGTTTTTTCTTCGCAAACGTGTGGGTTTTATATTCCAGAATTAAAGAAATGAATTTATCTGAAGATGGTGTTCTGGTAATGCAATTAGAACAACGCCGTTTGCTTATCCGGGTGAAAAATATTGATGACCTGGAAAAAATTTATAAGCTAATGGTTACAACTCAATAAGTTACAAACATAGCAAAGTCTATATTCTTATATTTTTTGTACAATGGATAAAATATAGCCATGGCTATTTCGCACAATTAGTGTGCTCTTATTTTAACGGTTTGTTTACCTGTCAAAGTAAATGAAAATCGTTATCATTTAATGTTCCGGAATAATAGCTTTCAATTATTGTTTTATCTTTAAAGAATATGTTAAGGTTGCGCCCGTCGTTGGGGAGTAGCCGATTTTCGCGCTTGCGAAAATGTACATGTCAACATACTCGTTACTTGATGTAATCAAGACTTGTTAACTCAAGGAAAAAACGTGGCATGTACGACTCAAACACTGAGTAGGCGAGACCATAGGCACGTGACCATCGTTTAGTTGGGGATGGTTGACGTGTATATGGATATTCCCAACTGAGGTGTTGTAATGAATCTCTCCGCTACTATTATTCTCGCTTTTGGCATGTCGATGGATGCTTTTGCTGCATCAATCGGGAAAGGTGCCTCTCTCCATAAACCTAAGTTTTCCGAAGCGTTACGTACCGGACTTATCTTTGGCGTTGTCGAAACACTCACCCCACTGATTGGCTGGTGCCTTGGGCTTTTGGCAAGTCAGGTCGTTCTCGACTGGAACCATTGGGTGGCATTTGTTCTGTTGGTGTTCCTCGGTATCCGCATGGTTTATGAAGGGATTCGTGGCGACGATGGTGAAGAAGCACCGAAATTACAGCGCCATGGTTTCTGGTTATTAGTGACCACCGCGATCGCCACAAGCCTTGATGCTATGGCCGTGGGTGTTGGTCTTGCCTTCCTGCAAGTTAATATTATCGAAACCGCGCTGGCGATTGGTTGCGCGACGATGATCATGTCAACGCTGGGTATGATGCTGGGCCGGTTTATTGGCCCGCTGCTGGGTAAGCGCGCCGAAATCCTCGGCGGCGTGGTGTTAATTGGGATTGGCTGCCAGATTCTTTACAGCCATTTCAGTGCGTTAAGCTAAGAACTCACAAAACTTCGGTTTCGCGTCGCCAGACTCGAACCACAAAATCAGTTTCACAATTGAATGCCGTTTCAGCCGCCAGGGCTTGCCAGACTTCAGGGCGAGCACGCCAGGCAAACGGCGTCATCTGCAGCAACGCAACCACTTCATTTCCTTGTAACACCATCGGCCAGCCAATTTGCTGAGTTTGTTCAGCAACAAAACCCGGCAATAATTCGGACTCGGTACTGTGCAACACAATGTTGTCATAGATTAAGCCTTTCAGCTGCATCAAATGGCGTGGCCCAGGTGTGGCGGTAATCACGATGCCGCCAGGTTTTACGACTCGCGCTAACTCCTCAGCTTTACATGGTGCAAAAATACGTACCACTGCATCCATGCTGTTATCGTCAAACGGTAAACGGTGGCTGGAAGCGACACAAAACTGCACCTGCGGATAGCGTTTCGCCGCATAGCGAATGGCCACTTTCGCCACATCTAACCCCCAGGTCGTGCCGTTTTGCTGGGCGACAACCTGCTCAAAACCTGCGGTGTAGTACCCTTCCCCACAGCCAATATCCAATAGCGTGGCCGGAGCAGCCTGCGCTAATATCTGGCAAATAGTATCGCGTAATGGCTGATAATGGCCAGCATCAAGGAATGCCCTGCGCGCCTGCATCATCTCGCTGCTGTCGCCCGGATCTTTGGAACGTTTATGCTGAACGGGCAGCAAATTCACATATCCCTCTTTTGCCTTATCAAACTGGTGGCCTTGTGGGCAGACAAAACTCTTCCCTTGCGGGGCAAGCGGCGTATGACAAAGCGGACAAAGATAGGACATGGGGACTCCGGGCAAACATAAAGGCCGCAAGTGTACCGCTAAATACCCGTCTTCGAAAAGCCACTAACCTGCCGGGTTATCGAGAGCTGGCTTATTTAACACCGTCAAATTGGCATCCCCTGGCGGTAAACCATCAGGTTCGATATTTTCCAGGCGCAAAACGTCGCTCATAATCTGGCTAAATACCGGGGCCGAAACTGCCCCGCCATAGTAGGCGCCATTTTCAGGGTCATTAATCACCACCACCAGCGCAAAGCGCGGATTACTAGCGGGAGCAACGCCTGCGGTATAGGCAATGTATTTATCGATATATTTTCCGTCGTCACCAATCTTTTTGGCCGTACCGGTTTTCACCGCGACACGATACCCGCGAACAGCCGCTTTTATACCCCCGCCGCCAGGCAATGCCACACTTTCCATCATATGTTCAACTTGATGAGCAATGACTTCTGACATGACGCGTTGGCCGACAACGGGTGGATCCACGCGGGTTATCGAAAGCGGTCTGGAAATCCCGAAGCTGCCGATGGTGGCATAGACATGAGCGAGTTGCAGAGGCGTCACCATCAAGCCATAACCAAAGGAAAACGTGGCGCGATCCAGCTCTCCCCAGAATTTGCGGTGCGGCATCAGCCCGCTGCTTTCACCTGTCAGCCCCAGCCCTGTTGGGTCGCCGAAACCAAAGTTCTTATAGGTATCCAGCAGTTTTTGAATCGGCATGGCGAGTGACAAACGTGAAACACCTGTGTCGCTCGACTTTTGCAAAATACCCGTCAGCGTTAATTGCGGGTAATAGCCTACGTCGCGTATGCGATGGCCATCGATGGTATACGGATGGGTATCTACCACACTGTCGGGTTGAACAATACCCTGTTGTAATGCGGTCATCACCACCATGGGTTTTACAGTTGAACCCGGCTCAAAAGTGTCACTTATTGCGCGATTACGGAAATCGTTCAACGTGGCACCATCACGATTATTGGGGTTAAACGTCGGGCAACTCGCCATCGCCAGGACTTCGCCGGTATTCACATCCAGAATGACTGCTGCGGCCGACTCAGCTTTATTCCATGACACCGCATTACTCAGGGCATCTTCTGTCACCGTTTGCAGCCGCTCATCAATGCTTAACTGGATGTTGTGCGCAGGATTCGCCGGGTTCTCGGTAATATTTTCGATGACCTGACCGTGGCGGTCTTTGCGTACCAGCCTTTCGCCAGTTTTGCCTGTCAGCTGGCGGTTAAAGCTCTTTTCAATACCTTCGATTCCCTGATCGTCAATATTGGTGAAACCAAGCAAATTCGCCGCAACGTGCCCGGCCGGGTAAAAACGCCGAGATTCGTCACGCAAAGATATGCCCGGGAGCTTTAAGTTTTCGACGTATTGCGCTTGCTGAGGATCCAGTTGGCGTGCAAGGTAGATAAATCGGTCGCTAGGGTTACGTCTGATGTGAGCGGCGATATCATTGAGTGGTATATGTAATGTTGTTGCAAGTGCCTGCCAGCGGCTACTGACTTGTACCCCACCTTTTTCCATAACCGTTTTCGGATCAGCCCAAACAGCCTTTACCGGTACGCTTACGGCCAGTGGCCGGCCATTACGGTCTTCAATCATACCGCGTGGTACGACAATCGGTTCTTCACGTAGAGACCGCATGTCCTCCTGCTTCACCAGATTGTCAGGTGAGATGATTTGCAGCCACGCAACACGCCCCAGCAAAAACACCAGACACATGAAAATAGCGATGCAAAGCAGAGCAAAACGCCACTGAATAAAGTTACCCACGATTCCAGGGGCGATTTTTCTCACATCCAATCCTCAATAACGACTAAGCGATTGAAAATTTAAACATAATGGTGGAATTAACCAGACAGGAACAGTGCTACAAGATGCGCTGCTTTGCTACAAGACATAACTGCAAGAGGTTTCCAGAAACATTTAGAAAGATAATGCTTAGGTTTCAGACATGAAAAAGCCCCGCTACAAGAGCGGGGCTTTCATCAGAATTTGGCGTTATTCGCGCCAGGTCTAATTCAACGGAATTAGATAGCAGTTACGTTAACTGCTGCAGGGCCTTTCTGGCCGTCCTGGATTTCGAACTCAACGTTCTGGCCTTCAGCCAGAGTTTTGAAGCCGTTACCCTGGATTGCAGAGAAGTGTACGAACACATCTTTGCTGCCGTCAGCAGGAGTAATGAAGCCAAAACCTTTAGACTCGTTGAACCACTTAACTTGACCTTTAATCTTTGCCATTTTGCAAAATTCCTTAGATTGTTTTCTTCGCCCGCAGGCATAACTTAGCTAAAACAGAGACATTACTGCATGAGGCACTAATATAAGGCTCGGCAGAGAAGCGGTATTCAACGACAACGTGTTTACTCAGGACTTCTTTACTGAAAATGCCACACATAAACAGAACTGTACCTCGTTTAACCCAACGTGTTATCACATACAACGCAATCAATGGCAAGCCATTTTTCGGTGTGTATCGATCTGCCGCACAAATTCAGAAATCACTATTGTTCATGAAAATGAAATGCACAAAATGTGCATAGATTAACAACGAACAAACATGATTCCGTGCATTCATCTGACGACCGCAGACAACGTTTTTACCATAGCCCAAAGATATCTTTTCGTCCAGGCGAAGTGTGAAAAAGTCGACATATCAGACATTATGCTTATGATTTTTTTAGCATAGCTATTCAAAAAATGAACAATGTATTGCTGCTAACATTCGAGTAAAACAGGCAATTGAAATACAGGAAATCAGAGGGTGAATAAAGCTTGAGCAATTAACTGTTTATATTGCACCAAAATAATGAAAGCCAGATGACAGATTGCTTCATAAAGAGGCAATAAAAACGTTTCGCTATATTTGAAATGTAATAAAGTAACTAAAAGCGATCCCGGAATAATGCGTTAACTTTATTGGGTACTCTTTCAGGGGGTAATTTTAAATAAGGGCAAACTTTGACCAATGCGCAGCGGTGAAAAGAGAGCATCACTCTCCCCTGCTTCATTTAGTGCAGCAAGCAACTCTTGCGGTGGCATATCCAACGATTCATCGGCTAATTCAAAGACACCCCAATGAATGGGAATCGTAAGAGGTTTCCCCAACTGACACCAAAGTTGTACCGCCTGTTGCGGATCCATGTGATGGCTGTTCATAAACCAACGCGGTGAGTAGGCTCCGATGGGGATCAGCGCCACATCCAGTGCACCTCTTTGCAAAGCAATATCGGCGAGCCCTGCGGTATAACCGGTGTCACCGCTAAACCATATTCTCAGATCCAAGCTTTCGATTATCCATCCACACCATAAACTACGGTTACGATCCCAGAACGAACGCATGCTCCAGTGTTGCGCGGGCACAGCGGTTAAGATCATACCCTGCCAGCTAAAACTTTGCCCCCAGTCAAGCTCAGTCACATGCCGGATCCCCCGGCGTGTAAACCAGCGCTTTAAGCCCAATGGGACAAAGAAATGAGTATTGGGGAAGTGACGAGCAATCTGACGAACAGTTGAGCTGTCCAGATGGTCGTAATGATTATGGGAAATCAGAACCGCATCGAGTTGATGCAATTCATTGATGCGTAAAGGCGTGGGCGTTTTACGTTGCGGACCGGCAAATGACAAGGGTGATGCGCGCCGGGAAAAAACGGGGTCGGTCAGTAAATACAGACCATTAATACGCAACAGTGCAGCGGCATGGCCCAGCCACCACAGACGGTCGTCTTGCCCTGTGAGTTCTGCCTTCTGCCACCATTGGTCGATGAAAGCGGCATAACCCACAGCCGGTGGATGTGGCAGGCCCTGAGCTTTGCGCTCTTTGCGCCAACGTTCTACATCACCCGGTTTTCGTAAGTGTGGTTCCAGATTACGAAAACCATCGATTTGATGATGCGATTTTAAGGGGTCAAACCAGGGATTTTTCCACCGCATGGCCACTCCCCAAAGGTTGAATCAGGATTAACGTTCCGCAACCAGACGGCTAAAATCGTCCTCTACCTCTTCTGCTTTCTTAATCTCTACAGATTCTTCCTTAACGGCTTCTGGTTCGTTTGCTTCGCATAAGCGACGCAACAGAGCGTTTTGTCGCTTTTGCTGATCGAGCAACTCTTCGAGCAGCTCGATCTGGTCGTTCGTGCGGCTACTTGCACGGTTAACAAAGAACCACATTACGAGGCCGATGACCAGCACCACCAGGGAAACTGTCAGGGACACGATATTTAACGCGCCAACACTTAATTCGTTCATCTTACCACCTCAGCAAAACGCGCTATTCTACACCTGCCGGGCCTTTAGGTAATCACTATCTGGATAAAAACACACTACCAGGGAATAAATTTGTTAATTGTGCAGATGCCGCTGAAAAATTGTACATCCTGATCGCACATCACGTTGACCATTTGGGTCCAAAGCAATAGACAGATGCAAAAAACCGCAACCAAAATGAGCCATCTGTACTTTCTCACTACTTTCTCCAACTTTTACCCGGTAAATGTTAAGTCTGGCATAGACAGCCTAAACCGCACATAACTCGTTCGCATACTATTTAAGAATCATCATATTGATACTACAAGGCAATCCGCTACGCTTAGAACACTAATTACTTAATAATAAGAGGTACCTATGCGTATTGTGATCCGCACTATTATTGTAATAGCGCTGTTGTGGATCGGTTTACTCCTCTCCGGGTACGGGGTTTTGATTGGGAGTCATGAGAATGCGGCTGGTATGGGGCTACAATGCAAATATCTCACTGCACGTAATGTAACCACTGCACAATTTATTCATACTAATAGCGGGATTATCGGCCTTAGCGATTGCCCTGTATTGCGTAAAAGTGACAAAGTCATCGACGATGGAATGTAGATAATTGACTATAAAAAAACGCCGCTAAATAGCGGCGTTCTTTATTTCATTAGAATGGGTATTCGTGATAACCCATTTGTTCAGAAATAGTACGCGCAGCATCGTGAAGCATCGCCACATATTCATGGAGTCTATCTTCAGAAAAACGCAGTGTCGGGAATGAAATACTCAAACCGGCAATAACGACACCAAAGCGGTCGAATACAGGTACGCCGATGCAACGCAAACCTTCTTCCTGCTCCTGGTTATCTTCGCCATAACCTTGTTCACGCACGGTATCCAGAACATCCAACAATTCGTCAGTGCTCATAATTGTGCGTTCAGTGCTGCGGTTGTATTCAACATCAGCAAGAATTTCACGGACTTCATTACGATCACGCCATGCCAGCAATACTTTACCGATAGCGGTGCTATACAACGGGTTACGACGCCCAATGCGCGAGTACATGCGCAGGTTGTACATTGAGTCAATTTTATGGATATAGACAATGCTGTCTTCATCCAACGCACCCAAGTGGATCGTTTCTTTCGTCAGACGCGAAAGCTCACGCATCTGGATGTCTGCACTACGAATCAAATCAACGTTTTGCAACGCACGCGCGCCAAGTTCAAACAGCTTCAGCGTCAGCGAATACTTTTCAGATTCGCCTTCCTGAGCAACATAACCCAGGGATTTCATAGTCTGCAAAAAGCGATAGACGGTGCTTTTTGACATCATTACGCGTTGCGATAACTCAGTAATACCAATTTCGCGTTCTTCGCCAAGCGCCTGTAAAATGCCAAAAACTTTCAGGACAGAAGAGACAGAATCAGGTTGTTTATCCAGATCTGCGATAGCCATTAAATCACCTCGATCGCATTTGTTTTATAAAAATCAGAACCGGTTTTTAGTATAAGTTGACTACCATGTCATCGCAATGAATCTATTCTATTTCGTTACAAATCTGCGACATATCCCTTAAATTTAGTGCTATTATTATTGCTCTTCGAATAAATTACCCATGAAGTCAAATTTCCCTTATGGATAAAACCCTTTCTGACGGGCTGCCGTTGCCGCAGCGCTATGGTGCTATTTTGGCCATCGCGCTGGGAATTACGATGGCGGTTCTCGATGGCGTCATCGCAAATGTAGCCCTTCCAACTATTGCCCGTGAGCTCAATGCAAGCCCCGCCGAGTCCATCTGGATTGTTAACAGTTACCAAATCGCGATAATTATTTCGTTACTGTCGATGTCATTCCTGGGCGATATTTTCGGCTATCGCCGGGTATATCAGTGCGGATTGGTGCTGTTCTGCATGACATCACTATTCTGCGCACTCTCTGATTCGTTATCAATGCTGACGTTTGCGCGCGTGTTACAGGGTTTTGGCGGCGCTGCATTAATGAGCGTAAATACAGCGCTTATCCGGCTTATTTATCCGCAGAAATATCTTGGCCGTGGGATGGGAATTAACTCATTTATTGTTGCCGTTTCGTCAGCCGCAGGGCCAACCATTGCCGCCGCGATCCTTTCTGTTGCTTCGTGGAAATGGCTATTTTTAATTAACGTTCCGATTGGCATTGTCGCGCTGTTGTTGGCCATTCGTTTTCTGCCCGCCAATCAGCAGAAATCACAAGGCCAGCGCTTTGATATCCCAAGCGCCATCATGAACGCATTAACGTTCGGCTTATTGATCTCGGCTATTAGTGGCTTTGCTCAGGGTCAGTCTGGCTGGCTTATTCTCTGCGAACTGGTCGCGTTACTGGTCATCGGTTTCTTCTTTATTCGCCGCCAGTTGAAACTGCCCTTCCCGTTATTACCCGTCGATTTACTGCGTATTCCGGTATTCTCGTTATCCATGGGCACATCCGTCTGCTCTTTTGCCGCCCAAATGTTAGCGATGGTTTCACTCCCCTTCTTCCTGCAATCCACATTAGGGCGCAGCGAAGTCGAAACGGGCCTGCTGCTGACGCCGTGGCCCATCGCGACGATGATAATGGCCCCTATCGCTGGCCATTTAATTGAGCGCGTTCATGCGGGGCTGTTGGGTGGAATTGGGCTGGCGGTAATGGCGTGTGGGTTATTTGCATTGGCACTGTTGCCGCACAACCCGACAGATGTGGATATTATCTGGCGCATGCTGCTTTGCGGGGCCGGTTTTGGCCTGTTCCAGTCGCCAAACAACCACACCATTATTTCGTCAGCGCCGCGCAACCGTAGCGGTGGCGCGAGCGGCATGTTAGGCACAGCAAGGTTGCTGGGCCAGAGTTGCGGTGCGGCCCTGGTTGCGCTGATGTTTAACCTCTTCACGACTCACGGGACGCATGCTTCGCTATTACTGGCGGGCAGTTTTGCGACTGTTGCCGCAATTGTCAGCAGCTTAAGAATGTCACAACCCACGTCTTCGCAGGCATAAAAAAAGCGTGCCAGCGATGGCACGCTTTTTTACTACGTTTTACGACTACTTCAGGTATTCACCGTTACGCAGAGCTTCAATACGCTTGTCCAAAGGTGGGTGAGTCATGAACAGTTCGCTCATAGACTTCGCCTTGCCGTTGATACAAAACGCCATCATGCTGCTGGCTTCTTGTGGCTCATAGCTGGTTTTCAGACGCTGCAATGCGGCGATCATTTTTTCACGACCGACCAATTTTGCAGAACCCGCATCAGCGTGGAATTCACGATGACGTGAGAACCACATGGTGATGATGCTCGCCAGAATACCAAACACCAGCTCCAGCACTGTCGCAATGGCAAAATAGACAAACGGGTTGCCGTTATTGCTCTCACCCTCATCCCGGTTACCAGACAAGAAGCCAGAAGCGACCTGCGCGATAATACGAGAAATAAAGATAACGAAGGTGTTCACCACACCCTGAATCAGCGTCATGGTAACCATGTCGCCATTCGCAATATGGCTGATTTCGTGAGCAATTACCGCTTCTGCTTCATCACGGCTCATGTTCTGCAGAAGACCGGTGCTAACCGCAACAAGCGATGCATTTCGACGTGCGCCAGTGGCAAACGCGTTGATATCCGGCGCATGGTAAATTGCCACCTGCGGCATAGCGATACCCGCCTGCTGTGACTGCTGACGTACAGTGTCCATCAGCCAGCGCTCAGTTTCGTTACGCGGCTGCTCAATCACTTCCCCGCCCACTGAACGCAATGCCATCCATTTGGACATCATTAATGAGATGATTGAACCACCAAAGCCAAACAACACCGCCATGATCATCAGACCCTGCACGCTGCTCGACTGGATCCCCGTCAGGCTTAGCACGAGCCCGAAAACGACCATGACTGCAAGGTTGGTCAACAGGAAAAGCCCGATTCGCATCATAATTTTCTTTTTACCTCGGTTAAAAATACGCATTCTGCGTTACCCCACATCGTAGGGGCAAGCCTGCCATTTTCAAGCATTCATCACTGCCAAGTGGTTAATAATACATAACTTTACATTCAAGAAGAGGTAGGTTTACGCGGCTTGATAGAGGTAAAAAAAAACAGGCACAAAATTTTGTGCCTGTCGGGGGAGTTACTTAGCAGGAGCGGGTTGCTCGGCGGGTTTATCTTGCTGCATTTTTGCAAGATCCAGCGCGATATGAACCGTTTCATCGAGATAAGGATCAGGTTCTTGATAATCCTTCGGTAAGTCGTCCAGTTTTTTCAACGGCGCTTTACCTTCTCGCTTGTAGCGATCGTTAATACGTTCCAGACGCGTAGCATCGTCTTCCTGGTTCTCTTTCTCACGTTGAGCAAGGTTCAGGGATGCAATATTACGCTTCTCTTTCAGGGCATTGAAACGCGCAATGTCCTTCATGATGTACTGGAACTCAGGATCGGCTGCAATTCTGTCCTGATGTAATTTAAGCAGTTGCGGCTCAAATACGCTCAGATCGCCTGACTTGACGTAAGTGGCGGCGTTAATGCTATCCCATGGGAGCGCATTATCTTCAAACTTCTCGCCAGTTTCCGTCTCTTCAGTACCGGTCGGCATCATCAAATCTGGCGTTACACCTTTACGCTGAGTACTGCCGCCATTAATGCGGTAGAACTTCTGGATGGTGTACTGCACAGAGCCTAATGCCGGCCATTCCGGGCGCAACATCTGGTCGTAGATACGATTCAAAGAACGGTATTGCTGAACAGTGCCTTTCCCGAAGGTCGGTTCACCAACAATCAGTGCACGCCCATAATCCTGCATCGCCGCGGCGAAAATTTCAGATGCTGACGCACTGAAACGGTCAACCATGACGACCAATGGACCTTTGTAGTACACAACACCGTCGGTATCGCTGTCTTCGCGCACTTTACCGTTGTTATCGCGTACCTGAACAACCGGCCCACCTGGAATAAACAGGCCAGAAAGTGATACAGCTTCGGTCAGTGCACCGCCACCGTTAGAACGCAAATCAATGATCACGCTCTTCACGTTCTGTTTTTCCATTTTTTGCAGCTGAACTTTGACGTCATCCGTCAAGCCAACATAGAAGCCAGGTATATCCAGCACGCCCACTTTATCTTTGCCGACTGTTTTCACAGTCAGTTTGACTGCACGGTCTTCAAGACGAATGCGCTCACGCGTTAACGTCACGACACGTGTTTTGGTCCCCTTACCTGCTGGTAAGATTTCCAGGCGAACCTTGCTGCCTTTTGGCCCTTTGATCAGCGCAACGACATCATCAAGACGCCAGCCAATCACATCAACCATCGGCTTGCCTGTTTGACCTACGCCCACAATACGGTCACCAACGGTAATCGTTTTGCTTTTCGCAGCAGGACCACCAGCAACCATCGAGTTGATAACCGTATAGTCATCGTCCATTTGCAGCACGGCACCAATACCTTCCAGAGATAAACTCATTTCGGTATTGAATTGTTCCGTGTTACGCGGCGACAAATAATTGGTATGCGGATCGATTTCGTGAGCAAAGGCGGTCATCGCCAGCGAGAACACATCTTCGCTGTTGGACTGCGCCAGACGGCGAATGGCGAACTGATAGCGCTTGGTAAGCGTTTCACGAATTTCCTGATCGCTTTTACCCGTCAGTTTCAGACTCAGTTCGTCATACTTAACTTTGCTGTCCCAGAGCGCATTCAGCTCTGCAACACTCACCGGCCACGGCGACTTGCTACGGTCCAGGTTGTAGGTATCTTTGCCGGTGAAATCCATCGGCTTTTCCAGCACCTTCAGCGCGTATTGATAACGTTCAAAACGACGCTTCTGTGCCAGATTATAAAGATCGTAAAATACGTCCAGTTTACCAGTGCGCAATTCATCGCCAATCTGTTTTTTCCGCGACACAAACTGCTCAACGTCGCTGGCAAGCAGCACGTTGTGGCTATAGTCGAGAAGGTTCAGATAGCGATCGAAAATTTTCGCGGAAAAATTTTCATCCAGATCAAACTGACGGTAATGCGAGCGAGTGAAGCGTGATGTCACACGCTCACTCACTGTAGCGTGCTGTGTCTCTTCCTTTAACTGCGGGATTTGAGAAGCTTGCGTGATATTTTCGACGGCCAGTGCGCTACCTGCAAGAAACAACAGACTCGCGACCGCCGTACGCTTAAAGAATTTGTTCATGCCCGGGTCTGGCCTCCGTTTCAGAACTGCAAGTGTTCTGCGCGTACGATCATTGCCATACCAGAAGTCAGCTGTACACGGACGCCATCTTTGGTAATTTCCAGTACGGTGGCATCCATCGCGTTGTTACCCGCTTTGACTTTGATTGCCTGACCCACCTGCAAAGCAGAAATGTCCGTAACCGGAGTGCGTTTTTCTTCACGCGGAGCTTGTGGCGCCGGTTTTTCTACACGTGGTTTACGTTCTGTTGCTTCCGGGCGACGTGGAGCAGGACGAGGCTTGCGATCACGGCGTGGCTTATCAGCAACGGTTTCACCGTTAGCAATAGCCGCTTCACGTTTCTTCGCTTGCTGTTCTGCACGCTGTGCCTGAACACGAGCTTTTGCTTCTTCAAGCTGCTTACGAGCATGCTCAACGTGCTGCTCATCGAGTTCACCACATGGGTTACCATCGAGATCAACACGGATCGCGCCGACTTTGATACCGTACAGGTAACGCCAGCTTGAAGTGTAAAGACGTAACGCGGAACGAAGTTGAGTTTTGCTGAGGCTCATCTCCCCTTCAACGCGCGCGACCAAATCCTGGAAGATACCAATCTTCAGGGGGCGGGCTTCACCTTCAGCGCTAAAGCACTGTGGGAAACGCTCTGCCAAAAAGGCGATGACTTCTTTGCTACTATTCAACTTAGGTTGATTTTCCATGAAATTTCCTGATTACAACGGAGTTGCCAACAATCCGCAGGCATGAACAGGCGACATTATAATGACGCTATCAGCAAATGCCACGTTATCCGTTGTTTATCATGCTAACGAGTGAAGAATTTTTTAAAATCCGTGTCGGCAAGCGTCAGCGAGAGCTGCGTTACCAGTTGAGATAAGCCGAGTTGGTCTTCAGGTGTGAAGCGCCCAAACTCCGTGCTATCAATATCCAGAACCCCAATTACCTCACCCTTAACCGTGATCGGCAGGACGATTTCGGAGTTGCTGGCAGCGTCACAGGCGATGTGACCATCAAAAGCATGCACATCTTCGACGCGCTGAATGCTGTTGGTGGATACCGCTGTACCGCAAACACCTTTTCCTACCGGAATTCGGACACAGGCAATTTTGCCCTGGAACGGCCCCAGAACCAGAGTTTCACCTTCTAATAGATAAAAACCCGCCCAGTTAACGCCTTCAAGACGTTCGAACAATAACGCGCTGGTATTTGCCAACGTCGCCAAAAAGCTTGTTTCACCTGCCATTAACGCACTGAAATCGCGGTTCAGATCCGCGTAAAATTGTTCTTTGTTCATTGATTAACCATAGTATGTTGTCTTACTCAACTGCATAGCATAGTAAAATAAGCATTAAATGCCTTATGCCACAAGATGTATCATTCATTGAATTACTATACGCTTAAAGAATATTTCATAACCCTTTGAGATACCCCATGCGCCAGCGGTATTCCCTGCTTACGATGACACATGAAAATACACGCCATTAGCCATGCTGTACCGCAGGCACGTTATCAGCGTTGCCCTCAATGCGATACCCTTTTCTCGTTACCGTTGGTTAAATCATCGCAGAGCGCGTATTGCCCGCGTTGTGACGCTAAAGTTTACCATGGACGCGACTGGTCGCTCACACGCCTGGCGGCAATGGCAGTCGCCATGCTGTTACTGATGCCTGTCGCTTTTTCAGAGCCCTTAGTGCGCATCTATTTATTAGGTACACGCATTGATGCCAATTTGTTTCAGGGCATCTGGCAGATGACCCGCCAGGGTGATCCTCTGACGGCCGCGATGGTGTTGTTCTGTTCGGTGGGTGCTCCTGCAACGTTAGTCGCCGGTATCGCCTATCTCTATTTCGGTAATATCCTGGGCATGAATCTTCGCCCGGTACTGCTGATGCTGGAGAAACTCAAAGAATGGGTCATGCTGGATATTTATCTGGTCGCCATTGGCGTGGCCTGCATAAAGGTGCGAGAGTTTGCGTTTATTCAGCCGGGCGTGGGTCTGGTGGCATTTATTGCCCTTGTGGTATTAAGCCTCTTAACCCTGATTCACCTGAATATGGAACAGCTTTGGTCGCGCTTTTACCCGCAGCGGCCGCCTCGCGCCTGGAATTCGCAATTACGCGTCTGTCTCGGTTGCCATTTTACCGGCGTGCCGGATAACCGCGGGCGTTGCCCACGCTGCCATGTGCCGCTGAGAGTACGTCGTCGCCACAGTTTACAAAAATCCTGGGCGGCATTAATCGGCTCGTTAGTGTTTTTATTGCCCGCTAACCTGTTGCCGATTTCGATTCTTTACGTCAATGGCTCGCGCCAGGAAGACACGATTTTTTCCGGTATTATCTCTTTAGCCAGCAGTAACGTAGCCGTTGCAGCAGTGGTTTTCATCGCCAGTATTTTAGTACCGTTCACCAAAGTTATCGTGCTGATTTCATTGCTGGTAAGTATCCATTTCAAATGTGAGAAAGGGCTTAGAACGCGTATTTTACTGCTACGCTTTATTACCTGGATTGGCCGCTGGTCTATCCTCGACCTCTTTGTTATTTCGCTTACGATGTCGCTGGTTAATCGCGATCAGCTATTGGCATTTACTATGGGACCGGCTGCGTTTTATTTTGGCGCAGCGGTTATTTTAACTATTCTTGCTGTCGAATGGCTGGATAGCCGACTACTTTGGGACGCACATGAGTCAGGAAATGCCCGCTTCACCGACTGAAGCGCGAATTAAAACAAAACGCCGTATTTCGCCCTTCTGGTTACTGCCAATTATCGCGTTGATGATTGCCAGTTGGCTGATGTGGACAACATGGGAAGAGCGCGGCACAACAGCGACCATTGATTTCATTTCAGCAGACGGCATTGTTGCCGGGCGCACGCCTGTTCGTTATCAGGGCGTCGAAGTCGGTACCGTGCAGAGCATCAGTCTCAGCAAAGACCTGCGTAAAATCGAAGTGACAGTCAGCATCAAAAACGATATGAAAGATGCGCTGCGCGAAGATACCCAATTTTGGCTGGTCACACCGAAAGCCTCATTGGCGGGTGTTTCCGGGCTTGATGCATTGGTTGGCGGGAACTATATCGGCATGATGCCGGGCAAAGGCAAGCCGCAAGAGCACTTCGCCGCACTCGACACGCAACCCAAATATCGCCTGAATAACGGCGAACTGATGATTCATCTCCACTCTCCAGACTTAGGTTCGCTTAACAGCGGGTCACTGGTTTACTACCGAAAAATCCCGGTGGGCCGCGTCTATGACTACACCATTAATAACAATAATCAGGGCGTGACCATTGATGTACTGGTCGACCGCCGTTTCGCCAAACTGGTGAAAAAAGGCAGCCGCTTCTGGAATGTCTCGGGTGTGAAGGCCAACGTCAGCCTTTCTGGCGCACAGGTTCAACTGGAAAGCCTTGCCGCACTGGTTAACGGTGCTATTGCCTTTGATTCGCCGGAAAACTCGGTCGAAGCCAAAGCCGACGACGAATTTGGGCTGTATGAAGACCTGGCGCATAGCCAGCGTGGCGTGATTATCGATCTCGATTTGCCGAGCGGCAAAGGCTTAAAAGCGGGATCAACGGCGTTGATGTACCAGGGACTTGAAGTCGGTACGCTGACCAAACTTAATCTCAACCCAGGCAGCACCGTGACCGGGCAAATGACGGTGGACCCAAGTGTGGTCAATTTGATGCGCAGCGGAACGCGTATCGAGCTGCGCGACCCGAAAATCTCTCTCAGTAACCCGAACCTGAGCAGCCTGTTAACCGGCAGCACCTTTGAGTTAGTCCCGGGTGAAGGCGATCCGCAGAACCACTTTGTCGTTTTCCCGAGTGATAAAACGCTATTACAGCAACCTAATGTCATGACACTCAATCTGACGGCTCCGGAAAGTTATGGCATTGATGCCGGTCAGCCAATTATTTTGCATGGTGTGCAAGTCGGGCAGATTCTCGAGCGCACGTTGTCAGCAAAAGGCGTCACCTTCTCCGCTGCTATTGATCCTGAATATCGCCATTTAGTTCAGGGTGACAGCAAATTCGTGGTTAATAGCCGTATTGATGTGAAAGTCGGTATTGATGGCGTTGAGCTTTTAGGTGCCAGCGCCAGCGAGTGGATCAACGGCGGTGTGCGCATTATTCCGGGTAATAAAGGGGCAATGAAAGAAAGCTATCCGCTGTACGCCAACCTGGAAAAAGCGGTTGAAAACAGCCTGAGCGATTTGCCAACGACCACATTAACGTTAACTGCCGCCAGCCTGCCTGATATTCAGACCGGCTCTGTAGTGCTGTATCGTAAATTCCAGGTCGGTGAAATTATCAGCGTGCGTCCACGGGCGAATAGTTTTGATATCGACGTCAACGTTAAACCGGAATATCGCAGCCTGCTTACCGCCAACAGCGTCTTCTGGGCTGAAGGTGGCGCACGCGTGCAACTTAACGGTAGCGGCCTGACGGTTCAGGCTTCCCCGCTTTCACGCGCCTTAAAAGGGGCAATCAGTTTCGACAACTTAAGTGGCGCAAGCGTCGGCCTGAAAAAAGGCGATAAGCGGATACTTTACGCCTCTGAAACCGCCGCCCGTGCCGTTGGCAGCCAGATTACCTTGCACACCTTTGACGCCGGTAAACTTTCCGCAGGTATGCCAATCCGTTATCTGGGAATTAACATCGGCCAGCTTGAGTCACTAAATCTGACGGCATCACGCAGTGAAGTCGAAGCTAAAGCAGTTCTCTACCCTGAGTTTGTTGAGACATTTGCCCGTAGCGGCACTCGTTTTTCTGTTGTCACACCGAAAATCTCCGCCTCTGGCGTGGATAACCTCGACACTATTCTCCAGCCATACATTAACGTTGAGCCCGGACGTGGTGCGCTTCGTCGCGACTTTGAGTTGCAAGAAGCCTCTATTACTGACTCCCGTTACTCAGACGGCCTGAACATTGTGGTGGAAGTGCCTGAAGCGGGCGCGTTAAACATCGGCACACCGGTGCTGTTCCGCGGTATCGAAGTCGGTACGGTAACCGGCTTGACCCTAGGCAACCTTTCCGACCGTGTGATGGTGGGCTTGCGCATCAGTAAGCGCTTCCAGCACCTGGTGCGTGATAGCTCGGTGTTCTGGCTGGCGTCAGGCTACAGTCTTGATTTCGGCCTGACCGGCGGTGTGGTGAAAACGGGCACATTCAATCAGTTCATTCGCGGCGGTATCGCCTTTGCAACGCCACCGGGTACACCACTGGCGCCAAAAGCAGAAACCGGCAAACACTTCCTGCTTGAGGAAAGCGAGCCCAAAGAATGGCGCCAATGGGGCACTGCGCTGCCACGTTAACGCCCGCGCCCCGGTGTCTCACCGGGGCGTTTGTGCTACACTCCACCCTTCATTTTTTTCTGGACTTCCTTAGTGGCTCACTCTCAAACTGCCTTTCTCCCACAAGCCTTTCTTGATGCAATACGTGACGCGCTTCCTGCTGATCAAACGCTCGAAAGTTTTATCGAGTATTGCCAGCGCCCGCTGCGCCGCAGCCTTCGCGTTAATACGCTCAAGATCACGGTCAGTGATTTCCTGGCACTTGTTGCCTCTTATGACTGGCATCTGACGCCGATTCCATGGTGCGCAGAAGGTTTCTGGATTGAGCGCGATGACGAAGAAAGCTTGCCACTGGGCAGCACAGCTGAACATTTAAGTGGCCTGTTCTACATTCAGGAAGCCAGTTCCATGCTGCCTGTCGCGGCCCTGTTTGCTGACGGCAACCAGCCAGAACGCATTATGGATGTCGCCGCCGCACCTGGTTCAAAAACCACCCAGATTGCCGCACGGATGGGCAATCACGGCGCGATCCTCGCGAATGAATATTCAGCCAGCCGCGTAAAAGTTTTACATGCGAATATCAGCCGCTGCGGTATCAGTAATGTGGCACTCACGCACTTCGATGGCCGCGTGTTTGGCGCAGCGTTACCCGAGTGTTTCGATGCGATTTTGCTGGATGCGCCCTGTTCTGGTGAAGGTGTGGTGCGTAAGGATCCGGACGCGCTGCGTAACTGGTCACCGGAGAGCACCACCAGCATTGCAGATACGCAACGCGAACTGATCGCCAGTGCATTCCATGCGCTGCGCCCCGGCGGCACGCTGATTTACTCCACCTGCACATTAAACCGTGAAGAGAATCAGCAGATTTGCCAGTGGTTGCTTGATGAATGGCCCGATGCGGTTGAAATCGCGCCACTCAATGATCTGTTCCCGGAAGCTGCAAAAGCCATTACTGCCGAAGGCTACCTGCATGTTTTTCCGCAGATTTATGATTGCGAAGGCTTTTTCGTAGCACGCCTGCGTAAAACTGCCTCGATAGATGCCCTGCCTGCACCGGGCTACAAAGTCGGTAAATTCCCGTTTGCCCCGCTGCACGGCAAACAAGCCGCTGAAGTCACTGCTGCTGCGAGACAATCCGGAATTATCTGGGACAACGGCCTGCAACTCTGGCAGCGCGACAAAGAGATCTGGTTATTCCCGAAAGAGATTGTCCCGCTATTTGGCCAGGTTCGTTTTTCACGCATTGGCTTGCGCCTCGCCGAACAGTACAACAAAGGTTACCGCTGGCAGCACGAAGCGGTTATCGCGCTGGTGCCTGGCGATTCACCGCTGGCGTTTGCACTGACAGAGCTGGAAGCTGACGAATGGTACCACGGGCGTGATGTTTACCCAGACGTGACACCGTCACTTAATGAGGTGGTGGTGACTTATCAGGGGCAACCTCTTGGTCTGGCCAGGAAAGTCGGCTCCCGCCTTAAAAACAGCTATCCGCGTGAACTGGTGCGTGATGGCAAGCTGTTTGCCTCCAGGAATTAATGCGCTAAAAAATAACTTCCATGAAGTTGGCAGTTTTTGCACTGTTGTCTACTCTCTACTGTGGGAGGCCTCACTGGTCATACCACATGTACCCAGACCCAAGGAGAGCGAGATGACGAAAACTAGCGTACGAATAGGCATCTTCGAAATTGATGATGCTGAATTACATGGCGAGCAGCAAGGGGATCGAACGTTGAGTATCCCTTGTAAATCTGACCCGGACCTGTGCATGCAACTTGATGCCTGGGATGACGAAACCAGCATACCCGCCGTTCTTGATGGCGAACATTCAGTCCTCTACCGTCAACATTACGACCAAAAATCTGATGCATGGGTCATGCGCCTTGCATGATTCAAAATGACCCGTCGCCCAGACGGGTTAATTAATCTGACCTGATTCGCCTTTCTTCTTGTGACATCCTCTACAATTAAGCCAAACGGTACAACTCAAAGGTCATCATGTTTGCGTTGGTTTTGTTTGTTTGCTATCTGGACGGCGGTTGCGAGGATATTGTGGTGGACGTCTTTAATACCGAACAACAGTGTCTGTTCTCCATGGACGAGCAACGGATACGTTATGGTGGCTGTTTCCCGGTAGAGGATTTTATTGGTGGTTTCTGGAACCCGGCTCAGGAATACAGCACGTTGTAGACTTACTGGACCTGCACCATCGTGAGTTTGTTGCCAAACACGGCACCGGTATCAATATAGTATTGGTTGTGAAAATGGCCGGCTTCCTTGAGCGGCGTATGCCCAAAGTAAAACTCATCAGCACCGTCGATATCCGCACCCCTTCCCTGCAAATTCTTATTAAGCCTGTCACGGCTCCAGACCAGTAAATGTTCATCTACCGGCTGATTCCAGCTGTAATGCGATGCAGGATAGTCGGCATGTGCGATGACCAGCGTTTTACCCTGCGTATGCAGCTCTATCACCAGCGGTAATTCGCGGCAATGCAGCAAGGCTTGCTGGACACTGTGTTGACGCGGTTCAGGCAATTCCCGATACCAGTCACCACCGTTCATTTGCCAGAGCATGCCTTCCCCTTCGTCCAGCGCTTCTAGCGCCATGGCTTCGTGGTTGCCCTTAACTGCTTTAAACCATTTGCTGCCGAGCAACGCCAGGCAGCCGGGGCTATTGGCTCCACGATCGATAAGATCCCCAACCGAAACCACCAGATCCTGATGATAATCAAAATGCTGGAGTTTCAGCTCGCTTATCAATTCTGAAAGGCAGCCGTGCAAATCACCGACAATAAACACATGTCGCCAGTTCTCACCGTCAATTCGCTGATACATACCGCCCCCACCTTGTTTATTTATTGCTCAATTATAAACCAGTGGGCGGTAATGGTTAGCAGCGAGGTCGAATGAACATTTTGATTTGCTTTCCATGGTATTCAACATAGTGCTGAAACTGGAAACCAAAACGTTCAGCCAGATGGATGGAACGCAGATTGTCATCGTCAATAATGCAGCAAACCGGTTGAATAAACTCATCATCAGCCCACTGCAAAATTGCGCTTAATGCCTCACTTGCGTAACCTTTACCGTGAACCGCAGGGATCAATGACCAGCCAGCTTCCGGAAGTTCAAGTGCCGGGGTCAGTTCGCGGCGTGCATCCTGAAAACCAAACGATCCAATATAGCGTTCGGTCTCTTTTTCAAACACCGCCCAATATCCGTAGCCCAGCGCCTGCCAGTGACCGATATAACGCAGTAGTCTTCCCCACGTCATTTCTGGGCCTTGTGGTTGCCCACCACCAATAAACTTCACCATTTCCGGGTCGGCCCAACATGCGGCTAAATCGGTAAAATCCTCAAGCGTAAAATGACGAAGAATTAAACGCTCTGTTTCCAGGCAAGGTGCTGCGTTAATCATGCTCACTTCCTTCAACGTATGATTGGGGTACGGTTTTTTACTTATTTTGGCGCCATACGGTTTGCGACACAATCCGAACTCTTGTGTGTGATCCGTTGAGCAATGGTGCTGCAAAGAAAGCGTGCATGGCACAGAAATAGAAAAGGCTGCACGATGGCAGCCTTTAGAGAGGTGATACGAGTTATCTGGTAAATATGATGCTAATTAAAGCGATTTATGATGGCTTTCGCCCCAAGGGAATGTGGTCATCAAACCTACCACGCACCCACCAGCTTACTTTTGAGGATCAGTTTCAAGACTATCTGGCACCTCCGTTTCACTCTGGAACTAACATGAATCTAGCAGCATTAAGATTGCAAAAGTAACGGCAGATTCACAGTTTTGTCATTTACCCATCAAATAAATCTGGCTAACCCGAAATTGGCGATCAGATTTTACCGCTCAGGCGCTCATGGAAATCGCTGCTGCGAACATCCAGCCCCACAATTTGTACTTTGCTTTCATAGCGTTGATAGCGGGTTTCGATGGCATCAAGCACAGCGACTGTTGAGACATCCCAGATTTGTGCCTGTGACAAATCAATAATGACGTTTTGTGGGTCGTCGGCATATTTGAAATGCTCAAATAAATCGTTGCTGCTGGCAAAAAACAGCGGCCCGGTCACCGTATAGCACACAGTCTGCCCATCATCAGATAACATACGTTCGGCCCTCACCACGTGGGCAATTCGGCGCGCAAACAAAATCATCGCAAAAACCACCCCACCGACAACACCCAATGCCAGGTTTCCGGTTGCTACCGTCACCGCGACAGTCGTCACCATTACCAGCGTTTCCGGTAGCGGAATTCTTTTTAAGGTAGCGGGTTTAACACTGTGCCAGTTGAGCGTTTTCACCGCGACAATTACCATAATCCCGGCGAGTACCACCATCGGAATTTTTGCCATTAACTCACTTAAACCGGTGACCAACAGCAATAACACCAGACCTGCCGCGAGGGTCGAAACACGCGTGCGCCCTTTACCCAGTTCGACGTTAACCATGGTCTGGCCAATCATTGCGCAACCGGCAATGCCACCGTAGAACCCGGCAAAAATATTCGACACCCCAAGTCCCCAACATTCACGGCGTTTACTGGAAGGTGTATCAGTCAGCTCATCTACAAGTTTGGCGGTCAACAGTGACTCCATTAAACCGACAAACGCAATACTCAACGCACAAGGCCAGATGATTCGTAAAGTGTCGACATTCAACGGCACCAGCAGTTGCGTCAGACCCGGCAGCCCCGCCGCCATTGGGCTGGCCTCACCCACCGTTGGAACTGAAAGCCCCATTCCGATGCACAGCGCGGTAATGACAATTATCGCCACCAGTGGCGATGGGACCGTTTTGAACACGCGCGGCAGAAACAGTACGATGAGCAGGGTCAGCGCAAACAACCCCCATACCAGTGGGTTGTTGCCCCAAATATGTGGAACCTGGGCGAAGAAAATAAGAATACCCAGCGCGTTTACAAACCCGGTCATCACCGACAGCGGTATATAGCGCATCATTCGCGCAAGCCCCGTGACACCGAACAGAATCTGTATCAAACCCGCCAGTAATACCGCAGGGAAAATGTACTCAACACCGTGCTGGTGTACCATTGGCCCGATAACTAACGCCACTGACCCTGCGGCTGCCGTGACCATTGCCGGGCGCCCGCCAAGAATTGACATGGATAAACACAGGACGATAGAAGCGACCAGACTGACCTTTGGATCAACGCCAGCAATGACCGAGAATGAAATGATTTCCGGGACTAATGCCAATGCAGTTATCACACCGGCCAGCGACTCCCGCGCAAGCAAACGCGGACTACGCAAAACATGCGAGAGAGAATTTTCCTGACGGTGTATTTCAGTTTGAGTTGTGGTCATCGTTTTTGTCTTTGCAGGTTTATCATTATTAATTACGCCCTCTTGGGGCCGGCGTGATTGTACAGATAGGTTAGTAAGGATGCTAATTAATATGACCTGATTGAATTTGCATCTGCACCATGTGGATGAGTGCTATACACAGGTTGCAGTAAGCAGACTTCAACATAAAAACATCAATAATATCACCAACATTACAATGGTCTTTATCATGAAAATTCGCAACATGTTAGACACATCATAAATAGCCATTAATAGAATTACTAATATTAGAAAACACGAATAAAACCTATTATAATGCTGCCGCTCATTACTGATCTTATATGAAATTATCTTTTTTTAGCCATTTTAATAAATGGGGACTTACTATTGTTTCGTCATTTAGCTCATTGTAAATGGATTGGTTCTTTTCTGTTAGTTGCTGGAGCATTATTTTGCAACAATGCGGTGGCCGATCCAGTACTCGATAAAGTACTTAGTGCGCACAGTATTAAATTAGCCTGGGTAGATGGCAATAAACCTCTTTCCTGGGAATTAAATGGCAAACCCACCGGGATGGCAATAGACCTCTGCCTGGACGTTGTCGATAGCATCAAAAAACGCTATAACACAAAAATAGATGTGCAATGGGTACAAATCTCATCCGCGGCGCGCTTTGAATATATTATTCATCATCAGGCAGATGTTCTTTGTGCTATTGCGGGAATCACCAGTCAACGAAGCAAAACAGTAAACTTTTCTACACCGTGGTTTTACACCCAAACCAATTTATTAGCTAAAAAATCAGAAAACATTAACAACAAAGAAATGCTTACCGGGCGTACTGTTGGTGCAATAAGCGGTGGAACCTCTGCATTGCTCCTGGCGAAAGTGAATCAAGAATTAAACTATTCTGTCTCAGTTAAGCTGGTACGTAGTTTTGATGAAGGTTTTAAATTATTGAAGGAAGGTCATATTTCAGCATTCGTTACTGATGATATTATCATACGCAGTAAACTCGCCGAAATACCTGACAGAGATGATTATGAGATGGGTACTGAAGCGTTAGGAGACGAATTATCTTATGGATTGGCCGTCGCTAAAGATGCAGATGACATGCTCAATATTATCAACGCTGAAATAAAATCCATCTTTATTTCTAATAAATTTGATGTTTTATATAATAAGTGGTTTATGTCACCGATTACTTCCTCAGGTGAGAATATACGGCAACCTATGTCTGAGAGACTCATCGAGCAAAAGAATAGTTTCCTGAATGTCGGTAATAAAGCTCCTGATGCCAGTCAGACAAGCATAACACCTCAGTAAGAGTTAGTTTAGTCAACTCAATGAGTTAGAAAACGACGAGAACTTAATCACTAAATATACCCTATGACTTCTGGGAGAATGTTACTGAAAACTTCCAGACGTCATCAAAAAAAATGCCTGAAAAATATTTGGATTCACACAAAAAGCAGTTTATGTTGTTATGAGTATGACGCGAGTGCCAGAAGAAGGAGTTTTGGCATATTTCGCTAAGTAGTTGTTTTGGAAGACAGATAAAAAAAGACCGAATACTAAAAGAGGCACCTAAAATCAATAAGTTAGGCTCCTCTTTGCCTACCGCGTGTCTACAGTAACTTATCCTTCATCACTCTTACTACAATGTTTCTTAGAGCGACTGATTGAGCCATCATTGCAAACAAACTTGCCATCACCAGTACAATGAGACACCCCTCCTTTAGATTTTGAGCAGGGATAGTTCTTTGCGTAAGTAAAAGACGAACTCATCATTAAAGACAATACCAAAACTATATATAGATTATTTTTCATTAATAATGTCTCTTTACTTCACTATATCTTACTATTTCAGAATATTTTGCATCATTAGGTAAAAACAAACATGTCTTTATCCCACCACGAAATATAAACTCTTTCTCTTGAGATACATCCAATAAATTAATGCTTGAAAATTCCGCACCTTTCCAGCTCTTTGGATAAGACCGAGTAAAATCACAAATTACATTGATAACATTAACAATACGACCCTGATTTAAATGTTCATCATCCAGTAAAACGACAAATTCACCATTATCAATAGATGTGTTATCAATCTCTGCCTCGCTAAAGCCAGCCCTCTCAAATGCGTCATACATATCGTCAGGTAAACTAACCCTATCAGCATGGGCAATGCCTGCTAAAAATAAGCAGCAAAAAATCATCTTCCTTATCACATCAAATCCTAATTATCTTCGACTGTTTTTCTTACTTTCCCGACACACACAATATCTGTTACGAGACATTGAAACTCTCCCGCATCACCAACAACCTGTATTTTATTACCCGGAATTCGAGCGATATTATAAACATCATGAATGCCATCAATACTTATCAACCAGCGACCATTGCCTAAATTGGTCTGCCCGAAGTCGACAATCCAACTACTACTGATTTTTTCAACAAAACCACAACTTGCAGGGAGCGATTCAGTGAGTGACTTGTCACAAATCCATTCACCACTTTCATCGAGAGAACCCGAAATAATACTGAATTTTTTCAATACAGAGTAATTGGCCACATGTGTATCTGATGAACCAACTAAAGGAGCACCTTTACCCGTAGCAAGCCATTCCAGCGAAACGCCCGTATCTAAAGCACATGCAACGACGATATCACCAGGGAAAAAATCACGTCTAATCCAGGTGCTTATAGTAGCCGATGAAATTTCAAGCAAATCACCCAGTTCTTTCTGAGTAGTGAAGCCGTAGGCGTCAAGCATTCTACGAAGAACAGCCTTTCCTCCAGACTCAAGGATAAGATCTAAGAGCGCCTTGCCTCTTAATTTATGTTTACGCCCCTCACAACTCGCATTTGCAAACTCTCCATACATAAGCCAGTGGATATCTGCACCAGTGTCTAAATGGCATTCAAGAAATACACTGCTTGGAATTGTATTGCGCGCAAGCCAGCTGCTTACATTATTGCCATGTATACCAATGTGTTCCGCTAAATCTTTCTGCTGTTTGAAGCCATACACCACCAAGATGCGTTCAAGTGCTGCCACTGCATCAATAGTTCTTTTTGACATGAGTCACCAAATTTTTGTTTACACCAAAAATTTTGCGATCTAAAGTGTATTCACACCACATGAAACACCATAGAACACGATTGTCTAACCGGAGATACTGCTTTATGTCCCGTGAAAATGCAAACAGCACAGCCCAAGAACAGCAGCCTGACGTTCAATTCTTATTAGCTAACATTGCAACCACTCTTCTACCAACGCTCACGGATATTGTCAGTGAAGCTGTTGAAAACGCTATGGCTGCAAGTGCCTGCGCAACCATGTCTAAGGACAATTTCTGCCGTGTAAATGGCATCAGCCCTTCCCTGCTTGAAAAGTGGATCGCTAATGGCGTGGTACTTCTCGCCCCTACACCTACCACAACTGTTAAGCGCACAGTCAAATGCAAAGAAACAGGCAAGGAACGTACAGATGTAATGGAAAAACATGGTAACGCCCTAATCAATATTGCTGCATGGAATGAAAGAAATCGCCAGCACGCGAAGAAATGTCGCTATATCAAATCTTAATTCGATTATGCGAGTTTATTAGGAGCAAGCCATGTTTGATTACCAAATTTCTAAACAGCCACATTTTGATGATGCGTGCCGCCAGTTCGCACAGCGTCATAACATGGCTGAACTTGCAAAGCGTGCAGGTATGAATATGCAGACACTGCGTAACAAGCTGAACCCGGAGCAACCGCACCAATTAACAGCACCAGAAATCATGGTTCTTACTGACCTTACCGAAGATGCAACGCTGGTTGATGGTTTTCTGGCTCAGATTCATTGCCTGCCATGTGTGCCGGTAAACGAGTTGGTTACGGAAAAGCTGCCTGAATATGTCATGGGTGCCACTGCTTCTGTGGGTCAAATTGCTGGCAGCGCTATGTCAAAAGAGCGAATGACGCAAAGCCACAAACATTCACTGATTGAAAGTGCCAATGCGGGAATGCGTTTCCTTGCTCTGGCTGCACTGTCTGTTGACGCGCGTTTGAAAACCAACCCGGCCATGACCAGTGCGGTAGATACCATGACAGGTATCGGCGCTACGTTCGGCTTGATCTGAGGTGTCCATGCTGAAACGTGAACCTTCATTTGCATCACTGCTGGTTAAGCAAAGCCCATCTATGCATTTCGGCCATGGCTGGATTGTTGGTGAAGATGGTAAGCGCTGGCACCCATGCAATTCACAAAGCCAATTGCTTAGTGGATTGTCCCGCAAGAAACGGAGGACGTTATGGCCATTGAAGGTGCTGCGGCAGCTGTTCCATTAAGTCCAGGTGATCGTGTCCACGGGCTGAACCATATAGCGGAGTTAAGAGCAAAGGTATTTGGCGTGAATATTGAACCAGAACTGGAACGCTTTATTTCTGATATGCGGAACCCACGGGACAAAAACCATGAACAGAATACCCGCGCACTGGCGGCAATTTTCTTTATGGCGAATATTCCGGCCAAACGTCACAACATCAATATTGACGAACTGACAGATGATGAAATTAAGGAGCTGGTAAAGGCAATGATTCAAATAAAAGCAGCTGTGAGTTTATTTCCGAAGCAATTAGCCGTGCCGTTATTAGTTACGCCAGCCTAATGCTCATTGCGGTGAGCATTGTGAAGGCAATTAATTAACCACCACTAAGGAAATGAAAATGGGATTTTTGGGATTTGGTAAGAAAGCACGCAAAGCAGTGCAGGAAGTGAAGAAAATGGAAAACCGTGATGCAGTTGAGGCCACTGTCTGGGGCGCTTACTCAATTTCTTATGCTGATGGCTCCTGTGACGCTAAAGAAATCGCGGTACTGGAAAAGACCATTTCCGCGCTACCAGCATTTGCACCGTTCGCCGGTGAAATTGCGCAGATGAGCAGTAACATCCGCGCCCGTTACGAAGCATCGCCACGTAGCGCTAACGCTCAGGCCATCCGTGAACTGGCTGATGTTGCTGGAACACCTGACGCAGTTGATGTGTTGTGTCTGTGTATTGATATTGCAGATAACGACGGTGTTGGCGCTGAAGAAGAAGCCGCGCTCAAGAAAATCGCCCAGGCATTGCAGTTGCCACTGGACCAGTATCTTTGATGGACAAAATGCGCTGGCTGGCAATTGGCGTCCTGCTGTTTCTGGTCGTCGCTGTGGACTTTACTGGCCGCCTGATGTCGATGCTGGCCGATGGCGTTCTGGTTGCCGGGGTCATTGCAGTGGCAATGCCAATGTTTAAAAAGTCCTGATATCACCGGCCCGCTTATGGCGGGCCATATCTGAGTAATTAACCCGAAATTAAATGGCGTCAACACGACGGGCATTCTTTTGCCCAAATTCAGGAGATAGGAATATGCAAAATATCGAAAAGCGCAATTTTGAAACTGACCAAAGCGCATTGGTTTCATTGCTGAATAAGGCCAAAAGCGAATATCGGAAAGATATTGCGCTTGCCACATCAATTCGAATGGAAGCGCTTGCCGTTCACATTCTCAATAAAGAAATGACTGCGGTTGAAGCGGCTGAATTGCTGCGCGGTGAAGCTGTTCGTTATGCAAATGAATCTAAGGAGCTGCACTAATGGCTGACTCAATGGATCAGGTACAGCTGCGCGTGGAAGAAGAACGCCAGCGCAATATTCAAAAAGCCCTGGCCCGCAAACCTGCGGTTTCCTCTTTTTACTGTGAGTCATGTGGTGCACCTATCCCGGAAGCACGCCGTGCAGCTGTTCCGGGTGTTGAACTTTGTGTGACCTGTCAGGAAATCCATGAACTGAAAAGCCAGCATTACAAGGGGGCTGTATGAGTATTCACATTAAAGTCGGTGTCAAGTGGGTCATCACCAGTGACCAGTATCAATTCATTCTGAATGAAAAAAAGGTTGGTAAAGCGGGAAGCCGTGAAGGTGTCGAGTATCTGGACGTTATTGGATATTACCCGAAGATTAACCAGCTTATTTCTGCCCTGATACGTAATCACATTGAAAATTCAGTCATTTCCTCACTGGAAGCGATGTCCGCTGAAATTGAGCGAGTTGGGCAGCAGTGCGCCGCCGCATTTGAGGCGCAACGGTGATTGCCGATAAGTTTGATATGAATGCTACTAACCACGGCGGCTCTGATGAAGCCGCCGAGGCTTTTGTATGGAATGGACCGAAAAAGGCACTCAATCCGTACAGTGATGACGTTGAAGCTCGCAAAGATTCCCCGCTTTCAAATCTGATCGCTTTGTACCAGGCAGACAAACAACATGAAACGCTGCTCCTTGAAAAACTGAGCGATAAGATTTGGGACCGCCATTGCCACAATGAGGCGTTACTCAGTCGTGCCAGCCTTGCCCACGAACAACACCGAATTGACCCTGATTTAGCCATTGTCGAAAACGTCCGCGCTGAACCTTCATACATCAGCAAGCCACTATTACAGCGGATTGATTATTTCCGTGGTCTGGACAGACCAAAAGCCTATTCCCGTTACTTGCGGGAAACTATTAAGCCCTGTCTTTTGCGTCTTATGCGTATGCGTGAAAGCCAGATGTCTGTTTCTTACCGCTTGATGGCCGGTTGTAACGGTCTGGATGGATTACTTGAATTGCCTGGCATGAATCAGGATCAGGTTAAGCGCCTATGCACGCTGATTGCTTCCCATATTGATATTTGCCTTGATGAAGCCTGCACCACCATGCTGGTAAGTGATGAGGTTTCCCCAGAGGAAATTCGCCGCATCTGGGAGCGGGTGGCATCTGAGGCCATGCGTCTGGATGTTATCCCTCCAGCTTTTGACAGGCTGGTCAGAAAGAAACGCCGCCGCAAACCCGTGCCTTACGATTTGATTCCAGGCTCACTGGCCCGTATGCGCTGTGCTGACTGGTGGTTCCGCAAAATGTGGCAGATTCGCTGCGAATGGCGCGAAGAACAATTACGCGCCGTGTGTCTTGTCAGCAAAAAATCATCCCCTTATGTCAGTTATGAAGCGGTGATCCACAAACGCGAACAGCGCAGGAAATCACTGGAGTTCTTCCGTTCTCATGAACTGGTTAATGAGAACGGCGACACACTCGATATGGAAGATGTGGTGAATTCCAGCAACAGCAATCCTGCACACCGTCGCAATGAAATGATGGCGTGTCTGAAGGGGCTTGAACTGATTGCTGAAATGCGCGGTGACTGTGCCGTGTTTTATACCATCACCACTCCGTCACGTTTCCATTCCACCCTGAACAACGGCAGACCGAATCCGAAGTGGACTCATGAAACGGTACGCCAGAGCAGTGATTACTTGGTCGGGATGTTTGCTGCTTTCCGCAAGGCTATGCACAAAGCGGGTTTACGTTGGTATGGCATGCGTGTCGCTGAACCTCATCATGACGGTACGGTGCACTGGCACCTGTTGTGTTTTATGCGCAAAAAAGACCGTCGAAAAATTACTGCACTGCTGCGGAAATTTGCTATCCGTGAAGACCGCGCCGAGCTGGGTAACAACACTGGCCCGCGTTTTAAATCTGAACTGATTAACCCACGCAAAGGCACGCCGACCAGCTACATCGCTAAATACATCAGTAAAAACATCGATGGGCGTGGCCTGAGTAATGAAGTCAGCAAGGAAACGGGCAAATCATTACGGGATAGCGCCGAGCACGTAAACGCCTGGGCATCACTCCACCGTGTTCAGCAGTTCCGTTTCTTTGGTATTCCAGGCCGTCAGGCTTATCGCGAGCTACGTTTACTGGCCAGTCAGGCGGCAAGAGCAAGCAGCGATAAGAAAGCCTGTGCTCAGGTGTTGGAAGATTCACGCCTTGATGCCGTTCTGGCCGCAGCTGATGCCGGTTGTTTTGCTTCCTACATCACGAAGCAAGGCGGCGTGCTGGTTCCACGCAAACTCCATCTGATCCGGACCGCGTATGAACTCAATGACGAGCCAGGCACCTATGGTGACCATGGAATTCGTATTTATGGCATCTGGTCCCCATTAACAGCTGGGCGGGTCTGCACGCATGCAGTGAAGTGGAAAAAGGTTCGTAAGGCCGTTGACGTTCAGGAGGCGACAGCCGACCAGGGCGACCCCGTCGCCCCTTGGACTCGTGGCAATAACTGTCCCCTTGTTGAAAAAATAAACCAATCAGAGGGTGATTCGCCTGGTGAGCATGAACCGGAAGCGCCGCCAGACTTCCAGAGCATGAGCAAAAAAGAACTGCGGGCGCTGAATGCCAGGCTGAAAACGGTCAGGCCGAAACGGCGACAGGGATATAAGCAGGAAATTACTGACCATCAGCGCGGCCAGCTTGAGGCAGAACTGAGGATAAGAGGCTATGAAGGCAATGAACAAGAGACAGATTTACTTCTGCGGGGTGGAAGCATCCCGTCAGGTGCAGGCATGCGACTTTTCTATAAAAACCAGCGCCTGCAGGAGGATGACAAATGGCGACAGTGGTATGACATCTAGGGATTTTCATTTGTAAATCATCAACAACTGCTTACACACCATACGTAATCTAATTATCAGTACACGACGAAAACAAACCAATGTATAAACTGGTGTACGAACTTTCTATTTCGACCAGAAAAAATGAATAAAACTAACAGGCATGGGCTTTCAAGGTCTGTGCCAGCTGATGTAAAACGTGAAGTCAGACAACGATGCGGATTTGGGTGTGTTATTTGTGGATTCGCTTTTTATGAATATGAGCATTTCGCTCCAGATTATGTTGACGCGACCGAACATGACCCAAAGGGTATGACATTATTGTGTTCGCAGTGTAATCAAAAGCGTGCTAGAGGCCGATTATCTGCACACTCTGTTGCTTTAGCTAATGCTAATCCCAAATGTTTAGAGCGAGGATTTGCCAGTGAAATGTTTGATTTCCACAGTGACCCTATTGAAATAGTTTTCGCTGGGGTAACTTTTTATAACTGCAAACATTTAATAGTTGTAAATGAACGCCCGATTTTATCTGTTGAGCCATCACTCGGAGGTGACTCCCCTGTAATGCTATCTGGAATATTTTGTGACTCTGTGGGGCGGGAAACTCTCTACATAACAGAGAATGAATGGTCGGTAGACGCAGATTATTGGGATGTAGATTGCGAAGGACCCAGGATAACAATACGAAGTGCACCTCGACAGATAACTTTGGTGCTGAGATTAAACAGCCCAAAGGGAATTGTAATCGAAAGAATTGATATGCTCTTTGAAGGCGTAAGATTTATCGGGAATAAAGATGAGCTTAAATTTTCCTTTGATGGAATACATTGGCGGAAGTGGATCGGGTGCAGCGTGGAAAATTGCATGATAGGTATTGCAATCAGTTCCAGCCATGTTGCTGCCAATGATTCGATTTATGAATTAGAAGTATAAGAAGCAAGCCATTTCCCCAACACGAGAAACCTCAATCTCGCTATAGTTTCAAGTCAGGCTCATTACAGGTTAGTCAGTGCCTAAGCCCATACGACCTGCGTTTTTAAGAATGGCTTAGGCCAACGTGATACCCACCGAATATAGCCGCCTAACTAGCGGCTTTTTTATACTCACCATTAATTAATGCATGATCGATTTCACCGATCAAAACAATCGAATTGATCACTGAAAGTGATTAATTCGCAAGGACAGAACTACAACAAATTTTCAACCTGCTTTCAGCGCAGGCTTCGTGTAAGTTCTGTTTACATCCACCGTTGGGTATGTCAGTGGGTGACACAAAGTGACGAAGCGCCGCCATTCATATAGATAAGGGCGACATTTTTGTCATCTGGTGCCCGTTAGAAAAAACGATCAAATTTTAATCGCATGTAACATAAAAGATTATTCAAATCAGCCAGATAAATAGCCTTGCATAGATACATAGTTTTTGTGCATACTTGGGAAAACAAAATAACACTGTTTATACATACAGTTAAACTGTGCTATTTAATCACATCTTAGCAGCGCAAAGTGCTCCTGAATTTTGATGAGTTTTACCCCATTAACAAACTGAACGAGTTTGCTACAGTGGGTTATGCAAGCCGTGATGGCTTTGTTTTGTGGGATTCTGGGTCCCGGTAACGTTGGCAGTTGAGTAGCACCAAGTGTGCAAAGGGGGATTTGTGGTTGATGGTGATTATGCGCATCGGCATTTGGAACGCATTATGTATGTAGCCGATAGTTCTTTGCTTTTGAGAGATAAACCAGAACAAAAAGAACTGGCTCTGGAAGTCATCAGAAATATCATTGAGGCTTATTTCAGGCAGGAGAAATTGTCCAAAATAGACAATGCATATCATGATTCCCCTCCCCCTGCTGATGTTACCTAAACACTGCATGTCTATGCTGCATGAAATCGCATGATCGCAAAAGGATCGCAATCACTCCGGCCCGCCAGTATTGGCGGGCTTTTGCTTATATCGGGCACCTGCATGAAAACTATTACACGAAGCGGGCAGGCGTGGCGGGGCTACCATTGCGCGCGGCGGGGTTTGGGGTGGGTTGAAGCCCTCGCAAGGTCCACGCATGCCGCCGCAGCGGCACGCTGGCGCGTCGTCGCGTGTGCACATGCGCAAAGGTGTGAGTGTGGCAACGTGCGCACAGCGTGCTGCTGTGGCTTTCTGGTTGGGTTATGGCGTAAAAAAACCGCCCGAGTGGCGGCTATGGTCAGGAAGTCGCAGGAGATTTGCTATCAGGCTGGCATATCCAGGCTGTAAGGGGCGAAGCGGATCACCTCCTCACCCAGCCAGTCATTCAGTTCCATCATGCGGTTCTGTAATGGGGTCAGTTCATTGCGCACAAAGACGGTGCTGGCTTTACCTACATCACCAAACCCGCCAGCGTTCTGCGGAATGATGCCCATCATCTGCGGTGGTACACGGTGAACGGCCAGCATGTCATCGCGGCTGACGTTCTTGATGTTCAGAAACTCATCCTTTGCCGCCACTTCTGACAGCGGAATTATCTGGATGCCGTCCTTCTTTCCGTTTGGGCTGTACATAAACAGGTTGCGGAAGTTACCAGGACCTTTCGATTTGCGCAGCGCTTCACGGATGTTGTCTACATCCGACTGGTTTTGTGCCGGGTCGCTCATATACATGATGAAGCCAGCATGGCTGCCATTCAGGTAGAACTTGCGGCGAAACAGCGTGGCTGACTCATTCAACAGCATAGAGGGAATGGCGCTCAGATATTCCGGCAGGCCGTAAACCTCCTGGTTTAAATCCGGTTCCATCAGGTGGAACACATTCCCCGTTTCAAACTGGTACGGTTCCGTGGTGTAGCCATACTGAACAAACCAATAGGTGTCGAAGTCGATACCGCGGCGTGTGTACTTGGCCAGCGTGGGTTCAAGTGACAGCGTTTTCCCCAGGCGACTGACGCGCCGTTCCAGATAAGCATTACCGAACACCAGAAAATCCTGCACAAAGCGGCTGAATTTCTGCTGGCTTAACAGTGGGTGTGGGATAAACGTGCTGGTCAGGATGTTGCGCTTCACAAAGACCGGCGAACTGTGGTGAACCGCCGAGCGAAACGAACGGGCCAGCCCGTCAAAGCTTATCGGTGGCTCAAACCAGCGGTCCATCTGCACGCATTCCAGATAGTCCATCAATTCACGGCGGTCCAGAACGGGGATCGGGTCACCAAAAGAAAACGCTTCGGCGTGCGCTTGCGCCTGTTCGGGCTGGGTGCGCAGCTGTTGTGCCTTGTTGGTTTTGCGCTTACTCATTTATGCTACCGCCGGTTGCCACTGGCACATATACGCCATTTCGAAATGATCTGGCTGCATTGAGCTGCGAATGGAATCAACCCGCTCTTTTGTGTACAGCGTGCAGTCTGAATTGAGCAGGTCTTCAATAGTGATAACTCCGCTCCAGGTGTCCGGTTTCGGTGCTGTGATTTTTTGATAAGCCTGCCATGCAGCAAAAGAGCGCGATGGCGTGGTGTAGTAAGTCTGGCGGTGATGTTTATGACACGCCAGGCTGCTGGCCATCTTCATCAGCAGTGCCGGGTTATTAGCCCAGGCATATTCCGGGACATAGACATTTCCGCTGTATGCCGCCATCAATGCATCAACCATCAAAAACGAAATTTGTGCGCCATTGGATATGCGATAAACGGTGGCTTTATCTTCAATAAAGCTTTCGCGCGTTCCTTCAAATCCATCCAGTCCAAGGGAACCAGCGAAATAGTGGTGAGCGTTGTCCAGTGTTCCCACATCATCAGCCAGGAAAATCTGGTCACGTCCGGTATGCAGTGCATCCAGTAATGCCTCAAGCGAGAAAAGCCAGTCAGCGCCACATACGCGGGTTTTCGTCAGATGCCGGGTGCGGCAACCCTGTTTGAACCATTCACGCTGATAATTAAAGGCAGTATCAATAAACAACTGATTCAGGTTGCGAACAGCGTTATCGCCAAGGTTGATTTTATGCATCAGAAAATCTCCACAATATTGGTATTGCTGGCGTTGATACCTTCCAGCGGTTCGTTAAATAAGGCGTGCATGGTTGCCCACGCTAAATCGGCGTGACTGGCTTCTTCACTGCGGCTGGCTTCATAGGTCGGGCGGTTACCGCTGGCGGTGGTAGAACGGCGAATGGCCATAAAACTCTGGGCTATGTCGGTGTGGCCTGCGTCAAATTCCAGGCGGCGGTGGCTGATAATGTCGTAGGCTTTCAGCACCAGGGCGTTTTTCACATTCGGGTTGTAGACAAACTCGCGTGTCGCTGGGAAGAATTTTTTCACGGCCTGATAAACACCATGACCGACGCCGGTAGAGTCGATACCGATGTAGGTCACGTTGTATTGTTTGGTCAGGTTCTCAATGGCATTGGCCTGGGCAGCAAAGTCCATGCCCTTCCACTGGTGACGCTCCAGAATGCGGAACTTGCCACCTTCAACAATCGGTGGCGCAATCACCACACAACCTGCACTGTCGCCACCTTGTGCGCCCTTTGCCGGATCGTATCCAATCCACACCGGACGCCAGCCAAACGGACGCAACATCAGCGGTTCGAAGTCGTCCCACACTTCCCAGCTGTCCACCATGCAGGACTGTAAATCAGCGAGCGGGAATATCGATGCAAGGTCGTCGATAAAGTCACACATCAGCAGGTTCTGGTATTCATCCGGGCTGTATTCAAGGCGCAGCTGGTCGAGGTCAAACAGATTACAGCCACCGTTGACTGCATCTTCCACGGTGACAATCTGGCGATACTGACCATCCGGGCAAATGACGCCACGCGCTAAATGCGTGTGGGTCAGGTCGATATCCACCCGGTCAGTTTTGGCACGGCCCCGGTTATAGAGCGCCCCGGACCAGAACGGGTAAGCGCTGTGAGTCAGGCTGGAGGGTGTTGAGAAATAGGTCTGACGCCACTTTTTGTGCAGCGCCATACCCGATGCGACTTTGCGCAGCTCCTGGAATTTCGGTATCCAAAAATATTCATCCAGATACAGATTGCCGTGATAGCTCTGCGCGGTGCGGGCGTTGGTACCGAGGAAATACAGGCAGGCCCCGTTGCTCAGTGTCATCGGGTCGCCTTTCAGCTCCACTTCCACCTCGCGGGCAAACTCCAGAATGTACTGTTTGAAAACGTGCGCCTGGGCTTTACTGGCTGACAGGAAAATCTGGTTGCGGCCAGTGGTCAGCGCATCCAGTAGCGCCTCGCGGGCAAAGTAGAACGTCGCCCCAATCTGGCGAGATTTAAGCACGTTGCGGATTCGGTGTTTATTCCCGGCATCCCACCAGTTGCGCTGATAACCAAACAGCGAATCGTGGAAAATCTCCTGGAGCTTTTCGATTTGCTCATCACTGAAGACGTTCTTTTCCGGTGGTTTGCGGTCGCCTTTGTTGCGGTTGGCCACGTTCGGGTTCAGGTCGGCTTCATTGCCGCCATTGTTGAATTTACCGATACGGGCATGGCGTTCTGACTGGCGGGCCAGCAGGTCGATTTCTTTAAAATCCCGCCCCTCTTTGGCAGGGTTCATAATCAGCTGACAGTAACGCGCCGCCGTGGTGAGCTGCATCTGTTCAAGCGGTCCATAGCTTCCCCACTTGTCGCGCTTCTTCCAGCTGTGTACGGTTGCAGGCTTCTCTCCCAGCATTTCAGCAATGCGGGCGATTCGTAACCCCTGAAAGTACAGGAACATAGCCTGACGGCGGGGGTCGAGGTCCGTGTTAACAGTTGTCGTTGTCATGCCGTCAGACTACGGCCCGAATCACTCTCTTTCCGCATTGCCCCGTTGTGCCATCCACACCACAACAGCCCCGCATTGTTTCAATTCTCGCTGACCGCAAACATAAAGGCTCTGACGACAAACCGGAGCCTGGACAATGGCAAAGAAAGCAAAGCGTTTCCGCATTGGTGTTGAAGGTGCCACCACTGACGGGCGCAAGATTGAACGCAGCTGGCTGACACAGATGGCAGCGAATTATGACCCGGCAACGTACACCGCCACGATTAACATGGAGCACATCAAAGGCTATACCGCTGACAGCCCGTTCCGTCGCTACGGCATTGTGGACAAGCTGGAAGCCGTTGAAATCGCTGATGGTGCACTGGCGGGCAAAATGGCGCTGTACGCTACTATCACCCCGACCGATGACCTTGTGGCCATGACCGCGAAGATGCAGAAGCTGTTCACCTCCATGGAAGTGAACCCCGAATTTGCGGACACCGGCGAAGCCTATCTGGTTGGTCTGGCCGTGACGGATGATCCGGCAAGTCTCGGTACCGAAATTCTGCAATTCAGCGCAGGTGCAAGCCGTAACCCGCTGGCCTCCCGCAAGCTCTCCCCTGACAACCTGTTTTCTGCCGCAGAAGAAACCCTGCTGGAATTCGAAGACATTGCCGACCCAAAACCGTCTCTTTTCTCTGTCATTAAAGAACTGTTTGCAGGAAAGCAGACTACGGATGATGCCCGCTTTGGTGACGTGCATAAGGCTGTCGGTCTGGTGGCTGAAGAGCACCAGAACCTGTCCGGAAAAGTGGATAAGCAGGAAACGGCCATTACCGGATTCAGTGACCAGGTGAAAACGCTGGAAGAACAACTGACCGCAACCCAGGACGAACTGGCCACCCTGCGTCAGGAGCTGTCCACCCAGGACAACCGCACGGACCGCCGCAAATTCGCTACTGGTGGCAACCAGGAATCGCAAGAACTGACCAACTGCTGATGGAGCATCTGCACAAATGAAAAAACACACACGCTTTCAATACAATGCCTATCTGACGCAGGTGGCGAAACTTAATGAAGTTTCTGTGGATGATGTCACTGCCACGAAGTTTTCTGTGACGCCATCGGTAGCACAGACGCTGGAAGACTTGATCCAGAACTCTGCGGCGTTTCTGACGATGGTTAACATCGTGCCGGTGCCAGAACAATCAGGCCAGCCGCTGGGCCTCGGTGTGGGTACATCTGTTGCGGGTACGACCGATACCACAACCAAAGACCGTGAATGTACCGACCCGACAGACCTGAACGGCGTGCCTTATAAGTGCACCCAGACCAACTTTGATACCGCGCTTCCCTACGCCAAGATTGATATGTGGGCAAAGTTCCAGGACTTCCAGACCCGTATCCGTAACGCCATCGTGAAACGTCAGGCGCTGGACCGCCTTATGATCGGTTTCAACGGCACCAGTCGCGCCGCCACCTCAAACCGCAGCACTAATCCCAAACTTCAGGACGTGAATATCGGTTGGTTGCAGAACATCCGCACCAATGCGCCAACTCGCGTGATGAGTAAAATCACGAATGCCGGTACGGACCGCAATGAAATTCATGTGGGCCTGAAAGGGGATTACGTGAACCTGGATGCACTGGTGATGGATGCGACCAACAACCTGATTGATGAGGTTTATCAGGATGATGACGGTCTGGTCGTGGTCTGTGGTCGCGATATGCTTGCGGATAAATATTTCCCGCTTGTGAACAAAGACCAGGCCAATACCGAAGCGCTGGCCGCTGATTTAATTATCAGCCAGAAACGCATCGGCAATCTACCAGCAGTACGCGCCCCTTACTTCCCGGCAGGCACTTTGTTAATCACCCGTCTGGATAACCTGTCCATCTACTGGCAGGAAGACAGTCGCCGCCGCCAGGTGACCGACAATCCTAAGCGTGATCGGGTTGAAAACTTTGAGTCCGTCAATGAAGCCTATGTCATTGAAGACCTGCGCGGTGCCTGCCTGATTGAAAACATCATGGTGAAAGAAGACTGGAGCAAAGCGTAATGAGCAGCCCCGCCCGCGCACACCGCCTGCGGGTTGAAGCTGAACTGACTGCCCGTGAGGGCAGTCATCAGCAAACTCTCAGCGGCTCTGACCAGATGTTAATGCAGCTTTCGGAAGATTTGCGCCGACTGAAAGGCGTGCAGTCCACTGAAAAGAAAGCCGAACTTAAACGCACGCTTCTGCCGAAATACGAACCCTGGGTGACCGGCATTCTGACCGGTGACGGCTCCCGTCAGGATGATGTAGTGATGCACATTCTCGTCTGGCGTATTGATGCCGGTGACTATCACGGTGCCCTCGAAATTGGCCGCCATGCGCTGAAATACGGCTGGGTGCTGCCCGTTCGTTACAACCGCACCACGGCAACGGCAATTGCTGAAGAATTTGCCGATGCCGCACAGCGTGCATTTACCGCTAAGCAGCCATTCAGTGCCGCACTGCTGACCCAGGCACTTGAGCTGGTCGATGCGCACGATATGCCTGACCAGTCCCGCGCCCGTTTGCACAAAGCGATTGGTTATGCACTGCGTGAAAACGGCCAGCTGGCGGCTTCAGTGAATCACCTGAACCGTGCGCTGGAGCTGGATAGCCGTTGCGGTGTGAAAAAAGACATTGAGCGACTGGGGACCCAGTTGCGTAAAGCCAGCAATGGCTGACAGAACGTGCCCACGCGCGGGGCGGCACGGGGTGGCGACAGGCAAATGCCGCATCAAAACCCCGTCCACCGCCCGACTAATAAGGTGAAATAGATGCAGCAGCCAATGAAATTCATCGCACCCGAACCGGTGCCGGACGGCGCGAAGGACATTATCACCAATAACCCGTTCTGGCCTGACCTTGATATCTCCGAGTTTCGGGCAGAAATGCGCACCGATGGCACCGTGACCCCAGCCAGACTGCGGCAGGCCGTTCTCACCGCGATTTCCGAAGTGAACGCCGAGCTATTCGACTTTAAACAGCGACAGATGATTGCCGGTTATGCCTCGCTTGCGGATGTTCCGGCTGATGTGATCGACGGCGAAAGCCAGCGTTTGCAGCTCTACCGTCGCGCCGTCTGGTGCTGGACCAAAGCCACACTGACCGAGCGTTATCGTGATTTTGACGCCACGGCCAGTGGTAACAAAAAAGCGGATGAGATGGTCACGACAGTAGATGACCTGTGGCGTGATGTGAACTGGTCGCTCAGTCGTTTGCAGGATAAACCGCGAATGATTGTGGAGCTTATCTGATGAAAGTGCGGGCGCAGCAGTACGACACGGTGGACGGTCTTTGCTGGCGACATTATGGCCGCACGCAGGGCATGACCGAGCGCGTACTGGCTGCGAATCCGGGGCTGGCTGATATCGGCCCTGTTTTACCCCACGGGCTGGAGGTGGAATTGCCGGATATCGTACCGGCTGCCACCACCCAGACCGTACAGCTATGGGACTGACCATGACAATTGAAAAAGTCACGGCCTTTATTGTGTACTGGATTGCGGTATTTCTTGCCTGGCTGGGTGGCTGGTCCATTCAGGATGCGGCGGCCGCAGTCGGTATGGCGCTCGGTGCAGGTATGTTTGCGGTCAGCTGGTACTACCGCCGCAAAACCTTCCAGTTACTGGCAGGCGGCAAAATCAGTCAGGAGGTCTATGAGCGCGCAAATCGTTAAACGCTGCCTGGTGGGTGTGGTGCTGGCGCTGGCAGCTTTAGTGCCGGATTACCCGAAGCTGCACACCTCGCCACAGGGACTGGCGCTGATTGCCGATTTTGAGGGGTGCCGCCTGACGCCATACCAGTGCAGCGCCGGAGTCTGGACCAGCGGCATCGGGCATACAGCTGGAGTGAAGCTGGGCAAAACCATCACCGAGCAACAGGCGGCCAGCAACCTGGTCAGTGATGTGTTGATGGTAGAGAAACGCCTCGCAGCCTGTCTGACGGTTATGCCGCCACAGAATGTTTACGACGCGCTGGTGAGTCTCGGCTTTAACGCAGGAACTGGCGCAATCTGCAGCTCAATGATGGTGTCATTTATCAATCGCCAGCAGTGGTGGCAGGCATGTCATCAGTTACCACGCTGGATTTATGTTAACGGTGTAATCAGTACCGGGCTTGAGAACCGCCGCGCGCGGGAAATGGCCTGGTGTTTAAAAGGGGCAGGAAAATGAAGACAGCTTTTAAGTGGATTTTTGATATTTCGTTACTGGTCATGATTGCGCTGGCCTTTGTTTATCCGCAGAGCGTAGCAACGAACGTTGTGGCCATCTGGGCATGGTTCGGCATTGTGGTCAGTACGATGCTGATGTGTGCCGGAATTGTTGGCCAGTGTGCATGGGTTAAAGACGGTAAATCAGGTATTGCAGACCTAACCCGCAGGGCTTTCGGTCTTGCTATTCGCATCCGGCTGCGTCGCCAGTTCCGCTTTGTGATCACAACGGCAGTGATGACGGCATGTCTGCTTAATGCAGGAATGCTGACCGTGGCACTGTGTTATCTGGGTTCATTGTTAAGTTTCCGCTTTTTGCGCTCTCTTTTACTTATGTTCACAGGTCGCACGTCATGTCCCGCGCCATCAGCATAGGTTTCGTGGTTGCACTTGCGCTGTCAGCCTTTCTGGGCTGGCGGCTCGACAAGTCCACTGACTCTCTGGATAAGCAGGCTAAGACCATCGGCACGCTCAATAGCCAGCTGTCCGATAAGAACAGCCAACTGCTGGCCGTTGACCTGATGGGTCGTGCTAATGACGCTCTGCAACTCGGGCTACAACAACGTAACGCGCAGCTGGCGGCTGGCGCTGCCGGTCGTGACCAGCGATTTAAGGAACTGACGCATGAAAACGCTGAAGTTAAAAACTGGGCTGATACTCTTTTGCCTGATGCTGTTATCCGGTTGCAACAGCGCCCGCCCATTACCGGAAGTGAGGGTTATCACACTTACCTGTCCGGCAGTGACGCGCTGCACTCTGCCAGCCAGCCAACCGATGACTAATGGTGATTTACTGGCGGCAAAAAACACCGCTGAGGATGCCTGGGCGCAGTGTGCCGCCCGCGTGGATATGATTGTGGACTGTCAGGAGCAGCAGCATGAAAAAGCCCGATTCCCTGCGTCGCGCACTGACTGAAGCCAGTAGCCATTTGCGTGAAAACCCCGATTCCCTGCACATTTTTGTTGATGATGGAAGCGTGGTCAGCACGCTGGCCCCATCCCTGTCGTGGGAATATCGCTACACGCTGAATGTGATGGTGACGGAGTTTTCCGGTGACCAGAACCTGCTGATGGCGGCATTGCTTGCCTGGGTGCATGAGAACCAGCCGGACATTATGGCCAACCCTGATTTACGCAATAACGGTTTTACGTTTGAAGCTGTGATCATCAACCACACCACGTGTGATATCAGCATTGACCTGCGGCTGACGGAGCGAGTTGTGATGACCCCTTCCGGTGAAAATATGGTGGTCGAGGCCGTTCCTGAACCTGAAAACCCGGAGCTGCGTGATGATTACTGGCTCACTTCAAAATGATGCCCTGAATGTTGACCGCGAGCTGGTCGCCCTGCTGGAAAAACTCTCCGGGCGCAGCCGTCGCAAGCTCTCTCAGGAAATCGCCCGCGATTTACGCCGTACCCAGTTAAAACGCATTGCCGCCCAGAAGAACCCGGACGGCAGCCCGTTTACGAAACGTAAAGCCCGTTTTATTACCGTCCAGAATGGGATGAAGTTTCTCTGGCGTGGTGAGCTGCGCAACCTGAAAAACTGGCAGTTCCGCAAGGGCCGCCACGGTGACATGGTGACAGGGTTTGATATTGAGCGCAGCGCGGTACGCTCATTCTACAAACGGGATATTCAGCGCTTTATTGAAGTGAAGAAAAACCGTATCCGTTCACGGGTGAAGAGCAAGCAGACCCGGATGTTTAAAAAACTGGGGTCCAGTCGTTACATGCTTGCGAAAGCCACCACTGACGGTGCCGCTGTTTACTTTGCCCCACAGGTGCAGCGCATCGCGCAGGTTCACCAGTACGGACTGAAAGACCGCATTCGCCCGAATGTGGAAGTGCAGTATCCGGCCCGCCAGTTACTGGGATTCACACCGACTGACATGCAGCACATTGAGTACCAGATAGTTTCCTGGCTGACAAAAATCTAGCCCGAAGGCATGTTAAACCCTACTGCTTACAGCGCTAGGGTTTATTATATTAGCAAATTTACATGGCTTATTTTGAATAATAGTTCAATCTTGATTTTGCAAATTTCGACATTGGGTGACTAACAGTCATCCATTTTGCAGCTTCTCCAATATCTCCTTTTTCGCCGATAAAAATCTCAGCGGTTGTAGGGCTCATTATTACCCCGCCTTCTTTTATTGGGGTGTTGTATTTGATGATTTCCTTCCTGAATTCATATTTCCAGTTTGCAAGCACTGCAATTGATAGTGCTATGTGGGTGTTTTTAACTTTGTGGAAAACATTTTTCACTAATGCTAAAGGAGTTCTTTCACCTAATGTGATGGACTTTATACAATCATCAGGAATATTCATTGTGAATATATCCATATTGCCTTTTTTAGGCTTTATACGATGGCAATCCTTCAAATTTCTAGATAACCGCCATTCCTCCTCATACTCCCATTCCGTGGATTTTATATACAGCTCGGAAAGTGGAATTAAGGGTTCTTTCAAAAAATAATCAATATGAAATTTTGGTCTGTCAACAACGTATTTTACCTGATGACAACCTTGGAAAAAATCATGACCATCATCAAACTCAATGACAGCACCTGAATACTCCTCTGCATAGTGCGCCCACATTAAGTGAGAAGCAGGATTCTTTGTTAAGCAAAGCATGCCTATATGATTATTTAGAGTGCCAATGAGATCTCTCATATAAAGGTCATTGCAATTATCATCTTCAAAATCGTTGTTTAATAGATACTTTGAAATATCACGCTGAGGCAACAAGACATTAAAATTTAATTGTAGATCCTTATTGTTTTCTTCGTATGGGTTATAGGTCTCAATAGCCATTTCAAAGGGGTCGTTGAAAGCGCCAGGCTGAGTGAGTCTAATGTTTCCTTCAAGGATTTTTTCTAATGCGTACTTCGATACATATTTATAAAAAGACACTAATCCACTCCATCAAAACACTTTTTCACCATCATAAATTGTGCCATACACCACACATTTATCATTTGATGAAAACCACAAACTAAGATGACAAGTTAAAACAATGAACGAAAAACTTGTCGAAATCTATCGTCTGCTCAACAACCTGATCCGCACCGGAACTGTCCTTGACGTGAATTTACAGGAAGGATTATGCCGGGTGCAGACGGGTGAGTTGCAAACCACGTGGCTGAACTGGCTCACTCCCCGCGCCGGTCGTTCACGCACATGGTGGGCTCCGTCCGTGGGTGAACAGGTATTACTGCTGAGTATCGGCGGTGACCTGACCACTGCGTTTGTCCTGCCTGCCATTTACTCCGATGAAAACCCCGCACCATCAGCGTCAGCTGATGCGTTTCATATGTCGTTCCCGGATGGGGCAGTGATTGAGTACGAACCGGAAACCAGCGCACTGACCGTCAGCGGCATTAAAACCGCCACGGTAACAGCGTCCGAATCGGTGGATGTGACGGTGCCGCTGGTCACTGTGAAAGCCAGCCAACAAATCACCCTTGATACCCCGGAAGTGGTCTGCACCAACAAACTGACCACCGGCACGCTGGAGGTTCAACAGGGCGGCACGATGAGCGGCAACATTACCCACAGCGGTGGCACGTTGTCTTCCAATGGCATCGTGGTTGATACCCATCAGCATTCCGGCGTGAAGTCGGGAAGTGACAACTCAGGAGGCCCAGTCTGATGAGATACCTCGGCATGAACCAGCAAAGCGGTACCCGCCTGACCGAACTGGACCACGTGCGCCAGTCGGTGCGCGACATTCTGCTGACGCCGGTCGGCAGTCGGCTGATGCGTCGTGAATATGGCTCGCTAATACCTGACCTCATTGATGAAGCGCAGAATCCTGCCACCCGGTTGCGGGTGATGGCTGCCACTTATGGCGCGTTATGCCGCTGGGAACCCCGTATCAGACTGACCACCATCAATATTACCAGCGCCAGTGACGGTTCTATGGTGGTGGACCTCACCGGAGTACGCACCGAAGGCGGGCCGGTTAATTTATCTGTCGGACTGGGAGCTGCCACATGAGCATTGTTGATTTATCACAACTACCCGCCCCGCAGGTAGTTGATGTGCCGGATTTTGAAACCCTGCTTGCCGAGCGCAAAGCGGCGTTTGTTGCGTTGCATCCTGCAGAAGAACAGGCCGCCGTTACCCGCACGCTGACACTGGAATCTGAACCGGTGGTGAAGACGCTACAGGAAAATACCTACCGTGAAATTCTGCTGCGCCAGCGTATCAATGAAGCTGCGCAGGCGGTGATGGTGGCTTATTCCATGGGGTCGGACCTTGACCAGCTTGCTGCTAATAATAACGTGCAGCGTCTGGTTATTACCCCTGCTGACCTGAATGCCGTGCCACCGGTTGCGGCCGTAATGGAGCCGGACAGTGATTTGCGTCAGCGAATCCCGGCTGCGATGGAAGGTCTGAGTGTCGCCGGTCCGTCTGCGGCCTATGAATTCCATGCCCGCAGTGCCGATGGCCGTGTGGCTGATGCCTCGGCGGTCAGTCCGTCCCCGGCGAATGTCACCATCACCGTTTTGTCGCGTGAAGGTGACGGAACGGCAGGCGCTGACCTGATTGCCGCTGTGAATGCCGCCCTGAATGATGAAAGCGTGCGCCCGGTGGCTGACCGGGTGACCGTGCAGTCTGCCACCATCGTGAATTACACCATTGAGGCAAAGCTCTATCTCTATCCGGGACCGGAAGCCGAACCCATCAAAGCGGCGGCCATTGCGCGGTTAGAGACTTACATCAAAGCCCAGTCACGTCTGGGGCGCGACATTCGCAAATCAGCTATTTACGGCGCACTCCATGTTGAGGGTGTGCAGCGTGTTGAGCTGACCGCACCGGTTGATGATGTGGTGCTGGACAAATCAAAAGCGGCTTACTGTACCGCATCAACCGTCACTATCGGGGGGACAGATGAATAGCCTGTTACCTCCGGGTTCATCGGCACTTGAGCGCCGACTGGCACAGACCTGTAGCGGCATCAGTGACCTCAGTGTGCCACTGCGTGATTTGTGGAATCCGCAGACCTGCCCGGTAAAGTTTCTGCCTTATCTGGCATGGGCGTTTTCGGTTGACCGCTGGGATGAGAAGTGGCCCGAGAACGTTAAACGTAAAGTCGTGACCGATGCGTTTTTCATCCACCGACGCAAGGGAACTATTGCTGCTATTCGCAGTGCCGTGCAGCCGCTAGGGCGCATCATCGGTTTTACAGAATGGTGGGAAAACAACGGCACACCGGGTTCGTTTGAACTGGATATTGGCGTGCCGGAAGACGGCATGACCCCAGACATGAACACGGAAATGGACCGACTCATCAGTGATGCAAAACCTGTCAGCCGGACATGCTCCATCAACATTGTGCAGGAGGTGCCGGGCTATCTGTTTGCGGGTGGCATCATTTACGACGGCGACATTCTTACTGTTTACCCAGGATAAAAATCATGGCCAAATTTAAAACCATTATCACCACAGCGGGTGCCGCCAAGATTGCTGCGGTACTGGCAGGAACCGGTAGCATTGTTCTGGACAGCCACGCAAGAATGGCGGTCGGTGACGGCAACGGCACACTCCCTACACCGGTTCCGTCACAAACGGCACTGGTCCATGAAGTGCATCGCGCAGCGCTGAACAGTGCCAGCATTGACGCGCGTGATCCGAAAAACATCATCGCGGAGCTGGTCATCCCCCCGGAAACGGGTGGTTTCTGGATGCGCGAAATGGCGCTCTATGATGCTGCCGGTACTCTGCTGGCCGTGGGTAACATGGCTGAAACCTACAAGCCGTCATTGACTGAAGGTGCGGGCCGCAAGCAGGTTATCCGTATGGTGATTGCGGTCAGTGATGTGTCAGCGGTCACCATCAGCATTGATTCGTCTACGGTGATGGCGACAAAGGAATATGTGGATGAGTCCATTGATAAGCATGAGAAATCACGCAAACATCCTGATGCCACACTGACCGAAAAAGGCTTTACGCAGCTCAACAGCGCCACGGACAGCGCATCAGAAACACTGGCCGCCACACCCAAAGCGGTGAAAACCGTTATGGATTTGACAAAAACAAAAGCCCCTGTCGACAGTCCGGTACTGACCGGGACCCCAAAGGCTCCGACGCCTGCTGCGGGTACCAACACCGAGCAGCTGGCGACCACCGCCTTTGTCCGGGCTGCTGTTACCGCACTGATTAACTCGTCACCAGGGGTGCTGGATACGCTGGGCGAAATTGCCGCAGCCCTGGGCAATGATGCAAATTTTGCGGCAACAATGACCGCAAAACTGGCGCGAAAAATTGATGGTGACACATGCTTTGCGGCGGGCTTTGTCGGGGGCGCGGTGGATTTGCCCTATATGCGTCATGCCACCAGTGACACCGCTATCGGATTACCAACGGAATCATCCGTCTCAACCCGGTTTGCGCTCAAAGCACCACTGGCCAGTCCGGCATTGACCGGAACACCGACAGCGCCGACCGCTGCCCAGACAGTTAACAGCACGCAAATTGCCACTACAGCATTTGTTAAAGCGGCTTTGTCTGCTCTGGTTAATTCATCCCCTGCGGCACTGGATACACTCAAGGAGCTGGCTGATGCTTTGGGTAACGACGCGAACTTTGCCACCACGATGACCGATGCGCTGGCAAGAAAAATTAATGCCGATACGTGCAGAACGGCCGGTTTTGTCGGTGGCGATGCGCTTTTGCCTTATTTCCGTCATACAGTCACTGATGCCATTATTAATCTTGCAACTAAGCAGGCGCTAAATGAGGGGCTGGCGCTGAAAGCAGGAACAGATGGCTGTGAACTTGTGGGCTTCTTTGGTGATGATGAAGGTCGTCCCTATGTCAGACGAAAGTCATCGGGCACCAATATCATTCTTGCCACCGCCGACAGTGTAACGCAGCGACTGGAACAGAAAGCAAATCTTGCCAGTCCTGCACTGACCGGAACACCGACAGCACCGACAGCAGCCCAGACGGTGAACAGTACGCAAATTGCCACCACAGCATTTGTAAAAGCGGCTTTGTCTGCCCTGGTCAATTCGTCCCCGGCTGCGCTGGACACACTCAAAGAGTTGGCTGACGCTTTGGGTAATGATGCAAATTTTGCCACGACAATGACTAACGCGCTGGCAAATAAGATTGATGGTGATACCTGCGGGGCGGCGGGGTTTGTTGGCGGTGCGGCAGGCTCGCCATATTTGCGACATAAAACCACCGATACTGTCATCACGATTGCCACTACGGCGGCAATGAATAACGGTCTTGCACTGAAACCCGGCACGGATGGTTGTGAACTGGTGGGCTTTTTTGGTGGTGATAAAGGTCGCCCGTATGTCAAACAGAAATCATCGGGTGAAAATATCGTTCTTGCTACAGCGGAGAATCTTACCAACCGACTTGCTGAGAAAATGGATACCAGTGGTTTTGCCGGAACACTGGGGCCAACAACCGGTAACCAGCAGTTAGGTGCCGGGAAATTAATCGTCCAGTACGGGGAGTTTTCTATCGGTGCTGCTGCGGGTTCAAATACCACCGTCACCTTTAACCGGGCATTTCCAAACGCCTGTGTGGCTGTTATCCCAACGCCGGGTAGCGGGGGTTCCTCAGAACAACTGGGGGCATCCGGGAAAAACAAAACACAGGCAACGATTACAAAAGGGATCGGGGACGTGAATGCACGCGCCGGGTTCTATGTGGCGCTGGGGTACTAATATGAAAAAGATATTTTTTTGCGCGAAAACGAACGGTTTTTATCCTGAAGAATTTCAGGAGCAGTATGTGGATGCAGGGACGTGGCCAGAGGAGCTGACCGAAGTCAGTCATGAGCAGTATCAGTTTCTGATGGGGGCACAATCACACGGGAAAATCATTGTACCGGATGAGGATGGTTACCCCGTGCTGAGTGATCCGGAAACTGACTTTACTGCGGTTGCTGTACAACGACGCGACAGTGAAATGGCATTAGCCAGTGCGCGTATAAATGCACTGACTGACGCGCAGGATGATGGTGATATAACACCTGAAGAAGTGGAAGAGCTTGCCGCATTACGTGAGAAGCGCACCAGACTGCGCCGCCTAGACCTGACCACAGCCCCGGATATTGACTGGCCATAACACATAAATGCTTACCGATGGCCTCCAGTGTGGGGCCGTTTTTTTATGGCTGTTGTGTGAACGCTGACACAATGGCCAGTGCGTGAACCAGCCTCAAAATGACAGCAACATGGAGCGGAAACCTCATGAGGAGAGCCGCACATGCAAGATTACCATCACGGTGTCCGCGTCACCGAGATTAACGAAGGTACGCGCACCATCCGCACAATTTCAACAGGCATCATCGGTATGGTCTGTACCGCTGACGATGCAGACGCTGAAACATTCCCGCTAAATAAAGTCGCCCTGATTACCAATATCCAGAGCGCGATGGCAAAAGCTGGCCGCAGCGGCACGTTGTATAACGCCCTGGATGCCATTGCTGCACAAACTAACCCTGTCGTGGTCGTGGTCCGTGTTGCAGAAGGTCAGGACGCTGCCGAAAACACCAGTAATGTGATTGGTGCTGCGGTTTCCGGTGTTGCCACTCCTGCTTCTTCAGCCAGCCTGACGGGTGCCGCACTCACTCAGAGTGAACTGAATTTTGCAGCCTTCAAAGCCGTGAAAAGCGGCATTCTGAAAATCAGCGTTGATGGCCAGACGCAGTCCTTTGCGGATGTGGATTTGTCAGGTATTGCTGCCGGAACGGATGCCGCCAACATGGCCGCCGTTGCCGCAGCCATTACGGCAAAACTGTCCGGCGCCACGCTGGCCTGGAACGGGTCCAGCTTTATTATGGCATCAGCATCAACCGGCATTCCTTCCATGCTGGGTGTGGCCATGGCAGTCAATGTGGTAACCGACGCCGGTCCGCTGCTGGGACTGGACGCCGCACATAATCCAGTTGCTGTGGCGGGTGCCGCGATTGATGGTAGCAACCCTGCCACCTCCGGCACGCTGACAAGCCCCGCACTGACCTCAAATGAAAAGCTGATCGCCCGCTTCAATGCGGTCAAGAACGGCACACTGAAAATCACCATTGATGGCGCGCTAAAAACCATCACCGGGCTGGACTTTTCCGGTGCGGCTGACCTTGCCGCTGTTGCGGCAGCTGTGACCGCAAAACTGACCGGCGCTACCGTATCGTGGGACCAGTCAGCCGGTAAATTCACTGTCACATCTGTATCTACCGGGGTGAATTCGAAAGTGGTCGCCGCGCAGCCAGTGACCAGCGAAACCGATTTGGGTCCGTTGCTGGGGCTGGATGCTGCACACACGCCGGTCGTGAAAAACGGTACCGCAGCCTCGGCGGCGGTCAGTTCGCCAACGGGCCTGAAAGCGCTGCTGACTGCTGCGCAAAAACTGGGCGTGACACCGCGCATTCTGGGTGCGCCGGGTCTGGACAGTCAGCCGGTGGCGGCAGAACTGATTTCTGTTGCCAAAAAACTGCGCGGCTTTGCCTACATTTCAGCGTGGAACTGCGCCAATTTCGTGGAGGCGATGAACTACCGCGATAATTTCGGTGACCGTGAAGCCATGCTTATCTGGCCTGACTTCATCAACTGGGATACGGCAAAGAACGCCGAAACCATTGCGTGGGCAACCGCCCGTGCGCTGGGGTTGCGTGCGCTGGTTGATGAGCAGACCGGCTGGCATAAGTGCCTGTCCAACGAAGTTGTGCAGGGTGTGACCGGCATTTCCAAAGATGTGTACTGGGACTTGCAGGACCCGAACACCGACGCCGGTCTGCTCAACGGCAAGGATGTCACCACGCTTATTCGTCGTGACGGTTTCCGTTTCTGGGGTGTGCGCACGCTCAGTGCTGACCCACTTTTCCAGTTTGAGTGTTACACCCGCACCGCCCAGGTGCTGATGGACACCATGGCCGAAGCGCATTTCTGGGCGATGGATAAACCGCTCACCCCGTCACTGGCACGCGACATTATTGAAGGTATCAACGCCAAACTGCGCGAACTGGTCAGCCAGGGTTATCTGCTGGGTGGTCAGGCGTGGATTAGTGACGATGCCAACAGCAAAGACACGCTGAAAGCCGGGAAGCTCACCATTGATTACGACTACACGCCGGTTCCACCGCTGGAAAACCTGATGTTACGCCAGCGTATTACCGACTCTTATCTGATGGACTTCACCAGCCAGGCGAAAGGCTAAGGGGATTAAATGGCACTGCCACGCAAAGTTAAATATCTGAACCTGTTTAATGACGGCATCAACTGGATTGGGATTGTGGAATCACTGACCCTGCCGAAACTGACGGAAAAATTTGAGAAGTACCGGGGCGGCGGGATGCCCGGTGCAGTGGATATCAGTCTGGGTCTGGATGATGGCGCACTGGATACAGAATTCACCATTGGTGGTACCGAAGCGCTGCTGTTTAAGCAGATGGGTACCGTCACCGCTGATGGCGTGATGCTGCGTTTTACCGCATCCATTCAACGTGATGATACCGGTGAAATTCAGGCGCTGGAACTGGTGACCCGTGGGCGCCATAAGGAACTGGACTCCGGTGAATTTAAGCAGGGTGACAGCTCTACCACCAAAGTATCCGGCACCAACACCTACGCCAAACTGACCATTGATGGTGAGGTGCTCTATGAAGTGGACCTTATCAACATGATCTGGATTGTGGACGGCAAGGACCTGCTGGAAGCACATCGCGCAGCCATTGGCCTGTAATTATCACGGGCGCGGTCACCGCGCCTGAAACCTTTTCTAAGTAACCGGATAACACCATGAAAGACGACGCTATCACTACCGAAAACACCGAACTGCCAAAAACTGAGGCAACCGTCAAACTGGATAACCCACTTCTGCGCGGCGCTAACACCATCACTGAAATCATTGTCCGCAAACCGCAGTCAGGCGCATTGCGCGGCACGCGCTTGCAGGCGCTGATGGATATGGACGTGGATTCCATGATGATTGTGCTGCCCCGTGTCACCACGCCGTCATTGACCAAAACCGAAATCATGCTGATGGAGCCTGCCGACCTGTTGCAGCTATCTATTGAGTTAGTCTCTTTTTTGTTGCCGAAGTCGGTGACGTTGGATTCCCCACAGAACTAACGGTTGATGACCTGGTGGCAGATATCGCCACCATCTTTCACTGGCCGCCCGCTGTAACCGGTGAAATGTCACTGACGGAGGTTCTGGCGTGGCGGCACAAAGCCATTATGCGAAGCGGAGCCGCCACAGATGAATGACCGTAACCTGCGCTTGCAGGTCGTGATGAGTGCCATCGACAAACTTACCCGCCCGTTTAAACAGGCGCGTGCCAGCACCCAGGAGCTGGCCGCGTCGGTCAAAAAATCCCGTGATGCCTTAACCCAGCTGAACCAGACCAGCGCCAAACTCGACGGCTTCAAAAAACTCCAGGCAGAAAACCAGAAGTTGGGTGACCGCCTCAACTACGCACGCCAGAAAGCCAGCCTGATGAATCAGGAGCTGGGCGCATCCGGTCCACCGTCACAACGTCAGGTGCTGGCACTCGAAAAGCAGCGCCTTGCTGTCCAGCGGCTGGAAGAACGCCAGGGCAAACTACAGACAAAAACCGCCCAGGTTCGCGCCGAGCTTTACCGCGCTGGTATTTCTGCTAACGATGGCGCCAGTGCTACCGCCCGTATAACCCGTGAAACCGAACGCTATAACCGCCAGTTGTCGGAGAACGAAGCGCGTTTGCGACGGGCTGGCGAACAGCAGCGAAAAATGACGAACGCCCGTAACCAGTACAGCAAAACTCTGGAAGTTCGGGACCGGGTGGCGGGTGCAGGTGCGGCCATGACAGGTGCAGGTGTGGCGATAGGTGCGCCGGTCGTGTCTGCGGTGAAAGACTACGCCAGTCTGGAAGATGCCATGAAGGGTGTGGCCAAACAGGTTAACGGTCTGCGCGATAACAACGGCAACCGCACGGCACAATTTTATGAAATGCAGGCAGCCATTAAAACCGCCAGTGAACAGCTGCCGATGCAGAACGGTGCGGTAGATTACGCCGCACTGGTTGAAGGTGGTGCTCGTATGGGGATCGGAGCCAATGCGACATCGTGGGCCGAGCAGAAAAAACAGTTGCTGGATTTTGCCTCTACTTCCGCGAAAGCTGCCACCGCATTTGAATTACCCGCAGACCAGCTGGCTGAGAACCTCGGAAAAATTGCGCAGTTGTACAAAGTCCCCATCAGCAATATTGAGCAACTGGGTGATGTTATTAACTATCTGGATGATAACGCGATGTCCAAAGGGGGCGACATCATTGATGTGCTGCAACGCATGGGGGATACCGCCAACCGCCTGGACTACCAGAAAGCCGCTGCACTCGGCTCGACATTCCTGTCATTAGGCTCGGCACCCGACGTGGCCGCCAGTGCCGCAAAAGCCATGGTGCGTGAATTATCTATCGCCTCCATTCAGAGCGACCGTTTTCAGGAAGGTCTGCAAACACTCAAACTTGATCCGTTCAAATTGCAGAAATCCATGGTCAACGACTCCATGGGCACCATTATGACCGTGCTGGAGCAGGTCAATAAGCTGAAACCGGAGGAGCAAACCCCACTTCTTACTCAGCTGTTTGGTAAAGAGTACGGCGATGACGCCACAAAACTGGCCAATAACCTGACCGAACTGCGCCGCCAGTTGGAACTGACGCAGGGAACAGGTGCTAAAGGTTCTATGCAGAAAGAATCTGATATCAATAAAGATTCTCTGTCTGCTCAGTGGATGCTGGTTAAAGCTGGCACTGAAAATGTCATGAGTGGTCTGGGGGAAACCCTGCGCCAGCCGCTGATGGATATCATGGATAACGTCCAGCGTGTCACCGATGCTATTCGCCGCTGGGTGGAGCGCAACCCGGAGCTGGCTGGCACCATCATGAAAGTAGTGGCTGGAATGGCGGCTCTTGCCGTAGCTTCGGGTGCGCTGATGATAGGGTTTGCAGCAGTGCTTGGTCCGATGGCATTAGTGCGTCTGAGTCTGAAGACGTTAGGCATCCAGTTTATTCCCACTGTCATTTCGGCTGTGACCCGACTGGGTAGCGGTATTTCATGGCTGGCCAGAACACCGTTCACGCTATTGCGTGGTGCATTATCGTTTTTACTTTCACCGCTCAGTCTGGTGCGTACCGGGTTGATGTTTATCGGGAGTGTCATGGGCGTGCTGTTATCGCCCGTTACGCTGGTTATTGCTGCACTGGCAGGCGTGGCACTGGTTATCTGGAAATACTGGCAACCCATCAAGGCATTTCTGGGGGGTGTGGTGGAGGGTTTCAGCGCCGCTGCAGCACCTATCATGGCAGCGTTTGCACCGTTACAGCCTGTATTTGGCTGGATAGGGGATAAGGTAAAAGCCCTGTTTGGCTGGTTCAGTGATCTGCTAACCCCTGTGAAATCAACCGCCGCAGAACTGGATAACGCCGCAGCCATGGGCAAAAAATTTGGTGAATGGCTGGCGGCAGGTGTGAACATTGCACTGACGCCATTACAGGCTGTTGTCAAAACAGTTTCATGGTTACTGGAAAAAATGGGGGTGATAAAAGCTGAGTCAGCCACATTACCGAAATCAGACAGCCTTCAGCGGCCAACCGCCCCAACGGTCACACAAGATGGAAAAGTGCAGCTTCCACCGGGTGGTTTCCCAATGATGTACCCGCGTTTGTATGATTCTGGCGGTTATATCCCGCGTGGCCAGCTCGGTATTGTGGGTGAAAATGGCCCGGAACTGGTGAACGGACCGGCAAATATTACCAGCCGCCGCCGTACTGCTGCACTGGCAGGAGCGACCGCGCTGGCCTTTGGCAGCCTGGCAACACCGGTTGCGGCAAAACCATTGCACCCGTTCAGCCTGCCGGTTCAGGAATACCGTGAAAGCGCACAGCCTGCACGGCAGAGCGGAGCCACAACAGCGGCAGCAACACCGCCACCGACGATTATCAATGTTTACCCAACACCAACCCAAAGCAGCGCTGATATTGCCCGTGAATTGGCCCGTCTGCTGGATGAACGTGATCGTAAAGCGGCGGCCCGCACCCGCAGCAGTTTCAGAGACCAGGGAGGAAATGACTGATGATGATGACACTGGGGATGTTCGTTTTTACACTGAAAACGGTACCGTACCAGGAATTGCAGTACCAGCAACAATGGCGACATGCCAGCAACAGCCGGGTGGGTTTACGCCCAACGTTGCAGTTTCTGGGGCCGGATACCGACACCATTACACTTTCAGGCGTGTTAATGCCATTCATTACAGGCGGCAGCATTTCTATGTTGACTCTGCAACTAATGGCTGCAACGGGTAAAGGCTGGCCGCTGATTGAAGGGTCTGGAACCATATATGGAATGTATGTGATCGAAAGCATCAGCCAGACCAAAAGCGAGTTTTTCAGTGATGGTGCGCCCAGGAAGATTGAGTTTACTCTCACCCTGAAACGTATAGATGAATCACTGGCTTCCATGCTGGGTGATATGTCAGGGCAACTCACTGAACTGAAAGATAGCGCAATAAATATGGCCGGAGGATTATTGTCATGACTGATTTTAGCTTTGTGACCGGCACAGCCCTGATTCCAGCTTTTAGGGTGACGCTTGATGATAAGGACATTACCACTTCACTGGAAGAACGCCTGATTTCACTGACGCATACCGATAACCGGGGGTTTGAAGCTGACCAGCTGGATATTGAATTAGATGATGCTGATGGCCAGTTGCAACTGCCACGCCGTGGTGCGGTATTATCGCTGGCTCTGGGCTGGCAAGATGAACCATTAATTGTTAAAGGCAAGTTTACCGTTGATGAGGTTGAGCATTCTGGCAGCCCGGACAGATTAACCGTTCGTGGCCGCAGTGCGGATTTCAGGGAAACACTGAACATCAAGCGGGAGCGTTCATGGCATGAAACCACCGTTGGCGCAGTGGTGAATGAAATAGCCACCCGCCATAAACTCACCGCAGCGCTGGGTAAAGAACTGGAAGCGCAGGCGGTGGAACATTTCGACCAGACCAATGAATCTGACGGTAGTTTCCTGATGCGCCTGGCAAAAGAGTATGGCGCCATAGCGGCCATCAAAAATGGCAATCTGTTATTTATTCGTCAGGGGCAGGGTAAAACCGCCAGTGGCAGACCATTACCGGTAATGACAATTACCCGTTCAGTCGGTGATGGACATCGGTTCAGCCTGGCTGACCGTGGCGCTTATACCGGGGTTACTGCCAGTTGGTTACATACGCGAGAGCCAAAGAAAAAAGAAGCGGTGAAGGTAAAGCGCCGCCGTCGCAAAACCACGAAAAAAGAAACCAAAGCCCCAGAACCCAAGCAAGGGGAATACTTAGTGGGTTCTGATGAAAACGTATTGGTGTTGAGCCGGACCTATGCGAGCCGGGCGAATGCCGAACGGGCAGCTAAAACAACATGGGAGCGGATTCAGCGCGGTGCTGCTTCGTTCTCAATACAGCTGGCAAAAGGTCGTGCTGATTTATTTCCTGAATTACCCGTCAGGGTGAATGGCTTCAAAAGCCAGATTGATGAAGCTGACTGGATTATCACAACAGTGACAAACAGCATTAGTGATAGCGGATTCACGACTTCACTGGAGCTTGAGGTGAAAATTAGCGATTTAGAGATGGGGTGATTCATTTGCAAGTTTGATTTCGCATTTGCATACATCGTATGTAAAATGACTGAATTAAACTCTGGGAGGTTGAAGTTATGATGAATTGTCCTAAGTGTGGTCAAGCGGGCCATACCAGAAGTAGTCACTCGGCTTCAACTACTACTAAAGAGCGCTATTACCAGTGCCAGAATATCAACTGCGGAAGCACATTCATCACACTTGAAACGTTCGTCAGATATATTGCCAGACCAGAGTTAGTTTTTGCCGCCCCGCCCCATCCAACCAGCGACGGTCAGGAAACATTCATTTTTGAAGCATAATCTATCCCGCCACGGCGGGATTTTTATTGTGTGAATTTGCAAAATCAAACATTGAATACTGGTTTTGTATACAGTAGATTTCATAAACTTGATTTAGCAGGATTACCACATGACCGTACGCAAGCAACCTGATGGCCAATGGCTTTGCGATGTCTATATTGATGGACGGGGCAGCAAGCGAGTTCGCAAAAAATTTACTACCAGAGGTGAAGCTCTGGCCTTTGAAAATTACCAGCTGGAACAGGTAAAAGAGAAACCCTGGTTAGCTGATAAAGAAGACAATCGACGCTTAAGTGAGTTAATTGAACTTTGGTATAAATTGCATGGATGTTCTTTAAATGACAAAAAAGGACGTTTGGGCAAACTTAATATTATCTGCAATGGGTTAGGTGACCCAATAGCATCGCAGATAACAGCTAAAGATTGGGCGCATTATCGGGATAGACGACTCACCGGCCAGATTGCTAACGGTTATAAAACCAGTGAAAAATCACTCAAGGTTTCCATCGGAACGGTCAACTGTGAACATGCTTTTCTACGAGCAGTGTTTAATGAGTTAACCCGGCTTGGTGAGGTTAACTACCCTAACCCACTCAAGAATATTCGTGAGTTTGATGAGCCTGAAAAAGAGATGTCCTGGCTTACTGACGATGAAGTGAAAAGATTGATGGGTGCGTGTCGTGGTCATGGAAATCCTGAATTAACCCAGATTGTAAAAATCTGCCTTTCCACCGGTGCACGCTGGAGTGAAGCGGCAAATCTTAAGAAATCTCAACTCTCACCTAATAAGATTACTTTCGTAAACACGAAGGGCAAAAAAAACCGAACAGTTCCAATATCTGATGAGTTATATAAAGAGCTCATCAGCCGTGACGGTAAGCCTTTTGAGCAATGTTACCGCCAGTTTTATCGCGTAATAAAAATTGCCGAACTTCAATTACCAGAAGGCCAAATGAGTCATGTACTTAGGCATACATTTGCAAGTCATTTTATGATGGGAGGTGGGAATATTATTGTCCTGCAAAGAATTTTGGGGCATTCTGATATTCGAGTTACGATGCGTTATGCCCATTTTGCGCCTGATCATCTTGAGGATGCGCTTATATTAAACCCGCTCAGTAAGCTTGGCGGGGCGTCCACAAAGTGACTACAGAGCATCATATTGGGTGTAATGGAGTGCAACAGGATGTGCGGTAAGTAACTGAATTTATTATAAGTCGCTGATTTTAATCAGCGAATAAAAAAAGACCGAATACGATTCCTATATTCGGTCCAGGGAAATGGCTCTTGGGAGAGAGCCGTGCGCTAAAAGTTGGCATTAATGCAGGCAGACATCGCCTTGCCTTCTAAGAATAGTTTACCGGCGCAGGTTTTCCAGTCCGGCGCAAAAGTGTTCGGAAAAAAACTGCGTTACAGGTGACATTTAAGATAAAAACCGCAATACCCGGTTGATGGGTATTGCGGTTTTTTATTGCTGATGAATAAGTTAGCGCGTTTTAGCTACATAACTTTTCTGCACGCTCAATAAATGGAGCAAGGCTCTTTTTTTGCCCTGGCATGTTCGGATCATCAATCTGAATCACAGATATTGGTTGACCAGTTGTTTTGCCGCTGCTGACTTGTTGCTGTGCTACGTCATTTAATGGGTATTGCATCAATGTGCTGGGGTTGATTGCAAACAATGCGTGGCCCGGGCGACAACTTAACATCACCTCTTCGCGGTTAAATGCCCAGTTATCTTTACCCATTTCGAAACGGCTAACGGTGATAATCTGTGGTGCGGCTAACGCACTCCCCGCACAGGCCAGCAATAACAACGTCAAAATACTTTTTTTCATGAATGTCTCTTGAGCTCAAACACTTTCAGTACGGTTCCCAGGTCGCGAAAATGCTAACCGCAAGGAGAACCAGCACCGACAAAATGACTTCCAGCCAGGTTAACTGGATAAACTGTTTTGTTGCTGTTGGTGCTCGATTAAAGCGCGGCACCAAAAAATAGCGGTTATACAAGGCGATGATAACCATCACGGCAACAAAGACAACCTTCACCAACAGGAAGCGCACATAGTCGCTTTCCAGGGGCAATGACCAACCCAAAATCATCAGGGAATTGATTAAGCCGCTCAGCAATATGGCGGCAACTGCCAGGTGCCCGTACCGCGAAAAACGCATCATCGTGGTAATCGCCGCCTGTCGCCATTGAGGTTTATGTGCCATACGCATACACATTAACAGCGGCAGTAATCCCCCAACCCACCAGCCTGCACTAAGTAAATGCACAGCATGGTTTACACGTTGTAAGCCACCCACGAAACCTTCGCGCATCGCCGCGTGCCCAACGCCCGCCAGTAAAATCAGCTGTGCCGCCGCCAGAATAAGCAACATGGGCTGTAAGATGCGGGGTTTAATCAGTAATACTACGACGGTAATAACGCCCAAAAGGATCTGCCATAGCCACACAGAACCAAAACGAGTGCCAAGCACGGCCAGCCAAATCTGGGGGTTGATAACATCTCGCCAGCCGCTGCCCATCATTCCAGCCTGAGCGCATAGCAGCAATATTGCGCTTAGCGCTGTCATCCACACGGCAGAATGCCACAGCCATTTCAAACGACGAATAATCACGGGTTTAAATTGCTGTGGCGCCAGGAACGAGCACGATATGGTGCTGCCCAGCAGCACCATAAGAGCCGTGAAATGAATAAATCGCAGCGCGATATAAAGACCAGGCAACATCGGTTTATTTCACCGAGAAGTGGTACTTCCCTTTTGTCTTATGCCCGTCAACCGACACGACATGCCAGTCAACTTGATAATCACCCGGTTTCATTGCTTCTTCGACCGGAACAATCAGCTGCTTGTCATCTTTTTCGTTACGTTTAGCCGTACCCGTTTTCACCACAGCTTGCTGTGGCCCGGTCAGCGTAAGTCCGCTAAAATTCGCCTCAACACCTTCAGAAAAATTAAGGGTGATCGCCTGAGGTGAAGCCGTCACTGCCGCATCTGCCGCCGGATACTGGTGCTTTAAATGCGCATGGGCAAAAGCAGCGCCGGGTACTGCGAGGGCGGCAAAGAGTGTAGAGAGGGTAAAGAGACGAGTTCGAGTGAAAGCCATATCAACTATTCCTTTTTCTTATTCGAGACGGCAAAAGGATAACCTTGAGGCCAGGTTAAGTCGAGATGAGAACAGCTATCAATGATTGAATATTGCCGTAAAGGGTTGTCATCTACGGCAGCAACCAGTACCTTTGCGGCACAAAACAGGAGGCCAATATGAACCACAATCTTGCTGAATTACCAATGGACGAAATGGATAAGATCAATGTGGATCTTGCCGCGGCAGGAGTAGCCTTTAAGGAGCGCTACAATATGCCTGTTATTGCTGAAGTCGTCGAACGCGAGCAACCCGCGCACCTGCGTGATTGGTTCAGAGAAAGGTTGATTGCACATCGCCTGGCGTCGGTAAACCTGTCGCGTCTGCCATACGAACCTAAAGTGAAATAAATATTAGCGGTACTAAACTTCCTTACATAATTGGTGTTAAGATTTTTCTCGGTTTAAATATCCAAACACAGGAATTACCTGTAGCGGCCATAGGATGATGGCCGTTAGGTAGATAGATTAAGGAAGAACGTATGCCTTTCTGGAATGTTGCTGCGGCGCAGTATGGCGCCACGCCCAATGACCTTGATTCGAATATCTCACATCATCTGGATTTTGTTCGTTGCGCCGTTGCCGAACAAATCGATCTATTAATTTTCCCCGAGCTATCTCTCACCGGTTTCAACGTTGAAAATCAGCACCAGCGCGCCCTTCACTTTACCGATGAACGACTCAATCCGCTGCAAAATGCTGCCGTTGAACACCAAATGACCATTGTGGTTGGCTTACCTCTACAATGCGAAAAAGGCGTTTCACCCGGTTCCGTGGGCTTTTTACCTGACGGTTCCCGAGTTGCCTGCTGCAAACCACTCGCCCGCGATATCGACCTGCCCGGCCAACACACGCCGCTGGTTGGCATGCACAACCGTAGCGTGGCGATGGGTTTTAGCACCGACAGCGATGAAGAAACCGGGCCGCGCAGTGCAGCTGAAATGGGTGCAAGTCTCTATGCCACGGGGAAATTCATTAATGAAATCAGCTACCAGAAAGATGAAATGTATCTGCAACGCTGGGCCCATAAATACAATTTGCCCGTTTTATTAGCTAACCACGCGTTTTCTAGCGGCGAATATCGGTCTGCGGGGCGCAGTGCTTGTTGGGACGATCGCGGTGAATTAGTTGTTCGCGCCGATCATGGCGAGCTACTTGCAGTTGGAAGACGTGATGCAAAAGGTTGGCACGGTGAAATCATTCCATTACGCTAGCGCATAAATGAAATTCGCGAAGGTTTGATGGAGTAAGTATGCTGCGCATTATTGATACGGAAACCTGTGGTTTACAGGGTGGCGTGGTGGAAGTGGCGTCCGTCGATATCGTAAACGGTAAAATTGTAAACCCGATGAGCGATTTGGTACGACCGGACCGCCCTATTAGCTACCAGGCAATGGCCATCCATAAAATTACCGAAGAGATGGTAGCGGATAAGCCATGGATCGAAGAGGTTATTCCACGCTATCACGGCAGCCCATATTATGTTGCGCATAACGCCAGTTTTGACCAGCGTATGCTGCCTGAACTGCCCGACAGCGAATGGATTTGTACTGTGAAACTGGCGCGCCGTTTATGGCCAGGCATTAAGTACAGCAATATGGGTTTATACAAGTCACTCAAGCTGAACGTAGAAACGCCTGCCGGTCTGCATCATCACCGCGCGTTATTTGACTGCTATATCACTGCCGCATTACTGATTCGCATTATGGATGAGTCAGGCTGGACGCCGGACCAAATGGTGACCATTACTGGCCGCCCGGCGCTGGTCAAAACTATGGCTTTTGGCAAATACCGTGGTGAACCTATTGCCGAAATTGCGGATAAGGACCCGGGCTACTTGCGCTGGATGTTAAATAACATCAAGGAACTCGCACCGGATCTCAGAATGACGCTAAAGCATTATCTCGAAGATTAACTAAGTACTTTCCCGATTACCCTGGCAGCGTGCCTTGCGCCAGGGCAATCAGGAAGGCAAATTCCAGTGCCACGCCCTCATAAGATTTAAATCGCCCCGACTTCCCGCCATGCCCTGAGTCCATATCCGTGCACAGCAGCAGCAAATTGTCATCGGTACGCATCTCGCGTAGTTTAGCGACCCATTTTGCCGGTTCCCAGTATTGCACCTGCGAGTCATGTAAGCCGGTGGTCACCAGCATATGCGGGTAGGTTTGTTGACTGATTTGATCATACGGGCTGTATTGTTTGATGTAGTGGTAGTACTCAGGATCTTGCGGGTTGCCCCACTCTTCAAATTCGCCAGTGGTCAGCGGAATTGACTCATCAAGCATCGTCGTCAACACATCAACAAAGGGAACCTGTGCCACCGCACCGTGGAACAGCTCCGGGCGCATATTAATCGCGGCACCTACCAGCAGGCCACCCGCGCTACCGCCCATCGAATAGAGCAAGTTTTCATTGCCGTATCCCTGTTTAAGCAAGCTGTCACAAACATCGAGATAATCATTGAAGGTGTTCATTTTCTTCAGGTACTTACCATCTTCGTACCATTGCTGGCCCAGCTCGCCCCCTCCCCGTACGTGGGCAATCGCAAAAACAAAACCACGATCTAACAGGCTCAAACGACTGCTGCTGAAATCGGCATCCATGCTGCTGCCATAGGAACCATAACCGTAGACCAGTAACGGGTTTTTCCCTCGCTGGAAGTGGTCGCGGTGGTAGACCAGGGAAACCGGCACCTGCACACCATCACGCACCGTGACCCATAAATGTTCGCTGCGGTAATGGCTGGCATCAAAACCCGCCACTTCAGTTTGTTTGATCACGCGACGCTCGCCGGTATCCATATCCAGCTCAAACAGCGTATCAGGGGTTGTCATTGACGAGTAACCGTAACGCAGACGTGAAGACTCTGGTTCAGGGTTGTGCCCAAGCCATGTTACATAAGCCGGATCGTCAAAGGCTATGCCGGTGACTTCATGCGTTTTGCGATTAATTTGCCGCAGGCTGGTCAGCCCTTGCTGACGCTCCTCAACCACCAGCCAGTCAGTAAACAGGGTAAAGCCTTCCAGCATCACCTGCTCACGCGGAGGAATCAGCTCTTCCCATTGGCTTTCATCACGCACTTTTGTGCGGTACAAACCAAAGTTTTTGCCTGCACGGTTAGAGCGGAGATAGAAATGATGCTGATAGTGATCAAGCGTGTATTCGTGGTCTTTGCGGCGCGGTGCAAAACTCTGCGGTTGCGCGTCTACCAGTTCAGCATCGAGCAACAACACTTCGCTGGTCGTGGCGCTGCTGAGGTAAATCAGCACGAAGTGCTTCGACGTGGTTTTATGGACGCTGACATAAAACATTTCGTCTTTTTCTTCGTAGACTAATTCATCTTCAGACGATGGGTGCCCTACGGTGTGGCGCCAGACCTGGAAAGGTAATAACGTTTTCGGGTGCTTGCGAACGTAGTAAAGCGTGGCGGAATCATTTGCCCAGACAAAACTACTTTCAACATTATCCAGCACTTCCGGATACCAGTTCCCCGTTTCCAGGTTACGGAAGCGCAGGCCGTACTGGCGGCGAGAAAGAAAATCTTCGGCCAGTGCCATGACGGTGTTATCAGGCGTAATACTCATGCCGCCCATGGTGTAAAACTCGCTGTGGGCCGCGCGGCGGTTACCATCAACCAGCGTGCTCCACTCTTCCCACTCCTCCGACACCACAGACTGGCGCTGATAAATAGCGTATTCATTACCGGTTTCGAAAACCTGACGATAGCGATAGCCATTTTGCGTGTAAGGCGCTGACACATCACGCTGGGGAATACGGTCGATCATCTCTTTGAGCAGACGTTCTTGTAACGCCTGTTGCGTGCTCATCACCTGATGGCCGTAGTCATTTTCCTGATGAAGATAATCAAGGACCTGCGCATCTGCACGCTCGTCGTCGCGCAACCAATAATAGTTATCGATGCGGGTATCACCATGTACGGTCATGGTATGCGGAATTTTTTTAGCTTTTGGTGGCATGTCGATTTTCATTTTTGAGTTAACACCCTGTAAGGGTGGCAAATTCAGACAGCCTTGCAAGCGTAACGTAGGATTTTGAGAAAAAAGCCGGGGTTAACCCGGCAGATCGCGTTTTTGTTGCTGGATATCGTGTTCAATGCCTTCGCGCACATCCTGTGGGATTTTTAAGGCATCACCCAGCGCGTTGAGATAGCTGCGTTCCATAAAATGATCGATATCGATTGCAGCACAGCTCAGGAAGTAAAGCTCCAGTGCTTCTTCTTCATTATTAACGCCTTCGACCAGGCGTTGAGGATCGAGTGGCTGATCGATAGCCTGCTGGATAAGGTTTCGCCCCGGCCCTTCAATCCCTGCATCACGAAGCTGCTGTTCAATGATCTGGCGTTCTTTGTCGTCAATGTGCCCATCGCTTTTGGCAGCGAATACGAGTGCCATAACCAGGCGTTGCGTACGAACATCAACCGGTGACTGCTGCTGCCCAAACTGCGGCTCACCCTGATGGGCTTCACGCACTCGGTCTTTGTACTTGTTCCACAGGACACTTCCCGCCACCGCACCACCGCCGACCAATAACGCGCTGGTGCCGAACTTTGTCAGTAGTTTCCGTGACGATTTGCTCGCCAGCAGCAAACCCGCTAACCCACCCAGTGCGCCAGGCACCAGTAACTTACTCAACCCCTGAGAGCCATTACCCTGGGGAGAATGTGAGGATTGATTTTGCCCGGTGTGATTCTGGACGGATTGCGTCGCTTGCCCCAGCATAGACTGAAGTTGCTGTAACCAATTGCTCATAGAAGACACCCTTTGTGAGAACTTAACTTCTGAGGTTAAGCGAAAGGCTGTCAAGAAGTGTCTGATGAGGCTAAAGATGAGAAAAGAACCGCGCCGGTAAACCGACGCGATAACACTCAGGCCGCTTTCGTGCGCTTACGTGGGTGTTCAGCCACTTTATCGTCTGCAACAGACTCTTCAGTGTTATCGGCTTCATCTGCGGGTTCACCGGCAGTTTCAGTACTTTCCAGTTCTGGCAATTTACCGCTTTTCAGCACGCTGGACAGCACGTCTTTGTTTTCTGCCATCCACATAGCCAGCACATCGCTTTGCCCTTCTTCGAAAGCAACAGGGCTGTGTACGAGCCACTCGCTCAACACTTCTGCCAGATCGAGCATTTTGTCGTAGGCGTCTGCATCTTTTTTACTGGCAAAAGACATTTTTTCTTGCCCCTCTCGTACAACAACGTATTTGATTTCAACCGCCATTTTGCAGCTCCGGTTTAACTGTTTATTTAAACAGTGTAATGATATTACCCCTGCTGTGCAAGCGGGAAAATCACTGTGCACGCAAACGTTTTCGTTTATAATTCGCCGGTCTATTTTCTCCGTTCGGGTATACAGATTATGTCAATTTTGGGAACAGCGCTTCGTCCTTCAGCTACACGAGTCATGTTGTTAGGATCAGGTGAATTAGGAAAAGAAGTGGCTATTGAATGTCAGCGTTTGGGTCTGGAAGTGATTGCCGTAGACCGCTATGCCGATGCCCCCGCGATGCATGTTGCTCACCGCAGCCATGTCATCAATATGCTGGACGGTGCCGAGCTTAAAAAACTGGTTTCCGTAGAAATGCCGGATTTCATCGTTCCCGAAATTGAAGCGATCGCAACAGACATGCTGGTTGAGCTTGAGCATCAAGGTCAGTGCGTGGTGCCTTGCGCGCGCGCAACCAAACTGACCATGAACCGCGAAGGTATTCGCCGCCTGGCCGCAGAAGAACTCGCTCTGCCAACCTCTAGCTTCCGCTTTGCCGATAACGAAGCTGCATTTTTACAGGCAGTTGAAGAAATCGGCCTGCCTTGCATCGTTAAACCGGTGATGAGTTCTTCCGGCAAAGGGCAAAGTTTTATTCGTACAGCCGACCAGTTAGCCAAAGCGTGGGAGTACGCTCAGGAAGGCGGTCGCGCAGGTAAAGGCAAAGTTATTGTCGAAGGTGTGGTGAATTTCGATTTCGAAATCACCCTGCTGACGATTAATGCTGTCGATGGCGTACATTTCTGTGCCCCAATCGGCCACCGCCAGGAAGACGGTGACTATCGCGAATCCTGGCAGCCGCAACAAATGAGCGATGCAGCTCTTGCCCGTGCGCAAGAAATTGCTGAAAAAGTGGTGAAAGCGTTGGGGGGTTACGGTTTGTTTGGCGTCGAACTTTTCGTGTGTGGCGATGAGGTTATTTTTAGTGAAGTCTCCCCTCGCCCGCACGACACCGGTATGGTGACGCTTATTTCTCAGGACGTTTCGGAGTTTGCATTGCACGTCCGCGCTTTCCTCGGCTTGCCGATTGGTGACATTCGCCAGTATGGCCCGGCAGCTTCTGCGGTGATCCTTCCAGAATTGAGCAGCGATAACGTGCAGTTCGGTAATGTGGGTGCGGCAGTAGGCGCAGGTTTGCAAGTACGGCTTTTCGGTAAGCCTGAGATTAACGGTAAACGCCGAATGGGTGTGGCACTGGCAACAGGTTCCAGCGTGGAAGATGCCATTGCACGTGCTATCGCTGCAACCAAAGCCATAATCGTCAAAGGATAAAAAAAATCCCCGCTCATCTGAGCAGGGATTCAATAACACGAATCATTCGAGTCGTAGGAAGGCGGCAAGAGAACGAATCCCCGGGAGCATAGATAACTATGTGACCGGGGTGAGTGAACGTAGCCAACGCATCTACGGCTCGAAGGATGACGTGTTATTTCGCGCCTTCGACAGCTTCACGGGCGAGAGTAGTAATACGATCGTAATCGCCAGCTTCCAGCGCGTCAGCCGGAACCAACCATGAACCACCGATACACAGCACGCTTTTCAGCGCCAGGTAGTCACGGTAGTTAGCCGGTGTGATACCGCCAGTTGGGCAGAAACGAACCTGAGAGAATGGACCTGCGATAGCTTGCAGCGCTTTGGTGCCGCCATTTGCTTCAGCCGGGAAGAATTTGAATTCTTTCAAGCCGTAGTCCAGACCCAGCATCAGTTCAGAAACAGTGCTGATACCTGGGATCAATGGAATGGAGCCTTCGGTTGCTGCTTTCAGCAGTGGCTCGGTCAGACCTGGGCTGATGGCGAACTGCGCGCCAGCTGCAGTCACTTCTGCCAGTTGCTCTGGGTTCAGAACGGTACCCGCACCAATAATCGCTTCTGGTACTTCTTTAGCGATTGCACGGATTGCGTCCATTGCGCATGGAGTACGCAGAGTCACTTCCAGAACGCGCACGCCGCCAGCAACTAATGCTTTAGCCATTGGTACTGCGTGTTCCAGTTTGTTAATTACGATAACCGGGACAACCGGTCCTGTTTTCAGGATCTGTTCCGCAGTAGTTTTCCAGTTTTTCATCTCAAGCCTCTTCAACCAACTTTATAATTCGTTTCCAGCGCAGCAAGTGCTGCATCCGGTCCTTAAAATTTAATGCAGGTCGCGCCCTGTTCCGCGCCAGATAACTGCTCGCGTAACGCGCTAAATAGTTCACGGCCGGTTCCAACACGATCCGCGCTGAGATCCGGGTGGTATGCAGTGCGTTTTTCCAGCTCGGCATCATCGACCAGCAATGTCAGTTCACCCGTTTGCCCGTTGACGCGAATCATATCGCCGTCCCGGACTTTTGCCAGTAGCCCACCATCATAAGCTTCTGGGGTAACATGGATGGCAGAAGGCACCTTACCTGAAGCGCCCGACAGCCGTCCATCAGTGACTAACGCTATTTTGAAACAGCGGTCCAATAATACCCCAAGTGGCGGCATAAGTTTATGTAATTCTGGCATGCCGTTAGCTTTTGGCCCTTGATGGCGGACAACAACCACGCAATCACGGTCCAGATGGCCTGCTTCAAAAGCCGGTAAAACGTCATGCTGGCTTTCGAAAATGACCGCAGGCGCTTCAATAATTTGGTTTTCTACCGGCACCGCAGAGGTTTTCATTACCGCACGACCCAGGTTGCCGCTGAGGACTTTCGTGCCGCCATGTTTAGAGAAAGGTTTTTCGAAGGTCGCGATAACATCAGTATCGAGCGCGGTTGTTGCGCCTTCACGCCATGCCAGCTGGCCGTTATCCAGCCACGGTTCCATGGTGTAGTGATGCAGACCAAAGCCCGCAACGGTGTTGACATCTTCATGCAGCAAACCGCCTTTGAGCAATTCGCGCATCAATACCGGCACGCCGCCCGCCGCCTGGAAGTGGTTAATGTCCGCAGGACCATTCGGATACAGGCGAGCCAATAATGGCACCACATCAGAGAGATCAGAGAAATCATCCCAGTTGATGATAATCCCCGCCGCACGTGCCATCGCCACCAGGTGCATAGTGTGGTTGGTGGAGCCACCTGTTGCGAGCAAAGCAACAATGCCGTTCACAACCACTTTTTCATCAATCATTTTGCCGATTGGCATCCACTCGTTGCCGTTTCCGGTCAGGCGTGTCACCTGGCGTGCTGCGGCTGCGGTTAATTCATGACGCAGCGGTGCATCAGGGTGAACGAATGAAGAGCCCGGCAACTGCATGCCCATAAACTCAACCACCATCTGGTTGGTGTTCGCTGTACCGTAGAAAGTACAGGTGCCCGGCGCGTGGTATGACGCAGCTTCCGACTCCAGCAATGCCAGGCGGTCAACTTTGCCTTCGGCGTACAATTGGCGAATACGTACTTTTTCTTTATTTGGCAAGCCACTCGCCATTGGGCCTGATGGCACAAATAGCGCCGGGAGGTGACCAAATGACAACGCCGCCATGGTTAAGCCCGGGACGATTTTGTCACACACGCCGAGATACAGCGCGCCATCGAACATATTGTGAGACAGGCCAATTGCGGTAGACATCGCAATAATTTCGCGGCTGAGCAACGACAGTTCCATACCATCCTGCCCCTGCGTCACGCCATCACACATAGCCGGAACCCCACCTGCAACTTGCCCTACCGCGCCAACGGAATGCAGCGCTTTACGAATCTGGTCAGGGTAATACTCATACGGCTGGTGCGCGGAAAGCATGTCGTTATAGGACGTAATGATCGCAATGTTGTTACGCAGCATGCTTTTCAGCGCAGCTTTATCTTCTGGCTGGCAAGCCGCAAAACCGTGGGCCAAATTACCGCAGGCAAGCTCTGAGCGGTGTACGGTTTTGCTCTTCGCTTTTTCTATGCGCGCCAGGTAAGTTGCACGCGTTTCGCGTGAACGTTCAACGATGCGTTTTGTTACGCGTAACAAATCAGGATTCATAACAGGTCCTCATAAAGTGGCTGCCGTCGCTTTGGGCAGGGGGTCGGCATTACCGGCTCTATTTTCTTCTCGCGAGGCGGCAATCCATACCATCAGGGCAAAATCGCTTCAGCTAGTGTAAATAAAAAAGCCCTGCTGGTGAATCCAGTCAGGGCTTTTAAATTAAAAAATTTGCACCACTTTAGTGTTAGATCATGTTACCGGTAAAATATGAATCATTTGTTACGTAGTTTTTGCAAAATAACACCTACTCCATCCGCTAAATCATTCGAGTTGCAGGTAGGCGGCAAACGATCGAATCCCGATGAGCTTACATAAGTAAGTGATTCGGGTGAGAGAGCGCTGCCAACACCCCTGCAACTCGAAGGATGACGCGGATTTATTCGAACTCGTTCCACGAACGCCCATCACGGGTGATCATTGCCACGGATGCCACCGGTCCCCAGGTACCAGCCTGATAAGGTTTAGGTGCATCGTTGTCCGCAGCCCAAGCCTCAGTGATGGAGTCGACCCATTTCCACGCTTCTTCCACTTCATCACGACGCACGAACAGTGCCTGAATCCCACGCATGGTTTCCAGCAACAGGCGCTCGTAAGCATCTGCCAGATGTGACTCGTTGAAGGTTTCGGAGTAGCTCAGATCAAGCTTAGTGGTTTGCAGGTTGTGCTTGTGTTCAAGCCCTGGCACTTTGTTGAGCACCTGAATATCCACACCTTCGTCCGGTTGCAGACGGATGGTGAGCTTGTTCTGTGGCAAATCTTGCCAGGAGTCTTTGAACAGGTTCAATGGCGGGCTTTTGAAATAGACCACGACTTCAGAGCACTTGGTTGGCAGACGTTTACCGGTGCGCAGGTAGAACGGGACTCCTGCCCAGCGCCAGTTATCAATATCAACACGGATGGCGACAAAGGTCTCGGTGCTGCTGCTTTTGTTCGCACCTTCTTCTTCCAGGTAACCCGGGACTTTTTTACCCTGCGCAAAGCCTGCGGTGTACTGGCCACGGACAGTTTTCTCGCGCACATTGCTACGGTCGATACGGCGCAGGGATTGCAGTACTTTTACTTTTTCATCGCGAATATGGTCGGCGGTGAGATCGGACGGCGGAGACATGGCAATCATGCACAGAATTTGCAGCAAGTGGTTTTGAATCATGTCGCGCATCTGCCCGGCCTGGTCAAAGTAACCCCAGCGCCCTTCGATACCCACTTCTTCTGCTACCGTGATTTCCACATGATCGATGGTTTTGTTATCCCAGTTATTGGCAAACAGGGAGTTCGCAAAACGCAACGCCAGCAGGTTCAGTACCGTCTCTTTACCTAAATAGTGGTCGATACGATAGACCTGGCACTCTTCAAAATACTCGCCAACCTGGTCGTTGATTTCCTGGGAAGTCGCAAGCGAGGTGCCAAGCGGTTTTTCCATCACGACACGAGCAGGTTTAGCGTTGAGTTTCGCCTTGCCCAGACCTTTGCAGATTGCGCCAAAAGTATTCGGTGGCATCGCAAAGTAGTTGATGGTGACGCGATTTTGCTGATCGAGCATTTTACCTAGTTTGGTAAAGGCTGCAGTATCGTTAACATCCAGGTTGCAAAAATCGAGACGGCTGCTCAATTTATCCCACAGGCTTTCGTCGATCTTTTCCTTCATAAAGGTTTCGATCGCTTCGCGCACTACTTTGGTATAAGCCTCTTTATCCCAATCAGCGCGGCCCACGCCCAGGATGCGAGTCTCCGGGTGGATCTGACCTGCCTTCTCCAGTTGATACAGGGATGGCAGAAGTTTCCGACGCGCAAGGTCGCCCTTTGCGCCGAAAATCACCAGGTCACATGCCTGAGCTGTCTGTGTTACCGCCATGTCTTTTCTCCTCGTTTCGGATGTCCGGGATCTCCCATCATACTTCAAGCTGCAGGGGTGTTGGCTGCAGCTCGAATTATTGTGGGATGTACCGGCCCGTTTGTAATTTAATTACAGAACAATGTACTGCTTTTGCTGAATTCAGGTAAGTCTTCAGCCATTATTTGATCGCATTCATGAACAAGATTTGGCCACCAGTGCCATTTCACGGCGATTAATCGAATTTTTCGAAGTTTCGTTGTTGATGTATATCATGTCTAAAGTTAGACGCTGATCATGTAATGAAAAAAAACAACATCATTACGCTGATTAACTTGTCCAATCGCTAATGGGCAAGCGTATATTCTTGCTAAATCGTGCCACGATTTCTCCATTTGTTGAAATCGATAAAATCCATGAGTGCCGGACACCTATGAATATGCTGGACAAAATCCAGTCTCAACTGGAACACCTTAGCAAATCAGAACGTAAAGTCGCAGAAGTGATTCTAACCGCACCGCAAGATGCCATTCACTCAAGCATTGCCACTCTCGCCCGCAGTGCTGACGTCAGCGAACCGACAGTCAATCGCTTTTGCCGCCGCCTCGAAACCAAAGGCTTCCCGGATTTTAAATTACATTTAGCGCAAAGTCTGGCTAATGGCACTCCTTATGTAAACCGGAATGTTGACGAAGACGATAGTGTTGAAGCTTATACCGGCAAAATCTTCGAATCCGCCATGGCCAGTCTTGACCAGGTACGGCAATCGCTGGATATGGCCGCCGTCAATCGCGCAGTCGACCTCCTCACTCAGGCGAAGAAAATCGCCTTTTTTGGTCTGGGATCTTCTGCCGCCGTCGCGCATGACGCGATGAATAAATTCTTTCGCTTTAATGTGCCCGTTATCTATTCCGACGATGTCGTCCTGCAGCGCATGAGTTGCATGAATTGCAGCGAAGAAGATGTTGTGGTGCTTATCTCACACACCGGGCGCACAAAAAATCTTGTTGAACTGGCTCAACTGGCACGAGAAAACGATGCCATTGTGCTGGCGATAACATCTGAAGGCTCGCCACTGGCCCGCGAAGCGACACTCTCTTTATTGCTTGATGTCCCTGAAGACACTGATATCTATATGCCAATGGTGTCACGGCTTGCACAGCTCACGGTTATTGATGTGCTGGCGACAGGCTTTACTTTGCGTCGTGGTGCGAAATTCAGAGATAACTTGAAGCGAGTCAAAGAAGCGCTCAAGGAATCGCGTTTTGATAAGGGGCTGTTTGTCTCTGGCGAGAACAAGTAAGTTTTTATAACAAAGCTGTAACTTTTTAGGTCATTCGGTTAAGTTGTTGCTTTGCGTTTTCAACGCACGCTGATTTACCGAATCTTTTGTTAACGCAACACCAAAGTTGTTTCAGTCAACGGAGTAATACATGTCCAGACGGCTACGTAGAACCAAAATCGTTACCACTTTAGGCCCGGCCACAGATCGCGACAATAATCTGGAAAAGATTATCGCAGCTGGCGCTAACGTGGTGCGTATGAACTTTTCCCACGGCACCGCAGAAGATCATCAGATCCGTGCCGATAAAGTTCGTGAAATTGCAGCGAAACTGGGGCGTCATGTCGCTATTCTGGGCGATCTGCAAGGGCCGAAAATTCGGGTTTCTACCTTCAAAGAAGGTAAAGTTTTCCTTAACATCGGCGACAAATTCCTGCTTGATGCCAACCTGGGCAAAGGCGAAGGCGACAAAGAAAAAGTCGGTATCGACTATAAAGGTCTGCCAGCTGACGTCGTGACCGGTGACATCCTGCTGCTTGATGATGGCCGCGTACAGTTAAAAGTGCTCGAAGTACAAGGCATGAAAGTGTTCACCGAAGTCACCGTGGGTGGCCCGCTGTCGAACAACAAAGGTATCAACAAGCTGGGTGGCGGCCTGTCCGCTGAAGCGCTGACCGATAAAGACAAAGCCGATATCCTGACGGCTGCGAAAATCGGCGTTGATTACCTGGCGGTTTCCTTCCCACGCTGTGGCGAAGACCTGAACTACGCTCGTCGCCTGGCGCGTGAAGCGGGTTGTGATGCGAAAATTGTCGCTAAAGTGGAACGTGCCGAAGCCGTTTGCAGTGAAGAGGCAATGGACGATGTGATTCTGGCCTCCGACGTGGTGATGGTTGCCCGTGGTGACCTGGGCGTTGAAATCGGCGACCCGGAACTGGTCGGCATTCAGAAGACCCTGATTCGTCGTGCACGTAAGCTCAACCGTGCGGTGATCACCGCGACTCAAATGATGGAGTCGATGATTACCAACCCAATGCCAACGCGTGCTGAAGTGATGGACGTGGCGAACGCCGTTCTTGATGGCACCGATGCAGTAATGCTTTCTGCTGAAACGGCTGCGGGCCAATACCCTGCTGAAACCGTTGCTGCGATGGCGCGTGTTTGCCTGGGCGCAGAGAAAATCCCAAGCATCAACGTTTCCAAGCACCGTCTGGACGTACAGTTCGACAACACAGAAGAAGCGATTGCGATGTCTGCGATGTATGCAGCAAACCACCTGAAAGGTGTGACTGCAATCATCACTATGACAGAGTCAGGCCGTACAGCGCTGATGACTTCACGTATCAGCTCCGGTTTGCCAATCTTCGCGATGTCTCGCCATGAGCGTACACTGAACCTCACCTCTTTGTACCGTGGTGTTACGCCTGTGTTCTTTGATAGCCCAAGCGACGGTGTTGCAGCTGCAAACGATGCAGTCAATCTGCTGCGTGATAAAGGTTACCTGGTTTCTGGTGACCTGGTTATCGTCACCCAGGGCGATGTAATGAGTACCATTGGTACCACCAACACCACGCGTATTCTGTGTGTTGAGTAATCCATCCACAGCATAAAAGCAAAAGGGGCCAATCGGCCCCTTTGTTATTTCTTATTCTTTATTTCTTAGGATACAACTCTTTGCGGCGGTAAGGTTCAGTCTCCCCTTCCTTGCGCGTTTTGAGCAATTTCAGTATCCAGGTGTACTGTTCAAGATTCGGCCCAACCAAAACTTCAACTTCTTCATTCATGCGACGAGCTATGGTGTGGTCGTCTGCATCAAGCAGGTCATCCATCGGCGGACGAATATGAATATCCAGGCGATGTGTCTTGTTGTTGTAGACAGGGAACAGCGGTACAACGCGCGCACGAGATACTTTCATCAGTCGGCCAATCGCGGGCAACGTCGCTTTGTAGGTGCCAAAGAAATCGACAAATTCACTGTGCTCGGGCCCGTGATCCTGGTCTGGCAGATAATATCCCCAATATCCCTGACGCACAGAGCTGATAAACGGTTTAATGCCGTCGTTACGCGCATGCAGGCGGCCACCAAAACGACGGCGCACAGTATTCCACATGTAATCAAATAGCGGGTTACCCTGGTTGTGGAACATCGCCGCCATTTTCTGCCCCTGCGAGGCCAGCAGCATCGCAGGAATATCCACCGCCCAGCCGTGTGGTACGAGGAAAATAACATTTTCTTCGCGCCGCTTTAGCTCATCGATAATCTCTTTGCCGTGCCAGTCAACGCGCTGCATGACTTTTTGGGGATCTTTAATCGCCAGTTCAGCCATCATCACCATCGCTTGAGGGGCGGTAGCAAACATTTCATCGATAACGGCTTCACGATCAGCTTCCGGCATCTCCGGGAAGCAATACAGCAAGTTTATTTGCGCACGACGGCGCGCACTTTTACCAAAGCGCCCGGCAATACGCCCTACTTTGCCCAGCAACGGGTCACGCAGTGACGGCGGTAACAATGCAAGTCCTGCGAAAGCGCCCACGCCTAACCAGGCGCCCCAAAATTTCGGGTGCAAGAAGGCCTTTTGAAATTCAGGAATAAACTCACTATGGCTTTTTTTTGCTTTTTCCATGCATATTCTCACTGCGGCATCAAATCATTGATGACATGAATTTGTAAGTATCTTAGCGGGGTAATGCCTTTCAGACAAAGAAAAAGCCGGTCACTGAGTACCGGCTTTGTTCACAGCGTCTGATTAATTCAAACTGAGCTGTGGTGTCACTTCGCGAACCTGAGCCAGATAATCGTTACGATCCGAGCCTGTCAGCCCTTCGGTACGCGGTAATTTCGCGGTTAATGGGTTCACCGCTTGTTGGTTAACCCACACTTCATAATGCAGATGCGGCCCGGTTGAACGACCGGTGTTGCCGGAAAGCGCAATACGATCGCCACGTTTCACTTTTTGACCAGGCTGAACCAACAGTTTCTTCAGGTGCATATAGCGTGTGGTGTAGGTGCGACCGTGACGGATAGCGACAAAATACCCCGCTGCACCGCTACGTTTTGCCATCACCACTTCACCATCACCCACCGCAAGCACTGGCGTACCTTGCGGCATCGCAAAGTCGACACCTTTATGCGGTGCCACTCGCCCGGTTACCGGGTTTAAGCGGCGCGGGTTAAAGTTTGAAGAGATGCGGAACTGCTTGGCTGTTGGGAAACGCATAAAGCCTTTCGCAAGACCCGAGCCGTTACGGTCATAGAATTTGCCGTCATCAGCACGAATAGCGTAATAATCTTTACCGCTGCTGCGCAGGCGCACGCCAACCAGTTGGCTTTGTTCGCGTTTACCTTCGAGCATTTCACGGGACATCAGCACTGAGAACTCATCGCCTTTCTTCAGTTTTCGGAAGTCCATCTGCCACTGCATCGCTTTGATAACCGCACTGATTTCAGCAGTGGTTAAACCGGCATCTTTTGCGCTACTAACGAAACTGCCGCCAACAGTGCCTTTCATGACATTGTTGACCCACTCGCCTTGCTGCATTTCGCTGCTGAGTTTGAAGGTGCTACCTGAACGGTCATAAGTGCGCGTTTCACGGCGCGACATTTCCCATGTCAGACGCTGCAATTCGCCATCATCGTTCAGCGTCCAGGAGATCTGTTGGCCGATTTTCAGGTTACGCAGGTCTTTATCCACCGTGGCAAGCTGGCTGATATCGCCCATGTCAATGCCGTACTGGTTCAGAATGCTGCTGAGCGTATCACCGGTCGATACCACGTATTCGTGCACCCCGGTTTCACCCGCGGTTTTATCGTCCAGCTCATCTTGTGGAATGGTGTCGTCTTCCGCATCGGGAGACTGATCTAAGGGTTCACTGGCTTCCGGAAGTAACGAGCGAATGTCGTTTTTTTCAAGCTCAATGGTTTTGATTACCGGGCTGGCTTCAGGGTGATACACGTACGGCCGCCAGACAGCGACCGCAAGTGTAAGTACTGTAAGAGACCCCAGCATAACGCGGTGGGGCCGGGACAAATTGTCGAATGCCAGGGCGACAGAGCGGGCTATCTGTTGCACGTATTCACTTCCTCATTAATCTCCTTTCAGGCAGCTCGCATATTGGTTCGCAAGCCCGTTCAAAAACTGCATATAGCTGTTTTTGCCGAGCTTGACTTCAATCCCCAGTGGGTCCAGCGTTCCGTTTCGAACGTTAGTGCCACGGGCTACGGCATTAATTACTGCTGGCCTGAACTGCGGCTCAGCAAAAACGCACACGGCTTTTTGCTCAACCAACTGTGTTTTGATGTCATGTAAACGCTGCGCACCAGGTTGGATTTCTGGGTTTACGGTAAAGTGACCAAGTGGCGTTAGACCGTAATGTTTTTCAAAGTAGCCATAGGCGTCGTGAAAAACGAAATACCCTTTTCCTCTGAGGGGCGCGAGCACGCTACCAACTTGCTTATCGATGTTGGCTAATCCTAACTCGAAACTTTGCAAGTTGGCGTCAAGTTTGGCTCTATTTTGGGGCATAAGTTCCACTAATTTATCGTGGATTGCAACCGCTGACAGCCGCGCCACCTCTGGCGAAAGCCAAATATGCATGTTGTATTCACCGTGATGGTGATCTTTGTCACTATTTTCGGCTGAATGGTCATGTCCTTCGTGACTATCACCATCGTCGTCACTCCCCTTCATGAGCAAGGGTTGTACGCCTGGTAAAGCGGCCAGTTGCACTTGTTTTTGTTCAGCTAATTGGCTAACTGACTTCTGCATGAACGCTTCCATTTCTGGACCGACCCACACGACTAAGTCCGCGCTTTGTAAGCGTTTTACATCAGACGGACGAAGTGCATAATCATGCTCAGAAGCGCCATCTGGCAGTAAAACTTCAGTCGGTGTGACGCCATCAGCAATCGCTGCAGCAATAAAACCTAACGGTTTAATAGAGGCGACTACAGCGGCCTGTGCCGGTACAGCAGCGGCACCCAGAAAAGCAGTTGTTAAAGCTGCGCAAAGAAATGAGTTTTTATGTAACATAATGCGACTTTTCATCGTTATGAATATGAGATGTGTGATATTATAACATCCGCTAACTTCTGCAACCCCTGAAATTGTCATGACAAATCTGGTATCACTGGAAAATATCTCTGTTTCTTTCGGGCAACGCCGTGTGCTGTCTGATATTTCACTCGATCTCAAACCGGGTCGCATTCTGACGCTGCTTGGGCCAAACGGTGCAGGAAAATCAACGCTTGTCCGAGTGGTACTGGGCCTGGTAGCACCTGATGAAGGCGTTATCAAGCGAGACCGCGACCTGCGAATTGGTTATGTGCCGCAAAAACTACATCTGGATGCCACCCTGCCTTTAACCGTTAGCCGGTTTATGCGCCTGCGTCCGGGGGTGAAAAAATCCGATATCCTGCCCGCCTTAAAACGCGTTCAGGCGGCACATCTGATTGAAGCGCCGATGCAAAAACTCTCTGGCGGCGAGAATCAACGCGTTCTGCTGGCCCGTGCATTGTTAAATCAGCCGCAGTTATTGGTGCTTGACGAACCCACTCAGGGCGTTGATGTTAACGGGCAACTGGCTCTGTATAACCTGATTGATCAATTGCGCCAAGAGCTGAATTGCGCAGTGATGATGGTTTCTCACGACCTGCATTTGGTGATGGCGAAAACCGATGATGTGCTGTGCCTGAATCACCATATTTGCTGTTCTGGCACGCCAGAAGTGGTGTCTATGCATCCGGAATTTATTTCTATGTTTGGTGCGCGTGGTGCAGAGCAGTTAGGGATTTATCGACACCACCATAATCATCGTCACGATCTTACCGGACGTATCGTTCTGCGCAGAGGGAATGGCCAGTCATGATTGAATTGTTGTTGCCCGGCTGGCTTGCCGGGATTTTGCTGGCGTGTGCTGCTGGCCCGCTCGGCTCATTCGTGGTCTGGCGTCGGATGTCCTACTTTGGTGATACCCTCGCCCACGCTTCTTTATTAGGCGTCGCTTTCGGCCTGCTGCTCAATGTAAACCCATTTTATGCCGTGATTGCGGTCACCTTGATGCTGGCGTTAGGTCTGGTGTGGCTCGAAAAACGCCCACATTTGGCGTTAGATACCTTGCTCGGGATTATGGCGCACAGCGCATTGTCGCTCGGCCTGGTTGTGGTCAGCTTAATGTCTAACGTGCGCGTCGATTTGATGGCCTATCTGTTTGGCGATCTACTATCGGTCACCATGCCGGATATTATCTCTATTGCATTGGGTGTTGCGGTGGTCGTTGGCGTACTGCTGTGGCAATGGCGCAATCTGTTGTCGATGACGATTAGTCCGGACCTTGCCCATGTGGACGGGGTTAATCTGCAACGGGTGAAGATGTTGCTGATGCTGGTGACAGCGTTGACGATTGGTGTGGCTATGAAGTTCGTTGGTGCGCTGATTATTACTTCGTTGCTGATTATTCCTGCGGCAACGGCGCGCCGCTTTGCACGCACGCCTGAACAAATGGCTGGCTTTGCTGTGATTATCGGGATGCTTTCAGTAACAGGTGGGCTAACGTTCTCAGCATTCTATGACACACCTGCCGGGCCTTCAGTGGTACTGAGTTCGGCGGTGTTGTTTGTTCTGAGTATGGCGAAGAAGCAGGCTGCATAATATCTAAAGTGGATACCGACTGCCCCTCACCCTCTCCCCAAGGAGAGGGAACTGTCCGGTTTCAAGGCTGAGCTGGCGGTATAATCCCAAAGTGAGTCCAGGCTCTTGGCGTTGCGATACGCCCACGTGGAGTTCGTTGCAAAAAGCCCTGCTGGATCAGGAAGGGTTCCAGTACATCTTCAATCGTTTCACGCTCCTCGCCAATTGCCGCCGCGAGGTTGTCCAGCCCGACCGGGCCACCAAGGAACTTGTCTATCACCGCCAGCAATAATTTGCGGTCCATATAGTCAAACCCTTCGGTATCAACGTTGAGCATATCCAGTGCTTGCGACGCTATGTCACCATTAATGGTGCCATCATGTCTGACTTCCGAAAAGTCACGCACACGACGCAGCAGACGGTTAGCAATACGCGGAGTCCCACGCGCACGACGCGCCACTTCTAACGCACCCTCCTCGCTCATCTCCAGCCCCAGCACGCTCGCACTGCGGCCAACAATGTGCTGCAAATCAGCGACCTGATAAAACTCGAGGCGCTGCACAATGCCGAAACGGTCACGCAGTGGAGATGTCAGAGAACCGGCACGGGTAGTTGCACCAATCAGAGTAAAGGGTGGCAAATCAATTTTGATTGAGCGTGCGGCCGGGCCTTCACCAATCATAATATCGAGTTGGTAATCTTCCATTGCCGGATACAGCACTTCTTCCACAACCGGTGAAAGACGGTGGATTTCATCAATGAACAACACGTCATGCGGTTCAAGGTTGGTCAGCATCGCCGCCAGATCCCCTGCTTTTTCCAGCACAGGACCGGAAGTGGTTCGCAGGTTCACGCCCATTTCGTTGGCAACGATATTCGCCAGTGTGGTTTTACCCAACCCTGGCGGGCCAAAAATTAACAGATGATCGAGCGCATCCCCACGCAGTTTTGCCGCCTGGATGAAAATTTCCATCTGCGAGCGTACCTGCGGTTGGCCGACGTAATCCGCCAGAAAACGCGGGCGAATCGCGCGGTCAATTAACTCATCAGGGGTGATAGTATCTGGAGAAACCAGACGGTCTGCTTCAATCATCCTTCATCTACCTCAAGGGGCTTCAAAGTGCTGCGCGTAATGCTTCGCGGATCAGGGTTTCACAATCGGCACCGGCTTTGCCGACTTTGCTGATCATGCGGCTGGCTTCTTGTGGTTTATAGCCCAGCGATACTAGCGCCGCAACCGCTTCTGATTCGGCGTCGTCTGTTGCGCCACTTTCTGGAGCGGTCAGCACCAAATCTGACGCCGGAGTAAACAGGTCGCCATGCATGCCTTTAAAGCGGTCTTTCATTTCGACAATCAAGCGCTCGGCAGTCTTCTTACCTACACCTGGCAACTTAACTAATGAGCCAATTTCTTCGCGTTCAACAGCATTAACGAACTGCTGTGCCGACATACCAGAGAGGATAGCCAACGCAAGTTTCGGGCCAACACCATTCACTTTGATCAGCTCGCGGAACAGGGTTCGTTCTTGTTTGTTATTAAAACCGTAGAGCAGTTGCGCGTCTTCACGCACCACAAACTGGGTAAACACCACCGCTTCTTTACCGATTTCCGGTAATTCATAGAAGCAAGTCATTGGCATGTGTACTTCATATCCAACGCCGCCCACTTCCATTAATACCAGCGGTGGCTGTTTTTCCAGGATGATGCCTCTGAGTCGTCCAATCACAATCTGCTCCTGCGTTTAGCGGTTATGCCAAAAATTTTGCCTATCATACAAAAAAGGCTGGATAAATATCCAGCCTTAATTACTTGAGCCGTCCCCGCGCCAGGTTAAGCCGCGAATCGCTCATCTGCATCGAGTTCTGCGTCACATGGCAATGCGTGATAGCAATGGCCAGCGCATCGGCCGCATCCGCTTGTGGGTTGGCCGAGAGTTTCAACAAAGTGCGTACCATATGCTGAACCTGGCTTTTCTCGGCACTACCGATGCCAACGACCGTCTGTTTAACCTGACGAGCCGCATACTCAAACACCGGCAAATCATGATTTACAGCAGCAACAATGGCCGCGCCGCGCGCCTGACCGAGTTTCAGTGCAGAATCGGCATTCTTCGCCATAAACACGGATTCAATGGCGAAATATTCTGGCTGGAACTGAGTGATGATTTCGCTCACCCCCGCGTAGATAAGCTTCAAACGCGAGGGTAAGTCGGTAACCTGAGTACGAATACAGCCGCTACCTAAATAGGTGAGCTGCCGACCAGTCTGGCGAATGACACCATAACCGGTAACGCGTGACCCCGGGTCGATGCCGAGAATAATCGTCATCACGCGTTCCTCATAAACAGATGTACGGTTTCAGGCAACACCATTACAGAGTTGCCGCAACCTCGTCAGAGATCTCGCCGTTGTGATAAACCTCTTGCACGTCATCGCAGTCTTCCAACATGTCGATAAGGCGCATCAGTTTCGGTGCAGTTTCTGCATCCATATCTGCTTTGGTAGATGGGATCATGGAAACTTCGGCTTCGTCTGCTTTAAGCCCTGCGGCTTCCAGTGCATCACGTACTGCCCCCATCTCTTCCCAGGCAGTGAACACGTCAATTGCGCCATCGTCGTATGCAACAACATCTTCAGCGCCAGCTTCAAGAGCGGCTTCCATCAGGGTGTCTTCGTCTTTGCCAGGAGCATAAGAGATAACGCCTTTTTTGGTGAACAGATAAGCAACAGAGCCATCAGTTCCCAGATTACCACCGCATTTGTTGAACGCATGGCGCACTTCTGCCACGGTACGGTTACGGTTGTCACTCAGACATTCAACCATGACTGCTGAACCGCCAGGACCGTAACCTTCATAAATGATGGTTTCCATGTTGGCGTCTTCATCACCACCCACACCACGTGCGATTGCACGGTTTAAGGTGTCACGCGTCATGTTGTTGGATAACGCTTTATCAATGGCTGCACGCAGACGCGGGTTAGAACCCGGATCACCACCGCCCAAACGGGCTGCGGTTACCAACTCACGGATAATTTTGGTGAAAATTTTACCGCGTTTGGAATCTTGCGCTGCTTTGCGGTGCTTTGTGTTGGCCCACTTACTATGACCTGCCATAAAAATATCTCCAAAATGGCTACCTTGCGGCAGCATTAATTACAAACTCTTCAATCGCTTGCCGGTTGCTCCACGACTTGGTCATAGCAGCCGCAGCTTGTGCGTCTGTCCATTCCCATGCCAGATGTTCCGAAATGGTAATCGGCTGTTCGTTTGGCAGCGCAAGACAGAACCAATATTCCGTATTGCGCGTAATTCCCGGCGCATAGCGATGACGTAAATGTGTAAAAATCTCGAATTCCACACAGCGTTGGCAGTCAATCAAGGCCAGTTGCTCTGAGACAACATCAATATCGACCTCTTCCTTTACTTCACGCTGTGCAGCATACAGCGCGGTTTCACCCTCTTCTATGCTGCCGGTAACCGACTGCCAGAATTCAGGATCATCGCGCCGCTGTAACATGAGCACCCGTCCGGTGTCTTTAGCGAAAATCACTACCAGTACCGAAACGGGACGCTTGTACACTTTATCCTTCACGTTGCCTCTTTGTTGGCTGCCTTCATTCATCCCACTCACATAGTTATCTATGCTCATGGGAATTCACTCAGTTGCCGCCTCGATGCAACACGAATGATTGCGTGTACGGAGGCCATTTATTCTTTCTCAGCCTTTTTCAGCACGGCAATACCCAGCTCAGTCAACGCTGTTGGGTTTGCAAAGCTTGGTGCTTCAGTCATCAGGCATGCTGCTGCGGTTGTTTTAGGGAACGCGATAACATCACGGATGTTGTCGGTGCCGGTCAACAGCATAGTCAGGCGATCCAGACCAAATGCCAGGCCTGCATGCGGTGGTGTACCGTATTTCAGGGCGTCGAGCAGGAAGCCGAATTTCTCGCGCTGGTCTTCTTCAGCGATACCCAGAATACCGAACACAGTCTGCTGCATCTGGCCGTTGTGGATACGCACGGAACCGCCGCCCACTTCATAACCGTTGATAACCATATCGTATGCGTTCGCAACCGCAGCTTCCGGATCGGCCGCCAGTTCTTCTGGTGACATATCTTTCGGCGCGGTGAACGGGTGGTGCATTGCGGTCAGGCCACCTTCGCCGTTGTCTTCAAACATTGGGAAGTCGATAACCCACAACGGTGCCCAGGCTTTTTCATCGGTGATGCTCAGATCTTTACCGATTTTCAGACGCAGTGCGCCAAGCGCATCAGCAACCACTTTCTTGTTATCTGCGCCGAAGAAGATCATGTCGCCGTCTTGTGCGCCAGTACGGGTCAGAATCGCTTCAACGATTTCTGCGTTCAGGAATTTAGCTACCGGGCTGGTGATGCCCTCGATGCCCTTAGCACGCTCATTCACTTTGATGTAAGCCAGCCCTTTCGCGCCGTAAATCTCAATGAACTTGCCGTAGTCGTCAATCTGTTTACGGCTTAACTGTGCGCCACCTGGCACTCGCAGTGCAGCAACGCGGCCTTTAGCATCATTTGCCGGGCCCGCGAACACTTTAAACTCAACGTCTTTGAGCAGGTCAGCAACGTCCACCAGCTCCATTGGGTTACGCAGGTCTGGTTTGTCAGAACCGTAACGACGCTCCGCTTCAGCGAAAGTCATGATCGGGAAATCGCCCAGGTCAACGCTTTTCACATCAAGCCACAGGTCACGAACCAGTTTTTCCATCACTTCACGCACTTGTGGTGCAGACATGAAGGAGGTTTCAACATCGATCTGGGTAAATTCTGGCTGACGGTCAGCACGCAAGTCTTCGTCACGGAAGCACTTAACAATCTGATAGTAACGGTCAAAGCCAGACATCATCAGCAGCTGTTTGAACAGCTGTGGAGACTGTGGCAACGCGTAGAATTTACCTTTATGCACACGGCTCGGCACCAGGTAGTCACGCGCGCCTTCCGGTGTGGCTTTGGTCAGCATTGGGGTTTCGATATCAAGGAAACCGTGGTCATCCATAAAGCGACGCACGAAGCTGGTGATTTTCGCACGCGTCTTCAGGCGGTTTGCCATTTCCGGGCGGCGCAAGTCCAGGTAACGGAATTTCAGACGCGCTTCTTCGGTGTTGACGTGGTTAGAGTCAAGCGGCAGTGCTTCTGAACGGTTGATGATGGTCAGGTCGGTTGCGAACACTTCCACTGCACCAGTTGCCATATCTTTGTTGATGTTTTTTTCGTCACGCGGGCGCACGGTGCCGGTGATTTGAATGCAGAACTCATTACGCAGTTCGGAAGCAAGCTGGAACGCGTCCTGACGGTCTGGATCGAAAAACACCTGCACGATGCCTTCGCGATCGCGCATATCAATAAAGATAAGGCTACCGAGGTCACGACGACGATTGACCCAACCACACAGTGTTACTTGTTGTCCCACATGGGATTGATTGAGCTGCCCGCAATATACTGTACGCATGAGATATCCCTTAAATTAGCCGCTCACTGTCCACTACCTGCAACGGTGGCCACTATTTTTGTCTGTCATCTATTGATAAAAAAGGGGGTTATTATACTGGAAATAATGCCCCGCGATAAGCCCGATACGACTGACTGGCGTGTTTGAAAGCGCCTTGTTCTGGTAAAACTCACAAAAATTAACAAAATATGTAAACTATCGCGCTCATGTTCCGTCGTAAGGTATTACGCGATAACCTCATTTTGACCCGGAGTCACCGAATGTTAGAACTGAATTCTTCCCGAACCGCGCTGGTTGTGATTGATTTGCAGGAAGGCATCCTGCCATTTGCGGGCGGCCCGCACAGTGCACAGGATGTGGTGGCTCGTTCGGCAAAGCTTGCTGAAAAATTCCGCGCGAAGGGTGCGCCGGTAATCATGGTCCGCGTGGGCTGGTCAAAAGATTTTGCTGAAGCACTCAAGCAGCCTGTTGATGCACAAGCGGGCGCACATGCTCTGCCTGAAAACTGGTGGGTTTACCCACAAGCGCTGGGTAAAAAAGAGAGTGATATTGAAGTGACTAAACGCCAGTGGGGCGCATTCTACGGCACGGATTTAGAACTTCAGTTACGCCGCCGTGGCATTGATACCATTGTGCTGTGCGGTATTTCTACCAATATCGGCGTGGAGTCCACTGCGCGTAACGCGTGGGAACTGGGCTTTAACCTGGTCGTTGCCGAAGATGCCTGTAGTGCGGCCAGCAGCGAACAACACCAGGGCAGCATGACGAATATCTTCCCGCGTATTGGCCGTGTTCGTAGCACTGAAGAAATTATTACTGCTTTTTAATTGACCTCGTTTCTACCCTATATCATCCGAGTTGTAGGTAGGCGACAAGGGAGATTATCCCGACGAGCTTACTGAAGTAAGTGATTCGGGTAAGCGAACGCAGTCAACACCCCTACAGCTCGAAGGATAACGGGTAGAATGATATATATCGGCCTTCCGCAATGGTCGCATCCGCATTGGGTGCGCCTTGGCATAACTTCTCTTGAAGATTACGCTCGCCATTTTAATTGTGTGGAAGGCAACACCACGCTCTATGCCCTACCCAAAGCAGAAACGGTGTCGCGCTGGCACAATATGACCGATGACGACTTTCGTTTCTGCTTTAAATTCCCGGCAACCATTTCCCATAAGGCAGCACTTCGCCAGTGCGGTGACCTGACCGCCGAATTTCTTGACCGCATGTCGCCGCTTGCAAACCGCATCGGGCAATACTGGTTACAGCTTCCGGCGGCCTTTGGGCCGGCTGATTTACCTGCGCTGTGGAATTTCCTCGACGCGTTGCCGAAAGATTTCACCTACGGTGTCGAAGTTCGCCACGCTTCATTCTTTGATAAAAGTGCTGGCGAACAAGCCTTAAACAGAGGTTTGCATCAGCGTGGCGTTAACCGCGTGATCCTCGACAGCCGCCCGGTCCATAGCGCAAAACCTGATAACGAAGCCATTCGTGACGCGCAACGTAAAAAGCCGAAAGTGCCGGTTCATGCTCTGGTTACCGCGAACAATCCGTTAGTGCGATTTATCGGCAGCAACGACATGCAGCAAAATCAGCTGTTTTTTGATGTCTGGCTAAAAACCCTGTCTAAATGGGCACAAAACACTACGCCCTACCTGTTCTTGCATACCCCAGATATTGGCCAGGTGCAGGACCTGGTTCATGCGTTATGGCCGGGCTTGCAACAGGCTTTTCCGGCGGTTGGCAACGAACCTGCGATCCCAAAACAAAACTCACTATTTTAGTAATAGCGACAGTTAACAGGTTGCACTGCTATCATAGGCGGTGCTGGTACTATCTCTAAAGGATGTGGGTATGGTAAGCGCGCTCTACGCCGTGTTGGGTGCTTTGTTGTTAATTAAGTTCTCGTTTGATGTTGTTCGTATGCGTTTGCAGTACCGCGTCTCTTATGGTGACGGTGGTTTTAGCGAACTACAGAGCGCAATTAGAATTCATGGTAATGCAGTGGAATATATTCCTGTCGCGTTGCTGCTTTTATTATTGATGGAAATGAACGGCGCTGAAACCTGGATGGTGCATGTTTGTGGGCTGCTGCTCATTGCTGGTCGCCTGATGCACGCACACGGTTTCCATCATCGTTTAATTCGCTGGCGTCGCTCGGGTATGAGTGCCACCTGGTCTTCTTTGATCCTGATGGTGCTCGCCAACCTATGGTATATGCCATGGGAGTTGGTTTTCTCGCTGCATTAACGCAAAATATGCCCCTTTCGAAATTTCGAATTTCCGGATTTAACATTATGTCTGACCGCGATACATTGTTTTCAGCCCCAATCGCCCAATTAGGTGACTGGACCTTTGACGAACGCGTGGCTGAAGTCTTCCCCGATATGATTCAACGATCGGTGCCGGGCTACTCCAATATCATTTCGATGATTGGCATGCTGGCGGAGCGCTTTGTCGCTCCGGGCAGCCAGGTTTATGACCTTGGCTGTTCGCTTGGCGCGGCAACGTTATCCGTGCGTCGTAATATCCAGCACGACAATTGTAAAATTATCGCGGTAGATAACTCCCCTGCTATGGTCGAGCGCTGCCGTCGCCATCTTGACGCGTTTAAAGCGCAAACCCCAGTTGATGTTATCGAAGGCGATATCCGCGATATCGTTATCGAAAATGCCTCGATGGTGGTGCTGAATTTCACGCTGCAATTCCTTGAGCCTGATGATCGTAAACTGCTGCTGGAAAAAATCTATCGGGGCCTGAACCCAGGTGGCGCGTTAGTGCTGTCGGAAAAATTCAGTTTTGAAGATGGTGAAGTCGGTGAATTGCTGTTCAATATGCACCACGATTTTAAACGTGCGAACGGCTATAGCGAGCTGGAAATCAGCCAAAAACGCAGCATGCTGGAAAATGTCATGCTCACCGACTCTGTCGAAACACATAAAAAACGCCTCAAACAAGCCGGATTTGACCACGCAGAATTATGGTTCCAGTGCTTTAACTTTGGCTCTTTGGTTGCACTGAAATCAGGAACGTCTGCATGATCGACTTTGGTAATTTTTATCAGCTTATCGCTAAAAGCCCGCTGGCTCCTTGGCTGGAAACGCTTCCTGCGCAAATTGCCACCTGGCAGCGCGAGAATCTGCACGGCCAGTTCAAACACTGGTACAACACCGTTGAATACCTGCCAGAACTGGCACCGTATCGCCTGGATTTATTGCATAGCGTTACCGCTGAATCTGAAACGCCACTCAGCGACGGGCAACGTCTGGGGATTGAAAAGTTATTGCGTAACCTGATGCCATGGCGCAAAGGGCCGTATTCGCTGTATGGCGTAGACATCGACACCGAATGGCGTTCCGACCTGAAATGGGATCGTGTTTTACCGCACATTTCTCCACTCACCGGGCGCACAATTCTGGATGTCGGCTGCGGTAGCGGCTATCACCTGTGGCGTATGATTGGCGCAGGCGCGCATTTAGCTGTGGGTATCGACCCAATGCAGCTGTTCGTTTGCCAGTTTGAGGCTGTGCGTAAACTGCTGGGCAACGACCAACGCGCGCATGTGTTGCCGCTGGGCATTGAACAACTCCCGGAACTTAATATCTTCGATACCGTGTTCTCTATGGGCGTGTTGTATCACCGCCGCTCACCGTTGGACCACCTTTATCAGCTTAAAAATCAGTTAGCTAAAGATGGCGAACTGGTGCTGGAAACGCTGGTTGTGGAAGGCGATGAGAACACCGTGCTGGTGCCGGGTGAACGTTATGCGCAGATGCGCAACGTCTATTACATCCCATCTGCTCTGGCGTTGAAAAACTGGCTTGAGAAATGTGGCTTTGTTGATGTGAAAATCGTCGATCATTGCTATACCACCAGCGAAGAACAGCGCCGCACCAGCTGGCTGACGACCGAATCACTGGCCGATTTCCTCGATCCGAACGATAGCAACAAGACTATTGAAGGTTACCCTGCCCCACTGCGAGCAGTGTTGGTCGCGCGTAAACCGTAAAAATGTGAAGTAAGGCCGGACCCCGGCCTTACTTACTTCGCCGCAAACCCAAGCGCGCGAATGACTTCGTTCATTGCAGCACTGGTCAGTGCCGAACGTTCAATCTTACTGTTGGCAGACATTGCTCTGACCACACCCGCTATGACAACGTGTTTTGGCTCCTGGCCAAGGTCTCGCATCTCCAGTACCACTTTCCCAACTACGCGGCACATCTCATCGTAAAGCTCTTTGTCTGTGATACCCATACTACCCTCCAGTGTTTAAAGAGAGCCTAACACGTTTAAATCATTAAAATAAAAAAAGCCCCAGCAAAACGCCGGGGCCATAAAGTAGTAAATCTCGTCTTCAGGCGTTTTCTTCAAGCCACGCAGCCAACGTTGCTGGTGTCTTCAACACTGTCGCCACATCCGTTGGTGGAATGGCACAGCCAAACTCAGCCTGGACTTCAAGAACCACATCAACTGCTGTAATAGAGTCAAGGATATCGGATTCAATCAGCTCATCCTGGAAACCCACTTTGCGCGACAATACGTTTTCAAATAATGCTAAAACTTTCTGTTCCATTTTTATTCCTTAGATTATCAACAGGTACGAGCCTGCGCATCGAGTAATTTGCGGTCAATCTTCCCGTTAGGGTTGAGAGGTAATATGTCCATGACGACAATCTGAGATGGCACCATATAAGACGGTAACGTTTTGGTGAGATTAGCTTTGATCTCTTTCTCAGAAAGCGATGAAGAACAAAAAGCAGCAAGACGCAGAACGGCCCCGTCTTTTTTCGTCAGCGGTAACACAACCGCTTCGCTAATTCCTGAAAGCGCTAACAGGCGGTTTTCGATTTCATGAATTTCAATGCGATAACCGTTCATTTTAATCTGGCTATCGTTGCGCCCCTGGCAATATAAATGCTCTTTATTAATACGCCCAAGATCGCCCGTTTTATAGCCACGCCACTGTTTGCTCTCATTCCATAACAGTTTCTCGCTATTTTCTTTCGCCAACCCGAGATAGCCACGCATGACGTTCTTACCCCAAATAATTAATTCATTATCTGCGGTTATTTCCATTTCAGAATGCGGCATCATCTGGCCAATTGGCAGAAGATCACATTCGCTTTTAAGCATTTCATCGCTGATTTCAACGACCGTCGTGGCAATGGTCGCTTCCGTCGGGCCATAAGAATTGAGTATTTTGGCTTCAGGAAAAAGACGACGTAGATGCTTTACCAGTGCTTTACTGAGAACTTCACCGATAAAAATAAAGACTTTCAGGTCCGTTAAATATTCAGCACGAAATTCGGGAAGTAGCAGTTTTTGATATGCAAAAGAAGGGGTCGAAACCCAGGCAGAAACCTTTTTCTGCTTTAACGTCGCCAGCCAGTTTTCAGCTGCGATATCCTCTTTTGCGTTAAGAACGATATGCCCGCCAGTCGCAAGGTTTCCCAGCAGTGGAATTAAAGACAGATCGAAGCTAAATACCGCATGGTTCATCAGCACCGGGGTTTCAGGCAGAGAAAAATCACTGCGCACCCACAGCATGAAATTCCATACACTTTCACGGCCAATCTGCACCCCTTTTGGTTTACCCGTACTGCCTGAGGTAAACATAATGTAGGCTAAATCCTGCTGTTCCAGTTCTTGAGCCTCGATACCGGTCGCCACAAAACAACGCAGCCTGACATCATAATAGTAAGGCGCACTGGCTAATTCACAGATCTCTTTCAGGCGTTCTGCCGGGTAGATATTATCCACCGGGATATAAGGAATGTTATTGAGCAGGCAGCTATAAATAGCGCAGGCAAATTCCGCTTGCTGGTGACCATAAAGGACAATGGGTATATTTGGGGATAAATTTAGCCCGGCGAAGCGCGCCTTCCAGTCAACTACGGCTGAGCTGAGCTCCTGCCAGGTCAGGCTATTATCACTGCCAGTGATTGCTAATTGGTGACCGTTTTGTGGTTCAAGTAAAACCGCCTGCAGATAATCATTGAGTTGTTGTAAATCAGAATTATTAATCATACTGGAGACATTCCACTAAAAATATAAAGAGAGACTGCCGCACTTGCTAAGGTTAAAACCCGCCCCGTCAGGACAATCAGTGGTTTTTGTAACCAGCTGGTCATTCGTGGGCTACGCTTTGCAAGCCAAAGAATCATATTGTGGATAACGGAAATACCGCCGAACAATGCACCACTGACAACATAATTAAGCTCGAGGCCATTCCAGGCGCCCATACAAAATAATGTGCAAAAAATACCGATGTTTTGTGCCGTGACTTTATGGTTTCTGAAGAAATCTATCTTCATCAGATTCATATAAATCGGCATAAAGACCACATCACGAAGCCATTCCGACAGGCTAATATGAAACCTGCGCCAGAAATCCTGCGGGTTCTTTGCCAGTAACGGCAGGTTAAAGTTGGCGGGAAGATTGAGCCCGAACAAACGCCCTGCACCAATCGCCATATTGCTGTAGCCGGCAAAATCGAAATAAAGATAAAAGCTATAGGCCAGCGACATCACCACCCAAACCGTCAAGGTAACTGGACGGTGACTCCAGTGGCTGATAATGAAATTATCAATCAGCATCGCAAACAGAAACTTCTGCACGATGCCATAGAATATTTGCTCCATTGACTGCAAAAAAACCGCAGTCGTGAGGCGAAAATTGGGTTTAGAAATATCCTGTACCCAACTACGCCAGCGGTACATCGGCCCCGCCAGAATAATGAAAGGTAAAAAGAGATAGCTAAAATACTGGAAGAAATTACGGGAGTCTTTCTTGTTGCGATAGAGTAAAACATCTACCGCTCTGAAGGTCATAAATGACAACCCGAGCATACCCCAGTGGTTATTTAAATGTAGTTTTACCAGTATCAGTGGCAGCAAACTCAAGATGACTGATTGCCAGGTTTTAAGCCATGTTTTGTCTTTTAATGTGGCGATGGTATACAAATAACCAAACATTAAAATGGGAATAGTGATCTGGCTTTTGAAGACATATCCCCATACGGCAAACAGCGCAAAAGCAGAAAACAGTGACGCATAAGTCAGGCGGTTGCCCAACAGACGGTTAGCTGCTGTAAAAAGGAGCGAACTGGCAAATAACACAGCAAAGAAAGGTGCGCTTGTGTACATTCTCTTATTCCTTAAAACTGCTGGTATTCAAAATGCAGCTTCAGATTCATGCTGTTATCAATTGATGACCAGGCAACAATGGTGATCATCAAAAAGAAATAGAGGAAAAAGAGTCGAATCGCTTTTTTCATTTGTTAAATGCCTCTGCAATATAATGGTCCATTGCGACCCATGCTAATTCGGTTGGATGAAGACGATCCCAATTCCATCCAGGTTGATATATTTGGTCGTACATATCAAAATATGGAATATCATATTTTTTCAGTGTCTGTTGGATGAAGCGATCGGTCGGCTGGAATTTTTCAGTATTCTTTAAAGCCCACGAGTTGAGCGGATCGATAATCACGACTACATTGACCTGGCGCTCGTGCAGCAGCTTTATCATCGCTGTAAACGCCTCTTGTTCTGGATGCGATGGAGGCGCGGTATACCAATCTTCTACTGTTTTATCGTCTGCAAATATGTCTTTATCCATCCATAACGTGGCCGCACTTTCATGACGAGCACGATTCAGTTGTTGGGCCAACTGCAATTCAGCGTTCCAGTCAATATTCGACCAGCTATCGCGGGGTGCAGGCCACGGCTGCATATTCGATTGACCAAAATGGGCAAATGACAAGAAATAATTTCTGATCAATTCACAGAATGATGAGAACTGATATTTAATTTCGCGCCAGACAATTTTGTAATGCCAGCCAAAAATGTGCATCTGGCTAAACGTCAAATGGTCAACATCTTGCGGGTCGATATGGGTTAAATAGTGGGTCAAGATGGGATGCATTGTTGCATCCGACATCAATGGTTTAAATACCGAGTCAGGGAAATGATCAGCGAAAATTGTTGGTGGGATGCCATCAAAAAAGAAACTATCAGGTGACAATAACAACACCAGTTTCGTTTTTGGCGACAGTTCTTGTTTAAAGCGCGTCAACAAAGCAAGCTGCGTCATGTTATCGACAAAGCTGTCACCGTAGGCAACGGTCGGTTGATGCAGTTTTGTATTGAAGAAATTATAGACCGCAAAATGCTCATCTTCAGAGGTTGAAACTTCCGATGCCCCGAGGAAAAATATCGCATTACCATTTAAAGCATGCGAAATGGTCGCCATTTTCTCAGACTGAACTTTGCGCGTGCCTTCCATTGTTTTAATGAGTGGTTGAAATTTTAGCGCAGGTTGTAAGCTATTAATAAATGGCGGTAGGGTTAAGACCAAAGCAGCAAGGATCGCCATGGAAACATGCAATAAAATAGCTTTATTTATTTTCATAATAAACACAACTTTGTCGACACTAAATAAAAATAGAAAATATTATTCTATCAACATTCTTAAATGGATTTTAATAATAAAGAAATGAACTACTCTATTCCTTGAGTGATTGGTATCCGTATGTAACGCTTTGTACAATGCAGCAATTTCGAAATACGTGGTTAACAATTTCACCACATAACGTAGGCAGGATAGAGTGGGCATTGTGCCATGTAAATATGAAGGAATTATGGTGAATTTTTGTAGAACTGATGCTGGGTCAAGGGAAACTGAAAGCCCGCAAAGGGCCCATAGCCACAGGAAAGAGTTACCGTATTTCTATTTAATTAATTGCTTATGCAGTTGATCTGTGATGATTTCGATACGTTCTGTTAGCTGCTTAGTCACGTTAGTCAGCTCAGTATTCATCTCAATCAATTTAATCATCTGTTCGGCTTGTTCGGCCGCAAATTTTAATCGTTTTTCATTTGCTTGAGCTAAATCTTCACGGTGTAATGCATCGGCTTCCCCGTGCGCTTTATCCCTTTCCGCCTGGCGTGTCTGGGCCAGCAAAATGAGTGGCGCCGCATAAGCGGCCTGCAGACTGAATGCCAGGTTCAGCAAAATAAAGGGATAGAGATCAAAATGGCTCACACCCGTCACGTTGAGAACTATCCAAACTAAAACGATGATATATAGATAAAAAAAGCCCCAGCAAAACGCCGGGGCCTGGTACGAGCTGCATCACATGGGCGACATGATGCGCGGTCAAAAACGGTTAGCCTTTATGCTTCAAGTTGCCGATTCGCTGGCAACCAACACGGCTTTCATTGCCGCTACCACATCGCCATCAACGCAGTAACGGTTAAACTCATCAGCTTCCGCATCGGCACTCATCGACACACCCGCTTTACGGTAACGCATCGGTGACGGTACGGTTTGCCCGGCGGAGCTGTGCATTTCGTCAATGCCTTGATCGACAAACTTTTTCAAGTTGCTCAATCTCACACCCGCACCCGCCATAATGATTGGAGCACGGGATTGCTGTTTTAGTTCCCTAAGGAGTGAAAGTCCTAGCTCAGCATTCTGTTGTTGGCCCGAAGTGAGGATGCGCGCCACACCTAATTCGGTAAGTTGCTCCAGCGCCTGATGGGGGTTATGGCACATATCAAACGCGCGGTGGAACGTCACGGCCATCCCTTTAGCCTGCTCCATGACTCGCTTCATGCGCGGCATATCGATATGCCCCTCGCCATCTAACATACCGATTACCAGCCCCGGATACCCCAACTCACGCACGAACGCGATATCTTCAAGCATGGTGTCAAACTCGGCGTCGGTGTAACAAAAGTCACCGCCGCGCGGGCGAATAATCGGATGCACGGGAATCGAAACCCGTTCTTTAACTTTACGCAGCACCCCGGCTGAAGGGGTTAAACCGCCCTCTTTGGGTGCTGAACATAATTCAAGTCTGTCCGCTCCGGCAAGTTGCGCTGTGACTGCACAGTCAATTCCATAACAACATATCTCAAGCAAAGGCATTGATTACTCCTTAAAATCTTTAGCCTGGCGGTTGTGCCAACTGTTCAGAATGATAATCTGAAACCGCGATCACAAAAAGGTAGCTGTGCTCTGAATCATTCGAGTTGCAGCCAACACCCATGCAACTTGAAATATGACGAGTACAATCATGGCATTCAATTTTGATGAAGGCATCGACCGCCGTCACAGCGACAGTTCGAAGTGGAATAAATTTGGTGATGACGTGTTGCCTATGTGGGTGGCAGATATGGATTTTCGTTCACCACCCTGCATTCTCGAAGCCCTGCATCAACGGGTTGAGCATGGCGTTTTTGGTTACGGCAACCGGCCGCAAGAGTTAGTCGATGTTGTGGTTGAAAGAATGGCCAACCGTTACCAGTGGCAGATTAAACCTGAATGGATTGTCTTTTTACCGGGCATTGTCGCCGGTTTGAATTTGAGTGTTCGTGCCTTCACAACGCCTGAAGAAACTACCATCGCGCCAACGCCAATTTACCCGCCATTCAGAAAGTCATCGGCCTTTGCCAGCCGTCCACAACTCAATGTGCCCTTGCGCCTTGAAAATAGTCGCTGGGTGATGGACTTACAGGCAGTGGAGTCACAGCTCACCGGCAAAGAAAAATTGCTGATGTTGTGCAACCCGCAAAACCCAGGCGGCACCGTCTACACACGTGAAGAACTTGAGCAGCAACTGGCGTTCGCCCAACGCCACGACATGATTGTCTGCTCAGATGAAATTCACTGCGATTTGTTGCTCGAACCGGGCGCGAAACATATTCCTTTCGCCACACTCAGTGCTGATGCCCAGCAACGTTCGATCACCCTGCTTTCGCCATCCAAAACATTCAATATTGCCGGGCTGGGCGCTTCACTGGCCATTATTCCCGACGCGCAATTGCGTAAGCAGTTCAATACGGTAAGGGATGGGATTGTGCCGAGTGTCGATGTCCTGGCACTAACTGCCGCCATCGCTGCATGGCGCGATGGCGAGCCGTGGTTGCAGGAGTTACTGCCGTATTTGCGCCGCAATCGCGACACGCTGGTGAGTGCTGTTAACGCTATGCCAGGTCTTAAAATGACATCACCACAAGCCACTTATTTGGGATGGGTGGATGCCAGCGCTTTGCCGGTTGAAAACCCGACGCTGTTCTTCCAGAAAGCGGGTCTGGGTTTTTCTCCTGGTGCTGATTTTGGAGAAGCGAAATTCGTGCGCATCAACTTTGGCTGCACGTCTGCAACGCTTGAAGAAGCCATTAAACGTATGGATGCCGCGGTGAGAACGGTCTTGTAGAAAGGGGGATAAACGCCACGCCACCCAACAATTCATGTGCTTTATCGGGTGGCGTTTTACTCTTATCTGTTCGGCTAATCTTGTTCGCTGGCGACAATCTCTTCAATAGACCACGGGTGGAATTTAATGGTGACTTTGCCGTCGGTCACTGCAAGCGTTGGGTTTGGCAGGCGCTCACGCTCACCTTTTGGCGAACTGGTTTTCACCGAAATCCCCGTCTGGCGTAAACCCGCATCAGACATCAAATCCAGCGCGCGTGCATTCAGCGTTTCAGGTTCTCCCGGTAATACTATCTCTACGTGCTCCCAACCTTCGTGCGGGTAACGTTTTTCACCCGGCCACGGCAGTTCAACCACGCTAAATTCCCAGTGCGCAACACACACCGGCTCGTTGAGTTTAAACAAGCAGATAGGCCGATCGTTGATGATGTTTTCCGACAGCAACGTGCCGCATTTTTCTAGCCCCGTGCGCCAACGCTCAGCCGACGTATTTTGATGGCAGCGCAACGAAATGTGATCGGCCACCAGCGGTGCGATTTCAAGATCAAGCCGCGCGGCAAGTTCTGTTAACGCTTGTGTAAATCGCGGGAGATCCGCTGAAATATCATGCAGTTCTTCAATTGTCTGCCAGTTGGCCATCAAGCTTTCCTCTCAAGTCACGAATGCGGGCTAATCTACCAATTCAGGCCGATATCACCAACACCCGAAACGGGGCTATATTTCTGAATGGTTATTCACTATACCGTTGATATTAGTCCAGGGCGCACGGGGCAAGGCTTTTGCTGACTAAGGCGGGTAAATACAGTTATACTTACGCCCTAATTTTATCCCCAACGATACGGCTGCTGTAAATTACTGGCGGCCCCAAGAAAAATGTAAGGTATCCAGGTGAATATTCAGGCTCTTCTCTCAGATAAAGTCAGTCAGGCACTGATTGCCGCAGGTGCGCCTGCGGATTGCGAACCACAGGTTCGTCAGTCAGCAAAAGTTCAGTTCGGCGACTATCAGGCTAATGGCGTGATGTCAGTTGCGAAATCACTGGGCAAGCCACCACGACAAGTCGCAGAGTTGGTCATTGCCAATCTGGATTTGACTGGAATTGCCAGCAAAGTTGAAATCGCCGGCCCAGGCTTTATCAATATTTTCCTCGACCCTGCTTTCCTGGCTAAAAATGTCGACGAAGCTGTTGCTTCTGACCGCGTTGGCGTGAATACCGTTGCGCCACAAACGATCGTGGTCGACTATTCCGCACCAAACGTAGCGAAAGAGATGCACGTGGGTCATATCCGCTCCACTATCATTGGTGATGCTGCGGTGCGTACGCTGGAATTCCTCGGCCATAAAGTTATCCGCGCCAACCACGTGGGTGACTGGGGCACGCAGTTCGGGATGCTGATCGCGTATCTTGAGAAGCAGCAGCAAGAAAACGCAGGTGAAATGGCGCTGGCCGACCTGGAAGAGTTCTATCGTGCAGCCAAGAAACACTACGACGAAGACGCAGAATTTGCGGAACGTGCTCGTGCATACGTCGTAAAACTGCAAGGCGGCGACGAATACTGCCGTGAAATGTGGCGTAAGCTGGTCGATATCACCATGACGCAGAACCAGCAAACCTACGATCGCCTTAACGTGACGCTGACCCGTGACGACGTCATGGGTGAAAGTCTTTATAACCCAATGCTGCCAGGCATCGTGGCAGACCTCAAGGCGAAAGGTCTTGCGGTCGAGAGCGAAGGCGCAACCGTGGTTTACCTGGATGAGTTCAAGAACAAAGACGGCGACCCAATGGGCGTCATCATCCAGAAAAAAGATGGCGGCTATCTCTACACCACCACCGATATTGCCTGTGCGAAATATCGCTATGAAACCCTGCATGCAGACCGCGTGCTTTACTTTATCGACTCCCGCCAGCATCAGCACCTGATGCAAGCATGGACCATCGTGCGTAAAGCCGGTTACGTTCCAGAATCTGTCACCCTGGAACACCAGATGTTCGGCATGATGCTGGGCAAAGACGGTAAGCCGTTCAAAACCCGTTCTGGCGGCACGGTAAAACTGACCGATCTGCTCGACGAAGCCATGGAACGTGCTCGTAATCTGGTGGCAGAGAAAAACCCGAACATGCCTGCGGATGAGCTGGAAGCGTTAGCGAAATCTGTCGGTATTGGCGCAGTGAAATACGCCGACCTGTCGAAAAGCCGCACCACCGATTACATCTTTGACTGGGATAACATGTTGGCCTTCGAAGGCAACACTGCACCGTATATGCAATATGCATACACTCGCGTGCTGTCTGTGTTCCGCAAAGCTGAGATTGATGAAGCTGAGCTGCTCAAAGCGCCGGTAGTGATTCGTGAAGACCGCGAAGCACAGTTGGCTGCACGCCTGCTGCAATTTGAAGAAACGCTGAACGTGGTTGCGCGTGATGGTACACCGCACGTGATGTGTACTTACTTATATGACGTGGCAGGCCTGTTCTCTGGCTTCTACGAGCATTGCCCGATTCTGGCAGCCGACTCCGAAGAAGCGCGTAACAGCCGCCTGAAACTGGCTCTGTTAACCGCGAAAACGCTGAAGCTGGGTCTGGATACCCTGGGTATCGAAACCGTAGAACGTATGTAATAGCAAAAAGCTCGTCGCCTGATGCGACGGGCTTTTTCAAATCACATTAGCGAACAATTCCCCGCGCTGACCGCGCAAAAAACCGATCATAAAGGCCAATCACCGGGAAATCACTTTCCAGTATTTTCAACGACCTTTTCACTTCTTCTATCGACAATGCCTGGTTGTAAAACCGCTCATACATTGCGTAAATCAAATCCTGTTGCTCTTTATCTAACGCCTGGAACACGCTCGACTCAGCAGCAATCCCCTTCGGCACCGCATGGTTCCCACCTGCCATCACAAACGGCGGCACATCCTGAACCACACCTGACTGATCGAGAATTTTAACTCCGCTTCCCAACATGCAGAATTGGTGGATAGCACACATAAAACCCACCTGCGCACCATCATCAAGCTCAACGTGCCCGGCAAGCCCGCTGTTATCACCAATCATAGTGCCATTACCGACGACACAGTCATGACCGATATGTACGCCATTGAGAAAGCGATTGTCATTGCCGATGAGCGTGGCGCTAAGCCCCTGAACCGTTCCACGGTGAATAGTGGCATTTTTACCGAACTGATTTCGGTCGCCAATCATTACCGTTGTGGGTTCACCCGCGTATTTAAGGTCTTGATTCACTTCACCTATGGACGAAAACTGCCCGAAAGTATTGTGACAGCCGATTGTTGTCAGGCCGGTAATCACCGAGTAAGCACCGACAACAGTTCCTTCGCCTATGACGACGCCTGCGGAAATAACACAAAACGGGCCAATACTCACATGCGCACCAAGCACCACGCCTGGTTCGACAACGCTATTACTGGCCACCCGGGCTAACGGGGAAATAGACATCAAATTATCCTGATGACGGCACGAAACGGAGAACGCCAGTCATCGTTTGGTTATTAATCCAGAGTCGGGATCAACAAGAAAAGAGGGGCCGAAAGGGAAGCTCCGCTTCGCCATTCGCATAATCGTTAAGGAGGGTAAAAACCAGTGAAGGGCTTATCGACAGCGGCAGCATAATGAATTGCACGGCACAATACGCCATTTATTTATTATTAAATTGGAGGAACTTTATCGGACTTGCTGGCAGGTTTGATTTAGCAGTAGTTTGCAGGCCCGGTTCTCCCAGGCCTGCCGTGTGGGCTTACAAATAAATTCGCAGATATTCACCTAAACAGAGTATCGCCATCGCCTGTCCATAGGGCATAGAAGTCAGCGGGATCTGGCGATAAAACTCCAGATTGCTGCCCATTCCGGTACCAAATGAAACCTGCAACAACTCCCCTTCTGCCGAGATATTTTTGACGATACCTTTCATCGCCTTTTCCGCTACATCTACATACTCTTTGCCTATATAGCGCTTACGAATGCCTTTCAGAATGCCGTATGCAAAACCGGCTGTCGCGGATGCTTCCAGGTAGGAGTGCGGGTCGTCGAGCAGCGTGTGCCATAAACCGCTGTCGTCCTGGCATTTCGCCAGTGCCGCCACCTGACTTTCCAGCACCTGCACCAAATAACGGCGCACCGCATTGTTTTCAGGCAAATCCACCAGCTCCAGGAAATCTGGAATGACGATAGTCAACCAGCTATTACCACGTGCCCAACGCGCCTGCGCAAAGTTATGGTTGCCTTCATAGTTCCAGCCGTGGAACCACAGCCCGGTTTCCCGGTCCATCAGGTTCTGAACATGCAGTAAGAATTGGTAGGTCGCTTCTTCCACGTATTCAGGGCGGCCCAGCAGCTTGCCAATTTTCGCCAGTGGTAACACAGTCATCATCAGCGTGTCGTCCCACATTTGCTGATGGTTCTCTTCGGCAAGGGTTATGTGCTGCATGCCGCCGTGCTCGGTGCGCGGCATCTCGTACATTGCCCACTCAGCCCAACTTTCAAGCCAGGGTAAATACGAAGGATCGCGCGTTTCTTCGTAGCGATAAGCCAACGTCAGGAACGGTGCCATGGTATTGACGTTTTTGGTGGTGGCCCCTTCAGCAAAACGATCGGCAAACCAGCCATCAATAATCTCACACATCTTCTTATCGCCCGTCTGGCGATAGTACTGATACATGCCATACAGACCCACACCGTGCGTCCACTCCCAACCCGCCCAACCTTTGGTATCAATGACTCGTCCGTCATCCAGTCGCAGCAAGAATTGGCCCGTTTCATCCTTAATGTTGATCAGATTGTCCGTCACCTTGTGGATCAGGGTTTTCAGCTCATCCCGGGCAATAAAATGCTCCGGCTGGCACAGTAAAGGGCTGTGTTTGACGGGGTAAATAATCATTAACTTAACCTCTGTGATGTATGCGAATTCATTTCACCAGCCTGTTTAAGCGAAGGTGCCGCAGGCTTATTACGATTGAGATAACCAATATTGTTGTTGCCCCAGAGCGTGTCGTACGGCATACCCGCCAGCAATTCGACGGTAGCGCGCGCTTCAGGGGTGGTGGCTTCCGGAACCGGACGGCCTGCCGCACGCATCTTCGCTGTCTCTTCACGAAGCACGCTGTGCGTTTGCAAATTGAGTTTAAAGCGCAGGGACACTAAGAAACCGCATGCCAGCACCGCAACGGTACCAAAACTTAAAATCATCAAAATGGTGTGACTGACCGCAGGAGGCTGTGTGGTCTGCCCGGATACAAAGCCGGAAAGTTGCATCACAATGCCCACCAGCATCACGGCACCCGCCTGAGATGCTTTACGCGTCAACGTCATGATCCCGGCGAAAATACCTTCGCGACGCTGCCCGGTTATCACTTCATCAACATCAGCAATATAGGTATAGGTATTCCACGGCACGTAGTTGATACCACCGCGACCCAGACCTGCGATTGCAGAAACCAGCATCAGCAGTGAGAAGACATCGCTTAAACCTGCGTAGTACAGCACGGCATAAGAGATAGAACTCAAACCAAATAGCACGACAACCATCCGATACGACGGGGCCGGGCCGTATTTAATACACAGTGGGATCATGCCGATAACCGCAATAAATTGCAGAATCGCCATGGTGCCAAGCAGGCTGGAGGCCATGCTTGCGCTCTGCATCAGGACAAACACCACATAATAGGTAAACACGGCGTTGAACACGTCCTGCGCGATATAACCACCCAGGTACATGCCAAGATGCTGGCGGAAGATCTTAACGCGCAAAGTGGAGGTCAACTCGACATTCAGGCGCTTCATGCTTTGGGCAAACGTCAGTGTTTTCTTCTCTTCTTCTGCACGCAGTGCCGCTTCAGTCCAGTCTGAACGAGGGCGTTCCCAGGTGAAGAACCAGACAAATGTCAGCACGATGGCGCAGATGGTGGCGAATACCAGGCTTGAATAGAAGAAGGAAATTGCGTTGTCTTTACCGAAGTGGTTTAACAAAATACCCGGCAGGAATGCAGCCAGAATCGCAGAGAGTTGCGCCATGGAAATACGCGCGCCAGAGAATTTGGTTTTCTGTTTGAAGTCATCGGTCATTTCCGGAACCAGTGTTTCATACGGCACCAGAATCATGGTGTAGACCACGTCAAAAATCAGATACGTTACCAGGTAATACCAGTAACTCATCTCCCCTACCCACATAAAGCTGTAGCTGAAGACTAATGGGATACCGAGCAATATAAAGAACTTACGGCGGCCAAAACGCTTACCAAGCCATGTCGAACCGAAGTTATCCGTCAGGAAGCCCATCAGCGGACTGACAACGGCATCCAGCACCCTGGCCATCGCAAAGATAAACGTCGCTTCAATCGGTGAGAGGCCACAGAAGGTCGTATAAAAGTAGAGCAACCAGGCGGCGGTCAGTGCCGTCGTCCCGGCACCGAGGAAGTCCCCGGAACCGTAGGCAAGATAATTTGCCAATCCAATCTTACGTGTTTTCATTGCCGTCAAACCCCGTTGCTTTTAGTTATAGGAGATTGCACATCCAGTGCCTTATCAGGCCTGCGAGAACCTTACCCTGCTAAGGTAGAAGGACGGGGCAATTGTTACCTTTTCATTTTTGCCACGGCTTAATGAATGCTGGCAAAAAAACAAAGAGTCCCGGCACTCGTGTCACCGATTTATAAAACAAGGGTTTGTTTTTATCAAAAGCAGAGGTTAGAAATGAGAAGTAGAGAAGAAAAAAACCGCATTTTGAATGCGGCCTTGAGGATTACTGATAATTAACAATCACCTGGTTACTGCGTACTTTTAAGGCAGGAAAAAGCGATCCACCACCGGGGACTTGCCAGACAAAACGCAGCGGTTCGTTTGCTGCAACATTGGTTAACCCACGCGTCGTGCCGCTCTGCCCTTCTATCTCAACACAACGTGCCACCGAACAGAGCCGAACATTTAAACCAGCAGGTGTCGGACCAATAAGTTCATAACGCCAGGCAACCATCGTCATTACGCCGCTAACAGGCTGCGTGGGTGCCAGTGCGCGCGAAGATGCAGCGACACCCCGGTGGCTAAGCGTTGCGCCCACGCCACTGGCTTGCCACGCACCTTCTGCGCTTGCGTGCACTATAAAAGGTAAATACATCAGCAAGAACAAGCGGCTCATTATTTCGCTCCGATAGTCGCGGTCATACGGATGTTACGGTTTTCTGACAGCTCAAGGCTTGAAAGCACCATTAATTGCGGCAAGCTGCGGCGTAAGAAACGCGCCAGCAGTGGGCGCAATGCATGGTTAACCAGCAGCACTGGCGGCGCACCCAGCATCTCCTGGCGTTTGAGCGCTTCCTGCGCCTGCTCCAGTAAACGGTCTGCCAGCCCCGGCTCCAGCCCGCCTCCGCCCTGCAATGCCTGTAACAGTAAGCGTTCCAGCGCCGCATCCAGGCCAATAACCTGCACCTCACCGTTGCCCGGGAACCACTGTTGAGTAATAGCCCGCCCCAGTGCCACACGGACAACCGCCGTTAATTCATGCGGATCATTCTGAACGGGTGCATGTTCCGCCAGCGTCTCAAGGATGGTGCGCATATCGCGAATCGGAACTTTTTCGGCCAGCAGGTTTTGCAGCACTTTATGTAAGGTGGTTAACGTCACCACACCCGGCACCAGATCTTCGGTCAGTTTCGGCATTTCCTGCGTTACGCGGTCGAGCAGTTGTTGTGCTTCCTGGCGGCCAAACAATTCTGGGGCAAACTGCCCAATAAGATGGTTCAGGTGCGTGGCAACTACGGTACTGGCTTCGACCACAGTAAAGCCCTGAATCTGCGCCTGCTCTTTTAGCGCGCTCTCAATCCAGGTCGCCGCCAGACCAAACGCCGGGTCAATTGTCGCCTCACCTGGCAAGCTGCCTGCCGCAGTGCCAGGGTTAATGGCAAGCCAGCGCCCCGGATACGCATCACCACTGCCAATCTCGACCCCTTTCATCAGGATACGATAACGTGCAGGTGGCAAATCCATATTGTCGCGAATATGCACCACAGGTGGCAGGAACCCCATATCCTGTGCGAATTTCTTACGAATGCTGCGAATACGCCCTAACAGCTCGCCATCTTGCTGGAAATCCACCATCGGGATCAGGCGATAGCCCACTTCCATTCCAAGAGAGTCCTCAAGCTGAACATCATTCCAGGTGGCCTCAACCGCCTGCGGATTTTCCTGCGGTTTAACCGGGACCGATGGCGCCGCTGGCGCTTCCATCTGACGGCCTCGCATCCACCATGCCAGGCCAAGTAGCCCCGCAGTAAACAGCAGGAAGACAAAGTTTGGCATTCCCGGCACCATGCCGAGCAACCCAAGCACACCGGCACTTAACAGCATCACGCGCGGGTTATTGAACAGCTGGGTAACCATCTGCTCGCCGACATCCTGGTCGGTTGCCACACGGGTCACGATAACGCCTGCTGCGGTCGAGATAACCAGTGCCGGGATCTGCGCAACCAGACCATCACCGATGGTTAAAAGCGTATAGGTTTCTGCGGCCGCACCCACCGCCATATCATGCTGAAGCACACCGACCAACAGGCCGCCGACCACGTTAATGACCATGATCATCAGACCGGCGACGGCATCACCACGAACGAATTTGCTGGCACCGTCCATCGAGCCGTAAAAATCAGCTTCCTGGGTGACTTCTGAACGGCGTTTTTTAGCCTCTTCTTCACCAATCAGCCCGGCGTTAAGATCGGCATCAATAGCCATCTGTTTACCAGGCATCCCGTCGAGCACAAAGCGCGCGCCGACTTCAGCAATACGCCCGGCACCTTTGGTAATAACCATAAAGTTGATGATAACGAGGATGATAAACACCACGATACCGATGGCGAAGTTGCCGCCGACGAGGAAGTGACCGAAAGCTTCAACCACTTTACCCGCAGCCGCACCACCGGTATGGCCATCCATCAAAATGATACGTGTCGAGGCCACGTTCAGCGCCAGGCGCAGCAACGTGGTAAACAGCAGAATGGTCGGGAAAGCCGCGAACTCGAGAGTTTTCTGGGTGAACATCGCCACCAGCAGAACCATGATCGACAGCGCGATATTAAAGGTGAACAGCAAATCCAGTACAAACGCCGGGAGCGGCAGTACCATCATCGACAAGATCATCAAGATCAGTATCGGTCCGGCAAGAATTTGCCATTGCCCGGATTTCATACTGGCAGGCAGACGCAGTGTTGCGAGCAAATTAGCCATCGGAGTCCTTCTCATTTGCAAAGTCCAGTGCTTCTGGCACTGGAAGATTTTCAGGTTTTTTCGGGATTAACCCGCCAGCGACACGCCAGCGACGAAGTTGCCACACCCACGCCAGCACTTCTGCCACGGCGGAGTACAACTGCCCAGGAATTTGTTGCCCAATTTCGGCATGGCGATACAACGCACGCGCCAGCGGCGGCGCTTCAAGCATCGGGATGCGGTGTTCGTTGCCAATTTCACGAATACGCAATGCCACCAGGCCCGCCCCTTTCGCCAGCACTTTCGGCGCGCTCATTTTGTTTTCGTCATATTGCAAAGCGACCGAGTAATGCGTCGGGTTGGTGACTATCACATCAGCTTTAGGCACGTCGGCCATCATGCGCCGGCGAGCAACCGCGCGCTGTTGCTGGCGAATACGCCCTTTAACGTGTGGGTCGCCCTCTTGCTGCTTAAATTCATCGCGAATATCCTGGCGGCTCATACGCAACTTTTTAATGTTGCTGTAAATCTGGAAGAACACGTCAAAGGCGACCATTGGCGTCAGCCCCAGCACAATCAGCAAGCCGCATACCGCCACCATATTCAGCGCGTGACCTAATGCCGCCAGGGGGGGCTCGCTCATCAGCCGCATCATCTCCGGCCATTTATGAAGCAGATACCAGGCCGTTACGCTACCGACCAGCAGTGCTTTGAGAATTGCTTTCAGTAGTTCAGAACCAGCCTGAGCGGAAAACATGCGCCCTAACCCGGCAATCGGGTTCATTTTGCTGAACTTAAACTGGATTGATTTACCGCTAAACAGCAGGCCACCCAACATCATGGGTGCGGCAATCGCCACAATCACCAACCCAAAAATCAACGGCAGTAACGCCCAAACGGCCTGTTTAATCAGCAGGCTAATTTGGCTGACGATAAGATTGGGGTCGTTAATGATGCTGTGATCAAAGTGCAACCCCGCAGACAACATGGCCGCCAGCTGCCGCGCCAGTGGCTCACCGCCAAGCCAGATGATGCTAATTCCCACCAGCAACATCAGTAATGAGGTTAATTCACGCGATCGGGGGATCTGCCCATCTTCTCGCGCTTTTTCAAGTCGGTGGGGTGTGGGGGCTTCTGTTTTGTCGTCGTCGCTTTCTTCTGACACGCCTGCTTCATCATACAGATATACGTTTAGCAATATGATGCCAGAGCAGGTTACTGCCAATGGGCAGATAAACACACTTTCTCGCAGCCTGTTAGGCTGTTTGATGCTTTAACGCAAAATTAGTGAGCATTATTCACTAATTTTTCATTTGTAATTATTTAAAATCACCACTTGCACACTGATCATTTAATAATCAAACAATGAATAATTGATCACTTTAGCAGCAACAACAAAGAAATACATTCACGCCAAGGATCATTTATTTGAAAACATATTAATACATATATAGATAAAATCCGAAATCGGATTATTTACAAATTGCAAAGAAATAAAATTCACACACAAAAGAATAGATTTCGAATATACTTGCCACACCTTTCGGACGACACGTAATATAATTAACGATACTACTAGGTACGCTTATATATACGTTATGTTCTATCACTATGGAGAATAATATATTGAAAAGGAAACTGTTTGCTGTCTTTATGGCACTAGCTTCCACCACTGCTTTTGCCGCAGAAGACAATGCTGGTAAAATTCATTTTACCGGTGAAATCATTGAACCAAGCTGTGTAATTGTAGGTGATGACGGAACGGATTACTCCGTACCACTTGGAACTTTCCCTACATCACTGTTTGCTACAGTAGGGCAAGAATCAGACCTCGTACCCGTTACTGTTACTCTTAAAGACTGCCCGATTGCCAGCGATGGTCTTCCTCAAATTCAATTAAGCTTTAACGGCCCAACAACTCTTACGGGCTCTGCTACGTTACTAGACGTCAGCAAAGTGACAACAACAGGCACCACCGCTGCTACCGGGATTGGTATTGTCCTTACTGAAGATGTTCCCGATTCAGTTCCTATTAAATTTGATGGTTCTGATGGACAGGTTTTTGTTAAATTGTCTACGAAAGCAGCCGACACTATAAGCACAACGTTAAATGCTCGCTATAAATCATTTGCGGAAACTGTTACTGCAGGCCCGGCTGACGCAGACCTGACGGTTAATATTCTTTATCGTTAATTATTTATTTTTAATACAACCAGTGATTAGCCATGCTGTTAATTACACGTTGTTGTATCTAACATGATAAACCCAAATTTCTATTGGGTTTATCATGTTTAACGAATTTCACTTTGTTTTATAAAGGGCACATTCATGCGTATTTCTCTGCTGACGGTCTTTTTTATGACTTTCACTTTTCCCTTTTGTTCTCATTCGGCAGGGGTTCAGGTTGGACGTACGCGTATTATTTATGATGCCAGCAAAAAAGAGGTGGCTTTGCCGCTCACCAATAAAGAGAAAGATCTGCCATGGCTCATTCAGTCATGGACCGATATCGGTGATGGTAAAACTCGTGGGCCGTTTATTATCACACCACCTCTTTTCAGGCTGGATGCACAAAAAGAGCAAAACCTGCGTATTACCTGGTCAGGCCAGGCATTGCCGACAGATCATGAATCTTTATTCTATATGAATGTACGCACAATCCCCGCCATGGGAAAAGACGAGGATGATAAAAATGTCCTGCGGCTTATTTATAAGACGCGGCTGAAATTATTCTGGCGGCCTAAAGGGTTGCATGGCACGCCTGTTGATACATGTAAAAACCTTCGTTTTATCAATGATAAAAATCATTTGCTTGTAACCAATGATGGTGACTTTTACAGCGTTTTCGATAGCCTGAAAGTGGGGAACACATCTTTGACAAAGGCTGAGTTGGTCGCACCGAAAGCAACCGTGCAATTTGCTCTTCCAACTGCGATAACCAGTTCGAAAGTGTCCTGGCGCTGTATTACTGATTATGGCAATGCGACAGAAGAATTTACATCGGGAATGAAAGATGGTGCTTAATGGCTGCTAATCAATTACGCCTGCGCATTTCTCGATATCTAAAATTATCTCATCCCTTGCTGCAGGGGTTGAGCGGTTTACTTCTCGTTGCAGCCAGTAACACCAATGCCCGAGAGTTTTATTTTGCGCCTTCAACACTAGAAGGTGATGGTTTATCACATCAGGATATTGATCTGTCTTTGTTTTCCAAAGAAAACGGGCAGTTACCTGGCACATACAAGACTAAGATACTAATTAATAATCAATTTTCTGATGATGAATCCATCACATATATCAATAATAAAAGCGGTGCACTATTACCGCAGTTGACACCCAAGCAACTCCGGCAATGGGGTGTCCGCGTTGACGCCTACCCTGAACTAGCAAAGCTCTCTGCTACTGAGGCGTTGCCAGAAGCTATAGGCGACTACATTCCTTTTGCCTCAGCAACTTTCGATTTTAATGCGATGGAATTACGCATCAGCATGCCTCAAGCGGCAATCGACACTCATCGTAATGATAGTATCGATCCTTCACGTTGGAACGATGGTGTTCCAGCCGCTTTTGCCGATTATTCATTCTCCGGGTCACAGCGCGAAGACACAGATAAAACGAGTAGCAGCAGCCAGTATCTTAACCTACAAAGCGGTGCCAATCTTGGCGGCTGGCGCCTGCGTAACTATTCAACCTGGAGCCAATCGGATAGTACTCAGTCCTGGCAAACGATTAACTCCTGGCTACAACATGATATCGCGCTTTTAAAAGCACAGTTTATTGCCGGTGAAAATAGCACCCGTGGTGAAGTTTTTGACAGTCTGCAATTCCGAGGTGTCAATATTGCATCCGACGATCAAATGCTTCCCTATAGCCAACGGGGTTTTGCTCCAATCATTCGCGGCGTCGCCAGTTCTAATGCTGAAGTCTCGGTGCGACAAAATGGCTATGTTATCTATCAGGCAAACGTTGCACCGGGTGCTTTTGAGATTACCGACCTTTTCTCCACAACCAACAGTGCGGATTTAGAGGTCACTATCAAGGAATCCGATGGTACCGAGCATCATTTCACGCAGCCATACTCCAGCGTTGCAATTATGCAACGGCCAGGGAATGTTCGCTACGAAATGACTGTCGCTCGTTATAGGGCAGATGATAATCATGCGTCTAATGAACCGCTTTTCGCCCAAGGCAGCGTCATTTATGGTCTTAATAATTACCTGACTTTTTTTGGCGGCATAACATCAGCAACCAACTATCAGGCACTTAATAGTGGCACAGGTGTTGTTCTTGGAGATTTCGGTTCGATTTCGACAGATTTAACATGGGCTCGCGCGAATCTGGATAATAATGAACAGCATGATGGACAGTCCTGGCGGTTGACATACACCAACAAAATAGAGGCAACAGATACCAACTTTACACTGGCGAGTTATCGATACTCCACGAGTGGTTATTACACTTTTGCCGATGCTAATGAAAAATATGATGCTGAAGACAGTGGATGGTCATTTAACTATAACAAACGCAGCAGGCTGCAGCTTAACCTCAATCAAAATGTATTTGATAGCAACTTGTACATTTCGGGCTACCAGCAAGATTACTGGAAAACCGACCATACAGAACGAAGCATGTCATCGGGTATCAGTAGAGTCATAGGTGGCATCAGCGTCAATCTTACCTATACCTACAGTAAAACCGACGATGAAAAAAGCGATCAGATGATGTCGTTAGCTTTTAGCGTACCTCTATCCCAATGGCTCCCTAAAAGCTGGGCCAGTTACAGTCTCAATACGAGTAAACAAGGTTATACCAGCCAAAATATTGGGCTTAATGGCACACTTCTGGACGATGACCGGTTAAGTTACTCGCTGCACCAAAGCCATACAAATCATGATGGTCAGGATAACAGTAGCGTTTATGGTAGCTACCGTTCGCAGTATGCCAATCTCAACGCAGGTTACTACCTTAGTTCTGACAAATCACAACAATTGACATATGGGATAAGCGGAGCTGTGGTAGCTCATCCGGCAGGCGTTACGCTTTCTCAACCGTTAGGCGATCAATTCGCCATCGTCAGTGCTAAAGGTGCATCAGGCGTACGTTTTACCAATCATCGTGGCGTTCAGACCGATTATTTTGGCAACGCAATCATCCCTTCACTTACACCATATCAGGAAAATGATATTCGTATCGACACCACAAGTCTGCCAGATGATGTGGATACAGATGAAACGACAATGACCGTTGTTCCAAGCCGCAGGGCGGCAGTCAGCACGCAATTTACTGCGCATGTTGGCTACCGGGCATTGATCTCTCTCACCCGGCCTGATGGTCGAATCATTCCATTTGGCGCAATTGCCAGTGTCGACGGATTAGCACAGAGTGGAATTGTCGACGATCAAGGTGTGCTTTACCTTGCAGGCATTGGAGAAAATACCTCCTTAACAGTGAAGTGGGGTAATTCTGCTCAACAGAGCTGTCACACAAATATTGAGCTATCTACTCCCACCGAATCTGTTCCCGGCGGCATTATCCAGACCAGCGCAATCTGCAAGCAAGAGGTAAATCATGCAGGATAAACAACCTACAAGCTTCTTACACATTACGTTGCTTAAATTATTACTTATGCTAGCCCTCCAGGTTTCGCCAGTCACCGTTCAAGCGGCAACTACAGTGTTGCATGATTGTTTCTCTGCACCCGAAACTTACAACATCCATATCGATTCAGAGATTCCTGCGGGTGATAATAGAGATGGGAATGAAGTCAATGTTGACAGCCATCTTGTGGGTGAAGGGTCATCAATGATTGCCAATTGCACTTGCCCAAAGAATCTCTATTCAACCAGCATCGTTTATGAAATAACCGCCGCCGGAAGTCCATTGCCAACTGGCACCAACGGTTATGGCTATCTGACAGACCATCTTGACGTTGGTCTTATAGGTTACTCTGACGCAATAAATTCGCCAGATGGTAGTAACCTGACGTTTATCAGTATTAATACTTATCCCACACCATTATCTGGGATGTCGAAAGCTAATGAGGGTGTGATAAAACCCACTGAAGGAACTAGTGATGTTTGCAGTGCCGCGACTCGACCTTCTGATGTAAGCAGCTCTAAACGTGCATTTAAATGGAATGTTATCGGCTTAACTCTGTATGTAAAAAAAGCATTTCTGGGTGAAGAACTCATCCCCTCAACGGTGGTTGTCCAAAACTATTCCTGCCTCTCATTTGGTAGTTACTGCACCATCAATGATGTACAACAGGTTTCAAACATCCGTGTGGAAGGTAGAATCAGCGCCCCGCTCAGTTGTACGATAAACGCAGGGAGCACCATAGAAGTTGAACTGGGAAATATCGTCTCCTCACAGTTTGTTACGCAAGGCCAACCGCCAGCGAGCTATACACTTAAAGATGTCGATATCTCTTATCATTGCGACGACCCGGCAGCTGGCGATTCTGGCAAAATCAAATTTAGCCTCAGCGCAGACCAGGGGGTTGCTCCGGGCAGCAACAATCTCATCGCTAAGATGCTCGATCGAGATGACATTGGTGTGCGTATGTTTGATCAAAACGACAATGATGTCGTTCTCGACGGTTCTCTTGACCTGCCGGTTACGCTTGACACTGAAGGTAATGGTAAAATAAGTATGAAAGCGGCGCCTGTCAGCATTACGTCAAAAAGGCCGAAGGCAGGGAAATTTGAAGGAAACGTGACCGTGAAAATGGAACTTCGCTGAAACTTGCCGTCCTGCATACGCTGGACGGCAATCGTAATTAAAACCCTAAACTATCCAGCAAATCATCAACCTGGTCCTGACTTGCGACGACACCAGCGGCTGTCGCATTCATTTGCGGGCCATTAAGCAGGCTGTCTGCCGGGCGTTTAGCGCGAGCATCCAGTTCTGGCATGTTTTCCATTAACACCATCAACAGCTGGCGTTCAATTTCCTGAATCACATCCATCATGCGCTTGATGACCTGACCGGTTAAATCCTGGAAGTCTTGCGCCATCATGATTTCCAGCAGTTGGGCATTGGTAAAACTGGTGTGGCTCGGTACGCCTGACAGATAACTGCGTGTATCGGTCACCAGTTCTTTTGCATCACCTAACTCAATCGGGTTTTCAAACCAGGCATCCCAACGGCCATTGAGTGCTTTGGCTTCGGTTTCCAGTTTGTTCTGGTGAGGCTGAGCCAGCTCCACACAGTTTAATGCGCGCTCAGCGGCTTGCGCGGTCATCTGCACCACGTAATCCAGGCGATCGCGAGCATCGGGAATAGCTTCCGCGGCTTCGGCTATCGCCTGGTCAAGCCCCAGCTCGCGCAAGCTGTCGCGCAGCATACGGGTCAGGCTGCCTATCCGAACGATAATATCGCCGGTTGAATGTAACTCTGTCGCGGGATTCGTAGATGAGTGCATGTGCCTCTCCTTACATGCCGAGCTTTTCGAAGATCTTGTTCAACTTCTCTTCAAGAGTCGCTGCGGTAAAGGGTTTCACCACATAGCCACTCGCCCCCGCCTGCGCTGCGGCAATAATGTTCTCTTTCTTCGCTTCGGCCGTAACCATCAGCACCGGCATCGCCGCCATTGAGCCATGCGCACGAATGGTTTTCAGCAATTCCAGACCGTCCATATTTGGCATGTTCCAGTCAGAGATAACAAAACCAAAGCCGCCGCCATTGAGTTTGTTTAACGCATCAACACCATCTTCCGCTTCTTCAACATTGTTGAAACCCAGCTCTTTTAGCAGGTTACGGACAATTCGACGCATGGTAGAAAAGTCATCCACCACCAAAAATTTGAGTTCTTTATCTGCCATTTATTGGGTTCCTTCTGTTAAATACGTATTGCCTGTCCGGCACTAATTTTTATCAACATTTGTTGACTGATTTCGCTTAAATCGACCACTTCGCTAACGCCACCACTGTTAATGGCTTCACGCGGCATGCCGAACACCACACAACTTGCTTCGTTCTGGGCGATAGTCCATGCCCCGGCTTTATGCATTGCCAGCATCCCGGCGGCGCCGTCATTCCCCATTCCGGTGAGGATCACGCCGACGGCATTTCGCCCGGCGAACTTCGCAACGGAATGGAACAGCACATCCACGGCCGGGCGATGCCGGTTCACGGGCGGGCCGTCATGAATCTTGATTTGGTAGTTCGCCCCACTACGGGCAAGCTCCATATGTTTATCGCCAGGGGCGATATACGCATGCCCCGGCAATACACGCTCACCGTCTTCGGCCTCTTTCACCGCAATCTGGCATAACTTGTTAAGCCGGTCGGCGAACGAACGCGTAAAACCTGGCGGCATATGTTGAGTGATTAATACCGCCGGGCTTGAAAGCGGCAGCGGCTGCAACACATGGCGAATGGCTTCAGTGCCACCGGTTGACGCACCAATTGCTATCAATTTTTCTGAACTGAGCAACGGCCCGGCTTTAATCGCCGTGGGCGCTGCAACGGGCGCGCGAGCCGCCAGTTTTGCCTTTGCCGCCGTGCGCACCTTTTCCGCGATAGTTTCGCTGTAGGCCAGCATCCCTTCGCGTATTCCCAGTTGCGGTTTAGTGACAAAATCAATCGCGCCCAGCTCAAGGGCCCGTAATGTCACTTCCGAACCTTTCCCGGTAAGCGATGAAACCATCACCACCGGCATTGGGCGCAGACGCATCAACTTTTCGAGAAAATCCAGGCCGTCCATGCGCGGCATTTCGACATCCAGCGTCAGCACGTCAGGGTTGAATTTCTTGATCAAATCACGCGCCACCAGCGGATCGGGTGCGGTTGCCACCATTTCCATGTCGTCGTGGCTGTTGACTATTTCTGTCATGATCTGGCGCATCAGGGCGGAATCATCAACGCAAAGCACCGTTATTTTTGTCATGATTTTTCCTTACTCAGTCCGTACACGGTCTGCCCGCGCAGCAAAAACTCGCGACTGAGGTTACTGAAGTTTTCCGAATGCCCGGCAAACAGCAATCCGCCCGGTTTTAGCAGCGGCACAAAGCGCTGCAAAATTTGCTGTTGCGTTGTTTTGTCAAAATAAATCATCACGTTGCGGCAAAATATGGCGTCAAACGGACCCGGAATGGGCGCTTGCTTATCGAGCAAGTTTATCGGCGCAAATTCCATATGACTCGCCAGGTCACTGCGCACCCGCACCAGCCCTTCATGAGGCCCGGTACCACGCATGAAATAGCGCTGCATTTGCAGTGGCGCCAGCGTTTTCAGCTCGTCCTGCCGGTAAACGGCACTCTGGGCTTTTTCCAGCACCTGCGTGTCGATATCGCTGGCAAACACCTTCCAGCGTCCCGGTGCCATACCCAGCACATCCGCAAGGGTAATGGCGATAGAATACGGCTCCTCTCCGGTCGAGGCCGCCGCACTCCAGACTTTGTATTCCCCACTTCGTTTACGCGCATGTTCTGCGAGGATCGGAAAGTGATGGCCTTCGCGAAAAAACGCCGTCAGGTTGGTGGTCAGGGAATTAATGAACGCCTGCCATTCGGCATTGCTGCCGTTGGCTTCCAGCATGCTCAAATAGTGCCCGAAATCCTCCAGGCCCAAAGTGCGCAAACGGCGCACCAGACGGTTGTAAACCATGTCGCGTTTGTGATCGGCCAGCACGATACCTGCACGCTGGTAAATCAACTGGCATATCCGGCGAAAATGCGTGTCGGACAGCGGTAGACGCTGTGTCATCTGTAACATTAATGACGTTTGCCCGTTGGACAGTGGTGATGTCATAGCGCCTTCTCAATCACAATCAGGGGGTGACAAGCACCCCGTTGGTTACTAAATCTCTGGTGACGTCGTCGTTGTCGACACTTTCCAGATTAAACACCGATACCACACCGCTCAGATGTTCGGCCTGGCTTGCCAGAGCATCGGTTGCTGCTGCCGCTTCTTCGACCAGCGCGGCATTCTGTTGAGTAACCTGATCCATCTGGCTTACCGCCTGCGCCACCTGTTCGATGCCACGGCGTTGTTCGTCGGATGCAGACGCGATTTCGCCCATGATGTCGTTAACTTGCGTCACCGAACGGACGATTTCCGCCATTGTCGTTGCTGCGGTATCCACCAGTTGCGAGCCTTGCTGCACACGGTCGACCGACTCTTCGATCAGCACTTTGATCTCTTTTGCTGCCTGCGCGCTGCGTTGTGCCAGGTTGCGCACTTCGCCTGCCACCACAGCAAATCCACGGCCTTGTTCACCCGCACGGGCGGCTTCAACGGCGGCGTTAAGCGCCAGAATATTGGTTTGGAAGGCGATACCATCAATCACGCTGGTGATGTCGCCAATTTTCTTCGAACTGCCCGCAATGTCGTGCATCGTGCGGGCAACGTTTGCGGCCTGTTTGCCGCCCTGTTGTGCGGTGTCTGCCGCAGTACGGGAAAGCTGTGCGGCCTGGCGTGCGTTATCGGCGTTCTGGCCCACCGTTGCGGTCAGTTGCTCCATGCTGGCGGCCGTTTCAGCAAGCGATGCGGCCTGTTGTTCGGTTCGGGAAGAGAGATCGTTGTTGCCCGCGGCAATTTCAGCGATCCCGGTGTGCATCGCCCCACTGCCCTGGCGCACTTGCTGCACAGTCTCTTTCAGCGCTTGCTGCATGTTTTTCAGGCTGCGGAAAATCTCGGAGATTTCATTACGCCCATACACGCTTATCGGGCGTGCTAAATCGCCTGCGGCGATGTGCTCAAAGTGGCTACGCACAATATCCAGCGGCTGCACCAGCATACGGCGCGACCAGATAATTGAACCCACCAGCATCAGGATGGCGATCACCGTCACGCTGGCGAAAATAATCGCCGAGATCTGGTAGTTCATTTTGCTGTCAGCACTCGACGCCGCCACGGTGTCATTGATGCTCTGCTGCCAGGCGTTAAAGTAAGCGTCAAAAATATCCTGTGATTTCTGAATCGGCGCACTCAGGAAGTCAGAAAGCTGGTTGCTTTCAAGCCAGGTCGTCTGATGTTGTAAATCATCGCGATAAGCGGCGTAGCTCTGCTTCGTCGATACCACCATATCCTCACCTTCTTTATTTAAAGGTGGGATTTCCAGAAACTGGTTAAACAGCATGTCAGCCTGTTTCAGGCTGCCACGGGCATTTGCCATCAGGCGCTTAATGTCTTCCGGCGGGTAACTGAGTGCCGTCAGCGTACCGGCACGGCTTAAGGCAGTACTGGCCTGCAACAAAGCCGCACGGCTTTGCGTTAAGGTGTCACGTTGCTGGTTTCCGACTTCAACCATTTTAAGATTCTGAAAATCATCCCTGAATGCCCAAAAAGACAATCCATTACTGCCAATCTGCAGCACGCCGCAGACGATCAAGATTAACAACAGAGTGGTCGAAATTCGGATACGGTTGAACATCACAGCCCCTCAGCCGGCACGTCTGCCGGCCATTAATGTTTCTTAGAAAGTTTCCCAGTTATCGTCGTGCCCGCTTACGGCCGGTTTACTCGTTTTGAGCGTCGGCGCAGGCGAAGGTGTGGTGCTAACCGAAGGTGTCAACGCAGGTTCCGTTGTTAAACGGAAGGCTGCGACCAGCTGGTTAAGCATGCTGGCTTGTTCTTCAAGTGCTGCGGCGGCAGAGGCTGATTCCTCCACCAGCGAGGCGTTCTGTTGAGTCACGCGGTCCATTTCTGAAACTGCCAGCGCAACCTGTTCGATACCGTGACTTTGTTCATCAGAGGCGGAGGCAATTTCACCCATGATGTCGGTGACACGCGTCACCGCATTCACGATGTCGCTCATGGTTTCTCCGGCGCTTTCAACCAGCACCGAGCCGGTATCCACGCGGGAAACAGAATCTTCAATCAGCCCTTTAATCTCTTTCGCCGCCTGGGCGCTACGCTGTGCCAGGTTGCGCACTTCACCAGCAACGACGGCAAAACCACGCCCCTGCTCGCCGGCACGCGCCGCTTCTACAGCGGCGTTCAGCGCCAGGATGTTGGTCTGGAAAGCAATGCCGTCAATCACACCAGTAATATCAGCAATTTTCTTCGAGGAACCGGCGATGTCGTGCATGGTTTTCACCACGCCATCCACCACTTTGCCGCCGCGTTGAGCCGTTTCGGAGGCGCTTAATGCCAGTTGTGATGCCTGACGGGCGTTTTCTGCGTTCTGCTTAACGGTAGCGGTAAGCTGTTCCATGCTGGCGGCAGTTTCTTCAAGAGAGGCGGCCTGCTGTTCAGTACGCGATGAGAGGTCGTTATTCCCGGCGGCAATTTCACTCGCCCCGCTGTAGATGGCGTCAGAACCATCGCGCACGCTGCCGACAGTGATGATCAGTTCTTGCTGCATATGGCGCACGCTGGAAGTCAGCTCGCTGATTTCATTGCGGCCAGTGGAAACAATATTGTCCGTCAGGTTGCCGTTGGCGATTTCACGAATATGGCCGATAACCACAGTCAGCGGTTTTAGCAGGATGCGACGCATACCGAACCACACCAGAACGATCACCGCAAACAGGGCTAATGCCAGACCTGCGATTTGCCATTTGGCAAAGTTGTAATCATGGGTGCTATCAATGAACGATTGCTCGTACATGCGATCGTTAAGGGCGATGTAACTGCTGTATTCGGCCTGGAGGGCGTTTTGCAGGCTTTGGGTCGACTGGGCAAAATAGGCGTCCATGTTGCCTGTTTCCAGGTAACCCACCAGTTCGCTCAGGGCTTGATTATAGTTTTTGTAGTCATCATCAATGCCGTTGACCAGCGTTTCAATTTCCTGGCTGGCAGCAGGAACTTGTTTGAATAAGGTGTAATGTTGTTGTGCATCGGCGAGGGATTTTTTGGCGTTGCTCAGCAACTCCGTTTTTGCAGCACTTTGCCCATTGCTGGCATCCATCATCATCCGCGCAGCCGAACGGCTGAGGTTGATGCGGGTTTGCAGCATCAATTCCCAGGTGTTAGCCAGTTCCGATTGCTGAACGCGTAACTCCCTGGAAACTTTAAAACTGTCGTTATTTTGTTTAAGCGAGTTAAAAAACATTCCGCCAGAGATGAGCTGGAGGAGCGCGAACACCACCAGCACCATCATTAGCATGGTGACAACGCGAATACGGTTCAACATATAACACCCTTTTAATGATTTCTTATCGGTGTTATCGGCATGTGGTGCGGAAACTTTACGTGAAACTTTTCAGGCGTGTTGTCATTTAAAACGCGACATCTACCACTAACGTATCGCTGTAAGTCCCGGCGGGTGGTGTCGTTTGCGTAGTCAGCACTTTTGCCACGTAATTGTAATTACGCAGCAACCCATCGGTACTTAACCCTGATGAAGCCGCACTCGCCCAGCGTTCTGCGCCCACACTCCCCCAGCGGTCAGTGCCATTAGATTTGTAGAGTTCATAACTCATATAGTTGTTGCCACTTTTCATGCGCCGCACGCTGCCATTCACATTCAAACCATCATTCACACCCACGGTGTAGGTACTGCCTTTGGTGCAGGTAATTGCGATGCTTTGGGAAACACTTTTGAAATTCTGCACCAGCGGTGCGCTATCAAAACTCACCGCCGGAGCGGTAATGGTGCTGCAATCGTTGCTCACAGTCAGGCTGACGGTGGTGCCCGGTGATCCGTTCCCCGTCTGGTACGCCAGGCATACCGCCACACCGAGGCTGCACACGTTCCAGTCGATTCGGAAATTAAATATCACGCTGTATGGCCCGGCGCTGACGTTCTGCCCGGCTACCGTTGTCAGGTAAATCGGCAAGGTGTAACGCTTACTGGCGAGTAAATCCAGTAGCGAATTGCCACTCCAGGTGTAAGTCCCGCCGACTTTAATTTCGCTGCCTCCGGTACACCCGGACAGAGCACAAACAATGACCGGCACGTTGTCGGTATTGGTTGTGTCGTCGGTTCGCCTGAGCAAACCCCGCGTCCCGGTGCCAATCACCGCCGGCGTGGTCCCAAGATAAGTGAGTTTTATCGAATCCGACGTCAGCAAATTCAGCACTGTGTCGCAATCAACTGAAAACGAAGCGCTGGTGCTCTGAGGCGTTGAGTTAATAACAAACGAGCTTTTGGTGCCAAACGAGGCATTGACTCCGCTCAATCGGCAATCAGCTTGCGCGGATTGGCCGAAAAATAGCAGCAATGCCGCCAGAGTCCACACGCAGCGGCCCGTCATCTCGCTGCCGCCTGGCACACCAAAGGGCCATAAGTTTTGAGTTTGTGAGCAGGGTTATTTTCGAGCCGTAACGTGGCACTACAATGTTTTCCTTCCGGCGTGGTGACCGTGAGTTGATTGACCTGGCTGAGGTTTTCGAGGTAGACGATACCGTCATATCCCACGGGTGCAGGCGGTTGTAATGACCGGTAAACCTGGCTTGAAACCGGCAGGTTTACTCCGCGACTGTCTTGCAAAATCACACTGGCGGCAATCTCTTGCTCCATTGGGAAATCAAGTAAATAACCAGAGTGACGACGTAACGCCACGCGGCGTTCGGTATCTTTGATACGGGTATCGGCCGGTAAGTTAAGGGTGTTGATGCTGTAATTTGCCGGGTAATACGATGACACGCCGCTTATTAGCAGGTAACCGTCGTCGTCAGTGGTGCCTATCGGTTGATTTTCGAAATTCACCGTAACGTCGCCATATCCCTCGGTACTGACCACCACAAAGGCATCGTTAATACGGTTTGCCGCCAGCAATGTGTTGTCCATCAGGACCAGTGAGCCAGACATTTCACCCCACTGGGTGTAGTTATCTCGCTGCCCATAGACGCCGCCCTGCAACTCGACTTTGTTGTTACGCCAGCCAAGTGTGGCCTGCTGGTAATCGTCGTCATCACTCAGATGTGCATACGCCATGTTCCAGCTGAACCCACCGTTACTTGGCATGGCGTGGTTGTAGTTCACTCGTTGGGCGCTACCCGCATCCGGCGTGCTTTCCACGCTAAATGCCGCGCTGTCTGCGCCACCCAGCGGCACCTGCAATGACAGCGCGAGGCTCCAGCCATTTTGTTCGGGATCATGGCTTGCAGCCAGATAAAAGCTGCTGTTTCCCCACAGGTTTTTACTCCACGATAAATTAAGCAGCTGTGTTTTTTCATCGTCAAAACTGCGCACGTCGATCCACGCCGCACCGATGTTGCCAAAACTGCCAAAGTTGAAAGAGAGTGAGTATTGATCGGTGCTGCGACTGAGGCTGGCTATCGGCTGGTTATTTTCGTCATACATGTCGGGGGAGTCGTAGAGCGCAAGGTTGCCGAAACTGCGGTCACGGTGGCTGTGCTGCGTTCCGATGTTGAACCAGTTGGTGTTGTACTGATAACCCCAGTTCACTTGCTGACCGCTCTGGCCGCGCATTTCACTGTGCGACCAGGCACCATTAACCACGCCAAAATGCCCCAGTTTCACCAGCGTCCCCACGCCACCTAACGCCAGTGATTCTGCGCCTTCAGCATGGCTTTCCAGCGTCCAGAAATCGTTAACACCGTAGCGGTACGAACCACTGACCGCCGCCGGGCCGTAAGAAAAATTGTCGATGCCGTAGTCACGCCGCAAGCTGCCAAGCGTTAAAGCCCCGTCGCTCAGGCCGGGTTTAAGTAATTCACTGGCGACATAAAACGGTAAGGTGGTGGACACCTGGCGGCCCAGCGCATCGGTGGTCACCAGCACTGCATCGCCGGAACCATTAATGTAGGGAAGATTGGTCAGAGTGAACGGGCCGGGTTGCAGGTCGGTACTGCCGCTGCGATAGCCGTTGATAAAGACATCTACCGTGGAAGGCACCGCCGCTTCGCCGGAAAATGCCGGTAGCGGATAAGTGATGAGATCGGGGCGCAGTGAGAAATCACGGCCAATTGACACGCCACCCATGCGCACGCTGTTGCTCCAGCTTAATGCGTCGCTCACCACGTCGCCCGCCGACCAGCTGATAATATCGTCTTCGTCAGTACCGGTTAAGGTGGTGTCGTAACGCCGGTAACCCTCGTTGCCTGCCGAATCCTCGCCGGTGATATTCTGGCCAAACGTCCCTGTAGAAGAGAGACTAAGGTTACCGCTGAACATCCGTAATTCATGCCACAACGACGCCTGGCTGCCGCTGCTTTGAGCATGATTCGCGTAGAGATCGTAGTTGAGTAGCGCCCCGCTACCGCTCAAAGGCTTGAAACTGTCATCCTGTTTGCCAAGGGCGATGGCCTGGCTCGGCAACCATTCATTGGGAACGGTCATCAGCAGCCGTTGCCCGCTGCTGTCATATTGTGTTTTCACCTTGTTCATTGCTGAGACATTCACTTCGTCCGAGGTGAATTTGTCACCCGGTAGTCCGGCGCGCTGAAGATCGGCGCGGCTGACAAAAAACTGCCCGTTGCGCTGGGTAACAGGCACCACCCGTCCACTGTCCCACTGGTTGAAAACCAGCGATAAATGAAACAGCACACTCTGGTCCAGAGTTTGTGCCTCAGGGGGTGCCGGCAACGCATCATCTTCAGGCGCCGCCATGCTGCACAGCGGCAGAGAAACGAGAAGCATCGCCATGGGTAATCGACTCAATTGACCGGAGAGGATTGCCATTGTTCGGAACGAGCATTAATCGTTGCAGACAATTGGTCAGGCCGGGTAAATGAGGCGGGCAGCGGCCATTCACGCTGGCTATTCGGTAACACGTAGCCCATCAGGCCGTCAGTCAGTGTCCGTTTTTGGCTCCCCTGGCGCAAAGTGACTTTGCTTAACCGGGCGTGAACGCTTCCACGGTTAGTGACTTGTAACGTCGGCTGGCCATTTTCAGTCGTCACGCGCCACGACAGTTTTGCCGGTTCCGTGTTGGCGTGGTTACTGGCCGCTTTTTCAATGTCCATACCTGCGCCATAGGAAAACAGTGGGATGGAATAACGCATCTGCAATTTCAGGCCAATTTGCGGTTTGTTATTGTCCGCAGCTTCGGGGATTTCATCGACCACGATGCGGTAAGCCTGTTCCTGGCCCGGTGGCACCACATTCTGTTTGATTAAGCGGATGAGCTGTTTTCCGCCCCCTTCAATGCGCACAATCGGCGGGCTTGCCACGACATCCTGTTGTGCCTGGTATTTTTCATGCCCTTCCTGCTGCGACCAGCCCACTACGCGCACTTGCATCGTTGTCGGGGATTGACTTTGGTTTTGAACCCACAGTTCTGCTGCTTTTGCATCGGCATCAAGATAAGGGTCAATGGGCCAGATAAGGATATTCCCGGCCGCCAGAGCCTGTGCGCTGGCAAGACAACCTGCGGCAAGCAACAGTTTACGCGAATGCCATTGCATCATTGTTTTCTCCCTTTGTTACCATGACAACGTCACAGTCAGTTGGTCGGTGTAAGTGCCCGCAGGGCTAAACCCCGTTAATTGCGCCGCACCAAAAATCGGTAACGTAATGTTGTTACTGTTGCTGTAAGTAATCGCCACCGCCTGGTTGACCAGGATTTCTGTGTTGGCGGTCAGTGCACCGCTGGTATACAGCCGATACGGCACCGCTTCTGTGCTGCCAGTGCGCACCATATTGCGCAGCGTGGTGTAATTTTTGCCGCCATCTATGGTCATGCTTAACGCCACCCCCGGCGTGCAAGCCAGTGCCAGCGAGGTGTCAGGGAGTAGCGCACTGCTTCTGACGCCGTTTTCTACACCGGTATGGCTGCCAAAATTCAATGTGCCAAATATGCCGCCAGTGCCACTGGCTACCGAACAGCCAGGCGTTATCGTCGCCCCCACCTGAAATGACTGCGTTGTTACCGCACTTGCCGGAAGCGCAATCATCATTCCCCACATCAAAGCGTGAAATTTATGCAAAGCGCGGCCCTCAGCAGCGGTAACTGTCTGCTTTTAAATTCTAAAAATGATAGAAAAATGAGTACCCGAAATTATTCGGGTGAGTGAGCAGCTACAGGGTTCAGTACGTCACACTGACATTGATGATGTCTGAGTAAGTCCCGGGTTTCACCGTGACGCTATTCCCGCCACCGACAATGCGCCCGTAAACAATGTAGTTGTCGACGCCGGCGGTCGTGGATGCTTTCGGAACAGCCGCATTGTTGGCGATCACATTATTGAACGCCGTGTCGCTATAAATGCTGTACGCCACACCTTGTGTCGCATCAGTTGTATTGACCAGGTAACGGGCGGGCGTGCCCGGTGTACCGACGGTAGTGCCAGGGGCTGCGTTAGTGCTGCCCGACACCTGCACGGTGTAAGGTGCACCAGATGTGCACTGGATACTAAAGCTATTACCGCCAGCAGCGCCCGAAAGCACGGTCGTCAGCGTAGAAAATGTGGCGGGATGTTCACCAAAATTCAGCGTACCAAAGTTGATACCATCCTGAGAGGGCGAGCCGTTGATCAGGCAGCCATTGGTCAGTACAAGTGTCGCAGTAATGGTACCGCTGCTGGTTACCACCGCCTGCGCCCCGCTTATTCCACACAGTAAACCACTGCCACAAAGCAACAAAAGTGTGTGCGTTTTCATTGTTAAGCCCTCATTTGGCACATCCGATGCCCTGTGGATTTCCAGGGCGATGAATACGCTAACTTATTGAAATTTAGTTTAGGTATGCCGAAATGACCAGAGACTGAGTGATAAATCACCTTGATGTATGATTGCAAAATTTTCTTATTTCAAATCAACCAACTAACCACGAAACGCCCGAGGAACCGCTGAGGGGAGACAGAAATATTAATATTGTTTTCGTGAGTGTTGTCACGTTGTTACATAAGAAGTTCTGAATTAACAATTGCGACAAAAAGTAAAAAATAGTTGAATCCTGCCGCGCTTTGCTTCAATTTATGGGCCGAATAGATATTGGACAATCATAATTATTATATATAGTTCAATAGGTTAAATAAATGTTACCAACTCGATGGGGAAATCAGGTAAGTGTCTAATTCAAATAAACTCACGCTCTTTATTCTTCTGTTCATGTTTGCCGGGATCCTCTCGGGCGCGGCTATCCATGAATACGCTGCCGCAGACAACATCAAAAGTTATGCCGAAAACATCACGCTGTTTACCGACATCTTTTTACGTCTGATAAAAATGGTTATTGCCCCGTTGGTGTTTAGCACACTGACTGTCGGCATCATGAAAATGGGTGAAACCTCCACTATCGGCCGCGTAGGTGGTAAAGCGATGGTGTGGTTTATCTCTTCGTCTGTGCTGTCTATCCTGATTGGCCTGTTCATCGTCACGCTGCAACACCCGGGCGCAGGCATGAACCTTCAGGTACCTGCGGGTGACGTGCAGACCGGTCTTGCCGTCAGCGGCATGAACCTGAAAGCCTTTATCTCACACACCATTCCAACCAGCATTGCTGGCGCGATGTCGAACAACGAAATCCTGCAAATTGTGGTGTTCTCTCTGTTCTTCGGCATTGCTGGCGCATCACTGGGCGAGAAATTTAACACGCCGTTAGTGGCCGCCCTGGATGTGGTTTCCCACATCATGTTGAAAGTCACCGGCTACGTAATGTACGTGGCACCGCTGGCTATCTTCGCAGCCATCTCTTCTGTTGTGGCCACCGAAGGTTTAGGCATTTTGCTCAACTACGCCTCCTTCATTGGCGGTTACTACCTTGCCATTATCCTGACCTGCATGGTGCTGATTGGCGTGGGCTACATGGTGCTTAAGCGCGATGTCTTCCGTCTGATTGCGATGCTGAAAGACCCGGTTCTGGTGGCGTTTACGACCAGTAGCTCCGAAGCGGCTTATCCTAAAACATTGGATCAGCTCACGCGCTTTGGTTGTTCGCGTAACATTGCATCCTTTGTTCTGCCAATTGGTTATTCGTTCAACCTGGTCGGTTCGATGGTGTACTGCTCTTTTGCTTCCATGTTTATCGCTCAGGCGTACAACATCCACCTGACTTTCTCTGAGATTGTGGTGCTGATGCTGACGTTAATGCTGGCATCGAAAGGCATTGCAGGCGTGCCGCGTTCTGCACTGGTTGTGCTGGCGGCGACCATTCCAAGCTTCAATATTCCGGTGGCGGGTATTTTGCTGCTGATGGGTATCGACCACTTCCTCGATATGGGCCGTTCGGCGATCAACGTTCTGGGTAACGGGGTTGCCACCGCGATGCTGTCGAAGAATGAAGGTGAGCTGGAAGAGCAAGTGGAAACGGGTGAGCGAGTAGAAGCGTAACTCTCTTCGTCTTTAATAAGGTGGGTACACGCAACCTACTCACCTTATTCATTTAAAAGTGGTTAGTAATAACTGACCACATATCCCATCAGTTCTAACTGCCACAACACCTCACAAATAAAATAATAAGTTTTACAACAATTAGTTAGATCAACGAGTCCTTTCCCATTTATCAATCCTGCGCGTACTTTAAGTGCATCACCTGCACTCAAAGTGATCAGCCATCATAAAAAATATGTATTACTCAAACGCTTGAATTCAAAACAAGCGAAGCGGGAGTCTATTTCTGTATTTATCTATCGGATTTTCTTATTCCCATCGATGTGGCATTTAGTTTGCAAAGATGTGAATACCAATTTAACGAAAGGTAAATTTTATGAAAAGTAATGTAGTTTGCTGCACATTGCTCGCCACGGTATTTCCTCTTCTTTCTGCTCAAGCCAGTACACCCTTTAAGCCAGAACGCATTGGTGTTGAGAAAGAAATAAAACCCGGACCGAATGTTTATGTGATGGACCAAAGCTGGAGTGGCAGTACCAATATTACCGTTGTCTCCGCAGAAAACATGAAAACTAAAGGGAATATCTCCACCGGGCTTATCGCTCAAATGCTGCTCTCAAATGACAATAAACAACTTTATACCGCATCGGTTTACCCCAAGCGTATTGTCTGGGGGGAAACCGATGCTGTGGTTCAGCGTTTTAATATTGCCTCGCTTTCTCTGCTCAAGGAAATGAGCACCTCGCCAAAAATGGCACAAGTCTCCGCCAATATTAATACCTTCAAACTCAGTACCAATGAAAAATATGCGCTGGTACAAAACGCCACTCCGGCGGCATCCGTCAGCGTGATAAGTTTAGAAAGCGGGAGCCAATTGCTGGAAATACCAACGCCGGGCTGTTGGGGTATTTACCCTTCGCAGGATGACAACCGCTTTAGCTCATTATGCGGCGATGGCACCGTGACCAGTTATCAAATCAGCGACGACGATAAAAACTACCAGGCGACGAAAAGCGACAAGGTTTTTGACTCCGATAAAGATGCGCTGTTTATCAGTTCACAACGCGACGGTGACAACCTTATTTTCACCTCATTCAATGGCTCGCTTTATTTAATTAATGATAAAGAAGCCAAAGCCACGCTTAGCGATAAATTCAGCTACACCAAAGGCACGAAAGGCAACTGGGTTCCAGGCGGCTTTGAAGTGCTGGCGCTGAACAAACCGACCAATTTGATGTTCGTGAGCATGCATCCCAAAGGTAAAGAAGGCAGTCATAAAGATGGCGCCAAAGAGATTTGGGGCATCGACATGAAAAGCCACAAAGTCGTCACGCGCGTGAAAACCAAAGATGCCCTCTCCATTGCGGTTTCACAAACCCAGAAACCTGAGCTGTTTGCCTTAAGCGAAGGAGAAAATGGCGAAGGCGGCACGGTGCTGAAATACACCTTCAAGGGCGAGAAGTTTGTCGGCAAAGAAGTCGGTAAAGCCAAGGGGTTAGGCAGCTTCAACCAGATGTTGTTGGTGGACTACTAATATGGCGGCGCAACTGATGAGCCAATGCCATTTTATGTTGATGGCTTTTCTGGTGCTGCTGTTTTGCCAGGCAGCATTGCATAAAGCCACCAGCCTGTGGCGCTTTTCCGGCTATGTCGCCGATTATCACCCACGGCTTGAAGCATTCAGCTTTCCGCTGGCAGGTGGCCTGCTGGCTGCGGAATGTGCGGCAATTGTTTTAAGTGTTATTCCGTCGACCTCAACCGCCGGGCAATGCCTTCTCGCGCTACTGCTCGCCGTCTACACGCTGGCTTTAGCAACGGCGTTAATCAGCGGGAAAACGCAGATTGTCTGCGGCTGTGGTGAAACCCCGGTGCAAGTGTCAACTCGCGCCATCGTCCGCAACCTGTGCTTGCTCGGCCTTGCCGCCGTGATGCTCGGCATGCCGGATGGTCACATCAGTAATCTGGCGTTGGGTGTCGCTCTCACAGCAGGTTTCATGTTGTGGGTGGCCTATTTACTGACTGAACAACTGCAACACAACAGCGATTTAAAACAACGTCTGACAAATCCGAATCCCGATCAGGAGTCTTTATGAACAGCGTTATTCTTTTTGCTCTCGCCGTGCTTTTTGTTCTGGTGCTGTTATTAATCGTTGCCTTTCTGGCGCTATCTCGTCAGGTCGGTGTGTTATTCGAGCGCATTACCCCTGTCGGGGCGATGATTAATAATAATGGCCCGGCGTCGGGTGAAACATCAGCCGTGTTTAACCTGCCCTCTTTAAATAAAGGCATGGTGACAATTGGTGGTTTGCAGAATAAACACCAGTTAGTGCTGTTTGTTTCCCCATCGTGCCCAATTTGTAAAGTGCTGTTCCCCGTTATCAGGAGCATAAATAAATCGGAAGGCTGGCTCAACGTGGTATTAGCCAGCGACGGTGATGAACAAGCACACCGGCAGTTTATTGAGCATCAGCAACTGAGTGATATTCCGTATGTATTGTCGCCAGAATTAGGCATGGCCTGGCGCGTGGCGAAACTGCCCTTCTCCGTATTACTCGATGAACAAGGAAAAATCGTTTCTAAAGGGCTGATTAACAGCCGCGAACAACTTGAAAGTCTGTTTAACGCCAAAGAAAGCGGATTCGCCTCGCTGCAGGATTACGCGCATAACGTCTCAACCGCCAGTTTGAATCATTAATTCGGAGAACAGTATGAAGCTATTTGCTCAATTATTTGCCGTGATGGATAAACTATCGGAAAAAGGCGCTCGTCATTCTGCTCGTAATATGGGGCGTCGCCATTTTCTGGCTAAGACCGGCGTTTTTTTAGTTGGCGCGGGCGTCATGCCGCTATTGCCCTTTGACCGGACGATGGGCAAAGCCTTTGCGGCCGATAAGCCCAAAGCCGTAGACAATGATAATGACTGTAGTTACTGGCGCTACTGCGCACTGGACGGCAACTTGTGTTCCAGTTCAGGCGGCAGCATTACCACCTGCCCACCGGGCGCTGAAGCCTCGAAAGTGGCGTGGGTCGGTACTTGTCGAAACCCTCATGACAACAAAAACTACCTCGTTTCCTATAACGATTGCTGCGGTAAGGCTACGGTAACGAACTCGGTGAACTGTTTCACCAGCGAAGGAGAGCGCCCGGGGTATCGCATGGGGTTACACAACGACATCAACTGGTGTATGGCGAACACCAACAAAGGCTATCACTGCACCGTTGCAACACTGGTGGGGATTGCCAATGAATAACACCTCTTTTGCCTGGCTTGCGGGGCTCTTCGCCAGCACCCTTTCCCTTAGCGCCCTGGCGTCCGACGGGCACGAAAAATTCGTTAATAACTGCTCCGGCTGCCACGGACTTGAGGCCGAAGGTATTCCAGGGCTTGCACCTGCACTCAATAACCCGGACCTGTGGAACAAGCTGGGTGCCAAACGCAATGAGTACATTGCAGGCGTTGTGACGGGTGGTCTGAGCGGCAAACTAAAGTCCAAAGGCAACGATTACGATGGTCTGGTCATGCCGCCGCAGGACTTTATCGAAACCGCGGATCTTGTCGATATCACACGTTATGTCATCAACGATGTGAACAAAGTGGATGGCGCACCTGACGCGACGCTCATCAACCAGCTGAAAAGTGCTCCGAAATCTCATGAAGATCTGCATAAACTGCGCAACGGGGGTTAATCATGGCGACGACTTCCGGCGTGACCTCATGGCTTATCGCTGCGTTGTCGTTAGCAAGCCCCTTATGCCATGCCCTCGGAAACACCCCTGAGCAGAACTACATTCTGAAATGTTCAGGGTGTCACGATATGGATGGTTCCGGGTCAGTGAGAGGGGGCATCCCCCCTCTTCCTGGGTATATCGGGGCATTTGTTAATGACCACGATGGACGAAGCTATTTACTGCATGTGCCAGGTGTCATCTCGTCTGGCCTGAATGATGAACAACTTGCGGTGTTGATGAATTACCTCAACCAAAAATGGGGGGATAAACACGCCGTTGCGTTCACCGAGACAGAAGTGCATCAGATTCGTTCTCAACCCATAAATGATGTTGTGAAATTTCGCCGCCAAATTGTAAATCGTTTTGTCGCCGAAGGCATCGCCACCGGGGATTATCCCTGGCCGTAACGACAGCAAAAGTTAATTCATGGAACCGTTATGCAAAGACGCCAATTCTTAAAATATTCCCTTTCGTCTGTGATGCTGGCGGGCGTTATTCGCACCGCCCAGGGTGATGAGCCTGTTCCGACCAGCGTCCCTGATTTACTTGCACAAAGCGATTTTATTTCCGGCAACAGCCTTCGGGACCTGCCGATATTGAAAAATGAATCCAATGCAAAAGGCGAATTTATCGGCACTCTCACCGCCAGTGAATGCCAGAAACAGTTCACAAGCAACACGCCACCCACAACCTGCCAGGCATACAATGACGTGCTGCCAGGGCCGTTAATCGAACTTGAGGCGGGCATGAAAGTTCGCATCACTTTCGTGAATAACCTGGGTTCCCCAAGCACAATTCACTGGCATGGTTTACCGGTTCCTTCCGATCAGGATGGCGGCCCGGATGACCCAGTAGCACCGGGTGCGTCGAAAATTTACCAGTTCCAGTTGCCGGAGCGTATTTCGGGCAGCTACTGGTATCACCCGCATCCGCTTGAAGGTTCGGCTCAGCAAATAGCGACCGGACTTGCAGGCCCGATAATCATCCGCGACCCACAAGAAACATTAGCGCATCTGAAAGAGAGCCATTGGGTTATCAGCGATCTGCGTCTTGATCCCAAAGGCGCCATACCCGCGCATAACTATGCTGACTGGGTTGATGGGCGCGAAGGCGAGTTCGTATTGTTAAACGGCCAGTATCAACCGACTCTGACGCTGAACAGTGCCCAGCGTGTTCGTATCTGGAATATGTGCAGTGCGCGATATCTGAACCTCTCCTTGCCAGGCTGCCAGATAATTCAGGTCGGTTCAGATGGGGGTTTAATGGAAAAAGCACTGCCAGCTCAGAACGATATTTTGCTGGCGCCGGGTGAGCGCATGGAAGTGCTGATTACCGGTAATTCAGGGAAATTCACCCTCAATCTTTTACCCTACAACCGCTACCCGATGATGAGCAAGCCGCCGCAAACCGCCCAGGAACTGGCGCAGGTGACTTTCGAAAAGACAGCAGCACCTGCTGCACTGAGTACAGCGCTGCGCGCGATCGAGCCATTGCCTGAAGGCACCAATGTATTACGTGCGGTGATGAGTGAAAAAATGGGCGATATCATGAAAAACAAAGGTGGTACGCCACCGCGCGCATTTTTGATCAATGGCAAAGACTTCAATCTCACCCGCATGGATCTGCACAGTGAAGTGGGAAAAGTTGACCACTGGCAAATCATCAACGCGACGACAATGGACCACCCATTTCATATCCATGGCGGGTCATTTCAGGTGATTCAACGGGTGTGGCGCGGTCAGAAAACAACGCCGCCGTGTCTGGCATGGAAGGATACGGTTAACTTGCAGCCAGGCGAAACGGTGCATGTTTTAATGTTGCAGGATAAACCCGGCATGCGCATGTTCCACTGCCATATTATTGAACACGAAGAGTTGGGAATGATGGGTAATTTGATGGTTGTTTAGGTGTGCAGTATTCCCCTCACGCGGCTACACGCCTGCGTGAGGGGGCAAATCTTACGCCACGCGAACCGCGCTATCGACCAGCGCCATCTCTTCACTGTTAAGCAGCTTTTCGATATTGACCAGAATCAGCATACGGTCGCCCAATGCGCCAAGGCCCGTCAGGTATTCCGTGGAAAGCGTTACGGCAAATTCAGGTGCCGGGCGGATTTGTTCAGCTGTCAGAGACAACACATCCGACACGCCATCGACCACAATCCCTACAACACGTTGGCCGAAGTTCAGTACGATAACCACCGTGTTGTCGTTATATTCCACGTCGTCTTGCTCAAACTTAATACGCAGATCGAGGATCGGCACAATCACGCCGCGCAGGTTGGTCACACCTTTAATAAAGGCAGGCGTGTTAGCAATACGCGTGACCTGGTCGTAGCCACGTATTTCCTGCACTTTTAAAATATCGATACCGTATTCTTCGTCACCGAGGGTGAAGACGAGAAACTCTTGCCCTACCGTTTCCCCGGTCAATTTGGTCACATTGGTTAATCCAGTCATTTTCTTATCCTATTCTCAAACCCGGAGGATCAGGCGGCGGTGCCGGCCATACGTTGTTCGCGATTCAAACCTTGCAGCGCAGATACATCAACAATCAGCGCAACGCTGCCATCGCCGAGGATGGTTGCCGCTGAAATACCCGGCACTTTGCGATAGTTGCTTTCAAGGTTTTTCACCACCACTTGATGCTGGCCAATCAGTTGGTCAACCAATAGCGCGTAACGGCGCCCGGCGCTTTGCAAAATCACCACAATGCCTTGCGTCGCTTCGGTTTTTGCACCGCTTACATCAAACACTTTCCACAATTCAACCAGCGGCAAGTATTCGCCGCGCACTTCAAGCACGCGCTCGCCACCCGCCAGTGGGTGCAAATCATCTTCTTTCGGCTGCAACGATTCCATCACCGCATTGAGTGGCAGAATAAAGACTTCGTCGCACACTTTGACCGACATGCCATCAAGAATTGCGAGGGTTAGCGGCAGCATAATGCGGATGGTGGTGCCGACATTGGCCTGGGATTTGATTTCAACATGGCCACCCATTTCCTGGATGTTACGTTTCACCACATCCATGCCCACGCCACGCCCGGAAACATCAGTCACTTGTTCAGCAGTCGAGAATCCTGGGGCAAAAATCAGCATGCCCACTTCGTCGTCCGACATGTTTTCGTGCACCGGCATGCCTTGCGACAACGCTTTAGCAAGAATGCGTTCACGGTTCAGGCCCGCACCATCGTCGGAGACTTCAATACAAATATTCCCGCCCTGATGTTCGGCAGAAAGAATTAAATTACCGATGGCCGATTTCCCGGCAGCAACACGTTTTTCAGGTGATTCGATACCGTGGTCGAGACTGTTACGCACCAGGTGCGTTAACGGGTCGATAATGCGTTCAATCAGGCTTTTATCCAGTTCAGTGGAGCTGCCCTGAAGCGTCAGTTCCACCTGTTTATCCAGTTTGCTTGCCAGGTCGCGCACCAGACGCGGGAAGCGGCTGAAGACATATTCCATTGGCATCATGCGGATAGACATTACTGATTCTTGCAAATCACGGGCATTACGCTGTAACTGACCCATGCTGGTAATCAGTTCGCCATGTTCTACCGGATCAAGCTCGTTGGAACGCTGGGCCAGCATCGATTGTGTGATAACCAGTTCGCCCACCAGGTTTATCAGCTGGTCAACCTTTTCCACCGCAACGCGGATACTGCTCGATTCGCTGACGCGCGTCGGTTTAGTTTCCCGCTCGGCACGTGGTGAAACAGCGGCGACTGGCGCAAGCTGCGCAACAACCGGTTGTGGTGCATTCACCGCCACGGCGACCGGTGCTTCTGCGACTGCAACTTGTGCAACTGCTACTTCCGCCTCAGAACTGGCTGCGGTTAACGGAAGAAATTCAATCTGCTCAGGCTCGATAACAAAACAGAGCACGGCGCTGATATCGTCAGCACTGACGGTAGTTTCGATGGTTGCGGTGACGGAGTTCGCCCCTTTTTCCACCTCGCTTAATGTGCCCAGGTTGCCCAACTCTTCGAGCAATAAATCAAGCTCGGTCGACTTCAGTCCGGTTATCGCAATGCGCAAATTGCCGTCGCTGGCAGGCGCCTGGGAGGCGGTCTCTTTTTCTACCACCGTTAATTTTGCCGGGGTCGAAGCACTTTCGCCTTTGGCTTCCAGAGCCAGTTGGCGCAACGCTTTGCAGATATAGTCGAAACTCTCAGCGTCCGGTTCCTGTGAGTTTTTATAGGCGTCCAACTGTTCCTGCATAATATCTTTAGTTTCCAAAAACAGGTTGATGATATCGGTGTTGAGGTGCATCTCACCACGCCGGGCATCGTCGAGCAGGTTTTCCATTAAATGCGTGGTTTCCTGCAAAATGGAGAAGCCGAATGTCCCGGCACCTCCTTTTATTGAGTGCGCAGCACGAAATATGGCATTAAGCAGTTCTGAGTCCGGCGCTTCTGGCAACAGATTCAGTAAGTGCTGCTCCATATCGGCCAGAAGCTCGTCGGCCTCGTCAAAAAATGTCTGGTAAAAATCGCTGATATCCATACTCACGCTATCACCTCGTACCGGATTGTGGCGGTAATGTGTTCTGCGCCGGCACTACCGCCGCAGGTTGTTGGAGAATGCTGACTGGCTGGTTATCGCTTTCTGCGTTTTCATGCACGATGGCCTCTTCAGCTTGTTTGTTCAGTACCAGCAAACTAATGCGACGGTTGATGGCATCCCCTGCTCCGCGGTTGCTCAGGCGCATCGTTGACGCCATCCCGACAACGCGCAAAACTTTGCCGTCGATAAGCCCACCCGAGATCAGTTCACGCCGCGAAGCATTTGCCCGGTCCGCAGACAATTCCCAGTTGCTATAACCACGCTCTCCCATGGCATAAGGCAAATCATCAGTGTGACCAGATAAACTAATTTTGTTCGGAATATCATTCAGTAATGGCGCAATGCTGCGCAGGATGTCACGCATATAAGGCTCAACTTCGGCGCTGCCATTTTTAAACATTGGGCGGTTCTGGCTGTCGATAATTTGTATCCGTAACCCCTCTTGAACCAGGTCAATTTGCAGATGAGGGCGCAGCGCGCGTAACTTTGGATCGGCGTCAATCAGCTGATCCAGTTTGTCACCCAGGCGCTTGAGGCGATTGGCTTCCATCCGCTTTCTGAGATCTTCAATATTAGGCTGTCTTTTCACTTCGCCTTGTTGCTGGGTGACATCATCACCGCCGCCGGGTATTGGGCTCTGGCTGTCGGCGATGCGCTGCCCCCCGGTAATCGCGGCGGAAAGTGGCGTACGGAAATAGTCGGCAATTTGCGCCAGTTCTTTAGGGCTGGAGATGGAAATCAGCCACATAACCAGGAAAAAAGCCATCATCGCGGTCATGAAGTCGGCGTAGGCAATTTTCCATGAACCGTGCGCGCCGCCGCCGTGGCCTTTATGCTTACGGCGTTTTACGACAACAATGGGGCGCGCGTTATGCTTCATACTTCTTCTTCCGTGGCGCGCTGTTGCGCGTTCGGCGAGCGAACAGCACGAACATGTTCTTCCAGTTCAACAAACGATGGGCGCTCGCTGGAGTAAAGGGTCTTACGGCCAAATTCGACAGCAATCGGCGGCGCATAACCATTCAGGCTTGAGAGCAAAGTGACTTTAACGCACTGCATCATTTTGGTCGTTTCAGCGCTTTTTTGGCGCAGAACGGTCGCCAGCGGTGAAATAAAACCGTAGGCCAGCAAAATCCCAAGGAAGGTTCCCACCATGGCGTGCGCAATTAACGCACCCAGTTCACCGGCGGGCCTGTCGGCAGAAGCCAGCGCATGTACCACGCCCATTACGGCGGCGACAATACCGAATGCCGGAAGCGAATCCCCCATGATGGCAAGGCTATTTGCCGGTATTTCAGCCTCACTTTCATGTGTTTCAATTTCCTCATCCATCAGCGCTTCAATTTCAAAGGAGTTCATATTCCCGCTGATGATCAGACGCAGGTAATCAATAATAAATTCCAGCATCAATGTGTCGGCCAAAATACGCGGATAACTGGCGAAGATTTCGCTTTCTTTCGGGTTTTCGATATCACGTTCAAGCGAAAACATTCCTTGCTGGCGTGACTTCGCCATCAAGCGATAAAGCAAGGCCATGAGATCCATATACATGCTTTTGGTGTATTTCGAGCGGCGGAAAAGTAATGGCAACGCTTTTATTGTTGCTTTTATCGCCTTACCGTTATTGCCAACGATAAAGGCCCCAACCCCCGCTCCACCAATGATGATAAATTCAGCTGGTTGATAGAGTGCGCCAAGATGACCACCAGTCATCATATAGCCGCCGAATACTGTCGCGAGAACGACCAGATAGCCTATTACAATCAGCACGAGTACATCCTTCTGCTGTTAAATGTGACGAGGAATCACAAATCAGAGGTGTTTACGGCTCAGCGTGGGGCAAAAAAAAGCAGCGATAATCGCTTATCGCTGCTGGAGTGTTTATCCACACCGAACTGTTAAACGGCCTGTCTGACCTGTTCATCCAGCAGTTGTGGAATAATATCGGCAGTATTCGTAGAAAGTTTACGTCTTTTTACCGCGCGTGATGGCGGCTGGCACAAACTGCAAGCAAAGCTGCCCACAGGCTGGTGTGCATGAGTAATAAAGTTGCCACCGCAGCAGTTGCAACGGCTCAATTCAAGCATGTGACTTTCGACAAAACGCACCAGCGTCCAGGCGCGAGTCAGCGCCAACAACGGCCCGCTTTCCTGTGCAGGGCATTGTTCCAGATACAAGCGGTAAGCTTTTATGACCGCATCGACACCGGTACATAAACCAGTGCGGAGTAAAAACTGCCAGGCATTGCAGAACATAGAAGCATGAATATTTTGCTCCCACGTCATAAACCAGTCGGTAGAAAATGGCAGCATTCCTTTCGGAGGTGGGCTACCACGGAGCTCTTTATACAGTTTGATCAGTCTGCCACGGCTTAATTGCGTTTCACTTTCCAGCATCTGCAATCTTGCACCAAGCGTGATTAATTCCATCGCCAGTTGTATATCGCGGGCTTCCTGAACAATACTTTTTTCGCTCATTTTGCTACGCCCTTTTTTTGCGTGATGCCTCGTCTATCGCGGACACCTCATTTAATAAGCGGGTGGATAACAAAATGCCGGTATGAATTTGCTGTAAATCATCCACACGAGAGTCTTGTGTTAAGCGGGTAATGGTTTGATTGTCATTAAAACGGAACTGACAAATTAATTGATTGGTTTCCGCGAGTTTTACCATTTGCGGCAATGTTAATTCACCCAGTGAAGTGGCCATATCCTCGGTCACTCCCAGGCGAAACATTGCTGAGGCTTTATCACTGCTAATAAGGCGCTGCGCAAGTAATAAATACGACAAATTAATATCGTAGATATGTTTTAACAACTCGGATGTATGCATTGTGTTCATCCTGAAAAACTTACTTTTATACATGCGGCGATGCCGCACCCCGTGAGTCGCCGGGAATCCCCGGTTAAAATTAAAACAACCAAAAAGCCAAAATCATTTGACTGATAATGCGCAACGAATCCACTGGCACAAAAATGTGGTGGAGACTTCCGTGTAAATGCGCGCTTATCCGAGTGTAAATTTTTTGTATGAAATTAAGATTTTTCCTAATTCCGGGCAAACTCTACTCGCAGCCCTGTAGACATACAATGCGGATGCCGCCGAATTTTGATATTTATGTGATAGAGATCACATATTTTTCCTTTATAGGTTACCTGGAAACATCAGTAAGACTTTTCAATTGCGCACTTTTCAACCTAAGTCGAAATATCCGTTACGTTATTATGGAAAAACCTTTTCGTTTAGCTAACAACCTGGTGACTTACTCTCCATAACGCCTCTTCAGTTCCACTTAGCTATGTGATTTATATCGCATTTTTTATTTCATGGTTTAATAAACTACTATCAATTTCATTTTCAGCACATAACACCTTGAAATATCGCCATCCTTTGAGACAAAGGAATAAATTCCCACTGCAAGATGATGACGACGGGAAGCAGATAAAATAATATAAAAGTTTGATGGAAAAATGAACTATCTGTGCAGTTACAAATTCCAACAACTCGCATACATTAGCGTTATTAATCATTTTTCATGAGCAGACTCACATTTCCCATGGTTACTATCGTTGCGTAAATATGGATCTTATAGTAAGTAAAATGTTAACCGTTTGGTTATCTGGCAACAGGAGGTTGTAATGAGCTATCAACATATATTGGTTGCTGTGGCTGTCAGCCCGGAAAGTCAGTTACTGGTCGATAAGGCTGTCTCCATCGCTCAACCGGTAAATGGCAAAATCACACTGATTACGCTCGCATCAGATCCCGAACTTTATAATCAATTTGCTGCGCCGCTTATGGAGAATTTGCGGGAGTTAATGCTTGAAGAGACGCAACTTTTTATTGATGCGTTAATTGAGAAAACAAATTATCCGATATCCGAAACCGTTATTGCGACGGGCGAATTAAGTGAACATATTCTGGCAATATGCCGAAAGGGATCGGTTGATTTAGTGATTTGCGGTAATCACAACCAGACTTTTTTCAGCAAGATAATTTGCTCCGCGAAGGCGGTGGTGGCATCGAGTCAGGTAGATGTTTTATTGGTGCCGTTGAGATAAGGGGAATTTAAGTTAAATTTAGTTACTCCGGGGTAATTTAAGCTAAGTTAAGTTTTAAAAGGGATTATTACGTTCGTTGAAAGGCTCATTTTTTGTAGGATGGTATTTATTCCGTTCACTAAACGTTCAGTGTTCCCAGAAGTTACCGAAACGGTGAACGTGCCAGGGGGATGTCGTTATCCACCTGGCACGTTCACCGTTCATTCACATGACACTGCCCGCCTCACGCTAACTTCGGAAACGTCGCCACCTTCTTATCCAAATGCGACTCATCGCTGCGGGCGGCGGCCTGCTTTAGGTCGTCAATAAACCTTTTCTGCCAATGGTGAATATCATTCTTCTCGATAACCGCCATCATCTCACTATGGCGTGAAATGCGCTCCGCAAGGGGCATGGTCAATGCTCTGTCCAGGGCTGCGGCAACATCATCCCGGTCATAAGGGTTCACAATCAACGCAGAAGACAACTCATTCGCCGCGCCAGCAAATTTCGATAGCACCAACACGCCCGGGTTCGCGGGGTCTTGCGCGGCAACGTACTCTTTCGCCACCAGATTCATCCCGTCGCGAAGCGGTGTGACCAGCCCAACATCAGCGTGACGGAAAACCTTCATCACCAATTTACGGTCAAAGTGCTGGTTCAGATAGTAAAGCGGTGTCCAACCCAACTGCCCATATTTACCGTTGATGCGCCCCGCTTCTGTTTCCAGTTGATGGCGAATGTCCTGATAAGCCTGCACGTCACCACGCGATGTCGGCGCGATTTGGGTGTAACGAATTTTACCGTGATGCTGCGGGTAATTTTCCAGCAATGCTTCAAAAGCGAGGAAGCGTTCAGGCAGCCCTTTGGAATAATCCAGTCGCTCAACGGAGAAGATGTTTTTAATACTGCCCAGTTCCGCTTTGAGTTGGGCAAGTTTAGGCGGCAATGGGCCTTGCGCGCTTTTCTTGATCTCCTCAGGTTCAATACCTATCGGGTAAACTTCAGTCTGGAAGGTGTTACCAAACGCCTGATGCTGGTTTTTACCCGTATTATCAAGGCGCGTCTGACTAGCCACACAATCGAGGAATGCCAGGCGATCATTTTCAGTCTGGAAGCCCAATAAGTCGTATTCACACAATGCTTCGACGAGCTCTGCATGGGGTGGAAGCGCGTTAAACACTTCGGGTGTTGGGAAAGGAATATGTAAGAAGAAACCGATCCGGTGGTTTAGCCCTTGCTTGCGACATTCCGCCGCAAATGGCAGCAAATGGTAGTCATGTACCCACAAGATGTCGTCATCTTCCAGCAGAGGCGTGAGCTTGCTGGCCAGCATAGAATTTACGCGGCTATAACCTTCCCAGGCTTCGCGCTGGTAATCAACCAGATCAAGGCGATAGTGAAATGCCGGCCAAAGTACCGCATTGGAAAATTGCAGATAGTAGCTTTCGTAATCTTCCTGGCTCAGGTTGAATGAAGCCCAGGTAATGTTTCCGCGCTTCGTCTTTTTTAACGCCGCATCGGGATCCCCAACCTCGCCGCTCCAGCCAAACCATAAGCCACCTGCAGCTTTTAATGCACCCAAAATACCCACAGCCAAACCACCGGCACTGCTTTTTTTATCATCCGGTGGTGCAATGCGATTAGAGACTACCACTAAGCGACTCATAATCTTCTCCCCGTAAAATAGCTGACTTTTGTTGTTCTATGTGTTGCGTTAATTTGCCAAGCCAGTGATAAACCATGCGCACATTTGCCAGCCGATAGCTGGCGATGGTTTCGCCACTGCCGACTTTAATGGTCAGCCCGCCAAGGGCATTAACCTGTTTAAATCCTGCTTCATCGGTCAGGTCGTCACCAATGAAAACAGGTGTACGGCCCGCGAAAGGTGCTTCCTGCATAAAAGTGCGAATCGCCGTACCTTTGTTAATTCCCAACGGTTTCAACTCCACCACACATTTCCCCGGTTGCAACGCAAGCTCCGGGTAGCGGTGCGACATTTGCTGCGCCAGTGCCAGAATGGCTTCTGCCGCCTCGGGCGCCTGGCGGTAATGGAGTGCAAATGCCATTCCTTTTGCTTCGAGTTCCGTTCCGGGCAACAGCATTAGCGCCTCGGCTAACTGCTGATGCAAGGCCGCAACGAGCGGTTGGGGAAGTGTGACAACGTGAGTTTTATCATTGATATCGCGGCGTTCAGCTCCATGCACCCCGGCAAGCGGAAAGTGGAATGGAGTAGCAAGCTTATCGAGCTCGACCATTGAACGCCCTGAAATCAACGCCAGTGCTCCGTCACTCATGACAGACATTTTTTGCAGTAACGTGCGCACAGCGGCCGGAATATAGACTTGGTCCGGGTGCGGTTTGATTTCTGCCAGCGTGCCATCGAGGTCGAAGAAAAAGGCAAGATTTCCTGAAAGTAGAGGCGGTACAGATGAAACTTCAGCCACCAGCGGCTCCTCCTTACATGGTTAATTTCGCCACCGTGACGGTAACGATAAATTATGATTAGCCATGTAAGTATAGACAGGGTGACGGGTGTCGCAATTTTCCAGGATAAATCGCCAGGCCGCATTTGGCCTGGCGTTTCGGTGTTGCAGGTATTAGAAGAAGCTGGCGATCAGACCTGAAATCGCGACCAGCCCCATAACCGTAACGAAGATATTGCTCACTTTGCCACGGAATTTCGCCAGCGCAGGCACTTTATGGATGGCGAACATCGGCATGATAAACAGAATCATCGCAATGATTGGCCCACCCAGGGATTCAATCATGCCAAGGATGCTCGGGTTAAGTGTTGCCACCAGCCACAAACTCAGCAGGAAGAACAGTGCAATCACTTTGTTCAGCTTGCGATCATCAAAGCGCTTGCCGTTATGACGGGCAATTTTTTTCACCAGCCCATGCAGGCCTTCACGCGCACCCAGATAGTGGCCGAAGAAGGAGCTGGAAATGGCCAGAATGGCGACCAATGGCCCAAAGATGGAAATCAGCGGGTTATCGAACTTGTTGGCAAGGAAGCTCAGCATCGAAATGTTTTGCTGTTTTGCCGCCATTAAATCTGCCGGAGTCACACTCAATACGCAGCTAAAGACAAACAGCATCACAAACGCCAGCAGAATGGTGGACGTTTTGCGCAGCGTCTGACTCGCTTTTTCATCCGCCAGGTTGCCGTATTCACGACGCTGTGACAGAGCGAAAGAGGAGATCGCCGGAGAGTGGTTAAAGGCAAACACCAGAACCGGAATCGTCAGCCACAGGGTGGTGGTGAAATCCATCGCCGTTGGCACTTGTGAAAGTGCTGCGGTGTTCCAGTGTGGGATCAGATAGAGAGAGAGGAAAAGTAAGATAGCGACCAACGGGTAAACCATCAGCTCGGTGATTTTCAGCATCACCCGCTCACTGGTCAACATGACCGCCATCAACGCGGCAATCAGTACAATCGACAAAATTACACGCGGTGGTGAAGCCATTCCCAGCTGGTTAACCATTAACGAATCAATGGTGTTGGTGATGCCCACGCCATAGATAAGCAGGATCGGGTAGATGGCGAAGAAGTAAAGCAGTGTGATTAAGATGCCCGCTTTCGCGCCAAAATGCTCTTCCACCACTTCGGTGATATCACTGCCTGGGTTACGTGATGATAAGACAAAACGTGCCAGCCCACGGTGAGCAAGCCAGGTCATTGGCCCAACGATCACCGCCAGCGCCACGAGTGGCCAGAAGCCCCCCATCCCGGCATTGATAGGCAGAAAAAGCACTCCCGCTCCGACGGCCGTACCAAAAAGACTCAACACCCAAGTGGTATCAAATTTACGATTTCCGGGTACACGCACTTTACTGCTGATGTAATTAACATCACTGCTCATTGGCTCATCTCCTTGAGGCCGAATTCAACGCAGCAGACTCTACTTTAGTGGCGTGACTATTACAGTGATTTGCATCCGGGTTTTTAGTCGTTTATGGCGGGAAATACTATCTGAATAAGCAATTGTACATTTTAAAACTGGATAATGGCGCTCACGCTTATCTGCCCTGCAACAACTTCACTAAGGCCAGATAAGCGTAGCGCCATCCGATGGTTACACTGTAGAGGGTTACACTGTACGTTTGGCTTTCTGTTTGTAGCGGTCAAAAATTACCGCCGCCAACAGAATCAGACCGCGCACCACATACTGCGAGAACGGCGAAATGTTCAGTAAGTTCATGGCATTTTCTACGGTACCAAGAATTAAAATACCGGCAATGACGTAGGAAATTTTACCAATCCCACCTTTCAGTGACACACCGCCCAATACGCAGGCCGAGATAACAATCAACTCATAACCGATAGACGTCATCGGCTGGCCGCTGGTCATGCGTGATGCGAGAATGATCCCCGCCGCCGCCGACACCAGGCCTGAGAGAATAAAGATGATGATTTTTGTGCGCACGACCGGCACACCCGCCAGGCGCGCGGCCTCTTCATTACCCCCAATCGCCAGCGTGTTACGCCCAAAGGTCGTTTTATTGAGCAGGAAACCAAAGATTATCAGGCAGCCGACTGTCAGCCAGATTGGCGCAGGCAGCCCCAACCAGTTGGCATAACCCAGCGCAAAGAAGCGCTCATCTTCGATACCCACCGCTTTACCATCAGAAATGATGTACGCCAGCCCGCGCACAATCTGCATGGTTGCAAGTGTGGTAATCAAGGCATTGATTTTCAAACGGGCGATAACAAAACCGTTGACCAGGCCACTTAACATGCCCAGTAACAGCCCTGCCGCTACACCAATCCACAGGCTTTCGGTCATGTTGATCACTACGGCGGTGGTGACGCCCGCGCAGGCAATGACCGACGCGACGGACAAGTCAAAATCGCCGGACGCCAGGCAGAACAACATGCCACACGCCACCATTCCGGACATCGAAATGGCAAGCCCTAACCCCTTCATATTCACAAAAGAAGAGAAGTTCGGCACAAATATCGCGCAGGCGATAAACAGCACCGCGAACACCACCAGCATGCCGTAGTTATCCCAGATACGCCCGAGACTCAGTGACGACTTTTTCTTGTTGTCGCCTGATGATGTGTTTGTTGAAGATGCTTTGGTTGATGATGGAGTCAATGCAGACATTTTTCTCTCCTTACTCATGCGGCAGACGCGCTGGTTTTTGGCATCGCCAGGCTTAATGCTTGCTGCTCGTTGGCTTCGCCATGCAGCAGTTCACCGGCTATTTCCCCTTCACGCATCACGATAATGCGATCCGCAAGGCCAAGGACTTCAGGCAAATCACTGGAGGCAAACAGCACCGCCACGCCTTGTGCGGCGAGGGCGTAAATCACGTTATAGATTTCGTGTTTTGCACCCACATCAATGCCACGCGTTGGCTCATCGAGCAGGATCACTTTCATATCTTCGGACAGCCAGCGGCCTAAAATCGCCTTTTGCTGGTTGCCACCGGAAAGGTTCATGATCAGCTGTTCAGCCGTGGGAGTTTTGATATTCAATGAGCGGATGTGCGATGCGGCATTGTCCGCTTCCCAGCGGTTGTTAATCAGGCACCCCGCGCTAATGTGTTTGCGACGCGCGCTGATGTTGATGTTGTCGCGCACTGAGTGCACCGGAATAATACCGTCTGCTTTGCGATCCTCAGGGCACAGCATCATGCCTGCGCGAATTGCATCGGCAGGTTTGTTGATGTTGATAACAGCTCCGTCAATCAGCACTTTTCCTGCGGTAATGCGCGTGCCGCCAAACATGCCTTTCATCAGTTCGCTGCGCCCGGCACCCACCAGGCCAAATAAGCCGACGATTTCGCCGCTACGGACCGAAAGGGAAACAGGTGTGCGCACGCCGGGGGCTTTTACGCCATCAAGACGTAAGCGTTCAGCGCCGTGGTCACGCGCTTTCCAGCCGTATATATCACCGAGATTGCGCCCGACCATTGCCTGCACCAGCGAGTCATGATTCACCTGCTGCATATCGTCGAAGGTGCGCACGTAGCGCCCATCTTTAAACACAGTAATGGCATCGCTGAGAGCAAAAATTTCTTCCATGCGGTGCGAAACGTAAAGGATAACCCGGCCTTCCGCGCGTAACTCGCGGATGACACGGAACAGGTTGTCGATTTCACGGCGTGACAGCGAACTGGTCGGCTCATCGAAGGCGATAACTTTCGCATTGCGCGCCAGCGCCTTGGCGATCTCGACCATCTGCCACTGGCCGATCGACAAATACTTGAGCGGCGTGCTCGGGTCGATATCTAACCCCAAATGCTCAAGCTGCAATTTTGCTTCGTAATTCAGTAAAGAACGGTTCACGAACCCCGCTTTATGCGGGAGTTGGCCGAGGTAGATATTCTCTGCGACCGACATTTCCGGAACCAGGTGCAGCTCCTGGTAAATGATAGCAACCCCGGCATTGAGCGCGGCCGGCGTATTTGCAAATGTGACTTCTTCACCGCGCAGGACAATGCTGCCCTCGGTTGGCGCGTAATTACCGCTCAGGATTTTCAGGAGCGTGGATTTCCCTGCGCCATTCTCCCCCATTAGTGCGTGAACTTGCCCGGCATAACAGTCGAAACTGATGTCCTGTAAGGCTTTCACGCCGGGGAAAGTTTTGCCTATACCACGAAAAGAGAGATACGGTGTGTTCTGTTGCATGATTGACCCTTTGCTTTAGTCGGATGCCGCTGTGCTAATCCGCCCTGGCAAAAGCCGGTCCAGGGGGATGAGTACTGCGACATCCGCTACAGAAGTTACTTGCCGCCGAGGCCTTTTTTCGCCAGTTCTTCTTTAAAGTTGTCGCGGGTGATCAACACCACATCGGTAACTTCGGTGAATTTTGGTGGTTCAGCGCCTTTGGTCACCCAGTTGTAGAGCATTTCGCTACTCTTATAACCGTGCACATCCGGGCTTGGCAGTAAGGAGCCGTAGAAACCGGTAGCCTGCGCTTTAGACAGTTCGCTTATTGCATCCACACCGTTAATACCTACGCCAATCACATCGGGAGCTTTAAAGCCCTGGCCTTCCGTCGCACGCACGCCACCCAGTACGGTGTTATCGTTCATGCCGACAATCAGCCAGTGTTTCACTTCAGGATGCTGCACCAGCATGGAGTTGGCTGCATCAAATGCGCCTGGGATATCGTTCGACTTGGTCGGTACTTTATAGATTTGTTTTTCCGGGAAACCGGCCGCTTTCAGCGCGTCCATAGAGCCGGAAGTGCGGCGGCGAGCAGTGTCCAGCTCGTCAGCCGTGATCGCCATTACCGCAGATTCTTTGACATCCCAGCCGCGTTTTTGCATCTCTTTGTAAAGCTCTTGCCCCTGACGCTCACCGATTTTGGTTGCCGCCATCATCACTAACGGCACGGTATCCATTGGTTTGCCTTTCGCGGTAACAAACTGGTCATCGACGGCAATCACTTTCATGTCGTAGCTTTTTGCTTTCGCAACAATCGCGGAGCCGAGTTTGGGATCAGGAGTGCAAATCACGAAGCCTTTCGCACCGCTGGCGGCCAGGCTATCAATTGCATTCAATGTTTTTTCGCCGTCCGGGACAGCAATTTTAATCACTTCAAAACCGAGATCTTTCCCGGCTTTATCGGCGAATTTCCACTCGGTCTGGAACCAGGGTTCTTCTGGTTGCTTCACCAGAAAACCGAGCTTCATTGTTTCAGCGATAGCGGATTGTGACATAACCGCGGCTATGCCAATTGCCGCCAGCGCTTTAGTAAATTTGTGCATGGTAAACTCCCGCTCGATATTATTATGTGTAGGGTAAGATTTAGTTAAAACAATCCATTAGCTGTCTTGGCTTTAGCTTTCTGAACTTACAATAGTTGTAGCGGGAAATTAATAATCCATAGGAGAGCGCAATCACACCGCAGAAATACAGTAAAAGCGTGCATGTATTCAGCAATTAAAGACATAAAAACGGTGGTATATGTCGGACAAATGAAAAGGGGTTTAGCTGGTTTGTCCATAAATATAGCGATGGACGATGATAAGAATTAAATGGATATAGCAGACACTCATCCACACGACAAAAACCGTTCAGGTTATTTCATGCTGGCGGGAAAAGCATTGCACTCCCCCGCCGCAATTAAAGAGATCTCACCACGGATAATAAATATGTTCCGCATGATCTCGAGCGGGTGCTTCGTCGCCTTCGAGCCGTGCAGCAACGGTCAGGGCAAAATCAAATACTTTGCCAAGCCCTCTGCCACTGATCAGGTTACCGTCTTCCACCACATCAGCATCAACATACACACCATCGGTCACCTGCTGCCATAAATCGCCGGAACAGACGTAACGGCGGCCTTTCAGCAAGCCATTGCCAGCCAATACCCGGGCGGCGGCAGAGCAAATTGGGCAGATGAATTTCCCCTGCTCATCATGGCTGCGCACGAAAGCAACGACACTGGCGCTTTGGGCAAGGAAAACGCTGCCTTCCGGGCCGCCGGGCAAGACAATCGCATCAAACGTGTCGTCAAAACATTCACTCAGCGTGGCATCGGCCACCATTGGAATATCGTGGTAACTCATTACCGCGCGGGTTTCGATACAGGAAAGCGTGCGCACGTTAATTTTCAGGCGACGCAGAATATCGATGGTAACAATGGCTTCCCCTTCTTCAAACCCGGGTGCCAACAAGACAGCAACAGTTTTCATTAAAACTCTCCATGTTGCCCCCGCACCAACGGGGGCGAAAAACTTACCAGTAGAGGCTCCACACCTGGCGCACACGTGCCAGCGCTTCCAGGTAGAAATAGTCTCCCCAACTACAGCACTCATCCACCCCTTTTCCGCTCGCCATATGGTAAACCGAATGTTTCAGCAAGCCTTCGCACGACTCATCATCACGCGCCAGGTAATTATCCGTTAGCGACTGGATAATCCGCAGCGCCATCTCTTCGTAGTGGGCACGATGTTCATCGAGCACCGGCAGCACTTTTACCAGTTCCAGCAAGCCGCAGGCGGTAATGGCTGCCGCCGAGCTATCGCGCACCGCATCCGTTCCGAGCAATGCTAAATCCCAGTGGCAAACGTCATCTTCCGGCAAGCGGTTAATGAAGTAATGCGCCAGGCTGCGGGTGAGATCCACCATGCTTTTGTCACCGGTATACAGGTACGTGAGCAAGAAACCATAAATGCCCCATGCCTGGCCGCGTGACCAACACGATGTGTCGCTATAACCCTGGTGCGTGTTACCAAACCGTGGCTCACCGGTTTTTACATCCATATAAAACGTATGGAAGGTGGATGCATCCGGGCGAACGATGTACTTCGCCGCCTGCTGCGCATGCGCTGTCGCGGCCTGCGCGTAGCGTGCATCGCCGGTTTGCTGGCTTGCCCAATAAAGCAGCGGAAGGTTCATATTACAGTCAATAATCATTCGGCCTTGTTGTTCTGGATCATTCAAATCCCCCCACGCCTGGATGATTTTCGCCACCGGGTTGTAGCGTTCCATCAAAATATCTGCCGCCTGTAATGCGGTCTGCCGTGCAGTTTCATTGCCGGTCAGTCGCCATGCGTTAACGCAAGATAGCGTGTACAAAAAGCCCAGGTCATGTGTCGCAGTTTCGATGCGCTGGTCTAAACGCTGCGCAAAGGAAGGCAAATAACGCTCCGCCGCCTGGCGATATTTATCCTCACCGGTCATCTCCCAAGCAAGCCACAGCTGGCCGGGCCAAAAACTGGTGGTCCATTCCACGTTATCGGTAGGCTTCCACTTGCCCCCTTCACATGCTTCGTTTGGGAATTGGTCACCGACCGCCGCAATGGTTTTATCCAGCTTTTTGGTCACGCTTTGCAGCGCAGTATCCAGCTTACGTTTCAGTGCCAGACGGTCGACCTGGTGCAATTCAATAGGGCGCAGTGGCTCGGTCACCACATTTTCAGTGACTAAAGTACGGGTCATAACGTTTCCTTTAATTAATGTTTTACCGGTTCGACCGGTGCGGTGTTTAAAGCCGAAGAGAAGCTGCTGGATTCATCGCGTTTTGACTGGCAGCGCGAGAGTGTGAATGCAGAAATAAAGGTGAAGACCAGCGCGCAACAGCCCATCATCAAGTAGGTGTGCTCGAAGCCAATTTTGTCGTACAGGTAGCCTGCTGGCGGTGCCACGACAACCGAGCCGACATAGATCATCGCCTGATAACCCAGCAGATACATGGTGGCGTTGATTTTCTTGTGGAAATGTTCGGCGATATATTTGAAAACGGAAATCAGCAGCAGTGAGATCTCAACGCCGTAGAACGGTTTGATTATCGAGATAATCAGCGGATCAGTGGTCAGCCCGGAAGCAATCAGACGCGCCCCCACCACACAACCACAGAACAGCAGCCCTTTTTTTGCGCCGTAATGGTTTACCAGCAGCGGGATGAACATCATCATCACAAATTCCATGCCGGACTGGACGGTACTCAGGTAGCCGTACCACGCATTGCCCTGCTCTTTAGTCGCAAAGAACGAAACGAAATAGCGTGGGAACTGCTGCTCCGCCACGAACATCATCCATGCCACGCCGGCGACATACAGGCTGAACATCCAGAATTTGCGGTTTTTCAAAAGCATCACGACGTCGGCAAAAACGATTTTGTTTGCTGAAATCACATTGTTATTACGCAGTTGCTCATCGCCAATTTTAAGGCTGATAAGCACCAGCAGCATTAATACAGAGGTGGTGCTGCTGACAAGGAAGTTGGCCAGCGGCGTGTAGTTGAACAGCAGGCCTGAAACTGATGCCGCCATTGCCCAACCAAGCGAACCCCACATGCGGATGCGACCAAACTCCAAACCATACAAGCGGCTAAAACGGTCCGCATAAGATTCGGAAGCGGCAACACCGGCATACCAGCCAAGACTCAGGTACAGCGCACCAATCACAATGCCGATGGTGGTGTGTGTGAGCAGAAGCGGTTGGTAAACGGTAACGAAAAACGGGGCCATTAACGCCGAGACCGCACAGACAAAATAGAGCAGCCATTTGCTCATCCCAATTTTGTCCATGATGTAGCCATATACCGGTTTCATCACCACCGCGAAGACACCATTGATGGCGAAAACGCTACCGATGGTAATGCTGTCTAAGCCGACCTTTTGGCTCAGCCACAGGGCATATAGCCCAAAGCTCGATGACCAGGTAAAAAAGTAGAGAAAGATAAAACTGCTCATTTTTATCTGTGCAGTACGCGTGGGTGTCGACGTGTTCATTGGTGTGTCTCCAGAATCAGTTGCTTCTCTTGGTGACCCATCACCAGGCGTACAACACCCTCGCTGATAATGGCTTGCGGGCGGGTTTGCGCATCGAACGCTTGCGTATCGCCAGCCCAAACGGCACTTATTAACAGATGTGTACCGATATTCAGCGCCCCTTTAAGCAACGGAACTGCCGCACGTTCAGCAAACAGCAAGTTGCTATTCGGAGGCGTCAGGACTTGCTCGCCATTGCGCGGTTGCGGGCTTAAACAGTAAATAGCGCTGGTATCGGTGGAGGTGGTAAGCAGGCTTTTTGCCTGCGCCATTTGCGCATGTGGCAGTGGGCGATTCGTCAGGCTAAAGCCCCCTTCCGCACAATCGAGTTCACGGGCCGTTTTCAGGGAATGCACGCGTATTTGCCAGTCGCCCAACGGCAGTAACCAGGTGTCGATGGTGACATCGTTCCACGGCTGCCAACGGCTGAAGATCACGCCATCAGCGGTGGTCACTTGCTGGCAATCGCGACGCCCGCGCCAGTAATTATCTTTCTCCGATAACAACAGCATGGAATCAGGGGCGGCATGATTGAGCCCAAAACGCCCGCGTTCGATGGTGAAACCGTAGCGCGTGGAGTAGGCAAATTTGCAGTATTTGGCTTCGGTATTTACGAAGTTATTGAGTTCGAGCTGCCCGGAAGTCAGCATCCATAAATGGTCAGGTTGATGAACCAGAATTTGTGATGCATGGGCAATGCTGTGGTGGGTTTCACGCGCGGGTAACGGCAATTCCTCGGCCTGCCAGAAATCATCCTGCTCGCCAAGAGCCAGCACCAACATGGTTTTCAGCCCCCAATACGGCGAACCAGGCGCGTTGTAATCCTCAGCCATAATCAGGTTCGGGTAGCTGTAACCCACGCTTATCACGCCATCGCGGTCAAAAAGCGGTTGTTCTAACCACCAGCGCAGGTGGCGCAACACGATGCCTTTCACCACTCCAGGCGAGTACACTTCCAGCCCGGCAAATGCAGCAGCACTCCAGAATGCCGCCTGTGCGAAGCGATAAGTCAGGCTGCGGCCGAAGGGGATCGCGGAACCATCATCAGCAAAGAAATGGATAAAATCGGTGGCAAACTGCGCGGCGCGTTGGCGTAATTTGTTACAGCGCGCCGGGTCAACATCGGCCATTAGCTTTGCATAGATAAGCCCATAGAAATGGAAGCCCATCGAAATGTAGTAGTCACGTGGACGGCCCGGGCCATCTGAATACCAGCCATCGCCCAGGTAATACGCTTCCATAGCGTCAAAGTGTTTTTCCAGCGCATCGGCATTATTAGGCATGCCGCTTTGATGGAAGCCAACCTGAACCAGAATCGGGAAGAAATGCCAGTTGTTGTCTGGAATAGCCTGATTTTCGCTCTGCTTTAGCCACTGCCAGAGGTGATGTTTTTCTTGTTCGTTAAAGTGTGCCAGCAACGGTTCGTGGGCAACGGCCAGCAATAATCCGTAGGCAGCCATTTCGACAATACGCTGATCGTAAGGCTCAACTTCACCCCAGTAATCCGCATGCTCAGGGTTAGTCCCGTTTTTTATCGCCTGAATATAAAAAGAAAATTGTTCCGGTTCATAACCGCCCGCCAGCAGTGGCGTTACGCCCCACAGCAAACGAGAGAAAGTTTCCATATTCGCGATCTGTTGCCCGTAATGGGCAGTGAAATTTGCCAGATCAACGCGACTGGTCTCTTTTTTAAAGAATGGTGAAACGGCATTCAATAATTCATTGACCAGTTTATGAAGATCTCCCCGGTTTTTAAGGGGGTTATTCAGGGTAATATTTTCAGGTTGCACAATGTCCTCCCGCCAGACACGAGAATATTATAAGTTGTTGTTATTCATATTCGTCTTCGCACTGCTTATGTGCGTTGAGGCAAAGAGTAGTCGTTTTTATTGTTTGCTCAGAGTGAACCTCATCACAAAAATAAACCGTTATTTCATTTTCACTGGATTTTTCTATTTCAGAGGGCAATAAATTACAAATCATGGCGTAAAAACTTAAAATTGTTGTCCTGGAGGGGAAATGAGCGAACCACAATTAATGGAGCGGATTACGCTTGATAGCCAGGTTATCTCATTTCATCGCCTGCGGGCATCCAGCGCCCAGTATTATCACTGGCACCAGTGCGTTGAATTTCTATATATTTCAAAAGGATATGGTATCGTTGTGGTGGATAACCAACACTTCACCGCCAGGCCCGGACGGTTATTTATCTTCCCACCGTTTCGACTTCACAAGGTGCATGTCGAGGCCGGTGACAAGAATCAGTATCACCGCACCGCCATGCACATTGAGCATTCATCCGTAATCAGTGCGTTGCACAGCTTCCCGCGCCAGCAGGCGCAGTTGTCAGCACTGGCCGCAAGTCATGTTCCCGCTCAGGTTTACGATCTAAGCGCACAGGCGGAGTTTATGGAGGTGATCCTTGAGCAGTTCGACAAACTCGGCCCCAGCGGGCACACCACCGCCAGCGATGTCGCATTTATGGTGATGCAAATCATGGCCTTTCTACCCGCACAGCCACAGGAGTTGATAACCCAACAACAAACCGTTTCATCACGCATCATGCAATGGGTGGAAAACAATTACGGCGGCAAGTTTTCACTGGATGAACTGGCGCAATCTGTTGGCCTTTCGCGCAGCTACACGTCACGTATTTTTCGCCAGCAAACCGGCGGCAGCATTCATGAATACCTGCTCACCAGGCGTATTAAGAAAAGTTGCGATCTGTTGCGCACTTCGCCGTTAAGCATTGACGCCATCGCCCAGGAAGTGGGGTTTATCGAGGTAACCTACTTTATTACCTGTTTTAAGAAAATGATGAGCCAGACACCGTTGCAGTATCGGAAACAGTCACGTGTACAATTAGCGACACAGGCATGAAATATGATCCAACACAAGAAAGCATCTAAAACAGAAATCATTATTCAGCGATAAATCACAATTCTGATCATTACATTTAATTAATGCCAAATAATCATGAAGTGTAATAATTATTTCATTTGTTATTTTTAATATTTCGCAGTGAATAAGGCTGTAAATAAGGGTAAAACGGTTGAATTAAGAGTTTTGTTACTAACACAAAAGAGGTATTCTTTTTTTATAAATCAGACAGGAGAAGGCCTCAAGGGACATGAGAAGTGTTTTATTTCAAATAAAACAGTGACTATCGACTCCGGTAAATAGCATGAGTTTTTCTTTATTACCTTTCCCAACCTCAACCTGGCGTTCCGATTCAATAAGGAAACTATAATGGCAACATCCGGCATGGTTCAGAGACTGAATTTGCAGATTAACCGCGATTTCTATTCCTCCAATCTCTATTTACGCTTAAGCAGCTGGTGTTCAGAAAAGAGTTTAACAGGCACCGCCACATTTTTAAGAAACCAGGCACAATGCAATGTGACGCAAATGATGCGCATATTTAACTTCATGAAACAGGCGGGCGGCACTCCCATTGTGGGGGCAATTGAAGCACCACAAAGCGAATGCAATTCTCTGGAAATGCTGTTTGAACAAACCGTAGAAGATCACCAGCAACGCTGCGCGACATTAACCACTTTGACCGCTGAAGCAACCGCGCTGAAAGATTACCCGACGCTGACATTTCTAAAGACCATGGACCAGGAGCAACAAGAAGAAGGTTTGCTGCTCAACACCATTCTCGATGAGGTCCGCAATGCGCATAAAGCCGGGTTATGCATGAGCCAGACTGACGAACATCTGACTAATTTAGTGAATCATCAGCAGCACTAACAACTGATGGTCGGGAAGCATTACGCTTACCCGACTTAACTTTTCCCGCCCGGCTTATCACAACCCACCCATTGTTAATAAAATGTTATAATCAATTGTTTTTATTGGATTTTAACAAATTCGATCTGTGTCTCAAAGGTATCCCTTACATTCTGTAATGCTAATAGAATGAGTCACAATAAGGGATTGCCATGATTACCATCGAATTTATTGTCATCATTTTATGTTTACTGGTAGGGACGCGTTTTGGCGGGATGGGGCTTGGTCTCATCAGTGGCATTGGGCTTTTCATCCTCACCTTCATTTTTGGCCTTGAGCCAGGAAAGCCACCGGTTGACGTGATGTTGACCATTCTTGCGGTAATCGGTTGTGCGGCCACATTGCAAACCGCAGGTGGCCTGAATGTCATGATGCAGTTCGCCGAGCGCCTGCTGCGTAAACACCCTCAACACATCACACTGCTGGCCCCCTTCACCACCTGGATGCTGACGTTCCTGTGCGGCACCGGCCATGTGGTGTACACCATGTTCCCCATTATTGCCGATATCGCGCTTAAGAAAGGCATTCGCCCGGAACGCCCAATGGCGGTGGCGTCGATTGCTTCGCAAATGGCGATTACGGCGTCGCCGGTTTCCGTGGCTGTGGTGTCGCTGATTTCGATTATTGCTGCAAACCACGGTATGGGCCACGCCTGGGGCATTCTCGATATTCTGTGCGTTTCAGTGCCCGCCTCACTATTTGGCGTTCTGATTGCAGCCCTGTGGAGTTTGCGTCGCGGCAAAGATTTAGAAGACGATGAAGAGTTCCAGGAAAAGCTCAAAGACCCAAAACAGCGCGAATTTATCTACGGCAGCAGCGAAACGCTGATGAACCAGGTTTTCCCAAAACAGGCGTACTGGTCAACGTGGATTTTCTTCACAGGAATTCTGGTCGTGGTGTTGCTGGGGGCAATTCCGACGCTGCGCCCGGCGTTTGAGATCAAAGGCTCACTTAAACCGCTGTCGATGAATCTGGTTATTCAGATGATGATGCTGATTGCGGGTGCCGTCATGCTGATGGTCTGCAAAGTGAATGCCTCAGCCATTTCAAACGGCGCGGTTTTTAAAGCAGGGATGGTGGCAATTTTCTCGGTATTCGGCGTGGCATGGATGAGCGATACCTTCTTCCAGGCGCATCTCGACGAGTTAAAAATGGCGCTCGAAGGCGTGGTGAAAAGCCACCCATGGACTTATGCCATCGTGCTGTTTTTGGTTTCTAAACTGGTGAACAGCCAGGCGGCAGCATTAACCGCAGTGGCACCGATGGGGCTGATGTTGGGTGTTGAACCGAAGATGCTAATAGCGTTCTTCCCGGCGTCTTACGGTTACTTTGTTTTGCCGACTTATCCAAGCGATTTGGCGTGCATCGGCTTTGACCGCTCCGGCACCACGAAAATTGGCAAATTCATTATTAACCACAGTTTCATTTTGCCTGGTTTGATTGGCGTGAGTTGTGCGTGTGCGGCGAGTTATTTGCTGGTGATGACGTTCTTCTAATGACAAATCGCCCTTGAATAAGGGCGATTTACATTGATATTAATGCGCTTCGCCCTGCGGGGTGAATTTCAACTCAATCAAGCTGATCGCTTTCTGAATTGCGCGGCGGGTCACCGGATCCGCTGCTGCCGGATGAGTGGCGAAATCAATGGTCTTTAATTGGTTCGCCATTTTTTCGCGCACTTCAACCGGAGCAATCACATCGATCACATCCAGAATTTGCTTAATCACTAACTGGCATGCTACCACGTCGGAAACCAGTTCCTGGTCGGCAGATAATTGTTCAGACATCATTTCTCTCCTGTTTCGCAATGGGCGTCATAGTACTCGTGACGGTGTGTGCGAGGCAATAATCCATTCTGGAAGAAGCCTCGAAAATTGCGCAACAACTTTGCGAATTCACTTAGCCTTCGCCATTTTGCATGTTATTTAAGTACGCCATTGACTTACCCATTAATCCTGTTAACCTGATCCTGGCTATAAGCCAATGGCGGATACTATGCTTTTTATCGAAACGCCCATTTTTACAGAGGATGTCGACACGTTACTTACGGAGGAGGAATACAGGTTGTTTCAGGTATTTCTCACTTTATCGCCGGAAAGTGGTGATCTCATTCCACAAACTGGTGGCTTACGTAAGGTGCGCTGGTTGGCGAAAAACAAAGGGAAACGAGGTGGCGTCAGAGTCATCTATTTCCACAAAAATGTCGATAGCACTATCCGGCTGTTGCTGATTTACCCAAAGGGTATCAAAGACGATCTCAGCGAAACCGAGAAACGCTTTTTGCGGCAAATGAACGAGAGGTGGTAAATGGATAAGCAATTGTTCGCACGTCTGTCCGAAAGTATGGCGCAGATGAATGAGATGGTAGAAGGTGAACGCGAGCCATCTCGTGTAACGGAAGTGACCGCAACTCAGGTCAAAGCCATTCGTCAGGCGACCGGGTTATCGCAGGCGGGGTTTGCCCGCTTAATCTCCGTGAGTGTTGATACGCTGAAAAACTGGGAACAGGGCCGCCGTGAACCGACTGGCCCTGCCAAAGCTTTGTTGCGTGCAATTGAGAATGACCCCGAGCATGTCATTCTCGCCCTGGCACCACGCTAAAGACTTTTACTTCCCTTCAAACAACCAGCAGGCCACCCGGTGGCCAGGTGAAATCTCCCGCATCACCGGGGCGTGGCTCTGGCACTTATCCATTGCTCTCGGGCAGCGGTTACAGAACTTACACCCCGGCCAGTCGCTCATGGCCGTTGGCAACTCACCTTTAATGCCGCCTTGATCCAGCATTTGTACATGCGGGTCAGCAACCGGAATAGAGGCCAGCAGTGCCCGCGTGTAGGGGTGCGCAGGTTCGGTATAAAGCGTCTGTGCAGGTGCCTCTTCCACCAGCGCCCCCAGATACATCACACCGATACGGTCTGAGATATGGCGGACCATTGATAAGTCGTGAGCGATAAACAGGTATGTCAGCCCAAGTGCCTGCTGCAAATCCTGCAAAATATTCACCACTTGCGCCTGCACGGAAACATCCAGTGCCGACAACGGTTCGTCGCACAACACAAATTCCGGGTTGACCGACAACGCACGCGCAATACTGATACGCTGGCGCTGCCCGCCGCTGAATTCATGCGGGAAGCGGTTCAGGTGCTCAGCTTTCAGCCCGACTTTTTCCAGCAGTTCCAGCGTGCGTGCTTCGCGCTGTGCTTTGCCATAACCGTGGATTTTCATCGGCTCGGCAATCAACTGCGCGACCGTCATCCCTGGATTGAGTGACGAGTACGGGTCCTGGAAAATAGCCTGCATACGGCGGCGCAACGGTTTAAGTTGCTTATCGCTCATTTTGGCAATGTTCTGGCCCGCGAACTCAATTTCACCGTCGGTGATATCAAACAGGCGCAACACGCTGCGGCCGAGTGTGGATTTCCCACAGCCCGACTCCCCCACCAGCCCGTAGGTTTCCCCCGGATAAATCTCGAAGCTCACGCCATCAACCGCTTTCACCGGTGGCGTTTTGTTAAACCACCCCTGCTGGCTGTGGAAGTATTTGCGTAACCCGTTCACACGAATTAATGGCTTAACGTCCTGCATGGTTCACCTCCGGATCCCATAACCAGCACATTGCCTGGTGACCTTCGCCGATCTGATGCAACGATGGCAGAGTATTACAACGTGCCATGCGCTGCGGGCAACGCTCGGCAAACGGGCAACCCGGCGGTGGGTTAAGCAAGCCCGGAGGCGAGCCTTCGATTGGCGACAGGCGAGTGTTTGCCTCACCCTGAATAGGCAATGATGCCAATAAACCACGGGTATACGGATGTGCCGGGCGATAGAAAATATCTTCCACGCTGCCCTGCTCCATCACCAGCCCGCCGTACATCACCACTACACGCGAACAGACCTGTGCAACCACACCCAGATCGTGAGTGATAAGCATAATCGCGGTGTCGGTTTGCTGCTGAAGCTGTTTTAGCAGGCGTAAAATCTGCGCCTGAATGGTCACGTCCAGGGCGGTAGTCGGTTCATCAGCAATCAGCAACGCCGGGTGGCAAGACAGCGCAATGGCTATCATCACACGCTGGCGCATGCCGCCGCTGAACTCATGCGGATACTGGTTGTAACGCTGTTCTGCGTTGCCAATCCCCACTTGTTGCAGCATGGCGATGGACTTTTCTTTGGCCGCTTTTTTGCTCAGATTCTGGTTACGCACCAGGATCTCGCTCATCTGCTTGCCAATAGTCAGCACCGGATTGAGCGCGGTCATCGGATCCTGGAAGATCATCGCAATGTCGTTACCACGAATATGGCGCATTTGCTCAGGCGTTTTACGCGCTAAATCTTCGCCCATAAAATAGATATGGCCGCCGACTACTTTGCCGTTACTGCCCAGCAATTTAAGCACCGACTTGCAAGTAACGCTTTTACCACAGCCTGATTCGCCAACGATCCCCACGATTTCGCCGCGTTGCACCGCAAAGCTCACCCCGCGCACCGCCTTCACTTCCCCTTCGCGGGTGAAGAAGGAGGTTTGCAGGTTGTCGAATTCCAGTAAATTACTCATCGCGGTTCGCTCCTGGCTCAAAGGCAGTTCGCAATACGTCGCCCAGCACGTTAAAACTCAGCACCGTCAGCAAAATAAGCAGCCCCGGGAACATCGCAAGCCAGGTGGCTTCACCAATAAAGGATTGTGCGTTGTTCAGCATGCTTCCCCATGAGGCGTTTGGCTGTTGCACACCCAGCCCAAGGAAGCTCAGGGTTGATTCCATCAGAATGGCCGACGCGATATTCAGCGTCGCCGCTACCATAATGGTTGGCAAAATATTCGGGATAATATGGCGGGCAATGATGATTAATGGGTGCTCCCCACAGGCACGCGCATAAATCACATATTCACGCTCTTTGACCGATAAGGTTTCCGCACGCACCAGGCGCGACATGCTCATCCACGTCAGCGCACTGATAATCAAAATGATATTGGCGATACCCGGCTTTAAATAAGCATTAAGCACCAGCAGCAGGAAGAAGGCAGGAATCGACATTAAAATATCGACCACGCGCATCATAATGTTATCGATTCGCCCGCCAAAATAGCCGCTAACCGTACCCACCAGCGTGCCGATCAAAGTTGAAAATAACATTGCCAGGAAACCGACCATCAACGAAATCTGGCCGCCGTACAAGGCACGGGTGAAGTAGTCTCGCCCGTAGTCATCGGTGCCAAACCAGTGGCTTGCATCCGGCGGCAATAACCTTGCGGTGAGCGACATCTGGTTTGGATCCCACGGACTGACTGCTGCCAGTAATGCAGCAATGCTGAAAATGACCAGCACCAGTAATGAGAATTGAGCTGGACGATTACGTTTCAGGCCATGTTTAACTTGTTGCCAACGTCTACTCATCGTCTTACCTCAACGCCTTAATGCGCGGATCTGCCACGCGATATAACAAGTCGGCCAATAAGTTACCCATAATCAGCATGGTCGATGACAGCATGATCATCGCCATAATGAGCGGGTAATCCAGTGAGGTTATCGACTGGATCCCCAGCAGGCCCATGCCCGGCCAGGAGAACACGCTTTCGGTGACATACGCCCCGACAAGCAGTTCGCCAAACGAGATACCAAACAAAGTGATAACCGGTAACAGGACGTTTTTAAGCACATGGCGAAAGAGAATAGAGCGACGCGTGGCACCGTATGCCAGCTGCGTTTGTACATAATCAGCCGACAGTTGCGAAATGGTGTTAGAGCGGATGTAACGCACGTAACTGGAGAGGTTGTAAAAGCTCAATGCGATACACGGCAAAATACCGTGGCGAACCACATCAAGCCATGAATCTTCGACACCAATGGTGCGCATGCCCATGCTCGGCAACCAGTTCAGCTGCACGGAAAATACCGTTATCAGCAAAATGCCGAACCAAAAAATTGGCACCGAAATACCGATATAGGCAAACATATTCAGGAAGTGATCAAGCCAGCGGTGTTTATAAGCACCCGCCAGTAAACCCAGCGGAATAGCCAGCACCATCGCCAGAACCAGGGATGCGCCCATCAGGCCGATGGTTGCCGGTATGCGCTCGGCAATCATGGTTAGCACCGGGCGGTGGTAAATCAGTGAATAGCCTAAATCCCCTTGCAGCACATTTTTGAGCCACAACAGGTATTGCATAAACATCGGTTTATCAAGCCCCAGGCTGTGACGGATATGTTCAATATCCTCAGGGCTCATGCGCGGCGTGACATACGCCTGCACCGGGTCGCCGGGTGCCAGTTTGACCAGCAAAAACGACACCAGCGAGATGAAGAAAAGCATCGGTACTAACTGCGCCAGACGCCGTACTAAAACATTGTTCATACTGCCTCAAAATTAACTCATGCAATGAGGGCCTCTCATATGAGAGGCCCTGCAAGATAAAACTTATTATTGTTGGTGGATTTTCGACAGATCCTGGAACATATAAACCGGTTTAGGCTCAGCTTCTTTCGTGCCGCCAAAACGTTTATCTACCGCAACAACCGCGTTGGTATAAGCAATGGGATACCATGCCATATCGTTTGCAACGGTTTGCTGGATTTGCTTATAGATCTCAGCACGTTTGGTTTTGTCGGTTTCGGTCGCGCCCTGGTTCCACAGCGCATCAAACGCCGGATTTTTATAATGCGCGTAGTTATAGGCTTCGTTGCTCATGTACAAAGACTTATAACCATCCGGTTCCATACCCATGATGTAGCCGCTCAGGCTCAGCTCATAAGCGGTGTTTTTCATGTCCAGGCTGCGTTGTGACATCGCGTTAGCATCCATCGGCAACAGCTCAACCGCGATACCGACGTTTTTCAACTGCTGCTGAATATACAGCCCCATGCTTTCCTGGGTTTTGTTGGTGTTGATATATGCCAGGCGCAGTTTAAGATTTGCCGGAGTGCCCGCCTCTTTCAGCAGCGCTTTCGCTTTTTCAACATCGTATTTGTAGGTTTCAACGTCGTTGGTTTGATACAACGTGTCTGGCGTCAGAATAGATGCGGCAGGCTGTGCGTAATCCAGCGAGGTGAATGCCGCCTGAACCAGTTCGTCTTTATTAATGGCATACGCGATAGCCTGGCGCAGCGCCTTGCTCTTCATGCTGTCAACGTTCTGGTTAAACGTCATATACGCCAGACGCCCTTCCGGGTAGATAACGAAGTCAAATTTACCGCTGGATTTCAGACGAGCAACGTCCTGCGGGTCAATCATCTTCATGTTGATTTCGCCGTTTTGCAGCGCAAGGTTGGCGGAGTTGCTGTCTTTGGCAAAACGGTAAGTCACAGCATCCAGTTTCGGTTTGCCATTCCAGTAGTCGTCAAAACGCGTCAGCGCGTAGTACTGACCAGCACGGTACTCTTTAAACTTGAATGGTCCAGAGCCTACAGGAGCATCATTTTTGGTGCTCTTTTCCATGTCGCCACTTTCGTTAGCAAACACATGCTGTGGGATTGGATAGATTTGTACCAGGGTGCCAACAAATGCCGCACTCACCTGTGGAAGCGTGAATTTCACCGTCAGGTCATCAACTTTGCTGACCTGAACCGGTTTATCACCATAAACAAACATACTGCGGAAGAAACTGTGCTGTTTCTCATCAAGCAATTTATTGAAGGTAAACACCACGTCTTCAGCGGTGATGGCCTGGCCATCCTGCCATTTCAGATTCGGTTTGAGTTTTAAGATGTATGAGAGGTTGTCTTCTGAAGGCGTGAGGCTTTCTGCCAGACCCCATTCAATTTTGTCACCGTTGAAGCTATACAGCGGCGCATACAGCGCTTGCATGATAGTCAGCGTAGTACGGTCGCTGGCGTAGAGTGGGTTCATCGCTAACGGATCGCCAGTGGTGACACCAACGATTAAGTTGCCGCCATCCTGGGCTGCTTGTTTTGCTGGAGCAGGTGCTGCCGCAGTATCAGTTTTCGCATCATCACAGCCAGAAAGGGCCAGGGCCAAAGAGGCAAACAGCGCAGATAACAACAAGGGTTTACGCATTTCTTCACGGACTCCGTCTCAATTAGAGCCCGCATAGTGCACCAGCCATACCCACATTGTAAATAAGTGTAAAACGCATAACCTTATGCGAAAAAGTGCTAAAGAGAGAATTGTGGATATAAAGATGAGTATGAAGAGGAAAATGGCAAATTTCAGGCATAAAAAAACCTGCCGGAGCAGGTTTTTCTTCAGTACGGCAGATTAGAACATGCCGCCCGGTGGTACATCTTTGAAGGTCTTGCAGTAGTTTTCGAACATGCTTTTCAGGATTTTGCGCAGTTTCATTGTGTGCTCCAGTTATTATTTTTACAGGTGTTGCTCTTTATGCGTTCAATAATAAGACATCCGTCACATAAATCAATAGTTTTGTGATGCTCATCACACATTTTCAGTGTGGATTTTACAAGTTCGTCACACAAAATGGCTTGCATATCCACGACTTAACTGGTTAATTGGCTCAACAATTTTTTAAAACATTATTTTAATTTTGAACTTCACTCATGACTGACTCATCTTCCCCGGCACCAAAACGTGGCATTTCAGGTATGGCACTGCTGGTCGCAGGTGCTTTCTTTATGGAATTTCTCGACGGGACCGTCATTGCTACCGCATTGCCAGAAATGGCGCGGACGTTTGGCGTTGATGCTGTTGACTTGAATATTGGCATGAGCGCCTATTTGCTCACCCTCGCGGTGTTGATTCCTGCCAGCGGCTGGATTGCCGACAGGTTTGGTGCGCGCAAAGTTTTCACCCTCGCACTCGCTATTTTCACGTTTTCATCCGTTCTGTGTGGTATTGCGAATACGCTTGAGCAGTTCGTTGCGATGCGCATATTGCAGGGCGTAGGCGGCGCACTGATGGTGCCCGTCGGGCGGCTTGCGGTGTTACGCACCACGCCCAAGCATTTGCTTATCACCGCTATCGCCACGTTAACCTGGCCGGCACTCGTTGCGCCGATCATCGGCCCGCCGCTGGGTGGCTTCATCACCAGTTATGCGTCATGGCGTTGGATTTTTTATATCAACCTGCCGCTGGGTTTGATTGCTATGGCGCTGGCCTGGCGGTTGATCCCCGATATTCACGATGACGATCGCCGGCCGTTTGACGGGATTGGTTTTACCGGCACCGCCGTGGCGATGATTAGCCTGGTGTACGGGCTGGAGATGCTGGGGCAGTCGCAAGTGAATGTGCTGCCAACCGTCAGCCTTCTTTTGCTGGGTGCCGCAGCGCTGTGGTTTTCACTCTGGCATTTTAAACATGCTAAACACCCGATGATTCGCCTCGAAGCATTAAAGGTGCAAACCTTTGGCGTGACGATGTACGGAGGGTCACTGTTCCGCACCTCTATCAGCGCGGTGCCATTTTTATTACCGCTGCTGTTCCAGGTCGGGTTCGGGATGGATGCTTTTCATTCCGGCTTGTTGGTGTTAGCCGTGTTCGCCGGAAACCTCGCGATGAAACCGGCAACTACGCCGCTGATTCGCGCATTAGGTTTCAAAAAACTGCTGATGATTAACGGACTACTGAACGTGGCGTCTTTGCTGGCCTGTGCGTTTCTCACGCCACACACCAGCGCCTGGTTAACGATGGCAATCCTGTTCTTCGGCGGCATGTTCCGCTCAATGCAATTTACCGGTATCAGCACCCTCGCCTTCTCCGATGTCCCGTCCACGCAGATGAGCTACGCCAACACGCTTTTCAGCACCGCGACGCAGCTTTCAGTCGGGCTGGGAATCACGCTGGGTGCGATTGGTATTCGCCTGGGTGAGAAAATCAGCCAATGGCTGGATATCACTTCAATTCCGGGTATCACCATCAAACTTTCATTTGTGATGATCACGTTGATTTGCCTGGTGGGGCTGATTGATTTGCTGCGCCTACCGCGAAACGCCGGTAGCAGCGTGTCTAAAAAGCAGTGATTGAAAGGAGAAATAAATAAGGCCAGCAAAAGCTGGCCTTATTCTATTATCAGAAATGATTAAGCAAGGATTTCGCGTACGAACGCTTCAATCTCTTTATTCTGGCAGTTTTCGAAGAAGCACTTCTGGAAACGTTCGCCAGTCACAGCAGTTTTCACAAGCTCCGGGTCGATAGAACGCAGCGTGTCCAGGTAGTTTTCTTTCACCACCGCGGCTTTAACCTGGTTCAGGATACCGGCGTTACGAACCTGTGGCTCTTTACGCTCAATCGGGTAGCCTTCGCCTTTACGGCCAGTGAACGCTTTTTCGAACATGTAACGTACGTTCAGTTCTGCACCCCAGCCGAAGCCTTTAGCGAATGCCAGTGACAGCGCGTTACCGTTGTTGATTTGAGAGAACAGGAAAGCATCGGCTGGATCCATGCAGTAGCCACAAACCACACCAGGGTGAATGTTCAGAGACATCATTGCACCCTGGCCTGTGCCACAACCGGTCACAACGAAATCAACGGCTTTAGAGTTCAACAGAATGCTGGCCATAATACCGAGGTGGATGTAAGTCAGGTGGTGGTCCTGCTCATCGCTCATGCCTACGTTGTAAACCGGGTACTCTTTTTCAGCAGCAACCGCTTGCAACTCATTAAGAATGATTGCGTTTTTGCCAGCCTGACTGTTTTCCATCATCAGTGCTATTTTCATTTCCGTCTCCTGATTGGGTCACGGGATTTCCCGCAGTGAATAGCGTTGGTATGCATTAACCATACTATCTAGCAAACAGACTTTCAAATTTAATGAAATTTTGTTTTAAAAAATTAAGAGGCGCTCACACTTCTGCCGTTTGCTATACATATTCACGTTTTTCAGACGGCTCTGGCGATACGAAACATCGCCACAATATCGTTCAGTTGATGCGCCTGTTTTTCCAGTTCAACAGACGAAAGCGCCGATTGATGCACCAGCGTAACGTTCTGTTGAGTCACCGCGTCCATCTGTTTTACTGCAATCCCTACCTGCCCGATTCCTTTACTCTGCTCACCCGACGCGCTGGCAATATCACCCATAATATTATTCACTTGTGTCACCGCATCGACGATTTCACCCATCGCTTCGCCCGCTTTTTTAACCTGCTCAGAACCTGTATGGATATTATCCACCGACTCTTTGAGCAATGTTTCAATCTCTTTGGCCGCCAGTGCACTGCGCTGGGCAAGGTTACGCACTTCACTTGCTACCACAGCGAACCCACGGCCCTGCTCACCCGCACGCGCAGCTTCTACCGCAGCATTGAGCGCCAGGATATTGGTCTGGAAGGAAATGCTATTAATGACCGTCGTGATATCAACAATTTTGTGCGAGCTGCTGGTGATTCTGTCCATCGTGGACATCACCTTTTTCACCGACTCGCCACCATTAAGCGCGGTCTTGGTGGCATTCTTTGCAAGCTGGCTGGCATGGCTGGCATTTTCAGCGTTGAGCGTCACGGTGCTGCTCAGCTGTTCCATGCTGGCGGTGGTCTCTTCCAGAGCCGCAGCGAGCTGCTCAGAGCGGCTCGAAAGCTCATTGTTTACGCCAGCCACTTCCGTCGCATTTCCCCGGATGGTATGGGCGCTGAAACGAATATTGGAAACCGCTTTTTCCCAGTTTGCCTGCATTTTTTGAATCGGTGCCACCATCAGACCAATACAATTACTGCCTAAATCCGGTAATTCTGCCTCGAGTTCACCACGCGCAAGGACATGCATGTGCGCGCGAATATTTTCCACCGGTTTCACCAGGCAGTGGTACAGATAGCGTTCGGTCACCATGGTGATAACCATGCTTGCCAGCACGGATGCACCAAGCAGAAACTGCACAATGTCGATCCACTTTTCCTGCCGCGCATTGAGCGTACTGTTTTGTTCCAAATCCTGTAAAAACCACAGCGCCAACCCAGAAACACCGAGCCAGGCGACTGTCGAGAAGATCAGTATCAGCACGACCATGGCGCGTATTTTGATGTTACGAATAAACTTCATGTGTTGTATTTCCCCGGTGAAAAATCAAATGCCTTTATGCAGCTGCACCGCCCATGTTGCCCTCAGCTCCGTTTATTCGGTTTTTGTATGCCAATACCGAGGTTAAGTTGTGCATTATCAGTATTGTCGGCACGATTCAGCTAAACTTGATAACATTTGAGATCAAATTTTAATCACCTTACGGATGGCGTGGTGGTTATTTATCACCTGATAAAAAACTTTAATTTACGTTAGGTATTTTATATTTAATTAACTTAAGTGAAATTAAACCTGTTTATTTTGTTGCTCATTTTCTCTATTTCCGCGTGCTAAAATCATAAAAAATATCCTTCGGGCATCAGCAAAATGAAAACAGTTTATTTAGTATTAGCCGCTGCGTTATTAACCAGCTGCACGATAAATAAAACACCACAGCCGGTTAAAGGGAGCGAGGTCGCAGGTGTGGTTCGCCTGGGTTTTGATCTCGCCGTTTTGCAAAATGGAAAAGTGGACAGCTACATTGCGCAATCTGCGGCCAGTCAGCAATGCCAGCAGTGGGGTTATATCGCCGCATTTCCCTACGGCGAGCCTATCAAAACCTGCAGCCTGACCAGCGGCGCACTGTGCCTGAACCAGAAAGTCACGCTTGAGTACCAGTGCCGCGGTGTGGGGATGGAGCATAACCTGAGAAATGAGATGGCAGTTCAATAAGTCAGGCGGGTAAAAACAGATTGAATGAAGGCGGGTTGAAATATATCTTCCGGCCCATCCAATTAAATAATAATCATTCTTATTGTTAATATTATATCAACCAATAAACGGAATAATATTAGCAACCATTCTCATTACACTAATATAATTAACAATTTCTTTGCATTATCGAAATAATAAAATTAAAGTAGCGCTATTGTTAAATATCTATTCTTACGGAGCACATCATGCTTAAAGCTGAAATGATCGAAAAACTTAATGAACAAATGAATCTTGAACTTTACTCTTCCCTTCTTTACCAACAGATGAGTGCATGGTGTAGCTACCACAGCTTTGAAGGTGCTGCTGCCTTCCTGCGTCGCCATGCTCAGGAAGAGATGGAGCATATGCAGCGCCTGTTTGCCTATTTAACGGATACCGGCAGCCTGCCGCGCATTAACGCGGTCCCCGCTCCAGACCACGACTACACATCGCTCGATAACCTGTTCAATGCCACTTACGAACACGAGCAGTTAATTACTCGTAAGATTAACGAACTGGCTCATGCCGCGATGACATCCCAGGATTATCCAACCTTTAATTTCCTGCAATGGTATGTTTCTGAACAGCACGAAGAAGAAAAACTGTTCAAATCTGTGCTGGATAAATTAAGTCTGGTGGGTAAAAGTGGTGAAGGTCTGTATTTCGTAGATAAAGAACTTGCTACTCTGGATACTCAGGCTTAATCAAATATTATCGGCAAGTATGCTTTGTACTTGCCGTTTTTCATTATGAGTCACCCCCTCGTTGCCATTTATCTTATCACCCCACATCCACACACCTCTAAAAACAGCAACTTTTTCTCATGTTAACAGGCGAATACTCGCTCAGTAGCTATACTCCTAGACGGATGCCACTGCGCCCCCTGGACAGTTAAGTCAAATTAAATAATAAGCATCATGTTTTTCCTGATACTAGTGATAACTAATATGGGTAATATGATAAAATGTTAAGCATAAACAATAAGATAATTAAAAAGCTATTTTTCCATGAATCCTGGGACATCATGATCGTCAAAAGTCATGTGCATTTATTCCCTGAAAACACCCTGGATATTTTAAACAATTCAAAAGCACAGCTTCTTAATAAAAAATACACCTTCCAGGCCGACCCTTTTATCATTGAGAAAGATGATAAATTATATGTCTTCTATGAAGCCTTGAGCTTTCTGAACGCCAAAGGGATCCTGAGATGTCGGGTGCTGAACCATAAACTGGATGAAATTGAAGATCTCAGGCTCGAAGGCTTTGATGACCTGAAGTGCCACTTATCATTTCCATTCATGTTTTATCTGGATGGCACCTTGTTTATGATCCCCGAATCTTCCGAAAGAAAGGAAGTGGTATTATTTCAATCCACCGAATTTCCTGCACGCTGGCAGAAAGTAAAGGTGTTAATTCCGGATGCAGAATACACAGACAATATATTTTTCAAATTAGATGACCATTTCTATCTCATTTCCACAACCATGGAAAATGAGATGGTTATCCACACTGCGCAGACGCTGTTCGGTGAGTGGCAAAAAATAACGCCATCGTTAAAACTGTGTAATGACCACCACCGCGGAGCAGGTACGCCGTGGTCTATCAATAATAAAAACTACCTTATCACCCAGGAGTGCCTCCCAGGTTGTTACGGAAAGTCTGTTTTTATCAAAGAGCTAGTCAGTTTATGCCCTGCAAATTTTGAAGAAAAACTGGTTACCAATATCACCCCTGAAATAAACCAAAGTGCTGGCATTCATACTTTAAATTTCTCAAGTAACTATATTGTCTATGACACGAAGCACTGGAATTTCAGCTTATTGTCTCCTTTAAAAAAGGCTTCGTTTAAATTTTTCACCCGCTACCGAAAACAACTCTTCGTTTGAATTAATAAGGAAAATCTGCCGACAAAGACTACGCTTTAAGAAGAACAAATAGCGAGTTCAGACCTAAAACAATGCTGGTTTTGTAATATTTATCTGGAGATATTATGACAATTCTTGTAACTGGTGGTGCTGGCTACATTGGCTCACATACCGTTCTGGCTTTACTGGAAAGAGGGGATGACGTAGTTGTTATCGATAATCTTTCAAACTCGTCAAAAGTATCTCTGGAGCGGGTAACGGAATTAACCGGAAAGGAGCCGACTTTATACGTTGCTGATATTTTAGACCGTCATGTGCTGAGGAATATTTTTTCAAATCATACTATTACCGATGTTATCCACTTTGCGGGTTTGAAATCGGTGGGTGAGTCGATAACTAAACCTCTCGAATATTATGAAAACAATGTCGTTGGCACCCTGGTTTTACTCCATGAGATGCTACAGGCAGGCGTAGACAGCCTGATCTTTAGCTCGTCGGCAACGGTTTATGGGAACCCCGAAAAGGTGCCATTGAGCGAAGAGTGCCAGACCGGGGGCACGACAAACCCGTACGGCACGTCCAAATTGATGGTTGAGCAGATTCTGCGTGATTTCTCTCTCGCCCAACCTGAGTTCCGCATTACTTGCCTGCGCTATTTTAACCCGGTGGGTGCACATGAGTCTGGCCGAATCGGTGAAGATCCAAATGGTATTCCGAACAACCTGGTGCCGTACATTTCACAGGTAGCCATTGGCAAACTCGAATGCCTGTCGGTGTACGGCAATGATTACCCTACTCCCGATGGCACCGGGGTGCGTGATTATATCCATGTGTTAGATCTGGCAAGCGGTCACCTTGCGGCATTAGATCATAAAGCCGAAGGTTCTCCCTTCAAAGCGATCAACCTGGGAACAGGTGTGGGTTATTCCGTCATTGATCTGATTCAGGCTTTTGAAAAAGCAGCGCAAACCAGGATTAATTATCGGATAGTCGAACGACGTGCGGGCGATGTGGCGGAGTGCTGGTCAGATTCTTCGTTAGCCCGGCAACACCTTGGCTGGCAAGCGACCCGAACAATTGATGATATGATACGTGACACTTGGAACTGGCAAAAAAATAACCCTGATGGGTATGGTTCCTGATTATCTGTTTGGAGCTTTAACGCGATGAGCGCTGCCTGGCAGGCTCATCGCGAACACTTTATTCAACGTTTAATTTCGATACCCGATACCAGCCATCATTGCGCTTGCCTTCATTTGCCAGGTTTATCCTCGGTTTCCCATGCCCATCCAGCATCGCCACCTCAATATAGTATTGCCCTTTGTCCGCCGTTGCCGGAATTAACAGGCGGTAATTCGCCGACTGAACGCCTGGCAACCAGGTACGAATATCATCGTTCGTTTTACCCTGCGCTATAACCTTATCCGACCCATTCACCACGCGCCATGTCAGGTCATATTTAAGATAAACAGGTGCGATACCGTCATTCGCCCACTGGCTGGTAAGCGCAAGACTGGCTCCTTTCCCCACCACTGCCGGGTGGCTTAACGACGCAAGGCGGAAGCGATAGCCCAGTTTCGTTAGCGCCTGATCGACAATGCCGCGATATTCTTTAGGAACTTCGCGTGATTTCAAATTAATCGTGCTGGCATGCTGTTCAATCGCCCAGTCAAATGTCCGTTGCACCTCTGCCAGGCTGTAATGTTGCTCAGTCTTCCATTCCGGCATATACCCGCAGATTTCAAAACTCACCGGCGCCCGTTTCCAGGCATCATTAAAACCGGAATACGCAGACTGAGCCGCGTCTAAACGCTGCGGATAGTCATCCTCCATCAAATTCCAGGTCGCCGAAAAGTTACGCCAGTCGCCCAGACAGTCGGCACGCCAGCCTGCGCCCTGCTTCACGGCACTGACCAGGTTATCGCCACCGGCAATCAGCATGATTTTGGGTGTTTTTGGAAACGCGGCAAAATGCATTCGGACGTACTTTTCTAATTGCGCGGGCGTATAGCGTTTTTCAAGTGGTTTCATGGAGGGGAAATTGCTGTTATGCCACTCGCCCCACGACCCCACCATTCCGATATCGACGTATGCGAGGTTTTCATTACCGTCGTAACGTTTGCCAAATGCATTAAGCAGCCGCTGGCTGTATTGGAAGAAAATAGGGTCGTCCAAATCCGGAGCGAAGGTTTTTCGGTCTGAAGTCCAGACCCCTTTCACCCCTTTTTTAATTAACCAGTCGGGGATTTTCGAACCACTTTCCGGGCCATCAAGCGCCATAAAACGCAGCCCAACATTCATGGCCGGTTGGTGCATTGCCGCGAATTTAAAAGCATCGTCAACCAGAGCGTAATTATATTGCCCTTCTACGGGTTCAAGTTCTGACCAGTAAAAACGCTCATACTCAATGCCCGTATCAGGATATTGCGCCACAGTCAGTTGCTCACCGTATCCCTGATGAAAACTGGCGATACCCATGCCAGGATTGGTCAGCGGGCCTGCCAGCGCCTTCGGGGTGACGACTGTCATCGACTCAGCCAATGCGGTTCCCGGAACGACCATGCACATCAACGCTACAAAAGTTTTAATATTCATAGTGATTCCGTTTTCCGCAGAGATTAGTTGTTTTTTAAGCTGAGCCACCAGTCCCAAATGCCGACGTGAAAATCACGAATCAAGTCGATTCCCGCCGCTGACTTCAGCATGTAGAGCGTCAATAAAACACACAGCGTGCCGAAGAGGACGCCAAACAAAATCAGAATCGTTACGATGATGCGCACCAGGGTCGATTCTTTGCGCAGCCGCTTGCGCAGGTCGCGCCCGAGCAAGAAGACCATGTAGTAACGAGAACCAAAAAAGGGGAAACTTTTACGAATATCAATGCGGTGGCGCGAGGACAGCGTGACCGAAATCAGCGCATCCTCTATCTCTTGCTTCTGCTCAGGTGTCAGCTGTGCCTGTGTTTGCTCATCAAGCACCTGATAAAACTGTTCAATGACGAGTGGGCGTCTGGTTGAATTGCTCAAGTTTAACCTATTGATTTGTTTATTAAATGGTAGACACTAACTGTTTTCCTGGCAATTTCACGCCAGTCATAGGTTTGCATAAACTCACCGTAATCAGCCGATTCCAGCTCGGATCTCGCCTTAATTTTCTGCGCTAAATCAGCTACATTGCCCACTTTAAAATAGGCATCTGCAGGCAGCCCTACTTCCAGATTAGCAGGAATATCACTGACTACCGCCGGGAGTGAATATGACATTGCCTCGAGCAGTGCTATTGGTAATCCTTCATGATATGAGGGCATTATAAACAGCTTAGCCTGAGAAAATACGGCCTTAAGCGCGTCGCCTTTTAAAAAACCGGTCAAAATAACATTCGGTGTTTTTATCGCTAATTGCTTCAGACGCATGCTGTAATCAGAAGGATGGTCCGCGTCACCCACTAACACTAATGTCTCGGACACTCCCGATTGTTGATAAGCAATAATCAGGTCATGAAGCCCTTTTTCTTCCACAAAACGCCCGACCGCCACAAGATATTTCTTAGGTTTCAGCGCATAGCGGTCGAGCGTTTTATGGATTGTTTCATCTGTCAGAAGTTGTGGAATATTCACACCGTTGTAAATCAGATGAGCATCCATTCGGCCATGTTTCTTCTGGATCAGCTGATTGATCACGTCAGAAATAACGATAACTTCGTTAGCGTAGTTTACGGCAAATTTCTCGCCCATCAGCAAAGCCTGTTTCGCAATATATCCCCACTTCTGGCGCTCATAATCCGGGCCATGGTGCGTAAATACCACTTTCTTACCCAATAAACGCAGTAACGGCACCACAAGCCCTGGGCCAATGGCATGGACATGGACGATAGAGGATCCATCAACGCACGTTTTAAACGCGCTCAAAACAGAATGGGCAATGGCTTCTAAAGAACGTTTTTTCGGCGCCCACAGCGCCAGAGTGGCGACGTTTTTATATTGTGACTGTTTATAATCAACGTAAGGAGAACGCGCGATAACGCAAATATCGACGTCAAACTGTTGTTTGATGGCGGGATAAAGATTTTGGCAATGCGTTTCCACCCCGCCTAACACATCAGGAATGCCGCGCGTGCCCAGAACAGTGATTTTCTTGCTCATATTATGGCTTGCTTAACAGTTCATCATACAATTTTAGCAACTCGTATA
>NZ_LXER01000018.1 GCF_001654925.1 Buttiauxella brennerae ATCC 51605
AGATTTTGGCAATGCGTTTCCACCCCGCCTAACACATCAGGAATGCCGCGCGTGCCCAGAACAGTGATTTTCTTGCTCATATTATGGCTTGCTTAACAGTTCATCATACAATTTTAGCAACGCTGCCATATGGTCGCGCATCGCATATTTTTCACAAAGTCGGTCATGAGCATTTAACCCCATCTGTTTCGCCTTTTCCGGGTTTGCGGCCAAATCATCAAGGACATCAGCAAGTTCTTGAGCATTCCCCGGCTCGAATAATGCACCGTCGATACCATCGCGTATTTGTTCAGGTATTCCACCAATGCGTGAACCCACGATTGGCCGCGCAAATGACATCGCCTCGAGCACCGACATTGAGCAGTTTTCATTGCATTCAGAAGGCACGATAATTGCGCGGGCATGTTTAATCAGCTTATCTAAACCCTCGCCTTGCTGCACATAACCGAGAAATTCAGCTTCAGGGAATTGTTTGATAAGCTCGTTATAAATAGGGCCATTGCCGACTATTTTTAGCGGGATTTTATTGCGCATCAGTTGATGTGCCCGCGCTAAAGTTTCGATCCCCTTTTCGCGGCTGACACGGCCCACAAACAGTAAATAGCCCAGATCTTCAATATCATTCAGAGGCTGGCTGTCATCAATACCATTCACAATCACGTCAATACGTGAATGCGGCAATGTGTGTTTTATCACCCCTTTTAAAAATTCGCTGGGGGAAATAATCACGTCTATGGCCTGGTAATTTTTGGCAATATGTTGCCAGGTCGCCTCTAAAGAGAGTAGTAAACTTTTCGAAGTCGACCCTTCATAGCAGCGGTATTTAAACGCGTTAAATACTGAACCCGTAATACAGGCATCGCATACTTTGCCATCGCGCAGCATGGCGTATGAAGGGCAGGAAATTTTATAGTCGTGTGCGGTTAATACTGTTTTGCAGCCGAAGTCGCGCGCCACTTTAATGATCGAGGGCGTTAACTGGTGGTAAATATTGTGGAAATGAACAATATCCGGGCGCTCTTTCTCCAGTAATGCCTGCATTTTTTTACAAGCCTGCGCATTATGAATAAAATTGACCGCCGTTTTTACCCCACCGAGCAAATTATTGCCTGTGTGGTAATCAACGTTACTGACAAAATAGTCGGCATAGTCTGACGGGAAATTCTTCTCATGCTGCATCGAGAAATCAATGACCTCGATACCCGCCTGCTTCAACATGCTACGTTCTTGAAAATAAACTGTTTCCGCACCACCCTTGATGTAGAAGAATTTATTCACCAGTAAAATTTTCATTGTCCCTACCTATTCGTGAATAACTTTGCTGTCAGGGGGAGTCATGGGATCTCGCGTCGGATTAAGCAGCCCTTTGATAAGCCCTGCCGAGAGCACAGCTAAATTGATGACACTTTGAAAGCCGCTCATCAATGAACGGTTCTTAATCATTTTCAAAATAATAAATGCCAGCAACGGCAATAATGCTATGCCAATAATTTCAGGGTTGAACGTCAAAATAGCGATAAGCAACACCACTATATAAATGGCAAAAACTATCTCATTTCTGACCATTTTAAGGGCATGACGCTGGTAGGGTTTCCCCCAGGCGCTGCGTAATAACTCGCCAGGAGCCTGGTTATAGCCACTGCGCCAGCGGTACATCAGCAGTTTAAAAGTGGGCATGTTGTGAGATGTATGGCTGAAATATGGAACGTTCAGGCGATGCAGTTTATAACCCGCATCCAGCAGGCGCATTCCCAGTTCAGCCTCTTCAAAAGCATGAAGGTTGCGGTTAGTCAGGTAACCGATTTTTTCAATCGCGGAACGACGATAAAGACCGCCACCGCCTAAATGGTCGCAATCCCCCACAGGGTAAATTTTGTGCAGCCGTTGCTTGCGGGACTTAAATTCATAATTCACCGCATCATCCATTTCGACGGTACCCGCCACACCTGCATATTCTGGATGCGTTTCCAGAAAGACAATTGCGCTATCAATAAACCCTTTTTCCAGCTCCATATCACCATCCATCAACAGCAAATATTCACCTTCGCTGTAGAGATAGCCAAGCTGGTGCCCGACTCCACAGCAGCGGTCGCCGGGCTGCGTTAATGACACCACCGTTACGCCTTTATTACTGGCCAACTGTTGAGTGTTATCGGTGGATAAACTGTCGGCGACAATAATTTTGTGCGGGTAATCAACAATCTGCTGCTGAATACTATCAATGGTTTTTTCGATGCATTCAGCTTCGTTAAACGTTTTAATACTGACTGAAATAAAAGGTTTATGACCCATACTATTGCTCCGTATAACGATAAACGGACCGGCGAATAACCAGGCAGGAACCCAGAGCTAAATAGAACAAAAACTGGAGCATTGGGGTTATCGTGAGTATCTGGCTGTAGGGCAAACTCAGTAAACAACTGATGGCAAAGACACTATAAGCGGGTGAAAAACTCAGTAACTGGAGGTCTTCCGGGTCCAATTGTTCACGAGCCAGTACCGCCTCGGGCTGCACGATTTTCAGGATATAGAGCATCAGCCCAATAAATAAAAGTGTCCCCACAACGCCGACTTCCCACAGCAACATGCTTAAAGAAGTTGAGTCGAGAATCAAATTGTACTTAAGGTTTAAAAATCCTGGCGAGATAGCACTACCGCTGTTTGTCGCATTCAGCCCATAGCCAAATAATGTCCCCGAAAGCCCCCATAGATCATTATTTTGTATCCAGAACATCAGCGTCGTAAAGCGGCCCACTTCACCGGAAGGCAGAATGTAATTGGGGTCAAAAATATAGCTTAATGAGTCTAAGAACACGCTCAATGAGCTTTGTGTTGGGTCGCTGCCAAATGCCGACGAATATCCAGAGGCTAAAATGACGACAGCAAGAGCAATAAGCAGCGCCATGCCTGCAAATATCAGCAGCAGCGCTTTGATATTCACTTTGTTCACGCCTTTAACGTAGCTGGGCATGACCCAGACCCAGGCCAGTAAAATAGGTGATAGCAAAATAACAAATTTCACTTCGCCAACGATACATAAGCCAAAGCCGAGGATGATATGCAATGCCATGGATTTAAAACTCGTCAACCCGTGCTTAAACTCAGAGACTTTCAACAGCATAATCAGCAGGCAAAAAAGCCCCATTGCCGCCGTGTTCCCCCCACCCATCGGGTCGCCACCAAAGGTGCCAACGACGGAGTCCCATTTATCTTCTTCACCGCGCACCACCACGCGTTGAGGAACCACAAACAGCAGTTGATAAATGATTATCGGGAACTGCGCGTAAAACACCCAATACAACGCTTTGGTGACACGATAGATTTGCGATTCACGGCAGAACCCGAGCAGCAGGCAAAACATGACCAGCGATAACGCGATTTCGTTTTTGAAACCGACAATCGCATCGGTCACCCCGGCTTGTAATATCGTCGATGCCCCCGCCATAACCAGGAAAATCAAATACAACGTCAGCACAATGATTTCCTGTTTATCCAGCTGCAAGGCTTCGTAACGGGTTTGCATCACCAGTAAGCCAAACATCAGCAACGTCAGGAAAAATGGGATCCACAACACCGCCAGTACGCCGGTGAAATATTGCACCAACCCGCAGAAAATCAGGGTGATAAATGAGTAGGTCTGTAAATAATGCCCAGTATTGAGATTCATAATACCACCGGCCTGTCGTTCAAAAGATTGGCGCGTTTATTTACCTTAAGATAAATAAAGGCATAACGAACGAAAGTTAATACCGAGAACAGAATAATGGATGTCGCATAGTCATTGTAAAAATAGGGCACGATGACAAATGCAATCAGCACGATCGCCAGTTGCTCAAACTGAATGCGCAGGAAGTAACGGTGAGAACCAAAAATAAGCTCGATCACCGTCAGCGGGCAAACTGCCAGCGCCGGGAATAAATAAGGCAGCATGTAGCGTGAGGTCGGAATTGAGTTAATCCAGTCTTCGCTAAAACCAAGATGCATGACCACGGGATAGAAAATAAACACCCCCAGGGTACAAATAACGCCCAGCACCAACAGGAGTAAACGGACTTTTTTGTACTCTTCAAAGTTAAAGGTGTTATGCCTGAAATCGATGGACCATTTCGAGAAAATAGCGTTACGCACCGCATTGCCGACAATCACCACCGGAGCCAGGCAGAAACGACTGACGATAGAAAAATACCCCGCCGTCAGCGCAGAGAACCAAAAGTTAATCAGCATAATGGGCAAGTTACTGTTTGCCATCGCAAGGACTTCAGCGCTTCCCACTTTGGTGATGTGATGAACATGTTTATGAAAAAACCCCAGGTTATTCTTGAGGCTTAAATGCTGCAAAGTCACCGAGCGAATATCAAATGCCCGCACAATGCAGCCAATCGTCAGGGCCATCATGGAAACAGCCCATGCCCAATAAAATGCCTGGATTTGTGTAGTGAGCACCACTGAAAGTACTACCACCACTGAAACTGCAATACGTTGGAAAACTAAAAAGCCAAAGTTAGCCGTGCGCAACGCCAGGTTTTCCGAGACCAGAACCCAGGTATTCGACAGCGTGAGGAGATAAAGGAAAAAGATGTTTTGATTAAATAGCCACGCAGTCAGCAGCGCATAAGGCAGTGCTATGGTCAGGCTTTGTAATAAGCAAAACACCACATTTTGCGCCAGTTCATCGTCATTTTGTTTGGGAATTAATAGCTGTGAGGCAAACGTACAAACCTGGGCACCAATCAATGCAATGCTGTAATTAAGCGCGTAAAGCCCCACTTCCGCCAGATCGTACTTGTGCGAAATCAACCAAATAGAGAGCGCACCAATCAGTTGTGAAATGACTGATGAACCCGCTATCGTGGACGCGCTCTTTAATAAACTCATATATGGCCTGGGCCATTCATCAGTTCGGTCGTTTGCAAGTTAAGTGAACGTAATCCCTCTTTCGTCTCGAGATGTTTATCAACTACCTGGTTGAGAACCACACCGATCACAACAGACTGATTAGATTCGATTTTATCCAACCCGCTGGTAATGTGCTCTGCGGGCGCCGCACCGGCTTTTAACACGAATATCAGGCCATCCGTCACCCGACTAATCAGTTGCCCGTCCTGGCTTTGATTCACCGCTGCAACATCAATGATAATGCGCTGATAGCGGCTTCTTAACTCACGCATCAGGTGTTCAAGATTTTCAGATGACAGCATCAATAATGACGAAACCGTCGCATTGCCACGCGGAAGGAAATCCAGGTTTTCATTAATGTTGACGCTCAAATTCTCGAGTGTTGCTTCACCACGCAGCAATTCCGCCACCCCGAGTGCAGAGGATTTAGCCAGCTCACTTGATAAGCCATCTTTATTAAAGAAATCCAAATCAATCAGCAGCGTTTTTTGATCGAAACTAAATGAATTGGCCAACAAATTCGCAAGCAAAGAGCGCCCTTCGCCATGGTCTGCCGACGTCACTACAATGCTCTGCAGGTGTCGGTTATCCAGCATGACACGCGTGCGGATGCTGTGAATAATGTCGGCGTTAAGTGGGTTATTAGAGATAACGTCCCGGATTTGCGAACGGCTTCCAATACCTTTATAACGGCGAATCTCACCCAGTGGCTCGAGATTAAGGCGTTTCTTCACCTGGCTCAGGTTATTAATGGTGCTGTCCATCGCCGCTTTCACAATGATGTACATGATGCTAAAAGCCAGCGCCAGCATCACCACCATAACCAACAACAGCTTTTTGTTAGGTTTCGACGGGCGTTCTGCCGGGACTGCCGGGTCGTACAACACAGCGTCAGATTCAGCATAATTGCCGGAAAGTGACTGCTCTTGTGTGCGCTGATAAAGCGTTTTGTACGACTCTTCCGTTTTATCCAACGCCAGTTTCAACCCGTTGTAGCCTTCACGCTTGGAGGCTAACTGCTGGAAAGCCTCTTTTTGCTGGTCCAGCTGTTTCTGGTAGCTATTTTCATCTGCCAGAGCCGCCTGATATTGCTGACGCAGGCCGGTTTCCAGCTCACCAAGCACACTATAAGTTTGATCCTGAATGGCCTGAACTTGCGCCTGAGCTTCCAGAATTTTGGTGTGTTTAGGGCCATAGGATTTGCGCAATTCGTAAAGCGAACGTTTCGCCTGAATCAGCGCAATACGCAGGTCCTGGATTTGAGCATGGTCTGAAATTACCGGCAGAGAAATGACGTCTTCGAGCGATCGGCCGCCGCCACGACGAACTTCGTTATACAACGATTCCGCAGCAATCCGGCGCTGAGTCGCATCCGCCAGGCGGTTGGTGACAATGCCTAACTGTTCCGTTTCAAAACCATCTACGCCGCGGAATGTCAGTAGCCCTTCTTTATTCAGATAATCATTAATCGCCAGTTTTTGCGCCGCAATTTGTTTCTGCAGCTCATCCATTCTCTGCTGGTTGCTTTCACGCGCTCTCAAGGTATTCGCGCTTTTTTGCGCAGCGCTATAGTCGATAAATGCCTGTGCAACGCCGTTGGCTATCTTCGCGGCAAGTTCAGGCGAAGGAGATTCATAAGATATTGACGCCAGATGCGTGGTGCGGACACTGGTAATGGTGAGATTTTTCAGCAATGTTTTTAGCGCATGATCCACACGCTGCTGGTTTTCAGGGGTGTATGCCTCTTTGCTGTCTGATTTCACCCCATTGAAATCGGGGTTCTCATCCAGTTTCAGATTTCGTACCGCCTGCTCCAGCACGATACGCGACTGCATCAACGCAAACTGCGTCTCGTAGTAGCCACTGCGCGTCGAATCATAGCCATCAACTTGTGGGAAAGGCGAGATATTATCGGGCTGTGCTTTTACGAGCACGGTTGCTGTTGAGACATATTTAGATGTCATCATGCTGATTAATGGCCAGGCAATCGCTCCTGCAATAACGCCTGCGAGAATGATCTTCCAACCGTTCTTTTTAATTTCTTTGGCAAACCGGGAGAAATCGACGGCGCTTTCTCGCTTCTTGCCATTTTCGACTATTGATAGTTTCATATTTAGAAGAAGCCCATGCCAATAATCACGATATCACCGGGGTGAACGGAGTGTCTTACGTCCACGTTCTCAAGCAATTGGTTGGTGCCAGCTAAACGAATATTAATGTCTTTGCGATCTGCACGGTCGGTAAAGCCCCCGGCTTGCGCAATCGATTTTTCGACAGTAAGCCCTGGTTCATATGCAAAACCATTCGGGTTTCTGACTTCACCAGAAACATAGAATTTGCGGAATTCAGCGATATTGACCGTTACCATCGGATTTTGCAGGTAATCTCCGCGCAGGCGATTAGTTAACTCTTCGCTGACCTGTTCAGGTGTTTTTCCTTTCAGAACCAGCTTCCCAATATAAGGGAAAGTAATAATTCCACTTTTATCGAGTATAAACTTCATCGTTAAATCAGGTTCACCGTACACATTAATGTTAACGGCATCGCCCGCATCGAGCAGGTATCCTTTTGATTCAACATCGGGATTATCCATGAGTGGTGGCTTAGATGCGGAACACCCGGCCATTAGCACACTGAATAATAAAAACGCCCACAGTTTCATTATTTTCATTTTAAATCTGCACCTTAGCTGTAAACATAATCAGCGAATTGTCATAGCCCAACGTTCTCAGCACTTCCCGGTTGTCATCGGGGCCGATATAAAACGAATCGGTATCTTTATTGGAACGTAACGTATCTATTTGATATTTAAGCTCAAAATTAACAGAAGGTCTGAAGTCATAACTTACGCTGAATGTAAAAATGCCATCCTTATCATTTCTGTCCTTGTCTTGTTTTTTATAGTCTTCCGTGGTGTACGAATAATCTAACAAGGTGGATAAACGGTCATTTAACCATAAGTGTTTATAAGAAATGCCATACTGTGAAACTAAAATATACCCCCCAATTTCTGAAGGGTCTTTAATGCGTTGTGAGGTGTGGGCGGTAAAAATAGACTGTTTGAGTGGTTTCCACTCACCCTGAATATCCCAGTTTAGCCCATTAAAATCCTGCGAGTTGGGATCGTTTTCAAATGTTTTATACAGCCACGCCACGTTCATATCGACGTTAGTTTTACCGGTAATCTGCGACTTGATTCCATAAAGCAAATAATATTCATCACTGTCTTTTTCAGAGGCATTATCATAATGCCTCTGGTTGGTAATAAAGCTATAACGGAAGCGTGTTTGTGGGGTGTACTGGTCAAAAATCTCGGCAATCAGGCTATTTTCATGCCATTCCTGCTCCTGAATGTAATTGTAAAAATCGTCGTCACTGTTCTGCGCATCCTGGGTATTACCAAAGCGCAATTTTTTATAGAGAAGTGCAACTTCCGCCTTTCCGCGCCCTACTGGCGCACCATAGCTATAACGCAGCTCACTATTGAGTAAGTTGGTGGTTAACGGCGACGTAATACCAAACTGTTGAAATTGTTCCGGGATAAACCCTTCTGTGACGCCTCGACCACGCTCTTCATGGCCAAGAGAATCTTCGATATTAAACATCAAGCCATGCATTAATCCATAACGCCATGCGCCATTAAAACGGAAGAAATGGTCAGCGTAATTATCAGCTGAGTCACTATTGTAACTACGATAATCACCTGAATACATTAACAGGTATTTGTCCTGATACCGCTCTCCCATCATCGTCAACACTGGCATCGCACTGACGAAATCGGAACCAATAGCATCGCTATCATGTGGCTGATAAGTCACATTATTGTCATGGCCGTAATTCACACCGACATTGCTTTGAAAATCAATACCTGCAAAGCCGACATGAGATTTCGGTGTTAGTTCTGCCAGGGCCGGTTGTGATAAAACTATTCCGGCAACAATAATATATTTAATATGCATTTTTACCGATAAATCCCTTAAAAATAGTTTTTATAATAATTTTTATATCCAGCCATAAGGACCAGTTCTGGATGTATTCAATATCGTACTGAACACGTTTTTCCATTTTATAAAGTGCATCAATTTCACCACGATAGCCGTTTATTTGTGCCAGCCCTGTGATGCCTGGCTTAACTTTATGGCGAATCATGTAGTTCTCAACCTGCTTCCGATATTGCTCGTTATGCGTGACTGCATGTGGCCTTGGGCCGACAATCGACATGCTGCCCTGCAACACATTAAAAAACTGCGGCAATTCATCAAGCGAGGTCCGGCGTAAAAACGCACCAAAGCGCGTAACGCGCGGGTCGTCTTTTGTCGCTTGAACGACCTTGTCAGAATTCTCCATGACATGCATAGTACGGAATTTCCAGACTTTAATTTTTTGCCCGCTCAGGCCATATCGGTCTTGTTTGAAGAATACCGGCCCGCGTGACGTCAGTTTTATCCCGATGCCTATGATTAATAATAGTGAAGAAATCAGGACCATGATAATGCTACCCAGCACTAAATCTTCAGCACGTTTAACAAAGGAGCCCCCTCCTTCGAATGGAGAGCTCAGAATGCTAATCGTCTGTATGTTGTATATGGTGCGCAACTGCGACATATGCGTGCTGTAAGAGTTAAAATCAGGAACGATATAAGTGTTCACCGTTGTGTCAGACATCATTGCTAAAAAGTGGCGTATTCTTTCCAGGGCCACTAACGGCAAAGCAATATAGATTTCATCTACTTTGCCCTGTTTTGCCTCTTCAACCAGCCCACTGACAGAACCTTTGAACGGGTTATTAATTTGGCTAAACAGCTCGCTAAACCGCGTGACATCTCGCTCATCATAAAAAGCCAGATCCACATTCATATTGGAATATTCTTTGAGAAGGGCTTCTTCTATTGCCAGACCATTGTCGGTAACGCCAACAATAGCCACGCGGATGCTTTTTTTGGTTGAGTATTTAAGAACGATCAGGTGGATGGAGCGGAGCAAAACTAACGGAATGGCATACCAGAATAGGGTTGCCGGGAAAAAAGGATTCTCGACAATGCTTAAATGACCTAAAGATTGAAAACCTCCCGTTGAAACTCTGACAACTTCAACAAAGACGATAGTCAGAAAAGCACAAAGAATCAGACGTAGCTGGCCACGTAAACTGGATTTTTTGGGTTTATGGCGATAGAGCTCAGTGTACTCGCCAAAGAGTAAAAAAGAGGTAGAGAACAGAATACTGAACATTAAAACAGTGCTAGTTGATTCCATTGCTAATAGCAAGGCGCTCAATATTAAAATCGAGTTAATAAAAATAAAATCAGCCAGCTTAATAAATGCGGGATACCCTCCATGGGTATATTTCAGTGAGTTTCTCAGCATCATTAGACTCATTATTCATTGAATTATCGTTATTGATACTTTTCTGACCCAATTCAACTATAACATAAGTGTAAACCTCATGATGTGAACTTGTTAAGAATTGTAAAACATAATGTTGGTCACTATGCGTGACTTTTTTCCTATGCGAGGGGAAGCTGGAATTTGCCTGCTATTTGTTTTATTACAGAACGTTAGTGCAGTTTTTTAACTTGATTATTTAACTTATGGTGAACAAGAACGACTGAGTTTGGGATGAGCAACCCAGGCAGTACATCAAATAACTGCCCGGTTGTTGTGATGAAATATTTCGCGGGATGTGATTAATGTAATGTTTTGGAATCAGCTTTACGTAACTCCTGCCAATAACTGTGAAGTTGCAGGGCTGCCGGGCCGATCGCTTCCTGGCTTTCTTCGTATTCCTGCTCGGTCATCTGTTCGAGTTTTGCGATATTGACTTCATCGCCATGCAACGCAATTGCGTCCAGAGCCTTTTCCAGCTGTGCTGGCAAAGTTTTCCAGTCGGCCAGCACCACACCGCGCATATAACCAAAACACCACTCTTCGACGATGGTGTATTCCTTATCATCCATTTCGCGAAGTCCAAACAGGGGTTCGAACTGATCGGGTGCGTGGCACAGGCGCTCTGCAATATCGTTCATATGCTGAATGGCAAGATCGTTAAAACGCTGCTGTTCTTGCTCATTTTCCCAATGAGGAAGCTGCTTTTCGCCACCCCATACTGCAACCTGCCACTGAGCATGCTCAATCGGTTCAGGTGCGGAAAGAATGGCAGTGAGCATACCGTCTAACTCGGAGACATCGAGCACAGAGTCATCGTTACCGTATTTGGTGAGCGTGTCATCAAGCCATTCCAGCTCTTCTTCGTTTAGCGGCCCTTGGTTCATACAGTTTCTCCAGAGAATGATCGATTCGTTACCCTAAGTTTACCGGGTAGCCGTTGATGGCAACTAGCGTAATACAAAATGAAAGGTATATCAGGAAGGATGTCAGGAACTACAAATCGCAGAAAGTAAAAAACCACCCGAAGGTGGTTTCCACGACACTGCTTTATCATTGATTTTATAGCTTTTATTCCCATGGTGCCCGGGGCGGGACTTGAACCCGCACAGCGCGAACGCCGAGGGATTTCAAACCCATCTTGTTATTATTTTTCAAATACTTACGCTCTACCTTCCTAACATTTCAGTTTTTTTCCGGCCAGTTATGGCGCGATTCTGATGCTTTTATGTTAGGAACGAAAATTCTGTAAACTCCCTTCAAGCTACCATTGCAACTGATTGATTGAGCGCCGATTATTCTTTTTTTCTATGGCACCTTGTGCAACAAACCCCCTTTTTTTTAGTGTTTTATTAGCTGTTCGGTAACGATTTTCACTAATAAAGGGATTTCATCATGGCTATACCTGCTTATCTTTGGCTTAAAGACGACGGTGGCGCAGATATCAAGGGATCGGTTGACGTTAAAGACCGTGAGCAAAGCATAGAGATTTTAGGCTTTGCACACGGATTGCATTTACCAACCGACAACAATACAGGGAAAATTACTGGTACTCGCGTTCATTCCGCCATGACATTTGAGAAGGAGTTTGATTCTTCAAGTCCTTATCTTTACAAGGCTGTAGCGAAGGGCCAGACGCTTCAAAGCGCGGAGTTCAAGTGGTACAGGATTAACGACGCAGGCCAAGAAGTTGAATACTTCAACATGCTACTTGAGAACGTGAAAATCGTGTCGGTCTGCCCTCTAATGCATGACGTTAAAAACCCTGCGACCGAAAAACACAATCACCTTGAAAGCATTTCCTTACGCTACGAAAAAATCACATGGAAACATTGCGACGGTAATATTCTTTTTTCTGACTCATGGAATGATCGATGATCCGTTGCACATTTCATCTGAATGGAGGGGCGCTATCCACGCTGAGTTGTCCGGGGGTTGGGTTCTTCCCTGCTTACTCGGGTAATGCTGGACCACTCAGGAACAATCCTGATGCGGTGGGAATTTCCGAAGTTGGGCCACTCCCCCCTGGAAATTATTACATTGTAGCCAGGCCCGGAAGCGGCTTAAAACACGCGATAAAAGATGCTCTTTATTCTGTTACATCCGGTTCAAATCACTTTACCTGGTTCGCGCTGTATCGTGAGGATTCTAGCATTGACGATTACACTTTTATTGGGCAGGTTGAGCGGGGAAATTTCAGGCTACACCCCGCAGGATATAGAGGAATCAGCAATGGTTGTATAACGTTCATCAGTAAAGATCACTACAACATTCTGAGGCAGGCGCTTTTAACCACAGCAGCCACAAAAATATCTGGCCAGTTAGAAGCTTATGGAACAGTTCAGGTATACTGATGAAAATTAAGAAATTTTTACTAGCATGGCATTTATTTTCCCTTACTTTTATATTTTTTTTAGTAGTTCTATTTGCTATTTTTCCTGAATTAGAAGCATTTTCTTTTTTGACAAAGCGTTATGGTTTTATAGATATTGAATATTGGGACCTTTACTATTTGATTTTCTTAGCTATAGCAGCACTATTTGTTAATAATTTATTTATTATTATCACAGTAAAGTTATTTCGAAGATTTAAGGCGGGGTAACATATTGGCTTGATGCCATCGTTGGCAACTCATCAAGCCACTTAAAATCGTCATCATCATCCGGCGGTCTGCCCGGACTGGGCGGCCGCTATTGTAGCGCCACTGCTCCCTCCCAGCATTTTTTGCAGTCCTTCCACTAACATTTTATTCAGCGCCTTGCCGTCTGCTGTCTGATAAAACGCCGGAATTAAATTCGCGTTCTGATAAAGAAACTGTTGCTCAGCAAGTGAAAGCCCAAAATCAGGGGCAGCAGGTGGAGGCGGCGCAGCATACTGCTGAGGCTGAAATTGTTGCTGCTGCGGATACTGCGGCAACATGTGAACCATGTGCGGATGATTCTGCGCAATCCACTGACGAACACCGGGGTCGTAAACGTTGAGATTACCAAACGGGTGGTTATAGGCTTGCGGATACATGCCCTTTCCTCTTCATCAAGTTCCTGAAAAACCGCCCCACAAGGGCGGTTTAGGTTGCCAGGCTTACAGCTTGGCGTTGACGGGTGCCGCGGTCTGCGCTGCCCCTGTCAGAGTGCCTGAGCCCATATTAACCTGTGCATTCGTTGCCTTGGCGTACTGATTGCACTCAGCCAGGCCATGTTGCAGCCAGTTCAGACCTTGTGCCTGTGCCTGGAATTGCAGCTGGTTTTGGTTCTGGTTGTTGGTCATCTGGATTTCAATCGCATGCTGATCGTCACGGCGACCAGAATGCAAACGCAGCTCAGTGATCGTATTCTCTGCCACGGTCAGTTGACGGGACAGATTATCGCGGTCGATTGAGTTAATCAGTGCGCGGGTTTTGTCGCCGTCTTCACGAATTGAAATCGCAGTTGTTAGCGTGCCGATGTTCACGGCAGAGCCAACACCCTGGACGCCAGCATTTAGCACAGCGAAAGAGTTCTGAACCGAATCTTTCACGTTACTGAAACCCTGCTGATTTCCGAGAGATTGACGTGCAATCTCGCTGCCCAGGGCAATGGTTTGCTGTTGGGTCATGGCATTGATAGAGCCAGTGGCCTCAGCAATTTGCGCCTGAGTTTGCAGAGCTGAAAGCGGTACCGCCGCCTGCACGTTGCCCAGCTGCTGCAAGATTGCAGTATCGAGTACGCGGTTATCTTGCCCGCCATTACCATAACCGACGCTGAATATGATGCGATATTTAGTGTGGCACCAGATATTGTGCGAGTTGCCATGGAGGTTTCCTATCTATGCGCTGCGCGCCAGGCTGACGTGTTAGCCATGCAAAAATCACAACTACTCGAGGAGGGGATTTTTATTCGCCAGGGAAAAACGGGCGAGAAACAGATCAAGGCATGGAGCGGTCGCCTCATGGCGGCTATGGAGTTAGCAAAAAATTTACCGCTGAAAGATGGTGTTTCTAGTGTGTACGCATTGCACCAAAAAACGGGGGCTGTTATACGCGGGATGGATTTAATAGTCGGTGGTATAAGGCTCGCGAGGATGCGATCAAGAAATTCCCGCACCTGCTTTTTGATTTTACATTCCATGATTTAAAGGCGAAGGGGATTTCAGATTTAAAAGGAACGCTGCAAGAAAAACAGAGCATCTCTGGTCACAAAACGATTTCACAAACCGCTCGCTACGACAGAAAAATAAAAATTGTGCCGGTGGTTGGCGGCCAATAATAATTATGATGACCAGTCACTTCATCGCCATTTTTTGGCGATTCATGTTAGGAAAGATGTTAGGAAAAGCAGTTTTTAGAAAATAAAAAACCACCCGAAGGTGGTTTTCACGACACTGCTTTATCATTGATTTTATAGCTTTTATTCCCATGGTGCCCGGGGCGGGACTTGAACCCGCACAGCGCGAACGCCGAGGGATTTTAAATCCCTTGTGTCTACCGATTTCACCACCCGGGCTCGGGAAGAAAGTGGAGGCGCGTTCCGGAGTCGAACCGGACTAGACGGATTTGCAATCCGCTACATAACCGCTTTGCTAACGCGCCAAAACTTTTTACCTTTGCAGGCTGTAACAGAAATTCTGCTACATAAATTTGGAGCGGGAAACGAGACTCGAACTCGCGACCCCGACCTTGGCAAGGTCGTGCTCTACCAACTGAGCTATTCCCGCAAAATCATTTAATGAAGCTTAAAGCTAATCATTTGATTTTACTATCTTCTGGCAAGCTGTGCTGCCGTTCGATGCGTTGCATTCTACTTACCTGACGCGATGAGTCAATGAAATTTTCTTTCAACTCGTCTCGTTTGCTGAATTTTGCACCGTACCGATCACGGTTCGAACAAATAACCGCTCGGCGCGGGCAGATAGTGGCGCATCTGACAAGAAAATGGAACTAGATTTGGTAATCAAGCACCGTTTCATCTGGTTCAAGTGCCAGTCTTTTAATGTCGGCAACAGAAAGCTCAGGGTTGCACAGTTCGATAAAGCGCCAGACGTAATTACGTTGCAATTGCCCGCGCTTCAAACCCAGCCAGACCGTGTTGGCATCAAAAAGGTGGCGCGTATCGATCCTGACCAACTCCCCTTCTTCGCTGCTGGCCTGGAATGCCACCAGCCCAATGCCTAAACCTAATTCCACATACGTTTTGACGACGTCAGAATCTTGCGCGCTTAAAACAATATCCGGTGTTAGCCCACGGCGTGAAAAAGCCTCATCAATGCGCGCACGCCCCGTGATCCCCTGACGATAAGTAATAATCGGCCAGCGACTGATATCGTCGAGTGTCAGCGGATTAGCATGAATCAGCGGGTGGCCACGTGGAACCAGTAAAGTGTGGGACCAGCGGAACCACGGATAAGCGACAACGAGCGGGTCGGTGCTGAGCCGTTCACTGGCGATACCGATATCCGCCGTGCCGTTATGCAGCAGCGTTTCTATTTCTTGCGGCGTGCCCTGAATTAACTCAAGGCGCACTTCAGGAAACAGTACGCGGAAAGATTTGATAACCGAGGGCAAGCTATAACGAGCCTGTGTGTGCGTGGTCGCAATGGTCAACACACCGCTGGCATCATTAGTAAATACGTCAGCAAGACGCCTGACATTACTGGCTTCATTAAGAATACGTTCGGCAATCACCAGCAAGGCTTTGCCCGGCTCAGTCATCCCTAATAAACGTTTACCACGACGGATGAAAATCTCGATGCCGAGTTCTTCTTCCAGTTCACGAATATGACGGCTGACGCCTGATTGCGAGGTGAAAAGCATGTTGGCGACTTCAGTCAGGTTGTAATCCCGCCGAGCCGCCTCGCGAATAATTTTAAGTTGCTGGAAGTTCACATTGCCCCCGGGGCATAACCTGGCTTTACACTATTGTTAAAGTGGCAACCCCGATATAACAAATAATAAAAACCAGCAACTTATTCCATTTAGCAATAAGCCAGATCAACCCACCAGCAACAACTCGCGATTCTCCTGTACAGGACGCACCACTAATGACAGCAGAATGTCTTTTACAGCCTGCGCTTGTGGCGTCAACGCGGTGCGCGCAGACAAGTTAACGGAGAGCGGCAAATTAAGTGATGGACTGGTAATTCGCGCCATCCATCCATTTGCGGAACTGACAAGCGAACGTGCCGCAGATTCCGGCAACACCGTTACGCCCATTCCGCTGGCAATTGCCGCAGTCAGCGTCGAGATAGAATCAATCTCACCGGTAATTTTTGCCGTCAGGCGGCGAAGTGAGAAAGCTTCATCCACGCGTTTACGCACGGCGCTATAGTCACGCGGCAGGAATAGGTTCATTTCGGCAACCGCAGCGAGATCGACTGTCTGACCTGGACAGTCGCGGGTGCCGACCAGAAACAACTCCTCTTTAAGTAACGGTTGGCTAATGATGCCCGCCGTCGGAGAACGGTCATACAAGACCGCCATGTCAAGCTGGCCGCTTAACAGCTTGTCATTCAGGACAGAACTACTGTTCTCATGCAGATAGACCAGCACGTCGGGTAATTCCGCACGTACTGCCTGTAATAAAGGCATGGTAATCGAAGATGCCGCAGTGCCAGGCGCAAGTCCTATAGAAACCTGTCCGCCTAATGTTTGGCCCACGTTGCAAACGGCTAACTGTGCCTGTTCGCACTGGCGCAGAATAGTCCGCGCATGGGTATAAAGAATCTTTCCTGCTTCAGTTGGCGTTACGCCGCGTTTGGTACGAATTAACAGCTGCTGATCCATTTCACCTTCAAGGGTAGCAACTTGTTGGCTCAGTGCTGGCTGCGCAATATGCAGCACTTCTGCGGCCTGAGTCAGGCTACCAATATCGACGATTTTTACGAAGTACTTCAGTCGTCTTAAATTCATTTTGCCTCCTACACGGAATGCCAACGCCAGTCTCGGCAGTGATGTCTCCCTAGGAATTGCAATATGCTTGCCACTTTTGAGAAACATCCGACCAGATGCGCTAACAGGCTGGATAATAAGCAAAAGTGATTTAAATGATGGGAATGGAGATTAAAACAGCGGTTCTCTTATGCCCCATTAGAGGTATAAGCGCACCATAAAGGTGCGCCTGTTCATGTCATTACAATGAGGCCCACCAAAGACGTAGTTTCATTCCCCAAAGCGTTGTCCAGCCGGTCGTAGAGGAGACAACCTCTCCTTTATAGAGCACGACTATTGTGGGCGTAACGCCAATCTGCCAGTTACGGGACAACTCGCCAGAAGCATCATTAATGACCGGAAGCTGCACTTTCTTTTGCTCAAGCCAACGGTTCACCTCCGGTGGGGCTCCGGAGCGCAGCGCGATCGTCATGACGTTTTCCCCCTCGGCCACCAGCTGTGCAACCGAGGGTGTGGTGTAACGGCACACGCCACACCAGCTCGCCCAAAAGTAGAGAAGTAATGGGCGTTCTTCACTCAAGGCTTGCAACGTGACTTGCTGACCATCCAGCGTGTGAAACGGAGTGCTGTCGAATGATGTCGGCATTTTCGGCGCGCGCCACAGGTCCATCAAAACGACAATAGTGATGAAAATCACCGCCATGACCAGTGCTTCACGCCCCCAACGTTTGAGCTTACCTTTCATTGGCCTGCTCCCGCTTTTGTTTCACCAGCGCATCGAGTTCTTCCCACGTGACAGCCCCTGCGAGCATCGTATCGCCCACCAGTGTCGCAGGCGTGCCTTCGACACCAACAACACGCGCCAGTTGTAGGTTGAGATTCAAGGTTTCCATGCTCATTTCATCGGGTTGTACCGGCGCGGCACCACTGTTTGCCTGTGCTGCGTCAATGGTCGCCGCCGTGTGATTGCCCTTTTTCGACATCAAACGCTGGTGCAACGCGAGAAACTGCTGTGGATGTTCGCGCCAGGTGGTGAGCGCGACTCGCGCTGCAAGCGATGAGGACTCCCCGCGAAACGGCAGCAGCTTAATCACAACCGCCACGTCCGGGTATTTCTGCACTATTTTCTCAAGCATCGGGTCGAACTTTTTACAAAACGGGCAGTTGTAATCAGTAAACGAGATAAGCGTGAGTTTTGGCGATGCCGCACCTATCCGTGGGCTGGCGGGGTCGTGATAAAGCGCCTGGTAGATCATTTCCTGCAATTGTTCTTCGTTGGATTGAGTGGCGGCATTGGCTCCAAAGCCCGTCGCCAACAAAAACAGAAGTGTGATGATCATTTTCATTATTTGTCTCCTTTCGCATCGCGAAGTGCATTCAGTACCGAGTCCTGAGTTAACAGCGTGGGTAAGGCTCTCCCAGTGGGAATGTTTGGCCCGTAAACCTGATTAAAAGGCACACCGACCTGCCCGCGCAGCCGGAGGAACTCGGTGATCTCTTTGGAAGGAAGTGTCCAGTCGCCACGCAGTGCCACCACATCAGGCTCCTGTAAAACCGCCTGAATATCGTCGCGTGAAAGAATATTTAATTTGTTAATTTTGCAGGTGATACACCAGTCAGCCGTAACATCAACAAAGACACGCTTGTTTTGCGCCAGTGCATGTTGAATCGCCTGCTCACTCAGCGGTTTCCAGGCGATGGTTTCTTTAGCGGTGTGAGTGCTTCCTGAACTGAAATGCACCGGGAGCAGAGTCACGAGCCAAAGCGCGGAACCGAGCATCATCACCGCTAAGATACGGCGCAGCCATTGCATCCAGCGGCCAGGTTTTGGCAGGTGTAGTGCAAGCGTCGGGCGCATGGCAATCAGCAGCCACGGCAGGCTCATACCAATGCCAAGCGCCAGGAAGATGCCCCACAAAGTTGGCAGCGAAGCACCAAGCGCCACAGCGACAGCAGTGCCGAGGAATGGCGCACTGCAAGGCGTTGCCAGAAGGGTTGCCAGTGCGCCCTGCCAGAAATGCCCGCTCATGCCGCTTCCACCCTGCGTGGCAAGTTTAGTGGTCACATTAGATGAAAGGCGGAACTCAAAAAGCCCAAACAGATTGGCGCTGAACACCAACATCACCAGCACCATAAAGCCGATAAACCAGACATTCTGGAACTGAATGCCCCAGCCAACCGCCTGGTCGGTCAAACGCAACACTGTCATTAATAGTGCCAGTGCCATAAATGAAACGATAATTCCGGCAACCGAGGCGAGAAATTGCTGGCGAATGGCGCGTTGCTCTTTCTGCTCTACCAGCAAAACGGAACCGAGCTTCATACCCAGAACAGGCAAAACGCACGGCATTAAGTTGAGAATAAAACCGCCCGCCAACGCCAGTAGCAACACGCGCCAAAGCGTGAAGTTATTACCTGCATCCGGCACCGTTAACGCATCGGTTATCGCCACGACACTCTGCTGCGCAACATCGTTATCAGCGATAACCAACGACAGATTTCGCCCGCGCAAATCAGGCCCGGCACCGTCCCAGCCATCGCTTACTGGAATGGTGGCCCAGAGCGTTTCACCATCGATATGATATTTTGGTTTACCAAAACTGGCATCATCCGGCATATCCATAAACAGTTCAGGGTTCTGCCAGCCTGCTGAACGCGTCGCTTGCACCACGACTTGTGCGTTGTGATACCCGGCGGTCAGATTATCCGTCAAGCCGTCAGGTCGTGGCACCGAGCCCATGGCCTGAGCGTAATCGTGAGCAAAAGCAGCATCACTATTGTCTGGTGTTAACGCGAATGGGAAATCTGTCAGCAAGCAGACATCTTTGCAGGTCGACAGCGTCAACACCCCGGCGATTTTTGCCGCAGCTTCACCGGCAAGCGTTATCGGGATTGTGACCTGGTTGTGATAGCCCTGCGTGGTGATCCCCGCCACGTCAAAACGTTGCGGTGTTGGCCAGAACCACTGGGCTGACTTCACCGGTTCCTGCCAGACAATAACCGGTGCAACGCCACCATCGCCCGGCGAACGCCAGTAAGTTTTCCAGCCTTTCTCCAGTTTCACATCCAGCAAAACACGGGTTTCCCCAGGCAAAGAGGTATCGGCACGCAGCCTGACGCTTGAATGGTTATTTTCGCTGGAATGAAGCCAGCCCGTATCCGCAGCCCAGGAAAATGGCAGCCATAGCAGTAGCAGGCAGAGCAACGCTCGCCTAAAAAGACTCAACATATTTTTTCTCCGTAAATGAATTATCGAACTGTGTTAAACAGCCGGTTTTTCATTCACGGAAAACGCAGAATCGCAGATGAACTCTGAGGGTGGGCGAGCTAAATGCTCTTGCGGGGGAAACAGGAGATCGTTCAGCCTGTAAGGGGGCAATGAGCGCCAGAAGCAGGCTAAAAACAAAAAAAGCAGCTTCAAACAGTACCGGGGGGGCGGCAAGGAGTGACTTTGCACTCAATTCGCAAGGCGTAACCGGGGCATTATTTTCAGCTTCAGAAGGGCTGGTTTGCGAGAGCATGACACTTTCGGCAGCTTTCATTTGCAAAGCGTGCAATCCTGCCATGCGCTGCGCGGTGCAGACTAACACCACCAGACAGGCCAGAAATAAAAACCACTTTGCTAAATGCTTCCGTTTAAACATGAAACCCTCACACTCTTTGAACCGCATATCTTAACCAGTCGTTCTCATTTGGCAACCAATGCGCTGTAAAGATATGTCTGCACGCCCATACAGCGCAGTTTGATTGTTTTATCAGCAAACGAACTCGCGGGGTGATAACAGGCTTTGACAAGCCCGATGCGCATCGCTAATATGCGCCCCGTTAACCGATTCCTCTGTAGTTCAGTCGGTAGAACGGCGGACTGTTAATCCGTATGTCACTGGTTCGAGTCCAGTCAGAGGAGCCAAATTAAAGAAGCCTGCTTATTTAAGCAGGCTTTTTGCTTTTCTGTCCTCACCAACCCCTTCCGTTCCCTCCCGTCGATGACATACTATCGAAGCAGCCCTGCTTAAAATCAGCAGGATAAGGAGAGAACATGACGCATCAGACAGCCGACACTGCCCTTACCCCGAACCAGGCCCTCGATAAATTAGAGGAGCTGTACGATGCCTCGGTCAACGCACTGCGCGACGCCATTGGCCAATATGTTGAAAACGGATCACTTCCTGAAATAGAAAAACGTGCCGCCGGTTTATTTGTCTACCCGGAGTTACGCGTCAGTTGGGATGGCACGGTACACAACCCAAATAAAACACGTGCTTATGCCCGCTTCACCCATTCTGGCAGCTACACCACCACCGTCACCCGCCCTGCTCTATTCCGCCATTATCTCGCCGAACAACTCACACTGCTGTATGACGACTACGGCGCGCAAATCGAAGTGGGCTTATCGCAACATGAAATCCCGTATCCGTATGTGATTGATGGTTCCAGTTTGTCACTGGACCGCTCGATGAGTGCCGGTTTGCCTCGCCATTTTCCGACCACCGAACTGGCGCAAATTGGCGATGAGACAGCCGATGGCTTGTTCCACCCGACCGAGTTCTACCCGCTTTCGCATTTTGACGCTCGCCGCGTCGATTTCTCACTTGCGCGTTTACGCCACTACACCGGCACCCCGGTTGAACATTTCCAGTCATTCGTGTTGTTCACCAACTACACCCGTTACGTGGACGAGTTTGTGCGCTGGGGCTGCCAGCAGATCCTTGATCCGGAAAGCCCTTATGTCGCACTGTCGTGTGCCGGTGGTGTGTGGTTAACAGCAGACAGCCAGGCTCCTGAAGAAGCGATTTCCGATCTCGCGTGGAAAAAACACCAAATGCCCGCATGGCATTTGATTGATGCTAACGGCACTGGTATCACGCTGATTAATATCGGCGTTGGCCCGTCAAATGCGAAAACCATTTGCGACCACCTGGCAGTATTACGCCCGGCAGCCTGGTTGATGATTGGTCACTGCGGCGGCCTGCGTGAAAGCCAGTCGATTGGCGATTATGTTCTGGCCCACGCATATTTGCGTGATGACCACGTGCTTGATGCGGTACTGCCACCGGATATTCCGATTCCAAGCATCGCTGAAGTACAGCGCGCCCTGTACGACGCCACCAAACTGGTGAGCGGCATGCCGGGTGAAGAAGTTAAGCAGCGTTTGCGTACCGGAACCGTCGTCACCACCGACGACCGCAACTGGGAATTGCGTTACTCCGCATCAGCCTTGCGTTTTAACCTCAGTCGCGCCGTCGCTATTGATATGGAAAGTGCCACCATTGCCGCACAGGGTTATCGCTTCCGCGTACCCTATGGCACGTTGCTGTGTGTTTCCGATAAACCGCTGCACGGCGAAATTAAACTCCCCGGCCAGGCAAACCGCTTTTATGAAGGTGCGATTTCGGAACACCTGCAAATCGGTATCTGCGCCATTGACCTGCTGCGAGCCGAAGGGGAACGCCTGCACTCGCGCAAATTACGCACATTTAATGAACCACCATTCCGTTAAGAGAAAATAATAATGCAACATACATCACCCCTGGCTGCCTTGCGCAGCCTGCTTAAAGAGCGCGAACTCGATGGCATGCTGGTTCCGCGCACCGACGCATATCAGAGTGAATATTGCGCGCCTTATGACGACAAACTGGAATTTATCAGTGGTTTTGACGGTTCTGCCGGGCTGGCTCTTATTCTGGCAGACCGCGCATTGCTTTTCGTCGATGGTCGCTACCAGGTTCAGGCTCGCCAACAAGTGAATCTTGCCGAGTTTGAAATCCACCATTTGCACGATGAGCCGATTCACCTCTGGCTTCACGAAAACTTATCAGCTGGCAAACGCATCGCGTTTGATCCGCTGCTGATGGTTAACAGCCAGTATGAAAGCCTGCGGACCAGTGGCTGCGACCTGGTGGCTGTGAATGATGACCCGATCAACGAAATCTGGGCAGCTCGCCCGGCGATACCTCGTGGCCTGATACGCCAGATGCCTGATGAGATTAGCGGTGAATCAACCGCATCCAAATGCGCCCGCGTCGCGCAGGCACTGGCGCACGAAGGTGTTGATTATCTAGCTCTCACGTTGCCAGACAATATTGCCTGGCTGCTTAACATTCGCGGTTCAGATATCCCGACAAGCCCTGTGCCACTTTCATTTGCGCTGGTCAAAAATGATGGTGCCGTTGAGTGGTTTGTTGATGATGCCAAATTGCAACAGCTCGACAGTTCAGTGCTGGATGCGATCATCGTCCATCACCCGGATGCATTCCTGGAACGTTGTCAGCAGCTTGCGGCCGGGAAGCGCTTCTTGCTTGATGGCGACAACACGCCTGTCGCTGTGCGCTTTGTTGTGGAGCAAGGTGGTGGTGAAATCAAATGGCAGCCAGACCCAATCACATTGATGAAAGCTAATAAGAACGGTATCGAACTGGAAGGTTTCCGTTCAAGCCATATTCAGGATGGCACCGCCTGGGTGAATTTCCTTGCCTGGCTTAGCCACGAAGTGCCACTGCGTGAAGCGGCTGGTAACCCGGTCACCGAACTGGAAGCGCAGGAAAAGCAGCTCGCTTTCCGTCAGGAATGTGACAATTTCATCGAGCAGAGTTTCGGTACGATTTCCGCAGCAGCGGGCAATGCCGCCATGTGCCATTACCACAGCGCACCGGAAACCAACTTTGCGATCGTCGGAAATGAATTTTATCTCAATGACTCCGGCGGCCAGTATTACAACGGCACCACCGATGCCACGCGCACGCTGAATTTCGGGCAACTCGACTCCCAGCGCCGCCTGCATTACACCGCAGTGCTGAAGGGCTTCCTGTCGCTCATTTCGCTGCAATTCCCGCAAGGTGCACAGGGCCACCAACTGGATGCATTTGCGCGTCGTCCACTGTGGGAACTGGGTCTGGATTATGACCATGGCACGGGTCATGGTGTCGGCCACAACTTGCTGATTCACGAAAACCCGCACCGCATGGCGAAGAAAGTGAACCCATGGCCAATGGTGCCGGGCAATGTACTGACAATCGAACCGGGTTATTACCTGGCAGGCAGCCATGGCATTCGTATTGAAAACCAGGTGGAAGTTGTCCCCTCTGTTCCTGGTTTCTGTAAATTTGCCTCGCTGACGCTAATCCCAATTGATTTAAGCGCAGTGGAATTACCATTGTTAAGTGAGCAAGAGATTGCCTGGCTTGATGATTACCACCAGTTAGTACGGGAAACACTGTCGCCACATGTTTCCAGTATTGCGCGCCCATGGTTGATTGAAGCCACCGCGCCAGTCAGAACGCAGCGCATGTAAAACCCTCAAAGAGCCGTGTTTTTGCGGCTCCTTTCTTCTTTTTGCTGATTAAACCAGCAATCAAACACATTTCCCCTAAACAGCCTTTGACAACCCGGTGGTCGCTCGTTACTATGCGCCCCGTTAACCGATTCCTCTGTAGTTCAGTCGGTAGAACGGCGGACTGTTAATCCGTATGTCACTGGTTCGAGTCCAGTCAGAGGAGCCATATTAGAGAAGCCCGCTTAGGAAACTAAGCGGGCTTTTTGCATTTTCATAAATGCCCAGGATTTCCAGGTTCCGCGCTAATGGGCACCGGCATCCCGGAACGGCGGGTTAACGCGGCACTCGCCATACCTGCATCCACGCCTGAACCCTGCGTTATATCGCGCAGTGTTGTCGTCATGGGCAGCGGCACTTTCTTGTCAGACTCAAACTCCGCACGGTTACGGGACAGTGGCTCATGCACTTCCACCCAATGCTTCCCATCCGGCTCGATGGTTGCTTTCACCGGCTGATCAATCAACTGCACACGCGCCCCTACCGGCACATTATCGAACAGATATTTTATGTCGTCTTTGCGCAGGCGGATGCAACCCTGGCTGACGCGCAAACCGATACCAAAGTTGGCGTTTGTGCCATGGATAGCGTAAAGCTTGCCGATGTAAATTGCGTACAACCCCATTGGGTTATCCTCACCCGGCGGCACATACGCTGGCAGGGTTTTACCCTCTTTCGCGTATTCACGACGGGTATTCGCTGTTGGCGTCCAGCCTGGCGCTTCCTGCTTACGCTCCACCTTCGTCACCCAGTTGCGCGGCGTTTCACGCCCGGCCTGCCCGATACCAATAGGCAAAATCTCCACCGTACTGCCCCCTTCCGGGTAGTAGTAAAGCCGCATTTCGGCGACGTTAATCACGAGCCCCTGTCGTACGGTATCCGGCAAAATGACTTGCTGCGGAATCGTCAACTGGGTGCCCGCTTTTGGCAGGAATGGATCAACGCCCGGGTTGGCTTCGAGCATATTGCTAAGCCCCTGCCCATACTGCGCGGCAAAATACTCCAGCGGCTCGATATTCCCTTCAGGAACGGTAATAGTTAACGGCGCGCCGACCAACCGACTACCGTCTGTTGGAAGCATATAGGTAACGGCCTGGGCGCTACTGGTCACGGCAGCAAGCACAAGGGCAAGCGAGGATAAGCGAATCATAATTTCCCTATTATTGGACATGGAATCGATAGGTTAAATATAACCCTCACTTAAGCGTTCGGTAAGGAAAGCCGCACAAAAGAGCCTCATAACTGAGCCACTCATTTGCTATGGCATATGCAGGGTAATTTTCGGGATGTGGTGCTGGCGGGAGTTTTGTGCTTTTAAGAGATGAGCCCTACGCGAGCTCATCTCTTGTGTCTGATACGGTTATTAAGTGCCGGAACTGTCGAGCAGGTCTTTGCTGGCGGCTTTCAAGTACTGGAACATTGACCAGAAAGTTAATACCGCAGCGATAAAGAACAAGCCGATCCCCGCATACTCAATCCACATATTTGGACGCCAGAGCATACCAATCAGTGCCAGCATTTGCGCCATGGTTTTGGATTTACCAATCCAGGAGACCGCAACGCTGCTGCGCTTGCCAATTTCAGCCATCCATTCACGCAATGCAGAGATGATAATCTCGCGGGCTATCATGGTCGCAGCAGGTAGTGTCACCCACCACGAGTGGTAGTGTTCCACCACCAGTACCAGCGCCACGACGACCATAACTTTGTCCGCTACGGGGTCGAGGAAGGCTCCAAAGCGCGTGCTTTGGTTCCAGCGGCGTGCCAGATACCCATCAAACCAGTCAGTGATCGCTGCAAACCAGAAGATAAACGCGCACAGGAACGGCGCCCAACTGAACGGCAGATAAAAAGCCAGCACAAAGAATGGGATAAGGATGATACGAAACAGAGTAAGCAATGTTGGGATATTAAATTGCATAGTGCTGGTTAACTGTCTGTCGTAAGTGGAAATTGTCTCTATGTTGCTACAGAGGCCTTAATGTTTCAACGAGTAGAAGATCTTTTCTGCCAACGCTTGCGAGATACCTGGCACTTTTGCAATTTCTTCTACGGATGCATTCTTTAATGGTTGCAATCCACCCATATATTTCAACAACATCTGGCGACGTTTTGGCCCAACGCCTTCAATTGTTTCCAACGCACTGGTATTTTTCACTTTAGCCCGTTTTTTACGGTGCCCGGAAATGGCATGGTCATGCGATTCATCACGGATATGTTGAATAACGTGCAATGCCGGGGAGTCCGGCGGTAGCGAAAACCCTTCCCCTTCCGGTTCGAAGAACAGTGTCTCAAGCCCGGCTTTACGATCGGCACCTTTTGCCACGCCCAGCAGCAGCGGGTGGTTTTTATCCCACGGCACATCAAGTTGTGCAAAAACGGCTTTTGCCTGACCAAGTTGCCCTTTGCCGCCATCAATCAGAATTACGTCCGGGACTTTACTCTCATCAATAGCCTTACCGTAGCGACGACGCAGTACCTGATTCATCGCCGCATAATCATCACCCGGCGTAATACCTTCAATGTTATAGCGCCGGTATTCCGCCCGAAGCGGGCCATTGGCATCAAACACCACACAAGACGCAACCGTCTGCTCACCCATAGTGTGGCTGATGTCAAAGCACTCCATCCGTTTAATGGCTGGCAACTCAAGCACACTGGCTAAGGCCGCTAAACGTTGATGGATGGTTGATTGCTGAGCCAGACGTGTCACCAGAGCCGTAGCAGCGTTGGTACGAGCAAGTTTCAGGTAACGTGCGCGGTCGCCTCGTGGCTTGGTCTGCACGTTGATACGCCGCCCTGCCAGTTCCGTCAGGGAATCAGAAAGCAGGTTTTTATCCGGTAAGTTGAAATCGAGCAGGATCTCAGAAGGCAGCGTGCGCATCTGGCTACCCTGCAAATAGAACTGACCGACAAATGTTTCGACGACTTCTGACAGCTCCGTACCATTTGGCACTTTCGGGAAGTAACTGCGGCTGCCCAAGACTTTACCTTGTCGGATGAACAGCACGTGTACACACGCCATACCCGAATCGAACGACACACCGATCACATCCATATCATCGCCGGTATTGGAGACGAACTGTTTCTCCGTCACACGACGGACAGCCTGAATCTGGTCACGGATTCTTGCGGCAGCTTCAAATTCGAGGTTTTTACTCGCTTCTTCCATTTTGGCGATCAACTGGTTCAGCACCTGATCGTCTTTACCGGAAAGAAATAAGCGCACGTACTCAACCTGCTGAGCATAATCCTCTTCACTGACTAAGCCCGCGACGCACGGGCCAAGGCAACGCCCGATTTGATATTGCAGACATGGGCGTGAACGGTTGCGATAGACATTGTTTTCGCACTGGCGAACAGGAAAGATTTTTTGCAACAGCGCCAGAGTTTCACGAACGGCATAACCATTCGGGAATGGCCCAAAGTATTCCCCTTTCGCGTGCTTCGCCCCGCGATGCATCGCGAGTCGAGGGTGCGTGTCGCCACTGAGGAAAATGAAAGGGTAAGATTTGTCATCACGCAACAGCACGTTGTAACGTGGCTGATAAAGCTTGATGTAGTTGTGCTCCAGCAACAACGCTTCTGTCTCGGTATGGGTTACCGTCACGTCGATATGCTGGATTAATGCAACCAGAGCTTCTGTTTTACGGCTGGCAAGATTGCTCCTGAAGTAACTCGACAGGCGCTTTTTAAGATCTTTGGCTTTACCTACGTAAATAACCGTTCCGCTGACGTCATACATGCGATAGACGCCAGGCTGGCTGGTTACCGTTTTAAGAAAAGCTCGCGGGTCAAAGATTTCACTCACTACTGATTAACGTCTCCGCACTAAACAAACCGTGGCGAATCGCCAGGTGAGTTAGCTCAACATCGCCACTAATATTCAGTTTACTAAACATACGGTAACGGTAACTGTTGACCGTTTTCGGGCTGAGACTAAGTTGTTCTGAGATCTCATTGACCTTTTGGCCTTTGGTGATCATCAACATAATCTGTAATTCGCGCTCCGACAAACTGGCAAACGGCGTGTCCGTTTTTTCCGGTTCAATCTGGCTTAACGCCATCTGCTGCGCGATGTCAGATGCAATGTAACGCTGCCCGGCATTAACCGAACGTATAGCGTTGACCACATCCTGAGGTGCGGCACCTTTACTTAAATAACCGGCAGCCCCTGCCTGCATAACCTTAGCAGGTAACGGATTTTCGGTGTGAATCGTTAGCATAATCACTTTGATATCGTTTGAGTATCGCGCGATTTTGCGTGTTGCTTCAAGGCCGCCAATACCGGGCATGTTCATGTCCATCAGGACAACATCAACCGGATGACTACGGCACCATTTTACGGCATCCTCACCGCAATTTGCTTCACCTGATATCTTGATCCCTTTGATATCTTCAAGAATGCGTCGTATCCCTGCGCGCACAAGTTCGTGGTCATCAACAAGAAGTACGTTGATCAAAGGGGAACTCTCCAGAAATGGGATTACGCTTCTAAAAATTACCAGGACATATTAACGGGTTTTCCGGCAACTTTAAAATGCAAAAACAGATTTTCAGAACTCTGACTGTTTTTGGAAATTTAATTGTACAGTGGCAACTGTACAGCAAACGGATTAATTCACAGCTTTAATTAATAAAAACGCTTTTCATATTAAAAAAAACGATAATCCATTACTAATGAACATATTTAATAACGCTAATGCATCCACTTTTATTTAACGATAAATAAACATATTTAAAACAAATGATCTGTAGTGTACAGGAAACAACCCGCCCAGACTTCACGTAAGCACTAATAAATTGGCTTAGGTTTGTGCTATACTCCGCCGCCTTACGAAACCGTTACACGAAACAACGGTGTACCAACCGAGACCGAGGAACACAAATGAGCACTCCTGATTTTTCCACTGCAGACAACAGTAGTGAACTGGCTATTGAAGTCACCTGCCTGAAAGCTATGCTGACTCAGATGTTGAAAGCCATGGGCCAAGCCGATGCAGGCAAGGTTATCATCAAAATGGAAAAGCAAATTGCTCAGATGGAAGACTCAGAGCACGCAGAAGTGTTTGGTAACACTGTTAAGCAAATTAAACAGGCTTACCGTCAGTAATCGGTGAACAACGGCTGGATGAGCAACGTTTCGCCAGCCGTTTTGTTGACACAATCGCGTCAATAATGCCCCTTCAAATTATCCCAATCGCTGCTGCATAACAGGCAATTTGCGTTTTATTGGGTGCATTAAATTTCTTCTGCATATTCTTCTGGTGAAAATTCACCGTATTTTCCGAGATCGACAAAATAATAGCGATTTCCGCTGATGTTTTCCCCTCGCCCGTCCATTGCAATATTTCCCGCTCACGCTTACTCAGTTTCAACGTCATCGCATCCATAGATGAATCATTAAGACGCGTTAATGTCATCAGGCTCAATTCGCCCAAATATTGCAGGCGTAACTCCAGCTCAACATCCGGTAATATTTTGCCTTTGCTTGCCGAACGCGAAACAGATAAAAAACCCAGTGCACGGTTAGGCGACATTACACACTGGCTGATGCCACGGCGCAGGCCGTGATCCCGCGCAGCGTTCCAGAACTCCTGAGTATCGCTGAACAGCGCATCGTCCCAGGGCAAGTGCCCACGCATGAAATTTTCAGGGCGTAACACCGGATCAATCGCAAAATAATTAGCAGCATGATAGTGATCAAGCCAGCTTTGTGGATAAGACGATCGTAAAGACGATTTCGGACGGGTAAACGGCACCGGGTGGCGAATAAACAGTGAGTAATAGTCAAATTCCAGCAATTCTGTTTGCTGATGAAGAATTGTGGTTATTTCATCAGCCTGAGTGACAGACTGGAAAGTATTAAGCGCATCCTGCCGCCAGTGAAAAAAGTTGCGATCATCCATTATGTCTGGCGTTGCTCCTGACACTGAAATCATTTCCAAAGCTAATACCCAACGCTATCACATTTATCAATATTATTAATATGATTTAACGGTAACAGCGCCCAAATGTTGAAAACTCGTGCTAAATAGCCATTTTCAATTGACCACGCTAATGAATCCTGGCGTCATGAGTTGTCATTACGGCCCCGGATGGGGCCATAAAAATTACTGTGTCAGGAATTTTTCCAGAAACTGTTTCGTGCGCGGTTGTTGCGGGTTAGCAAACAGTTCGCGGGCAGGCCCCTGCTCCACAATCCGCCCCTGATCCATAAAGATAGCGCGGTCGGCCACGTCACGAGCAAAGCTCATTTCATGCGTCACAATCACCATGGTGCGCTTCTCTTCAGCCAACTGGCGGATGGTGCTCAGCACTTCACCTACCAGCTCAGGGTCGAGAGCCGAAGTTGGCTCATCAAACAGAATCACTTCCGGGCGCATCGCCAGTGCACGCGCAATGGCGACACGCTGTTGCTGACCACCCGAAAGGCGGCGTGGGTAACTGGTTTCTTTACCGCTCAAGCCGACTTTTGCCAGCAACTCACGCGCCCGGGCGATGGCCTCTTCTTTCGGCTCGCCTTTTACAATAACCGGGCCTTCGATGATATTTTCGATAACCGTCCGATGCGGGAAAAGGTTAAAACTCTGGAACACAAAACCCACATGCTGGCGCAGTTCGCGAACGCGATTTTTCTGTTTGCTTAGTGAAACCGCCGCATCAATGGTGATATCGCCAACCTTGATGGTTCCGGCTTCCGGTTGTTCCAGCAAGTTAATGCAGCGCAATAGCGTGGTTTTACCGGAGCCACTCGGCCCAATAATCGCCACCACTTCACCGGCTTTAACTTCCAGATCGATACCATGCAGCACAGTTTGCCCATGGAATTTTTTGACCAGTTGTTTTACGTCGATTGCGCTCATTTTGGATCCCTGTCCTGGCGGTTAAGCTGATTTTCGAAGTGGTTTTGCAACGCAGAGAGCACGGTTGCCATCACCCAGTAAATCAACGACGCGGCAAGATACATGGTGAACACTTCCAGAGTACGCGAGGTAATGAGCTGTGCCTGACGGAACAGTTCTGGCACCTGAATCGTTGCGGCAAGCGAGGTGTCTTTCACCAGACTGATAAAGCTGTTGCTCAGTGGCGGTAAAGCTACACGCGCAGCCTGCGGCAATATCGCGCGGCGCAGTGTCTGCCATGGCGTCATACCGATACTTGCCGCCGCTTCCCACTGCCCTTTATCAATAGATGAGATAGCCGCACGTAGTGTTTCTGAAGCATAGGCCGCCATATTAAGGGACAAACCGATCATCGCAGCCGGGATCGGATCAAGCTCAATACCAAACTGCGGTAAGCCGTAGTAGATCATAAACAGCTGCGCGATAAGCGGCGTGCCACGAAAAATCGACACATAAAACCGCGACAACCACGAGATTGGCCAAAACGGTGACAAGCGCATCAGCGCCAGTAAAAAGCCGAGTATCAGCCCAAAGAACATACCGCCGATGCTGAGTTGCAGCGTAAAGACCGCACCTTTGAGCAGAAACGGTGCCGAATCGAGCACCAGTTGAATACTTTCTTGCATACTTGAATTACACCCTGTCTTTTTATTCTTGTCATACACCCAACCGGGTGTCGCCCTTCATAATCTCATTACACAAGAGGATGATAAGCAAATAACGCAGGCGCTCCACCGGTATGAATGAAGATTATCGGACCGTCGTCTTTGAAACGCTTCTGTGCCACACCATCAATCAGGCCAGCCATTGCTTTGCCGGTGTAAACAGGGTCAAGCAAAATGCCTTCCAGGCGTGCCAACAATTTAATGGCTTCCAGCCCTTCTTCGTTAGGGGTGCCATAACCCGGCGCGAAATAATCATCCCATAAAGTGATCGGGTTATTCGCGCTCACGCTCAGCGATTGCGCCACCGCCTGCTGCAACGCTGCCACTTTTGGCAACTGTAGAGCGACAGAACGTGAAACCGTCACGCCGATTAAATCGACATCCGGCATGACTTGCTCAAGCCCAACCGCAAGACCCGCATGAGTCCCGGCACTGCCCGAGGCAACCACAACAGAAGAGACATTCACCGCCCCTTCACACTGCTGGGCAATCTCCAGGGCGCTTTCCACATAACCCAGCGCGCCTAATGCATTAGAACCACCAACAGGAATCACATACGGGCGGAAACCCTGAGCTTCAAGACGGATGGCTATCTCTTCCAGTTGTTTGTCCGGCGAATGCAGCGCATCGCACATTTCAATTTCGGCATCAAACAGGTCGAGCATCAAACGGTTGCCGTTGGTGAGGTAATTTTCCGCTTTAGTCCCAATCGGATTTTCCAGCAACGCGACACATTTTAGCCCGAGCTTCGCGGCGACTGCGGCGGTCTGGCGAACGTGGTTTGACTGAATGGCCCCTGCGGTAACCAGCGTATCCGCACCTTCGCGCAACGCATCGGCGGCCAGAAACTCAAGCTTACGCAGTTTATTACCACCCATCGCCATTGGCGTCGTGTCGTCGCGCTTGATGTAAATTTCGCGCCCCAGGTAATCGGAAAAACGCGGCAGGTATTCGAGTGGCGTCGGGGCGCCGATAAACTCCAGGCGCGCAAATCGCGTCAGATTGTGCAGTGACATGAGCTACTCCATTACACTTTGAATAAAATCCAGATTTATTCATTATGCACCAGCCGGGTAAAATGCCGACAAATACAAATAAAAAAGGCGGATGTCGCTTACGCTAATCCGCCTTAGGCTGCCGAGTTAATTACTTAGTCACGTCAGCCCCAAACCATTTCTCGGAAAGCTTAGCCAGAGAGCCGTCTTTCTGCATATCAGCGATACCTTTGTTGATTGCTTCAACCAGGTCTTCGTTGCCTTTACGCACTGCAACACCCGCTTCCTGACGAGAGAACGGAGCACCGGCGACTGCCAGGGTATCTTTGGTTTTCTTCACCAGATCCAATGCTGCCAGGCGGTCAACCAGAATCGCATCAATACGGCCTACGCGCAGATCCTGATATTTCGTTGGGTCATCATCATAGGTGCGGATATCAACGCCCTGCACATTGGCACGCAACCACTCTTCGTAGTTAGTCCCAAGACCCACGCCCACTTTTTTACCTTTCAGCGAATCAGGCCCGGTGATGCTGCCTTCATTGCCCTTTTTCACCAGCGCCTGAATACCGGAAACGGTGTATGGCGTGGAGAAATCATATTTTTGCTTACGCACATCGGAAATGGTCACCTGGTTAATCACCACGTCGATGCGTTTAGAGTCCAGCGACGCCAGCATGCCATCCCATTTAGTTGGTTTCAGCGCGGCTTTCACACCCAGATGCTGTGCCAGTTGCTCGGCAAACTCCACTTCAAAACCGGTTAGTTTGCCATCATCACCCTGGAAGCTAAACGGAGGATAAGTCCCTTCCAGCCCAACCAACAACGTGCCGCGCTCTTTAACTTTATTCAGTAAGTTTTCAGCCGCAAACGTCTGCACACTCGCGCCAGCTACCATTGCCACAGCCAGCACGCCCATCAGCGCCTGACGCCCTACCATTGCTAATTTCATAGATACCCCGAATGTCGATAATTTGATGTAGTGTAACGACTTAATATAATCAATCAAAACCACTACGCTACAACTTATGCCATTTTAATATATATCAGAAGTTGATTTATTTTCCTGGAAATGGGCACTGGTATTTTTGTTCAGGGTTTGAAACTGCCCGTACTTGCGCAGGGCTATACGGTAGTTATTGGTACTGGTTGGCGGCAGCCACGCATCCATTGAATCGTCGAAATACGCTTTAACCGTGGAGGGAGTGGGAATGTTATGTTCCGCAAAATGGTTACCCAGGCGGCGCAGACGCACCACATATTCGCGGATCGTACCGTGGCTCATCTCGGTTTGTTCAAACAAATACTCTTTAAAACCGATGATATCGAAAAAATGCTGCTGTTCTTTGCAATATAAATCGCCGCAGAAACGGCATAAGGCTGCCCATGACTGGCGCTCAAGCTGCCAGCCATTTTCATCGATTAGAGTATCAAGTTGGGCAATGGCAGTTTTGCTGACAATTTCGCCACGGCGCGTAAGTGTGATCCTGTCGAGCAATTTTGCGCACTGTGCGCAATGAGTTTGTGTGTGTTTAAAGTCTTTCAAATATCGGCTTAATGGCCGTTTTTTTAATTGCTGCACCGTCATTATGGTATCCCGGTCATCTTATATAATAACTGTTCGGCGGCACTCCCTTCCCTACAACTTACCGAGCTTGGTGCGTAAACGTTTAATCGCCTGGCTATGCAACTGACTGACGCGCGACTCCCCCACATCCAGTACCGCGCCAATCTCTTTCAGATTAAGCTCTTCCTGGTAGTAAAGGGTCAGCACCATTTTTTCGCGATCCGGTAACGCATCAATTGCACCCATCACACGCTCACGCAAATTGCCTTCCAACAGTTGTTGAAGCGGGTTTGCCTGCTGATGCTCTTCAGTAATCAGTTCGATACTATCGCCATGCTCTTCACGCCACTCGTCATAAGAGAAGAGTTGGCTGTTATTGGTGTCGAGCAACATCTGACGGTATTCGTTGAGCGGGATATCCAACCGGTCTGCCACTTCTGTTTCGGTAGCATTACGGCCCAGCTCTTGCTCCAGTTGACCAATTGCCTGCGCAACGCCGCGGGCGTTACGCCTGACGCTGCGGGGCACCCAGTCACGGCTGCGCAACTCATCAAGCATCGCCCCACGGATGCGCTGCACCGCGTAGGTAGTAAATGCCGTTCCTTGCAGGGCATCATAACGGTCCACTGCGTTTAACAACCCGATGCCGCCCGCCTGTAGCAGGTCGTCAAGCTCCACACTCGCGGGCAGGCGAACCTGCAGGCGCAATGCTTCGTGACGCACCAGCGGTACATAACGCTGCCACAGCGAGTGTTTATCCATCACACCTTCAGCGGTATACAGTGAGTTCACGATAAACAGCCCTGCGTTAATTGAGTTATCGGCATGATTATCCGTTTCTGGAGGGTTTTTAATCGCAAGAATAGTGGGTGAAATGAGGGGTTATTTGGGGGTTATGGGTAACAAGCAGAAAGAAAAAACCCCGCAAGCGCGGGGTTTGGTCAGGTATCAGGCGATTAGCCCTGCAGCAAAGACAGTACTTGCTGTGGAACCTGGTTAGCTTTAGACAACACGGAGTTACCCGCCTGCTGGATGATTTGCGCTTTAGACATATTTGACACTTCGGTCGCATAGTCGGCGTCCTGAATACGGGACTGCGCTTCAGACAGGTTAGTGGTGGTATTGTTGAGGTTGGTTACTGCAGAATCCAGACGGTTTTGTACCGCACCCAGGGAAGAACGGAAGGTATCAACTTGAGCAATAGCTTTGTCCAGCAGAGCTAATGGGTTAGAGGTAGAAGCACCAGCAAACTCAGCTGATGCTGTAACGGCTGTGGTACCATCAGATTTAAGACCAGTGCTCAAGCCAACTGACACTGCTTCTATTGTAGTACCGGTTGTAGTCGGAGTACCAAGTGTGGCGTCACCGCCGTTATTTGCCAATACAGCAGTACCAGCATCAAAGTTTTTACCCTGAATAGATACAAAACCAGTTGGGTTACCAGTAGAGCCAGTACCTACCTGAACAAGCTGCCCACCCTGAGTAGCAGTATCGATACCATTCGCAACATCACTGTAAGTTACATTAGCTTTGTTGAGAGTTACTTTACCCGCAGTGTCTACGGTAGCAGCGTAAGTTTTATCACCACTTTGGACAACATACTGATCAGTTAATTTACCTGCGCTATCTTTTAAGTTATGCAGGGATAGCCCGGAAGTATCGGTTAGTTTGAGATCTGTTGAAACAGTGCTGTCAAATGTAATGGAAACTGGTGGTTGACCCGCTGTTGCGTTTGGCAACTGAGTGATTGCATCACCAACAGAAACAGCGCTTTTAGAAACAGAGAAGCCTTTTAGACCTAAAGTAGAAGAATCAATCTGCTTCAGATCGATAGAGATAGTCTGGCCATCGTTAGCACCAACTTGGATCTTCATGGAGCCGTCTTTTGCCAGAACGTTCACGCCGTTAAACTGAGTCTGACCCGATACACGGTCAATTTCAGACAGACGGGATTTGATTTCGTCCTGGATTGAAGACAGGTCAGAATCAGAGTTAGTGCCAGTAGTTGCCTGAACGGACAGTTCACGCACACGCTGTAAGTTGTTGTTGATTTCTGACAGTGCGCCTTCCGCAGTTTGTGCCAGAGAGATACCGTCGTTGGCGTTACGCGCAGCCTGAGTCAGGCCTTTAATGTTGGAGGTGAAACGGTTAGCAATCGCCTGGCCTGCCGCGTCATCCTTAGCGCTGTTAATACGTAAGCCAGAAGACAGACGCTCAATAGAAGTCGACAGAGCAGACTGGTTCTTGTTGATGTTGTTCTGAGTAATCAGCGAGAGGCTGTTGGTATTAATGACTTGTGCCATGATTAATTTTCCTGTGTTTCAAGTCTAGGGTTTATGGGTTGGGTTTCCACCCTTCGGCTTCGTCGCCGTTAAACCTGTTATCGTCTGGTCATCCACAACCTTTAGATTTTTTTCACATTCACAGAAAAATATTTAGCCCCGGAAATACTCTTTTCCCCTGCCGCTATTCTCGCCATTAAAAAAAAGAAATTAATCGTAAACTTTGCATTATCCAGGCCGATAATCCCGGTATTCATTTTATGCGTCGATACATTAAGGAAATAATATGGCTAGTATTTCTACGCTGGGAATTGGGTCCGGTCTGGATTTGAGCAGCATTCTGGATAGTCTGCAGGCAGCACAAAAAGCAACGTTAACGCCAATTTCGAAACAACAAAGCTCCTACACGGCAAAACTGAGCGCTTATGGCACCTTAAAAAGTGCACTGGTTAGCTTCCAGACCGCGAACACTGCGCTGAATAAAGCAGACTTATTTACTGCAACATCAACTGCCAGCAGCAGCACCGCGTTCAGCGCGACAACAACTGGCAATGCCGTCGCCGGGAAATATACGATTAACGTCACTCAACTGGCGCAATCGCAAACGCTGACCACCAAAAATACCCAGGCTGACAGCAAAACCGCAATTGCTACTGGCGATAGCGTGATCACTATCCAACAAGGTGGTGGAAAAGATCCCGTCACAGTTAATGTTAGCGCGGCCAACTCGTCATTGGGCGGTATCCGTGATGCCATCAATAATTCCAAAAGCGGTGTTAGCGCCAGTATTATCAACGTTGGTAATGGTCAATATCGCCTGTCTGTGACTTCCGATGACACCGGCAGTGACAATGCGATGAAGCTGAGCGTCAGCGGTGACAGTGCGCTCCAAAGTTTTATGGGCTACAACGGCACTCGTACCGATGCTGGCAACGGTATGGAAGAGAGCGTGACCGCGCAGAATGCTGAGCTGACGGTTAACAATATTAAAATCATCAACAGCAGCAACACCATCAGTGATGCGCTGGAAGACATCACGCTTAATCTGAAAGATGTCACCACCGGCAACCAGACGCTGACCATCACGAAAGACACCTCTAAGGCAGAAAGCGCGGTCAAAGCCTGGGTCGATGCCTATAACTCATTGCAGGACACCTTCAGCAGCTTAACTAAATACACCGCTGTTGATAGTGGTACTGCGACTCAGGACACCAGCAATGGCGCACTATTAGGTGATTCCACATTACGCACCATTCAATCGCAGCTAAAAGGTTTGCTCACTAACACCCAGAGCACTTCGTCCTTTAAAACGCTGGCACAGATTGGCGTAACTTCAGATCCGAGCACCGGCAAATTAACGCTCGATAACGACAAACTGGAAACTGCGCTGAGCAAAGATGCCGCTGGTGTGAAAGATATGATCGTTGGCGACGGCAAAACCAGCGGTATCACTACCACCATCAGCAAGAATCTGACCAGTTGGCTATCGAGCACCGGGATTATCCAGGCAGCAACAGATGGTGTGAGTAAAACGCTGAACAATCTGACCGCTCAGTACAACAAAGCCAGCGACCGCATCGATTCAGAAATGGCGCGTTACAAAGCGCAATTTACTCAGCTGGACGTAATGATGAGCTCACTGAACTCCACCAGCAGCTATCTGACTCAACAGTTCGATACCAGCAGTTCCAAAAGCTAATTAATTCAGGAGCAGATATGTACGGGGCAAAAGGTACTCAGGCCTACGCAAGAATTGAAGTGGAAAGCGCAGTGATGAGCGCCAGCCAACAGCAGTTGGTAACCATGTTGTTCGATGGTGCTCTCAATGCGTTAGTTCGTGCGCGTCTTTTTTTGCAGGATGGCAATCTGGAAGGGAAAGGCCTTTCGCTGTCCAAAGCCATTAATATCATCGATAACGGGCTGAAAATCGGCATTGATGAAACCAGCAGCGATGAGCTCACGCAAAATCTGCTCGCTCTTTATAGTTATATGGTGCGACGTATCTTCCAGGCCAACTTACACAATGACATCAGCGCGATCGAAGAGGTCGAGAACCTGCTGCGAAATATTGCCGATGCCTGGAAAGAAGTTGCTCAGATGCCTAACCGGATTCAGGACGTCGTCTAATGAACCATGCGCCGCAACTGTACACTCGCTATCAGCAATTATTAGAAAAAAGTAAGGTTATGCTGAACAACGCCCGCAAAGGAATGTGGGACGAATTAATCGCCAGTGAAATGGATTACGTTAATGCGGTGCATGAACTGACTCAACTCATGAGCGATATTAAGCTTTCAATACTGATGCAGGAGCAACTTAGCCCGATACTCCGCGCCATTCTTGATAATGAGAGCGAGATAAAGCGTCTGTTACAGATTCGTATGGATGAACTTGCGAAACTGGTGGGGCAATCTTCCATCCAACAGTCTGTTTTAACCACCTATGGTAAACAAGGTGGGCAGATCCTGGCACCGCAAGACAGTCAGGACACAACCTCCTGACGTTCTAAGGTGTGATAAAGGTTAAGCTTTATCGCACCATGCATTTTCAGGCATATCATCCATAATTGAGATCCCTCTTTCATGGAGCCTGAAGATGCGCAACCCAACCCTTTTGCAATTTTTCCATTGGTATTACCCCGGTGGGGGTCAGTTGTGGGCAGAAGTCGCCGAACGCGCGGCAACGCTCAATGACATTGGCGTCAATATGGTCTGGTTACCTCCTGCATATAAAGGCAGTTCTGGCGGCTATTCGGTAGGTTACGACTGCTACGACCTTTTTGATCTCGGCGAATTTGACCAAAAAGGGTCGGTGGCCACCAAGTACGGCGACAAAACTCAATTGCTGGCAGCAATAAAAGCCCTAAAAGAAAACGATATAGCAGTGCTGCTTGATGTGGTGGTCAATCACAAAATGGGCGCTGACGAAAAAGAGCGCATTCGTGTTAACCGCGTCAATGAAGAAAACCGTAATGAAATCGATGACGAGGTCATCGAGTGCGAAGCCTGGACGCGCTACACCTTCCCTGCTCGCGCCGGTAAATATTCGGAGTTTATCTGGGATTACAAATGCTTCAGCGGTGTAGACCACATCGAAAACCCGAATGAAGACGGGATCTTTAAAATCATCAACGACTACACTGGCGAAGGCTGGAACGATCAGGTTGATGATGAACTCGGTAATTTTGACTATTTGATGGGCGAGAATATCGACTTCCGTAACCACGCCGTCACCGAAGAGCTGAAATACTGGGCGCGCTGGGTGATGGAAGAAACCGGTTGTAGTGGCTTCCGCCTCGATGCGGTCAAACACATTCCGGCCTGGTTCTACAAAGAGTGGATCGAGCATGTTCAGGAAGTGGCTGAACAGCCGCTGTTTATCGTTGCCGAATACTGGTCGCATGAAGTCGATAAACTCCAGGAATATATCGCCCAGGTCGACGGAAAAACGATGTTATTTGATGCCCCGCTGCAAATGAAATTTCACCAGGCGTCAAAACAAGGCCGTGATTACGACATGAGCCAAATTTTCACCGGCACGCTGGTTGAAGCCGACCCCTTCCATGCCGTAACGCTGGTTGCTAATCACGACACCCAACCCCTGCAATCCCTCGAAGCCCCTGTTGAACCGTGGTTCAAACCGTTGGCTTACGCACTGATTTTATTACGTGAAAATGGGGTGCCGAGTGTGTTTTATCCGGATTTATTTGGCGCCAGTTACGATGACGAAGGCGGTGACGGCGAAACTTATCATATCGACATGCCTGTTATCGAACAGCTTGATGATTTAATCCATGCCCGCGAACTCTTTGCCCACGGCGTGCAGACACTTTATTTTGACCACCCAAACTGTATTGCGTTTTCACGCAGCGGTACCGATGAAAACCCGGGCTGTGTGGTGGTGTTATCGAACGGTGATGAAGGTGAAAAGACCATTACGCTTGGCGACAATTATGGCAACAAGAACTGGCGGGATTACCTTGGCAACCGGGAAGAAATCGTGAAAACTGACGAAAAAGGAAACGCGACGTTTGCCTGTAACGGCGGCAGCGTCAGCGTGTGGGTGATAGAAGAAGTGTTATAGAATCAATCATTCCCTCTCCTGGATTAAAGGAGAGGGAAATTTCCGCTTACGGCAACTTCGTTTCGAGCGGGTTTTTCTGCAAATAATCAGCACATTCTTGTGTTGGGCGCTCAACACGTTTCATCGTCATGCCCGCATATTCCAGCGTATCGCCTTCACGTTCCACGCTATAAACATCACGCTTGTTTGTGACGTTATACCAGTCATCCGAACGCTGAGTCAGTTTACCTGGAAGTGCAATCACGCGTTGCCACTGACGGCAATCCAGCGTGTCGCCTTCTGGCGTAACCACCAGAGTCGCAATCGCTTCCGGGCTGACCATTTCACTTTGCGGGCCTTGTGATTGCCAGTACCCGGCAAGCCCAGCAGGTGCCGGAGTTTTCACGACTTCGCGGTAATCATCAACCTGCACACAGCCGCTTAACGCTAGCAACACTGTCAATAATGCAATCTTCTTCATCATCTATCCCGACTGCGGAGAAAAAATAATTTTCGCATTAAAGCACTGAGCCCGCCAGTGTTTCAGTGACTTGCAGTTCATTGATGCGCAAATGGAGCCCAACGGCCACCCGCGTGCGAAAGCCTTTTTCTCTGATTAGCTTCGACTTCTTAATTCAGGTAAAACGCAACAACAAAAGTTTTCGCCCGTTCAATGGCGAGTCACAGAATATGAATTAAGATTATTCTTATAACCCCTAAAGGGAATATCGCAATGCGTGAATTTTTTTCCATATTAATTTATGACTTAAAAATCAATACCGCTAAATCTAAACTGATTATTCTTATTTTCAGGATGGCGACGCTTCACGCCAGAACTAAGGCGTTGTATCCCCTCACCTTACTGTTTGTCATTTTGAACAGAGTCGTGAATGAAGGGTTATTTGGGGTAGAACTTTCTTATCATTTGAAAATAGGAAAAGGCTTCAAGATATGGCACGGCAACTCCATGATTATCAACAGAAGTTGCGTCATTGGTGAGGGTTTCACTATTCGCCAGTTCTGCACCCTAGGCAGCAATAAAAACGGTGTCGATATCAAATTCAATGTGGGTAACAACGTCAATATGGGTGCCCATTCGTGCATCATTGGTGATGATATTGAGATAGGCGACAACGTGACCATTGGTGTTGGCACCCTGGTTCTAAAAAGCGTGCCAGCAAATAGCACCGTCATTTCCAGCAATAAAATGGTTATTCTCGAGAAACACGAAACCTTAACCATTTAATTAATATTAAATCTCATGCTTAGGTTGTATTGACTTAATTAACAAAATCAATCACCAAAAATAATTGGAATTGTATCAAAGCGGCAATTGAGTCACTCCCGATGAGCTAGCTAAAGTCAGTGATTCTGGCGCGTAAGCGCAGCCAACACAGATACAATTTCAAGTATGAGGGGTAACTACACCTGCATGTTCATCACTTCCTGGTACGCCGAAACCATCTTGTTGCGCACCTGTATTCCCATCTGTAATGAAACCGACGATTTTTGCAGATCGACCATCACATCATTGAGTGCAACACCTGGTGTGCCGAGAGCAAATTTTTCAGCCTGAGTACGGGCAGAGGTTTGTGTTTCGCTGATACGACCCAGCGCTGCCTGCAATTCACCGGCAAAACTGACTTTAGGCTCGTAACTCTGAACCTGATTCCCCGCCGACAGTGCGGTTGCCTGCAACTGCTGAAGTACACCTTCAATACCCTGAATGGCCATTTTCCTGCCCCAATGATTTTTACCGCGGCAAGATTACCACCTTGTCAATAGGACAAAGGCGGTAATTAGCGTCAATAAATAGACCTAATTCAGCCATCGAAACTTCTGAGAAAGAAAATAATGACGTTGCCATCTATGTGGAACTTTTGTTGTGGGAGCTCGTTTTGTTCACTCTTTCTATTAAATATGTTGTCTATGCCCAGCCACGAGGCGCTCAATGACCGCTGCGGACCAGGCACAAACGCCACAAAACAAAACCCAGGAGTGGCTTAACCGCATTCGTGCAAATCCTAAAATCCCGCTGATGGTCGCCGGTGCTGCCGCTATCGCCATTGTTATGGCACTTGTGCTGTGGGCTAAATCACCTGATTACAAAGTGCTTTACAGCAATCTGGCCGATCAGGATGGTGGGGCAATCGTCACCCAGTTGACCCAAATGAATGTGCCTTATCGCTTCTCGGATAACGGCAGCGCGATTTTAGTCCCGGCAGATAAAGTCCACGAACTGCGTTTACGCATGGCCCAACAAGGGTTGCCGAAAGGTGGCGCGGTCGGCTTTGAGCTGCTGGACCAGGAAAAATTTGGTATCAGCCAGTTCAGCGAGCAAATTAACTACCAGCGTGCGCTGGAAGGTGAACTTGCCAGAACTATCGAAACTCTCGGCCCGGTTAAATCGGCGCGCGTGCATCTTGCGATGCCAAAACCGTCTTTATTTGTGCGCGAACAAAAATCCCCTTCTGCTTCCGTCACCCTTAACCTTGAGCCAGGCCGCGCGTTGGATGAAGGTCAAATCAGCGCTGTCGTTCATATGGTTTCCAGTGCCGTCGCCGGCTTGCCGCCTGGCAACGTAACGCTGGTTGATCAAGGTGGGCACCTGCTTACGCAGTCCAATACCGCAGGCCGCGACCTGAATGATGCGCAGCTTAAATATGCGATGGATGTCGAAAGTCGCTTCCAGCGCCGTATCGAGTCCATTCTCGGTCCGATCGTTGGCAGTGGTAATGTCCACGCCCAGGTCACAGCACAGATTGATTTTGCGAATAAAGAACAAACTCAGGAGCAGTATCACCCGAACAGTGACCCTTCTCAGGCGGCTGTCCGCTCTCGTCAGTTAAACCAAAGCGAGCAGGTAAATGGCCGTAACCCAGGCGGCGTGCCGGGTGCACTGTCAAACCAACCGGCACCCGCTAATAACGCGCCTATTTCCACGCCACCGCAAAATAATGCGGCGAATGCGCCACAACAAAATCAGTCGGCGTCGATGGGTGGGTCCAGCCCGACAGGTTCAAGTAACACGCAACGTGACGAAACCACCAACTACGAAGTCGACCGCACCATTTTGCATACCAAGCTGAACGTGGGTGATGTTCAACGCCTGTCCGTTGCGGTCGTCGTGAACTACCGCCAGCTAGCTGATGGCAAACCGCTGCCTCTCACGCCTGAGCAGATGAAGCAAATTGAGAACCTGACGCGTGAAGCGATGGGCTATTCCGATAAGCGCGGCGACACGCTCAACGTGGTGAACTCACCGTTTAGCGCAACAGAAGACACCAGCCTGGAGCTGCCATTCTGGAAGCAACAAGCCTTCTTCGAAATGCTGATGTCCGCAGGCCGTTGGTTGGTTGTGCTGATTGTTGCCTGGCTGCTGTGGCGCAAACTGGTTCGCCCACTCATTCAGCGCAAAGAAGTGGTGCAACAAGCCCAGCAGGAAGCACAACGCCAGCGTGTGGAAGAAGACGAAGCCGTTTCAGTCCGCCTGACTAAAGACGAACAGCAGCAACAACGCAAAGTGAATCAAAAACTGAGCGCTGAAGTGATGAGCCAACGCATTCGCGAGATGTCTGATAACGATCCGCGCGTCGTTGCGCTGGTGATACGCCAATGGATGAGTAACGAACTATGAGTATTAGCGGAACAGAGAAAAGCGCAATTCTGTTGATGACCATTGGCGAAGACCGTGCGGCAGAGGTGTTCAAGCACCTCAGCCCACGTGAAGTCCAGCATCTCAGTGCGGCAATGGCCAGCATTCGGCAGATTTCCAACAAACAACTGACCGAAGTGTTAGCTGAGTTCGAGCAAGAAGCCGAGCAATATGCGGCGCTGTCGATTAACGCCAACGACTACCTGCGTTCGGTGCTGATCAAAGCGTTGGGTGAAGAGCGTGCATCCAGCCTGCTGGAAGATATTCTCGAAACTCGCGAAACCACTTCGGGCATGGAAACGCTCAACTTTATGGAGCCGCAAAGTGCCGCCGATCTTATCCGCGACGAGCACCCGCAGATCATCGCCACGATTCTGGTTCATCTCAAACGCGCTCAGGCGGCCGACATTCTGGCGTTGTTCGACGAACGTTTACGCCACGATGTAATGCTGCGTATTGCCACCTTCGGCGGCGTGCAGCCTGCGGCCCTGGCAGAGTTGACCGAAGTGCTTAACAACCTGCTCGATGGCCAGAACCTCAAACGCAGCAAAATGGGCGGCGTGAGAACGGCAGCAGAAATTATCAACCTGATGAAAACGCAGCAGGAAGAAGCAGTTATCTCTGCTGTTCGCGACTTCGACGGCGAGCTGGCACAGAAAATCATCGACGAAATGTTCCTGTTCGAAAACCTGGTCGAAGTCGACGACCGCAGCATTCAACGCCTGTTGCAGGAAGTGGAGTCCGAATCGCTGCTTATCGCCCTCAAAGGTGCCGAGCAACCGCTGCGCGAGAAATTCCTGCGCAACATGTCGCAACGTGCGGCAGATATTCTGCGCGACGACCTTTCCAACCGTGGCCCGGTGCGCCTGTCGCAGGTGGAAAACGAACAGAAAGCGATTCTGCTTATCGTTCGTCGCCTGGCAGAAACCGGCGAGATGGTGATTGGCACCAGCGAGGATACTTATGTCTAACTCGCTGCCGTGGAAAATCTGGATGCCTGATGATTTAGCGCCGCCCTCACAGGCGTTCGAGCCGCTATTCCCGTCCGATACAGACAGTGATGGCGCTGAACAGCCCGAAGAAAGCGAGCCGGATTTACAACAGCAGCTTGCGCAATTGCAGATACAGGCACATGAGCAAGGCCACCAGCTAGGTTACGCCGCCGGCCAGGTCGCCGGTGCAGAAGAAGGCCGCAAAGCGGGTTTCCAGCAGGGCCTGGAGCAAGGCCTTGCTGAAGCTAAACAGCAGCAAGCGCCAGTGCATGCACGTATGCAGCAACTGGTGAGCGAGTTCCAGTACACCCTCGATGCGCTCGACAGCGTCATCGCATCGCGTCTGATGCAAATGGCACTGGAAGCCGCACGCCAGGTGATTGGCGAGACAAAAGGCATTGATAACACGGCGCTGATTAAACAGATCCAGTCGTTATTACAGCAAGAACCGCTGTTCAGTGGTAAACCGCAACTGCGCGTTCACCCGGATGATTTGCAACGTGTTGAAGAGATGTTGGGCGCCACCCTCAGCCTGCATGGCTGGCGTTTGCGTGGTGACCCGAGCCTGCATCAGGGCGGATGTAAAGTCTCAGCCGATGAAGGTGACCTCGACGCCAGTGTTGCCACGCGCTGGCAGGAACTTTGCCGCCTCGCAGCCCCTGGAGTGTTGTGATGACTGCGCGCCTGACTCGCTGGCTCAATTCGCTCGACACTTTCGAAGCGAAAATGTCGCAACTGCCGACGGTGCGCCGTTATGGTCGCCTGACGCGGGCAACCGGCCTGGTACTGGAAGCGACTGGCCTGCAATTACCGCTGGGTGCAACCTGCATTATCGAGCAGCATTCCCGCGACATCGAGTGTGAAGTCGTTGGTTTTAACGGCCAGCGACTGTTCCTGATGCCGCTTGAAGAAGTGGAAGGCATTCTGCCTGGCGCACGCGTTTACGCACGCGCAACCAGTGAAGGCGGTTTGCACAGCGGCAAACAACTCCCGCTTGGCCCGGCACTGCTGGGGCGTGTGCTTGATGGCAGCGGCCGCCCGCTAGACAGCCTTCCCGCCCCGGAAACCACCACGCTTGGCGCACTCGGTGCGGCTCCATTCAACCCTTTACAACGCACCCCCATCGAACACGTTCTCGATGTTGGCGTGCGCCCGATCAATGCGCTGTTAACGGTTGGCCGTGGGCAACGTATGGGTCTGTTTGCCGGTTCCGGCGTTGGGAAAAGTGTGTTGTTGGGCATGATGGCGCGCTACACCCAGGCCGATGTCATCGTCGTGGGTTTGATCGGTGAGCGTGGTCGCGAAGTCAAAGATTTTATCGAGAATATTCTTGGCCCTGAAGGCCGCGCCCGTTCAGTGGTGATTGCCGCCCCTGCTGACGTTTCACCGCTGTTACGTATGCAGGGTGCCGCGTACGCCACGCGTATCGCAGAAGACTTCCGCGACCGTGGTCAGCATGTCTTGCTGATTATGGACTCATTGACCCGTTATGCGATGGCGCAGCGTGAAATCGCGCTGGCGATTGGCGAGCCGCCTGCCACCAAAGGTTACCCGCCTTCGGTGTTTGCCAAACTCCCGGCGCTGGTCGAACGCGCGGGTAACGGCATTTCTGGCGGCGGTTCCATTACTGCGTTTTATACCGTGCTGACCGAGGGTGACGATCAACAAGATCCGATTGCCGACTCCGCACGCGCCATTCTTGACGGTCACATTGTCTTGTCGCGCCGTCTTGCAGAAGGTGGGCATTACCCTGCAATCGACATTGAAGCGTCGATCAGCCGTGCCATGACGTCATTAATTACCGATCAGCATTACGCCCGCGTTCGCCATTTCAAACAATTGTTATCCAGTTTCCAGCGTAACCGCGATTTGGTCAGCGTCGGCGCCTATGCCAAAGGCAGTGACCCACAGCTTGATAAAGCCATTTTGCTGTGGCCGCAACTGGAAGCGTTTTTACAACAAGGGATTTTTGAGCGCAGCGGCTGGGAAGAGGCGTGTCAGTCACTGGAGATTATTTTTCCAACGGTTTGATAACCCATCGTAGGTCGGATAAGCGCTCGCGCCATCCGACATAAGCTTGACGAGAGGTAACAATGAACCAAAGCACAGCACTGGATACCCTGCGCGACCTGGCAGAAAAAGAGGTCGAAGATGCAGCAGTACGCTTAGGGGAAATGCGCCGCAGCTGCCAGGCGGCAGAAGAACAGCTCAACATGCTGATGAACTATCAATTTGAATACAGCTCGAGCCTCAATAACAGCATGGCAGAGGGCATTGCCAGCAACCGCTGGCAGAACTATCAGCAATTTATACAGACGCTTGAGAAAGCCATCGACCAGCACCGCCAACAGTTGTTGCAGTGGAATAATAAGGTCAATCAAGCGCTTAATCTCTGGCAAGAAAAGCAAAAGAGATTGCAGGCCTGGCGCACATTGCAGGACAGAAAAGCGGCGCAGGTGTTGCTGGCCGAAAACAAACTCGATCAAAAACAGATGGATGAATATGCCCAGCGGGCAACTCTGAGGAAAGTAGAATGATGACACAGCCCCTGATGATTACTTCTCCTGATGTCACCACATCGACTGGCTCAGGCAGTGCCGCGACCACTGAAAAAGGGTCTGGCGAAGATTTCCTGAGCCTGCTCGGAAAAGCACTGCCGGGACAGCTCGCACTCGGTGAGGGTAAAACCCTGCCACTTGAAACCGCGCAGGACAAAACGGCAGGCAAAGCCACGGCCGCTGTTGATGAAAAAACAACGCTCGCATCGCTTTTGGATAATCTCGGTTCACCGGAAGCATTATCTGCCCTGCTCGCCAATGTGAAAAAAACGGGTACGGAAGATAAAACCGCGCAAGTCGATGCGCAAAATGAGCAAACGCATACCTTGAGTAATGCCGATATGCAGGCCTTGAGCGCGCTATTCGCCATGTTGCCTCAACAAGCACCAGCCAGCAGCGCAATGGTGATTTCGCCTGAGACAGATATAAGTGTAACCAGCGGGCTAACGTCCCTGCTGGCCGGTAGCGGCATTAAAACGCCTGTCACTACAGATAACCGTGGAAATGATGCGGTGGTCGATAAAACGGTGGCACTGGATACCTCTCCGGCCGCCAAAAACGCCCTCGCCACCAACGAGCCCCTTACCGATGCGAAAGCATTCACCGTCAATAATGCGGAAACCGGTAACCGTGATGCGGCGGCAAACAACACCACCACCGCGACGGCGCTCGCTACGCCAACCTTTAGCACCGCGACGGTTGCCACACCGGCTACTGCACAAATTGCCGTGCCTGTCGCACCGCAGATCAGCGCCCAGTTAGGCAGCCAGGAGTGGCAGCAGGCCGTGAGCCAGCACATCACATTATTTACGCGTCAGGGCCAGCAGTCCGCAGAACTACGCCTGCATCCTGAAGATCTGGGCCAGATTCAAATCAGCATGAAACTTGATGATAACCAGGCTCAGTTGCAGATGGTTTCAGCTCACAGCCACGTGCGTGCAGCACTGGAAGCGACATTGCCGAACTTGCGTATTGCGCTGGCAGAAAGCGGAATTGAGCTGGGGCAAAGCAGTATCAGCAGCGAAAGTTTTGCCGGGCAGCAACAGCAATCGGGCCAGCAACAGCAGCAGGCACAACGTTCAGGGGGCAATTTCCCGTCAATGGGTGATGCCGAATCCCTTGCTGTGCCTGCCAGCATTCAGCGTTTAGCGTCAGGTAATAACGCGGTAGATATTTTCGCCTGAGTCGCGTTCCCTAAGCTAAACGAGAAAGGTAGTCACAAATATCCCTTGTTTTCGGGCCTTTGAACGCCCGCAGACACGGGATAATCACCCCAATATGCAGTACCGAATACAGGAAAGATGCGTTATATGACTGACAACGCTTTGCCAAAAGGCCGCAAGCGCTCCATCTGGATGCCGTTACTGGTCCTGATCACTCTTGCAGCGTGCGCTACCGCAGGTTACAGCTACTGGCGTATGCATCAACAGCCAGCGACGGCTCAAGCTAAAGCACCAGAGCCACCGCCAGCACCGGTATTTTATGCACTCGATACCTTCACCGTGAACCTCGGTGATGCGGATCGCGTGTTGTACATCGGTATTACGTTGCGTCTGAAAGACGATGCCACGCGTCAACGTTTAAGCGAATTCCTGCCAGAAGTCCGCAGCCGTTTACTGCTGCTGTTTTCACGCCAGGATAGCGCCGCCCTTGCGACCGATGAAGGCAAACAGAAGCTGGTTGAAGCCATAAAAAATACCCTGGCACCACCGCTTGTCGCCGGTCAACCTCAACAGGCAGTCAGCGACGTGCTGTATACCGCCTTTATTTTGCGGTAACCCCATGGGCGATAGCATTCTTTCTCAGGCCGAAATTGACGCACTGTTAAATGGCGACAGTGACAACGCTGACGCACCGGCAACAAGCGTCACTAACGAAACCGACATTCGTCCGTATGATCCCAATACCCAGCGTCGCGTGGTGCGTGAGCGCCTGCAAGCGCTGGAGATCATCAACGAGCGTTTTGCCCGTCAGTTCCGTATGGGGTTGTTTAACCTGTTGCGTCGTAGCCCGGACATTACCGTTGGGGCGATTCGTATTCAGCCTTATCACGAATTTGCCCGCAACTTGCCGGTACCGACCAACCTCAACCTGATGCACCTCAAACCGTTGCGCGGTACTGGCTTGTTCGTGTTTTCACCAAGCCTGGTGTTTATCGCCGTTGATAACCTGTTTGGTGGCGACGGGCGTTTCCCGACCAAAGTGGAAGGCCGCGAATTTACCCATACCGAGCAGCGCGTGATTAACCGCATGCTGAAACTGGCGCTGGAATCTTACAGCGACGCATGGAAAGCCATTTATCCGCTGGAAGTGGAATATGTGCGTTCCGAAATGCAGGTGAAATTTACCAATATCACGACGTCACCGAACGACATCGTGGTGAACACGCCATTCCATGTCGAAATTGGCAACCTGACCGGCGAGTTTAATATCTGCCTGCCGTTTAGCATGATTGAACCGTTGCGCGAACTGCTGGTGAACCCGCCGCTGGAAAACTCCCGTCAGGAAGACCAAAGCTGGCGCGATACGTTGGTACGCCAGGTGCAGCATTCCGAGCTGGAACTGATTGCCAACTTCGCTGACATTCCGCTGCGCCTGTCGCAAATTTTAAAACTGAAGCCTGGTGACGTGCTGCCGATTGATAAACCGGACAGGATTCTGGCGCACGTTGATGGTGTTCCGGTACTGACCAGTCAGTACGGCACGCTTAACGGCCAGTACGCATTGCGCGTCGAACACTTGATCAACCCGATACTGAATTCGCTGAACGAGGAACAGCCCAAATGAGTGATATTAATCAACCGTCCGACGACAATGCAGGCTCTGTGGACGATCTGTGGGCTGATGCGCTGAACGAACAAAAAGTGTCGACCAAAAGCACTTCAGACAGCGTATTCCGTGCACTGGAAGGCAATGACATTGCCGGGGCGATGCAGGATATCGACCTGATTATGGACATTCCCGTTAAGCTGACGGTGGAATTAGGTCGCACACGCATGACCATTAAAGAACTGCTGCGCTTGTCGCAAGGTTCGGTTGTGGCGCTGGATGGCCTTGCGGGCGAACCGCTGGATATTCTGATCAACGGCTACCTGATTGCCCAGGGCGAAGTGGTGGTGGTGGCAGATAAATACGGTGTGCGTATCACTGACATCATCACGCCGTCTGAGCGTATGCGTCGTTTGAGCCGTTAAGCCAATGAAAACCCAGGCAACTGTACAACAAGCCGTGCCGCAACAGACGGCCACCAGCACTGAATCTCCGCTTGTGCAGGTGAGCGGTGCGTTAACGGCAATTATCTTCTTTATTTTGCTTGCCGCCTGGGTGGCAAAACGCTTTGGCTTTACACCGAAAACAGGCTCCAGCAAAGAGATGAAAGTCAGCGCCAGTTGTAGCGTTGGCGCGCGTGAACGCGTGGTAATTGTTGATGTGCAAGATGCACGTCTGGTGCTCGGCGTGACCGCCGGGCAAATCACTCATCTGCACACGCTGCCTGCCGCACCGGTTAGTGAAAGTGCAGCACCCGCTCAACCGGCAGATTTCCAGACTCTGATGAAAAACCTGCTTAAACGTAACGGGAAAGAATAATGAAACGTTGGCTCCCCTTCTCGTTGCTCGGCTTGTGGCTGGTGATGCCAGCCGCCTTCGCCCAGTTACCGGGCCTGATCAGCCAACCGATGTCTAACGGCGGGCAAAGCTGGTCACTGCCGGTTCAGACGCTGGTCTTTATAACCTCGCTGACTTTTCTACCGGCAATTTTGCTAATGATGACCAGCTTTACGCGCATCATCATTGTCTTTGGCCTGTTGCGTAGTGCACTGGGAACGCCCTCTGCACCGCCAAACCAGGTGCTGCTTGGGCTGGCGCTGTTTTTAACCTTTTTCATTATGGCGCCGGTATTCGACAAAATTTATACCGATGCTTATCAGCCATTTAGTGAAAACAAAATCCAGATGGATGAAGCGCTGGAAAAAGGCTCGAAGCCGCTGCGTGAATTTATGCTGCGCCAGACCCGTGAAGCGGATCTGGCACTGTTCGCACGCTTAGCCAATACCCCGCCGCTGGAAGGGCCGGAAGTAGTCCCGATGCGCATATTGTTACCGGCGTACGTAACCAGCGAGCTGAAAACCGCATTCCAGATTGGCTTTACCGTGTTCATTCCGTTCTTGATTATCGACCTGGTTATCGCCAGCGTACTGATGGCGCTGGGGATGATGATGGTGCCACCGGCAACCATTGCCCTACCCTTCAAATTGATGTTGTTTGTCCTGGTGGATGGCTGGCAGTTGTTAGTCGGGTCGCTTGCGCAAAGTTTCTATAGTTAGAGGGGAAAAAGATGACTCCTGAGTCGGTCATGATGATGGGCACCGAAGCGATGAAAGTGGCTTTGGCGCTCGCCGCCCCATTATTGATGGTGGCGCTGGTCACCGGTCTGATAATTAGTATGTTGCAAGCCGCCACCCAAATAAACGAAATGACGCTGTCGTTTATTCCAAAAATTCTGGCCGTGTTTGTCACTATTATCGTTGCAGGGCCGTGGATGCTGAATCTGCTGTTGGATTATATGCGCACGCTGCTGACGAACATTCCGATGAACATTGGATGATTCATATTGATAGCGGGCAGTGGCTCACATTATTAAGTATGGGTTTCTGGCCATTTATTCGTATTCTGGCGCTGATCTCGACAGCACCAATTCTGAGTGAACGCTCTATTTCCAAAAAGGTGAAAGTTGGCCTTGCGCTGATGATCACCTGGATAGTGGCCCCCACACTTCCGGCAACCGATGTGACGATTTTCTCCGCCGCCGGGTTCTGGCTCGCTGCACAACAAATTCTGATTGGCATTGCACTGGGCTTCACCATGCAGTTTGCCTTTGCCGCAATTCGTACCGCAGGTGAAATCATCGGCTTGCAGATGGGGCTTTCTTTCGCCACCTTCTTTGACCCAGGTAGCCGCCTGAATATGCCGGTCCTCGCCCGCTTTATGGACATGCTGGCGATGCTGCTGTTTCTGGTGTTTAACGGCCATTTATGGCTTATTTCGATGCTGGTCGATACTTTTCATACTCTGCCAATCGGCGGTAACCCCATTAACAGCAACGCGTTTATGGCGCTCACGCGGGCTGGCGGTTTAATCTTCCTCAATGGTTTGATGCTGGCATTGCCGTTAATCACCCTGCTCCTCACGCTGAACATAGCCCTGGGTTTGCTAAACCGAATGTCGCCACAGCTTTCTGTGTTTGTGATTGGTTTCCCATTGACGCTGGCAGTGGGCATGTTAGTGATGGCTGCATTAATTCCGTTAATGGCCCCGTTCGCTGAACACTTATTTGGCGAAGTCTTTAATTTGCTCTCCGATATTGTGAGCGAAATACCTGCAACTTAATTCCACATTGTTTGTATAGCCTTCGTAAGGATATTCCTAAAAACTTTTTTAAATAACATCCACCAGGATATATCCGGTGCGGCTTATATGCTTTTAGCTATCTCACATAACGTAACATTCACTTTACTTTGGGAACATTCTTAGCAAATTATACATAACTTTACTAGATAGTGAGTACGCCTAAAAATACTTAATTACAGGTGGGGGATGTTATGTCAACGATCATTATGGACTTATGCAGTTATACCCGACTGGGATTAACAGGTTATTTAACCAGCCGTGGCATCCGAAAACGACAGATGACCAACGTAGAGACGATAGATGCATTAGCGCTTGCTTGTGAGTCCCAGACGCCTAATGTGGTGTTTATTAATGAAGACTGTTTCATCCATGACGCTCAGAGCAGCGAGCGCATCAAGCAGATCATTAATCAACATCCCAGCACGTTATTTCTGGTATTTATGGCAATAGCGAATGTTCATTTCGATGAGTATTTATTAGTACGAAATAATCTGCTTATCAGTTCTAAATCGATTAAACCAGAATCGCTGGACGAAATACTTTCTGAATATTTAGCAAAAAATGCGCATTGTATCGGTCATATTAATTTACCCACGTTATCATTAAGCCGGACTGAGTCCAGCATGCTTAAAATGTGGATGTCCGGGCAAGGCACTATTCAAATATCTGACCAGATGAATATCAAAGCCAAAACGGTGTCGTCGCACAAAGGAAATATAAAACGAAAGATAAAAACACATAATAAACAGGTCATTTATCATGTGGTGCGCCTTACCGATAATGTCACGAACGGTATTTTTGTTAATTTACGCTAAAGCTTAATCGTCAGGTTAATGTCGGATGTCGCTACGCTAATCCGACCTGCGCGGTTGAGACAATTTTGCAGGGTGGATTAGCGCAAGCGACATCCACCTGAAATAGATTACTCAGAACGTTCGACAAAAACGCCATCGGGATGCCCCAGTTCATTAAAGAACCAGATCCCTAACGGATACTCTTCGAGCGACACGAGGTACATTGTCCCTTCGCTAAACTGCTCGACAGCTAACACCACGCCTGGCCGACGCGGGCCACCATCGGTTTTTACTGTGACGCGATCGTTGATATTCATAACAAAAATCCTCAGGTTTCTTTGTGCCAGTGTAGAACAAAAACGACTCATTCGCATCGCATGATGCGCAAGGTTATGCATTTTGTTAAGCGTCTATACTTAAACACGGGTACAGCCTGGAGGACGACTGCATGAAGACCGCGAAAGAGCTCAATGAAACCACACGTATCGATGTCGATGCGCTATTGGCGGCCATCAATGAGATTAGCGAAAGTGAAGTGACACGTGCGAGTGATAGCGACGATCCGCATCGAGTCAGTATCGATGGGCGCACATGGCATACCTACTCCGAATTAGCGGAAGCGTTTGAACTGGATATCCATGATTTTAGTGTGAACGAAGTGAACCGCTAGATCACATACGCGAAATAATTCGAGTTGCAGGGGATAAAAGAATCCCGGCAGGAACGCCGGGATCAAACTTGCGTAAGCAAGAAGCACTTGAAAATTCGTTACATCAGGAAGTCTGACGTGCATTCACCATACCTCAGATTTATTTCAAAACAATGAAATGATTCATTCTATGAATATTAAATTATTCGCTATAGGCAGTCTTAAACGAAGCGCAATCCCCCGGTACTGGCGGTTTTCGACTTCAATGCGAGTACTCATTAATGATTAGCTGATGAATTTAATTGAGATTTTTCCTAACCAACCTGGCCCTTAATATTTTTATTTCAGGAGAAGCATCATGCCGAGTCTGCACGATCCGTTATTAATTATTTCTGATCTTGATGGCACGCTGCTGGAGCATCACTCCTACCGTTGGGAGGCCGCAAGCCCCTGGATCAACATATTGCGTCAACATGAGATCCCGCTGGTGTTGTGTAGCGCGAAAAGTGCGGCTGAAATCATTGACTGGCAAAATGAGTTCTCATTAACCGGGCAGCCGTTCATTGCAGAAAACGGTGCGGTCATTCAGCTTGATGCGCGCTGGAGCGACAGCGAGGACTACCCCCGCCTGCTGACCGGGATTCATCACGAAGAACTTTTCTCGATTCTGGACAAGCTGCGTGAAAAATTTGGCTTTAAGTTCACCTGTTTTGCGGATGTCGACGAAAGCACCCTTTGCGAGCTGACCGGGCTAACGCGCAAACAAGCGAGTCTCGCGAAGCTTAATGAAGCCTCGGAAACCTTAATCTGGCGTGACAGCGATGAAATGATGACGGCATTTTGCGACCAGCTGATGATGCTCGGTCTGGTGCTATTACAAGGTGGGCGATTCTGGCATGTGCTGGATATGCAGGCGGGTAAAGATAAAGCACTCCACTGGCTGCAAGAGCAATTCAGGCAACGCGATGGGAAACAACGCATCACGATTGGGCTTGGCGACAGCCCAAGTGACGCGTTATTGCTTGATAGCGTCGATTACGCCGTCATTGTGAAAGGCTACAGTCGCCAGACGATGACGCTACAAAACGACAGTCCTCAGCGCGTTTACCGCAGTCAGAGCTATGGCCCGGAAGGCTGGAAAGAGGGACTTGATCACTTCATCCCCCGTTGAGTCAGCCTTTTAATCGTGATGGCAAACCTGATTACGCCCGTTTTGCTTCGCTTTGTACAAGCGGTGATCGGCGTAGGTTTGCAGCCGCTCGAAATCGTAATCGCTAAATTCATCAGCGCTGCTGACGCCAAAGGATGCGCTGATCCTCACGGTATTGCCCTGTTTTAACAGCAACTCTTTACTGTTAATGCGCACTCTGATGCGCTCAGCCACTTTTGTCGCCTCTTCAAGTGTGGTGTCGGGCAACACGATGCAGAACTCCTCTCCGCCGACACGCCCGGCGACATCCCCGGTACGAAACGCATCACTCAGCATGGTTGCCGCATGGGTCAGGACTTTATCGCCACTGCTGTGACCAAACCTGTCATTGATGCTTTTAAAGAGGTCGAGATCCATCTGAATGACCGAAAAAGGCAGCCCTTGTTGCTCACATTCACGCGACAGTTTGCAGGCGATTTCGAAGAAAGCACCACGGTTGTACAACCGGGTTAACGTGTCGTAATTCGCCCGCCAGGAGAGCGTCTGCTGCAGGCTAAACATGTTATTAACCAGGCGGCGAATCACTATCCAGGATGCAAAAATCATCAGCGTAAACAATACCCACAGCACGGTCAGTACAATACTGATGCGACCAAACTCGCCCTGCACGCCCTCTTCAAGGGTGTGAACTTTTACCAGCAGGCCATCAAAGTTGTTGAGTTTTGCCCAAGTGATAAAACGGCTGTCCATACGCAATTCACCCTGCGCACCTTGCTTTGCAGACGTGACCACATTGGCGATGCGCGCCAGTTGTGGGTCAGTGAATAACGAATGCGTCGGCATGTGCTCCAGCGAACTGGCGATAGGGTTGAGCTCGTTATCGTAGAGCAACACCGTGCCTTCATGGTCATCATACTTCGCTTGCTGCAAAAAGTTATGCAGTGAGTTGATGGGGTATTCGAGCGCCAGCACACCATACCAACGGCCATTAAAATCCAGTGGTACCGACGCTGTGACAATTTGCCCGGTTGTCGCGCCTGCATTGAAGGTATGCGCCCACTTCAAGGCACGCTTAGGGTTATTTTCTGGCGACTGCGAATAAAAATAGGGCCGCGCAATCAGCCGATAATAAAGCGAGACAATATTCGGGTCATTCGCAGGCGGCGTATTCGTCAAAAAGAACCCGCTGCGTGAGGCATAGAACATGCGCTGCTGTAACGTTCCGGAGCGGTCCGAAAGGCGCATAATGTAGCTTAATTCCAGCGCCGAGCTTAATTCTGAGTGAAGCGTCTGGTCATCACGATCGAGCAACGGACTGTTGCGGACAAATTCGTCAGAAACGCCGCTCATCGGCAAGCTGCGGTTCAAATCGAGGCGCAATTGCCAGAAAGGTTGGGTGCGAAACGTATCAAAATCGGCCAGCGATTTACGCGTTCGGTCGGTCGAAATGGGAGATTCCAGCGCATAGAGCATAGCGTTGCGGTAAAACAGCAAATTATCAATGCTGTGCTGGAGCTGGCGATCAAGCAAGGTGGCGACGTTATCAAGGCTATTGCGCTGGTTTGCAACATAGGCCCCTTCCAGTACCACAGCTTCTCGCCATGTCAGTACCGTGGAGAACAAAAACACCACGATAAAACAAAGATTAACGATCTTCTGCGGACTTTTGAAGCGGCTAATGACGCACTGAAATGCATTGCCAAACACTGACACTCTCCCTGAAACTGCAATCTTCTAAAGGTCTATCAATTCTGCCGTTGCCATGACGCTCATCAGCCATGGACGGTTCTTATACGTAGAGAATACATGACCACTAAGGATTATTACTAAGGGTAAATATATTCATGGCAATTATATTACTCTCAAAATGAAAGGGATTCAGGAAATAAAAAGGCCCGGTCATTTGACCAGGCCTTTCAGACTTATCCTTGCGAGAGTCCCCCTGCTGCCAGAGGGGCGAGATCATCCTCTCGGAAGGCCTCGCGCTTTACACCATAACCATCATACCAACGACACTCCACCATACCGCTGGAAAACCCGGTAACAATCATCCTTGGGCCACCATTCTTAGGTTGGACTTCATCGCTGACCACAAAGACCATAACTGCCTCCTGTTCAGGGGTGAAAACTTCTACAGTTATAGACAATGACCTGGTGTTTTGCCTGGCAAACCAGGCAAATTTACGCAAAAAATTAGTGAACTGTGCGCCCACGCAGACGACTTATGCCATTAACCACCAGCAAAACAATCGCCCCGATAATAAAACCGATAATCAGATTTGCCACGGTTGGCCCAAGTAAATGAACGGCTCCTCCCACCTTCAGCGCCCAGTTTTCGATAGCATGATGCAGCACAGGAATGCCGTGCACCAGAATACCGCCACCTACCAAAAACATCGCCAGCGTCCCGACGACCGATAAGAACTTCATCAGCCACGGTGCCAACACTAATAAGCCTTTACCGATGCCACGCGCGATAACCGAGGTCTTTTCTACCAGCCAAAAACCGAGATCGTCGAGCTTCACGATAATCCCGACCAGACCATAAACCCCGACGGTGACCACCAATGCTATCCCCGACAGCACCAAAACCTGGTTGAGCAACGGCGCATCAGCCACAATACCTAAGGTAATCGCCACAATTTCAGCAGAAAGAATGAAATCGGTACGAATCGCGCCTTTCACTTTGTCTTTTTCATAAACCATCGGGTCCTGCGCGGCAATATCATCTAACCGCTGCTGGCGCTCTTGCGCTGTCTCTTTGTGCTTACGCGCCTGAAGCGTGTGAACCACTTTTTCAACGCCTTCATAGCACAGGAATGCACCGCCAATCATTAACAACGGCGTGATAGCCCAGGGAGCAAAAGCGCTTATAATAAGCGCCAGAGGAACGAGGATCAGCTTATTGATCGCCGACCCTTTCGCAACTTGCCACACCACCGGCAATTCACGATTTGCCCGAACCCCTGATACTTGTTGTGCGTTAAGTGATAAGTCATCACCCAAAACCCCGGCGGTTTTCTTTGCCGCAAGTTTTCCCATCATCGAAATATCGTCCAGTAAGGTGGCGATATCATCCAGCAACGTGAGCAAGCTACTTCCAGCCAAAATGAGCATCCTTTTTTGTTTGTCTGCTTAACAGTATGGAACAAAAGTCCGCTGGCGAAAATCAAACTCATATGTCAACGGAAATTAACATTCCGCCAACAAGTAAAATGCTCGCCAGAAAGATAGTTTTGACGTTAACTATTAGCTCTATTAGCGTTAGTTACCCTGAATAATTCGAGTTGCAGGAAGGGTAAAGAGAGGAAACATGCGCGTTCGTTCTGGTCAGTTATTGCCACTGGTTGCTGCACTATTTGCGTTATATATCATCTGGGGTTCCACCTATTTTGCCATCGCTATTGGCGTGAAAAGCTGGCCGCCATTTATGATGGCCGGAGTCCGGTTTATGGTCGCGGGTGTGCTGTTAATGGCCGTTTTATTACTGCGTGGCCATAAGCTGCCCGCTATGCGCCCAATGCTAAACGCCGCGCTGATTGGTGTGTTATTGCTGGCCGTCGGCAATGGTTTTGTGACCGTGGCTGAACACCAGCATGTCCCATCCGGCATTGCTGCGGTAATGGTTGCAACGGTGCCACTTTTTACCTTGTGCTTTAGCCGCCTGTTCGGGATTCAAACCCGCAAACTGGAATGGCTCGGTATCGCGATTGGACTTGCGGGGATCGTGTTGCTCAACAGTGGTGGAAACCTGAGCGGCAACCCGTGGGGCGCAATGTTAATTCTGATTGGTTCATTAAGCTGGGCGTTTGGCTCGGTCTACGGTTCGCGCATTGAATTGCCAACCGGCTTGATGGCAGGCGCGGTTGAAATGCTCGCCGCAGGGATTGTACTGCTGGCCGCATCCGCCCTGACCGGTGAACGCCTCACCGCGATGCCAACACCCGCAGGCTTTATGGCGGTGGCTTATCTTTCTTTATTCGGCTCGATTATTGCGATCAGTGCGTATATGTACCTGATTCGTAATGTCGCACCCGCTGTTGCCACCAGCTACGCCTACGTCAACCCGGTGGTTGCGGTGTTACTGGGAACCGGTTTTGCCGGGGAGAGTTTATCTCCGGTGGAATGGCTGGCGCTGGGTGTGATTATTTTTGCGGTTGTGCTGGTCACACTGGGGAAATATCTGCTGCCCCCAAAGCCGGTGGTGACCGCGTGTGAAATAGAAAAGTGATCTTTTATTCGGGTGGCGCTCGCCACCCGTTTTCACTTAATGCCTGTATTCCCTGAGTATCAATTTGCGCGTAATGCCCGCCACTACAAACCCACTCTTCGAGCCGTTCGCTCAATGCGTTATCACTGAGTTTTTCACGCCCGCGCAAAGCACACTCCCAAACTAAAAGTACCCGCCAGCCTTCGCTTAATAAAAGGCTAATATCGCGCTTATCGCGCTCGACATTTTTGCCAATTTTCTCGAGCCAGAATTCAGTACGTGTGGCAGGAACCTTGAACAGGTAACAGTCGTGATGATGCCAGAAACAGCCATGTGCAAAAATAATGCAGCGATGCTCGTCAATCACAAAATCCGGGCGCCCGGCAAGCGACGGATCCTGTACGCGAAAGGAAAAGCCGCTCTCGCTCAATAATTCGGCCAGACGTTTCTCAATGGCAGTATCACGCGTGGCTATTGCGCGCATATTCTTACTGCGAACCGCCTTACTGTGCACATCGACCATATGCCCTCCTGCTGCTAATAATTCAGAGTAGCGGCATGCATGCCCTGATTCAAGTCTGTGAGCCTATTAAGCAGTGATGGTTTTTCCTTTTATTTGTTCATTACCTGTACATTCATATAAATATTCAGCAACGACCAGGTAACACAATTCACCAATAAATACCAAACTCACTATTGTATATTTATACTGAGCACCACCATATGGATTATGTGTATTTTTGGACATTGACAATAATACAAACAACTCCTAATCTCATGTATACAATAAGAATATTATATTAGTTGTTTGTTTTTCAGACGCCCGTGAAATAATTTCAACTTTCCTATGCGTGGCTAAAATGGCAATCTATATTCAGCAAGGTTTATTATGAAGAAGATAAATTTAAGTTGTTAACATCAATGTTGTTGTTTTGTCAGCATGTAAAAACACCTTTTTTGATTATACGAACTTATTAACTTCTTAATCATCTTTGTTTTATCACCTCTCGTTTCAAAGCGGCTCTGACATTCATTTTGTTCGGACTCCTTTTGAAGGCTTCTCAGATGCCACTGTTATTATTTAATATTTCCCAACAATCACTCTGAAAAGCCGAAATCATTAACTTTTTTATGCCCACGACGGGCTTGTTTAAGACAATAATATGAAGCTATACAAAGCATTATTCGTCCCGGCATTACTGTTATGCAGTGCATTCAATTCTTACGCTGCGGGTGCTGAAGGTAATATCGCCCATGATTATGTCACGCACTGGAATGACGTGTTGAATGGGCAGACTGTATCCCTTTTGCAAACCGGCCCGCTCGATTCCGACATTGTGACGAACTGCAAAACGCTGGCACCCAAACAGTTTCGTAGTGAAATCATTCACCAGTGGGAACATAAAACTGGCGCAAAAATGACACAGACGGCTTTCCTGTCGGAAGATTTGCAGAGGTTTGACCGCCTGGCTGCTATCTCCTGTATGGAAGGGGCTGACTATCAGCGTAAAGGTAATGGCGACGAACTCATTCAGGCACTGAGCGCACACTTACTGGATATGGACACCAAAGACGGTAATGACGCTTACGAACAAATAAAAACGATGGAATTCCAGACGGGTATTATCACCGCACGCTATGGAATCAGCATTGAGAAAAACAAATTAAAAAGCAGTCATTGAGAATAGTAACCAGCCTCTGTCATGGGTCGGGTAAGCGAGATGCTACCCGACAACATGGAATTAATCGGAGGGATTGTTAGCGCTTTTTAACGGCAAGTTTTATTACAGGCTCCAGTAATTTAGCCACTGCCGCAAACGCAGGCACCACTACCGAATTGCCAAACTGCCGATATGCCTGAGTATCCGAAACCGGGATACGGAACGAATTTCCCTGCACCGCTTCAAAGCCCATCAGTCGCGCACATTCGCGCGGTGTTAAACGGCGTGGACGACGAGCCATATTTTCGGGATCATTAAATTCCTTTTCGCCGACACTCATATCCCAGCCACGGTCGATAAGGATCTCGGCGCCATCTTTGTAATAACGCGCAGATAGCGTACGAGCCACACTCGACAGATTAGTTGGGTCGACCAGGCCATAGCCAAAACCATTGCCCTTCGCCTGGTGCTTTTTCGCGTAATAGTAGAGGTACTTCCAAAGCGTTGGCGTCAGGATATATTTGCTATCAACCGTCGGTTCCAGTAGCTCGCCAAAGGTTGGGCGGCGTTGCGGATACAGCTCGCTCAGTTTGCGCAGCGTGAAATCGTTATGCAGATTCAGGTCACGGCGGAAACCAACCAAAACAATACGTTCGCGATGTTGTGGCAGGAAGTTTTTCCCGTCGATAATTTTTGGGTCACCCGCTGCCATAACGGCTGCATCAGCCACTTCATAACCAAGGTTATCGAGTGTCTCCATGATGATGCGGAAGGTGTTACCTTTGTCATGGCTTTTTAGGTTCTTAACGTTTTCCAGCACAAAAATTGCCGGTCGTTTAGCGTCAATAATGCGAGCAACATCGAAAAATAGCGTGCCCTGCGTTTCGCAGGCAAAACCATGCGCCCGACCTAACGCATTCTTCTTCGAGACACCTGCCAGAGAAAACGGCTGACAAGGGAAACCGGCAAGCAACACATCGTGATCCGGCATAGTTGCCTGAATATGCGCAGTGGCTTGTTCATCACTGACATCATCCCGATGGCTCAGGGTGACATCGCGGATATCCTGATTGAACTGATGGCTTTCCGGGTTGCAATACCAGTTGGCTTTATAGGTACGCACCGCATGCTTATTCCATTCACTGGTAAAGACACATTGCCCGCCAATCGCTTCAAAACCACTGCGAATGCCGCCGATTCCGGCAAATAAATCGACAAACTTGAAAGCATATTTCCCATGATGAGCAGGCGGTGACGGCAGCATGTTTTGCAGCATTTCGCTTTCGGCTGGCGTTAACGTACGCGGGGAGGATTTGCGGTTATACCAGCGGTTTAGCGATTCACGTGTCCAGTCGCCGCTAACCTGGCGTAAATGAAGGGCCACTGTTTTCTGGTCATAGATTTCCAGAATATGGCTCACTAACGCGTAGTCTTCTTCGAGTTGTAATTGTTGCTGGCGGAGTGATTGTTGTGAGAGTTGTTCAGCAATTGCGTCAAAGTCGTTCATCATGAACCAGTGCAGGGAAAATAGAGTGCAACCTTATCACTGATTTGACCCAGAGAAAATCCAGAACAGCCCGCAAGCCATGCGGGCATCGCATTAATTTAAACTGGAGGTTATTTAGCGGTGAATTGCTGAACAACATCCTGCTCAATTCCGCAGTAATCCCCCTTCAGTTCAGCGCACAACTTCGCCATATAGTGCACTAAGAAGTCAGCATTATGGCGAGCCAGGGCACGCCCCGCCTCGGTTTGCATGGTGTCGGGAAGTTTCAGTAATTTTTTCTGGAAATGATCGAGAGCGTAGGTGGCGTCATCAAGCTCACGGCCACGAGCCAGCGGGTCTTCACTATCAAACAAAGGCCGCCCCAATGCACCGGAAGTGTAGAAAACTCGCGCCAGACCAATCGCGCCCAGTGATTCCAGTCGGTCTGCATCCTGCACGATTTTCGCTTCAAGCGTTTGAGGCTCAATCCCGGCGCTGAAACTATGGGCACGCACCGCATGAGCAACGGCATCGTAGAGCGGGTGAGGAAAATCAGGAAAGTGTGTGTCCAGAATGCGCAGTGTTTCTTGTGCAGCCTGCGTTGAAGCGAGATGGCGTTCCGGGTGATTTTTCGGCAAATTGACCACATCATGGAAATAACATGCGGTCAGCACCACCAGGCGATCGGCTTCGGTGGTTTCCATGATCTGCTGGGATGTTTTCCACACACGGCGAAAATGAGCCACATCGTGGGCTTTATCGTCCTGCAACCAGTTGTGTTGCAAATACTCTTCAAAACGTTCTTGCCAGTGGGCTATCGGCATACGTACTCCTCACTTCGCAGCTGGACCCGGTACTTAATATGAGTACAAGATCACAAAATTAGCAAGTTAAGCAGCGTTAACAGCCCACATTGGCACGTTTTTAATCACCGGGCCCGTGTGTACCATGCAAGTCCGCCCAGTAAAGCCGCCACGGTTCCCAACACCAGAAAACCCATCAGCGCGCCGAGCAATTTCCCACCGAGCGATGCCATTTCACCGCCAGTGACATCGCTGACAACCCAAAAGTAACGCAACATAGCCCAAAAGGTGTAAAGGCAAAATCCGTAAAACAACCACAGCGCCAATTTCCCGCCCGGTGTACGGGTCGGTTTCGCATCCATAACGTCTGACATAACACTCTCAATTCAATAGCTTGTGTATTCCGATGGGTAACCATCTCCTGTAAGTGATTTTTATCACATTTCTGCCTTTTATTGACAGGACTAACTCTACTTTTTAATTAGGATGATTGTTAATTTACTGGAAGCATCATTTATGCTTGCAAGAAATTAACAATAAACAAACATCAAATCATTTATCAATCAGTCTATTTTTATACTGGTGATTATTTATCATTCATGAAATGAATATTAATCACAACTTAAATAACAATGTTATTCTAAAATGCAATTAAACAAGTGCTTAATCAATATTAAAACAATGAATTTAATTTTTATATCAATGCATTTGAAGCATAAGTAAAACACATTGGAAACATCTTAAATAAAAACAAAAATGCTTAATAAACAATGAAATAACTTAATTTTATCGTGAAACATTTTGTCTTATTTCAAATAACTCAGTTACATGTTTAATTATAAAAAAAATGAACTACCTGTAATAACATTGGTACGATTCACGAGGACGTAATACAACTCATTATTTATAATTATGATGAATTAAAGGAATATACAAATGAAAAGAACTGCACTGGCATTAGTTATCCCAGCATTATTGGCAATGGGCGCGACTCACGCGGCAGAAGTATATAATAAAGACGGTAATAAACTGGATTTGTATGGCAAGGTTGATGCTCGTCATCAATTCTCTGACAATGCTGGCGACGACGGCGACGAAACATATATTCGTATCGGTTTCAAAGGCGAAACTCAGATCAATTCTGAACTGACTGGTTTTGGTCAGTGGGAATACAACGTTCAGGCAAATAACACTGAAAACAGCAGCAACCAGAGCGCTACTCGCCTGGGCTTCGCAGGTCTGAAATTTGGTGACTATGGCTCATTTGACTACGGTCGTAACTACGGAGTTGTGTACGACGTAGAAGCATGGACTGATATGCTGCCAGTATTTGGTGGTGACTCTTATACCTACACCGATAACTTCATGACAGGCCGTACCAACGGCGTGGCAACTTACCGTAACACTAACTTCTTCGGTCTGGTTGACGGTTTGAATTTTGCTATTCAGTACCAGGGCGCAAACGAAGGCTCAAACGCCTTATTTGACCAGGAAGGAACTAACAACGGCCATGACTCCATCAAAACCCAGAATGGTGACGGTTACGGTTTGTCCACCACTTATGATTTTGGCGAAGGCTTCAGCGCCGGTGCAGCATATGCATCCTCTGATCGTACCAACGAACAACAGACTGGTTCCCTGGCTGGCGGTGAAAACGCAGATGTGTGGACTTTTGGTATGAAATATGACGCCAACAATATCTACCTGGCGGCGATGTATGCAGAAACTCGCAACATGACTCCATTTGGTGATAGCGATGCTTACATCGCTAACAAAACTCAGAACTTTGAAGTGACTGCACAATACCAGTTTGACTTCGGTCTGCGTCCAGAAGTGTCTTACCTGCAATCTAAAGGTAAAGACCTGGTTCACGACAATGCACCAAACAGCGACTGGAACGACAAAGACCTGGTTAAATACGTTTCTGTTGGTGCGAACTACTACCTGAACAAAAACTTCTCCACCTATGTTGATTACAAAATCAACCTGCTGGATGGTGATGACGACTTCTACAACACAGCGGGTATTTCTACCGATGACGTCGTTGGTGTTGGTATGGTTTACCAGTTCTAAGTCTCATCCCTCTGTTATGCCTGACCCCAAAGCCCGCATTCGTGCGGGCTTTATTGCTTCTCAAACCCCATCCCACACATATCAAATACAACCTTTTATTCATCAAACCATTCAAAAATTAAATAATTAACCTATCCCCCGCTCAACTGTGACCCCCGTCGTTGAATGAAATAGCAGTAAGTGTTTGAATAATTTCAGAGAGGATACGGTGCTGCCGTTTTCCCAGCGGCCCTGTTCTGGTCGCTGCCATGTGCCCCCCTGGTGCGGCATTTTCACAGTCACGGTATAGTAGCTTTCCGTTCAAGAGTTGACTTTGCGAGCGAGTAACATGATTAAGTGGCCCTGGAAATCAAGTGATTCATCAGCTGTCGCGGCGTTGCCGTGGGAGCAGGCTTTAGCCATTCCGGTACTGGCAACACTCACGAACCCAGAGCAAGAAAAACTGGTTCGCCTTGCCGATCGTTTTCTACAGCAAAAACGGCTGGTGCCTTTGCAAGGGTTCGAGCTTGATGATCTGAAAAGTGCACGTATCGCGTTACTGTTCTGCCTGCCCGTACTTGAACTTGGCATTGAGTGGCTGGATGGCTTTCACGAAATCCTCATCTACCCTGCCCCTTTTGTCGTAGATGATGAATGGGAAGATGACATTGGCCTGGTGCATAACCAGCGAGTCGTGCAATCCGGCCAAAGCTGGCAACAGGGGCCAATCGTTCTCAACTGGCTTGATGTTCAAGACTCCTTCGATGCTTCCGGGTTTAACTTGGTGTTCCACGAAGTGGCGCATAAACTGGATATGCGTAATGGCGACCGTGCCAGCGGTATTCCGTTAATAGCGCTGCGCGATGTTGCAGGCTGGGAGCACGATCTCCAGGCTGCAATGAACAACATCCAGGATGAAATTGACATGGTGGGTGAAAATGCCGCCAGCATTGATGCTTACGCAGCTTCGGAACCGGCCGAATGTTTTGCCGTGCTTTCCGAGTATTTTTTCAGTGCGCCTGAGCTTTTCGCACCTCGTTTCCCTTCGCTTTATCATCGGTTTTGCCAGTTCTATGGCCAGGATCCACTGTTACGCTTACGTGAGAGTGAAAACATTGCGGCATCTAAGGGAAATACGGTGCATTAATGCAGCAAGCTGGGTTTAATTTAATCACTTGAATCAATGTGTTATTTTTATCATTGACTCTTTTGGAACGTGAAGCTACTATTTGCCTCGTTCAAACGATTCCTCTGTAGTTCAGTCGGTAGAACGGCGGACTGTTAATCCGTATGTCACTGGTTCGAGTCCAGTCAGAGGAGCCAAATTTAAGAAGCCCGCTTAGGAAACTAAGCGGGCTTTTTTCTTTTCTACGCACTCCCATTCTCCACACGTTCTGATTGTTTCTCCCCCACGTTAAGCGTCAATTCACATCGCCGGTTAAAGTTGTGTAAATGTGAATCGTTTACACTGCGTGGTGATTGTAACTGGTAGTGATTATCATTTATCTTTCGCCAGCCCGAAGGAAGGTACTCCTGCTCGGGACGCATATCAGTTCCAATCACTCTGGGATATAAACGATGAATGCTCTGCCTCGCACCGGACTGCGCCGTATCACCCTCGCATCGGCTTTGGTCATCTCCGTTAGCCTGCCGGCTTTCGCACAAGACACTCTGACTCTCTACACCACGCGTGAACCCGGTCTGATTCAGCCATTGCTGGATAGCTGGACACAATCCAGCGGCGTAAAAGTGAACACGGTTTACATCAAGGATGGCATGCTCGAGCGTGTGAAAGCCGAAGGCAAAAACTCCCCTGCCGATCTGCTGATGACCGTCGATGCTGGTAATCTCATCGATTTAGTTGAAGCAGGCGTGACACAGCCTGTGGACTCGGCAACACTCAAAACGGCCATCCCGGCAAATTTACGTGGTGAAGATAACCAGTGGTTTGCGCTTTCGATGCGTGCCCGCGTGCTGTATGCCGATAAATCTCTGCCAATTGATAACTGGCATTACGAACAACTTTCCAGCCCGGATTATAAAGGCAAAGTTTGTATTCGTTCCGGCCAGCACCCGTATAACACGGCACTGGTTGCAGCAATGATTGCCCACCATGGTGAAGCAAAAACCGAGGAATGGTTGCGCGGCGTTAAAGCAAACCTTGCTCGTAAAGCCACTGGCGGCGACCGTGATGTGGCACGCGATATCCTCGGCGGTATTTGCGATATTGGCCTGGCAAACTCCTACTACATTGGCCATATGAAAAATGCCAAAGAAGGCAGTGACGCACGTAAATGGGGTGATGCCATTAAAGTGGTGAAGCCGACCTTCGAGCAAGGCGGTACTCACGTCAACATCAGCGGCGCGGCGGTTGCTCGCTTTGCGCCAAATAAAGCCGATGCGGTGAAATTAATGGAATATCTGGTTTCAGCGCCAGCCCAGCAGCTCTACGCCAAAGCGAACTTCGAATATCCGGTACTCAAAGGCGTGACGCTTGATCCGGTGATCAGCTCGACCATCGGTGAAATCGACGTGGACAAAATCCCATTAACCGAAATCGTGAAGCATCGTAAACAAGCGAGCCTGCTGGTAGATAAAGTTGGATTCGATCAATAAATCATTTCGCCTTCCGACGTTACGCGGCCTGGTTTCCGGGCCGCAGTCATTATTAACGCCGCTGCATCTCGGTGCGTTGTGTATCGCACTTGGCGTGTTGACGCCTATCGTTGCGCTTATCTGGCAGGCGACACAGGCCGATTTTGCGCACTGGGATAATCTCATCACTTTTGTCCTGCCATCGGTGTTGAAAAATACCCTGGTGTTGCTGGCCGGTGTCGCCGTAATAGTCGGTGTCATTGGCGTGGGTAGCGCATGGGCGGTGACAGCCTGGGATTTTCCCGGGCGTAAAATACTGAGCTGGGCGCTCTTGCTGCCGCTGGCGATGCCGACTTACATAGTGGCCTTCGCGTGGCTCGATTTATTGCACCCCATCGGCCCGTTGCAAACTTTCATTCGTTTTGTGCTGGGGTTCGACAGCCCGCGCCAGTTCCGGCTACCTGATTTACGCTCGCTGCCTGGCGCTATCATTCTGCTGGGGCTGGTGCTTTATCCTTATGTATATCTGACGACCCGCGCCATGTTTATCAGCCAGCCCGCACATTTGCTGGAAGCTGCACGAACGCTGGGATGCAGTGCTACGGGTACGTTCTTTCGCGTCGCGCTGCCGATGGCGCGCCCGGCGTTGGCAGTGGGGATTAGCCTTGCGCTGCTGGAAACGCTTAATGATATTGGTGCCTCTGAGTTTCTCGGCGTTCAAACCCTTACCGTCACGGTCTACACCACCTGGATTTCCCGCTCTGACCTCGCCTCTGCTGCGCAAATTGCCTGCATGATGCTGATGTTTATCTTCTGCATCCTGACTCTTGAGTTTTATGGCCGTAAAAAGCAGGGGTTCAGCAGCCGTAGCCTGCGTGCAATTAAGCCAACTCGCATAGAGGGTTGGCGTGGGTGGCTACTGGGTGGTGTTATCGCCTTGCCCGTTATCTTAGGTTTTCTAGCCCCGGTGATATTTTTAGCCAGGGAAAGCGCAAAACGATTAGGCGAGGAAAATGCCCTGTCGCCCTCGTTACTTGCGGCATTGCAAAATACGCTCTCACTGGCGGCGGGAACCACACTGGTGGTGGTTTGTGTCAGCTTACTGGTCGCCTGGAGCGCTCGCCACAGCGCCGCAGACAACGCGATGCCAGGTTTTCGCCGCGGCGTGATGCGCCTGGCATCATTAGGTTACGCAGTTCCTGGCACTATTCTGGCCATTGGCTTCCTGACACCCGCGATGGCTGTAGACCGTTGGCTGGCCGATTTGCTGGACGTTCGCGGCTTGCCACTGATGTCCGCCGGTATTTTATTAGTGATCTGCTGCGCCATGCGCTTTCAGGCGATTGCCATTGGCGCTTTAGATTCCGGTTTAAGCCGCATCCCCCCTTCCCTTGAGCAGGCTTCGCGCTTGTTAGGGGAAAATGGTGCCGGAACGTTCGCGCGCATTCATTTTCCTCTCTTACGCCCGGCGCTGGTCAGCAGTGCGTTACTGGTATTTGCTGATGCCATGAAAGAGCTACCCACAACCTTGCTATTGCGCCCGGTAAACTTTGAAACACTGGCGACAGTATTGTATGCGGAAGCGGCACGCGGAACGTACGAGGAAGGGGCAATCGCGGCGCTGATGATTGTTCTTGCAGGCACGCTACCGGTTATTTTGTTGGTTCGTCACCAGATGACCCGTCAGGGCTAAGGAACGATTAATGTCAGAAATTGCGTTACGCCTTCAGGATGTACATGTTGCCTATGGCAATAGCCAACAAAGGGTACTGAAAGGGTTTTCGATGTCAGTACGCAAAGGTGAACTGGCCTGCCTGTTAGGTGCTTCTGGCTGTGGGAAAACCACGGTGTTGCGGGCGGTTGCCGGTTTTGAACGCCTGCAAAGCGGCGAGATTTATGTTTCTCAGCGCCGTGTCGCAGGAACAGGCGTTCACCTGCCACCGGAAAAGCGCCACGTCGGCATGGTGTTTCAGGAATATGCGCTGTTCCCACATCTGACGGCACAACAGAACGTGGCATTTGGCCTGCGCCGGTTACCGCGCGAGGAGCAACAGGCGAGAGTGACTCAGTTGCTACGAATGGTGGAATTGCATAGCCATGCCAGCCACTATCCGCACGAGCTTTCCGGCGGGCAACAACAGCGCATTGCGCTGGCGCGAGCACTGGCCCCAAATCCTGAAATCCTGTTACTCGATGAGCCTTTTTCAAGTCTTGATAAGAAAACGCGTGAACGCCTTAGCGGCGAGGTGCGCGATATTCTGCGTGACGCGGGGCAAACAGCATTGCTGGTGACGCACAGCGAACACGAAGCCCAGCTCATGGCCGACCATATCGGTTATGTGCAACAAGGTGAGTATTGCGCGAGTCAGCATTCTCGCGCGCAACAAACGGAAGGTTTAATTTAACGCTTAAACTGCGGCGGTTTCGTGCAAGCGTAACCAGAGCAGATCAGAACCCGTCTTACTGAATACGACGGTGGAATGGCGCAGCGTTTTTTCTTGCCCTGGTAAACTTTGCCACTCGCTATAACTGACCACCGCACCAGCAGGCCACTCGGCAATCACTGTTATCTGGTCCAGTGAAATTTTCAATCCAGGTTTTGCGGCTGGCTGAGCCTGAAAGAATGCGCTTAGTGAGTCAAAATTCAGTGTTTTGCCACTGGGCGTAACCATGGTAAATACCGGCGAAAAGCGAGCCAGCAACGCCTGCACGTCCCCCTCTCCTTTGCCAAGCCAGTTTTCGATGGCCACGTGTGCCTCTATCACTTCCTGAATGTAGCGATTCATCTTCTCTCCTTTTGAGCCTTGAGTTGACGCAAGATAGCGCCGTTAGCGATGCGCAGACAAAGCAGCGCAGGAATTACTGTGCTGGCCGCCGCCAGATAAAAACACCATTGATAAGCCGTGGCGGTAGCAAGCGTTTCCAGCAAGGTATTGAGCAGCAGACTCAATATCGATATGCCCATACAAAAGCTCAGTTGGCGGTTGATGTTCCACAGTGCGCTGGCCTGGCCAAGTTGCTCATCTGCCACCTGTAAAAAGGCACAACTTTGCGCGGTACTGCTGCACAAACTGCCACCGAACCCCATCATGGCGAATGCGGCCAGCAAAAGTGGATATTGTTCCGCGCTGTAAACCTGGGTCAAAGCCAGAATACCCAGCCCTTGCAGCAGACAACCCGTTATCAGCATAGGGCGGGGACCAAAACGGTTGAACTGTTTTCCGGTGAACGTTATCGCCAGCAATGAAGCAATCGACCAGGGCACCATCAGGCTACCCACTCGCGTAGCACTCAGGTTAAGTTGGTTTTGCAGCCAAAGCGTCGCAATCAGGCTGACGCCAATAAACATCCCCGGAATACACTGATAAATCATCATCGCGCTGCGTAATAACGGATCCTTCACCAGGCGGAGATTAATCAGCGGTTGTGGATGACGCAGGCTATGGCGCACGAACCCTGCAAACAGCGCTACCGCGCATAGCAACAGCGAGATGCCATTTAACATCTGACCGTTTTCAGCCAGCATCGTGAAACCCAGTAAAGTACACATCAGCGCACCGCAACCGCTAAGCATGCCGATAAAATCCAACGCGGTGGACTGCGTAGTGCGGGGTTCTTTTTCTAGCCAGGCCGCCGCCAGTAACAGCGCGAGCAAAGCCAGTGGCAGATTAGCGAAGAAAACCCAGCGCCAGCTGAGTGAATCGACAATCACCCCACCGATCGCTGGCGACAACGCCGGAGCTAACAGGCCCACGAGCATTATCGCCGCTGATAAAGCCGCGCGTTCATGGCTGCGATAAAGCTGGTAGGTCAGCGTCTGCCCAACCGGGATCAGCAGCCCGCCGCCCAGTCCCTGCAATAGCCGCCAGCCAATCAATTGTTCGATAGAGTGCGCCATTCCCGCACCCAGTGTCGCCAGTAAAAATGAACTCAGCGAAAGCAGCAAAACAGCGCGCCCACCCAGGCGCTGCGCGAGCCAGGCACTCAACGGAATCACCAGCGTCAGCCCTAAAATATAAGCGTTACTGACCCAGGAAAGCTCGCTGACTGAAGCCCCAAGCCCGCGCCCGATAGCGGGGTACGCAATATTGGCGATAAACATGTTGATCAAATCAACGAAAAAACCCAGCAGATAAACAATGGCAACTTTGGTGCGATAACGCATAAAACCTCCGGTTAGAGGCGACGAAGTGTAGCGGTATGGAAGATGGGGATAAATCGTCTGGCAGGCGTTACACTGTCAAAATATTTTTGACAGTGACGAGGGTTATTGTGCTGAATCTGCAACGGTTAACCATATTTGTCGCCGTGGTGAAGGCCGGGAGTTTTACCGCAGCGGCTACCGCGCTGGGCCTGACTAAGGCGGTAGTGAGTTTTAACATCAAACAGCTTGAGGCCGAATCTGGCGTGTCGCTGTTGGTGCGCAGCACCCGGCGGCTTTCGCTGACTGAGGCGGGAGAGCGTTTTTATCCCCGTTGCCAGCATCTGCTTGAGGAAGCTCAAAACCTGCTGGACGATGTGCAGCGCGATCACCAGGGATTGAGCGGCGTACTGCGCATAACCAGCACACCGGAGTATGGCTCTCAGGTGGTGGTGCCCGCGCTTGCGGCATTTTCGCGTGAACATCCGCAACTGCGCATCCAGCACGTTTCTTCTTCGTATCATGCGGATTTGATAGCGGAACGATTCGATGTGGCTATCCGCCTCGGCCAGCTTGCGGACTCGAATCATCGGGCCGCACCTGTCGATAGCTTCGCGATTTTACCCGTGGCCGCCCCGGCTTATCTGGCCGGACACCCCATAGAAAACCTGGCTCAGTTGGCGCAAGCCACATGGCTGGCTCACAGCCGTCTGGCTTCGCCCCTTAGCTGGCAAGTCACGACCCCAGAGCGGCAGGCGATATTATTTGATGTGGAAAAACCACCAAATATCGTCGCCGATAGCGCAGCCGCACTGCTGGCCTTTGCTCTTGCAGGTGCCGGTGTCGCACTGTTACCTGAGTGGTTGGTGCGCCCGGCGATCGCCTCGGGTCAGTTACAGGCGGTACTCAGTCACCACCAGTTTCCTCGCCAGAGCATCTATGCGCTTTACCCTAATACTCGCCATGTCCCTGAGAAAGTACGCGTGTTTATTGATTTCTTTCAAGCGTGGGTGGGTCGTACGAAAAGGTAAAAAAAGCCGCCACAGATACTGTGGCGGCCTCGGTTCGGTGGCTCAAAATAGAGGAATACAGTCAGGGCTTATGGCTCAACCGCATTCAAACGAATGAGCTGTAACGGTTCTGCCAGCAATGAATCCATCTGCTGCACAAACGCCTGGAAATGTGGCAGCGCAATGTGCACATCCAGCGCTTCCTGCCCTTTCCAGGACTCGCGCATATAAAAGACATCTGGCGTTTCCTGCAGCTGGAATAAAGCGTAATCCAGGCAACCTTCTTCTTTGCGCGTCGGTACAATCAGCGCTTGTAACGCGGATTTCAGGTTGTCGCGTTGACCTTCTTTGGCCTTCAGTACAGCGATGATCGACAGTGTGTTATCGGACATTTTTAGCACTCCGTTAAAATTTCGCTGAACTCAAGACGCGATTTTGGCAGTGACGCGTTGAAATCTTCCACACTGCGATAACCAATTGGCACGATAACCAGGCTGGTGAAGCCTTTCTCACGCAGGCCAAACTCCTCATCCAGAATACGGGCGTCAAAACCTTCGATTGGCACCGCATCAATATTCAGGGTGGAAACACCCAGCAAGAAGTTGCCAACGTTCAGGTAAACCTGCTTTTCCATCCAGTGCTGCGCATCTTTGTAATCAAAGCGGTGCATATTCACAAAGTAAGAACGACCTTTGTGCTGCCCTTCCATCGCCTGCTGGCTGGCAAAACGGCCATCGGCATTTTCCTGGTCCAACAGTTTAGACAGGTGCGTTTCATCAATGGCTGTTTTCGAGCAGAACACCACGACATGTGAAGCATCAAGCACTTTGCGCTCGTTGAAGACATAGAAGCCGGATGTCGCTTTAGCAATGCGCGCTTTCGCTTCGTCAGTGCTTGCCAGAATAAAATGCCACGGCTGTGAGTTAGTGCTGGACGGGCTGAGGCGCAGCAAATCCTTCACTTTCTCGATATTTTCTTCGCTAATTTTTTTGTCTGCATCAAACGCTTTAGTCGAGTAACGTGATGCTGCTGATTGAATAATGTCCATGATATTTTCTCTATGATTTTTATGTAATTAGAAGCCTTCGAGGACGATTTTACCGACCGCACGATTGGTTTCAATTAATTCATGGGCGCGACGTAAGTTGTCGGCATTAATGATGCCGAAATGTTCACCCAGCGTAGTTTGCAACACACCCTGGTCAATCAAAGAAGCGACACGCGTTAACAGGCGGTTTTGCTCAATCATATCGCTGGTCTCAAACATGGAACGAGTGAACATAAACTCCCAGTGCAGAGAAATGCTTTTTACTTTTAGCGGGCGCGCATCCAGTGTTTCCGGGTCATCAATCAATGCCAGTTTCCCTTGCGGAGCCAGCACTTCAATCAGTTGAGCGTAATGCTGTTCGGTTTGATTCAGGCTGGCAACGTGAGTCACATTTTTTACGCCAATACGCGCCAGTTCTTCCGTCAGCGGTTTGCTGTGGTCGATAACATGATGCGCACCCAAATCTGTAACCCATTTCTGGCTCTGCGGGCGTGAAGCGGTGCCGATAACAGTGATATTGGTCAGCTTACGGGCCAGTTGCGTAAGAATGGAACCCACGCCACCTGCGGCACCGACAATCAACAGCACATCGTTTTCATTGCCGTTTTCTGCCACGCCCAGGCGGTCAAACAACATTTCCCATGCGGTGATTGCCGTTAAAGGCATAGCCGCTGCGGAGGCATTATTAATAGATTTTGGTTTCAGTGCGGCGATGCGCTCGTCTACCAGCTGAAATTCGCTGTTGCTGCCAGGACGGGTCAGCGAACCGGCGTACCACACTTCATCGCCGGGTTTAAACAGCGATACTGCTTCACCCGTTGCAACCACAACACCCACGGCATCCCAACCTAACACGCGTGGCTGTTCGGCATTAAAACCGGCACGCACTTTGGTATCGACCGGGTTCACCGAAATCGCTTTCACTTCTACCAGCAAATCGTGCCCTGTAGCGACCGGAGTCGGGAGAGTAATCTCACTAAGAGATTCCAGATTGGTGCCATTTTGTGCAGCTTGAGTAATCGCGATAGCTTTCATGGTTGCTCCAGAGATTAAAGGGTTCATCGTGTGAATGAACTCATGGTACAAGGTGTGCTGCGGGCGAAAAATAGTGCCTGTAAAACAACACTTATACTCGGAGAGTTAAAATGCTCAGGTTGGAAGACCTCACTTTGTTTGTCAGAGCCGCTGCCTTAAACAGTTTTAGTGAAACCGCGCGTGAAGCTGATTTGCAGCCCGCACAGGTCAGCACAGCCATAAAGCGCCTTGAGCAAACGCTGAATATCCGATTATTTGCCCGTTCTACGCGCAGTCTGCGGCTAACGCCGGAAGGGGAAACCTGGCTGCCATACGCCATCAGCGCCCTGCAAACACTGGAGGCCGGGCTTGAGCAAATCCAGCCTGCGAGTGACGAAGTGCGCGGCGTGTTGCAAATTGCGGTGCCATCAGACCTTGGGCGCAATATGTTACTCGCGGTATTTCAGGCTTTCCGTCGCGAACATCCGGCACTGCATCTTAAAATTCTCTTCTCTGACCAGATTACCGATGTGTTCAAAGATCCGGTGGATATAGCTTTCCGTTACGGCAACAACGACGACGCCTCGTTTGTCGCACTCCCGCTCGCCCCTCTTAATAGCCGGGTTGTGGTAGCGGCCCCTTCGTATATTGCGCGTTGTGGTGAGCCGAAAACGATTAGCGAACTGGCTCAACATGACGCGTTAACCTACGCGCTTCGCGGGCGGGTTTACGATAAGTGGACACTAAGTTTAGACGGTGACATGCACCATGTGGCGGTGAAAAGCGCGATGATGAGTGATGATGCCGAAGTGATTCGCCGCCTAGCGGTCGCAGGAGAAGGAATTGCTTATAAATCCTGGCTGGATGTCAGCGAAGATGTGAATGAAGGCCGGCTTAAAATTATTCTTCCGCAGTATCAGGGGGATAGCGTGCCGCTCAATATGATTTGCCCACATCGTAAGCAGCTTTCGGCAACGGTACATTTGTTGCATCAGGCAGTGAAACAGCGTTGTGACGTGTTGCAAAGCCTGATGCCTGCATAAATGGAAACCGGCCATCAAAATGGCCGGTTGAAAAAACACTTACTGAATCGGATAGGTATACGGCGCGTTCACGCCCAGCGGCAGACCGACCGCCCACCACACCAGTAGGAAGATGCTCCAGCAGATGAAGAAGATAACCGAGTAAGGCATCATCATCGACACCAGCGTACCCACGCCTGTGGACTTCACGTAGCGCTGGCAATACACCACCACCAGCGGGAAGAACACCATCAACGGGGTAATAATGTTGGTCGTGGAGTCACCGATACGGAACGCAGCCTGCGTCAGTTCCGGGGAGATACCTACAGCCATCAGCATTGGCACCATAATTGGCGATAACAGCGCCCATTTCGCCGATGCCGAACCAATCAGGATGTTCACGACAGCAGTAAGAAGAATCATACCGATAATGGTCGCTTCGCCCGGCAGCGCCATGGTTTTCAGCACGTCAGCACCCGCCAGCGCAATCAGCGTACCAATGTTGGAATCACCAAACGCTTTGATGAACATGGCACAGAAGAATGCCATAACCATGTATGAGCCCATTTTGCTCATGGACTCATTCATCGCATTGATAACATCTTTACCGCTGTTAAAGGTTCCGGCAACAAAGCCGTAAACAATACCTGGAATGATAAAGATAAGGAAAATCAACGGCACGATGGACTTCATGATAGGCGCACCGTAGCTGGTGAGTGAGCCATCAGTCGCGCTGCGCAGCAAAGACGTTTCCGGCCATGCCAGAGCAGCAAGCCCCGCCAGACCCAGTACCATCACCAGACCCGCGACTTTAAAACCACGGCTTTCCTGAGCGCTGTAGCTGCTCATATCTTCGTTGTGTTGATAATCACCATCGATTTCAAGCTTCGACACACGAGGCTCAACAATACGCTCAGTCACCCACCAGCCGACCAGCGTAATCATCACCGTAGAACCGATACCAAAGAACAAGTTACACAGCGTGTTAACGGTGTAAGTGTTGTCGAGCAACTGCGCGGCAGTTTGGGTAAAACCTTGCAGCAATGCATCGTTACCGGTTGGCACCATGTTGGCCGCAAAGCCGCCAGAAACCCCGGCAAATGCCGCTGCAATACCCGCCAACGGGTGGCGTCCGGCAGACATAAAGATAATCGCGCCCAATGGAATAACCAGCACATAACCCGCATCAGCGGCAACGTGACTGAACATCGCGACGAAAATAATCATCGGGGTGAGCAGTTTCTTCGGCGTCACACGCAGCATTTTTTTCAGGCCGGTATTAATAAAGCCTGAGCTTTCCGCCACGCCGACACCCAGCATTGCCACCAGTACAATGCCCAGCGGGGCAAAAGTGGTAAACGTGGTCACCATTGAGGAAAGGGTTACGGTTAACGCCTGTGCCGAAAGCAGGTTATTAATCTTAACTGCTTCATTGGTCACAGGGTTGACGACATCAAAATCAACGGTGGAAAGCACCGCCGACATCGCCATGACAGCCAGTAAAAAATAGAAAAAGATTAATGCGGGTTCGGGTAATTTATTTCCTGCTTTCTCAACGGCGTTGAGAAATCCTGTCATTAGACGACCTTCCGTGTTCCTTGTCGTTGTGCTCATCACTACCTCGCCTTCCTGTTATATTCATCAAAGTCATTGCTTGCGGCAATTAATAACATTTAAGAATATTTCACTGCCAGTAACTTTACGTTACTAGTCAAAACGCGACATTGCAGGGTGATGAATATCATGGTTTTAAACGAAAATTGCCCCGTGAGTTCAATAAACACACAGGGCAATTAAGGTAGCGTTCAAAAGCTTCCAGTAAGAGCTTTATTCTGTTTGTGAAAGCGACTCTCTTTTGAGGCGCGGGTATTTTTTCAGCCAGCGCCCGCTGATCATTCGCCAGTAGAACAACACGCCGCGCACCGTCCAGTCGAAGAACATTCCCATCCAGACGCCGACAACCCCCATCCCCAGCACAATACCGAGCGTGTAGCCTGCAACCACGCGGCAACCCCACATGCTCGCCATGGAAACCCACATCGCGAAACGGGCATCGCGCGCCCCTTTCAGCCCGGCGGGTAATACCCATGAGGCGGCCCAAATCGGCATAAATGCGGCATTCAACCAAATCAATATTTTGACGACATCTTTTACGTCATCTTCGTGGGTGTAGAACGAGGCCATCAACCCGGCAAACGGCGCGGTTCCCCAGGCGATGATCGTCAGCCCCAGCGTTGAGAGCCAGAACACATGGCGCAGTTGCCGCTCCGCCTGGCCAATCTGCCCTTTCCCCAGACGCTTGCCGACAATAATAGTGGACGCAGAACCCAGGGCGTTGCCCGGCAGGTTAATCAACGCCGCAATCGAGAAAGCAATAAAGTTCCCGGCAATGACATTCGTCCCCATCCCGGCAACAAACATTTGCGTCAGCAATTTCCCGGCATTAAACAACACCGATTCAATGCTCGCCGGGATCCCAATCCCTAGCACTTCCCACAAAATGCCGATTTTGAGTGGCCGGAAATAGCTTTTTAGCGAGATACGCAAAGAAGGAGCAAAGCCAATCATCAGCACATAAACGAAACCGATAGCGCCGATATAACGTGAAATAGTCAGTCCTAAACCGGCACCAAAAAAGCCCAGCCCGTTCCAGCCCAGCGCGCCGTAAATCAGGATGCTACTGATAATAATGTTGAGGATGTTCATCCCGCCGTTAATCAGCAACGGGATTTTAGTGTTCCCTGCCCCGCGCAACGCGCCGCTACTGATAAGCGCAATTGCCGCCGCCGGGTAACTCCAGACGGTGGTTTGCAGATACGAGAGCGCCAGCGCTTTCACCTCCGGCGTGGCGGCTCCGGCAATCACATTCACCACGTGCTCGCCCGCCAGGTGAATACCCGCCGCCAGCCCAATGGCGATAATGGTCATTAATATCAGCGACTGGCGTGCTGCATCACGCGCACGTTTTGGGTCACGTTTACCGAGGCTGAATGCCACCACAACGGTGGTGCCGAGATCCACAGCAGCAAAAAATGCCATGATCACCATGTTAAAGCTATCAGCCAGCCCGACGCCTGCCATCGCCTCTTTTCCCAGCCAACTCACAAGGAAGGTGCTCAGCACGCCCATCAGTAACACGCAGGTATTTTCCAGGAAGATAGGCACCGCAAGCGGTGTAATTTCGCGCCAGAACAGGACTCGGTTGCTTTTCCGTTTGGCGTACCAGCGAGTTTTTTCCACGCGCTGATGAAGTGCTGCTTTTAAGTTCAAGATTGACCTTGGGGGGAAGTGAAACCACATTTCAAATAATGATTTACAATCGCTTATCCTGCAAAGTATTTTTTTATAGCCGTCATACTTCAGGCTGCAGATGCGTTGGCTGCACTCTCAAACCCCGGTCACTTACTCAAGTAAGCTCCCGGGGATTTGCTCACTTGCCGCCTTCCTGCACCCCGAATTATTTAGGCTATACCGAATCTCTAAATTCCGCCCAAATACGCCTTGCGCACATCCTCATTCCCCAACAACTCCTCACCACTGCCGCTGAGCCGAATCTGCCCGTTTGCCATCACATACCCGCGGTCGGAAAGTTTCAGCGCGTGGTGTGCGTTTTGCTCCACCAGAAAAATCGTCATGCCGTTGCGCGCTAATTCACGCAGCGTCTGGAAGATTTGCTTCACCACAATGGGTGCCAGGCCCAGGCTTGGTTCATCTAAAAGCAACAGTTTCGGGCGGCTCATCAACGCGCGGGCAATCGCCAGCATTTGCTGCTCGCCACCGGACATGGTCATCGCCCGCTGTTTGCGGCGCTCTTTTAAACGCGGGAACAGATCAAACATGGTTTGCAGATCTTGCGCAGCAAATTGATTGCCGATGGGAATCGTGCCCATCAGCAAATTTTCTTCGACGGTCATATCCGGAAATATTCGCCGCCCTTCCGGGGCCTGGGCAATTCCGCCAGACGCCACAAAGTGCGTCGATTTATGGCTGATATCTTCACCGCGAAACAGGATTTGCCCGCCGCGAATACGTGGCTGGCCGAAAATAGACATCAGTAACGTCGATTTCCCTGCCCCGTTCGCGCCAATCAACGCCACCGTTTCCCCTTCGTTCACCTGCAAAGAAACTTGTTTTAGCGCCTGAATCGCGCCATAAAAAACGTCCACATTGCGAAACTCCAGCATCGCCTCACTCATACACTGACCTCGTCTTCGTCGGTGCCCAGATAGGCGGCGATCACTTTTTCATCATGTTGGATTTGTTCGGGTTTACCCTCGGCAATCACATCCCCGTGGTCGAGCACGATAATGTGGTCGGAAATATCCATCACCATGCCCATATCATGCTCAATCAGCAAAACAGTGATGTCGTGGTGGTCGCGCAGGAAACGGATGATTTTACTCAGGGTGCGCGTTTCAACCGGGTTCAGACCTGCAGCAGGTTCATCCAGGCAAATCATTTCTGGCGCGGTACACATGGCGCGGGCGATCTCGAGGCGCCGTTGCTGGCCGTAAGACATCTCCCCGGCAAGGCGATTAGCGCAATCCACCAGCTCCACCACTTCCAGCCAGTAAAACGCGCGGTCCAGCGCACGGCTTTCCGCCCGGCGATAAGCGGGCGTGTTCAGCACCCCGGCGAGCAGATTGCGGTTGACCTGCATGTGTTGCGCCACCAGCAGGTTTTCCACCACCGACATTTCGCGGAACAGGCGGATATTCTGAAAGGTTCGCGCAAGCCCGGCGCGGTTCACCAGATGGGTGCCGCCAAACATTTTGTAGAAAATACGCGAACCGAGCCGAGCCGGACTAATCCAGTCGCCAGGCTGGAATTTCTGCCCCAGTATCTGAATCACATTGGTGGTTTTGCTGCGCGTGTTAAACAAAATATTGCCACCGGAAGCCTTATAGAAACCGGTCAGGCAGTTAAACACTGTGGTTTTCCCGGCGCCATTAGGCCCAATCAGCGCGGTTATCGAGCCGCGTCGCACCTCAAGATTCACATCATTGAGCGCTTTGATCCCGCCAAAGTGCATCATCAAGTGCTCAACACTTAAAATCATCTCGCTCATGGTGCCACTCCCTTGCGCACCCCAAAGCCGCTGCGGTTGATGCGAATCAGCCCGCGTGGCCGCCAAATCATCATCACCACCATCAACATGCCAAACAGCAGAACGCGATATTCGGCAAAGCTGCGCAGGAGTTCTGGCGTCACCGTCAGCACAAACGCCGCCAGCACTACGCCAACCGTCGAGCCCATACCGCCCAGCACCACAATGGCGAGGATTAACGCTGATTCAAAGAAGGTGAATGATGTCGGGTTAACAAAACCCTGGTAGGTCGCGAAAAATACACCAGCAATACCCGCCGTTGAAGCGCCCAGCGTAAAGGCGGAGAGCTTCACCAGCACATGGTTCAGCCCCATGGATCGGCAGGCAATTTCATCTTCGCGCAACGCCTCCCACGCGCGGCCAATCGGCATGTGCGTCAGACGATGTTTGATGTGCAGCACCAGCAAAACCACCAGCACCAGAATGGCGTAGATGAAAATAAATTTCAGATTCGGGTTATAGGTGAGATGGAAGAACTCGTGGAAAGGCACGCCACCTTCTTCTTTGGCACGCCGTCCAAACTCAAGGCCAAACAGTGTCGGTGGTGGCGCTGAAATGCCGTTAGGGCCGCCGGTAAACGTCAGCCAGTTATTCAGCACCAGGCGGATAATCTCCCCGAAGCCGAGGGTCACAATCGCCAGATAATCGCCGTGCATGCGCAAAACAGGGAAACCGAGTAAAGCCCCCGCTGCCGCTGCCATCAGCGCCGAAAGCGGCAGCATCGACCAGAATCCCAGCCCGAGATACTGGTAACCCAGCGCCAGCCCATACGCGCCAATGGCGTAGAAGGCGACATATCCCAGATCCAGCAAACCTGCGAGCCCAACAACAATGTTTAATCCAAGGCCGAGCAGCACATAGATAAGCCCGAGGATCGCCACCGTCAGCACATATTTGGTCGCCACAAACGGGAAGCAAATCGCCAGAGCTATCACCAGTGGAATAATCCAGCGCATGCGGCTTTTGTATTCTGGCGGCCGCACATACACGCCTGAGTTATCCGTTTCAAAACGGCTTAAAAAACGCATTCCGATAGAGGTGGTAAAAAAAGCACTCAGCAAAAATCGGCCGACCATCACCACCGCGATAATCGCAACCAGCCGCTGGCCTTCGAAGTTAAAGCTGTAGCCATCGAGCACCACGCCGACTATCGGGCCAAAAACAATTAACGCCACTAGCCCTGCAAAAACCGCATCCAGCAGGCAGCGTTTGAGGGAAAAGCCTTCATGCAAAGTCGTTTCAGATGTCATGTTTTGCTCCCTCACACTTTGGCAACGATAGGTCGGCCAAGCAGCCCCTGAGGACGGAAAATGAGGATCACGACCAGCAACCCAAACGAGAACACATCTTTGTAATCAGAATTTACCATGCCCGAGAATTGCGCCTCGGCAATGCCAAGAATCAGCCCGCCAAGCATTGCGCCGGGTAATGAACCAATCCCGCCCAGTACCGCCGCCGTGAAGGCTTTAATGCCAATAATAAAACCGGCGTAGAAATCGAAAGTGCCGTAGTTCATGGTGATCAGCACCCCGGCAAGCCCGGCCATAGAGGCGCCAATCACAAACACAATGGAGATAATGCGGTCGGTGTTAATCCCCAATATCGAGGCCATCTTGCGGTCTTGCTGTACAGCCCGGCACATGCGCCCCAGCTTGGTATTACCGATAATCCAGGTGAGCAGCAACATGCCAGCAAACGAAGCAATCAAAATGAATACTTTGGTGTAGGTGATTTGCACAAATCCTTCACCAATATGAAAACGGAATACGCCATCAAGCATGGTTGGAATACCCTGTTGACGCGGCCCCTGGCTGATTTGCGCGTAGTTTTGCAGGATTAGCGACATGCCGATTGCGGAAATCAGCGGTGCTAAACGGGTAGAGTTGCGCAGCGGTTTATAGGCGATGCGCTCGATAGTCCAGCCGTAAACCCCCGTCACCACAATGGTGAACACCAGCGTGCCAAGAATGAGTAAAGGAAACGACTGCAAACCAAAGTACGACAACAGCGCAAGCCCGATGGCGCACAGATAAGCGGAGATCATATACACTTCGCCGTGAGCGAAGTTAATCATGCCAATAATGCCGTAAACCATGGTGTAGCCGATGGCTATCAACCCGTAGACGGAACCTAGCGTTACGCCATTGATCAATTGTTGCAGGAAGAATGCATCCATCATCGCGCGCTCGTATTATAGGCTGAGCGAGTCAGCCTGGTGTTTATAAAGCGTCGATATGTCTGAGCATACCGACGTTGAGCGAGACTCCGAACCCTTACTGAACCTCTTTGTATTTGCCCTTATCATCCCACTGATAAACCACGTAATCGGACACTTTCAGATCACCTTTATCATCCCAGGCTTTTTTGCCCATCACGGTATCCACCGGGTTTGCTTTCAGCCAGGCACTGGCTTTGGCTGAATCTGTGCCGCCAGTGGCTTTAAAGGCCGCGGCAATCGCCTGAACAGAAGCGTAGGAATAGAGGGTGTAACCTTCCGGTTCAAATTTACTGGCGCGGAATTTATCGATTACCGCTTTGCCATCAGGGATTAAGCGAGGATCTTTACCGAAGGTCATGTAAATGCCATTGGTGTATTGCGGCCCGCCCGCAGCGGTGACCATCTCTTCGTTTACGATGCAGTCGCCGGAGAAGAATTTAGCCTGCACGCCTTGCTCACGCATCTGGCGAACCAGCGGCCCCGCTTCCGGGTGGCAACCTCCGAAGAACACTACGTCTGGTTTTTGCGCACCGATTTTGGTGACCAGTGCGTTAAAGTCTTTTTCACCGCGCGACAAGCCTTCGTACATCACATCATTGACGCCACGTTTCGCGAGTGCCGCTTTGGTGGCATCTGCCAACCCCTGCCCGTAGGTGTCTTTATCGTGAATAATCACCACACGTTTGGCTTTAAGTTTATCGATGATGAAATCACTGGCGACCTTCCCTTGCTGGTCATCACGCCCGCACATGCGGAACATATCGCTCATTTTTCGCTCGGTGATAAGCGGGTTGGTCGACCCCGGGGTGATGGCGAGAATACCCGCGTCGTTGTAAACCTCAGAGGCAGGCATAGTGGACGATGAACAGAAGTGGCCGACCACGGCTTTCACTTTATCCTGATCCACCAGACGGTTAGCCACAGAGACCGCTTGTTTAGGTTCGCAAGCGTCATCGCCCTGGACCAGTTTGATTTTTTCGCCGTTAATCCCACCGGCGGCATTAATATCTTCGGCGGCCTGAGTCGCGCCATGCCAGTACTGATCGCCATACGTCGCGTTCGGCCCGGTAAACGGCCCTGCAACGCCAATGACAATATCGGCATGGGCGGAAAACGCCGTTACCAGACAACCAGCCAACACCAGAGAAAGAGGACTTCTGATCAATTTCAGCGACATTTGTATGTTCCTTAGCAAATCAGCAAAGAGGTTTATGCAAAACGGTGTAAGAGCCATTTTCAAAAGCAAAAACGCGAACAAAATGCACTATCCAGTCAATTTCCTGTGGGTTACAGCGAGGTTTCCATACGGGGTTTCCTTACGATTTTCACGGCCTTGAACATTAAGCAAAATGGTTGCCAGATTTGGTTACCGGTTGCCTGGTTCAGACTTATTTGAGTATAGAGCGCCGTTTTAAGCGCTCCGGCACCATGCAGTGAAATTACAGCGGGGATCACATCTGGTTAACAATAAAGCAGTGATGTACAAGATTTATACGTCTTTGCACCAATATAGTCCGCATATAGACGATGGTTAATATTCAGCAGAGAAATAGCTCGAGGGGTGATTTGTATTGTTCGATTGCAGATATGACAAATTCGCCTTAATACTCAACAAGTTGAACACAAAAAGAGCAAACGAAAAACTTTTTCGCGAACCCTTTGACATGCCCCTCCCGAATCGCTAATATGCGCCCCGTTAACCGATTCCTCTGTAGTTCAGTCGGTAGAACGGCGGACTGTTAATCCGTATGTCACTGGTTCGAGTCCAGTCAGAGGAGCCAAATTCGAAAGCCCGCTTAAGGAAACTTAAGCGGGCTTTTTTGTTTTACACCGTTCAGGTCACTCCGGGCGCAGATGCGGTCTCCTTCATGTGGAGCTACCCGAATATGCTACCGCTGCCAGCAGTGACGGTCGGCAACATCATCCGCCAGCTGAGCTGCGTGAAATTTTCGAAACTCTACGGTGCGTTTGCGGGAAAAGAGATCGCAAAAAATGCCGATAAGATCGTGCGCCGTTCAGGCGAAAAGTATATTGCCTGCCTCAGATAACTACGTAGCCAGATTCGCAAGCTGGTTTAAAACTCGTTATCTGGAAAAACATCAGCTGCTTATTGTTAAACCTGGCTGGCTATGCAAAGTCCGGAAATGAAAACTCACTTCCGGATATTGTTCCTGTGGGTAAAATTAGATTTCAAATGGGAATTTCATGCCCCATTCTTTACGCATATTATCCATGATTTTTAATACGGCGATAGTATCTTGTGGTTTCATTATATCACTTGCCGTTTTTCCCTGGCTAATACAATCGTTGGCGTGCCTTAATTGATATTCAAAGCCATCGAAATCAAACGGGAAGTTATACTCTTTTTTATTGTCATTCTGGTAAACCGTAAATCCTGTTGCAGCATGTGGTGTGTCGATAACAATATAGCCATTCTTACATTGAACCACCGCTTGCTGGCGCGACAACGCTTCTACTGATGAACTTAACAGAGCAACTTGCCCTCTTTCATACTGCATATAGTAAAAACTTGACAGGTCGACGCCACCTTCTGATAACACGGCATTGGACACCACGCGTTCAGGCTTATACCCCAGCAGCATGCAGGTAATACCGATGACATAAATACCCACATCATAGAGTGCGCCCCCGGCCAGTTCAGGGTTTATTTTACGATCATTTCTGCTTCCCGGCGGGTTAATACCAAAATCTGCAGCGATATTCACCACATCGCCCAGTTCTCCGCTGTTTAAAATTTTATGTATTTCAGCATATGCCGGTAAAAACTTCGTCCAGAACGCTTCCATAATAAACAGGCCATTATCAGATGCTTGTTTAAATAAATGCTCAGCCTGGCTGACATCAATCGTGAAGCTTTTTTCGCATAACACATGTTTATTATTTTTTAAGCACAGCAAACTATTTTCATAATGTGAATTGTGCGGCGTTGCAATATACACTGCATCTATATCAGCGCTCTGTGCCAGTTCCAGATAACTGCCGAAAGCTCTCTTCGCACCATATTGCTTTGCAAAAGCTTCTGCATTTTCAAGAGAGCGTGATGCCACACCAACAAATTCACACTCATCTGATAAGTAACCCAGCGTCCCGGCGAACTTTTTAGCAATCGTTCCAGTACCAATGATGCCCCAACGGATTTTTTTCATTTTAATGTCCATTCACTGTTTTGATGTTGTAAAAAATAACTCCGAGCCACATCAGTTTCAACGAGTTATTCGAAAATCGAAATCACAAAGCCAACCTGTATGACAAGGCGAAAAGCCAGATTCGCCTGACGGTTTAAAATTCGTTATCATCCGCTCCCACTTTCCCTGCGGGCAGCCTGATGTCTACGATTATCGATACCTTTATTGCCCCTGCGTGCCATGAAAAGATAGAGGTTCTCTATCAGGACGAGCATCTGGTGCTGATCAATAAGCCCAGCGGGTTGCTCAGTCTATCGGGGAAAAACCCGCAAAACCTGGATTCGGTGCACCACCGGCTGGTGCAAATATTCCCTGGCTGCACGCTGGTCCACCGCCTGGATTTTGGTACTTCCGGGCTGATGGTGGTTGCACGCAATAAAGCGATCAATGCCGCCTTGTGCCAGCAATTCAGCCAGCGCACCGTGGCCAAAGTTTACAGCGCACTGCTTTGCGGGCATCTGAGCGAAAATGAAGGGGTGATAGACGCACCAATTGCCAAAGACCCGGCGCTCTTCCCGCTGATGTCGATTTGTGCCATCAACGGCAAGCCCGCTCGCTCGGGTTATCGGGTCATTGAGCGTTTTCATCATGAGCAACAAGACGGGACGTTACTGCCAGTGACGCGAGTCGAGCTGACGCCGGAAACCGGGCGCACTCATCAACTCCGCATCCACTGCCAGCAGTTGGGCCACCCGATTTTAGGCTGTGACCTGTATGGCGGACTTTTGCTACCAGGTACTGAACAGACTCCACGGCTGATGCTGCACGCCAGCGAACTGCATTTTGTTCACCCGGTCAGCGAAGAGTGGATCAAAGCCCGTCATGCCAGCCCGTTCTGATATTTCTTCATGTCACTTTCCGCACCTGCGTAGCGCCAGGTAGCAACACAGATCCATCCTGCGCTTTCAGTGCCATCGTCGGCACTGGCTCACCCGTACTTTTGTCGATCAGCACCGAATGGCGCTCACCAGGCTCGAACAGGTGCTGCTCGCCCCACTGGCGCAGCGCCACCACAATAGAAAACAGGCTTTCGCCCTGTGGCGTCAGCACGTATTCCTGGTAAGCGGTGCCGTCCGAGGCATCTTGCCGGGCAAGGATTCCCGCCCCCACCAGCTTCTGTAGCCTGTCGGTAAGTATGTTTCTTGCCATGCCCAGGCTTTGCTGGAAATCACCAAAACGGCGAATGCCATCGAAGGCGTCTCGCACGATGAGCAACGACCAGCGATCCCCAATAAGATCAACTGTTCGTGCTACGGGACAAGGTTCGTTGCTCAGGGGTTTGCGGGGAGGCATGGCATTTCCTGTTAGTTAAAATGGCGAGACTTCCAGTTGCATTTTAAAACCACCTGACCTAGCATTCAATTAGTTTTGTTTTGCAACTAGATTACATGGACCTTAACTGATGAATGCTCATCTTGTGTCACAGCCAGGCCAGGCAAACACATCAACCCGCCCTGCAAATATGCCACGCAGCCTGGTGTGGCTATTCGCCATCGCCAGCGGCCTGAGCGTGGCGAATGTCTATTACGCTCAGCCGTTGCTTGACGCACTGGCGCGGGATTTCGCCATCAGCCATGCGGCGGTCGGTGGCATCGTCACCGCCACGCAGACAGGTTGCGCACTGGCCCTGCTATTTCTGGTGCCACTGGGCGACCGGGTGGATCGCCGCAACCTGATGGCGATACAACTGCTGGCGCTGATGGCCGCGTTGGTTGCTGTAGGAATGGCGCGTTCGGCACCTGCTCTACTGGCGGCAATGCTCGCAGTCGGCATGCTCGGCACGGCAATGACCCAGGGGCTTATCGCCTATGTGGCAAGTGCTGCCGCACCTCATGAGCAGGGCCGCGTGGTAGGTGCCGCGCAAGGCGGTGTGTTCATCGGGCTGCTGCTGGCTAGGGTCTTTTCCGGTGCAGTCAGCGACCTGGCAGGCTGGCGCGGGGTGTACTTCTGCGCCGCTATCCTGATGCTGGCAATTGCGATTCCGCTGTGGCGACGGCTGCCAGTTTTGCCCCTGGCATCTGGCGAGCTGAGTTATCCGCGCCTGCTGGCATCGATGCTGACGCTACTGCGCGAGGAAAAGATGCTGCAAGTCAGGGGCACACTGGCACTGTTGATGTTTGCCGCCTTCAACATTTTCTGGAGTGCACTGGCGCTGCCATTAAGCGCCCCGCCCTACAGCTTTTCACACACCATGATTGGTACTTTCGGGCTGGTTGGCGTAGTCGGTGCTCTGGCTGCTGCGCGTGCCGGACAATGGGCAGACCGGGGGCATGCCCAGGCCACCAGCGCGATGGCGCTCGTGGTACTTGTGCTGGCATGGTGGCCGCTTTCGATGATGGAAAGTTCGCTGTGGGCACTGGTAATCGGTATCGTGCTGCTCGATCTGGGCGGGCAAGCATTGCACGTGACCAATCAGAGCCTGATTTTTCGCACCCGCCCAGAAGCACACAGCCGCCTGGTCGGTCTCTATATGTTGTTTTATGCCGTGGGCAGCGGGCTGGGCGCGATTGGAACGACCGTCACTTTTGCCCATTTTGGCTGGCAAGGTGTGTGCCTGCTGGGCGCACTGGTCAGCCTGCTGGCGCTGGTGTTCTGGTGGATGACGCGCCAGCCCGGGCATTCAACAGCAACAGAGAAATGTTCTGAATGACCGGGGATCTTTACCTTGGTCATTCCGTCATAGTTAACAAGAGTGATCAGGTCACAAATACGCGCCCGGGAGGGAACCGGTCTGCTCTAGTAAAGCGCCCTTAAGCAAATCGTGGAAACAGAGTAAGGGCATTATTGCGCATAAAATCGGCCCGTAGCGCAGTCGTCAGCTGGGCGCTATCGTCAAGCTGTGTCGCAAGCGTGCTGACCAGCGCCTCCGGTGTATAAGGGTAATCACTGCCGTACAAGATATGTTTCGGATCGGCTATTTCCAGCAAGGCCTTAAGCTGCCGCGGAAGTGGGAATCCCGCCAGGTCGTAATACATACCGCGCAATGAAGCCATAAATTTCGATGCATCAAGTTTCGCCGGTAAACCCAGCGCAGGAGAAAGACCCGCCACCCGATCTGCCAGCACCGGAATTGTCGCACCTGCATGCGGTACGATAATTTGCACATTCGGGAAGCGATCAAGCGTTCCGGAAAGCAGTAGATTGAACACCGTGCGCGTGGTTTCGAACATAAATTCAATCATCGGGAAGGGATAACCGATTGGCGGAAGTGATGCCGCGTCTTCACCCTTCGGCTGAACTTGGCAGCACGGGCAATGTGGATTCGTCGGGTGAATGAATACCTTCGCGTGTCGGCGATTTAATTCCTCAAATACCGGATCGAACCGGGCATCGCCGAGATAGATGCCATGGAAATTACTTTCCAGTACCACCCCATCAGCCTTCAACGTATCGAAGGCATAGTCCAGCTCGCGCAGCGCACTGTCAACATCAGGCAGCGGCAATGTAGCAAACATACCAAAACGATGGGGATTGTCCTGCGCGACTTTTGCCCCCTCTTCATTTACATAACGGGCCAGGTCGCGGGCAGCCGCGTTGTCACCAAAATGGACACCTGGCGCTGAGACAGAAAGGATAGCGCTGCCAATCTGGTTGCGGTCCATCATTTCAAGGTGTTCATTAACATTCCATTCAGGAATAGCAGGCATCCCCGATGGCTTCGAATGCCCCGCGGCAGCAAGTGCTGCACGGTAGCGTTCGGGCAGAAAGTGTGAATGCACATCGATTCTCTGGACCATCTTTTACCTCAGTTTTTCAGTAAGAGTGAGTGTGTCTGGATCAGGCCGCCAACCAGCGCTTACCTTCAACTTTCATTTTGGCTTCCAGTTCGCTGCCGCGGGTGGCAAATACGCGCCCAAGCGGGAACCCGCTCTGCTCCAGCAAATAGGCCAGTGCGGCATATTCACGCGGATACTTCGTCACAATCGCCTGGTCAATTTCCACCGGGCCTAACGGGAAGGTGAAGGTGCCGATATCGTAAACACTCTGGCGGTGGAACAATTTCCACACGCCGTCACGTTTTTCTGCCATGTCGTAAAAACGGTTGTGGCACTCACAACCAATATTCAGTTTGACGTTCTCAGCAATGATGATGGCGTTAGTTTGAAGGATGGCTTTATTTCCGGCTTCATTGAACGTCACCTCAGGCGAAGCGATAAGATGTTTGGTGCGCAGGTCAGAAGCGCCCATTCGCATTGAACCATCAACAAAGTCGCTTCCCAGCCCTTCAAACCAGGTGATTTCAATCGTGCCGTCAGGATGGAACAGATCGCGCAGTTGATCCCATTCGCCTAAATCACGATGCATCCAGCCATTCATCAGGTCGTTAAGTTGTTGGCGGTCTTGTAGTTGGTTTTGCATGTTTTTAGTTCCTGTTTAGTTGACTGGATTCAGTTTGGACGCAAAATAAGATAAGCTCAAATAGATAGATTTTACTGATTAATCATTTTTAATGATTAATGGAGCATTTTATGGATTTACGTCACCTGAAGTATTTTTTGACTGTCGCAGAAGAAAGGCATTTTGGCCGGGCGGCGGAACGGCTCAACATTGTTCAGCCCGCGTTGAGTATGCAGATTAAAGCTCTTGAAGCGGAGCTGGGTGGCCCATTGTTAATTCGTACCAGCCGTCGTGTCGAACTTACCGAAGCCGGTAAGCTTTTGCAGGCCGAAGCCACGCGCACGCTGGAGCAGGTCGAACATACCCGTCTTGCCGTGCAGCGTTCTATTCGCGGTGAAACAGGCCGGGTGCGAATTGGGTTTGCCGGCAATGCCGTATTCAGTGGCAGACTGATGCAGGATATTCGCTCCTTTCATAAGGACTATCCGGATGCCGAGCTGATATGCCAGGAGCTGGCGCCGCAACTGCAACAGGAAGCTATCCAGAACGGGACGCTGGATGTGGGTTATATGCCGGATTACGATCCGGATCATGAATCAACCCTAACCTACGAATCTGTGGGGAAATGGGGACGGGTTGTTGTGATGTCCAGCGAGCACAGATTCGCTGATAAAGAGAGCCTGACGGTAGATATGCTGGCCCATGAGCCGTTGATTATGTACGCAATCAATGACGTGGATTCACAACTGGATATGCAACTCCATAAACTGCTTGGCGACGCTTTGCATATTGCTTATCGCATATCCAGTTCACTGAGCGTGCTCGCCATGGCCGGAGCCGGGTTGGGTATCGCCCTTGTTCCAGCGCCATTAGCGCAGGTGGCGATCCCGGGCGTGGTTTATCGGGTTCTTGATTCAAAGGAGCTGGCGGCTAATCTGATGATGGTCAGCCGTAAAGACGAACCGAGTGCCGCCGTGATTGCCTACCTCAATCACACCCGGAAACACGGTCTCTTTATAGGTTGAACAACTTCATCGCCTCGGCAGCGCCGTCTGCTTTATATGTGTCGTACACGCGGTTAAAAAATTCTCGCCAGGATGTCGCTTCAGACTCAGACTGGCGGAATAGCGTTGCATGATGTTTTCTCCGGAAGAAAATGGGTGTTCAGTTTCATTCTGCTCATTGATTAATACAAATAGATAAAACTTACTAATCAATCAATATTAATGATTTACTTGCAACTCTCGAATGTAGTGATGTGAAGGGCGTCCCTCAGCGCAAAACAAACCCGCCAGAGCCTCGTCAGGCCTGATTATAAATACTGATGCCACCGACAATAAAAAAACTGATATTTTATTGAAATGAGATCATTCGTTCATTAATAAAAATAAACGATGTGAATAAAATTAAGCACCTGCCAACAACCCATTAACGTATCGTACACCAAAATCCGACAACCCCTTCGCTTCGCAAAACATGACTACAACATTTGATGTATTACGTAAAAAAAATCACCACATGCACAAGAAAATTATTTTATATCAAAATAAAATAAATATAATGACAGGTATGAGAAACTACGTGGTTCGTTGATGCCCGTTTATGCATACAAAATTATTAATGAAGGGCATAGCGACTTAAGAAGTGTTCTTCGCACCCTCTAAATCCATACAGTTAAATATCCATGCATTCAGCCTCATGAACTAAAACAAAAGGTAGTGAATAATGAAGTTCTTAAAAAAATACACAGGGAAGTTTTTCCTATTTATTTTTATGTTACTACCGATTAAGAGTCCCCATGCTACCACACTAGATGAAATCATCTCTCGTGGGTATATTAACATCGGTTACCATGACACTCCACCTTACTCCTACGAAAACAATGGTGTGGCTATAGGTTTTACCATTGATATTTGCAGTGAAATTATTAGTGCCATAAATAAAAAATCCTCACTTAAAAAAATAACCGCTAATTATATTAGCACTAAATTATCCGAAAGATTAGAGCTAATAAAGAGTGAAAAGATAGATTTAGATTGTTCTAATTCTTTCATCACTAAAACCAGGGTCGAAAGTTTAAGTGCTTCCATTCCTATTTACGTCACCAGTGATGCCTATATCCATAAAAAATCAGACCATGCACATAGGCTAGATGATTATAAAGGGAGAAGCATCTCTTCTGTAAAGGGTTCTATAGACACAACCATGATTGGAAGGGCTAATCGTTTTGACAATCTCAATATGCTGATGTTACCAGCAGGCACCATGAATTCAGCATTCGAAAAGCTAACAACCGGTGAAGTAGCAGTCGCGGTTCTGGAGTACATGAAGGCAAACTATTTAGTTCATTCATTGGATAAGGATAATATCTACGAAGTCACTAAAATAGGACCGCCATTTTTGGTGGGTATTTTGATGAAGAAAAATAATGATGACCTCTTAACGTTAGTGAATGACACTATCACTCATTTAACTAAAACGGGTAGATTGCAGACTCTTCGGGACAGATGGTTTACGCAAAAAGTGCCGGGTTATGGCATAATTAAAAATGATCAAGAAATACAAAACACCCCTGCTAATGCTACGGATTTCGCCTCATTTCGAGATTATTGAGTCGCCCCTAAGAAGGTTGTGTATGCAATGCGCTGGCTACCAAAACCGTTTTGCTCCTATATGCTTGCTTAATTCATAAAAAAACTTAGACTAACATCTGATATATAATTTATAACCAAAGGTTAAGAAATGGAAAAAACAACTCTGGAGTATACACCTGTTGACTTGTCTCGTTGGGCAAGGAAGGAGCATTTTGAGGTATTCCAGTCATTTGCTCAAAGTACAATTAACCAGACTGTCCTGGTAGATATTACCGCGCTACTAAAACATATAAAAGAAGTTGGCTGGAAGTTTTATCCTACTATTATATTCCTCCTTTCTAAAATCGTAAACAGTCATGCAGAGTTCCGTATGGCCATAAAGAAAGATGAACTTGTCATATGGAATGAAATTCATCCAAGCTATACCATTTTCCATAATGAAACAGAGACCTTTTCATCATTATGGAGCCACTATGATGGCAATATTCATCACTTCCAGGAAGTTTATTCAGAAGACATTGCACGCTATGGTAATAACCTGTCTTATTGGCCTAAGGAGGAGTCTCGGGAAAATATATTTTTCGTATCGGCTATTCCCTGGGTAAGTTTTACCAGTTTTAATGTCAACGTTGCTAATATGCAGAACTTTTTTGCCCCTATGTTCACTCTTGGAAAATACTACCAACAAGATGGAAAAGTATTGTTGCCTCTCGCCGTTCAGGTACATCATTCCGTGTGCGATGGTTTCCATGTGGCAAGACTGTTCAATGAGTTACAAGAGATGAGTGATGGCATACAACATCTTTCAGAGGAACCCAATGCTTGATGTGCAAGAAATCTTGAAGAGCTCCTTTTAAATAGAGCGGGCAGCAAAGATAACATTCATGCCTGTTTTGAGCTGTGAGTTCAACGTGTCGATGCACGCGACCCTGAATTCACAACAGAAAGAACATTTTCCATTTAACCGTATCTAATTTTTCCATCTATATAAGGCTGAGGTTTACCAAACAGATAGCCTTGTATGAAATCACAGCCCAGCACCTGAAGGCTTTCCAGTTGCTCCTGTGTTTCAACACCTTCTGCAACGGACTTCATATTGAGGGATTTCGCCATGCCGGTGATGAGCCTGATAATATTAAGAGCGTCTTCATGTGTCGATATCGAATTCACGAAGGACTTGTCTATTTTAATTTTATCGAAGGCAAGCCTGCTCAGACGCGAAAGAGAAGAATAACCAGTACCAAAATCATCCAGGGAGATTTTCACCCCCAAAGCCCGCAACCTGTTAAGCGTATTCATCGGCGTATCGTTCTCAGTAAAGAGAGAGGATTCTGTCACTTCCAGTTCAAGACGCTCAGCGGGAAGCCCCGTTTCGTTCAGAATGGACAACACCATTCCGGCAAAGGTTTTACTGCTTAGCTGGACAGGAGAGACATTGACTGAAATTTTAGTCGGAATCACCCAGGAAGCGGCTTCCCGGCAGGCCATTTCAAGCACCGATTTCCCCATCTCGTTAATCATTCCTGTTTTTTCAGCCACAGGAATAAAATTGTCCGGCGACAGGATACCCTTTTGAGGATGTATCCAACGAATAAGGGCTTCATAGCTGTAAATTTCCTGGCTGAAAGAATCGACAATAGGCTGATAGTAAACCACGAATTCTTTATTCACTAACGCCAGTGCCATATCATGCTCAAGGGTTCGGCTTTCTTGCAGCTTATCTAACATCCATTGCCGGAAGACTTTTATCTTACCAACGCCTTCCTTTTTGGCTTCATAAAGGGCCAGATCGGCAAATTTATAGAGATAGTCGGAGCGGCGTTCAGTGTCTGAGATAACAATACCGACACTGGTGGTTATATTGATAATCGTATTATAAATCGTGTAGGGCTGGTTGATCGCATCGCATATATGTTGGGCGCGTGAAATGGCTCCGCTCTCCGTCAAGCCACTCGAGAGAAACGCAAACTCATCCCCGCCTAAACGATAAAGCGTATCGGAAGCCAGGCCCATAGAAATCAGACGTTGTGATATCTGGCGTAATAACATATCACCGACATCATGACCATACGTATCATTGACCTCCTTGAATCGATCTAAATCAAACAACATCACATTCACAGAATTATTGCTTTTTACTGCGTTCTCGATGGTTTCATTTAAATTCCCCCAGAAAAAATGGCGGTTATTCATCTCAGTCAGAGAGTCATGGTAGACGTCATACTCCAACTTTGCATTCTGGACTTGCAGTTTTTCTTTAGATTCCTGCAGTGCTTCAGCAAGACTCTTTACCTGAAGATGTGCCTTCAGAATATTTCTGTTTTGATAAAATATCAGCAGACCAAGAATCGCACTCATTATTATCAGCAATACAGATGTCGCGGAGTAAATATAGTACAGGGTTTTAATTTTGAGGTTGGCGTCATTAATCGTGTTGATATCTTTGTCTAACGCGCCGGACGACAGACGAGCCAATTGTGGGTCAAGCGTCTGCATTTTTTTCAGGTATGTCTGGAGTTCTGAGCGGTTCATTTTCTCAAGATGAATATCCAGATACTCAAGTGTCTTTTCAAGCTGTAGAGCCAGTGCATGATGGGCTTTATTACTTTCTATGTAATTACTCAGATCACCTTCTTTCATTAAATCACTCTGGCTGAGCATAATGTCGAGACGCATGCGTACATCATCCAGCGTCATCGTCTCATCGATAGTGTAAAGACCAAGCAACGATTCGAACCGGTAATACTCTGATACCATCTGTGCAGCAGACCACGAAGCCGCGTAGTGCGTCAGTTTCTGTAACTCTTGTTGCCTTTCATGCACAAGGAAAGAAATATATCCGGTAGATATAAAAAGGAAACAAATGATGCCAGCCAGAATTCTGTTCATGTTGGTCTTCTGACCCCTTACTCAATATTCATTCTGCTGACCTGCCAGGCTGACCTTGAATAATAAATCTGATTATTCAGCTCAGGCAGGCTGTCATAGGGGTAAACAACAAACAACGGGCCTTTATCACGGATACGCATATATTCTCCGTTGATTTTTAACGCAAGGATAACGTTGTATTTCTTAAAATCACTGAGGGGGATTTCAGTGGTGTAGTCATTGAGTGCAGTGACCTTAACAACAGAACCTTTCGCCCCGACATAATCCATGAGCTTTTGCAGTGAAATACCCGTAAAGGTAGTGCGGCCATCATACCAGGGAGAAGTGGTCTGAAAACTGACCAGACCCAGTTTCTCAAGGCTGGCGATATCAAAAACGGCTTTTCCACCTTCATTTGTATTTTCGATATTTCCAGACAGCGTTAAAAGGACTTTACCGGCAGGCTTGGAAAGTTCGCCCGCCCAAGCCTGTGTGGAGAGCGCAAAGCTTAACAGCATGACAATTAACCGCATTCTGACCTCGTATATCAACCGGATGTTAAAGAATTATAATTTAGATACTGTGCTATTTATATATGCTCCTGGGCTATTGTTGATGCAATCAGTTCACCTGCATTTTAATCTATTAAAATCAACTGGTTAAAAAAACACTTTATTTTTATATTGATTAAAAAAAGTCGATACTGTTATTTGATATACACATAAAAGCGCTTCGACTGTGCAAAAAAAAGCCAACTGTTTACACAGCGAAAATAAATACACAGTAATATAAAGGTTTATTTGTTTGTGAGCCGACAGGAATTTCATGCAAGCAATGTCCTCTCCTGGTACTAATCAGCCACAGGTTGATCTCTGTCAGCTAAGAGCGAGGCACAGACGTTGGCAGTTCTTCTAACAACTGTAACTGCATGGCTAACATTGAGGAAACATGATCAATGGGGAGGAGGTCACAGCGTGCTTACCTTGATTAAGCGCAGCCAAACCGATAAGGCATCGGGGGGCTCATCTGGGGAAATTATCAAGGTTAGTTTTATTAATGATTTGTTGGGAAAACTTACAATTCAAAGGAGGGAGTAATCTTAAAAGCCCTGACCATTGCAGCCAGGGCTTTTAAGGTACTTCAGACTTCAGATTTAACATTAATGGACTTAATAAAATGATACTGCTATTTATACTGCTTTCAAATGTACCCGTTTACTACAGATAATATTGGGCATTAATACTAAAAAACCTCCCTCTATTTATCTCGTCATACACCTGCCTGCGCTTTCAGAACCTAAGCGTGGCAACCTAAACAAGCACATCCCCATCGCGACATATACTCTTTGATGCGTTGCCCGTTGCTCATACGGTTACCATAAACAAACGAAACCGTCAGCATCAACTAAAAAAACAAGGCCTTACATCGTCGCGCTAACACTACCATTTTGCGAACCAGCACAATCACTACGAGGCCTGAAAACAACTACATCCCAAACAACAAACTTCGTGGCCTGTAAAGCAAAATGGCTTTCCCAGAACTTCTTTCCATTCACTAACTTACTAACTACTTTCATTGTGCTGCTGAGTACTAATTTACTCATTTGAGATTTGAGGTCAATACTGTTTTTTAAAACATGTTTTTATTTACAGCGATAGTGACTGTGCTATATCCCGCTACTCATTGTACCGACCTGTTAGCAAAGTTCGCTATTGGCACTCACCCACCCTTCCAAACATCTCCGGCAGCTAAGAGCGAGA